>NZ_JACOQE010000044.1 GCF_014297355.1 Blautia intestinalis | reverse complement strand
CGCCCGAAGTCAGTGACCTAACCGCAAGGGAGGAGCTGCCGAAGGCGGGACCGATGACTGGGGTGAAGTCGTAACAAGGTAGCCGTATCGGAAGGTGCGGCTGGATCACCTCCTTTCTAGGGAAAAAGTAGAGTATTGAATGTGTTTTACTGTCTAGTTATCAAAGATAACTTAAACTTTTCCGGTAGCGATGCGCTTAGGGGAAACACCCGTTCCCATCCCGAACACGACGGTTAAGACCTAAGCGGCCGATGGTACTGCACTGGAGACGGTGTGGGAGAGCAGGTGGCTGCCGGATCAAGAAAAAAACAACAGACAGGTGTCTGATGAATATAGAAGCTGGTTTTACCAGTGATATAAGAAGAAAAAGATTTTTCCTCTTATATGACTGATAAAAATTCAGTCAGCATCGTACCTTGAAAACTGCATACATGTAAATTTGATTAACTAATCAAATATCCTTGATATACAAACGTAAGATAGGAAGACATCGATAATTAATTTTATCAAAAGCAACGAGAATCAAA
>NZ_JACOQE010000043.1 GCF_014297355.1 Blautia intestinalis | reverse complement strand
GCTACCGGGTGGAACAATCCGAAAAATTGTGAGCTATGGCGGAGCGAATGGGCAAACGTCTGTAATGCACATTTGAAAACGGAAAATCACATTGACCACCGTTCTTATGCAAGGCAGGGGAAATTAGAGATACCGACGATCCATGAGGGCGCGGATGCCAGAAAAATTGATGAGAAATTTCAAAATGGGCAGACACAATCAGCGTCATGGAAAGTGGTAGAAAATCAGATCATAAAAAGACAAAATGCACTGCTGGATAAAATACAGATTTCTTTCGGAAAGGTATCCGGTGCATTGACACAATGGAAGGAGCGATTGGATGACATTAGAAGAAAGCCGGGAAGTCATTCCCATGATGGAGACAATGATAAACCAGATCGAGGAACAGCAGAATCTTATGGCAGCGATGGTACAGGAATTGCAGGAACGGGACAGGCAACTCCTGTCTTTTCAGGAGCAGAACCAGAGTTTAAAAAGCTTAAACAGCGAATTATCCAGGCTGCTAAATCTTTTGCCAGATACAGAAGAACTGCTCTCACAGATCGAGCAACAGAAAAC
>NZ_JACOQE010000042.1 GCF_014297355.1 Blautia intestinalis | reverse complement strand
GCTACCGGGTGGAACAATCCGAAAAATTGTGAGCTATGGCGGAGCGAATGGGCAAACGTCTGTAATGCACATTTGAAAACGGAAAATCACATTGACCACCGTTCTTATGCAAGGCAGGGAAAATTAGAGATACCGACGATCCATGAGGGCGCAGATGCCAGAAAAATTGACGAGAAATTTCAAAACGGACAGACATCCTCTACTTCATGGAAAGTAGAGGAAAACCAGATCATAAAAAGACAAAATGCACTGCTGGATAAAATACAGATTTCTTTTGGAAAAGTATCCAGTGCATTAACACAATGGAAGGAGCGATTGCGTGACATTAGAAGAAAGCCGGGAAGTCATTCCCATGATGGAGACAATGATAAACCAGATCGAGGAACAGCAGAATCTTATGGCAGAGATGGTACAGGAATTGCAGGAACGGGACAGGCAGCTCCTGTCTTTTCAGGAGCAGAACCAGAGTTTAAAAAGCTTAAACAGCGAATTATCCAGGCTGCTAAATCTTTTGCCAGATACAGAAGAACTGCTCTCACAGATCGAGCAACAGAAAAC
>NZ_JACOQE010000041.1 GCF_014297355.1 Blautia intestinalis | reverse complement strand
GCCTGAAGGTCAATCTGAACTATGCGGGCAGGTTTTTAAGATTGAATATTCAGAGAAAAGGCGGCGTTTTGTTTATGTGCGTATATATAGCGGAACATTGCATTTGAGGGATGTTATTAAAATATCTGAAAAAGAGAAAATAAAAATCACAGAGATGTGTGTTCCGACAAACGGTGAATTATATTCATCCGATACAGCCTGCTCTGGTGATATTGTAATTTTACCAAATGATGTTTTGCAGCTAAACAGTATTTTGGGGAACGAAATGCTGTTGCCGCAGAGAAAATTTATTGAAAATCCTCTCCCTATGCTCCAAACAACGATTGCAGTAAAGAAATCTGAACAGCGGGAAATATTGCTTGGGGCACTTACAGAAATTTCAGATGGCGACCCTCTTTTAAAATATTATGTGGATACTACAACGCATGAGATTATACTTTCTTTTTTGGGGAATGTGCAGATGGAAGTCATTTGTGCCATCCTTGAGGAAAAATACCATGTGGAGGCAGAAATAAAAGAGCCTACTGTTATATATATGGAAAGACCGCTTAGAAAAGCAGAATATACCATCCACATAGAAGTCCCGCCAAATCCTTTCTGGGCTTCTGTCGGGTT
>NZ_JACOQE010000040.1 GCF_014297355.1 Blautia intestinalis | reverse complement strand
GCCTGAAGGTCAATCTGAACTATGCGGGCAGGTTTTTAAGATTGAATATTCAGAGAAAAGGCGGCGTTTTGTTTATGTGCGTATATATAGCGGAACATTGCATTTGAGGGATGTTATTAGAATATCTGAAAAAGAGAAAATAAAAATCACAGAGATGTGTGTTCCGACAAACGGTGAAATCGTCCCGGCTGACCATGCCTGTCCGGGAGAAATTGTTATTTTAGCTGATGATACTTTGAAACTGAACGATATCCTGGGAAATGAAAAACTCCTGCCTCACAAAACACGGATTGATAATCCCATGCCATTACTTCGGACAACGGTAGAGCCGCAAAAGCCGGAGCAAAGGGAAGCCCTGTTAAATGCCCTCGCAGAGATTGCTGATACAGACCCTCTTTTGCATTTTGACATTGATACTGTTACCCATGAGATTATGTTATCTTTTTTGGGGAATGTGCAGATGGAAGTCATTTGTGCCATCCTTGAGGAAAAATATCATGTGGAGGCAGAAATAAAAGAGCCTACTGTTATATATATGGAAAGACCGCTTAGAAAAGCAGAATATACCATCCACATAGAAGTCCCGCCAAATCCTTTCTGGGCTTCTGTCGGGTT
>NZ_JACOQE010000039.1 GCF_014297355.1 Blautia intestinalis | reverse complement strand
CGCCCGAAGTCAGTGACCTAACCGCAAGGGAGGAGCTGCCGAAGGCGGGACCGATGACTGGGGTGAAGTCGTAACAAGGTAGCCGTATCGGAAGGTGCGGCTGGATCACCTCCTTTCTAAGGAAATGGATCAAGTAGGTTGTGAAAACGGCTGAATCAATCCAACTAAAACGGAAGAAAAAGTAGAGTATTGAATGTGTTTTACTGTTGAGTTATCAAGGCAAATTGAATAACAACATTTCTGGTATCGATGCGCTTGTGGGAAACACCCGTTCCCATCCCGAACACGACGGTTAAGACGCAAGCGGCCGATGGTACTGCATTGGAGACGGTGTGGGAGAGCAGGTGGATGCCAGATCAAATGGGGATGTAGCTCAGTTGGGAGAGCACCTGCCTTGCAAGCAGGGGGTCGAGAGTTCGAATCTCTTCATCTCCACACCGGAAGCAACTTTATAATGCTTTCGAAATGGGCTTATAGCTCAGCTGGTTAGAGCGCACGCCTGATAAGCGTGAGGTCGGTGGTTCGAGTCCACTTAAGCCCATTGGCTTATAAGATTTAGCCGTGAGGTTAAGTGAGTAAGCCTGATATCGTACCTTGAAAACTGCATACATGTAAATTTGATTAACTAATCAAATATCCTTGATATACAAACGTAAGATAGGAAGACATCGATAATTAATTTTATCAAAAGCAACGAGAATCAAA
>NZ_JACOQE010000038.1 GCF_014297355.1 Blautia intestinalis | reverse complement strand
CATGTGGAGGCAGAAATAAAAGAGCCTACTGTTATATATATGGAAAGACCGCTTAGAAAAGCAGAATATACCATCCACATAGAAGTCCCGCCAAATCCTTTCTGGGCTTCTGTCGGGTTGTCCATAGAGCCGCTCCCTATTGGAAGCGGAGTGCAGTATGAAAGCAGAGTTTCACTTGGATATTTAAACCAATCGTTCCAAAATGCGGTTATGGAGGGGGTTCTTTATGGCTGCGAGCAGGGGCTGTATGGATGGAAAGTGACAGACTGTAAAATCTGTTTTGAATATGGATTGTATTATAGTCCTGTAAGTACCCCCGCAGACTTTCGGCTGCTTTCCCCTATCGTATTGGAGCAGGCTTTAAAAAAAGCAGGGACAGAACTATTAGAGCCATATCTCCACTTTGAAATTTATGCACCGCAGGAATATCTCTCACGGGCGTATCATGATGCCCCAAGGTATTGTGCAGATATTGTAAGTACTCAGGTAAAGAATGACGAGGTCATTCTGAAAGGAGAAATCCCTGCCAGATGTATTCAAGAATACAGGAACGATTTAACTTATTTCACAAATGGGCAGGGAGTCTGCTTGACAGAGTTAAAAGGATACCAGCCAGCTATTGGTAAATTTATTTGCCAACCCCGCCGCCCGAATAGCCGTATAGATAAGGTTCGGCATATGTTCCACAAGTTAGCTTAACAGCTTGCAAAAGTCATATAAAATGAGATTTGAAAGGATTAGAGACTAATTATGATGAAATGCGAATGGATATTGTGTCCTGTTTGTGGGAGCAAAACCCGTAATAAAATTAGGAAGGACACTGTTTTGGAGAATTATCCCCTTTATTGTCCAAAATGCAGACAAGAAAGCTTGATTAAAGTTGACAACTTGAAGATAACTGTCATCAAAGAGCCAGACGCTTAAGACGCAGAGCCGATGAAATTGTGGAACAATTCACGAATCATCGGCTCTTTTTGTTTCGTATTTGAAAGAACAAACTCACCAAATAAAAAA
>NZ_JACOQE010000037.1 GCF_014297355.1 Blautia intestinalis | reverse complement strand
CGCTGTTTTGCCCTGCTGCCGATCAGCTTGCGTAGTTCTTTATCTTTCATGCTGATGTGCCTCCTTTTTCGGTATGTCATTACTATACCACGCAACAAAATATATTGCAATATGCAATTGGTAGAAAAAAATGAAATTTCATAATGCTTGACAAAGCAATATAAACACGCTATACTGACAGCACAAATGAAATTGCATAATGCAATTTAAAAGGAGGTGGTCATATGACACAAAGAAAGATTGCCTTATCTATTGAAGAAGCTGCTGATTATACGGGAATCGGCAGGAACACCCTGAGAAAACTGGTGGAATGGAAGAAACTTCCGGTATTAAAGGTCGGGAGAAAAGTCCTGATCAAAACGGATATGCTGGAACTTTTTATGGAAGTCAACGAGGGCAGAGACTTGAGGGATAAGGGAAATGTGAAAGCAGTCACAAGAAACGGTTCAACTTAAAAAAGCGGTTCCCGAAGAAACCGCCAAAGGTTCTATCAGACCGGAGTCATGATATACCTACACGCAAACAGATTATACCATGTACTTCGTCTGACAGACAACAGGAAACTTATGTTTGGAAGAAAAAGAAAGGACGATGATATTTATGGCAAGATCAACAAAGAGTTATGAGGAGCGTATGCTCCAGTTGGAAAAGAAAGAACAGGAAAGCCTTGAGAAAGCAAAACAGTATGCAGTACAGAAACGGGAACTGAAGAAACGTCAGAAAGATGTGGAAACCAAAAAGCGGACACACAGGCTCTGCCAGATTGGTGGTGCGGTGGAATCGGTGCTGGGTTCTGCGATTGAGGAAGATGATATCCCAAAGCTGATCGGCTTCTTAAAAAGGCAGGAAGCAAATGGGAAATTCTTCTCAAAGGCAATGCAGAAAGAGCCAGTTGCGAATACGGAGGAAGTGTAATGCCGGAGGGAGTGGATTTTCCATTCCCTTCATTGCTTTTTCATGAAGGGCGCACTTATGGACAACCAGAGGTCGTCCGTATAAGTTTGCCACAGGTGGCAACCGGTCTGCGCTTACGCTTGCCGGGCTCGTTCCG
>NZ_JACOQE010000036.1 GCF_014297355.1 Blautia intestinalis | reverse complement strand
CGCTGTTTTGCCCTGCTGCCGATCAGCTTGCGTAGTTCTTTATCTTTCATGCTGATGTGCCTCCTTTTTCGGTATGTCATTACTATACCACGCAACAAAATATATTGCAATATGCAATTAATAGAAAAAGAATAAAATTTCATAATGCTTGACAAAGAAATATAAACACGCTATACTGACAGCACAAATTAAATTGCATAATGCAATCAATAAGGAGGTGGTCATATGACGCAAAGAAAGATCGCCTTATCTATTGAGGAAGCTGCTGATTATACGGGAATTGGCAGGAACACCCTGCGAAAGTTGGTAGAGTGGAAGAAACTTCCGGTATTGAAGGTTGGGAGAAAAGTCCTGATCAAAACAGATATGCTGGAACTTTTTATGGAAGCCAACGAGGGCAGGGACTTGAGGGATAAGGGAAATGTGAAAGCCGTCACAAGAAACGGTTCCACTTAAAAAGGCGGTTCCCGAAGAAACCGCCAAAGGTTCTATCAGACCGGAGCCATGATATACCTACACGCAAGCAGATTATACCATGTACTTCGTCTGACAGACAACAGGAAACTTATGTTTGGTAGAAAAAAGAAAGGACGATGATATTTATGGCAAGATCAACAAAGAGTTATGAGGAGCGTATGCTCCAGTTGGAAAAAAGAGAACAGGAAAGCCTTGAGAAGGCGAAACAGTACGCAGCACAGAAACGGGAACTGAAGAAACGTCAGAAAGATGTGGAAACCAAAAAACGGACACACAGGCTCTGCCAGATTGGCGGTGCGGTGGAATCCGTGCTTGGATGTGCGATTGAGGAAGAGGATATTCCAAAGCTGGTCGGCTTCTTAAAAAGGCAGGAAGCAAATGGGAAATTCTTCTCAAAGGCAATGCAGAAAGAGCCAGTTGCAAATACGGAGGAAGTGTAATGCCGGAGGGAGTGGAGTTTCCATTCCCTTCATTGCTTTTTCATGAAGGGCGCACTTATGGACAACCAGAGGTCGTCCGTATAAGTTTGCCACAGGTGGCAACCGGTCTGCGCTTACGCTTGCCGGGCTCGTTCCG
>NZ_JACOQE010000035.1 GCF_014297355.1 Blautia intestinalis | reverse complement strand
CAAATACAGAAGTACGCGTGATCAGCAAAAGCAGGGTGACAAAAACATAATGGATTCAAATACTATGTCAAGCTTTCAGGTAGATTGCTTTCTTTGGCATGTCCGCAAACGATTTGCAGACCAAGAAATGGGTGATGCCCCATTCCTTGACCGGCTTCGCCGAGATCAGAAGTCACTCAGAGGAAGGGGCAGCACTCTTGGTCTGGACATCGAAACAGCGACTTGTGCAGGGAAGCTAATAGTGGAGCGGATTCTAGAGGAAGAATCAGATGAAGCACTTAAAATGACTATTGCTTCTGTACCAGCTTCACGGTATCTAACTGACATGACTCTTGAAGAAATATCAAGAGATTGGTTCATGCTCATGCCCAAGCAGAAAGTAGCAGGTCCCTTTTGTATCAGAATGGACCAAGCAATAATGGACAAAAACATCATATTGAAAGCAAATTTCAGTGTGATTTTTAATCGGCTGGAAACCCTAGTACTACTCAGAGCTTTCACAGATGAAGGAGCAATTGTGGGAGAAATCTCACCATTACCTTCTTTTCCAGGACATACTGATGAGGATGTCAAAAATGCAATTGGGATCCTCATCGGAGGACTTGAATGGAATGATAACACAGTTCGAGTCTCTGAAACTCTACAGAGATTCGCTTGGAGAAGCAGTAATGAGGATGGGAGACCTCCACTCCCTGCAAAGTAGAAATGGAAAATGGAGAGAACAATTGGGTCAGAAGTTTGAAGAAATAAAGTGGCTGATTGAAGAGGTAAGACATAGATTGAAGATTACAGAAAACAGCTTTGAACAGATAACATTTATGCAAGCCTTACAACTATTGCTTGAAGTGGAGCAAGA
The DNA here is from genome assembly GCF_014297355.1 of Blautia intestinalis. Classification (GTDB taxonomy): domain Bacteria; phylum Bacillota; class Clostridia; order Lachnospirales; family Lachnospiraceae; genus Blautia_A; species Blautia_A intestinalis. The sequence continues at coordinate 152 of NZ_JACOQE010000035.1, read as the reverse complement.
GATAAGAACTTTCTCGTTTCAGCTTATTTAATGATAAAAAACACCCTTGTTTCTACTGATCACGCGTAAAAGGGGGGGGGGGGGGGGGGGGGGGGGGGGGGGGGGGGGGGGGGGGGGGGGGGGGGGGGGGGGGGGGGGGGGGGGGGGGGGGG
>NZ_JACOQE010000034.1 GCF_014297355.1 Blautia intestinalis | reverse complement strand
GTTGTTTCAGTAGCGAAAAATACAGAAATTCCACTGTTTGTATACTGTTATTCCGGAGCCCGAAGTCGTCAGGCAACAGGGTTGTTGCAACGAATGGGATATTCTAAAGTAAATAATATCGGTGGCATTGCTGCTTATTCAGGAAAGGTGGAAAAATAAGATGAAGGTAATAATTGTAGGCGGTGTAGCTGGAGGAGCTACAGCTGCAGCAAGAATACGAAGACTGGATGAACATGCAGAAATTACTGTGTTTGAAAGATCCGGATACATATCCTATGCGAATTGTGGGCTTCCATATTATATTGGAGATGTGATCACAGATCCGGAAGAACTTACACTACAGACACCTGAGAGTTTTTTTAAACGCTTCCGTATTAATATGAAAATTCATCATGAAGTTATCTCCATACATCCGGAACGTAAAACTGTTTCAGTGAAGAATTTAGAAAACGGTGAAATATTTGAAGAAAATTACGATAAACTTATCCTTTCTCCAGGTGCAAAGCCAACACAGCCGAGACTTCCTGGAGTAGGTATTGATAATCTTTTTACACTTCGTACTATAGAAGATACTTTTCGGATAAAGGAATATATAAATAAGAATCATCCAAAATCGGCTGTATTGGCTGGTGGCGGTTTTATTGGTTTAGAGCTGGCAGAAAATTTGAGGGAGCTTGGCATGGATGTTACGATTGTCCAGCGGCCTAAGCAGCTGATGAATCCTTTTGATCCGGATATGGCATCCATGATCCATAATGAAATGAGAAAGCATGGAATAAAACTGGTATTGGGCTATACAGTAGAAGGATTTAAAGAAAAAGACAATGGAGTGGAGGTCTTATTGAAAGATAATCCATCTCTTCAGGCTGATATGGTGGTGCTGGCAATCGGAGTTACACCAGACACAGCATTAGCAAAAGAAGCCGGTCTGGAACTTGGCATCAAAGAAAGTATTGTAGTGAATGACAGAATGGAAACCTCTGTACCGGATATTTATGCTGCAGGTGATGCAGTTCAGGTAAAACATTATGTTACTGGCAATGATGCGTTAATCTCTTTGGCGGGACCTGCTAATAAACAGGGCAGGATCATCGCGGATAACATTTGTGGTGGTGATAGTCGTTACCTGGGCAGTCAGGGAAGTTCTGTTATCAAAGTATTTGATATGACAGCAGCCACTACAGGTATCAATGAAACCAATGCCAAAAAGTCAGGATTAGAGGTAGATACAGTAATTCTTTCTCCTATGAGTCATGCCGGTTACTATCC
>NZ_JACOQE010000033.1 GCF_014297355.1 Blautia intestinalis | reverse complement strand
CTAGTATAACGTAAATTAAATAGCTACTATATATTTTGAGGATAATGTGTGGTATAATAGTGTTATCTAAGAAAGGGATGAACGCTATGAGAAGAACATATCTTACTCTGTCAGAGGAAGACAAAGATTACCTTAAAACATTATCAAAAAAAAGAACAATTCAGGCACAAATTGTAGATCGTGCCAAAATTTTATTATATAAATCTGATGGCATGACTTTCAACGCTATCGCTGAAAAACTTGCCATTAGTTCAGCAACCGTACGGCTTTGTGTTTCTAAATATTACGAGGGCGGTATTGAAAAAGCTCTTTTTGATACTCAGCGCCCCGGACGCCCATCTGAAATTACAGATGATGCAAAAGCATGGATCATCAATCTTGCTTGTCAGAGACCAGTAGAACTTGGCTATGCACAGGAACTTTGGACTTTAAATGCTCTTCATAAGCATATTCAGAAACACGCAGAAGAAGCAGGATATCCAAGACTTACAACCATTACTAAACCTTATATTCAGAAATTCCTCAAGGAACAGGATATCAAACCATTCAAAATCAGGTATTATTGTGAGAAGCGAGATCCAGATTTTGAATCAAAAATGCATGAAGTTCTCTTGGTTTACAAGCAGATTGAAATGCAGTTTGATGAAAATGGTACATTCATTGTTCCAGATGATTATAAACTGACAATCACGGTATCATATGATGAAAAACCAGGCATACAGGCAATTTCCAATACAGCACCAGATTTACGCCCGACAACAGAAAATGGTGAGGTATATCGGGATGCGGAATACAAACGTCTGGGAACACTTTCTTTATTAGCTGGTATCGATCTTCTTACAGGAGAAGCCATCCCATTGGTAAGTGAAACACACAAGAGTTCTGACTTTATTGAATTTTTAAAAATACTGGACAAAAAATATCCATTGCAGGATACCATCAGAATCATTCTTGATAACCACTCAGCACATACATCCAAAGAAACACAGCGATTTTTGGATACGATGCCAAAAGGTCGGTTTAAATTTGTATTCACACCAAAGCATGGTTCTTGGTTAAACATGATTGAAAGTTTCTTTAGCAAGATGACGAAACAAATGCTTCGTGGAATTCGTGTCAAAACCAAACAGGAATTGGAAGAACGAATTTACCAGTATTTTGAAGAAGTTAACCGCGAGCCAGTAGTTTACCATTGGAAATATAAAATGGATGAAATCAGCGAAGCTGAAGCATCTTCAATTTAATATAGCAGTTATTTATTATCCAATATACTAG
>NZ_JACOQE010000032.1 GCF_014297355.1 Blautia intestinalis | reverse complement strand
TGGTCCTATGTCAAGATTTAGTACAAGTTAAAATGAGAAAATTCTCCCCATTTTAACCTGCCAGAAGCTCAGCCTCAGTGTGTATTCTTTCATACACTCGTTCGAATTTGTTTGGCGACATATAGTTGCAATGGCTATGAATTCGTTTCGTATTGTAGAAAGCTTCCAGATATTCAAAAATCAACTGGTATGCCTGCTTATAATCGCGAATTTTAAAACGATTGAGCCATTCACGTTTGATAATAGAATGAAAGGATTCAATGCATGCATTATCCCATGGAAAAGCTTTCTTTGAGTAGCTACGCTGCATATTTTCGGTTGCTTTTTTATATTCCTTTGCAACATATTGGCTGCCACGATCCGAATGGATAATTAATGGCTGATTGATATTCCGGCGAGCTTTGGCTTTGTTTATAGTATCAATCACGCAAGATACTTCCAGTGTTTCTGAAAGCGTCCAGGCTATGATTTTTCTAGAAAATAAATCCATAACACTGGTCAGATAGACAAATCCATCTATTGTCCAGATGTAGGTGATATCCGAACACCAGACTGCATTCGGACGATCAGGATTAAATTGCTCATCAAGGATATTTTGTAATTCAGTGCTGAAATCGGAATCTTTTGTGGTGATTATCCATGGTTTGCTCCACTGAGCACGGATCCCCATTTGGCGCATATATGTACCAACGGTTCTTTCCGAAATGACTTCACCAATTTTTCGAAGTTCTACAGTGATTTTCGGAGCACCGTAGTTCTGCTTGGAATCATCATAAATATCCTGTATTTTTGCTTTTACAGCTTCACGACGTTTTTCTGTATCAGAAGGTACATGGTGGATCCATGCAAGATATCCTGAGCGAGAGACACCTAAAAACTTCAACATTCCGGAGACGGAAACCCGGCGTCCAGCCTTTTTGGCAGCTTCCGTCTTCTCAGACACTTCGAGATAAATGGCTTCCGTCATTTTCCCAGAATGTTGATTGCTTTTTTTAACACATCAAGTGCATCTTGGGCATCACGTAATTCACGCCTGAGACGGGCAATTTCCTTCTGCTCATCAGATGCATAATTACCAGAACCACGAACAGGAATATCACCTGATTCCCGGAAGTCTTTCAGCCACTTTGTTAATGTACTGTAGCCGATGCCAAGATTTTCTGCACATCCACGTACTCCGAGATCTTTGTGATCCTGATAGTACTGGACTGCATCAAGTTTAAATTGTTTGTCATGTTGCTTTGCCATATGAGATCCTCCTTCAGCATGTTTCTATTGTACCATGCTTATGTGTATTTGGAATTTCTCATTTTGGCTTGTACTATTTATATTCTAGCAACA
>NZ_JACOQE010000031.1 GCF_014297355.1 Blautia intestinalis | reverse complement strand
TAATAACATCCCTCAAATGCAATGTTCCGCTATATATACGCACATAAACAAAACGCCGCCTTTTCTCTGAATATTCAATCTTAAAAACCTGCCCGCATAGTTCAGATTGACCTTCAGGCGTTGATGAATAAAATTTACTGGCAATTACTTCTATAAGCTGCCGAATCCCCAGATTGTTTTTAGCGCTTCCGTGATAAACGGGAAATAACGTTCCGTTTTGGAATCTCCTGTTTTCTTCCTGTTCCAGTTCTGACATTTTAAACGGTTTCCCTGACATATATTTCTCTAATAGTTCATCGTTTCCCATAATTACCGCATCCCACTGTTCCATATCGTCATTGTCCGTTACATTTATATGGGGATGCTGCCCAACCTTTTGCTTCACTATAATTTCCGAAGAAAGCTTTGCTTTCATTTCCCGATATACCATTGGCAAATCAATCCCCTCTTGGTCAATTTTATTGATGAAAAAAATTGTCGGAATCTTCATTATCTGTAGTGCATGAAACAGTATACGGGTCTGTGCCTGTATGCCATCCTTTGCAGAAACTAATAATACTGCTCCGTCTAATACGGATAAAGAACGGTATACTTCCGCCAAAAAATCCATATGGCCTGGCGTATCTATAATGTTGACTTTTACATCCTCCCACTGAAAAGATGTCACTGCTGTCTGGATAGTGATTCCCCTTTGACGCTCCAAATTCATTGTATCTGTCCTTGTTGTGCCTTCATCTACGCTCCCTAGTTCTGCAATTGCACCACTGGTATACAATAAACTTTCCGTTAATGTTGTCTTTCCTGCGTCAACGTGAGCCAGAATGCCTAAGTTAATTATTTTCATGTGATTTTCCTCCTATCAACACCCAAAAAAGGGCATAAAAATACCCAGTGATAAATACTCCTATCACTGGGTAAATAACTCCAATAGCCCCAAAACACTTATATGTTTTCGGGCATATAAAATTACATGATAAAAGTATTCTTAAACTGGGTACAAAAAACTAAGCCCCATATTAAAAGTGAAACGGGACTGCTACTTTTTGTTCCCACTATCAAATTGACAGTTTATTTAAGAATACCTTGCCGCATATTTATTAACTCCTTGTATAATACTGAATCTAATTATACTCCTTAACCCTTTATTTGTCAAGCTGACAAACTAAAGCAGAAAAAGCGGCAGGATTTCCCCCTGCCACTAATCATCTGTTTATGCAAAAATAATTTCCTTTTCCACAATCTCCCTCGCACAAGCCCTTATGTTATTGAGGCATCCTGTCCATTCTAAGGCGTTTTCTGCCTTTAGCTGTTCCGTTATGCCCTGTGCCTGTTTCATACCCTCTATGAGCCTTTCAAAGCGTTCCTGTGCCTGTCTGT
>NZ_JACOQE010000030.1 GCF_014297355.1 Blautia intestinalis | reverse complement strand
GAAGATGATGCAGGGCTTGATTTGATTGATTTCTATGTTCTTCCGCATTATCTTACAGCACCATTTAAGAAAGTTACCGAGAAAATAATGACTGAGTTTTCGGATTTGAATCTATGCCCGATTAACAACCGTCAGGGAATTGTAATTGATGGTGAAGGTTCAAAGGTTATTTGTAAAGACTAATTTGAAAATTCCCATTTATCAAGCCCTTTGAGAGAGGAGGAATCTTTTCTCAAAGGGCTTTTTCTATTTTTACGGATATTCGCAAACTACAAGAAAAAGCCGAAACCTCATATACTTTAATCACAAAGGAAGTGGAGGTTTTGATATGAGTAACAGTTTATCGGCAGTACATCCCGAATTGATTGCGGAATGGTCGGAGAAGATAGACATACTAAAGGAACATCTCTGTAAACAACGTGGAATCAAACTCATTAAGTTGCCGATGAACGGTAACAGCAATAGAACTTACGCCGGAAGGAACGGGTTACAGAGCGAAAACACGCTTTGCTAAATTCTATAATCTGCCCGAACTTATGGCGATGTTCAAAGAGGTTGCAGACATTAAAACAGCCGATATGCTTAATCTTCCTGTACCGGAAGCAGAGTATCATAATGTGTCGGTTGAACCGTCCGAAATGCAGAAAGAAATGGTTGCCTCCCTTGCAGAGCGAGCCGAGAAAGTTCGTGGAGGAGGTGTAGATTCAAGCGTAGATAATATGCTCAAGATAACAAACGACGGAAGAAAACAAAGATAAAAAGTCAGCACAATTAGTGTTCTGCGACTTATCGACACCAAAGAATGACGGAACATTTTCTGTCTACAATGACATCAGAAAGAAGTTCATAGAGCGAGGTGTTCCCGAAAGCGAAGTCCGATTTATCCACGAAGCAGAAACCGATGTGAAAAAGAAAGAACTGTTTCAGAAAGTTCGTAAAGGAGAGGTCAGAGTGCTGATGGGTTCGACTCAAAAGATGGGTGCCGGCACGAATGTTCAGGACAGGCTTATTGCACTTCACGATGTTGATTGTCCTTGGCGACCGGCAGATGTAGGACGGATTTTGCGGACATTCAAAATAAAAAAGAATGTGGAGGTAACAGACAATGGCAAAATCATTATTTGAGGAACTGGGCGGCAAATACGAAAGGCAAGGGGATTATTTGATACCGTGCTTAACTGTACCCGCCGAAGAAGAACAGGCAATAGGCATCTGGGGGCAACGGCATTTAGATTATCTAAAACAGTACCGTAAAGTTACATACACCAATCTTCTTACAAGCGGCAGGCTAAACGCCTACCTTGCCGACATCAACAGACAGGCACAGGAACGCTTTGAAAGGCTCATAGAGGGTATGAAACAGGCACAGGGCATAACGGAACAGCTAAAGGCAGAAAACGCCTTAGAATGGACAGGATGCCTCAATAACATA
>NZ_JACOQE010000029.1 GCF_014297355.1 Blautia intestinalis | reverse complement strand
ATATTATTTACTTTAGAATATCCCATTCGTTGCAACAACCCTGTTGCCTGACGACTTCGGGCTCCGGAATAACAGTATACAAACAGTGGAATTTCTGTATTTTTCGCTACTGAAACAACATTGTTAAGTTGTTGTAACGGTACATTTTTACTTTCTGGTATATGCCCTTCCTGATATTCCTGCGGAGTACGTACATCCAGCAGAACTGCACCAGCAGTCCTTTTATATTCCTCTATCCCTTGATTAATATTCGCCTGTTTAAGGAAATCAAAAAATCCCATTAGCGCACCTCCTTAAAGCATTTCTAAAATTGCATTCTTAGGTCTCGCACCTGAAACCTGTTGTACAATCTTCCCATTCTTCATAACCACCAAAGTTGGGATACTCATAATACTAAATTCACTTGCCAGTTCAGGCTGCTCATCCACATTGATTTTACCAACTCTGATATCAGGGCGTTCACCTGCAATCTCCTCTATGATAGGAACCACCATACGACAAGGAGCACACCAAGGCGCCCAAAAATCCAAAAGGACAGGTTTATCAGAATTCATTACTTCATTCTGGAAATTATTTTTATTGATATTAATTGCAGTCATTTTATAATCCTCCCTATCATTTCTTTGTGGCTTTATTATAATCTGAATTTTATTTCTTTTCTGTGATGACATCACCATACCACATTGCCTTAACTTCTTGCCATACCATCTACACTTAGTATAACACCTGTAATATAACTCGCTTCATCTGAAGCAAGAAACACAAATGCATTGGCAATATCTTCTGGCTGTCCAAGACGACGCAATGGAATTCTTTCAATCATAGGTTCGATAACTTCCTTTGGCACGGCCTTCATCATATCAGTTTCTGTAATCCCAGGTGCAACTGCATTAACACGAATACCTTTAGGTCCTAGTTCTCTTGCTAATGATACAGTCAATCCGTTTACTGCAAACTTGGATGCAGGATAAGCAAACCCACTTGGCTGTCCAGAAATACTCACCATGGAAGAAGTTGAGAGAATGACCCCCTTGCCTCTTGCCACCATACATTCTGCAGCTACACGAGTAGTATTAAATACTCCTTTTACATTTAGATCCATGACTTTATCAAAAGTCTCCTCTGTATAATCCATAAATGAGGTGTTTTCTGAAATTCCTGCATTATTTACCAGTATATCGACACATCCATATTTTTCAATTGCCTCTTTAAAAGCCTTTCTGACAGACTCCATGCTTGCAAGATTTGGACTAATTCCAGCAACTATTGCATTGGGATATTTTTCTTTTAATTTATCTACAGCAGTATCTGCCGATTCCTGTGAACTTGCCGCCAATACAACTGTAGCGCCTTCCTTCAAGAATTTATCAGCTGTAGCAAATCCTATGCCACGGCTTCCACCCGTGATGATTGCAACTTTATCTTTTAATCTCATTTAGACTACCTCCTTACTTAG
>NZ_JACOQE010000028.1 GCF_014297355.1 Blautia intestinalis | reverse complement strand
GTTGAACAAAATCGCTGCGCGATGGCCTGCCAAGGCTGTGGCGCAGCTTTCTTTTTCTCAATAATAAAATAGGCAATGGCAATTCTTACCAGTATTTGATATTGTAAAGTTACCACACAAAACAATTCAATAAAGAAAGACACCACTGCCTATGAAAAGAATACCATTTGACCGCTTTTCTGACAAGCGGTTTTATTATGCTAATGCACCTCCATGTAAGCAGGGTTTTTCATTAACTACTGATTTTACATGGAGGATTTTATTATGTACGAAGAAATTTTTAATCAGATTCAATCTGCTGCGAATAAACGGAATCTCAAGGATTCCACGATTCATGCATACTGTACCAGTGTTGCTCATTTTTTGAACCACACAGCCAAGGATATAGATGCATTGACAACTGACGATGTTGATATATTCCTAACTGAAAAGAAACTTTCCGGGATTTCACCGGAAACATACAATCACTACCATTCAGGAATCCGCTTCTTTTACAAAAAAATATTGAAGAAGAATTGGGATGATGATGACATACCTCGTATGAAAAGGGACAGAAAGTTACCAACGGTGCTTACAAAAACAGAAATATCAGCTATTCTTGATGCTACGCCAAATCTGAAGCACAAAGCTATGATTGCTACTATGTATTCAGGCGGACTTCGTGTTTCAGAAGTCACACATCTTCATTATGATGATATTTCACGCACGAAAAAAACCATACACATCCGTGATGGGAAAAGTCGCTCTGATCGTTATACTTTGCTTGCAGACCGGACGCTCGAAATATTGACAGAATACTGGTTTCAATGTGGCAGACCAAGAGGGATTTTGTTCCCAAGTTCATGGACAGGGGATTATCTTACAAAAGATAGTGTCATTCAGTTTTTTCGTGAAAGTGCCAAAAGAGCAGGCATTCAGAAACACGTCTCCACGCATTGTTTACGTCACAGCTTTGCAAGTCATCTGTTTGAATCCGGCTGTGATGTAAAATATATTCAAGCGCTTCTGGGACATCGTGATCCAAAATCAACAGAGGTTTATCTGCATGTAAGCAATAAAACTCTGCTTGGAATCAGGAGTCCATTTGATGAGATGGGCGGTGAATGATTATGGAGAAATCATGTACGATACAAGATGTATTTGAACGGTTTTATCCTTCTTATGAAAAGAGGAATAGCCCTCCTGCTCATCATAGAAAAACAGCTTATCATATCATGAACTGTAAAACAGGCGCTTTTGGTGTAAACATCAGTGTTTGTGAGGACTGCGGATGTATCAGCATTCATAATAACTCCTGCAGAAGCAGATGCTGTCCCATGTGCCAGGAGTTTCCGAAAGAGAAATGGATTGATGCACAAAAAGAGAACGTACTTGATGCACCCTATTATCATGTAGTATTCACAGTTCCTGAGGAATTGAATTCCATCATTTACAGCAACCAGAAGCTGTTGTATGATGTACTGTATCATGCTGCCTCAGCAACCTTGAATGAATTGGCAAAAGACGCAAAGTACCTGGGAGCTAATATAGGGTATATCTGCATTCTTCATACCTGGGGTTCTGCAATGAATTATCATCCTCATATTCATACCATTGTTCTTGGAGGTGGGCTTGATGATGAAAATAAATGGAAAGAAACAGGTGGAAAATTTTTTCTCCCATATGGTGTTATCTCGAAAGTGTTCCGTGGAAAATATCTGGATGAGTTAAAAAGCCTGTGGAATGATTCTAAGCTTAAATTTCATGGTACAGCAGAGAAATATCAGAACAGCTATCGTTTTAAAGAACTTCTTGATAAGTGTTATGAAAAGAACTGGGTCACTTACTGTAAAGAAACTTTCAATGGTGCACAGTCGGTTATCAATTATCTTGGAAAATATACCCACAGGATAGCAATCAGTAATCATCGAATCAAATCCATGACAGATACGACAGTTACATATGTAGTAAAAGACTATAAAAACGAAGGCTGCTGGAAAGAGAAAACAATTTCAGGAGAAGAATTCATCCGTCGATTCATGATGCATGTTCCTCCCAAACGATTTGTCAGAATCCGGCACTATGGTCTGCTATCATGTAGAAACAAGAGAAAAAAGATAACTCATTGCAGAAACCTGCTTGGATGTAAGAAATACATTTCTACATTAAAAAATCTAAATGCAGTAGAAATGATAAGGGTTTTATATCACATCGATGTATGCAAATGTTCTTCTTGTGGAGGGAATATGGTATCACCCCGCAAAGATAAATACAGTTCTTCTTTTCGTGCACATATGAGATGTTAAGATCTACAATTGCATAGAATAAATGACTTCCTCATAGGAGGTTTGTTTGTCATGCCTGAAAATGATTTCTTGAATAAAAAAACTTTTACCAAAACATCCGGTATGATAAACTTAAGGAAAAGAGCAACGATTGAATCCCCATAGCTATCGGCTAAAGGGACGCGACTTTGTTCACCAAGGTAAAATCGAAATTGATGTAAACGAAAGGGCAGTTTTTATCAGAACTCAAGGCTGCTTTTTCGTTTACACCAACTCCGATTGTTTCCTTAACAG
>NZ_JACOQE010000027.1 GCF_014297355.1 Blautia intestinalis | reverse complement strand
CTGCCCTATCAACCTCGTCGTCTTCAAGGGGGTTTACTCCTTTCGGATGGGATATCTCATCTTGAGGGGGGCTTCACGCTTAGATGCCTTCAGCGTTTATCCCTTCCGGGCTTGGCTACCCGGCTATAGACTTGGCAGTCTAACCGGTGCACCAGCGGCCCGTCCATCCCGGTCCTCTCGTACTAAGGACAGCTCCTCTCAGATATCCTACGCCCACGCCGGATAGGGACCGAACTGTCTCACGACGTTCTGAACCCAGCTCGCGTACCGCTTTAATGGGCGAACAGCCCAACCCTTGGGACCTACTACAGCCCCAGGATGCGATGAGCCGACATCGAGGTGCCAAACCACTCCGTCGATGTGAACTCTTGGGAGTGATAAGCCTGTTATCCCCAGGGTAGCTTTTATCCGTTGAGCGATGGCATTCCCACTTAATACCACCGGATCACTAAGCCCTACTTTCGTACCTGCTCCACCCGTCGGTGTCGCAGTCAAGCTCCCTTCTGCCTTTGCACTCTTTGGATGGTTTCCGTCCATCCTGAGGGAACCTTTGGGCGCCTCCGATACCCTTTCGGAGGCGACCGCCCCAGTCAAACTCCCCGTCTGGCATTGTCCCACCGCCGGGTCACGGCGGCTGGTTAGAAACCCAATACTGCAAGGGTGGTATCCCAACAGCGGCTCCATGGCAACTGGCGTTACCATTTCTTAGCCTCCCACCTATCCTGTACATGCAGTACCGGATCCCAGTACCAAACTGGAGTAAAGCTCCATGGGGTCTTTCCGTCCTGGCGCAGGTAACCAGCATCTTCACTGGTACTTCAATTTCACCGGATGCATTGTCGAGACAGCGCTCAAATCATTACGCCTTTCGTGCGGGTCGGAACTTACCCGACAAGGAATTTCGCTACCTTAGGACCGTTATAGTTACGGCCGCCGTTTACTGGGGCTTAAATTCAAAGCTTCGCGTTTCCGCTAACCTCTCCTCTTAACCTTCCAGCACCGGGCAGGCGTCAGCCCATATACCTCACCTTACGGTTTCGCATAGACCTGTGTTTTTGCTAAACAGTTGCTTGAGCCTATTCTCTGCGGCCACTTCTCAGTGGCACCCCTTCTCCCGAAGTTACGGGGTCATTTTGCCGAGTTCCTTGACAATGCTTCTTCCGCCGGCCTTAGGATTCTCTCCTCATCCACCTGTGTCGGTTTACGGTACGGGTATGGTATGAACAATAGCGGCTTTTCTTGACGCACAGCTCACGGACTTCATTACTAAACTTCACTCCGCATCACGTCTTCCCATTGCCACACGGTTTTTCCAGTGTGACTGGTACCTCGCTTGCACCGGGATCCCATTCCCGGCTTCCGCTCTCTGCACGTGTCCCCACAGTTCTGTCATATCATAGTACAGGAATCTCCACCTGTTGTCCATCGGCTACGGCTCTCGCCCTCACCTTAGGCCCCGACTTACCCAGGGCAGATCAGCTTTACCCTGGAAACCTTGGATATTCGGCCTAGAGGATTCTCACCTCTATCTCGCTACTCATTCCGGCATTCTCTCTTCCATGCAGTCCACAGCTCCTTACGGTACTGCTTCTTCCCGCATGCAATGCTCCTCTACCAATCCATTGCTGGATTCCTTAGTTTCGGTGGTACGTTTCAGCCCCGGACATTTTCGGCGCAGGACCTCTCGACCAGTGAGCTATTACGCACTCTTTGAATGAATGGCTGCTTCTGAGCCAACATCCTGGTTGTCTTCGAAATCCCACATCCTTTTCCACTTAACGTACACTTTGGGACCTTAACTGAAGGTCTGGGCTCTTTCCCTTTTGACTGCCCAACTTATCTCGTGCAGTCTGACTCCCGGTAAGCAATTACGCGGCATTCGGAGTTTGATATTCTTCGGTAGGCTTTGACGCCCCCTAGGAAATTCAGTGCTCTACCTCCGCAAATCTCTACCAAGGCTAGCCCTAAAGCTATTTCGAGGAGAACCAGCTATCTCCGGGTTCGATTGGAATTTCTCCCCTATCCACACCTCATCCCCACCCTTTTCAACGGATGTGGGTTCGGTCCTCCACTGCCTCTTACGGCAGCTTCAACCTGGACATGGATAGATCACCCGGTTTCGGGTCTGCCCACACTGACTCTGGCCCTCTTAAGACTTGGTTTCCCTACGGCTCCGGACCTTCAGTCCTTAACCTTGCCAGTGTGCGCAACTCGCCGGACCGTTCTACAAAAAGTACGCGGTCGTGCATATAAAGCACTCCCACAGCTTGTAGACACAGGGTTTCAGGTTCTCTTTCACTCCCCTCCCGGGGTCCTTTTCACCTTTCCTTCACAGTACTATGCGCTATCGGTCACTAAGTGGTATTTAGCCTTAGGGGGTGGTCCCCCTTACTTCCCGCAGGGTTTCTCGTGTCCCGCGGTACTCTGGATCCTGCTCAGTCTGCTCTGTTTTCGTGTACGGGGCTTTCACCCTCTCCGGCCGGCTTTCCCAAAACCGTTCTACTAACATCGCAGAATCTTAAATGCAGTCCGTAACCCCAGATCGCACGCGACCTGGTTTAGGCTCTTCCGCGTTCGCTCGCCGCTACTTACGGAATCGAGTTTTCTTTCTTTTCCTCCGGGTACTTAGATGTTTCAGTTCCCCGGGTTCCCCTCCATACGTTATGGATTGGCGTATGGATACATGAGGTTTGCTCATGTGGGTTTCCCCATTCAGAGATCTCCGGATCAATGGATATTTGCTCCTCCCCGAAGCTTATCGCAGCTTATCACGTCTTTCTTCGGCCCTTAGTGCCAAGGCATCCGCCCTGTGCCCTTTCTGCTTGACCATTTGCTTCTGATACCCTAGCGTAGGTATCAGCGGTCTTTGATTCTCGTTGCTTTTGATAAAATTAATTATCGATGTCTTCCTATCTTACGTTTGTATATCAAGGATATTTGATTAGTTAATCAAATTTACATGTATGCAGTTTTCAAGGTACGATGT
>NZ_JACOQE010000025.1 GCF_014297355.1 Blautia intestinalis | reverse complement strand
ATCAGTCCCTGTAACTGCAGGCATAAATTTAATTGTTTATTTGTCATACCCACAGCCTGTAATATACCATATTCCTGCTTTTTTGTCGTAATATTCATGATCATGGTATTCGCCATATTCATAAAACCGATGAGTCCTACAACCGCCATAAACAGATAACAGCCAAGCTTCATCATGCGGGCTGCGACTTCTGCATATTGTAACTGCGCATGATAGGTATCCATTTTTATATGCGAAGTATTAGAAATCAAAGTATTCAGACTCTGTTCCACAGATGCCACATCTTTTTTATCACAGTCCACCCACAGATAGCCATAGGCTGTTCCTCTCGGATGCATGGAACGGTATACACCTTCCGGAATGACAAGATAAGTGTCCGCATTTACAAAGGATCCTGCTATCTTCCCCTGATAGGTATAGGTTCCACTTTCATTCTCAAAGTCAAATGCAATGGATTCACCCGGAGCATATCCATCTTGTTCCATCCACGTTGACCAGCCAAAGAAAATATCACCATTCTTTACCGCCTGATCATAGTCCATAGAGCCAATATCCCCGTCCTGGCGCATAAAATCAAAATCCTTTTTACTCACAATATCAGCCGGAAATCTTGTTCCGTTCAGATTTACAGAGACAATCTCTCTCGTCATGACATCTGTCACTCCCGGAATGCTTTTGATTTCTTCAATCAGCGAATCATTCAATGGATCATCCGTCAGAATCGTATCCAGATTATTCTCCGGATATTTTTCATCATACTCATCAGAATAGTCAAGCTGCAGTTCAAATTGTCCATGATTAACGGAAAGACGTGCTTCATGCTCCGTGTCAATATTTCCCACATAATTAGAGATAATCACAAACAATACGCAAGAAAAACCCATTGTGAGGATAGTACCAATAGTTCTTTTGGGATTACCCGTTACATTTGCCATTGCCATAGAAAACACGGTGACATTTTTTCTGCCATTTCGTTTTCCTTTTTTTTGTGTTTCTGCATTTTCTAAATACCGTGTTGCTTCGATAGGTGAAATCCGTGAAACAATTTTCATTGGTTTACGCAGTGCCAAAGCAACGGTAAGAAATGATACGAAAATACAGAGAAGCATAACAGGCAGGGAAAACAGTGGCATCTGCTGATTTTGGACTCCCATAGAGCCAGTTTGGGTTGATACAAGGTTTCCCTGTTCTACCAGCCAGTTAAAACCGCATTTTGCAATCAGAAAACCAAGAAGCAATCCAACTGGTATTGAAGAAATTGTCAAAAACATACCCTCTCTGAAGATCAGTTGTTTCATCTGCTTTTTTGTCGCTCCCAGAGCCTTGATTTTTCCATACTCCTGTATCTTGTTGGCAATACCGACCTGAAAAATATTATAAATGACCACAACAGAGAAAAGTACAATTGCAAGAATCAAAACCCCGCATACCGCAATCGTTTCATAACTCGGCTGCAAGACCCATTGCAAATAGAGATCATTGACTATAACGTTTTTTTCTTCGATCCCACAAGCTGCTGCAATCTGCTTTATAACCGAATCAATATTATTCATAGATACATTTGCAGAATCATTTAAAGTAAAATAAATATTATACTGTCTGTCATTCTCTGCGACGTGCTCATCATAAAACTCCTGTGACCCGAAAGCAACATAAGATGCCTCGATGGTATACTCATCCCGATCATATAGGATTCCGCTGACAACAAATTCTTCCGGCTTATATTCTGACTGCATCCCTGCGCGGTAATCCAGTGTAACCGTATCTCCGATCTTTACATCACCATACCCCATTGCACGAAAAAATGCTCTTCCTGCGGCAATTTCCTGCATTTTTTCCGGATACTTTCCTTCCTTCAACTCATATTCTTTATTATAAGGAAGCATTTTTCTTGCAGTCTCATCCATGCAGACAAACCCGCCTTTTTCATTGCCTTTTATGATACCTTCAGTGCACATAGTGCCTGTAGCACCTATTTCCGCACGGCGGTTTACTTCTTTTAACTGCGATCCGTCTGCGGAAACAAACAGACCATAATTGCTTCCATATGATCCTGCCGCCTGACTTTTCTGTAAATGAATTACCCCATTTCCCACAGTACTGATGATAACAAGCAGCATCGTGGTCAGACAGATTGCCATCATGATCAGTATACTTCTTGTCCTGTTCCTTTTGTCATTGCTATATGCAATCCTGCTTATTGTCTTCATCTGAAATCCACCACCTGTCCGTCCTCAATCACCAGAATACGGTCAGCGACCTGTGCAATTTCGTCATCATGGGTAATCATTACAATTGTCTGTCCATATTTTTTTGCTGTCATCTTAAGCAGAGCGATTACCTCATCACTGGTCTTAGAATCAAGATTGCCTGTCGGCTCATCCGCAAATATAATTTCCGGACGATTCACCAGTGCTCTTGCAATTGCTACTCTCTGCTGCTGTCCTCCGGATAACTGATTTGGCAGATTATAAATCCGGTTTTCAATCCCCAGAGTTGCAATAATATCATTTACATACGCTTCATCAACTTTTCTTCCATCCAGCCCAAGTGGCAGTACAATATTTTCCCAGACATTAACAAATGAAACCAGATTAAATGCCTGAAAAACAAATCCGATTTTTCTTCTGCGGAAAACAGCAAGGGCATCTTCCTTCATCCTGTATAAATCTTTCCCTGCTAAAGTAACACTGCCTTTTGTCGGGGTGTCTAGCCCTCCAAGCATATGAAGTAATGTACTTTTACCAGAACCTGACTTTCCAACAATTGCGACAAATTCTCCCTGCTCAATCTGAATGTCCACCTGATTGACCGCTTTGACCTGATTCTCACCTGCGCCATAAAACTTACAAATCTGCCTGGTTTCTAATATCACACTCATGTGTTGCCTCCTTTTCATCCTACATCCAAATTGTATCAGGGCAATCTTTCATTTCACTTTCAAAAAACGAGCAGAAATCTTACAGAATTGTAAGATTTCTGCCCAATTAAAATTTAACCAACATATGGTAATTGAATCACAAACGTGCTTCCTTTTTTCTTTTTGCCGGAGATTACCGTGATCATACCTCCGTGTTTTTCGATAATTTCTCTTGATAGAAAAAGTCCGATTCCCGTGCCACTCTCTTCCCTGACCTCCCTGGAACCTCCTCTGTAAAATCGTTGAAAAATTTTGTGATACTCATTCTGCGGAATACCGATTCCCTGATCCTCAATTTCCATTCTTACAAGATCGTTTCTTTTTTGTAACCGGATAAATATTTTTGAACCACCCGGACTGTACTTGACCGCATTATCCAGAACGTTGATAAAAGCTTCACCAAGCCACCTTTTATCCTGCACAACCATGCATGTTTCCAGCTCTTTTGCATAGTCAAAAACGAATTCAATTTCTTTCTCATCCGCTTTTGGATAAGTACGGTTCACAGCAGATATGACAGTATCCATAAGCGGAAGTTTTTTCTTATTAATCTGAATCAGTCCGGTTTCCATCTTGGATATTTCAAGAAGCGACTGCAATAATGTCTCCAGTCCATCCAGAGCACTCCGACAACGAATACGAAACTCCTCCTGTTCTGTGGCACTTAAGTCATTCTGCATCAGCACACTAAAACATGTATCCAAAGCTGCAACCGGTGTCTTTAACTGGTGAGAGATATCAGAAACCATTTCTTTCGTGCTCTCTTTTTCTTCCCGTGCTTCTTCCTTTAGCAACTGAATATGATGTCCGATTGCTTCAAGCTGGTCATTCAATTTTTCCAGTTCAGCGTGATTTTCCGTTTTCAGTAAATCATCAAATTTATTTTCACGGAATCTGATCAGAATTTCTTCTAACTGGTCTAAAATTTTCTGATGACACGCATCTTCTGTCTTCTTCCAATAAAATAAAATAATCAAAAGAAGCACGCATATCACAGTGCTTACAGCACCGGTCACCATAACCTGATGCCGGAATTGCGAATAAAACACATTCCCTTTATTTCCCCAGTATCCATATTGCTCCAATAATCGCCTTCCCTGTTCGTTGGTTTCAATATCCTTATCCTTAAGCAATTCCGAAACAGCATCCAGCCCGGAAAATTTTTCCTTTGCTGCAATTTCTGTCATAAGATTCATTTTATATTTATAATCTTCATAAAACACATACGTGGTAAAGCAATTTAATATTGCAAACAATAATATGACAGGTAATACCAAGGAGAGCACTACTGTAATCTTCTTGCGATATCTCTTTGTCACTGCCTTACCTCCTGATTCCATATATACCCAAGACCTCTGATATTCTTTATATAGACCGGTGCAGCCGGATTGTCTTCGATTTTCTCACGGAGTCTTCTGATATTGACAGCGATTGTATTTTCATCCACAAAATCCCCTTCCAGATCAAACACATTTTCCAATATTTGTGTTTTTGAAAGAATCTGTTTCGGATTCTGAAGAAAAAAAGTCAGCATTTTCAACTCCGTTTTTGTCAGACTGATTTCACGACTCTTTATCAGGACTTTCATTTCTCCTGCGATAAATACGATACCTCCCGAAATCATCTTTCCAGCTTCCGTTTTCTCCTGTCTGCGGCGGAAATGTGCTTCTATTTTCAAAAGAAGTACCGAAAGACTAAACGGCTTTGTAATATAATCATCTGCCCCTGCTTCATATCCCATGACCTGATCCATCTCCTGATCTAGTGCTGTAAGACAAATAATGTATGTATTATAATTGCATCTCATCCACCTTACAAATTCCAGTCCATTCCCATCCGGAAGATTCACATCACAAATGGTAACATCCACATTATTATCACTTGCAATTCTTTTCGCTTTTTTCACTGATTCTGCTGAAAAAACCTCATATCCGGATTTTTTCAGTGAGAATGTAATTCCACGATTTAAATT
>NZ_JACOQE010000024.1 GCF_014297355.1 Blautia intestinalis | reverse complement strand
TAACTGTCATCAAAGAGCCAGACGCTTAAGACGCAGAGCCGATGAAATTGTGGAACAATTCACGAATCATCGGCTCTTTTTGTTTCGTATTTGAAAGAACAAACTCACCAAATAAAAAAAACGATATTCGGGTGGGTTATTTTGTTATACCCTAAATTACCCTCTGAATTTGTTTTTAAATTTGGAGGGATTTTTTTATGTTCTTTTTTCGGGCGGTTATTCATCTGCTCATACGAAGTAAAATTTATCAATACATAGCATATCAGAGAATGGCAGGAAACCAGTTAAAAAAATTTCTGCCAGTGCAGCGGTACTTCTCACCTTGAAAGTGGAAGTACAATCTCCATACAACAGAATTTGTATTTCCCATAACCGTGAAGGTCACAGAGCCTTTGCGGTTTTTCTTTTGTCGTTTTTTGTTGGAAAGTGCCGCAGGGCTGTTTCTGGTGTGCGTTGCCGCTCCCCGCCTCTCCATCTGGATTTTTACATTTCAAAAATTCAGATTGGAGGTATTAGCGGTGAAATACGCACCAAGAAAAGTATATATCAAAGAAAGCGGCGGCTATGTGGAACTGTCCTATACGGATTTCTGCCGCCGCAGGCAAGCCGACAAGGGATATATGGACAAGCTGTTTATCCCCGTCCAAGGTTGTCTGCTTGAAGTCGTAAGGGAGCAATATGCGGACTTCTACCGTGACAGGGAGCGGTGGCGTTACCTGCAAAAATTAGATGCGAGGAACAGCCTGCTATCTCTGGACGGATTTACGGACAGCGAGGGGAATCCTCTGGACTTTATCGCTGATGAAGCGGCGGACATTGCGGAAACCGTTGTCAATGCTGTTATGGTGGACAGGCTGAAAGCCGCCCTGCCTTTGTTGTCGGATAGTGAGCAGGAGTTGATACAGGCAATCTTTTTTGACGGACTTTCCGAGCGTGAAGTCGGGGCGAGGTTAGGCATAACCCAGAGCGTTGTGAACAAACGCAAAGCCAGAATCCTAAGAAAACTAAGAAAGATAATAGAAAATTAAAATTTAAGGCGTTCAGCCCCCTTGTTTTTTCCTTTGGGAAAATGAGGGGGCTTTTCTCTGCCCTCTCAATCAATTCTGATTGGAGGAAGAAAGAATGGCATACAACCACGGACGGGAGGACAGGAAATGGCGTATCTGGAAAGAAGCGGAGGAAAAGCTGCTGCGTGAGTGCGGCGTTGATGAAGTGACCATTGAGCAGATACGCATAGCGGACAGGGCAGACTTCAATTCCAACAGGCGGTTTTACCGATGGACGAATGACGTTGCGGAATACCTTGAGGACATGGCAGACAGGGAGCGGCAAGCGGAGGTGAATACAGTTGCGGAGTTACTGGACGAGATTGAGAGCGAAAATCTCTATCAAGTATTAGTCACGGTGGACGGGCGTACCTTGAAAATCGTCCTGCTGAAAATGCAGGGGTATTCCACAAAGGAGATTGCCCCACTTGTGCATTTGACGACTGGTGCCATCTATGCGAGGTTAGACCATCTGCGGAAGAAGCTTCGGAAAATTTTGTAAGCGTCTAATACATCCCATTATTCTGCGGGCTACTGGGTGGGGAGTGGAATCTCCCCGCTTATTTTTGGCAGGAGGAAAACGGGATGGCATATAAAGCTAAGGCGTACACGCTTCGGGAGGAATCCACGGAAAGCGGTATAAGGTATTTTATCAGTTTTAAGGACGGGCAGGGGGAACACCACGAACTGGAAGTATCCGAGCAGTTATTCTTTGAATTTCGGCAGATGGAACGCAGGAACAGGAATCTTCTCCAATGGGACGAGCGGCACAGGGAGTTTTCGGAAGTATGGGACGAAACGCTGAACAGGCGGGCGTTAAAGCTGCCTAAGAGCATTGAGGAACAAATGATTGAAGCAGAACGGGCGGAACTGCTCTGTAAGGCGGTTGACAGACTGCCAGAGATACAAAGGCGACGTTTCCTGCTCTACTACGAGTATGAGTTCAATTTTTACCAAATAGGCATTGTAAGCAGTATCCAGATGATTAGACAGTTCATATATATAAGCGTAGTTTCCCCCGGTGGTGGGCGGGCTTTTTTTGATAAGTCAATAACTGTCGGATTTTGTCGATATGCTTTTTGCTTCATGGCGGCTACCTCCTTTAGCCGCCGATTTCAACAGTGATACCGCGTCATTTCATTAGAAGATAAAAAGAAACGGCGGCTTTGATTTTTCAAAGCTGCTGCGGAAATCAAAGAACGACAAGCAACAGTTCTGATTTTGCTCCAATATGGTTATTAGGGGCACAAATTAAAATCAAAAAAGAGCCGATAACAGCAGTATTTCAAACTGCATATTATCGGCTCTGCGTCTGTGCGTCTGGCTCTTTTAATTAAATTATTTCTGTTGTTTTTTGGCTTTATTATATGTATTAGCTAACTGTCCACAAGCTGCTTTAATCTCTCTACCATGAGAAACTCTCATGGTAACTTCAAGTCCTGTTTGCTCTAATTGATGTTTGAACGCAACCATTTCTTGTTTTTGTGGTGCTCTAATTTTTGAATTACTCGTCGGGTTGTATTGCAGCACGTTAATCATAACATTTTTGCCCTTAAACCATTTTGCAAGTTGCCTTATATCTGAGGAACGGTCATTTATACCTGGTAAAAGCAAATACGCAAATACCACTTTTCGATTATGCCTTTGAGAATAGGACAATGCTTGCTTAACAACATCTTCAATAGCGTACATGTGCATATGAGGAATGATACAGTTTCTCGCAGCCTGTGTTGCTGCATGTAAAGATATTGTCAACTGAATTTTTAGATGTTCTTCGCGCAATTTTTTTAATTGATTAACTGGACCAACTGTTGATACGGTAATGCCGTCGGTTGGAAAGTTAAGTCCATTTCTATCTCGAAGAATATGGATTGCTGCAATCAAGTTGTCGTAATTGAATAAAGGTTCTCCCATTCCCATAAAAACGATACGATTTACTTTTTGACGTATCAATACAACCTGCTGCACAATTTCAGACGGTGTTAGATTACGAACAAAACCATTGCGTCCGGACTCACAAAAAATACAGCCAACAGAACAACCAACTTGCGTACTTACGCAAACAGTCCCACCATCTCGCCGTTTAATAAAAACCGTTTCAATATACCTGTTATCTTTCAATTCATAAACATACTTTTCAGTATCGCTACTTTTATAGACTTTTTTTGTTGATATTGATAGATTTTCTTTGTGAAATGGCTGTTTATACAATTCCGTATATAAGGCTCTTGCTTTATCCTCTCCAATTACTTCCGACATTTCTTTGTAAGTAAATCCGTATGGGTCATTCAATATTTCCGTAGGTGTACTTTTAGGTAAGTGTTTCATTTAAATATCCTTCCTTTTCAAAATTAAAAAGTTTGTTTTTCAGAGTTTTTGATTATGATTTCTAGTTTTTCAACATCAACGATATGCGTTAATTTACATTTAGGGCAGAAAAGAGGAAAATTTCTTAATACCGTATTATAAAATACTTGAACCCTCGTCTTTCCGTTACAAATTGGACATTTTATCCAATATTTTTCAAGCATAATATTTCTCCTTTTGCGCAAAAAAATGCAGGTCAATTCTCAACATGAGCATTGACCTGCATTTATACATATAATACTACAACAAAATTAAGGCATAGTTTTTATACTATGTCTATACGTCGTTAGTTTTGTTGTATAGCATACGCAAAATAAGCATGACAAAAAAGCCCATATTGAAAATGGGAAAAATCTTTTTTGATTTCAATGCTTATCGAATACGCATGCTATGTAACATAAACATTCCCCCCCTTTTATATAATATTATATACAAAAGCAGCTTGTTGTCAACATATATATATATGAATTATTTTGGCTAACTGATAGAACTACGTAGACATATCCAAGAAGAAAGGGGAACAGTAAAATGTAATAGGGTGAATAACTATGGCAAAAAGACCAGTACCACGATACGACTTTAAGGCTTTTGGGGCAGCGATAAAGGCAGCGCGTGAGGGATGCAAGGAGAGCCGCAAGAAAGTAGGCGACGAAATGTTTATCTCGCCGCGCTACCTTGCGAACATTGAGAACAAGGGGCAGCACCCAAGTTTACAGATATTCTTTGAGCTGATACAGCGTTACCATATATCCGTAGACCAATTCCTTTTAGAAACGCCGCCGGAGAAGAACACGCAGCGGCGGCAGCTTGACGCGCTTCTTGACGGTATGAGCGATACAGGCATACGGATTGTAACCGCAACGGCAAAGGAGATTTCCGAAGTCGAAAAAGAGGGCGAATAGGAATGTCCGACTTAAAACTGAACAGGATTTAGAAAGCGTTGTAATCTTTTTTGAGGTTGCAGCGTTTTTCTTTTGCGTAAGTTTGGCAAAATCGCTTTTTCTCCGTAGTAGGTGATAAGAGCCTAAAGGATAAAAACATTCGTAGCAAGCATAGGAAGCGGGTACCACTTCCGTATTTTCGCCCTCCCGCGCTGCGGCGCGTCGGTTGAAAATTGCTTGTTGGGAAGTGTAATCTACCAATGCCTGCAGCTCATCAGCGACATGGTGGACATCAAAAGGTTTGGCACGGATGCTGCCATCTCCATTGAGAATGGCAACGGTGCTCTTGGATTTTGAAACATCGATACCAACAGCAATCATAAGAAAGACGCTCCTTTCGTAAGTGATTTATGATTGGATCCAGCTCTTCAAGGTTCACTCATATTCTTTCGTTAAACGGGAGAAGCAATCTTTCCCAACTTGCTGAATCGAATGTAGAACAATGAAGGCGGGCTGACACATTTAACTTCGGGCGTGGTGTCCCAATCGGAAATTACGTCAGACCAATCACCTTCATCATAAAGAAAGAGCAGAGACTGTAAAAGCCTCTACTCATATATTAAGAATCGGAATTTGTGTGTGGAGGTGATGGTTGTGAAGAAAAAAGTAACAATAGCGTTTGTCATCACTGGCATTCTTGCTATAAGTACAATGATTATATTTTCAACATATAAGTCTTCGGAAGCCTATCGAAAAGCAAAAGCAAAGACACAGTGGGAGTGTTCTGTGGTCTGTGCGGAAAAGTCAACGCCTGATTCCTATGTAATTACATATTCTGACGCAAAAATTTTGTCTAATACAGGCGTGTTGACAGTCCAGAACAGAAACGATTTTGACATTACTGTACATCTGCTCTGTGAAGGAAAACAGGAACTTGTATCTGACAGTATTCCTGCTGGCGGTTGCTATTCTTTTCAGAATGTTACAGATAAAGAATACACGGTAGGTATTCATGCTGAGGTTGATGAAAATACGGATATAAAAGCATTTGTATATGATGGAAAAGACACTGAACCATATACAAGATAAATGGTTTCTAATTGCAAGATAAATTCAAGTTGAACAAAATCGCTGCGCGATGGCCTGCCAAGGCTGTGGCGCAGCTTTCTTTTTCTCAATAATAAAATAGGCAATGGCAATTCTTACCAGTATTTGATATTGTAAAGTTACCACACA
>NZ_JACOQE010000023.1 GCF_014297355.1 Blautia intestinalis | reverse complement strand
CAATGCCGAGTGTACTCGGCAGTTCCAGACTACCATCCGGTCTGAGGCAGACAAAGGATATTTCTTTATAATCTGCCGGGACTTCCTGCGTTCCGTCAAGGTGATAGTATTCATAATACACCCTGTTTTTTACATGCACCTCTTTGTAGTAGTTGCGGTGGTAAAGTTCCCCGTACTGCATCCGGCTTTTCAGTTGTTCCCGTCTTGCTGCTTTCAATATTTCAGTCAGTGTATCTCCAAAATCAACAATCCTTACTTTCTTTCGCTTGGTTGTTCCAATCACATTTTTATGCTTCGTTCCGTCATAACGGATACTGCGTTTTATGGTCAGGCATTGTTCTTCAAGGTTGATGTCCTGCCATGTAAGACCACAGGTTTCCCCGATACGAAGTCCTGCATAATATGCGATCTGAATCGGCAGAATTGCAGGTGGATTTTTCTTTTCCAGATACTTGATAAGCCGCTCGTAATCCTCATGTGAAATCGGCTGTGTACCTTCTTCTACCTCATCATCAGAAAAGAGGTCAACTTCCTCTGCCTGTCGTTTCAGCTTGATATATTGCATTGGATTGAAACTGATTAACTGTTTTGGAAATACTGCAAAACGGAAAGACTGCTGTAACACTGCGGAAAAAGAATGGATATAATCTTTGCTATATCCTTTTCGCACTTTTCCATCCGGAAACTCGCCACCGAATGTAAGCAGGTCGAGAAAACTCTGTAAATGTTCAGCGGTAACTGTTTTTAACTTTCGGTCTGCAATCGGGTGTTTTTTGATACATCGGATTGCACCAAGATAATTTTCCACTGTGCCATTGCTGAGTGTTCCGGCTTTCAGTTCTTCTTCCGCCCACATATCCAGAAGTTCTCCTACCGTAAGGCTTTCTGCCCTTGCGACAAACTTCTTATTTTCATAATCTTCCAGTGCTTTGCGGAGAAGCTTTTCCGTCTCACTTTTACTTTCGGTTCCGGCGTATTCTTTCTGAACCATTTTTCCGCTTGCGTCCTCTACATAGAAGCGATAGTACCATTTCTTTCCTTTTTTTCTAACAGATCCTTTTGCCATAATCGTATGTCTCCTTTCGATATCAGACAATCGGAACTGCTGAAATGCTTCTTGCGTGTAAGTATATCACAACTCCGGTTGTCTTACTATACCGATTCAGAATCCTCATACATAACTTCGGATAAAAGATTTGCAAGCCTTTGTTCTGCCGCTTCCGGTTTCTTTGAATAGAGCCTTACAACATCTGCCATATCGTTAAATGCGTTGACAGTATGCGTGATCTCCCTGAGAAACATAATCTCATTATATTCATCTTTCGATTCAAATCCCATTACTTTAGCAATGTCCGCATCTTTGGTACTGCCTTTGTAATTTTTACAGGCGAACTGAAACGAATCCAGAAACAGTTCATATTGCTTTAACATTAACAGCAGTAAGTCTTTAGAAAAAGCGTCTTCTGTTTTATTAAGATCAAGAGGTAACTGTTTGAGAATATCGCCCATCACATCACGAATCTGCAATTCTTTCTTATCCGTAATATCAGTTTCATATTCATCGGTTTCCCCTTTGAGCCATTCAATCGATACATGAAGTGCTTCCGAAAGACCTTCCAGTACCATCTTTTTGGTATTGTCAATCGAACCATTCTCATAACGCAGGATTGTGGAAGCGGTAACTCCCATCTTCTCTGCGACATAAGGCTGTGTCAGATTTAATTCGAGACGGCGCTGTTTTGCCCTGCTGCCGATCAGCTTGCGTAGTTCTTTATCTTTCATGCTGATGTGCCTCCTTTTTCGGTATGTCATTACTATACCACGCAACAAAATATATTGCAATATGCAATTAA
>NZ_JACOQE010000022.1 GCF_014297355.1 Blautia intestinalis | reverse complement strand
TTTTCCATTCCCTTCATTGCTTTTTCATGAAGGGCGCACTTATGGACAACCAGAGGTCGTCCGTATAAGTTTGCCACAGGTGGCAACCGGTCTGCGCTTACGCTTGCCGGGCTCGTTCCGTCGGCGGGGCTTTCAGCCAGACCTGCTCATGCCGCAGGAGGCACTCTTCGCCAGAGGGGCACATTCCATGCAGGCTGTTATGCACAGGGCACTCTTACGCAGAGGGTGCTCCGGCAGATACCATTTTCTTTTAGGAAAAACGTTACCTGCCGGAAATCAAAGCCGGATACGGCAGAATGGGGGAAACGGAGCATGGCGATTTTTCATTATACAGTAAAGATTGTTGGACGCAGCAAAGGAAAATCCATCATATCGGCGTCTGCTTATCTCAATGGCGATGTGATGAAAAATGAAGAAACAGGCAGGATCAGCTACTATACTTCAAAAAAAGAAGTCGTTTATACCAGCCTGCTGATGTGTGAAAATGCACCACAGGAATGGCAGAATGTACCTGCTGAAAATATCAGACGGTTCCAGAAATCTGTCCGATATAAAAGGGCAGATAACCAAAATGCTGCACTGGAAAAATTCAAACTTACTTTTCAGAAGCAGCGTTTATGGAATGAAGTCTTGAGGATAGAAAAAAGTTCAGATGCACAACTCGGCAGGTCATTTGAGTTCTCACTTCCGAAAGAATGGAGCCGACAGGAACAGATTGATTATACAACTGAATATATTCAAAAGACCTTTGTAGATAAGGGAATGTGTGCGGATTGGAGTATCCACGATAAAGGAGATGGTAATCCCCATGTGCATTTACTGGTGACGATGCGACCATTCAATTCAGACCACTCATGGGGTAACAAAGAAATCAAGGATTGGGAGTTTGTCAGAGATGAAAATGGAAATATTGTGGTGGATGAATCCCATCCGGACTGGTGGCAGGATAAAAAGAACCCTGACCGTCATGGAATCCGAATCCCCGTACTTGATGAAAATGGAGTCCAGAAAGTCGGGACAAGGAACCGCAAACAGTGGAAACGTGTATTAACCGATGCTACCGGGTGGAACAATCCGAAAAATTGTGAGCTATGGCGGAGCGAATGGGCAAACGTCTGTAATGCACATTTGAAAACGGAAAATCACATTGACCACCGTTCTTATGCAAGGCAGGGGAAAT
>NZ_JACOQE010000021.1 GCF_014297355.1 Blautia intestinalis | reverse complement strand
CAGCTCCTGTCTTTTCAGGAGCAGAACCAGAGTTTAAAAAGCTTAAACAGCGAATTATCCAGGCTGCTAAATCTTTTGCCAGATACAGAAGAACTGCTCTCACAGATCGAGCAACAGAAAACCAGAATCGAACAGTTGGAAAACGAGAATCAGCAATGGCAGGAATTAACGCAGAAGCTGAACAACGAGAACAGCTTATTGCAGAAACAGAACAGCGAATTGCTGACCTTAAACAGCAGATAGAGAAAGCGAGGGAGATCGATGAGCGAATGCAGAAACTTAGAGAACGTCGGGCAGGTGGAAGAACTTCTGCTGATGACCGAACAGATGCAGGACGAACTGGATCAGAAAGACCAGACAATCCAGGAACTAAACAGGCAGCTAAGCGAATCGCTGACCTTGAACGAGAAATTGAACAGCGAAAACAGAGCCG
Organism: Blautia intestinalis; assembly: GCF_014297355.1. Classification (GTDB taxonomy): domain Bacteria; phylum Bacillota; class Clostridia; order Lachnospirales; family Lachnospiraceae; genus Blautia_A; species Blautia_A intestinalis. The sequence goes on along the minus strand of NZ_JACOQE010000021.1, from coordinate 3,314 downwards.
AGAATATCGAAGCATTGCGGACAAGATTAAGGCAAACAGAGGAACGATTGACCAGCGAGACAGACAGCAGGAAAAGAGCCGACGCAGAAGCCGTGGCATGGAAATTTAAGTATGAAAAAGCAGAGCAGGAAAAACTTTATGCACAGACACACCAAAAGACGGTAGAGGTAGCTGTTGAGAAAAAAGTGCCTTATGAGAAATGTGAAAAATGTGACCGTACTGCTTACCGGAAAGCAAAAGAAAAATGCGATAGCCGTAAAAGCCAGTTAGAAAAGAAATATAAAAATATGACGATTGGTTATGAAAGTATCTTGTTTCTACTGGCATGGTACAGCATAACAACAACACTGTTTACTGCGATTCTTTCGCCGGTTTTCCTTAACGACTGTATCGTCTTTTTCGGTGCGTTAGGAAAAGGAATGGGAAGTTTATTTCGGGAGTTTGTGACAGGTGCAGACTCTTTCGGACAGTTAAGCAGTGGAATACCTAACAGTATTCTTTCCGGGATTGTGTACTGGCTGATTGCCGGTACTGTCATGGCAATTTTATTCGTAATAACCGGGTGGCTGATAATCGGGATTGGTTATCAGGTAGGAAAAATCTACCGGAAATATTGTTGGGATATCATCAGTATCGTGGTAGCGATAACGAGTACAGCTGTTGTAATTTACTTTGGAGAATGGATTAAAAACGCTAATCCGATAAATCTTATTGTATTGCTATTACTGTCGCATATTATTTATATTGGAATCAGATGTTATGTGAAAGACTGGATGGAAGAACGAGGATATTATTAAAAGAGGACAGGGAAATTTCATAATCTTCCTGTCCTTAGTAAGGGACTATTGATTGTTTATATAAAGAAAAAGTATATAAATAAATCTTGACAATTAGTACGAACTCGGACTATAATATAAAAGTCCGGATTCGTACTAGTTTAAGGAGGAAAAAGATGAGAAAAGATAATAATATGATAATACAGTTGCAACGATATTATGCTTTATGGAAAGAATGTACAGCAATGTATGAGGAATGGTCAAAGGATCAGGGACTGTCTTCAAATGGAGTTTTTGCTTTGTATTCATTTTATGAAAGTAATGGAAGATGCACGCAGAAAATGATAAGTGAAAACTGGAATATACCTAAGCAAACGGTAAATACGATACTAAAAGATTTTCAGAAAAAAGGATACATCAATATGGTATCTGATGATTCAGACAAGAGAAATAAGCTGATATGCCTCACAGAATCAGGAATGGAATATACGAAAGATATCATAGAAAAACTGCACTCAAAAGAAATATATGTAATCGAAAAAATGGGATTAGAGAATATAGAAAGTCTTAATGATAATACAGAGCTGTTTATCAGACTTTTCAAGGAAGGAGATTGTAAGAAAAATGAATCATAAATCATTATTTTTTAAATATGTTATTCCATCTATTATAGCATTTGCATTATCAGGAATATATGCGATAGTGGATGGATATTTTGTAGGCAATACCATAGGAGATGCTGGACTTTCGGCTATTAATATTGCATATCCGATTGAGGCTTTGATTCAGGCTCTTGGAACAGGAATTGGTATGGGAGGAGCTGTTTATTACTCAATTAATGCAGCAGAAAAGAAAGGAAAACGGGCAGAAGAATTTATTGCTACAAGCTGGTGGCTTCTTGTAATAGTAAGTGTTATCAGTACCATAATTATTTACTCCTTTTCGTCTAAAATTTTAGGATTGCTTGGAGCAGATGGAATTATATTAACAAATGCGACAGATTATATCAAAATTATAGCACTTGGAGCAATATTGCAGATTCTTGGAACTGGAATGATGCCATTCATTAGAAATTATGGAAACTCTTTCTGGTCAATGTTTGCGATGGTTGGTGGATTCATAACCAATATTGTTCTGGATTTTATCTTTGTATGGATATATGAAATGGGCATGAAAGGTGCAGCCACAGCTACAATAGCCGGACAGGGTGTGACTGCAGCAATTGCAATCATATACGCATTATATAATAAAAAGTTTTATGTGTATGTATCCTTAAAAAATGTAAAAGAAATGTGTGGCGCTATATTCAGAGTAGGTCTTGCACCATTTGGGCTAGCATTGACTCCTAATATTTCATTGGTGTTTATAAACCGATTCTCCGCTTCTTATGGGGGAGAAAAAGCTATTGCAACTTATGCATGTGTATCCTATATTATCTGTATCATATATCTCATATTGCAGGGCGTAGGTGATGGAAGTCAACCTTTAATGAGCCGTTTTTATGGTGAGAAGGATCAAGAAAGCCTGAGAGGAGTTCAGAGAATGGCATACATTTTTGCAATAATTCTTGCTGTTTGTGGTGGAATTATCATGTATGTAAACAGAGCAAATATTGGAGGGGTTTTCGGAGCTTCTTATGAAGTAAGTATTGAGATTTCTAAAATTGTACCTATATTTTTAGTGTCATTACCATTTGTTGCGATTACCAGAATAGCGACAGCTGGATTTTATGCTACTGAAAAAAGTGGATTGTCATACATTCTTACATTCATTGAACCAGTATTGATGCTGATATTTATGCTTGTTTTACCACCTTTATTTGGTGGACAGATTATGATATGGTGGAGTACGGTATTGGCACGTGTTTTTTCAGCGATTCTGGCATTCATACTAATAAAATATTGCGAAAAGGGAGATTTGCAATATGGAATACAGAAAATTTAACAATCAGATAGTAGCAAGAATAATCTAGGTTTATCTATTGTATTTTTAAGGACAGCCTCATAGCAATAGGGCTGTCCTTTTAAAATTATGAAGCTAATTTTTAATAAATTCTAGTAGATTTTGATTGGAATAATCATAACTCTAATGAATCTTCAGCATCTACCCACATCTGTAAATTCCCATCAAGATATAACCTTGCATATTCTAATGGCTCATCGATTGCAAGCGATGTCAAAGCACAATCAGATCCAGGTGTGGTTCTTAAATTTTTTTCTGCTTCCCAACAATCAATACGGAGTATATAGCCCGTATTAGTATATACATCAATGCTGTTGCACTGTGGATTGTATTCTGCAAATATTGTTCTCATCGTATCCCATCTCCTTATCATTTAATCAATCAGTAGTAGCAAAAATTAAGAAGCATTTCAATCAGTTCACCATGTCACTTTTATTTTGTGTTATACTGTCTTATAGATTTTTCTTGCCCTTGTATTTGCCCTTATCAGAGTGCATAAACACTGATGGGACGATATAACACAAGGGAAATAATAAGGGAAAGCTCACCTGCGACAAATCCAGTGTTTTCAAGGGG
>NZ_JACOQE010000020.1 GCF_014297355.1 Blautia intestinalis | reverse complement strand
GTATTATGAATACTATCACCTTGACGGAACGCAGGAAGTCCCGGCAGATTATAAAGAAATATCCTTTGTCTGCCTCAGACCGGATGGTAGTCTGGAACTGCCGAGTACACTCGGCATTGCTTGCAGGTCAGTGTCAAAGAAGCTGGAAGGATTTGAAGATTTTCACTTCCACCAGTTACGTCACACCTACACCAGCAACCTGCTCTCCAACGGGGCGGCTCCGAAAGATGTACAGGAACTGTTAGGACATTCTGATGTCAGTACCACAATGAATATTTACGCTCACTCAACAAGAAAAGCAAAACGGGATTCCGCAAGACTTCTTGATAAAGTAGCGAGCAACGCTTAAACAAAAATTTCCCTTATTTCCCTTACGGATTCCGCATAAGGGCAAAAATAAGGGAAAATACATATCATTTCACTATCTAATGGGCTGAAAAGCCTGTAAAATAAGGAAAGTTCAGGAAATCTCTCCACAAACTCCGATTTTCCATGAACAATGACTGCACATTTTGTATAATTTAATGCATTATGAGGCAATACTACTCGCCTCCTTCTACATCTGACAAATCATCCAACTCCTGCAATATTGTATCATAGTCCAATATATCTACAATTGGTACACCACCAAACAATCCTTTTAAGTACATAATTCTTGGATTATTTGTCCCTTGAATTCTTGGATACTTATCTAAGCACTTGGCTTCTTTATTACCTTGATAATCGACATTAATCAAATACACAGATTTAATATCAATAGTCTCCAACATGTACGTATTGTGCGTTGTAATAATAAGCTGACCCGTGATATCCTCTATCATTGATTCCAATACATTTTTTAAAAGCAAGTCATGTATTCCGTCATCTATTTCATCATAGACAACCGTAACCCCACAAAATGCACCAAGCAACGAACGAATAATGTCAATAATATGCTGCGTACCTGCTGACTCTCTGGAAAAAGGTATTGTCCTAATTCTTCCGCCAATCATTTTTCTAACATATAATTTATACAAAATCACATCATTCTCGATTTCTCTTTCATAGTATACATCTTTAATATCAGCATATGCTTGGGTAAAGAAATCGCGAATAATTCTTTCCGAACGGTCCAACAAGCCTTCTTTATCTTTTTTTATTTTTCCATCCTTCAAATCTCTCAGCACATTTCTAGGTTTACCGGCATTTATTTCACTACCCGAAGAGGATGGTTTTTTACAATGGATTGTAGTATCCTTCAACATATCAATTATGTCAAACACATACTCTAAATAACTTTCTTTTATATACTCCTCGTTCTTATCTTCTCTTTCCTTATTAAAGATACTCAACAAGGTATGTTTGCCCCAATATTTACTTATTTCATCCCTAAGTTCTAATTCAACCTTCTTATTTTTAAAAAGCTTGTTTGAAAATTCTATTTTTGAATTTTTCTTTGTATAATCGATTTCATACAATACACCACGTTGCTTTCCTGTAAAATAATAAAGCTTTTCATACAAAAAACGGTCTTCAAAGGACATTACATAATAACCTTCATGCCCGTTTGTTTGAAATCCATATTCAATGGTAGTTGCTTCCTCACACTCAATCATTCTGCAGTTTTCTTTGTATTTTAAGATGCTTGTGCTATTCAACAACATCTCAAAAAGTTCCTGCGGAATATCTTTTTCCTTAGCAATTTCCATTATTCTTTCCGTTTCTCCTACCATCTGAAACGATTCAATAGACTTTCTTAACAAATCAATGCATGTAACAAAATTGGATTTTCCGCTACCATTTTCACCATAAATGGAGATAAATTTCTTGGCACCTTTGCTTCCGTTTCTGAAATCAAACATTACATCCTTGAATGACATAAAATTTTTCATCTTCACATAAGTAATCATTTCATGCACCTCCACGATCATACTACCACCTTCCCACGCCAAAGTCAATAAGTTTTTATTTTTTGTTATTTTTTATATCATTTTATGTAATGTTTTTACCTTTTATACTTAAAACTTCTATTTCACAATTGTAATGGGCACTTTTCCTGCGTTTGAGTCTGAAGACTCGTCGAAAAATTCGCCAGCCGCACAAGATTTACTTGCCAAGCCCGTCGAGCTTATTTTCTTGAGTTGCTTTTGTACACTGGCTCACCCGTAAACGGGTCAATATACTCTTTTAAAGACATCTGATCATATTCTAAATCTTCACTTAACTGATTTCGAATATACTCTTCTATCTTCTTCGCATTTTTCCCTACTGTATCTACATAATATCCTCTACACCAAAAATGTCTGTTCCCATACTTATACTTGAGATTCGCATGTCTTTCAAATATCATGAGCGTGCTTTTTTGATTTCAGATATCCTACAAACTCTGATACACTCATTTTCGGCGGTATCTCTACCAGCATATGTACATGATCCGGACATATCTCTGCTTCTACTATATGTACCTCTTTTCGTTTACATAGCATACTCAGTATATTTGCTATATCCTGCTTCAATTCTCCATATATAATTTTTCTTCTATATTTTGGTGCGAATACTATATGGTACTTACAATTCCATTTCGTATGTGCTAAACTATTACTGTCCATGTGGGCACCTCCTTTGATTAATAAAACGGTTGGCGAGCCTGCTTTTATTATATCTCTGGAGGTTTTTTACACAACGCTAAAGCTATTTTGTCCACCTGCATAGCAGGTGGTTTTTTCTTTTCCAAAGTTCCATATCCGACTTCGGATACTTCACAATGGAAAATAGGGCTTTGCCCTGACAACAGAAAAACCCCGGAAACCTTACGGTTCCGGGGTATCTTACGTTTGGACACATGTACCTTGCGGTACTCAATATATAATTTAAGATGTTATGCTAAAATTATTCGATAACTGTAGCAACACGTCCTGATCCAACAGTACGTCCACCTTCACGATATCAGAATGGCGTGTTGCAGCGGCTAAATGTTTATTTTTCGTTCATTTTGTGCGGGAAAATGCGGATTTTCCGCTGTGTCCGTGTGGTTTTTGGAAATTTTGTTATCATGGTGTTATCAGCAAACCTATGTACGCTTCCAGTTGCCTCACCCATAAATATGAAGCAAGAAAAGATTATATGTTATTTCATCTACATATCATTTTACTTTTCCATATATTCCTTATTTGCAACTTCTGCTAGGTGAAGTCTTTGACTTTTATTTAGCAAAATAACAGTATCACTACTGTGAATTTCCGAATGATACTCATTACCTTTTGTTGGCAAATATTTCACTACAGCATCTACATTTCGACAATCGCCAACGCTCAAGGATACTATACATCCTGAAAATACTTTTTTCATTTTTTCTACTATTTCGTCAGGCTTTCTATAAAATCCTCTTTCAACCGATAATCCCTTAGGATCTGCAAATGCTGCTGGAGAAATCTTTCCATTCTTTTTCCAGAACATTCCCGGGTGGGACGGCGGATAAACTGCACGATACACTCTTTCTGCATCTTCAAACGTATTATCCATAAAAATCTCTCACCACCTTATTAATGTTTTCAAGGCTAGCACTAATATTTACAAAGCTTTCACCGCCCTTTGTATCAACCATAAAAATCTCTGCCTCATCTCTATCTGTCAATTCAATTTCCATATGAGATCCATCTTCCCTATCATATTCTAACTGCAAAGATTCACATGCCGTAGGAAAAATTTCAGGTTGAATTTCTAAAAACAAAATCAAATCTCTACCTTTTTTTATCAAGCTATCTGTAAATGCTTTTGCACCATTTAAATTCCAATTATCTCGTAGTAATGCAATAGTTTCTAATTTTTTTAGGTTTTCTATCTTATCTTCGCTTATAACCACTTTTTCAACACCTGCACTAGTATTTTCACTATTACTATACCCAGGTAAGTTTAATGATATGCTAGGTTCTGTAGAAAAAGATGCATAAACATTGGTTTTTTCGTTATAATAGCAAACTTTTTGTTCTGTATAAGCATAATTATGACCAACAGAAACTGCTCCATTTCCCATAACTATAATGGATGTCGCTATAACACCACCCACAAGTGTACTATACACCTTACTTATACTTGTATCTGGTATTTGTTTTACTGCAGACATTATTCTTCACCCACTATAACCTGTATCTTATATTCACCTATTTGTTCACCATTTACCAACACCTTAGTAGAATACACTCCCACTTCTCTTAATACCAGATTTCTCATATCCAAATTAAATTGCATAACCCCTAATTTATCAAGCTTAAGCTTCTCAACTGGTAACTGAAACTTAACCTCTCCAGTATCATTTAATACTTGTCCACTAGGAGATATAAATTGTATTCGTACACTATTCTCTTTCGTAGCATCAAAGCCCGCTATATTACAAGCAATCGCAAAAGAATAATTACTCGGTATCGCAATCGGTGCAAGTATTTGCAATGGATTCACAATCTGATTTCTTGGTCCTTGCGGTGTCATTTCTGTTTGAATACTATCGCAATATGTAAATGAAGAAATATATATCATAACCATTCTCCTTCCTATCATCAATCTAAGTAACTTTTATTATACACACTCTATTTTCATTCTGCAAGACATTATAAGCCCCCCTTCCACTAGCTCTAGCTAGAATTGTTTTTCTCATTAAAAACTTTCCGTTTCTCAGATACATTTCCGCCTTAACGTTTCTGACATTTTTATTATATCATGATTAATCCACTGCAACGTACAAATCAATTTTTTATACTCTTTATGTAAGAATATATGTTCCTCTATTTGTTTGTATATAAAGCCAAAATCCATATTATGCTTCACAAAAGTTCATATTTAATTTTCGGTTTAACTCTCTTTTCCACAAATTAAATCTATATCCCGTCTCAATGTTGAATTTTGTTTATATCGATTCCACAATCGCTTTATTACATCCTTATAATAATTTATATCACTTTTCAAATAATCCGACGGTGCAAGCGTTCTTTGTTCTTCTTCAGCCTTGTATAATGCACTATCAAAACAATATCCTAATACTTCATCTCCTATAACAGAAAATATCTCCATAAAAATTTCTTCTTCATCTTGCAATTTCACAGATATAAGTTTTTCGATATTTCCCATATTTCTGATTGCAATTTTTAAATCGTCTACATTATTTAACATTCCTGCAATCGTATCATAGGTAAATACACCATAATTGATTTTACATAAAAATGTTACACAAGCATACTGAAAAGTTCTACCATTTTTCATCATCGGCAACACTGTTTTTTCATCATACCCTTTATCCTTAATGTAGACCTTAACAAATTTGTCATAATAATACGACATTTTCAATAAATCTGCGATTACGCCCTCTTTTGCATCTTGTCCAAAAATAGAATAGTAATACTCATCATTATACATTCTCTGAGAATTACTGCGAGCTGATCCAGGCATCTGTAAAACTGCTGCTAACCCCAACTTTCCAACTTGTTCAAGTGTTGCTGTTTGATAAGGTTCTGAATATTGTTTTGGTGTTTTATCGCCTTTTTTAGTAATGTAGTATACTTGGCATCTATTGAGTCGTTCTTTTAATCTAATTTGTTCCGGAGTATTAGCTTTTAAATCTGCTTTTTTTACAGGTTTCTGTGAATTAGTCGCCTCAGCTATCTCCAATGCAAATTTATCCTTCATCTGAGTAGTATTTCCTTTTGATTTAACCACTTTGCATTGGAGATAGAAGTCTTTTTCAATATCTAACTTTCCAATTCGATTTGTTGTCTGACCACCATTTACAATCGAAAAATTCCATAATTTTATTTCTTTTCCATCAATTCATAATCATCACAGATAATTAAAATTCCATTATTTTTATACCAAAAATTTTCAGGTTCTTTATGTATAGTTTTTTCAATTCCTGTATCAACAGCCTTTTGTCTTACATAATATCGTAAGTTCATTCCAAGTAAACCATTTCTTCTTCTATTTTGAAGCTCTTGCAATGATAAAGCAGAAATATTAACAATTATTGAATCTTCATATTTCAAATAATTATTTTTATCATCAATCGCAATTTTATCATAATCTACACATAACTTTCCGTTATCGCACAATTCAATCTGTGCTTCTATGTCTGATCGAAAGTTCATTTCCAAATCGTACTTGCCAAAATAATCTCTCATGGATTTATCTAATTTATTACGTTCCCTTTTATTTTTCGGTTGGTACGATGTGAAAAATACAATTCGAATATTCGCATTATCTTCCATTTGGCTAGTTGCATTTCTATAAGCTGTAACTAATTTATCATTAAATTCTGATATTTTATTACTTTGAAGTTTTTTCAACGTTTCATTAATCTTATATAATTCCCCTGCAACGTTATCTGTTCCTAATGCTGTATTTTCATAAAATTTACTTTGAACAATTATCAGATCATTCCCTTCACTCGTAGGATCATTAAAAATTGCATCTATACCTCCATCATTAGCACCATCAGTCAAAAATTCCTCGATTACATCTTGGTCGAAAGAAATACCAGATTCACTATAAAAAAAGTATTTTATACATAACAATGTAAATATATGATAATTTTGATACTTCCCAAAAGTAGGGTATTTCTCCTTCATTGTTTCTATATGGTATTCGAAAAAATCTTGACTCATAGCATTTATCTCCTTTGTACTTTTCCTATATCTATATCAATATTATGGCTCATATCGGCTATTTTGACAAGATCACATGTATTCTATTTTCAAGATTTCCCTACTATTTTAATAAATTTTTTAGCACTACCTCTTCCGCAACACTCTTAATATTATTCATCCTCCTCACCCATTCCATCTGATCCTGCATCTTCAATTCTTCTGTCACTCCCCATTGTCCAGCCATCTGCTCCACCAGCATCTCAACTTTTTCTCTGACCTCTTTATCAATCTGATTCAAATGCTCCGTCAGTTTCCCGGTCAGTACCAGATACTGATACCTGGCACTCCTATGCTCCTTCAAAAACTGTTTTCGCATTATTCCATATTTCCCATATGCGGGTTCTTCCTCATTGATTTCTAGGTCTGGTAGATAATAATCTCCATGCAATGTGTAGCTCAGTCCGTTCTTTTCATCATAAATTTGTTTCTTCATATTCTTATAACTCCATTCCTCTGTACTTTGCTTTATTTTTCTTAATTTGTGCATTGTGTTCTTCACTTCGTTCTTTCGCCCACGGTATACGATCACTTATTTTTTTCGGCATCTGCTCTTTATGCTTTTTCGCTTCAAGTTCCTCCTGCATCCGGATATCGTCCTGCACCAGTCTTTCTACCATATCTTTCCCTAATATACGTAAAAGTCGATTGTATCTGTCCGCAAGCCCCTGCAGTATTTCTTTCTCACCAGATAATTTCTGATAATCCTTTTGAACTTCTGCCAATTCCTTTTTTGTGTTCTCATGCTCTTGCCTTTTCTTCTGAAACTTACTTTTCCAGCTATCTCTTTCTCTTGTGAGTTCTTTCACCTGCGCAGCCATCGCACCGATTTTATTCTTCATTTCAATGAACAATGGTTTGATCTTCTTATCCCGATAAGTTACCGCACGTTCTAACGTAGTAGCTTCCGGCAAAAATGTTTTGATCATTCCATATTCTTTTATTTCCTTACTGACATTATCCATCACCGGTTGCAGGAATTCTCTTCTGTCCTCCAGTTTTTTCAATTCTGTTTCTGCTTTCTTCGCACGTTTTTCTACAGCATCTTTATCTTTTTTAAACTGAAACTTTTCATCTTCCAACTTTTCAATATCAGCTTTTACTTCTGAAATCTTGAAAGCTAAACTTTCGTTTTCCGCTGTCAGGTATTCTTTTTCTTGCTCCAGAGCCTGCACTTCCTTCTTACGTTCTTTCTTTTTAAAATTATAAACATCCAGATGTTCTTCATGTGTGCCTTTCTGTTCCCATTCAATTCCATACTTTTTAGCGACTTCTGCCAAAACTTCTTTCTCATGATTAATCCACTGGTTAAGTTCTGTGTCACGTTTACTTCCGCCTGGAAACCCAAGGCTTTTTAGTGCCTGTTTTAAAGAAACTTTCGTATCCATACCTTTTCCAGTCCACCCGCTCACATATGGAACAAAATCGACATGCAAATGCGGTGTAGACTCATCTAGTATATTGGATAATAAATAACTGCTATATTAAATTGAAGATGCTTCAGCTTCGCTGATTTCATCCATTTTATATTTCCAATGGTAAACTACTGGCTCGCGGTTAACTTCTTCAAAA
>NZ_JACOQE010000019.1 GCF_014297355.1 Blautia intestinalis | reverse complement strand
CAAATGGTAACATCCACATTATTATCACTTGCAATTCTTTTCGCTTTTTTCACTGATTCTGCTGAAAAAACCTCATATCCGGATTTTTTCAGTGAGAATGTAATTCCACGATTTAAATTTTCATCATCTTCAACCACGAGTATACCTGGCATAGCATATGCACCTCTCTTTATTAACTATATATTTAAGTATATATCTCTTTCCTCAAACAGCAAAGGATATTTATATTCTATTGCTTCCGGTGTAATAACATCATCCGTTGATACATCTATTTTTATGGGCTGCTTCAATTTTTCAAGAAATCCCTCCGTATAAATACGAATTCCCGGATAATCAAATTCATCCATAATTGTCTCCATGTTTACAATTTAAAATGCAGATTCCATCAAGATGTATGGAAGAACAGAAACATATTGTTGATGAGCTAAATTGTATTGTTAAAATTAAGGAACAACGTCAGCAGGAATTGCAGCTTTTAGACAATCTCATCAAACTCCGATTGTATAATCACTTAATTTAAGGGTTTCATTAGCTGTTATATTTTATTAATAAACTCCCCGCTAACCCTTATAAACACTAACTTTTCTGTAGGTGAGCTTTCCCTTAGGTATTCCCTTGTGTTATATCGTTTCACAAGGCTTTACGAACCCTCGTAAGGGAAAAAATAAGGGAAGCAAAATCGCATAACACATTATAGCATAATATGAACGGACTGTGTGAACTGCTTGAAATGCTTTTTGAATTTTACAGAAAAGAGGATTGGTTTAATGAACATAATATATGCAGATTACAACATTTATCATAACAGCATTGATATATGCACTTATGCCGGATATATTCTTCGGATTGATTGTGCAAAGGCAGAGGAAGGATTAAAGACAACACCTAATTCAGAGTGTGCCTTGAATGCTTTGGCAATAGACAATCCTGTGAAGTATAACAGCTATTTCTGCTTATTCGCATTGTGGTTCATTATATTGAATAAAAATAGCATAAAACACAACGTAATCGGAAACAGGAGTCCAATGCGCATGCCCACATGAATACTACCTCCAAACATGTCCGCACCCCTTCCTACAATGGCTGGACCTATGCTTCCTCCAAGATCACCTGCCATTGCTAAAAGTGCAAACATTGCAGTTCCTCCTGTTGGAAATGCCTTGGAAGAGATGCTGATTGTACCGGGCCACATGATTCCTACAGAAAACCCACATACAATACATCCAGCAAGTCCAATGATCGGATTTTCTGAAAATGACGCTAATAAATAACATACAAAACATAAGATACCGGAACCAATCATAAATCTGTTTAGTTTCATTTTATCACCGGCTTTTCCAAACAACACTCGTGAAATTCCCATCGTCACAGCAAACATACAAGGTCCGGCAATATCTCCCACTGCCTTTGAAAAGCCTAGGGCTGATTCTGCGTACGCAGATGCCCATTGTGCCATTGCAAGCTCCGATGCCCCGGAACAGACCATCATCACAATGGCAATCAGGAACATGGGATTTGAAAATAATTTTCTGCTTCCCATTCCCTGTCCTTCCTCTACTAATGATTCAATCGGACAAGTTGCAAAATTAATAATATTGATAGCAGGAATTAATGCAAAAATAACAGCAAGCCATTTCCAGTTGCCAATTCCAAATAGCAGAAAGAAAACGGTCGAAACAAGTATAGTTCCAACTGCTCCCCAACAGTAAAAGGAATGCAGAAGGCTCATAGTAGCCTCCTTGTTCTCAAACGGACATGCTTCCACAATAGGACTTCCTAAAACCTCGATTAAGCCACTTCCAATCGCATACAAAATGACACTTATAATAATACCAATAAACGGAGATGGAATTATTTCCGGTAAAAATGCCAAACCTACAAGGCCTGCAGCCGAACATACTTCAGAAGCAACAATGCATACTCTATATCCAATTTTGTCCACGTACTTGGCACAAAACAAATCTACCAAAAGCTGTGTAAAGAAAAAGGATGTTGATATCATAGCAATGTTTCCAAGTGAAATATTGTAATCTGTATGAAATTTCAGAAATAATAAAGGTGCAAAATTCGCAGCAACTGCCTGCGTAATAAATCCCAAATAACACGCCAATTTTGTCTTTTTATAATTCTTCATCATTTTTCCTCAACTCTCTTTGTTGTTATTCTTAGATAATGCTCATCTCCACACCAAACACTTCCCTCATAGAACGCACCTAAGTATCTTGGTTCACAATTCACTATAAATGACTTTTCAATAAGCATTAACATAAATTCATTTACCTGTTCCTCATTATCTAAAACGATAGAAATACATTCTTTTTCATCACATAAACCAAATTCAACCTGTGCATACATTTATCTTCTCCTCCTTACGGCTAAATAGAACTATATAGCAATTTTGTTTATTTTTCACTATATAATATCGCAATTATGCTGTATAATATCGTAAAACAGATTGTTCAGGAGGGGACTGCCATGTCGCAGAAAGAAAAGAAAAAGCTTGTAAGTATAAAAAACGATGATACACTGATGGAAACTGCTTTACATGGGACTCATCTTTTTCCATACAAACTCTATGATGAAAACATAACCGATTATGATTTTAACTGTATTGACTGGCATTGGCATACCGAATTTGAATTTGTATATATCGAATCCGGTATAGTTCACTTTAATGTAGGAGAAGATAATTTTGACATGTCCGAGGGACAGGGAATATTTATTAATTCCAAAGTTGTTCATAAAATGCATTCCGAAAATGACGCTGTAATTCCAAATTTTCTCTTTCTTCCGTCTCTGATTGCTCCGAAAGAAAGTTTAATCTATCAGAAATTTGTGTTACCCTTTCTGAACTCATCTTTGGGTTATTACATTTTTTCTTCTTCACAGGAATGGCAGAAAGAAATTTTGTCTGAAATGCAAAAGCTTATACAGTTTAGCAGAGGTGAAATAAATGAACTACAAATATCTGTTCAATTACAAAAGATATGGGCATTCATAACTTCAAATGTTATTTGTTACCCAGAAACTCAAAATGTGAATACTTCCTCACTTGCACGGTTACAAATGATGATGCAGTTTATACATTCGAATTACCCTGAAAGCATTTCTCTTTTGGATATTGCCAAAGTTGGGGAAGTGAGTATCAGTACTGCCTTGAATTTGTTTCGTAATGTACTGAATACATCTCCTGTCAACTATCTGATATGCTACAGGTTAAGGAAGGCAGCATTACTTCTTACCAATACAGAAAAAAAAGTAAGTGCCATTTCAATAGAAACTGGATTCAGTAATACAGATTATTTCTGTAAAACATTTAAGAGAATGTATTCCTTAACTCCTACAGAGTATAGAAACGTAAAGAAATGAATTATCCGATGAAAAAAGGGCGACTTATCTCGCCCCTTTATCTCTGCTATGGTAATTCCTTTGTGTATGCTGCTGATCAGCTTCTCTTTGATATATCCGTAATGCTATAATCAGTTCCCTTGCCTCGATGCATTTCCCCTCCGTACCGCTTTTAAGAAATTCCTGCTGATTAAATCGTGCAAGCTCCGTCCAGTAGTTGCGGTCTGTTGTTTCATAGACCGCATACAGATTTTCCTGCTTGGCGTGACTGGATATATAGGTAATCCTACCACGGACATTGTGGAGCTTGCTCATCTGAATAAATGAATTTCTTTCGATAGTGCTTCCTCCTCTCGTAAATGTTACTTAGGGGAAAGAGGTGGAAGGATTATATAAGTGAGTGGATAGCTTAGGCTAACAAAACGAGGCCAGGCTTATCATATGCCAATGGAGATACGGAGTAATTTCCTGGCAAAATAAATACACAAAGATCCTGTTCTTTATAGCATAGTTTGAACAGGATCTTTTTATAATGCTTTATTTTCTATCTAAAATTTTATTAAACCGACTAAAGAACGTTGAAGTTGTTATTATCGCTGCCAAAATATCACTGATTGGCTCAGCCAAAAATACCGCAAATACTTTATTCTGGATAAAATGCGGCAGGATAAAGATCAACGGAATCAACAGAATCAATTTTCTTAAGCAGGCAAGTAATAAACTAACTTTTGCCTGGCCCAATGCCATGAAACTCTGCTGACAAGCAACTTGGAATCCAAGAGAAAAAATACCTGCCATGTAAATTCTTAACGCCCATGCCGTATACGTGATTAATTCTGTATTATTCGAAAAAATACCTGCAAACATCTTCGGAAATAGAAGCATAATCAACCAGAAGCATCCCGTAAAAATTGTACAAACTGTAAATTGAGTAAAAAATGCTTTTTTTACTCGATTTCTATTTCCTGCACCATAGTTATAGCTCATGATTGGCTGTCCACCCTGACAAATTCCCTGTAATGGTAATGTTGCAAGCTGGCTAACACTGGTAATAATTGTCATAGCCCCTACTGCGAGATCTCCGCCATATCTTGACAAACTGGAAGTAAAACTGATAGACAAAATACTTTCCGTAGATAACATGACAAATGTAGATATACCAAGAGCAAGGCATGGTAAGATGATTTCTTTTTGCAGTTTAAAGTTTTCTTTTTTAAGATGCAGAATCGTCTTCTTTCCTGACAAGAAACGAAGGATCCATATTGCCCCTACAGCCTGACTCAAAACAGTTGCGAGTGCAGCTCCCTTTACTCCAAGATGAAATACGAAGATAAAAATCGGATCAAGAATGATATTGATTACAGCACCAATCACTGTTGTCATCATGCTGATCTTCGCAAATCCCTGTGTCGTAATAAATGGATTCATTCCCATCACGATCAAAACAAAAATACTTCCAAGAATATAAATCCTTGCATAATCCACGCCATAAGGAAGTGTCTTATCGCTAGCACCAAACATCGTCAGTAACTGTGGCGCAAAAGTAAAGAATATCACCGTCAAAGCTGCGGCCATAAGCATGAGGATTGCAAAACAATTTCCAAGAATCTTTTCAGCTGTCTTATTATCTTTCTTTCCCATAGAAATCGCTGCACGCGGTGCACCTCCGGATCCTGCCAGCATGGCGAAGGCATTGATCAGCATGAGAATTGGCGTAAACAATCCAACACCTGTTAATGCTGCGGCACCGACACCTGGAATATGTCCGATATAAATACGGTCAACAATATTATATAAAAGGTTGATGATTTGAGCCACAACAGCCGGTATTGCAAGCTGGGCCAAAAGACGTGGTATTTTTTCTGTTTCCATAGCTTGTGCGTTTGACTTACTGTTCATGTCTGTGTTCTCCTAAATATTATCTAATCATCTCAATATAATCAAATTGCTTATGCAGTCTCTCCCCTAAGTGTTCTGGTATTCTTGATAATGTACAAAACAACTGATACAACCATCATTATAGCACACAAACCAATTAACCTTTCCTAGATTGCTAATCATATGAAATCTTCTTGCAATATATCCATCAGCGAGATCCGTAAGACCGGATAGCAATAAGATTTCTCCTGCTAACAAAGGATTTTCCTTTACACAATAACTCCATATAATTACTGGAATCAGACAAAACCGAAAAAAAGAAAGCAAATTGGGTACTGTAATAATTCTATTCAAATTTTCTTTCTGACTTCCTTCACTCTGCATGTACGGTCACATCACTTTCCTTTTGTTTCGACATAAACCAATAAAATACAGCACAAAATGCCAATGCAAATACAACACCAAAAACATTCTGAATCACTCTAAGACTAACTGCTCCTTTTAATCCATAACTTTCCGCAGCAATTGCGAGAGCGCCAAAGGTATTAAATACAGCCTGCCAGCCGTATTGCGCTGAAAATCCTACACCAATTCCACCAAGAATTCCTATATAAGCATAGATGGATGATGGAAGCAGAAAATATAATACGGTGAAGCATATAACACCTACAATATTTCCGACAATCCTTTTACGGACTCTGTACCGCATGTCTTCCACAAACGGCAAAATTGCTGACATAGCTGCAATACCTGCCCACATTGCACGTGGCATATTGCAAAGTTCTGCAATGCAAAGGACAATTGGTACACATATAATCTGGCATAACTGCCATTTTGTTCTCGATGAAGTGATATCAAATTCCTGAATTAGATCTTTCAAATTTCTTTTAAAAGTTCTATTTTTATGATTTCGATAAAATACAAAACAGGTAAGAACTGCGCCTAAAATCATTCCGGCCAATCGCATCTGATAGCTTGTTCCTGTAACATCATATCCATATAATAGCAGATAGCCAAGAACCAATGTAGATTGGTTAAACATGAATGGATTATGACATCCAAAAAATATCAACACTGCCAGTGCAGCAATATTTAACAGCATTCCCAGTACCGGTGAAAGCTGATTTGCAAGATGCGGACATACGACCATTATTACAAAGAACATAGCCAAAAGCATCGTAGATTGTCCAGTGTGGATTCCCAAATCCGCATTTCGAAATACCATAAGACATAATAAAACTACCACACCAACAATACTGTTTTCATTTCCAAACAGGATGCTGAAAACAGTAACAAATAAAAAACAAAAAACCATTGTAACAGCTATCTTAATCAGATATACCAGTATATGATACATTTTTTCTTTCGTGGTTTCACTCTTTTTCAACAGATTTTTCGATCCTGCCTGATTTAACTGTAATTCCTGATAAAATGTCATATAAATCCTCCCATCTTCTACTTTTATATTATATTCTCATTTGTCTGTATCGGAAGTTCTACAACAAATCTACATCCGCCATATTCCCGGTTTTCTGCTTTGATCGTTCCTCCCGCACTATCTACAATCCGCTTTACAAGTGCAAGACCAAGACCGTTTCCTTCTGCCTTATGAGAACCATCTACCTGATAAAACTTGTCGAATATTCTAGTCTTTACATCTTCCTCGATTCCTGGTCCTTCATCCTCCACAATGAACTTCACAGAATTCTTTTCCTGTTTCAGAAACATCGTAATTGTTCCCTTTGCCGGACTAAACTTGATTGCATTATCTAAAAGATTCATCCAGATATGCATAAGAAGTCCTTCATTTCCAGTATATTTGACTTCCTCCAATTCTACCTGGAAGCCAATTTCTTTTTCTGTCCATTTTGATTCCAAAGAAAGAAATGCCTGACGAATCTGTTCATCCAGTCGATATTTCGTTTTTTTCATTGGTATATTCTGATTCTCCAATTTAGACAACAACAAAATATTTCCAACCAACCCAGAAAGCCTCTTCGTGTTAAATAAGATTTTTTCTACATATTCCTCTTGCTCCTGCGATAATTCTTCTCCCTGAAGAAGCATTGTATAACCTTCAATGGCATTGATAGGGGTCTTAAACTCATGAGAAACATTAGATACGAAATCCATCTGCAGCACTTCTGTTGCACGAAGCTCTTTTGTCATCACGTTGAAACTTTGGTAGGATTCACCAACCTCTGCTATACGACTGTTCGTTTCCAAATGCTGTTCAAAATCTCCTTGAGAAACTTTCTTCATTGCTTTACTGAGTCTGGTAATTGGCTCCAGTAACTTTGCATTAATAAAAGAAGTAATGAGCCCTGCGATCAGTGTATTAAAAATCAAAAGCCAGCCAAGCACAGGTATACTCCCCGGTAGCTTAAAGAAATGATTTAAAAATGCAAATAATAAAGCAGATATCACTGTTGAAAATACGAGAGACAGCCAGATTGCACCAGTCAGACAGGACCGAATCTTCAATCTTTTTTCTTTCTTCTGATTCATTATTTTTTCACCACCTTATATCCAATTCCACGCATGGTTACAATTTCGAAATTTGGATTATCTTTAAAACGCTCCCTGATTCTTCCTATATGCACCTCTATCGTATGTGGGTCTGCCTCTGTCTCATATCCCCAAACTTCATCCATTAACTGCTGTTTTGTAAATGTTCTTCCCGGCGAAGCTGCCAGCTTATATAAAAGCAGAAATTCTTTTTTCGGTAAAACAAGGCTTTCCTTATCCGTTGTAACGGTCATTGCATCATAATCAAACTCTGTTGAACCAATCACAATTTTATGTTCATTCAGGATCTGTGCACGACGGAGCAATGCGCCTACTCTTAAAACCATTTCATTCACATTTACCGGTTTTACCATATAATCATCACTTCCAGAAAGAAATCCCTGGCGCATGTCATCAAAGTTTCCTTTTGCAGTGATCATAAGTACCGGTATCTGGTATCCTGCTGAACGAAGTTCCGACACCAGCTCATAACCATCCATAACCGGCATCATGATATCGGAAATAATCAGATCAATATATTCCTTATCCAATACTTCTAATGCCTGAGCTCCATCCGGTGCACTTTTAACCTGATAACCATTCTTCTCGAGCACTTTCTGAAATAGCTGGCTTAATTCTTTATCATCTTCTACAATTAATATCTGAAACACGTTTTCCTTCCTCCCTGTTATCTATTAAAACAGATATCTTGCCCATCCAAGCAGATGCTGTACCAAAAACACATTTCTCTGACGTTTTTTTGTTAATTCAATCGGTTTTACATGATACGGATCATGATACGTGCCATCTTCTAATGCCTGTCGGGATACTTTTTCATATTCCATCATTCCTTCTTCCAACTGTTTATTGATTTCTTTGCTACGTATTACAAGCATCAGTTCCGTATCCAGATACGTACTTCTCATATCCATGTTAAAGGAACCAATCACAGATATATCATCATCGATCAGGATGCTTTTTCCATGGTAAGAATAACCGCCTTCATATTCCCAGATGTCAATTCCTGTATTTAAAATCTTATTTCTATTTTTTGCATAATCAGCAGACCCGAATGGATTGCCATTATTTGCAACCGAATTTGTCATGATTGAAAAATTTGGAACATTCTCTGCAATCTCCTCCCATGTATTGTACATCATATCATTACAGATAATATATGGTGTATGAATCTTTACACGATTCTTCGCACTTTTCATCAATTCTCCCAGCTGATACCAGACTACTGGTTCCTTGGAAGCTGTGTGAATAGGATTTGATACCAATGCAATCTTTTCTGTCTCAAACGTTTCATCTGTATAATCCGTATCGAAAATCATTCCCTTGTTTTCATTAAAATATTGCTGATATCCTTCCTGCAGTTCTAATACTGCCTTCTTTACAGATTTTCTATTTGCAAGTTTCTTATCATTATGAAAATAGCCACTATCTTCTTGTTCCCATATCGTTTCAAAATAATCTAACAACTGGTTGACTGAATTTTCTTTCCTTGGTTCATCGCAAATAACCAACACATCTCTGTCATAGTTCTTGTGTCCTGGAAAATCGCCCAGGAAATAATTATATGTATTTCTTCCTCCAAGAATATAGTTCTTACCATCTGCAATCAAATATTTATCATGCATTCTTCCCATCATTTTCCATGGTTTCAACGGATTGGCCTTATTGTATAATTTGATTTCAACATTCTCATGGGAAGATAATCCATAAAAATACGGATTACCTTCCATATCAATCCAACTCTCCATTCCATCTACCAGCAAGCGAACATGTACACCTCTGTCTGCCGCATCACGAAGAGCTCCTAAGATCAATTTCCCACTTTCATCGGATTTGAATGCAAACGTAGAAAGAATAATTTCCTCTTTTGCATTCTTAATCAATCGCACTCTTTGTAAAAGAGCTTCCGAATTCTTTTCTATGATCACTGCCCGTTCTGGATTATCACTGCATTCGTTCCACGACTCATTATGTATTTCTTTTATGGTTTTTTCGGACATTTCTGGCTGTTTTTTATATGCAATGCAGATTCCAAGTAATTCATAACAAGCCATAAACAGAAGAACTGCCAGTATAACAAGAAGAATTTTACAAATTTTATTCTTTTTCATTGTATATCACCTAATTCCTTTTTTCTATGCTTATATAATACAATGTCAATCTCAATTCAACCTCAACAAAATTTATTTTTTTCACCTAAACGGAAATTCTGTACAAATCATTCGATATAACAAAACGACCTCTCAAAAACAGTCGACTTTTAAATTAACTGTTTTTTGAGAGATCGTTACATCAGATTCTTATAGCAATCCAGCAAATAATCTCATAAATAATTGTCCTAATCGTAAATATGCACTGCGTCCGGTACAATATTGTTCTGTCACATCACGACATTCACCCATGGTTTTTATCAAATCACTCTTTATATCTAAAACAGACTGACAATCTATCATAAAACATCCATTTTCAAAATGATGGTATAAACTTCGATAATCCAGATTAATTGTTCCACAAGTTGCCATACAGTCATCCACCACACTCATTTTTGCATGGCAGAAACCAGGAGTCCATTCATAAACACGCACACCATGTTTAACCAATCCATGATAAAAAGAACGAGTGATATTATAAATAAATTTTTTGTCTGGAATACCCGGTGTAATAATTCTGACATCCACTCCTCGCTTAGCAGCCAAACATAACGCATGTGTCATTTCGTCTGTTATAATCAGATATGGAGTCATGAACCAACAGTATTTTTCAGCTTTATTTATCATACTAATATAAACTTCTTCTCCAACCTGTTCATTATCCATAGGACTGTCTGCATAAGGCTGAATAAACCCCGTTTGCTGCGCCTTGTAATCATAATGAAAAATATATTTACCAAAATCAGGATCATTCGCATCTTTATCACTAACCGCATTCCACATTTCCAAAAATGTCACTGTGAGTGACTGAACAGCATCTCCTTCTAAACGAATACCTGTATCTTTCCATTGTCCATAAGGATGTGTATAATTAAAATATTCATTTGCGAGGTTGTATCCACCGGTAAACCCAACTTTCCCGTCAATAACCGTTATTTTTCTATGATCACGATTGTTCAAGAACAAATTTAAACCTGGTACAAACGGATTGAATACACGGCAATGAATTCCTACGCACTCCATTTTTTTTACAAAATCAGTATTAATAAATCCTATAGAACCCATATCATCATAAAATATGCGTACTTCCACTCCAACTTTTACTCGTTCTTCCAGAATCTTTTGGATCTTATGCCACGCCTCTGCATCTTCTATAGCATGATACTCCATGAAGATAAACTTCTGTGCCTTTGCAAGATCTTCAAGCTGAGTCTCTAATCCCTTTACTGCTTCATCGAAATACATCACATCCGTATTCTGATAGATTGGATACTGCGAATTTCTTTGTATATAACTTGCAATATTTCCTGCCTTCGGAATCGTTTCGTTTATTCTGCTTAAACACTCCTGATTATCGGAAAGCATTGGTAACAATTTGCTATCAATTTCTGCATATCGCTCACGCATTTTATGTGTGCCACCATTCAAACCAATCAATAAATATAGGCCTACACCCATAATTGGGAAAATTAAAATTAATATAACCCAAGGCATTTTCATGGAAGATGTCTTATCTGATGCATACAATCTCAAAACTAAAATTCCACTTAAAATCCTTGTAAATAGATTTATAATTTCTGCATATTCATTTAAGCGTGTTACAATAGTAATAATAAAAACTACTTCTAGAAGAATGCAGATTATGGAAAAACACAATCGTTTTACTCCGTTTTTTGTTTTCGCTTTTCCTTCTAAAGTATCTTGTTTCATATATATTCCAACCTTTCTACTCAATTAAATTTCGTGGAACATACCAATTTTGTCTTTTATTCTCTGCATTTCATTATCTGCTTCAATGACAACTCTTGCAGAATGAAGTAATTCTTCACTGATTTCTTCATATCCAGGCATTTCTTCAATGCCTTTTTTATAACGAAGCTGATGTTCCAACGTTGCCCAGAAATCCATCCCATTAGTTCGGATTTGAAGTTCTACACGCATAGGTGTTTTACCCTTAGCAAAAAATACAGGAATCTCAACAATCATGTGATAGCTTCGATAGCCATTTGGTTTGGGATTTTTTATATAATCCTTTATTTCAATAACTTTGATATCATCTTGTTGTGTGATCAAATCAGATATCATATAAATATCATCAATAAATGCACAAACTATTCGAACACCTGCTACATCATTTAGATATGTTTGTATATTCTCTGTTGTAAAATCATGTCCCATTTTCTGCAGTTTATTATAAATACTATTGGGTTTCTTAATTCTTGTCTTTATAAATGAAATAGGATTTCGATTGTTCTCAACTGAAAATTCATCATCTAAAACCTCAAGTTTGGTTTGAATTTCCCGGATAGCACAACGGTACATCATCATTAAATTATAAAACTTTGTAGCATTCTTTAAAAACTGCATTGATTCCGGATTATCCATCCAGAGTTTTTCTACTTCTTCCTTTGTCATGGTAATTTCCTTCCTGCTTCTTATTTATAAATACTATTTATTTTGATAATTGATTTGTTCTCCTTGAATTACAGGATAACAGATCAAGTTATTACCATCCAAATCTTCCGCATACATATCTACCGCACTTATCTGATGATTTTCATAAGTATTGTAATAATAAATGCCTTTTGTAACATTACAACAAGATGTATATAATGTAATTTCATATTTTCCATCAGCCACCTCGCAACATCCACGTTGCTGATCCACGGATCCGAGAATGTGAAAGAACTGGCTAACACTCTCTTTCTCTGATTCACCTGAAATTGCATGTATCTTTGTAAAAGCAACACGCACAAATCGAGAGGAAGATGAGAGATCTCCCGGAAGACCTATTCTCCCATACCTCTACTATATGCATCAAGAGCCAAATTTTCGCCAAAAGTGTTCTCCGGCTGTTTTGGGGACAAATGCATATAGTTGTTTAATTGAAACATCTGCTGTGGAAATGGCGGATTATTCGTAAGCACTCCTACTGGATTGTCATAAATATGCAAACCATCTGACATAGATTCTACCGTAATTGACTCATTCTCATCAGAAATGATCCAGTGTAATTGTGCTAATGGTAATTGCTCGCTGAAAGGAGTATTAACAATATTAATTCGTTCAAGAAGCTCGCGAACTTCAACTAAAGAAGAACACTGACTTAAAATCCACGGAATGAATTCAAACTGTGCAATATTTTCCACATCTGGCTTAATCGCGGCATAAACAGCATTTCCGACAAAATTCAGTCCTGCCATTGCCACTCCTTTTTCATTCATAGCATCATAATACAAAGGATAATCTTCTGCAACATGAGCCATTCCAATAATTGCATAATGATTTTTCATATCGCCAACATGGCGAAAATTAAACGCATAATTACGTGGTGTAATTACTATCTGATCACCATAAGAGAATTCATAATCGAGGGTTCGTCCAAAGTAAAAATCTTTTGTTTTATAAGTTGCTGCTGTACACATGATCGTTTATCCTCCTAAATAGATTAAAATATGTCAATGAGTTTTTTTCTTGAACAATATTATAGCACAATTCTTTTATTTTGTTCCAACTTCATACATGATCATAACATGTAAACTTTAAACTATTTTCCTAGATTATTTCTCCATCAGTTTTTCAAACCAGGTATCCATAGCTAGGATGAATTGACCTACTGGTATATAGCCATTTCTTTGAAAGCCCTCTGAAAGGCCACCTGCACCAGCAAATATATCAATATATGAAAATGCCATTGTAATGGCCCTCCTTCAATAAAACAATTATGCCAAGTTTAATTTATCCTTTTTTCTTGATATCTATCATTTCACAAACATACGTATACTTTAAAAACTTAGTTCAGCAAGAGAATGAACTTACCGAATTATTTTTGTATTTAATGCCTGAGAGCTAAGAATAGCAGGGACAGGCAGTGTATATACACTGCCGGGCATTCGCCTCAAAAGCGGGATCCTCCCCACTTTTGGAAACGAAAGCTTGTAAAACATAAAAAGCTTTCAAATAACCGTATTATAGAGATCGATAACTGTTCACCGCTTGAAATACGGAAACTCCAAAACAATCTCACGATGATCGCAGACAACGAGGAAATCGAATTCGTTTACGGAAAAGTAAAAAGAAAACCTGCACTTCAACAGCTGCATGAGGAACTGGAACAATGCGAAAAACGACTGATGGAATATAAAGAATGCTTTGAGATCATGGGAAAAAACAGAAACAGTTATTCCAAAACAGATCTGGAAGCTACTTTTATGCGTATGAAAGAAGATCACATGCTGAACGGACAGTTAAAGCCAGCATATAATGTTCAGATCGCGGTAGAGAATTATTATATCGTACATGGATATGTAAGCAGCGACCGCACCGATTATAATACCCTGATCCCGGTCCTTGAAAAACATAAGACTGCTTTCGGGAGTATTCTGGAAGAAGTAACTGCGGACAGCGGGTACTGTAGTGAAAAAAATCTGCTTTATTTAAAACGGAATGAAATATCCAGTTATATAAAACTGCAGGATCATGAAAAGCGAAAAACACGCGCTTATTCAGAAGATATCAGTAAATATTACAACATGAGGACAGGGATCTTTGAAGATGAACAGTTCTATATCTGCCATGACGGACGTGAACTGCGGCATCTCAGGACAGAGAGCAAAGAGCAGGATGGGATATACACAGACCTTTGAGGTATATGGTTGTGCAGACTGCAGCGGATGTGAACATAAAGCACGCTGTCTGTATAAGTATGATGCGGAGAAAGATGCCGAAAAGAACAAAGTCATGAAGATCAATGAACAATGGGAGGAACTGAAAGAAAGATCGCATGCCAATATCCAGAGTGAACGCGGGATCCTGAAACGCCAGACACATTCCATTCAGACGGAAGGACATTTTGGAGATATAAAGGAAAATGAGAACTTCCGACGTTTTAATTACCGTTCGGCAGATAAGGTATATAAAGAATTCATGCTGTATGCTATTGGAAGAAATATAAATAAATATCATCGTTTTTTATACGAAAAACTGAGAAAATTTGAAGGAAAAACTGCCTAGAAAAAAATGCGGCTGAAAAAATCCAAACAAGGATTTTTTGCGGCCAAAAACAGAAAGTATTTATCAAAATAAAAATATCCTGAACAAGTTGCAAAGCCAGAAAGCTCTGTAACTGTCAGGATATTTTTGTTTGGTGCTGTCAGCTCTAAAAAACGTTATTTACCGACAGCTCCCTGTTTTGTTTTAATGATATTTATGCATCCGTACATAATAGCTGATGCATAAGATCACAGTGGCTCCGCTCCATGCTGCAATCTCTGCAAAGAAAATACCGTCCTGTCCGATAAAATGGGGAAGGATCAGTGCAGCACTGATACGCATGACAAATTCAGCCATACCACTTACCATAGGCATTAAGGTATCTCCCAGCCCCTGAAGTACAGATCTGTACACGTACAGGAAGTACAAAACCCAGAGCATGGCAGCCATAATAGAAAGGTATTTAAAAGCAATTGCCAATACCTGCTGTGTCTGCTGCGGTTCACCTGAGATGAAAAGTGAGAGAATATTTTTTCCAAATAAAAACATGGCAGCAGAAATGATCAGTGAGGTAAGCAGGGAAAGCAGCATACTGCTGCGGACGCCTTTTCTGATCCTGTCAATCTTTCCGGCTCCCAGATTCTGACCCACATAGGTAACGATGGCATATCCATAGGAAATAGCAGCCATTTCCAGCAGACCATAAAGCTTGTTTGTAGCTGTAAATCCTGCTACAAAAAGGAAACCGTAGCCATTGATCACATACTGGACTACCAGACCGCCCACACCGATGATGATATTCTGAAATACAACAGGAATACCAAGCTTCATCAGGCGGGCATTCATGCCGGAGGCAGGCATAAAATCTGCTCTGGTCAGATGAACGATATCAATTCTGCGTAAAATCAGGAAACAGTAAACAGCGGAGAAGCTCTGTGCAATCACAGTTGCGATTGCTGCTCCTGCCACACCCCATCCGAAGCCTGCCACAAAAAGGATGTCCAGTGAGACATTCAGCACAGATGCGATGATCATTGCGGTCAGCGGTGTTTTACTGTTTCCCATAGCCCTTAGAGCAGAGGCAAACATATTATAGGCTGCTGTGGCGGGGATTCCACAGAAAATGATGCGCAGATATAACAGAGACATTCCGATAATATTGGAAGGTGTATGCAGCCCTGTTAATACCAGCGAAGCAAATGACTGGCTGAGAATCAATACTCCGGCTGCGATGAATGCGGTCAGCCGGTAACTGTGAGCCAGAGATTTACGCAGATTTTCGAAATCCTTTGCCCCATAATACTGGGAGAGTTGAATAGAAAATCCCTGAGTGAGTCCTGTGGATATTCCTGTGACAACCCACATCAGAAAGTCAACAGCACCCAGTGCGGCAAGAGCCTCCACACCTGCAACCTGACCAACAACCATGGTATCCACCATTGTATAAAGCTGCTGACAGATATTTCCCAGCATCAGGGGAATTGCAAAAAGAATGATCAACCGTCCCGGTGAACCGGAGGTCATATCCTGAATCTTGGTTTTCATTAGTATAAAAGTTCCTTTCCGGAGCATATTTGAAAAAGTTTAGAAATGATTATTCGAATATGCCCTGATATTTACATTGATAATTTTACATCATTAACGTGAAAAATGAAATATAATATATCATCAGAATGATATAAATTTATCAATACCTGCTATAAGCAGCATGTTGTTGAAATTATTATGCATAGCGCCTGAGAGGAGTTTTTGATTGCTATTTTTTAAAATACAGATATATAATAGAAGGCAAGTCTTTACGGAATGAGACATGAATTATGCTGAAAAGATTCACTAAATATGTAACCCAGAGTGTTGCCGGAATGATCGGGATTTCCGTTTATGTTCTGGCAGATACTTTCTTTATATCTGTATATTCCGGTGCTGACGGACTGGCAGTTCTCAATTTGATCCTGCCGGTTTATGGACTGATCTATGCGATTGGGGCTATGATCGGGATTGGTTCCGCTACCAGGTATGCCATAAGCAGGGCAAAAGGAGAAAATACAGAACATTATTTCGTACAGTCAGTAACCTGGAGCATACTGGTTGCAGTTCCATTTATGCTGATCGGAATTTTTATTCCGGACAAAGCATTGGCTTTGCTGGGTGCAGATGCCGGACTGATCGGACTTGGACGAAACTATGTGAGAATTATTCTGATCGCAACACCATTCTTCATGTCAAATTATACATTTACTGCATTTGCCAGAAACGATGGGGCGCCTTCTATTGCAATGATCGGTTCCATCAGTGGAAGTATCTTTAACATTATATTTGATTATATATTCATGTTCCCAGTCGGTCTGGGATTTTCCGGAGCCGGACTGGCTACTGCAATCTGTCCGATCGTAACAATGAGCGTCTGTACCATACACTACAGAAGCAGCAGAAACCATGTAGGATTCCATTGGAAAAAACCGTCATTCAGACACCTGATTTCCTGCTGTCAGCTAGGAGTTTCCGCATTCGTCGGTGAACTGTCTTCCGGTGTGATCGCTATTGTATTTAACTTCCTGATCCTGGGAATTGCAGGAAATGTAGGTGTAGCAGCCTATGGAGTTGTGGCAAACCTTTCTATCGTGGCATTTGCAATCTTCAACGGTCTGGCCCAGGGAGCACAGCCTCTGATCAGTGAAAGCTACGGAAAAGGTCAGCCTACTCAGGTAAAAAAACTTCTGAAATGGAGCCTGCTCGTATGTCTTGCCGTAGAAGCATTGATCCAATTGATCATCTGGACAGCAACTGACCCGCTAATCAGCATTTTCAACAGTGAAAACAATGTTCAGTTATTGAATTATGCACATACAGGACTGCGTCTGTATTTCCTTGGATTTATAGTTGCAGGAATCAATGTTGTACTGGTGGCATATTTCTCAGCAGTAGATGAACCGAAAATCGCGATTGTGGGATCATTCCTGAGAGGAATTGTTGCTATTGTTATCTGCGCAGTTATACTTGCGAAATTATTCGGATTAAATGGAATCTGGATCTCTCTTCTTGCAGCGGAGACAGTTACGTTTCTGACGATTCTGTTTCTGGCATATAAAGACAGAAGAAAAAGAATGGGGCTGTCGGGAAATATGTAAAAAACGTTATTTACCGACAGCTCCACTATTGATTGTGATTTCCTTAATTATGATGTCATAAAACTGTTTCCCTCAAATGGACTTTCGCTTCCCTCTGCGTCATCCATAAGTATATTCATTGCAATAATATATTTTGCAGCATGTGGCTGCTGGTCTATCATCTCCTCCAGAGATTCTTCCAAATCATATTTATGATAACGAACCCAACAAGCTAAGTTACAGGATTGCTGAACAATATCACGAATCATGCTCCGCATGGTTTCTTCATATAAATGAATTGCGTCTGCATCAATCTTTTCGATATTCTCCTGTAATTGCCTGTCTGCTTCTTCTTTCCTCTGATTTAACAATTCATATTGCTCCTGATAGCGTGCTTGGTATTCCTCAGGTAATTGGATAAACGCCCATAAAACCTTTTCAACATCTGGATCCAGATCTCTTTTTAATGCTGGTAGCTGAATATATTCTTTTTCCATAATAGTTTCCTCACTTAATAATCCATTTTCCAATTTTGTGTTGTGCTGATTCCAGTATAACTTCCATAAACACTCCGATCCACAGAAAGAACAGCAAGATACCACTGGCAACTGCAAGTAAAGCAAACCGCTCCCATTGTCTGTACCAGAGCAGTGTTCCAATCAGCATAAAACCCAGAATGAGATTGACAATCCCTTTGCCGATGCAGTAGATTTCAACTACGATCTTTACCAGTAAATGGGCAGTGGCTAATAATAACCACACCGGTAACAATAAAATTTTTCCTGCCATTCTTAAAACAATCATAAGTACCTCCTTCAGTTTGCGTACTGTGGCATGTCGTGATTTACCGCTGCTTTATAATAACTTCCAATCGTTGATGGTGCATTAAATAAAGCAGCCAGCAAATATTGTTTTATGTTTCTGACTTTCGTAGTATTTTTATCCATGCACTCCAGCACATACTCGATATGCGAATAATTCAGTTTCAGTAATTTTCCCTTCACAAAGCCTGCCGGATAATATTCGCCGGCGATCCGTATCATATCCTTTTCAGTTTGAACGGTCTCCAGAATCAACTGATATATTTCTTCTACCAGATCCTGCTCTCTGCTATATGTATGCAGTAAAACATCAAAATCAATATTTTTCTTTACCAGTTCAGCATAAGCATTGATTGTCTGTTCTTTTTGATCACATCGAATCCTATCGCCATCTGATTTGATATGATTCGATGTGATATTACTCTGATTATTATAATTCATATAAGTCTTATTATATAGCGGTACCGTTTTGGGAACCTCTTGCAGTCCGTTTTTGGGCACTTCTGAGGTATCTGTTTCGGCACCTCTGAGGTGCTTATTCATCACCTCAGGAGTTCCCCTTTCGATACTTCTATGTACCACATCTTTTTCCTGTGAAGTTCCCATTTCATTACTTCTTTGACTACTCTGATGTGCCATAAAGCTCTTAACATATATAATGTTCGGCAATCCAAAGCCTCTCTTTTTCTTTTCAATCAGTCCGATTTTCTCCAATTCTGTGAGATAATCCATTGCTTTTTTCTTAGAGAATCCCAAGTCACTCTGTATCTCCGTGATCTGATAGATAATGTACACCTTGTTTTCTTCGTCAAGCCATTTATTTTTCATTGACAGTCCCATTCTATCCAGAAGTACCGAGTAAAGGACTTTAGCTGATAAAGACAGTACGGAAAATGCTTCATCTAATAATAATATTCTTGGAATCCGGATAAAACTGAACTGATCAGCCTGAGTGCCATAATAGTATTCAAAATTCATACTGTTATCTCACCTCTCTTCCATTGATCCAGAAGTTCCAAAATTACACTTTCCATATCCTCTGCCGTATATTTTTCAGAGAAGAAATTTCTCAGTTTTTTCTCTGATAATATGATTTTCTGTTCCTGCTTTCTACCAGGCTGACTGTTTACCAGTATGGAGATCATTTTCGCCTGCGTCATCGGTCCTACTTCAAGTGCTGTGCGGAGTGCCGCTACCTGAACTGCTTTAACCGTACCATTTTCCTTGATGTATTCAAATAACCATGTTTGAATCTCTTTGTCAATATAGGAAATGTCAACCGCAACAGTAAACTGCAGACGTTTCTTATCTACATAATCAAGAAGGTCTGGAATGAGTTCCGTAAGTCGGATATACCTTCTAACTTGATTTTTACTTTCTCCTACCTGCTGTCCAATTACCGCTGCTGTTTCTGACCTCCACCCATTTTGGGTGTAAGTGGAATCTGCTATATCATTTCTGGCACCTTGCCTCTTCATCGCATCCATTTTCATTTTATATGCAAATGCCTTTTCACTTGGGAGCAACTCTTCCCTTTGAATATTAGCATCTACCATTATGACAATGGCTTCATCGTCTTCCATATCCCGCACAATGGCTGGTATAGTTTCCATTCCTGCTTTTATCGCTGCGTGCATTCTTCGATGCCCGGATATCATCTCATAGCTGTTATTCTTGTCTGGCCGCACTAAAACAGGTGTCAACACACCATTCTGTTTAATACTCTCTACCAGATCATCCATCTTATCATCATCCAAAACCTTAAATGGATGATTTGCAAAGCTATGAATTCTGCTAATCTCAATATCTGTTGCACTTTCCTCACCGGACACTCCCAGCAGTTCATCTATGCTGGGCATCTTTATTTTGTCTGCGCTTTTACTCTTCATTTCTCAATACCTCCTTTGCAATCGTCTCATATGCTTTCGCTACTTTTCCATTCAGGCAATGGGAAAAGATACTGACGCCTTCTGCACTTGTTTCAGCTGCTTTCACTGACATAGGAATCACTGTATCAAAAATCTCTATTTTCTCACCATAGGCTTCACGCACTTTGCCAGCCACATCCTTTGCATAGTTTGTGCGAAAGTCCACCATTGTAAGAAGAATCCCTTCAAATATCAGCTGCCTGTTCAGCCGCTTCTTCACCATTGCAATCGTATGTATCAGCTGCTGAAGCCCTTTCACCGGAAGGTAAGCTGCCTGTACTGGAATCAACACGGAATCCGCAGCTACCAGTGCATTGATTGTCATTAGTCCCAGGCTTGGCATACAGTCAATCAAGATATAGTCATACTCTGTTCTCACAGCCTCAATATATTCCTTCATAATCAGTTCCCTGCTCATCACGTTCCCCATTGTTACTTCCAATGCAGATAATTCAATATTTGCCGGAAGCAGATCTACATTTTCTTTATGATGCAGAATGCCATCTGTGATCTCAAATTCTTTTTCATTGATGATAGCCATCATAATTGTGGCAAGTGTAGTTCCTATTTCGTCCGGTTCTACATAACCAAGACTTGCTGTAAGGCTCCCCTGTGGATCTGCATCAATCAGCAACACTTTCTTTCCCTGTCTGGCAAGTCCAATTCCAAGATTTACGGTTGTGGTGGTTTTTCCAACTCCACCTTTCTGGTTTGATATTGCGATTACTCTACACATAATTTTCCTCCTATTTTGCTGCCGTTTTCTGCGGTTTCCATTGGTTTAACATGCTCAGTATCTCTTCTTTCATTTCTGCCGGGGTATATGATTTTGGGAAATACCGATACAGTTGTTCGTTGTTAAACATCACTCTGGTAATTTCCCCTTTTTTGATCTCACCCATGATCTCTCTCATTTTTGTCCCCGTCAGCTTTTTCTCACGGCTTAATTTCTTCATTCTCTGTGCCTGGGAAATGGATGGGACTGCCTGTGTATACTCCATAGCATCTATAAATTCCTTTTGTTCCTCTATCGTTAAATACGAAAGTTCCACAGCCGGGTTAAATGAAAGTTCACCGTTATCCAGCTTTTCCAGTAACTCAGGAATAAGATCCGTCAACTTCAGATACCGCTGTACCTGTTTTGCGCTGTCACCAAATTCTTCACCAATGATTTCTACTGTCTTTTTTCCTTTCAACGGGTAGTCAGACTGGCTACTTTTTCTTCTTCCTCCGGTTCGCTTCATAGCTTCATTCTTCATCTTATAAGCAAAAGCCTTTTCACTGAATGTTATCTGCTGTCTCTGTAAATTGGAATCCACCATATTAATTACTGCTTCGTCATCTGACATGACTCTGATAATGACCGGTACCTTCCTGTAACCAAACTTTTCAGCAGCTGCCTTTCTTCTGTGTCCGGAGATAATCTCATAAACACCATCTGGAATCGGTCGTACAATCAGCGGATTTATGATTCCATATTTCTCAACACTTGCACTAAGCCGAATCATTTCCTGATCCATCCGAATCTTAAACGGATGGTTCTTAAAGGTCCGCAGACGTTCCAGCTGAATCTCTATAATTTTTTCGCCATCTTCTGGAACTGATGCACTTCGTGTATCCACTGTATCCATATCTTTCCTCCATTTCTTATCTGCAACAGAAAAAGCCTGTCCAGATAGATTTCTTTTTGAAATCTGATCCAAACAGGCTTACTGTTGACCTTAGTTCTCACTAAGCAAAGATTCTATTGTATTCACACCTAATAACTTACCGCCGGATATTTCCCTTCCTCTTTTTTCTTATCTGAGCTTGAATTTACATCCACTTTCTCAAATAAACAGCTGGCTTTTCTCTTTTATTAGAATTTCGTTTTATTTCCAGCTATTATACCAGCAGTGCGTTTTATTAGACAGCGGCTAATAGGATTCTTTCCGTATTAGCTGATATTCCATTCCTTTTTCCCTCTGAAAAAACAAAAAAGCGGAAATCATATTAGAAATTTTTCTAATACATTCCGCTTTTGATAGGACGTCCCGTGCGGGAATCGAACCCACATCTAGTGCTTAGGAGAGCTCCAACCTATTGTCACTCTCTGTCAATCTGAGGTAAGGTAAACCCATATGGGACACTATTAAAAACTGTTTCCGATTCAATTTGAGTTATTCTGAATACCCCCTCTGTCAAGCTCTGTAAAGCTCTGAAAGTTAGCTGATTGTTTGCTCCAGCTAATAATTGGGGAATGCCTTGATATTACCATCGACATCTGTTATATGACCACCATGCTTCGTACGTTCGATCATGGTAAACAGTATTCAATTAAACTTCCTATCGAAAGCACAAGATATTTTCTTGTCTATAAATAATATAACGCATACGAGACGGTTTGTCCATGCGTTTTTGACTGGCAAATTTTATTCAGTAAAAATATCTGTAACCTTTTTTGTAACTGAATCTCCATCATCAAATGATGGAGATTCCAATAGATATGATGGAGATAGACTAATTACTTCATCGTCTTCGCCAGTGAATTGAGCAATGCCCGCATCTCTGGATTTGCCAACACTTTTGCCAAAAGTTCCGGATCGACTTCATCAGCAACAGTTGCATTATTATTTTCCTGCTGTACATGCATCTGTGGATCCAGATTCTTCTTCTCATAAAATGCTTCTTCAAAAAGCTCTGCATTTTTCCTTCGGTCATCATCCAGAATATGAGAGTACACATCCGTAACCATATTGACCTGAGCATGGCCGGAATCACCCTGTACCGCCTTGATATCTCCACCATTCAATTTCAGCTTATAAGTAACGCTGCTATGACGGAAACTGTGAAATACAACCGGTGGGAGATTATAGTCCTCGATCAGTTTTTTTAAAGGACCACGGATTGCTCCATCTCCGAGAGGAAGCCCAAAGGTACTTGCCATAACCAGGTTATAGTCCATATATTCATCACCAAGAATTTCTTTCATTTCATCTTGCTCAGCTTTCCAGTCTACCAGCATATTAGCAACACTCTTCGGTAAGAATATTTTACGCACACTGCTTTCTGTCTTCGGTGTTTTCAGAATACGGACCGTAGAATTCTTCTTATGATTTGTCGGAAATACCAACAACACATCTTTTCCATCCAATGCATTTAAAGATTCTTTTCTTATACGCTGTGATTCTTTGTTGATGAAGACATATGCACGGTTTTCTTCAATTGCCTCATGAGAAATATCTACACAATCCCAGGTAAGACCAAGCAGCTCACCAAGTCGCAGGGAACATGAGAAAGATAGATTAATTGCGAGCTTTAATCGTTCATCTTCACAGACACTGAGCGCATACATCAATGTATCCGCTGTCCAGATGTCTCTTTTTTGTGATTTATGTTTTGGTACAGTCGCATGGGTGCAAGGATTCTTCTCCATCAACTCCCATTTCACAGCCTGTTCAAAACAGTTTCTAAGCAGCTTATTAATATCCCTGACCGTACTGGAAGATACAAATTCATTTCGACTGGTTTTATTCAATGGATTGATAACTGCACGTCTCTTCAAAAGACTCTGATAATATCTTTCGATGAAACGGGTATTGATCTCTGAGAGTTTCGTATCACCAATGATCGGAAGAATATAGTTATTGATAAGAGAGACATTTCCTTCATATGTAGAAAGCGCCCAGTTTTCTTTGCCATAAAGTGCAACATATTCTGTAATAAGCTCGTCCAGTGTTTTGCATTTACGGACGACAAATGATCCCATCTCTTTTTTATATTCAATTTCTTTTTTTCTTCTCTTTGCTTCGGCTTTCGTTTCATAGGTTTCCCACTTCTGTTTCCTCTCACCTTTTTCATTCGTATAAGAATAGATTACATTAAATTTTCCGTTTCGTTCTCTTATAGATGCCATATTATTGTATACTCCTTTCCAAATCTCTTTGCTCCATCCAGTCCTCAAATTCATCCCGACGGATCCTAACTCGACTGCCAACTTTTATTACTGTGAACTTTCCTTTATCCGCCCACTTGTTGATCATGCTTCTGCTGACCTTTGCCAGATAGGAAGCTTCATCAAAAGTAAGATACTTTATATTTCCATTGCTTCCTCGTATTCCGGTCTGTGATAATTTCTTCCGCCGGAAATTAGCCAGGGCAATATTTTGTTCATGTGCAAGTTCTTCATAATCATTTGATGGATCCAGCTTATACCGATCCTGACCTTCCAGGAATTTTTGAAAACTCTCTTTTGTGATCCTTTTCTTTTCTGCAATCACAATGAATTCAAAAAAATGACTATACTTTGGATTATCAAGAATTGTATATACTGCGCTTCTGGTTGTTCCAAGCAGCTGTGCCATCTTAGGCATCGTAATTGTTGCATCTTCCAGAAGAGCGTCTTTTTCTCTGTCTTCCTTTGTTCGATACCGGGACTGGCTTTTATACCAGTTCTGAAAAGATTCTTTTGGTATTCGTTTCCAGTAATCGACAATAACAGCTTCCATTTGATTTTTCTTGAGTAAATCATA
Source organism: Blautia intestinalis (assembly GCF_014297355.1). GTDB lineage: Bacteria > Bacillota > Clostridia > Lachnospirales > Lachnospiraceae > Blautia_A > Blautia_A intestinalis. The sequence goes on along the minus strand of NZ_JACOQE010000019.1, from coordinate 1,038 downwards.
AACAAGATACTCATCAACACCCAACAGATCCGCAACTTCCTTAACGGAATAGGACCAGGATTTCAATTCTTTCCCTGGTTCTTCTCCGGTAACTTTATGGTATTTAATCTGATTGGCGTACCATTTTTCAAAGCTGGCAATATTGATTCGTATCTTTCCGGCAATCTCTTTAGATTCAAAAACATTTTTATGCACTAGCCAGTATCGATCTGTCTTTTTTAATCCCAGCAGCTTTCCCATTTCCGGCACGGTCATCCAGGTTCTCTTTTGTGTCGGACGCCGTTTGTAAGGACTGTCTTCTGATATCTTTGAAATGATCTCTTCAACATCGTCCATTTCCGGAACTTCTTTTTGTTTCATAATTGCTGTTGCCATTTATTCTTCACTTCCTGTCTTTTTAGTGTTAGTGTTTTTTCTTATATCATATCTCAAATCCAGATAAAAATTTAGGATGTCGATTGCAGACAAAATCTGCCTGATCAACACCCTGTTTTTTATTGTTCCAAGTTATCGAGCCAGTCATCGAAACTCTTCTTAGAGATGCGATACTTTCCGCCATCCAACTGGATCCACCGGAATTCCTTTTTCTTTAAAAGGTTATAAATAGTAGGTCTGCTGACTCCTAAGATTTCCTGTAACTCTTGAACTGTATAACATCTTTTTTCTGACATTTCTTTATCCTCTTTTCTTTGAAATATGAAAGAAAAATTATCCCTTCATATAACGAAACGCTCAGAGCATGTTTTACAGTGGTCAAAAGCAAATTTTTTTACTTTTTTCTTACGAGTTTTCTTTAATGCAACTCGTAACATTAGATTTTTACATTTTTCATGAAATTAAGTAAAGAAAAAGAGCATATGGAATTGAATCCATACACTCTATGATTACTGAAACTTTATTTCATTTTTAATTCAACAAACTGTTAAGGAAACAATCGGAGTTGGTGTAAACGAAAAAGCAGCCTTGAGTTCTGATAAAAACTGCCCTTTCGTTTACATCAATTTCGATTTTACCTTGGTGAACAAAGTCGCGTCCCTT
>NZ_JACOQE010000018.1 GCF_014297355.1 Blautia intestinalis | reverse complement strand
AATATGGCGAATACCATGATCATGAATATTACGACAAAAAAGCAGGAATATGGTATATTACAGGCTGTGGGTATGACAAATAAACAATTAAATTTATGCCTGCAGTTACAGGGACTGATTTTTACGGTTGGCACCATATGTGTAGCACTTATCGTTGGTCTGCCACTTGGCTATGCGCTCTTTGCCTATGCAAAGCATAATGGAATATTTGGAATAAATGTCTATCATGTTCCAATTACACCAATTCTTGCTATGATTTTGCTGGTCGGTTTTTTGCAGATTGTGCTTTCCCTCGTTTTAAGCAGTAATCTGAAAAAGGAAACGCTGGTTGAAAGAATAAGGTATCAGGGATAGCAAGTAACCAGCACTTGTATAAACATCAATGCTGTTGCACTGTGGGTTATATTCTGCAAATAATGTTCTCATCGTATCTTATCTCCTTATCGTTCGATCAATCATCAGTTACAAAATCAGAAGTATTTCAATCAGTTCACCATGTCACTTTTATTTTGTGTTATAATGTGTTATCAGATTTTTCTTGGTCTCTGCTGCCGCTTCGGTCGGCACAGAGCAGATGTCCACCGGACATCTTATGCCCTTGTATTTTCCCTTATCAGAGTTCGTAAACTTATATGGGAAGATATAACACAAGGGAAACAATAAGGGAAAGCTCACCTGCGATAAATCCAGCGTTTTCAAGGGTTTGCGGAGAATTTAATAACAAAATATAACAAGTATTAAATTCCTTAAAACAGGTGAAATCTCAATCGGAATTTAGGAGTGATATAAATGATTAAAGATTTAATGTATATTGAACTAAAAACAGGATATTCTGATGATGGTCCAGCATGGATTGGATATGTGAAAACTTCAAAAACCAAGAAAACCATTTACTTTAATGACCACGCTTTTCAAAAATATAATGGTGGTTATTCTAACTATGTAGATATTGAAAACGGCGATGAATATTGGATTTCTGGCTTGAAAAAGAGAGAGAGCAATCGTCATTGGGACGGTCATGGGAAAATTATGATTGACCGCAGAGCTGTTAATGAATATCTTACTCTGATTGGAGAGAAAGAATTACCCCTAAATTTGTTTGAAATAATTGACATTGAAGACAGATTTCCAGTTGAAAGAGTAAATAATCTTTTGAACGATAAAGAATAAAATTTCAGTTGTCTTAATTGGATAAATCGGTATTTAACGCTTAACGAGGAGGAATAAACATGGCAAAGAAAGAAGAAAGATTTGAAGTTGTATTTAGAGATGGAAGTTCGCTTAAAGATGAAGGGATTCGACAAATTCCAGCTTGAAGAAGAAACAAAAATCATTCATGTCCTTTGTCATATAGTTTCTGTATATTTTTTGGAAGTTTATCAGGTAACATGGCATTTATCGTATCTTCATTACCATCTTTCATTGCTGTTTCATAATACCAGCACTTAAATTTTAAGAGGGAGAGAGTTTTTTGAAGTTCCTGGATTTCAGTTTCAACAGCTGATTTTCTGGCTTCAAATAATTCTTTCCTTTTTTCATAGCTGGCGCTGCCTTCAGATACCCGGATAAAAAATTGCTTTATATCTTTGATCTCAAGCCCAGATTTCTTCAGACATTCAATGATACGAAGCGCTTCCAACTCATTATCGCTGAAATAACGGATGTTTCCTTTACGTTCCAGATTAGGGAAAAAACCCTCCTTGTCATAATATCTTAAGGTAGAAACAGGAAGACTAAACATTGCAGAGACCTGACCGATTGTATACATAAAAAACCTTCTTTCAAAATATGCTTGACCTAAAGTCAACTTTAGGTTATATGATATTTATATCATATACTATTGTTAGTGTAATTACAAGAAATTTTGCATATGGAGGATGTTAAATATGTTAAAAACAGAAGAATTAAAGTTGGTATCTGAATGGGATAAAACTTTTCCACAGAGTGAAAAAGTAGACCATAAGAAAGTGACATTTGTAAATCGTTATGGAATTACACTTGCTGCAGATCTGTATAAGCCGAAAAATGTGTCAGGGAAATATCCTGCGATTGCCGTAAGCGGACCATTTGGTGCAGTCAAAGAACAGTGTTCTGGATTATATGCGCAGACGATGGCTGAAAAAGGATATTTAACGATTGCATTTGATCCTTCTTTTACGGGGGAAAGTGGAGGAAATCCAAGATTCATGGCCTCTCCGGATATTAATACAGAAGATTTCATGGCTGCTGTTGATTTTCTTTCTGTTCGGGAAGATGTGGATACGGATAAAATAGGAATCATTGGACTCTGCGGATGGGGTGGAATGGCTCTTAACGCAACTGCATTGGATACAAGAATAAAAGCAACTGTAGCATCTACCATGTATGATATGACAAGGGTAAATGCAAATGGGTACTTTGATTCTGAGGACAGTGAAGAAGCACGTTATGCAAAGAAACAGTCACTGAATGCCCTCAGAACACAAGAATACCGTAAAGGCGAGTATTCCAGAAGCGGTGGTTGTGTTCCACTTCCGGTTCCCGAAGATGCCCCTCTCTTCGTAAAAGATTATAGTGAGTATTATAAAGGCAGATGTTATCATAAAAGGAGCCTGAATTCCAATGGGGGCTGGAACAGTATTGGATGTATGTCATTTATGAATCAGCCAATATTAAAGTACTGTAATGAAATCAGAAGTGCAGTCCTTATCGTTCATGGAGAAAAAGCGCACAGTTATTATTTTGGAAAAGATGCTTATGAAAATATGATCAAGGACAGCAAGTACACATCCAATAAAGAGCTGCTGACAATTCCAGGGGCTGTTCATACAGATCTTTACGATAATCTGGATGTAATCCCATTTGATAAAATCCAGAAATTTTTTAAAGAAAACGGGGTTGGTTAATCATGACATTTGAAGAATATTTGAGTAATATGAAGCCCGGATATACTGTAGACGGTGGAAGTGAAGACCATCTGATCATGCATGAGCTGTCTCAAAGGGCATTAAAAATAACGATGGAGCTGAATAACAAATATCATACAAAAGAAGAAATTGTACAGCTTATGTCAGAACTTACCGGGCAGAAAATAGATGAGAGTTTTGGAATGTTTCCTCCGTTTTATACGGATTGTGGGCGAAATATCCATATAGGTAATAATGTTTTTATTAATGCAGGATGTAAGTTTCAGGATCAGGGTGGTATTTATATAGAGGATGGAGTCCTGATTGGACATAATGCAGTACTGGCAACAATCAATCATATGGAAGATCCTGAGAAAAGAGCTGGTATGATATTTCAGCCGATTCATATTGAAAAAAATGTATGGATTGGAGCAAATGTAACGGTTCTTCCAGGGGTTACGATTGGTAAAGGTTCGATCATTGCAGTCGGAGCAGTTGTAACAAAAGATGTTCCGGCCAATATGATTGCGGCAGGAGTGCCTGCGAAAGTTATACGTAAGGTTAAAAAAGACGCTGAAAAAGGAGAAATTTAATTGTGGCAAAAAAAGTATTGATCATATCTACAAGTTTTCGAGGAGGCAGCAATTCTGATGTACTCGCAAAGGAGTGTGCAAAGGGAGCAAAAGAAGCTGGGCATGATGTGGAACTTCTTTCTTTGAAAGGAAAAGATATAAAATATTGTGTCGGGTGTCTATCCTGTCAGAAGACTGGAATATGTGTATTGAAGGATGATGTTGCAGATATTATGGCAAAGGTAAAGGATGCGGAGGTCATTGTCTATGCAACACCAATTTATTACTATGAGATGTGCGGTCAGATGAAAACACTTCTTGATAGATTGAATCCTTTGTATTCGACAGATTATTCATTCAGAGATATTTATATGATTGCAACTGCCGCTGAGAATGATGAAAGTACATTTGAAAAAGCCTACAATGGTCTGCAAGGCTGGGCAGATTGTTTTGAAAAGGCTTCCTTAAAAGGCATCGTAAGTGGCGGTGGAATTGATGCTGCAAATACAGCTGCAAGCCATGTGGATGTGATGAAGAAAGCATATGAACTTGGAAAGGAATTATAAGTTTGAAAAGAGTACTATTATTTGGTCTTTATATGTTAGTTTTACTTGGGCTTGTAGGATGTAGAGAAAAAGAAATTACCGACAAATTTATTTGAGTAGAAAAAAGAATTACAATTAATAATGCCGGTGCGGGATTTTGGCATCCAGTGCCGGCATTATTGATTCTACAGGGGCTTGGGGTGTAGCCACCAAATATATCATTCATTTTCGAGAAGAGAATTTGCCACAAGTAATTTAACAAGCTCTATTATCCTGTCATCTTTACCTGCATCAAAAATATGTATCTTTTCAACAGGCTCATTTGCTGATGTTACGATTCGGTTTAAGTACTTTTCAGTATGAAAATCAGCCAAAGCATTTTCCCCATGAAACATTTCATATGTCTTTTCTACCTCTGATTCAGAAACCAGATAAATCATGATACGATGCCTGTTGTTTCATCGCAGTATTGGAATCAGGTACACGGATTTACACCTGATGATGTGAGACAGGATTTAGAGGGAAGGCAGACAATGAGAACACTTGCTAATAATATGGCATGGTTATTAAAATGTATTGCACTTGGAAAAAAGCAAGGGATTGAAATGCCCGATACAGAAGAAAAAGTACTGACTAATTTTATTCGGTAGTACAATTCCAGTTTGTTGAACCATCTCCTTTTTGTTGTTTACCTATAATAACGATTGGAGTAGTCGATTATAGACACTGCAATCAAAAAAATCTGAAAATATACTTATCAACATTACATAAAAGTGTGTAGATGCACATAAAATGGGAATACATATTGAAGTTCAGGTTGTTCTGTGATAGAATCTCATTACTAAAAAGTGTGCAGATGCACGGAAATGGGGAGTACAACGATGGAGATTAAAAGAGACGCTTACCTACAGCAGCTGATCGAGCGAAAAGATAATGGAATGATAAAGGTGATTACCGGCATTCGTAGATGTGGCAAATCCTTTTTGCTGTTTACCATCTTTAAGAGATACTTACTGGAGAACGGCGTTGATGTTGATCATATTATTGAGATTGCATTGGACGGTATTGAAAATGAGGAACTAAGAGATCCTAAGGTGTGTTTCAAGTACATCAAAGATGCCATGAAAGACGATGGCAAATACTATCTGCTTCTTGATGAAGTGCAGTTTATGTCACAATTTGAGGAAGTGCTGAACAGCCTGCTCCGCATGAGCAATATTGATGTGTATGTCACCGGAAGTAATTCCAAGTTCCTGTCCAGCGACATTGTGACCGAGTTCCGTGGCAGAGGTGATGAGATTAGAATCTATCCTCTCTCCTTTGCAGAGTTTTATTCTGTCTATGACGGCGATTATGATGATGCCTGGGATGACTACATGATCTACGGAGGATTGCCGCAGATCGTAAGTTTCCAGAGAGAACGACAGAAAGCGGACTATCTGAAGAACATCTTTGCAAATGTCTATCTGAAGGATGTTATTGAAAGAAATAAGATTCAGAACGTGGATGAGATTGGGATTCTGGTTGATGTGCTTGCATCTGCAATCGGCGCACCGACCAACCCTTCAAAGATTGCCAATACCTTTGCCAGTGAGCGCCAGATGACTTATGCTAATAAAACCATCTCCAAGCATATCGACCATTTGACAGATGCCTTTTTGATTTCCAAGGCAAGCCGATACGATATTAAGGGCAGAAAGTATATCGGTGCAAATCTGAAATACTACTTTACTGATCTGGGACTGAGAAATGCACGTCTGAATTTCAGACAGCAGGAGCCTACTCATATCATGGAGAACATTGTTTATAACGAGCTGCTGATCCGTGGCTACAATGTTGATGTGGGTGTCGTGGATATCTTCGATAAGGATAAAGAGGGCAAACGTGTTCGCAAGCAGTTGGAGGTTGACTTTGTGGTGAATCAAGGAAACCAGAGATACTATATCCAGGTTGCATATGACATGACTTCGGAAGAAAAACAGACGCAGGAGTTCAATTCTCTACGTAATATCCCGGACTCTTTCAAGAAGATCGTCATTGTAAATGGCAGCAAAAAGCCTTGGAGAAATGATGAAGGTTTTGTCATCATGGGAATGAAGTATTTCTTGCTGAATGCGAATAGTCTGGAATTTTAAGTCGATTTGAGTTGTTGCTGTGGTGTTGCTCTATTTCAAAAAAGAGTGAAATGATATAAATAAGGCCACGTCTGATTTCGTGTTGGAACAGCCGTGGCTCAGTTTATTTTTGTCCGTACAAACGAGACTGTTCCGCAGATTATGTAGAACAGACAGAGTACGATTCCGATAGTGAGAACATACGAGAATAAAGATGAACTTAAGAACGAGATAAACAAAAGTTTGTTGAATTAAAAATGAAATAAAGTCCCAGCAATCATAGAGTGTATGGATTCAATTCCATATGCTCTTTTTCTTTACTGAAAAATCTAATGTTACGAGTTTCTTACGAGTCGTATTAAAAAAAACTCGCAAGAAGACTCGTAAGAAAAGAGGATAAAGAAATGTCAGAGAAGGCTTGACATTATAGGAAGGAGGACGCACCTATGTCAAATTGCAAAGTGATTGCTCTGACCAATCAAAAAGGTGGCGTGGGAAAGACAACCACAGCAGTCAACCTGGGTGTCAGTCTGGCAAAGCAAGGAAAGAAAGTCCTGCTGATTGATGCAGATGCACAGCATCTACTGATCAGGCAGAGCTGAAAACAGTACAGGACTTCTTGGATCATATTGAGAATCAGGAATTGTATCATGTACTGATCACAGTGGACAGGCTTACCCTGCAGATCGTTCTGATGAAGATCTAGGGGTACAGCACTCATGAAATCGCCAGGTATCTGAAGATTACCGAAAAGGCAGTTTACAGGTGCATGGACAGGCTGAAAGAAAAAGTGCAGAATGATGTTTAGATTGCAGTTTTTATGCAACTATTTCTTGTTGCTATTGACAAAACCTTTTTCAGAGATTAAAATTATAACAGTGTTATATAGCACTGTTATATAGGAGGTGTGCAAAATAAACGGAAATGGAATGACTTTAGAAAATATCCACCGGGCAGCGAAAGCGGAATTTTTAGAAAAAGGATATAAAGACGCTTCTCTGCGGAATATTGTGAAATCCGTGGGAATGACTACCGGAGCCTTTTACGGATATTACAAAAGTAAAGAAGAACTTTTTGAAGACATCGTTGGTGAGCATTATGAATATATTCGCAACCGTTTTATAAAGGCACAGCAGGAGTTTGCCGAACTTCCAGCTGCCAGACAGCCGGAAGTCATGAGTGATATTTCGGGAATCTGCATGTACGATATTCTTCATTATGCGTATGAGCATTTAGAGGAATGTAAACTGATCCTTGTCTGTTCGGAAGGAACAAAATTTGCCGGGCTAATTGATGAAATGGTGGAGATTGAAGTGGAAGGGACTCATGCCTATCAGGAGGTTTTAAGGAAGCTTGGAAGGCCCTCTCCCCATATCGATCCTTCGCTGGAGCATATTCTGATCACCGGCATGTTTCATACTTTTTTTGAATTGATCATTCATGAAATGCCGCTAAAAGATGCCGAAAACTACGTTAGAGAAATGCGCGCCTTTTATACAGCAGGATGGATGAAAATTATGGGGCAGTAATGCCTTATAATTTTTGTTCGATAGTTAGCAACAGCTAACCTAAATTCGGATATTGTAAGAACATAGACGTGTTCTCTTTATCATAAACACAAAGAAAAGGAGGGATTTTTTTGAAAAAACAATCCAATTTATCACGCCTGCTGGAAATTGCAGGTAGCCATAAGTACCTGACCTATGCTTCCTGGGTGCTTTCTGCAATCAGTGCCCTGATCGCTCTGGTACCCTTCTATTACATCTGGAAAATGATCAAGGAAGTACTGGAGGTGGCACCGAATTTTGGCCAGGCACAGAACCTGACCGGTAATGGCTGGATGGCAGTATTGTTTGCGGTTATAGCGGTGCTTGTCTACATAGCAGGGCTGATGTGTTCCCATTTAGGGGCATTTCGTATCGCCACAAACCTGCGTATCCAGACCATGGAACATATTGTCAGACTTCCCTTAGGTTTTGCCGAAAGTTTTGGCAGCGGAAAACTGCGCAAGATCGTCAACGAATCCAGCGCAGCCACTGAAACCTATCTCGCTCATCAGCTTCCCGACAGAGCCAATGCCATTGCAACCCCCTGTGGTCTTTTGGTGCTGTTGTTTGCATTTGACTGGAGACTGGGTCTGTTGAGCCTTGTTCCGGTTGTGCTGGGATTTCTGATCATGATGACAATGACCGGAAAGCAGATGCAGGAAAAGATGAAAGAATACCAGAATGCGCTGGATGATATGTCCAACGAAGCGGTAGAGTATGTCCGCGGGATTCCGGTGGTAAAAACCTTTGGCCAGACCATCTTTTCCTTTAAGAAGTTTAAAGAATCCATTGACCGGTATAAAGTATGGGTGATCGCTTATACCAAGCAGCTTCGGACACCGATGATGTTCTATACAGCTGCAATCAACGGAGTTTTTGCCACACTGATCGCCGGAGGCTTGTTGCTGACACAAGACGGTGTGACTTCCGGTTTCTTACTGGATCTCATTTTCTATATCATTATTACGCCGGTTATTTCTATTACACTGACACGTATCATGTTCCAAAGTGAAAATGCCATGATCGTAGATGACGCTTTACAGAGAATTGACAGCGTTTTGCGTTTGAAGCCTCTGGAGGAAACCAAACATCCAATACACCCGCACAATGCTTCCGTGGAACTGAAATCGGTTCATTTCAGTTATGATGGAGAAAAAGAAGTAATAGAAGATATTTCACTGACCATTCCTGAAGGGCAGACGGTAGCTTTTGTAGGCCCGTCCGGCGGTGGTAAGACAACCCTTGCCAACCTGATTTCCCGATTCTTTGATCCCCAGAGCGGAATGGTAAAAATCGGTGGTGTTAATGTGAAAGACATCCCAAAAGAGGAACTCATGAATACGGTGTCTTTCGTATTTCAGAACAGCCGTCTCATCAAGGCGTCCATTCTGGAAAATGTGCGTATGGGAAAACCGGAAGCTACCCGTGAGGAAGTTCTGACTGCCCTTCATCACGCGCAATGCGATGATATTCTGGAAAAACTCCCACAGGGTGTGGATACGGTCATCGGTACAAAGGGGGTCTATCTATCCGGTGGAGAGCAGCAACGAATTGCCATTGCCCGTGTGATGCTGAAAAATGCTCCGATTATTATTCTGGATGAAGCCACTGCCTTTGCTGACCCGGATAACGAAAGCCGTGTACAGGCTGCTTTCTCAAAACTTTCCGAGGGAAAGACAGTGATTATGATTGCCCACAGGCTTTCTACCGTAACAAATGTGGATCAGATTTTTGTCATTCAGGACGGACAGGTTGCCGAGTGCGGGAACAGTCGTGAATTGCTTGCAAAAGACGGCATTTTCAGCCGTATGTGGAAAAATTACCAGACTTCCGTGCAATGGAAGGTAACAAAGGAGGTGCAGTGATATGATCAAAAAACTGCAGAAAAAATATGCCCTGTCTGAACAGGGAGCAAAAGACCTGATCAAAGGCTGCCTGGCCTGTGTCCTTCAGAATCTGTCTTTTATGTTCCCGGTAGGACTTTTATATTACCTGGTCAGCGATCTGATGAACGGGGGGTGTTCCCGGTGGGAAAATTCCATTTTATGTGGCAGGCTGCGTGGTGTGTATCGGCTTGATTCTGCTGACCACTTTCTTTCAATACAATTCGACCTATTTTGCCACTTACAAAGAAAGCGGTGTCCGCCGCATTACCCTGGCAGAGCATCTGCGCAAAATCCCTCTTTCTTTTTTCGGAAAAAAGGATTTAGCCGATCTTACCAGTACCATTATGGCGGACTGTACCTTTCTGGAACAGAGTTTTTCGCATTTTATCCCTGAGCTTGTGGGTTCGATCATTTCTACGGTTCTGATTTCTATCGGTCTGCTCTTTACGGACTGGAGAATGGCGCTGGCTGCCTTATGGGTTCTGCCGGTTGCTTTTGCGATTGTGGGATTTTCCGCAAAGATTCAGGAAAATCTGAATCAGAAAGCGATGGATGTGAAGATGGCCTGCGCAGACGGGATACAGGAGTGTATTGAAACAGTTCGTGACCTGAAAGCGAACAATGCGGAGCAGGCATATTTAAAAGGGCTGGAAAAGAAGATCCGTGCTGTGGAGCATCGTTCCATCCTCAATGAATTCGGCCTTGCTGTTTTTGTGGTTTCCGCGTCACTGGTGCTGAAGCTTGGTATTGCAACGGTTGCGCTGGTGGGAGCTGTTCTGCTCATGCAAGGAAGCCTCTCCGTGCTTACATTCTTTATGTTCCTTCTGGTAGTATCCCGTTTATATGACCCTCTGCAGGGCGCGCTCCAGAATCTTGCGGCAGTCATCAGTACACGAACCAACATTGCCCGAATGAATGAGATTCTCGATCATCCGATCCAGCAAGGCAGTGACAGGCTTTCCAATCAGGGGTATGATATTGTCTTTGACCATGTTGGGTTTGCCTACAATACCGGAGAAACAGTATTGAAAGATGTTTCCTTTACGGCAAAACAGGGAGAGGTTACGGCTTTGGTCGGCCCATCTGGCGGCGGGAAAACAACCGTATCCCGGCTGGCTGCAAGATTCTGGGATATTAACAGAGGAAAGATTACCGTGGGAGGTATGGATGTATCCCGAATAGACCCGGAAACACTGCTTTCTCTGTATTCCATCGTATTCCAGGATGTCACACTGTTTGACAATACGATTCTGGAGAATATCCGAATCGGAAACAAAGACGCCACAGATGAACAGGTCATTGCGGCTGCGAAACTTGCCAATGTGGATGAATTTGCCAAAAAACTGCCGGATGGATGGCATACCAATATCGGAGAAAATGGCTGTGAACTATCCGGCGGAGAGCGCCAGCGTATCTCTATTGCCCGTGCATTTCTGAAAAATGCGCCGATCATTCTTTTGGATGAAGCGACTGCTTCTCTGGATGTGGAAAATGAAACTCTGATACAGACAGCCCTTTCCCGTCTGATCGCAGATAAAACCGTTCTGGTTATCGCCCACAGAATGCGTACCGTAGCCGGAGCGGATAAGATCGTTGTCCTTTCTGATGGCACCGTGGCAGAAGAAGGATCACCAAAGGATCTGGAAGAAAAGAATGGTGTATATGCCCATATGGTAAAACTGCAGACAGAAAGCCAGAGTTGGAAACTTGGGTAAAGAAGGAGGAAATGTAATGAACAAGAACCATTGTAAGCAGGAAAATATCCGACTTGGCACCCACGGAGAAGACTATGGAAGCTGGATGTCCAACCCTGTCTTTTACATCATTGGCGGAATCGAAGTTTTGGCCGCTGTGCTGGCTGTCCTCTCTTTTTATGTATTACATGTCGCTGTTCTTGGTGTTCTGTTTACTGTTATCACAATCGCACTTTTGGTTTTACTGATCTGGATCACATGGATCAGGCGGCAGTATGCCTTTGGTGGTGGCGGAATCATGGAACAGGTTCATCGAGTCGTTCTCTCTCATCTGGACTATGACGGTGAGGGGAAGATTCTGGAAGTAGGCTGCGGTTCGGGAGCACTGACAATCCGTGCGGCTCTGACATGGCCGAAAGCACAAGTGATCGGTGTTGATTACTGGGGTGCTGTGTACAATTACAGCAAGGCACTCTGCGAGAAAAATGCTGCCAGTGAGGGCGTGGCTTCCCGCTGTGTATTTCAGCACGGTGATGCGAAGCAGCTGGATTTTCCTGATGAGAGCTTTGATGTAGTTATCAGCAACTATGTCTATCACAATGTTATGGGTGCTGATATGCAGAAACTGCTGCTGGAAAGCCTGCGGGTATTGAAAAAAGGCGGCGTCTTTGCACTCAACGATGATATGAAACCAAAGATGTACGGTGACATGGAAGGTTTTGCGCAGAAACTGCGGGATATGGGGTATGAGGAAGTACGACTCGTTGACACTGCACAGGAAGCTTTTGGCTCCCACCGTTGGGCTGCCATGATGATGCTGGGGTCTTCCCGGCTGCTTGTCGGCAGAAAGTAATGTATCAAAACAGGAGGTTTGGCTATGTCCAAGTTAGGAGTCGTGGAGGATACCCTGTTTGTCCCTATGCTGGGAAGAATTTATGCTAGTGAGCATTGCTCGCAAATTTTATATGATAAAAAGGCATTGGAATTGAAAAATAGGCTGCCGTTAGACTTGATTGAACAGAATATGCAGAACCAGTATACGCTTTTGGCCTCTGCTTCCCGGTCTGCTAATATGGATCGGATTATTCGGTCTTTTCTGGAACGCAGACCGGACGGTGTGATTGTCCAACTGGGCTGTGGTCTGGAGACAACCTATCACCGATGTGATAACGGGAAGACACACTGGTATGCCGTGGATCTGCCTCATGTAATCGAATACCGGCGGGGACTTCTTCCCGAACCAGAGAGGGAATTATATATTTCCGGGGATGCCTTTGCAAAGGATTGGATCAAAAAAGTTCGCAATGATGTACTTGATGCTCCTATTCTCGTTACTGCAGGCGGGTTATTTCATTATTTTGAGGAACATAAGGTCATTGCCCTTCTGCGTATGATTGGGCAATTTGGAAATATGGAAGTTGTTTTTGATACGGTGAACAAAAGAGGAATGACCATGATGAAGAAAAAATATATGAAACAGGTCGGCCATGCCGATGCACAAATGTTCTTTTATGTGGATTCAGCGGAAGAACTGGCAGCAAAGATCGGGGGTAATGTGAAGGTGATTGCGGAGGAACCATACTATCGTTACATCCCTAAAAATGGCTTAAAGCTATCCACAAAGGTCAGTATGACAGTTTCTGATCAATTCAAGATGGTAAAGATGATACATCTAAAACTATAGTGGATATACAATATCAGAGAGAGAGAACTTTATCATTTTTTCGGACGCACTGATGAAACACCATCAAAAGCCGCTTTCTATCACCAGCGTGCAAAATTAAAAGATAATGCACTATGGGAACTTTTGCAAATCTTTAACCAGAAGCTTCAACCAACTCTATACAGAAACCGTTATCGTTTGGTTGCTTGTGACGGTTCTGTTGCTGATGAAGTCGATCCGGAACTTCTGGCAAAAGTATTGGCTAATCCAGAGATGTGGGCATTGCTCAATTCACTGGCGAAAACGATGAAGTAATGAAAAATAGTGAAAAAATAGTGTAATTTTAATGAAAAAACAATTCATAAAACGATATAATATATGGATAAAATGAGGATATTTATTGTGTATATGGATATTCTATCTCCATCAGTAAACTAAGTAAAATAAAAATTCTGCTTTACAAACAACAGATAAAGTATTAAAATAAATAAAAAGATATCTTCAGGGCAGGGTGAGATTCCCTACCGGCGGTAAAGCCCGCGAGCCGAGAGGCATGATCCGGTGAGATTCCGGGGCCGACAGTACAGTCTGGATGGAAGAAGATGATAGTACAGTTGATTTTTTGTATGAATGAATGTAGTATCAGAGCTCTGAGATGGTGATCCATTTCAGAGCTTTTTATATAGGAAAATCAGACATTCATTTATCAATCATATGTAACAGATCAATTCCACCCTGCAGATATTTCTGCAGGCTTTTTTTGTATCTGGTACATCGTTTTCGAAATAACTATACCATTCACTTGTCTGTGAATCCGATTGCACATGTTTAAAAGCCTCGGCGTAGCCCAGGCAAAGAACAGGAATAAGAAAGAAGGAATAGAAATGACGGATCAGGAATATATGCTTCGGGCTATTCAACTGGCCAAAAAAGGAGAAGGCTGGACGAATCCCAATCCTATGGTAGGGGCAGTGATCGTAAAAGACGGAAAGATCATCGGGGAAGGCTATCATAAAAAGTATGGAGAACTTCACGCGGAACGTAATGCAATTGCTTCTCTTACAGAATCAGCAGAAGGTGCGGTGATTTATGTCACGTTGGAGCCTTGCTGTCATCATGGTAAAACACCTCCATGTACGGAAGCGATCATTGAACAGAAGATCAGAAAAGTGGTGATCGGTTCCAGAGATCCGAATCCGAAAGTGGCAGGAAAAGGTGTACAGATGTTAAGGGAAGCCGGTGTAACAGTAGTTGAAGATTTTATGAGAGAAGAATGTGATCAGCTGAACCCGGTGTTTTTCCATTATATTACTACGAAGACCCCTTATGTGGTAATGAAGTATGCCATGACACTGGATGGGAAGATCGCAACGAAAACAGGAGCATCAAAATGGATCACCGGAGAATCTGCACGAAAAGAAGTACAGCATATGCGGCATCAGTACATGGGAATCATGGCTGGTATTGGAACTGTGCTTGCAGATGATCCGATGTTAAACGTTCGGGTAGAAGGCTGGAAAAGTCCTGTCAGGATTGTGTGTGACAGTAAGCTCAGGATCCCGCCGGGCAGTCAGATTGTAAAAAGTGCGGAAAAGTACCGGACGATCGTGGCTTATGCAGAACAGAAAAATGCAAAAGAGAAAATAAAAATATTACATACCATGGGAGTTGAAACCATTTACTGTCCCGACGAAAAGAATCAGATAGACCTTAAGAAGCTGATGGCAGATCTTGGAAACAGAGGCATTGACAGCATCCTCCTGGAGGGAGGAGGTACGTTAAATGACAGTGCACTGCGAGCTGGAATTGTAAAGGAAGTACAGGCTTTTGTGGCACCAAAGCTGTTTGGCGGTGTGGCTGGGAAGACACCGGTAGAGGGTATTGGAGTTGAACTGCCGTCTGAAGCAGTGGAACTGAAATATACAGATATCTGTCAGATCGGTGAGGATATCCGGATAAAATGTCAGGTGTGTGATAAAAAACAGGAGGAATCATGTTTACAGGAATCGTAGAAGAGAAAGGAAAAGTCCGTTATATACAGCTGACAGGGGAATCAGGGATCCTGGCAGTGAAAGCCCGGAAAGTCCTGGAAGGGACAAGGATCGGTGACAGTATCGCTGTGAATGGTGTGTGTCTGACAGTTACGTCGATTCAGCCGGACGGATTTACTGCCGATGTGATGGCAGAGACGATCAGAAGAAGCAGTCTTGGCAGCTGCAAGGCCGGAAGCCAGGTAAACCTGGAACGTGCAATGGCTGCAGACGGCAGGTTCGGGGGACACATAGTAAGCGGCCATATTGATGGGACTGGCGTGATACGTTCCATGCTCCGGGAAGAAAATGCCATCTGGGTATCAATTGAGACATCGCCACAGATTTTGCATCTGATCGTGGAAAAAGGATCCGTCTGTATTGATGGGATCAGCCTGACAGTTGCAAGGGTTGATGAAGCTGGTTTTCAGGTGTCGGTCATTCCACATACAGGAGAAGAAACCACTCTTTTGGAAAAGGTGCCGGGGGATCTGGTTAATCTGGAAAATGATGTGATCGGAAAATACGTAGAAAAACTGCTTGGCATCAGAAAAAACGAAGAAGAGAAAAAAGAATCCGGAATTACGATGGAGTTTCTTGAAGAATTCGGGTTTTAGAACAGGAGGATATACACTATGTCACAAAATTATCAGTACAACACAATTGAAGAAGCACTTAGGGATCTTAAGGAAGGAAAAATAGTTCTGGTCACAGATGATCCGGACAGAGAAAATGAGGGAGATCTGATATGTGCGGCAGAGTTTGCGACCAGGGAAAATATTAATTTCATGGCGACCTATGCAAAGGGTCTTATCTGTACACCGATGAGTGCAGAAATTGCGGCGAGATTGAACTTTCCGCCGATGGTTGCGGAGAACACGGACAATCACAGTACAGCATTTACCGTGGCAGTAGATCACGCAGATACAACCACAGGTATCTCTGCGGAAGAGCGCTCCTATACTATCATGAAGTGTGTGGATGATCAGTCAAAACCGGAGGATTTCAGAAGACCGGGACATGTGTTTCCGCTTATTTCCAGAAAAGGCGGGGTTTTGGTACGAAATGGCCATACAGAGGCAACAACAGATCTTATGAGACTTGCCGGACTGAAAGAATGCGGCGTGTGCTGTGAAGTTATGAAAGAAGATGGAACTATGATGCGTACATCACAGCTATGGGAAATGGCAAAAGAGCATAACCTTACATTTATTACGATCCGTGATCTGCAGGATTATATAAGAATACATGAAAAGCATGTAAAGGAGGAAGCCGTTGCAAACCTCCCGACGCAGTACGGTGATTTTAAAATGTATGGTTATATCAATGATATTACAGGAGAGCATCATCTGGCACTGGTAAAAGGTGATCTGGGAGATGGTGAGGATGTGCTTTGCCGGGTACATTCGGAGTGTCTGACAGGGGATGCATTCGGATCGCTCAGATGTGACTGTGGCCTGCAGCTGCAGACAGCGATGCGCCAGGTAGAAGCAGAAGGCCGAGGAATCATTCTGTATATGAGACAAGAAGGCCGAGGAATCGGACTGATCAATAAGATCAAAGCATATGCGCTTCAGGAGCAGGGATACGATACTGTGGAGGCTAATGTGAAGTTAGGGTTTGCACCGGATCTCAGAGAGTACTGGGTCGGGGCACAGATACTGTCAGACCTTGGTGTGAAATCATTAAGATTACTGACAAATAATCCGGATAAAGTCTATGGACTTGGCGAATTCGGACTGAAGATCAATGAGAGAGTACCTCTGGAGATTCCGGCACAAAAGTATGACCGGAAGTATATGAAGACGAAGCAGGAAAAGATGGGTCATATTTTTAAAGAAATAAATTTATAAAAAACAGCAAATATCAGGAGGAAGAAAAAATGAGACAGATCAATTTAGTAGAAGGAAAAGTAGTAGCACCGGAGGGAATGAAGGTTGGTATCGTGGCAGCGAGATTCAATGAAATTATTGTGAATAAATTATTGGGAGGGGCAGTCGACGGACTGGTAAGACATGGAGTAGAAGAAGAGAACATTACTGCAGCATGGGTACCGGGAGCATTTGAGATTCCGATTACAGCACAGAAGATGGCACAGTCAGGAAAATATGATGCAATTATCTGCGTTGGAGCTGTCATCCGTGGAGATACTTCACATTATGATCTGGTGTGTAATGAATCTGCCAAGGGAATCGCACAGGTTGAACTTGCAACAGGAATCCCGGTTTTATTCGGAGTGATCACGACTGAAAATATCGAGCAGGCTATTGCGCGTGCAGGAAGCAAAGCGGGAAATAAAGGCTATGATTGTGCATTATCTGCGATTGAGATGGTCAATCTGATGAAGCAGCTCTAAAAGACAGGAAAATAAATGATGACAAAAACGATCATATTCGATTATGATGGAACGATCCATCATACCCTTGGAATCTATGAACCGGCATTTCGTGAAACCTATCAGTGGCTGACAGAACAGAAGGTTACCGAAGAACGGGAGATAGGCTCGGTGGAAATTGCCGGCTGGCTGGGACTTAACAGTAAGGAGATGTGGAATACATTTTTGCCGGAACTGGATCAGAGCTATAAAGAGCAGGCAAGCAGGATGGTAGGAGATCTGATGGTAAGACAGATCAGGAAACATAAGGCAGTGTGGTATCCGGGAGCAGAGGAGATGCTAACAGCTTTGAAGAACCGGGGATATCACCTTGTGATCTTAAGTAACTGTAAAGCTTCATATCGTGAGGCACACTGGAAGGAATTTGGGATGGAACGATGGTTTGATCGTTTTTATGACTGTGAATCATACAGATTCCGTCCAAAGACAGAAATTGTGCAGGAAATCATCCGGGAATATAGTGGCCCTTATCTGGTAGTCGGAGACAGGAGACAGGATCTGGAATGTGCCAGGTCCTGCAAAAGCCCTTTTATAGGATGCCTGTATGGATATGGTGAGAAAGGGGAACTGAATGGGGCTGATTATTATGCAGAACATATAGAGGATATACTGCAGATGGTGATATGATTTTTGCAATATAAAAATCTGAAGGAAAAAAGTTAAAAATAAGTACTTCTGTAAAATAAAAGGATATAGAAAATTTGCAACAACTTGTTGCAAATTCTGAGGCGGGGATGATTTTAGGATAGTCATAGTGATAGAGGTAATCCACTTTCCTAACCCCATCTGTACAGTAAAGTTCTCAAGTCCAGTTGTACAAAGCGCTACTGCACGGGGAACCAGATGGAATGCATCTCCACTTCCTAAAAGAACTGCCATAATTCCAAACATGGTAAACTGTCGGTTTCCTTTGCCTTTGCGGATCATTTATAGATTTTACTGTGGAAGATTTTGCATAAAGTGTTTTCCGTGCTTGTGTGTACCATTATCTGATATCAAAGCAGTACAGGGTGATTCCGGCCATGCACAGGTCAATATGATTACGGATGCGTACTCTCATATTCCGGATGATGACCAAAGGAAAAATGCAGAGCTTTTTAAAGAAGCATTTTATGAGAAAAAGAATCTGAATCCAGAGAGGCGGGCGTTGCTCAATTCGTTGGCGAAAACGATGAAGTAATGAAAAATAGTGAAAAAATAGTGTAATTTTAGTGAAAAAACAATTCATAAAACGATATAATATATGGATAAAATGAGGATATTTATTGTGTATATGGATATTCTATCTCCATCAAATCTATTGAGATCTCCATCATTTGATGATAGAATGATGGAGATAAATCTGAAATGAAGGAGATTCCTATGAGAGACTTTGATTTTACTGTAAGTCCTGCAAAGTTGTTAACACCTGAAATTGTTCAGATGGTTAGCAGCATTCATGAACATAAAGGCAAACAGGAATTATTTCTCGAAGCCAATGTAGATGAATTGAAAACACTCTTAGAAGTTGCATTGATTCAGAGTACGGGAGCATCCAACCGAATCGAAGGTATATTTACAAGCGATAAGCGTTTGGAAGAATTGGTAAGTCAAAAAGCAGAACCCCGCAACCGATCCGAGCAGGAAATTGCTGGTTATCGTGAAGTACTTTCCACAATTCACGAAGGCTATGAATATATCAACCCAAGACCGAACATTATTTTGCAGTTACATCGAGATCTGTACTCCTATTCACAGGGATCTGCTGGTGGAAGTTATAAGAATTCCGATAATGTAATTGCAGAAACAGATGCCGAGGGTCATCAGAAGACACGTTTTATTCCAGTTCCCGCATTTCAGACTGCTGAAGCGATGGAAGAACTTTGCACTCGCTTCCTTGAAGCATCGGAGTCTTTCTAAGCCTGATAGAATTAAAGCGGTTATTGATAACAAGGTTGGCAAAATTACAAAGAAAGAAATCATGGAGCTTTGTCCTGATATAAGCAAAATTACCGTGGAAAGGACTTTGACGAATCTGGTTAAGAGTGGGTATATCGCAAAAGTTGGTGCAGGTCCATCTACTGGTTATGTCCGTGTTTAAAAATATGAAAGCAGCTTATAAATTTGCCAGTCAAAACCGGCATTTTCTTAGCAAAAATCATTGCCTTTTATGTCGGCTTCTATAGCCGTAATCCTTTAATATCTTTAATACGTGATAAGATCGTATTGCAGCTGCAGCTGATAACGCCGGGAAGTGTATCAATGACTGTGTGCAGGAAGTGTTCCATTTCATCACTTGATGAAGCAACGGCATGTACATGCAGCTTGTCTCTTCCTGTGACACGGTAAATCTGCGTGACAGTATCATTATTATGTAATATATCTGTCACCTGCGACAGATGGTCTGGTTTTATCTCGATTTCAAAATAGCATGAAACAGCACCGCTGATCTTTTGAGGGTTTATTATAGTTGTATATTCTTCAATTATGCCTTGTTTCTCCAGAGCCTGAATCCGGGCTTTTACTGCCACTCTGGAAATACCGGTTTCTTTACCGATATCAGAGTAAGAAATACGTGCATTTTCTATAAGCAACTGGATGATTTTCTGATCCAGTTCATCTAAACCGTTCAGGTACATAAGTGTCCCTCCTGTAAAATAATATCTTCCGGATATTAAATATCATATCATTTATTTAGCTGAAAGTAAACGTGGGCTTGACTTAGCAGCTGTAACTACATATAATTGTTTCATAACGTAATTTAAAACTTGCGTTTTGAATCTATGGAATAGATTCTGGTGAAGGAAAAAATAAGTGAAATTATAAAGGCTTTGGAGGAATATGATAATGTCAAAAGATGAATATCTGATCACAGATACGCCTCTTAAAGCGTTGACGGTTTTTGCAATGCCAATGATTTTGGGCAGTTTTTTTCAGCAAATATACAATATGGCTGACTCTATCATCGTCGGCCAATTTGTTGGCTCCTCTGCACTTGCAGCTGTCGGGGCCTGCGCAGCGCTGACCAATGTTTTCATTTGTGTGGCACTGGGAGCAGGTGTCGGTGCCGGTGTGCTCGTGAGCCGCTATTTCGGTGCCAGGGAGTATGGAAAAATGAAGACCATCGTGTCAACGTCCTTGTTTAGCTTTTTAATTCTAAGCATAGTCCTTGGTGTTTTTGGCTTTTGCTTTTCCAACTCGATGATGAGGGTATTACAAACCCCTGGCGATATACTGAATGATGCAGTGTTATATCTGCGGGTCTATTTTGTGGGTTTTCCGTTTCTGTTTATGTATAATATTCTTTCCAACATGTTTACTTCCATTGGTGAATCAAAAATCCCACTGGGACTCTTGGTATTCTCGTCAATCTTAAATATTTTTATGGATCTTTGGATGGTGGCCGGACTTGGTCTCGGTGTGTTTGGTGCAGCCCTTGCGACTCTTATAGCACAGGGGATTTCTGCGGTGTTTTCACTTTTTCTTTTCCTTAGCCGGATGCGTCGATATAAAAGTCGCTTTGACTGGTTTGACAGGCAGGAGTTATATTCCATGCTTCAAATTGCTGTACCTTCGGTTCTTCAGCAGTCTACAGTGTCCATCGGTATGATGATCGTACAGGCTGTTGTAAATCCTTTCGGTACACAGGCACTTGCGGGGTATGCGGCGACGATGCGGGTAGAGAATGTTTTTTCATTGATTTTTGTATCCATTGGCAATGCGGTTTCCCCATATGTTTCCCAGAATTTTGGTGCAAAGAAAATTGAACGGATCAAAAAAGGATATCATGCTGCACTGGTGTTAGATGTATGTTTTGCAGTTCTTGCTTTTATAGTCATTGAAACATTGCATACTCAGATTTCCTCACTATTCCTTGGTAAAGATGGAACTGCCCTGGCTTATCAGGTATCCGAGGGTTATATGAGATGGCTCGGTTACTTCTTCATCTTTATGGGAATCAAAATGGCAACCGATGGGGTTCTTCGTGGTCTTGGAATCATGCGCCCGTTCCTTATTGCAAATATGGTGAATCTGGCGATCCGCCTGTCGGTTGCTTTGATTTGTGCACCGCGTTTTGGCATTGTATTTGTCTGGCTTGCTGTACCAGCAGGTTGGTTTGCAAACTTTTTAATATCCTATGTGGCTCTTCGGAGATCATGGCCGACTGATAAAGAGGTGCAATCCCGATAGCCTAAAGTAATTTAAAAGGAGAAATTTATAGTATGAATGATAAATGTGTAGTATTGAATGCAAAGAAAATGAATTTTGATGGGAAGCTGGATTTTTCCGTTTTATCTTCTGATGTTACAGTATATGATGATACAACAGAACAGCAGCTGTCAGAGCGTATTCAGGGTGCAGATATCATTGTAACAAAGGAGATGCCTGTGAGTGCAGAAATGATACAGAAATTTCCGGAATCTGTTAAACTGATCTGCGAGGCAGGTACAGGATATAATAATATTGATCTTGAAGCAGCACGAAAGAAGGGGATTACAGTCTGCAATATCCCGGCATACAGCACAGAACGTGTGGCACATACTGCGATCATGATGATATTGAATCTGAGTTCTGCAATGCAGGTACAGATGAAGATGCTGGCATGCGGAAATCATGACAATTTTACCAGAAATCTTCAGGTTCCGCATGTTGAGGTAAATGGAAAAACACTTGGTGTTATAGGTGCAGGACACATTGGCAGGAAAGTTATCCAGATCGCACAGGCTTTGGATATGAACATACTTGTATATACCAGGACACCGAGAGAGGATGAGAAGGGGATTCGCTATGTGTCGCTTGAGGAATTACTCAAGAATAGTGATTATGTTTCCATGCACTGCCCATTGACGGAAAATACAAAACATATGATAAACAAAGAGTCTTTATCACTTATGAAGCCCTCAGCGTTTATCATTAATACTTCAAGAGGTGCACTTATTGATGAGACTGCTCTTATAGAAGCATTGGAAAATGGTACGATTGCAGGAGCCGGACTTGATGTTCAGGAAACTGAACCACCTGAAGAAACCAACCCTCTTTATACTATGGATCATGTCCTTTTGACGCCACATATGGGATGGAAAGGTCTTGAGACAAGACAGCGGTTGGTTTCTATTCTGGCGGATAATATAAAGCAGTTTATGGAAGGGAATCCGATCAACGTTGTATCAGGTCTATAGTATCTGGCAGCAAAGTGATGATATAACTTCCGGGTTTGCAGAGTGAAAAAAATATAATTACAATCAATAAGTCAGTGCTTTGATATCTTCTTCCAATATAGCAGGAATAACATAAACAATAGAATTACTGGAAAAAATAAGTCCGAATAGTCGTCAGAAACGCTGAGAAGAAATTATTCTCAGCGTTTTTTGAACATTACTATAATGTCAAGGAATCTTCTGCATCTACCCCACATCTGTAAATTTCCATCAAGATACAGTCTCGCATATTCTAGTGGCTCATCAATGGCAAGTGTGTTTAATGCACAATCTGATCCGGGTGTGGTTCTCAAATTCTTTTCTGCTTTCCAGCGGTCAATGCGAAGCATATAGCCTGCACTGATATAAACATCAATGCTGTTTCGTCCGGGATTATATTCTGCAAATATTGTTCTCATCGTATTTTATCTCCTTATCGTTCAATCAATTATTTGCTACAAAAATCAGAAGCATTTCAATCAGTTCACCATGTCACTTTTATTTTGTGTTATACTGTTTTACATAATTTTCTTGGTCTTGTATTTTCCCTTATCAGAGTTCGTAAACACTGGCGGGACGATATAACACAAGGGAAACAATAAGGGAAAGCTCAATCGAAAGTTGTAGTAAAGGAGGTTTACAATGGGGTTTTGGATTTTTATGTTGATTATGGATTTGCTTCTTCCATTTACGATGATTGGTTTTGGAAGATATTTTATGAAAAAGGCTCCAAAGGAAATAAATTCAGTATTTGGATATCGGACTTCGATGTCTATGAAGAACAAAGACACATGGGAATTTGCTCATAAATATTGTGGTAAAGTTTGGTATGTCTGTGGAATGGTTATGTTGCCGATAACAGTAATATTCATGCTTTTAGTAATTGGAAAAAATGAAGATTGTGTTGGGAGTATAGGAGGAATTATCTGTGGTGTTCAACTTATTCCTTTAATTGGATCTATTCTCCCAACAGAAATAGCATTAAAAAAGAATTTTGATAAGAATGGAACAAGACGATAAATTCAAGTTTTTGAAACTGAGAAATTGGTATTTTAAGAGGAGGTATGTATTATGAATATAGGATTTTGGTCATGTATAATTTTGGTTATACCATTTGTAATTATAGGTGTGTTATTTGCGATTTTTAAGGAAAAAGCAACTAAATTTGTTTCAGGATTTAATTCATTTTCTAAAGAAGAACAGGCAATGTATGATAAAGCTCAGATCTCTCGTGATATAAGAAATCAGTGCTTCATATGGACTGTTATAATGTTAGCAGGAGCGACATTATCCTGCTTTTTAACCCCATATATGGCTATACCAACCTATATTATTTGGTTAGTTCTGTTTTTTAGAGAAGTCCACTTTGATAATCATAAAGCGTTTAAAAAATATTTATTAAAATAAATTATTGTTTGCAGGAGATGCTTATTTATGAAAAAAGGAATAAACAAATCAATCTTATTTTATGTTGTATCAGCTCTGTTTTTGATAGCCTCAGCTATTGGCTTAACGACTGGAAATGAAAATACTATGGCTATAATATGGTTAAGTCTTGGTTCCGCATTTCTTTGCTTAGGTTCGACTTATAAGAAAAAGGAAAACAATAAAACAAATACAGATGATAAATAATTTCCTGCTTGTATTGTTGGAAAATCGGGATTCATAGAATCCTTTTGTGATTTGCAACTTCTGGTTGACAGATTTACAGCCTGAAATGGTGGAATGCAAACAGCAAAACTGTTATATTTAGCTCATAAAATCTGCAAAAGGAGGAAAAAATGATTTTAGCTGATAAGATTACAGAGGAAAGAAAAAAGAATGGATGGTCACAGGAAGAACTAGCCAATCAGTTGGGCGTATCCAGACAGGCAGTATCTAAGTGGGAAAGTGCAGGAGCTGTTCCAGATTTGC
Source organism: Blautia intestinalis (assembly GCF_014297355.1). Lineage (GTDB taxonomy): Bacteria > Bacillota > Clostridia > Lachnospirales > Lachnospiraceae > Blautia_A > Blautia_A intestinalis. The sequence goes on along the minus strand of NZ_JACOQE010000018.1, from coordinate 10,592 downwards.
AAAGAATTTTACAGATGTCGGAGCTTTTTGGTGTTAGTACAGATTACCTATTAAAAGATGAAATGAAAGCAGAAAATATCACCTATCACGAAAGTACTGAAAGCTATGCAGAACCGTTGAAAAAAGTAACTATGGAGAATGCAAATGAATTTCTTGACATGAAAAGAAATGGATCCAAAGTAGTGGCAAACGCAACAAGTATGTGTATCTTAAGTCCAATATTATTGATTGTTCTTGTGACAATGGCAGAAGATAGCGTATTTCATGTTTCGGAATCTCTGGCAACAGTATTTGGATGTGTTTTTTTGCTTGGAATGGTTGCGGCAGCCGTCTTTTTGTTTATTACATATGGAATGAGTGAATCACATATGGAACATTTTGAAAAAGAATGCTTTGAAACAGAGTATGGTGTATCTGGAATGGTACGAGAAAAAAAAGATTCCTATGAACCAATTTTTATCAGAGGAACAGCTGTTGGGGTAGTGCTTTGTATACTGGCAGTGATTCCGACAATTATTGCCGAATCTATGGAAGCGTCCGACTATTACTGTGGTCTTTCCGTTGGATTACTGCTATTCATACTTGCAATAGGAGTGAATCTGTTGGTTCGTGTTGGGATGGTAAAAAGCAGTTACGATACCCTTCTTCAGGAAGGCGAATATACAAAAGAAGAAAAACTGTTTAAGAAAAAGACTGACACGTTTTCTGGTGTATATTGGTGCTTGACTACAGCGATTTACCTTGCATGGAGCTTCTGGACGATGAGCTGGGATATTACATGGATTGTATGGCCGGTTGCTGGTGTTTTGTTTGCAGCATTGCTTGGTGTGGTGAAAATGGTGTTAAAGAATGGCAGTGAAACTCAGCACTATATTTAAGATGAAGTTAAGTTTTTTTCGCATATTATACGCATCCAGAAATTCAAGTTTGACGGAGTAATAAATATGAAAATCCGAGAAGTGAATGAGAATAAAAAGCAATTTATAGCATTATTGTTATTAGCTGATGAGTAGGAAAATATGATTGATCACTATCTTGAAAAAGGTACTATGTATGTACTTGAAGATGGTAATGTAAAAGCTGAATGTGTCGTTACTGATGAAGATAATGGAATGCTTGAAATTAAAAATATTGCAGTTGATCCTCAGAATCAAGGACAGGGCTATGGGAAAGCATTGATTGACTTCCTTGCAAGTAAATATGCAGATGAATATTCTATTTTGCAGGTTGGAACAGGTGACAGCCCGTTGACCGTACCGTTTTATGAAAATTGCGGATTTGTCCGATCTCACAATATTCCGAATTTCTTTACGGACAATTATGACCACCCAATTTATGAGTGTGGTGTACAGTTAATAGATATGGTATATTTGCAAAGATGTTTATAACTTCCAGTTTGTATATATCTTTTAAAAGGTATATGATTAAGAAAAACGGCAGGAGGTATCTGAATGAAATCACATAAATATTGGTCTATCGGTGCACTGATTACAATGCTTGGAACTTTTTATACAGGTTATAAGGGATCAAAAGAAGGCCATAAGTACTTTGCAGCAAGTTCTTTGCTTTGCATGATTATGGCTATTTATACAGGACACAAGATGATTTCTGGTAAAAGTAGGAAGAAAAAAGAAGTTTCAGTAGAGAGTGTTGAAGATTAAAAAACAAAATATTTTAATAAATAACGCCGGTGCGGGATTTTTGATATCCAGTACTGGCGTTATTTATTCTACAGGGGCTTGGGGGTGTAGCCACCAAATATATTATTAATTTTCTTCTTCGGTAAGTTTGTTAAGGATCCACAAGTGAAACGTCTGTTATTGAGAGGGTATGGGGAGATCCCCATCAAGATAAATCCCATAGGAGAACAGGATGCCAAACGGCAATACTGTTAAACATGGGTGGATCTTGCTCTTATTTGTATCCCTCTATATAACGAATCGTTCAGAGGCTGTTTTACAGTGGGGGAAAAGAAAAAATATCAAAAAATTGATGATTAATGGTGAGCTTGTGATAGAATGGAAAAAAGAGAAAATGCATAAAGGATGTAGTTGTGGAGAATATTTGTTATGATTAGAAAGTTGCTGAACGGAGATATCGATAGAGTTGCTGACATATGGTTAAAGACAAATCTGAAAGCACATTATTTTATTTCCAATCAATACTGGAAAAGTAATTATGAATTAGTAAAAGAAATGCTGTCACAATCCGAAGTCTATGTGTTTGAAGCAGATAAAATGATACAAGGATTTGTAGGACTAAATGATGAATATATCGAAGGTATTTTTGTCTCTGATGAAATGCAGTCATGTGGCATAGGTAAGCTTTTATTGGATTATATTAAGGATAAAAAAGTCAGCTTACGATTAAATGTATATCAGAAGAATGCCAGAGCAATTTCTTTTTACCAAAGAGAAGGGTTCATTATTCAATGTGAAGGTTTGGATGAAGCTACTGGTGAAAAAGAGTACACCATGCTATGGAAACAAAATTATAGCAGGACATTCAAAAAAGCAACCATTAAAGATTAGAATCAAAAATAGCATATATAGATATAAGAGAAAAAAAGTAGAGAAGACAATAGTTGCAAATCCGCATGCTCTTTCTGAAACAGTGCAGTATGCAAAAGATAAATACGAATTGACCGAAACTGCTCCCGCTGATAGAGAATATATTGAACAAATAAAATGTCTAAAAGAGAGTTTGATTTTGCAATATGAACCAGAACTTTTGGGTGAAATGAAGGATATTCCGGTACCGGATTTTTCTAATGAAGCATCCGTCAAAGAGTATTTGGGTAAAATAAAGATTCGAAATGAAATGATTGCTGAAATGCCCGATAGTATAATTCCTATGGATTTTCATTTGTATAAAATAAGAATCGATGATGATTTTCTTGAAATGGAGATAGATTATACTTGGAATATATTTGGAATGTCTTATTCAGGAAATAAGGCGGTAATGAAAAAATTTAAGAAAATATCCAGAGATTTATACAGTTATTATGGTGTTACTGAGGAAGATATTAAAAACAAGACAAAAAGATATTCGTCACTGGTAACGAACTTGAGTTCATAAATTCTTATTTTTGTGAAAATGAGCATTTGTCAGTTCGCATTCCTTGTCAAAAAGACATCGGATCACAGTTCAGTACATCTATATAAAACTCTTTTCGTAGGATGCTTCGTCTGAATTCATCTGCAATCTCCGTCATAATAAAAATATCTCCATCATTTCAAAAGAGAATGCTGGAGATATTTAGCCTTGCTTATTCTTGTAGTAACCAATCGGCTATATCGTGAATTACGATTCCTTCATAGCTATATTGGGGATGTTTGGTTCTAGCAATAATCATTTTCGGATAAGCATCTCGAATCTGAAGCCGAGGAAAGCATTTTCTCTCAAATGTTTCCTGCACGGAAATGTTATCGCTGATCTGAATATAAAACTTCTCGTTGCTTCTCTGAGCAACAAAGTCGATTTCCTTTTGATAGAGCTTGCCGATATAAACATTATATGAAAATAGATCATACGCTCTGTTTTTTGCAATATTTTATCTTGCGAATTTATCATTGTAACGAATATGCATATCTTCCCAATCCATGAACAATACATAAAATACTTTCCCGTATTGCGGGCTCTCTACAATTCTTCCATGATCAAGAACAGAAAAATAAGTTCCGTCAGCTTTTCGAAGATGAAAGTGAATATAGTCATTTTCATTGCCATTGTCAATCTGTTCCCAGATACTTGATTCTATCTGTTGCTGTTCATCTTCACGAATCAAGTTGCGAAAACTTTTCTCAGTAAGTCTGAACAGTTCATCTATATCTTTATATCCAGACATATGAAGAAATTCATCATTTGCAAAAAATAGTTCATCATCTTCTTTGTCAGCTCTGTATATGATGAATGCACCTGGAAGATGTTCAGAGATATCCTTGAATGCGAATCCAAGTTGTTTGCGGGCACCTGACCGAAGTCCTTCTCTGTAGACCATACATCCATTTTTTCCATGAAGTTTTATTTCATAAAGAGCGGCATCTGCGTAGCGCATGAGTTGTGAACGATTGGATGCAAATGTTGGATATTCTGCATATCCTAGAGAAATATAAAATGCATGTTCCTTACCATGGTATGAGAATGATTTAGGAAGTTTGGTGAATTTCTGCAGCTGTAATTGTGCTGTTATGTGTCTCTGCTCTTTTTCGTGGGTGTCTGTTTTGTATACAATCAAACTAACAAGGCATATGCCCAGTAAAAAAGTGATAAGAGGCACAAGTGTTTGTTTTTTCACTTGGTTCACCTCGTTTTGTCCATGGGAATTTTTATAATAAAGCATTATAGCACAGAAGTCGAAAAACAGAATAGGTTTTATGAAAAGAACGAACTGTGCATAATCCATATGAAGTCGAATTTGAGAGAAATTATTCACTATATTGACGAGTCAACACTTGAAAAAGCGAAGAACGAAAAAGTTCAAAAGCAAGAGTCTCCCTCAAAGGTGTCAAAAGACGTAGAGGAGTCTGTTGATAAGATGATCTCCAATCGTATGAGCAAAGCATATTCTGAATGGAAATCAAATCAAGATACACGGCCATATAATGAAAATATAGAGAAGGAATACCAGAAGCTTTTGGAAACACTGCCTCCGGAACAAGAGGAAGTGCTTACGAAGTATTGCGATGAAATATTTGCCAGCGGAGCAGAGACAGAAGAGTTTTTCTATCGCCTGGGTATAAAGGATGGACTGAGATTAAAAAGTACGGTAAAATCTGTATTAGAAATGATATCGTGAAAGTATACTTTAGAACTACTAGTTCTGGCAAATCCGTTGGTTGTGCGGATTTATGCACTGCTATTTGATGTAAACTGATAACATCAGAATTAGATAAAAGAGATAAAGGAGAAGAGATATGTGGCTGCCGGATTTTTTTATTCAAAGACTTTTAAAATTATAGCGACAGTAATCTTTACTGTTGAGCTGATAATCATAATTACATTGAAGGTAGTGGATCTTTACTGTGATGAACCGGGATGCTGGAACAAAAAAGATTGGGGAACAAACTATTGCATGGAGCATATTAACAGTATTTATGAAGAGGCGATGAAAAGAGAAGGAGCATATGAAAATTCCCAAAGAAGTTATTCTTCTGGAAAAAAGAGTACTCCATCGCGTTCATACAATACATACAGCAATTCTTATTCATCCCGGAGAAACGATTCCTATGATGTTTATAATTATGATGATCCGGATGATTTCGCTGATGACTGGGCTGAGGAATTTGGTGGAGAAAATTATGATGGCGGATATGATGATGCTTATGATTACTGGGAGGAGAACTACGGGAATTAATAATGCAAGGAAATTGTGGAGGTGAACTTGTTGAAAGAAAGTACATATCAAACTCCTTGTGGAACGATTCACTATTGGTCAAGTATTCTGAGTTTGGATACAACGACGCTTGTATTTCTTCCGGGGCTGACTGCTGACCATAGACTGTTTGATAAACAGGTTGAGCATTTCGTGGAAAAATATAATATTATTGTATGGGATGCACCGGCTCATGCCTCTTCCTGGCCGTTTCGGTTTGAATTTGATCTGTTTGATAAGGCAAAATGGCTGAATGGGATTCTTGAAAAAGAAGAAATCATAAAACCAATTATAATCGGTCAATCAATGGGAGGATATGTGGGACAGGCTTATGCACAATTGTATCCTGACCGGCTGGCAGGTTTTATTTCCATTGATTCAGCACCGCTCCAGAGAAACTATGTGACAGCAGTGGAGATCTGGCTTCTGAAAAGAATGGAACCAGTATATGCACATTACCCATGGAAGTTGCTTTTGAAATCCGGAACCGAGGGAGTTGCAACTTCTGATTATGGCAGAAATCTGATGAAGGAAATGATGCTAGTCTATGATGGTGATCAGCATCGTTATGCCCAAATTGCCGGGCATGGGTTTCGTATTCTGGCAGAGGCAATGGAAAAGGATCTGCCATATGAAATCAAATGTCCTTCCCTGTTGATATGTGGTACAAAGGATCATGCCGGTTCATGCATAAGGTATAACAGAGAATGGCATCGAAAAACGAAAATTCCTTTAAAGTGGGTTGAAGGGGCCGGTCATAATTCTAATACAGATAAACCGGAGATGATCAATAGTTTACTAGAAGAGTTCTTCTCAAATATTTTATGAGAGGCAACCTAAAGTTATTTGAATTGAAAAATCGGTATTTGCAGGAGGTAATTATGACTGAAAGAGAAAAAATGCTAGCAGGTCAGCTTTATGACTGTGGGGATGCCGAGCTGTTGACACAGTGGCATAAAGCCAAAGATTTGGCAAGAAATTATAATCAAACTAATTCTTCAGATGCTGCAGAAAAAGAAAAAATTCTGAATGAACTGCTTGGTGGGAAAGGGAAGAATCTGTGGATTACTGCGCCGTTCTATGTGGATTATGGAAACAATATTTATTTTGGGAATAACTGCGAAGTAAATATGAATTGCACTTTTTTGGATGACAATATAATTCGTATTGGGGATAATGCCTTGATTGCACCAAACGTGCAGATTTATACAGCATTTCATCCGACAAATGCAGGGGAGCGTTTCGGTGAGCCGAAAGAGGATGGCTCGTTTGAGTTTTGTAAAACAGGAACAGCACCTGTTATTATCGGCGACAATGTCTGGATTGGCGGTGGCGCTATTATTCTGCCCGGTGTTACGATTGGAAATAATGTCGTAATAGGAGCAGGCAGTATTGTAACGAAAGACATTCCAGACAATGTAATTGCAGTTGGAAATCCCTGCAGAGTAATCAAAGAAAACAAATAAAGTCGGATGCTATATTTTGCATAGCCAAGCCAATAAATTCAAGTTTTACGAAATGAAGAAATTGTAGGAGGAATATATATGGTTGGAAGAATTTATCATGTAGGGCTAACGGTCTCTGATTTGGATCGATTGCTTTTTACTTCCGAGATCCTGATGGAATTATTCTTGAAATGATGCAACCGTTATAAAAGGACAATAAACAAATCGGAATCAGTAGGAGGATCATTATGAGATTTTATAACATATTTTTCAGCCCGACAGGGGGCACAGAGAAAGTAGCAGATATTGTTGCGAAAGGGACGAAGCTGGATGCTGAAGAAATCGATCTAATTAAAGAACCAGATAAACTCATGAAGGTGAAATTTGAAAAAAAGGACCTATGTTTGGTTGCTGTACCGTCTTACGGTGGACGCATTCCATCAGTTGTAACGGATATGTTCCGCAAAGTAAAGGCAGATGGTACGAAAGCAATTCTTGTGGCAGTATTTGGAAACCGTATGATTGATGATACTCTATTGGAACTACAGGATGTTCTGGAGGCATCAGGATTTGTATGTATCGCAGGAATGGAGGCTGTCGCAGAGCATTCCCTGATGCACCAATTTGGAACCGGACGCCCGGATCGGCAGGATGAAAAGGAATTGCTGGAATTTGCCGCAAAGATTATGCAAAACAGCGAAGCACAAAGTACACCTGCATTTCCGGGAAACAGACCATATCGAGAATATGGTGGTGTTCCGCTCAAACCTGTTGCAAATGGAAAATGCACTTCCTGCGGTCTGTGCGCAAAAGAATGCCCGGCAGGTGCCATTCCGTTGGAAAATCCAAAGATGACCGATAAGGATAAGTGCATTTCTTGTATGCACTGTGTAGCAGTCTGTCCGAAGAAAGCACGAAATTACAGTAAGCTTGTCAGTTTTATCGCTGGACTGAAAATGAAGAAGGTTTGTTCCGGTAGGAAGGAAAATAAATTGTATTTATAATAGGGCGAGCAATACAATGAGAAACATGTAAATTGATACGTGAACAATCGGCTCAGTATGATATTTAATTAAATATTGCAATGAAAAGATCATTTACCGTAAACAAGCAGTAGATGGTCTTTTTTATATCTTTTTGTGAACAAGTAGAGATTTATAGCCGGAAATCTATGTTTTATCATAATCCGTGAAATAAGATGGGTTAATTCTTCGATTTACATATTTTTTAAGGTGTTCCGGCATGGTATTATGGTACTTATAAAGAACCAATTATATCTGTTGGAGAGAGTGGTGAAAAGTTATGAAGCTATTATTTAAACAAAGGCTGTTTTCATGGTTTGACAGCTATGATATCTATGATGAAGCAGGCAACACTGTTTATGTAGTAAAAGGCCAGTTGTCCTGGGGACATAAACTTGTAATTTATGATGCCTATGGAAATGAAGTAGGAATGGTTGTTCAGAAAGTACTTACTTTTCTTCCTAAATTTGAGATTTATAAAAACGGCAGTTATATCGGATGCCTGAGTAAAGAATTCTCATTTCTGATGCCACATTATAATATTGATTACAATGGATGGCATATTGATGGAACCTTTATGGAATGGGACTATAGCATTCTTGATCGAAGCGGTTATTCAATTGCACGGGTTAGTAAAGAACTGTTTCATATGACAGATACTTATGTTATTGATGTACAGAATTCGGGAAATGCGTTGGATGCGCTGATGTTTGTACTTGCGATTGATGCAGAAAAATGTTCCAGGAATTAAAAAGTTGATCTTATTGTCGAAGATATTCGGAGATGGGGAGGTAGCATGGGATTATTCAAAAAGAAAATCGTGAAAAAAACATATGACAGAGAACATATGAAACCTGTTATTCGTGCAAGTATTTGTACTGGAGAAGAAGTAGCAGGGTTCAAAGACATACAGAACGGAAAAATCGAAGAAATCATGCTGATCAGATCTCCAGAGGACCTAGAAAGATTCAAAGAGATATATGAGATAACAGAGGAAATTGCAAAAGAATATTAGACATTGGATAAGGGGGATGTATTGTCATGAAAACGATGCATGCCATACCTGATTATACGCAATGGGAGGTCGCGCAGGAGAAGAATACGGAGAAATATTGAAAGAAAACAAACTATGAAATGAGGTGACATTTATGATGAAAAACGAAGCGGGAGTAAGAATCGAAGAAATGCTGTGTCAGCTGGCCGATGCGACGCGCATCGACGGAGAGATCTGGCGTGCAGCGTATACTCTGGAAGACAAAATCGCGAAGAACATCCTGCGTGAGTGGATCGAGGATCTGGGGCTTGAATACAGAGAGGACGCGATCGGTAACGTGTATGGACGGCTTCCGGGGACAGAACCTGGAACCATATTGACGGGATCCCACCTGGATACCGTAAAGAACGGTGGAAAATATGATGGCGCACTGGGCGTTGTGACTGGTGTGGCAGCGCTGGGATACCTCAAACAGTCGGGCTTCGTTCCGAAACACAGCCTGGAAGTGGGGGGTCTGATGGAAGAAGAGGGCAGTCGTTTTCCATCCGGCTGTCAGGGGAGCCGCGCAATCTGTGGCACGCTGAAAGAAGAGGATCTCGAGGAGCTCAGCCGTGATGGCGTCACACTTCGTGAAGCACTGGTATCTGCCGGGTATCAGACGGAAACGCTGAAAAACGTGAAACGTGACGATATTCGAGCAATCGTAGAACTGCATATCGAACAGGGACCGGTGCTTGAAAGCGAGCAGAAGCAGATCGGTATTGTGGACAGTATCGTCGGTATCGTCAACTATGAGCTGACCATTCAGGGAAGCCAGAACCATGCAGGTACCACCTCGATGTCTTTACGGCACGATCCTGTGGTAGCTGCTGCGGAATTTATCACAGAGTCTACCCGTCAGATGATGGCGCAGGCTCCTTCTGCCACCCTTACCTATGGCGCGATACAGGTATTTCCTGGAATGCAGAATGTCATTGCAGATCGAGTGAATCTGCTCATCGATCTGCGCGATGGTAGCAATGAGGAACTGCTTCAAGATGTGGTTCTTCTGAAACGTGTACTGGAATCCATCGAACGCAAGGGCTTTCAGACCCGGCTTCGACAGAATGACTGGCTGGAGTCCGTACAGATGGATCCGAACGTGATTCGGGTGATCGAGCGGCACTGTGAAGAGAAACATCTCGCGTATAAGCATATGAACAGCGGCGCCGGACACGACTCGATGGTATTCGGAAAGCATTTCCCGACCGCGATGATCTTCGTGCCGAGTATCGGAGGTATCAGCCATAATCCGGCAGAAGCCACCGCTGTAGCGGATATACAGACCGGTTTTGAACTGCTTTGTGACGTGTTAAAAGAATTATCAGCTCAAACCTTTTTATCATGGTAAGTTTTATTACATTGCTAATGATAATAAAGCCTTTGTAATTATTGGCTCGTCCAATATAAGTAAAACGGCATATTTAAACAACTATGAATTAGATCGGCTGTTTGAAATAGATTGTAATAACCCCGAAGAACAATATTTTATAACTGGTTCTAAAAATTCAAATCAGAATGTATAAAAATTGAAGAGATAATCTGTATGGCTGATGTGAAAATGAAACTCCATTTATGTAAAGAGCCAGACAAATTCAAGTTGAACAAAATCGCTGCGCGATGGCCTGCCAAGGCTGTGGCGCAGCTTTCTTTTTCTCAATAATAAAATAGGCAATGGCAATTCTTACCAGTATTTGATATTGTAAAGTTACCACACA
>NZ_JACOQE010000017.1 GCF_014297355.1 Blautia intestinalis | reverse complement strand
TATCAAGGTTCTTAACTGACTGTCTCTCAGACAGCTCGTTTACTTTATCACATTCATCAGTGCTTGTCAAGTACTTTTTTCAAGTTTTTTCGAAGCTTTTTTGATGTTTGTGCGTCGCTCTCAGGCGACTTGTTTACTCTATCACATCCTCACCGGATTGTCAACAACTTTTTTTGCTTTTTTCAAAACATTTCAAATTGTTTATTCAGAAGAAACAATTCTTCGTGACAGCTCAGTTAGAATAACACTTTCTAACCGGGCTGTCAACACATTTTTTGAAAAAAGTCAATTTATTTTTCCTATATCCTTTTTCCTTCTTTGACAGCAACCGCAATCGAAAGATCCGGCACATAATAAGGAATCAATGTTGCCTGCACTGCATGATAAAGATCCGGTTTGCCCGGCCATACAGTATTGCTCGGTACATTGTTACAATCCATCTGATGAAACCAGGAACCATTTTTATGATCCAGTACTTTTTCGTCCAGATATTCCATAAATCCAGCATAAGCATCGGCGTATTTCTGTTTTCCGGTAACATGCCAGAGCACTGCGGATGTATTGATGGCTTCTGCAAGTACCCAGTGCATCCTGTCATGGACTACCGGTTTGCCATTCCAGTCCGTGGTATATACAATGCCCGGTTCACCATCCGCATTCCAGCCGTCCTTCACAGCTCTGTCAAAAAGCTTCTCTGCCGACTCAATATACAAATCTGCTTTTTTATCATCTTTTTTATAAGTAGAAAGCGCCCACTGTATAATCAGTCTCGCCCATTCCAGTCCATGTCCCGGTGTTGCCCCATATGGTTTGAACTGATCATCCGGATGGTCTCTGTTACATTCCAGATCCGGTTTCCAGTCACTTGTATAATGTTCCGGAATCCTCCATTCATTATCGGCAGCCCAGCCGATCACATGTCTGATAATCCGTCCACATCTCACACGATACCTTTCGTCTCCAGTCACATCGGCTGCTGCCAGAAAAGCTTCTACTGTATGCATATTGGCATTTAAACCTCTGTACGAATCCAGCACGGTAAATTCTGTATTCCATGTATCACACGCCATTCCTGCTTCTTCATTCCAGAAATAGCGGTCATATGTATCCAGTGCATCCCGCAGTAATTCTTTGCCCTCCGGATATTCTGCCAGAACAGCATCTGAAGCAGCAAGAATCACAAATGCATGTACATAGCAGAGCTTGTTTTCTACATGTCCTCCATCAGGTGTAACCGATGAAAACCACCCGCCGTTTTCCTTATCCTTCGCCGCACCTCTCAGTCCCTTTATCGCGGCATCGATCAGTTCTTCGCTGCCTTCATGTCCCAGATATTTCCCGATTGTATAGACATGAGGCATCCTGCATGTCTCATATGTATCGCGGTTACGTATTTTCCATGGAGTACCATCATCTCCAAGATAATAGCAGGTCCCGTCCGGTGCCGGGAAACGATGTCCAAAGTTCAGCAGATTTTCTCGTATCTCCTTCAGAAACATTTTATTTTCTTCTGTGTCAATCAAATATTTTTGCTCCATAATTCCCCTCCCACATTCTTTATTTTTTGTGTTATACTGGGTTCTGTGATATTATATCACATTACTATAGAAGAAAGAGGTCGTTATTTTGAATCCATCCAATACAACAAATGCAGACAATCCTCTGGGAATTGCGCCAGTCGGCAGTCTTCTCGCCAAATTTGCGATACCTGCGATCATCAGTATGCTGGTCAATGCACTTTATAATATTGTCGACCAGATTTTTATCGGTCAGGGTGTCGGAATGCTCGGAAACGCTGCAACAAACATCGCATTTCCGGTCACAACGATTTCAACTGCTGCCGCACTGCTCCTCGGTATCGGCGGCGCATCCAACTACAATCTCGAAATGGGCGCCGGCAAAGAGCACAAAGCAAGCGAAATTGCCGGAAGTGCACTGACAACGCTTGTCATCACCGGTGTATCGGTTGCCGCGATCATTTTGCTTTTTTTGCATCCGCTGCTCGTTTTCTTCGGAGCGACAGACACAGTTATGCCTTATGCCACAGACTATGTAAGCATCATCGCCATCGGTCTTCCGTTTTTTACTTTGTCCGTCGGCGGAAACCATCTTATCCGCGCCGACCGCAGCCCTACGTATTCCATGATGTGTACCCTGACCGGTGCAATTATCAATACGATTCTTGACCCATTGTTTATTTTTGGTTTTAAATGGGGAATCAAAGGCGGTGCATGGGCAACCGTGATCGGGCAGGTTGTATCTGCAATCCTTGTCGTGATCTACTTTACAAAATTCCGTAAGATGTACCTTGACCGCAGCATGCTGAAGCCAAAACTTAAACACCTGCGTGCGATCACTTCGCTCGGACTTGCATCCGGTATCAATCAGATTGCCATTGCGGCTGTACAGATTGTTATGAATAACATTCTCCGCTATTACGGTGCCGCTTCTGTCTATGGAAGTGACATTCCGATTGCCTGTGTCGGCATTGTTTCAAAAGTAAATATGGTATTTCTCGCAATCTGCATCGGAATCTCACAGGGTGCGCAGCCTATCTGGGGATTTAATTACGGAGCCAGAAAATATGACCGCGTGCGTCAGACATACCGCTACTCTGCAACTGCCTGTACAATTATCGCCACGATTTTTTTCCTTTGCTTCCAGCTTTTCCCACACCAGATCGTCGGAATGTTCGGTGGCGGAAGTGATCTGTATTTTAAATTCGCCGAAAAATATCTGCGGATTTTTATGCTCCTGACATTTGCCAACGGAATTCAGCCAATGTCTGCAGGATTTTTTACTTCTATAGGAAAGGCCACTCTCGGTATCATCATGTCATTAACAAGACAGGTAATCTTCCTGCTGCCACTCGTTGTAATCTTTCCGATGTTTATGGGAATCGACGGAGTAATGTATGCCGGTCCGATTGCTGATACCGCGGCTTTTATACTTGCAGTCGTTTTTGCCAGAAAAGAGCTCGGTAAAATGAAAAACGCTTAACAGATATATTCTTCTATCTCTGTTATTCGATTTCCCCGGCGTTCTTTCCATATCATAAGATACAGTTTATAATCCAGGGAGTCACGCGCAATCGTGAAGGGTTCTTCACGTAAAATATCTGCGCGGATTCCTTGATTTTTTAGTTCTGACTGCCGCTTTTTTACTCTTGCAAGCACTTCCTGATAAGCTTTTTCTAAAGCCTCTCCCGGAAATCGCCTTTTATATCCTTTCGTTGCATCCTGAAGTTTTTGCGTCAGGTGATCCACAACCGCAGCATGTTTTGTTTTGTGAAGCATGGCTGCGATTCTTTTTGCCCGGAATTTTGTCGGACGTTTCCGATATGTCTCCAGCATTTTTTCAAAATAAACATCTCTGCACTCCACAGCAAGTTTTTTCATATAAATAATGGCTTTTTCTGACGGGATCCAGGGATTTTCCCGTGGCACGATATACTTTTCCGGGACAGCCGGATAACAGCAGTAATTTAACGGAGGAAATTCCACAAGCACCGACAGTTCTTTTTCCTCTTCAGTACAGTACTCTTCTCCAAGATAATCACGCTTGTCCCGCAAAATTGCCAGACGGTATTCCAGCTGGCGGAGATACTCATATTTCTTCACCCAGAAATGACCGGTATATGCATATTCATATAAATGTACTTCCAGATCAATATCTTCAAAAAACAGAGTCAACACTGTCGCCCCCTGTCTGACGACCATTACATACCCGTCCGCCTGCCGGTTCATCGTGGCCTGTAGCTGCCCTTGATATTCACTGTGATACTCTCCCGTCATCCGGGCATTTCGAAATACCAGAAAGCTTTCTGCTGCATCATTCATCAGATATACAAGTCGGATATCTCTGCCTCGTGTCCCCTCACCTTCTATTTTTGTTTCATCTGGCTGCACATTTTCCGGCAAAATCAGTTCAAACTGATCCTGTTCCAGCAATTGCGCCAGTTTTTTCAATGTTTCCTGTGTCATTTTTCCTGATACCTCTTAACTGATCTGCCATTTCACATGACTTCCGTTTTCATCCTTTGTGACGATCAGCTGATCTTCTATCTCCTGTTTCAGCTCCGATACATGGGAAATGATTCCGATCAGTCTTGATCCTTCCGCCATCTCCTGTAATACACGAACTGCCTGGTTTCTGGAATGTTCATCGAGCGAGCCAAAGCCCTCATCGATAAACATCATATCCAAATTGATGGCCGCTGAGCTCTGCTGGATCTGATCTGCCATGCCAAGCGCAAGGGACAATGCCGCCATAAAGGATTCTCCGCCGGAAAGTGTCCGTACTTCACGCTCTTTTCCTGTCACCGTGGAATACACCATCAGATCAAGACCTCTGTTTTTACCCTCACCGGCTTTTTTGAGATCATACATCCGAAGTTCAAACTGTCCTGCCGACATTTCCTGAAAACGTCGGTTCGCTGCATATAGGATTCTTTCCAGATAATATCTCTGTACAAAAGTTTCCAGATCCATTCGCGAACCGCTCACATTTCCGGATGTCATGCGGTACAGTGTATCGATCCGTGCATGTTCCTCTACAACTGCTTTGCGTTTCTCCATCCGCGCAGACAATGCGGTAAAAATTTCCTGATTGTTTTTGCAGTCCATTTTTAACTGATTGTACTTCTTTTCTGCCATTTGATAAACAGTTTCCGTCTCTTCTTTTTCTGCTTTTATCTTGTCAAGATCCGGTTTCTGTGCTTCGCCAATCGCCTCATTTGCTGCTTTTTTCTGCGCAATCGCTGCTGCTTTCGCTTCCCTGTACGCATTGACTGTATCTGTCAGTTCCTTTTCATCATCCCTGCTGTTTTCTTTCGCAAGCTGTTTCCACGCTTCCTCAGTCATCTGTTTCTCCTGCATAAAGTCCATATATGCAGCTTTTTTCACTGCAAAATTCTCCTCCTGCGCAGGTATTTCTTTCTGATATTTCGTGATCAATGTCTCCGCATTTTGTTTCGCAGATGATGCTGCATCGAGTGCATCTGCTGCTCTTTTGTAAATTTTTTCTGATGCCTGCTTTGCAATTTCTGCTTTTTCCAATGTATCAGAAGCTTCTTTTTCTGATGCAAACTCACAGGATGTGCGGAAACTGTTTAACTGTGCCGTATCTTCTGTAAGCTTTCTGGCAGCTTCTGTCTGTGCCGTTCGACAAAGTTCGAGTTTTTCTTTCAGTTTTCCGCGTTGATCATCCGCATTCTGAAGAAGTTCACGGATTTTTCCAAGTTTCTCCGCATCTTTTTTCAATGTTTTCAGTGAACGATCTATAGCGTTTTTCCAGATTTTAAGTGCTTCATTCATTTCGGATAATCCGGCATCTTTCTGAATCTCCGGAATGCTCTTTTGCATGCGGTTACGAAGTCTGCCGACCGCCTCCACAAAGTTCTCTTTTCTTGTCTCATACCTGGTCTTTGCCGCATGGGATTCGTTTGCCGCCTGTTCCTGTTTTGTACGGAGGTTTTCCACATCTTCTGCTATTTTTTGAAGTTTTTCAGGTGAGATATCCACATGATCCACCGCTCCTGCGAACGGATGTGGATGATCTGTCGAACCACAGACCGGACAGGGGATCCCCGGTTTCAGATCAGCTGCAAGCATTCCTGCCTGCTCATTCAGAAACATCTGCCGCATCTTCTCATAGCTGTCCTTATGTTCCTGATATTCCTTACTGGTTTTTGCATAAATTTCCAGTTTTTTCTTTGCTTTCGCAAGGCTTTCTCCCGCCTGATCGCGGATATCTGACACCGCATCCAGTTCCTGACGAAGACTTTCTGCTTCCTGACTTCCGGCTTCCCACCCCGCCAGCATTTTATCCGTATCCGCCAGTTTATCACTTTCTTTTTTCCACTCAGCTTCCTGTTTTTCCTGATTTTCAAGCGCAGTTTCCGCTTCTGCAAAATCCTTCTCTGCGTTCTCTGCCGCCCTCTTATCTGCTGTAATTTCTCTTTCTTTCTGCCTGATCGCATTGAGGATTTCACGGGATTTTCGCACTTTTTCGCTGATTATACTGTATCTTTCTATTTCCTGATTATACTTTTGGTGCTCCGTTTTTTCTGTTGTTTGTGTTGCCTTTAACGTTTCCAGAAGTTTCGGTATTTTTTCTTCCCACTCTTTCAAAACCCGGACACTGTCTGTCCATGTCGTTTCTGCTTCATGATACTGGTTATATTTTTCTGCGATTTCATAAACCGCACGGATCTGCCCCGCCAGCTCTTTCGCACGGATCATCTCCGGTTCCTGTGCCTCATATCTTTGCAGTTCTTCCTCTGCCTTTTCAAACTGAACAAACCATTTCAGAAGTTCTTCCGCTTTTGCAAGCTCCTCTCCCTTACTGGTCCGGGCACATTCCACTTCCTTATATGCGCTCTCTGCGATCTCAAGTTCCTTTTTCATCCAGTTACAGAGAGCTCCCAATCTGTCCATAAAATCAGCAAGTCCTGCCGTCTGACCTTCTTCAATCTGTCTCCTCGACTGCTGCATTTCTTTCTGAAGTTCATATGTTTCAGGTATCCGGATCCGGACAGCCTCAGTCTGGCACTGCGTCTTTAAAATCGCAATTTCTTTATCTTTTTCCCGCTTGCGGTTCCCCAGTTCCGTCACAATATCCTGATACATTTCTGTGTTAAAAAGCTTCCGGAAAATGACCTTTTTATCATCTGATTTCGCACGGAGAAGATCCATAAATTCCCCCTGCGCGATCATTGCAACCTGCATAAACTGACTCTTTGTAAGGCCCACAATTTCCTGCAGTTTACTGTCTGCTTCTTTGGACGGATATTCCATTCCATCCGGCACAATAAGGCTGACAGAACCTGTAATTTCGCGCTGTCCTCCCTTGCCGGCCCCTCTTGTAATCGGCTTCAGATGACGCGGAACACGACGTACTGTATAGATTTCACTGTCTGCGTTATTACCCTCCGAAAAGGTAAGCTCCACGAAAGGTTCTTTTGCAAAATCGACATACTGACTCTGCAAAACCACACCCTCTTTTTTGTTTGCAGAGGAACTTGCTTCACCATACAGTGCAAACACGATCGCGTCAAAAATCGTTGTTTTTCCTGCTCCGGTATCGCCTGTAATAAGGAAAAGATTCTGATTTACTTTTTCAAAATCGATCAGGGTTTCCTCACCATAAGACCCAAATGCCTGCATTTTCAGTTTCAAAGGTTTCATGTTATTTCACCCCCTGAACAGTATGAAGTACATCCTGCAGAATCAACTTTTCTTCGTCATCGATCTCCTTCAGGAAAGAACAGCACAGTTCGTACGGATCCAGTAATTCTTCTTCCTGAATATTTCTGCTGTAATCTGCTTTTCGCTGATTTTCTCTGCGGATTTCAAGAAGATTCGGAAATGCCAGGCGGATTCTCTCCTGCATATCGATCACATCAAGATCAACTGTATCCGTCAGAATAACTGTCACATAATCCCCACTGGCTTCCCGTAATACTTCTTCCAGTGTCCCTTTTATGACTCTCACCTGATGCAGCGGTGTCAGTGGAAGAATCGTCATTTTTGTGCTTCCTTTTTCTTCCATTTCGACCATGACTACACCTTTTTGCTGCTGTGCCTCGCTTACGGAACAGGCAAGCGGTGTACCACAATAACGGTAAAATTCACTCCCGACTTTCATTGGTTTGTGGATGTGTCCGAGTGCTGCATAATCAAAATTTCCCAACACATCCACAGATACCTCATCAATATTTCCGACGGTGCGCATCTCAGAATCCATACGTTCAATTTCTTCTGCCTTTTTACCCGTCGGGAGATAAAACTGATGACTGACCAGCACATTTCTCTTGTTCTGATTGATGGTTTCACGATCGATCAGCCGATGCAATGTCTCATTATAAGAAAGATTATTTCCGTTTTTATCCGTACCTGTGATCTGTTTTACCATGGACGGTTTCACAAACGGAAGCAGATAAAAATTCACCTCTCCGTACGCATCATTCAGTGTTACTTTTTCGATATATTCTGACTCTGTACGCGGCGGCTGTCCCACCATATAGATGTTCTGCCCGGAAAGGACTTTGCGGAAACAGTTGACTCTCGGAGCACTGTCGTGGTTCCCGCTGATCATCATAATAACCGCATCCGGCACTGCTTCGGTGAGTCCGACCAAAAAACGGTCAAAAACCTCCACCGCCTCCGCTGACGGAACTGCCTTATCGTAAATGTCACCCGCAATTACCACCGCATCCGGCCGTTCCCTGCGCGCCAGTTCTGTAATTTCATCCAATATATATTCCTGATCTTCCCGAAGATCCCGGTTCATCAGTTTCAATCCTATATGCAGATCCGATAAATGAAAAAATTTCATACACAGCTCCTTTTCCAACAGAAGCAGCTCCATCTCAGCACTTCTGACCCATTATTTTCAATATGATGCCTCTGTAAACAGTTATCAATATCATACCATTTTCACAATTCAACTTCAATCTGGTTGGATTTTCTCTTTCAAACAGTTTTTATTCACTGTACGCAACAATCTGCAATATCTATTTTTAACTGTAAACTTTCTTTGTTCTCACAAAATCATATAACAAGGGGACTGCCTCGACAGTCCCCTTGTTTTTGTTTTATTTACTTTTCTTCAAAATCCTTGTCTGAAGCGGTGCCATGACTTCGCTTTCAGTTCCGTAGAGCAGTTCATATTCTGCCGGAACAGCAACGGTCTGTGGCTTACGCGCGTAGTTCTGGATGAAGAGATATTCTGTGTCATCACTTTCTCTGACTGTTACTGAAACACCTTCCGGAATGAATTCGACCGGGGATTTCAGTCCGGCTTCTGCTGCTACTCTGCCGTAGAAATCCTGATAGAATCCAAGTTCCATATCAGCGCATACATAGTATACGTGACCTTTGCCGAATGTTTTGTGTGTCAGTACCGGATATCCCTGATAGAAATCTTCGCCGTAGCGCATCAACACTTCTGCATCAGAAACTTCAACCAGTTCACAGAGATTTTTGCAGGTATATACATTACTGATTCCGAGATGACTTCCCTTCTCCGGAATTGCATGGTTTTCTTCCCAGTCATACAGCGCATCTATCTCTGCGCTGCGAATTCCGGTTACGTCCATCAGACCATATGGAGTTCCGTCAAGGAAACATTTGTCTGTGCCGTCTACCAGCCCTGACCAGTAGGAAAGTACCAGCGTTCCGCCGTTTTCTACGTAAGTGCGGAGTTTTTCTTCGTAGCCGTCCCTGAACATATATGCCATCGGAGCTGCCAGGACTTTGTAGTCTGCAAGGTCATGTTCCATCGCGATAATATCTACATTCAATCCCTGTTCTCTCAGCGCGCGGTAGTTCTTCTGCACATTTTCACGATAATGCATATCTTCATTTCGCGGTCCCTGTACATCTGCGATTGCCCAGTCATTTTCACGGTCATAGAGTACCGCTGCCTGAGACTTCATGTTAGTTCCAACCGTTTCCTGAATCTGTTCCAGAGCTTCTCCAACCTCTGTCACTTCACGGAAAACACGAGTATCATCTTTGCCGTAATGATCGATCACCGCACCGTGGAATTTCTCTGAAGCCCCCTGGCTCTGGCGGAGTTGGAAGTACAGAACACTGTCAGAACCGTGAGCAACTGCCTGCAGCGATCCTGCCAGAAGCATTCCCGGTTTCTTAAGTTTATTGATCGGTTTCCAGTTGGTTGCAGACGGACAGGATTCCATCAGAAAGAACGGTGCTTTCTTGATACTGCGCATCAGGTCATGCTGCATTGCCACATCAACAGCTGTAACATATTCTTCTTTTTTGTGCCATCCCGGGTAGTTATCCCATGACACAATATCAAGAACATCTTTGAATTTCTTGTAATCAAGACCGTCATAATCATACATCAGATTTGCGGTTACAGGCAGTTCAGAACCACCCTCACGGATTGCATCTACTTCATTTTTGATAAAGTCGATCGTCTGGTCTGTCACAAAACGTTTCCAGTCAAGTTTCAGAGCATGAAGTTCATTTTCACCTTTTGTGGACGGACTTTCAATCTGATCAAAACTGTTGTAGATATGACTCCAGAATGTGGTACACCAGCGTTTGTTGAGGTTTTCAATCGTGCCGTATTTCTCTTTCAGCCACTCTCTGAACTTCGCCTGACACAGTGGGCAGTGGCATTCACCGCCAAATTCATTGGAAATATGCCACAGCATAACTGCCGGATGTTTGCCGAATCTTTCAGCTAACTTCTTATCGATCGCATGGACCTTTTCTCTGTATACCGGAGAGGTGAAGCAGTGGTTATGTCTGCCGCCGAAGAATCTTCTTGTTCTGTCCGGGTCCATACGAAGGACTTCTTCGTATTTGTCTGCCATCCATTTCGGTCTTGCTCCTGACGGAGTTGCAAGAATGGTATGAATCCCCTCTTTATAGAGATTATTGATGATTTCTTCCAGCCAGTCGAAGTTATATTTTCCTTCTTCAGGTTCAAGAACAGCCCAGGAAAAGATCCCTACTGATACAGTGTTAATATGAGCTTTTTTGAAATATTCGATGTCTTTCTGAAGAATATCCGGGCGGTCAAGCCACTGCTCCGGGTTATAATCTCCACCGTGAAGATAACGTCCGTATTTAATCTGTTTAGCCATTTTTTCTCCTCTTAAAGTCCTTTAAATACAAAGGAAAATTCCATTTTTTTGTCGGTCTTCAGCAAATATTCTTCATGTGTACGAGCGCCCCAACTGTCATCACCGCCGATACCCATCTGATCTTTTGCTACACGTACAACCGTATAATGAACTTCCGGAAGCTCATATGGATGCATTGCATTTTCCATCTCATGTGGAGTATATGGAAGTGCGGAGAACATCATCGGTCCGTTGTGTTCATCCATCTCAAAGAGCATTCCTCTGCCCTTACGGTCAGTTACTTTTGCCCAGCGAACTTCTTCTTTTGCACCACATTCCTGTGGAACCATGTATCTTGCCATATTGTCTGCAACTTTGTTTGCATAGATACCGAGTTTTGCACCTTTTTTACGGTCAGAATAGGTTTCTGTCTCACCAAGTCCATACCATTCTACGCGGTCATAATCTGCATTGAATTTGAAGATCACACCAAATTCCGGCATATCTCCAAGTTCCTTGACAGGATCATAAGTAAGCGTTGTTTTTACTCTTCCATCGCCGAACACTTCATAGGAAAGCTTACATTCACTGGTCGGTGTAGTCGGCATAAGATATGTGTAAGTTACCTTTACAGTCTTCTCTGCAGTCTCAACCTCAGGCATATTTCCCGGGCCATATGGTCCCTTGCGGAAGTCTTTATGGCTTAAGTACATGCTGGCAAGTTTCCACTGTCCATAGCGCATTCCCATAAGATTTCCACAGTCGTTGTCAGTTGGTGCACGCCAGAAGTTTGGTTTCGGAATCGCCTCGATCATCTCTTTTCCGGCATATTTATAAGATGTCAGTCCACCGTTTAATACGGAGAAAAGCACTTCAAAATGGGCACCTCTGACACCGATATTGTGTGTGCTGCGAATCACTTCCACCCCTTCAGGGCATGCCTTTTTCGGTACTTCTACCTTGTATACATACTGTCCGAAAGCAACTTCATGTCCTGCTTTTGCCCACACTTTATCCTCTTTCAGATGGAATGAAACGGTTACTGCATATTCGCCTGCTTTCTCTTCTTTTGTAAGTGGAAGCGCATAAGTTTTTTCACTTAACGGAGCAACTGCTGTCGCAAGAGAAGCCTTGCGAATCACTTTACCATCCTTCGCAACCGTAACCTTGCAGTCAAAAATATCTGTATTCACAAACAGGTTCTTGTTGATGACTTTTACGCTGTCTGCGCTGACTTCTGCAGTGATGTTCTGGTAATTGAACTTCACTTCCTGCATCTTCGGAGAAGCATCTCTGTTTCCGCCGTATGCAATACCATTTCCACTGAAATTATAGTCTGTCGGACGTTCTCCGAAGTCACCGCCGTATGCCTGGAATTCTTTACCGTAGCGGTCTTTTTTGTAGATAGACTGGTCAATATAGTCCCAGATAAATCCACCCTGATACTTCGGCTCTGTATCTGTCAGATCTGTATATTTGTGCATTGCACCGCAGGAATTTCCCATTGCATGTGTATATTCACAGCAGACAAACGGTTTGGAATCGTCCTTTGCAAGGAACTCTTTAATTGCTTCTACAGACGGATACATCTGGCTTTCCATGTCACTGGTGTCATTGTATCTGCGATCATGGCAGACTCCTTCATAGTGGACCAGACGGGTCGGGTCTGCCTTATGGAAGAACTGTGACATTTCAAAGATATCCTTTCCTCCGAAGGACTCATTTCCACAGGACCAGATAAGGATTGCCGCATGATTCTTGTCTCTCTGATACATGGAGTTTGCACGGTCAAGCATCATATCCAGCCATTCTGGGTTATCGTGCGGCACAACGTAAGTGTAGTCTTTTGTAAACTCTGCGATATCCCAGGAACCGTGAGATTCCAGATTTGTCTCATCGATCATATAGATTCCGTACTCATCGCAGAGTTCATAGATCAAAGATGCATCCGGATAATGACAGGTGCGGATCGCGTTGATATTGTTCTGTTTCATAATCTTGAGGTCTTTGCGAAGCTCTTCTTCGGAGACATGACGTCCGCTCACAGAACTGAATTCATGACGGTTCACACCCTTGAATACGATACGTTTGCCGTTCAGTGTCATAATTCCGTCTTTCATCTCGAAACGACGGAATCCAACCTTCTGCGGAATCACTTCCTGAAGTTCACCGGACTCGTTATATACCTCCATTTTCAGATCATAAAGCTGCGGATCTTCTGCACTCCAGAGCACCGGATTTTCTACTTTCCATGCGTAGATTTCTTCGCCATCCAGTGCTTTTTTGTCTTCAATTACAGTCTCTCCATCTTTGGAAAGTGTAATTTTCACTGTACCTTTACCCCATGTATTTGTACGGATTTCAAGTGCTGCTGTACTTAAAGTTTCATCCGGAATTGCACGGATCTGAAGATCATAAATATGAACTTCCGGTACAGTATAAAGATAAACATCTCTGTAAATTCCGGAGAAGCGGAAGAAGTCCTGGTCCTCACACCAGCTGCTTGCTGTCCATTTGAATACCTGTGCTGCAAGTTTATTTTCGCCTTCTTTTACATACTCGGTCAGTTCAAATTCTGACGGTGTAAAAGAGTCTTCACTATATCCTGCAAACTGTCCGTTGAGCCATAATGCAATGCCGCTTTCTGCTCCCTGAAAAGAGATAAAGAGACGTTTTCCCTGCATTTCTTCCGGCACTTCAAAGTATTTTACATAGCTTGCAACCGGATTAAAATGCTCCGGAATCTCGCCCGGATGAATATCCTCATGGCCTTCCCACGGATACTGTACATTGGCATACTGCGGCGCATCATATCCTTCCATCTGGATATGAGCCGGTACACGGATATCATCCCAGTCTTTGCAGCAATATTCTTCTTTTTCGAATCCCGGAACAGCACTTCCATAGTTACGGGCATAATGGAATTTCCAGATTCCGTTGAGATCATAACGGAAGGAAGTTTCTTTTTCCTGTGCTTCCTCCCCATCTCTGTAATATGTATGGTCAGAATGTGCGTCCATTCTTCCGTCTTTGAAATACTGCGGATCTTTTACTAAAGAATAATCAAAAGTTTTCATTCTTATCCTCCTGTTGTTGTATTTTGCCAAAAAAGGATGCTGCATAATCTGTACGGGACATATTATGCAATATACCCACTGGACCACGCAGCATCCTTTTTTTAAATTTCGTTGTTGTAACACTCCCCGAATTACTTCATTGCTTCGCAATTCCGGTAATTCTGCAAACATTCGAAATCCGCTGATTTATTTAACCGCTCCGGTAATACCTTCTGCGAACTGTTTCTGCAGTACGAAGAATACAACCATTGTCGGGATGGAACAGAATAATACGCCGCACATCAGCATACCATAATCTGTTACATAACCTGTGATCAGGTTTGCGATCAACATTGGCATTGTCATTGCTTTGTTATCTGTCATGATTACCTTCGGCCACAGGTAAGAGTTCCATGCATTCATAAAGGTAATAACTGCGGCAGCTGCATATGTAGATTTCATAGTAGGAATGAACATCTGGAAGAAGATTCTTACTTCACTCAATCCATCAATACGAGCTGCTTCGATAATATCTACAGGGAAAGATCTTGCGTTCTGACGGAACATCATGATCATAAACGGTGTAGAAATGATCGGAAGGATAAAACCAACTGCTGTATTCAGAAGTCCTGCTTTAGAGAACATCTTGAATAACGGAACCATAGTTGCAACCTGCGGAACCATCATAGCAAGAAGCAGAATAGAAAACAGTCTGTCTTTTCCTTTGTCATGGTATACTTCAAATCCATATCCTGCGATAGAACAGATCAGCAGACAGATCACTGTAGTGAGGATCGCATAGAAGAAAGAGTTTCCAAGTGCTCTCCAAAGTGGCTGCTGTGCTGTCAGATTATGGAAGTTTTCCAT
This sequence comes from Blautia intestinalis, assembly GCF_014297355.1. Classification (GTDB taxonomy): domain Bacteria; phylum Bacillota; class Clostridia; order Lachnospirales; family Lachnospiraceae; genus Blautia_A; species Blautia_A intestinalis. Next base: position 23,261 of record NZ_JACOQE010000017.1, on the reverse strand, counting down.
GAAGTGGCTGCCCGGAATAATTCGTCCACGGGATACATCTGTTGATGTATTAGTTGCGGCTGAGATCATCCAGTATAACGGGAATACCGAAATAAATGACACGATGATCAGAAAAATATAGGTAGGAATCAATCTTCTCTGAATGGCTGATTTGTTTTTCTTAGTCACGTGTATCACCTACTTTCAAGTTGATAAATGCAAGTACGGCTACCATAATGAAAATGAGGAATGACATTGCTGATGCATATCCAAAATTCGGTACATTGATAAAACATGTATTGTAAACATAATGGGACATTGTAATTGTGGAGTTTGCCGGTCCGCCTTTTGTCAGGTTGACAGACTCATCGAACAACTGCAGTGTACCATTAATTGACATGATAAATGTCATGATAATTGTCGGTTTCAAAAGCGGAACGGTAATCTTCCAGAATGTTTTCCAGCCGTTCGCACCATCAATCTTAGCCGCCTCATATACAGAATATTCGATATTCTGCAGGCCTGCCAGATAAAATACCATGTTATATCCTGTCCATCTCCAGATCAGTGCAAGGATGATCACAATCTTGGCACTGGTCGAGTTACCCAGGAAGTTATAACCTGTCGATAAAATTCCAAGTCTGATCAGAATACTGTTGATCAGACCATCTGTAGCAAACATGGAACGGAAAATCAGGGAATAGGAAACCAGAGATGTTGCACATGGAAGGAATACACATGTACGGAAAAATCCTCTGAATTTCAGGTCTTTGTTGTTCAGAAGCTGTGCCAGAAGAATCGCAAGCACGAGCATGATCGGCACCTGAATGATCAGGTAAAGGAAAGTATTTACAATAGACTGCTGAAATACTTTATCTGCCAGAATACGTTTGTAGTTACTGAAAATTGGCTCTGCAAATCTCATATTTGCGCCAGCGCCCGTCTGTAAAGAAATGATGAACGCACGAATCATCGGATAAAAGCTCATAACTGCGATCATGATAGACGCAGGTGCAAGGAATAACCAGCCTGCAGCTCTCTGTTTCGCAACCAGAGTCATGCCTTTTTTCTTGGAATTCACAGGAACTCCCCCTTTCAAAACTTCAACGTAAGACAGGGGACTGCAAGCAGTCCCCCGCGCTCACTTTACTTACTACTTAGTTCGATTTCACTTAAGGATTCAGAACCAGATTACTCTGTCATCTTGAATGCAAGTGTATCCTGTGCTTCCTGAAGAGCATCTTCTGCAGATGTACCATTTACAATATTAACAACTGCTGTGTTGACGCATTCTCTTGCTTCATAGTGATACGGTGTTTTTGTGAACTCCGGAATATGAGAAGAGTATTCTACAATTGTTGAGAAGATTGCCTGTCCGTTGAAGAATTCGTTTGGCTCATTGTAAACTTCAGATTCACCAGCCGGCAGATAGCAGGAGATTGCACCTGATACCGGAAGGATTGCATCATAGAAGTCTGTGCTGGAACCGAATGTGCTTGCAAGGAAATCTTCTGCGAGTTCTACATTCTTGCAGTTGGATGTAATATACCAGGAAGATCCACCGTTGTTAGCATAGTTTGTAGCTGTATCAACGTCATCAACCTTAGGCATTGTTGTGATTTCCCAGAGACCTTTCTGGTCTTCTGTAGCCATCAGAGTAGCTGTGATCCAGTTACCATTTACGATACCGGCTGCTTCGCCGCCTGTGATTGTTGCGATGTATTCATCCCAGTTGTTTACAAGTTTAACAACATCATTTTTAACGAGGTCTACATAAAGGTTGATGCATTTTTCTGCAACATCGTTTCCAACGATGTAAGCTTCGCCGTCTTCATTTACGAAGTTAGCTCCACAGGACTGCATCATCATCATCAGAGTGTCGCCGCCTGTAGCTTCGCTTGTAAGGAGGTATTTACCTGTTTTTTCGTGAAGGTCTTTACCGATTTCCATGAATTTGGACCATGTGATGTCTGTCAGGTCATCCAGTGTATATCCGGCTTCTTCAAGGATATCTGTACGATAGCATGCAATAACAGCACCATTATCAAACGGAACACCATAATGTGTATCATCTACCATGGAGTAGGACTGTTTCAGTTTTCCGAAATCATCCCAGTTGATATCCATATCTTTGAGATCTGTGAAAGCGTCCGGATAGCTCTTCAGATATTTCTGATAGCTGTTGTCCTGCATCAGAACGATGTCCGGAAGTGTGCTGTAGTCACCAGCGTTAGCTGCTGTTGTAAGTTTTGTCTGGCAGTCATCAGAAGATGTTTCGATAATATCTACTGAGAATCCTTCGTGGTCTTTTGCGTACTGCTCACCAGCCATCTGCATGGATTTGATATTGAAGTTCTGGTCCCATGCCCATACGGTTAATGTATTGTCATCTCCGGAATCAGCGGAAACAACTGTGGCTGTTCCTGCGAAAGACGCTGCCATAACGCCTGTCAGTAATACTGCAAGTAATTTTTTCTTCATGAATGTGTCCTCCTTTTATTAAGCGTATTCTCTTTTCCGAATTGCTTATGAACCGATTATACCATCCCATTTTTTGATATAGTTTGCATAACCGCACATATAATGTGCATTTTCAACCATTTTATCCATTTTGCACTATGAACAGCCTTTGGTTTTGTATTTTTTGTTCGTTTTTCGTATTTTGTCGTTTTTCTTCATATCATTTTGATGAAAAAAATCCTCTCTTTTCGACATTCTGTACACTTTTCTTGTCGACAAGAGAGGCTTTTGTTCTTATTTCATAAATTTTTCATTCATTTTTTGTACACATTTCACATAATTTCAAAGAAATTATGCAAAATAAACCTTTTCAGGATGTTGTGTTTTCATCGTATGAAGCATCTCTTCTGTAAGATCCAGAAGCAGTTTAATCTTGCGTCCGTCTTCTTTGATGATCATTGTATAGTACGGGATATTGTCATCATAAGAGGTATAGTCAAATTTTTTCAACTGTTCCGTACCGCCGTTTTTCTTGTATTTCGCAACACTTTCATGCCAGTGCGGTGCAGTTACTTCCATGTTTTTCAGTTCCAGTACATGCGCAGTCTTGCGGTATTTTTTGCCATAGATCACGTCAATGCTGAGTGTATCATTTTCCAGAGTGTACTCATAATCCTTCTGGCTGAAAATATCAAACACAAAATATAGCGCAGCAAGAAGAAATCCTGCCAGCATAAAGGACTGGGATATTGCAATTCCCATGATCACAAAGATCACCGCAAACAAAATCATTACTTTCCGGAGAACTCCGGACATGTTCTTTTTCTTTCTCGAAACCTGCTCCACAATCTTATAGTCGTACATATCAATGATTCCTTTCTCTTTTTTACCATCCTTTTTCTGAATGAATGTTAAATCGCAGAAGCTGCTGTTCATAGCTTTCCGGACGTTTCCGCCATTCGAGAGGAGTGACTCCCATCTGCTGTTTAAAGTTTCTGTTAAATGTCGAATTTGTCGTAAACCCACATTTGTGAGCAATATCCGCAACCGGGGCATCTGTGGTCTCCAGAAGTTCACATGCCGTATAGACACGTACGGTATTAATATATTCCAATGGGCTCATCTTCATGTAGGAAGTAAACACTCTCCGGAAATGCGTCTCACTGATATGACAGATATTCGCCAGATCCTCTACTTTGATATCCTCCATGTAGTGATATGACACATAATCCAATACACGGGTGATCATATTGGTAAGCTTACCGGCATCTTCCGCAACCTTGTCCTCTCCCGAACCTCTGTTTAATCTGGCAATTTCTACCAGAAGTGCTGCAAGCACTCCCTTCGCCTCCTCCAGAAAAAATTCTTCACCATCTCTCATAATATCCATGATCTTGCGGATTTTTTCCGAGATAGACAGATTCTCCTTCTCTTCAAAAAACAAAGCCCTGGAATAGATACGCTGAATCACCTTTTCTGCCTTGACCGGATTATCCAGAAATTTTTTCATAAATCCTTCAACGTCTATAAACAGATATTCCCATTTACTGACCGTACCGATATCACTGTTTGTCGTATGCGGATAGTTCGGCGGAATTACCGTAACGATGCCTCCATAGAAACGTTCTTCCTCTTCACCAAGCACCATATGTCCGTTGCCGCCATAACAGTACCCGATTTCAAGATAATTATGAAAGTGAAGATAATCCACATCATTCCCGTAATTCTGGACCCACTTCTGTCCAAGAAGCGCCAGGATCGGACTTCCCGCTGACATCTGGTAATAGCGGAACTCCATTTTCGGTTTTCTTCTTTTTTTTGCCATTTACTCACTCCATTTCGGCAATACACTCAAATACATTTTACTATTGTACTATATATTTCCCAACAAAAAAAGATTACCGTCGTAATTCGGCAATCTTTTTTGTCGAGAAATCTCGATTCATTTTATTTATTTTTATGAACCAGTTCTCCGATCACATAACATACCGCAGCAACTGCCATTCCGTTGATAGAAGCGATTCCCCATGTCACTACGTTTGCCACGATTGCACCAAGAATAACTCCGACAACTGCAAACCAGTTCACAGTTACAATCTTAAAGGTATCTGTATCATAAGCTTTTTTATTCATAAAATAAGAAATTACCAGGATGATACCAACCGGCGGCAGTGTACAGTTCAGAATATTCAGCCATCCGCAGAAGTTGTAATACAGCCATACAGAAAGCAGCGTTCCGATAACACCGGAGATCAGGACCATCGGTTTCTTTCTCTTATTAAAAATGTTTGCAAGACCAAGTCCTGCTGTATACAGAGCATTGTCATTTGTTGTCCAGATATTTAATCCCAGAACCAGGATTGCAAGATAGAACAGATTCAGACGAATCATAACTTCAAAAATATCATTTCCACCAACAAAGATATAAGAGATAGCTCCAAAGAAGAACATCAGAGAGTTTCCGATAAAGAAGGCAACTACTGTTGCGATCGTTCCCTGTTTGCCATTTTTTGCAAATCGTGTGAAGTTCGGTGTTGCAGTTTCTCCGGATACAAAAGAACCAATTGCAAGTCCTGCGCCGCCGATAACACTCAGAGAACCACTGGATTTGGCAAACTGATCTACAATTGTTCCATCACCCTGTCTTACTGCCATGATCATTGCCACTGTTCCAAGGACTGCAACAAGCGGTACGGCAATATAGCTGATGATTGTCAGAGATTTGATTCCAAAATATGCAGATGCCGTCATACATGCTCCTGCGATCAGAATCAGTACCCATTCAACCGTAGTACTTCCGCCAAAAAGTTCACGCGCAACAGGAATCGCAAACATTGCAATACCTACGCCAAACCATCCAATCTGTGTAAATTTTCATAATCTCCGCCTTCCAGACGATAACAGGCAACACCCTGCTCATCGAACTCCGGCACCAAAACCACATTGTCCCAGTTTTTCATTTGTACCTTCCCTTTCCTCTACATTTTATATTCATATATCGTTACTGGTTCACTCCATTCACAATAACACATCTACAAAAGATGTATGATGAACCGCCCGGAATGTCAAGTAGAAAAAGCATTTCCAGCCACTTTATTCACAAAAAAGATCCCCCTGCCATCACTGACATTGAGATCTTTTTCTTTTCCAGTCCTCTGACCGGTTTTATATCGCTCCCAGAATTTCTCTGGCATTGTTGATCCGTTCTTCGGATGGTGGTCTGACACCCTCCAGCGGATACGGAATTCCGAGCTGTTCCCACTTAAATACACCGAGTGTATGGTACGGAAGCACTTCGACTCTCTCCACTGTTTTTAAAGTATGGATAAAATCTGCAAGCCTGTGGAGATACTCATCTTTATCGCTGCCTCCCGGAACCAGTACGTGGCGGATCCACATCGGTTTTCCCATATCTGACAATTTCCGTGCCATTGTCAGGATATTCTTATTGGACTGTCCTGTAAGCTTGATGTGTTCTTCTTCGTCGATCTGTTTGATGTCGAGAAGGACAAGATCAGTATACTTCATAAGCTCCAGCCATTTGGAATAAAAAGGTTCTTTTTCTGTATAAGGATTGGCACTGGTATCAAGAGTTGTGTGGACTCCTTCAGCCTTTGCCATACGGAAAAATTCAATCAGAAAATCAATCTGGAGAAGAGGTTCTCCGCCACTCACAGTGATTCCACCCTTGTTACCCCAGTAATTCTTATAGCGAAGAGCCTGTTTCAGAAGCTGAGAAGGGGTGTACTGCTGCCCCTCTCCCATTTTCCAGGTGTCCGGATTATGGCAGAACTGGCAGCGCATCGCACATCCACTCAGGAATATCACATATCTGACGCCCGGTCCGTCTACTGAACCAAAGCTTTCGAGAGAATGGACATATCCTTTGATTTCTTCACTCATTATTACATTCTGTCGTGGCAGGTTCTGGCAATAACATCCAGCTGCTGCTCTCTTGTAAGGTCGATGAATTTAACAGCATATCCGGATACACGGATTGTGAAGTTTGCGTACTCTTCTTTTTCCGGATGTTCCATAGCATCGATCAGTTTTTCTTTACCGAATACGTTAACGTTGAGGTGATGAGCACCCTGATCAAAGTATCCGTCAAGTACACGAACAAGGTTCTCTGTACGTTCTTCTTCTGTATGTCCCAGAGCATCCGGGTTGATGGTCTGAGTATTGGAGATACCGTCAAGGGCATCTTCGTAGTCCAGTTTTGCAACAGAGTTGAGGGAAGCAAGAAGTCCGTTCTGCTCTGCGCCGTAGGACGGGTTAGCACCAGGTGCCAGCGGCTCGCCTGCTTTTCTTCCATCCGGAAGGGATCCTGTAGCTTTACCATAAACAACGTTGGATGTGATGGTAAGGATAGAAGTAGTAGGTTTGGAGTCACGATAGGTATGGATGTGTTTCAGTTTCTCAAGGAATGTAGAAAGCAGTGTTGTTGCGATCTCATCTGCTCTGTCATCATCATTACCATAGCGTGGGAAATCACCTTCTACGATAAAGTCTGTTGTGATTCCGTCTTCGTCACGGACAGCTTTAACTTTTGCATATTTGATAGCGGACAGGGAGTCTACTACGTGAGAGAATCCGGCGATACCAGTTGCAAAGGAACGGTCAACCTTTGTATCGATCAGAGCCATCTCTGCTGCTTCATAGTAGTATTTGTCATGCATGTAGTGGATCATGTTCAGTGTTCCAACATACAGATGAGCCAGCCAGTCCATCATCTTATCATATTTTGCAACTACTTCGTCATAATCAAGGTACTCAGAAGTAATCGGCTGATAGTTCGGTCCTACCTGCTGTTTTGTCTTTTCATCAACACCACCGTTGATAGCGTAAAGAAGACATTTTGCAAGGTTTGCACGGGCTCCGAAGAACTGCATTTCTTTACCTGTCTCAGTAGCGGATACGCAGCAGCAGATGCTGTAGTCATCGCCCCATACCGGACGCATAACATCATCGTTCTCATACTGAACAGAGCTTGTCAGTACGGAGATGTCAGCTGTATATTTTTTGAAGTTTTCAGGCAGTCTTGAAGAATACAGAACTGTAAGGTTCGGTTCCGGAGCCGGTCCCATATTTTCCAGTGTATGCAGGAAACGATAATCGTTCTTTGTTACCATGGAACGTCCGTCCTGTCCCATACCTGCAACTTCCAGAGTTGCCCATACCGGGTCACCGGAGAACAGCTGGTTGTAAGAAGGAATACGGGCAAATTTAACCATACGGAATTTCATTACCATGTGGTCAACAAGCTCCTGAGCTTCTTTCTCTGTAAGAGTTCCGTTCTCAAGATCTCTTTCAATATAGATATCAAGGAATGTGGAGATACGTCCAACACTCATTGCAGCACCATTCTGAGTCTTGATTGCTGCAAGATATCCGAAGTACAGCCACTGGAATGCTTCTCTTGCATTCTTAGCCGGCTGGGAAATATCAAATCCGTATGCTTCAGCCATAAGTTTCATACCTTTGAGAGCGCGGATCTGATCAGCGATCTCTTCACGAAGCTGGAAGTCATAACGTCTCATACCCTGACGGTCGCATGCTGCGAAGTCTTTCTGTTTTCCTTCGATCAGAGCATCGATACCATACAGAGCAACTCGTCTGTAGTCACCAACGATACGTCCTCGTCCGTAAGTATCCGGAAGACCTGTCAGGATCTTGCTGTGACGGGCTAATTTCATCTCTGGTGTGTAGATATCAAATACACCCTGGTTGTGTGTTTTGAATTCATAGTTGTGGAATACGTCTTTGATCTTGTCGCTTACTTTGTATCCGTAAGTTTCGCAGGCCTGCTCTGCCATTTTGATTCCACCGTATGGCATAAATGCACGTTTCAGCGGTTTGTCTGTCTGAAGACCAACAACTGTTTCAAGATCTTTGAGATCTTCGTCGATGTATCCCGGGCCATATGCTGTCAGAGATGTAACAACCTCTGTTTCCATATCCAGAACTCCGCCTTTGGCACGTTCTTCTTTCTGCAGTTCCTGAAGTTTTCCCCACAGTTTGTTTGTTGCTTCTGTTGGTTCTTCCAGGAAGGAGGCATCTCCGTCATATGGTGTGTAGTTCATTGAAATAAAGTTACGAACGTCAATTTTTTCTTTCCAACGGTTTCCTTTGAAACCATCCCACTGTGAAAAGTTTTTCATTTTTGCACCTCACTATAATATAATTTATTCCGCGTATGTCCCGTCTAACTTTTCTCACAAAAGAAAAATAAGACCGGAATCTTATTAGTTTCAAGTGAACACGCCCTTGTTCACGACGCTAGTGTACACTATAGAAAGTACCAATGTCAATTATTTAACGCATGCTTTTAATTTTGTACAATTTGTGGTGTCTTTTTGAAAGTAATTATCAATATATTGTATTTTTACAGGTACAATGTTTCTTTTGTCAGATATCAGATCTTGTTTTTTGCTTCTATATAATGTTGCCTGTAATAACAGTTCCCGCTGCACCCATAAGGAAACAGTATTTTTTTCATGGAGTTTATATAGTCTTTTTCTGTTTTGGACGCTTTAATAATATCCAATGCTCTTCGCAGATTTCGGATATCTTTTTCCATAAAATCCGTATAATTTCCCCTGCCGACCAGTTTCAGGTGTGTGATGCCCGCTTCCTTAAGACGATAAAGTGCACAAAGACCGCAGCCGCTTGCTCCGGGGAGATAGCCCGTATCGTCTTCTGCCGGAATTTCTATGGAAGGTGTTTCCTTTCCCGGAATGTCATCCCGGTCTGATGTTGCTTTCCCACATCTTATATAGTCATTCCTCTGTTGTCCGTTTTTTATGCATGTAAGCAGATAAGGCACACGGCAAAGATATCCCATTTCATCGCAATGAAGGGAATTACAGAATGCACCGGTAAACTGGCAGAGTTCATTCAAAGCAAATGCCTCGAACTCAAGACTGCTCTGTGACGGTCTTACATCTCGCTTGCCTTCTGTATCTCCGACATTCTGCATCCGCACATGTGTAATCACAGATTTCATGTCCTCAATTGTATTCTTCCTGTGAAAAATCACTCGTTTGAGTTTCATCTGCTGAAAAAAATCCACCATTCCAGAATTTACTTCCGCGGTCTCTCCGCTTAAATGAATCTCACAGTCGATATGCTGTTTTCGAAGATACAAAATCAGTGCCGGATCTGCGATAATGTAGCTGTTAAATCCAATTCTCATGCATTTCTTTATGATTTCTGCAATTTCCGGATACTGTTCCGGGATATAATAAAGGGTGTTAAACGTCAGATGCACCGGCTTCTCATACTCTTTAACCATTGCGGCAAGGATTTCCAACTCTCCCAAAGAGCCAATCTGCACATTATAAGAAAGAACTTCCCTGCGATTGAGCGGCATGACCGTCCCATATTTCTTTGTCCATTCGTATGGCACATAACCGCAAAAAAATTCATCTGCTCCGACATTGACAAATCGTTCATATTCATCTATCGATCCTAAACCTGCAGTAATCTTCATTTGCATTTCCTCACCATTATCGTATTTGTCATTTCTGTCCTTATCGATTTTGTCCATTTCGCCTGAATCATGTTTTTCGCTTATATCACCCCAAGCACAAGCCGGTCGATTCCTGCTTCTTCCTTCTCTTTAAGTATTTCCGGGTGCATCAGAGTTTCCAGATCCAGCCCGAACAGCGAATTATATCTGCCGATCATATGCAGATGTTCCGGATATATCAGCATATATTTTTCGCAAAAATGCGGACAGTTTTCTACAAGACACTGTTTCCCCCGTTCTCCCTCTGTACAGATTGCATGAAGCGGACAGTACTGGGAAGTATTCGTCTGATAAAAAGGAAAATGCAAACTGTTTTTTTCTTCCGGAAAACGCTGGGGATAACCACAGCTCTCCCATTCAAAGCGCTGAAATCCGCACTTCTCCCGCAGAAAATCTCTGTAAAAATCTGCATTCAGGCTGTTTTCACTGTAAAATTCCCGCGTTCCTTTTTTGTATTTCATCCGGGGATCTTTTTTTCTTTTGTTGAGCAAAGTTCCCATGCATAGTTTCAGATGCGGGGTCTTTTTCGCCATAGAGAGTATCGCCCAGTCATTTACCACAATTTCTACATCTTTTTGTTTTTCTTCGCACCAGTTATCCACCATATGCAGCATTTTTTCGGTGTTTTTCAACAGGTTTTCACGGACATATGTGTAAACGATCGTGATTGCCAGATCCTCCCGGTATGCTTTATCAAGCAGGGTTTTCAGTGTCTTTTCCTCTGGAAACAGCAGATGGCAAAACTGATTTCCAATGTAAAGCCTGTCCGGAAGACACTCCGGTATCTCCTCGGAAAATGCAAAAAACGTCTGCTCCCAGTAATGTTTCATAAAATCCTGAATATTTTCTTCAAGGTACATCCTGTACAGTTCGGGGCGATCAAGTTCCAGTACAAATTCCTTCGATTCATGCAAAACCTCCGCAAGTTTTGTTCCCGGGACATCCTGAAACCATATATTTTTCTGTTCTGTCAGATTTTTCGCGAAAATTTCATCTTTTTCTGCGGGATAGCCGGTCAGTGCTTCAGCAAGCGCAGCATCGTCTTCTTCTGTTTTCAGATGAATATATCGGGTATAACGTCTGAGCAGTCCCTGTACTTCTTTTCGAAAGTCCTCCTGCTTTGTAAATACGGAATAAGTAAAATAAAACTTTTCTTCTTCTGGCTTTTCTATCTGATATTCACGCAAAAGGATCTCCCGGTAATCAGATATTTCATCGTCATAAAAACAGATTCGGAAACACTTTATTTTTCCAGTCAGCGTTTCCGAGTCCTTTGCTGTCCGAAATCGGAAGCCATTTTCCGCGAGTTCTATGATGCGGATCTCATTCTGGTCTGCAAAGCCTGCAAGCAGACCAAATGGAATCATAGATACTCCATTTATCATTTTCATTTCCCGGCTCCTCCTTTCAGACATACTCAAATTATCTTTCATTATAGCAAAACAGACAGGAACTGTCATAAAGACTTTCCTGTCTGCTAAATAAAAAGGCCAGAACTTCTCGCTCTGGTCTTTTTCTTTCGTACATATTTTGTTTCCTGTGGAAATCCATCCAACACTATTGACTGAAACATGGAGATTTCCCTTATCAACCAGAACGGTTTTTGAAGGTCAGATATGAGGCTGTTGCTCATTAAAGAAAAAGATATGTTCTGTAGAATTGTTACAACTTTATTTCTTTAATGGTAGCACGTTATGGTCTTTCCGTCTATAAAAACAGTTCGACATTATGTGACAAAAACCGCTCTATGTTTCTGGCTCAGGCTGATTATTTTACTTCGACAAGTTCAATCTTGAAGTTCAGTTCCAATAATCTTCTTGCCCTCAACTTCATATAACGGTCATACCATTTATCAAAAAAATCTTATTGCATTAATATGAGTAAGAAGACTACAATAGATATAACAAAAAATAATGAAAGGTGCGCTGAGAGATGAACAAAGATAGATATTCAATTATATTTAACAGTAAAACAGGAAACACCAGAAAACTGGCTGATGCAATCCATGAGGCACTGCCGCAGGAAAACTGCGATCTTTTTGGTGCAGTTGAAAGAGACGTTCCTGCTTCAGAAACATTGTATATTGGATTCTGGACAGATAAGGGAAGTGCGGACAAAGCTACAGCAGAACTGCTGGCGAAGCTGAAAAACAGAAAAATCTTTCTGTTTGGGACAGCCGGATTCGGTGGCAGTGAAGAGTACTTCACAAATATCCTTGACAATGTCAAAAAGCTTATTAATGAGAGCAATACCGTGGTTGGGGAGTATATGTGCCAGGGCAGGATGCCGGGCTCTGTAAGAGCACGTTATGTAAAAATGAAAGAGCAGCCAGATCCTATGCCGAATCTGGACATGCTGATCGAGAACTTTGACAAAGCATTATCCCATCCGGATGCTGCCGATTTGGACAGACTCAAAAAAATGGTAACTGCTTAGAGGTTGCTTTTATTTACCTGACAAGATATACTAATCTGAGCAATATAGTATGAATTGGAGGATTTTTACAATGAAAATTGCAGTTACTTATGATAACGGAAATGTTTTTCAGCATTTTGGAAAAACAGAAAACTTCAAAGTTTATGAAGTAGAAGACGACAAGGTTGTTTCAAGCGAAGTGATCGGTTCCAACGGAACAGGACACGGCGCACTGGCAGGACTTCTGGCCGAACAGGGTATCAATGTTCTGATCTGTGGTGGTATCGGCGGAGGCGCTCAGGCAGCTCTCACAGAGGCAGGAATTGAGATGGTTGCCGGTGCACAGGGAAACACTGATGATGTTGTTAAAGCATATCTGAAAGGTGAACTGGTTTCTACAGGAGCAAACTGTGACCACCATCACCACGAAGAAGGTCATTCCTGCGGAAGCCATGAAGAGGGACATTCCTGCGGAGGAAGCTGCGGCGGATGCGGTGGCCACAAGAGTGATATCACAGGACCAAACGTAGGAAAAACCTGCCGTACACATTACAAAGGAACCTTCAACGACGGAACCCAGTTTGATTCTTCCTATGACCGCGGAGAACCGCTGGAATTTATCTGCGGTGCAGGACAGATGATCAAAGGCTTTGATGCTGCCGTTGCAAACATGGAAATCGGCGAGATCAAAGAAGTTCATCTGATGCCGGAAGAAGCTTACGGACAGGCAAATCCGGATGCTATCTTTACACTTGAGATTGCACAGCTTCCTGGTTCAGAGAATCTGGAGGTCGGACAGCAGGTATATCTGTCCAACCAGTACGGACAGCCATTCCCGGTTAAAGTAACAGCAAAAGAAGAAACAACAATCACTTTTGATGCAAACCACGAAATGGCAGGCAAAGAACTGAACTTCACAATTGAACTTGTGGAAGTAAAATAAATATGTAAAATAAAGCCTCCGCTTCAAAATCGTAAGATTTAAGCGGAGGCTTTTCTTATGTTATTTCAAACATTATTATACAATACTGCCATAAAATCCAAATTTTTTGTGATCACTGGCGCTGCATTTAGGAAGACCTTTCGTATTCCAACGCATACCCATCATATTTTTCCAGGTGTTCGATCCGGCAAGGAAAAATCCACCCTGGGCATCCACAATATACCATTTGCCATTAATGCGGATCTCATTCCACTGATGACTCGGATTAACGGCTTTGGAATTTGCATGTACATATTTGCACTTGACTCCGACTCCATCACAGAGCGCTTTCATGGCTCTGGCAAAACCTGAACACTGAGCTTCGTTGTAAACGAGGGCTCCCCATGCATTATTGGCATTATTGTACTGCCAGCCACGTCTCGCATAACTGCAGTTGCTTCTCAGATAAAGGAAAGCTGCAAGAGCCTTATCATACTCGCTCATTCCCTTTCGGATATAATTGGTCTTGAAGCTCTGAACAACTCTTCGAACCTGCATAAGCTGGCTGGAATTCAGCGAAGGGCCATAAACACTGTTGGCCTTGTAATTTCCACGCACAGTAGGACGTTTCAGTGATACCTTACGAACAGAGCTAAAGCTGCTGTAAATCTTTTTCCCGGATACAATGCTGTATGAACAGATTTTATACTTGTAGGTTTTTCCTGCTTTTACTTTTTTATCTGTATAAGCGAGAGTAGATTTTTTGTTAATTGTCTTTATTCGTTTCCATTTTTTTCCAGTGTATTTGTATATCTGGTAACCTTTGGCTTTTGGAGTGTAGCTCCAACAAAGTTTAACATTTTTGTTGTTATAAGAATGGCATCTTGTCACTACCGGAGCGGATAATTTGACTGTTGCAGAAACAACATTGGAGCTGATCGCAGGCCATGAATCTTCCCAGTCGCTCCGCATTACAAGCTTGTAGTAATAGCTGTGTCCTGCCTCTACAGTAGAATCCACAAAAACAACATCTCCATCTACACTGCAAGAATGAGAAAAGCAGGTTATTTTGTCATTATCCCCTGATGTATACCAGTACTTTCCTCCATAAGAATCCGAATACCAGTAATTGGTTGAGATAGGCATCTGATCTAAAAGTACAAAGGTACCTCCCTGCGACGGGTCTCTGTCCGCACGATAAATCTGTACATAATCATACTGGCTTCCCTGAACATAGGATTCAATGTTGATTTCACTGCCGTTGGCATAGCAGCGGTTCAATTGTATCTTTTGTTCGAAGTCGGCCTTTACCGGTGATACTCCGGTGAAACATCCTATGATCAGAAATGCTATTACAAAAAATAGAAATCTGCTCAGGATGGATGATACGGTAATAGGTTTCTTTTTCATACACGCTCTTCTCCTTTGCGTTAAATCTGATTATGCCTTTATTATACTCCTGGTTCTCCTCTATTGCATCTATAAAATCTCCCATATTTCTTCACCCGTTGCCGGAATATGCACTTCCAGATTGAACAGGGACTTAATATCGATTTTCTTAATTCTTACTTGTTTTCTGGTTTGATGATTCGGATCAGCTGCTTATCAAGCATGATCGTACGATTCCATGGATTCAGAATCACACCTTCGATTTCCGGAACGGTCATTGCTGCATCAAACAATTTCCCTATATCTGTCAAAAAAGTGGATTTCACCGATTCCGGGCCTTTCATCTCCTCATCAAAACTGGTAAACGCATACCACCAGCACTTTCCATCTTCAGTCCGGAGACTTTTTACTGCCATCTGAGAATCTCCGGGATTCATCTCCACAGCAACGATCACCTGCCCGTTTTCGTTCATTCTCCGACGGATAACCGTAAGCACATGCGCCAGCATTTCCTGTGAAGTTTCTTCTTGTAATCCCAGAATTGCTTCTTCTATTTTTTCATTTCCTTTTAATGTCTCATCCTGTGATATTGCCATCTGAGTTCTCCTCTGTAAATATTTGTAATTTATATTTTATGATACCATCACAAGAGTAAACGGGCAATATCGTTATTCAATCTCTCTTGTCTTCATTTATGCTCTTGTACTAACGAATTCCACAATTGCTATGATTAGCAACAACGGATTTTCTTGCCACCTCCGCTAAAACATGCCATAATTATCTTGTTTTTTACCCTACATCGTAACTGTTCAGTGCCCTCACAGTTACGAGCCAAAATATAAAAAGGATTTGATCAAAATGAAAACATACGAAGAATTACTTTCAGATATTGAAGAAGATATGGAGCTCATGGGTACTTCACACATTGTTTATTCTGCGGAAGAAAACGGTGTCATCACAGATTATGATTACCTTCCGTCAGATCTCTGCATGACTTCCACCACTTTAAAAGAACTTCAGGAAAAACTTCATGAGCAGATGCTCTATGACAAAGCTTCCGCATACACTGCCGGAGCAGACAAAAATGCGCCAAAACTGGCTGTTATTTTTCCCGGCATCGGATATACTGCTGATAAACCACTTCTTTATTACACAACCCGTCTTGCAAAAAAACACGGCTATCAGATTCAAACTGTGTCTTATGGCACGCTCCCGGAAAACATCAAGGGTGATTCTGCCAAAATGAAACAGGCATTTGAACTTGCCTCGGAACAGACAGAACAGCTTCTGCACGGCATTGACTGGAGTTCCTATGGCAGCATTCTTTTTATTTCCAAAAGCATTGGCACAGCCATATCTTCTGCCTATGCTTTCAGACACAATTTAAAGGTAAAAAGTATCCTGTTTACTCCACTGGCAGAAACTTTTTCATTTCCACTCCGGGGAAGTATTGCCTTTCACGGCACTGCCGATCCGTGGGCCGAAACAGATTCTGTTCAGGCACTCGCAGCGCAAAAAGAAGTTCCTCTTTTCCTTACAAAAAATGGCAACCACTCTCTGGAAACCGGCGATGTGCAAACTGACCTCTCTATCCTGAAAACTACGATGGATCGTGTAGAACGCTTTATTATTAATCCTTAAAACTGACTATACATGCCATTTTGTAATAAGGTTATATGACTTTTGCAAACATTTGTTCTATTTTCTCTTGCATTTCCGAACAGATGTTTGTATAATACAAATATGACCACCACAATTGTAAACGAAAACTACACCACACAGGAGAAACTACAGATTCTTGCAGATGCGGCAAAATATGATGTTGCATGTACTTCAAGCGGTTCCAGCCGCCGGGGAAAGAAAGGAGAGCTCGGCAATGCAGAAGCATGCGGCATCTGTCATAGTTTTGCTGCAGACGGAAGATGTATCTCCCTTCTCAAGATCCTGATGACAAATCATTGTGCCTATGATTGCAAATATTGTATCAACAGATCCGGCAATGATGTAAAGCGCGCCACTTTCACGCCTCAGGAAATCTGTGAACTGACCGTTGAATTTTATAAAAGAAATTATATCGAAGGACTGTTTTTGAGTTCCGGCGTCCTGCGCAATCCTACCTATACTATGGAAAAAATGTGCGAGACATTGCTTCTGCTCCGCACGAAATACCATTTTAATGGCTATATCCACGTAAAAACAATTCCCGGCGCATCAGATGAGCTGCTTGCCGCAGCCGGCTATCTGGCCGACCGTATCAGTGTAAATCTGGAGCTTCCGACAGAAGCCGCCCTGCGCTCACTGGCACCAAACAAAACCATGCAGAACATCTTAAATCCTATGGGGAAAGTACAGAGTACGATTGCATCTCACCGGATGGCAATCGGAAAGTCTGCATACATGGAGCGAAGCCGTGGAAATCAGTTTTTAAACCATAGTATCTTTTCGGATAATTCCAAGAATAAATTCAAAGAAAAACTTAATACGCAAAATACAGATGCACGGCTCAATGACAGTTTTCACTCTGAAAAGAATCTTCAAAAAACATCTTCCTTTCCAAGTGAAAACAACCTCTGCAAACATGCTCTGACCTGGGAAAATGCCTGCCAGCTGGCTCCCCTCGACATGTCAGATCTGAGGCGCAGCTTCGCACCGGCAGGACAAAGCACCCAGATGATCATCGGCGCTGCCGGAGAGAGTGACTATACCCTGCTGCAAACGACACAGGCATTATATCAGGGATTCGATCTGAAACGAGTTTTTTACTCCGCTTATATACCATTAAATGACGACACCAACCTGCCTCAGCCCGGGACACCTCCTCCACTACTGCGCGAGCATCGCCTGTATCAGGCAGACTGGCTTCTTCGTTTCTATGGTTTTCAGGCAACGGAACTGTTATCTGAATCTCAGCCAAACTTTAATGAACTGCTGGATCCAAAGTGTGACTGGGCGTTGCGCCATCTGGAACTTTTTCCGGTAGAAGCAGAAACGGCCTCTTATGCCACCTTACTTCGTGTTCCCGGTATCGGTCCTAAGTCCGCCAGCCGCATCACCTATGCCCGGAGATATGGCCGCCTGACTTTCGAAAGTCTGAAAAAAATGGGTGTCGTGCTGAAACGCGCACACTATTTTATTACCTGTGGAGGAAAGCAGATGTATCATACCCCCATCGAAGAGGCTTATATTACCAGACAATTAATTCATGCAGATACGAAGGATCTCTGGAAAATGCAGCATGCCAATGAGACATACTCTCAGATGACCCTTGCCGATTTCGGAATAGGATAAACGTATGAAAGTATACACTTGCAAAGACCGCCTGACAGACATCATGACCTGTATTTACGATGCATGGTCAGAGGCTCTGCGGATTGGCCATAACCAGATTCAGCTAAAAAAAGAACCTGTATTTCAGCAGACATTATTTGATGAATACATTCATATAGATGGCGATTTCTCCAAAGCAGAAAAAGTAATCCGTTCCATCCGCAGAAACATTTCCGAGGAAGCATACCTGAACGTTTACTATGCCACTTTGTGTGCCGATGAGGACTCTCTGCAGGCAATCTATAACTTTTTGCGTGTGGGTTTTGCAGTCGGAAACACCGTACTTGGACAATATGCCAATTCACATGTCATGAAACTCCTGGAAATTCGCCGAAGAGTATCGAATGAGGCTCACCATTTTCGCGAATTTGCCCGTTTTCAGAGTCTGGATTCTAAAGTTTATGTCAGTCATTTGGAGCCCAAAAACGACGTGATCATGTTGGTCGGAAACCATTTCTCAGACCGTATGCCTTCCGAACACTGGATGATCATTGACGATAACCGCAAAACCGCCTGTGTACACGTAAAAAACGGTGAAAACTATCTGCGTTACCTGACAGACGAAGAATTTGAAACTCTGCGCCAGACAGAATCCTATGAAGATGAATATACAGGTATGTGGAAGACCTTCTTTCATGCGATCAGCATCGAACAGCGCAAGAATTATATCTGCCAGAGAAATCTTTTTCCACTCTGGAAAAGGAAACATGCAGTGGAATTTAAACCTTAAAAGAATCAGCGCCGGGCATTATGCCCGGCACCAGTTTATCAACTATTCTTCTGTATATTCCTTAATCAGTGCAAGAAGAATTTCCACACTCTTTTCCATTCCTTCTACACTAATATGTTCATAAGGTCCGTGAAAAGCATGGCCTCCTGTTCCGAGATTCGGACATGGAAGTCCTTTAAAGCTTAACTGACAACCATCTGTACCTCCACGTATTGGAAGAACAAGTGGTGTTACACCAGCTGTCTCGCATGCTTTCTTTGCATGACCTATCAGATGCATATGCTTTTCCACGATTTCTTTCATATTACGATACTGGTCGGTGATCTTGAGGGTTACCGTACCTTCGCCCCACTTTTCATTTAAATTCTTCTCAATCAGGCGGAGCGTCTTTTTTCTCTCCTCAAACCCTGCTTTATCATGATCTCTGACGATATAATTAAGCTTCGCTTCACCGACTTCGCCCTGCATACTGATCAGATGATAAAATCCTTCATAACCTTCCGTTCCTCTCGGCGTCTCCATAGATGGCAGACAATTATTGACTTCCATCGCAATCAGGCTGGCATTGATCATTGTATCTTTGCCTTCGCCCGGATGTACATTGAATCCTCTGATTTCAAATTCTGCTTTGCACGCATTAAAATTTTCGTACTGGATTTCTCCCTCTGAATCTCCATCCAGTGTATATGCATACTCTGCGCCAAACTGTTCTAAATCAAAATACTCTGCTCCCATTCCGATTTCTTCATCCGGAGTAAATGCTACGCAGATTGTTCCGTGCGGCAATTTTTCTGTCTGGATTCTTTCAATCATAGTCAGAATCTCGGCAATTCCTGCCTTATCATCTGCTCCCAGAATCGTTGTTCCATCTGAGGTGATCAGTGTACGGCCTTTCAATTCTGTAAGATGAGGAAATTCCTTCGGGCTTAACACCAGTCCGCTTGTCCCGAGGATAAGCTCTCCACCATCATAATTTTCTGTGATTACCGGTCGTATCTCATGGTCACAGAAATCAGATACTGTATCCATGTGCGCAATAAATCCAAGTACCGGGATATTTTCCTTTCCTTCCGTTGCCGGAAGTTTACCATACAGATAACACTTATCATCAAGAACGACCTCTGTCAGACCGAGTTCTTCCATTTCTTTTTCCAGCTTTCGTGCCAGATCAAACTGACACGTCGAAGACGGAACCATCTCACTTTCTTCATTGCTCGGTGTACGTACCGTCACGTAATTGATTAACCTTTCCTGTACCTTCATATATCTTGCTCCTCTGTTTTTGTGTGGGAAATACCACCTCTTATTGTTATAATACGCTTTTCTATATTATCTATCAATCTACTTTTACTTACTCCTGATACTTGAAAAATTCATGCACTGGCAGACGGCAGGTGGCAGATAAGTGTTATTCGTAAATTTACCTGCTCTTGATTTTTTGTTTTTGGTGCAAATTAAAAGAAGGTGCAGCATAAATTAATCTGACAATTTTTCTTCAGATTATTTTATCCTGTACCTTCTTGTATTATCATAGCCTTGTAACTATTGAAAACAAAAGGCAGAAACCTCCCCGACCAAAGTTTGGTTTCCTGCCTCAACCCTTAGCACACAGGCAAGGTCATTTCAGAAACCAATTCCGGCTTTAATGTACTTAAATCGTTAATGCCTTCAACCACTCTTGCACCGGAGCATATCGGGCATTTCTCGCTTTCTCTATTCTTATCTTTTCTTATACAATACAAGTTCCGGATTTTTACCGTCTTCTTCATAAGTGCAAATAAGAATAAAATCCATATCTGCAACAACGCCGAAACATCTGTCGTCGCCATACTCACATTCAAGCTGATTGCCCAGATATGTCTTTGCGTCATTCAAAAACTTAGCCGCTTGCCCATTCGGAAGCCGGTACTCAAGATTCACATACTTTCCCACAAGGGCATTCAGTTTTTCCACCTTTGGCATTCCGTCAACATTCAATTCGTTAATCTCATTGATTAACTTTTTCTTGAATTCTTCAAACTGACCGTTATCACTAAGCTCATCATATTTCTTCCAGTAATCCAAAGTAGGAAGCAGCTCTTTCATATAAGAACGGGCTTGTTCCTCCGTGAAATTCTCGCTTACCATATTCTTAACACAAACTTCAATCAAATCGTCCATATCATTGTAAGTATATGTTCCATCGGCATAACACCACTTACAATAGTCCTCGTTGAAAGAACCATCGTGATTGTGTCCGATAATATCATCATCTTCAAGCGGCATTCCGCAGCATTGACAAATAAGCTTTCTCGGTGAGCCTAAAAGTGTATTTATGGAAACATCGAATACTTTTGACAGCAATTTCAATGTTTCCGTATTCGGAACTGTTTCTCCGTTTTCCCAACGTGAAACTGCCTGACGACTTACAAAAACTTTTTCTGCAAGCTCATCCTGCGACATTCCCTTTTGAGTGCGAAGTTCAAGTATAACCTGTTTTGTATCCATTATGCAGTACCTCCCTTACACCTTTATTATAATTTCACGCATTATCTCAAACAAGCAACTCGCAGTTGCTGTCCTTATTATTCGCCTTTTTCGTTCACGGCTACATCAAGATTTTGATAACCGAGCATATAGCCCCTTTCGCTAACCTTTTACTTTTCGCAAAGCAGACTCATTTTACTCTAATTCCTGTTCCTCGCTTTCTTTTTGTTGCAGATAAAACATCGCTTTTTGCGTTTCAATCTCTGCTTTCAGTTCTTCTTCTGTAGGCAGATACAATTTGTACTTGGAAGCAAATAGCTGTTCATTTCCGTGCATAACAGAATAACGGGCAATATCATCATCTGTATCGGAACAAAGAACAATACCGATTGTTGGGTTATCGCCCTCACTGCGTTTCAGTTTATCATACATACGAATATACATATCCATCTGTCCTACATCTTGATGTGTAATCTTTTGGTAAAAATTGAACTCATACTCGTAGTAGAGCAGGAAACGCCGCCTTTGTATCTCTGGAAGGCTCCCAACCGCCTTATAGAGCGTTTCATTCCGTTCTTCCTCAACCATGCGTTCATCAAGGCTCTTAGGCACACGCAACGCCCGTCTGTAAAGGGTTTCGTCCCATACCTCGTTAAACTCCCTGTGCCGCTCGTCCCATTAGAAAAGATTCCTGTTCCTGCGCTCCATCTGCCGAAACTCCATAAAGAACTGTTCCGACACTTCCAACTCGTGGGATTTGCCCTGCCCGTCCTTAAAGCTGATAAAATACCTTGTGCCGCTTTCCGTGGATTCCTCCCGAAGCGTGTATGCCTTAACCCTGTATGCCATCCTGTTGTCCTCCTGCAAAAAATGAGTGAGGGGATTTCCATCCCTCACCCAGTAGCCCGCAGGATGGCAGGCTGTTTTAGAAGCTATAAAATTTTCCGCAGCTTCTTCCGCAGATGGTCTAACCTCGCATAGATGGCACCAGTCGTCAAATGCACAAGCGGGGCAATCTCCTTTGTGGAATACCCCTGCATTTTCAGCAGGACGATTTTCAAGGTACGCCCGTCCACCGTGACTAATACTTGATAGAGATTTTCGCTCTCAATCTCTTCCAGTAACTCCGCAACCGTACCCACTTCCGCCTGCCGCTCCCTGCCTGCCATGTCCTCAAGATATTCCGCAACGTCATTCGTCCATCGGTAAAACCGCCTGTTGGAATTGAAGTCTGCCCTGTCCGCCATGCGTATCTGCTCAATGGTCGCTTCATCAACGCCGCACTCACGCAGCAGCTTTTCCTCCGCTTCTTTCCAGATACGCCATTTCCTGTCCTCCCGTCCGTGGTTGTATGCCATTCTTACTTCCTCCAATCAGAATTGATTGAGAGGGCAGAGAAAAGCCCCCTCATCTTCCCAAAGGAAAAAACAAGGGGGCTGAACGCCTTAAATTTTAATTTTCTATTATCTTTCTTAGTTTTATTAGGATTCTGGCTTTGCGTTTGTTTACAACGCTCTGGGTTATGCCCAACCTCGCCCCGACTTCACGCTCGGAAAGTCCGTCAAAAAAGATTGCCTGTATCAGCTCCTGTTCACTATCCGACAGCAAAGGCAGGGCGGCTTTCAGCCTGTCCACCATGACCGCATTGACAAAGGCTCTGTGACCTTTACGGTTATAGGAAATAGTAATTCTATTGTATGGAGATTGTACTTCTACTTTCAAGGTGAGAAGTACCGTTGCACTGGCAGAAATTTTTTTAACTGGTTTCCTGCCGTTCTCTGATATGCTATGTATTGATAAATTTTGCTTCGTATGAGCAGATAGATAACTGCCCGAAAAAAGGACATAAAAAAATCCCTCCAAATTTAAAAACAAATTCAGAGGGTAATTTAGGGTATAACAAAATAACCCACCCGAATATCGTTTTTTATTTGGTGAGTTTGTTCTTTCAAATACGAAACAAAAAGAGCCGATGATTCGTGAATTGTTCCACAATTTCATCGGCTCTGCGTCTTAAGCGTCTGGCTCTTTGATGACAGTTA
>NZ_JACOQE010000016.1 GCF_014297355.1 Blautia intestinalis | reverse complement strand
AATTGTTTGTCATGTTGCTTTGCCATATGAGATCCTCCTTCAGCATGTTTCTATTGTACCATGCTTATGTGTATTTGGAATTTCTCATTTTGGCTTGTACTATTTATATTCTAGCAACATTTCTTCCACATATGGATTATATTTGATTGGTACATAAAATTCTATTTCCTGTATTGCCATGAGCCTCTCCTCCTCTATATAAGAAGCCTTTTAATTGCTATATGAATCGCGGTTAACTGGTGCACCACTCCAGCCAACAACGATTCCAAGAAGGGAGGCTTAATTTCAAACATGCCGGTGACAACTGCCGGCAAATACTCACGCAAGATTTGACCCTTGCGTGAGTAAGGTGAATATAAAATTTTAGAAGAAAGTTTATCTCAAAACTGTTACCGCGACTTTACCCGATAAACAGTTGCAAGATCAAAATAGTTGTATGATTCGCGTATGTGAATTGATGTAGACTCTACCAACATCACATATCTATATAGTTTTAAAATCCTATATGTGTCATACACATAGTTTTTATGCTCATATCTGCCAATCTGAATAATATCTCCAACATGGTACTGAGCCTTCAGAATATGCAGATGATACGTACGGATCAAAAAATTGTCTGATCCGTGAATATAGTATCTACTTTTTGTCATTTGGTTTATCCTCCATTCCATACTTATATATTACCAGACACTTTTGTTACATGTGTTCAGCCATGCTATTTTTGTGCTTATACATGGAAATAGCGGATAAAAGTACTATATATTGTGTTCGTTTCGTTATGCAATAAAGTCACGAAAATCATTTTCGCTCTGCTTAATGGCCAACTTATACATTTCATGACATTTTGGATTATTAAAAAAACTATTAACAAATTTTGCAATCTGGGGTCTGCTATATTTCATAGTACTCGCAGCACAGTCCTGAGTGTCTCCATCCAGTACTGTAAGACAAATTGCGGTGTGAACATTAGAATCAATAACATCAACACACAAATCTATAGTTCTGCTGATTATAAACATATTCTGCAAATTATCAATAATAGCTACTTCAAGAGCTTCTTTACTTCTAGTGTACATATCCTGTTGCATTTTCTCAATAAGGCTTGCATATTGAGTTCCCTTTTTATTCCCTTGAATACTCTCCACACTAATATACTTATTCTTTAATTCTGCTACTCTCTGGTTACAGATATCGATATTTTTCTGAAAATCTTTGTACATCTGAAAATCTTTTTTACAAAATTCTATACGATTATTCAACATATTAGTCCTCCTCTTTCTTATTGTATGAAGAAAAAATTTTAAGAAAATCTTCCAAACTCATGGAAACAAGTGTCGTTTCTCTATTCTTTTTATGGATCACTACCGGAATGTCGTCGGTATTTTTTGCGGAATTATCCCGTACCGACTGGTGATAGGCGTTGTAAAGATTTAATTTTTCTACGTGTTTACACTCAATGTGGAGGTGCGGAACACCTTCCACGTCTCCTGCATCACCGGTTTTTCCACAATGCTGAGCGGTGCGGCAAGCGTCCGGATAGCCGTGATCTTTAAAATAATGTGCAATCTCCAACTCGAAGCGCGCCCCCTTCTGTTTGCTCGCTCTCCCGATCTGCTGCGGAGTACGTTTCGTTTTTTCTTTTCCAGACATTAATATCCCTCCTCTGCAACTGTCAGATTTTCAGAAACCAGATCTTCCACGCTCAGCAGGCTCTTATAGGTGTTCAAAAAATCCCTGTAAACACGTTCCTGAGCAACTTCTATAAGTTTTCCATCCTCCGCATACTGCCATGTACCAGTACGAGGATTGAACATATAAAACTGGCTACAGCGTGCCCTTCCCATAGAATCACGCACTTCCAGGCAAACATATCTACAACCGCGATGATCTCTATAGTGTTTAATTTCTACTGTCAGATTTTTTGGTACTGTTCTCATATAAAAACTCCCTTCTCATTTGGAAAAAATGAAATTTCTCGGGGTACTATATTTGTAATCATGCAAACCTTTAATTTTGGTACATGCTATTCTAATGTATAACCGTACTCGTATATATATTAAGAGTGCGGTTATATATTAATTGTTATTTTATCTACAAAGTCTGTAATTTTAACCGCCTAAACCTCCATCCGGGATAGAAAAACGTCAGGATTTTACAGGCTTGTATTTCCGATTATCAGCTGATAATTTTAAAAAACTTAAGGCCACTCAAGACCGTACGAGCTATTAATTTTTTAAAATATGTAACAAAAATTAGGTATCTATAAAATCAATAGCTCATTCCGGATGGTTTTCTTACTGGATGATGTTTTTCAAAAAATGGCAAATTTGAAAATTACGAACCAGAAGAAAACTTAAAAATCTGCGACATTACATATATAGTTCCCCGGCAAAATTTTCAAAAATTAGTTACATAACGTTGGTAAAATCCAGAGTCTGCTGCTCATAAACAACGGTTTCTTCTGCAGGTTTCTCATCGTCCTCTGTTACCGGTTTGGTGTAAATGTATCCTGCCCTGCCTTTTGCCTTGCGAACATTACAATCATTTTCTCCACGAATCATTTGCACAATTTCTTGATTCTGCGGTTTACTCAACATGGCATTAAAGACATTTTTCTTCATGCCGATCGCATCGCACATATCGTTTTTCGTGAATTCTGTACCCGGTTTTAGATTTTGCCACCACTCAAAAAGCTTATTCATTTTTGTCCCCGGTTTCTGGTGACTTTCAAATCTCGGATGCATTTTTGATGGAATGTATCGGTAATCTTCCTTTTTGGAGTAATCAGCGCCAAAATATTCCATGACTTTCCGGAGCAGTCGCTCGTAAAAATCCTCTTCGCTTGAATTATATGTTCCCTGCTTTCTGCCGCGAATCGCCCAAATTACCGTAATGTCATATTTTTTAGCGTCTGCAGAATCCTCGCACCAGCCTCGAATTCTTAATCTGTAAATCTCCTGTATCACGGATGCCATAGCCGTCCGGAGTGCTACATCATCAATTTCTTCGGCTAAGTCAGATTTTTCTGCGTGATATGCAAAAATTAACTGCAACTGCCTTGCTCGATAGCCCTCATTCATTTTCAGGAGTCTGTCCAGAAATGATTTATCTCTGCAACACATCTGGCCTAAAACAACCTCTTGTCTCAACCTCAGGGTGGAAATTTTACACAATAAATAGCAATCTTTATAGATATTTTCTCCTGTGCAAAATTTGCTTCCAAAACTTGCATAGGTGTGGCTGGAAATTTCTTCCCCAGTTCTCTCATAGCCGTCCGGAGCTGCTAATTTATTTGTAAATGCAAGATTTTCGTGTTCTTTCAATCCGGAAATCATAATTTTTTCTGGGTCAAGACTTTCTTTTCCGTAGGTTTTTACAAGAAAATCATGCATTCTGTAGTACAGACGATCCGCATTGCCTGCTCCCTGTAAAAAAGTTTTGCTCATTTTTTCGTCCATTTGCACGAATCCAACATGGGTGCGTGGCTTATCGTAATGTTTTACCTCGAACAATTCGACGTTATCGTATGCAGGATTGATGTGCCCTGTGCCGTCAAAAATAAAGCACGGCATGTTCTTATGCGGGAGGAACTGCATATTATACCGGAAAACATGAACCTTGATTTGTCCCATTTTGTCGTCGATTTTGTCATCGCCGTAGTTGCTTCCCTGTACAAAAACTACATTCTCGTACCGGAAAATATCAAGGAATTGTTCCGCGGTCATAGTATCGCGCACATGTTCGCTGTTCTGATACATATTGTCGCAGTTATTTTTTAAAATTTTTTTCAATTCTGAAAGTGCAAAGAACCTCTCCGCCGCATCAAGTGCGGTGCTCGCAATGTCTTTAAGTCCTGCGCGAATACCGCCGATTGGAAGAAATTTTGTTAAATTAACGATATCTTCCAATGTAGAAACGATTGTTTCCGGACGGGTCTTTTCGGATAAATTCTGCATATTTTTAATAACTTTCGCCAAATCTGAAAACAATCTATTTTCCGATGGTGAGCGCATATCCTTTTTAACGGTCTTGATATCATCCCTGATATCAGCAACAATTGCTAAAATTTCGTCCCATTTTGACCGCCAAACCTTGCCATATTCTGCATTTCTCTCCTGACGTCCCAAATAGAGATCTATATGCATCTGCCCTTCGGCTTTTGTTCCGTTGGTATTATCAGGCAGCTTGATCGCGTTAATTCGGTCGATTTCCAGCTGCAGATCCTCTACAAGTTTCTCGGCATACCGTTCTGCACGTTTGGCGGTACGACCGATGTTTTCTTCCCATTCGCTCTCCGGGCGGATTGTTTCACGGAAGACTCCGACCTGCTGCTTTATCTGGCTGTAATACCAGCTCTGGGAATCTACGTCCTGTATTGCTTCATCGCAATAAAGCGCATCCTTCCAATTGGCCTGACCCATGCGGTAGATCGTACAAGCGTTCCTGCGGACATCGGAATTAACCATCAGAAATCTCTGAGTGCTAAGAGCTACTAAATGCGATAAAATCAAGGTCTTCCACTCTGTCGCCTCGACCGTATCCCAGTCTGAGAGCCATGCAACATCATTTTTGACTTTCAGCCATTCCGTTCCACCCTGCTGATGGATCGCAGATTCAATATCATCTTTAAGGCGCTGGTTACTATCTGTCATCATTACTGCATCCAATTTGCCCTCGGCCGCCAAAACTGCAATGCCACGCATCAGAGAGCTCTTGCCGAGTCCACATGGTGCATCGATCACAGTGATTTTTCCGGGCTGGATACCCTTAAGAAAAACTGTTAAATTATAAAGTTCTTCAACGATCTGGAGCCGTTCTGGACTCCAGACCCTCATGTAACTCGGAAGCGTTCCATTTTTAAGCGCCATCTGGAAGCTGTCCGGCTGTGCTTTGTAACGTCTACTCATATTTACCCTCCTCCCAACGAGGGAAATAATCCTCAATTGACATCTGCGGGTCTTCCGATTTTTGATCGCGGCACCTATTCACGTTTTCCGTAATCGCTCTACTAGACGCCTCCAATCTACTCGTTACCAGCTGTAAATTTCTCGATTTTTTCATTTTATGTTCACCTCAATTGTCAAAATTCTTTTGTACATCTGCCCGTTATTAATTAAACGGGCAGTCATCTACGCCCTCTGGAATTTCCAGAAAGTCCGTTTTCGGCTGTGCATACGCCGGTGCTGCCGGATAATCGCCATTTCTTCCTGGGGCAAATCCATTTCTGGACTGCGGCTGTCCGCTCCTGCAGGCATCCTGATAAATAGGTGCGCTGTTGCGATAATTCGGAGTCGGAGCCTGCTGCTGTGCAGGTCTCTGCTGATAGTTACCATTGTTCTGCGGAGTCGGTGGCGTCTGCGGTACGTTCTGCTGTGGACGCGGTGCCTGTCCAGACGGCTGATTGTTCTGCTGGTTCGGATTTTTGCTCAAGAATTTGACTTTGCGAACCATAATAGTTGTGCTCGGAATTTTTACGCCGTCACGATTGGTATATTCATCCGTTGTAAGTTCGCCTTCTGCGTAAATCGTCATCCCTCTAGCTCCATACTGTGCTACATATTTCCCGGCCTGATAATTGGCCATGCAATGCAGGAAATCTGTTTTGCCAGCAATAGAGCTGTCCGATGCAATGTTAAACAGTGTTACCGGCTCGCCGTTGGATTTGGATTTTCCAACTGTCGGATCCTGCGCGAGCCTTCCGATAATAGTAATGTTGTTCATAGATAGATTTTCTCCTTTAAAAATAGAAATAAAAATTAAAAATGTTATGCGAGAAAACCAAATAGAATGTTGTATAAAATTTTAAAATTGAGGTTCCTGCCGGGATTCCGGCTATAAGAATTTAGAAAGAAGAAAAGAAAAAGAGACAGTGATATCAGATTTCTTTTCAAATCTTAATTTGAAACTTGATTTTTTTTTACAGAATTATTCCTTGTTTGGAGATTCCATTTCCTATTTCTTTTCAAAATTTCACCTGTATTCAGGATCCATTTCTATCAGAATATATCTGTTTTCAGGGATTCTGTATTATTCAGAATAATCCCATTTTTCAGATATTTCTGTTTTCCTACAAAATTTCTTCTATATAATGCGGATGATCCGTATCTACAGAATGATTCTGTGGAAAATGGAAAAGAAATTTCCGAGTCTGAACAAAACCTGTTCGTAATTTCGTCCAGATAATTCTGTGTTGCTCAAGTTTTTAAGATTTTTTACTCGGCCCTACCTGCAATGGGTAGAGCGCATTTCATCTGATATCATCTGTCTCTTTGTAAAATTTGGATTTTCTAAAGATTTTTTTTGAGATGATATATAGCAAGTTCCTTCTAATGATTATAATATAAAATTTGTGAACATAGTATTCGACTTTCAAGGTACTTTTTTTGAGATTATTATGTTAATCTCTGGTTTCCACGTCGATAATTTCGACAGGGACCTCATACAAATTCGCGTATGCTAACAGCTGCACGTATGAGGGATTCACTTTGCCGCGTTCGTGGTTCGTCAACGTTGCAGGTGACATGTGCAGTTTCTCGGCTGCTTCTTCCTGCGTCAAATTTTTGTTTACGCGACAGGCGGCTAAAGTCCATTTTAAATTACTAACGTCCATTTTTTGCCGTCCTTTCTGTGCTGGGGTTTACGTGTTACTAAAGTTTTCCTAAAATAATAATATAATATAAAGTGTTGCAAGCTTTTTTTTGGAGTTCTTGCTATCTCCTCTTTACACATATATATTAACATACATATGTTCATTTGTCAATAGTTTTTTCGTAATTCTTTTAGTTTTTCTATTGTTTTTTTATGATGCTGTCCTTCTTGCAATCTGAATCGTCTTTATTTTATTCATTATAGCATCACATTTTCTAATCTGTGCCAGGCAGTAATCCCGGACATCTTTTTTAAATACAGGGTCGCGGGCAGCGCTTCTGCCGTACTCGGTCCATGGATTATCCAATTCCACCAGTACCTGCTGGAATTGTTCTGCAGTATCTCTGCATTTACCAACCAGAATGCCTTTTGCTGTTACTGGATCATTTTCCAGCAGTTCGTAAAAGGAATTTGAGCGTTCCTGTCGATAAATTCCGAATTCTTCCAGACCGTCACGATCTACAAAATACCCGTCCGGAAGTTCCTCGTTTTTGTCATCTGCGCAGTTTACATAATTCTTTACATATCTTGCGGAAGGGAAACCAATCCCGATAAACTCTAAATCTTTTACAGACAATACCGGATATTTTCTCTTCTCAGGTCTGTCATATTCTGGAAGGCTTCGTCCGAGGATAGTCGTCCAGATAAATTCAACCGCCTGTATGTACTGCAGGTTTTCAAACATCATTACCAAATCGATTGCGTTTGCGCTGCGGTTGCAAGAGAAACCTCGTATGTACCCGCGATCCCCTAAAACACAGTTTCCCAAATGCCTGTCGTTATGTCCAGGGAATGGACATAACATCCTCTTGTGCGTAACATGGATGTTGTAATATGCCAGAGTCTGCTCCAGCTCCCGTTGGCCAATCTGCCGTTTCATGTCATTTATGGCGTCCAGTTTGTTCATTTTTTCGCCTCCTTCCTATACGCGATGATAACCTACACTGGGGATCTGGAGATTAAATCCCTCCACAATCGCCAGGGCGTCCAGATGCTGCAAGTCCGTCTCCGTTCCGTGGTTTATCGCACGTACCGCTTGTAAACAGATCTGCCCAGAGCTCTTCATGGTGGTTGTCCGCCCGAACAGGATTATCGCCTCGGCTGGTTTCAGATCCTCCACAACCGCCCTGACAAGATCACCGGTGGCGTAAATTTTATAGCTGCCGGTTTCTCCCGGTACCAATATAGAAAATTCCGCAAACTCGTTGCCGTTTTTTAATACATGCAGTTCCGGCACCTGTTCGGCGTAGCCGGCTAATATACACAAATTAAATGCCGGCATTTTCAGTGCAACCATACTATCACCTCCTCTCACAACAGCTCTACTAAGCTATTTTTATACAGACACTTTCTCAATAAATCTAAATCCGTTTGCAGATGTTTTCTTTTTGCTTCCGTCTTGTCTATAGAACCACTGTCCTTTAACAATCCCTTCCTCAACAAGTTCAGTTGCTTTCGGATGCTTACGGCTGCCTGACCATTCAAGGAATGCACACTTCCATCTCTCCTCCGCAGGTTCTCTTCTTTTCTCTTCTGATTTACATTCTTTAAGCAATTTTTCAATTTTCTCATCTGTAAGATTTCCGATATATTCTTCGTCCAGAGCATAAAAATCTGTCTGATTGTAATAATTGCTTGTGTGATGCCATGATGAGCGAGTTAAGCATACTTCTTTCAGTACTTTTACTGGCAGCTTCTGTAGTTTGGAGATTGAGCATTTAAGCTCAATCTCTGATACTGATATCGCCTCTAAAATATCAGACTTACGCCATCTGCTTAATGGCCTCTCACCATTTTCATACGCTTCAACCGCATTATTGCTCATGCTATATCCATAGTATCCTGACATTGGTATTTTCCCCTTTCATTTTCCCGGAGGAACGTTCCTCCGGGAATGCTTACACGAATATTATTTTACATCGTAGATTTCGCCGTCATCATCGATGTATAATGTCACTTCTGGCGAACCTTCCGTAGCTACATATAACACTGCTACGCGGGTCTCCGTATTAAAATCAATCTGTTCATATTTCGCATCTCCATTCTCTATATAGCTAGTCCCATGGAGCTACAGATCGTACGTGGTACAAATGTCGTCCCAGTCTACAAGCACATCATCCTCCTCGACATCGCAGAGAGCCACCAGCCAATCAGCCTTCTTGCCTACAATCTCCTCTTCCAGGCCTATTGGCGCCTCTGTAGGAGTGTTTATTTTATAAACCTCGTCTACCTTGTTATTGCTATCAATGCAGATCTTAAAGCGCCAATCCTCTCCGTCCTCATTTTCCAGATAAATGTACTGTTTATTCCAATCATCTCTGCTTTCTCTCTCTCCAACTGTTACTACAGCAATGTCTTCCGGATTTTCCGGATTAATGCCGGTGTAGCGGTGTTCTTTCCACTCCTCGTTCCTGCCTACACAATCGTTTTTCTCTGTGTAGTTATACCCAAGTGCTTCCAGAACTTTAATTGGTGTAAAATCCATGCCTTCAAGTGCCTTTACAGTTTCTGCTGTTGCTAATGCGTTTGTTTTTGTCATTTTTTTTCTCCTTTCTGTGGGCCGGAGGGAAGCCCCTCCGGAAATATATTGTTAAATTATTTTTTATGCAATTTCCTTTTTATCTGCAAGAGCTGCCTGCATGCGTTTCAGGCTATTTCTAATAGCTGTCAAAGTCGTAATTTCTCCATCTCTGGTATAAGTTCCGGATGCATATACGTTCCTGCAGCTACAACTAACATCATACCTGGCGGTATAAGTGCGTCCGCCTTCGGTCCACGCTACCTCTCTATAGGTATTTTCGTGTTCCATGTAGCCTCTACCAGATGCATATTTCGGTGGAGTCCAAAAATACGAATTACGAAATCTTTCTGCGGTCTCCACGATAGCCGCTACCGTTGCTACAATATCGCTGTCATAGTTGTCTGCTAATTTTTCTGTTTTTCTCATAATCAAGTTCTCCTTTCAATTTCCCTGCGGCGGCGGAATATAAACGCAAAAAAGGCAGTGTAGTATTGTTTTAATATACAGGTTAATCTAATAATCTGTATACGCATAGCGTTATTACACGCTAATGCTACAATACCACACTGCCAATATGGTCGATTTCCGTGTCAATTCTATTATGCCCATCTCATCATCATTATATAGGGGCAGACCCGGTTTATCCCACACTGCTTTTAAGTACAGGGGTTCATGTTATTAATTTTTTAAAGTGCTGTGTTGCCTATACACACAAGAGATTTTAAATCAATATTTTTTTAATCCAGCTCTCCATGTAGCCTTCAGCCCGTCAGCGTCCTATCTCTCTATAGGAGGCCCGCTTCCTTGCCATGCCTGTCAGGATTTTTATTAATTTGTTATCTCTCTTGTTTGTAACTATAATATATCATACCCTCATCTATATGTCAATAGGTTTTTTGTAATTATTTCAGATTTTTTATATTTTGTAAAAACGTACATTCGGGAAATTCTGCAGTTGCCATATACTACACTATTCAGCTGTTAAAAATCAAGCGTTTCGCCAAATTGGACTAAGGCGATTTTTTCTTCTATATATATAATGTAATTCGGATTTTTTCAGACATGATTTTGGACATAAAAAATAGAGAGGACCCGAAGATCCTCTCACGATAAATTTAGGAGCATAATGTGCTCATAATGCCCTTTTTCAGAGATTTTTTAAAAATTTATGCTAAAATTATGCTAAAATCAGGAGTCTGGAGCCCGGAATGCCAGTGTTTATGCGGGTCTTTCAAATTTACACAGTTTTTTCACCAAATTTTAAGAAAATCCTTAGAATTCTTTTCTTTTCAAATGACCACCAGCAAGCTACAATAGAGATATGAAAACACAAAAGCAAAACACAAACCTTACGAAAAAACAACGGCTTAAGAACCGCCAAAAACAGGTACAGATCCAGAAACTGATTCTGGCATCTGTATGTATCATTCTTCTTGGTATTGCAGTTCTCCGTCCCGTTTATAACCATAAACCAAAAACCTGTACGATCAACTCCACCTGTGAGGGCTACCGCAGCAAAGTTGAAACAGAAGCAGCGAATTATGATATGTCAGATTATGTTGATCTGATTCTTGCACTCATGATGCAGGAAAGTTCCGGACAGGGTACAGATGTTATGCAGTCTTCGGAAGGCGCCTACAACACCAAATACCCACAGGTGCCTAATGGAATCACCGATGTAGACTACTCCATTTCCTGCGGCATTCAGGAGCTGAAATATGCCCTTAATAAAGCCGGTGTCACAGATCCTGATGATCTGGATCATATCCGACTTGCACTTCAGGGGTACAATTTCGGTGCAGATGTATACTTCAATTATCTCGAAAAAAACGGAATCACCTCCTGGTCTGTCGAAAGTTCCGAAGCTTTCGCCAAAATCGCCAGCGGCGAGACTGCACGTTCCGAAGAAGATCCACTGTATACCACCGCCGGTCCGTGGGACTACGGAGACCAGCATTATCCCGAACACGTATTACGCTATTATCATATTTAGTCCCTTTTTATGCCGGAATTATATTTTTATAAATTTTTCAAATTTTTTCAAAAAAACATTTGACAAGTACAATTATATCTGGTATTATATGTCTTGTCGATGAGGAACACACCTCAGCAAGACACATGCGATAGTGGCGTAGTTGGTAACGCGCGACCTTGCCAAGGTCGAGACCGCGGGTTCGAGCCCCGTCTATCGCTCTTTTTATTTAAGAGTCAGGATAATTTCCTGATTCTTTTTTATTTCTAATAATGCACCTTTTATTACGCAATGCCCTGTTAATCCTATTTCTTATATTATCAGCAACCTTCTATATATTTAACCTTATATTTCCTTCACCAATACCTCCCACTGCTTCGCTTTGCTCCCGTCCCCTATATACAGACCACCCGGTCATTTATGTATCTCGTTAAAAACCTCTGCAGAAAGTTCCAGATTTCATACAGATACATAAATGACCGGGTGGTCGTAATATAAATATTTTTTCTTTAATGATGGAACAGTCTGATTCCCGTAAACGCCATCGCCATTCCATATTTATTACAGGTCGCGATCACATCGTCATCTCTCACGGATCCACCCGGCTGTGCAATAAATTCCACACCGCTCTTATGTGCTCTCTCAATATTATCACTAAATGGGAAGAACGCATCGGAACCAAGTGTTACACCTTTTAACTGATCCAGCCATGCACGTTTTTCTTCTCTTGTAAATGCTTCCGGTTTCTCAGTAAATCTTCTCTCCCATTCTCCGTCAGCAAGCACATCCATGTATTCCTCACCGATGTAAACATCGATCGCATTATCTCTTTCTGCTCTGCTGATGCCGTCCTTAAATGGAAGTTTCAACACCTTCGGACTCTGACGGAGGAACCAGTTGTCAGCTTTCTGTCCCGCAAGTCTGGTACAATGTACACGTGACTGCTGTCCGGCTCCGACGCCGATTGCCTGACCGTCTTTTACAAAGCATACGGAGTTGGACTGCGTATATTTCAGAATGATCAGAGAAATTTTAAGATCACGTTTTGCATTTTCTGTAAGAGTTTTGTTTTCGGTTACGATGTTTGAGATCAGTTCATCATCGATTGCAAGATCCTGACGTCCCTGTTCAAAAGTCACACCAAATACCTGTTTGTGTTCCAGCGGCGCCGGTACATAATCAGGGTCGATCTCGATCACATTGTAATTTCCTTTTTTCTTCTGTTTCAGAATTTCCAGTGCTTCTTCTGTGTATCCCGGTGCGATCACACCATCAGAAACTTCTCTTTTGATCAGCATTGCTGTATCCTTGTCGCAGACATCAGAAAGGGAAATAAAATCGCCGAACGATGACATTCTGTCTGCGCCTCTCGCTCTTGCATATGCACATGCAAGCGGAGAAAACTCTTTCCAGTTCATATCATCTACCCAATAGATTTTTGCAAGTGTCTCTGTAAGTGGAAGTCCTACAGAAGCCCCTGCCGGTGAAACATGTTTGAAAGAAGTTGCAGCCGGAAGTCCTGTGGCTTTCTTAAGATCACGTACAAGCTGCCAGCCGTTAAATGCATCAAGGAAATTGATATATCCCGGTTTTCCGGAAAGAACTTTGATCGGAAGATCTTTTCCCTCTTCCATGTAGATTCTGGAAGGTTTCTGATTCGGGTTGCATCCGTATTTTAACTGTAATTCGTTCATCTTCACCTTTTCCTCCTTAGTTGTTCTTATTTATGATTTTTGTTGTATAAGTACCTGTTGCAATATCAATATAACGTACAAACAGAGAAACTTTATTATCTTCATTCAGGCTATTCCAGAGCAGTTCTGTAAATGCCTCTATATCATCCGGAATATCAACCAGTTTCGGTTCTCCTTCAAAGCTCGGAAGCGGATTTCCGTCACATTTGTATGTATGAATGAAACGACCTTCTCCGGCAACTGCTTTTTCATAAGCGTATGTATAACGGAGACAGGAATCCGGATTTCCATTATCACTTTTCAGAATGGACATCGCATAGCTGTAATTTCCATTCTCAATGTGCATCACACCGGAAATTCGAGGTGTATAGTTCGGTCCATCCGGTTCAAATTCACGAGATCGTAAGGACTGCTCAAAAGTAAGCTGTTTGTCCAGCCCTTCATAAATTGTATCTGTCTGATCACCGTTTGTCACGATGGTTTTGTTTCCAAGGACACGCACCGGTGCATAAATGATCAGGCTCGGATCTGTCAGCTTAGAAGGATCAAACGCCTGTGTACGGATACCTTCTCCTTCTGTGACAAATACGCGGTTTCTGCTGTTTTCGCTTCTTCCCATGATAAAGTAAGCAGTTACTGCTTTTGTTCCGTCTGCGGAACGTCCGATGATAATTCCGCGTCCCGGATAAGAATTGTTTTTCAGTTCATTTTCCAGTGAGATTTTTTCCATGATCATTCTCCTTTAGTGTAATAAAGTAAATCGACCGCCTGGTCAGTCTGTCATCAGGCTGCCCAGGCGGTCGGCACATTCACTTACTGCACTCCCTGTAGTTCATCCTACTTCCGCCAGTCATGCAGTCGTTGTCTTCATAATATACTAATTTATTCAGTTTAGCAAGAACAAAAATTGAAACAATTATTCGTCCACGCTGTAGTTCGGAGCTTCTTTTGTAATATGAATATCATGTGGGTGAGATTCTTTCAGGGAAGCTGCAGAGATTTTTACAAATCTGCCGGTTGTCTTCAGTGTTTCGATATCTTCTGCTCCACAGTAACCCATACCGGAACGAAGACCTCCCATAAGCTGGAATACAGTATCCTCCAAATGTCCTTTGTAAGCCACACGGCCTTCTACACCCTCCGGAACAAGTTTCTTCGCATTCTCCTGAAAATAACGGTCTTTACTGCCGTTTTCCATGGCTGCGATAGATCCCATACCACGGTATACTTTGTACTTACGTCCCTGATAAAGTTCGAATGTTCCCGGACTCTCATCGCATCCTGCAAAGATACTTCCCATCATGCAGACATTCGCACCGGCTGCAATTGCTTTTGTGATATCTCCGGAATATTTAATACCGCCATCTGCGATAACCGGAATACCGTAGCGTTTTGCCACTTCATAACAATCCATAACTGCTGTAATCTGCGGAACACCAATACCAGCAACTACACGTGTGGTACAGATAGAACCAGGTCCGATACCAACCTTAACTGCATCTACACCAGCATCGATCAGAGCTTTTGTAGCTGCGCCGGTTGCAACATTACCTGCAATTACCTGAAGATCCGGATATGCATCCTTGATCTGGCGTACGGCACGGAGAATATTTTCGGAATGACCATGCGCAGAATCTACTACGATTACGTCAACATTTGCTTTTACAAGAGCATCTACACGTGCAAGCACATTGGATGTAATACCAACAGCTGCACCGCAGAGCAGACGTCCCTGCTCATCTTTTGCTGCAAGAGGATATTTGATCTGTTTTTCGATATCTTTAATCGTGATCAGACCTTTTAAGTTAAAATCGTCATCTACAATGGGTAATTTCTCTTTACGGGATTTGGCAAGAATTTTCTTTGCCTCTTCAAGTGTGATTCCTTCTTTGGCTGTGATCAGTCCCTCAGAAGTCATGCATTCTCCGATTTTCTTTGTGAAATCAGTTTCGAATTTCAGGTCACGGTTGGTGATAATACCTACCAGTTTTTTGCCTTCTGTGATCGGCACACCTGAAATACGGAATTTTGCCATCAGATTATTGGCATCTTCGAGTGTATGATCTGCGGATAAAAAGAATGGATCAGTAATAACACCGTTCTCAGAACGTTTTACTTTATCTACTTCCTCAGCCTGTGCTTCAATGGACATATTTTTATGAATGATACCGATACCACCCTGTCTGGCCATCGCAATTGCCATTCTATGCTCAGTAACTGTGTCCATTCCTGCACTCATCATAGGAATGTTCAGCTTGATTTTTTTCGTTAAGTGTGTTGTAACATCTACCTGATTCGGAATTACTTTTGAATATGCCGGAACTAACAGGACATCATCAAATGTAATGCCTTCACCGATAATTGTACCCATTGCATTTCCTCCCTTGTATTATGTTGTTTTGATTTTGATTCAAAGTGTAACAAAAAAGAACTGAGGTGTCAATCCAAAAAAACTTTGCTCGGAGCTGAATTTTTGATAGCTTTTGCCATCTCATCATCCGGCTCAATGATGATCCGGCTGTTCTCTCCACCGGCTTTCATGATGATTGCAAAACGTTTGTGCTCCGGATTTCCTGAAGAATAATCCAGTGTTTTCATGCGGCTGTTTCCATTGTAATAATCCATTTTGTGGGAATTCAGCGGAGCGATCAGATCTGCTTCTGACAGATTCACAGACATCACTTTTTTACGTTTTGACTTTGCCATAACCATGTCAATGTCAAATTCCCCGTTTACAAAAAGATACTCGTACTCCAGATCCGTCCGTGGAATCACAAAATAACATGCAACTCCCAACGCAATTGCCAGGACCAGAAGCAATGGATTGATAAACAGCCCGGCTCCTGCCGCAAGAACTGTCAGCACGATCAGCCCATACTTCACTATGGCATCCTTCGCTGTCGATTCTTTCTTCACAAGAAATTCTGAATAAAGATCACTCATATCATTTTCTCCTTAAATGTATTTTAATAATTCTATCACAAAAAGGGATCAGCGTCTATGACGCCAATCCCTTAATTTTTGTACTTTATTTACATCATGCCGCCCATTCCCGGAGCACCTGCCGGCATAGCCGGAGTATCTTCTTTGATTGTGGCAACTACAGACTCTGTAGTCAGGAGTGTAGAAGCAACACTTGTTGCATTCTGAAGAGCACTTCTTGTAACCTTAACCGGGTCAAGGATACCAGCGCCTACCATATCTACATATTTCTCATTCAGAGCATCGAAACCAATGCCTGGTTCGGATTCTCTTACTTTGTTGATAATAACGGAGCCTTCCAGTCCTGCGTTTGCAGAAATGTGGAATAACGGAGCTTCCAGAGCTTTGAGAATGATGTTCGCACCAGTCTTCTCATCACCTTCCAGCGTTGTAGCAAGCTCAGCAACTTTTTTGGATGCGTGGATGTATGCAGATCCGCCACCTGCGATGATTCCTTCTTCTACTGCTGCTCTTGTAGCTGCAAGAGCATCTTCCAGACGAAGTTTTGCTTCTTTCATCTCAGTTTCAGTTGCAGCACCAACACGGATAACAGCTACGCCGCCTGCCAGCTTTGCAAGTCTTTCCTGTAATTTTTCTTTATCGAATTCAGATTTTGTTTCTTCGATCTGTTTACGAATCTGAGCAACACGGTCTTCGATTGCTTTCTTGTCACCAAGTCCATCAACAATAACTGTGTTTTCTTTTGCAACTTTAACGGATTTTGCACGTCCAAGCTGAGCCATTGTAGCTTCTTTGAGTTCCAGTCCCAGTTCTTCGGAAATCACCTGACCGCCTGTCAGGATTGCAATATCCTGAAGCATTTCTTTTCTTCTGTCACCATATCCCGGAGCCTTAACAGCTACTACCTGGAATGTTCCTCTTAATTTGTTTACAATCAGAGTGGTAAGTGCTTCACCTTCTACATCTTCAGCGATGATGAGAAGTTTTGCACCGGCCTGAACAACCTGCTCCAGTAACGGAAGAATTTCCTGAATGTTACTGATTTTTTTGTCAGTGATCAGGATATATGGATCTTCAAGGTTTGCTTCCATTTTTTCCATATCTGTGGACATATATGCGGAAATATATCCACGGTCAAACTGCATACCTTCTACAAGATCAAGCTCTGTATGCATGGTCTTGGATTCTTCTACTGTGATAACACCGTCGTTGGAAACTTTTTCCATTGCATCTGCAACTAACTGTCCGACTTCTTCATCACTTGCAGAGATAGAAGCAACGTTTGCAATCTGAGCTTTTCCACTGATTTTCTGGCTCATCTCTTTGATTGCATCTACTGCAGTATCTGTTGCTTTTTTCATACCTTTTCTCAGGATGATCGGGTTTGCACCTGCTGCCAGGTTCTTCATTCCTTCATGAACCATTGCCTGCGCAAGTACGGTAGCTGTAGTAGTACCATCACCTGCTACGTCGTTTGTTTTGGATGCAACTTCTTTGATAAGCTGTGCACCCATGTTTTCAAAACCGTCTTCCAGTTCGATTTCTTTTGCGATTGTAACACCATCGTTTGTGATAAGCGGAGCACCAAACTGCTTGTCAAGTACTACGTTTCTTCCTTTTGGTCCGATTGTGACTCTTACTGTATCTGCAAGTTTGTTTACGCCAGCTTCAAGTGCGGCTCTTGCTTCTGCGCCAAATTTAATTTCTTTTGCCATGATGACTGTCCTCCTGAATATTATTCATAACTGTTCAGTACCCTCTCAGTTACGAGTCAAAATGCATTCCAACTCACCTTCGGTGATAGCATTTTGCCTTGTATGTCTCGGGCTTTTGGCAAAAACATGCCAAAACACCTCGCGGGATACTACCTACTGCATACTTACTACTATTCTACAATTGCCAGAATGTCGCTCTGTTTTACGATGATATATTCTTCACCGTCAAGTTTTACTTCTGTTCCTGCATATTTGGAATAGATAACTTTGTTTCCTACAGCAACTTCCATCTTCACTTCTTTGCCTTCGACTACTCCACCAGGTCCTACAGCGATAACTTCTGCCTGCTGTGGTTTTTCCTGCGCCTGTCCCGGAAGTACGATACCGGATTTTGTTGTTTCTTCTGCTTCTAACTGTTTTAATACAACTCTGTCACCTAAAGGTACTAATTTCATGATCTATGTCCTCCTTTATTGTTGCTTTCTTTTTATTACTAGCACTCATTTCACTTGAGTGCTAATCACTGTCCCTATATTATTGAAATTTACGATTTTGTGCAACTCTTTTCACAGTCATAAATTAGCATATATCTATTTATTATCTTTTATTATCTTTTATTTTCTCTCTTTTTCTTACTTTCTGATTTTAAATAAAGAAAAACCTTTCCTCAAAAACGGGAAAGGCTTTCACTCTACATATAATTCTGTTTATGAAGACTTTTTATTTCTCTGCGCCTTGATTTCTTCCAGTTCGTCAAAAATCACTTCATTCAATACTTTAATGTACGTACCCTTCATTCCGGAAGAACGGGACTCGATAACCCCTGCACTTTCGAACTTACGAAGTGCATTGACAATAACTGATCTCGTAATACCCACACGGTCTGCAATCTTGCTTGCAACCAGAATGCCTTCCTCACCATCAAGCTCATCGAAGATATGAATGATTGCTTCCAGCTCAGAAAATGACAGAGTATTAAATGCGGATTTAACAACCTGCTGCTTGCGATCCTCTTCTGCATTTTCTTCATGGACTGCACGCATCATTTCCAGACCGACAACGGTCGTACCATATTCACTGACAATGATATCCTCAATATCATACGGTCTGTCATTTCTGTACATAAATACAGTTCCCAGACGTTCTCCCGCAATATCGATCGGATTGATGATACCATAGCAGCTGCTGTTTACATGTTCAAAGCCAAGGGTCTGGAGATTTACATTTTCTTTGGTAGATAATACACCCAGGAAACGTTCATTCAACAGGGAATCGATATGTCCGCCTACGTTATCTTCAATCAGTTCAGTGATTTCTTCAACTCCCGGACACAGACTGATTCCAAGCACTTTACCCTTTTTGCTGAGTACCAGAATGTTAGAGCTTAAAGTTTCCATCAGTACCTGACAGATATCATTAAACACAACCTTACTGGAACTGCTGTTGTGCAAAAGTTTATTAATTTTTCTGGTTTTATCCAACAACTGAACGCTCATTACGGCCTCCTTCTCATGTTTTCTCGATGTTTCTGTCTTTATGTTCTAATTTTACACGTTTCGTAGTGAAAACACAAGATATTTTTATATTTTTTTCGATTTTGTCCGCATTTTCAGAAAATTTATATATTTAGTCTTCTTTAGACTTTTGCTCCACATAACCGC
Organism: Blautia intestinalis; assembly: GCF_014297355.1. GTDB lineage: Bacteria > Bacillota > Clostridia > Lachnospirales > Lachnospiraceae > Blautia_A > Blautia_A intestinalis. The sequence continues at coordinate 42,428 of NZ_JACOQE010000016.1, read as the reverse complement.
AAGTTGTCTCACTGCAGACAATCTTATTTCCTTTTTCGACCATATAGCTTCCACACTTCGGACATTTCTTTGCCGATGGCTTCTGCCATGACATGAAATCACATTCCGGATTGTCGATACAACCGTAATATTTACGTCCCTTCTGAGTCTTTTTCAACACGACATCCTTACCGCACTTCGGACATGCCACACCAATCTTTTCATAATATGGCTTGGTGTTTCTGCACTCCGGAAATCCCGGGCACGCAAGGAATCTTCCGTGAGGTCCATATTTGATGACCATGTTGCGACCGCAGACATCACACACTTCATCACTGACTTCATCCTGGATCTCAACCTTTTCCAGTTCCTTCTCTGCCGCGTCTACATCCCGCTTCAGATCCGGATAGAAATTACGGACAACTGTCTTCCACTGCACCGTACCTTCTTCCACGCAATCAAGCAGCCCTTCCATCATCGCAGTAAAACGAACATCTACAATGCTTGGGAAAGCCTGTTTCATAATGTTGTTGACAACTTCTCCGAGTTCTGTCACGTAGAGATTTTTCTGTTCTTTGGACACATAACGGCGGCTGATGATCGTTGTGATCGTCGGCGCATACGTACTCGGACGTCCGATTCCCTGCTCTTCCAGTGCTTTTACCAGAGATGCCTCTGTATAATGTGCCGGCGGCTGTGTGAAATGCTGTTCCGGCTTTAATTCTGTCAATTCCAGTTTCATGCCCTTTTCGAGGCTCTGACTTAATACATTGCCTTTCTGATTGTCCTCTTCCTGTACATATACAGACATAAAACCATCAAACACAATCTTTGAAGCAGCAACCGTAAATGTATATTCTCCTGCTCCGATCTTTACAGATGTTGTCTCATATTTTGCCGCAGACATACGGCTGGCAGTAAAACGTTTCCAGATAAGCTGATACAGACGGAACTGATCTCTGGACAGAGATTCTTTGATCATTGCCGGAAGTCTGGTAATATCGGTCGGACGGATTGCCTCATGCGCATCCTGGATCTTCTGTTCCTTTTTGACTGTCTTTCCTGTAGTAGAAACATAGTTATCTCCATACTGCGCTTCGATATACTCCCTTGCTGCCTGATCTGCCTCCTGTGAGATTCGTGTGGAATCAGTACGCAGATAACTGATCAAACCAACGGTACCGCTGCCCTTAATGTCTATACCTTCATATAACTGCTGTGCCAGACGCATTGTTTTCTGAGTGGAAAAATTTAACGTCTTGGCAGCTTCCTGCTGCAGAGTACTGGTCGTAAACGGAAGCGGCGCATTCTTGGTACGTTCACCCTTTTTGACTTCTGTAATCTCATACTGTGCGTTTTCCAGTGCTTTCAGGATCTTATCCATCTCCGCTTTGTTGTGGATTGGAAGTTTCTTATCCGTACCGTAGAATTTAGCCTGCAGAGGTTTCTTCTCTCCCTTTATCTTAAACTCGCCGTCAAGACTCCAGTATTCTTCCGGAATAAAGGAATTGATTTCCTCTTCTCTGTCACAGATAATGCGCAGCGCAACTGACTGTACACGGCCTGCACTTAATCCTCTTTTGACCTTAACCCACAGAAGCGGGCTGATCGTATAACCTACCATTCGGTCAAGCATTCTTCTTGCCTGCTGTGCATCTACAAGATTCAGATCCAGATCACGCGGCTGCTTGATTGAAGCCTTCACTGCGGTCTTGGTAATCTCGTTGAAAGAAATTCGGCGCATTTTGGCCGGATCTTCTTTCAATGCCTGCATCAGATGCCAGGAAATTGCCTCTCCTTCACGGTCGGGGTCAGTTGCGAGATAAATTTTATCTGCTTTTTTGGCTGCCTTTCTGAGATTGGCCAGAAGTTCGCCTTTTCCCCTGATTGTAATATATTTTGGTTCAAAATCATTCTCCACATCAATACCGAACTGGCTTTTCGGGAAATCACGCACATGTCCGTTGGATGCCTGTACATCATAATTACTTCCCAGAAATTTCTTTATAGTTTTTACTTTCGCAGGTGACTCTACTATCACCAGATATTTCGCCATGCTATCTCTCCTATTCAAAAGCTTCCGGGAAATCACGGTCACTCATTGTTATGCAGTCTTTACATAGTAGTGCCTGCCGACTTCAAGTGCCAGTCCTGACAGTGTCAGTTCCAGCAAAAGACTGCCGATTTTTTCCGGCGGAAGTCCTGTTTTCTGAATCAAAAAATCCATAGATTTTGGTCGTAAATCGAGACAACTATACACCAATTTCAAATCGGTTGCAAGCCCTAAGTCATTTTTTGTCTTTATTTTAACGGGATTTTCATACTCTATCCCCATCTCACGGAGCAGGATTTCCGGCGTGTATGCAATTCCTGCACCATCGTAGATCAGTTTATGACATCCCATACTTCTCTCCTCATTGACCGGTCCCGGCACAGCAAAAACTGCCTTTCCCTGATCAAGTGCCCACTGCGCCGTGATCAGGGATCCACTCTTTTCACGCGCTTCTACGATCAATACAAGATCTGCCAGGCCACTTATAATTCGATTCCGGGCCGGAAAGAAGTAATTTCGGGCCTTCGTTCCCGGTGTCTGTTCACTGATGATTCCTCCGCCTGTACGCAGAATACGCTGATAAAGCCCTCTGTTGCCTGCCGGATAACAAATATCCGGTCCGTTTCCAAGGACTGCCCATGTTCCACCTCTTCCCTCCAGTGCTCCTCTATGTGCCTCCGTATCAATTCCGTATGCCATTCCACTTATGACCTGTACTCCCGCTTCACTTAAGTATTTCGCATAACGAAATGCCTGTATGCGCCCATAAGGAGTAGCTGCCCGCGCACCGACAATCGCTGCTGTCGGTTTTTTCGGATCCGGAAAGGTACCTCTGACATATAACTTCTCCGGCATTCCCGTATACTGACACAATTTTTCCGGATATTCTTTATCCTTTGCCCCTACCTCCCTGATCGGTATTTTTTGAGTTTCTTCCATATATATATCTCCTCTATACATTATCTCTTTTACCTGATTTTTATTCTGAATGATTTCAATCATTTTTCAGTTCCAGTATTTTTTATCAAAGGAACGATACGATAAAGCCTCTCCTAAATGTTCTTTGTTGATTGTCTCCGAAGCATCCATATCTGCAATCGTCCGCGCCACCTTTAAAATCCTGTGATATGCTCTCGCACTGAACGGCATATGCTGAAATGCCATCTTAAGAAGCCTGCCTGCTGAATCATCCAGATGACAGAAGTTTTCGACCTGCTTCCCGCTCATTTCTCCATTAAACTGAATCTTTTCGTCTTTAAAACGTTCTCTCTGGATCTGCTGTGCTGCTTCTACACGCATACGGACCTGTTTCGTATTTTCTCCAATCTTCCCATTGCTCATCCCGTCGAAATCTACCGGTGAGACATCTGCACAGAGATCCAGTCTGTCCAGAAGCGGCTGACTGAGTTTTCCCAGATATTGCCCTACCTGTGCCGGTGTACATCTGCAGCGGTTCATATCCGGATAATATCCGCATGGACATGGATTCATTGCTGCACACAACATAAAATGTGCCGGAAAATCATACGTTCCATAAACACGTGAAATGTGGATCACCTTATCTTCCAGTGGCTGACGCAGGATTTCCAGACTTCTTCTGGAGAACTCCGGCATCTCATCCAGAAACAATACCCCTCGGTGTGCCAGCGTGATTTCTCCCGGCCGAGGATTCCTGCCGCCTCCTGCCAGGGCCTGCGCAGAACAGGTATGATGCGGACTTCGAAAGGGTCGTATACGAATCAGCGGGTCTTCTGCCGGCAGCAATCCGGCAATACTGTAGATCTTCGTCAGTTCCAATCCTTCTTCTACCGTAAGTTCCGGCATGATTCCGGGAATCCGTCTGGCGATCATCGTCTTACCGGCTCCCGGCGGACCGATCATCAGAAGATTATGAAATCCACTGACAGCAATCTCCACAGCTCTTTTCAGACTTTCCTGACCATGAATCTCACAAAAATCCGCGGGATTTTCCTGTGAAATTTTTTTTCCTTTTTCTACTGGTTTCTTATAAGAATCCGGCACACTGACATATCGTATCATCTCCTGCAGATTAGATACACCGATAACCTTCATATCCGGAATCAGATGTGCCTCTTTCAGATTGTCATACGGAACCACACAGAAACGGCATTTTTCTTCACGCGCCCGAATGATCATCGGCAGGATTCCTGAAACCGCATGGATTTCCCCATTCAGACCTATCTCTCCGGCCATCATTACATTTCCCAGCTGTTCTGCTGCAAGCACTCCGGCGGCCGCAAGCACAGCCGCTGCCAGTGGAAGATCAAAACCTGCGCCCTCCTTCCTGATATCCGCCGGTGCCAGATTTACGGTAATTCTCTTGGGCGGGAGCGCAATTCCGTTATTCTTAAGGGCAGTACGCACTCGATCCTGTGCTTCTTTTACCTGAGTCGACGGCAGACCGACCATAGTAAAAGAAGGAAGTCCGTCACTTACATCTGCTTCAACCTTTATGAGATGAACTTCCATTCCTGAAATAGCTGCTGAAAAAACACTTGCAAACATAAATCTCCTTTCTGTCTGTAAATGCTCCCGATCTGCATTTTCTTCTCAATAAGACTCATATAAATCTGTATTTTGTTATATTACTTATGGGAATTTAAAGATTTCAGCCATCCTCAAATAAGAGCTGGCGTAAAAAGATAGATAGAATTTGTATATAAGCTCTCTGTATTTCATTTCATTATAGTCCATTTTGCTCCCAAACGCAATAGCACATTTCGGTCTGTTTTATAATTGCAAAAAACAGGAGGTGCGCTTATGAAGTTTCAACGTATTCAGGATCTTCGTGTAGATTCTGACCTTTCTCAGCGACAGCTTGGTGAAATTCTGCATATCAGTCAGCGTTCCTATTCTCATTATGAAACAGGCTCACGTGGCATTCCGATTGAAATGCTCATCCGCCTTGCTGACTATTATGACACAACGATTGATTATCTTGTAGGTCGTACTGACAACAAAGCACCTGTAAAATAATCATTTCTGTTTCATCAGCGAAAAAAAGAGGAAGCCATCCCCGATCGGATAGTTTCCTCTTTTTCTTTCATTTATAAGCTCAAAACTGCTCAGTTTCCTTCACTTGCCTTTTGATCTTCCCACTGTTGGATTTTATTGATGTTTGCGATTTCATACTCATTAAAAACAGACCCCTGCTCTGCATCAAAAGTTTCCGGATCTATGGTTCCCTGATACCAGGATTTGCTGTTGAAATAATCCGCAATATAATCCGTCACAAACTGTCTTCCATGACGCGCATAAATCTCATTTTTCGCAAGTTCCAGCTGATCCGAGGTATATTTGGAAATTTCTTCATCTGTAAGATAGCGGTTGCTGCTCTCCGGAAAGAAATATTCCCCGCTCTCCGCGGTAACCTGCGTCTGCTCTTCTGACGGTGTCGGTGTTGCAGTCGGTTCCGGTGGGTTGAGTACAACCTGATTTCTGCTCATGATACAGCTTACATTCGGATACACGGAAGATACCGGTTCTGCAGTACTCACCCGCAGATAAAGCTGTCCGTTATCAAATGTCAGATTACCGGAAGCTGAATTTCCCGCTGAATCACCAAATGAAAATGCCGCCGCATTTCCGGCAACTTCTGCTGTTATATCTGCAGACACTGCCTGCGTCTGTCCTGCATCCGTCTGATAAAAACTAAAAGACACCGCATTCTGACTGATGTTGTAAACATTGATCGTTACAAGTCCGTCTGTACTGTACCAGTAATCCCAGAAATCATCCGGATTAAATGTAACTCTCTGCTCCGGGACCGGGGTAGGTGTTGCTGTCGGCCGCGGTGTCGGACTTGGAGACGGTATCGCCGTAGGCTCCGGGGTCGGAGTCAGTTTCGCCGCATTTTCAATTGCTTCTTTTTTTTGCTGCGCTTCTCTTGCACTTTTCTGAAAACTCGCCAGAAGAAGAGCTGCTGCTGCAAACATAATAAAGATTGATATCAGGATGATAAGCAGTATTTTCAGCCTGTTTTTTCTTCTCATTGGTACCACCTCTGTTCCAGTCACCTGTTGTTCTTTCTTATTTCTGTTTATTTCTTTTCTTTTATGTAGCCCTTACGATATGCATCCAAAAGCTGCATAAGTTCTTCAATACGCTCCCGCAGTGCCTTTCCGGTATCAGTGTCACCCACCAGGCGTCTCTTTGACGTATAATGTACGGACACTCTGTTTGATACGATGTCGCTTTCTTTTGAAACGGCATCTTCCTTGGATGTAAACGGTTCATGTGCACTTAAGATCAGCCCGTAGGAGTTGTAAATCAGAGTATAACCTGCAATTCCGGTCACCTTCTGATATGCCTTGCAGAAGCCGCCGTCAATAACGATCACCTTGCCATTGCATTTTACCGGGCTTTCTCCCTCTCCCTGATGTACCGGTACGTGACCATTGATAATATGTCCGTGCTCCGGAGAAAGGTCGAATTCCTGAAGCAGCGTATCCACTACTTTTTCATCTTCAAGCAGATGATAGTATGCACCTTTCGTCTCTTTGTGTGTTTCTTTATCTGCTATAAAATATCTCTCAAATGTGGTCATCTTATCCTTGCCAAATAATGGTGACGACGGACTTGCCCAGATAAACCAGAGAATATCCATCCCTTTTCGCTGTTCCATACTGTCCACTGCAAAAAATGCTCTTCTTACATAAGTCTCAAGTATGTCATACAGTTCACGCCCTTTGTATTTCTTTCCGTAAATCTGGATTTCTTTCAGGCTTCCATCCTCGTTCAACGGAATACATCCATGGAAAAGCAGATTTCCATTATATATCTTGTACAGGCCGCCTTTATCCAGAAGCAGGCGCATATGTTTCTGAAGTTTTTCGCAGTTGCGGAAAGCTGTTTCCATACGTTCTATCACATCACGCTCTCCTGCTGTCAGCTCATATGGATGTTTCCAGTCAATCGTCGGGAATTCTGTATCCAGCATCGGATATTCTTTTCCGTCCGAAAGTGTAACTGTTCCCTTTACCGGATCGATCCTGTGAAGCAGACAGCGGTCTTCCATATGAAATTCTCTGTGTCTGTGGATAAGCTGTCCTTCCAGCTTGAACTGAATGATAGAAATTGCCTTATGCATCTTCTGACCCAGTTCTTTTTCCAGTGCATTATAATTGGAAGTTCCCTTCATCTCAAATGCATTACACGGATCATCTTTGTAAACTTCCATGGCAAAAGTAGCGAGCGGAAGCATATTGATTCCATAACCGTCTTCAAGAATATCAAGATTGCCATATCGAATACTGTTACGCAGTACCGTTGCAATACATGCACGCTGTCCGACAGCAGCTCCCATCCATACAACATCATGATTTCCCCACTGAATATCAAGGGAATGGTAATTCATCAGACGATCCATAATAAAATGCGGACCCGGTCCACGGTCAAAAATATCACCAAGAATATGCAAATGATCCACAACAAGCCGTTGGATCAGTTCTGCAAGCGCAATGATAAAATTCTCTGCACGTCCAATCTGAATGATCGTATTTACAATCGAATCATAATACGCTTCTTTATCCAGAACCTCTGCCTTTTCCGTAATCAGTTCCTCTATCACATAAGCATAATCCGCAGGAAGTGCTTTACGTACCTTGGATCGTGTGTATTTTGATGCCGTTGTCTTGCAGACTTCGATCAACCGATACAGTGTGATCTTGTACCAGTTTTCCATATCCTCTTCCGTCTTTTTGACAAGCTGCATTTTTTCTTTCGGGTAGTAGATCAAAGTTGCCAGAGCTTTCTTGTCACTGTTGCTCAGCGTATGGCCAAATACATCATCTATTTTCTTTCGAACTGCTCCGGAGCCATTTCGGAGCACATGGGAAAATGCTTCATATTCACCATGCAGATCCGACATAAAATGCTCCGTGCCTTTCGGAAGGTTCAAAATCGACTGAAGATTAATGATCTCCGTAGAAGCCTTTCCGATCGTCGGATACAGTTCTGCAAGTCTCTGCAAATATCTCAATTCCGCTTTTTTCATATTCTTCTCCTTTTTGCTATGTTAACACATCCTGCTCCTCATTCAGTAATCACAACTTACGGAACCGCCTTTATGTATGCAGGATTAAGCAATCACCCCATCAAACAATGAGAACTGATTGGATTGCGGAATATCTCCGAACAATCCCAGGTCATCCATAAGATCAATGACTGTTTTGCTGACTTTTGTCCTGTCTCGAAAATCATCTTTTGACAGGAATTTTCCCAGCTTCGCCGCATCTACCACGGCCTCGGCAGCCTTATCTCCCATACCTTCAATACAGTTCAGTGCCGGCATCAGTTTCCCATCTATGATCTGGAAACGGTTTGCCTTCGCACGATAAAGGTCGATCGGCATAAACTCCAGACCACGCGCATACATTTCCTGCACGATTCGCATATCTTTGATGGTATCCTGTTCTTTCTTTGATGCTGCATCACCTTTCTTACGCAATTCTGCCAGATAAAAATCCAGACGCTCACGTCCCATACACATAGTTTCATAGGAAAATGCCGTTGCACGGATGCTGAAAAATGCAGCATAATATGCCAGTGGTTTAAATACTTTGAACCAGGCAATTCGCCACGCCATCATAACGTATGCCGCAGCATGTGCTTTCGGGAACATGTACTTGATCTTTTTGCACGACCAGATATACCATTCCGGCACATTATGTTCTCTCATAGTTGCTTCCCACTCATCACGAAGCCCCTTACCTTTACGTACAGCCTCCATGATGGTGAACGCGAGACTGCTCTCTACCCCCATACTGATGAGGTAGATCATGATATCATCTCGTGTACAGATTGCGGTAGAAATTGTTGCTTTTCCCTCTTCGATCAGAGTCTGTGCGTTGCCAAGCCATACATCCGTACCATGAGACAGACCTGCAATACGTACAAGGTCAGAAAAATACTTCGGCTTTGTATCAATAAGCATCTGCATCGCAAAATCCGTACCAAACTCAGGCACTCCGAGGCAGCCTAGCTTACAGCCGCCAATATCTTCCGGTTTGATTCCCAATGCCTCCGTACCTGCAAACAAAGACATAACTTCTTTGCTGTCCAGAGGAACATCCCTGGCACTTAAGCCTGTAAGATCCTCCAGCATACGAATCATTGTCGGATCATCGTGTCCGAGAATATCAAGCTTCAGAAGGTTTCCGTCAATGGAATGATAGTCAAAATGTGTCGTGATGATATCACTGTTTTCGTCATTTGCCGGATGCTGTACAGGAGTAAATTTCTCAATTTCCTCCCCTACCGGAAGAACAATGATACCGCCTGGGTGCTGTCCTGTCGTTCTTCGGATACCCGTGCATCCCTGTACGATACGGTTGATCTCACAATAACGTTTATGCTGCCCGCGTTCTTCATAATAATTTTTCACATAACCGAATGCTGTTTTTTCTGCAAGTGTGCCGATGGTTCCTGCCTTGAATGTCTGACCCTTGCCGAAAATAACCTCCGTATAACGATGGGCATTTGCCTGATATTCACCGGAGAAATTCAGGTCAATATCAGGCTCTTTATCACCCTTAAATCCAAGGAACGTTTCAAAAGGAATGTCGAATCCCTCTTTATTCATCTTTGTTCCACATTTCGGGCAGACACGATCCGGCATATCGCATCCCGCCATACCACCGAATTTTTTTACGTCCGGTGAATCAAAATCACTGTATTTGCAATTCGGACAGAGATAATGTGGCGGCAGCGGATTTACTTCTGTAATACCGGACATAGTTGCTGCAAGTGAAGAACCTACAGATCCTCGTGAGCCTACCAGATATCCGTCTTCGTTGGATTTCCAAACCAGTTTCTGCGCAATAATGTACATAACTGCGTAACCATTTGAAATAATGGAATGAAGTTCTTTATTCAATCGGTCTTCTACGATCTGAGGAAGTACTTCTCCATACATCTCATGTGCTTTATTAAAACAGATATCCTTCAGATCCTGATCGGAGTTCTCAATGACCGGAGGATACTTGTCCGGATGAATCGGCGATATCTTCTCGATCATATCGGCAATTTTGTTTGTATTTGTGATGACAACTTCTTCTGCCTTTTCACTTCCGAGATACGAAAATTCTTCCAGCATTTCTTCCGTCGTGCGCAGATACAGCGGAGCCTGATTATCTGCATCAGAAAAACCATTTCCGGCCATAATAATGCGGCGGTAAATTTCATCCTCCGGATCCATAAAATGCACATCGCAGGTTGCGACAACCGGTTTTTTAAACTGATCACCCAGTTTGACGATTTTTTTATTGATCTCGATCAGGTCTTCATTGGACTGAATACGGTCATTCTTTTCATCTGCCAGCATAAATGCATTGTTTCCGAGCGGCTGGATTTCCAGATAATCGTAGAAATTTACAAGTCTTGCAATCTCAGGTTCCGGTGCATTTCGAAGAATTGCCTGATACAGTTCCCCTGCTTCACAGGCACTTCCGATCAGAAGCCCGTCCCTGTGTTCCAGAAACAGACTCTTCGGTACACGCGGACGACGACGGTAATATTTCAGATGCGACTGGCTCACAAGCTTATACAAATTAATTCGCCCTGTCTCATTTCTTGCCAGAATGATTGCATGATAAGTCGGCAGTTTCTTGATCGTGTTGACTGATACGTTTCCCTGCCGGTTCAACGCATCCACATCATAAATATCACGTTCTTTCAGCATTTCCACGAAACGTACAAAAATCTCCGCAGTACATGCCGCATCGTCAACCGCTCTGTGATGATGATCCAGTGATACTCCGACTGCTTTGGCAACCGTATCCAGTTTAAAACGGTTCAGCGCCGGCAGAAGGAAACGCGCCATACCAACTGTATCGACATATGTATACTCCTGAGGCAGTCCCTGTCTTTTGCAGTTTTCGATAATAAAGCTCATATCAAAGTCCGCATTGTGTGCTACCATAACCGCACCTTCACAGAATTCCAGAAACTTCGGAAGTATTGTCCGAATATCCGGTGCATCCATAACCATAGAATCATTGATGCTTGTCAGCTGCTCTATTCTGTACGGAATCGGTACTTTCGGATTTACAAATGTTGAAAAACGGTCTGTGATCACTCCGTTTTCCACACGGACCGCACCGATTTCAATGATCTGGCATGTCAGCGGTGAGAATCCGGTTGTCTCAATATCAAATACAACGAATTTCCCGTCTATTGACTGTCCTTTGCTGTTGGTCACGATACCTTTCAGGTCATCAACCAGATAAGCTTCCATTCCGTAAAGAACTTTGAAATCGGATTCCTTCGGTACACACCCGCCCCATGCATCAAAACAGTGATTCGCCTCAGGGAAGGCCTGTACGACACCATGGTCTGTGATCGCAATTGCCTTATGGCCCCACTCATAAGCACGTTTTACCAGGTCTTTTGCCGTGGTAACACCATCCATATCACTCATCTTTGTATGGCAGTGCAGTTCCACACGCTTCTGCGGACTGGTATCCATTCTTGTACTGCGAAAATCTGCAATCTTTTTGATCCCGGAAATGGAACCTACTGTAAGCTCACTGTCAAAACGGTCGATTGTCGTGACACCTTTAAATTTCAGAAAGGCACCCTTCTTCACAGATTCCGTTATCTCCGGTACCTGTTCGTTACGCAGAAACATCTTGATCACGATGGAATCTGTAAAGTCCGTCACAGGAAAAATAAGAATTGTTTTTTCGTTACGGATTTCTCTTGCTTCCACATCCATAACCTGACCACGGATAATAACTTCTCCCATCTCACCTGTGATGGATTCCAGATCGATCGTATCGCCTTCAAAATCTCTTCCATACACCACATCCGGATTGCTGTCCCTGCGGAAACCGCCATGAAAATCTCCTCGTGCACCTTTCTTTTCGAAAGTTTTCTGTTTCTGATCCGTTTTACTTTTTGCCTCTGCTTTTTTGCTGTCCTTTTTGTCCGCTGCGGCTTCTTCCGTCTTTTCTTCCTGTGTCTCTTCCGGGGTAAGTTTTGCATGTTTCAAGACATTTGCAACCTCCTGGCGGATCTGCAGTGCTGCATTCTTGCGGTACTTACTTTCCTCCGCCTCCACAAACTGCAAATTGATCTTAAGATTCATTCCACAGCGCTCGCAGAAAACTTTCTGCAGATACTCCACGAGAATCTCACTTTTTTCTCTGGAAATCACAGAATCGGGAAGTGTCAGATCCATCTGTTCATCAGACGGAAAACTGATCTGCGAACGTTTGAACAGATTGTACTCAAGCATATTATAGTTCTTCAGTTCTATTTCCATGCTGGAACGGTAAACATCCAGAAAATTCGCCGGAGAATACTGTTTTGACAAATGGAACCGTTCGATCACTGTCACCTGCATTTCCAGCCCTGCAAAAAACTGTCGTTCAATCTGGTTTTCCAGTGCCATGATATATTTCTTATGGATCCAGCGCTCACTGTGGATATATACCCACAGTCTGGTTTTTGCCGGATTGCAGGCTACTCTCGAAACAGTAACCATCTCAAGCCATTCCTGCAGCTGGTCTTTTACTTTTAGGTTGGGAAATACATCGAAAAATTCTTTTTCCACGTTTTATGCCTCTCTTTATGCTTCCCAGTGGAGCAGTTCCTCGCGAAGTGTGTCCAGAAGCTGCTCTTCCGGTACCTTCTTTACGATTTTTCCTTTTTTGATAAGAAGTCCCACACCGACTCCGCCTGCGATTCCGATATCTGCTTCTTTTGCCTCTCCCGGACCGTTTACTACACAGCCCATGACAGCAACCTTGATGTCCAGCTGAATATCCTGTACCATCGCCTCAACCTGATTTGCCAGTCCGATCAGATCAATACGTGTACGTCCACAGGTCGGACAGGAAACGACTTCAATGCCTCCCTTACGCAGTCCAAGTGTCTTAAGGATTCGTTTCGCGGATTTGATTTCTTCCAGCGGTGCACCTGTCAGAGAAACACGGATCGTATCGCCGATTCCCTGTGACAGAATAATCCCCAGGCCTACTGCTGATTTGATATTTCCGGAATAAAGAGTTCCTGCCTCTGTAATTCCCACATGAAGCGGATGATCTGTCTTTTCGGCAATCAGCTCATGCGCTTTGGCGCACATCATAACATCAGAAGATTTGATACTGATCACCAGATTATCATAACCCATTTCTTCGATAATACGAACTTTGTCCAGTGCACTTTCCACAAGACCTTCTGCAGTCACACCATGATATTTTTCTACAAGTTCTTTCTCGAGAGAACCGCTGTTTACACCAACACGGATCGGAATGTTGCGTTCTTTTGCCACATTCACAACCGCCTGAATACGGTCTGTACTTCCGATATTTCCCGGGTTGATACGTATCTTATCGGCACCGTTTTCCATTGCTGCAATTGCAAGACGATAATCAAAATGAATATCTGCAACCAGTGGAATATGAATCTGTTTTTTGATTTCTTTTAAAGCCTGTGCTGCTTCCATCGTCGGTACGGCGCAGCGGATGATATCACATCCGGCAGCTTCAAGTTCCAGAATCTGACGCACAGTTGCCTCTACATCTTCTGTTTTTGTGTTTGTCATAGACTGAATCAGAATCGGATTTCCTCCGCCGATCTTTTTATCTCCTATCTGCACAACTTTTGTATGATCACGATACATAATCTTCTCTCCTTTTAGCGAAAAAGCGGAGCTGTCTATACCAAACAGCCCCCTCTTATCCATATATCAGTGCTGGATCTCCAGCAGTTTTACTTTCAGGTCATTCTCCATCTTAAGCATTTCTGCCTCGGCAGCCTGCCGTTTCTCTCTGCCTTCTCTCTGGATTTTCATCACATCATCCAGTGTCTGGATCAGGTCTGCATTTGTCTTCTGTAAAGTTTCCATATCAACAATACCACGCTCGGATTCTTTTGCAGTCTCCACGGATGCCATATGAAGTTTCTCTGCATTTTTGCGAAGCAGTTCATTCGTAAGATCAGATACCTGACTCTGTGCCCCGGCAGCCTCTGTGGAATGTGCAATACCAAGCGCAAGCACCATCTGGCTTTTCCAGAGCGGGATAGTGTTGACCAACGTTGTCTGGATTTTTTCTGCCATCATTGTATCGTTGTTCTGCACCAGACGGATCTGCGGTGCTGTCTGAAGCGAAATCATTCTGGTAAGTTCCAGATCATGAAGTTTCTTTTCGAATCTGGCACATTTGCTGTCCAGATCTTTTGCTGCCTGTGCATCTTCCGGAAGGCCGGTTATCTTTGCTTTCTCTTCCAGTTCTTTAAGCTTTCCGTCCCTCATTCTGGAAAGGCTTAACTTGCCTGCCTGAATGTACATGGACAGTTCCTTGAAATACAAAAGGTTCTGTTCATACATCTTATCCATCATCGCAGAATCCTTAAGGAGACGCACCTGATGCTGCTCCAGTGTCTCAGAAATCTTCTCGACATTTGCCTCTGCTTTGTCATATCTGTTTTTCAGAGTTTCAATCTTGTTGGCCTGTTTCTTAAAGAAGCCGAACAGACCCTTTTCTTCTTCCGCGTCAAAACCCTTTAATTCTCCGACTACTCCGGTCAAAAGATCTCCTACCTCGCCGAGATCCTGTGAACGTACATTTTTCAGTGCTTCATCAGAAAAATCAGCCATCTTCTTCTGTGTTCCGGCTCCATACTGCATAACCTGTGTCAGATTTTCCAGATCGATCTTTCCTGCAAAATCTTCAACCATCTGCTGTTCTTCCGGTGTAAGAACAGTCTGTGCCATCTTCTGCTGTACCGGATTCATTTCCTGCGTAACCTCCATCAGCTGTACCTGTACTTCCGGTTCTTTTTCCTGTTCCATGACAAGTTCCGGCTCCAGTGTCAGCGACGGCATTCCTGTTTCTGCCTGCTTCATTTCATCACCCATAACGTTTTCCCTCTCATTTTCTGTGTGTCGTATATCCTTGCTGCTTTTATTTTGAATTGCTTAAATTACTTTTTCTCAAAATCATTTTCTGTCAGCCCCTCCTGTGCAAGCATGGTATGCAGGACGGAAATATCACTTGAAACATCCCAGGCCGTATCCTGAAATACAGAATCCAGAAGTTTTGCAAATGCTTCGTTCAATGTATCCAGAGTATCCTCAATTTCTTTCTTTGAGGCTCGGATCGTCTCGCCCTGAATCGGCTGTCTGTCCATATCTTCATAAGCATCCAGAAGTTTCACTGTCATCGGCAGGTAATAATCCATCATCTTTTTGAGATCCGGAATGATCTCCGGGTGCTCCTCTGCTCTCTGGAAAATCTGCTCTACGATCTGTTCCATTTTGGCAATTTTGGCCGAAATCTCCTCTCCCGGAATCGCATCATTACTTGCATGGATTTTCTTAATATATGCTTCACCCTTATCAAGGACTTCCTGCACCTGAGGATTGATCCGGCTCTGTTTTTCACTCTCCCGCATTCTCTTCTGCGCTTCCTCGGCACTGCGCTGTTCCAGAGCCTTCTGCGTTTCTTCATACTGTCTGTAGGTCTCATTGCTTGTGATAAGGCAGGTCTCTTTCATATCTGTTCTGCCTTCCGGGAACCAGTTCTTCGCGATCATATAGTGAATATCTTTTTTGACCGATTTTATGCTTCTGCCCGCTGTTCTCGCCAGATCTTCAAAACTACAATATGTTTTGTATCCCAGTGCTTTTTTGTATTTATGGAAACGTTTCAGTCTTCCAAGACCTGTGCATCCACTGCCGATCATCCCGACTCCTGCAAGCGTACCGATCAGCGTCACAACTGTGGAACCGACACCTCCGTGTCCCATGACTGCCTGCAGGATCTGCACCGTCAAAAGCCCTATCGCCATGCTTCCGGAAAGAATTCCTCCAAATACGATCAGTAAGATATCCTTTACTTTTTCTCCACCGGTATTACCATAAAGCTCCGGATGCATTTCTGTATTTTCGACAGTTCCCCGTACTTTCTGTGCCTGTGCTCCGGTATACGATTTATGATATCCGGCTTTCTCCGGGTGTTCTTTCTGATATTGCTTCAGGGTACTGTTTACCATCCTTGTGATCGACTGGTTCAATTCCTGATAATTGCTTGTTTTGACCGCATTTTCTATTGTTGTCTGAACTTCACGGACCTTCTGCTCTACAAAGCTGAAATCCGGTCCATTGTCATAAGATTTTTTGTCCATGCCATCCTCCTGTAAACTATTTCTTATTATACAAAAATACGGACAAAAAAACAAGGTACAGGAAAGCGTCCTGCACCTTGTCTTGAATTGAAGTTACTGTTCACTCCGTTCACAGCAACTAATTGCATACATAATAACTTATTCGATAACTTTGATCCATCCTTCCGGAGCTTCGATGCGTCCCATCTGGATTCCGGTAAGTGTCTCGTAAAGTTTCTTTGTTGTCGGTCCCATTTCTTCCATTCCGCTTGGGAAACAGATTTCTTTGCCGTGGTCTACGATCTTTCCGACCGGAGAGATAACTGCTGCAGTACCGCAAAGTCCACATTCTGCGAAATCTTTTACTTCGTCCAGATATACTTCACGTTCTTCGACTTTCAGTCCGAGATAATGTTCTGCAACATAGATCAGCGAACGGCGTGTAATAGATGGAAGAATACTGTTGGACTTCGGTGTTACAACGGTGTTGTCCTTTGTAACAAAGATGAAGTTTGCTCCACCTGTCTCTTCAACTTTTGTTCTTGTAGCAGAATCAAGATACATATTTTCGTCATAACCCTGACGATGTGCATCCATGATTGCATGAAGGCTCATTGCATAGTTCAGACCGGCTTTGATGTGTCCTGTTCCATGCGGTGCGGCACGGTCAAAATCTGTAACACGGATCGTGATCGGTTTTGCACCGCCCTTGAAATACGGTCCAACCGGTGTGGTAAGGATACGGAACTGATATTCATCAGCCGGTTTTACGCCGATAACAGGGTTGCTTCCGAACATGTACGGACGTACATAAAGTGTTGCCCCTGAGCCGTATGGCGGTACATAAGCTTCATTTGCTTTGATTGTCTGTACGACAGCATCAACGAAACGATCTTCCGGGAATGCCGGCATTTCCAGTCTTTTTGCAGAATTTGCAAGGCGCTCTGCGTTGAGGTCCGGACGGAATGTTACGATATGTCCGTCTTCTGTTGTGTAGGCTTTCATACCTTCAAATACAGTCTGTGCATACTGGAATACACATGCACACTCATTCAGTGTAACGTTCGGATCTGTGGTCAGAGTTCCTTCGTCCCATTTACCATCTTTGAAGTTGGCAACATAACGATAATCTGTCGGAATATAGCCGAATCCGATGCTGCCCCAGTCAATGTTCTTTTTTTCCATAATATATCTTCCTCCATTCGTATGGATATCTTTGCTACCCATTTTAGCACTTTATTGTGGTGACTTCAATGTGAAAATCACAGAGAAAAAGATTTATTTTACTCTTTCATATTTTACGAAGGAATATTCCAGATCAAAGTAGGTCTGTTCGTCACTCTCGGCAGTGATCTTCCATTCCGGCATCCCATCAAGATTCGGGAAATAACTGTCTGCCTCATATCCGAAGTCAATCTTTGTCACATGGGCGGTATCGCAGTACGGAAGAAGCTGCTTGTATACGCTGTCCCCGCCGATACAGTACACTTCCTCAGACGGATATTTCTTAATTTCCTCAAGAAGTTCCTCAATTGTATGAACGATGATCGCATCTTTCACTTTGTAATTTTTGTTTCCGGTAAGCACGATATTGGTTCTGTTTTTCAACGGAAGACCATTCGGAAAACTTTCCAGTGTCTTACGTCCCATAACAACCACTTTACCGGTAGTTTCCTGGCGAAACATCTTCATATCTGCCGGAATGCTTACCAGAAGTTTGTTGTCTTTGCCGATTGCCCAGTTTTTATCTGCTGCTACGATAATATTCATTTTAATGTTCCTTTCTCAAAGTAAGTTTCTCCCCGATCTGCATGTTTCAGACCGCGATCGGAATATTTTTGATCTGTGGCCAGGTCTGATAATTTTCTACGATCAGATCATCTGTTGTAAAATCATAAAAATTTTTGATTTCCGGATTCAGTCTCACGGTCGGTGCCGGATACGGTGTACGGCTGATCAATTCTTTGATCACCGGTACATGGCGGTCATAAATATGACAGTCTGCAATTACATGTACAAGCTCACCTGCTTCCATGCCGCATACCTGCGCGATCATCATCAGAAGGATGGAATACTGGCATACATTCCAGTTGTTTGCTGCCAGAATATCCTGTGAACGCTGATTCAGCACCGCATTCAATGTAAGTTTATCTTTTCCCGGTTCTTTCGTCACATTAAAAGTCATGGAATATGCACATGGATACAGATTCATCTCATGAAGATCCTGATGCACATAAATATTGGTCATAATGCGACGGCTGTACGGGTTATTTTTCAGATCGTATAATACACGGTCTACCTGATCCATCATACCTTCTTTGTACTGATGTTTTACCTGTAACTGGTAGCCATATGCCTTGCCGATCGAACCATTTTCGTCTGCCCAGCTGTCCCAGATATGGCTGTGCAGATCATGGATATTATTAGATTTTTTCTGCCAGATCCATAAAATTTCGTCCATTGCACTTTTCAGAGCTGTCTTGCGCAGAGTCAGCGCCGGAAATTCTTCGCGCAGATCATAGCGGTTCACCACGCCAAATCGTTTGATCGTATATGCCGGTGTGCCGTCCTCCCATACTGGACGTACTTTCTCGCCTTCTGTACTTGTCCCGTTTTCTATTACATCTTTACACATATTAATAAAAGTAACATCTGCTAAACTCATTCTACTTCTCCCTTCATTTCCCCATCATATAGATTTATATTCTCCAGATCCGCTTTCGTTCCCGGCTCTGTACCATTTCCGTATAAATTATAACACATCACAGCATAAGATGCACCTTCTGAAAAATCCAGCGCATCATAGATATTCATCTTTTTTCCTGACATTCTTTTTTGACACTGTTTTCTTTCATTTTACCACCTATCGTTTTTTCTGTGAACCTCCATATTCATTTAAAAACCATTGTATTTTTCAACATTTTGTCATTTTTTCCTATCTTTACTTTTTTCTGGAGCCATGCTATATTAAAACCCATGAAAATACTGATTACACTTTTGAAACCCTTATCTTTTCTTCCTGCGCTTCTTATGATGTATCTGATCTTTTCATTCTCGGCCCAGACCGGGGAGGTGTCTGGGGAATTAAGTTACAAAATCAGCTATAAGATTGTAGAAGTCAAGAACGAGGTTTTACACGAAAACAAGGATTCTTATGAATTAAGCTATGAAGCAGACAATATTCATTTTTATGTAAGAAAAGCAGCGCATATGACTGAATATTTCCTTCTGGCCGTAGCAGTTTCTTTCCCGCTTTACGTTTATCGTATCCGCGGCATCTGGCTGTTCCTTCTTGCCGGCATCTTCTGTGTCGGTTTTGCCGGACTCGACGAATACCACCAGTCCTTTGTCGGCGGCCGTGGTCCGTCTGTCAGGGATGTTTGCATTGACAGCTCAGGTGCATTGATCGGGATCATTCTGGTTCAGCTGTTTTGCTGGTCCTCCTTACATACACCCGGTTCTTCTTCACGCAAACGTAAAAAAAATCGCAAAAAGCGCCGCAGATCCTGATTCTGCGACGCTTTTTCTTATCTATAAGAATCTCTGTCGATATTCTTATTCTTCTTTTTCTGTATCGGCCTGTGTTTCTGTCTCTTCAGAATCATCCAGACCTCCCGCAAGTCTTGCACGGTCTGCAATACTCATGGTTTTCTTTTCTTCTGCCGGCTGTGTTTTCCTGATGATCTGTGCCTGTGCTTCCTGCTCTGCATGTTTTTCTTTCTCACGACGAAGATAATTTCTTCCACCGACAAAAAGCATTACAGCACCGACAACGATAAATGCGGCACCTGCTGCAAAAAATCCCCAGCTTCCGCCCTCAACTCCATCCAGCACATTTTTACAGAGCCGATATCCTGTATACAAAAGATAGCATCCTGCCAGGATCATAAGTATCATACTTCTGGTCGGTACTTCCTGTTTCTTTTTTTCCTGCGGAGCTTCACCGGAAGTCGTCACTTCTGTCTCCTGCTCTGTCATTTTATCCTGTTCACTCATTATGTCTCTCCTTTTTCTCTGCCTTGGTCTCTGTTTCTGCCTCTGTCTTTTCCTTCTCAGGCTTACTTTCTTCTGCGATGACCGGTTCTTTTTCTTTTGCCAGACGACCGTAAATTCTGGTTACTTCTCTCATATGGTACAGTGTTGTCTCGGAAATCTGGTTCTTTGTAAGTCTCCATTTCCAGTTGTCACCAAGTGTAGACGGTGCATTCATACGTGCTTCATTGCCAAGACACAGATAATCCTGAATCGGGATGATTGCAAGTTCTGCCACACTTGACAATGCCGTACGGATCAGCGCCCATACACAGTCATTAACCGGCTGTTCATAACAATTTATGTACTCTCTGACAAATTTCAGATCATGTCCCTGAAGGTTTTCGAGCCAGCCTTTTGTTGTTTCATTATCATGTGTTCCTGTATAAACGACACAGTTGCTGTCATATTTATATGGAAGATAACTGCTGTCCTCACTTCCATCAAAAGCAAACTGCAATACTTTCATTCCCGGGAATCCACTTTCTTTCAGCATTTCCAGAACACTTTCTGTAAGGAATCCAAGATCCTCGGCAATCACGCGCAGCTCCTTGATTTCTTTATGCAAAGCGCGGAACAGCTCCATCCCCGGTCCCTTTTCCCATTCACCGTTTTCGGCAGTCTCATCCCCATACGGGATTGCATAATACTCATCAAATCCGCGAAAATGATCAATACGCACAACATCATAAAGCTTCAGACTGTGGCTCATTCGCTGAACCCACCAGCCATAATTGTCTTTTTTCAGTTTTTTCCAGTCATACAGAGGATTTCCCCAAAGCTGTCCGCTCTCAGAAAATGCATCCGGCGGACATCCCGCAACGGCTTTTGGATTATAGTCTTCATCAAACTGGAGCATCTCCGGATTTGCCCATGCGTCTGAGCTGTCCAATGCTACATAAATCGGTACATCTCCGATGATCTGAATGCCTTTCTCGTTGGCATATTCTTTAAGTTTGTTCCACTGCGTGGTAAAGCAATACTGCTGAAAGCTGTAGAATCCGACTTCTTCTGCCAGTTCTTTCTCCGCTTCTTTTACGGCTTTTGAATGGCGGTCTTTTAATTCTTCCGGCCAGTCGATCCAGCACTTGCCATTCTGAGCATTCTTGATTGCCATAAACAGGCAGTAATCCAGAAGCCAGTCTTTTTCTTTTTTCAAAAATACCATATAATCCGGATCATTTTTTAAATCAGCTCTTTCATATGCTTTACGGAGCAGTTTGTAACGGGACAGATACATCTTCTCATAATCAACATAGGATTCACTTCCGCCCCAGTCACAGCTTTCACATTCTTCTTTTGTCAGTAATTTCTTATCAATCAAAGTCTCCAGATCAATAAAATACGGGTTTCCTGCAAATGTGGACACTGACTGATACGGAGAATCCCCATATCCGGTCGGTCCCAGCGGAAGGATCTGCCAGTACTGCTGTCCGGCCATCTTCAGCTGATCTACAAAATCATAGGCCTCCTTTGAAAAACATCCGATTCCATACTTTGACGGAATACTGGATATTCCCATCAAAATGCCGCTTGCTCTCATTTTATCTCCTCCAAATCTGGTAAATATTCACAAAAATATAACTGTTCAGTACCCTCACAGTTACGAGTCAAAATGCATTCCAAATCACCTTCGGTGATGGCATTTTGCCTTATAGGTCTCGGGATTTTGGCAAAAAACATGCCAAAACGCCTCGCGGGATACTACCTTCTGAATAATTACACAAAAATCATTATACCAGAATTGTTGCTATTTTAAAATCCTTTTTTCTTTATGTAGACAGCAATATCCTTCCAGACTTTTTCGTGATCTTTTTCATTCAGGATTTCATGTCTCATGCCCGGATACAGTTTGCCCCTGACATCCAGATAACCGGCTCTTCTCATCGCATGAACCGCCCCTGCAAACTTACGTACATTACCAAGGCACGGATCTTCGGCTCCACTGATAAAAAGAATTGGCATTTTCGGTCTGGTACATCTCCACCGATGAACATCATATGCCTTTTTCATCAGATCAAACAAGGCCAGATATGCATCATCTGTAAAAGTAAATCCGCATAAATCTGATTCGGTATATGCTTTATAAACTTCCGGATCCGAACAGATCCACGAATTTCTGTTCCCTTCGCCGCGGAATTTCATTGCATATGCGCCAAGTGACATTGCCTCAAGCAGTTTACTTTTATGATGCGCACCCAGAACTCTGCCTTCAACACGGGCAATCGCCTTACCGAGCGGTCTCGCTTTGTTTTTACTCGGAGAACCGCAGACGATCAGCATATCGATACAGTCATCATGTTCTGCTGCAAAAGCACGAACCGCCAGAGATCCCATGCTGTGCCCGAACAAAATCACCGGGAGGTCCGGAAAATGTCTGTGTATTTCTTTATTTACTGTCTCGATATCCTGAAGCATTGCCTCTGCTCCGCCACCGTACATATATCCCAGATCATCCGGATTCTTCACGCTCTTTCCATGTCCGCGATGATCATGAATAACTGTTATGTACCCTTTTTCCGCCAGATATTCCATAAAAGGAATATAGCGTTCTTTATGCTCGCTCATTCCATGAACCAGCTGAATCACTGCTCTGTACTCTGTCTTTTCTTCCGGCATGATGCATAATGCAGAAATTTCCAGTCCGTCCGCCTCAGACAAAAATGCGCCTTCCTGTTTTCTTATCATGTTTTTTCCTCCACGGTTTTATCGGTAGTTTCTTATATATTATTAGTCTTCATTGTAGAGTGGGGAATTGACCTTGTCAAGCAATGCAGGCTTCTGTTATAATGAAATTTGTACAAATAGAACACTTTTTAACCTGAACTTCATAAGGAGGAAATATGGATACAAACAATCAGGAATTTTATGAGGATGAGGAAGTGCAGGAAATTCCAGTCCGAAAGAAAAAGAAGAAAAAAGGACTGATCATCTTTCTGGTCATCCTTATTCTGGTAATCGCGGGCAGCGCCGGATATTACTTCTACGAACGTCAGAAACCAATTGAAACTACAAAAGATTATCTCGAAAACATGCGCGCAATGAATTTTGACGGCATGAAGGCTCTTCTGCAGAGTAATGATATGTCCGCACTCGATGACGCTGACATCACAAGTAATGCCTACACCTCATTTTTCAAAAAAATCAACGAAAAAATGAGCTACAAGATCACAAAGACAAGCTTCCACATCCAGAACGGAACCGCTTCTGTAACTGCACATATCCGCTACCTTGACGGTGCTGACATTTACAAAGAAACCATTACAGAGTTTTTGAAACAGATCGTTTCCACCGCATTTTCAGGATCAACACTTACCGAAGAAGAAACCGAGCAGAAACTTGCTGCCCTGCTCGAAGAGAAATCTTCTACTGTAGAAGACAAATTTACTGAAACTGACATTACTTACCCGGTAATTGAAGCTGACGGTCAGTGGAAAATCGTTGCCCTTGATGCCGATACTGTAAGAGTCATGTCTGCAAACTTTACCAACGTACAGGATGAGATTGACCAGTCCCTTGCGGGTCTGAACAATCCTGACGCAGCAGCCGAAAGTGCAACTCCGAGCAGTACAACAAGCATAGATATGGAAAATGATCATTTCACACTGAAACTTACTCAGTTCCGTATCGCACAGGAAATCGACGACAGCAACTGCCTGATGCTCTACTGTGATTACACCAACAACAGCAGTTCCACTTCAAGCGCACTTGTCGATGTACAGCTATCTGCATCGCAGAACGGAGAAAAGCTTTCTCCTGCAGTACCCAAAGAAGATGATCCGGCGATCAACAACTACATTGCAGAAGTTGAACCCGGCAATACCGTAACGATCTGTTACGCATTTTCTCTGAATGATAAATCCGATGTCACACTGGAGGCATCTGAAGCTTTTGCATTCGGAGACGGCAACGTCACCTCACAGACAATCAAATTACAGTAAAATAAATTTTCAGCACAAAAATTCGCAGCAGAAAAATCTGCTGCGAATATTTTTTTGCAATTATGGAATACTAGCACTGTGAAAGGATGGTGACTTATGGGAAATAAATTCTTACAGTATTTTTCACTTACAATTGCCATAATCGGTGCGATCAACTGGGGCCTGATTGGTTTTTTCAATCTGAACCTCGTTGCCCTTCTCTTTGGCAGTATGAGCTGGCTCTCGCGTATTATCTACGGTCTGGTCGGAATCTGCGGTCTGTATCTTCTGTCTTTTTACGGACTGATCGATCAGGACAGAACAACTTCCTGATCAGCAGGACTCCAGAGCCACCTTCATCATATTTTCGAAGGATTCCTGTCTCGCCAGTGAAGAAAGCTCTTCATGTGTCACAAAGGAATCTGAAATTGTCAGAAGGCAGGCTGCATTTTTGCCAAGAAGCTTCGCATTGTGAAACAGTGCGAAGCTTTCCATTTCTACACACTCGCACTGATGTTTCCGATAAAGTTCCCGGAAATCGTCCATATTATCTTCCGCATAAAATACATCAGAGGAATGAACTCTCGCCGGTTTTACCGGGATCTGCAAATTTTCTGCCGTCTCAAGGATCTTTGCATTCAGTTCTTTCGATGGATACATCACATCATCCTGACATCCGTTCTGTACTTTTGCAAAGCTGGATCGGCTCCATGCACTGTCCACAAGAACTACGTCATACACTGCCAGGTGGTCTGTATATGCGCCTGCCGACCCAATACGGATAATATTTTCCACATCATAAAACTTAAACAGTTCATAAGAATAAATCCCCATAGACGGCATGCCCATTCCACTTGCCATTACAGTAAGTTCCTTACCTCTGTACGTTCCGGTATAACCATATGCATTCCGGACTTTATTTACAAGTTTTGCATTCTCCAGAAAGTGCTCGGCTACATACCTTGCACGAAGCGGATCGCCCGGCATGATGACCGTTCCTGCGATTTCCTCTTTTTTTGCTTCAATGTGTGGGGTTGGTATCGGCATATTTCATTCCTCCTTAATTTTATAATAGAAAAAAGGACTCTGAAATCTCAGAGTCCTCAAGAGCGATAGACGGGGCTCGAACCCGCGGTCTCGACCTTGGCAAGGTCGCGCGTTACCAACTACGCCACTATCGCATAAGAGCGGGTGATGGGAATCGAACCCACGTATCCAGCTTGGAAGGCTGGTGTTCTACCATTGAACTACACCCGCATATCGCTGTGCTTGCGATGCGTTTTTGTTTCGCTCGCTTCAACGATATTGAGTATATCTTATAACTCAGGATTTGTCAACAGGTATTTTTAAATTTTTTTAATTTTTTTTATAATATATTTTTTCCTGTTATTTTGGGTAGTTTTGTCAATTTACATTTTAGTCCTGCCAATCCCATACATCGGCTTTTGACACAGCATTACGCGGCTTCTTAATTACAAGTTCCGGACTCTTGGCGCTGACCTTTGTATTCGCCGGAATAGATTCCGTAATAAAGGTATTACCACCGATAATCGTATTCTCGCCGATCACGGTCTCACCACCCAGCACAGATGAATTTGAATAAATCGTTACATTATCGTGGATTGTCGGATGACGTTTGACATTTGCAAGCTGCTGTCCCTGTCTGGTAGAAAGTGCTCCCAGAGTCACACCCTGGTACAGTTTCACATTGCGGCCAATTTCTGTAGTC
Organism: Blautia intestinalis; assembly: GCF_014297355.1. Classification (GTDB taxonomy): domain Bacteria; phylum Bacillota; class Clostridia; order Lachnospirales; family Lachnospiraceae; genus Blautia_A; species Blautia_A intestinalis. Next base: position 16,582 of record NZ_JACOQE010000016.1, on the reverse strand, counting down.
TCACCGATTACCACACCGGTTCCATGGTCAATAAAGAAATAATCGCCGATCACTGCCCCCGGGTTAATATCGATGCCGGTCTTGCCATGCGCATACTCTGTCATAATTCTTGGGATATGCGGAACATTCTCCACATAAAGAATATGTGCCAGACGGTATACATAGATTGCAAACACACCCGGATAGGAAGAAATAATTTCTTCTTTGCTCTTTGCAGCAGGGTCTCCGTCAAAGCCTGCCTGCACATCTTTCAGAAGTCTCTCCTGCACTTCCGGAAGCTTTTCAAAAAATCCGCCGCAGATACGATCTGCCTGCTCTGATGCCTCCTGCTGCTCCATTTCCTGATTTGCATACAGAAGTGCGATTTCAATCTGCTCTTTCAGTCTGTCGTAAAGATCATTCAGTCTATAACCTGTATAATATTCCGGAAACATGCCTGCTGCAGAATCCGACCAGAAGTATCCCGGAAATATCACAGCCCGCAGTTCCTTTACCACATCGATGATCACAGCCCTGCTCGGAAGGCTTCTTCCGTTCTTCGGCATAAATAATTCTTCATTTTTATAATTTTCAGTCAATGCGGATGTTGCTTTTAAAATCGCATCTTTTTTTCTGTCCATAAGTCAACCTCTTTCCATTCAATTCAATGCTTTTATATTAACATATTATTATAGTATCCTTTTCACGTCAACAAAAAGAATTGTCCTTTCCGCATAAAAAAGATTGACCTTTCCCCCATCACCTTATATAATGGAACATGTTTGGTGGATATCAGACATGGAGATGTACCCAAGTGGCTGAAGGGTCCGCACTCGAAATGCGGTAGATCGGGCAACCGGTGCGAGGGTTCAAATCCCTCCATCTCCGCTTGACAGCAACAGCGTTATCTGCTATAATTTTATTCGTTGCAGATGAAGTAATTACGCTTCGCTGATACAGGGGATTGGTCAAATGGTATGATAGGGGTCTCCAAAACCTTTGGTGGGAGTTCGATTCTCTCATCCCCTGCTCATTAAGAGCCTGAAAGCCTTTAAAATCAAGGCATTCAGGCTCTTTTGTTTTTCCCGAAAAGGACAGGGTACCACTCAGGATCCCCCCTCCTTATTCTGACAGCAGATTCTAGGCTACATTTTCATAAAACCAGACATCATACATCCGCCGGCCGCACCTGCATCCATCACATGCGGCAGACGCTCCATATTGATACCGCCGATTGCATATACCGGCACCGGACATGCTTTGCAGATTTCCCGAACAAATTCCAGTCCCTTTCCCTTCAGTCCTTTTTTGCATTCCGTTTCAAAGATCGTTCCAAGGATAATCTGCGTGGCTCCGTTTTTTACAGCAGTCTTCATATCTTTCATACTGTGACAGGAAACACTGATTTCCTGAAAATCTTTTCTGAGATTTCTTCGTTCCTCTTCTTTCATTGACTCAAGTACGGGAATGGACAGATGAATCCGTCCGCAGCCCAGACTTTTTGCTATAGAAATTCTGGAGTGCAGGAAACAATTTACGTCTTCTTCTCTGCACATGTCCAGAACTTTTTCTGCCAGCATTTTATATTCCTCATCCACCAAATCTTTTTCTCGTAAAATCACCGCATGCGGATGCAGGCAGATCACTTTTTGCATCTGCTCAAAAAAATCCCCCTGCACCAGCGCACGATTCGTAATTACTATGGTATGTTCATATTCTTTATACATAGATATAATCATTCAGAACCGGCTGCAAACCGCCCTGCTCCATATCTTCATACATTTTTCCGAAGGAACGGTCATCGTTGATTTCAAACTGTTCATCCCCTACATTATCATCTTCTTTGCCTTCATATTTTTCTTCATGATCACCGATTCCGGTCGAAACACCTGCCGAAACTTTTGTTGCACAGATTTTTGCGATTCCGTTTCGAAATGTGGCACTTTCACGGCTGGACACCGTAATTCCCGCAAACGGAAGGAATATACGATATGCACACAATACCTGGCAAAGTTCTTTTTCTCCCACATCCCGCGGATTGATCCTGTCGTTGTTGACAATCGGACGTAGACGCGGACAGCTCAAAGAAAGCTCTGCATGTGGATATTTGCGATTAATGTAGTAAACATGCAGCGCTGTAGCCAGAGCATCTTTCCGGAAATCATCCAATCCCAGAAGCGCAGAAAATCCGGCTCCTCTCATACCTCCCATCAATGCACGTTCCTGAGCATCAAAACGGTATGGCCAGACACGTTTATGTCCCATAAGATGAAGCGTCTCATATTTATCTGTATTATAAGTTTCCTGAAAAACCGTGACGTAATCCACACCACATTCATGCAGATATTGATATTCGTCTACATTCACAGGATAAATCTCAATTCCGATATTTTTGAAATATTTTCTTGCAATCTTTACAGCTTCTCCGATATATTTCACATCAGAATATGCGCGGCTCTCTCCTGTCAGCATCAGGATTTCTTCCATACCGGTCTTTGCAATGACCTGCATCTCATGTTCAATTTCTTCAAACGTCAGCTTTTTACGCCTGATATTATTGTAGCAGTTAAATCCACAGTAAACGCAGTAATTCTGGCAGTAATTCGCAATATATAACGGAGTAAAAATATAGACCGTATTTCCAAAATGATTCTTTGTAAGTTCCTCTGCTTTTCTTGCCATCTGTTCAAGATACGGTGCCGCTGCCGGAGATAAAAGTGCTTTAAAATCTTCTATCGAACAGGATTCATGCGAAAGTGCCCGCTCCACATCTCCTGCGGTATAAGCGTCATAATCATACGTATCCATTGCATGAAGTACTTTATCTTTTATGTCGGATTCGATAACCTGCATTCCCTCCATATATTCCATATGATTTGTACGGAAAGACGGATCCTGCTCAAGTCTGTGTTTTCTCTCCAGCGCTGCCGGTGGAAGTTTGTCACTGTCTATAAAATATACCTGATTTTCTTCATTCATGATTCCGTTTCCTCCTTAGCGCAAAAATCCTGTCAGCGGATCGGATGCGCTTCCACCTCTGGCAAGCACTCGTCCCATTCCGGTAAGATAAGCTTTTCTTCCGGCTTCAATCGCCAGTTTAAATGCAGATGCCATTTCCGGCACATCTCCGGCCGTAGCAATCGCAGTATTTGCCATAATTGCGGCTGCACCCATCTCCATTGCTTCACATGCCTGAGATGGTTTTCCGATTCCCGCATCTACAATGACCGGAAGATCAATCTCATCAATCAGTATCTGGATCATAGCTTTTGTTGCAAGACCTTTGTTGCTGCCGATTGGGGCTGCCAGCGGCATAACCGCAGCTGCACCTGCATTCTGAAGGTCTCTTGCCACATTCAGATCTGGATTCATATAAGGCAAAACAACAAATCCTTCCTTAGCCAGAATTTCCGTTGCCTTGACCGTTTCATAGTTATCCGGGAAAAGATACTTCGCATCACGCATAACTTCAATTTTTACAAAATTTCCGCATCCCATTGCCCTGCTCAGCCTCGCAATACGTACCGCCTCTTCTGCCGTTCTCGCTCCTGATGTATTTGGCAGCAGCGTCACTCCTTTAGGGATAAAATCAAGAATATTTTCACTCTCCTGCGTGTTGGCACGGCGAAGTGCAAGCGTAATGATCTCCGCACCGCCCTGTTCAACTGCAGCTTTGATCAGATTCAGATTATATTTTCCTGATCCAAGAATAAAACGACTTTTAAATTCTTTTCCGCCTAATACTAATTTATCTTCCATCTTCTTTTCTCTCTTTCTGTTTATTTTGCCTGATTCATTGCAGGATTTTCAGCCTCCTCCGACAAAACGAAGAACTTCTATTTCATCATTGTCCTGAATCGTCACATTGCCGAGATTTTCTCTTGGGATGATCTCAAAATTGCGTTCTACGACTACCCATTCTGATTTATAACCCGCCTCATTCAGATATTCCAGCAGATTTTTTCCGGCAATGTCTTTATCCTCACCATTGATTTTTACCATCTATACGCTCCTTTCACTTTCTTATATACGCAAAAAGGCACCGAACAACACACTTATGGTGTTGTCCGGCGCCTGAAATATCCTGTGAAAAGTGGTGCCCCCAGTTCACACTCAACCCATTCATCCGGGCTGCATATATGCAAAATATTATACAAAATTCAAAGCGACTTTGCAAGTGTTATTCTGGAGGCTTTTACATTATACATATTTTATCCTATTCATTGTTTATTCAGTAATTTCTTATATGACAAATCAATAGCAAATGCCCCCAGCGGCGCAGTAAGTACTATTGCCAGAACTGCCATAGTTAATACGGTATCTCCACAGGCAAACCCCAATGCAAGCGGGATTCCTCCAATTGCAGCCTGAACAGTTGCTTTCGGTGTATAGGCCACCATAGCAAACAATCGCTCTTTTCTTTTAAGCCCTGTTCCCAGCAGGCATACAAATACACCAAACATTCGAAATATCAATGCTCCAATAATAACAACGAAAGCTTTGGATCCGACTTTTCCAAGGTATTCAATATTTACAGTTGCGCCTACAAGCACAAACAGAAAAACTTCTGCCGCAACCCATAACTTTCCATATTTTACAGAGAGTCTTTCAGCAACAGCTTCTCTCTTTTTCTGTAATCCTATTCCAATAAACATAACCGCAATCAATGAGGAAAACGTAATTGCTGTTGTCAGTTTATCTTCAATTACTACAAGCAAAAATGAAATACTCAAAATGATAAGCACTTTTGATGTATCCCGGATATGTACTTTCTTAAAGAAATATGCCAGCAACACGCCAAGTAACAATCCTATCGCAATTCCCCCAAATATGGAAACCGGAACATTTACAAACTTAAGTATAGAAGCACCTTCCCCCTGCATCATTCCGACAAATGTGGAAAACAGAACTATGACATACACATCGTCAACGGATGCACCTGCAAGAATCAATTGTGGAATTCCTTCTTTTACTCCATAGCCCTCATCCATAAGCTTCACCATCCTGGGAACAACAACAGCCGGTGAAACTGCTGCAAGTACTGCGCCCATAACAGCCGACTCTAATACGCTTAATCCCATTAGTTTTGGTGCCAGCAGAATCATACCCAGCAATTCAAAAGATGCCGGTACAAAACACATAAGCACTGCAGGTCTTCCAATTTTTTTTAGTCCGGACAGATCCAGTCCAAGACCTGCCCTTGTAAGAATAATGATCAATGCTATTTTGCGAAGTTCTGCAGATATTCCAAGAATACTGCCATCCAGCAGATTAAGCCCATATGGTCCCAGAATAACTCCGGTGATTAACATTCCAAGTAAAGCCGGTAATTTAATTTTCTGGCATATCCATCCCATGAACATTCCCAAAATAAGAATCAGTGAAATACTTAATAACATAAAATTCCTCCCTTATATACGCAGAAAAAGCTGAGACTTTCTGCGTCAGTTTACTCGCAGAAGTCATCAGCTTTCATAAGCGGTTTAAGTAATTTATTACTCAGGGAGAACTTCATTCCCTTTATAGCCTTAATAAGAATAGCACATGAGCTCCTCTTTCGCAAGAAAAAAACATTTTACTCAAACAATTCTACCCCAAATCAGACTTATTCACATTTGAACCATCCATTTTTGTCGCTTGCCATGACTTGCACTATATTTTCCAAGGTATAAGTCATCTAATTTTTAAAATCTGGATGACTTTATACTCATTTACTATTATCTGAGGTATCTCAAATCTGAAATTTGGTGGACCCGGATAACCAATAAAGAAATTACAGCAATCCCTGCCAGTACCTGTCCTGTCATATTTATTTCCCCATCGTATAGAATTAACTATTTTGTCAATTTCCAGATGTTTTCCCCTGTTGCCTCTAGTTAGTTGCCACTGACTTTATTTTAGCACAAAAAAACAGCTATGTATATTCTCAATTAAATATACACAGCTGTTTATGTAGATTTGTTTTTCTTATCGGATAAAATGTGTTGCTACTCTTTCTTCTTTTTCAGGAAGTCCTAACTGCTCTTTGCCAAGTGCGATGCTCTTCATCAGGAATGTCATATTGGCAGCAAGGGTGCGCATGGTCTGCTTGCCTTCTTCGTCCTTTTCGGCTTCACCCGGAGTTCTTCCGTGAATACTGTTCCAGTACTGGCTGGATGCAATCGGCATTCCGGATATGGTAAAATATTTATTGAGTTCGTCAAATGTCGCCGAACATCCGCCTCGTCTGGCACAGGCGATACTTGCACCGACTTTCATCGTCTTATCAAAATGACTGCTGTAAAACAGGCGGTCAAGACAGGCGACCAGCGTTGCATTTGCAGACGCATAATAGACCGGACTTGCAACCACAAGACCATCTGCTTCTTCAAATTTGGGTGCAAGTTCATTTACGATATCGTCAAAGACACATTTACCTTTTTCATAGCAGGAATTACATGCAACACATCCGCGAATGGCTTTATTTCCAACTGTCACTGTTTCCACATCGACTCCGTTTTCTTTAAAAACTTTCTCCATCTCTCGCAGTGCGATTGATGTATTTCCATTTGATTTCGGACTTCCGTTTATCATAAGTACCTTTAAATTTTCTTTCATGATCTTCTTTCTCCTGTCTGTGCTTTTTAACATCCAAATAATTTTGCTGTTTTTTCCATACGTTCCGCGATTGGCACACCGAACGGACACCTTGCTTCACATGCCTGACATCCGATACATTCAGATGCTTTGTGCTCCAGCAATTCATAATGCGACTGAACCGTTGCCGGAACTTCCGGCTGCATCGTCGCAAGATCATAAAACTTGTTGATCATTGCGATATCCAGATTAGATACACATGGTTTGCAATGACCGCAGTATGTACACTCTCCTCTGTAGGAGTGAAAAGGTGCACTGGCAATCACTGATGCATAATCCTTCTCCTCTTCGTTCGCATTTTCGTATGCTGTTGCCTGATCCACCTGTTCTTTTGTATCATAGCCGCACATGATCGAACAGACCGCCGGACGTGTCAGTGCATAGTGAATACACTGTACCGGTGTCAGGCTTACTCCAAACGGGGAACGTTTTTCATCAAAAAGTCTTCCGCCTGCAAAACCTTTCATTACTGTAATTCCCACATCATTCTGTTCACATACCTTGTACAGACGTGCACGATCCGGGTCTGTTCCTTTCAGATTTTCATCAAATTCCTCCGCGAACATCGTATCAATATTTTCACTTGCAGGAAGCATATCAAATGCCGGATTGATGCTGAAAAGAATCATTTCCACATAACCGGACTCTGCCGCCTTTACCGCTACTTTCGGGTTGTGGGAACTCATACCGATATGACGGATCACTCCGTTCTTTTTTAAGTCCATCACATACTCCAGATAATCCGAATGCTGGATCTGCTCCCATTCTTCTTCAGAATCCACATAATGAATCATTCCGAGATCAATATAATCTGTCTGCAGTCTCTTCAGAAGATCTTCAAAAGCCGGACGCACATATTTCATATCTCTTGTACGGAAATACTGCTCATCTTTCCATGTAGAACCGATATGTCCCTGAATAAACCATTTGGAGCGGTTTTCTTTGATTCCCTCTCCGATAATATTTCTGGATTTCGGATCTGCCATCCAGCAGTCCAGAATGTTGATTCCCTTTGATGAAGCATAACGAATCAGCTCAATACTTTCCTCTTCCGGATGACGTTCCAGCCACTCACCGCCAAAACCAATTTCACTGACCTCTAATTCAGTTTTTCCCAATCTGCGTGTTTTCATTAGTTTTCCTCCAATAAATATAATCATCCTATTTTCACACGAAATATTAAACATTTTTACAACAGTATAACATAAGCTTTTCCGAATTATAATCGTCTAAAAAAATTTCATAGTTTTTATATCTTTTGACAGTTTAGTTAGTTTTGACTAATCTATATTTATAAAAAATATATTCTGTCGGAGGTGACAATTTATGAGTTCAACAATTCTGAAACTCTTGCTGTTGCTTGGAATCATCGGCCATGCATGTAATATGTACTGTGACCGCATTTTATCTATTTTTCCAAACGGACAGCTGAAACTGGAAAATTTCAAAGATCTCAACAATGAGAAAAAATGGCACACCTTCTTGAAGGGGTATCCCCCAAAATTTCACCATATTGCCGATATTTATCCTGCTGTTTCCATTTCGAATCATAGGTACATTACATATCGCTGCGATGACTTCCATGTTGGTCTGGATGATCCTGCCATAAGAAAGTGATATGCTCCCTTCTTTTTTTCAGATTCCATATTTTTTGAGATCTACTTTGCCATTGACCACTTCTACGCCGTCTGCTTCCAGAAGTTTTGCCTGTGCGCCGTCTCCTCCGAATGCAAAAGCTCCGGCAAGTTCTCCCTTTGAATTGACTACCCGGAAACACGGGATATGCTCCGGATCCGGATTTTTGTGCAGGGCATTTCCAACTGCCCGTGACATTTTGGGATTCCCTGCCATTTCTGCAACTTTCCCATATGTCGCAACATGACCTTTGGGGATTCGTTTTACCGCCTCATAGATTCGCTTCGTCGGACTGTCTGTGATCAGATCATAACTTTCGGCAATCATTCTCCTGATGTCTTTATCCGGTATGCTTCCATCCAGTATAATCGTATTCCAGTGTTCTTTATTCTGGTGGTATCCCGCTGTCACAGACTCATATGCAGATCGCCAGAAATCACGCCATTCCGGATCAGCTTTTACATTCAGATTAATATATCCGTTTCGTTCATAAATCCAGAGGAAAGCCTTTTTGCTTCCTTTTACCCTTATCAACTGCCAGTTCGGATCATGGAACGGTTTTTCTTCGTATACATTTTTAAATGACATTCCGAACTTTAATACTTCTTCACGTGTTTTCATAAATAGAATACTTCCTTATTTCTGCAATTTTCATAGCTTATTTCTCCCTTATCAGCGCCTCCGCCAACGTTTTAAATTGCTCTGCAACGTCTCGCCAGTTTTGTTCTGTCATATCCGGAACAGATGCCAGTGGCTTTATGGGTCTGTCTTTTTCTCCGATCATCAGTTCTCTGAGTTCATGATCCAATATCTCATCATCGATCTGCTTCCATCTGGAATTTTCTTCTTCACTCAGATCATCCAGACCAAATTTCTCCAAAATACAGTCCATTATTTTGCTTTCGATTTTATAATACTCCGACAGATGTACTTTCACCGGCCGGATAATATCTGCAATATATGCCTCACTTGCATCATGCAGAAGACATACAAGCTGTATCCTCTTCGACCATCCTCTTGCCCTTGCTTCTTTCATGCAGTTTATCGAATGCTGTCCGACGGAATAAAAATATTGTAAATGTCCTCCTCCACGACATAACAGACTCAGTGCATGCGCAAGATCTTCCAGTGATACATCTTCACTGTTCATATGCATGGGGTCAAACTTTTTCCCGGAAAATGTGTTCATCACACTCATATCTTTCCAACTCCATTCTCATCTTTTCCAGACGATCTAATGCCTCGTCCGGCATCTCTTTTTCATCATTGCTTCTGTTCTCCCACAGGTTACCACGATTTCATTGTAAATATCTCCTGTTATCCCAAAAGAGAACCTTCCCTGCCCGACGGCAGAGAAGGTTCTCTTTATTTGTTTAATCGCTATCATAATTTCTGTTGTAAACCAACAGATTTCAGAAAACGATCAGATTTCAAGAAGATTTTTGATTGCTTCCATATATACAAGTACAGCTTCTTCCATTCCTGATACAAGCATAAATTCATCTGCACCGTGAATACGGTAATCGATTCCCGGCATTTCCGGTCCGAATGCGATGATGTTTTTAAGTGATTTCGCATAAGTTCCGCCGCCGATAACCATCGGTTTATTCTCTGTGTCACCTGTTACATCGACATAAGCTTTGTACAGTGCATTTACAAGCGGAGACTCTCTCGGGAAGAACAGAGAATCACCGATTCCAAGGATCTCAATACGTCCGTTTCCATCTTCCAGTCTGTCTTCGCACATCTTACGGACTTCCTCACCCTTGAGCGTAACCGGTACACGGATGTCGATCGTAGCAGAAATCACACCGTCTTCTGTCTTGACGATACCATTGCACAGTGTCAGTTCGCCGTATTCATCAGCAAACTTAAGACCAAGGCCAGAACCATCGCAGGCTGTACCAATATGTTCATTGTAGAATTTTACAAAATCATCTTCGAAGCCGGCTTTTGCAAGACATTCAAATGTCACCCCTGCTGCATTGACACCAAGCATCGGTGTGCTGGCATGTGCCGGAACACCTTTTGCATAAATGCTGATCTCACCATTTTCTTCTGTTACTTTGTATTCCTGAAGTTTTGTCTCAGCAAACGCTGCCTCAAGCCTTTCTTTCAGTCCTGCTTCTGCCGGAACTACGGTATTACAGGTGTCACACACAGCATTGGAAACAAAACCGCCATTCATGGAAATAATTTTTGTATTTTTGGAATATGCCATCATTCCCATCTGACCCTTTTCACCATGGATACATGGGAAGTTTGCATCCGGTGTAAAACCACAGGATAATTCCTCTTCCACCTCGTTGTAATGTTCCATACATTTTGATCCGGTTTCCTCGTTACATCCCATGATCAGGCGGACTCTTTTGTTTAATTTCACACCTGAATCACGTACGAGTTTCATTGCATAAAGAGCTTCCAGAACCGGACCCTTGTCATCTGTAGTTCCGCGTCCGTATACATGGTCACCTTCTCTGGTAAGTTTAAACGGATCATATGTCCAGTCACCGCCTACCGGTACAATATCAAGATGTCCGGCGATACCGACGATTTCCTCTCCTTCGCCCATCTCTGCATAACCACAGTAATTGTCAAGATTTACTGTTTTGAAACCAAGCTCATCTGCAATTTTTAATGCTTCCTCAAGAACCTTTGCAGGTCCCTCGCCAAACGGCATTCCCTCTGCCGGAGTTCCAAGCTGCGAATCAATTGCAACCAGTCTTCCGAGATTTGTCAGCATTTCATCTGTCAATCCATGAATTTCTTCTTTGATGCTCATTATCATTTCCTCCAGATAATATTATCCTGCCAGAAATCATATATTCTGCAGTCTTTCTTAAATATACACTCTTTTACGTTATATCACAAGTGTTTCTAGTTTTTTAAATACCATATCTGTATACATCTGCTTGATTTCATGACGACTCATTCCGGCAACCTCTGCATGTACTTCAAAAGTATTTACTTTATCTTTTACGCGAATACAAAAATATACAACGCCCTGTACACTGTCCGCATTATTGGGATCAATATTACCTGTTGTTCCCGTTATTCCGACAGCAATATCCGTATGCAGCTTTTCCTGTACTGTTTTTGCCATTGCCTCTGCACATTCTTTGGAATATACCCCATACTTTTGTATAATTTCTTCCTCAACACCAATAAAGATTTTGGTCTCATTCAGATATGTGACATAACCTCCCGGAAAAATTGCAGATGCACCTTCTGTATCTGTGATCGTGGATGCAATCATACCGGATGTGCAGCTTTCCATTGCCGAAATCGTTGTATGTGTATCAATCATTTTTTTAATGATACTGTCTTTTTCTTTCTGTTCCATACTCTTCATCTCCAAATCGAATTGCTGCCTTTATCCTAACAGATATTGCTCATCCAATCAATTCCTTTTCCACGTTTTCAAAACCAATGCGCTCTATTGTTTCTGCAAAACGTTCGCCTTTGTTTCCATGATCCCTGAAGAAAAGAATTGCTTTTTCGATGACATCCAGAGTTTCTTCTCTGGAAGTAAAAATTTTGCCGAGTGCTCTTCCTTTTGATACTTTTTTGCCCCATCTTCCGCCAATATAAATCTTATAACCATATGTACCATCTTCGATTGTGTGGAACGGACATTTTCCAACACAGCGTCCACAATGTCGGCACTGTGCCTCATCAATTGTGATTTTTCCGTCCACTACTTTTGCAGCCTTGTTCGGACAGGCTGCTTCGATCGCACATTTTTTACATCCTTTGCAAATATCAGTATCTACTTTCGGAATGCGCTGGCCGATGATTCCCACATCATTTAAGTTCGGTTTTACACAGTTGTTCGGACATCCGCCTACTGCAATCTTAAATTTATGCGGCAGTGCAACGTCTCTGTATCCATCATAAAAACGTTTGTAGATTTCCTCTGAAATCGCATAAGAATCCAGAAGTCCATACTGGCAGGTTGTCCCTTTACAGGATACGACCGGACGGACTTTTGCCCCTGTTCCTCCTGTTATCAGATTTTCTTTGGCAATAAACTCTCGAAATTCGTCAATATTTTCATACGGGATTCCCGGAATTTCCACAGAAAGTCTTGTTGTATACAAAAGCTCTCCGTTTCCGAACTTTTCCGCTGCATCTGCCATACAACGCTGCTGCGCTGCCGTTACTTTTCCGTTTACCGTCAGGACCCGTGCAGAAAAAAGATCTGTTCCGCGGTTATTCAGAAATCCCATTCCTTTTACTCTTTTTTCGTCCTCTTTACTTACTGTTAATGCTGACATATATTTCCCTCATCCCATTTCATATTTTGATTTGCATTTCATAATATACCACTTGAGTATGTATTTGAAAAATGATATTATTTTATAGAAATAATAGGTATTTTCTATACAAGGAGCATACCATATGACAATACGACATCTGACTATTTTTATTGCAGTGGCCTTCTCTTTGAACGCCTCGGTAAAAAGCTTTACCTCACAGAGCGCGGCAGACTTCTGCGCGCAGAACTTGACGTTGGAATTGTAGAGGGTGAAATTCTTTCTCCTGACCTTACCGTTCTCCCGATTATCGAGGACTGTCTGATACTTGCCGTCGGCAAATATCATTCTTTTTATCATAGAAACTGCATTCATGTTCGGGATCTTGCGGGAGAAACCTTTACAATGCGTGAGCGGGGAAGCGGAACCCGGCAATGATCTGGAAAAACTGCTCCACACATACAAAAATATCAAACTCCCGCCAAATATGGGAATACTGGAATAAAAAGAATCTTATGCAAATAAAGGAACTTTTTTATGGAAAAATATATGACTCTCACCGTTGATGAACATATGGCCGGGCAGACTGTCGAAAAAGTTCTCCGCACCGCTCTGAAGCTCACAAAAAAACAGATCAGCCATGCCAAATTTCAATCGGACGGGATACGCAAAAACGGAATACAATGTCGGACAACAGATATTGTACAGACCGGCGAGCAGATCATGATCTGCATCGAGACTGCTAAAAACGATTCGAATCAGCTGGTATCATTTTGTGAGGATGCACATCCTCTCGAAATTTTATATGAAGATGAAGATATTCTCGCAGTAAACAAGCCGGCCGGAATTCTTACACACCCTTCCGGTGCACATTACGCAGACACACTTTCCAATCAGGTAGCCGGATATTTTCATAAGAAAAAACTCTCCTGCCGCGTCCGCCCGATAGGACGGCTCGACAAAGAGACTTCCGGTATTGTTTTGTTTGCAAAAAATCAGGTGTCGGCGCAGCGGCTTCAAACTCAACGTGAATCCGGCATTCTTCATAAACAATACATTGCCGTAGTAAAGGGTGATTTTTCTGATGATACAAGTGCTTCATCAGATACTGCGTGGCACACGGTTTGTTTTCCGATCAGAAAAACAGCAGATCATCCATTGCGGATGGAAGCAATAACTGATTTCGGCAGTTCTTTTTCTCCTGAATCTGCTGACTTTGTGGCACCTCTGGTTGATATGGCAACATTGCTTTCTGCAGTCACACATTACCAGGTTCTTTACAGTTCACCGAACTGGTCGGTCGTAACTTTAAAACTGGATACCGGACGCACGCATCAGATCCGTGTCCACATGAAGGCTCTCGGGCATCCGCTTCTTGGAGATACTTTGTATCAGAAAACTTTTCCGGCAGATTCTGTATCCGAACAGCCTGTATTTCATCGCACAGCCCTGCATGCATGGAAGATCCAATTCCGGCATCCGTTTAACAATGCATGGATTTCACTGGAAGCTCCCCTCCCTGATGATTTCTGTAACTGTTTTCAAAACATCAATTTTAGTTTATAATTACTTTTATACACAGAATATTGGAGGTTTTTATGTCTGCTCAAATTCGAGATATGACAAAGGGTTCTCCGGCGAAGCTTATTCTGCTTTTTGCAGTACCGTTGATGCTGGGGAATATTTTTCAGCAATTATATACGATGGTTGACACGATTGTTGTCGGACAGGTCGCCGGAGTACAGGCTCTTGCCGCACTCGGTGCTGTCGAATGGATCATGTGGATGGTTCTTGGTGTTTCCACAGGTGTCACACAGGGATTTTCTATTTTAATCTCTCAGCATTACGGTGCACGTAAATGGAATGATCTCAAAAAAGCAGTCGCTCACAGTTATCTGCTTACTGCCATTACTGCGGTTTCTCTTCTGATTGTCAGCCAGCTTACAGCCAGATGGATTTTACTTCTTTTAAATACGCCGGATAATATTATAGGAATGTCTCTGATTTATTTACGGATCGTTTTCTGTGGTATTCCGTTTGTTGCAGCTTATAATATTTTTGCTTCTGTGTTGCGTGCACTCGGAAACAGCCGTACACCGCTGGTTGCCATGATCATTGCTTCCCTGATCAATGTTGTACTGGATCTCGTTTTTGTCGCCGGACTTCACTGGGGTGTTGCCGGAGCTGCATTGGCAACCGTTACCGCTCAGGCATTTTCCGCACTGTATTGTTTTATGATTGTTTGCAAAATTGATATTGTACATACTTCTAAAGAAGATTTTGAAAAGGTACCCGGCCTTAACAAAAAGCTTCTCGGACTTGGTGCACCGATCCTTTTTCAGGATGTCATCATTTCCGTCGGAGGTCTTGCCGTACAGTTTGTCATCAATGGTTACGGTTTTCTCTTCGTCGCCGGTTTTACTGCCACCAATAAGCTTTACGGAGTACTCGAGATGGCTGCAATTTCCTACGGTTATGCCGTTGTCTCCTATGTAGGTCAGAACCTTGGTGCCGGAAAGATCGAACGGATCAAAAAGGGTGTACATGCAAGTGCTTTTCTTGCATTTTTCACTTCAGCATTTATCAGTATCATGATGTTTCTTTTTGGAAAGATTTTACTTTCCATGTTTATCTCCGGTGATTCCACGCAGGCGGAACAGGTTCTTGATATCGCATGGCATTATCTGTTCATTATGGCATCCTGCCTGTGTATTCTGTATTTCCTTTACGTCTATCGCTCTGCTCTGCAGGGACTTGGAAATACGATGATTCCCATGCTGAGCGGTGTCATGGAATTTTTTGTACGTGTCGGTGTTGCTCTCCTGCTTCCGAAGTTTATCGGACAGAATGGCATTTTTTATGCAGAGATTGCTGCTTGGACAGGAGCTACCGTACTTCTTGTTGTCAGTTATTACATCAGTATTCGAAAATTTAAGTCTGCTAATTAAAAAATTCTTACCACCGGCAGTAATTCGGTCATCAGTCGCACAACTGTAAAATTTTTAATAAGTCATTTTTCGGTAGATCCGGATTGCTTTGATAGACATCAATGTAATCCGGATCTTCTGTTCTGTCCTGAAATGCCGGAAATAAAAATCCACACTCCGGCTCTCCCGGCTCATAATCGCCACTCACCGGACAAATTGCACAGATAAGATATTCATACATTTCTTCTGATTCCCAGAGGCTTTCCTTATCTGATGCCTTGAGTGGAATATCATACGTATTATGAAAAAGATATACCGCATAATCATGATCTGTATGATAATTTCCAGCTACATATTCATAAAATGCTTCCAGAAGCGCGTCATTTTTCAGTGCACTGGATTTTATCCCAAGTAGCAGCTGGCGGATTCCTCCCGGCCGACACGCGTTCTCGGGAAGAATGTATCGTTTCAGATTTTTGTTTGTAGACGAAAATGGAATTATTTTGGCTATCGCAAGATTTTTTTCCTTCTCTGTTGGTTTCAGTTTCAGAAAATTTGTATTAAAGGTTCCGTCAATGAAACCTTCTGAATCCATGTAGCTTCCCGCAATGCGCGTCATAGAAGTCCGGGACAATGTCATTCTCCGTGTCAGCTCCAGTATTTCTTCTCTGTTAATCGGTATAATGGATGGCATGATAAATTCCTTTCCTGATGTTTTTCTTATTTTAACACAAAAAAACCGAAGCGAATAAAATCTGCTTCGGCTTCATTATCGTATCTTCAAAACCACATACATGTTGACATTTGCAACCAGATCATGACCATGCGTTCGCTTTCGCCGAGCCTGGTCACCTCGCAACTTCGTTGCTCAGTGCCTTTTGCTTCGCAAATGTCTGTCTCCTCACGTCTCCGTTTTGGAATGCAAGCATTCCTCACTCCACGTGCGGCGACAGCCGCTCGTCTCAGCTTTTTGGTCAAGCCCTCACCCTATTAGTAGCAGTCAGCTCCATGTGTTACCACACTTCCACCTCTGCCCTATCAACCTCGTCGTCTTCAAGGGGGTTTACTCCTTTCGGATGGGATATCTCATCTTGAGGGGGGCTTCACGCTTAGATGCCTTCAGCGTTTATCCCTTCCGGGCTTGGCTAC
>NZ_JACOQE010000015.1 GCF_014297355.1 Blautia intestinalis | reverse complement strand
GTAGCCAAGCCCGGAAGGGATAAACGCTGAAGGCATCTAAGCGTGAAGCCCCCCTCAAGATGAGATATCCCATCCGAAAGGAGTAAACCCCCTTGAAGACGACGAGGTTGATAGGGCAGAGGTGGAAGTGTGGTAACACATGGAGCTGACTGCTACTAATAGGGTGAGGGCTTGACCAAGAAAGCATGGTCAGAAAGATTCAGTTGATTGTCAACATGTATGTGGTTTTGAAGATACGATATATCTTCTATAGCAAAGTAATTTGCATGGCCCAGTGGCTCAGTTGGTTAGAGCGCCGCCCTGTCACGGCGGAGGTCGTGAGTTCGAGTCTCATCTGGGTCGTTACATACCGAAAGGTGTGTACATTAATTGAATATGTGGGATCTTAGCTCAGCTGGGAGAGCATCTGCCTTACAAGCAGAGGGTCATAGGTTCGAGCCCTATAGGTCCCATATAATCCGGGTGGATTCCCGAGTGGCCAAAGGGGGCAGACTGTAAATCTGTTGGCACCGCCTTCGAAGGTTCGAATCCTTCTCCACCCACTAAGCCTAATTGGCTAAGCCGATGTGGCTCAATTGGCAGAGCAGCTGATTTGTAATCAGCAGGTTATCGGTTCGAGTCCGATCATCGGCTTCAAATTTCATAATTATCGCGGGGTGGAGCAGTCTGGAAGCTCGTCGGGCTCATAACCCGAAGGTCACAGGTTCAAATCCTGTTCCCGCTATTATGCCCAGATAGCTCAGTTGGTAGAGCAGAGGACTGAAAATCCTCGTGTCGCTGGTTCGATTCCGGCTCTGGGCATTTACCTTGTAAAACATGGTGTATGCTGGTTGAAAAAGCCTGAGCATTTACCTTGTAAGATTGCATTAAAGAGTATATGCTGCTTGAAAAAGCCTGAGCATTTACTTTGTAAGAGCCTTCAAAAGGTAACAAATGAATATGGGATATTAGCTCAGTTGGTAGAGCACTTGACTTTTAATCAAGTTGTCCGGGGTTCGAATCCCCGATGTCTCATCAGAAAGCACTATCGAAATGATAGTGCTTTTTTTGTATTCAGAAATAAGATGCACTGTCGTTCTAAAAAGGACAACCTCTGCATATATTTATATTACATATGTAGTAGTGGGAAGTGCGCAGTCCCGGTGCTTTTTATGGAGAATAGCAGGAGGTTCATTATGAAAAATATGAAGGAAAGGTTTCATAAACTGATAACTGTAATTCTTTGTTTTCTGGTAAGTATGGTTCCGAAGAGGGATGAAGTAGATGTATCTGTGATCGGACAGGCTGTTACTGCATCTCCGGTTAATGGAAATGCAGCTGGCGCAGCAACTGTCTCTGCAGAAAATATGGATAAAGATGTGAATATGTGGATAGTGCACAATCGAAAGCATCATCGCATGTGGAAAAAACTTTTTTTCTGGCTTCAAGGTCCGGGTGATACGAAATTGACCTGAATTGAGCAGATTTCGCTGTCCGTACCTAATCGCATGGCGGGTCCCCAGACACCGGCACCGGAAGTTACAATGCAGGTCATGGCATCCTTTTGGCTGATGCCACATGGATTCTCCCACATCGGTTTGATGGTCAGATTTCCGGGAAAGGTCTGTCCGTTGTGTGTATGACCGCACAGATCTAAATCAGCACCCGCATCAGCAAGTTCCTGAAGTTCTTTTGGCTGATGATCAATAACAAGGATCGGTTTGTCCCTGTCCAGCAATTTGGTAAGCTGGTCAGGGGCTTTTCTTGTTTCATGGATCTTTTCTATGAGAGAGGCATCTTTGCGCCCGACAATATAAAATTTGTTATCTATCAGGACACTTTCGTCTTCGAGAAGCTTAATGTTGGATTTACGGAGAAATTCATTCATGCGTGGATCTTTTACATCTGAGATATTATCTCCTTTGTGATGAAAGGTAAATCCGGCAAGAATTGCCTCGTTCAGATCATGATTTCCCCAGCATGCATATACTCCATAAGTGGATTTGATGGAACGCAGAACCTTTGAGAGCTTTTCGGGACTGCGGATCGCATCATATTCATTGTCAAAAATATCTCCGGCAATGCAGACAAGATCAGGTTTTTGCTTATTGATTTTACGGACAAGTTCATGTGCATGGATGACTCCGGCATTGTAACCGAAATGTGTGTCAGCGACAAGAACAACTTTAAGCTTATCTGTATCGGGAACGGTTTTGTTTACCGTAACTTTATAAGGTGTTACTTTAATGTACTTTGCATGAACAATTCCCCGGACACACAGACCAATAATCAGCAGAGTACAGACAGCACCTGCAACATTAAAGGCAATTCGTGAGTGAATCCACGACACTCTGCATACATATTTGAAAAATAACCGTCCGAGATCTGCCGCCATCACGATCATCAGCGAGTAAAGGAAAATACCGAGAAAATAATTTCCGGTTATTTTTAATGCGCGATGCAGCACTCTTGGCTTTTTAATAAAGAAACCGGATACAAGGCTGGTCGAGACTATGGTATAGATAATTGCGAAAATAGTGCGAAATGCCATAGTACGCAAAATACTGTGACAGCTGCCCATCCACAAATATGCCCATCGTAGAATATACAGGTTGAGGATAATATAAACAGGTGCAAGATAAATTGCAATCATATAAAACCTCCGAAATTTTTTTTCATTATATAATGGATGTTTTTTGATGTCAAAGAAAGAAAAAAGGGAAAAATATCGAATTTACTTATAAAGTATGGATGATTTTCATATATTAGAGTAAAACGAGCATGGAAGATGAATATGAAGGGCAGAAAACAATCGTGGGTTACAAAAATTTTTCTGTTACTGACACTTCCATATCTGGTCACGGTCTTTGTAAATGGCCCGGAGGCAGTTTCTGTAAATAAAACAACAGATATGGAAAATATACTTCCGATAATTTTAAGTGAGCAGATTTCTCCGGAATATCAGATAGAAACGATTGAAGCACAGGCAGTCATAGCAAGAAGTAATCTTATGCGAAAGCTTCAGGAGCAAGCAGACACAGGTTCCATTCTTTGTGAAATCTGTAATAACATAAAACAAAACGGATGGGTATGGAAAATTCCGGAAGAATGTTATGAGACGGCGGTGAAAAATACGCAGGGTCAGATAATTACTGTGGATGGAGAGTTAAAACTGGTACCTTATCATGAAATCAGTGCCGGAGAAACAAGAGATGGGGAGGAAGCTTTTCATGATTCGCAATATGCCTATCTGAAATCGGTGGACAGCAGTGCAGATAAAGATGCGGCAGAGTATTTAAGCAGTACTTATGTGTCAGAACAACAGCTTCCAAAAGAGTTGGCGATTAGTTCACGGGATAAAAGAGGATATGTGCAGAGTCTGATGGCAGACGATAATATATTAGAAGGAACTGCGTTTGCATCCGGGATGGGAATTGCATCACCGGCATTTTCCATACAGAAGCTGGATGACAGAATACGCTTTTTAAGCAAAGGAAAAGGGCATGGGCTTGGTTTTTCTCAATATGGCGGGGATGTGCTTGCAAAAGAGGGAAAAACATGGCAGGAAATTTTACATATTTATTTTCCATTGATGGAAATTGAAACAGAAGATTTTGATTATATTTAGTAAAACTGAATATTTTTGCATATACTGGACACCCTGTTAATACAGAAATGATTATGAGCAGAGGTGAAAAGAATATGGCAAATAACAGAATTGTAAGGTACGTAACAAATACGGCGCTTCTGGCGGTTCTTGCAGCGGCGGGAATTGGAGTTTATCAGCTCGGAACATCCGGAACGGATGTGGAAATTCAGGAAGAAGCACCATCATACCTGGATGACACGGCAGATACCGAAGAGAATGAGGATTCGGCAGTAGATGCGGGAACCAGTCTTGTAGAAGCGGAGATGAAGGACGAAGGAACAGATACTGAAAAAGAGATGACCGGCGTAGAAAACACAGTACTTGCAGATAGCGAAGATGCGGATCAGACATCTGTACAGACCGTAGATGGGAACGGAGCAGCACAGAGTGCAGTCAATACAGAAAGTGTAAGCACTTCTGCAAGTGCCGAAGCAGCTCCAAAGCTGAGTTTTTCGGAAGATACGCTGATGGAATGGCCGGTAGATGGATCAATCCTGTTGGATTATAACATGGATCAGACAGTTTATTTTCCGACGCTGGATCAGTACAAATTAAGCCCGGCAATTTCTGTTCAGGCAGTGGAAGGAGCTCCTGTTCTGGCATCTGTTCCGGGAACTGTTTATTCAATTGAGGAAGATCCGCAGACAGGAACTACCGTAACTATGGAAATCGGAAGTGGCTATCAGGCAGTTTACGGGCAGTTGAAGAATCTTACTGTTGAAGAGGGTGACACAGTAACAAAAGGTACAGTGATCGGGTATGTGGGGACTCCGACAAAGTATTACAGCAAAGAAGGCAGCAATCTTTATTTTGCAATGAAAAAGAACGGAGAACCTGTGGATCCGATTGCATATCTTCCGTAAATGGTTCACAAAAAAGAAAGTACAACGTATAATAAAGCAGGTAGGAAATGAAAATTCGTAGCCGGCTGCTTTATATAGAAATGAGGGTAACTGCCGGAAAGAATGGCGGTTATCCTTTTACATAGAGCAAATAAAAAGGTTGTTAGATACAGCATGACCGGTAAAAGAGGAAAAGGATGAACTATACATACATGATGAAATGTGCGGATGGTACACTTTATACGGGGTGGACAACCTCGGTGGAGAAACGTCTGAAAGCGCATAATGAGGGGAAGGCCGGCGCAAAGTATACGAGGGCAAAGCGCCCGGTGGAACTGGTTTACTATGAGGGATATGCAACGAAAGAAGAAGCAATGAGCAGGGAGTATGCGATTAAGCAGCTTACAAGGAAAGAAAAACTTGCTTTGATGGATTTTTGAAAGAGAAATAATATTATTATAGAAAGAACTTTCATAAGAAAAATACCCTGCCGTTAAATTGGCAGGGTAGAGATGAAGCAATACATGAGGATAAAGTGGCAGGCACTTCCAAGCATAATGAATACATGGAAGATTTCATGTGAACCGAAGTCTTTATGACGGGCATTGAATAAAGGAAGTTTCAAACCATAGATGATGCCGCCGACGGTGTAAATAATGCCTCCTGCGAGAAGCCAGCCGAAACCGGCACGCGGAAGAGAATGAAAAATTGGGATAAAGGCAAGGACGCACAGCCATCCCATACCGATATAAAGCACAGAAGAGAGCCATTTCGGGCAGGTGATCCAGAGTCCCTTAAGTAGAATGCCCAGGATCGCAACGCCCCATACAAGTCCACAGAGGATGTAACCGATACGGTTATGCAGTGCAATCAGGCAGATCGGTGTATAGCTTCCTGCGATCATAACAAAGATCATCATATGATCCATCTTACGCAGGCGTCGGTTAACAGTTTCGGTAGAATCAACGGAATGATAAACTGTGCTTGCTGTATAGAGAAGGATCATAGTGAGGATAAAAACTGCCAGTGCCACGATATGAAGCGGAGCATTCTCACCGGAAGCAGCTCGCAGCAAAAGAGGAGCGGTACCGGCAATTGCCAGAAGCATCGCAATTCCGTGTGTAATGGCACTCCACGGATCCTTTAAATTTAATTTTGAGACAAGTGAGTTTATATGCATCATAGTAAACGCCTCCTAAACTGTAAAATAGGTATGAGATAATTAAAAACATATCACGTAGTAATCAATACTACATAAGAAGTATACTGAAACTATAACACTTTTATGCATATTTGTGAAGAGAAAATTTATTAAAAGAATCTAAATTACTGTTCACAGGTAATATCCCGCGAGGCATTTTGTCATGAGTAATGGCAAAATCCCGAGACATACGGGGCAAATATTGACGGTCATCGACGAGTTAAGTTATAATATTTTAAAAGAATAAATTGGGATGTAAAGAAAGAGGTGACCGCCCATGAATAAAACAGAAGATGAAGTTGTCAGGCTGACAGCAGAATGTCTGACCAGATACTGGAAGCGTGATTATATGTTTGTTTTCAGTCATTGTGCGCCTAAAATAGTCTGGATCAGTGCACGACAGGATGAATATCTTCTGACTCGTGATGAGGTGAGAGAGAATTTAGAAACAAACTGTGCGGCTATTCCGTCATGTCATCTTCAGCACGCAGAATTTCAGGTTGCAGCCAGTTGTTCCGAACTCTACGTTATAACCGGCAAATATCTTGTAACAACAGATCCTGAAGAAAAGTTCTTTTTGTCTGCACAGCAGCGTTGTACGTTTGTGTGGGAGAATACCGGCAATGGACTGCAGATCAGTCATATCCATATTTCCAATCCAATAGGTGAACTGAAAATTGCTGAAGATGAAGCATTTCCTGATACAATGGGAAAAATGGCAAGTCACTATATGAAAGAAGAAATTTTACGTCTGACCAGTGACAGGAAGCTGTCTGTCTGTGACGTTAACGGATCCCTGATATTTTTGCAGCTGTCTGATGTTATGTTTATTTCTGCACTGGGTAAAGAAACTGTTGTCAGGACTCTTACAGACTGCATTTTTGCAAAAAACAGTATTAAAGAACTTGCACAGCAGACGCAGGATTGTTTTGTTATGACTCACAGAAGTTATCTGGTCAATCCGCAGTATATTACGGCTATCAGACGTTATGCTATTACTATGCGGGATGGTACAGAGCTCCCGGTTCCACGGAAAAAATATGATGAGATTCGCAGACAGATTCTTTCGGTATAATTTCAATATGGAATTATACCGAAAAACAATTTTAGGACCATATATATTTATTAATACACATCTTTAATCGTACATTTCTTTATCAATTTTTATCTGAGTTTCTTTATTTCCATATTATGATTTTTCACACTGAAATATTATTAATTATCATATTATCAAGATGTTTTCATGTATTATATTTCACTTTGTTTTTCGTTCCGTTATTGTACGTTTCATTCTTTCGATGTTGAAAAAAAATATTTCAGAGAAGTATTATAAAAATAACTATATTTTTGTGAATTAATATTTTTTAATGAAAAATTCTGAAAATTAAGAAAAGGCGGTGGAGAAAAGAAATAATGAAGATAGAGAAGAAACAACAAATCAGAGGACCTTCTGAGAATCCCGGAAGGACAAAGACGAAATGGTACCGCAAAAAGTGGCTCCGTGTAACTGCTGTCTGTCTTGTGACGGTGCTTGTTGTATCGGAATTTGTAATTCATTATACAGCACAGCAGGAAATACAGACAGATTTCGGACCCGAAACACTTCTGGACGCACAGATACAGGAAGTACTGAAAGATCCAATGAAAGTGCTTGAAGCATTTAAAGATGCAAAGAGACAACTTCAGGATAAACAACAGAAACTTCTTGATGCATGTAATAAAGCCGAAAAACTCATTAAAGAAGAAAAATACGAAGAAGCTATAGAACCGGTTGATTATCTTCTGAAAGAAATGGAACTTACAGAAGAAGAAAAGATACAGATGAAGATGACCAGAACGGCTCTCTGTTTTTCAGCAGGAAGATTTGATGAAGCTATGGAGGGCTGTACAGAGCTTATAAATCTGGACCGGAGTGAAGAGGGATATTATTACTTTATGTTTCTCTTACATCACCGTCTGATCTTACAGTAGACAACATCAACAGCAGTAACGGAACCGGAGATGTTACGATCCGGGTAGATGGAAATCTGAAAGATGTTCCGGGAAAATCTCCGGCAGTTAAAGCAAAAAGAGCAGATCTGTCCGCGGCGGATGGCGACATCGGAACAACGGATAATCCATTCAGTGTCAGTGTTTCAGAAGTCAAAGCAAGCGCAGATAATGTTTATCTCGAAAATGACAGAGATCTTATCGTGGATGAAATCCACGGAAAGAGAGAAGATGGCACTGTACAGATCAGAGTTGACGGTGATCTGACCGGTAAAACGGCAGATTCCATAATCAGTGGCGGACATTTGGAAGCAGAGATCAATGGAAACTTTGGAGCACCTGATGACAGAATGACAACAGATATAGACAGTATCAAGGTTAAAGCAGACAACATTTATCTGGATAATATTTCAGATAAAATGGAAATCAGAGGAATGACAGCAGAGGACATTGACATTATCGCAAGAGGTGATGTATCTGGAAAAGATGTAGATTCCAGTAATCTTGTGATCCGTTCCAATGGACATACTGGTTATGAAGATAATCCTCTTCTGATCCATGTCAGCGGAAACGTAGATATCAGCTCCGCATATGGCGAAGTTCATTATGTCAACAGTTACCGTAAGGTGAAACCTTCTAAGAAACCTGATAAAAACAACGGTGATGATCAGAATTCAGGAAAACGGCCTGAACAGGAAACAGACAGGAAACCTCAACAGAAACCATCTTCCGAAAAAGAGGAGGAGAAGAAGTCAGGCCAGGATATTCCGAATCAGAAGACAAAAGGAATTCCTCTTTCTGTAAAGACTGGAGATTCCACACCGACGGAAGTAAATCTGTATCTGGCATTACTTTCCCTGGCAGCAGTAATTCTTCTGCTTAAGGAAAAAAGAAGAAAGAACAGATAAAAAATATCTGAAATAAGATTAATAGGGGTTGCCGTACTGAGCAGGAATCAGTGCGGCAGCTCCTTTTTCTGTGCAGAAAATGCGGAAAATACAAGGCAGCTATTGTTGAAGACGTAGTCCTGAGATGGTACAATGGTACCAGGTTATGCTTGAAAATTGTAAAGATGTACAGAAGGCTCAGGGAAGGAGACAACATGAACCAGAAGAGAATAATCACTGTACTGGCAGGAAGCGCAATGCTTGCAGGTCTGCTTACAGGATGCGGGGCAGAGCCCGGGATCGGAAAATCAGAAGAACCTGTAAACCTGACGGTATGGACTTATTATAATGGAGAGCAGCTGGATGCATTTAATGCCCTGGTAGATTCTTTTAATGAAAGTGTAGGTAAAGAAAAGAATATTGTTGTGGAAAGTTCCAGTCAGGGAAGTGTTAATGACCTGGAATCAAATGTAATGGATGCTGCCGAAGAAAAAGTCGGTGCGGCCGATATGCCGAATATTTTTTCTGCATATGCAGATACTGCATATAAATTAGATCAGGCAGGTCAGGTGGTCGATCTCAGTGATTATCTGACTGATGAAGAAAAAAGTGAATATATAGATGCTTATTTAAAAGAAGGTGATTTCTCCGGTGACGGCAGTATTAAGATATTCCCGGTTGCAAAATCTACAGAACTTCTTTTTCTGAATAAAACGGACTGGGATAAATTTGCAGAAGCAACCGGCGCAGACGAGTCAGATCTGGAGACAGTAGAAGACCTGGTAGAGACTTCAGAGAAATACTATAACTGGACAGATGAACAGACAGAAGAACCAGATGACGGTAAGGCACTGTTTGGAAGAGATGCAATGGCAAATTATATGTTTGTAGGTGCGAGACAGCTCGGAGGAAATCTTTTTGAAGTGAAAGACGGTAAGATGACGTTGAATTTTGACAAAGAGATTGTCCGTAAACTCTGGGACAATTATTATGTTCCATATGTAAAAGGATATTTTGCGGCATCCGGTCGTTTTCGCAGTGATGATATTAAAACCGGAAATATTCTGGCATATGTGGGTGCAACTTCAAGTGCCACATTTTTCCCGACACAGGTAATGACCAGTGACACAGAATCACATGATATTGAACTGGAAGTACTTACACCGCCTGAGTTTGAGGGAGGAAAAAAGGTTGCAGTACAGCAGGGAGCCGGAATGGTTGTGACGAAAGGCTCTGATGAAGAAATCGAAGCGAGCGTTGAATTTTTGAAATATCTTACAGAACCGGAGAACAATACCAGCTTTTCTATTGGGTCGGGATATCTTCCGGTAACCCAAAAAGCAAACGATATGGTTGAGATCAGAAAGGGTGGAACAGATCTTCCAAAATCTATGGATAAGGTTCTGACAAAAGCTGTTGAAACAGTAAATAACAATGAATTATATACAACACCGGCATTTGAAGGCGGGCAGGATGCCCGTTCAGTACTGGAATATTCAATGAGTGATCTTGCGGATGCGGACAGAAAGGCTGTTCAGGAAAGAATTGATGCCGGACAGACGATGGAAGCGGCAACCGAAGAATTTCTGACCGGAGAATATTTTGACAGATGGTATGAAGATACGCTGACAAAATTACAGACATATGAGGGTTAGTGTATTCTGAAACTGGAGAAGGAGGATTTTTCCGGATGCATCAACAGAAGAAAAAAGAAAAATCGATTTTTCAGTCAATATTTAAGGCAATGCTGATTGTATTGATAATAGAACTGTTCCTTTTAGTGGCTACGCTGTATTTTGGAAACGTAGGGAAACAGCTTAACAAGAATGCCGTGGATATTCTGAAAAAACAGGTGGAAAACAGACAGAATTATCTGGAAACCACTATGGTAGAAAATCAAAATCTGTCGTCTATATCCGGCATATTGAATAATGCTGTAGAAAGCAGGATTGCATCAGGACTGGATATTGAAAAACTTGATTCTGATGAAAAAGCCTGTGCATCTCTGATGGAAGAAACCAGTGACAGTCTTATCAATGTGCTGCGCCACAGGTCGGTCAATGGTATTTTTGTGATATTTAATACACATGATCTTGATGAACGTGAGACAGATTCTGTATTGCAGGGAATTTATATCAGAGATCTGGATCCGATGACAGCCGCTTCCGAAAGAAATCATGATCTTCTGCTTGAGCGTTCGCCGGTGCAGCTTGTTAAGTCTCTTGGGATTTCTACGGACAAGGGCTGGACACCGGGAATAAAATTCAAAAATAACAAAACTGAGGGAATTCTTTATCCTGTTTTTCAGGCAGCATATAAGGATGGTGGACAGCTAAATGCAGTGGATTACGGACACTGGACAAGTACACCGTATACTCTGCCGGGAGATGACCGTTCAGTGGTGGCATATTCTGTTCCGCTGATTCTGGACGATGGAACAGTATATGGTGTCATAGGTGTGGAAATGCTTACGACTTATCTGGAGACGATGCTTCCATATACGGAACTTCAGAATAATAATACAGGTACGTATATTCTGGCTGAGACAGGAGAAGATCTGGACTCAGATACTGTAAATGTAAAATCTGTAGATGTATCGTCAAAAGAAGGAACACTGAAAGGTACAGTGGGTGAAGACATTACGTTGAACCGGCTTTCCAGAAATATTTATGAAATGAATGCCGGCAAAAAGAAATACATGGTATCGGCATATCCGCTGGAACTGTACAACAAAAATGCGCCATTTTCAAAAGAACAGTGGATGCTGATCGGTGCAGTAGAGCAAAAAAATCTCTATGCATTTGGAAATCAGGTTTTTGCAATGCTGAAGCTGACAATTTTGATTACGCTGCTGGTTGGTGTGGTATGCAGTTATATTATCAGTCGGCGTCTGGCAAGTCCGATTGCAAAACTTTCAGAGGAAGTGGCAGAAGCACAGGGAAGCAGAGATAAGATTCCGAAACTTTCCGGCACAGGAATCCGTGAACTGGATCAGTTTTCTGATGCGATCACACAGCTCAGTCAGGATGTCCTGAACACTTCTACGAAATTCCTGCGTATTATGGAAATGGCGAGTGTGGAGATTGGTGGATATGAGATTCGGTTTGATACAGGAAGTGTATTTTTTACAGAAAATTTCTTCACTGTGATAGGAGCGCCTTTTAGTGCAGATGCTGTTTTGAATCTTGACGAGTTTCGAAAGATACTTAGAGATTTTACAGAAAATTATTTCTTTAAATCAGAATCAGGTGATACAAATATTTACTGTGTCCGGCTTCCGAAGAGAGGTCTTCGTTATGTGCGAATGGAAGTGAAAATGGAAGGCTGGGTACAGGTTGGACTGGTGGAAGACGTGACAACTGCTATGATGGAACGTCTCCGAATCGAACATGAAAGAGATTATGATGCACTGACCGGTCTGCATAACCGTCGTGCATTTAAACGGGAAAGTGAAAAGATATTCAGCCATCCGGACAAGATCGGCCATGCTGCTCTGGTTATGATGGATCTGGATAACCTCAAGTATACAAATGATACATTTGGCCATGACTGGGGCGATGAATATATCCGTCAGGCAGGACGTTGTCTGGAAGAGGGCACACCGAAAGGAACGTTAAGTGCGCATATTTCCGGCGATGAGTTTAATCTTTTATTCCATGGATATAAGAGTCAGGATGAGATTCGTTACCAGCTTGATAAGTTGAGAAAAGCAATCGAAGGAAAGGTCATTCACCTGCCGAATGGTCAGAAACTGCATTTAAGTATTTCAGGTGGTGTGGCATGGTATCCGGAGGACAGCAACAGTCTGGGAGTTATGAGAAAACATGCGGATTTTGCCATGTATCAGGTCAAAAAGACAGAAAAAGGCAAAATTGCAGAGTTTGATCAGGATGTTTACGAAGAAGAATTTCGTGACAGTCAGATTCGGTGTGAATTTCATCGTTTTGTGAAAGAAGAACTGGTTACGTACTACTTCCAGCCGATCGTTTCCGCAAAAACCGGTGAGATTGAAGCTTATGAGGCTCTGATGCGCTCAGAACTTCCGATATTGAAGCGACCGGATGTGGTGATGAAAATTGCCCGGGAAGAAGGTGCACTGCGTGAAATTGAGCGTATGACATTATTCCACGCGACACAGGAATTCAAAGAACTGAAAGAAAAGAATCTGATAAAGGGAGATGCACTCCTCTTTGTAAATTCCATTGCGAGCCAGCATATGGACAGAGAAGACGAGGAAGAATTTGCAAGGCGTTTTAAAGATCTGGCAAAGCAGCTTGTCATCGAGATCACAGAGGAAGAATCGCTGGATTATCACGCACTGCAGCACAAGAAAAATGCGTCGGCATTCAGTGGTGTCTTTGCACTGGATGACTATGGAAGCGGTTACAGTAATGAAAAAAGCCTTCTCGATCTGGCACCGGGTTATATTAAAGTCGATCTTTCGATCATTCGTGACATTGATACGGATCCGGACAAGCAGCAGATCGTGGAAAATATTGTTGCGTATGCGCACAAGCGTGACATGAAGATTGTTGCAGAAGGGCTGGAAACACCGGAAGAGATCAACAAAGTTCTGGAACTTGGTGTGGATCTGCTTCAGGGATTTTATATTGCAAAACCGCATCCTGTTCCGACGAGTATCAGTCCGATTGCATTAAAAACGATTTCACAGTTTTACACATAATTCTCCTGTTTTTCCATATAATAACGATACAGCAAACGACATTAGTGAAGATATAAATATGGAAAAACAACAGGAGGAACATAAAAAATATGAAGGCAACAGGAATCGTCCGCCGTATCGATGATCTCGGAAGAGTTGTGATTCCGAAAGAAATTCGTCGCACATTGCGGATAAAGGAAGGTACGCCGCTTGAGATTTTTACGGATAAAGAAGGCGAAATCATCCTGAAAAAGTATTCGCCTATCGGAGAATTGAATCTTTTCGCTAAAGAATATGCCGAGGCACTGGCACAGGCGACAGGAATGATCGCATGTATCACAGACCACGATCAGGTGGTGGCGGCAGCAGGGCAGAGGAGCAGGGAATTTGCCGGTAAGGAGATCAGCAGGGAACTGGACAGAGTAATCTCAGACAGAGAAATGCGTTGTTTTCATTCCGGGGAACGCGGGAAAATATCTTTGGTCGAGAACCAGAAAGAAAATGCGGGAGCAGTGATCGTACAGCCGATCATCTGTGACGGAGATGCGATTGGTTCAGTATCACTGATCGGAAAAGGCAATGGAGAAAAGTTCGGAAACCCGGAAAAGATGCTCGTACAGACGGCAGCAGGGTTTCTCGGACGACAGATGGAATCATAAAATAATAAAAGCTAAAATGGAAGATTTTCGGAGAACCGAAAGTCTTCCATTTTTGGTAACAGGGAGTTTATTGAAAATAAGTTAACATTTCTCAGCAATTTCGTAAATGAGACGTTCCGTATCTTCCCATCCGAGGCACGGATCGGTGATGGAGCAGCCCGGAGTCATGTGGTCACTGATGTCCTGTCTGCCTTCAAGCAGATAGCTTTCGATCATAACACCTTTGATCAGTTTGCGGAGATCCGGATTGTAGTTGCGGCTGTGAAGTACTTCGCTTACGATACGAATCTGCTCTTTGAACTGTTTGCCGGAGTTGGAATGATTTACATCCACGATGACAGCTGGATTTTTGAGATTTTTTTTGCCATACAGGTCATAAAGACGCATCAGATCTTCATAATGATAGTTAGGGATGGTCTGACCGTATTTGTTGACACCACCACGGAGAATCGTATGTGCAAGTTCGTTTCCGCTGGTTTCTACATCACATCCACGGTAGATGAAGTGATGTGGGTGCTGTGCGGCAATTACGGAATTAAGCATAACGGACAGGTCACCACTTGTCGGATTCTTCATGCCGACCGGAATGTCCATGCCGCTTGCAGTCAGACGGTGCTGCTGGTTTTCGACGGAACGTGCACCGATTGCTTCATAGGAAAGCACATCGTCCAGATAGCTTCGGTTTTCCGGGTAAAGCATTTCATCTGCTGAGGAAAGACCGGTTTCTTCAAGCACACGGATGTGCATTTTGCGGATTGCGATGATGCCGGCAAGAAGATCCGGGGCTTTATCCGGATCCGGCTGATGAAGCATGCCCTTGTAGCCGTCACCTGTAGTACGTGGTTTGTTGGTATAGACTCTTGGAATGATCATTAACTTGTCAGATACTTTGTCAGCGACTTTTTTGAGACGATTGACGTATTCGCAGACCGTGTCTTCGTTGTCTGCGGAACAAGGACCGACCAGAACGACGAATTTATCTGATTCGCCGGTAAAAATACGACGGATCTCCTGATCGCGAAGCAGCTTGGCTTTCTGCAGCTCTTCGCTGAGTGGATATTCTTGCTTCAACACTTCCGGGAGCGGAAGCTGGTGATTGGTTTTCATAGACATAATCGTTTCCTCCATGGATATTTTCACACAAATATTGTGTTTTTTTCAGCTTTGAACAGTAGTATAACACGTTATTTCCAAAAAATAAAGTAAATTAACGCGTTAAACTGTCATAGCACAGTCCTTTTTTTGAATAGTATAGTATTCATCCAGTGTCATGCCTGTTTTTGTAAGGTAGATGGCAAGGGTTCGGGTGACAAAACGGATATGCCAGGGTTCATAAGGATACCTGGTAATGTCTTCTTTTCCGAAAGGATAGCGCAGGATAAACCCATAAAAAGGTGCGTGGGAGGCAAGCCAGCGTCCCTCCGGAGTATCTCCGAATTTTTCTGTAAGCTTCATCTGTACGGATGGACTGGAAAGATCAATGGCGAGACCGCTCTGATGTTCGCTGGTACCGGGAGCTGCGACGTAGGAACTGCCACGGAAAAGCTCCTTTTGACGGTCATAGGAGCGGTAACCGGAGACACAGCACAGACTGATTCCCTCGTGCTGACCGCGACAGATCAGTTCTCTGGCAGCATATGCAGTTCTTTTTTCGAGAAGTCTTTTGGGATTGCCGGGAGCACAGTCAAATGGAAGCCCGATGTCGATCAGATCCGGTGGCACATAGTCCGGTGGAAGTGGATACTCTTTATTGATCAGACGTGTGTAATCAGTAATCATAAAAATCCCCCCTCATTTTCCAGTATATGAAAGGTGAGAGGGGAGTATGAGGCCTTTTTAATCGAGCGCTTTTTCGCTCATTTCTTCAAGAAGGTTTTTCTTAAGATCGAACAGCTTCTGAGAAAGGTCTACGTAAACTTTCTGCGGATTTACGAGACGGCGGGATTCATCCCACAGAGTATTCTGTTCTTTCTGGCAGTATGCACGCAGATCCATGACTTCAGGAGAAGTATAGACACGTTTGCCCTCACGGATGACTGGAATCAGAAGCTCACGGAGTTCATAGGTGCCGCCGAGGACTTTAGTCTTCTTCCATGTATCAGTCGGATCAAAAATGATCATCGTCTCCTCCGGATCAAAGACTTCGTCTGCGAGACAGATGAGATCAGCTTTGATCTTGCCGGTGGATTTGCTGTAAATACGATAAACGGTCTTGTTGCCAGGATTGGTGACTTTCTCAGTGTTTTCGGAAAGTTTGATCTTCGGAGTGAAGGAGCTGCTTCCGTCATCTTTGACTGCGGCGAGCTTATATACACCACCGAAAGCCGGGTTATCTTTGCTGGTGATCAGGTTGGTGCCGACACCCCAGGAATTGATTTTGGCATCCTGAGTCTTCAGGCTGTCGATCAGGTATTCGTCGAGGTCACTTGATGCAGAAATCGTTGCATCGTCAAAACCGGCAGCAGCCAGCATTTTGTAAGCTTCTTTGGAAAGGTAGGCAAGGTCACCGCTGTCGATACGGATACCATAGTGGGTGAGCTGGATGCCCTCCTCACGCATTTCTTCGAATACGCGGATCGCGTTTGGTACACCGGATTTCAGCACATCGTAGGTATCTACGAGTAAGGTACAGGAATTCGGGTACATTTTTGCATAGGTTTTGAATGCGGTATATTCATCCGGGAAACTCATGATCCAGCTGTGGGCATGTGTTCCGAGAACAGGTACATTGAACATCTGGCCGGTGAGGACATTGGATGTTCCGGCGCATCCGCCGATCACTGCAGCACGTGCACCGTAGATACCGGCATCCGGTCCCTGAGCACGGCGAAGACCAAATTCCATGATTCCGTCACCGCGGGCTGCATAGCATACTCTGGCTGCCTTTGTGGCAATCAGACTCTGATGGTTGATGATATTCAGGATCGCAGTCTCAACAAGCTGTGCTTCCATGATCGGCGCGATTACTTTAACGAGAGGTTCGCGTGGGAAGACAACTGTTCCTTCCGGGATTGCATAAATATCGCCGGTGAAATGGAATGATCTCAGATATTCCAGAAAGTCATCTTCAAAAATATGAAGGCTGCGGAGATATTCAATATCTTCATCACTGAAATGAAGGTTTTCAATATATTCAATCATCTGCTCCAGACCTGCTGTAATAGCAAAACTGCCGCCACAAGGATTCACACGATAGAACATATCGAAAATTACAGTCTGATTGGTCGGGTTCTTAAAATAGCCCTGCATCATGGTTAATTCATATAAATCGGTGAGCAGGGTCAGATTCATTGCTCTCATCTGTTATCTCCTTTTCTTTAAGGTTAATCTATTATACCATTATTCCCACAGAACGGCACGAAATATTTTTTTGAAAAAAATTAAAAAAAGGGGTTGATTTTTTTGAAAGGCTGTAATATAATAACATTCGTCGCGAGCGATGAGTAAGCGAAAAACAATAAAGGGCTATCGCCAAACGGTAAGGCAACGGACTCTGACTCCGTCAGTTCAAGGTTCGAATCCTTGTAGCCCTGCTAAGTGGAGCACCTCGGAAGAGGTGCTTTTTTTCGTATTTGTTACAGGAAATTACTTCGTAAATTTCCTGTAACAGATGTCGGATTCTATATCCCTGAATTTTCGGATCTCAGGCTGATCTGTCAGATGCTCTCCAATCTGTTTTTCCATCCAGACCATGTTGTACCACGTGCGGAATTTGTATCCGCACTGATAAAATTCACCAACGAGACGATAGCCCATGTGTGTATGGAATTCGACGCTGTTATTATTGAGGTGAGGGTCTTCTGTTGGTGTGCAGGCAATACATGCATTCATATTGAGAATGCCCTGTTTTTTTAATGCATTTTCCAGCGCATCATGGAGAAGTCTGCCGATGCCGGAGTGCTTTAGATTCTGATCTACATAGATGGAAGTTTCAACAGCCCAGTCATATGCAGCACGCTCGTGAAACGGTCCTGCATAGGCATATCCCAGAATCGTATGATCCTTTTCTGCAACGAGATATGGATATTTTTCCAGCGTGTGTGTGATCCGCCGGGTAAATTCTTCTGTGGATGGAACTTCATATTCAAAGGTGATGGCGGTTTCACGAACATAAGGTGCATAGATTGCAAGGAGTGCGGCTGCATCGTCGGGGGAGGCGGTACGAATGTGAATGTTTGAAGCGGCTGATGACATGATAATACCTCCGTTGAATTGGATGAATTTTGATTCAGAATATTTTCTGCATTCAGCATACCACAATTGACCTTAAGATAAAAGACATGGTAAAATATGACATAATATAAAGAAATACATTGAAAGAGAGCGAAAATTATGATATATAGTTTTGATGGAAGAGTACGATACAGTGAGACCGGTGAAAATGGTCTGCTTACTCTGCCGGGGATTCTGAACTATTTCCAGGATTGCAGCACATTTCAGTCAGAAGAAGTCGGACTTGGCCTTAAAGTACTGAAGGAATGGAAACGTTTCTGGGTATTGTCTGCATGGCAGGTGATTGTTGAACGCTATCCGGCGTTGGGAGAACAGATCAGAACCTCCACATGGGCTTATGGTTTTCGGGGGTTTATGGGTTTTCGTAATTTTACTATGGATACAGCAGATGGCGAACGATTGGCTTATGCAAATACTTTCTGGACGTATATTAACAGAGAGAATGGGGTTCCCGTCAGGCTGACCGAAAGAGATATGGAGGGGTATGGTCTGGAAGAAAAACTGGAAATGGATTATGCCCCCAGGAAAATCGTTTTACCAGAGAAATATATAAAAGAAGATGTATTTTATGTCCAGAAGCATCACCTGGATACGAATCATCATGTAAACAATTGCCAGTATGTACAGATGGCAATGGATTATCTTCCGGCGAACTATAAGATTTATCAGATGCGTGCAGAATACAAGCAGCAGGCACGGTTGAATAATCAAATTTTCCCGGGAAAAGCAGAAGCAGATGGTGTGACTAAAATTTTATTAAATGACCGGAATAATGAACCATATGCCGTTGTTGAATTTATGGAAAAAATGTGAGATAAACAGACAGGAGGTATATGTATGAGGGGAAAGTATCAGAGACAGCTGGTAGGCGTTTTCGGTGATCCAGTAGATGATAATCCTACAGTAATTATGGAACAGGCTGCTTTTGATTCAGAACAGATACCGATGGACTATCTGACAATCCAGGTAAAGTGCGGTGATCTTGAAAATGCGATGAAGGGTCTGCGCGCAATGAACTTTACCGGGATTAATATTACAATGCCACATAAGGGAGAAGTTCTTCGGTATCTGGATGAAGTCTCAGAGAGCGCACAGATCATGGGTGCCGTAAATACAATCTACTGGAAAGACGGAAAACTGGCCGGTGAAAATACAGATGGCAAAGGTTTCCTGAAAAGTCTGAATGACGGAAATGTCGCTACGGAAGGGAAAAACGCAGTGATTTTGGGCGCCGGAGGTGCTGCCAGAGCTATTGCTGTGGAACTGGCCGGGGCAGGAATGCGTAATATTATGGTGATCAACCGAAACAGAGACCATGCACAGCTACTTGTGGATATTATAAACAAAAAGACACTTGCAACAGGAAATTTTATGCCGTGGGATGGCTGTGTACAGATTCCGGAAGATACAGATATTCTGGTGAATGCAACATCAATCGGTTTTCAGGATGATGCAAAACCGGATATTCAGTATAAAAAACTGCCGAAGGATCTGGTAGTATGTGATGTAATTCCAAATAAATTAAGAACTTCGTTTTTACAGGAGGCAGAGAGACATAATTTAAGAACGTTTAATGGTTTGGAAATGCTGGTAAATCAGGGTGCATTGGCTTATGAGTTGTGGACAGGACGAAAAGCACCTGTGGAAGTAATGAAGCAGGCAATGAAAAAAGAATACGGAGAGTGCTGAGAAAAATATATGAGTGGAATTAAGGATGTTGCAAAAAAAGCAGGAGTGTCCATTTCAACGGTGTCCAATGTCCTGAACAAATCAAAATATGTAAGCCCGGATCTGGTGATGCGTGTAGAAAAAGCTGTAGAAGAGCTTTCTTATGAGGCTAATCCGATAGCAAGAAGCATGAAAAATAATAAAACGGGAACGATCGGAGTGATCACAGAAGATATGTGCGGAGTGTTTTATCCGTACGTAGTAAAGGGAATCAATTCAGTAGCAGTAGAAAAAGGATATCAGATCATCATTTGTGATACACAGGCAACCTATGGTGACAAGGATGCAATCAAAAGAGAAAAAGAGTTGTTTCGAAGACTGATAGCGAACCGGGTAGACGGAATTATTTTTGTCTCTTCAATATCAAATGAGAGCGCAGAAAAATATTTTTCACAGTTGAGAAAACAGGCAAATAAATATAAAAA
The DNA here is from genome assembly GCF_014297355.1 of Blautia intestinalis. Taxonomy (GTDB): domain Bacteria; phylum Bacillota; class Clostridia; order Lachnospirales; family Lachnospiraceae; genus Blautia_A; species Blautia_A intestinalis. The sequence continues at coordinate 43,459 of NZ_JACOQE010000015.1, read as the reverse complement.
AATCCCGCTGGTAAGTATGGAACGTGACATGACGGACGTTGGGATTGATTCTGTGTATTTTGACGGATATGCAAATGCACAGAAGGCAGTGCAGCACCTGATCGACTGTGGATGCAAAAAAATATGTCATATTACGGGTGCCACAGAACTGCAGATCGCGCTGGAGCGTATAAGAGGCTACGAAGACTGCCTGAAGAAGAATGACATGTATTATGACAGGGAAAAAATGATGACCTACGGTGATTACAGCCATCAGAGCGGTTATACATGTATGAAACAGCTACTGGAACAGGTGCCGGATCTGGACGGTGTATTCTGTGGAAACGACCAGATGGCGATTGGTGCGCTGAAAGTCCTGAAAGAATATGGAAAGAGAATACCGGAAGAAATCAAACTTATGGGATATGATGATGTTTTCCTCTCGAGTGTGATAGAACCGTCACTTTCAACAATCCATATCCGGAAAAGACATGCCGGGATCGAAGCGGCGAAGATACTGTTTCAGAGAATAGAAGAACAGGATGAGAAATATTATGATGCAATAGGTATCAAAATGAATGCAAGACTTGTTGTACGAAAATCAACAGTAGAAGATGCACCGGAAGACTGGAATCTGGTCGACTGGTAAAAGGATATCCCCGATATCATCTGATGATGGTGGCGTCGGGGATTTTTTTGTAGATAAATTTGCAAAAAATATAAATAATTGTATAATCAAAACAAATGAAAAAACGTTTTACGGAACGGGGGGGGGTAAAACTTAAAAAATATTGTGCAATTTTAACAAAAATGCACCAGAAAAACGTTTCACTATTTACAAATATTAAATTGTGTACAAAAATCAATTGACAAATACAATATAAAAAGATATGATAAATCTATCTTGAGACGGCAAAAGCACTTAAAACATATGTATATTATGTGAAAAATAGTGCAAAAAGCACAATAATCAACAAGACTATTTTTTTTAACCATTAGAAAAACGTTTTACCAAAAAGGAGAGGATCATATGCAAAATAAAAAAAGACTTGCTGAAAAAGCGTTGGAACAGGGTGGCGGAATTTTAAGACTTGCTCCTACCTGGGTACCGAGATCGTTTTGCAGACCGGGAAAAAGAATCAAACTTCATCCGGATGATTATTTTGTTCTGGGTCAGAGAGGTGGAATAGATGAGAGATGGTTTTCATCTACCACATGGGCTGAGAATGGGCCGGATACACCGGAAGATGAAGGCCTCAGCTATGTTGTAGTTGATGATGAAGGAAAAGAAAAAGTTCTGCTCAGAGATGTTGTGGAACTTCTGGGAGCAGAGGTTATCGGAGAGACACTCTGGAATAAATATCACAGATGGCCGATGTTTTCCAAATTCTTTGATAATGCAGGCCCGTTGCCGCATCACATCCATCACAGAGATCAGCATGCGAACAGAGTTGGTGCTTCAGGAAAACCGGAAATGTATTTCTTCCCGTCACAGTTAAATAACCACGGTGGAGAATTTCCATTTACTTTCTTCGGACTGAATCCTGAAACTACAAAAGAAGAAGTTCTTGAATCTCTGAAAAACTTTACAAAAGGAGATAACAGAATCACTTCTCTGGCAATGGCATATAAGCTGGATCTTGATACCGGATGGGATGTACCTCCGGGAGTATTACATGCACCTGGAAGCCTTTGTACTTATGAACCGCAGTTTGCATCAGATGTATACGCAATGTATCAGTCAGTCCTTCTGAACGGACAGATCGTAGGAGAAGATCTTCTCTGGAAGAACACACCGGAAGAAGAGCTTGGAAATTATGAATACCTGCTGGATGTTATCGACTGGGATAAGAACGTAGATCCTGATTTCCATAAGAACCGTTTTATGGCACCGAAGCCGGTGAGACCGATGGAAGACATGATCGCAGATGGATACATTGAAGAGTGGATTTGCTATAAGTGTGAAACAGTCTGTGCAAAACGCCTGACTGTTCTCCCGGGACAGACTGTAACAATCAAAGACAGCGCACCATATGGTCTGATCTGTCTGGAAGGCCACGGAACTTTCGGAAAATGGGAAATCGAATCTCCGGCACTGATCCATTATGGACAGCTGACACATGACGAATATTTTGTAACTGAAAAAGCAGCAAAAGAAGGTGTTGTGATTACAAATCCATCCACCACAGATCCAATCGTGATTCTGAAACATTTCTCGGAAAACCCGGATTTGGTTATTGAATAGAAAATTGAAGGAGGAGAAAAGTCTTGGGAGGCAAATACATACTGGAAGCCACAGGAATTGATAAAGCTTTCTCCGGAGTAACTGTACTGAAAGGAGCAGAACTCTGTATTGAACCAGGTGAGCTCCACGCACTGATGGGTGAAAATGGTGCAGGAAAATCTACTCTTATGAAAATTATTATGGGTATTTATACAAAAGACGCAGGCAAGGTTGTTCTTGACGGTAAAGAAGTTGAATTCAAGTCGGCAAGAGAAGCACTTGATGCCGGAATATCCATGATCCATCAGGAATTAAGCCCTATTCCAGAAATGACAGTTGCAGAGAATGTTTTTCTTGGAAGGGAACAGAAAAAAATCAAAGGGTTGCCTTTTGTAGATAAAAAGCAGTTAAATCAGAAAACACAGGAGCTTCTTGTTGAATATGAACTGGACCAGTACATAAAACCAACAATGAAAATGAAGAATCTGAATATTGCTCAGATTCAGATGATGGAGATCATCAAAGCGGTTTCCTACAATTCCAAAGTTATCATTATGGATGAGCCTACCTCTTCTTTATCAGAAAAAGAGACAGAGACACTGTTCCATATCATTGATAATCTGAGATCAAAAAAAGTTGGAATTATTTACATTTCCCATCGAATGGAAGAAGTTTTTGAACTTGCCGACAGAGTTTCCGTACTTCGAGATGGACAGTTTATAGGTTGCATGAAAGTTGCTGATGCATCCAGAGAACAGTTGATCAACATGATGGTAGGTCGTGAACTAGAAGGTGGTTATCCGACCAACACGGCGAAAAAAGGAGAAGTAGTTCTTGAACTGAAGAATTTCACCAGAAAAGGTGTTTTTGAAGATGTAAATCTTAAAGTAAGAGCTGGTGAGATTCTTGGACTGGCGGGACTGGTAGGTGCTGGAAGAAGTGAAGTAATGAGAGCACTTGTGGGTTATGACAAACTGGATTTCGGAGAAATTTATCTGGAAGGAAAACAGATTACGATCAGACATCCACAGGATGCAATCAAACATCACATTGTAATGGCATCAGAAGACCGAAAAGAACTGGGACTGGTGCTTTGCAGAAATATTAAAGAAAACGTATCTTTACAGAACTTTGATAAATTATCTGGTGCATCATTCATTCAGAAGTCGAAGGAAAGAAAACTTGCAAAAGAATATACAGAAAAAATGGCAACTAAGATGAATGGAATCGATGATCTGGTATCCAGTCTTTCGGGAGGTAATCAGCAGAAGGTTGTTTTAGCAAAATGTCTGATGTCAGAGCCTAAGGTGCTGATCATGGATGAGCCTACACGTGGTATTGACGTAGGTGCAAAAGCCGCAATTTATAACATTATGATCGATCTGGCAAAACAGGGTATTGCGATCATTATGATTTCCTCTGAAATGCCTGAGCTGATTGGAATGAGTAACCGTATTATGGTTATGGCAAACGGCAGAGTAAAAGGAGAGCTGGAAGGCGAAGAAACAGCTTCTCAGCAGGCTATTATGAATCTAGCATTTGGAGGAAATGAACAATGACACAAAAAAAAGATATAGGAAAGATCCTGAGACAATTTGGACTTGTATTTGTTGCTCTTTTTATCATTGTCTTTATGAGCATCAAATCAGATGTATTTCTGACAAGTCAGAATATCATTAATATTCTGAGACAGATTTCCATAAATGGTATTCTGGCAGTTGGTATGACATTCGTAATTCTTACCGGCGGTATCGACCTTTCAGTCGGATCTGTAGTTGCTATCACGGGTGTTATCGTTGGTTCACTGCTTCAGAGTGGTACAAACTGGTTCCTTGCAAGTCTTGCAGCACTGGTAATCTCCGCTATATGTGGAGTATTTAACGGATGGCTCATCTCCTATGTAGGATTCCAGCCATTTATTGCAACACTGTCAACAATGACTATCGGACGTGGTTTTGCACAGGTTTATTCCAATGGTAAACCGTACACGATCTCCGATCCGAGCTTTAAGGTAATCGGTCAGGGATACTTTCTGGGAATCCCGGTTCCGATCATCCTTCTGGTAATCTTCTGTATCATTGGCCTAGTCATTCTTACAATGACAACCTTTGGACGTTACGTATTTGCAATCGGTGGTAACATGAACGCCGCAAAACTTTCAGGTGTACGTACACAGAGAGTACAGCTTATGGTTTATGTAATGTCTTCCATTTGTGCATGGATGGTTGGTCTGATCCTTGCAGCACGTATCAGTTCCGGTCAGCCGACAGCTGGTGAATCCTATGAAATGGATGCTATCGCCGCAACAGCGATCGGTGGAACAAGTATGAGTGGTGGTATCGGTTCTCTGTCAGGAACTATCATCGGTTTCGTAATTCTGGGTCTGTTACAGAACTCCATGAACCTGATGAATATCAACTCTTTCTGGCAGCAGATTGTAAAAGGTTTACTGATCATCATCGCAGTATTCCTGGATATGAGAACAAAAGGTAAAAAAGCATAATTAAGCACTACAAAAATAAAAACTGAATAATGGGGAATTTAATATCACAGTGATATTAAAAATATAACATTTTCTTTTAAGGAGGAAGCAAATATGAAGAAAAAAGTTTTGGGTGGGTTACTTGCAGTTTCTATGATCGCAACAATGGGTGCATTTAATGTATCAGTATCAGCAGCAGAGAAGGACAATGCTGATATCAAGATCGGTTTCTCATCAAAAGACAACTCTGACACATTCGTAGCAGCTATTGCAGATGCAGCTGAGGCAGAGGCAAAAGAACTTGGCGTAGAGCTTCTTATGTATGATGCAGGCGGCGATGTAAATAAACAGATCAGTGACTGCGAAACTCTTCTGGCAGCAGGAGTAGATGCTCTTGTTGTAATTCCACAGAGTGTAGAAGGAAGTGCTCCTGTTGTTTCCATGGCAAATGACGCAGGTGTTCCGATCATCGTTGACAATGGTGACATCGGTGATAAGAATTACACAGCATTTGTAGGTTGTACAGATCAGGAATCCGGTGAACTTCTCGGTAAATGGTTCATGGAAGAATCCGGACTTGAAAAAGGATCCAAAGTAGCGATCATTGAAGGACCTATGGGACAGTCAGGACAGGTTGGACGTATGGCAGGATTCGAAGAAGTCGGAATGCTTGACTATTTCGATGTAGTAGCTACTCAGACAGCTAACTGGAAACGTGATGAAGCTATGGCACTTGCAGAAGACTGGATCACAACTTATGGTGATGATCTGAAAGCTATCATCTGCGAGAACGATGATATGGGTATGGGTGCTCTTTCAGCAGCACAGGCAGCAGGCAGAGACGACATCATCATCGGTGGTGTAGATGGTCTTGATGATGCAGTAGCAGCAGTTAAAGATGGTTCCTATGGTGTATCTGTTCTTCAGGACTCCGCAGGACAGGGACGTGTTGGTGTTGATGTTGCAGTTGCAGCAGCTAAAGGCGAAGAAGTTGAGCTTGATACAAGAATTCCATTCCGCCCGATCACAAAAGACAACGTAGATGCATACCTTGAAGGTGGTGTAGATGCTATCTCCGGTGATGACGCAGCAGCAGAAGATACAACTGAAGAGAAAACAGACGAAGCAGCGGATGATACAGCAGCAGAAGATACAACTGAAGAAGAAACAAAATAATTTTTGATTCAGAGAAGCTGACAATATGAATTTATAAAACAAAATGAGACCTAGATAGTAACGCAAGGCACCGCTGGCAAAGAATGGACTTTGCAGCGGTGCTTTTTGCGCCCAAAAACAGAGAAAAAATTAGAAAGGAAACACAAAATGCTGAGAAATATACCAAAAATTTTACCTCCGGAACTGGTAAAGACAATGATGGAAATGGGACATTCCGATGTATTGATTCTGGCAGATGCTAATTTCCCCGGAACCGCACATGCAAAAAAAATGATCCGTATGGACGGCATTATGATTCCAGAGCTTCTGGAAGCAATACTGCAGCTGTTTCCGCTGGACAACTTTATCGACAACCCGGTGAGACTTATGAGAAACCTTCCGACAGAGCCGGTTCCGGAGATTTGGGAAACATACAGAGAACTTTTAAACAAATATGACAAAGATGATGCATTCCATGATTTTGAATTTATAGATCGTCTTCCGTTTTACAAAACAGCAGAAGATGCATTTGTGATCGTTCAGACAGGAGACGAATCCCGTTATGGAAACATAATCCTTCAGAAAGGGGTTTGCTGAAAAATGAATTATCAGGAAGAGAAAAAGTACATCGGACATAAGGATCAGCTGATGAAAGTAAAGAAGATCCGTATGGAAGATGGAAAGGCATCCGGTGTGGAAATGGTGGATGTTCAGAATCGTTCGGGTATGCATTTTGATGTAAATATAAGCAGAGGAATGGATATTCCGTATCTTGATTTCTGCGGAGAAAACATTGGATTTATTTCACCATGTGGTGTGGTTGCACCGGAATATTTTGATGACAAGGGACTTGGATTCCTCAAAAGCTTTACCGCGGGATTCATGACCACGTGTGGATTAAAAGTTGCAGGTGCCCCATGCGAGTATGAGGGAACTTCTTATGGACTTCATGGAAATCTTTCACATACACCGGCAGAAAATGTCAGTTATGTGATCGACGAAAGTGGCGAAACACCATGTGCAGTGATCAGAGGAACCGTTCGTGATGCGATTATTTTCGGAGACAAGATGTCACTGAACCGTGAAATCCGCTGCTATTACAAAGACAGAAAAATCACAGTCAGAGATAAGGTAAAAAATGAAGGATTCAAAAAAGTCCGCCAGATGATTCTTTATCACTGTAATATCGGTTATCCGATCCTTACACCGGACAGCGAAGTATATATACCGGCACTGGAAACAAAGGCAAGAGATGAACATGCGCAGGAAGGCATTGCAGACTGGATGTATCCTGAAGCGGCAGATCCGGATTATGAGGAGATGTGTTATTATCACAAACTGAAACCGGATGAAAACAATCATTCAAAAGTTGCCATATTCAATCCGGAACTTGATCTGGGTATTGCAATCGAAATCGACTTAAGTACTCTGGATCACCTTGTTCAGTGGAAGATGATGGGAGCAGGAGACTATGTTATGGGTCTGGAACCTGCAAACTCTACGATTGATGGAATCGAAGATGCGGTAAATAACGGCTCAATGAAATACCTCGAGCCAGGAGAAGTAAAAGAATACAATCTGACCTTTCAAATTTTAAAGGGAAGAGAAGAGTTCGAAGCTGTAAAAAATCTTTAAGAGTAAAAGGAGAAAAATCATGACAGAAAAAGATCTGATCAAAAAAGCCGGCGATGCACTGGATGCAAAGCTTGAAGAAGCCAAAAAAACAGGAAATCTTGTAGTAAAAGATGCAACAGAAGATGAAGCAGTTATTCGCTCCACATTTAAAAAAGGAGAAGGCGTTTTCCGCCTGTTTCCTGCATTCGTACCGAGAAGATTTGGTAAAGCAGGTCACAGATTAAAACTTCATCCGGATGATTATTTTGCATTTGGTATGGCACGAGGTTCCATCACTGAGAGATGGTTTGCATCAACAATTGCAGCACAGAATGGTGAGACTGCAAAAGCCGATGAAGGTATGGCATATGTTTGTGTAGATTATGACAGTGACGAAAAATTTTCTCTGAGAAACGCTGTAAAAGTACTTGGAGAAGAGATTGTTGGTAAAGAATTAATGGAAAAATACAACGGATGGCCGATGTATTCCAAATTCTTTGATAATGAAAATCCACTGTTCCATCATCTGCATCTGGGATTTGAAGATGCTGCAAGAGTAGGCAAACTCGGAAAACCGGAAAACTATTATTTCCCGAAACAGTTAAATAACTATTTTGGTGAAGCAAACTACACATATTTCGGATTTGACCCGGATGTTGATCCGGAAGAGATTAAAGACAGAATCCGTCATTTTGCAGATGATGATACACGAATTACAGAACTTTCCAGAGCTTACAGAGTAGAGCTTGGAACCGGCTGGTATACACCGGCGGGCGTTATCCATGCACCGGCATCTGTACTGACATATGAGCCACAGTGGAACTCCGATGTAAACTCCGTATATGAAAACATTGTATCTGGTGAAGTTTATCCTCCGGAAATGCTGGATGAGGAGCTTCCGGAAGACAAGAAAGATATTGAAGATGTATTCAAACTTCTTGACTGGGATAAGAACGTGGATCCTCACTACAGAAAACACTACTTCCGCAGACCAATCGTAGAGACAGAAACAGAACAGTATGTACAGAAATGGATTACATACGCAAATCCATACATTGCAGCAAAAGAGCTGACCGTATATCCGGGACAGACTGTAACAATTAAAGACGGCGCTGCATATGGCTGTATCTTCGTTCAGGGGCATGGAAAATTTGGTGTTTATGATGCTGAGGCCCCGACATTACTTCACTTTGGCCAGCAGAGCTCTGATGAATTCTTCGTATCAGAGCAGGCATCTGTAAAAGGAATCACAATTACAAATACCAGCAAGGTAGAACCGCTCGTAGTTCTGAAACATTTTGGACCGAACTGCCCGGGTGTACCGCAGGAAGTACCTGAAAACTAAGAAATGCTGTGAGAAGGTAAGCCTGAATAAAACGGGAATATCTTTGTGAAAATTTGCCCAGGATACCGGAAATTGGTGTGTCCTGGGCTGTTTTTGTATATAGGAGGATGGATATGAAGTATTTACTGGGAATTGATAATGGCGGAACATTTTCAAAAGCAGCGATTTTTGATGAAAATGGTGAACAGATTTCAGTGGCAAGTGTTCCGACAGAGACACTTACACCAAAACCGGGTTACACAGAAAAAAATCTGGATGATCTCTGGGACGTGAACGCACAGGCAATCAAAAATGCAATTGAGAAAAGCGGAATCGATTCGAAAGAAATCGTAGGAATTTCTTTTTCCGGAGCAGGAAAAGGCCTTTATATGGTTGGCTATGATGGAAAACCATCCTATAACGGAATTATGTCAACTGATACAAGAGCCTGGGAGCAGGTGGAAAAATGGTATGCAGATGGTACAAATAAAAAAGTTTATGAAAAAACATTTCAGGAAATTCTGGCTGTGCAGCCGGTGAGCCTGCTGGCTTGGTTCAGGGATAACAAACCGGAAATTCTGGAAAAAACAAAATATATTTTTGCGGTAAAAGATTATATCCGTTTCTGCCTCACCGGAGAAGCATACAGCGAATATACAGACTGCTCTGGCGGAAATCTGGTCAACATGGTTACGAAACAGCACGACCGGGAACTGATGGCACTGTATGGACTGGAAGATTGCTATGACAAACTGCCACCGCTGAAATATTCTGCTGACATATGCGGATATGTTACAAAAGAAGCAAGTGAAAAGACTCTGCTTCCAGAGGGAACACCGGTCGCAGCGGGAATGTTTGATGTGAATGCCTGCGGTATTGCATCCGGACTTTGCGGTGAAGAGGATATGTGTATGATCGCCGGTACATGGAGTATCAATGAATTTATCCGAAAGGAACCTGTATTAAACGGTACGGTAGCATTAAATTCCATGTTCTGTATGCCGGGATATTTTCTCATTGAGGAGAGCAGCCCGACTTCCGCAGGAAACATGGAATGGTTTATTAAAAACCTGATGAGCTATGAAAAGAAAGAAGCAAAAGAAAACGGAGGATCTGTTTATGACATTACAAATGAATGGGTAGCATCCATCGAGCCACAGGACAGTAATGTGATTTTCCTTCCGTTTCTGAACGGTTCCAATGAAGATCCGCTTGCAAAGGGAACTTTTGTGGGTCTCACTGCTTATCATTCTAAAAAACATATGCTGCGTGCAGTTTATGAGGGAATTGTTTTCTCACACATGACTCATGTGAAGAAACTGCTCCGAAACCGTGGCGTTCCAAAGAGCATAAGACTCTCCGGTGGTGCGGCAAATTCTGATGTATGGGTACAGATTTTTGCGGATACACTCCAGATACCGATAGATGTAGTCGGTGACAAAGAACTTGGTGCACAGGGGGCTGCGATGGCGGCAGGTATTGCAGCCGGTGTTTACAAAGATTACAGAGAAGCAATCGAAAAGACTGTGAAGATTACAAAAACCATTTATCCGAGACCGGAATACAAAGAAATCTATGAAGAAAAATATGCAACATACCGTGCAGTGATCGACGGACTGAGCAGCGCATGGAAACGTTTCAAAAACTAACAACAGGAGGGACAGATTATGTTAAAAATGGCAATCATGGGAGCTGGTTCTATCGCAAATAAAATGGCGGATACCATTACAAAAATGAACGATGTAAAGGCATATGCCATTGCAGCCAGAGATACAGAAAGAGCAGCAGCATTTGCTAAGAAATATGGATTTACAAAATTTTATGGTTCTTATGAAGAAATGCTAAAAGATCCTGAAGTACAGCTTGTTTATATTGCAACACCACATTCACACCATTATAAATGCGCAAAAATGTGTCTGGAAGCAGGCAAACATGTACTCTGCGAAAAGGCGTTTACTGTAAATGCTGAGCAGGCAAAAGAAATCCTGAAACTGGCAGAGGAAAAGAAACTTCTGCTTACAGAAGCTATCTGGACAAGATATATGCCTTCAAGAAATATGATTAACAAGCTTATTGCTGACGGAACTATAGGAGAAGTTACCTCTCTGACTGCAAATCTGGGATATGAACTCAGCGAAGTAAAACGAATCTGGGATCCGCAGTTGGCAGGCGGGGCCCTGCTTGATGTAGGGGTTTATCTGGTAAACTTTGCAAGTATGATTTTCGGTGAAGATCTGGAGCATGTACAGTCAGAAGCTGTTTTTAAAAATGGTGTCGATATGATTGACAACATCAATATGACTTTTGCCGGCGGAAAAACAGCATCCATGCAGTGCAATGTTCATGCAGTACAGAACCGTCAGGGTACGATCTTTGGAACAAAAGGTTATATTGAGATCACAAATATCAATAATCCGGAAGAAATCAAAGTATTCAACGACCAGTATGAAAAAGTGCTGTCATGCACTCCGCCGAAACAGATCACAGGATATGAATACGAAGTGGAAGCATGCTGCAAAGCAATTGAAGAGGGCAGACTGGAATGTCCGGAGATGCCTCACAGAGAAACAATACGTGTGATGGAAATCATGGATGAAATGCGTAGGTCATGGGGATACGAAATTCCGATCATGAAATAAGAGGGAAAAAGATGAAAAAATATTCACTGGGGTTATATGAGAAAGCAATGCCGGGAACTCTGGACTGGAAAGAGAAACTGGAGGCTGCAAAAGAGGCCGGATATGATTTTGTAGAAATTAGTATTGACGCGACCGAAGAAAAAATCGCACGTCTGGATATGACAAAAGAAGATCGTTTCGAGATTATCAAAGCCATGTATGAAGTCGGAATGCCGATCCGAACGATGTGTGTAAGTGCGCTTACAAAATATTCTCTTGGAAATGACAAGGAAGAATACTGTAAGCGTGGAATGGAAATCCTTGAGAAATCACTTCGGCTTGCAGATGATTTGGGAATCAGAGTAGTCATGATACCGGGTTATGATGTGTATTATGAGCCGTCAACTTTAGAAACAAAGAAGAGATTTCTCAAAAACCTGAAAAAAGCATCAGAACTGGCGGAGAAGGCTGGAATTCAACTGGGCCTTGAAACAATGGAAAATGAGTTTATGAATACTGTTGAAAAGGCTATGAAATATGTTACTTTATGTAATTCCAATTATCTGAAAATATATCCGGATATTGGAAATCTGACAAATGCAGCTGTTACATATCAGTCAGATGTGCTGGAGGATATGGAACTGGGAAGAGGAAATCTTACTTCATTACATTTGAAAGAAACACTTCCGGGAAGATTCCGGGAAGTGCCGTATGGTACAGGTCATGTAGATTTTGAAGCGGCAATCAGCAAAGCGTGGGACTTGGGAGTACGCAGGTTTGTCACAGAATTCTGGTACACCGGAAACGAAAACTGGAAAGCAGATCTTAATTCTGCAGCGGGAATGGCAAAACCGATTCTGGAGAAAATGAATTAAATTACGTATTAAAAAGGAGAACGAAATGTTAGAGAAATTAAAAGAAGAAGTATACAGAGCAAATATGGATCTGCCGAAATACGGACTGGTCACATTTACATGGGGAAATGTCAGCGGTATTGACCGTGAAAAAGGACTTTTTGTTATTAAACCGAGTGGAGTAGAGTATGACAAATTAAGACCGGAAGATATGGTTGTTGTGGATCTTCAGGGAAATAAAGTAGAGGGTGAATACAATCCGTCTTCGGATACCCCGACACATGTGGTTCTGTACAATGAATTTCCAGATATCGGGGGAATCGTACATACACATTCTGAGTGGGCAACAAGCTGGGCACAGGCAGGAAGATCCATTCCGTGCTATGGAACGACTCATGCAGACTATATCTATGGAGAGGTTCCGTGCGTACGTAATCTGACAAAAGATGAGATCGAAGAGGCATACGAAAAAAATACGGGCGTGTTGATCGCAGAACATTTCAAAAACAGCGATTATAAAGCTGTTCCGGCAGTACTGTGCAAAAATCACGGACCATTTACATGGGGAAAAGATGCACATGAAGCTGTTCATAATGCAGTTGTCCTGGAAGAAGTGGCAAAGATGGCATGCCGCTGTGAACTGATCAATTCGCAGGTAAGACCGGCACCACAGGAACTTCAGGATAAGCATTACTACAGAAAACACGGAGCAAATGCTTATTATGGACAGATTAAGAAATAAAATCCGATAAAAAATACAAAGCGTGCTGTACGGTTTTATGTACAGCACGCTTTAATACTTCAAGAGCCAAATCATCAATACGAAATCCAGTCATTCCGGAAGTGTATAAGGAAAAGCTGGAGCATCCGGACAGTTCAGATATTCTTTCAGGCAGGAAATAATAAATTCATGGTCTGCAATATGATAAAGATTAGAAGCAATGACCGCACCGATTACGGTTTTGCTGCCTTTTATGCGAATAGGAAAACCGCCGCCGCATAATGCATAATCGTTGTTTGATAAAGCGTGTGTTTCCAGGGTGTCGTTGTCATGTTCAAAAGTAAATGTGGATAAAAGAGAACTGCGTTCCATCAGTTTTACGAAATTGAATTTTCGATCCATCCATTTCTGGTTTAAAAGATTGGTTCCGTCAGGGCAATGCTGGAACAAAATACAGCCATTGTTAAGACGGATAGATATGGCAATCGTGATGTTGTGCTTTCTGGCATAGGACACCATAAATGAGCCAAGTTCAAAGGCATCGTCGTTGCAGAAATGCTCGAACTGCAGAAGTTCTTCCTGCTTTTTCAGGATATTCAGATTTTTGCACATAATAAAACCTCCCAATATATTCATAGCATATTTGGAAAAACCTTTTTCTAAGAAATATTATACAGGATAAAGGGGAGAAACCACAAGAGAAATCTCAAGAAGATTTGGCTTTTTTATATCCATTCCTGTTTTTCTGTGTTACAATTAATCTCACAATTAGGTAAAGAAGAAAAACGGACATATATTTGTTTCAGTATCGGAGGAAAATATGATTGAATTAGGAAAGAAACAGACTTTATTTATCGTAAAATCTGTAGAATTTGGAGTATATCTGGCAGAAGATATGCATGCAGATACGAAGCATCAGGTACTTTTGCCGGCAAAGCAGGTTCCGGCAGGCAAAAAGGATGGAGATAAGATCGAAGTATTTATTTACAAAGATTCGCAGGATCGTCCGATCGCCACAACGAATGAGCCGAAGCTCACAGTAGGCGAGGCGGGTCTTCTTAAAGTAAAACAGGTGACAAAGATCGGAGCATTCCTTGACTGGGGACTGGAAAAAGACCTTCTTCTTCCGTATCATGAGCAGACAACAAGGATTTTTGAAGGACAGGAATGTCTTGTTGCTGTTTATGTGGACAAAAGCAGCCGCCTCTGTGCAACCATGAAAGTTTATCCTTATCTTTCTAAGGAGGCACCGTACAGGGAAGGTGATCAGGTAAAGGGCCGTGTATACCAGATCAGCGAAAACTTCGGCGTTTTTGTTGCGGTAGACAATAAATATACTGCACTGATCCCGGCAAGAGAGGCAAAGGGCAAATACCGTCCGGGTACTGTGCTGGATCTCCGTGTCACAAGAGTCAAAGAAGACGGCAAAATGGATGTCAGTGACCGGCAGGAGGCATATCTGCAGATCAGCGAGGATGCAGAGAGTGTACTTGGAATCATTGAGGAATTTGCAGGAGTTCTTCCGTTTGATGATAAGGCTTCCCCGGAAGTTATCCGCCGTGAATTCGGCCTGAGCAAAAATGCGTTCAAGCGTGCCATAGGGCATCTTCTGAAAGAAGGAAAAATTCAGATTAAAGATCGCAGAATCTATCTGGTGAAATAACTGTACATTAAATCGGACATATAAAGCAAAGGACGAGATTATGAATTTTACACATCTTCATGTTCATACAGAATACAGTCTTCTGGATGGCTCCAACAAAATAAAAGAATATGTGGACCGTGTCAGGGAGCTTGGCATGGACAGTGCGGCCATTACAGATCATGGTGTCATGTATGGCGTGATAGATTTTTACCGCGCAGCACGGGCAGCAGGAATCAATCCGATCCTCGGCTGTGAGGTTTATGTGGCACCGGGTTCCCGATTTGACCGTGAAGCGGGAAGCGGCGATGACCGTTATTATCATCTGGTGCTTCTGGCAGAAAACAATCAGGGTTACAGTAACCTGATGAAAATCGTATCAAAGGGATTTGTCGAGGGATTTTATTATAAACCACGGGTGGATCTTTCGCTTCTTGAGAAATATCATGAAGGAATCATTGCATTAAGTGCATGTCTTGCCGGCGAAGTGGCGAGATTTCTCACAAGAGGGATGTATGAGGATGCCAAAAAAGCTGCTCTTCGTTATCAGGATATTTTCGGGAAGGGGAATTTCTTTCTGGAACTGCAGGATCATGGCATTCCGGAACAGCAGAATGTCAATCAGCAGCTTCTGAAAATGCATCGTGAGACAGGAATAGAACTTGTTGCGACCAATGATGTGCATTATACACTTGCAGAGGATGCACAGCCGCATGATGTACTGCTCTGTCTTCAGACAGGTAAGAAACTGGCAGATGAAGACCGTATGCGCTATGAGGGCGGTCAGTATTATGTGAAATCTCCCGAAGAAATGGAACGTCTTTTTCCATATGCGCCGGAGGCGCTTGAGAATACACACAAAATCGCACAGAGATGTCATGTGGAGATTGAATTTGGTGTGACAAAGCTGCCAAAATTTGATGTTCCGGAAGGTTACACTTCATGGGAATATCTGAATGAGCTTTGTTTCAGAGGATTGGAGGAGCGCTACCAGCCAGTCACTGAAGAACTGAAAGAGCGGTTAAATTATGAATTGTCCACGATCAGGAATATGGGCTATGTCGATTACTTCCTGATTGTATGGGACTTTATTAAATATGCGCGCGACCATGACATTATGGTAGGACCGGGACGAGGCTCCGCTGCAGGAAGTCTGGTTGCCTATACACTTGGGATCACACAGCTTGATCCGATTCGATATGATCTTCTGTTTGAGCGTTTCCTGAATCCGGAACGAGTATCCATGCCGGATATCGACGTTGACTTCTGTTTTGAACGAAGACAGGAAGTTATCGATTATGTAAGACGTAAATACGGGGATGACTGTGTCGTACAGATCGTTACATTTGGTACACTGGCGGCCCGTGGTGTTATCCGTGATGTCGGTCGTGTTATGGATCTTCCATATGCACAGGTGGATACTATTGCAAAAATGATTCCGCAGGAGCTGAATATCACGATTGACAAAGCGCTGCAGATGAACCCTGAACTCAAAAAAGTCTATGAGGATCAGAAAGAGATTCATGATCTGATTGATACGGCGAAGCGTCTTGAAGGACTTCCCAGGCATACATCCATGCATGCGGCAGGTGTCGTGATCAGTCAGAAGGATGTTTCAGAGTATGTACCGCTTTCTCGGGCATCCGACGGTTCGATCGTTACACAGTTTACGATGACGACACTTGAAGAACTCGGACTTCTGAAAATGGACTTTCTGGGTCTTCGTACGCTGACAGTTATTCAAAATGCCGTGCATCTGATCGAACAGGATGCCGGTGTGAAGCTGGATATGCAGCATATTGATTATAACGATAAAAAAGTACTGGATTCTCTCGGAACCGGTCGTTCTGACGGTGTATTCCAGCTGGAAAGTGCGGGAATGAAGAACTTCATGAAGGAGCTGAAGCCACAGAGTCTTGAGGACGTTATTGCGGGAATTTCTCTGTACCGTCCGGGTCCGATGGACTTTATTCCGCAGTATATCCGTGGCAAAAACCGCCCGGATACGATCAAATATGACTGTCCTCAGCTGGAGCCGATCCTGAAACCGACTTATGGCTGTATCGTATATCAGGAGCAGGTTATGCAGATCGTACGTAACCTGGCCGGCTATACGCTTGGAAGAAGCGATCTTGTGCGCCGTGCCATGTCAAAGAAAAAAGCCGCAGTCATGGAGAAAGAGCGCCAGAACTTTGTTTATGGTAATGAAGAAGAGGGGGTTCCGGGATGTATTGCAAACGGGATTTCCGAGCAGACGGCAAACAAGATCTATGATGATATGATCGATTTTGCAAAATATGCATTTAATAAATCTCATGCAGCAGCCTATGCGGTTGTTTCTTATCAGACGGCGTTTTTGAAATATTACTATCCGGTGGAATTTATGGCTGCACTTATGACATCGGTGATTGAAATGCCGACAAAAGTGGCAGAATATATTCAGGTATGCCGACAGATGAATATTAAGATCCTTCCGCCGGATGTCAACAGAGGTGCATATGGATTTTCTGTGGATAATGGCGCGATTCGTTATGGACTTTCTGCGATCAAGAGTGTGGGCCGCCCGGTCATCAATGCGCTGGTAGAAGAAAGAGAAGCAAACGGCGAGTATCGTTCTCTGAAAGATTTTATCGAGAGACTGACAGGAACGGTCAACAAGCGTGCAATCGAGAACTTTATCAAAGCCGGTGCGCTGGACTGTCTGGAAGGCAACCGCCGCCAGAAAATGCTTGTTTACGGTCAGATTGTAGACAGTATTGCACAGGAAAAGAAAAATTCTTTTGCCGGTCAGATGAGTCTTTTTGATCTGGTAAGTGATGAAGAAAAGAAAGAATATGAGATCCGGATGCCGGATGTGGAAGAATACGACAAAGAAATGATCCTTGCTTTCGAGAAAGATGTACTCGGAATCTACCTGAGCGGTCATCCACTTGAAAGATACCGTAACATCATGGAAAAAATGATATCCGCGAAAACTACGGATTTCCAGCCGGATGAAGAATCCGGTATACCGAAAGTGTATGATGGACAGAAGGTGATCATTGGTGGAATGATCACGGAGAAGACGATCAAATACACCAGGAATAATAAGGTGATGGCATTCCTTACCGTGGAGGATCTGCTTGGCACTGTCGAGATTGTGGTATTTCCGCGAGATTACGAGAAATGGCAGGCAATGCTTAATGAGGATGCGCGTGTATTTGTGCAGGGGCGTGTCAATGCAGAAGACGACAAGCCGAGTAAGCTGATCCTTGAAAAAGTCAGAGCTTTTGAGGATATGCCGCAGGAACTTTGGATCCAGTTTAAAGACAAAGCCGAGTATGCCGAAAAAGAGCAGGAACTTCTTGAGACGCTGAAAGGATATTCCGGTGTTTCGGCAGTTGTGATCTATCTGAAAGATGTAAATGCGATGAAGCGCCTTCCGGCAGGATATCACGCGCGGATCAGCGATTCTCTGACAGGTGAACTCAGGAAAAAATATGGAGAATCCAACGTTAAAGTTGTGGAAAGAGTATTGAAAAACTTCTGAAAATGCTTTACACTATACAACGAATATGTGTAGTAGATATAACAAAGATTTCCTATTATAATATAATTTTTCGAATACAGATTATAATTTGAGATCTGGAGATGGAGGAATGAATCATGGCAGAGAAACAGATAAAAACCATCGGTGTACTTACAAGTGGCGGTGATGCTCCGGGAATGAACGCTGCAATCCGTGCGGTTGTAAGACGAGGACTGAGCAGCGGACTGAATGTAAAGGGTATTTACAAGGGATACAACGGACTTCTGAATGAAGAAATCGTTGATATGTCTGCCAGAGATGTATCAGATACAATCGAACGTGGCGGAACAATCCTTTATACAGCAAGATGTGCAGAATTCCGTACAGCGGAAGGTCAGCAGAGAGGCGCTGAAATCTGCAAAAAACATGGAATTGACGGACTGGTAGTTATCGGTGGTGACGGTTCTTTTGCAGGTGCACAGAAGCTCGCAAACCTTGGAATCAATACGATCGGTGTTCCGGGAACAATCGACCTGGATATTGCATGTACCGAGTATACGATCGGATTTGATACAGCTGTAAACACAGCAATGGAGGCTATCGATAAGGTTCGTGATACTTCCACATCTCATGAAAGATGCAGTATTATTGAAGTTATGGGACGTAACGCAGGATACCTTGCTATGTGGTGTGGTATTGCCAATGGTGCAGAGGATGTCCTGATCCCTGAGAAATATGATTATGATGAGCAGAAGCTGATCAACAATATCATCGCAAGCCGTAAGGCAGGAAAGAAACACCACATTATCGTAAATGCAGAGGGTATCGGCCATTCAGAGGCAATGGCAAGACGTATCGAAGCTGCAACCGGTATTGAGACACGTGCGACCATCCTTGGCCACATGCAGCGTGGTGGCAACCCGACATGTAAAGACCGTGTATATGCATCTATGATGGGTGCACTTGCAGTAGATCTTCTTGTACAGGGTAAATCCTGCAGAGTTGTTGGATATCGTCATGGTGAGTTTATGGATTTCGATATCAACGAAGCACTTGCAATGCAGAAAGATGTTTCCCCATATATGTGGGAAGTTTGCAATTCTCTTTCTCATAACTATTCTAAATAAATCAGTATATTATTTTACATCGGAGGCAACCATCAGGTGGCCTCCGTTCTGGATTAAAGGAGCAATTATATGATTACCAGTGCACAGAATACACAGGTGAAAAATGTGATCAAACTCAATCAGAAGGCAAAAGCCCGCAGAGAGCAGGGGCTCTTTATCGCAGAAGGAAGAAAGATGTTTCTGGAAGCACCGGATGACTGGATCGAGAAGGTCTATGTGGCTGAATCCCTGCTTGACGATGAGGAGATCATGCAGAAAGCAGGGCGCTTTTCCTGGGATGCAGTCGAAAACAGTGTTTTCCGCCAGATGAGTGACACACAGACCCCGCAGGGAGTTCTGACCGTTCTCAGACAGCCGTCTTATCAGTTGGAGGATCTTCTGAAGCAGGAAGCACCTCTTCTTATGGTGCTTGAGGATCTGCAGGATCCGGGAAATGCCGGAACAATCATCCGTACAGGGGAAGGCGCCGGCATCGGAGGTATTTTTCTTACAAAAACCTGTGTGGACATCACCAATCCGAAAGTTATTCGTGCAACAATGGGATCTATTTACAGAATTCCTTTTTTCTACGTAGAAGATGTGGTATTATTAAAGCAGAAACTTCAAAATTGCGGAATCCGTTTTTTTGCAGCACACTTGCAGGGTAAAAATGCATACGACAGGGAATCCTATCAGGGTGGAACCGCTTTCCTTATCGGAAACGAAGGCAAAGGACTGACTGACCAGGCAGCAGATGCTGCGGACTGTCTGATCCGTATCCCGATGTGCGGTCATGTAGAATCCCTGAATGCAGCAATGGCAGGTGGCATACTGATGTATGAGGCTGCGAGACAGAGACGGAATTGATGCCGTGATCCGGAAGGAGGAATAAGATGGAACCGATAATGTGGCTTATACTTTTGGCCTGTTTTCTGGTAGTTGAGGCAATCACAGTAGGATTGACTACGATCTGGTTTGCGGGAGGTGCGCTTGTTGCGGCAATCGCTTCCGGGCTGGGAGCGGGAATCCTGATCCAGTGGGTTCTGTTTCTGGTCATTTCACTGGTACTTCTGATCTTTACACGTCCGCTTGCTGTGCGTTACATGAACAAAGGCGTACCAAAGACGAACGTTAACAGTCTGATCGGCGAAAGAGCAGTAGTGATCCAGAAAATCAACAATCTGGAACAGTCCGGACAGGTTCGGATCAATGACATCGAGTGGATGGCAAGGACATCTTCCGATGAAGTAACAATACCGGAACATGCAATTGTTACAATTGAAGATGTTCAGGGAGTAAAACTGATTGTAAAAGAAGAAACGGAGGGTAAGTAAAATGGCAGGAATTATTATTTTTATCGTGCTGGTAGTTCTCGCACTCTGGATACTGGCATCCTGTATCCGCATTGTGCCACAGGCATATGCAATCGTTGTAGAACGTCTTGGTGCTTACAAAGAAACATGGAACACAGGTATTCACTTCAAGACACCATTTATTGACCGTGTAGCGAGAAGAGTAAATCTGAAAGAGCAGGTAGTGGACTTCCCGCCACAGCCGGTTATCACAAAAGATAACGTAACCATGCAGATCGATACGGTTGTATTTTTCCAGATCACAGATCCGAAGCTTTTTGCATACGGAGTTGAGAATCCGATCATGGCAATCGAAAATCTGTCTGCGACAACACTGAGAAATATCATCGGTGATATGGAACTCGATGAAACACTGACTTCCCGTGAAGTGATCAACACAAAGATGCGTGCATCTCTGGATGTTGCCACAGATCCATGGGGAATCAAAGTCAACCGAGTAGAGCTCAAAAACATCATTCCTCCGGCTGCTATTCAGGAAGCCATGGAAAAACAGATGAAAGCAGAGCGTGAAAGACGAGAAGCTATCCTTCGTGCTGAAGGTGAGAAGAAATCTACGATTCTTGTTGCAGAAGGTAAAAAAGAATCTGCAATTCTGGATGCCGAAGCTGAGAAACAGGCTGCAATTCTCAAAGCAGAGGCACAGAAAGAGCGTATGATCAAAGAGGCCGAAGGTCAGGCAGAGGCTGTACTGAAAGTACAGCATGCTAATGCAGAAGGTATCCGTATGATCCGTGAAGCAGGTGCAGATCAGGCTGTTCTGACTCTGAAGAGCCTGGAAGCATTTGGCAAGGCAGCAGACGGTAAAGCTACAAAGATCATCATCCCATCTGAGATTCAGGGACTTGCAGGTCTTGCTTCCTCTCTGAAAGAAATCGTTACAGAGGACAACATAGATACAAAGGAAAGCTGAGAGTGCAGAGCACGGTACAATCCGTATGTATTGAGATGAGCTAAAAAAGAGGAGATTTATTATGAACTTAAAGGGACGGAATTTTCTTACACTGAAAGACTTTACACCGGAAGAAATCACATACATGATCGATCTGGCAGCAGAATTAAAAGCAAAGAAAAAAGCCGGAGAACTTCATGAATATTACAAAGGAAAAAACATTGCCTTAATTTTTGAAAAAACAAGTACCAGAACACGTTGTGCATTTGAAGTAGCTGCTCATGACCTTGGAATGGGCAGTACATATCTGGATCCGACCGGTTCTCAGATCGGAAAGAAAGAGAGCATCGCTGATACAGCAAGAGTTCTCGGAAGAATGTATGAAGGAATCGAGTACAGAGGTTTCGGACAGGATATTGTAGAAGAGCTTGCAAAATATGCGGGAGTTCCGGTATGGAACGGTCTGACAAACGAATACCATCCGACACAGATGCTGGCAGATATGCTGACGATCCGTGAACATTTTGGTGACCTGAAAGACCGTCGTCTGGTTTACATGGGTGATGCCCGTTACAATATGGGTAATTCTCTGATGATCGCATGCTCCAAACTTGGTATGCATTTCGTAGCCTGCACAACAAAGAAATATTTCCCGAATCAGGAACTGGTTGACCTGTGCAAGTCTTATGCAGAAGCTTCAGGCGGAAGTGTAACTCTGACAGAAGACGTAGAATCCGGAACAAAGAATGCCGATGTTATTTATACAGATGTATGGGTATCCATGGGCGAGCCGGACGAAGTATGGGAAGAGCGTATCAAAGATCTGACACCATACAAAGTAACATCTGCAGTTATGAAAAATGCAGGAGAAAAAGCAATTTTCCTTCACTGCCTGCCGGCATTCCATGATCTCAAGACAAAGATCGGTAAAGAAATGGGAGAGCGCTTCAATCTGACCGACATGGAAGTTACTGATGAAGTATTTGAATCTGCGCAGTCACATGTATTTGATGAGGCAGAAAACCGTATGCACACGATCAAAGCAGTGATGGTAGCTACTCTTGGAGAGCCGGAGGCAAAATGAGCGTAATACCTTACAATACAGATACAATTTCAAATGAAATACACACAGAATGGGCGGGCAAAACCGTCCATTTTGCAAAAGAAATCGATTCTACGAATGAATGGTGCAAGCGCCTCTCGAAAGAAGATGCCGTACATGGGACGCTGGCGGTTGCAGAATTCCAGTCTGCCGGTAAGGGAAGACTCGGACGCAGATGGGTTGTGCCGGAGGGGAATTCGATTATGATGTCGATTCTTCTGAGACCGGATTTTGAGCCGCGTTTTGCATCCATGCTGACACTTGTTATGGGATTGAGTGTGGCGCAGGCGGCCAAAGAATTGGAGGTCGATGTTTCTATCAAATGGCCGAATGATGTTGTAGTTTCCCGAAAGAAAATCTGTGGGATTCTGACCGAGATGGGGCTTGAGGAAGGGAAGATCCGGGAAGTTGTGATTGGAGTCGGAATCAATGTCAATCTGGCAGAAATACAGGAAGAACTCAAAGATAAAGCAACATCGCTTTATCTGGAAACGGGGAAGATTTACGACAGAAATCGTCTGATCGGCCTTGTTATGGGCAAATTTGAAAAGAACTACGAGAAATTTGTACAGACCTGTGACCTCTCACTGATGATCGATGATTATAATATGATGCTTGCGAATAAATGTCAGCCGGTGAGAATCCTGGATAAACTGGATCCATATGAAGGTGTGGCACTTGGTATTGACCGCGAGGGAGAACTTCTGGTGCGGGTAGCAGATGGCAGAATCCGCAAGGTATGCTCCGGTGAGGTGTCTGTGCGCGGGCTGTACAGTTATGTGTGAGCAAGTATAATACAAGGAGTTATTTTTTATGTATCAGGAAAATGTGGTGCTCTGCGGTGCGAGTGCCTATGAGCAGAAATATTATTTTAATCAGGATTTTGATTCTCTGCCGGAATCTGTAAAGCAGGAACTGCATATTATGTGTGTGCTTTATACAGAGGAGATTGGTGGTATCCTGACACTGGAATTTGATGATAACGGAAGCCTTCAGTTCAAGACGGAGGCTCTTGATGCAGATGCAATGTATGATGAGATCGGCAGTGTTCTTCGAATCAAGAAACTTCAGACCGAAAAGAGAGAACTTCTGGAATCTCTGGAAATGTATTATCGAGTTTTTTTCCTTGGCGAAACAATAGAAGACGACGTGGAAAATGTGGATAAAGGGAACTGATTTATGGAGATGAAGTGGAAAATCGGCTCAGTTGAGATGGAAAATCCTTTTATCCTTGCGCCGATGGCCGGTGTGACAGATCTTCCGTTTCGTATGCTTTGTAAAGAACAGGGGGCAGGACTTCTCTGTACAGAGATGGTAAGTGCGAAAGCAATTTCTTTCCATAATAAAAATACAATTTCGCTGATGCAGATCGATCCTTCGGAGCATCCGGTGTCCATGCAGATTTTTGGAAGCGAACCGGATCTGATGGCAGAGGTGGCAAAGAGTATTGAAGAACAGCCTTTTGACATACTGGATATCAACATGGGTTGCCCGGTGCCGAAAGTAGTCAACAATGGCGAGGGATCTGCGCTTCTCAAGAATCCGGAGCTGATCCGGGAAATCGTGACGCAGGTTTCTCATGCGGTAAAAAAGCCGGTGACAGCCAAAATCCGTATTGGTTTTGAAGATTATCCGGTGGATCCGGTAGAAATTGCGAAGATCATCGAGGATTCCGGCGCAGCAGCTGTTGCAGTCCATGGAAGGACAAGGCAGCAGTATTACGCAGGAGAAGCGGACTGGGATACAATCCGCAGGATCAAAGAGGCGGTTTCGATTCCGGTTATTGGAAACGGGGATGTGGATTCGCCGAAAAAAGCAGAAAAACTTGTCAGAGAAACGGGTTGTGACGGCGTGATGATCGGACGTGCGGTACGAGGGAATCCATGGATTTTCCGGGAAATGAACCATTATTTTACAACCGGGGAATTACTTCCGAGGCCGTCATGGGAAGAAATCAAAGAGATGATCCTTCGTCATACGAGAATGCAGATTGAACTGAAGGGAGAATTTACCGGAATCCGTGAGATGCGTAAGCACATTGCATGGTATACAGCCGGTATGAAACACAGTGCAGGACTGCGCCGGGACTCCAATCTCGTAAGCAGTTATGAAGAACTTGAAAAATTGCTGGATTTTCGCGGTTAACCGCGGATTTCCAGCCTTTTTTGTCCTTGACAAGGCATATAGATTTCGGTATAATACAGGAATTGTGAATATCCTAGAATAAGTCTGCCCTTTTGGCGGTATGATGATTCTGGGAGAGTATATCCAATGAGTATCCGGCTATTTTGAAAGGGTGTAAGGATTATGGAAGAAAAGAAGAATTTATTGACATATGCAGGTCTTAAAAAACTTGAAGATGAACTGCATGATTTAAAAGTAGTAAAAAGAAAAGAAGTTGCAGAAAAAATCAAAGAAGCAAGAGAGCAGGGTGACCTGTCCGAGAATGCTGAGTATGATGCTGCAAAGGATGAGCAGAGAGATATCGAAGCAAGAATCGAAGAAATCGAGAAGATTCTTAAAAACGCAGAGGTTGTAGTTGAGGATGAAGTGGACCTTGACAGAATCAGCGTTGGCTGCAAAGTAAAAGTATATGATTACGAATTTGAAGAAGAGATGGAATTAAAACTTGTCGGTTCTACAGAGGCAAACAGCCTGGAAGGTAAGATTTCCAACGAATCTCCTGTAGGTAAAGCGCTGATCGGTGCACACACAGGTGATGTTGTAGAAGTTGAGATGCCGATGGGTATTATGAAATATAAAGTTCTGGAAATCCAGAGAAACGTATAAATAATCAAAAGAACAGAAGGAGGCCAAAGAAGTGGCAGAGCAGAAAAAGCAGGATACAAACCAGCTGCTGAAGGTTCGTCGTGAAAAGCTTGCAGACCTGCAGGCAAATGGAAAGGACCCGTTTCAGATCACAAAATTTGACCAGACACATCATTCACTTGAGGTGAAGAATCTCTATGAAGCACATGAGGCAGAGATCTTAAAAGACCGCAAGACACCGGATGTAGAAGGTCTTGATGAAGCACAGGCAAGAGAAGTCCTTAAGAAGGACTATGAAGAAAGAAGAGAAATCATGGATGCGAGCCCGATCCACGTTGCGATCGCCGGCCGTATGATGTTTAAGCGTGTCATGGGAAAAGCTTCTTTCTGTAATATTCAGGACCTGCAGGGAAATATTCAGGTCTATGTGGCAAGAGACGCTATCGGAGAAGAATCTTATGCAGATTTCAAGAAATCCGATATTGGAGATATCTTCGGTCTGGAAGGCTTTGCTTTCAGAACAAGAACAGGCGAGATCTCTATTCACGCTGAAAAAATGACTATGTTAACCAAGAGTCTGCAGATCCTTCCGGAGAAATTCCACGGACTGACAGATACAGATACCCGTTATCGTCAGAGATATGTAGACCTTATCATGAACCAGGACAGCAAGAACGTATTTATCAAACGTTCCCAGATCCTCAAAGAAATCCGTAACTTCCTTGCAGGGCGTGACTTCATGGAAGTAGAAACTCCAATGCTGGTTTCCAACGCAGGTGGAGCAGCTGCAAGACCGTTTGAAACACATTACAATGCACTGAACGAAGATGTAAAGCTTCGTATTTCACTGGAGCTCTATCTGAAACGACTGATCGTCGGAGGACTTGAGCGAGTTTATGAGATCGGACGTGTATTCCGTAATGAGGGTGTTGATACACGCCACAATCCGGAATTTACTCTGATGGAGCTTTACCAGGCATATACAGACTATGAGGGAATGATGGAACTTACAGAATCCATGTTCCGTTATCTGGCAGAGAAAGTCTGCGGTTCCACAAAGATTTCTTATAATGGTGTAGAGATCGATCTTGGTAAGCCGTTTGCCAGAATGACAATGAATGAAGCAATCAAAAAATATGCAGGAATCGACTTTGATGAAGTAGCAGATGATGAGGCAGCTAAAAAGCTTGCTGACGAGCATCATATTGAATATGAGGCACATCATAAGAAGGGTGATATCATCAACCTCTTCTTCGAGGAGTACTGTGAGAAAGAACTGATCCAGCCTACATTTATCATGGATCATCCGATCGAAATCTCTCCGCTGACAAAGAAGAAACCGTCTGATCCGACCAAGGTAGAGCGTTTCGAGCTCTTCTGTAATACATGGGAAATGTGTAACGCATATTCCGAGCTGAATGACCCGATCGATCAGAGAGAGCGTTTTAAAGCACAGGATGCTCTTGCTGACGCTGGTGATGAGGAAGCAAACCACACAGATGAAGACTTCCTGAATGCACTTGAGATCGGTATGCCGCCGACAGGTGGTATCGGGTACGGAATTGACCGTCTGGTTATGCTCCTGACAGACAGTCAGGCAATCAGAGACGTACTTCTGTTCCCGACAATGAAGTCCCTGGACGCTGACAAGAAGTCTGCGAAGTCAGAAAACAGCACTTCCACAGCAGCACCGGAGAAAGAAGAAGTTATCGACTTCTCCAAGGTAAAGGTAGAGCCTTTATTTGAGGAATTTGTTGATTTCGATACTTTCAGCAAGTCAGATTTCAGAGCTGTAAAGGTTAAAGCATGTGAAGCTGTTAAGAAATCCAAGAAGCTGTTACAGTTCACTCTGGATGACGGAACAGGCACAGATCGTACCATTTTAAGCGGTATTCACGCTTATTATGAGCCAGAAGAACTGGTTGGAAAGACCTTAATTGCGATCACTAACCTGCCGCCAAGAGCCATGATGGGAATTGAATCCTGTGGAATGTTACTTAGTGCAATCCATGAGGAAGAGGGCGAAGAAAAACTTCATCTTCTGATGGTTGATAACCATATCCCGGCTGGTGCAAAACTGTACTAAAATTAAATATGAAATGTCTAAAACCATGATGTCAGACCGCATTTGACAACAATTTGACAACAAAATTTGGGAGAATGATGAATCGTTATGAAGCATGACGAATTTCAGGTGAAAGGGCACAGGTTTGGGCAATGAAGTAAGAGCACTTCTTAGAGTTAATCTAAGAGGTGCTTTTTTCGTCCTTAGAAAGGTATATTCCGGCAGTCAGCTTCTGTAAAACAGTAAATAAAATTTTGGAGGAAAACATCATGGGTAAAAGTTATAAACCAATTACAAGTATGAAAGAAGTACCAGAGCAGCTTAGAAAATTACGCCGACAATATCTGCGATATCAACAGGCAGAAATCATTTACAGTATTTCCCATAAGAAGCTTTTGGAGCTTGCAAGTGATGCAGGTGCAATTTACAGAATAGATGGAACGGTACTGATTAATCGGGATATTTTTGATACTTATTTGGAACGATTCCATGAACCGGCGACAGGAAAAGGAAAGGAGAAAATGACAGATGAGCGGTAATGTATGGATGTTTTCAGATGAGATTGACGATGAAGATCTGGAATTTATGAGCCATGACTATGTGACTTATAATATGGCATGTGAATATTACAGACTGGGAATCAAGCCCGTAGTCCGCATGGCACATGAAGCCGGAGCAGTATATAAGATTGGGAAGAAAGTACTGATTCGGAGAAGTTTATTTGAAGCGTATCTGCGAGAGCAGAGGAAGATATGATAGAGGAGAAGAGCATGAGTGAACAGAGAAAAATAATACATGATGATAACAATGGATTGGATTATGTGTTGGTGGGAGATTATTACATACCGATGTTAGCCTTGCCGGAGGAAAACAGACCGATTGGTTACTGGGGAATACTCCGGAAAGAATATCTGAAAAAACATAAATCGGGGATGTATTCTTATCTTTTGTTGACCGGAAAACTGGATCGCTATCTGGCAGATCTTAACGAACAGGCACAGGAGCGGTATGAGCTGATTGAAGCACAAATGAGAAGTGCCGAAGGTGTAACAGAGAAATTAAAGGCACAGAAGCCTATGGAGTGGGTGCGACAGTGTAATAACATCAGGAATCGTGTGCAGGAAATTATATTGAGTGAATTGGTATATGTATAGGAGGAGCGTATGAGATACAGGATTGAATATGCAGATGGAAGATGTTGCAATTTCGCAAACAGCAGAAAAGATTTACTGGATTGGTTGAAACTGCTGAAAGATGAACAGATTGTAGATATTCGTAAGATTTATAAAAGTGGTGTGACAGATTCAGTTCTGGATAATTATCGAAGATATTTAAAACAGTGAAAGGGGTAGGCAGTCATGGTAGTTGTAAAAATTATTATAAGGATTTTGTTATTTCCAGTGCGGATATGCCTGACGTTGATACAACTGATGCTTATGTTCAGCACATGGCTGTCTGCAACTGCATTTCATGTCCTGTCTGGAATCATCTGCATTACAGCAGTCTTAGGATATGGAGTCGGGCAGGAAACAGGCACAGAAGTGGGCAGAATGCTTTTGGCAGGTTTTATACTTTATATCCTGCCTGTACTTTCTGGCTGGACGGTGATGTGGCTGGAAACAATCAAAATCAGATTGATGGGAGATTAAAAAGATGGAATTAACGGAAAATATGGAGGAGTTCCTGAATGATCTGATCGGAAAAAGAATGGAACAGGTTTATCAGGAAAAATAAGGAGAGCAGTATGATCCATTCAATGAAGAACTGGAACTGAAAGTGCAAAAGGTAATTCGGAAGTTACCGCAAAAACAGGGAAAAGTTATTTTTGACTATATGACAGAAACCTCAAATAATAACAGTGACCTGAATGAGTTCTATTACCGTATGGGATTGAGAGATGGGCTAGAGCTGAAAGAAGCTATCAAAACTATACTGGATACATTGATGGAGTAGGGTACCGGAGAAAGGAACGGGATTCACAAATGAAAATGACAAAAGAGATTGAAGAATTTATCAATCTGACAATAACGGAACACATGGGAAAATCATATGCAGATTGGAAGTTGAGCCAGTCATCTGTGACAGGACCAGATGAAATTGAGGAAGCGTACAAAAAAGTGATTGAGACACTTCCGGCAGAGCAAGAAGAAGTTATTACAAAATATTGTGATGCGATATTTAGCAGTGGGGCAGAAACAGAGGAATTCTTTTATCGGTTAGGTTTAAAAGATGGAATGAAGTTAAAGAAGTTAATAAAATTGATTATAGAAGAATTATCATAAATGAAAAACATTTTTATAAAATGATGGACAAATAATAGTGAGCATAATATAATATTTTGAGTATGATAGTTCACAAAAACGGAGGAAACGCTTAAATGAATAGGGTGCAGGAAATTAGAAAAGAGAGAAATATTACACAGGTACAATTAGCCAAATATGCTGGTATTAGTAGAAAATATCTTTCAAATGTAGAAAATCAGCTTGCAAATCCTTCTGTAGATGTTGCATTTCGAATATCTACAGCATTAAGTGTTGATATTGATAAGATATTTTTTGATGTACCTAAACCAAATATAACAGTATATCCAAAACCGTTGAGATATATTGATTTATTCTGCGGAATCGGAGGATTTAGATACGCCAGTAAGGGGGCTTTTGATAAGCTTGGGATAAATGGTAAGTGTGTGTTTAGCAGTGATATTGATAAATATGCACAACAGGCCTATGAAGCCAACTTTGGTGAGAAACCTGTTGGGGATATAACGAAAGTTGATGCAGAAAGTATACCTGATTTTGATTTGTTGTTTGGAGGATTTCCATGTCAGGCATTTTCAATTTGTGGTTTAATGAAAGGATTTGAAGATAAAACAAGAGGAACATTATTTTTTGATATAGCAAGAATTATAAAAGAAAAACAACCGCAAGCTTTTGTACTGGAAAATGTAAAGAATTTGGCAAGCCATGATGGCGGTAAGACACTTCAAACAATATTAGAAACATTAAGAGATGAATTAGGTTATCATGTCGATTATCATTTGTTAAATGCTCTTGATTTTGGCTTGCCTCAAAAACGAGAGCGAATAATTATTGTGGGATCAAAAAAACCATTTAAGATGGACTGGAATTTTGAAATAAAAAATAAAAAAACATTAAATGATATTTTAGAAAAGAAAGTTGATCCTAAACATTATGCTTCACCAGAAATTGTTGCAAAAAGAAAAGCAATGCATACGGCAAAAGTTTTTCCATCGATATGGCATGAGAATAAATCAGGAAATATTTCTTCGTATCCATATAGTTGTGCACTGCGTGCAGGTGCTAGTTATAATTATTTATTGGTAAATGGTGAAAGAAGATTAACTCCAAGAGAAATGTTAAGACTGCAAGGATTTCCTGATGATTTTAAAATAGTTGTATCAGATTGCCAAACTAGAAAACAGGCGGGAAATGCAATACCAGTAGATATGGTAAAAATGGTAATTGAAAGATTTATTCCAATGGCATTTTAAGCATAATTGTGTTAAAATTACTTCATATATTTAATGTTTGGAGGAATGCGGCACATGGCTGAGCCAAGATTAAGAACAGTGAATAAGGCAGTTGCCCCGTTTGCAGTAAATAAGTTTCCGTCATCATTTGTGGAAACATTAGCTCAAAATATTGTATATATGATGGCTACTAAACAGAGTATGTCATTAGAAGGAAATGAATGGGAGCAGATATTTGCAGAATGTGTAGGAGCAGAGTGGAAACCGTCAAATGTTGGACTTGATGATGTTGTTTTGGACAATTGTTGCTGGGGTGCGAAAACTGTTTTTGGACAAACTGATATTGAACATCAAGATAAGGTTAGATTAATATGTGGTAGAAATGCTGTTACATATAGCTTTGGAGTAGACAATTATTCAGAAGTTGATCCAAATGAGTTGGGAAAGATGGTTTTGCAAATTTGGAATGAAAGAGTGTCGGCAGTACGTCAGATTTTTAAATTTGTGAGAACGGTTGTTTTGGTCAAATCAAAAGATTATAAGGATTACCTCATATTTGAATTTGATACAATTCGATATGATCCGGAATTATATGAATTTAAGTGGAATAAGCGTGGGAATTTAGAGGGGTATGAAAAAGAATCTGGATTACATAAGTTTACGTGGCAGCCAGGAGGTAGCCAGTTTACAATTATAGAAAAAATACCGCAAGAGCGATTACATATTTCTATAAAACAACCTGATCAGATGGATAAAGCAACAATTTTGAAAGCAGTTGGTTTTGATAAATCATGGTATGAGATAGTTTCTGAAAAATTGCCCCCAAAAGATCAAAAAGCTCGGCAGACGGAAAGGATAGAAATCTACAAAGAAAAACTTGATAACTAGCACAGAAGGCATTAACTTGTAGTGAGTTAATGCCTTTGCACTATATGTTAGAAAGGAAAGAATTTTATGGAAAAAGTAAGACGGCAACATTATGTGCCGAGAATGTATTTAAAGAGATTTGGTTATGGAAATATAGGCGATGAATATATTTCTGTTCTCAAGCTGGATAATGGTACTGTTTTGGATAATCGAAAAGTTGAAAATTTTGCGGTGGCAAATTATTTCTATGATGCAGATAAAGAACAGATTGCAGAAATATTAAAAGAAGATTTAAAAGTTTTCCCAGAACTCTGCGACAATGAAAATTTATCAGATGACCAATTTACAGAACACGTATTAGCAAGAGAAGAATCAGCTATTAGTAAAATGCTTAATGAATTACAGGAAGATCTCAGCACAATTCATATAAGTTCAAATAGAAATTTAATGATAATTTTTTTACATTCTCTGGCATATAGAACGAAACAGTTTAGAGATCAAATGGATGCTATAAATAACAAAACAGAGAAATGGTTAAGTTCTATGTGTGATAATTTGGGACTTGATGAAGAGACAAAGAAAAAAACTATTGAGATAAATTGTTCTACAGGAAAGAATACACAGCTATATCAAATTTTAGGAATAAAACCTGTTTTAGAAACTATGCAGATGTTACAGTATAATTATGAGTGGTATGAAGCAGTGAATAATACAGAGTTGGATTTTGTTATTAGTGATAATCCAGCACAGACTGTAAGAAATGGATTTAATGATATATGTATTCCTGTTTCATCCAATAAGGCTATTATATTCAGAATAAAAGATAAGACAGCACCTCTTATTTCTAAAGACATGCCAGAGAATGGCATTATAAACTTATCATTAAATAGTGTAATTGCATATAACTGTATGCAGCTTGCAATGGGACAAAAATTTTTGTTTGGTACATCGAATACGATCAAATATATGAAAAAAATGTGGGAAGCAAGATCGGCAGGAAGAAATAAGAGAAAATAGAATAAAGATCAATTCAAGGAGCATTGACTGTAAAAAGTTAGTGCTTCTTTTTTTGGCCTTTTTTCAAAAGCATCTGACATTGTACACTCTGCCACATGTGATTAGTGGAAAGATAAAATTTCTTAAAAAAGCACCGTCCAAATGCCCGCCGAAACTTGCAATTAGTGAAGGAATATTTCATTTACGTGCATATTACGAAGTTTAACGGTCAGGTTTATGGCACTTAACAGCCATATTCCAGAATATAGCGGTCACTGAATAGACATTAGCAGAACAATCCTTTGTTCTGCTTGATTACTGTAATCAACAGTCTGAAATCCAGTCAATGGGGCATTTATGCCGGCTTTAGCCCTTGCCATTGACTTGAATGAAGACTGTGGTATAAACGACCGTTTCATTTCGGAACGCGGCCGTTCTAAAACGGAATGGCGACCGCTGAGCTCCGTAAAATGCAATTTACGCATAAAAACTTGCAAAAGGGGGTTGGTAAATACCGTTTCCTAAGCTTTATAGGTAGAGGAATAATTATTTTTCAAAAATCCCCCAAATCATGTCCGCTTTTGCTTGTCCCAGTACAGAGTATGTGAAGGGACTAACAAAAGTAAAAGAAAAAATGATAAAAATGCAAAAAAATATCACGAATCTTTTGCATCTTGCCAAGGCATTTGACTTTAGTAATTAGAGGACGTTTTGGAATGTTCCTTCATTGAACCTTGACAATCGATAAGTGCACCCTGAAAGCCTACCAGGAGTTCTGCCATGACCTTTCTTTTTTGAAAGCGAGCGGAATCATAATGACACTCCCGATGATGGGCGGCTGACCAGAGCCTTATGGTCAGTGACCTGTTTATACAGGCAGAGGCAGTCTGAGACGACTGCAGGTGACAGGGAAAAGCACGACAGACCACTGCAAAAAAGTAACTGAAAAATGTTTACAGGGCAAAATGCCCGGAAAGGATGTAACGACTATGAATAAAGTGATTTTAATGGGAAGATTGACAAAGAATCCGGAGATCAAGTATGCCGGGAAAGAGAATGATATGGCAGTAGCCAGATATACTCTGGCAGTGAACAGAAGATATAAACGTGACGGAGAACAGGAAGCAGATTTTATTTCCTGCGTAACATTTGGCAAGAGTGCAGAGTTTGCACAGAAATATCTTTACAAGGGAATGCGAATTGTGATCGGTGGACGCATCAGCACTGGCAGTTATAAGGATAAGGATGGAAAGACGATTTATACCACAGATGTGATTGTGGAAGAACATGAATTTGCTCAGAACAAGGACAGCGGTGCTGGAGCAGATTCATCAGAAACCCCGAAAACAGATAAAGACGGTTTTATGGAAGCGAAGGACGGAGAAATTCCGTTTGACTAATAAAAGCAGAAATCTGTCTAATAAAAATGTGGAGGTTATTTATGAGTGTAAGTTATAACAGATTATGGAAACAGCTCATTGATAAAAATATGAAGCGGATAGAAATGCAACATCTCACCGGGATTAGCGGAAACATTCTTGCCCGGATGGGAAAAAACCAGTATGTATCAATGGAGACGATTGAGAAAATCTGCAAGAAACTGGACTGCACCGTTGATGAGATGATGGAATTTACAGATGATGAATAACAGGAGCAGATATGTCAAATTATTAAAACTGGCAGAATGCTTCAGAAGTCGAAAAAAGAAATTGAAAAAAGATAACACGCCGGATACGGCATAAATCTCTTAGCAAAGCTAAGAGCGCACTTCTATACAGGCAATTACATCTGCCTGTATCGTGCGACCTGCGGTGCCATTCTCGATTTTGAGAGATTTTAATTCGGGAATATAGCGAAATCATAGATTTCGGACAAGGGGATAATTTCCCCTTGCGGCACAAGGCCTATCTTGTTGCATTGATTAAAGATTTTTAAGATTACAGAGGTTAGTATTTCCTTTTGAGAAACAACGACCTCATTTTTTATACCCAGGAATCGGAATTTGTGAGAAGATCGATTCTTTTTATTTACAGAAAGAGTAGGAAGTTGAAAACTTGAGCAGAGCGAAAAATCCAAAATATGAATCTATGTCACTGGAAGAACTGAAAGTCAACATGGAAAAAAGTAAAAAAGAACTGGAACATGCGATCCACAATAAAAATCTTCTGGAGCAGAGAAAGAAGTTGGTAGAGCGAAAGGAACGTTCCCACAGATTGATTGTTAAAGGAGCAGAGTTTGAAAAAGCATTTCCATTATCAAGAGATCTGGAACAGGAAGAAGTTCAGGATGTTATGGATCAGCTGCGGAACAGTAGTTACAACAAGAGTATTGTGCGACAGGTTTACATAGCAGCCTTACACAAAGAACAACAGCAAATTGCAGAAGCAGTTGAAAAAGCAGAAAGAGGAGATGACAGCTAATGGCACTGTATCATTTTTCAGTAAAGCAGGTTTCCAGAGGAAAAGGTCAGACGGTGGTTAATTCCGCAGCTTATATTTCGGGGCAGAAGCTTTATAACGATTATTATGTACAGACGCATGACTATACAAAAAAGTCTGGAGTAGTTTTCACAGAAATTCTGACACCGGAATATGTGCCGGAACGTCTGACTGATCGGGAAACACTCTGGAATGAGGTAGAAAAGGTAGAGAAAAGTAAACGGGCACAGTTAGCTTATTCTTTTGATATTGCTTTGCAAAATGAACTGACACTGGATGAAAATATAGAACTGGCGAGAGCGTTTTGCTGGGAACAGTTTGTAGCACGTGGCATGATTGTAGATCTGGCAGTTCATGAGGGAAAATCAAAGAACGAAGATGAACCAGATAATCCACATTTTCATGTACTTGCTCCAATCCGTCCTTTTACAGAAAAAGGGAGCTGGGGCAACAAGCAGAAACGGGAATATGTTCTGGATGAAGATGGAAACCGGATAAAAGATGCCAAAGGGAAGGATATATTCAATGCTGTTTCCACTACTGGCTGGAATGATCCGGAGCTTTTAAAGGAATGGAGAAGAGCGTGGACGGAGAAAGTAAATGAAAAATTCCGGGAATGCCACATGGCAGCCAGAATTGATCACCGTTCTTACAAAGAGCAGGGGATTGATCTGATTCCGACCATACACGAGGGATATGAAGTTCGGGCAATGGAGAAAAAGGGGATAAAAACAATCATCGGGGAGCTGAACAGGGCAATTCGACAGTTCAATCAGATGTTTATTTCTCTGAAAGAATCCATTCAGTGGATGAAGACAGCTTATGAAGAAATGAAGTCAGAGTTGGATCGCAGACAGAACCCTACACTTCTGGAAAGTTTACAGGATTATTATGATAAAAAGACACAGGGCAGGCCTCCACTTCCCAATTTCTATGCGGAGATGAAACGAAAAGGTAAGAATCTCTCCAACTTACAGGAGTTTGCAAAATCCATCAGTTATCTTCAGACACATCAGATAGAGACGATGGATGACTTGCAGGAACGGATTGATGAGCTGAACGGTGTTGTTTCTGTCAGCAAAAAAGAAATTTCTGAAAAGAGAGAGCAATTAAAGAAATTGGAGAATTTGGAAAAGATGGTAGAAGTAATAAAGACAAACCAGCCATTGATTGATGAATATAATCATTTCTATTTCCAGAAAAGACGGGAGAAATACTATCAGCAACACAAGAAAGAAATCAATTATTACCGTAAATGTGAACGGGAACTGAAACAACATCTGGATAAAAATGGAAAGGTGCCAACTGCCAGATGGAAACGGGAGAAAGAAGAACTCCAGGCGGTGATTGAAGAACTGAAAGCAGATAATCAGCCGTATCAGGAGGAACTTGCATTTGTAAAAAAGGTACAGAGCTGTGCGGATATTGCCAGACGTGACCGGGAAATGGCAGAAGCCGATACTTCCGGGCGTTCAGAAGAAAAAAAGGAGAAGCAGACAAAGTTTCCGGCGTTTCATGCAGTTCAGACGGAAGATATTTTTAAAGAAAACGGTAAAGCAGAGCAACAGCCGGAGCAGAAGTCAGAAAAGAAGACTTCTCTTCTGAGAAAATTGGATGAAAAAAAGAAAGAATGTGCAGAGCGTGATGCAAAACAGCAGGTAGTAAAGAAAAAACGGAATCATGAGATGAATTTATAACAGTCTGCCAGTAGGACAGACAGGAAAGGATGATGAAAATGCAGTATACAGAAGAACAGATTGCAAGAGCAAACCATACCGATCTTGTTTCTTTTCTGAACGCACAGGGAGAACAGTTGGTGAAAAGTGGCAGAGAATACCGTTGGAAAAAGCATGACAGTGTAACGATATCTGGAAACCGATGGTATCGGCATAGTCAGAGCAAGGGAGGTTATCCGGTAGATTTTGTGATGGAATTTTATTATGCAACATTCCCGGAAGCAGTGAAAATGCTAATCGGGGAAGAAGGCGAAGGCAGGCAGAAGTCCTGCCCCGCCTCGTCCCAAGACTTCCGATTACCGGAGAAAAATGAAGATAATGAAATGATCGTAAAGTATCTGACAGAAAGCAGAGAACTTGAGAAAAATCTGGTGATGGAATGGATTGCCAGAGGAGATATTTACGAAGAAAAGAAGCACCATAATGTTGTATTTGTGGGCAGAGATGCAGATGGTATTCCAAGATATGCACATTGCCGGGGCGTTGGTGAAATAAAATATCGGGGAGATGTGGCTGGATCTGATAAATCTTACGGATTCAGTCATAGAGGGACGGATAATCAGTTGTTTGTGTTTGAAGCAGCCATTGACCTGCTTTCTTTCATCCAATTATTTCCAAAAGACTGGAAGAAACGCAGCTACCTGAGTCTGGGTGGTGTCTCCAGTATGGCACTGATGGTTTTCCTTTCTGAACGCCCTCAGATTACTTCTGTCTTTCTGTGCCTGGATAATGACCAAGCAGGGAATGAAGCCTGTGAGAAACTGGCAGGAGAAATCTCAGAAGGATATAGTGTAATTCGTCTGAAACCGTCACGAAAAGATTGGAATGAAATCCTCTGTGATAAAAACGCTAACAGAAAGAAAGTAATCACAGAAACAATCACAATTAAAGTACCAGAAGCAGAAGAACTGGTGCCGATGTTATGTTATGAAGATATTGAGCAGACCAGCGTGGATTGGTTGTGGTTTCCTTATATTCCATTTGGAAAACTGACAATCATTCAGGGCAATCCGGGAGAGGGAAAAACTTATTTTGCAATGATGCTGACGGCAGCCTGTACCAATCGAAAGCTGTTTCCGAATATGGAAGATATTGAACCGTTCAATGTAATTTATCAGACAGCAGAGGACGGTATGGGTGACACCATTAAGCCAAGATTGGTGGAAGCAGGTGCAGATCTGAGCCGGGTTATGGTAATTGATGATACGGAAGAAGCATTAACCTTATCTGATGACCGAATTGAAAAAGCAGTCAGACAGAATCAGGTGAGACTTGTAATTATTGATCCGGTACAGGCATTTATTGGAGCAGATGTGGATATGAATCGGGCAAATGAAGTGCGTCCGGTGTTCCGGAAACTGGGAATGATTGCAGAGAAGACCGAATGTGCCATTGTGCTGATCGGACATCTGAATAAATCTTCCGGGACACAGAGCACGTATCGGGGACTTGGTTCTATTGATATTATGGCAGCAGTGCGAAGTTTAATTTTTATCGGGAAAGTAAGAAAAGATCCAACCACAAGGGTATTGATTCATGAAAAAAGTTCTCTTGCACCACCAGGGGAAACAATGGCGTTTAAACTGGGAGACGAAGAAGGCTTTCGATGGGTGGGAGCCTATGAGATTTCCGCAGATGAATTGTTAGATGGAAAAGAAGGAAAAGCAACAGAAACAAAGCTGGAACGAGGGGCAAAGCTGATCAGGGAACTGCTTGCTGATAAAAAAGAAATTTCAATCAGAGAATTAGACGAAAAAGCAAAGGAGCAGGGAATATCCGGGCGAACAATGCGTGATGTGAGAAGCCGGATGAAGAATGAACTGGAATACCGGGTAAATGAAAAGCAGGAGAACAGTATTCGATTAAAAGAGTGATGGAATGGCAGAATGATTAAAATTGAAGAATAAACAAAGCAGAATGGACCTAACATGGTTTATGTTATTGTATTTAATACTACATTTTAATACAATAGAAATTGACAAATGTAGCATTAAAGTATATACTTAATTTTGGGAGGTAAGATTCTTTGGACACTTATACAGTAAAAGAAGTTGCAAAAATGATGAATACATCTGAAGAAACTGTTAGAAGATGGATTCGATCAGGAAAATTAAAGGCTAATATGAATTCACGGAAAAAAGGGAGTGTTATTACTGATGCAATGTTGAGAGAATTTACAAAGAATACACCTAAATATGCTGCTGCATTGACGACTCCGATAGGAGGAATCGTTGCTGCCTCGACGTTGCTGCTAGGAACTCTCGTAGCTAAGAATGTTGAAAAAGGTGAAGCAATAAAAAATTCCACTATTGATTCGGAGGAAATTAAAAAGATATTAAAAGAGAATCTTGCAACGGTTAAGATAAATATAAAAAATAAAAAGAAGGCTATTGCCCAGCTTGAACAAGAAATAGTCGATGAAGAAACAAAGATAAAAAGTCTGGAATATTTATTAAAAAATATTGAGAATGCAAAGGGGGATATAAATGAGTGATCTTAATAAGAAAATAACAGAATTATTGTCTGATTCATGCAAAGCTGCGCCAGATATGACGCATAGTCTTAAAATTATTGGAGACGGGGATATGAAAGAGGGAATGAAAACCATCGCAGAGTTTTTTGAAGAAAATGGGATGAAAAAAGGTGCTTTATTCGGCACAGCAGGAACTCTTACTGTTATCGGATTAATAGTTGGAGTAAAAAAGATTTATTCAATGAAAAAAGCTCATAAAGAAAAAGGTGAGAAAATTCTTAGTGGATTACAGCAGGGAATAGCGAATGAATCAACTGAAAGCATTGAAAATTATGATAGTATAAGAGAAGTCAATGAAGAAGGGAATATTTAGGCAAACGATGCGTGATATGAGAAACCAGAGAATAGTATTTGGTTAAAAGATTAATGGGTGGCAGAATCATTGGAGCAAATGTAGATTTTTATAGATACCTTATCTGCCACCTGCCGTCTGCCAGTATATGAAATTCTGAGAAAAGATTGCGAACTGCTTGCAAATTGCAATCAAACGAAATATAATGAAGAAAAAAGAGGAGGCGATATCTATGGCAAGAACAGCAAATGTATTTGCACGTGTTGAGCCCGAAGTGAAAGAACAGGCAGAACAGGTGCTTGATCGACTTGGTATTCCAATGTCCAATGCAGTAGGAATGTTTCTGAGACAGATTGTACTCCAGAGAGGAATTCCTTTTGAAATGAAACTTCCAGCTTATGAGGAACTTGTTGCATATGGTTCTTTGACAAAGGAACAGTTCGATGCAGAAATAGAGAAAGGCATGGAAGATATTAAGGCTGGCAGAGTATATTCGGCAGATGAAGTTGAAGCAGAAATGAAACGGGAATTTGGTATATGAAATATAAAGTGATGTATACAGCCAGAGCGGATTATGACCGCAATTCGGAAGCTGGATACTATGCCGAATAGAAACCGGCTTTATGAGGAAGAACCGTGGTACAGCAGAGGACTTCGATTCTTTCCGGTGGATAATTATCTGGTATTCTATAAGACAGATGATGAAACTGAAACGGTATATGTAGTGCGAATTATGTATGGCGGACGTGATGTTCATAAACAGTTAAGTCAAACAGAAGACGTTTCGGAAGATTAAAATTGAATATTGAACCGGGGATTTAAGCAGTTAGTCTATGAAAAATAGGTTAGCTGCTTTTTTTTATGCAAAAAAAGGAGGTGTCGTGTATGGGATATGCACGTAAAGATGTAGAGAAAACAAAGAAAATAGCAAAGAAATTTGTCCGCTACCAGGAAGGGGCAGAGCTTTACAGCATTGGACTGACAAAATTCCAGGAGTTGGCGAAAGAGGCTAAAGCAGTGTATAAGATTGACAAGGTTGCTCTTGTAAACTGTGAGATATTCGAAAAGTATCTGGAGACATTCCGGATTGCGTAGGGAAGAAAAAATTGTGGAAGGACGAAAAACAGGGATTGACTTTTTGTCATACGAAAACTATAATGAGGATGTGGAGGAATAAGAACAGATATGGCGAAGACAGGAAGACCAAAGTCGGACAATGTAAAAAAGAAAGTATTGAGTATCCGGGTGGAAGATTCTATGTATAGGCGTATTTGTGATTATGCCGGAAAACACAAAATGACTGTGACAGAAGTTGTCCTGCAGGGACTGGAAAAAATATTGAACAGACCTGAATAACATGAAGTCCTTCCTTTATCTGAAGGAGGATTTTATATGGCACAGACAAGAAAAGATCTGCGGGGCAGAGTCCTGCGGAAAGGTGAATCACAGAGACGTTCCGATGAGAGGTATGTATATACTTATACAGATCCCCTTGGAAGGCGTAAGTATGTTTATGCACAAGACCTTGTAACGCTTCGGGAAAAAGAAGCACAGCTTATGAAAGATCAGATGGACGGTCTGGATATTTACGTTGCAGGAAAGGCGACTGTAAATTTTGTATTTGACCGTTATATGAGTCTCAAAAGCAATCTGAAACCGACAACCAGAAGTAATTATCTTTATATGTATGACCGATTTATCCGGGACACATTTGGAAAGCGGAATATAGCGGAGATTAAGTATTCTGATGTGGTACAGTTTTACAATCACCTGATTGAGAAACAGGAATTGCAGATTAACACACTGGAAACTGTTCATACGTTATTACATCCTACTTTTCAATTGGCTGTGAGGGATGACATTATCAGAAAAAATCCTACGGATGGAGTCATGGCAGAATTAAAGAAAAATTTGGGTATGAAAACCGGTGTGAGACATGCACTGACAATTCCGCAGCAGAGGGCATTTATGGAATATATTGCCACACACCCGATTTACTATCACTGGTGGCCGATTTTTACGATTTTTCTTGGAACCGGGTGCCGGATTGGAGAAGTTTTAGGGCTTCGATGGGAAGACATTGATTACGAGAAGCGGATTATCAGCATCAATCATAATCTGACGTATTATCCGGTAGGAGAAGACCGGGCATCGGAAAATCACATTTCGACGCCGAAAACAGAAGCCGGCATGCGTACGATTCCCATGTTGGATACAGTGAAAGATGCTTTTGAAATGATCTGGGAAGAGCAGAAAGAAAATGGATGGACAGATGCAGAGATTGACGGAATGACAGGCTTTGTTTTCTGTAACCGTTATGGAAATATAATGAATGCCCAGTCAGTAAATCGGGCAATCAAGAGAATCTCATCTGCTTATAATGCAACAGAAGAAATAGAGGCAAAAAAAGAGCATCGGGAGCCGGTGCTGTTGCCGGATTTTTCAGCGCACAGCTTGAGACACACATTTTGCACAAGGCTTTGTGAAAGAGAAACCAACCTGAAAATAATCCAGTCGATCATGGGGCATAAGGATATCCAGACCACTATGGATATCTATGCAGAAGCGACAGAGGAGAAAAAACAGGAAACATTTGAACATTTGGCTGCAACAATGGATGTATTTTAAGAAGGGCTTATGAACCCTTTCATCTGACAACAGAAATAACCAAATGACATCAAATTGACAACAGATATGATTTGACAATGATTCATCATGAATGGTGATGAAGAGAAGACAATTTAATAGAAATAGCACAGCGAAGCATCACGAAGGGTAATGAAGAAAAATCAAAAAAATTCCCGACAATGAAGACCCTCGGTGGTGTAAAATCCGAAAATGGTGTAAGTTCTAAAGAGGTTTCTACACCAAATTCAGAGCCTGAGAAAATTGATTTTTCTAAGGTGAAGGTTGAGCCTTTGTTTGAAGAAGATGTTGATTTTGATACATTCTCAAAGTCAGATTTCAGAGCAGTTAAGGTTAAAGAATGCGTTGCTGTACCGAAGTCAAAGAAACTCCTTCAGTTCACTCTTGATGACGGAACAGGCACAGATAGAACTATTTTAAGCGGTATTCACGCATATTACGAGCCGGAAGAACTTGTTGGTAAGACACTTATCGCAATCACAAATCTTCCTCCAAGAGCAATGATGGGCATTGACTCTTGTGGTATGCTTCTCAGTGCAGTACACGAAGAAGAAGGCGAAGAAAAGCTTCATCTCCTTATGGTAGATGACCATATTCCGGCAGGTGCAAAGCTCTATTAAGAAGTACCGTTTTACCTTACAAAACGGGATGTACTTCATTTGTGAAAAAGCTCTGAAAATACACAAATACACCAAATTTACACCAAATGGTGCAGAGCCTTAAAAATCGCATATTTTAAAGATATATGGGCAGTTCCATTGCGGAATTGCCCATTTTCAGAAAGAAAAAGATAAATCGGTATTTATAAAGGAGAATATTGATGAAACTATTTTTATGTTCGCACTTTTCAAGTGTGGGAAGTCTGATAAAGGAAGAAATTGAAAATAAGAAAGTCGCATTTATTCCAACAGCTTCACTGCGTGAAGGCTACACCGGTTATGTCGGCTCGGCTCGAAAATTATTCAAAAAGTTGGGAGCAATCGTAACTGAAATTGATATTTCAACGGAGGCTTATTCAACGATACAGTCTGTTTTT
>NZ_JACOQE010000014.1 GCF_014297355.1 Blautia intestinalis | reverse complement strand
TTCCTCTGACAGAGTAAGATATGTTCTTCTCATAGCGTTCATCCCTTTCTTAGATAACACTATTATACCACACATTATCCTCAAAAT
Organism: Blautia intestinalis; assembly: GCF_014297355.1. GTDB lineage: Bacteria > Bacillota > Clostridia > Lachnospirales > Lachnospiraceae > Blautia_A > Blautia_A intestinalis. Next base: position 70,378 of record NZ_JACOQE010000014.1, on the reverse strand, counting down.
ATATAGTAGCTATTTAATTTACGTTATACTAGATGTAAATAGCAATTAAATAACCGAAGTGTAGGATTCCTTTTTTCAAAGTCTTTTAGGAACTCATCCAATATCTTGACAGCTAACTCTCCTTCTTCCGTCCCTACGGCCATATCTCCACAATTTCCAATCTGAAAGATCACCTCATGAAAAAGCTTCTCCTGTTTCCCCAACCGTATCTTTTCATAATAATTGGTAATCTTTCGATCATTTCGTTTTCCAACATTGTATCTCTCCACGGCCTCATCAAACAACTCTTTGTAAACTTCCTGTAGGTTTTCATTTCGGTAACAGATATTATATTGCGTTCTTTTCAGATCTACATTTTCTGCTACAAAATCTCGTCTGTTATGAGCCAGTGAACCGGCTCCAATCATGCCACTGATTGTTCGTTTTATCATATGTTTTCTCACCTCTTCTCTGTTTGAGTGCCAGATATGGCACATAATTTTTATTTACGCCAGACATGGCGATATTTAAGAAACTTTCGCCGGATACGGAGGTTTTGTTACTTTTGTCAAAAGTAACGCAAAAGCACTTTCGACAGCCGTACCGTCCATCAAAAGTACCCTTGCGCCCTGCGGGGCTATTTACTCCGGTATCCTTGCCTGCACATATTCCAGATTTCCACAATACGGTGTCCCCACCAGATACCATTCCCTTGCCAGGTTCATCTCCATTCTGGTCTGTACCCACTTGTCATCCACTAATACTTCCAGACCTTCTCCACAGTGAAATCCTGTATCAATCCATAAGTCCGATGACAATAATCCATATCTTCCATTGCAGCTGTTATATCCTAATCTTCCCTGTTTCATCAGTTTCTTCTCCTCTCCTGTCTGTAAACGGAATTTGTAAACACAGCTCAAAAGATTTTAAAAGTTAACTTTTCCATTCTTTTCACAAAGTCTCGTTTACATTGTTTACAGTTGTTTTTTCTCAAATGGTATCTCCAGTTGTTCCAGTACTTTCATAAATCCATCCTTGTCTTTTTTCTCAGTACCTTCTATTCGTTTCCATGACCGCTGGATACCATATTCCTTTCCGAAACGGTGAGTTCCGTGTGCTTTCCATCCTTCGATTGCATTGTTCATAATATTTGAGATTTCTTTGCTTTCCCACTGTTTCATCTCACCTGTCCGATGCAGTGCATCATCAAACAAAAGCTTTGTACATACATAATCGTCTTCATAGTCATCAAGAAACGCCTGGATAATTCCTGCATTTGTATCTTCCGGCATAAATTCTTTCTGCAGTTTCTTCGCTTCTTCTTCAATCTCTTTTGTAAAACTAAGGTATACATTTCCCTGTTGATAAAGCACCATAGCCTCTGCCCATGCCTGTACAATATAAGCTCTGCTCTCTTCTTCATTGTCCAGAATATGAACTTCTGCTTTTGTTACATCTGTCATAATCGGGGCAAATCTCCTATTTCCGGTTCTGTCTAATGGAAGAAAATTAAGATCATTCGATGTTCCGCAGAATACACACTGTCGTGGTCTGTCCTCTGGGTAAACCTCATAAGGAACTTTGTAAGTTTCTTTCTGTCTGCTTAGAAACGATTTAATCTGTTCAATGTTCTTTGCAGTCACAGTTGCTTTCATTTCTCCCATCTCTATGATCCAATGGTTTTGTAATTTCCGGTAAATATTTTCATCATCCAAGTGATCCAGATTGTCACTGAACCAATCGTCATTTATCGCCAGATATTTGAAAAAAGTAGATTTTCCGGCTCCCTGACTTCCTACCAGACAAAGCATAATATCATACTTTATTCCCGGTTCATATATCCTGGATATTGCTGCCAGCATGTGCATTTTCATCACACCAATCGTATAACTGTTCTTGTCAGCGCCCAGAAACCGTGTCAGCAAATTCTCAATTCGTGGAACACCGTCCCACACCAGGCTCTCCAGATAGTCCCGGATTGGATGATACTTATTTTCATTGGAAACAATATCCACTCCCTTTTTTATTACACGTTCACTAGTGATCTCATAATTATCTTCCAGATACATCTTCAAATTACTATCGTCTGTATCTGTAACTGTGAGACTCTCACTTCTCCGTTCCCAGGGCACCTCTTTTACAATGTCCATTCTTCCAGAAAGCTCATTTCGTTTAATTGCTTTTTTCAACACTGGATCTTTTTGTAATACCGTTACACAATTTCGGATTGTCTGTCTGGTTCTGCCTTTATCTGTATGAGCCAGCATTTCATTAACATCCTCGACTGTAAGCATTTCCTCGTCCACAATATTCTCTAATTCCATCAAGGACTTCTCGCTGATATTTGTTAACTCTTTCTTCAATTCGTTCAACCTCCCTTCTTTTCACTTTGAAAAAATCTATAATTTCTTCTCCGGCTCCAAACATCAGCACATCCAGATAGTCATTTATTCTTCTTTCATTTGCCAATGCCTCCGTAAATAATTCGTGCCATTCTTCTTGTGGTTTTGGTTTATAAAATTCTTTCCAGAACTGAATCCACCTCAGATATCGGATCAGCACATCTGTCGCATAGTTTAGCCACTGCTCTAATTTTTCTCTGATCAGCACAACTTTAGGTTTTTGCATTTTCAGGGGAACCCTATTTTCGGTTCTTTTACACTTTCTCTTATCTTCGATATGAATATCTAATCCCAAATCTTTGATAAGCTTTTTTGCTGCTTCATACTGCGATAGTCCAAATAGCCTCGCCGTGAAATCAATCGCATCCCCACCCGCTCCACAGCCAAAGCAATGATACATTTTATCTGCTTTCATGCTCGGATGCCTGTCGCTGTGAAACGGACAGCAAGCCATCCCATTATTTTTAACTTTAATTCCGTAATGCTCTGCAGCCTGCCTGGCTGTTACGCACTCTTTTACCTGTTCAAATATTGTCATATCCACCTCCTGCCCTTCCGGGCAAGTCTCTGATGAACAGATATTCGGGAATTGTTGTATCGTTCAATTCGTGATATACTGAATCTGCCAAGATGATATATCAGTGAATCTGATTATCAGAGAACTTGCTCAGATATTTTGTCTGGGCTTTTTCTTTTTGTCTGTCAGTAGCCATGGTTCCACTCCTTATACGAATCTCCTTGTTGGGATAATGATAATTTCAAATTTGCTTCCATCTTCTAATTCAAGAAGAATCGCATAATCCGAATCTCGATCCGGTAAAATGGAACTTATCTTCAACTTCTTGCTGTAATTGAGCGTATCAAATATTTTTCTGACTACTTTCTTTGTTTTCATGTGTCTTTTCCTCCATATTTAACGTTTGTTATCCAACATCTCAGCTACTTTTTTCTGCTGTGACGGATACAAGTGACCATAAGTGTTCAGTGTCATCTGAATGTCTTTGTGACCAAGTCTTTCTTTAATGATCAAAGGCTCCACTCCCTGATAAATCAGATAGGCAACATGACTGTGCCTTATATCATGCACTCTGATTTTCTTCACACCGCTCTGTCTTTCATATCTTTTGAGACGTTTCTGCAGTGTTCTTGCCACGATTGGAAATAATCTCTGGTTTTCCGGAAATCCATAACGTTTCTTCGCATATTCCTGTACTTCTTCTTTCAAAAAATTAGGAATGTCAATGGTGCGGACTGAATTTTCCGTTTTGGGAGTATCGATCACATCTCGCTTCTGAATTCGGTTATAGGTCTTGTTGATATGCAGCCTGTTCCCGCTCATATCAAAATCCGAAAGACTCAGTGCCAGAAGTTCCCCTTCCCTTATACCGGTCCAAAACAGGATTTCAAATATCAGATAATCCTCACTTCCCGGATCAATCACCTTAATAAAACGGTCATATTCTTCTTTTGTCCAGAATTCCAGTTTGTCTGCGTCTGATTTTCCCATACGCTTTACTTTCTTACATGGATTTTCTTTCAGGTTGTAAATTTTCTGTGCATGATTGAACAATGCATTCAACTGATTCTGAATCATTCGTTCATAAGTCTTGCTGTAACCTTTTTCCTGAATGGTATTCTGCCACTGGATAACATCTGCCGGTGTGATTTCATTCATTTTTCTTGTTCCAAAATACGGAACAATGTGCTTATTCATCATGTGCTGCTTATTACGGACTGAATTTTCTTTCAACTCTTTTCTCTTGTCCTCAAAATAAACTTCGATGAAACTTCCCATCTCCATTTTCATATCCGCTGCAGTCTTTCTTATGAATTCCTTTTCATAATTCAATGCTTCTTTCTTTGTCTTGAACCCTCTTTTCAGCTTCTGCGTTTTCTTTCCTGTCCAGTCAATATAACGGAAGCTCACATACCAGGTTCCCTGTTTTGTGTCTTTGTAAGCTGACATCTTAAAACCTCCTTCACATTGCTCTCTGAGAGCACCCATAAAATTTTGTTTCCCAGTAAGGACGTGGAATCTTTCCACGAACTGCCACATATCCTTCCTTTGCCAGTTCATCATTGAGCTGTTTTAAAATGGAATATGCTTTACTGCGTTTCACGCCTAATTCTTCCATGACATCATCAACGGTCATCATATAACTAGTTCTCATATTGTCCTCCTTTCCAGTCACTTTTGTGACTCTTTTGATGTTCTCTATCATAATTCACTTTTGTGACTTTGTCAATAACCTTTTGCGAATTTAATTTTTATATTCCAAAGTGTTTTATAATCCACTCTGAGAAAACAACCTCTTTCGCAACATTCACTTTTGTGCTAGAATAGAAGCACAAATATAATTAAGGAGGCAGCCATAATGGTAGGTAAAAAAATCCGGGCGTACCGGGAATTCAGAGGATACAGTCAGATACAATTAGCCGAGCTGTCCGGCATTAATGTTGGTACGATCAGAAAATATGAACTGGGAATCCGGAATCCAAAACCGGATCAGTTAGAAAAGATTGCAACTGCACTGGGATTAAATGTAAGTGTTTTTCTTGATTTCAATATTGAGACAGTTGGAGATGTACTCTCCATCCTATTTGCAATCGATGACTCTGTAAATCTTTCTCTCTCAGAGACCTCAGATCAGAATATTGCAATGACATTTGATAATCCTACAATGCAGGATTTCTTTAAGAAATGGTGTCAGTTCAAAAATGTCTACGAAAAGGAAAAAGCTGAAATATTAGCTATTGAAGATGAAGATAAAAGACAAGTAGAACTGGACAAGCTGGACGCTACCCAGGAAGAATGGAAATTGCGTGCCATGGGAACTACGATAGGTTGTCATACTATCGTTAAAAAAGGTTCCGAGGGGAATACTGTCAGAGTTTATGATCTAACTTAATTTTGGCATTTATAGAAAGTGTGACAAAATGGTTACTTTTAGATTAGTAGAAGAAACAGAACAATATCTTATTTATTGGTATTTTCCAGATGGTCATGAAGATGAGATGCATGGAATCATACTAATTGATAAATTGAATGAAACTGTAGAAATTCAAAAAATGGCACATAACGATTTTTCTCATATCGTTACTGTAGCTGAACAAAATGAACTCAGAGATTCTGTTAATGACATGAGAAGAGAAGAAGGACTTCCATTTTTAACGGAAGAAGAATGGCCTTCAGCAACAACTGAATTTACAAAAACTTTTTTTGCAGATCATGCAATCAGTAAAATTATAGAAGGCTACAATTCCGGGAAAATTTTAAAAGAAGGAATATCTGTCTGGTATTAAAAAGCGAAAATTATATATTTTGTTATCATTCTGCTATCACAAACGGTTGTCAGGACACTCTCCCGGCAACCGTTTTTCTATACCGTTCGTTATTCTTTTCTGTCCTTTTACATATTTTCGAGCAACAGAAAAACCCGTAGAACCGAAGTTCTACGGGTATCTTACGTTTGGACACAACGTTATCTTGCGATAACAAATCTATATTCAGATTGTATTACTCGATGATTGTAGCAACACGTCCTGATCCTACAGTACGTCCACCTTCACGGATAGCGAAAGTAAGACCCTGAGCCATAGCGATTGGGTGGATCAGTTCGATTGTCATTTCGATGTTATCTCCAGGCATGCACATTTCTGTTCCTTCTGGAAGGTTGCAAACACCTGTTACGTCAGTTGTTCTGAAGTAGAACTGCGGACGATAGTTGTTGAAGAATGGTGTATGACGGCCACCTTCGTCTTTTGTCAGAACGTAAACCTGAGCTGTGAATTTTGTATGGCATGTAAGTGTTCCTGGTTTAGCAAGAACCTGTCCACGCTCGATTTCGTTTCTCTGAACACCACGAAGAAGAGCACCGATGTTGTCACCAGCCTGAGCTTCGTCAAGAAGTTTACGGAACATTTCGATTCCTGTAACAACAACTTTACGTGTTTCTTCTTTGATACCAACGATTTCAACTTCTTCAGATACATGAAGAACACCAGCTTCTACTCTACCAGTAGCAACTGTTCCACGTCCTGTGATGGAGAATACGTCCTCTACAGGCATAACGAACGGTTTGTCTGTGTCACGCTGTGGGTCCGGAATGTACTCATCAACTGCGTTCATGAGTTCCATGATCTTGTCTCCCCATGGGCCAGCCGGATCTTCAAGAGCTTTAAGAGCAGATCCCTGGATAACCGGAATGTCATCTCCTGGGAAGTCATACTCGGAAAGAAGTTCACGAATTTCCATCTCAACCAGTTCAAGAAGTTCGTCATCATCTACCATATCACATTTGTTCATGAATACAACGATGTACGGAACACCAACCTGACGAGCAAGAAGAACGTGCTCTTTTGTCTGAGCCATAACACCATCTGTAGCAGCAACTACGAGGATAGCACCATCCATCTGAGCTGCACCTGTGATCATGTTCTTAACGTAGTCAGCATGTCCTGGGCAGTCAACGTGTGCATAATGTCTATGCTCTGTCTGATATTCAACATGTGCTGTAGAAATTGTGATACCACGCTCTCTTTCTTCTGGAGCTTTATCGATATCTTCGAAGTTTTCAACTGTGTTTCCTGGAACTCTTTCAGCCAGAACTTTTGTGATAGCTGCTGTTAAAGTTGTTTTACCATGGTCAACGTGTCCGATGGTACCAATGTTACAATGCGGTTTTGTTCTCTCAAACTTAGCCTTTGCCATTTTAAAATGTCCTCCTTAAAAACTATGCTCTTTCTTTCAGAGCGTTTTTATCAGTTTTTGACTTGCTATCCTTGATTATATTGCAAATCAAGGATATTTGCAAGCTTTTTTATATCATCAGTCTTTCTTAGAAAGAATCTTTTCCTGAACGGACTTCGGAACCTGTTCGTATTTCTCAAAGAACATGGAGTAGTTACCACGTCCCTGAGTTCTGGAACGAAGGTCTGTTGCATATCCGAACATTTCAGAAAGCGGAACGAATCCACGGATCATCTTACCACCGCCGATGTCATCCATACCCTCGATACGACCACGACGGGAGTTGATATCACCGATAACATCACCCATGTAATCTTCCGGAGTAGTAACTTCGACTCTCATGATAGGCTCAAGAAGAATCGGAGATGCTTTCTGCATAGCATCCTTGAATGCAAGGGAACCTGCAATATGGAATGCCATTTCAGAAGAATCGACTTCATGATAAGAACCGTCATATACGTTTGCATGAACGCCGACTACCGGGAATCCACCCAGAATACCAGCCTTCATAGCTTCTTCGATACCTTCGCCGACTGCCGGGATGTATTCCTTCGGAATAGCACCACCAACAACTGTGGATTCGAACTTGTACAGTTCTTCACCGTTGGCATCCATAGGCTCGAATTTAACTTTACAGTGACCATACTGTCCACGACCACCAGACTGTTTAGCATATTTGCTGTCGACGTCTACGGCTTTAGTAATAGTCTCTTTGTATGCAACCTGAGGAGCACCTACGTTAGCCTCTACTTTGAATTCACGAAGCAGACGGTCAACGATGATTTCCAGATGCAGCTCACCCATACCAGCGATGATTGTCTGACCTGTTTCCTGATTTGTATGAGCACGGAATGTCGGGTCTTCTTCTGCCAGTTTTGCAAGAGCTTCACCAAGTTTACCCTGGCCAGCTTTTGTCTTAGGCTCGATTGCAAGCTCGATAACCGGTTCCGGGAATTCCATAGACTCAAGGATTACCGGATGCTGGTCATCACAGATTGTATCACCAGTTGTGGTGAATTTGAAACCGATTGCTGCAGCGATATCTCCAGAATATACTTTATCCAGTTCCATACGTTTGTTAGCGTGCATCTGAAGGATACGGCCAACACGTTCTTTCTTGTCCTTAGTAGCGTTGAGTACGTAAGAACCAGAATTCATAGTACCGGAGTATACACGGAAGTATGCCAGTTTACCAACAAATGGGTCTGTCATAATCTTGAATGCCAGAGCGGAGAATGGTTCTTCATCAGAAGAATGTCTCACGATCGGGTTGCCTTCCAGGTCAACACCCTCGATTGGAGGAATGTCTGTTGGAGCAGGCATGAATTCAATGATTGCATCCAGAAGCTTCTGAACACCCTTGTTTCTGTATGCAGTACCGCAGCATACCGGTACAGCTGTACATTCGCAAGTAGCTTTACGAAGAACTGCTTTTAATTTATCATTAGACGGTTCTTCACCTTCCAGATATTCCATCATTAAATCGTCATCCAGTTCGCAGATCTTTTCTACGAGTTCTGTATGATAAAGTTCTGCTTCTTCCTGCATATCTTCCGGAATATCTGTGATGGAAATGTCTTCACCTTTCTCATCATTGTAGATATAAGCCTGCATTTCGAAAAGGTCGATGATTCCTTTGAATTCATCTTCTTTTCCGATTGGAAGCTGTAAGCAGATAGCGTTTTTACCAAGACGAGTCTTGATCTGATCTACAGCGTTGTAGAAGTTTGCACCGAGGATATCCATCTTGTTGATGAATGCCATACGCGGTACATTATAAGTGTCAGCCTGACGCCATACGTTTTCGGACTGAGGTTCTACACCACCTTTTGCACAGAAGACGCCGACAGCGCCGTCAAGTACACGGAGTGAACGCTCAACCTCTACGGTGAAGTCTACGTGTCCTGGTGTATCAATGATGTTAATACGATGTTCCAGAGCACCTGGTTTTGTCTTGCAGTGTTCCTGCAGAGTCCAGTGACATGTTGTAGCAGCGGAAGTAATTGTGATACCTCTCTCCTGCTCCTGCTCCATCCAGTCCATTGTTGCGGTACCTTCATGAGTATCACCGATTTTGTAGTTGACACCTGTATAATAAAGGATACGTTCTGTAAGAGTTGTCTTACCTGCATCGATATGAGCCATGATACCAATATTTCTGGTACGCTCAAGCGGGTATTCTCTACCTTCTTTTCCAGCCAATTGGATTTTCCTCCTTGATTAGAAACGATAGTGAGCAAATGCTTTATTTGCTTCAGCCATCTTGTGCATATCTTCTTTCTTCTTAACAGATGCGCCTGTGTTGTTCATTGCATCCAGAAGCTCGTTTGCAAGTCTCTCCTCCATAGTCTTCTCGCCTCTTTTACGAGAATATGTGGTGAGCCAGCGAAGAGCCAGTGCCTGACGTCTGTCTGCTCTTACCTCGATCGGAACCTGATAAGTAGCACCACCGATACGTCTTGCTTTTACTTCGAGAAGTGGCATGATGTTGTTCATAGCCTCTTCAAAAACTTCGATAGCTGGTTTGCCAGCTTTTTCTTCGATTCTGGCGAATGCGCCGTATACAATCTTCTGAGCGACACCTTTCTTACCGTCTAACATGATGTTGTTGATAAGTTTGGTAACCACTTTGTTGTTGTACATCGGGTCTGCCAGAACGTCTCTTTTCTGAGTATGTCCTTTACGTGGCACGTTACTTCCCTCCTTAATCAAAATGATTAAATCATCGGTACTCACTTTTAAAACTAAGGTGTTCGCACTGGTAAAGTCCTATATTTAACCCGCAACCGACAGGGTATATGGAATACCGTACAATATTTATAGCTATAAGTGAATCTTCGAATGATTACTTTTTCTTAAAATTTACTTATTTCTTTTTAGGTCTCTTAGCACCATATTTGGAGCGGGCCTGTTTTCTGTTTGCTACACCTGCAGTATCCAGTGTACCTCTGATGATGTGGTATCTGGTACCAGGTAAGTCCTTAACACGACCTCCACGGATAAGAACAACGCTATGCTCCTGAAGGTTGTGACCTTCTCCTGGGATATAGCTTGTTACTTCGATTCCGTTGGAAAGACGAACTCTGGCGATCTTTCTAAGAGCTGAGTTAGGTTTCTTAGGTGTTGCAGTTTTAACTGCTGTACAAACTCCACGTTTCTGTGGTGCAGACTGTTCAACAGCTTTCTTTCTTAAAGAGTTGAATGTTCTCTGCAGAGCCGGTGCTGTAGATTTCTTTACAGCTGTCTGACGTCCTTTTCTTACTAACTGGTTGAATGTTGGCATTCCATTTCACCTCCCGATTGATTTCTCCATGGTTTACCATGGGGTTACGCGGTTGCTATTGTCAAATGAATAAATATTGCGCACAAAAAAACAGCGTTCCTATTGCACGCTTGCTCATTATATCCCGTAAAAATACGGCTGTCAAGCCATTTTACAGGATTTTTTCTTTATTTTACGATTTTATGATGATTGCTTTTTGCGCCCACTCTTATTATAATAAGAAAAACAAATTTTCACTTTATCATTTTACTTCTATATTATAAGAAAGGATTTTTTATGAAAAGTAAATTCAGCCTTCCGGCGATCCTGCTTCTTATTACCGGAGTCCTGCTTATAGCCGGTATATTTTTCATCGGCATCCAAACGCGACAGCAAATTCAGGATACGAAAAAACAGCTTGAAACTTTCAGTTCTCAGGCCGATGAAGAACAAAAAACTCTGAGTGAAGCACAGTCTTCTTTCGCCGCTGCCATTCAGAGTAAAAAAGATCTTCTCAATTACTATGAAAAGAAAGCTTCAGCAAAGCAGCCTGTCGTTCAGGAACACATGGATTCCAACGAATCTTCTGCAGACGCCCCGGCTTCTGTATTCAGTCAGGTAAATTAAAGAAAGGATTATTCCCATGAAAAAGAACAGACAAAACCGCCCTTCATTTCTCTATGCAGTCATTATTTTTCTTGCACTTGTCATTCTCGCACTCGGTGCACTGACACTTTATTCCCTACAGGATCTGATTGATCTGCGTTCAAAAGTTTCCGGGCTTCAAACCACCGTACAGGAACTTTCTGATGCATCCGCCGACCTCGTAAAACAGGCCCAGGAGCTTGCAGGCCTGAATAATCAGCTCGACAATGCTTCCGACAGCACTGTCTCTGATAATACTGACAGCAGTGAAGTTCAAGATTCACAGGAGGAAGGCACACTTTCACCTTCTCATTCATCTGCTTTCTCAGATTCCACTGACGAGAGTCTGGATAATCTGCTTTCTCAAATCAGACCATTACTTCCTCAGGATAACGGCACATGGTCTGTATATGTATGTAACCTTATGAAAAATACAGAAGGCACCATTGACGATCAGCAGATGCAGGCTGCCAGCCTGATCAAACTTTTCATCATGGGTGCCGTCTATGAAAATTTCGATTCACTTTGTGACGCATACGGAGCTGATTCCGTAAACAATTATCTGAATCCAATGATTACCGTAAGTGACAATGACGCAGCAAACGCACTTGTCAACATGCTCGGATACGGTGATGATGCTACAGGTATGGATGTTGTAAACAGTTTCTGTCAGGCGCACGGATATACCAGCACTTCTATGGGTAGACTCCTCCTTCAGGATAATACCTACGGTGATAATTATACTTCTGTCAGCGATTGTGGTCATTTTCTGAAAGAAATCTATCAGGGTAATGCAGATACCGCAGATACCACACTTTCTCATACCGATGCAATGTACTCTCTTCTCAAAATGCAGGAGAGACGAAATAAAATCCCGGCAAATCTCCCGGAAGGTGTAAAAGTTGCCAACAAAACCGGCGAACTCGATGACGTTGAAAACGATGCCGGAATCATATACAGCACCGCAAAAGGTATTGATCTGGTCGTTTGCTTCATGTCACAGAATCTCACTGATTCCGGTGCTGCACAGGCATCTATCGCACAGGATGCCCGACTTATTTATGGTTATTATAACGAATAAATGTAACTATTCAGAAGGTAGTATCCCGCGAGGCGTTTTGGCATGTTTTCTGCCAAAATCCCGAGACATACAAGGCAAAATGCCATCACCGAAGGTGATTTGGAATGCATTTTGACTCGTAACTGTGAGGGTACTGAACAGTTACGAATAAATTATGAAATATCCTTCTTGTCTTCTTCATAGGACATCTCCCAGATATCTGCAAATACTGCCAGCGGGCAGTCCGTAAGGAGGCACATCAGAAGGAAACATTCATATGGATTTACAATGTAAATCTCACTCATACCGCATTTATGCAGGATTTCCTGAATCTCTTCCAGGAAATGATGGTATCGGTTATACGGGTCATCATCCTGCATTTCCTGCGATACAATAAAAAATTCGAGCGTAATCAGATCAAATCTCTCTACAGGAAATTTATGATTCAGAATACTGTTGATTCTCTGTCGGCTGAAACGTTTCTGGCTGAAGTGCTTCGCCAGGATCGAGGCCGACATTTTTTTCAGATTTCCCATTTTATTCACAGGTATACCGCTGCAGATGACTTTTTCCACATCGGAATCTGTAATATCTGAAATATTCCACACCTTATTTCTGGATTTCTCTTCCTCGTCTCTCTGATACATTTTGGCGATAATTTCCTTTGCCTTTGTGAGCAGACGTACAAACTCCTGAAATGCCTGACTCTTTTCGGACATCGGATCATCTGTCCCTGCCTTCACATATGCAAGGTATGCCAGGAGTTTTTCTTCTGTATCCAGACAGATTTTCCCGGAATACACTTGTGGCGCATCTGTATAGTTTGCATCCGGCTGTAAATTTTCATATTTTTTCTTCAGTTCTTCTGCCTTGTGATAGCCAAGCTGCCTGTAATAGCAGAACCAGTAAATCACTTCATCCGGATTATGAAAATCAAAATCCTGTTCTCTCAGTACACGAGTCAGAAAATCTGACACATCTTCCACGCTCATCCGCAGTCCGAATCCCAACAGAAAAACGGTCTCTCTTTTAACAGAAGCCTGCGTCAGCCAGTTATTTGCAAGTGACGTAAGCTTCGTCGATGTCGGGTTCATGGATTTTGGGGTGCAGGTTTCATGGAAGGATTCTATCACTATATCTCTGTAGATATCCTGTGTTACTTCATTATATGGTTCTTCCAGGCCTGCACGTTCATAAATATAGCGTTTCAGATGATCTCCGAAAGAAACAAGTTCCATTTCTTTATATAAATAATGAAAAATTACATCCGCATCTTCATCTTCAAATTCATCAAGGCTGACTACCTGTCTGAATTTCTGCGCAGCTTTCCTTGTAAATTCAAAATCTTTTACGGAATCAAAAGCAACGGTCTGCTCAAAGTCAAGATCCTGCATTCTATTTTTCATGATATATCACCTTCATGTCTTTTTAGCTGATGCCACATGCGTTTCCACCAGTTTTCATTTTGCTTCTCTATTTCACACAAAATCACAGTAATATTGTCTCTGCCGCCTTTTTTCAGCGCACGTTCAACGAGCACCTGAACAGTTTCTTCTGTCGAAATCTCTCTTGTGAAAATATCAGCAATTTCGCCATCCGACAGCATATCTGTAATCCCATCCGAACAGATTAAATATCGGTCACCTTCTATAATAGGGTATCCTGACACAGATGGTACCAGCTGCAAATCTTCTTCCTTCATTCCGAGATACTGAGTCAATGGAGCTTTTCCCAGAAAATGTCTGCCCAGTATGTGATCCTCGGAAATCTGACCGAATTTCCCGGAGCTACTTCTATATATCCTGCTGTCTCCAAGATTACATCCGTAAATAATATCATCACCAAATGCGAGCATCGCTGCAGTCGTTCCCATGCTGTCAATCCGATTTTCTGTACCATAATTGCAGACTGCCTGATTCATCTTCTCACAGGCTTCAATCAGAAAACGATCTCCCTCTCTGCGAACACGCTCCTTTTGTTCTTTATAATGCATTCCACAGGATTCGGCTGCAAGAAATGCGGCCATTTCACCACAGCTTTCACCGCCCATTCCGTCAAAAACTGCCATCACCGGAAGCTCCGACTGTTTCCTGCAGCCGCTTTGAATATGGCTCATTCCCTGATTCTGTGCGCTCAGAAATTCTCCGCAGCACCAGAAATTATCTTCATTATTATTACGTATCTTTCCGATATGACACGTATATGCATATTTAATCTGATACGCCATATTTCACCCTTTCTTACGATTCAGCATTGCTTTCGGCAGAAAGATTCAGCTGATTCTTGTACTCTTCTGCAAAATTCCGGTACTTTTCTCCGCGACTCTTGTATTCATCATTGTCAGTTTCGTTATCATGACAGCGATTATTCTCATCAATCCAGCGAACTAACTTACCCTCGTCATAATAATAACGATCAACCCTCTGTTCTCCGTCTTTCAAAGTACTTAATGTATGACTATCTGCCCATATGTAAGCAAAAAACAGTTCATCATCCCAGTAATAATACTCCTGATAATCCCCGTCCTTTGACATAGAAGGATAGATCAGAACTTTCATCAACTGAACATTACCATTATCAAGCTGTTTCAAATAACTGATCTTTCCCTGATCTTCTGAACCGATCCAGCTGTAACTGTTCAGATTATCACTGATCTCCGTAGCCTGTGTCTGAATCTTCTCCAGTGTCTCCTGAAGCTGCTTATTCTCTGCCGTCTGAACTGTTTCTGTTACAGATTTTTTCAGTTGCTGTAACTCTGCATTTGCCCTGAGCATCCAGATAAATACACCGATAATTACGCAGACCGCAACCAGCATAATCAGAACTGCGGCTACCAGTGGATCAAATTTTTTGCGTTTCTTTTTAGATGTTTTTCTCTGTGGGGCACCCTTCTTCGACTTTGAAACTGGCATCTGCTTTTGTACCGGTTTCCGGACTGCAACAGTCTTCTCAACTTCCCCCGCCAGCTGTTTTTCCGGTTCATCTGCGATCTTTGTCTTTTGATTTGTCTGTTTATGTTTGCGCTGACCGTGCTTTGACAAAGTGTTTTCCCCGGATCTCAACCGTTCCAGTACTTCCCGGAACTCCACTGCAGTCTGATATCGTTTATCACGGTCATACGCACATGCCTTCAAAATCACTTCGCCCAAAGTATTATCTGCCTGTGCCGGCATCGGCAGTTCTTCTCCTGCCATTCTCCGGTTGAGCGCATTTTCTTTATCGTGGTATGTAATCAGCTGTTTCTGCAGGCTGATAAAAGGCAGCCGGTTATGATTGCAGAGCTTATATAAAACAATTCCCAGTGAATAAATATCCACCCGGGCATCGTATTCTTCACCCTTGTACATTTCCGGAGCCATGTAGGAGAATGTCCCCTTTTTGGATAGGCCGCTCATCGACCGGTCAAGTTCACGGGCAATGCCAAAATCTCCCAGTTTGAATTCGCCAAATCTCGATACAAAAATATTTTCCGGTTTGATATCACGATGTATGATATTCTGGCACTGACAATACTCCAGCGCTTTGCAGAGATCGATTCCGAGGTGAATCACATCCTCTTCTTTTAACGGTTTCTCCGCACAATACTCCATAAAGCTTGTAAGATATTCCATTCGGATAAAGATATCCCATCCGATATCATCCAGATACTCCACAACTTTATAATCTTCAACAGAAACAACATAGGAGTTTCCACGAAAGTATTCCATTGTGCTGACTTCCTGAATGCATTCATCAACAAGTCCCTGAAAATACTCTTTCACAGACTGTTCATTAGGACTTTCAGAGCGGACACTGCTCAGCTCACCCTGATTTGAGGGGATCGTGATGACTTTTATTGCAGAGTAAAATGTTGTTCCCTGCTCTGTCCGGCATGCTTTATAAACTTTACCAAAAGAACCTTCGCCGATTTTTTCAACAATCTTCCATTCCGGCCATACAGATACCGGCAAATGTTTATCCATCATTCCCCCTCCTTTCCTTCTGAAATATCTTTCCATTTATAGTCGCTCACATGCCCCTAGTATAGCATGTTCACCTGCCTCTGTCTGTAATTTTCGATATTTTTCCATATTTTTTCATACAATATTCATATTTACAACGTCTTCTTAAGGAATAGTTTTAGATGCAAAAATCCCCGACTGTACCGCAGTACAGTCAGGGATTCTATATTTTACTCTTCTGTTGTATCTTCTGTTATATCTTCTGTTGGCTCTTCGTCCACATCGTCCAAAATTTCTTCATCGGCATCATCCATTATGATGAGTTCTTCATCTTCCGGAAGTGCTTCTGCAGTTTCTTCGGACTCTGCCGGGATTTCTTCCGGCATTCCGGTATCAAGCTGAATGTCTCTGTAACGTTTCAGACCGGTTCCGGCCGGGATCAGCTTACCAATGATAACGTTTTCTTTCAGACCTACAAGGTGGTCAACTTTACCCTTGATTGCTGCTTCTGTCAGAACCTTGGTTGTCTCCTGGAAGGATGCTGCTGACAAGAAAGAATCTGTTGCCAGAGATGCCTTGGTAATACCAAGCATGATCTGTTTTCCTTCTGCCGGTGTCTTTCCTTCTTTTTCGAGTTTTTCATTGACTTCTTCAAATTCAAGAACATCAACGAGTGTTCCCGGAAGGAACTCTGTATCTCCGTTTTCTTCGATACGGATCTTCTTCAGCATCTGGCGAACGAGAACTTCGATATGTTTATCACTGATCTCAACACCCTGCAGACGGTATACACGCTGTACTTCACGAAGCATGTAATCCTGAACTGCACGAACGCCTTTGATTCTCAGAATGTCATGTGGATTTACGCTACCTTCTGTCAGCTCATCACCAGCCTCCAGAACCTGTCCGTCAGCAATCTTGATACGTGATCCATAAGGAATCAGATATGTCTTAGAATCGCCGTTTTCCGGATTTGTAACGATAATCTCACGTTTTTTCTTAGTATCGTTGATTACAGCAACACCAGGAATTTCTGTGATAATAGCAAGACCTTTCGGCTTTCTTGCCTCAAAAAGCTCCTCAACTCGAGGAAGACCCTGTGTGATATCTCCACCGGCTACACCACCACTATGGAATGTACGCATGGTAAGCTGTGTACCAGGCTCACCGATAGACTGAGCTGCGATAATACCAACAGACTCACCAACCTGAACTGCTTCACCGGTTGCCATGTTTGCGCCATAACATTTTGCGCAGACACCAACCTTGCATTTACAAGTCAGAATTGTACGGATCTTAACTTCATCGATCGGGCCACCATTTGCGTTTACGCCCTCTTTCATGATACGGGCAGCACGTTTTGGTGTGATCATATGGTTTGCTTTAACAAGAACTTCACCATCTTTGTTTGTGATGGTCTCACAGGAGAAACGTCCTGTGATACGTTCCTGAAGGTTTTCGATTTCCTCTTTGCCATCCATGAAACCTTTGACATACATGCCGGAAATCTCATCTCTGTTTTCACAGCAGTCAGTTTCACGAACGATCAGCTCCTGAGAAACGTCAACCATTCGTCTGGTCAGGTAACCGGAATCGGCTGTACGAAGCGCTGTATCGGACATACCTTTACGAGCACCATGTGCAGACATGAAGTATTCCAGTACTTCAAGACCTTCACGGAAGTTTGACTTGATAGGAAGTTCGATCGTATGACCGGTTGTATCAGCCATCAGACCTCGCATACCTGCAAGCTGTTTGATCTGTTTATCGGAACCACGGGCACCGGAGTCAGCCATCATGAAGATGTTGTTGTATTTATCAAGACCATTCAGAAGTGCTTTGGTAAGCTCATCGTCAGTCTTCTTCCATGTTTCAACAACTTCTTTGTAACGCTCTTCTTCGGTGATAAGACCACGTTTGTAGTTCTTTGTGATCTTGTCAACGATATTCTGTGCATTCTGGATCATCTCAGGTTTCTGAGGCGGCACAGTCATATCGGAAATGGATACGGTCATTGCAGCACGTGTGGAGTATTTGTAACCGGTAGCCTTGATATCATCAAGAACTTCTGCGGTCTTCGTTACTCCGTGTGTATTGATGACTTTTTCCAGAATCTGTTTCAGCTGTTTCTTACCTACAAGGAAATCAACTTCAAGGAGAAGTTCATTACCCGGAATGCTTCTGTCAACAAATCCAAGATCCTGAGGAAGGATTTCGTTGAACAGGAAACGGCCAAGTGTAGATTCTACGACACCTGTCATTTCTCTTCCGTCTGCCAGAGTTCTTGTGCAGCGAACTTTGATCTTTGACTGAAGAGTGATAACTTTATTTTCATAAGCAAGAATTGCTTCGTTTACGCTCTTGAAGAACTTACCTTCTCCCGGATTTCCAGGTCTTTCCTGTGTCAGATAGTAGATACCAAGGACCATATCCTGTGACGGAACAGCTACCGGACCACCATCTGAAGGTTTCAGAAGGTTGTTTGGTGAAAGCAGAAGGAAACGGCACTCTGCCTGAGCTTCCTGTGAAAGTGGAAGATGAACAGCCATCTGGTCACCATCGAAGTCGGCGTTGAACGCAGTACAAACGAGCGGATGAAGTTTGATAGCTTTACCTTCTACAAGGATCGGCTCGAATGCCTGGATACCCAGACGATGCAGTGTAGGTGCACGGTTCAGCATAACCGGATGTTCTTTGATGACATCTTCCAGTACATCCCATACTTCCGGCTGAAGCTTTTCAACCATTTTCTTAGCATTTTTGATATTGTGTGAAGTTCCGTTTGCAACGAGTTCTTTCATAACGAAAGGTTTGAAAAGCTCGATTGCCATTTCCTTCGGAAGACCACACTGATAAATCTTAAGTTCCGGTCCAACGACAATAACGGAACGTCCTGAGTAGTCAACTCGTTTACCGAGCAGGTTCTGACGGAAACGTCCGGATTTACCTTTCAGCATATCGGAAAGGGATTTGAGAGCTCTGTTTCCAGGTCCTGTTACCGGACGGCCACGACGGCCGTTGTCGATCAGAGCGTCTACTGCTTCCTGAAGCATACGTTTTTCGTTACGCACGATAATATCCGGTGCGCCCAGCTCCAGAAGACGTTTCAGACGGTTGTTACGGTTGATAATTCTTCTGTACAGATCATTCAGGTCAGATGTTGCAAAACGGCCACCGTCAAGCTGTACCATAGGACGCAGATCCGGTGGAATAACCGGGATTGCTGTCATGATCATCCATTCCGGACGGTTTCCTGATTCACGGAAGGACTCTACAACTTCCAGTCTCTTGATGATTCTGGCACGTTTCTGTCCTGTAGCGTCAACCAGTTCTGCTTTCAGCTCTGCGGCATCTTTTTCGAGGTCGATTGCTTTGAGCAGTTCCATGATAGACTCTGCACCCATTCCTACACGGAAGTTGTATCCGTATGCTTCACGCGCATCCTGATACTCCTTCTCTGTAAGAACCTGTTTGTACTGAAGTCCGGAGTCTGCCGGATCCAGTACAATATAGTTTGCAAAGTATAAAACCTTTTCCAATGTTCTCGGAGAAAGATCAAGGATCAGTCCCATTCTTGACGGGATTCCCTTGAAATACCAGATATGGGATACCGGGGCTGCAAGCTCGATATGTCCCATACGTTCTCTTCTGACAGATGCCTTTGTAACTTCTACGCCGCATCGGTCGCAGACAACACCTTTATAACGGATCTTTTTGTATTTACCACAATGGCACTCCCAGTCCTTGCTTGGCCCGAAAATTTTCTCACAGAAAAGTCCGTCCTTCTCTGGTTTCAGAGTACGGTAGTTAATGGTTTCCGGTTTCAGTACCTCACCTCTGGACCATTCTCTGATCTTCTCAGGGGACGCCAGTCCGATCTTGATGGCATCGAAAGTCATTGGCTGATATGTTTCATTGGCTGTGGTTGTTTCTGCCATGTATTCTTTCCCCTTTCTTACTTGTCGTCTTCATCATCATAGGATTCGTCGAAATCAATGAAATCATCTTCTTCGTCCTCATCCTCTTCAACATCTACGAGTTCTTCACCTTCGAATTCCTGCTTGGTGTAGCCATGTTTGCCGAAGGATTCTTCTTCTCTGCGATGTCTGCTGTCTCCTTCGATTACGGAACGAAGATCTGTATCGCCGTAATCTACAGACTCGAGTAAATGTACTTCTGTATTATCATCTTTGAGAACTTTGACATCAAGTCCCAGAGACTGAAGTTCTTTTAACAGTACCTTGAAGGATTCCGGAATTCCCGGTTCAGGGATATTGTCACCTTTGATGATTGCTTCGTATGTCTTCACACGACCAACAACATCATCGGATTTAACGGTCAGGATCTCCTGCAGTGTATAGGAAGCACCATATGCCTCCAGAGCCCAAACCTCCATCTCACCGAAACGCTGTCCGCCGAACTGAGCTTTACCACCCAGAGGCTGCTGTGTTACGAGTGAGTAAGGACCTGTAGAACGTGCATGGATCTTATCATCAACCAGATGATGCAGTTTCAGATAATGCATGTGTCCGATTGTTACTCGACCGTCAAAGTACTCGCCGGTACGTCCGTCACGAAGCTGTACTTTACCATCTCTGGAAATCGGAACACCCTTCCACAGCTCTCTGTGATCTTTGTGCTCATCAAGGTATTCCATAACATCAGGAGCAAGTGTATCCTGATATTTTGCACGGAACTCTTCAAAATCTTCAATATTTACATAATCGTTTGCCAGTTCCAGAGTATCCTGAATATCAACTTCGCTCGCACCGTCGAATACCGGTGTTGCAACGTTGAATCCAAGAGCTTTGGCAGCAAGACTTAAGTGGATCTCAAGAACCTGACCGATGTTCATACGGGAAGGTACACCCAGAGGGTTCAGCACGATATCCAGCGGACGTCCGTTCGGCAGGAATGGCATATCTTCAACAGGGAGAACTCGTGAAACGACACCCTTGTTACCATGACGACCAGCCATCTTGTCACCAACAGAAATCTTACGTTTCTGAGCAATATAAATACGTACTGCCTGATTTACACCAGGAGACAGTTCATCACCGTTCTCTCTTGTAAATACTTTGGCATCTACGATAATACCATATTCACCATGAGGAACCTTAAGGGAAGTATCGCGGACTTCTCTTGCTTTCTCACCGAAAATAGCACGCAGAAGGCGTTCTTCTGCAGTCAGTTCTGTTTCTCCCTTAGGAGTAACTTTACCGACAAGAATATCACCGGCACGAACTTCTGCACCGATACGGATAATACCACGTTCGTCCAGATCTTTCAGAGCATCATCACCGACACCAGGAACATCTCGTGTGATCTCTTCCGGTCCGAGCTTTGTATCTCTGGCTTCTGCTTCATATTCTTCAATATGAACTGAAGTATAAACATCGTTCATTACCAGTCTTTCACTTAAGAGGACAGCATCCTCGTAGTTGTAACCTTCCCATGTCATGAAGCCGATCAGCGGATTCTTACCAAGGGCAAGTTCACCATTCGCGGTAGACGGACCATCTGCGATAACCTGTCCGGCCTCTACATGCTCACCCTGGAACACGATCGGTTTCTGGTTGTAGCAGTTGCTCTGGTTACTGCGAAGGAATTTGATCAGATGATAATCATCTTTTGTTCCATCATCGTTCTTGATTGTAATGTCTGTAGATGTGGAACGGAGAACAGTACCGGATTTCTTTGCAAGTACGCAGACACCGGAATCGACCGCTGTCTTTGTTTCCATACCGGTTCCTACTACAGGAGCTTCTGTTGTAAGAAGTGGTACTGCCTGACGCTGCATGTTGGATCCCATCAGCGCACGGTTGGCGTCGTCGTTCTGCAGGAACGGAATCAGTGCTGTAGCTACGGAGAATACCATCTTAGGAGATACGTCCATGTAGTCAAACATGCGCTTCTCATATTCCTGTGTTTCTTCACGGAAACGACCGGATACATTCTTATGAAGGAAATGTCCCTCCTCATCCAGCGGCTCATTCGCCTGTGCTACATGGTAGTTATCTTCTTCATCTGCTGTCATGTAAACAACTTCATCCGTTACGACCGGATTTGCCGGGTCTGCTTTATCTATTCTACGATATGGAGCCTCAATAAATCCATATTCGTTAATTCTTGCATAGGATGCAAGGGAGTTAATCAGACCGATGTTCGGACCTTCAGGTGTCTCGATCGGGCACATACGACCATAGTGAGAATAGTGAACGTCTCGGACCTCGAATCCGGCTCTGTCTCGTGACAGACCGCCAGGTCCCAGTGCAGAAAGACGTCTCTTATGTGTCAGTTCACCAAGAGGGTTGTTCTGATCCATAAACTGTGACAGCTGGGAAGAACCGAAGAACTCTTTCACTGCTGCAGTTACAGGTTTGATATTGATCAGGGACTGCGGAGAAACACTCTCTGTGTCCTGAGTTGTCATACGCTCACGTACGACTCTTTCCAGTCTGGAAAGACCGATGCGGTACTGGTTCTGAAGAAGTTCACCAACAGAACGGATACGACGGTTGCCCAGATGGTCGATGTCATCATCATTTCCGATTCCGTATTCCAGATGCATATTGTAGTTGATGGAAGCAAGGATGTCTTCCTTTGTGATATGCTTCGGGATAAGGTCGTGGATATCTCTCTGGACAGCAGCTTTGATATCCTCAAGATTATCATTTTCTTCCAGAATCTTTTCGAGTACAGGATAGTATACTAATTCTGTAACACCCAAGTCTTTCGGATCACAGTCAAGATCAACATGCGCAGTGATATCGACCATCATACTGGAAAGAACTTTGATCTTACGTTCTTCACCCTGAATCCATACGAATGGTACTGCTGCATTCTGAATCTTGTCAGCAAGTTCAACTGTTACGTTGGTTCCTTCTTCTGCAAGGATTTCTCCTGTAGACGGATCCACAACAGTCTCGCCGAGCTTATGTCCGACGATACGTTTGTTAAAGTGAAGTTTCTTATTAAATTTATAACGTCCAACTTTGGCAAGGTCATATCTTCTCGGATCAAAGAACATTGCCATGATAAGGCTCTCAGCGCTCTCTACTGCGAGCGGCTCGCCCGGACGGATCTTCTTATATAATTCAAGAAGACCTTCCTGATAGTTGGTAGATGTATCTTTTGCAAAACTTGCGAGGATTTTTGGCTCTTCACCAAATAATTCTACGATTTCTGCATTGGTGCCGATACCAAGGGCACGAATCAGCACAGTGATCGGAACCTTGCGGGTTCTGTCCACACGTACATAGAAGACATCATTGGAATCAGTCTCATATTCCAGCCATGCACCTCTGTTCGGAATAACAGTACTGGAAAATAATCTCTTACCAATTTTATCATGCGCAATCGCATAGTAGATACCAGGGGAACGCACCAGCTGACTGACGATAACACGCTCAGCACCGTTGATAACAAAAGTACCTGTCTCTGTCATTAACGGAAGATCTCCCATAAAGATCTCGTGTTCGTTGATTTCCTCTGTTTCTTTGTTAATCAGTCGCACGCGAACCTTCAAAGGTGCCGCGTAAGTTACGTCACGTTCTTTGCACTGTTCGATGGTATATTTTGCATCTTTTGCATCGTACGTGAAATCGATGAATTCCAGGCTGAACTTTCCGCCATAATCCGCGATCGGAGAAATATCATCAAACACTTCTTTGAGGCCCTCATCGAGAAACCACTTATAGGAATCTTTCTGGACTTCAATCAAATTCGGCATTTCCAGAACTTCTTTTTGTCTCTGGTAGCTCATGCGCATGCTTTTTCCAGTTTTTACAGAACGAATTCTGTTTTTTTCCATTGACGTTTCACCCCTGTTTTTTTATTTATTTTACAACATGATCCTGTTTACGGTTTGAGATAAACAGGCATATCCTTGCCATAATATAGCATTCTTCACTATAGCATAGCGATGTCAACCTGTCAACAACTATTTCGAAATTTTTATCTTGATTTTATCTCAAAAATGCTCCCGACATTTTTCTGTATACCGTGTAACGCAAAAACAGGGACACCATAAGGTGTCCCCGTATCGCTTCGTTCTTTAACAGAATTATTTAAGAGTGATCTTAGCGCCTTCTGCTTCAAGTTTTGTTTTGATGTCTTCAGCTTCTGCTTTGGATGCGCCTTCTTTAACAACCTTCGGAGCACCGTCAACTACTGCTTTAGCTTCTTTCAGTCCAAGACCGGTAACTTCACGAACAACTTTGATAACTTTTACTTTGTTCGGTCCAACTTCTGTAAGTTCTACGTCGAACTCATCTTTTTCTTCTGCTGCTTCTCCAGCTGCTCCAGCTGCTGCTACTACAACACCTGCTGCTGCGGATACACCGAATTCTTCTTCGCAAGCTTTTACGAGTTCATTTAATTCTAATACAGATAATTCTTTGATTGCTGCAATAAATTCTTCTGTTGTTAATTTTGCCATTTTAATTTTCCTCCATTTTTAAAATTTATTTTATTTATTATTCAGCTGCTGCTTCTGTTTCAGCTGCTCCACCATTTGCCTCTGCGATCTGATTAAGCACACGAGCAAAGTTGGTAATAGGGGACTGGATGCTTCCAAGAAGTTTTCCAAGAAGTTCTTCTCTGGACGGAACCTGAGACAGAGCCTGAATTCCAGCCTGATCATTGTATGCTCCTTCAACTACACCTGCGATGAGTTCAAGAGCCGGGAACTGTTTTGCGTATTTAGCAAGGATTCTTGCCGGTGCTGTAGCATCTGTTGCAGAAATTGCAAGAGCGTTAGTTCCTTCCAGATGCTGGCTAAGTTCTTCACAATCAGTACCTGCGAATGCACGTTTCATCATTGTGTTTTTGTAAACTTTGTACTGAACACCAGCTTCTCTTAATTCCTTACGCAGAATTGTATCCTGTTCAACTGTAAGACCACTGTAGTTAACAAGTACTACTGCCTGTGCGTCTTTAATGCTGTTTGAGATTTCTTCTACGATTGGTTGTTTCAGTTCTACTTTTGCCATAAATGGTACACCTCCTTATAGATTTATACCGCCGCGTCAAAACATAAAAAAAGCCTTACTGCATGACAGTAAGGTCTCTGTAATCTTAAATAGAATACTTAGTCCTCGGTAGGCGTTTTGATCCTTATGCCTTACGGCACCTACTGTCTTCGGCAGCGTTCTGTATTAACTTATCACATCTTTTTCTTCATGTCAACTGTTTATTCCGATTTTTTTATGATATAATATAGAAAAAATTTTTTCGGAGGACTTATGACCAATCAGACACTTTCCAACCCGGCTGCGTCCTGCTCTCTGCGCTCCATCCGACTCCGCCATGGAAACCTGAATATCAGCGCAGATCTTACAGCCGGTTCTTTTAAATATGTAAAAACTATCCTTTCCTATCAGAATAAACTGAACGAAGATGCCACTTCCTTTGATTTCCGGACAGATCTCATTGCTGATAGAAAATCCACTGTGCGCCTGCAGATTTCGCTGAACCTTAAGGATCTGCTGCTCAAAAGCCTGTACTGGCACGTATACATCATATTGGAAGATCCTGCATCCGGGGAGCTTGCAGAGATTCCTGTCCATATGGATACCCGGCAACGGCTTTTTCATAAATTCCTTTATAACGGAGCGCATCATACCGAAAACGGCTTTTCTTTCTATCCATTTTATACCGGAGATAAAACGCTGGCATTCGCCTACCGTGAGTGTACTCCATACGACAGCACTTCTCTTATTTATAAGGAAATATTTGCGGTCCTGCTCTACCGTCTCACTCGCAGCTACTGGAAAAAGCAGCATATCTGCCTTGTATGTGAAAAATTTTCTTCCATGGCACAGGATAACGGCTATTACTTTTTCAAACACTGCATGGAAAACAATGAACAGGCTTATTTAAATAAGAAGATTTTGTATATTATAGATAAAAAATCACCGGACTATCCGAAAGTCGCACCATACGGCAGAAATATTATTCCTTTTATGTCGCTCCGTCATATGTGCTGCCTTCTCGCCGCGGAGCTGATCATCAGTTCCGACTCCAAATACCATGCATATGCAACACAGTGTCGGCACAGTATTTTTAACCGCTATATAAAAAAGAAGAAATCCGTTTTTCTGCAGCACGGGGTGACTGCTCTGAAACGCGTCGATGCCTTTTATGGAAAAGGAATGCGCAGCGGATGTGATCTTTTTATCGTCACAAATACAATGGAAGAAAAAATCATCCTCGACAATTTTGGTTATGAACCGGCCGAAGTCGCCAATACCGGATTTGCACGCTGGGATGTTCTGAAAGACTGCTCTCAGGAAAGCCATAATATCCTGATTATGCCAACCTGGCGAAACTGGCTCGATTCAGTTTCAGATGAAGCATTTGAAAACAGTGACTACTTCCGAAACTATATGCAGCTTCTTAACTCCGAACGTTTCAGTGAAATTCTGGAAAAATATGACCTTCAGATTTATTTTTATCTGCACGCCAAGTTTCAGAGCCACCTTAAGACCTTCCGTATAGCAAGTAACAGGATCCATGTACTTTCATTCGGGGATACACCCGTAAACGAGATGCTGATGAAATGCCGTATGCTGATCACAGATTATTCCAGCGTCTGCTGGGATATGCTTTACCAGAACAAACCGACTCTGTTTTATCAGTTTGACCTTGATCAGTACAATGAGGCTCACGGCAGCTACATTGATATGCATAAAGATCTGTTTGGTGACCGTGCCGAAACTTCATCTGAACTGTTTGATCTCATAGAAAAAGCTGCCGAACATGACTTTGCATTAAAACCAGCCTATGCCCGACAGCGTTCGGAATATTTTCAGTTTAAGGATCAGCAGCACAGCCGACAGATCTGTAAAGCCATCAAACGTCGTTTCTGCTGACGCACCAGAGTATTTTGTCTGCCCAGCCCAGAATTCTATCTGTTATTTTTCCCGAAAGCCGTTCAAACCGAACGGCTTTTTTTATTCCCTCCAAAAAGATTGAAATCACGATGCTGCTCGCCATCAATACAAACCAGATCAGAAATGCATGTCCAAAGGAATATACAAAATTTCCAATCCATTTTGCACGGATAAAACTATGTATGTAAAATACATTCGCAGAATGTTTTCCCATGAACTGCAGGATTTCACGGATCACCGGAAGATTGATCAAAAATTCATACGACCAGCAGATCACAGACACCGGGATCAGTCCGTTCAGCACAAATTCAAAATGATTTCTGCCCCATTTACTGTACCAGAACATAAAAAGTGCACACATGACAATCGTTTCTATCGCAAACTTAAGGATTTTATTCATCCATTTGTTTCTGACAATCATAAAATCGCGGATTCTCTCCAGTACATCCTGATCTGCAAAACATACTGCAAGCGGCATCACAAACAGATATTTTGTAAGATGCACATGCTTTTCAATCAGAAAGCTTCCCGGAAGCAGAAACATAAGTACGATCAGCCAACTGTATTTCCGATAAAAACGCAGAACAAACGGAAGAAATACGATGAGAAGTACTTCCAGACTTAAATACCACCAGGTACTGATCAGCACCTGTGTGCCAAAAAGATGTCCCACACAGAAGAAATCCATGACAATACTGACCAGTGCACTTACCAGCCCCTTCGCATAACTGGATGTATCTGTCAGAAATGTCACACCCATACAGAAGAAAAAGGGAATTGTAAAGAACAGTACCAGATGCAGATATCTCTCCAGTACAAACATAGTTCCTTCCCGGCCACTGAACTCATAAGACTGATATTTCTTTTTTACAGAACGTGTAAGTCCATATACAGACAAAAAAGCAAACAGCCCAACGCACTGAACCATACAGCGGCTGATCATCATTGCCACTTCTCTGGAAAGCGGTGCAAAATCCACATACATGCCGCCCATCCTGGATTTCTTCGAAAAACAATGATAAAAAAGCAAAAAAGAAATCGCAATTCCCTTCATTGCCAGCGTATTATTTTTTGTAAATCTGCTTTTTACATTCATCTGTAGTTTCCTTTCTGATTTTCTGCCTTTCAAACTATTTTATCCCACGGCAATATCCTTTGTCAATTTTCTCCTCGTTGTTTTGCACTCTCCCCTATGTTATAATGAATGCACAATTTCACAAAACGTCCGCCAAAAGGACACTATTTTATCAAGGAGGCATTATGCTCAGCAATCAAAATTCTTCATCTAACCTGACGATCACAGGTTCTCTCGATGTTGAAATTATATCTGCCGCCGAAGGCAGAATCACTTTAAAACTGATAAACGCTCCGGTATCACCGACAGATTCTGTCCGTTTTTTACTGAAAGACACTGATACCAGAACCATCTTATATCCGGGAATCTCCAGTCTGTCTTCAGACACTTATCTTCTGGATTTTACCGCATTGCAGGAATTTTACGAATATCGTTACACAAAAACCTTCCGTCTGCTTGCAGAAATGACCACTACATCAAAAATTTCCTACTATCGCCTGCACGAAATTTCCGGTTTCACTTCTGCCCCGGCACCTCATATTTTTATCGAAGACATTTATCTGAAAGATGATGTTAAAGTACCTCCAACCGAACGTATCGTGGAGCTTGGTCTTAACCCGGAGACCGTTTCCGACCAGTCGCTTACTATCACTCTGCACAGCCGCAACCACCACGTGCAGTTATCCCACCGCTGCGAGTTAAAGGGCTTAAACATGCGCGGCGGAATTCTTCGGATTACTTTTGACCTGAACCCCGGTTCTCTCAAATACCAGAAAAGCATTTTGCGTTTTCGTAACAAGCTTCTCGAAGATGCCATTTCCTATGATTTTAAGACGGTCCGAATTAAAGAAAACGGAGAGCTTCTTCGCATAAAAATAACACTTGATCTCCACACGATTGACTGGAACGGACTTTACTGGGATGTCATGATTCAGCTTTTCGATTCCGACACCGAACGCACCAGTCTTATACAGATTCTCATCCCACCACGCCGTCGTATGTTCATGAAATTCCTGTACAATGGTTCTTTCCGCACACCGGATGATTTTTATGTCTATCCTTATTACACCGGCGGAGCCAAACTGGCGCTGATCAATCGTGCCCGCGAACAATACGATGGTTTTGATATCGTTTTGAAGGAATTTACTGCAATGTTTCTTTATAATATAGCAAAGCCTTACTGGAAAAAGAAACATATCTGCCTTGTAGACGAGAAATACTCGACCAGAGCACAGGACAACGGATATTATTTCTTCAAACACTGCATGGACCATGACGAGGAAACCTATCTCGGTCAGAAAATTTACTATGTGATCACGAAAGATTCTCCTGACTATGATATGATCCGTCCATATAAGAAAAATGTTGTACACTTTATGACAATTCGTCATATGTGTTATATCCTTGCTGCCGAACTGCTCGTAAGTACCGATGCCCGCAGTCATATTTACGCACAGAGAAGCCGCCACAGTATTTTTACCAGATATACGAAAAATCTGCCGTTCGTGTTTCTTCAGCATGGGGTTACAGCATTGAAACGTGTCGATTTCTTCTATGGCAAAGGCAAGCCGGGTAGCTGCGATCTTTTTGTTGTTACAAGTGAAAAGGAAAAGCAGATCGTAATTGATAACTTTGATTATGAACCGGATGAAGTGATCAATACCGGTTTCGCACGTTGGGATGTATTAAAAGACAAATCTCAGAATTCACATGATATTCTGGTTATGCCGACATGGAGAAGCTGGCTGGAAGGTGCTTCTGACCGCGAATTTGAAGAAAGCGACTATTTCCGGCATTATGCAGCACTGCTTAATTCTCAGCGTTTTAAAGATATTCTGGAAAAATATGATCTGCACGCAAATTTTTATCTGCACGCGATTTTCCAGACACATACGGAATCTTTCCACATTGCAGGCGACCGTATTCACCTGAAATCTTTCGGTGACACACCGGTAAATGAACTGCTGATGCAGTGCAAAATGCTGATCACGGATTATTCCAGTGTCTCCTGGGATGTCCTGTACCAGAACAAGCCGACTCTGTTTTACCAGTTTGATCTGGACAAATACAATGAAGCACATGGCAGCTACATTGACATGAAGACAGACCTCTTTGGTGACCGTGCCGAAACTCTTGATCAGCTGCTGGATTCTCTGGAAAAAACAATCCAGAATGGCTTCCGCATGGAACCAAAATATGAACAAATGCAGCAGGAATATTTCCGGTTTGAAGATCACGAACACAGCAGACATATCTGCGAAGAAATCAAAAAATGGATGAAGCGGAAATAATCGCCTTCATCCATGATCAGGAAGGTTTTTATGGAACAAACACTTCATATTAAAAACTTAAAAATAAAAAAGAAAAGGCTCATTCTGCTTCTGAGTCGTCCTGAGAAAGCCACACAGCTTCAGGCTTCAATCGTTTTTCAGAATACAGGATTTCATTTTTCACATCCTGTAGAACTGTCGATAGACGATTCATCAGAAATGGTACTAAAGATTGACGTCTCTTTTCTGGAACAAAATGACGGTGACTGGGCACTGGTTTTTCAGGACACGACTTCCGATACTGTTTACACAGCCGTTCTTGACAGCAAAGTCCGTCTTGCCCTCCTTCTCGGAAGGCACTATGTCCGTCGGGGTGATTTCGTGTATTTCCCGATGGGCGGCTCCGGTCACAGTTTCCTGCTTCGATGCCGTCACTGGCAGCCACATGACCGACTCAGTTTCCGAATAAAGGAACTGTCCGCTTTTGCTATTTATAAAATATTCGGCAAACTCCTCAAGAAACATCATATATGGCTGATTTACGAAAAATTCTGTGTCACCGCGCAGGAAAATGGTTTTTACTTTTTTGAATACTGTATGAAACAAAATGAAAAGAATGTCTACTTTATTCTGGACCGGAAATCTCCTCAGTGGAATGACATGCAGAAATACAGTAAAAACGTGATCCCTTTCCTGAGTTTTCGCCATATTCTGTATCTTTTGACTGCGGATCTGTATATTTCTCCGGACGGACGTCACCATGCCTATATCTGGAAACCGATGCCGAACCCTATCACAAGAGAGATCAATAAACAAAAACTCTATTTTCTTCAGCATGGCGTGCTGTACCTTAAAAATGTAGATAATCTTTTTGGGGTGCATTCTTCCTCGCCTGTGACATATTTTACGGCATCATCTGAATTTGAAAAAAATATCATCACACAGCATATGGAATACGAACCGTCCAAAGTCCCTGTCACCGGACTCGCACGCTGGGACAAGCTGGAAAACACCGCTGATCCGGCACATCCGTTTATATTGCTGATGCCGACATGGCGAAGCTGGCTGGAAGGCCAGAATGATGAGCTGTTTTGTCAGAGCAGTTATTATCGGCACTATACTTCCCTTCTGAATGATCAGGAGTTATTGGATTATCTGAAAGAAAAACAGATTCGGCTTGTATTTTATATTCATCCGAAGCTCAGGGAATTTATTGATAATTTCCATGCTGATAATAATCTGATCGAACTGATTTCTTTCAATTCCGTGCCTCTGAATCAGCTTCTTATGGGCTGTTCCATGATGATCACAGATTATTCAAGTGCCTGCTGGGATGCTTATTATCTGGAAAAACCGATACTTTTTTATCAGTTTGATCTGAAACAGTACAACGAAACCAACGGAAGCTATATAGATATGGAAAAAGATCTGTTCGGTGACCGTTGTACAAAGCAGAATGAGCTGGTACGTCTCATCCGCGAGTACGCCGAAAATGGTTTTCGGGAAAAAGAAACTTATACCGCAATGCGCGAAAATTTATTTGTTGCCAGAGACCATGACAACTGCAAGAGAACTTATGAATATATCAAAAGCCAGGGCTATTAAGCTCTGGCTTTTGTTGTTTCAAATCAATTCTGTCAATACTTTAATAAAGAAAATCACGATCACCACGATCATAACCGGTTTTACGATCTTGTGTCCATTAGATGTAAAACTGTGGCTTCCGAGATAATTGCCCGCCATATTGCATACCCCGGCTGCAATTCCCAATGGAAGAAGTACTTTACCATTGATCAGAAATACCACAAGGGCCGTGATATTGGTTGTCAGGTTGATCGCTTTTGTGGTTCCTGCTGCATCATTCAGTGTCATATGACAGAATCCCGTAAACAAAAGCATCAGAAATGTACCCGTTCCCGGCCCGTAAATACCGTCATATACACCGATTACGACCGCAATGATCGCGCATTTAAAAATCAGCATTCCATCAATTACGTCTGTTGTATTTTCCTCATTTCCTTTAAGCGCGTTGTTCCTCAGAACATAAAACAAAATTATCGGCAGCACGATCAGCATGGCAATCTTCAAAACGCTCTCCGAAATCAGAAGTGCCAGATGAGAACCCATCCAGGAACCGGCAATCGCACCAAAAACAGCAGGAATACAGATTCTCCACTTCATAAAGCCTTTTTTCATGTAGTAAAAAGACGATACAGAAGTCCCCATAAAACTGCTCATTTTATTTGTTGCAATTGCTGTATGTACAGGCAGCCCTGCGATCATATATGCCGGAAGCGAGATCAGTCCGCCTCCTCCGGCAATCGAATCTACAAATCCCGCCAGAAATACAAAAAAACATACTACCAGATAAACTAAAATTACATTCTCTCCCACATTCCCTGTCCTCAATTTCCTTTTGTATTTTTATTACTGTCTGTTATATTATTTGCTATTTCTTTTTCATCGCGATCAGAGTCGGGCGAAGAATCTGTACGTATTCTTCATACATTACTTCTCGCAGAAAATCTACATATTCCCAGAAAGTCAGCTCACCGTCCGGTGTAAGGATTTCAAAATCCGTATCATACACATTTACAAACAATCCTGTCTCCCTAAGTCCGTTCCGAAGATAAAAAGCCTTTCTTCTTTTGCGTTCTTCGGCATTTTCTGCTTTTTCATCCTGTGTTTCTATTTCAAAAATATATTTATGATTTTTGAACTTTTTAAGCAATGCCTCCAGTCCCATGCTTCCATATCCGGAATTTCGTTTCTCCGGTGCGATCGCATAATAATCCAGAAGCGCCCGATCCTGCTCCGCATCGATCAGATTGATTGCCAGTCCTGCGAATTCATCTTCGTCGACCATGGCAAGCATCTCCATCTTTCCATCTGCTACCAGTTTTTCCATTACATGCAGGGGCTTTTTCTCCTGTTCCGGAAATGCTTTATCATATAGATCGTAAAGCTGCCATTTATATTTTGCGCCTTCATCGGCGATATTCACAAGTTTCATTTTTCTCTCCTGTTCAGTTATTGATCATATCCGGCCATGACAGAATCTCATCGGCAATTTTTTCTTCATAATCACCCTCGATGTCCTCGCTTCTGCCAGCCTCATAGATGTTCGTTTCTGCGCCCCAGATTCCATCGCAGTACTCCCACACATGAAATTTCAGACCGCGGAACATAAAATCAAGGCTGCCGCAGCCATCCTCTTCGGTATATTCATATTTGATATTTTTTGTTTTCAGTGCATCCTGCACAATCTGCAGTCTCATATTTATCCCTCACCTTACATTTTTGTCTGCTATAAATATTATTACAAATGTTGTCTGTTTGTTTCTGTTCACAATAACATCTGTTTTTCTAGTATAACACATCTTCGACGGTTGTCTATTGTAAAAAACGCTTCGATGATTTATTATAGTAAATAGCGAAAAAATGAGGAGTGTAACCTTATGACTACAAAAATGGTTTTTCATGGAAGTGACATAGAAAAAATATGTGACTACTATCATTTAAATAAAGAAGATATCGTCAAATTTGGAGCAAACGTCAATCCGCTGGGACTCTCCGCCTCTGTAAAAAGAGCAATTGCAGAAAATGTTGATCTTTTTTCTTCCTATCCGGACAGAGATTATGTGTCTCTCAGAAATACGATCTCAGAATACTGCAGGATTCCCGCTGAATTTATTTTACCGGGCAACGGTTCCAGTGAACTGATTTCACTTCTGATTCAGGAACGTGCGCCGAAACACACCCTGATTCTCGGACCGACATATTCCGAATATTCCAGAGAACTCTCTTTCTCCGGAAGCACACAGGAATATTATCATCTGCGAGAAGAACGAAATTTCACTCTCGATGTAGAGGATTTGTGCAAAATTCTGGAAAACGGTTATGATTTCCTGATTCTCTGCAATCCGAACAACCCGACTTCCTCTGCGGTCATGCAGGAGGATCTCCGCAAACTGATCGCATTCTGTGCCGATAAAGATATTTTTGTCATGATCGATGAAACTTACGCAGAGTTCGCACCGGATGTCGAAGAAATAACTGCGATTCCTCTGACCAGAGAATTTACCAATCTCATGGTACTGCGTGGTGTTTCTAAATTTTATGCTGCACCGGGCATGCGTCTCGGTTACGGAATTACCGGAAATATGGAATTTCTTTCCAAAATGCGAGAAAAACAGACGCCATGGTCACTGAACAGTCTTGGTGCCTTTGCCGGAGAGCTGATGCTCCGTGACCACGACTACATTCAGGAAACGCGTGATCTGATTCTCGATGAGCGTGACCGCATGGAGCAGGAACTTCAAAATATCCCAACTTTTAAAGTTTATCCTGCCTATGCCAATTTTATCTTATTAAAAATCCGCCGGGACGGTCTGACTTCCGCCGATGTCTTTGAGGCCTGCATCAAAAAAGGCCTGATGATCCGCGACTGTTCTTCCTTCCAGTGTCTGGACGGTGAATTTGTCCGCTTCTGCATCATGATGCCCGACGATAATACAAAACTCTTAAACGTACTGAAGCAGCTGTGATCCAGCTGCTTCTTTTTTCATTGCATATCGAGGAGGCGCCGGGGTACGTCCGCTGGTTCAATGCTGCATATGAAGGTACTTCTCCCGGGTAGCAAGTCCGCCACGGATGTGGCGTTCTTCCTTATTGACGTCTAGAATCTTACGGGCTTCCCCCGCAAGGCCGGGATTGATTTCGCTTAGCCGGTCTGTGACATCTTTATGTACCGTACTCTTGCTTATCCCGAATTTTTTTGCTGTCTGCCGTACCGTTGCTTTCGTTTCTATTATGTAATATGCAATTTCCACTGCACGTTCTTCGATGTAATCTTTCAAAGAAAACTCCTCCGAAGGCACTGTTTTTACAGTGTATGCGGAGGAGTTTTGTGGTATGTCTTCTATGCTATTTTCGCAGGGTCTTCAGATAATCCTTCTGCTCCGGTGTGATCCGGTAGCTCTCGATTGCTTTCTGGATAGTCTTACGGTGCACCCACTCTGACAACTTACGTTCTTCCAGATATGGAATGGTGGCATCCCACTGCTTCGCAAGCGCCGTTGCAAGATACCATGCGATCATCATATTTACATAGTATTCTTCAGATTCGACATCTGCTGCCATTTTCAGATATTCCGGTCTGAAATCTTCATCCAGATAAAACGTCATCAGCATGCCGATTCCATAACGGATCGTATAAGTCTCATCTGACGCAATCCAGCTGCGGATCTCCGGAAGCAATTCATCTTTATGTTTTACAAAAATCTTTGGTGCAGGGAGGTCACAGGTTGCCCAGTTATTTACATACGGAAGAAATCTTTTCACTTCCGCAAGGCATTTTTCGTAATCTTTTATCCACGATGCAATCATTATATGCATATTGTTCTCTTCATAATATCTGTGTGGCAACTCCTGCATAAAAAGCTCTGCCTCCGGAGTCTTTGCATACTCTTTTGTAAATTTTCGAAGCTCCGGTGTGCGGATCCCGATAATCGTTTCTTTGTCGATTCCCGGAAGCAGCCTGCTGTGAAAATCCCTGTATTTCAGATCCTGCATTTCAAATAATTTCTTTTCCAGCTTTTCTCTGTACTCCATAGCCCCTCCATAGTTTACATAATATCAGATCTATTTTCATAACTGTTCACACGGCACTGTCCCGCAAGGTGTTTTGTTTCTTCAAGTACCGATGTGCAGTGCGGGCGGCGGCTTGCTTTGATACTGATCTCACTCTGACAGTAAGGACAGATTTTCGTGGTCGGTTCTGCCGGTTCCTCTTCTTTCTTTGCCTGCAACATCGGATAAAGAATATGTTGCACCGCCGGTAAGAACATTCAGGATCGGATTAATGAAATTATAGCACACCATTATTTTTGTACAATCCCTCATGTATATTTTCGGTATTTTTTATATAGCATTTAATAAAAGACTTTTGGGGTGCTTCATGTCCGATCAGAAAAAGAACGCACAACCACCTGTTGATACTGCCCTTCTGATCCTCGTTCTTGTCCTGGCTGTTTTTGGGCTGATCATCCTCTTAAGTGCCAGCGAATACAACGGCCGGGTTCGCTTCCATGACTCTGCCTATTACTTCAAAAAACAGCTTTTCGCCACCTCACTCGGTCTTGGTGCCATGTATGTAATCTCCACTATGAATTATCGCTTTTTTGTCCGGCTTGCGCCTGCCGCCTATCTGCTCTCCATGCTTCTTTCTACCGCAGTACTGCTTGTCGGACAGGAGATCAACGGTTCAAAACGCTGGCTGAATCTCGGTCCTCTTTCCTTTCAGCCTTCAGAGTTTGCCAAAGTTGCCGTCATTCTCTTTCTCACCTGGCAGATAGAATACTCTCGCAGGCGAACGGACGGCTTCTGGTTCATGTGCCGCACGATGCTGACTCTGCTCCCCATCGTAGGTCTGGTCGGTTCCAACAACTTAAGTACCGCGATCATCATTCTCGGAATCGGTGTCATTCTGATCTTCGCTTCCAGTCCACACTACATGCAGTTCGTCGCGCTCGGCAGTGCCGGCATCGGTTTTATTGCCGTCTTTCTCGCTGCAGAAAGCTACCGTCTGGAACGCCTCGCTATCTGGCGCGATCCGGAAAAATATGAAAAAGGCTTCCAGACCATTCAGGGGCTTTATGCGATTGGAAGCGGTGGGCTTTTTGGCCGTGGTCTTGGTGACAGCATACAAAAACTGGGCTTTGTCCCCGAAGCCCAGAATGATATGATTTTTTCAATTATATGTGAAGAAACAGGGCTTGCAGGTGCCATTATCCTGATTCTGGTCTTCGCCCTGCTGCTCTGGCGGCTCTGCGTGATCTCCATGCACAGTCAGGAACTTTCTGCCGCTCTGCTTACGGCCGGGATCATGGGACATCTGGCAATTCAGGTCATTCTGAACATTGCCGTTGTCACCAACACAATTCCCAACACCGGAATCACACTTCCCTTCATCAGTTACGGTGGCACTTCCATCGTCTTTCTCCTCGGAGAAATGGGGCTTGCCCTGAATGTAAGCCGTTACCGGAAATAGCAGTTTCACTATGATATCCTGCCCTCCCGGAAATTTCCGTTTGATACGATCAACTATCAGAAGAAAAACCCTCCGACCAGATGCACAACAAATGCGACTATCCATGCAATCACACACTGTCCGACCACAACACCAACTGCCCATTTACTGCCAAGTTCTCTTTTGACCGATGCAATTGCAGCAACACATGGTGTATACAGAAGGCAGAATGCAAGCAGGCTCGCGGCAGCCAAAGGTGTAATACATCCCAGCAAAGCCGCAGTGCTTCCAAATAAAACGGAAAGTGTCGATACCACGCTTTCTTTTGCCATAAATCCGGTGATCAATGCTGTGGAGATCCGCCAGTCACCGAATCCCATCGGTTTGAAGATCGGCGCAACCACGCTTGCCACCATCGCAAGAATACTGTCTTTTGAATCAGTCACAATACTGAGATGCATATCAAAAGTCTGCAGGAACCAGATCACCAGTGTTGCCATAAATATAACAGTAAATGCTCTCTGCAGGAAATCTTTCGCTTTGTCCCAGAGCAGATGTCCGACATTCTTTGCACCCGGCATACGATAATTCGGAAGTTCCATAACAAACGGCACTGCTTCTCCACTGAACAACGTTCTCCGCATCAGAAGCGCCATAAGAATCCCCATCAAAATCCCGCCAAAGTACAGCGCAATCATCACAAGCGCTCCATGTTTCGGGAAAAATGCTGCCGTAAAAAATGCATAGATTGGAAGCTTTGCCGAACAGCTCATAAACGGAGTCAGCAGGATCGTCATCTTACGGTCACGTTCCGACGGAAGTGTACGGCTTGCCATAACACCCGGAACAGTACAGCCAAATCCGACCAGCATCGGAACAATACTTCTTCCGGAAAGTCCGATCTTTCGAAGAAGTTTATCCATCACAAAGGCAACTCTCGCCATATATCCGCTGTCTTCCAGCAAAGATAAGAAGAAAAATAACGTCACAATAACCGGAAGGAAACTTAAAACACTTCCGACTCCGTTAAAAACTCCATCCATAACAAGCGAATGAATCACATCATTGACACCGGCCGCACTCATCCAATGATCTACAATATTGCCCAGTGCCGTAATGCCCATCTCAAGAATATTCTGCAGAAATGCACCGATCACGCTGAAAGTCAGAAAGAAAACAAGTCCCATGATTCCGATAAAGCACGGAATTGCCGTATACTTTCCTGTCAGAATGCGGTCAATCTTCATACTCCTCAGATGTTCTTTGCTTTCTTTTGGCTTTACGACTGTTTCATCACAGACTTTCTCAATGAAATCAAAACGCATATGGGCAATAGCCGCTGCACGGTCAAGCCCACGCTCTTTTTCCATCTGTTTAACGATATGCTCCAGTGTCTCTTTTTCATTCTGGTCCAGTTTCAGACTTTCCATAATCAGCGAATCACCTTCGGCAAGCTTCGCTGCTGCAAAACGTACCGGAATCCCGGCTGCCTTCGCATGATCCTCAATCAGATGCATGATTGCATGAAGGCACCGATGTACCGCACCACCATCTTCATTCACATCACAGAAATCAATTGCCTGCGGACGTTCCTGATATTTTGCTACATGAACGGCATGCTGTACCAGTTCATCAATTCCTTCATTCTTTGCCGCAGAAATCGGAATGACCGGGATTCCCAGCATCTCCTCCATCTGATTGACCAGAATGGAACCGCCGTTTTCCCTCACCTCATCCATCATATTCAGCGCAAGTACCATTGGAATATCCAGTTCCATCAACTGCATCGTCAGATACAGGTTTCTCTCGATATTCGTCGCATCTACAATATTAATGATTCCTTTTGGATGCTCATCAAGCACAAAATTTCGAGTTACGATCTCCTCGCTGGAATACGGTGACATAGAGTAAATACCCGGAAGGTCGGTAACCAGCGTATTGCTTTTTCCACGAATATTTCCATCTTTTCTGTCTACTGTAACACCCGGAAAATTTCCGACATGCTGGCTGGAACCGGTCAGCTGATTAAATAATGTTGTTTTACCGCAGTTCTGATTTCCCGCAAGCGCGAACGTAAGAATTTCATTGTCCGGAAGCGGATGCTCTGTCTCTTTTTTGTGATATTTTCCGCCTTCACCAAGTCCCGGATGCGGAATTGTCCTCGCTGTATCATTTTTATGTAACGCCCTGCTGTCCGATACATTAACAGCGTCGCGTATATTCTCTATCTCTATCTTTTCTGCATCTGCAAGCCGCAGCGTCAGTTCATAGCTGTGGATACGAAGTTCCATCGGATCTCCCATCGGTGCATATTT
This sequence comes from Blautia intestinalis, assembly GCF_014297355.1. GTDB lineage: Bacteria > Bacillota > Clostridia > Lachnospirales > Lachnospiraceae > Blautia_A > Blautia_A intestinalis. Next base: position 30,754 of record NZ_JACOQE010000014.1, on the reverse strand, counting down.
CACCATGGTCACTTCGCCCTTCGGGATCAGTCCCATATCCAGAAAATGCTGCCGCAATGCTCCTTCTCCACCGACAGAACGTATTGTTGCAGTCTTTCCAATCGGAAGTTCACGTAATGATGTCATATCGACTTTCCTTTCTGTCTTTTCCTGTTTTTGTCTAATTCTTTGTTTTATTGATTTTTTTTATCATTATATACAGATTAACGGTATGCCAAATGAGAAAAATTGTCAATAGAATTTCCTGAGAATTTTCTTCCTTATATATCTACTTCATTTTTTATCAGAGATATAAATATATTTTTATAACACTTTCGTCTCAAAAAAGCTTATAATAGATTCACGATATAAACTGAGGAGGACTTTATTATGGAAAAAAAATGGTGGCATGAAAAAGTTGCCTATCAAATTTATCCAAAGAGTTTTTATGACTCAAACGGTGACGGAATCGGGGATATCCCGGGAATTATAGAAAAATTAGACTATCTGAAAGTTCTGGGTGTCGACATTGTATGGATTTCCCCATGCTATCCGTCTCCTTTTGCCGATCAGGGATACGACATCTCTGATTATTACAACATCAATCCTGTTTTCGGAACACTGGAAGACATGGACCGTCTTCTTGCCGAGGCAAAAAAACGCGATATGTATATTCTTCTGGATCTCGTAGTAAACCACTGTTCTGATGAACATGAGTGGTTCCAAAAAGCCTGCGAGGATCCGGACGGAAAATACGGCAATTTCTTCTACATTACCGACAAAAAAGAAGGCGAACTGCCATGCAACTGGCGCAGTTACTTCGGTGGTCCTGTCTGGGAAACTCTGCCGGGACATCCGGACAAACAGTATCTGCACGTTTTCCACAGGAAACAACCGGATCTGAACTGGGAAAATCCGGAGGTTCGTGAAGAAATATACAAAAATATCAACTGGTGGCTGGATCGCGGTGTCAGCGGTTTCCGTATCGATGCGATCATTAATATCAAGAAGAAATTTCCATTTGCAGACTATCCCGTCGATCGTCCGGACGGCCTTTCCAGCATTCAGAATATGTTGAAAGAAGCTACCGGAATCGGTGAATTCTTAAGCGAAATGCAGGCGCGCACCTTTGGCCCGCACAATGCTTTTTCCGTAGGTGAAGTATTTGATGAAAAAGACGAAGAACTTCCGGATTTCATCGGAGACCATGGATATTTTTCCAGTATGTTTGATTTCTCCACGACTATTTTCGGCGGAAGCCCGAACGGCTGGTACGACCGCAAAACCATCACTCCTGATGACTACAAAGAATGCTGTTTCCACTCCCAGCAGCGTGTCAGGGATATCGGTTATCTTTCCAATATTATAGAAAACCATGATGAACCGCGTGGTGTCAGCCACTACATCCCGGACGGAGACCTTTCTCTCCACAGTAAGAAACTTCTTGCAACAATGTATTTTATGCTCCGTGGCCTGCCGTTTATCTATCAGGGACAGGAGATCGGTATGGAAAACCTGCGCTTCCAGTCCATCAATCAGGTCGATGATATCAGCACAATCGACGAATATCATGTTGCAAAAAATGCCGGTCTGAACGAAAAGGAGGCACTGTCCTGCATCTCCAGATACAGCCGTGACAATGCCCGTACACCGGTTCAGTGGAACGACAGCGCCAATGCCGGATTTACCAGTGGAAATCCATGGCTTCCGCTCAACCCGAATTATAAAGAGATCAATGTAGCTTCACAGGAAAACGATCCGGATTCTCTTCTTTCTTTCTATAAAGAACTGATTGCACTGCGTAAAAATCCGGAATATAAAGAAACCATTGTTTACGGCGAACTGATTCCTTATCTCGAAGAGCAGCACAACCTGATGTCTTACTATCGTAAAGGAGACAAAACCCTCCTTGTACTCGGCAATTTCCAGAAAGAGCCTCAGACTGTAAAACTGCCGTCTGCATGCCGCAAAATCCTGCTCAACAATTATCCTCAGCTGAACATCAGCGACGACTCTGTAATTCTTGATAATTACCAGGCGGTTGTAATCGAACTGTAAACCAAATTTTCCGTTTATCTGATTTCATACAGTAAAAAGTCCCCACAGGAACATGCATACTGAAATTTTTCAAAGTTTCAGCAACTCATATCCTGTGGGGATTTCTTTATTTTATTTGCAAAGCTCTTCAGCCATCTGATCAAGTTCTTTGATGTTTTCTTCGCTTAAGGAAGACATGATCTTAACTGTGGTATCAAGCCATGTGATATTTTTGCTCTTTTCGAATTCTGCCTTCATAACTTTTGCAGCATTCGGAGCCCAGCTTCCGTTCTCGATCAGACCAATCGTACGGTTCTGATAGTTTCTTTCTGTCAGATGGTCGATGTATGTTTTCATGAACGGAAAGATATCGGCATTGTAGGTGATTGTGGCAAGAACCAGTTTACCATAGCGGAATGCATCTTCAACGGCTTCTGCCATATCATCTCTTGCAAGATCAAATACTGAAACTTTCGGGCAGCCTTTCTCTTCCAGCTTCTGTGCCAGAACTTCTACGGCTTTCTTTGTATTTCCATAAACAGATGAATATGCGATCACAACACCTTCACTCTCAACCTTGTAAGAGGACCAGATGTCATATTTCTCAATGTAATGTCCCAGATTCTCAGTCAGGATCGGTCCATGCAGCGGGCAGATCGTCTGGATATCCAGAGTTGCAGCTGCTTTGAGAAGCTTCTGTACCTGTGCACCGTATTTACCAACAATACCGATGTAATAACGGCGGGCTTCGCAATCCCAGTCTTCTTCTACATCAAGAGCACCGAATTTACCAAATCCGTCTGCGGAAAACAGGACTTTGTCTGTGCTGTCATATGTAACCATAACTTCCGGCCAGTGAACCATCGGTGCAAATACAAATGTCAGGACATGTTTGCCGAGTGTCAGGCTCTCGCCGTTGGCAACGACCAGTTTTTTACCTTCCAGATCCATGCCTCTGAAGAAGTTTTCCATCATGGTAAAGGTCTTTGTATTTGCAACAACGGTTGTATCCGGATATGCTTTCATGAAGTTTTCGATGTTTGCCGCATGATCCGGCTCCATATGCTGTACAACCAGATAATCCGGCTTTGCTCCATCCAGGACTTTGGCAACATTTCCAAGCCATTCTTCTGTGAAGTTTGCATCTACCGTATCCATAACTGCGATCTTTTCATCTTTGATCACATATGAGTTATAGGACATGCCGTTCGGCACCTCATACTGTCCCTCAAACAGGTCGACCTGATGGTCATTTACACCTACATAATAAATATCATTTCCGATTTTCATCTTAACAATGTACCTCCTTATTGATCCGGCTTTTGTGTTATTTTAAAACATTTTCATTTCTGTCCACATTATATCTGCTCCCTTAACCGAAATCAATAGGGACCTTTTTATTATCGACATTTTATAACCTTCATGTTATAAACAAACATCCCCAGTGATGCAAGAATGATCAATCCATATCCTATGAAACTATAGCAATCCGGAATTTCACCAAACAGGAAAAATCCCAGAAGTGTTGCGAATATGATCTGCGAATAATCAAAAATAGAAATCTTACCTGCCGGTGCATACGTATATGCTGCTGTGATCGTAAACTGACCGCCTGCTGCAAAAAGACCCGCCATCAGAAGCGTCACGAGCTGTTTTCCTGTCATCGGAGTATAATCGAAAATCAGATACGGAAGCACAAACAGGCAGGAAAATGCAGAAAAGTAAAATACAATGATCGGGCCTTTCACCCCATGTGTTCCCAGCACACGCACCATTGTATAGGCAATTCCTGCTCCAAGTCCTCCGCAGACTCCGATCAGCGCAGGAATCAGGGCTGCATTCTGAAATCCCGGTTTTACCACGAAAAGGCATCCGATAAATGCCAGCAGCACGCAAGCTCCCTGCACCGGGGTGATCTTTTCTTTCAAAATCAGAAAAGAAAAAATAATTGCAAAAAACGGGGACAATTTGTTCAGGATCGAAGCATCTGCAACAAGCAGATGGTCGATCGCATAAAAGTTACAGAGGATTCCCAGTGTGCCGAACGCACAGCGAAGGAACAGCGCACCCCAGTACTGTTTCTGCACCTTTGGTACAATATGATTTTTACCTAAAATGATTGCTGCAAAAATTGCCGCCACCAGATTACGGAAAAAACTTTTCTGAATGGATGGCAGATCTCCCGCCAGACGCACACTGACATTCATACATGCAAAGAAAAACGCCGACAGAATGAGCATCACCATTCCTTTTATATAATTTTCCTGTTTCATTTCTATTTCACCAAGCCTCTCATCATTTTTTCCTGTTTATCATATCACTAACTGCCAACGTGATACAAGCAGGATTCCTTTTGAATAGATTAAGGAAATTGACTTTTCCGTAATTTTATATAGCGATTTCGATATTTTTCGGTTATAATGATATTCAAATACACGCTTAAAGAGACGCGGTACCATGCTACAATGATAAAGTTGTCTCAGAACGGAGGAGAAACTATGGAAATTGTCTGTTTAGACCTTGAAGGCGTACTGGTTCCTGAAATCTGGATCGCATTTGCAGAAGAGACCGGTATCCCGGAATTAAAAAGAACAACAAGAGATGAGCCTGACTACGATAAACTGATGAAATACCGTCTCAATATTTTGAAAGAACATGGCCTTGGACTGAAGGAGATTCAGGAAACTATTTCCAAAATCGATCCGATCCCGGGCGCCAAAGAATTTCTGGACAAACTTCGCGAGCTGACTCAGGTCATCATCATCAGTGATACATTTTCACAGTTTGCCGGACCTCTGATGAAAAAACTCGGTTATCCGACTATCTTCTGCAACTCTCTCGTAGTCGCAGACAACGGCGAGATCACAGACTTCAAGATGCGCTGTGAAAAATCCAAATACACAACCGTAAAAGCACTGCAGTCTATCGGATATGATACCATTGCAAGCGGTGACAGCCACAATGACCTCGGTATGATCCAGGCAAGCAAGGCAGGATTCCTCTTTAAGAGCACCGATGCGATCAAATCCGAATATCCTGAAATTCCGGCATATGAAACATACGACGAACTTTATGACGCAATCAAAAAAGTAATCGAGGGTTAATCCCCCGATTACTTTTTTAATTCCTGTGTATGAACCAGTGATGCATATACCCCTTCTTTTTGCATCAGTTCGTTGTGCGATCCTTTTTCAACAATCTGTCCCTGTTCAATGACCACGATGTCATCTGCACTCTTGACTGTAGAAAGTCTGTGGGCTATGATGATCGTCGTTCTTCCGACCGCAAGTTTCTCAAATGTTTTCTGGATTTTTGCCTCTGTCACACTATCCAGCGCTGAAGTGGCCTCATCCAGAATCAGAATCGGTGGATTTTTCAGAAAAATACGTGCAATTGAAATTCTTTGTTTCTGTCCACCGGAAAGAAGCGCGCCTCTTTCTCCGACATTCGTATCAAATCCTTTCGGCATTTCCATAATATCATCATAAATTTCTGCCATCTTTGCCGCCTGTATGATTTCATTCATTGTCGCATCGAGTTTTCCATAACGGATGTTCTCCGCAATACTGTCTGCAAAAAGGAAAACTTCCTGCTGCACAACACCGATATTTCTGTGCAGCGATTCCTGCGTGGCCTTTCTTACATCCATTCCATCAATGGAAATACTTCCGTCAGTCACATCATAGAATCGCGGAATCAACTGACTGAGCGTAGTTTTTCCACCACCGGAAGATCCTACAAACGCAATCGTCTCACCCGGTTTTATATGAAGGGAAACATCCTTAAGTACTGTCTGATCTCCCTCATAAGCAAATCCGACATGATCTATATCGATCTGTCCTCTGACATCCTGAAACTCCGTGGCATCCGGTGCATCCTTAAGTCCCGGTTCTGTCCGCATCAGTTCCACAAATCTGTGCAGACTGGCTGTTCCGTTCGCAATCAGTTCCACCGTCGTTGAAAGCTTACGTACCGGATTTACAAAAGTAGAAACATACAAACTGAATGTGATCAGGTCAATGATGTTCAACTGATCTGACATGATCAGTGCACCGCCGACCGCAATCACGATTGCTGAAAGAATACACATGAAAAATTCCATTACAGAATTAAACATTCCCATTGCCCGATAAAAATCCGCTTTTGAATCACGGTAGCTCAAATTTGCAGAATCAAATTTGTCGAGTTCTTTTTCCTCATTTGCAAAAGCTTTCGCCGTCCGAAGACCGGAAAGTCCGGATTCAAAATCCGTATTGATCGCTGCCATCTCCTTTTTTACATTACGGGATGCATTCTGCATGGAAAAACGGCATTTCCACACAATCACAAGAAAAATCGGAATTGTCACCGCGATCACCAGCGCCAGTTTCCACTGGATCGTAAACATAATGATCAGCGCACCAATGATCGTTACTGTTGAAATAAAAATATCTTCCGGCGCATGATGTGCAAACTCCGTAATATCAAACAGTTCCGATGTGAGCCGACTCATTAACTGTCCCACGCGGGCATTATCAAAATACGAATAACTCAGCTCCTGAATATGCTGAAATAAGTCACGTCGAAAATCTGTTTCTATCCGGACACCAAACGTGTGTCCCCAGTAAGTAATAATATAGGTAAAAACAGACCGCAGAATGTATGCACAAAATACGATTGCCATGACGGTCCAGAATGTTCTCCATGCATTATCCGGCAAAAGTTTGTACATACACCATCTGGAAATAAATGGAAACGCCAGATCGATTATCGCAATTCCCAGTGCACATGCCATATCCAGGAAAAACAGTTTCCTGTGAGGTTTGAAATATGACAGAAATATCTGCATTTCACTTTTGTTTTTGAAATCTTTCCGATTCATCTTTTTTCTCCCATCTTTTATTTTCTATTGTTTCATATTTATTTCACTCACTTTCTGACACTCATCTTAGCACAGATGATGTAAAAAATGCAAGATAATGGGTTTCATGTCATACAGAGAACCTGCCACTGGCAGCTTCTCTTGCATACTTTGGTATAGAGAAGAGGCAGGAACCGTATGGTTCTGCCCCTTTCATGCTCATTATTTTGTTTTCACTCAGATCAGCTTGCGTCTTCGCGCTTCCGCGATTGCTGCTGTTTTATTTTTAACGCCTAATTTACGGTATGTTTCCCGACAGTGGTATTTCACTGTCGCTTCCGAAAGTTTCATGCTTTGGGCTATAGCCGCTGACGCCATACCTTCTGCCTGTAATTTCAGTATTTTGACTGCATTGGTACTTAAAGCGATCTGCTCTTCTCCTTCTTCGCTGAGATAGAATGGGTAGGCTTCTGCCATCTGCCGGCATTCTGTCAGAACCTGATTTTTGTACTCTGCATCCTGCCAGATAAATTTATCTTTTTCCAACATCTGAAACAATACCGGGCCTTCTCTGGTCAGAACCCGTACAAAATGATACTCTTCTGCCCTGCTTATACACTCCTGCAGCGTTTCTTTCCACGCTGGCTGATTCATCTGGTATTGTACGATTGCCAGAAGAAGCGTTGCTTCCATATATATGTAAGTTCGTTTCATCATCTCTGCATAATACAGAATCTGCTGAATCAGACAATACGCAGCCTGATACTGCCCCCTCTGTATGTAGATTCTTACTTTTGTCAGATAACGGAAACGATCCATGGTACAAAATTCTCTGCTCTCATCCGGCGCCTGTGCCATCCAGTCTGCCACATCTTTTCCCATGTATAAATACACACGGCATAAAAAAGCATCTATATTAGGAAGCAGATTCGGTGCATCTTTCCTCGCCCGTTCCCGAAAACTCAGCAACGTTTTTTCTGCACCTTCTGCATCTCTGTTTAAAACCGAAAGCCATGCAAGCAGACCGACACCGACAAAAAACATTTCCAGCTTGCCGCCGCTGTCTGTCTCCATTTTTCCTTTTTCTGCAAGTGAAAAAATCTCAAAAATATCCTGTCCCTTTTCCAGATAACTTTCTGCAAGTGCCATCGGAACAAGACCTTTGCCATATTTGCCAAGAACAAATGCTACCGGTATGCCGATCCCGCGCGCAAGTTCTTTGTCATGTTTGCTCCATTCACAGAAATCTTTTCCTCCATTCATCAGAGACGGAAGATTACTCGTAACAGAAAACTCCGGAAGTACTGCTTTTCGGTCGCGCAGTAACAGATCCGCATTCTTGAAAATATCGATCAGTCCGGTACTTCCCGTATGTGGCAATGCAATTTTAAGATAAAGAAGGCGGCTTCTTGCCTCCCGCTTCTCGCTTCCCGTATGTTCCTCTGCATATTTTTCCAATGCGTGATACCAACGATCGCTTTCTTCGATATTCATCAACATTGACTGCAGTAAACTGAGCCCCGCCATAAGAACAGGACTGTTTTCCACAATATTGTCCGGAAGTTCCAGGTAATATCTGCGAAGCTCAAAGTAATGCCCACTGGAAGGATTTTTTCTTGCATTTGCAGTCAGAAGTCTTGAAATGCTATCCATATCATTATATTTTTCATACATATCAAGTGCTTCCGGGATCTGGTCGTTAATCTCATAATATAACCCTGCACTGTAATATAGACGCTCGATCTGTTCTGCGGTTTTGCGTCTGCGAAGTCTCTGCTGCATAGATTTACGCATCGGCCAGCGGCATCTCCAGATTCCGTTTGTACCACATATTTCAAAGAAATTTCCTGTTTCTTCAGCCTGTGAGATCAACTTTTCTACATCACGCCTGCCGGTCAGCATTGCTGCAAGCTGAACTGTAAATTCTTCTACGACTGAAACATCCATAAAAAATTCCTGAAGCTGCAGATCCCACTGATCATATACATGAACCTCCAGATAATCCCACTGACGCTTAATCGTCCGCTCCAGATTACAGTTTTCCATGACATAAAAGAACAGCGACAATGGATTTCCACCACCTATACTCCATGCTTCCTGATGTTGTTCATGCGGAAGTTCAAGTCCGAACTGCTCTATGTATGCAATCTGCTCATCAAGAGAAAAAAGGAAATCTTCTTCTTCGATTTCTACAAAGATATATTTTGCACGAAGTGGCATCAGCCAGCGTGGGAACGGACACCGTGAAATCAGGATCAGCCATATGTCTTCTCTGCCGAGCAGTTCTTTTATTTTTTCAAAATAAGCTTCTTTTTGGGAAGAATCCGCAAGTGACTGGAGATCATCGATCACAACAGTGTGCTCAGTAGTTTTCTTTTCTATATTGATCTCATCTGCAAGAATCGTTGTAGCACTGTAATAACTGCATTTCTTCATATTAACATTATTTAAGATCAATGCAGTTTTGCCAATACCGGTCACTCCATAAAGATAAAGTGGAGTATGAAATTTCCGGGCTGAACGGAATTTATACCCTGCTTTTTTCGGGCATATGTATGTTTCGCTTACAGATTTAATGTTTTTCTTCATACTCCTCTCCTCTTGATTTTCAGATTTTGTGTAGTGTATCTTTATTGTAGCAGAGTATTTTTCTTTATGGAACTATCCGAAAGGATAGTTTTTTGTTTTTACATGATTATGGTAACAGTTTTTCGTTACACAAAAAAGCCGGGATCCTTACGGATCCCGGACATATATGAGGAGAATAAGCATTGGAAGGTTAGCCTTCGATTGCAATGTAACCATTTTTTTCAACGGCTTTTGGTGCTTTCTTCGGAACAGAAAGTTTCAGAATACCGTATTCGTATTTTGCATGAATATCTTCTTCGCTGACAGCATCGCCAACATAGAAGCTTCTGCTTAAGGTTCCCGCATAGCGTTCGCGTCTGATGTAGTTACCTTCTTTATCTTTTTCATCTTTATCCAGACCTTTGGCTGCTGCCAGTGTCAGGTAGCCGTCTTTCAGCTGAACCTTGATCTCATCTTTCTTAAATCCAGGAAGATCTACATCAAGTTCATAGCTGCCATCGGTCTCACGGATATCTGTTTTCATCATGTTCTGTGCATGTTTACCATAAAGTGGATTTTTCTTGCCCCAAAACTCATCGTTAAACGGGAAGTTCATCCAATCATCATCAAATAAGTTTTCTCCAAAAATACTAGGCATCAACATAAGTCATCTCTCCTTTTATGATAAAAAATCTATATTTAAGCCTTGCGGCTGTTGCCTTCAAATCTATATTTAACGGCACCGCCCGAAGTCTTCGGGCAGTACCATAAACTTTTACCTGTCAGATATTATCTGCCGAAATTCTGTCAAATCAGTTGGCCATCGATTATTCAATGGTAATATACTTCGGATCGTTGGAAACTGGTTTTGCTTCTTTCTTCGGAACAAACAGTTTCAGGATACCGTGTTTGTATTCACCTTTGATGTCTTCCTGTGTGACATCTTCGCCAACATAGAAGCTTCTCTCGCAGGCACCTGCATAACGTTCACGCCTGATGTAACGTCCTGTCTTCTTGTCATCCTCTTCTTCATCAAGACCTTTGGCTGCACTGACGGTCAGATAACCATCTTTCAGTGCTACCTTTACTTCATCTTTCTTAAATCCAGGTACATCAATAACCAGTTCATAACCTTCCTTGGTTTCTTTGATATCTGTTTTCAGAAGATTCTGTGCTCTGTGTCCATAAAGTTTCTTTTCTGCTTTCTTCTCATCTTTGTCATCGTAATAGAACGGTGTAAAGAAATCGTCGAATAAGTTTTCTCCAAAAATACTAGGCATTAACATAAGTCATCTCTCCCTTTTTTAATAATCTATATTGAAATAAGTTTTTATTCGGAACCCGGTTGGTATGAAAGATATCTAAGAGATTTTCTTTAATCTTCTTATCTCTTTATCCCTCTTCCTTTGTTCTAGTTGTAATATAACACACTTTGTTAGCACTGTCAAGAGGTGAGTGCTAATTTTTTGAGATTTTTTTTGCAAACCCTTTAAAATCAATGGTTTGCAGTATCTTATTTCTTTTGAAATTGTGATTTTTTCTGTTTTGACACCAATTTGACACCAATTTCTCTTTTTGTGGTGTCAAGCATTTAACACCATACTATCTAGTCTTGCAATCTCATTTTCAATCCTTGTCAGCTCTCCAATATGGTTGTACACTTCCATTGTTACATCTATATGAGCGTGTCCCATAATATATTGAAGAACTTTTACGTCCATACGGCACTCTGCCATTCTGGTACAAGCTGTGTGACGCATTACATGAGCTGAAAACTTTGGTAACAGCTCTGCTTTCCTATGCTCTTTTTTTGCTCTCTCTACTTCGGTTTTGTTATATGCGTCTACAATGTTATATAAAACACTATTTACGCCATTCGGCATAAGCGGTCTGCCCGATTTCGCTGTAAAGACAAACCCCGAATACCCGTCCACCTCAATGCTCTTATCCTTTGCAAGCATGAAATTGATTTTCCTTTGTTCCTCAAAGGCTTTTGCAACTTCTTGTGTCATAGGTATAATACGAATACCCGACTCCGTTTTTGGTGTTGAGATATGGAACTTGCAACCGTCGCCTAAATTCTTATAAATGAGCTGGTGGTCTACATTAACCGTTTTTGCCTTGATGTTTATATCTTTCCATGTAAGACCAATAAGCTCCCCACATCTTAACCCCGTACCAATCATTATGGTAAACATAGGATAATATGTGTTATAGACATTGCTCTGTTTTACAAACTCCATAAACTTTTCTTGTTGAGAAACTGTTAAGGCTTCTTTTTCCTCTGCTGGTTTTCCATAATCACTAATGGAACTTTTTGCAGGGTTCTTTCGGATAATATCATCATCAACAGCCATTTCTAATGCAGGATAAAGCAGGTTGTGAATATACTTGATTGTAGAATAAGCATATCCAGCTTTGGAAAGTTTCGCATAATACGCTTTAATATGTGAGGGTAAAAGCTGAACAACTTTAATATTTCCAATCTCGTCTTTTACTCTGTTTTCCCAAGCACGAACATAACTAACCCTTGTAGTATCAGCCAGCTCACGAGTTGTCATATAACGCTCAAACAACGTGTTAAGCGTCATTTTTTTGATTGCTCCGTCTGTCAATATATTATCTTCCATATCTTTTGCAATCTGCTTCTCTTTTTCTCGAAGCTCTGGTAAATCTTGTGCATAGACTGTCAATCTCTTGCCTGTTCTTACATCTGTATAACGATAACTGTATCTTCCATCATTACGCCAGTTTTCGCCCTCTCTTAATTTTCTTCCTTTTGGGTCTTTTCTACTAATTGCCATGAGAACCATTCCTTTCTGAAAAAGCCTCTTTTCTTGTTCTCACAGCGTGCTTTGTCCTTTCTTATTATACTACACACGCCAGAGAACATAAATAGAAAATCGCTCTATTCTTCCAAATATAACAAGTATTTCTTGACTTTTTCTATGGAATAAAGAACCCTGCGACCTATCACAATTTTTGCTCCTGCCTGCTCGCCAATCTTTCTTGCAGTAGCACGACCACAAGATAACATAGCAGACAGTCCCTCTATATCAACAGCAATCGGCTGTTCCGTTGCTCTTATCTTCGTTTTATTCATATTCCAACACCTTACCTCGCTGGAACATCACATCATTTAACACATCAGTATTTAACATAATGTAACACCCCCTTTACTGTGTGTCTATTTATAAGTTACATAAGCAGACAGACGGCTTTGGAAAGCTCCATTAGTATCTCAACTATTCCCATTCTTGTGGGCAGAACCGCACCATGCGGACGTATCATTATTCTGTGAGGATAGGTCATGGCAAAACGACTTTTCCAACAGTCGCTCTCGGATCACTGCGTGGGTCGCTCGCTTTCTTTTGGAAAGGTCGTGGCGTACAGTCCCCGTGGCTCGCTATCTCACAAACGTATCTGTCTGCTTTATTCAGTTAAAAAATAAATTATCAATAGTCCAATAGAAACGAAATTCAAAGAAATAAAGAGAGTTTTTGGAATACCCAGTAAGTTTACAATTACTAACGACACAAACTGGCTGAATAAAAAGCCAATAGGAATAGCTAATACAAATGCTAAAATTCCCAACAGTATATTTTCAATTACAACTAAGTGGGCAATTTCTTTTTTCTTAATGCCAAGAAGCATATATGTTCCTAATTCTTTACTTCTTTTTTCAAACATAAATTTCGTTGTATAGTTGATCAAAAAGCATATCACAAAAATAATAAGAATATTTACAGCGAACAATGAATTCTTAAATGCATCCATACTGGAACATAACTTTACAATTTCATCAGAACTTGCCACCAAATTAAAAGCAAATATAAGAGAAAAGGAAACAGTAACGGTTATCAGATAAATCATATAATCTTTAATATTTCTTTTTGTATTTCTATACGCTAACTTACCTAACATTTCCCACTTCACCTCCAAGCAAGGTTAATATATCCAGTATTTCATTGAAGAAATCTTTTCTGCTTTTTTCCCCTCTGAAAATTTCATTGAATATTTTACCGTCTTTCAAGAACAAAATACGTTCACAGAAAGACGCACTAAACGGGTCATGTGTTACCATTAAAATAGTAACATAACGATTTTCTTTAACTGGCTAAGTAGGCTCACGCTTTCTTTTGTCCCTAGCATTTCAAAAAATGCCACATATTCATCAAAGATAAGAAAGCAGGGTGGCAGTCCCAGATAGGCGTAGTTTTCGCCCGTCTTATAGTTCGGGTGTCGCTTCATTTCCTCGCTTCGCTGTACCATGCCCTCATAAAAGGCATTGACGCAGTCTATCATTTCTTCTTTGGTATGGTAGACGTTTGGCATGACCGTTCCTAAGTCCGCAAGGTCGCTATTCTTCGGGTCTAAGATATAAAGGACAGCGTTGGTATGGAGTAAGGCTTCAATAAGCGTCAGCAGAAAATAAGTTTTACCGCCACCCGTCCCACCAGCAATCAGAGCATGAGGAAGTGCGTCATATTCCCAGACAAGATTTTTCATCAGTCTAAGACAGCCGTTCTCTGCACGTACTTCATCAATGGTAATGCGGTTCGCTATCATATCATAAAGCAGGGTATATTCGATATAGCCGTCATGCAGGGTCTTGTCGGTCAGCTCACAATACAAGCCACTTTCCAATTTATCCTCTAACCGTAAAAGCTGGTCTTGATATTTCCCCAGCGTAATTTCACAGCGGATATGAAGCAGTCCCTTTTCCATTTGATAGTAAATCTTTGGAAACCAGACGATTTTTTCCCTTGATCTGCTTTGCAGGTCAGTAAAAAAACCACTGTCTTGTACGGTATCGGCTTCATACCACTTATTTTCCAGTATCATTCGTGCCAGCTTTTGACGGTGCAGGAGCTTCTTGAAACTGTCGTAACAGAAGCGGTAGTACAGAAAAGCGACCAATGCACAAACACCAGTCGCTATCAGTATGGTTATGAAGTTGTAAGGAGAAAGCGTCAAGCCGTTCTCTAACAAGCTGAAATGCTCCCAATCAGTACATATAAGCTGTTTGATATTCAGTAGCAGGAGAACCGCCATGAATACAAACAGAAGCGTCCCTATGGAAAAGTGATAGACAAGGTGCTTGTCGCTGGCTCTGATACGGTGTCCTTTGTTCCAATTCATACGCATAAATCAATCACTCCTTTCTGGGTATGAAAAAAGCAGTCAATCCTAAGACTAACTGCTTTGAGTGATATACAAAAATTTACATTTTATTTTACAAAGAATATTCCATACGTAACAATCATTGCAAAAAAGATAAGAACTACTACACCAATAGCAAGACAAACTCTAATAAAACTTTTTGCTTCATTCATATCGCTGTATATTGAAGATAGTTTTTCGTTATTCAAGTTTTTTTCTCTTACCTCTTGTACATCAATATCTCTTACTAATTCGTCTAATGTTAATCCAAAATAATCGCTTAACAATACTAAGCGTTGAAAATCTGGATAAGATTGACATGACTCCCATTTTGAAATTGTTTGTCTGGAAACTTTTAACTCATTTCCCAATTCTTCTTACCCGACTCTTGTCATATTCTCCAAAATTCTGGATCATACAACCGCCACCGCCGACCACATACAAACGCATCAGTTCTGGATTATATTCCCGTTCTCTCAGCTTATGGAAGATTTCTTTCGTATAATCTCTGGCAGCTTTACGAATGACTGTCAGATATTTCTCACCAATATCTGCTGTCCCGGTACGGATCACCTGCTCAATCACCAGATCGTCCACCACTGTTCCCAGTTCTTTCAGCAGGGATTCCCTTACAGTAAGCACACACTGATGCGTTCCATATTTCTCTGTAAAGCATTTCTTCTCTAATGGACGGGAATTGTTGATATACATGATGTTCATAGTTCCGTTTCCAATATCCACAAGCATGTTGATTCCTTTGAAATCCTGTAAGCGGTAAAAGGCTGCTGCAAATCCCTGTGGGTAAATATCAGCGCCTGCAAACTCTACATGATACTCTTTATTGCGGAATATAAAATCCACGCTTTCATTCTGGAGAAGATATTTCTGGAAATCTTCTTTCTGTGTAACTACTGCGATGAAAAGCTCCACTGGAGCTTTTCCCTGCACGCTAAAGTGCCAGGTAAGTGGAAGTCCGGCTGCAATGTGTACCTTTGCCCGGTTCATACCTTTCCCATCCAGTTCCCTTGCGATAGCCGCCAGTGTCAGCACATAATAGTCCTCGTCCTGCGTTTTCTCTGCACAGAACTCCTTGTGTTCCTCTCCGATCTGGTAATACATGCCATTGTAAACAAGAAGATTGTTCTGAAAGATTGGCTCCTTGTCATATCTGGCTACACCGGATGGAAAGCATCTGGTGGCAGTTTTCATGTTTCCATAACCATGATCAATCCCGATCACCATAACTGTTTCATTTCTGTTATTTTTCATCATTCTCATAATCATACCTCATTCTTTCTTTTCTTATCCAATCCCATTAATACTTACGTGAATTGATAAGATGGATATTTTATTTACTGGTTCTTTAATAATTCATATTTAATAACATGGATTATTAATAGCAACGGTTTGTCCAGTATGGGATTTACCATATCTGGTTTTCCTATTTTCTGATGTCCGGAGATAGAAATTTCCTATGACCTGATTGTCCAAAATTGGACTATCCACCCTTAGGCACTTCTCTTCTCCACTTAATCATTTTCTTCTCCTAATGGAACTTCCCGGATAATATATTCGGTATCGCCATAAAAGCCATACTCATTACGCAATCTATGACGTTCCACATATCCATGATGCTCTAATTCCTTAATTGCAGAACGAACAGAATCAATCCCATCTCTGCTCAATGTTGCCAGTCCTTGCATATTGTAATTCCAGTCATCTGGCAAACTTAACATCAGCGATAATAGGCCTTTCGCTTTCAATGTCAGATTCTTATTCTTGAAATGATGATTACTCATTACCGTAAAATTCTTAGTTCTCTCTACACGAAAAATCTGTGCCATTCTATCTCACTTCCTTTCCAGATAGAAAAAGACGCAAGCCACATTTCTATGACTCACGCCTTTCTCTGCACTTCATTATTAAATTGAAAATTTCTATTCTTCTTTCCTTTGTTCTAACAATTCTCTCGCATTTGCAATAGCAAGGGATAGCTTCTGTTCTAAAAGTTCTTTTGGAGGCATTTGGGTCATATACTGTCCCACATGAATATTTCCATGATCCAATTGCATTAATTCTATAGTTTCCTGTGATTTTTCTGCACATAATATAAGTGCAACAGGACTTTCTTCACCTTCCACTCTTTCATTCTTTTCCAGCCATCGCAAATACAGCTCGACTTGTCCTTTATCCTGCGGTTCAAATTCCCCAAGCTTTAGTTCAACAAGAACCAACCTTCTCAAGCCTCTATGATAGAATAATAAATCCATATAGTAGTCCTTGCCATCCAGTACAAAATGTTTCTGTCTTGCTAAAAATGCAAAATCCGATCCCATTTCCAGAATAAATTTTTCTAATTCTGCAAGAATAGCATTTTCTAAATCTTTTTCACTATAAGTATCACGTAAACCGAGAAAATCAAGCATATATGGATCTCTGTAAAAAAGATCCAGACTCATTTTTCCATCATCTCGTAATTCCGCAATTTCATTTTTAATCGTTTCTTCTGGTTTCTTCGATATTGCAGTTCGTTCATAAAGCATGGATTTTTTTCTTTCACGCAGTGTTCGCACTGACCTGTTTTCCTGCATACACATTGCAGCATAAAAATCTCTTTTTAACTCATCTTGTATTGGCAGAATCTCTACAAAATGCGACCAGGTCAATTGTTGCGACAATGTCGCAACTTTTTCGAAGTCAGGAAATTCCTGATAAAACTTAATCATTCTTGAAATTGATGTTTTATCAAATCCCGAACCATACTCCTGTTCCAGCCGTTTACTGACTTCTGCAACAACCTTTTTTCCATACTCAGGCTTGTTATTTCCAGTTAACTCCACACTAAGTCTTTTTCCAATTCCCCAATTAAGAGAAATAATGGCATCATTCACAACTTTTTTTACATTAGTTTTCTTTTCCCTGATTAACGCATTTATTTCATCATAAATATTATCAATATTATCTGCTATTAATATCTCTTTTTTCATTATCGATTCCCTTCTATAACTTGAAATGCCAAATTGGCATTTCAAAACTGTCCCAACTGCTTACTGTTATATTACCCTATTTTTCTCATTCTGCCTACTGCTTTTTCATGGTCACATATAATAATGAGGTCGCATTCCACGACCTCATCACCTTCATTTAAACATAAATCAATTCCTTGAGAATAATCTCTTCCGCAATCGCTCTGTGCTGATTAGCAGTTCTTACCCAGGCAATCTGATCTGCTTCTTTATCTGGCAATGGTTCTTTTTCTTCCAACTGTTTCAGAATCATTTCTTCCCGTTCTCTGGCTGCCTTATCTACTTCCAGAAGATGCTCTCCAATGGTATCCTGTAAAAGCATCACCTGATAGGTTGAATTTCGATAGTTTTTCAGATAATCTCTGCGAAGAAAACCATACTTGCCAAGTTGCTCCATCTGCTCACCGGATTTATAGGTGAGATTCGGGATCAGATATCCATTTACATTTGTATACGTTAATTCCATTTTATTAGCACTCTCCATTTCTCATCATTTTTTGACCACAAATTTACGACATTTACGATAAATCTGACACTGCTTTACAATACCAGACAAAATGGCTGATGCCCCGGAAAGCCTGTAAAACAGGCACTTCCGGGATACACAAGACAGGACAAAAATCGACTTCCATTATCAAGAGGTGAGTGCTAATTTTTTGTGAAGAATTTGTGAAAAGTTAATTGAAAAAGTAAATGCAACCCTTAGATCTTTTTGTTCTCAAACGCAGACATAGGGGTTGCATTTACCTCTGCAATCATAGTAACATGAACTTACTCTCAGGCTCCAACATGAAAGGAGTTTCTATTTATGAATACTTTTATTGAATCCAACAAAGGCAAACACTTTACACTCTCTGACAGAATCTCTATCGAGGCTGGCATCGAAAAAGGATGGAGCTTCAAAAAGATTGCTGACGAACTTGGCAAGAGCCCTTCCTCTGTTTCCAGGGAAGTTCGACGCCATCTGATCTTCTCCCCTCACTATTACGATGACCGCAGCCGCAGGAAATCCGAGTGCATTTATTTTTCTTCCTGCTCCAAACAGGGCGTCTGCGGTAATCTTTCCTGCTCCTCTCTTTGCTCTAAGTGTCGAAGCAGGAAATGCGCTTCTTTCTGTCCTTCTTTTACGACTGCTAAATGCGAGCTCTTAAAAAAACCTCCTTATGTCTGTAACGCTTGTCCTAAGCTGCGCCGTTGTTCCCATGATTTCTTTTTCTACCGCGCCAAACATTCCCATGATACCTCTTTGGAACTCCGTTCTTCCTCCCGCAGCGGCATTAATCTCTCCCCTGAAGAACTTGATCAGCTCGACAGGCTCGTTTCCCCACTTATAAAAAAGGGCCAGCCGCTTTCTCATATCTTTCTTTCTCATATGGAAGATATTCCCTGCTGTCAGCGTACTCTTTATTCCTACGTGGATAAGCAATATCTTTCTGTTATCAACCTTGATCTTCCCAGAAAAGTCCGCTACAAAAAACGTAAAAAGAAACAGCTTGATACACCGGTTCCCGGATATCGAAAGAACCGTACTTACAGAGATCTCCTGGATTTTCTTGCTTCTTCCCACGATTCTTCAATAGTAGAACTTGATGTAGTGGAAGGCGCCGGTGGTAAATCCGGTCCTGTCCTCCTTACTCTGTTCTTTCGGAACTGTTCCCTGATGCTTCTTTTTCTCTTGCCTGGTGACCGAAGGAAATATGTTCAGGATGTTTTTGATCTCCTGCTGTCTGAACTTGGCCCACAGACTTATTCACAGCTGTTTCCGATAATACTGACAGACAACGGGAGTTCTTTCCTGGATCCTTCATTATTTGAGATGCCGCACCGGCAGGATGTCCTTACAAAGGTCTTTTACTGCGACCCCATGTCCTCCTGGCAGAAAGGACGCCTGGAAAAGAATCATGAGTTTATACGTTATATCCTCCCAAAAGGAACTTCTTTTGACTCTCTTACTGAACAGAAAGTAAACCTTATGATGAATCACATCAAGCCTGATCTTATAAAATAACAAACGCCCAAATATAATGCCTGAGAGAAGCAGTTTTCATCTCTTCAGACGGGTTGCATTTAGTCCTGCAAGATTCATGCCAGCCGTCTTATTTTGATGTTAAAAAGCTTCTGATTTTCATCTGCCTGTATTCTAAGTATAGCCTATTTCAACTGTAACTTCTATCTTATAATTGCATTTACTCTCTCAAAACACCTTATATTTAGCGTGATATACCCGGGTTGCAATAACTCTTGCATTCAACCAAAATTTTATTTTTTTCTGCCGAAGACTATCTGACGCTTCCATCAGGTAGCCCCGGCACCTTTATTATCTTCTGATAAGTCATTCTTGTCCTGCTCAAGTTATCTCTGTTCTGAAAAAACATCGTCAAAATTCCATTCGATTTCAATTTCATCCTGACTATGAACACGAATCACCTTGATAATCTCACGCAGCTTCCTATGCATAAAGGCGGAATTCACTTTACATTTCCCCATATATTTTTCTGCCATATGTACTGCCATAGCACCATCTGCAACAGCTGTTACTATCTGACGAAGTAACTTTGTTCTGACATACCCACCAGGTCCTCCTCCCACGATAATCATATCGTAAACATAAATTCATTACTTTCGGCAAGTAAGAAATAATCACTATGAAAATAACAAAAAAGGATGTGCTACGGTAACTTCTCCATTACTTTGGCACATCCTTCGTATTATTATTTTTTACTATTCTTCTTAATGACAGCTATGGCTTCCACATCTATGCTCGCCACATGTATGTCCTTCCTCGTGACTGTGCTCGTGATGAGAACACTTCACATCTGGATTGTAATCCAATGTTTCATTAATAAAGGCTTCTACTGCTTCATCCGCATCTCCGGAAACTCCTCCAAAAAGTTTAATACCAGCTGCCGCTAACGCTGTCTGTGCACCGCCTCCGATTCCGCCACAGATCAGAACATCTGCATTCAATGCATTAAGAACTCCCGCTAATGCACCATGTCCGCTTCCATTCGTATCTACTATTTCTGAATGTACTACTTTTCCTTCCTCTACATCGTAAATCTTAAATGTCTCTGTGTGTCCAAAGTGCTGGAAAATCTGTCCATTTTCATATGTTACTGCTATTCTCATGATACCTTCTCCTTTTTCTTCTGCATATTTTTTGTATATTTCCTGTTTATAACATCCTCCAAAGCTGCAGTTGCTGCTCTGACCGTCACAGATTATGAAATCCCCACCCTCAATTCTAAGCGGATGTCCATCAATAAGTGCATCTGCTATTTTCTTCCTGGCAATCTCGTAAATCCGTTGAACTGTTGTTCTTGCGACTTGCATAGATGCTGCACACTGCTCCTGACTATAACCTTTCTTGTCCAAAAGACGAATTGTCTCATACTCATCTACCGTCAGAACAATAGGTGTTTTTTTCTCAGTATTATCTGCCGGAAGGAATTCTAAAATATTGGGGAAATAACAAACTTTTCTGCATTTTACTGGTCTCGGCATAAACTGCTCCTTTCTCGCTTTTCTTATATAATAATCTTATAAAAGGCATATGTCAATAATATTTTTTGACATATGCCCTTTATGAATTCAAAGAAACTAAAGTTAATTTTCTGTTGCCCTAATTCAAAAAAATCGTTATAATAATTAATTGTTAGCATAGTTACATTATAACATGTAACGGAGAAAAAGATGGTTGTCGTTAGCCATCTTTTTTTCTTTTTTCAGATAAATTTCGGGGAGGGTATGACTCGTTGTGAGTCATACCCTCCCTGCTTTGGAACTATTTATTTCCCGATAGCCCGCCCTTATATTCTTTCGGACTAACCCCTGTAAATTTTTTAAACACTTTCGAAAAATAAAGGGAATCCTCATATCCTACCACACGGGCAATATCTTTAATCTTTAATGAACCATCTTCCAGAAGCACTTTTGCCTCATCTATTCTCTTATTTACCAGATAATCCATCGGTGTCAAACCATAGCAGATTTTAAAAATGCTGACTAAATATGACGGCACAAATCCAAAATTAGCTGCCAGTAACTGGTTTGTCACATTGCTTCTGAATTTTTCATCCAGATAGTTTTTCATCTTTAAGGCAATAATCTTTTTATCTCTGGAATCATATACCTCGATTCCAAAAATATCTTTTAACAGGAAATCAAATTCTTTGAGTATTTCTTCTTTCGTATAATAATTCTCCAGAATAAATTGAATATCTTCTTCCACTTCAAAGAATTCTCTGTGTCCATGATGCACTTTGTATAACTCTGATACGAAATATTTAATATTTCTTACTGCTTCTTTTTGCGTAATCGGCCTTACAGTAAGTAATTTCAGTAATTCTGCAAAAGAATCTGTTATGTCACTTATGTTCATATTTTTGCATTGGAGAATCATACCGTCGATTTTTCTTCTGAGATCTGTATAATCCGATTTGAATCCTTCCGGACTATAAATCAAAACAGAATTCTTTAGAAAAATCACATGTTTACGTGCATATTTTTGCAGTAAATGATATGTTGCAAAAATATCAGACACTTTTACGGCATCTTTGTAAAATACAATGGTAATCGTGAGCCCCAAAAACTTCAAAGACCTGACAAATTGATTCAGATGATTGATATCCGGGACTTGATCTCTGCGAACAAAAATAATTTTTTCATTAATATTTTTTCCATTTACCAGCCAGAAATTCTCCTCTGAAACAATTTGTGAAAAATTCCCTTCTAAATCCAGCTTTTCAAAGAGCTCCCTGTAGTTTCTTTCATTCTCATATGGACATGCGCCAAGAGATATCAGCAGCATGCTATATGAAGGATTCTTTTCTGAATTGCTTTCTTTCGTTTGCAGTGTATTGAATCCTTTTATTGCATCTGTCAGATTTTGGATTTTTTCTTCCTGCTGCTGTTCACGGATTCTTATCTCAATTTTTTGTAGTATAAGTTTCAGCTCCTGGCTGTTTAAGGGCTTCAGCAAATAATCCACTGCATGGTTTGCTACCGCACATTTCACGTATTCAAAATCTGTATAGCCACTCAAAACCACGGGCAGTACCGGAAGCTTTTCACTGTAGCAAAATTTTAACAGTTCTTTTCCGCTCACAATAGGCAGATTCATATCCACAAACATAACATCTACCGGATACTCTTTCAGATATTGTATAGCATCCTTTCCATTGTCTATTGCAGCTACTACTATATAATTCTCATTACTTTCCTCTATTTTCTGACAAATACTCCTCTGAATCGGAGGCTCATCTTCAACTACCAGTACACGTATTTTCATAATTTTCTCCAACTGTAATGCACATTCCTTCAGATTTATTACTTATATCAAAAATCATATTATTACCATAAGCCAGAAATAATCGCAGATAAACATTTTTTATAGTCAGACCGCCAATCTTCAATTCCTTCATAAGAGATTTCACATCACGATTTCTCATTTCCAGTAATTCAAGTTCCAGTTTTTCCAGTTCTTCCTGATCCATACCGCATCCGTTATCTCGGATCTGTACTTCCCAGCATTCCTCCGAACAATAAATCTGAATATCAATTTTCCACGGAAATTCTTTATTATGAAAGCCATGTGCAAAGCAGTTTTCAAGAAGCGGCTGAATGATAAATCTTGGCAAATGAAAATTTGGCATTTCTCCTACATAAGACATAGAATACTGAAATTTTTCCTCGTAACGCATTTTCATTAATTCCAGATAATTCTCTGCGTGTAAAAGTTCACTGCTCAGATCCACTCTGCTTTCTGAACTGCTCACATTGTATCGGATCATGCTCGAAAGTTTTTCGCAGATTTCCGGTATTTTTTCACGTTCGGAAGTGCCAGACATGGCAGAAATAATCGTTAAAATATTATGGATAAAGTGAGGATTTATTTGAGTCTGCAATGCATACATCTGACTCTGTATTTCATTTACCCTGCTGATCATCTCTTTTTCCATAGATATTTTTAAGTTTTTTATCAGTTCATCAAATGCATGATTCAGCTGTCTTAATTCATCTGTTTCATTACCGCTTACCAGAGGGATATTTTTCAGATTTTTATCAACCTTCAACCCTGTCAGCATCTCACACATTTGAACAATTGGCTCCGTTGTTCGTCTGATCACATTTTTCTGTCCTGAAATCATGATGAGAATTAAAGATAAAAGCAAAATAAATCCCCACGTAAATGTGGAGATCAGACTATGAATCAGTCCTGTGTTTTGAGACACAACAAAGATTTTGATTCCATATTTTTCAGATTCCCAAAGCCTGCAGTACAATCCCCTTTTCACTGGATTATTCATCTGATTTAAAATTTTTTTTACTTCAGATTCTTTTCTGCTGCTTTGATATGAATACAATATATGGTTGTTTTTCTGATCCAAAATATAGCATTCCGAGTCTTTTCCCAGAAGTTGTCCCAGATGTTCAAAGCTGTCTATCTGAACCTGGACTTGCACATACCCAAGACATTTTGAAGGAATCAGCTGATAATTCTTTATTTCACGCAGAACAGAAATTGTTGGTGACACATCCTTCATATATGGGTCAGCAGCATCAACCCAGAACAGATTTCCTTTTCCATTTTCTTCTGCAAAATAATTTTCTATCTCTGTAAAATGCTCTGGATTTGGACAACCCTTTTTTAAGTATCCATAATCTACTGCGCTTCCCACATAAGTAAGATCCTGGTTAGCGTCAAATAAACTGATTCGTTTCAGAAAATTCTGTTTTAACATATAGGAAATCAGATGCTGTTTAACAGCATAATCTATATCTGTTTTTTCAACAAAATAGTTTTTTTTGCCATGATATCCCTGTAATTTATTGAATACATCTATAATCTGAAAGTTTGCAGCAATCTGTAAGGCAATATCATCTGCCAGCTGCAGCGTATTATCAATTTGAGAGGTGATTCCCTGAAGCTGTGTATCCACCTGGTCTTCAAACTCAATTGTTTGCGTCTTAATAACATAACCGGAAAATACAACAGTCAAGATAATAAACAATATAAGCATAATAAAAATACTACGTAACAGTATTTTTTTCTGAAATTGATATTTCGTCAAGTAATCACCTCTTTTATCGAATGTTAAATACTCCAGGACTGTGTTTCAGTTTTGATGGTATCACCGGTTTCAATTGCCTGTTCCAGCATAAAGGATAAGTAGGTATCCTGAAGAGCTTCACGCAGTGAATAAAATTCTGTTCCGGTTTCTACATAATTCTTCATATGCAAAAGGCAGTCAGCTACCGCAATTTCATCATCGTTCATTCTTGCAGGATAAAAAGGATTTTTATAAATTTGTTTATCCAGGAACATTATTCCCTTATGTGACCATTCACTGTTATTATTGATTCCCACATCGATTCTGTTCATAAGCTGTTCTACCGGCTGGTTGCAGTCATTTAAAAATCGTACAGTGTTGTCATTGATTTCACCACGTACACCACGAATATTCCATCGACGCGTACGGATCTGTGAAAAGTACTGTTCACCTTCAAAGTCCATAAAGGCTGTTTTTCCGTTTTCAAACTCCATATATGCCCAGTCTCTGTCCTCTTTAATGACTGTTCCGCTTTCATCAAAACCATTTCTGCCATTTGTAGCGGTAACTTCTGACCAGAATTTTTTCCCTTCTATAGTACAGTTTTCGTATTTCAGTCCAAGAACTTTACGGAATACACTGACTGCATGATATCCGTGAAGTGCAGACAGCATAATGCTGGATACATTTCCCAGATATCCCTGTTTTATTATATCCAGTATACCAGCATAGTAAGGCTGAAGGAAATATTGTTCTACTATCTGAATGCGGCCATTGTATTTCTGAGACATTTCCCATAATTCTTTTAATTCTTCAACATTCTTTCCCGGAGGTGTTTCGCAGAGTACCGGAATTCCTTTTTTCATTAATTTTACCAGATAATCTTTCGTTACATCCCTTGGAACACAAAGGACAGCAAAATCCGGTTTACGTTCCAGTGCCTGATCTAAATCAGAAGTAGCAAAAACGCCTTCTTTATGAGCAACCTCTTTTGCACGTTCTTCTGTACGTAATACACCTGCACATACAGAAAAACGTTCCGGCAAAAGTTTTGCGATTCTGTAGTAGAAGTCAGCTCTCCATCCGTAACCAATAATCATATAATTTGTAATCATTTATTTTTCCCTTTATCCTTTCACAGCACCGGCTGTCATACCGGCAATAATATGTTTCTGAAGAATTATAAAAAGTAATAACATCGGCAATACAACCAGCATTAATGCTGCAAACACATATTGCCAGTCCCTGTTATATCGTCCGAAAAAGCTGTAAATTGCCATGGATACTGTTGCTTTTTTTGCAGATCCCAGATAAAACAGAGGAATCATAAAATTATTCCATACATCAATAGCAGTAATTACAACGTTCGTTACCATAATTGGTTTTAATATTGGCATTAATATCTTGAGGGTCATCTGCCAGAAATTGCATCCGTCCATAATAGCAGCTTCATCAATTTCTCTAGGCACACCTTTTACGAAGCTACAAAAAGTCATAACCGTAAAAGGGATACGGAGCGAAATGAAAATGCATATTACAGAAAAAAATGTACCATATATATGCAAAGCCTGCAATAAAAAGAAGATTGATGCAGTTTGCAAAGTTAATGTAAGACCAAAGATAAAATAATAATAAATTCCATGTGACATTTTGTCATTTCGTCTAGAAATAACAATACCGGATATTGCTCCCAGAAAAACAGATACCAGTGTTACCGGAACTGTAACAATAAGACTATTTATATATCCAGATAATATTTTTCCGGATTCCAGCACGTGCTTATAATTGGAAAAGATCCATTGTGTTGGCAGGGAAAGATCAAATTTTGCAGCATCCGCCTGGTTTTTAAATGAGCCAAGCCCCATCATCAAAAATGGTACTATGTATAACAATGCCAATGCAACCATAACTAGAAAGAGAATAATTTTTTCTGCCTTTTTTTTCTTCACATTTCCACCTCTCGTTTCGTCAGATAGTGATTCATAGTAAACGATATTATCACGACAATAATTGCCAGAATAATACTTCCAGCTGATGATTCTCCAAGGAATCCCAGGCTGAATGACTGGTATGTATAAGTTGCCAGAACCTGTGTATCAAATCCTGGTCCTCCATTTGTAATTACATAAATAATATCAAATACTTTGAGTCCTCCGGCAATACTGAGTGTCACTACAACTGTCATTGACGGGACAATCAGAGGAAGTGTGATATTTTTTAATTTTTCAAATGCGGAAGCGCCCTCTAATGTAGCACTTTCATAATAATCCTCCGGGATTGCCTGTAATCCTGAGATGAAGATAAACATATTAAATCCTGCCCACATCCATGTTTCTACCAGAATAACACTTCCCATAGCAGTACCATAGCTTCCGAGCCAGTCATTCGCGAGTCCGCCCAGGCCTATTATTTGAAGAACATTATTCAGCAAACCTTTATTCGCCAAAATTGCTTTAAATAATACTCCTACAACTGTGATACTGATTACACATGGAGCATAATAGATGGTTCGCATGATCCCTCTTCCCGGTATTTTTTTTACCATAGCAAGCGCAAGCAGAAATCCTATTCCTGTTTTCAGGATAGTGGTTATCAATGCAAAAAGGAAAGTATTGCCAATTGATCGCAGAAAAACAGGATCATGTAACAGTTCCACGTAATTTGACAAGCCATTAAAAACAGGGGTGTATAGCCGTCCCATATTCCAGTCTGTAAAAGAGCATACCAGACTGATCACAATGGGAACCACCGAAAAAAGGGTGTATATCAAAATTGCCGGAGTAAGTACCCACAAAGGATAAATTGATTTCTTTTTTTTTGTCATATTATATCTCCTTAATGGAAAAGGGGACCAAAGTTCTTTGCTCCAGTCCCCTTTTTGGATTAATCTTATTAGTCAAAGGGTAGAGGATGTACTATTTCCAGCCTTCTGCGCCTTTTTCGGTCATAAATTTATCCACATCTTTCTGGAATCGATCCAGAATATCTTTTCCATCCATATTTCCTTTAGATGGTGCTTCAAGGTAGTAAACCCAAATAGTATTTCCAAACAGCGGCTGAAGTGTGTCAATATACTGGTTCATCTGCGCAACTACTCTGCCATCTTTCATATACTCATTGTAGATTTTTGGAATATCCGGATTCATAGCACTTTCATTACCATCAATACCTTCAATATTTGGGAATCCCGGACGAGACTGGAAATACAGATTTCCATATTCCGGTGTGCTCCAAAGATCGAATACCTTCTTGATTGTATCCATATTTTCTGTATCTTTATTTACAGCCAGTCCCATAGCTGTAGGAAGATATGCCAGCACGTCTTTATCATCATATCCTACAGGAGGATTGAAGATTGTCAGGTTAGCATCTGGATAAGATTCTTCAATAGATGTCAGAATTTCTGTTGCGCCATAAATCATTGCGATTTCACCGCTTGCCAAACGTCCAAGAATCTCATCATAGCTTACTGTCATATAATCATCATTCACGTAACCTTTTTTAAATAAATCCAGATACTCGTCGATTACAGCAGCCATTTCCGGATAATCATTAAATTTTGCCTGGTTTGTCAGAATCTTATTTGCAAAATCCTCACAAGCTTCTTCAGTTCCCAATGCACGTGACATACCGGAAGTCATCCAGATCTGCGGTACCCAGGTATCTGACGGCATAGCAATCGGAACGACTCCGGCTTCTTTTAATTTATCACAGACAGCATAAAATTCATCCAGAGTTTTCGGAAGTTCCGTTATTCCATTTTTTTCAAAAACATCTTTATTATAGATCAGTCCCTGGAAACCATTGGATGCCTCGAAGCAATATCCATAATGCTTTCCATTGTATTCTGTAATTTCCGGAGCTTTTACTTTAGCCATCCATTCTTCATCATCTAACGGAACAAAGAACTCTTCCGGGTCTACAGCAGCATACAGATCAGCAAACTGATATGCGATCAGATCAGGAGCTTCATGAGAATTTAATCTCATTTTCATCAGGTTATCATACTGGTCATCAGGAACAACTTCAAATTCGATAGAAATATTCTCGTCTTCCTCAAGCTTCTCCACCATGTTCTGTAATCCGGAATACCATCTGGACTGCTGTACCATACCGGTAAGCTCTACCTTATCATCGGCCTGTACAGCTACCGGTGCTGCAATAGACAGTGTCATAACTCCGCTCATAACCAACGCTGCCAGTTTTTTTGTTTTTGTTCTCATACTTTGTTTTCCTCCTTTTTCTTTTAAATATTTATCAAGTAAGGCAAGTATATCTTTTTTTTCACATAATTAAAATGGAGAAAAAGAAAAGAAAATATGGAAAATAAACAAAAGAAGAGCGGGCTATCGGGAAATAAATAGTTCCAAAGCAGGGAGGGTATGACTCACAACGAGTCATACCCTCCCCGAAATTTATCTGAAAAAAGAAAAAAAGATAGCTAACGACAACCATCTTTTTCTCCGTTACATGTTATAATGTAACTATGCTAACAATTAATTATTATAACGATTTTTTTGAATTAGGGCAACAGAAAATTAACTTTAGTTTCTTCGAATTGACGCGTCTTAAAAAAGCAAGTATACTATGTTCGTAAAGGAGATAACTATTATGAACTTCGAAAATTATTTTCCACTATGGAATGACTTAAATACAGCACAGAAAAAACTAATTTCAGACAATTTAATCACACAAAATGTAAAAAAAGGAACGATCATTCACAATGGAAACCTGGACTGTACTGGATTATTACTGGTTAAATCCGGGCAGCTTCGAACCTACATACTTTCAAATGAAGGACGAGAGATTACACTCTACCGTCTGTTCGATATGGATATGTGTCTTTTATCCGCCTCATGTATCATGCGATCCATTCAATTTGAAGTAACCATTGAAGCAGAAAAAGATACTGATCTTTGGATCATCCCTGCTGAAATCTATAAGGGCATCATGAAGGAATCTGCTCCTGTCGCAAACTATACCAATGAGTTAATGGCTACCCGTTTTTCTGATGTCATGTGGCTGATTGAACAAATCATGTGGAAGAGTTTGGATAAGCGTGTTGCTTCATTTCTTTTAGAAGAGACCTCTATCGAAGGAACAAATGAATTAAAGATCACTCACGAAACCATCGCCAACCATCTTGGTTCCCACAGGGAGGTTATCACGCGAATGCTCCGATACTTTCAAGGCGAAGGACTCGTCAAACTCTCCCGCGGCAAAATCGCAATCCTTGATTCGAAAAGACTGGAAACTCTACAAAGATCATAAAACTGTTTTCTATAACATCTAAAGAATCCTCCATTTATCAGAATTATAAAAGTCATTCTAATAAATGGGGGATCTTTTTATACTACGAAAAAATTATAAAAATATTATGATTATTTTTAATAATCCATACCGCATGCATATGCCCTTTCGATCAGCGCACGGTCATTAACCACTGCATCATAGAAGCGGAATCCACCGGAAAAGTTATATGTTTCATATCCATTTCCTTCCAGAATACGGCTGGCAATGTAACTGCGCAGACCACTTTGGCATATCAGATACACAGGCTTTCCTTTCTCAATTTCGTTAATTCGTTCCCTCAGTTCATCTACAGGAATATTGTTGAATCCATCCATATGACCCCTGTTAAATTCACCTACCGTTCTCACATCCAGCAACACCACATTTTGATCTTTAGAAATCTTATCCATATCTTCCAAATGCCATTGTTTTAAGGTACCTTTCGCTATATTGTCTATCATGAATCCAGCCATATTTACAGGATCCTTGGCAGATGAATAAGGCGGTGCATATGCGAGATCTAAGTCTTTCAGCTGGGTTGCCTTCAGCCCTGCATGAATTGCTGTTGCCAGCACATCAATACGTTTATCAACTCCTTCATATCCAATAATCTGAGCACCAAGCAAACGATAGGTTTCTTTTTCAAAAACCACCTTCATGGTCATCACTTTTCCACCAGGATAGTAACCGGCATGACTCATAGGAGAAAGAATTACTGTATCTACCTCTAATCCTGACTTTTTGGCATTGGTTTCATTGATACCTGTAGTGGCTGCTGTCATATCAAATACTTTGAT
>NZ_JACOQE010000013.1 GCF_014297355.1 Blautia intestinalis | reverse complement strand
GTCGCCAAACGAATTCGAACGAGTGTATGAAAGAATACACACTGAGGCTGAGCTTCTGGCAGGTTAAAATGGGGAGAATTTTCTCATTTTAACTTGTACTAAATCTTGACATAGGACCATACTGTTCAAAGAAAATCTGCAGGATACCTTTCTTCTTTCCTTCTGTAAGTTCATTCCACCCACACTTTTCTCTGGATCTTTTCACCTGTTCACTCGTAAGCCCAGATTTCTTGCCATTCACCCTTTCAAGAACCTCTTCTACCGTCTGCTGATAAATTTCCTTCATCACTTTCGCCTCCTTGTTTCTAAGTATTTACTACCTGGATTTCTTATTCAATGAAAGACCTCTTTGATAAAAAAATATAAAAAAAGGAGACCTTCATTGCATAATAAAAATGCAATAAAAGTCTCACCATTTCCTTATGATACCGGATGCTTCCACCGTACTGACGACATCACAAACGCAAATTGTTAAGCGCAGGTTACTCCCCTTTATTGGATCAAATCATATACCCAAAGTAACATGATTGTCAAGATGCTATATCATTACTTTTTCATTCTATGTTATACTTATTACATCGTTAACACTATTAAAATAAATTCTTCGGAGGTGAATCAAATGGATCATACGAATAATTCCTGTTGTTGTGGTGAAGCAGAATATTTTTCCGGATGTCTGATTTGTGGTGCTCCTATTACGTATCGTGCTGAAAGCTCTATTCAGACGTGCAGCATCTGCCATAAAGAACAATTAACCAATGCGGTCTGTGAAAATGGTCACTTTATCTGTGATGCCTGTCATAGCTATGGCACATATGCTCCGGTAATCACGACACTCAGGGACAGTACAGAAAAAGATGCTTTGCTTCTTCTGGAAAAAATTATGGATCTTCCATCTGTACATATGCATGGACCGGAGCATCATGCAATTGTCCCATGCGTTCTTCTGACAGCATTTCGCAATAATGGAGAACATATGGATTACGATGCTGCATTATCTGAGATCTGTAAAAGAGCAAAGCAGGTTCCGGGCGGTACCTGTGGTTACTGGGGTGTCTGCGGAGCTGCTGCCGGAGCCGGTATTTTCATGTCCGTTATGACTGGATCCAGTCCACTTCACAAAGATGCATGGCCGTTTCCTCAAAAACTTGTTTCCATTATTTTATCTAGACTGGCAGATGTTGGTGGACCTCGCTGCTGCAAACGAACCAGCAGAATTGCCATTGAAGAAGCTGTTCATTTTTACAGTCAGTTTTGTTCTGTAAACATTCCGTTGTCTTCTATAACGTGTAAATACTGCAAAGATAATCGCGAATGCATTCAGGAAGATTGTCCATACTATTCTGAATAACAGACAAGGCAGTGATTCCATGATACCACGAAATCACTGCCTTGTAACTCGTTTGCCAGGATACAGTGCCAGATCTTCCCACTTTACTTTTCTGCAGTTCCATGAACGAATATCCTTCTCTTCCAAAACACTCCTGATTCGTTCTTCTCCATTGTCCGATGTAAAAAGCGCTGTAATTTTCTTTTTTCCATCTACAATTTTCACACAATAATCTATCAGTTCCGGAATCTCAAACAGCAATTCATCCATCTCTCTGATACTTCCCAATGGATCCATCCGCTTTACAAAGTCCAGGCGTTTTGTTTCACTTCCACAGAGGCATCTTCCTGGAATGATCCTTGTCCAGTCACCGGTTCGATATCGAATCAACGGCTGTGCTTCCATTCCAATGGTTGTGATTACCAGTTCTCCCCACTCACCGTCCGGCAGCACATTTCCGTTCTCATCTATAATCTCTGTAATACAATGGTTTTCCCGCATATGCATGCCATCATGCGCCGTGCAGCAAATGGCACCTCCAAGCCCCATCTCTCTGGAACCATAGTGCGGCCACAGTCGTGTTTCCAGAATTTCTTCGATTGCTTTCATGACAGTTTGCGGACAGGCATCTCCGGATACCAGTGCTCTTTTTATACTGCCTTTTCCGCACATTCTAAGCATGGAAAGCAATGCCGTCGGCATTCCCACATACGTATCCGGCTGCTCCTCTTCCAGAATCCTGTTTAGTTCGCCATAAGTTCTTCCTGTCCCGGTTGAAAGAGGTTTTGCTCCCAGACGTCTGATTGCCTCCGCGATCAGTTCTCCCAATCCAAAAGAACCTGAAAATGGCATAGCCACCATCGTTATACTTCCCGGATAAATAAATTCACCCAGACCTGCCATAAAAAGTTCTATGGTATGTTCACAATCTCCTTCTGTATAAAATACACGTTTACCTGCACCGGTTGTTCCACTTGTCTGTTCTGAAATGATCCTCTGTATTTCTCCCTGGGAGCACAGTAACATCCTGCTCCCTTTCTGAGCAAGGTCGGATTCCGTTGTAAAGGGAAGGTTTTTCAGATCAGCAAGGCTTTCCAGCCTTTCTGGCAGATCTCTGTAAAACCCCTGCCTTTCTTTTTCTTTTTTCAAAACAGCATTCAGTTTATCCAGCTGTATTTTGTTTATTGCTTCCCTTGTAATATCTGTAATTTCTTCCTGCTTACAGATCATTGCATCTATATTGGATCGTTTCACTTTCTGTATAAATAGGTTCCTTTCAGATTAGTCAGATTATATGCACAAAACGGCACCATTCCATAATCAGAATCCACCTCGCAGATATAACATCTTTTCAGACGTTCAAGATCCAGATTCCATGCATCCTGAAAAATCATCCCTGATACCGCAAAGGTTTCATTATGAACCCGGATCAGGAATTCATCCAGCGCATCTGTCTGTGTCATTTCTTCATCATCAAATTTTTTTGTGCTATAGCTCCACTGATTTTCCACATACTGCCTGGAATTATCGCTGGTAGTACAACAACATCCTCTGCCTGATTTCTTTTCCAGAAGTTTCAGTTCCCTCTCACCTTTTTTCAGATAACTTGCATGAAAAGAACAGTATGGATTCTCTGCTCCACCACCGGCGAAATCCTCGCTTTTCATAAGCCCGTCAGTCTGTTCCTCGATCAGCTTCAACATCTTTGGTATGGTAATCGGAGCTTGTGGACGCTGCTGAGAACATCTGCCAAAATAGCTGATCGGCTGGAAATGTACTCCTCTTACAAATGGCATATGATCCATCGCAAACTTCAGGATATCTCCAACCTGCATATCATTTACTCCTGGAGCAATGACAGGTACCAGGGCAATTCCCAGTTCCGCTTCCGAACAGTTTAACACAGCCTTTTCTTTCAGTTCCATCATAGAGCGTCCGCGCAATGTCTGATACACGTCATCTGTGACACCGTCAAATTGAAGAAATACCGTATTCAGTCCTGCTTTTTTTAGTTTTCTGGCATATCCTGCTTCCTGCGCAAGACGGATTCCATTGGTATTCAATTGAAAAAATGTGAACCCTTTTTCTCTTCCCATATGTATGATCTCCGGAAGATCCTCCCGCATGGTTGGTTCTCCTCCTGAGAGCTGTATATTGAATGGTCCCCCATGATCCATCAGAAAATCATATTGCTTTTCTATTTCATCAATTGAAAGATCACCGTTTTCCAGACATTCTCCTGCCGAAGCAAAGCATACCGGGCAGTGCATATTGCAGCGCTTTGTCACTTCCAGTATCATACAACATCCTTTTCGTTCGTGCTCCTCACAAAGTCCACAATTATCCGGGCAAGATTTCTCTTTGATTTTTGGATTTACAGGAGTCTCCGCAGACAGGTTTTCTCTCCCCCAGGAAAGATACTCTGCTGCCGTTCCTTCCCAGATCAGTGTCTGAAACTTTCCGTGGATATCACATTCTTTCACCAGATAAATGCCATCTTCACCAATACATTTTTTAGCCGTAAGCACTTTCATACATATCGGACATACACTTTTTGTTTTACCCAGCGTAATCATAGTTCCAATATTCCCCGTTCTGTCAGTATTTCTATCACTTTTGTATAAGTATCTGCAATCAACGCAGGACATTGCTCCATGACAATTCCCCAATCCAGATTGGAAGTGATGTCCTTACAATAAAAAGCACCAAACTCTTCTTCGGTCTTCTTATGGAACCACTGATATAATTCCTGCACAGCCGGTTTCATCTGTATATCTTCTTTCTCCTGCGGAGCCAGATTGCCAAGGAACAAACCTATCGCACAGGCTCCTCCTGTCAGACAGCCACATGTATCTCCACAGTAACCGATGCCGCCGCCAAGACCGCCCAAAGCCTTTACAAGCTGTGGATTCTCTTCCCCTATCGTTTCCAGTGTCAAAATCATAATCATCTGAGAACAATGATACCCCATACTGCTAAGTTCTATGATTCTTTCATAAAGATCCATATGTTACTCCTTTCTGCCAACCACCATGGTATAGCGCAGCTTCTTTCCTTTATATTCTTTCTGCAGAATCTTATACTCTTCGCAACAGAACGAATCATTCCAGATTGCTTCCAGATAATATTCACGCCAAAGTAACGTCTGATCCTCCTGCCGGAGAATGGTAAATCCTGTCTGTTCTGCCATTTCTGAAAGATTTCCAGTATCCAGATCTGACAATAATAGAAAACCTCCCTTTTTCAGAACACGCCAACATTCAGATAGTGCATTTTTCTGATCTCTGCTGACAAAAAATGCACACTGGCTGATGCAAAGATCTATACTGTCTGATGGATACTGCAAATGCAGAAAATCTCCTGTTTCCACATCACTGCCCCGTGGGAAAAGATCCACACCATGTGCATCCATCCCAAGTGATTTCAGGATTCGTATCGTGTCTCCTTCTCCAGCTCCAAGATCCAGTGCTTTCATTTCTTTTTT
This sequence comes from Blautia intestinalis, assembly GCF_014297355.1. Lineage (GTDB taxonomy): Bacteria > Bacillota > Clostridia > Lachnospirales > Lachnospiraceae > Blautia_A > Blautia_A intestinalis. Next base: position 71,270 of record NZ_JACOQE010000013.1, on the reverse strand, counting down.
CCATTCTATGTTCTCCAGAAGATAAAGCGTCTGCGCTTCCCCTCCCGGATGCCTGTTCATCTATTTATCCTCCAGTGCACGCTCCACCGCAAGAACTTTTCCAAGTGCGAGTTCTTCCGGAACATACACAAATCCACACTTTGGACAGACAGGCATTTCCACAGGAAACCCATTTTCCAGATACATAAATTTTGCTTTTCCTTTTACAAGAGGAACCTTACATTTCATGCAGGTCAGCTTTCCTTCCGGATCAATCGTATAATATGTTCTTTCTACCGCCATTACTGTCCCACCCTTTTCATAATATTCATTCTGTGACTGTATGCTCTGCGTACCAGATACCCTTCTTCAGTTTCCACAAATCGCACCCAGAATGTCACATTTCCAAGTCTGCTCCTTGTCACCAGTTCTTTTGTCTCTTCATCAAAAATCGCTTCCTGGTTTTCTCTGTAATCTGATAATACACGCTCCACATCACTTTTCAGTATCATACGTTCATCCATCATACTAATAGCATCTTCTGTATATGCAACGGTATAATCTTTTTTCTCCATCATCAGTTCCTCATTCCATATATTTTTTAAAAGCTTCTCTTTTAGCACAAGCCGGTTGTAGCGTTTTTCACTGATATCCGGCATATTGACGGCATTTGTGCCATACAGAAGTTCAAGGATATGTCTGGATTCCCTGCCTTCCCTGACAAATCGGTCCCTGCATGCCATGCAGTACGTTATATATGGGGCATCGGATCGTTCCAGACACTTTTCTGTCATTTTATCTGCCATCTCTTTATTAGCGTAGGAAGTCAGTCCGCCGTATCCGCAACAGGGAGACAGATCTCTGGAATATTCTGTGTTTACAACAGTGCACCCCATATCTGCAAGAAGCTCTCTTATTATGTCCTGTGTCTGCGCATCACCCCTGGCTCCGCAGGCATCATGTATTGCAACAGGTATCTCCAGCCCTTTTGCCTGTGCGGGAAGTCCGATTTCCTTTAAGATCTCCCAGATTCCTGTGACTCTGACACCAAGACTCTCTTTTAACTGTTTCATACAGCTTGGACAGCCTGCTATGATCATGGGATCTCCCAGCTTTGCAAGCTCCTGCTTCAGCTGTTCATTTACCTTTTCTGTCATTTCATAGCGTCCTGCCCATTCACTGATAGCACCACAGCATCCCAGCATCAGAGCAACACCGCCCTCTGTCCTCCTGCAAAGATCCTCATATGCCTCTGTGACAACATCCGGCGCTATGGCTCCTGCCTGACATCCCGGAAAAAATACATATCTGCAGGTTTCATATCCCGGCTGAGGTCTGCATAAGAAAGCCTCCGAATTGGAGAACAGCATATCCATCAGTGCAAATTCATGAGGTGCCAGAGGCATCTTGTCTGTAGATACCATATTTTCTCTTGCAGATTTGCAGACCTGGCTCATATCAAACCCATTTGGACAGGTTACAGTGCACTGTCCGCAGAGAGAACAGGAATTCATCGGTTTATTCATCTGGTGATCTCCCATAATGATCTGGGTATTATTATAAATCTCACGTGCGAGAAGACCAGGGTGCTTTTTATATTCACTTAAATAGACACAGCTTTTCATACACTCATCACAGTGGCACTGAATGCATCGCTTTGCTTCCTCCATAGCTTCTTCTTTTGAATATCCATCTATGCTGCAGGGAATCTTTTTGGAACCTTTCATCCCTTCCATATTTGTATAGAGCCTGGTAGTAACTGCTCCTTCACTGCCTCTGTTGCTGTGGGGCGAAAGGTTCTGTACAAGGAGATCTACAGTCAGGGCAGCTCTCTTTGCAGCAAAAGCCGCATCCATCACAGACTGGGCCAGACCGCTGACAATTCCCGCCTGTTCTCTCAGCATGATCTCTGCATCTGCTGTTTCTTCAGGAGCCAGCTTTTTGGCCACCTCCTCTGAAGCACAGACCACATCTGCCTCCTTCATTTTCTCTCTGATAAACGGAAGGTCAAGACTGCATCCGAATTCAAAGGAAAGATCCATGGAACTGAGACGTTTTGCTTCATTTCTACAATCTGATTCCGAAAGCTCCGGTGCTGCTGCTACAATATAGGCTTCATAATCTTTCTCCTGACAGTAAATGGTTGCAGGATACATCTTCTTTTCCAGCTCCCCTGCAAGAAACAGCGGGAATAATCCTGAGCCAAAAATCACAGCCTTTTTTTTCTTTCTGATACGAAATACACTGCTCCGTTTTCCAGATTCCCCATATCGGACAATGGCACGCTCTACTTCACGTATGGATATGCCATCACCCAGCTCACAAAGCCTGCATTTCTCCTCACAGGGTGCAGTACAGCCGCTACAGAGGATCATGGGAAATGGTGTGATCTTCTCATAGATCCCCAGAGCTTTCTTAAAATTTCCTTTTGCAGCATAAAACAGCATTTCTTTTGTATCTGCTTTGAAAGGACAGGCTGCAACACAGTACGCCGGCTGTTCATGAACACAGAGGCTGATCATATGATCCATCTCTTCCTTTGACATTCGATTTACGTGATAAACATGAGTGGAACCTCTCTCCTGTATATATGTCATAACCCGATGCTCCTTTCATTTCCAAAGGGGAGACAGTCTCCCGTCTCCCCTTATTATATCATATGATAAAATTATACTGAGAATTATTTCTCAAGTTCCTTTAATGCTGCAAGAACCTTTTCCGGACGGGCAGGAACACGTGTGATACGTGCGCCTGTAGCATTGTAGATTGCATTCAGGATCGCAGGATGAGGAGCATCCAGCGGAGCCTCACCACAGCCGGCAGCACCGTAAGGACCGCTTGGGCGATATGTTTCATTGAAATGAAGTTCAATATCATCCGGCGCATCATTTGGATACGGAATACCACAGTTCTTCAGAGAAGTATCATGGTTCAGATCCTCGAAATCTTCTGTAAGAGCAAGACCGATACCCTGTACAAGACCACCGTAGAAGTTGCCTTCTACAAGAAGTCTGTTCATGATCGTACCTACGTCAGCCACACAGGTGAATTTTTCAACTTTAACTTTACCTGTTTCTGTATTAACAGCAACTTCCGGAAGGAAGATCGTGTACATGTAGGTTGCAAACGGATCACCCTGTGCTGTATCCTGATCGATCGGATGATCTGCACAGAAGGTTGTCACCCAGTTACCTTCATATTTTGTTGCAAGACCTTCAGCCACCATCTCATCATAAGTACGGAAGGTTCCGTCTTCTTTCTTCATAGCTGCCACAAGGTTTTCTGCCGCCAGACGACATGCATTACCTGACATAACCTGTGAACGTGATCCACCTGCAGGACCTGCATTAGGACATGTCTTGGTGTCATTCATAACAAGTTTGATCTGTTCCGGTCTGATTCCGGCCTGACGAAGTGTTTCATGAGAGGATACAAGAACCCCCATGTCGGCACCCTGTCCATGATCTTCCCATGCAGCATACATTGTAACTGTTCCATCCGGATTCAGTTCTGCAAATGCATTGGATGTATCCACACCATCAAGACCACAGCCATATACACCAAGAGATACGCCGATACCATATTTGATCTTGCCATCAGAAGCTGCATTCTTCTCAGCAACACGTTTCTTGGCTGCTTCATACAGCGGACGTGCCGTCTTGAACAGATCTTCCTCGCAGTATACTTCCGGCGGATAACCGGTCGGGATCGTAGTTCCTTCTGATTCCTTGTAACAGTTCATCTCACGCATATCAAACGGATCGATTCCCATCTTGGCTGCCAGAACGTCGATCGCAATCTCGGATCCCATGTAAGACTGCGGAGAGCCGTAAGCACGAAAAGCAGATCCCCATGCATGGTTTGTAAATACTGTTGTTGATTTATTGCGGATAGAATTGATTCCATAACCGGCACCGGTGAACTGAGAAAGTCTCATTGTGAGCAGATCTCCAAATTCTGAGTATGGACCATGATCCACATAGTTATTGCCCCAGAGTGCAAGGAGTTTACCATTTTCGTCTGCTGCAAGTTTGATATTCATAAATGCAGGAGATCTCTTTCCTGTATAGGTAATATTCTGGAACTGATTGAATACCAGCGATACCGGACGCTCAAGAATCTTGACAGCTGCACCGATCAGAGCTTCATTTGTCGGAGAGAACTTGTATCCAAAGGTTCCTCCGGCATGGTTCTGAACAAGTCTCAGGTTCTCCAGCGGAACACCGATACCATCAGCGATCATCGGCATATGGAGATGGATACCGATGGATTTGGAATGAACAGTTATCATGCCGTCTTCATCAATATAGCCATAACCACAGTCCGGTTCAAGGTGAAGATGTGGCTGACGTGAACAGTAGGACTCGATCTCAACCTGCTGTGAATCCGGAATGCTGTCCCAGTCAAAGTCTGGTCCCTTGATACAGTTTGTCTCAAAGAATGCGTTTGGAGTACCAGGATGGATCTCTGCTGCATCCGGTGCGATCGCATCCATTGCATTCATATATGCAGGAAGTTCTTCGATCTCCACCTTAACTGCATCTGCTGCTGCACGTGCATGCTCTTCTGTGTCGGCAGCTACGATCGCGATCGCATCACCAAACTGGAATATCTTTTCGTCACAGAGTACAGGACGCTCAAATCCATCTGTCTTATTGTGTTTCGGAAGCATTACAAGACCATTGATCTTATTGGTTCCGCCTGCTGCCTTAATGTCCTTCGCTGTAATAACACGAACAACTCCCGGCATACTCTCTGCTTCTGTTGTATCGATACTGAGGATATTTGCGTGAGAAACCTTTGCCTGCGTAAGTGCAAGACGAAGGGTTCCCTCCGGCATCTTTAATGCATCATCTGCACCGAAATCCCAGGTACCTGTTACCTTCTGTGCCGCTGATGGACGAATATAGTTTGTACCGACGATAGAATCACCGGTCTGCTTAAATACAAGGTCTTCTTTGGTCATCTCGCCACGCATAACTGCTGCTGCCGCCATAGTCGCATCGATAAGCGGCTTGTAACCTGTACAACGGCAGAGATTGCGCTGTTTGTTAAACCAGTCTCTTACCTCCTTGCGGGTCGGACTCGGATTATTATCGAGAAGAACCTTTGCTGAAATAATAAAACCTGGTGAACAGAAACCACACTGTGCACATCCATATGCCATCCATGCAACCTGGATCGGATGCATATCAGAGATTGTTCCCACACCTTCGATCGTTGTGATCTCTGCATTGTCCGGAACACGGCTCATCTTGTAGATACAGGATCTTGTAACTTTTCCGTTCATAATAACATTACAGGCTCCGCAATGGCCTTCCCCACAGCCGATCTTACATCCTGTAAGAAGAAGATGATTACGGAGAACCTGTGCCAGTGTCTCGTCCTTATCAAGAATAAGGATCCTCTCGACACCATTGATCTTCAATGTCTTTTTAATCATGCTGCATCCCTCCTATAGAAAATATAAGCTTCAATGTTATTGATCTTCGGGCTTATGTGTTCCGCATGGATCATGATCCGCACCCTTGCCTGTCAGATCTTTGAGTCTTTCCATTCCTCGGGCAGAATAGAAAACAATGGAAGAACTGCTCCCGTCCAGATTCTCACCGCTAAGCTTCAGAACATTCGCATTCTCGTAATAATCGATTGGAAGCGTCCGGCTGTATTCCACTCCCGTGCGTTCATCTCTTACCTGTATGGTAACTTCCTTTGCGGTAATTTCAAAAACCTCATCCATAGAAAAGTTCTCCTGTTTACGTCATTTTGTATATATTCATACTATCATATTCTTGCACAATTATGCAAATTGCAAATAATTAAAACTTGGCTATTTTCGCACTACTTTAAATTTTTTCTTATGTTTTATTTAAAATTTTCACTATTTTTCTGTTTTATATGGTATAATATTATTAATTTTACACAATATTTCTCAAGGAGGTGGCAGTCATGCAGACAGGTGCGCTCATCGTTGCCGCAGGGAAATCCTCGCGAATGGGAGACTTTAAACCCATGCTTCAGCTTGGATCTATTTCCATTGCACAGCGCGTGATCAACAATTTCCGGCAGGCCGGAATCTCTAAAATAGTTGTAGTGACAGGATACAGGGCAGATGTTTTGGAACGTCACCTTGCTTCCAATAATGTAATCTTTCTTCGAAATGAAGATTATGCATCAACTCATATGTTTGATTCTGTCCGGATCGGACTGGAATATCTGAAAGATAAAGTTGACACGGTACTCTTTACGCCTGTGGATGTTCCACTGTTTACGGCCCGGACAGTCACGCAGATGCTCTCTCTGGGTTATCCCCTTGTAACTCCGGTCTGTGACGGTAATCCCGGCCATCCGCTTCTGATCCGTTCCACACTTATTGATTCCATCTTAAGTGATGACGGCAGCTCAGGTCTTGAAGGTGCTGTAGGAAACTGCGGCACACCCATGTACTTTCTGAATGTAGATGATCCAGGTATCATTCACGATGCTGATACACCGGAGGATTATGCTGAACTTCTTCGCGCCCATAACCAGAGTCTCATCCGTTCAGAAATACATATTCTGCTGGCAAAGGAAAAAGTATTCTTTGATGAGCAGCTTTATTCGCTTCTCACACTGATCCAGGAAACAGGATCTGTCCGCGATGCCTGTGAGCACATGCACATTTCCTACTCCACCAGCTGGAACCTGATCCGTACCCTGGAATCACAGCTCCATGAACCACTGGTCAGCAGAAGCCAGGGCGGTGTAAACGGAAGTCACAGCGAACTGACTCCGTACGGTGAAGAATTTCTGAAACGATATGCTCGTTTTTCAGAAGAAACTCGTAACTGTTCAGAAAAAATATTTGAAAACTGTTTCAGAGGATTTTTTAATGCGTGACCTTTATCTGGTCCGGCATGGAAAACCACAGTATCCGGATGAACATTCTTACTGTGTGGGACAGACAGATTTCTCTCTATCCATGCTTGGACACCTGCAGGCAGTCCTTCTTAATGAAGAATTGTCCGATAAAATATCAAGGATATACTGCAGTCCTTTGTTAAGAGCTGTTGAGACAGCAGGCCATATGGCACCTGAGCTTCCACATATAATTGTTTCTGATCTGTCAGAACGAAATCTGGGAGAATGGGATGGCCTTTCTTTTGATAAAATACGCCAGAGATGGCCGGACATTTATAAAGCCCGTGAAAATAACCCTGATCATCCGATCCCGGGAGCAGAAACTCCTGCTGCATCTGGTTTTCGCTTTTCGCAGGCAGTTCATAAGATTCTTTGCGCTTCTGAAGGTAATATTGCAGTGGTAGCTCATACAGATGTAATCTCTTCTTATATATATGCATTACATTCCGGTATGTACAGCAGGCAGCGGTTTCGTCTTCCCTGTGGCTCTTACTATCATCTGGAAGTGAATGAAAGAAATAATATTTCTTTCTCTGATCCCAGTTATATACTGCCTCATCCTGAATTAAATGACGGGCTATGCTTCAGGCTTCGCAATGCGGTTTCTCTGCCCCGTCATGTACAGGCTCACAGTGATGCTGTTACTGAACTTGCCTGTTGTTTATGCAATATGTTGGAATCCAATGGTTATATCTTTGATCAGAAGCTTGTTCGCTCCGGTGCACTTCTGCATGATATTGCCAGACTTCAGAGGCATCACACCAAAACAGGCGGTGAACTTTTCTTACAGTTAGGTTATCCTGAGATCAGCCAGATTATTTCACAGCACCATGGTCTGCTGGAAACCAAGCTGGATGAAGCAGCTATTGTATTTCTGGCTGATAAACTGATTCAGGAAACACAACGTGTAACCATAGAAAAAAGATTTGCCGACAGCATGAGTAAATGCAAAAGTCCAGAAGCTTGCAAAGCTCATGAGCAGCAGTTAGAACAAGCCCGCAAACTGCAGGACATGATACAGTCGCTCTGCCATATCACGCTTTAGTCCAGGCAGACATACACAACTGGAGCAGAAAAATCACTTAATTTAGTTAGGAGGTATTTTATTATATGAGAACATTATTTCAGACAATAAAACAACAATTCCTAGAGGAAAACGATCTTGTACTTGTTTCCGTTACAGCATCCTCAGGGTCTACACCAAGAGGTGCCGGTTCCCGCATGCTGGTCGGAAAAAGCGGCAGAATTTCCGGAACCATCGGAGGTGGAGCTGTAGAATATCGTGCTGAATGTATGGCATTGGATATTCTTGAAAAAAAGGAATCCTGCCAGCATGAATTCCGGCTGAATCATAAAGATGTTGAAAATATTGGTATGATCTGTGGTGGTGATGTTACGGCCTTTTTCCAGTATCTTGATCATAACGATCCGATTATTATGGAAATCACGGAAACTGCGGAAAAATTCTATGAAGAGCGAAAAGATTTCTGGCTGATCTGCGATCTTCTCACCACCTCCGGTGTGAGCCTCTACAGTCCTGCATGCGGTCTCATCGGAACTGCCAATGTTCCTTCTTCTGTATTATCTTCTTTATCTGCAAAGCCACACCGATATCATAGTGAAGATTATGATCTGTTTTCTGAACAGATGGGAACCTCAGGAACTGTCTATGTATTCGGCGGCGGACATGTCTCACAAAAGCTTGTCCCAATCCTTGCAAGCGTTGATTTTCGCTGTGTTGTCCTGGATGACCGGCCGGAATTTACAGATCCTGCTCTTTTCCCGGGAGCAGTTGAAACAATACTTTGTGATTTCAACCATCTAAAGCAGTATGTTTCTATCACAGCTGCTGATTATTGCTGCGTCATGACACGCGGACATTCCTATGATACCATTGTACAGGCACAGCTTCTCGCTACACCTGCATGCTATATAGGCGTCATTGGAAGCCGCGCAAAAAAAGCTGCTGTATTTCGCCGTCTGATTGAAGAATACAACATTAATGAACAAGATTTAAACCGTATCATCTCACCTATAGGACTGGAGATCAAAGCAGAAACACCGGCTGAAATCGCCATTTCCATCACAGGACAGATGATCCAGGTTCGTGCTGACAGAAAGGCTACATCAAAATGATGGCAAAATCAGTATATAAAGCTGTAATATTTGGTGCCGGACAAATTGGACAAATGACAGCAAGACTTCTCAACAGTCCCTGTCAGCTCCTGTGCTTTGCTGATAATGACCCCCATAAACACGGATCCTATATTGGGAATATTCCAGTCTGTTCTCCGGATGCTGCAGTAGCACTTCTCCCGGATCTGGTCATCCTGGGAGTTCTGGATGAAGAACGGCGTAATTCTATGATAAAACAGATGGAAAACCTGGGTTATCACGGACCTTTTCGTGATCCCTCCGTCCTTCGCATGTTTGACGCACGGGTTGCTGTTATGCGTCTTTTATCTGAGCAGATCTATCAATTGGATATTCCGGGAAATGTTGCAGAACTGGGTGTTTTCCGAGGTGATTTTTCTTCCCTGATCAGTGCAGCCTTTCCAGACCGAAAAATCCATCTTTTTGATACTTTTGAGGGCTTTTCAGAAAAGGATATCACAATAGAAGCCTCCGGTAATCTGTCCCGCGCCAAAACAGGTGATTTTTCTTCTACTGATATTGACTCTGTTCTTCATGTTATGCCAGATCCTACACGTACTGTGATCCACAAAGGATGGTTTCCAGATACCTTTTCCGATGTTAGAGATGAAACTTTTTGTTTTGTATCTCTGGACGCGGATCTCTATGCTCCAACTGCTGCTGCACTTCCTCTGTTCTATGAACGCCTGACCACCGGAGGAGTTCTCTTGGTTCACGATGTGTACAGTACACAGTTTTCCGGATGCCGAAAAGCGGTTGGGGAATTCTGTCTGAAAAACCATCTGTTTGCAGATCCTGTATGCGATCTGCATGGAAGCGCAATAATCCGAAAATTATAAAAAGAAACGCCGGAACCGGTATTTACCGGAACCAGCGTTTCTTTTTCGTTTATTTATTGTATAGCCCTTTTTCACGTCCATGCCTAACCTTTATAAAGTTCCTTTCAGAACATTTTGCAACTGTTCATCGGACAGATCAACATGATAAAAAAGATCGAAAAATTTATGTATTTCTTCATTGATATCACATTTAATATATTCCGGATAAATCAATGCTGAGAACCATCGCATACCGATCAGACGATTTGGTCCTGCCGGACGATCCACCCAGCTAAACGGTGCATTCGGAGTTCCATAAACCTTTTGGTCCTGTACTGCTTTTAATGAAGCATAATCAGGATTGCTCAGGATATCTTCTGCTGCAGAACTTCCGCTTTTATCTGCCTTTGGTTCACCATTTACAACAATCACATCCGGATCCCATGCAAGAAGCTGTTCTGCTGAAATCTGAACACGAGATCCATCTCCCAATTCCAGATCTGCAACATTGACTGCATTGATGACATCAAGAATCTGTGCATGCTGGGATCCCCTGGGTGCAGTTTCCAGTGAATCCTCTCCATTACCGAAATATACACTGACTTTCTTTTCTTCTGGAATATCTGAAAGTGCATTAATATCAGTAAATACCTGCTCCGCATACTGGGCAAGCTCTTCTGCATGATCTTCTACACCAAGAAGTTCGCCCATAAAACGAAAAGCTTCCGCAGAATTATTAAGCTCGTTGTCTACTGCAACAACCGGAATTCCAAGGCTTTCTGATAACGCATCGCAATCAGAAACCATTGCATCATTAATCTTTCCACTATTAATAGCAATTGTAGGATTGGCAGCAATTACTGCTTCATAATTGACAGCATCACCCATTCCAAAATTAGGAAGATCCTGATATTTGTCCAGAATAATAGATTTCTCAACATCATTCAGTTCATAATTCCACCCAAGAAGCTTATCCGGTGCAACCATATACAGAAAAATTGCAGCTACAGGACCCGCTGAAAAAACAGATTCAATATTTTCTGCTGTTGGGACAGTTACTTTTCTTCCTGCCATGTCTGTGATCTCACGGGTTTCAGCAGTTTCCTGCGTGGCATCCTGCTCCGCACTCTGCGTCGGCTCTTCAGTAGCAGCTTTCGTCTCAGAATATCCTGTTAAAAGACTGACTGACATCACCAGACATATAAACAGAGCCAAAAGTTGTCTGTGCTTTTTCATAGACTCTCTCCTTTCTTTTCTCCGCATTACTCATAATTGACGCTTATTGAAATTGACTATACAATTTTTAAGTATTATAATGTATATGCGAATAGTTTTTAAAAACAATTCAGTTTTTCTGAGTATAACACTGTAAATTTGATTAGTCAAGTTACAAGGATGAAGGATTATGAATCTGACAGCTAATGAAAAAAATGCCGCCGCTGCCCGACAAAGACGATATGTTCTGCTGTTGGCGGTTATGCTGGTACTTTTGTTTATCATTATAGTACTCTCATTCTGGGTGGGATATTATCCGCTTACACCAGTGCAGGTACTAAATGCATTTTTATCAAAATTTGGTTTTAAAGGAGATATTTTACCCCAGGCAGTTACCATATTCTGGAATATCCGTCTGCCCCGTATTCTGTCTGCTTTATTTATTGGTGCTTCCCTCTCGGTAGCAGGTGCAACCTATCAGGGAATGTTTCGCAATCCACTGGTATCTCCTGATATCCTTGGAGTTTCTTCCGGTGCAAGTCTCGGAGCTGCTTTTGCAATTTTAAACGGATCTTCCAACTGGATGATTCAGCTTTCTGCTTTTGCAGGTGGTGTGGCCGCAGTAGCCGCATCCTATCTTATCAGCCGAAAATCCGCACATTCCCAGACCCTCAGTCTTGTTCTGACCGGAACTATGATCATGTCACTCTGCAATGCCGGTGTCACAATGATCAAATATGTGGCAGACCCCAATGATGTTCTCCAGCAAATTACTTTCTGGCTTATGGGCAGCTTAACCAAAACCACAACCAAATCCTTTTGCTGGAGTGTTCTTCCAATGATCATTGGATTAAGTCTGATTTTTATTTTTCGATGGCAGATCAATCTGCTGACTTTGGATGAAGAAGAAGCCAAAAGTTTAGGAATCAATGTGCGTAAATATCGTCTGATTTTTATAGTCGCTTCCACATTACTCAGCGCCGCTGCAGTCTGTCTTGGAGGATTGATCGGATGGGTCGGGCTGATGATCCCCCATCTGGCACGTGCACTGGTTGGTGTTGATTACAGAAGGCTGATACCTGCAAGTGCGATCCTTGGCGGCGGATACCTGATACTTGTTGATGATATTTCCCGTTCCCTTTTGTCCATGGAACTTCCACTTGGCGTTGTCACAAGTATCATGGGCGCCCCCTTCTTTATCTATCTTATCATCAAACGAAAGGAGCGCGCGTAATTATATGCTTCTGGAAATTGAAAATGTTTTTGGCGGTTACGGCAATGGTGATATTTTAAAGGGTATCAGCTGCAGCGCAGACTATGGTGATGTGCTTTGTCTGCTTGGCCCTAATGGTTGCGGAAAGACCACTCTGTTCCGCATGATATTAGGTTCCCTTCCTGTTTCTAATGGAAAAATAAAGATAGCCGGAAAAAATATTAGTGACTTTACAACCAAAACACTGGCAAATATGATTGCATATATTCCCCAATATCATTCCCCTGTATTTGCCTATACAGTTCTTGATATGGTAATTATGGGGCGTGCTTCTCATTTCTCCGCATTTGAAACCCCAAAAGAGCCTGATCAGGAAGCAGCTTTTGCTGCCTTGGAGAAAGTAAATGCCCTGCCTCTTGCCAACAGGAAATATACTTCCTTAAGCGGAGGACAAAGGCAATTGGTTTTAATTGCCCGTGCAATCTGTCAGTCTGCAAAAATCTTCATCATGGACGAGCCCGCCGCCAATCTGGATTATGCAAATCATCAGCTTCTCATGGAAGTAATTTCAGGGCTGGCCACTCAGGGCTATTGCATTATTATGTCAACACATAGTCCTGAGCATCCCTTTTCCGTGGGAAACAAAGTTCTTCTCATGAAATCCGGAATGGTTATGGGATTTGGCTCTCCCAAAGAAATCATTACATCTGAAGCCTTACAATCTGTTTACGATATTGAAATGGATGTGATAACTACATACGACCGCTATGGCCGTGAACGAACGATCTGTTTACCGGTAAATAGCTCAGCAAAAACATTTTAGGAGAAATGATACATGGACTCTATATTGGATTATTTTATTTCTCTGCAGGAATCTGAGCCTGCAGAATTACCTGAGCGGGCTATAGAAAGATGGAATAAACGTGCAGACTTTTGGGAAGACGCACGCAAAAAGAAAGAAAAAGGTGATGAACGTGTCATCAGCGCAATAAACTACCTGGATTCCAAAGGACTTCTTGAAAAAAATTATGATGTCGCAGATATTGGATGCGGTCCCGGACGGTTTGCTGCTGCATTTGCCAAATATGTACATAAAGTAGTGGGGCTGGATATTTCTGATAAAATGGTTAAACACGGAATGGAACATATCCAAAATGAAGGCTTAAATAACGCTATACTCTATACATGTAATTTTCAGACATTAGATATTGATAAATCGGGGTATACGCATGCATTTGATTTGGTATTCAGTTCCATGACACCTGCAATCCACAATATGGACGGACTGATAAAATCTATGGAAATGAGCAGGGCATGGTGCTGTAATATCACGCATCTTGACAGACGAAATTCACTCAGGGAACAGATCTTACAGGAAGTATTTGGCAAACAAACAGCACCCCAATGGAATGGGCGATGGTTTTTCTCTCTTTTCAATATATTATTTCTGCTTGGATATAATCCTGAAACAAGCTATGAAAAACTCCATCGTGAAACCTGGGTAACTCCGGATGAACAATATATTGATTCCCTCATGGAGCACATGCTTCCTTCTGAAGAATATACACAGGAAAACGCAAATAAAATCATGCAATGGATTCAATCTCACTTAAACAAAGATGGGCAGATCAAGGAAATAACTGATTCCACTTATGGAAGAATTCTCTGGGATGTTCGAAACAAAACAATACGACCTGACTATAGAACTATTATAAAATGAAATGGGACTTTACTATGACTCAACATATATTTTTAACTGGTAAAAAACACATTGGAAAATCTACATTGATCCAAAAGATATTAGATGATTATAAGAAAACCTCTGATGGATTCCTGACTGTCCGCACAAAAAACTATCTGAAGGATCAGTATTCAGTTCATATGTACCATCTAAAAGAGAAGGAGCTCCCAAACGAATCTAATCTTTTGTTTTTATGCGGAAAAACAGATGAACACACTGCCGATACCTTTGATCGCCTTGGATGCAATATTCTTTCCATGTGTTCTGACTGCTCTTTAATTGTTATGGATGAGCTTGGTCCACATGAAGCAGACGCAGCTTTATTTCGGAGAAAAATCCTAAACCTTTTGGATGGGCAGACTCCCATTTTAGGGGTATTGCAAGAACCTGCAGAATCTTTCTGGCCTGAAATCGTAAATCACCCAAAGGTAGAAATCATTATAATTTCTGAAGACAATCGAAATGATTGCTCTTTACTTAATCACATTCAATATAAAATCTCATCTCCTTAATAACTCTGCCCACTCTGTCGTCCTCCTTCTTTTCTGTAAATAAAAAGAACCGGCTTATTCATAAATGCCGATTCCTGGGTATAAAAAAACTGAGGTCATTGTTCCATAATTAAAAGAATCTGACCTCAGTAACTTTTGAAATATTTAGTTATCACAACGATATAATAGCGGTAGTTTTCAACGCATCCAGATATGCATTCATCTCAAATCTGATATCCAGATTTCTTTAACTCTTCCCTATACAATTCAGCTATATATGCCGGACCATTGCACCACAGCTTTGTTTTCTCATCATACAGTGCTTTTCCTGTCTTTGAACATAGAAAATCTGTCAATATCTCTTTTCTGTCCTTGCCCGTTTCTTCTGCAATCTCATCTGTCACCATAGTGATAAGAAGATCTATTGTATAATTCATTTTTTCCTTTGGAATTGTTACTTCAGCCATATCTTCTCACCTTTCACAAATTTCAGACACTTAATAGCGGATTCTGTTTTGAAGCAATATTGATCTTTTAGTTTATTGGGCAGCAACTGTCTGATGCAGAAATCGTCTGCTTCCTTATCTCCTGCTGTCCCGAAAGCCCCGGCAAGGTAAGCAGTAAGGGTAGCGTTTGTTGCATCATCCGCAATCTTTCCTGCAATGATATCATACCTCGCCATTTCACGTTCAACTTCGATAAACATTTTTTTCTTTCGATGAGCTGCAATGCAATGTAACCAGTCTACATCTGCATTTTCAAAAATATGCGTTTCAAGATTTTCTGAAAGTTTGAATTCAAAAGTTGAAATATATCCATACTTCTGTCCCTCTTCAATTGTTCCGGTTGCGATTGCTTTGGCTATTGAGGTTCTCAGGAAACTTTCTGCCTGCTCCTTTGATGTAATCAAATAAAATCCCTGCCCAAAGTCTTTTCTCTTTGCACATTTAGCAAGTTCTGGCTCTTTTACTTCACAATAACTTCCATGATAGAGAACAAATCCATCTTTTAACTCAAGCACTAATCTCTATCCCCTTTCCTTGCAAAAATTCAGTAATATCTTCAAGCACAGCTTCATCGCCTTCACAATGAAAAATTCCATAACATTTTTCTATATATCCAAGAACATCAGCTTCTTTAAACAAGTGGATAATCTGTTCAACAGGTAAATACCACTCTTCTGAAGCAAGCCGGATTAATCTTGTTTGCATGAAAGTAATCTCTGTTTTCTCACTCATAATGAATCCTCCTCATTTTCTTGGTCAACTGAAAGTTAACAAACAAACTCATTTTTTGCTCATTAAACACTTCTTAAATATCCAACTTACAGCAGCTCCAATAACAAAACCTATATTCGCTGTTGTTAAATCACCCTTGAAAGTACCTAGTGCAAATCCTACAACAGCACCTACATACCAATTACTAAAAAGTTTGGCTAATGTTAAAGTATCTTCTTCGTCATTTTTATTTTCATTATGATGTTCTTTGTTCATTTATTCGTTACTCCCTTTGAAAATTTCGAGTTGTTAAAGTCCACAAGTCGAAATTTGTTACCTTCTACATATTGTATTTCCCAAGACAATAATTATCACAACATCAGCTAAAATAATACCCAATGCAATATACACAAAAAATGCCGGTAAAATATTTTCAAACACTCCCATAATTAATAGAAGAATTGCTATAACAGACATTCCAATTCCCATTGTTCTACATAGTTTTTTTTCATTATATTTTGCCTTTTCTTCTTTTGAAGCTGTATTATATCCGGAAATTAACCAACTTCCGTGTCCAGAAATCAAAACTATGGAAAGTACAGCAAATATTATAAATCCAACATATACTACCCAGTCTGGTCCAGTTGATAAGTCTGCCAGTTTCATTTGTATAACACCTCCCACGAAATCCCGATTTTCTTAATTCTACAAATGGAATTTAACGTTCTCTTTTATGTCTATCAATAAGCAACAAAACAAACATAATAAGCCATATCCCCCATGCAATCAAACAACCAATTCCTAGATATTGGATATCTATGATTATTCCAATAATAAAAGGAACTGACATAAACATCATTCTTTTTCCATATGCCTTACACATAGCATTCTCATCGTATTTCTTTCGTTCATCCGCTGATTTCATATTATAACCCGACAAGAAATTAGCAGCTTTTCCTTCTGATTTATAAAACCACATTCCAAACAAAAACATAATCACTGCCATCATAAAGTCAAAAACAATATAGATCATATAATCATAGAACATATAATACAATTTCTCCTTTCAACCAATCACTCTTATCTCTTTGAATTTTCTACATTACTCCTCATCTTTGACCAAACATAGCAAATCAGTATATCCTGACTGCATAAGTAATTGCTTAAAACCAGAAAGCACTTCTTCTTTTGTATAATTGTTATTTTTCAAAAACTCACTATCCTTCTCACTAAGGTATTGGTAGAAAAGAGCTGCTGCCATTACCTCATTTCTGTCTGTATAATCAACGCTATCTAAAAGTATATTCTCTGCTTCGTTAATTTTCCCAGAATCAATCATATCAAGAAAATCTTTCAAATTTTTCCCTGATACTTCATATTTATTTTCTTTTTCAAGTTCAACAGAAACATACTTTTTCCCAAACATTAAAGAAAATAGTACTCTTACCATTTCTTTTATCATTCGCATAATATAGTCTTTTTCGTCTGTGAAATACATTTTTCACCTCCATAACTACCGATTTCTCTGTTTCAAAAACTGGAAGTTATCTCAGCATACTGTATATACATTCTAACAGTGTCAGTGCTAAAATCACATTGATGATTCTGTAATGTTTCAGGTAATATTTTTGAATCAAAACACCCATCCCGATCCAAGTGCCAGTTGCTATTGTTCCGATTGTGGCAATTACAAGCTCGAAGAACAGAAGTACAGCAAATGATGAATTCAAGTCAACAATATATCCCGTCAGCGCTGTAATACCAAACATATAAATTTTCACATTCACGAACTGGAGCATAAAGCCTTTCAAAAAAGAGGCGGACTTCTCAGCACTCTCAGCATGTGGCTTACTGATTGCTATATGAATGGTCAGCCACAGAATATAAGCTGCTCCTATGTATTTCGACACACTTATTAGATTCGGTAAAAACATGCTGACTCCATATACAAATACAGCACACAAAATCTGAACCACATAGTATCCTGTAAAGATTCCAAAAAACAGCGGTTTTCCTTTGTTCCAGCCATAGTTCGTTACAGTATTCAGGGCAAGTATATTTCCAGGACCCGGAGTAAATGCATTAACAATACAATATATCAGAAAATTTCCAATCACATAAGTCGGTATTATCATTGACCACCTTTCTATCAATCATCATATCAGATAGAGGCGTATCATATATAATACCTATTTTATATGCAACGTATCGATCTTCCAACAGTTCCATCTGCTGAATGACTTGCCTTGCATATCCAAGGAATTCCATTCCTTCTTTTGTGAGAGTGATACCTGCATGACTCCGAAGGAAGATAGCAATCCCAATTTCCTTTTCGATTTCTTTTACTGCATTTGAAAGGCTGGGTTGCGAGATAAAAAGCTGTTTAGCTGCTTCTGTAATCGATCCTGTTTCAGCCACAGTCACAATGTATTTTAATTGCTGTACAGTCATTTGTTTTTCACTACTAATTCTAATTTTTCTGATTCCCAAATATAATTTTTAGCATCTTCACACCATCAAATCCCGATTTGTTAATCACATAATATCACACTTCTCCTACAATTACATCTATCTATTTTCATTGCACTTCCACTCTGCTCACTTCTGTCATCAGCATCCGGTTAATCTTCTCCTGCATGGTTTCTTTCGCATCTTCATTGAAGTGATAGCGGACAACATATACCGTCTGTCCGATCTTCTTTGTAAAAATGTGTCCCTGTGTCTTTGTATTCATCATTTTTTCCATAATCATCAAATTCCTTTCTGTTATATGCCCGACAGAGAGAGGTTCGTATTGTCTCTGCCGGAAGTTTATCTGTAAACTGTCAACGTAAATGTCAACATGAGTTTTCAAACTTCTTATGGGATGTTTTTTCCTATCTTCCAAATACATCCCAAGAATTTTTTGAATATCTGTAGGCAATCTTCATCAGAATATTACTGACATGGATTTTATTGACGCTCTGCCGGAAAGCACGGAACAGGAACGTTTCCAAAGGCACAACCGATTCCTGCGTTCTCTGAAATCTGATACTCTGTTGATCATAGATAATTTTAATGTCACTGCTACACAAGACAGCTTTCTGTCAGTAGTATTAAAATATCGCTGCCAGATTTTGTTTACAACCAGAAGCAAACTGGATGAATACTGTACTCTGCCATTAAAAGAAATATCAGATATGAACGCTCTCTTCCAGCTGGCATCAGTATTTTATTCAGAGGCAGACACGTACCGGGCAACAGTTGAAAAGATCATCGAAACTGTTCACTCTCATACTTTTGCTGTGGAACTGGCAGCAAAACTTCTGGAAAATGGAATCTCGACTCCAGACCAGTTATTGACAAGACTTCAGGTGGAAAAAGCATCTTTCCATAACGAAGATAAAATTAAAATAATCAAAGATGGACAAAGCAACAAAGCCACCTATTATAGCCATATCCATACGCTGTTTTCTTTATACACTTTATCTCTTAAACAGCAGGATATCCTGTGTAATATGTGCTTTCTTCCTTCCACCGGTATTTCTGCCCGTATATTTGCCAAATGGCTGGAACTGCCCACACTAAATGAAATCAACGATTTAGTTGAGACTGGTTTCGTTCAGACAACAACACGACGCACTATCTCTCTGCATCCGATGATTCAGGAAATCACTCTTTCAGAGACAAAACCATCTGTAAGTAGTTGCCACAATATCAACCTTTTCTTCCATGTTTCAGTTCCTCCACGATCTCGTTATAACGTTTTTTATTCAGCCGGTAGAAAAATAATACAACTGCCGTCACAATCCATAGTACACCAGGAATCGTCGTAAATGCATGCTTCATAATTGAAAGTACAATTGCATTTTGTGCCTGATTTGCAATATAACCATATTTTCCAAGTAATCCTGCTAAAAGTGCTGTTCCAACTGCCATTCCGATTTTATTTCCAAGTGAAATAAATGCATACTGAAACCCATCATTTCTAAGTCCGGTTTTCCACTCCCCATATTCCACACAGTCTGGAATAATTGCATAGATTGCGGTATTAAATCCAGAGAAAAAAAACTGTGTGAGACCAGATAATGCGTAAAAAATAGCTGGTGATTCTTTGGCATTGAAGAAAAACATAGACAACATGGAAATTCCTGTAAATAAAGCAAAGAGAGATGCCGTTCTTCCTTTGTTATTCAACTTGCGGAATAATGGTTGAAAACAAGCTGCCCCGATGATAGAAGGAATAATGATGCACATCGAATAAGTTGTGTAGTAGGAGGCATTCCCTTCCACATATGTAAAATAATACAGAATATCTGCGTTTCTACCATATAATGTAAATCCAAATAATATCTGTCCTGCCAATGCAAGAAGATATGGTCTATTCTGCATGACTGCTTTCAACTGTACCTTTACAGAAATTTTTTCTTTTTCCGGAGTAATCACCGCCTCTTTCGTCTTCGCAAAGCAGAAAAAATGACAGGCTGTAAAAATACATCCATATATGACCGCAACCGTCAGATATCCTGTCTTTGCACTGTGACTGCCGAATTTGCTGAGCAGTGGAACTGTGATAATATTTAACACACCAATTGCAATCATCGCTGCAACCGAACGAGATGTATTTATTTTTGCACGTTCATCAATATCCTGTGTCATAGCACCACACAAAGTTCCATATGGAATATTCACACAGGTATACCCCAAAACCAGCAGACAATATGTAATTACCATATAAATGATCTTTCCATTCTGCGGCCAGTCAGGTCTTGCCCAGAATGTCATGACAAGAAGAATCGCTGTAATTGGTGCCGCTACTAACAGCCATGGACGGTACCGTCCCCATCTCGATTTTGTTTTATCTGTAAGTCCCCCGACGATTGGATCATTGATTGCATCCCAGAATCTTGAAAAAAGCATAAGTGCTGATACAGCCGCCATACTGATTCCGAACACGTCCGTATAAAATATCATCAGAAAATTACTGACGAACATCCAGCTGAAATTACATCCAACATCACCAAACCCATATGCAATCTTACTAATCAGCGGTACTTTTCCATTTTTGTTTTCGCTTCCCATATGTCCCTCCTGTTTTTATCAGAGTTTCTGACAGAACTCTATTCTTTCCTCATTTGGTCCCTTAATCATAAAAAACTTCACACCATTTTCCCAAAATGGCAGTTCTTCGATTCCATCGGTAATAACTTTGTATTTTTCATTGCAGATTTTCTGATACATACTTTCAATGTCTTCCACATCAAGTGCAACATGCTGGTATGCACCGTCTGACATTGTCGCCTGCCCATTTTCAAAAGTCTCTATACAGTAATTTTTTATCTGTAAAAATGCCACTTTTTCCCCTGCTTTTTCATTATAAGACTGCATAATTACTTCAAATCCAAGACTCTTATAAAACTCAACTGTTTTCTGTAAATCATTTGTCGGAAGCCCGACATGGGCAACTCCGACAATTCCATATTTATTTTTCATATGAACTCCTTACTTTTCACTGACGTTGATAATTACTTTCATCGTTGTCTCGCGGTTATCATCAATATACTGGTATGCCTTCAGATAATCTTTAAAAGCAAATGTCTTTGAGATGAGCGGTTTCAAATGAACTTTGCCCTCATTTACCAGTCTGATTCCATCTATATAATCATCATGGCGGTACATCATCGTGCTCTTAATGTCAAGTTCGTGGTCATTTGCCACTGCAAGATCTACTTCTGCCATTCCTGCAAAAACAGCCACCAGTACGATCGTGCTTCCTTTTCTTGCATATTTAATTGCCTGTCCCATTGTGATATTATTTCCGGCACAGTCGTAGATCACATCCGCCTTATCCGGTCCAAATGCTTCGATCATTGCCTCACCAAAGTCTTTATTTTGGGTATTCACACACACATCAATTCCACATTCTTTTGCCTTTGCCAGTCTAAGATCACTGATATCTGTGATCAGCACTTTCGCTGCCCCCATTCCTTTTGCTGCCTGTGCCACGAGATTTCCAATCGGTCCTGCTCCAAGGACTGCAATATTCATGCCAGCCACATCGCCCATCTGTTTTACACCATGGACTGCCACAGCAAGAGGCTCGATCATAGCTCCTTCTTCATAGGACATATCTTCTGGAATAGCTGTTACTTTAGATATATCCACTGCAAAATACTCAGATGCTGTCCCTGTCGTCTGAAATCCCATTACTTTTAATTCCTCACAGAGATTATACTTTCCATGACGGCATGGATAGCAGTGTCCACAATATACCTGCGGCTCTATCGTCACCTTCTGTCCCACATGAAACTCTGTGACATTTTTTCCAAGTTCTGTAATCTCACCGGAAACCTCATGTCCCTGTGTTACCGGATATTTTGTAAACGGATGTTTTCCATGATAAACATGAATATCTGATCCACAGACACCAATATTCATAATCTTTACCAACACCTGATTTTCCTTTACCTCCGGAACCGGAACCTCTCTGAAAATAATTTCTCCTGGATTTGTCATTATCTGCTGTAACATAATTGTTTCCTCCTTTTTTATATTATTTTATTTTATGTTTTATAAAATATTTTATTAAAGTAATTATATTATTGCCATGTAAACACAATTTGTCAATACGTTTTTTCATATTTTTATATATTTCATAATTTCAAAATACATTTTTTGTATATTTTTAACAATTAACACGCAAAAAAAACGGAAAGGAAACCGTAGTTACCGTTTTCTTTCCGTTTTTTACTATAATATCTTTTTCTAATTTTACACAACTTCTCGTTTTTCACACATATAAAGCGGACATCTGCATTCAAAAAATTTACAATTCTACCATATGTTTTGTAAAAAAGTATTTCGCGGCTCCAACAGCTGACGCTTCTTTCTTATACGAACAATTTTTCAAGTATGAAACATCATGCTCAAAGCCATTATATGCCATCACTTTTTCTCCCAGCGGTATCATATAATCTGACAATACCCCTCCCACATCACCTCCTAGTATGATATCCATATCATATGCCATCCGCAGATTTGATATCAAAACAGCAAGATGATCCAGATACTCATTCCATGTCTGCAAATTTTTTTCATCACCACTTTCAACTTTTTCCATAAATGCATCCAGTGACTGCCTGTTATCTTGTGTCAGTACACTTGCAGCACAATATGCATCCGCACATCCTGATTTACCACAATAACACTTTCTTCCACCGGGAACGAGTATCATATGACCAAACTCCCCTGCTTTCTGGTTCTGCCCTCGAAACAGCTTTCCATCTATGCAGAATGCACCTCCTAAGGTGTGGTTCAAAGACAGATATATCGCATTTGGATACTTTTGCTTTTTTTCTGCAAGCATTGCAGCATTAGCATCGTTTTCAAAATATACTGGAATTTCCAGAGCCTGCTCTAAAAAACGCAGACTATAATTTTCTATCCCTAAAGCATGGGATTTTAAAACGATCCGTTCTTTCTGATCAATAATTCCTGGGATTGCCACTCCAATCCCAAGTAGCGTATCCTTCGCTAATTCGCCTTCAAGAAAAGTTTTGACCTTTTGTGCCACCTCTGTACAATAGGATAACTCTGCCGTAAATTTTAAACGGATGCGATCTTTTTTTATAATCTCATCTCCAAGATTTACTAATACCATTTCTATATGATTCGCTGTAATCAAAATTCCCATTGCATGACAATATGACTTATTAATCCCTATACTTTTTGCCTTCCGTCCACCGGTCGAAGCATATTCCCCAGTTTCCTCCAACACCTTTTTTTCTAACAGGTCATTCACATTTGCTAACACAGTCGGCATACTCAAGTTTAACTCTTTTGCGATTCCCGCCTTGGATGTAACATGATTGTTCAGCACATAATTAATTATTTTTTTTCTTGTTGTATTTTTTTTATCTTTATTTTCCGTTTTCTTATCCTCTTTTATCAAATATATTATAAAAGAATTATATGCTTTTTTATTCTTCTTGTAAAGTAATGTTTTATAATAGGAATTTACATTAAACATAGAAATGTCCCCTTTCAGATTTGACTAATAGAACTTTTAGATAAAGATTAGGGTGTCAAAAGGTTTATTACCTTTGATATAAATTTATACCTTGAAAACTTAACACGATATGTAAAAACATTGGATTCTTTGGTAAAATGTAGGTAGCATTTTATGAGGTGATCCATATGTCTTTTGTTAAAAATGATAATCAACAGCTTACTGTTTTAGACAGTACTTTTAATCTTACAGAACGTGAAAAACGAATGTTAGAAAAATCATGGGCAAAAACTTTTGCTGACAAAGTTTTTCCTGCTATTGATGAAAATATTTTTTCTGTTCTTTACAGTGAAAAAGCATCCAGACCTAATACTCCGGTCAATGTGATTGTTGGGGCACTGATTCTTAAAGAAGCTCTTAATGTTACTGACTATGAGATCGTTGAAGCTATGGCATTTGATATTCGCTATCAGTACGCACTGCACACAACCAGTTTTGAAGAGCAACCAATTAGTGACAGAACCCTCAGCAGGTTTAGAGCACGAGTTCTTTCTTACGAAACAGAGAATGATGTTGATCTTATTCATGAATGTGTTGTAAAAATGGCAAAAGAAATATCTGATTTTATGAACATCACTCCGGATAAACAACGTATGGACAGTTTAATGGTTGCTGCAAATATCAGAAACCTCTCATTGCTTGAATTGTTTTACACTTGTGTTGCTAATCTTTGCAAAATAATGGATGAGCGTGGAACAAAAATTCCGGATGAACAACATCATTATATTGAAAAAGATGATTATAATAAATGCATTTATCACAAGCGGGATATGGATGCAACTGAGAGAACCTTTATCGTGATGAAAGATGCAGATATCTTGATAAAGATTTGTGATTCAACCGGTGATTTTGATGATACAAGTGAGTACCAGCTTCTTATTCGCCTATTAAAGGAACGCACGATCATTGATGATGATGGCTTAAGGCGGCTTCGACCAAAAGAGAAAGTTGAAAATCCTTCTGAAGTATTGCTTAATCCTTCTGATCCAGAAGCTACTTTCCGATATAAAGCATGTGCACGCATCTTGTCTGTTCAATGATATTTTCTCTTTCTATTTCTGCAACCGCAGACAAAACAGAGATTAAAAGTTTTCCACTTGTCTGTGACGAGTCAATTCCTTCTTCAATACAAATACTGCATAAAGCATAACAAGATTGCTCGGCTCAAACTCCCGCAGATAGGATAACAGGTCAATCTGTCGTACCCGTTCAAGCACATCAGGGTCAATCTGCACATAGGGTCGGTTAGTTCTCAATGGATAAAATCACCTCCAGAAAATAGAAATAGCCGAGGGCTTTCGTTAAATGAAAACCTCTCGGCTATGTAAGTTCTATTTGTTATTCTTGTGTTGTTGAATTACTTTTGTCATAACAAAAAGTAGCATTACTCAGATATGGATAATAGTGAAACTCTCCTGAACATATAGCATTAAACATATCTTGCCGATAATCTGAAGTTATGCTTCTATATTTTCGATAAATTAAGTTATGCTCATCTCTTAATTTGTATGTTTCATTATCTTCTGGCTTTAATATGCCTACAATTTCATTATTACAATCTTTAAGCATAATAATCGGATATACTGAATTAAACATTTCAATGCGTTTATCTTCATCATTATCAGCTTCCGAGCCATCACAAACAAGCATAATTTGGTATTGCGGTAATATATTGTTCGCATCTACTTCAATAAAATGATAATGATTTTTTGCATTTTTCAGTTGCTTATAGTCCTCTTCATTTTCAAAAAACATATATAGATGCGTCCTCCTTTCGCATAGATTTAGCCACTTTGTCAAGGTGGCTATGTAAACAGTACCAGAGAACGCAAAAAAGCCGCCTACTCTTAAAATCAATAAGAATAAGCGGCTTTGTAATTTGCCTTAGACATATTCAATTTTCATTCTCTTGGTCGGTGCATTTATGACCTTAAAAATAAGCTCGTCAACACAATCCGTATATCTGCCTTGCTGAATGAGCTGACTTTTTAACTCTACAAGGCTATGTATCAAAAGTTTTCTTTCGTGGCTATCCAAATACAGATGATTAAATTTCTCTCTCATAAGCACACCTCCACTTCTTTAGCTTCATTATATTGGAAAGCAGGGGAAAGGACAAATCTGCAAAAAGGGACAAAAATAAGCGTACCACTGTTTTTAATGATACGCTCATCATTATTAAATTACCTCAAAATGCTTCAACGCATCCTTTATCGCTTCCACTTTCTCCGCTGTCGGATGCTTCCTCGGCTGTTTCAATTCTTCTACCGCATTAGGAGCATCATACATTGGCAAGCCTAAATCTCTCTTTACCTCTGCGATATATGCGGTATGTACTTTGAAGCCGTATTTAGCTTCTATGTACTCCTTTATCATTTTGTAGGTCACTCGTTCCTTGGGCTTGTACTCTTCGGCTCTTTTAGCGATATTATCAAGCGGAACTTTTCCCTCACCTTCGCCAAACTCAACTTTTACGTTGATATGTCCGTCTGGCTTTTTGTGGGAAAGCAGTACTACCGTCTCCACATGTTCGGTCGCCGGGAACATATCAAATGGTACAGCGGTTCTTACACGATAGCCATGCCTGGTAAGATATTTGAGATCTCGTGCAAGTGTAGTTGGTTCGCAGGAAACATACACGATTCGTTTCGGATGTAACGTTACTACAGAAGATAAAAACTTCTCATCACTTCCACTTCGCGGCGGATCCATAAATACAACATCTGCACTTTCACCCTCATCAGCCATCTGTCTCATAAACACACTTGCATCGTTCCGGTAGAACCGTACATTCCTGATTCCGTTCCGCTTTGCATTGACGATTGCGTCTTTGACTGCATCCGGATTCAATTCTACACTGATAACCTCTTTTGCTTTATCACTCGCAATCAGACCGATCGTCCCAATTCCGCAGTATGCATCAATTACACGCTCTTTTCCTGTCAGGCCGGCAAGTTCGATTGCTTTTGCATATAGCTTTTCCGTTTGAACCGGATTAACCTGATAAAAGGACTTTGATGAGATACGAAATGTATGACCACAAAGTTCATCCTCAATGTACCCTTTACCGTACAGTACAGTTTCTTTTTCGCCAAGAACCATACTTGTCTTCTGATCATTGACATTCAAAATAATCGTCGTAATCTCCGGATGAAGTTTACGAAGTGCTTTTACAAAATTGTTTTTGGATGGCAGAATCGGGGAGCCAAGTACAAGAACCACCATCACCTGTCCACTGTGATAACCGGTGCGTATCAGCACATGACGGAATAATCCGTATCCAGTGTCCTCATTATAGGTCTTGATCTTAAATGATTTCAGAAGTCCGCGAATATCGCAGATGATCGCATCTGCTCTCTTATCTTCAATCAGACATTCATCAACGGGTACGATAAAATGCGTTCCCTGCTGGTATATTCCCGAAATCACGGTACCGTCCTTTCGATGGCCGAATACAGCATGTACTTTGTTTCTGTAATGGAACGGATCCTCCATTCCAATGATCTTCTCTGTCCTGCAATATGGCTGAACAAGTTTACTTACATGATTCTGTTTCTTTTTCAGTTGTTTCTCATAAGGCATATCCAGAAGCTGACATCCACCACATTTTCCGTGCACCGGACAAAGTGATTTTTCATTCTTCTTTGAAGTCACTTTTTTAGGCTCAGATTTTTCGTCTGTTATCTTCTTTTGCTTTTTCGCCGTTTCTTTATAAGTTTTCTTTTTCATATATGTGTTGTCTTTTATCTTCTTTTTTTCACTTTTAAAATCTCGTTTCTGTCCAAATTTCTTCGTTGCTTTTTTCTCGGCCATTTATACTCCCTCTCCGTCAAATTCCGGTATAAAACTTTCTTTTGCCGTTTCACCTTCCTGAATAAAACCATTATTCAATCCCAGCGAAATCGCATAATTAATTAGTCTCTCATATTCTCTGTCTGTTACTTTTCGCGATAACTGCGGATCATCTTTCATCGCCGGCATCGGTGTGTACTGATTCATCATGCTTATATAGATTTTATCTCTGTAAGTTTCATACAGATACTTTAATACATTTTTGGAATTTTTTACATGTCCCGGTAATAACAGATGCCGAACGATCACACCTCGCTTCATCATCCCACAGCTGTCAAATTCCGGCATTCCCACCTGCCGAACCATCTCCTCCAGTGCCAGTTTCGCCACCTGCGGATAATCCTTCGCATGAGAATACTTCCCTGCAAGTTCTGGATCCATATATTTAAAATCCGGCAGATAAATATCCACCAGACCATCGAGCATTTTAAGCATCTCTGCTTTCTCATAGCCGCTGCTGTTATATACGACCGGGATATGCAGTTCCTGTGCCTTTGCTCTTTTCAGTGCTTCCGCCACCTGTGGCAGAAACTGTCCAGCCGTCACCAGATTAATATTATTTGCCTTCTGTTCCTGCAGATTCAAAAAAATATCCACAAGGTGTTCGATCGTAATCTGCTTCCCACACTGTCCTCTTGATATGCGTCTGTTCTGGCAAAATCCGCATCCCAGCGAACAGCCTGAAAAAAACACAGCTCCCGATCCTTCTTTTCCGGAAATGCAGGGTTCCTCCCACATATGAAGAGCAGCCCTTGCAACCATCACTTTTGCATCTACGCCACAGAATCCTTTCTTTCCTTCCAGCCGGTTCACGTCACACTCTCTCGGACAGAGCCTGCAGGCTTCCATTAAATGCAGGATCATATCTGTTTCGTTCATCTGATTTTTATCTCCAAATATCATTTTTATGCTTCCTGATACTGCCCATTCTGTCCACAGTATTCACACTTTTTTCTATTCTATCAGAAATTGTGAACATTGACAAATATAGTCTCTTATTTTATAATTATCTCCATAGTTGTACCGCGGATTTTCGGTCCTGAGTGTTTTATATGCTTGGGATTTTTTTATAGACTTTAAAGCAAATTTATCCGCTTTATGGTATAGAAGGAGGTAGTCTATTGAGACAGATTACAGGAAATAAATTACTGGTAAAAGCCTTAAAAGAAGAGGGCGTAACCACCTTATTCGGTTACCCGGGCGCATGCACCATCGATATCAGTGATGAATTATATCGTCAGAGCGGCATCGACATCATCCTGCCGCGCCATGAACAGGCACTTGTCCATGAAGCAGATGCTTACGCAAGAACTACGGGAAAGGTCGGTGTCTGTCTGGTAACCAGTGGTCCGGGTGCCACCAATCTTGTCACCGGACTTGCCACTGCCAATTACGACAGTGTACCGCTTGTCTGCTTTACCGGACAGGTTGCACGGCATCTGATCGGAAATGATGCTTTTCAGGAAGTCGACATTGTCGGCATTACACGTAGTATTACAAAATACGGTGTTACTGTCCGCAACCGTGAAGATCTCGGTCGCATCATTAAAGAAGCCTTTTATATCGCAAGAACCGGCCGCCCCGGTCCTGTCCTGATCGATCTTCCGAAAGATGTCATGGCAGAACTCGGCAGTGCAGAATATCCAAAGAACGTCAATATCCGTGGTTATAAACCAAACACCAGCGTACATATGGGACAGCTCAAGAAGGCTCTGAAGATGCTTCAAAAAGCCAAAAATCCTCTGTTCCTCGCCGGCGGTGGCGTTAACATTGCTAATGCAAATGAAATTTTTACCTCCGTTGTAGAAAAAACTCAGATTCCGGTCGTTACAACCGTTATGGGCCGCGGTGCTATCTCCACGAAGCATCCTCTCTTTATCGGAAATCTCGGCATGCATGGTGCTTATGCTGCAAATATGGCTGTTACCAACTGTGATCTTCTTTTTTCCATCGGTACACGTTTTAACGATCGTATCACCGGTAAACTCCACGAGTTTGCCCCGAATGCCCAGATCGTTCATATCGATATCGACACAGCATCTATTTCCAGAAATATCCATGTAGATGTCCCGATCGTTGCCGATGCTAAAGAAGCCATCACAAAAATGGCTGAATATGTTACTGAATGTAATACGAAAAAATGGCGTGCGGAAATCGATGCATGGAAAAACGAACATCCGCTTACTATGAAGAACCGTCCGCTGATGGGGCCTCTGGATATTTTCAATGAGATCAATAAACAGTTTGACAAAGTGATCATCGTAACCGATGTCGGACAACATCAGATGTTGACCTCCCAGTTCGTAGATATCACTGAGAACCGTAAACTTGTCATGTCCGGCGGACTCGGAACCATGGGATACGGACTTCCGGGAGCAATCGGTGCACAGATTGGTAATCCAGGTACTCCTGTCATCTCCATTTCCGGTGATGGCGGTATGCAGATGAACATTCAGGAACTGGCAACTGCTGTTCTTGAAGAACTGCCAATCATCAACTGCATCTTCAATAATACTTACCTTGGCATGGTACGTCAGTGGCAGAAACTTTTCTACGGAAAACGTTACTCCATGACTAACTTAAGATCCGGTGCACTTTCCCGCCGTACAGACGGACAGGAATATCCAAAATATACTCCGGATTTTATCAAGCTTGCTGAAAGTTATGGTGCAAAGGGAATCCGCGTAACTTCACGTGAAGAAATTGCAGCTGCATTTGAAGAAGCACGTAAAAGCACAAGGGTACCTACCGTGATCGAATTTATCATTGATCCGGAAGAAATGGTTTATCCGATGGTCAAACCAGGAGGAACACTGGCTGATCTGATTATGGATTGTTAGGAGGAATCAAAAATGGATAAAGGAATGAAAACTAGATGGATCTCTCTTTACGTTGAAAATCAGGTCGGTGTACTTTCCAAAATCTCCGGACTTTTTTCCGGGAAGTCCTATAATCTGGACAGTCTTACTGTAGGTACTACAGAAGATCCAACCGTCTCCAGAATGACGATTGCAACCGTCAGCGATGATGAAACATTTGAGCAGATCAAAAAACAGCTCAACCGCATGGTAGAAGTCATTAAAGTCATCGACTTCACCGATGTGTTTGTCCGCATGAAAGAAATTTTATATATAAAAGTACGGAAATGTTCTCCTGCTGATAAAGTAGAACTGTTTCAGATTGCAGAAACCTTCAAAGCCAGAGTCATTGACTATGGCAAAGACAGCCTGCTTCTCGAATTTGTACAGACAGCAACCAAAAATGACGCGGTTGTCAAACTGATCAAAGAAGAATTCAAAAATATAGAAGTGGTACGCGGAGGCAGTGTGGGTATCGAATCCATCAGTATGATGGAACGCTGATACCCCACCGGTCCGCTTTTATCAGTCGATCAGATCGTTCTGAAATCTCGAAAGATGTTCATATGGAAGGATCAGGCGGCCGCGGTACAATCCGCAGCCGTCATTGATCAGACTGTTATTTACTGCCGAAAATATATTCACATCCAATTCGGACAGCTCCAGTCCGAGCAGCTTCATCCCCCGCTCATAAGCTTCATCAAAATAAATGCACTCCCCTTTCGGAATGGCATCTCTTCTGACTCTTTCACTCTCCTGCTTTTTCTCATATCCGAGATGATTGGCAGGTCCGATTTCCGCTATGTCATCCATTGTCTTTGTACGAAGCTGAACCTCCATATAAGACCTTGAACTGTTATCATAAAATGTAATATGTAAAGACTGATATTCATCCGGCTCTGTCCCGCAGATATAATCCCTGTAGTATGGTCGTACATCTTCATTTAAAAGCGAAGAGGTACTTTCTTTTACACCATTTGCCGGTTCCGCCGTAAATCCTCTCTCCTCAAGAAAACCCGGAAGTACATTGGCAATTTCATATAAATATTTCAGTTCTTCCTTCTCACGATCCCCTTCACATTTCAGATGACACCTCGGCATCGCGATCACAATACGATACGCAATGAAATCACGAAAACAACTGAGTCTATTCTTCAGCTCCGTAAGCGACGGATATTGCCCGTGTTCTGTATAATAATTATAAATATACTCTACAACATAACCATTGAACTTTTCTTCTGCACGTATCAGTGACTTGATCCGCCCCCGAAATGTAAACGCAAGAAACGGATATTCTTTTGCCATATATTTATAAAATTCTCTGATCTGTTGAGACTGCGCAGTAAGGAAATCATTATGTTCCAGAAGTTCTCTGATCAGAATCAGGAAATTACAGTGAATCATATCAATTTCATTGTGCGTTTTCTTTGCATCTTTTCTGAGATCATGAATATAATTATGTAAAATACGAAGGATCGTATCTCCTGAATAAAGGTAATCATTTAGCGTAATCATAACTGTCGCCTCCTTCCCCTCATTTTACCAGAAACTGTCACTTTATCAAGCTTTATGTTTCACTTCCCCTGATTCTTTTATTGACATTTTCCCTCCCCCAAAGCTAAAATAGGCAATAGCAGACAGGACTGACAGAAAGGATTTTTGAGACATGGATGGTTTACAGTTTGAACATCGCTGTGCAGAATTATTACGTTACCGTGGATTTCACAAAGTTACCGTAACCAAAGGAAGCGGTGACCAGGGTGTTGACATTCTTGCGCAGAAAAACGGATTGAAGTATGGCATCCAATGCAAATATTACTCTCATCCCGTTGGTAACAAAGCCATTCAGGAAGCCTATGCCGGTGCAGATTTCTATGACTGCGATGCCGCCATGGTCATGACAAACAATACCTTTACCAGAGCAGCAAGAGAACTCGCAGAAAAGCTTGAAGTCGAACTCTGGGAATACTGCTCGCCAAATGGCAGTTCACCATTTATAACACGCCTGATGCGGATTTTTAATGTTTTTTTCCTGCTGACCGGTGTTGCCATGAGTATTTCCGCAGGTCTGCTTGATTTTCCGCAGAATACTCTTACAAATTATATGGCATTTCTCATGCTGATTCTTGCCGCATTGTCCGGCCTGATCGGCTGGAATCATTTCCTGCCATGTATACTGTCCGGAATGTTGTACTTTGGTTTTTTTCTGGCTTTTGTGCTTCCACTGATACTTTTATCCGATTCCAACTGGTACGGAATCCTGATGTTGCTTCCGGCTCTGATCACCGTCGTTCACGCACTGTACGCAAGATTTCGGAATCGAGAACCGGCTCAGTAGCAAAGTTCCTGCATCAGATCATGCACGGTTGTCATCTCATGAATACGGTCCACATTTTCTCCGCAGAAAATGAGACCGTTCTTTATGTCTCCTCTGACTGCAACGATCAGTGCTTTCGTGATACAATACGGCACTGACCGCGGATCACATTTCTCAAGACAATTGTAACATTTTGTGATCGGTTTTCTGTCACTTTCCAGATCTTTGATAAATTCATTTCGAAGAGCTCTTCCCGGCATTCCGACCGGACTCTGAATAATCTGGACATCTTCTTTCTTTGCATTTATATAAGCCTGTTTATATTCTTCAGCCGCATCGCATTCCTTTGTAGCCACAAATCTGCTGGCAATCTGCACTCCATCAGCCCCTAATTCCAGTGCATGATCAATGTCACTTCTGTCAAAAATCCCCCCTGCAACAATTACCGGAATCTTTGTATGAAATTTTTCTTCATATACTTTTTTACATGCAATAATTTCTTTAATCTCCTGATCATAATCAAGTGCTTCCACATCCTTTAACTGCTCTCGCGAAAACCCCAGATGTCCTCCGGCCTTTGGTCCTTCGATCACAAGAAAATCAGCTGTACGCTCATAACGGTGCGCCCACATTTTCAAAATCAGCTGCGCAGCTCTTTTGGAAGAAACGATTGGCGCAATTTTTGTTACACTGTCTCCGACCAGTTTCGGCAGATCCATCGGAAGTCCGGCTCCGCTGATAATTACGTCTGCGCCAGCCTTCACCGCTTCCTGCACATGCTCTTTGTAATGTTTCAGTGCCACCATGATATTGACGCCAACCAGACCTCTGCCGCCGGCGATCTCTTTTGCCCGACGGATGTGTTTACTTATAGCAATACGGTTACATCCTGCCTGATCCCGTTCAAAGCCTTCCTCGTCATATCCGATCTGTGCCGTCGAAATAATCCCGATGCCTCCCTCTGCCGCCACTGCACCTGCAAGAGAGCTCCGGCTGACACCGACTCCCATACCGCCCTGGATGATTGGTTTCTCTGCTGTCAATTCTCCTATCTGAAGTGGTTTTAATGATGTATTGTATGTATACATGGTATCTCCTTTTTCTTTCCTGTATTTATTTTGATTATCAAACTATTTGTTAGTATAAATCTTTTTACCATGCATGTCAATGTTTTATTGTTTTATTTTCTTTGTGATGTAGTTTTTATTACTACATTTGTTTGTAAAAAAGGAAAGACTACATCAGTCTTTCCCGTTCGTCCCAAACATTTTTTTCATATGTACATTCATGATGAAGAAATACATCACGATCAGCAATGCTGCCGCAAGTGACCAGGCCGCCGGTCCTGCCAGACAGACACCTGTATAGCTGCGCATTTCTCCGGCAATCACTGCCACAACTCCACGTCCGATCAGCTCTGCCACGCCGGCCAACATCGGAAGAAGCCCATAACCAAGTCCCTGAATTCCGTTTCGATAAATGTTTACGATTGCAAGCGGAATGAAGAAAACTCCGATGCACTTCAGATAAACCTCGACAGAGCTCATGATCACATTTACATCTTCTGATACAAACAGATAGGTCATATATTTTCCAACCGTCATAATGAACGCCGCTGCTGCAACAGAATACACTGCGCCGATGATCGTACAGGCACGGAATCCTTCACGGATACGTTTCACAGATCCGGCTCCCATATTCTGCGCACCATAGGTCGCCATAGTTGTTCCCATAGCTACATATGCCTGTGTAACAACCTGTTCGATTTTTCCTGCTGCAGTATATGCCGCAACCAGTGTAGATCCCAGAATATTCAATGAAGACTGTACCATCATCGTTCCGATAGCTGTGATCGAATACTGCAGTGCCATCGGAATCCCTATACGAAGCTGAGTTTTGTATATATCACTTTCTACATAGAAATCTTCCCTTTTCAGATGAAGCACCGGCACCTTCGCAATAATATAAAACAGACAAAGCACTCCGGATGTTCCCTGTGCAATCACGGTCGCTACTGCCGCTCCTTTTGCGCCCATGTGGAATCCCATGATAAACACCAGATCCAGTACAATATTCAAAAGTGCACTGATAATCAGAAAATACAGTGGAAGTTTACTGTTTCCCAGTGCACGCAGAATACTGGACAATAAATTGTACAGCATCTGAGCAAGGATTCCGCCACTGACGATCATGATATATGCATACGCATCCGCAAAAATATCAGACGGTGTATTCATCAAAGTCAGAAGAGGTTTCATAAATACCATAAACAATACTGTAAGCAGAGCACCCACAATAAAGGATAACACTCCTGCTCCTACTACTGTCTTGCGCATGCTTTTCATATCTCCGGCCCCGAATTTCTGTGCCGTAAGTACGGTAAATCCCGCAGTCATGCCGACAACAAACCCATAGATCAGAAACATGATCGTCCCCGTACTTCCAACTGCCGCCAGCGCTTTATTACCGACAAATTTACCGACGATTACGGCATCGGCCATATTGTAAAACTGCTGAAATACATTTCCAATAAAAATCGGAAGCGTAAAGCTTAAAATGATCTTCATTGGATTTCCAACAGTCATGTCATTTTGCATTGATTTCATATTTAATTATCACCTTTCAGTTATCTTTTTTGTCTGTATACAATCCGTAAATCATAGCACTACAACCTTGTTTTTCTTTGCTCTGATACATTACACTGTCAGCATTTTTGTACAGCTCATCAAAAGAAACTTCCTCAGTTCCCTCGTAAAAACATGCTCCCATACTTATTTCTATACTTTTCCCCTGCATTTCCTCAATATCGATCTGTCTGATATTCTCAAAAAGTCTTGCAAAAAATTTCTCTGCTGCCTTTTGCTCCATCATCCCCGGCATAAATATTGCAAACTCATCGCCTCCAAGTCGAAAAATTACATCCTTATCGCGGCATACTTTCTGTAAAGTCTCTGCAATGGCTATAAGCACCTTGTCCCCTACAGCGTGACCATATGTATCATTTATGGATTTAAATTTATCACAGTCGATCAGGCAGAGCAGTCCTGCTTTTCGTTCCTTCAAATATGCAGAAATCCTGCATTCTCCACTTCCACGGTTACATATTCCAGTCATAAGATCCGTCTGTGCCAGATAGAGCAGACGATTCTCACGTTTTTTCTCTTCGTCTATAGACTCGATACAATAAAGCACATGCAAAAGGCTGCCATTTTCATCATAATCTACAGGAATAAACCTGCTGCGGCACCAGCCTATTCTTTTATCTTTAAATTCATGTGTGATACTGATTTTCCCCTGAAGCCGTTCTTCAAGCGTACGGATATCTATAAATTCAAGTGCTTCTTCAAGTTGTGATTCTATACATACTTTTTCTGTAAAGTGTTTGATATGTCCATAAAAATCATCCCTGATTTCATATTCTCCCATGTTTCCAACATACTTTTCCAGGTTTCTGGTAAACTGTACTGTTGTCTTCACGACATGATATCTGCCCGTCTGTACATTAATATAATGCATGGCTTCATAAATTTTTGAAAGTGATGAGTAACTTCTGAGCTTTGCCATATTATTTGATTTTATAAACGAATTACGCAGTTTCAAAAACGAAACAAGAAGCGTTCCCACCATATCCAGAAATGTGGTAAGTCCTCTATAATCACTCTTTGGAGGATTATCTACACCAAAAAATCCCTTTATCTCATCCTTATAGTATAAAGGACATACTACCACATTTTTTACATTCTGTGCCTTCAGCATATTATAGGATATGCAATGTTCTTCTCTGATTTCTTCTACATCAGTGATGATTATACTTTCTCCTTTAGAAAATGCCTCGTACCACCAGTCTATGATATAAAATGTAGCCAGTTCCCCTCATGCGTTGATTTTACTGGGTTTAACTGTATACAAAACTGTGTTTACTGTTACTATCTTTCATTCTTTTCCAAAATAGCTTTGAAGCATAGGCCACATTATTTTCATATATGACACAAAGCTCAGCTCTACTTGTGCTTCATTAAACCATCCAACCATAAAGCTATTTATCTCTTCAAATAATACTTTTGAAAGTTTCTGAATAATAATTGTGTTATCCACTTCTTCAGTATAATCTTTCGCATACATTTTACATATAGAACGCACTCCAAAATAATTATATAGCACACCTACCGTTGTTTTTAATGCTTCAATATCTCTTGGAAAATCTGTTCTATTCATCATATTCACTACTAATTGATGTCTTGAGTTTAGGTAATTCCTAACTGTACTATTACCTATTTCAACATCAACTGTAAATGAAAAATCTTGAGTTTGTATACTATCTGCTCCTAACATTATCATCAATTCAACTTGTGCTGCATGATATTCTGTATAACCAGACAAAGCCATATATTTCCAAGAATCTTGCTTTGCATACATTTCCGTATCTAAAATATGCGTAAATTCATGAAACACAATATACCTTGGTATTTCCGAACTTTTGCATATCCTTAATATATGTTCATCTGTTTTCGTATTATAGTAAGCTTGGGCGGCTGAAGCGAATCCTGCTGCATCGCTTTCCTCAACATTAATTTCAAAAAAATCTATCTTATACTGTGGTAATTTCTCAATTTCCATAAACTCAATATATTCTTTTTCATATTCTTTAATTAAATTTTTAATTTGTATTTCTGTCATATTGTTTTATACCTCATATCAAAGTTAGCATTTCACTTTTAGTATACCATAAAACAATCCCATTCTCATTCTATATATTTTATCCTCAACGATGAAAAGATGTGTCTGCACACATCTCTTCCATCTTATTATTTTCAATGTTATAAGTTCTTAATAAAATTCAAATCCTGTTTCCGTAATGCCTTCTGTAACTTTTCGTTCTTTCTCTTCAGTTCCTTATTTTCTCTGCTCAGAGCTGCCACCTTCTGGTTCAACAGTTCAATCTGTTTTTCCATCGCCATGTTCAGAATTTCTCTTCTTGGATCTATCATTCCGGCCTGTTGCTCTACTGCTTGGTTCAATGTATCCCGGACGGTTGGATTTTTATAAAAGAATCCTCTCGACAATCCAGTTTTCTTCATCAGCTTTGGAACGCTGATACGTTCTTTATTTGCCAGCATATCTTGTATTGCTTGCAATGCCAGTTCAATTTTCTCTTTACTTTTTCTCTGATTTTCCTCAATCATCTTGTCGTATTTGCTCATATTCTTCACCCCATCTTGCCAGACTCATATATATGATGTCACTCATCCTCTGTCTTACTTCTCTGGTTTCGTCTGCCATTCTTTGATTGCTCATTTTCCGGTAATGCTGTACATTATTCAGTCTTTTATGCCCCAATAGTCTCGCTATCGTCCAGTCATCCAGATGCATTTCTGTAAGTTTGACGCCATAGTAGTGCCGGAACATGTGCGTTCCAAACCCGAATAATTCGCCATGATCATCTTTCAACTGCTTTTCCTGTATCATGGACATGACTTTTGTTTTTATAGCCATATACTGCATCGGGCGGTCAGGTTCTTTTTCATTAACAAATATGTATTCTGTATCACCGAACTTTTCCTGTGTATATTCAATAGAACTCTGTAACAGTTTTGCAAGTTCTTTACTGATCGGTTTTTTATATCTTTTAGTTTTAACTTGATATATTTCAATCATATCTTGGCCATTTTCTCTCGTCAGACAATCTGGTCTCAGTGTAAGGGTATCTGATATCCTAGTTCCAAGCATCTGATGTATCAGAAGACATCTTGCAATCTGTACATCCATCTGTGTAATTTCCGCATTCAGTCGTTTCATTTCATCATCAGAATACACTCTAAATTCTGCATTTACTTCCGGTGGAATATCCGTATTAATAAATAAATGCTCCAATCTTTCATAGCTGTAAATTTTTCCGATTGTCTCTAACTGTCGTCTTAATGAAATTACATAAGAACTATTCGCACTATGGGAAGTATCTTTTGTTGACAGATGTATCAAAAATTCTTCCAACACTTCTCTGTCTATTTCACTGCAGCTTTTTATTTTGGAATACTCTTTTTGGAGATATTCTGAGAATATCCTCATTATTGTCAATTCTCCCTGTACAGTTCCTATTGCTTCATACTGCAGATTCATATAAACAGCTTTCTTACATTCTTCCCTGATATCTGGCTGATATATTTTTCTGAAATCCAGTGTTTTTACATTATAAATTGGATTGGATCTGATTTTAATATCCAGATTTTTTAGTTCCCAAACATCTTTTTCTATCTCATCCCGTAAATCTTCTGGCCCTAAAAATTTCAGTACGTTTCTGAAATATAATATCGTCACTGCTTCGCCATAGCTTACTGTACTATAATTCCTATACTTATGCACAAAACACAATTCTTCTTTTGCATATTCTCTCCTTCACGCTTTATTTATCTTCAATTTTTATCGAAAATAACATTTTTAAATACTGTTCTATTGACTCCTTTTGAACTTTTCTTTCAATATTATATGGAATGCACATAAAAAACTCCACATAACCATTATCAATAAAACTCAGCAATACTTCTCCATTTTCTGTTAAAAAATGTACATATTTTTTATTACATTTACTTTCAAATTTAATATTCGACATTTGCTTGTATATTTTTTTGTAATGATTTTTTATGCTTACTTCATCTGTACAATCAGTTCCATCACCTATCAAAAAAGAAATATACAACTTATCATAATCTTCATTTCTATATGTCATATAAGAATCTGTATGACCATCACCAATATTTTTATAATGCTCATTTGGAATCGAATAACTAATTATTTTCCCCTCTAATGTTTCAAATCTTTCTGTTTCATCAATTCTAATTTCACATGGTTCAAACATTTTTTTTATAAACAAGCCCAATTCATAATCCGACATTTCTATAAAATTAATATAATCTTTTTCTTCCGTTTTTCGCGAATATCCCCCTCTATTATTCCGTTCCCATCTTCTAATTTCTAATTCATCTCCATTTTGTTTCAAATCAATTCTTTGATAATTCTTGGAAAATGTTGGAAAACTTTTATATTTTGTTTGTTTCCAAAAATTGTTTAATTGAGATTCGTCTACTTTTGGGGAACTTTCTGCAATTTTTATTCCTTTTCTAATTGCACAGCCTATCTTATCTATTGTTTCTTCAGCCATAATTTCAATTGTAGGTTCGATAGAAATATAACATCCCATAAACCTTTCAATGGCATTAGGCACAATTAAGAAACCATATTTTTGATTATAATATACAGAAATCATATCCGTTTTCTCCTCTCTATTACTTAAGGGGAATAAAATATTCCCCTTAAGCTATTTACTTTGCTATTATTTTCCTACTGTAATAATGAGTTTAACACCTTTATCAATACCATGTTTTGTAGCATTATTAACTGCATTTATCTGAGCTTCGCTTAATGTTACATTTGGAACAACTACTTGTAATTGTCTACCCACTATTTCTTCCGCATTAACAAATTTACCATTAAATGTTTCTCCTATAAATCCTGAAACTTTATTAATGTCCTTGACAATTACCTTTTCCAATTTATTACCATTTTGATAAGTCTTTGCACCTAAGTCTCGGCTTTTAACACTAGTCACAACACCATTTTCTACTTTATCTATGGTCGGGAAATTGTGTCCCAAGTTATTTCCCATAGCTTTGTCAATAATATCTCCTCGCTCTAATGGTGGTTTTTCCCAAGTGCCTTCTGGCAATTTTGTTTCGGTTACTTCTGCAACTAATTTTTTAAACGATTTATCAATCCCATCATTATGGGTACTTCCTGCACTCCTTACTACATTCAAAAGTTTCCCAGCCCCATAACTAAGGCCACCCATAACGCCACCTGTCACTGCTCCTGCAATACCACCGACTAACGTATCTTTTGCTACTTGTTTCAGACTATTTCCAGACAAACCTGAATTCACTGCACTATATGAAGCTCCACCAATAGCTCCAATAACTGCTCCTGAAACCATCGCCGTTCCTAAGCCACCCATTGCTGGCAATGCTGCCAGAACTGCTCCTGCAGCCAAACCGCCTGTTGCAGCAACTACAAGACCAGAAACTGTAACCGCAGTTATACCAATGGCTACTTTTTTCACCGCATTCCAGTCTACTTTTCCAAGCTTATCTGTAATACGATTTGTTGTCGTACACATATGTCGTACCACTTCTGAGCGGATTTCTGCCGTTCTTTCTGAAACATAGGATTTGAAAGATGTATAAGTTTTTCCAATTTTCTGTACCCCATTGCTTACAGAACGAATAAACTGACTTCCTCTGGATGTGATCTTTTGATATGTACTGCTACTGGTTACACGATTTTTCACAGATTGATATGTCTGTTTTGCATGTTTAGCTGCATTTTTGGCAGTTTTTGCTACCCCCTTCACTGTGTTAACAATAGTTTTTGCTGCTTTCTTAGCTGTATTTACTACTGTTTTGACTACCTTTTTCGCAGTATTAACGATTTTCTTGCCGACACTCTTGACTGCTTTCGCTGCTTTTTTAGCTGTACTCTTAATCCTGCTCCACAATGAATGTCCTGTCGGATCACTGTAATTCAGCGGATTATTGGTCGTATAATCGTAGCGGTTTCTGGTCAATGGATTTTCTGTCGTTCCAAGGTCACTATCTTCAGTTGTAAAGGTTCCGTTCTCTGCGTTATAGTATCTTGCCCGCAGATACTGAAGTCCTGTTTTTACATTTGTGGACTCCCCATTGTAACCGTAGTAATTGACACCGTCTGCTGTTCCTGATGTAAGGTTACCGTATGAATCATACTGATAACTGTTCGTCAGATTAGCTGTTTCGGTCAGGATTCCGGTCACGCTGTTTCTTCCGTCATATAAATAATAACTGCTTTCTTCCGATTTATCAACGCTTACCCGTTCTCCGATTCCACTTTCTCCATAAGTATAAGCCTGACGTACTTTCTCGTCTGCTCCATACTCTGCAAGGACTTCTGTATTCTCGCGATTGATATCGTTGATATACTCTGTCAGTGTGTATCCTTTGGCATTGGAACCGCCTTTTACCAGAGAGGCAAGCTGCTCTTTCGGGCTGTTTCCATCTTCGGTACGCTGGTTCGCCGGGATCAGGACTTATCAAGGAATAACATATCGTAGGATTCTTCTTCCAGCCTGTTAAGAAGCTGCTCCGCAGAATAGTATATTTCTATAGATATCTGACAGTCATTCGCTTTCCCATAATGGAGCAGCTTCTGTTCTAACCAATTACATAGGATGATGTCATCATCACAGATTGCAAGTTCTAGCATATTTTCTTACCCTCAGTCTTTCGTAACACGACAAATGGGGAAAAGAATCCCCTTCAATTCTTTTCCCGAATGGACATCACTAATTTTGTGTCATTTTTCCGATGCAACAGCACCACTTCCTTTGCTGTCTTATTTTGTCCTCTATATAATAAACACTTGAACAAGAAAAAACTGTCGCCATTTTATAATTTATTTATATTTTTTATGTTTTATTTATATTTTATCCAAATATTACAGCGATAACTAATAATGTCACCCCCTGCATTATTCTTTTTATTTTTAGCGTCATTTGATAAAACATCAACGTTTTTGATGGCAAAAAGGGAACCTGCAAAACCAGATTCCCTTTAAAATACATGCTCTTCTCTAAAAGGATGATAAATCCACCATCCTCTGCTTATTTTTAAAAACTTTTTCCTTTTTTACAATACTTATAAATATTAAATGGTTTTTCTTTTTTTTCAAATAAAATCCCTGTTGTTTTAATAATTTTTATAAGTTCATCCGACTCCATATCTGTCGTTTTAAATATAAATATTTTCTTTTCATTTGTTATGAAAAAAAAGAAGTTTTTATATAAGAACATTCTATCAATATTTTTAAATTCATAAATTTGATCTTCATCTATTTTAATTGCGTTTTCATCGATATCCACCGTTTCATATCCTGATCTACCCCAGACAAATTCATGAACATTTTTTTCAAAATTTTTACCAATCATTTGATACCAAATAATCCAAGCCACACAAGCCACACAAGTTCCAATCCCTATTCCAAACATCAAATAACTTTCCGACAGATAACAATTAATCGACAGTAAAAATTCTACAGGTGTAAAAATATAGATAATCATTCTACTTTTCTGTCTTGTTTTAAATAATTGATTAGGAATTATAAACCCAAGCGAAAGCATTCTTTCTAATTCTTCCCTATCCTCATCTGACACAATTGATTTAATATGCATTCTTCTTAATCCCCCTTTTGCCAGAGGTCCTCTTTATAAAATCGAACCTCTGGCCATTGTCTCTTTTATTCTTTTACAATTTACAGCGCTTGAATCAACAAACCAAAAACAGTACCTGCTCCAGCTGAAAATAAAGCAATAATTGACGGAATTGCATTTACAACTAATGCACCCGCAAGAACTAATATTACGGCTCCTGCCAGTATATTACTATGCTCTTTTGTGAATTCTACAACATTAAATTCAAGACCACTATTAGAATTTAATGTCATTGTAAAAATCAAAGCAACCGATATTGTCCACTCTTTTTCCTCTTCTGGCAGCAAATCTGATGTACTAAATACAATGGAAAACTCTACACTATTGGCAAAAACATTATTTATTTCAAAAGCAATATTACCAGATTTAACCGATAAAGCAATTTTTTCTATCGTATTTCCAAAGTTATCTGCTCCCTCTATACCTGTATCTGATAAATTTGATGAAATCTCCATAATTTGATTTTTGCAAGTTTGTGTCAATTCTCCATCATTTCCTATATCCACTTTTATATTATAAATTTTACCAGTTGAACTTTCAAGCGATGTGGATATTTTAGTAGAAATATCAATTGCTCCTTGAGGACTCATCATTGTTCCCAGTGAAATTTCCTTATCATACTCCACACCCACATCCATAATTTTATTCAGATAACCAAGCGGCTCCATTACATTATAGACATATTGATTTCGTGCTATTTTTACCTTTGCCCGAAGATTTTCTTGCGCTATTTCCTCATCTGTTTTTGTCGATACGGCATCGAACTTTTTAAATCCAGTATCTCTCCCTGAATATGCATCTTTATCCAGTGGGAACGAAGGTGATGAAGAAAATGAGTTCAACTCACAAAATTGATCAAATGCCCAGTTCTTCGGCATCGAATATCCCAAATTACAGCTAAATCCAGTTGACATATCTGCCACAAATGATTTACTTGCCAATCCTGCTTCATAAACTTTAGTACATACATATCTTGGTGCATAAATGCCGACTTTATAATTTTTATCATTTGTCGAACTGAAAAAGATCATGTGAATCTGTTCAAAATAAGGTATAATAAATGTATCAATCTGATATGAATAACAATCAAAATCCACTGCAAAGTATATAGTCGTTCCACTTGGTATACCGATTCTCTCGGCTGCTAAAATTGCTGTCTGTGCATCAACACTTCCCTGGGACGGATCCTTAAAATAGTTTAATTCATATCCTCCATCCTGATATATCGGGAATACCGATAATCCTGCATTTTCAATGTTTTTCACTTCTGTTGA
This sequence comes from Blautia intestinalis, assembly GCF_014297355.1. Taxonomy (GTDB): domain Bacteria; phylum Bacillota; class Clostridia; order Lachnospirales; family Lachnospiraceae; genus Blautia_A; species Blautia_A intestinalis. The sequence continues at coordinate 26,903 of NZ_JACOQE010000013.1, read as the reverse complement.
TGTCAAATATTTCGGTGTATGTTCTTTTCCAACAGAACCTGTCAGATAACGTCCTACATGAGTATACCCTGCATTTTTTATATCTAATGCCTGTTGTTTATTTAATACTGTTGCACAGTCACACGCTTTTGCTGCCCTGTTTGTATCGCCTTTACTCGTAAGCAATGATTTCATAGTAGAAACATTTACTTTTCCTTTTGTTACAAGTCCAATTCCTGTCAGACCATAAAACTCCTGAAATTCTGACACCTTTGACTCTGTAGTCGAATCAAACACGCCATCGAATCTTCCCGGATTATATCCGTTAAAATATAGTCCGTATTGAGCAATCTTATTAAATGGAACATATTTCGTCGAGTTCTGTCCGTTCTGTAATGTACCCGGAAACGCATTTGTTGTTGCATCGCCAAAATTAACTGAATTCAAATCTGTAATTAATTCAGTTGTAACTCCTTCAGCCGCCTGCAATGCACCAACTAAAGACAAAATTGTCTGTCTTGAGGCAATTCCATCACAAGGTCCAACACCAATAACATCTGACCAGTCACTATTTAATTGCTGTTGAATAAGAACAATATTGGAATCCCCACCAGAAACCTTTGTAAACCAGTTTAGGGATAACAATCCAGACCAAACTTTCCAATCAATTTTGCCCGTAACTTCCAGTCCTGCATTTTCCTGCATCTTTTTAACTGCATTTACTCCTGATGTATAATAAATTCCAGTAATTCCTCCAGCAGCATATCCTTTGCAAAACAGAGCACACTGAATCAAGCATACATTAACCTGCGGAGTATCATTCGGATCCATTTTTGTAATAATGGCTAACTTCTTCATGGTATTAATAGTAAGTGGTCCAACCGTTCCTGTAATCGTTGAGATTCCATTCTGAATCTGAAATGCACGAATGATTCCCTGCATCACGGCTGTTCCGGTCTTTCCATCTTCATCCAGTTTTACCCAATCCTTATGTCCACCAAACATCGCATTTAAATATTTTTGTGCTGCTTTTACATTCTGATCACTCATATTCACTACCTCCTAATTCAAGTCAATTATAAAGATTTCTAACTCTTTATATGTCTATCACTAAAAGTTACAATAACAATTTATCAATCAACTGTGACTATTTTGTGACTATTTTCCAAAGGATTCATTAACTCCCTTATAAAATCCTTAACAAATTATGAAAGAAACCATCAATTTATCACCCCATATCCCATTATAGAACTGTAATCTACTGCATAATTTCTCTGCCGTACCTGATCACTGGAATTTCCCTCAATCGTGTAAACTCTTCCACCTTCACACTTTTCTACTATTCCTACATGATCCGATGTTCCATCATGATCCCAGTCAAAAAAGATGATCATTCCAGCTGTCGGAGTTGTTCCGCCACTCTGCCACTTATTCTTTCCCTGAAACCAGGACACTCCATCACTGCACAATGAGAATTTAGGAACATTCCCACTTGCAATCAGACCGCTCTGATCCGCACACCAGCTTACAAAACAGGCACACCATTCTACCCGACTGTCAAATCCGTACCAGCTCCAGAACTTCTGACCGCCACTGTTTCCAAGCTGCCCCATTGCAACCGACACAATCTGCTGATTACCAAACAAACCAGCAAACAGGCTGCCACCGGAATAATACCGCATCACATGGGGAACGTATTGGGGATCTCCGTAACTGCTCCATCCATGCGAAGCTGCCTGTTCCTGTGAAAACTGCAATGCATTGGCTTCTGTATAACCGCCTCTTTGCAATGCCCATCCTATGTAGCCATTTCCATAGTTATATCCCTGCCATGCAAGTTTCAGCTTGTCCAGATCCTGTGGACTGCTGCATCCTGCCTGTCTGATACAGTCTGCAAAGGTCTGTACTCCAACCTCTATCGAATAATCCGGATCAGTAATAGAACCAGGAGTGTGTGGGAATCTTGTATTATATGGACTTTCCGAACACTGCATCGGGTCTGTTCCCCTGCCTCCAGATTCCTGCATCATGATGGCCTGTATCGCAGACACATATTCCGGAATGCCGTATTGGGATGCATACTGCTGTATCACAGAAGTATACGCAAGCACTTCTTCACTTAGGGATTCGGAGCTTTCCGAATTACTGCTGAAAGCTGCTCCTGCAATGATTCCCACAATCAGAATAAATACCAGAAGAAATGCACTACCTCCGGCAGCAATCCATTTTCCCATTTTTTCAAGAGCTACTACCCCTTTTTGAATCGCTGCTGTAATTCCCTGTACGGATAACTTTGAACCCTTTCCAGTTACCTGAAGGACTGCTTTTCCACTTTCTGCCGATGCCTGTGCTGACTTTCTTGCCATCTGGGCTGCTCTTGCTTTCTGCATCGCCTGAAGACTTTTTTCCATCTGCTGTTTCTGCATGGATGCCTGTGTCTTTATTTTTTCTTGAGACAGACCGGATACTTTTACCACTCTCGGTGCTGCTTTCACCTGCCGTTTACCATTCTCCTTGGCAAGTGCTGCCTGCTCCGGTTTCAACTTGATTAATTTCTTTCCGCTTTCTGCCCCCTGCTCCATTGCTTCTTCGGCAGCTTTCGCTTCTTCCTGTCTGCTTTTTCTTTCTTTTATCTTCCTGTAGGTCACTCCGGCAAGTTTTTTCCCACCTCGATATGTGGTTTTCCCTATGGTTTTTCCTGTCACACTCGCCGCCCTGTACTGTACGGATTCTATTTTTTCAATGCCATACTGTGTTGGAGAGTCTGACTGACCACTGCTTTTCTCATGTAGTTCCCTTGGCTTTTCTTTTGCTTCCAGTACAGCCGAGCGAATCAGTTCTTTCGGAAGCCGGGCAGCCGGATTTCGAATCTTCGGATTCTTATCCCTTACCCGTTCCTTGATATCTTTCATCCGGTCACCCTCTTTCCGTAGTTTTTATCTCATCGGGCAACATCCCGATGTTTCTTTTTTTCCTGCTGTTTCTGTAACTTTTCCAACTGTCTGATTGCTTCATTTACCAACGGATGCTCGTTGTAATATGGCACAAGTTCCAAATCCCCCCTGTCTTTGGATGACAACGGCAATGGATATTCCATATCCGAATAAATAGAGTCCGGATCATGGATAGAAAATTCAATAGCCGGACACATATTGGCAGATGTTCTACAATACTTCTGGTACTTTTTATATGCCTCTTCCAGCGTTCTGCATTTTGTATATTCTCCTAAATCATGGAACTCACCGCACTCTGCAGCATAAAAAGTTATCGTTACTTCTTCTTTTTTCTTCATTATGATTCTCCCGGTTTTGTTGTCATTAGTTTATAAAGGTCTGTATTCTTTGGGAACGTATTCTCAAATGGTACGATATTTCCAGAGCAACGGATCAGACCACTGCCAACCGATACATTTGTAATATAGGACAGTTGGTTTTCGGAAATATTCAAAAGAGCTGCCAATTCTTCCCTGTCTGTACTTGCCTGATTCAAAAGAATCAAAAACTCACTGTTTGCCAACATCAGTCTTGCAGTGTCCGATTTCAGAAGTTCCTCAACATTTTGGGTTAAACCTGTCACGAATCCATTGTATTTTCTGATTCTCTTGTACAGTCGGTAGAAGAAATTTGCACTGTATTCATAGCGGAATAACAGATAGAACTCATCAGCAAATATCCATGTCGTTTTTCCTTCTTTCCAGTTCTGAATTACCCTGTTGAAAATACTGTCTAAGGTAACCAGCATTCCCAGTGGCATAAGCTGTTCCCCCAGTTCCCGGATATCATAATCCATGATCCTGTTCTTCTTATTCACATTGGTCGGCTGTGCAAAGGTGTTCAGGCTTCCATTGATAAAAAGTTCGGATGATAATGCCAGTCCTCTTGCCTCTTCTTCCGGCTGTAACATCAGCTGTCGGTACATATCTTTCAATGTCGGAACTTCTCCGGTATAACCACTTCGGATATAATCCCGGTACACATCTGCAGCACAGCGGTCCAGGATTGACTTTTCTTTTGCTGACAGGTTTCCTGCTCCAACCAACTGTTCAAATACAGACAGAATAAACTCCGATTTTTCAATCAGTGGATTCTTTTCATTGCCGTAGGCTGCGTCCATATCCATTGCATTCAGGTGATTGTCTGATGTCGCAGATACTTTTACAACCTGTCCACCCAGAGCCTCTACTAATTTTGTGAATTCGGACTCCGGATCAAGAATCAGGATATCGTCATCGGTACTCAATGCCAGATGCACAATCTCTTCTTTTGCCGAAAAGCTCTTTCCTGATCCACTGACGCCCAACCGGAAACTGTTTCCATTCATCAGTTTCTTCCGGTCGGCTACCAGAAGGTTCTTGCTGACTGCATTCTGCCCATAATAGATACCGCCCGGCTGCAGGATTTCCTGTGTATGGAACGGGATTAAAACAGCCGTTGATTCCGTTGTCAATGTACGCAGGGCATTGATCTTTCGCAGTCCGTAAGGAAGCACTGTATTGAGTCCGTCCACTTGCTGCCACTTTAATGTTGCCATCTGGCACAGATGCTTTCTTGCTATCGACAATAATAATTCCGTATCGGAATCCAACTGTTTTTTACTGTCTGCCAGATGTACCATTGTCAAAATTCCGAACATCATACGCTGGTCTCTGGTTGTCAGATCATCGAGCATTTCCTTGGTTTCTTTTCTCTGAAGTTCCATATCGTATGGTACGATTGCCGAGAAGTTATTATTAGCGTTCTGCCTTCTCTGCCAGTTGGTCACGTTGGTTTCCACACCAAGCAGTCGGTTCTGGATTTCCCTTACCGCTTCATCCGTAGGGACTGGCAGGATATCAATCGACAATATCAGATTCCGGCTGAAGTCACACAGTTCTGAAATCATGTCATCTTTAACATAACTTGCATAATCCTGCATATACAGGACTCTTCCGTACCTGTCACCGATTTTAAAATGGTCACGTTCAAATTCCATAGAATCCGGACACATCCAGTCCTTGAAACTTGTTCCCTTCTTGGCAAATTGTTTCAGATCAAACGGAAATGCCTGTGGGACATCTCCCTTGAAGAAGTCCCTGAAAATCTGGAGCCGGCTCTCTGCGTCCAGTCCTTCTGCTGTGGACGATAACTTTCCAGACTTCTGCACGTTGCTGCATTCGGAACAGCATTGTCCAGCCTCATAAGGTCAACGGTCCAGCCACCAATATCAACAAGCAGAACAGACGGTTCATTCTTCAGATACTCTGGATGCAGAGCAAGCGCAGAGTATCCCTGTGGGAACAGTTTCACATCTTTTATTGTTATCTCATATAACTCACTTTCATATAAAAATCGCACTGGCTGCTCTTTCCGCAACAGATACTCCCTGAATCCCTGTTTCTCTCTTCCAAAACTTGAAAGCGGAAGTCCAACAGCCAGAATTACCTCTGTCTTTCGTTCCGCTTTCCGATGCTTGATTTCTTCTGCAATGGCTGCCAACGTCAGCAGATAATAATTATCATTGGACGTTTTATTTTTTACCAGCGTCTGTCTTCCCGTACCGCAGACATAATACTTTCCTTGATATTGCAGAACATTCTGCATGGTATACGGCTCGTAATCATACCCAATAATTCCACTTGGGAAAGACACTTGTCTTGTTTTAATGGCATAATAGCCATGATCAATTCCTATGATTATCGCAATCACATCCTTTCATTTTTTCTGTTTAACGTAAGGTCAAAAATGTTGTCACTGCTGCAACGGATCGTTGCAAAAGTGCCATTCGTGAACACTTTTCTATGTTCCAGCGTCCCAAAACCTGCGGAAAATCTGGTTTTTTTATACCACTATCGCCAGAGGAACACTACTGTTCCTTCCCAGCCGGTTATAAAAGATCCCTCTCCCGGCGGCGGTCCAGCCTGTCCGGGGGAGGGATATATCGCAAGTTTCCTTTTTGAACAATTGCCTGTCTTTTTATTTTTATGAGATGTTTTTCCTGCTTTTGTAAAATGGGAAGATACTCCGGTTCTGTCAAAAACTTCCGTATATAATTGCCCTTTTTTCCCAGCTTGTTATCATTTTTCAGCAGTTCTATTTCTACCATGTAATGGGTATCTGGATGAAATCTCTTCTCACACAAAATGCTGTCCCCTTTTATATAATCAGATTTAGCCGATTCTCTTGCTGCCGCCAAGAGTTCATAAATACTTACTTCCACCTCTTATCACCTCCCAAAAGACCAGAAAAAAGCAGACCTCTTAATCGAAGTCTGCTCCTGTCGGATATGGTAATCCTCTTTCTTCATATTTTTTATCGATATAATTTCGAATCCATTCCCTGTATTCTTCCGTTAATGCCAGTTCCTGAAATTCTAACAACCACTTTTCCCCTTTTGCTTCGTCATCAAGCCATCGATCTTCTATGCACTCCGGCTCATCTAACATTTTCATCATCGCTTCAAATGGCTCTTTTACATCATCACCAAATTCTTTCCATAAGGCGATTCCATAGTTCTCCAGTTCAAAAAATTCTGTCAGATATGTCAATCGTTCCATATCCCCCAATGTCATTCTTTTTTCATCTGACAATAATGCTCGATCTCTTTTGCCACATAGATTTAAAAATTTTCTCTTTTCCATCTCCACATCCATTATACTTTTACCTCTTCCTGTTAAAAATAATTCCTTATTACGAAACATTATAAAATTTAAATTCTTTAGAATCAATATATATGTTTCTGTATTACGAAACTTTTTATTTTATAAGGGGAGTTCATCATTATGCAAAAGATTAGACCAGATATGGATATTGGTAAAAATATCCAAGCAATTCGATATAAAAACAATATGACTCAAGACCAAGTAGTTGCAAAATTAAATCTTATGGGTATCTCCATCACCAAAAGTACCTATGCCAAACTGGAAACAAATCGCATGAACATTAAGGCATCTGAATTAGTTGCACTTGCAAAACTCTTTCATACCGATATCAATGCTTTCTTTTCCGGCTTGCTATAGTTCGACATTCCCCGACTCCCTGTGTATATAATAGCATATTAAAAATAAGAACCAGTCTATATTCTTATCGGATATAAACCAGTTCTTTTTTCTTATCAAATAATATAAAAGTGACAGGGAATTCAGATTCTTATCTTCTGTCACTCATGTAATTATTATTCTATTTTAAATTTAATGAATTTACCCATTCTTGAATTTCTTTTTCAATGTTATTTTCTATATAAACGTCATACACATTTTTCCACATTATCTGTGTATACTGTTATTTTCAACCCCATAATTATAACTTGGTACACGCTATACACTACTATAAACTGTACTCCATTTTAATGATATCCATATTGACATTCTGCAATTCATCAATCTCAGTAATTATCCCATCAGCACACCATTCATAAGTATTATCGGTAGCATGTCTTTTATCGCAATCCTCGAAAATATATATCCTGTCAGAACCGATATGTTTACCAAAAAAGCGAATAAATTCATTTATCTGTTCATCAGGTGTATCATAATTAAGTGCTGATCGAAGTGCTTCATTTATAACCAATTCATACTTTATAATTGTCTTCATATATATTTTCCTTTTTCATACTTTTTGTTAAAGCTCAAAAAAGCCATCTGCGAAGACAAACTTACACAGATGGCTCATTTGATTTTGTGTTGCTGCCGTTCGACAGGTTTAACTAAATACTAATTTTTCCATTTAAGTATATTACTGTAAAAAAACATACCACTTAATCAATACTATTTTACATAATATTAAATGCGGTGTCAATATCATCATCTATGCAAATTGCCCACTATGTAAATTGCGTCTGTATGAAGCCAATGCTGCCCATTTCCCACAAACTTCAGTTGGCAATTATTTCCTTCCGGTGAATCACTCCATGGATATCCCGACATATCTTCCCTTGCTGACGCAAGTAATTCTTCAGCATCTGATCTAATTAATTCCTGATTTCTTTCCACCTTGAATGGATGTCCTTCAAATCTATGAATCTCGTCCAATTTCATCAGTACAATGCCTGCACCCGGCTCGTTGCTCTTTAATGAACACATTTCTTTTCTTCTTTCCATTTTTTATCTGCTTCTTTGATTTTGAGTAAAAGAAAAGGACACTCATCTTTCAGAAACTCTGAAAACAAGCGCCCTTTCGGTTCTTTTCTATGCTATTGAATAAAAAATGTTAATTCCATCCGAATGTGTTTCCTCATATCAGATGCAATACTACTGACACTTCGATGCCGTTCATAGTCTGCTTTTTCTTGCCTTGTTTGCCTGTTAGTGTGAAACTCATATACCTCGCAAAGTGCCTAAAATTAAGGACTTCTACGATTTCACCTGATGTAGACAACATACCGTCTCCACATGCGTTGATTTCATCTTACATTCCTTCCTGTCTCGTCCATCTTATCCAACAGTTTTTTATAAATATGTGCTACAAACCAAGGTTCCGAAGATTTTTTTAATGCTTCTTCCGGAGCGAACCAAGCTACTCCACTGTTCTCGTCTTCTTTTATTGAAACAGTTTCTTCAGAATCCGCTTCAAGAAGATAGGTTATATTAAGATGCAAATGACTGGAAATATAGCTGCCATTTTTAATATGACCATCTACTGTAAGTGATTCTAGAGAAAAAATATCCTCTGTTACAGGACAGACTTTTTTAATTCCTGTCTCTTCTTTGACTTCGCGCATGGCAACTGCCAGAAGATCTGTTTCTCCATCTGCATGTCCGCCAACCCATGACCATGAATCATAAATATTATGATATACCATAAGGACTTTGCTTCTGTCTTTGTTTACCACCCAACCAGTTGCTGTAATATGAGCAATTTTATTTTCTCTTGAAAATGCATCCTCATTGTCCATGATCCACTCTAAAAGAAGATATTTATCTTTTTCTTCCTGTTCATTAAAAGCTTTATACTTTTTTATCTGACTTATCAATTCGAATCTGTTCATTCTGTCATCTCCCTATGTAGTCTATATTGCTATTCCTCCGGCCATACAAAATGCGCATTTCCAGCCTCAAGTCCATCAATCAAGATGTTCTGTCCTGTACCAAAACGGTTTGTTACAGTTATAAAATATGCTCACTTGCAGAACCAATTATCAGTACTGCCTTTATCCCTGGATGAATTCCATATATTTCTTAATCTGGTTGCTGCCCATCGTGTGCCAGCCACTGACATTTCGTCAGCTGCATATTCTTAAATATTGCTTTAAAGGATGACTCTTCCGGTGAGCAGGCATAAACTCCAAACCGAATTTGATTTCCACCTTCATGAAGATGACAGACACGCATCTGGGAAAACTTAATCCCATCTGCTGAACACTCTATACAATAATCATCTTCCCTTCTGCTTAAACGATACCACATTTTCTTTACATCTGCACGAATTTCTGTAGTTGCCCAATCTGAATAACCATGATTGGTTACCACACTTCCAAGATGTTGAAATTTTTTATTTTCATATTCGATAGAACCTTTTAACCAATTCTCACTATCCAGATAAAGTACAATCCCACACTGATCAAATCTCGTATGACTATCCATAAAATCGGTCTCAACTACAAAACTGAAATATTTTTCATTCGTTTCCATCTGCAGAACAGGCGCATTATCATTCCTAAAATGATAATATGTTCTCTGCCATAAATCTGTATGAGGTTCTGTGACAATCTCAATCTCATTTTCCGTAATTTTATATTCTTTTGGTTCACGAATCCATTTGAAATTCTTAATATCAATTTTCATCCATCATATCCCCCATAAACTTTATTGAAAGAAATTTTTGCCTTGCAAAAATAAAAAGCATGATTAATAAAATAACCGGGAACAAAAGTCCAACTCCCATACCTGCACGAATATTGTCTCCTGCACTTTGTGTAACACGTCCAACAATCCCCGGACCTATGCTTCCACCCAGATCCCCCGCCATAGCAAGCAAAGCAAACATAGCCGTTCCACCTGCCGGAAATCTTTCTGATGAAATACTGATTGTGCCGGGCCACATAATCCCAACAGAAAAGCCACAGATAATACATCCAATCAAACCTGATATCGGATTCGACGATACAGAAGCAAGCAGGTAGCATATCACGCATAAAATTCCAGATCCGATCATAAATTTCATCAGATCTATTTTATCACCATATTTTCCGAAAATTATACGACTGATTCCCATTGTAACAGCAAACATGCAGGGACCGGCCAGGTCACCAACTGTCTTTGACAGCCCCAGAGCAGCCTCCGCATAAGCAGATGCCCATTGTGCCATAGCCAGTTCTGATGCACCGGAGCAAATCATTAAACATATGGAAATCCAGAAAAGAGGTTTTCGAAACAGTTCTTTTATTCCCATTCCTTCCCCCTCATCTACCAAATGCTCGATCGGACAGGTTGCAAAATTATAGATATTTATGGCCGGAACAAGTGCCCATAAGACAACCAGCCATTTCCAGCTGTCCATGCCAAACACCGCAAAAAACAGTGTGGAAATCACAATCGTTCCCACTGCTCCCCAACAATAAAAAGAGTGAAGCAGACTCATCGTTGCCTCTTTGTTATCAAATGGACACGCCTCCACTATCGGGCTGCAAAGTACTTCAATCAGACCACTTCCAACTGCATATACTATCACACTCAGGATAATTCCAACAAGCGGTTCCGGCAAAAAATCCGGCAAAAAAGCCAGACCAACCAACCCTGCTGCGGAACACACCTCAGAAATAACAATACAGATACGATACCCTATTTTGTCCACAAACTTAGCACAAAACAGGTCTACCAACAACTGTGTAAAGAAAAAGCAGGTAGAAATCAATGCGATTTTTCCAAGTGCAATCTGATAATCATTATGAAATTTTAAAAATAACAATGGGGCAAAATTAGCTGCAATTGCCTGTGTAATAAATCCCATATAACAGGCTCTTTTTGTTTTCTGATAATTTGACATGATCATCACTCCTTTTGTTTTCTACAACATATTTTAATCACATTTCCATCCTCACACAGAAAGCATCCTTCATAATTTCCCGATATATAACGAGGCTCATAATTAACGGTAAATCCCGCTTCTATCAGATTGATCATTAATTTATTTACCTTCCTCTTATTGCCAACATACAGAGAAAGACTCTTTCCTGATATGGAATTTTCTATTTTCACCATTATTTTCATAAGATATTAGGAATCACCAATCCTTTTTTCCAGCTCTGATATTTTTTACTGTTCTTCTCTTAATAGACAAATTTTCATATACACGTTTTCCCCATCCCTGTAGGAGCGAATATTTCAATATTATCCCCCTCCATCATTATTTCACTTTCATTTAACCATTTAAATATCATGTTCTTTCACCTCATTTTTTATTGAATTATATAACATAATATCTTTGTTTTCATTGATTTATTTCCGAAATTTATTGTATAATATCGTAAAGCATGTTTCAAAGAAGGAAGTTTCTATGAATATAAATACAACCTATACTAAAATCATTACAGATGAAGATTTGATGGAAACAATTCAGCACGGAAGCAATCTCTATCCTTTTCAGTTTTATTATGAAGATCTGTCAGTTTTTGATTTCAACTGTGTCGAATGGCACTGGCATACAGAATTGGAGTTTATTTATATTGAATCCGGAACCGTTACTTTGTGGATTGGAGAAGACCAATTTAATTTAACCGAAGGAAATGGTATATTCATTAATACAAAGGTAATCCATCGCCTTTATTCTTCCTCAAAAGCCCTCATTCCCAATTTTGTATTTATGCCTTCTTTTATTGCCCCTTGCGACAGCCTGATTTATCAGAAATATATTCTGCCGATCATTTCTTACCCATTGCCATTTCTCATATTTCATAAAGAAGTATGCTGGCAAGCAAAGGTTTTATCTATCATGCGGCAAATTATTTCTGCACAGGATTCCGTTTCGTCCAAAGAACTCCTTACCAGTTCTCTCCTTCAGAATCTCTGGCTGGAAATATTTGAAAACACAGACATTTCATACCAGGAAGAGCACAAGGAGCATTCAACCGCTTCTCAAGCCCGGTTACAGCTCATGATGCAATTTATCCATCTAAATTACTCACGGAGTATCTCATTGGATGACATTGCAGAACAGGCAATGGTCAGTAAGAGTACCGCTTTGAATCTGTTTCGGAAATATTTACATATAACGCCGGTTAACTATCTCATTAACTACCGTTTAAAACAGGCCGGTCAGTTGCTTTCAAAAACTGAGAAAAAAGTCAGTCTCATTTCTTCTGAGACAGGATTTCATAACGTCGACTATTTTTGCAGATTATTCAAAAAACGCTACAAATTAACCCCAACGGAGTACCGGAAACAGAAGCACTTTCTGTAAACCTGTTTACCATATTTCCTGAAAAAAAGGCTGTATTTTATCATCCATAACCAGAAAAAGCGGGTGCACTGCACTCCACATTCATCGTGAAACGCAGCACGCCCGCCAAAATATATGTATTGATTTCCTTTTCTGTTTTTAGATATGCTGTAGGAAATTCTGACATCCATCCCTGTCTGTCATACAGGAATGGCTCCGGTGCAAAACCAGATTTCTATGTCGGAAATACAATCTGTGCATTTACACATGTCATAATCGTAACAATTACTGCATTAATGATTCCTCCAAGGTACGGATTTTTTGTTTTCCTGTAGATTGCCCTTGTAATAAACGGCGTGATAAACAACAATAGTAATGGCGGCACCATCCAGTCTGAAATCTGGTTATTTGTTCCATAAAAGCTATTTACTCCTGTAGCAAGAAAATATCCATACCCCAACGCTGCTAAGATGAATGGAGACAAAATATTCAGCAATGATAAAACCACAATATTTTTCTTCTCAGTCTTGCCAAATGATGTATTAAAATTCAGACAATTAATAAATACAGAAGCCGTTACATATGCCACCATGAACAACGGCAGAAGCTTCAATGATTCCAGCAGACGTCTGGCATTAAACGGACGTACTGCCCAGTACAGGATGCGAAAATCCGTATTAAAGAAAAACTTTACAACAAACAATAATGTTAAAGCAAGGCCCGTCACTGTCAGGGCTGTCGCCACTGTTTTTCCCAGATGAGCCGCAGAAATCTTTAAATCAATTGAATCCAGACTGATTCCATTCTTTTTGGCATAACATTGATACCAGACTACTGTCGTTAAAATTACAAACAGGGCATTCACGGTACCCCAAACTCCATAAAACAACGGCATGCCCTGCATAAAGAAACCATTCACCACTTTGTCTACTTTAAAGTGGAACAATATAAGAGCGCTGAGTAAGGGAAATACAGTATTTGCCAGCAGACAGCCTCCAAGCCACAGCTTTCCCTCTTTCTGGTCGCCCGCCTGACGCATGACTGCGTTTTCACCTGCACTGGCACCCGAAAACGGCTCGTACTGCACAAGTAGGAGTGCCATGCAGGCAAGGAACATGAAAAATCCTACAAACCCCATTAAATTTCCTACTGTTTTTAACGGATAAATATGCGCACCTGCCGTCAATGTGCTTTCAGTACCAAAAACAGGAAAGAAGCAATAAAGAAAAATGTAATATGATGAGGTAGAATATGGCTTCACATAAAGAGTATTTGAATTTTATATTAGAACAGATATCCGAACTGGAAGAAATAACATATAGAGCAATGATGAGGGAGTACATCATCTATTATCGTGGAAAAATTGTTGGTGATATATATGATGACAGACTGCTTGTAAAGCCTGTTAAATCTGCCATTTCACTTATGCCAGACGCAAATTATGAATTACCTTATGAAGGTGCAAAAGAAATGCTGTTGGTTAATCTGAGTGGCATGTCATTATCAAAGGCTGCTACGGAAGCTGGGATACCAACCTATCACGGAACAGCAAAACGATTGATGGAAACTGCCCATTATCTTGGTGATAGTTTCTACCATGCCATCCTCGATTAAGTAATCGAGTAGGAGGGAGTGATTAGCTCCCGTCCTCTCACACCACCGTGCGTACCGTTCGGTACACGGCGGTTTCAATAGTTATTATCTTACACTTATAATAAGTTGAAATCCACATAATTTCACTATCACTTATGCTAGTAAATGAATTTTGATGCCAAAAAAGAAACTCAAACTATTTGCCAGTAAATGCAATTATCACCGCCTCATAAGGACGCAATATATTTCCTTCTCTGTCGTCCTCATAATTCCGGATCCAGACTTCCCCGGCTTTCCACTCATCAAGCAATGGGCAGCTAACTTCCTCATCCGTAAAGTTTGTACATACCAGCATCTTTGTATGCTCATCTGTTCTCGTATAGGCGAAAATTCTCTCATCTTCCGGCAGAAGAAGTTCAAATTTTCCATTCACGAATACTGGATTTTCTTTTCTTAAACGAATCAGCTTCTGATAATAGTAAAATACCGAATTTTCATCTTCCAGTGCCTCTTTGGCATTGATTCTGGTATAATTTGGATTCACGGCAAACCATGGTTCTCCTGTTGTGAATCCTCCGTTCTCATCCCCGCTCCACTGCATCGGAGTACGGGCATTATCACGGCTTCTTGCGTAGATAGACTGCATGATTTCTTCTGGCTGATATCCTTTTTCCAGACGCTCTTTGTACATATTCAATGTCTCAATATCTTCATATTCCTCAATGCTGTCAAACTGCACATTCGTCATTCCCAGCTCTTCTCCCTGGTAAATGTAAGGAGTTCCCTGCATTCCATGAAGCATTGTCGCCAGCATTGTTGCCGACTCTTTTCTGTATTTTCCGTCATTTCCCCAACGCGACACGATTCTAGGAAGATCATGGTTATTCATGAACAGACTGTTCCATCCTGTCTGATATAAAGTATTCTGCCACTTTGCAAGGCATTTTTTCAGCTTAACCAGATTCAATGGAATCGTATCCCATTTTTCTTTTCCTTCTTCCTGATCAAGCATAATGTGCTCAAACTGAAAAACCATAGAAAATTCACTGCCATCTGGATTACTATATTTCTTTGCAATTTCCGGTGTTGCTCCCCAGGCTTCTCCAACAGTGATCATATCCCCTTTCTGAAATGTTTCTCTGCTTAGTTCACGCAGAAATTCATGCAGCTTTGGTCCATTATTTGTGATCTTAAGATCTGGCTCTTTTGCAATCTGATCGATTACATCCAGACGAAATCCACCTGCTCCTTTTTCCATCCACCAGAGAATCATATCATAGAGCTCTCTTCTCACTTTCGGATTCTCCCAGTTCAGATCTGGCTGTTTCACTGAAAACTGATGAAAATAATACTGTCCCAGTTCTGGAACCCACTCCCATGCCGGTCCTCCGAACACAGAATTCATATCATTTGGGTAAATACCTTCTTCTCCGTCACGCCACACATAATAATCATGATACGGATTGTCTTTGCTTTTCTTTGCCTCCAAAAACCATCTGTGTTCATCTGAAGTATGATTCAGCACAAGATCCATCATAATTCGGATTCCGCGTTTCTTTGCCTCCGCAAATAACTGTTCCATATCTTCCATTGTTCCGAACATCGGCTCAATATCCTGATAATCTGAAATATCGTATCCATTGTCATCCTGTGGCGAACGATACACCGGTGAGAGCCAGATTGCATCTATTCCAAGTTTTTTCAAATAATCCAATCTGTTGATAATTCCTGGAATATCACCAATTCCATCTCCATCCGAATCTTGAAAGCTTTTCGGATAAATCTGATATACAACTGCATTTTTCCACCATTTATTCTTATTTCCCATACTCATTCTCGATATCTCTCCGGCAGATTTTCTGATTCTACCGGGATATCCTCTCCTTTCTAATCATATACCTGGCTTATTTTTTTCTATATTTTAACGGAGAAACTCCATATGTTTTTCTGAAGCTTCTGATAAAATAGCTTACATTCTGATATCCACTCTGCATTGCAATCTCTGTAACAGGAATATCCGTATCTTGTAACAGCTGTTTTGCATGCTCTAACCTTAAATGTGTTATATATTGCGAAAGGGTAATATGAAAATGTTCCTTAAAATATCGCGATATATATTTTTCCGAAAGATGAAACTGCTCACTAAATTCTTTTAATGATATCTTTTCCATAAAATTCTGCTGTATATATGAAATCATTTCTTTTTCTATCGTATTTCTCCCGCTTTTATCATTTTCGATTACAAAGCCCTTCTCCCACATTTCAAGAATAAACTGTAAAAGAATTATTTTTGTCTTTATCTGAGCAGTTATTTGGGGCTCAGTAATCCACTGTACCAGTCTGTGAACCCATGAAATGCAGATTACCCGGCGACACTACAAAAGCATCCCCGGGGGTTCCAACATAATTTTCTCCTGATATACTTACAGTCAAAAACCACTTTTTACATATATAATTTCCAGTTCATCATGCCAATGGACCGGTATCTGAAATGATCGTCCTTCATTTTTTATATGATATGTACTAAACGGATCATCCTTTGTACCATGTGGTTTATTTTCCTTTAATTCAAAGTACATAATCTCTCCTATACTTCTATAAGACCTTTACTTTTCCATTTTCCACTCTTCCATCTAAGTACCATTCCCACAGCTCTCGCACATTCGTCACCTGCCATAGCAATATATGATCCTACAGCCAGAAGTCCCATGTGTATTCCGAGAAAATAAGTTCCGCCAACTGCAAACAAATACATAAATATTGCACCTAATATAACCGGGAAAAGTGCGTCTCCACTCGTTTTTAATGCCTGACCATATACAAGGTTTGTTACCCTTCCAAGTTCAAGAAATATATCTACTATTAACAACTTTACCACAAGATTTATCATCTGTGTATCATCCGTAAATATATGCACGATAAAATGTCCGGCAAATGCAAAGGTCACGGAAAAGCATGTCGCTGTGATGATACCATATATCGCAGCTTTTCTCGTCCCCCTGTTACATTCCTCAAACTCTTTTGCTCCAATTCTCCAGCCGGTCATAATTGCATTTGCCTGAGCAAGGGCAGCTCCCACGCAATACGAGAAATTTGCAATCTGTATCGCATATGAACGCGCTGTAACATTCATTCCATCCACATCCATCTGATTCATAAAACGCACTATAAATGTCATTGCGATGTTGTAAAGTGCTGTTTCAAGCGCAGAAGGAAAACCAATCTTAACAATCTGTGCAAATATCTTTCTTGATGTAATTCGCTCAGGACTCTGCTTTGCTTTTATAAGTACAGCCCCCATGCCAGCTACAATAATAAGATTTACAACTCTCGAAATAACCGTGGCAACAGCAACTCCCATCACACCCCAGTTGAATGCAAATAAAAATACTGAATTAAGTATTATATTGAGAACATTTCCAACAACAGTTCCTATCAAAGAATGTTTTGTATATCCAAACACTCTCAAATAACTGGAGAAAATAGGAATCAGTGCATTTAAAAAACATGTGCCGCCAACAATTCTAAGATATATTTCAGCCGGCTCAAGCAAAGCCGGAGCAATACTTACGATTCTAAGTATCCCACCAGAAAAAGTAGCAAGAACGACAGACATTACGATACCTATCAATGCGTTGAATATAAGTCCAAGTTGCCTTGCCTGATATGCTATCCCCGGTCTTCCAGCTCCGATATTTTGTGACATAACGGCTATCATACCCGATGATATTACTCCAAACATAATAATAAAAACACCTATATATGTATTTGCTGTTCCCACTGCTCCTACAGCCTGATCACTTACAGATGATAGCATAAGCGTATCAACCATACCTGAAAGCATATAAAATAAAGTTTCTAAGCATATTGGCACAGATAGCTGTGTTAATGTTTTTCTTTCCGCTGCCATAGTTTTTCTCCTCACATACAATTCAAGAATACCATATCAATAATACGATATATTTCTATGTAATTCTTGTATAATATCATGTGAAAATTGCACTATTTCTACTTTATCTTAAAGAGCACTGGGTGCGAGCTATATGGAATAAAAGAAAAAGACTACATTTTATATTCTGTTCAATCCATTTAGTCGGCGTCATAACAATTGATTACTCATGCTTACAAGGATTTGCAAATCAGGATAACTTTTTCCGTTTTCCCAATTTGAAACAGTTTGCCTGGTAACATGAAATAATTTACCAAACTCCTCTTGTGTTAATTGATTGTCTTTATTCTTTTAACACCAGTTCTTTTTCTTATTTTCTATGCAGTTTTCCAGTCTTCTACACTAAGGATTGCTTCATGTTCGCGTCCACATGCATGGCAGTAGATACTCTCATATATATGTAATGTTGCAAATGCACTATAGTACATGGCATTTACCTGATAATACAGATTCTTTTGTCCATGTAAATTTTTGACCATGCCTCCGCGGGATACAATCCGGTCAATTAACGACTGGATCTCCTCTTTGGGAAGCAGTCCCTTTAAATCCAGAAGCGGGATGCCGTCGTGACAGCCGAGCATGTTGACCGTGGAGATCTTCTTTTCCACAATCTCCTTCGCCCATGCCGCAAGGTGCGTTCCCCGCCGGTTCTCAATCGCATCAATGACCAGTCCCGGCAGGAAAAAGTCATAGGTTGCATAGCCTTTTTCTGCAAGTGTCTCATATATTTTTTCATCATACGCTGCGTGGATCTCCGGCAAAAGCGTAAGTCCCAAAGGTTCTGCCAGCGCATGGATCTTCTGTAAAAGTTCCCACGTTTCCGGATCATTGAGAAAGTTTTTTCCCCGGTGTCTTCGGCGCATAGGCAAAAGCATCCAGCCGCACAATCGCCGCGCCGTAAGAGGCTATTTTTTCCAGTGTTTCACGATAAAACTCCCACACTTTTGGTGACTGGATGTTTACATCCATCTGTCTGAGATACTGTCTGCCATGCCCTTCCCAGAAATGGTTCCAATCGATGAAACAATCGCGGTATGCAGAAGCCTCCCCTTTTTCCACAAGATCCCGAAACTGTGGGGACTGTGCGGAAGCATGGTTTAAAATAAAATCGAGTTTCAGATTGATTCCCATATTCTTTAACTGGTCAAGGTCTTCCCGGTCGGCAAGCTGCTCATTCAGGTCATAGTCGATCACGGAAAATCCCCGGTCGAGATCGGAATGGTACAGGCTCGGCAGAATGTAAAAAGAAGAAAATACATCCTGCATTTTTGCGCTGCACTTCGAGTTTTTCCTGTTCCAGTTCCACCACACGGCAGATAAACGGACTTGCGGCATTCTCGTCGCGGTTTCTGCGGATGCGCCGCTCCTTTGTCTCCTCCGGGGAACTTTCCAGAAAGACGGATAGATCCACACCATGTAAATCGTCACTGCCTCCGTGCGTCCACTCCAGAAGCAATACAGATATTCCGGAAAAATCGGTTTCTTCCGATGAAATCTCGCCATCTTTCCGTTCCAAATGCCGCAACGTGATCGTATCTTTTCCCTCATGAAATGCCGCAAGCACTTCATTGATCCGGGCGAAATCAATCTCTTTCTTTGTTCCGAGATATCCTCGCAATCCGTCTTCCCCGGCTTCTTTATACACACGCAGCTGTTCTTCATCGTTGCGTTTTGGGATCCGGTGTGGATAATCATCGTCCGAGAGCAGGTAACAGCCCCTGCCGTCATTTAAAAAATACTGCTGCAATGCCGTGGCAAGTGTTGTTTTTCCGGAACCGGAGCCACCGTAAATGCTGATGACCATGCGATTTTTGGTATTCCTCTCACACCATTTCTATACTTTTTCGTATAATGCTCCAGCCTCTTTCAGCTCTGTAAAAACAAACTGATACGCCTCATATTCTCTGGTAAACGGCGGAAGCGGAATTCCCGCATGCATCAGTGCTGCACCGGAATACTGTCTACCGCTCTGTTCTTCCAGATACACGGCATCCGGTTTTAACCCACGCAGGCGGACATAAACGGCTGCCTGATTTGCCTCTACCCTAAGACGCACTGCGCTGACTAATGCATGATTCTGTTCCTCTGACACCGTCATCCATGCCGCAATTTCATCCATAAACGGATCGGACAGCCGCCAGTAGGTTCCCTCGTTAATGAGCGTTTCATACTTCTTGTATGTTTTAATCTGTTCCCGGATCTGCTGTTTTTCCTCATCGGATAAAAGCGCCGGGTTTAATTCGTAACCGAAGGTTCCAGCCATCGCCGTCACCCCTCGGGTGTGGAAACTTGTCACCCGTCCGGTCTGGTGGTTCGGCACCGCTGAAACGTGCGCCCCCATTACGGAAACCGGATAGAAAAACGACGTTCCGTACTGGATCCTTGTGCGGTTGATTGCATCGGTATTATCACTACACCAGATCTGTGGGGAATAATAAAGCATTCCTGCGTCAAATCTGCCGCCGCCACCGCTGCATCCCTCAAGCAGAAGATCCGGATACCGGCTGCACAGGCGCTCCATAAAATTATAAACACCAAGCACGTAATCATAGGAAAGATTTCCGGCATAGACATCTGCCATACTGCGGTTCATATCCCACTTGACATAATCAATTTTTCCCTGATCCAGCACGGCACAAATCTGATCAAATACACAGTCGCGCACTTCTTTTCTGGAAAAATCAAGCAGTAACTGGTTTCTCGAGCGCACCGGCTTTTTCCCCGGAATCTGAATTGCCCAGTCCGGATGTGCCCGGTAAAGGTCGCTGTCTTCATTGACCATCTCCGGCTCAATCCAAATGCCAAATTTCACCCCCTGATTATGCACACGGGTAATAAGCTCTGCCAGGCTTCCCCCCAGTTTCTTTTCATTGACCTGCCAATCCCCTAGGGAAGAATTATCATCGTTTCTTTTCCCAAACCAGCCGTCATCCATCACTACCATATCAATTCCAAGGGAAGCAGCTTCTTTTGCCAGATCCACGATCGTATCTCCCGTAAAATCGAAATATGCTGCCTCCCAGCTGTTGATCAGCACCGGGCGCTGCATATGGACATATTTGCTGCGGCACACATGGTTGCGGATGCAGTTATGATATTGCTGCGACAGTGCAGACAATCCGTCTGCCGAATAAGACAAAATGACTTCCGGTACCGTAAAGGTTTCTCCTTTCGCAAGCGGATAGGAAAACAGTTCTTCATTTAAACCGAGAAGCAGGCGCGTCTGGTTGAACTGATCTTTTTCTGCCTCACAGGAGAAATTTCCGCTGTATACAAACAGCATTCCATAGCAGATGCCTGCGGTCTCTGTTGTTCCTTTTTCTGCCAAAATCACTGCCGGATTATACTGATGGCTGGACGTTCCCCTGCGGCTGCCAAACGCAATGGTTCCATGCCCCAGCGACGTACGCTCCAGATTGCGCTCCATGGCATGCTTTCCATAAAACCGCAGGACATCAAAATCTCCCTGTACAAAATCCAGACAGGCTGCCGCTGCCTTTTCGATCGTAATCTGCCCAGTTCCCGTATTTTTAATCTGGACGCTCCTTGTAATGACATCGTTTTCTTCCAAAACACCATACAGCAGATGAACTTCAACCTGTGCGTTTTCGTCTGCAAGGACAATTTCCAGTGTCTGTGCTTCCTCTTTGTCTGCCCAGACAGCTGGAAGTCCCTGTAACTGGTACTTGCCGCTTCGGATCTCATAACTTTTAAAAAGCAGATCTGCGCTTTCCACCCCTTTTTCATTTTTGATATTCAGCGCAATATTGCGGTAATCCCCAGTTCCAATGGAAGGATACTCCTGTGGCAGCGCATCCAGCGAATAGGTGCGGTCCATGCCCGCTGCATAAGGATTTCCGGAAAATCCACGGTCTGCATAGGTTAAAACATAATCCATGGGGCTGTTTGTTTTATCTCCATAGTACAGATGCAGCAGATATCCCAGTGGATCGACCTGCATCTGATAAGTTGTATGCGCTGTATGCAGGGTAAAGATTTTTTTATTTGGATGATATATAATTGCCATAGAAGCCACCTCGTTTTATTTTTTATCCTTTAACTGCGCCGTTTGCCACACCATTCAAAATCTGTTTCTGACAGATCATATAAAAGATCATGATCGGGATCAGTGCCAGAATATAGGAGGCAAACGCCAGATTGTAATTGGTTCCAAACTGTGTCTGGAAGTTAAGCTGTGCAAGCGGCAGCGTATTCTGTCCGGTTCCGGACATGATCACAAGCGGTGTCATAACATCGTTCCATGTTCCAAGGGCTGTCAGAATCGCAACCGTCGCATGCATCGGTTTCATCATCGGGAATACCACTCTCCAGTAAGTCGTCCAGGTACTTGCCCCATCAATATCTGCTGCTTCTTCGAGTGCTTCCGGAATATTTTTTAAATATCCACTGTAAAGCAGGACATTCATTGGCATGTAAAATACCAGATACAACACGATGACACCGGCACGGTTTCCAAGTCCCATGTGTGCCGTCTGTTTTACCAGAGGCATCATTAAGATGGAAAATGGAACAAACATACCACTGACAATATACAGATAGATAAAACGGAAACTTTTTCTTCTTGCCATGCCCCGCCCGATCACATAGCCTGCAATCGAGTGGATCAGAATTGCCAGTACGATCGTTACCAGAGTGATCAGTAAACTGTTTCCAAGAGAACGCCAGAAATCGGTCACTTCCATTGCCTGACGGAAGTTTTCAAAACTCCATTGTTTCGGGAAAGAAAGTGCACCCGCCACATCGTTTGTCATCTCACTCGGTTTCTTAAATGCAATAATCACTGCCATATACAGTGGGAAAAATACAGTTAATGTCCCCAGAATCAGAACAATTGTAAGTACTAAGTTTGTTTTCTGCTTTTTTTTCATCATAACTGCTCCTCCTTCTTATTCATAACTGTCATCTGGAAAAGTGAAATCGCCACGATCACAATAAAGAATATAACTGCATTTGCACTCTGGAATCCAAACTGTCCGCCATCCATACCGTTTTTATATATCAGATAAGAAATGGATTCCGTGCTCTGTGCCGGACCTCCCTTGGTCAATGACATAATCTGATCGAATACCATGAGGAAATTCTTTGTGCTCAGCACCAGATTGATCGTTACAAACGGCATAACCAGTGGAAATGTTACTTTCCAGAACTGTTTCCATTTACTTGCTCCATCAAGCATACTCGCCTCGTAAACTTCCTCCGGGACGGTCTGCAGACCGGAAATATAAATAATGGTATTCATGGCAACTGCCTGCCATACACCAACAATCAGCACACCAATCCATGCGTATTTTTCACTTGCAAGAATACTGTTCTGTAAAAATCCAATATGGAACACATTTCCCACAGTTGGAAGAATGTAAGTAAAAATAAAACTAAAAATATAACCGATGACAAGTCCTCCTAAAATATTCGGCACAAAATAAATACCGCGCAGTGCACTTTTAAAACGGATTGCACTGTTTAATCCAACGGCCATGATCAGACTTAGCACATTTACCAGTATCGTTCCTGCCAGTGCATATTTAAACGTAAACAAATAGCTTTTTCCCACGCGGGAATCCGTAAACAGATCTGCATAGTTCCGGAACCCGACATAATCGTAAGTTCCGTATCCTTTATAATTGGTAAAACTATAAATCACACCTTTGATCATTGGAAGTGTATTGAATGCAAAAAATAAGATTACAACCGGTATGATAACCGCCCAGAATGTTTTGTCCCTGTTTGACATTTTCTTTTTCATTGTGCATCCTCCTGTTCTTTCTGATAATCCTGTACTTTCCGAATCAGATCCCGGTTATAGCGCTTCCAGTCGGAATCAAATTTTTTCAAAAACTTTTCCTGTGCATTATCGCTTGTATCCAGCAGGAACGTCTGGATCATGGCATCCACACTCATCTCACTCGGATAATGGTGATCCTGATAATCTGCCATGCGGTTGTTTTCAATGTAAGGACGCATATCCTTGAGTGTTTCCGGAATTGCAAAATCCCCGTCTTTGCAGGCAATTCCGCCCTGATCATCCAGATAAATCTGAATGGTCTCATCGTCATACAGATATTTTAAAACTTCATATGCAGCCTCTTTATTTTTGCATGCTTTCATTACGGAAAACTGCAGATCAATTCCTGAATTTAATACATTGTCTGATTCGTTATCATTTGCAGGAAATGTAAAAGAGCCGATATTCATGTCCGGGTTGACCGATTTAATCTGCGGAATTGCATAGCTTCCGATCGGATACATGGCAGCTTCCCCACGGGCAAATGCTGTACAGGCATCGTTATAACCGTATGCATACGGATTTTTTTCGGCGTAATCCAAAAGCGCACGCATCTTTTCTGCTACCGGTCCATACGTATCGGAAAATGTGGTATTTCCCATATTTACCTGATTGCAGGTGTCCGAATCGGTAAGTCCGACCGCCAGCGCATTCCACGGAGCCAGACAGGTCCAGGTATCTTTAAATCCCAGATACAGCGGAAGTGTTCCGCTCTGTTTTATTTCATCACACAGTGTGGTAAATTCCTGCCAGGTGGTCGGAACTTTCCAGCCATTTTCCTCAAACAGATCTTTGTTATATAAAATTCCTGCCGCGTTTGCCACATATGGAAGTGCATACGTGCCATCCTTTGGAATAAACTCCAGTTCCTTATCCATATCCAGATATGCCTGTTTTACGGTCTGGACTTCATCCAGATCGGAAATATCATCAAACAGATCTGCATCTAAAAAGTTGGAATAGTTGATGTCTCCTCCGATTGCGATGATATCCGGATAATCCTCCCGGATAAAACGTGTTTTTAAAATGGTCATTGCTTCATTTGGAGATGAAATCGTCAAATGAATGTCATCATGTGTTTCATTGAACCGCTTTTCAATTTTTTCAAATGCCTTAACTGCTTCTGGTTTGTAGGAAACCACTTCAATCTCCGTTTTTCCATCCGCCCTTTTTTCGCTTCCGCATCCAGCAAGTCCTGTCATACACATACCAAGTGCAAGCACAGCCGCAAGACCACGGAAAATATTCCTTTTTGCCATATTCCTCTCTCCTTTTCTTAAATATATCCGCTTGCCTTTTTGATAATCTAATTATAACATACCTTTATGCGTCCTTAAATACCCATATTTTTTTAATTTTATACCTAAATGCAATATTTTGTGCTATAATAGATACTAATATCGCATTTTGGTATATAAGGAGTGTTTTATGAGTAATACATTTTTTAATATTTTTCCAAATGAAAATTTTATTGATCTGTGCATGTATCAGTTTGGATACGAACAGTGTGATCCCGGTCATTCTTTCGGACCTGCAACACGCAACCACTACCTGTTTCACTACATTCTTTCCGGAACCGGAACACTCATGGCAGACAATTCCAAAGGAGAAACACGGACCTATTCTGTAAAAAGCGGACAGGGGTTTATGATTTTCCCGGGGCAGATCAATACTTACATTGCCGATGAACAGCTTCCATGGGAATATATGTGGATCGAATTTGACGGCTTACGTGTAAAAGAGGCTTTAAGTGTCACAGATTTGTGCAAAGACGCGCCCGTTTATCATTCCCATTCCAAAGAATTACGGGAAAAACTTGCCGATGAAATGCTTTATATCGTCAATCATCCGCAGGAATCCTCCTTCCATCTGATCGGGCATCTGTATCTGTTTTTGGATTATCTGCTACAGTCGGCAAAGTCAGCAACGCTGATCTCCAGTGGGCGCATGAGTGATTATTATATAAAAGAAGCGATCAATTATATGGAACAGAATTTTCAGAATAATATCTCGATCGAAGATATCGCTGCGGTATGTGGCATCAACCGGAGTTATTTCGGAAAAATCTTCCGCAACTCTATTGGCCGCTCTCCGCAGGAATTTCTTATGAACTACCGCATGGTAAAGGCTACCGAATTGTTAAAGCTGACATCCTTATCTATTGCGGACATCGGTTCCGCTGTCGGATACGAAAATCAGCTTCATTTTTCCCGTGCATTTAAAAATATTTATGGTGTCTCCCCACGGGAATGGAGAAATCAGAACAAGTAACAATAGATAAGATAGATATCATTCCTATCAGTCTTAATATCTCTCAGTATCATTACCTTGTCCATTGAACACTTCCATATCAGCAAAAAGGACATCCCCTGACCTGTAAAATCTACAGTTCTGGAATGTCCTTTTTACCCATACTTCACTATATTTTTAACACATGATGCTGTTTATCCACAACCTATATGATTCCAAAATGCCTAAACGCCTGCATAATTGCATCTTCCTTTTCTGGTGTACACTTAGGCTACCTTGCATTCTCTGATTTAGCTAGATTAAAGTTCTCACCGACATCCAATCCACACTTCTTCTTAATCTGTGCGATATACAGTGATGAAACCTTAAGTCCCGTCTGCTCCAGCACATATGCCTTTATCTGCTCATATGTCGCTTTTCCTTTAAATTCAGATAAATCCATATCCTCCAGAGAGAAGTCCACCTTCACTTTTCTGCTGTCGACCATTCTCCGTTCCACTTCGGTCCGCGCTGAACAAAGGTCCACCGGACCTTTAGCGCCCTTGGAAAGTAAGGCAACCGTCTCACAGAACATATTTTATCGCAAGGCTTTTAAAAGTGGAATAGATTTTACCAAACGACAGTTTTCAAAAAACTTATCTGTCAAAAATTAATTTCTCCCACGGTTCATATCCTGCCATGTAGCCGAATTCTTCCTCATTTCTGAATTCTTCAAGAAGTTTTTCTTTTACACCATCTAATATAGCTTCATCAATATCTCTGAACTTCCTATGCTTATATAAACCGGACTTTCTAAAATACTGTTTAGATTTATCATACATACAAAATGGAAGTTATCTATTTCTCCTCTTCATTAAGACCTAGTATATTGGATAATAAATAACTGCTATATTAAATTGAAGATGCTTCAGCTTCGCTGATTTCATCCATTTTATATTTCCAATGGTAAACTACTGGCTCGCGGTTAACTTCTTCAAAA
>NZ_JACOQE010000012.1 GCF_014297355.1 Blautia intestinalis | reverse complement strand
AAACCAGCTAAATCTGCCGAAGCTTCAATAAAAGGTTTCCCGTTCGACTTGCATGTGTTAAGCACGCCGCCAGCGTTCATCCTGAGCCAGGATCAAACTCTCTGATAAAGTGTTTGATGCACTCAAGACAACCAACTAGCTTAGTTATCTCTCGTTTTACTGTTTTAAGGTTTTGTTCTTTAAAAAGAAACAATGAAGTTCGATTCACTAGATTCAAACTTCGCTTGCGCTCGTTTTCATCAAGTTCCTTCGAACCGCATTCTCACTAAACTCACACTTCGTTTTCACTCGTGTTCGTTAAGTGTTCATTGTGAATTTTCGAGAATCGTATGTGTTTCACTGTTTAGTTATCAAGGTTCTCTGTCTTTCGACAGCTCGTTTATTTTATCACTGTCATTTTCGTTTGTCAAGAACTTTTTAAGTTTTTTCAAAACTTTTTAAATGACTTTTTGTGATTCGTCGTTGCATCAGCAACTCGTTTACTTTATCACATCCAGCAAAGAATGTCAATAAGTTTTTTTCATTTTCTTTTAGCTTTTTAAAAGTATCAAAAAGAAAAATCCGCTTCATATCGAAGCGGATTAAAGTATATCATTATGCTTTCTCTGCGTCAAGTGTTTTTTGTTATTTTTTGTAAAATACATCCATAAAGAAGTTTACCAGTACATCATGCTTATATAATGCCTGCAAAATGCTGTCTTTTTCAACCAGTTCCAGGCCGCTTTTTCCAATATCACTGCTGCATAATATCGTTAGAAGTAAAAGTGCGATCCAGATAAAAAGAATTCCCTTCGCTACACCGACAATGCCTCCTGTCAGCCGGTTTGCGCCACTGATAAGCGGCAACCCCGCAATCATATCCAATACAAGCATTGCCACACGTAACATCAGATTCGCAAGCGCATAGGCAAGCAGATACGATAGTCCGTTTATAATTGCCCGCGCCAGATACTCCGAGACATAGTCTCCAAATGTATCGACCGCAAGATATTGATAGGCTTCCTTTGTATTGTTAGCCGCCAGATTTTTTTGCAGTATTTCCGGAAGAGGAAGCTGACTGATCAGGCCGTCTTCCGTTTCTTCATCCTCTCCGTTACCTTCCGTCGCATCCTGACTGTCAGAAAACTCGCGACAGCTCTCCTGTATTTTATCATACAGAGAAGTTTTTTCCATAAGGAATGTATTTACATACGGATTAATCGTCCATGCAAGCGCAAGCGCAAGAAAGACAAAGAAAATTGAAACAATTTCCTTTATAAATCCTCTTCGATACCCTGTATATCCGGTAAAAAGCAGCACTCCGATCGCAGCAATGCCTGCCCAAGTCACATTCATAAGCCACCTCTCAGCTGAGTTTGATCACATCAACTCCATTATCAAGAACCAGAAGATATCTGTTCCAGCCTGTTTTAATAAAGTCGCTGATTGTGCCATCCACTGTGCCACTGTACTTTTCGACACCCCTGCTGTTCATCACACTGATCTGAGAGCTGTTGTACAGAAGTATGTTTCCGCCGCTGGCCTTGATTGTTGTATACGGAATATTGAATTTCTTTTCGAACTTCAGACTTCCATCCGTCGAATAACCGCGCATGGTATATGGTTTATCTTTATCTCCGTTTTTGAACACCAGACCGATGATATTATCGTCATAAAATGTGCTGACGATTTCTTTATCAACTTTAATTGTTTCAACTTCTTTCGGAATCTGGCTTCCTTTATAAAGAGTAAAACCGTCATCCCGAATAGCTGCCGAACGATTTCCATCCAGATACATGATCTGTGGAATCACCACGCCATCATACGTGTAGCCACTGACAATACGATCATCTTCACTCTGTCCGACATCTCCAAAGTTATAAAAAGCAACGTAGCTTGTCGTTTCACTTCCGTCAACAAACTGATAAGCAACCATCATAATGTCGCCGCTGTCCGATACTGCCACATCCAGTGGATAGCCCGGATCTGCAAGATGTGTCTGGTTCTCTGCGATCAGCGTTCCATCAGATCCGTAAAAATTAATCCACGTTGCATCACCGCCATCAAGAATAGCCGCAACCATGCCGCTGGATGACACTCTGGCTTTTATGATATTGTAAGAAGTTGTCACGCTGCCCGTCTCGCCATCTTTGTCAAACATTTCCAGAAGTGTACCGTCCTGATCCGCTATAACAGCCCGATCATCCCTTACATCCGCCACCGGGTTCTGCATCTCATACAGCGTACTCCAGTAAGTATCCATAGTATCACTCACAAGTGAGGCCCCGTCCGGACTGTAACGCAGAATTTTGCCCGACATCTCCGCATAGTTAGTTGCCACAACATCCTCCTGCTCGCTCGCAGACAGAATTTTGTAATTATGGTAACTTCTCTTTTCCATGTAAAAGAAAAAGAGCGTCGCAACTGCTGCCACAGCCACAACAGTCATCACCGCACGACGTATTACTGCACTCCGGTGCTTTGACAGCCGTTCCTGATAGGCGTCTTCCGGCGTTCTGTTCTGCCGGCTCTGTTCCATCTTTGCGCGTTCAGCTTGAAGTTTTTTCTTTTTGTGTTTCCTTTTTATTTTTTTGATTATATTTGCCATTTTTATCCTTACCTTATAATTTGGTATTCTGTGCATTTTCTTCTGTGCATTCTGTCTGGCAGAATGTCAATATTTTTATTATATCAAATTTTTTTCGGCAATACAATTACGGCAGTACAATTATCTGTCCCGGATAAATAATTTCATCTTCTGTAAGTCCGTTCGCCTGACATATTTCCGCCACTTTTTCCATCGTTCCATATTTCGTTATACTGATCTGATAGAGCGTATCCCCCGGTTTGATCACATAGGAGCTCCCGGTTCCGGCCACCGTCTCAGCCGTACCGTTTCCTGCAGTATCAGAACTTTCTGCCGCTGTGCCTGTTTCAGCTGCCAGTTCCTGCCGCACACGCTGTTCTGCCTTTCTGTCATCAGATTCTTCTCTGTATATCTCACTCTCTGTTCTGGTTCCCGGTGTCGGAGTGATATTTTGCCTCATTGCCGATGTTGGCGTTGGCTTCACCTTTTCCTCTGCCCGAGGTGTTACACTTACTTTCGGTTTTGTTGTTACCTTTGGTGTTTCTGTGATCTTCGGTATCTGTGTCGCTGTCGTTTTCACATTTTTAGTTTTCTCCTTTATAACAGCAGATGTAGTCTCCGTCACTTCCTGTGACATTTTATTACCATTCGAATAATTCTGGTAAAACTGCACTCCGACTGTCAGCACAGCCAAAGCAAGGCACGCTGTTGCCGCATAAGAAAACATCGATGTCCTGCCCCCGTCTTCTTTTGGATGATCCGAGTGTTTCTTCTGAATAATCTGCCGGAATGCACGCACAGCATCATCATGTACTTCTTCCTCCTGTGGCGCAGATAATTCCGGATTTTTTTCTATCATATAATTTTGCATCTGCAGATTTTTTTCATAATAAATATAAAATCCGCTCTGTTTTACCATAAAGCTGTTTTCATAATGAAAAAAAGCTTCTTCGTTTTCCACCGGGTCCATCAGCATCAGCACTTTTTCTCCTCCGAAATGCTTGAGATGTATGCGAAGAATCATTTCCGTCACTTCCATCTGCTGCATCCTGCCCCCAAGAAACCATCCGACAATTTCTTCCCCTTCAAAATATTTTTCGGCATCCTCATGAATCTGCTGCCACATGGCATCTGTAAACTCAACGTGTTCCCGCGAAATTTCTCCGCCTGAAACAAGCACTGCACCTCTGATAAAAAGACAGCATGTCCCGGCATCCCATTTCGTCTCCCCCATAAAAACAGCCAGATGGCGTTCTTCTTCCTCTTTATTCTCTCCGGAAGCCGCGGCACGCCCCAGAAATGTATACACATAATCTTCCATATAGACCCTGTAATTCTGATCTGTCGTTCCTATCTGCCGTACATTTCTGGGCAACTGAAAAATCCCTTCATTTCCTTTTGCATGCTGCTTTTCGTCCTTGTAGACAACCTCTATCATGTCATATCACCCCTTCAGGCACCAGAATAGCACAGGAAAGTTGCGGATTTTAGCAGAATCTAAGAGCGCAGCAAAAGAATTTAGCGACATATTTTGCAGTGCGCATATTTTTTTCTCAGGAGGATAAAATAGAAAATAAAAGATGCGGAGATAAAGCTATGACTTTTTATATAGATACACGCTATGCAAATTGTTCCCTTGAAATTTGCAGGCTTTTAAAAGCATGCATTCTCGAACAGACGCTCGAGTGGTCTGAAATTATATTTTTGTGCATCGGTACAGACCGTGTCACCGGCGACTGCCTCGGTCCCTATATCGGTGCGCAGCTCAGCAGCCATGTATTCCCGATGGTTCATGTATACGGTACGCTTTCAGCTCCTGTTCATGCGCTCAACCTTACCGATACCATGCAGGAAATACAAAAGTGTCATCCCGGCAGTCTGATCATCGCCATTGATTCTTCACTTGGACAAAAAAAGCACCTCGGGTATGTGACCATTTCAAATGGCGCACTCTACCCGGGTGCCGCTGTTCATAAAAAGCTGCCGCCTGTCGGACATATTCACATTACAGGAATTGTCAATGTCTCCGGTGTTCTGGAACATCTGACACTCCAGACGACACGTCTGTCCACCGTGATCTCCATTGCCGATCAGATCACTGATGGTATTTTGTATATGATACCGCTGATCTCAAAATGCGGATTTATACAAATTCTTTGACCTGTTTGTAGATACCCTCTGCGTCCAGGCCATATTTCTCAAGAAGAGCTACTGCCGGACCGGATTCTCCGAATACATCATTGACACCGATACGTTTTACCGGTACAGGTGCTTTCTCGGAAAGGCATTCGCATACAGCTCCACCAAGACCGCCAATCACAGAATGTTCTTCGACAGTTACAACTTTGCCGGTTTCTTTGGCTGCTGTAACGATCAGATCTTCATCCAGAGGTTTGATGGTATGGATGTTGATCACTTTTGCATCAATTCCGTCTGCAGCAAGTTTTTCTGCTGCTTCAAGGGATGCTGCAACACAAAGGCCGTTAGCAACAATTGTTACATCTTTTCCCTCACGAAGAACGATTCCTTTGCCCATTTCGAATTTGTAATCTGGTCTGTCGTTGATTACCGGAACAGCCAGACGTCCGAATCTCATATATACAGGTCCTACATATTCATATGCAGCTTTGACCATAGCTTTTGCTTCGATGTCATCAGCAGGGCTCATGACAACCATACCCGGGATTGCTCTCATAAGGGCAAAATCCTCGCAGCACTGATGAGTCGCACCGTCTTCACCAACGGAAATACCACCGTGAGTTGCGCCGACCTTTACATTCAGATGTGGATATGCAACGGAATTGCGAAGCTGTTCGTAAGCACGTCCTGCTGCGAACATTGCAAATGTGCTGACAAAAGGTACTTTACCGGTAGTAGCAAGACCTGCACCGATACCTACCATATTGCATTCTGCGATACCACAGTCGATGTGACGATCCGGAAATTCTTTCTTAAACATTCCTGTCTGAGTAGCTGCAGCAAGGTCAGCATCCAGAACAACAAGATCATCGTGTTCTTTACCAAGTTCTACCAGAGCGCTTCCGTAGCTGGCTCTTGTGGCGATTTTCTTTACTTCTGACATAATGCTTCACCTACTTTCTCCAGATCTTCCATTGCCTGTGCATACTGCTCGTCGTTCGGGGCTTTTCCATGCCATCCGACCTGATTTTCCATAAAGGAAACGCCTTTGCCTTTTACGGTCTTCATGATAATGGCTGTCGGCATTCCTTTTACTGTTTTTGCTTCATCGAATGCAGCCTTGAGCTGATCCATATCATTTCCGTCTGTAACATTGATCACATGGAAATTAAAAGCTTCAAATTTCTTGTCGATCGGATACGGTGAGCATACTTCATCCACCTGACCATCGATCTGAAGTCCATTGTTGTCTACGATCACAACAAGGTTGTCCAGTTTGCGGAATCCCGCAAACATGGCTGCTTCCCATACCTGGCCCTCCTGGATCTCACCATCACCAAGCAGAGTATACACTCTGTAAGATTCGTTGCTGAGTTTTGCGGAAAGTGCCATACCTACTGCAGCAGAGATTCCCTGTCCCAGAGAACCGCTGGACATATCAACGCCCGGAATATGTTTCATGTCCGGATGTCCCTGCAGATAAGATCCGAGATGGCGAAGTGTCTTGAGGTCTTCTTTCGGGAAATATCCTCTCTCAGCAAGTGCAGAGTAAAGTCCCGGTGCAGTGTGACCTTTAGAGAGGACAAAGCGGTCTCTGTCTGCTTTCTTCGGATCTTTCGGATCAATGTTCATTTCTTCAAAATACAGGTATGTAAATAAATCTGCTGCTGACAGGGAACCGCCCGGATGGCCGGCTTTTGCAGCATGAACAGCGGTAACGATGTCTTTGCGGACTTCGTTCGCAATTTTCTGAAGTTCTAATTTCTCCATGATGTTCAATTTCTCCTTTTAATAGTTTGCAACAAACTTATGCTACAATTAATTTCCGCACTCGTCAAGTAATATGTACCTAAAAAGCTTTTTATTGCATTTTTATTTGTCACCGAACACTGCTTTATAATCTTTCTGGAATTTTTCGATTCCAGCATCTGTCAGAGGATGTTTTGTCATCTGCTCGATTACCTTGTAAGGAACTGTTGCAATATCAGCGCCGGCAAGAGCACACTCTGTTACATGGATCGGATGGCGAACGCTCGCGCAGATGATTTCTGTAGTAATTCCTGCAACATCAAACATTTCAACGATCTGGCGGATAAGCTGAAGTCCATCCGTAGAAATGTCATCCAGTCTTCCGAGGAACGGAGATACATAAGTAGCGCCTGCTCTTGCAGCAAGCAATGCCTGATTTGCAGTGAAGATCAGAGTAACATTTGTTTTGATTCCTTCTTTGGAAAGAACTTTAACAGCTTTCAGACCTTCTACTGTCATAGGGATCTTAACAACCATGTTCGGATGGATTTTAGCAATCTCACGGCCTTCTGCGATCATTCCTTCAGCGTCTGTAGTAGTAGCTTTTACTTCACCGCTGATCGGTCCGTCTACGATTTCTGTGATTTCTTTGATTACTTCGTTGAAATCTCTGCCTTCTTTTGCGATCAGGGATGGGTTGGTAGTAACACCACAGATAACTCCCATGTCATTTGCTTTACGGATATCGTCTACATTCGCTGTGTCAATAAAAAATTTCATTGTGAAATACCTCCTGATTTTTGCGTTTTTGCTTGATATTTTTATTATAACAGACTAAAAATTCAGGTCAAGGCGGAACAT
This sequence comes from Blautia intestinalis, assembly GCF_014297355.1. Classification (GTDB taxonomy): domain Bacteria; phylum Bacillota; class Clostridia; order Lachnospirales; family Lachnospiraceae; genus Blautia_A; species Blautia_A intestinalis. Next base: position 71,096 of record NZ_JACOQE010000012.1, on the reverse strand, counting down.
AATTATTAATTAATTTTCTATTAATATCTTTGTATTTATAAATTGTATTATAGCGTTTTCTCCGCATTTGCAAATATAAAAAAGCCTGAAAGTACGGTTTTTCACGTTTTCTTTCAGACTTTCATTCGATAATATTAATAATAATTTTACCGTTCAAATTTATTTTCTTTTTTTCATATTTGCATATGCTGTCGTTTTTCTGGTGATCAGCTTCGGTGTGTACTCGATATTATAAAGGCTGGTCGGCTGTAATCCCGTATAAAACTGATCATTTATCGCAATCTTACGGATGATGATATCGCAGGCATCTCTGCCCTTCAACGCAACAAAATGATCGATCGTTGTAAGCGACAGCCTTCGGATACCGGAGTAAAAAATATCGTCGCAGCCGATGACCGACACGTCCTTCGGTACACGGATACGCAATTCTTCCAGCGCATCAATCGCGCCCAGTGCCATCATATCATTCTGACCTGCGATTGCGGTGAATTCTCTGCCTTCCCTGATCAGATCCATCGTAAGCTGATATCCCATCGAGTATTCAGAATCCATCCTCGGCAGTCTGCGGTCAACCGCCTCATCTGCCGCTTTTATCAGAACATGTCCGCCTAATCCTTCTTTTTCATATTCTTTGACAAATCCGTCAATTCTCCGGGAGCGCTGCCACTGGCGACGCGTAAGCGGTGGTGTGATAAAAGCCACATCCCTGTGACCGAGATCCAGAAGATGCCTTGCCATCAGACGCCCCACCATCGTGTTATCCTGATTAATTGCATCTACGGTTGTCGTCTTTTCTTTATTGCTGATGATAACAAGTGGTATCCTGCGCGCCAGATCCTCGACTTTTTTCTGAAAATCCGGATGCGGATTGCATGCATAAATAATTCCCTGCGGATCGATCGTACTGATCATCCTGAGATATTTTTCTTCCTGTCCGGCATCCCTCTGCGTGTTGCAGATAAAAACACCGTAGCCTTTTTCGTTTGCTACGGATTCGATACCCTGTAAAAGAAGGACGTAATATGGGCTTGTCAGCGTCGGACAGATCACAACGATCAGTTTTTCCTTTTTGGTACTGTTTTTATTTTTGCGGTGAGGAAGTTCGTATCCCAGCTCCCTCGCAGCGCGTTCTACCTTTTCTACAGTTTCCGTCGAAAAAGACACATCATTTCTCCTGTTCAGTATCATGGATACCGTAGCCTGAGAAACCCCTGCCCTCTGTGCGACCTGTGAAGAGGTTGGTTTTCTTTTTGCCACTCTCACGTCCTCCTTCTGTCATTGCAGTCTATATCAGAGATCCACTCTGCCTTCCAGTGCACGCAGAAGTGTTACCTCATCAATATATTCCAGATCACCGCCGACCGGTACACCACTTGCGATCCTGCTTACCCGGATCCCGGTTGGCTTGATCAGCTTACTGATATACATTGCCGTCGTCTCACCCTCCAGACTGGAGTTTGTCGCAATAATCACTTCTTTGATGTCTTCGCTCTGAAGACGCTGCATTAGCTCTTTGAGCCGGATATCATCCGGCCCGATCCCGAGCATCGGAGAGATTGCACCATGGAGCACATGATAAACGCCCTCATATTTACCCGTTTTTTCATATGCGGCAAGATCTCTCGTATTTTCTACGACCATGATCGTACCTGCATCCCTTTTGGGGTTGCTGCAGATCGGACAAAGTTCCTGATCTGTCAGCGTACAGCATTTTTTGCAGTAGCGGATCTTTTCTCTCGCCCCGGTGATGGAAGAGACAAGCTGTTCTACCTGGTCTTTTGGCATGTTCATGATATGAAAGGCCAGACGCTGTGCCGACTTCGGTCCAATCCCCGGAAGATGCGAAAGCTGCTCAATCAGCTTATTGATGTGCGTACTGTAGTATTCCATCAGAAAGGAAGACCTCCGCCTAAACCGCCGAGTCCGCCTGTGAGTTTGGACATTACCGCTGTTGTTTCTTCTTCTACTTTACGAAGTGCTTCGTTGGTTGCTGCAACGATCAGGTCTTCGAGCATTTCAATATCATCCGGATCTACAACTTCTTCGGAAAGTTTCACACCGGTCACTTCACGTTTACCGGATACAGTTACTTCTACAGCACCGCCACCTGCAGTTGCGGTAAATGATTTTTCTTCAAGTGCTTTCTGGTTTTCTTCCATCTGACGCTGCATTTTCTGCGCCTGTTTCATTAAATTATTCATGTTTCCCGGCATTCCCATGCCCGGAAATCCTCCACGTTTTGCCATGGTGATATCCTCCTGATAAAAAATTAATCTTCTTCTATTACAACATCCATGTGAATATTGTCACGTATTGCCTGATCCACCGTAATCTGCGAAAGATTCGTCTGTTGATGATCTTCGGCTACAAGCATATGAAGCTCGATACTCTTGCCAAGCTTCTGCTCAATGATGGACTGCAGTTCTTTTTTGGCTTCGGAATCATCCGGATAAAGCCTGCCAAGCGGGGTCTGAAACTCCACATAAAGAATCGGCTCACCGGTCTCTCCGTTGTATTTCGGCACGGACTGCAGAAGTGCCTGTTTGAAAGCGGCTGTCGTCTGTCCGATGATCATCTTCCAGCTTGCCACGATCTTCTGCAGATCTTCCGGTGCTGCTTTCTGCGGTGGCCGCTCTGCCAGCTTTTCCGATTCGGCGCTGCCTACTCCCGCACCGGCACTCTGCACGATCACCTGCTGCACCGGGCGCTCGTCAATCTTCTGTTCGAGTACACGGATACGGTCCAGCACAGAATCCAGATTCGTCTCCATTGCCGGACGACACAGTTTGATCAGCGCAATCTCAACAAGCACACGCTTCTGCGTTGCGAAGCGGATCTGATTGGAAAGATCTGAAAAAATACGGATATAGCGCATCAGCGTATCACTGTCCGTCATTTCACTTTCTTCTTTCAATAATTTCAGATTTTCGGAGGAGACATCGATTGCCTCCTCCGGATTGTCTGAAGTCTTCACAAGAAGCAGATTGCGCATATACCATGTGAAATCGCCCACAAACTGGCTGAGTTCTCTGCCTCCGACGATCAGATCTTCAAGGATCCTGATCGTGGAAGTTACATCACCCGCCAGAACTTTACGCAATAATTTGCTGAATACTTCGGTATCCACGGCTCCCAGAACATCAAGGACCTTGTCATAAGTCAGTGTCTGTCCCAGATAAAAAGCAATACACTGATCCAGAAGGCTGAGTGCATCTCGCATGGAACCGTCACCGGCTTTTGCAACATAACGAATTGCTTTTTCCTCAGCTTCCACGCCCTCCACCTTAAGAAGTTCGCTCAGGCGTGCCGCGATCGTGTCAATCGAGATTCTGTGAAAATCATATCGCTGGCAGCGGGACAAAATCGTGATCGGAATCTTGTGTGCCTCTGTCGTTGCCAGAATAAAGATGACATAAGACGGCGGCTCTTCCAGTGTTTTCAGAAGAGCATTGAATGCTCCTGTAGAAAGCATATGCACCTCGTCAATGATATACACTTTGTATTTACCTTCTGTCGGACGGTAAGTTACTTCCTCACGGATCTCACGGATATTATCCACACCGTTGTTGGAAGCGGCATCAATCTCGATCACATTCATCGATGTGCCTGCCTGAATGGCTTTGCACATCTCGCATTCGTTGCACGGGCTTCCGTTAATCGGATGTTCACAGTTCACGGCCTTCGCCAGAATCTTTGCCACCGTGGTCTTACCGGTACCACGCGTACCGCAGAAAAGATACGCGTGTCCGATACGATTGGCATTGATCTGGTTCGTCAGCGTCGTTACAATATGGTCCTGCCCTTTGACATCTGCAAAATTATCGGGCCTGAATTTTCGGTACAGGGCAGTATAGCTCATGAATACACTCCTCTCCTGTCACTGCAGGAATTTATTTTAAAATAATCTGTTGGTATGTCTCAGTCTCCAAAACTGATTCCAATCTGTTTGGCAGCTTTGACGATCTGGTCTTTCGGTGAAACCATCTTAAGCTTGCCAGCACAGTCTGCAAGCGGGACTCTCTTGATCTTGCCGTTGATAACACCGATCATGATTCCGTATTCTCCATCAAGGATTGCTTCTGCTGCCCCGGCACCGATTCTGGTAGAAAGTACACGGTCATACGGGCATGGTTCGCCACCACGCTGGATATGTCCGGGAACAGTTACGCGAACCTCACTTCCGATAACCTGGTTGATCTGATCCGCAATCTCATAGGAAACAGACGGATATTTCTTTGCTCTTGCTTCGAGTTTTTCTTTGTATTTTTTCTTCGGAAGTTCTGCATCTTCTTTGGAAATTGCCCCTTCGGCAACGGCAAGGATCGTAAAACGCTTGCCTGCTTTGTTGCGTTTCTCGATTGCTTCGCAGACCTTCTTGATGTCGTAAGGAATCTCCGGAATCAGGATAATATCCGCACCACCTGCAATACCTGCATGAAGTGTCAGACTTCCAACCTTATGTCCCATGATCTCAACGATAAATACACGACCATGTGAAGTTGCTGTTGTATGAATACAGTCGATTGCATTTGTAGCGATATTCACCGCACTCTGGAAACCAAAAGTCATATCGGTTCCGAAGATATCATTGTCGATCGTCTTCGGAAGATGAATGATATTCAGCCCCTCTTCACGGAGAAGGTTTGCTGTTTTCTGTGTACCGTTACCACCAAGGATCACGAGGCAGTCCAGGCACAATTTATAATAAGTCTGCTTCATGGCTTCAACCTTGTCGAGACCTTTTTCGTCCGGCACGCGCATCAGCTTAAACGGCTGACGGGATGTACCGAGGATCGTGCCTCCACGAGTCAGGATGCCGGAAAAATCCTTCGAACTCAGCATCCGGTATTTGCCATAGATCAGTCCTTTATACCCATCATCAAATCCATAAACTTCAAGGTCATCCACTGCGTTTGACAGTGCCTTTACCACACCTCTCATAGTAGCATTCAGCGCCTGACAGTCACCACCGCTTGTTAATAAACCAATTCTTTTGATCATAGTACACTTCCTCCTTACTGTGCACATCTGCACAAAGTGGTATGCCGTTACCGCCCGCTTTAAGGCGGCACCCATATTTGTCGTTACTGTTCACTCCGTTCACAGCAACTATTTGTCTACTATTATATAATACTTTACCCCCACTTGACAAGTATTCAAAAATCGTCTATACTTAAAGTCCGCGCAGCCGGGGAGATAGCGGTGCCCTGTACCTGCAATCCGCTACAGCAGGGGTGATGCCAATCTGAGGTTTGTCTCCTGTAGAGCTGCCCTTTATAAGTGGCGTTGACGTTTGGGTCTCACGCAACAGGAATCTGTGAACCGTGTCAGGGCAGGAATGCAGCAGCACTAAGCAGAAGCTCTTGTGTGCCGTGAGGGTGCCTGGGCCGAGTTAACTGTAAAGGTAACGTCCATGGGAACATTTCGAGGTGCGGCGCGCGGAAAAAAGATGATTATATACTCTGTGGATATCATTTCCACGGAGTATTTTTTTATCCGTAAAAGAAGCATACAGAAAAACACCCTCCCTGCCGGTTCAGCCCGACAGGGAGGGTACACATTCATATGGTCTTCTGCTCAGTGACCGGTCCGCTTTTATTTGCAGATCTCAGCAACGACCTGATTGATCAGCTTACCATCTGCTTTGCCTTTCAGATCTCCCATAACTGCTTTCATGATCTGGCCTTTGTTCTTTGTTGCAAGAACTTCGGCAAATTTTCCTTCGAGATAAGTACGGATCTCGTCTGCGCTCATCTGCTGCGGTGCATATTTCGCAATCACATCATATCTTGCCTGATATTCTGCGCGAAGGTCATCACGGCTTTCCGGGCAGGTATCCAGCTGCTCTTTTACGGTTTTCATTTCTTTCAAAATCACACGATCAACAAGTGCTTCCGGCACATCCTCCCGGCAGCCTTCATCGATGGCAGCTTTTTTGACTGCGGATACAAGAGAAGAAACTGCATCCTTTGTCGTTTTATCTTTTGCTTTCATGGCTGCGACCATATCTTTTCTTAATGCTTCCAGTGTCATTTCAAAATTCCTCCTCGTTCATTAAATTGTTATCATCATATCACTTTTCCGGCAAAAAACAAGTGTTCAGACGTTTATCTGTCCCCGTCCGCAGCTTCCTGTGCCTGCTGTTTTGCCAGCATTTTCAGGCGTTTTTTCTTTTCACGAAGCTCTTTAAAAAAATCCGAGAGCATGGTAGAACATTCTTCTTCCAAAACGCCCCGAGTGATCTTTACTTTATGGTTAAAACCTTCCACCTCCAGAAGATTCAACACCGATCCTGCACATCCTGCCTTCGGATTCATACTGCCGATCACAACTTCATCGATTCTTGACTGCACCAGTGCACCGGCGCACATCTGACACGGCTCAAGTGTCACATACATGGTACATCCTTCCAGACGCCAGTCACCAAGTTTTTTGCTTGCTTTTCGTATTGCATTGAGCTCCGCATGAGACAAAGTATTTTTGTCTGTATTTCTGCGATTGTAACCTCTTGCAATAATTTTGCCGCCCGAAACGATCACGCACCCGATCGGTACTTCCTCCAGTGCGCGGGCCTTTTTGGCCTGTCGGATGGCTTCTTTCATATATTTTTCCTGTTCTGTCAACGGAACTTCCTCCAAATTGCAATTCTTTCTGACTATTATCCAGTATAGTAAATGCCGGTTGCAAAATCAATGAGGAAAAATTAGAATAGAGCTATAGATTTCAATAGACAGGAAGTATGAACATGCCTAAAATACACGGTTTAAATAAAACAACTTTACTTGATTATCCCGGTCGCGTTGCCGCAACCGTTTTTCTGGGGCACTGCAATTTCCGCTGTCCGTTCTGCCAGAACAGTTCCCTTGTGTTAAATCCTGCCGAAGAACCTGAGATTCCCGAAGAAGAGGTTCTTTCTTTCCTGAAAAAGCGTCAGGGAATCCTCGAAGGTGTCTGTATCTCCGGCGGCGAACCTACGCTTGCCCCGGATCTTGAAGATTTTATACAAAAAATCCACAATCTCGGCTATCCGGTCAAACTTGACACAAACGGCACGCACCCGGAAGTTTTAAAAACTCTTGCCGATAAGGATCTGATCCAGAAAGCTGCTGTGGACATCAAAGCCTGTCCGGAAAATTATCCCTCTCTCTCCGGCATGCTGCATCCGCCGCTGGACGCAGTCCGTGAAACGGTTGATTTTCTGCTTCACGGAAATCTGGATTATGAGTTTCGGACAACTGTTGTCAGAGAGCTTCACAATGAAGAAGATTTTGTCCGCATCGGTAAGTGGTTAAAAGGGGCCAGCGGCTACTATCTCCAGGCATACAGGGACTCCGAAGAAGTCCTGCAGCCCGGTTTCAGCAGCTATTCTCTGGAAGAACTGGAACATTTTCGTGAAATTCTTTTAACAACCATTCCCGTTGTCGGAATTCGCGGAATCGATTAGACGGTACCAGTATCCGCCTTTTCCGCCCGGCACCTGAATCTCGCTGCTTTCTTTGAAATACGGAAAACCAAACATATTCGCCATAAACCGCTCCTGCTGGTCGTATCGTCCCGGTACGCCGAGTACCGGCTGACCGCAGTGGTTCCTGCACAAAAGAAGATGTCCGAAATGATAATAGCTGTACTGGACGAAACGATTGTTTCGCAAAGGGCAGGTTCGCCGCCCCATATAGCAGAGATCCTGCGGCAAAATTTTACGACAGTCATGCAATTCCCCATCCTGAAACACATCACATGGAGTTCCGCATCTCCTGGAGTTCTGAGACTTTTGCTCCTGTGGTTTTCGATCCGGTGATTTCTTCTCCTGCGCATTCATTACTTCCTGATCCGTCGATACTGTTTCAGAATTTTGAACTAATGTACTGTCCGGCTCTGTCACTGACTGTGTGTGGAGTTCCTGACTCTCCGGGGTCTTCACTTCTGTCTGTGCAGCGTCTGCTTTCTGCTTCTCTATGTCTGCTATTTCTGCAGCTGACTTATCTTTCTTCGGATATTCTTTATCTTCTTTGCTTTCTGTTCTGCTATTTTTTTCATCTTTGCCGGATTTCACCGTCTCATCAGTTTCTGCCTTTCCATCTGACGCTGCACTTTCCGACATATTATCCTCTATTCTCGGAACAACCCTGAATTTTTCTGGTCGGATTGGCATATCATCCCACTCTGTTCCGAAAAATCCACCCTGGTCAGTCGTAATGATCATTCCTCCCATTTCCTCCAGGGAATGTTCACTGTCCCCCATATGTTCAACAGAGCTCTCCAGTATGCAATTAATCTCTTCTTTTGCTGTCTCACACACACCAAGAAGGATTCCGTCTATACCTTCATCTTTCCGGACAAATCCATAAACACTGCATTCTGAGCCCGAAACCAGTCCCGGACACAGAAGATGCAGTTCTATCCTGCATACATTCCTCCATGCTTCAATCCGCACGAATCCACAGTTTACCCCTTTTTTGTCTTTTCGGTATTCATACACATATGCTACAAAACGCCGATACGCTGCCAAACAGCTCCCTCCTGCTTTTTATTTCACAAGAATCTTATTCTCTTTCCAGAGAATATATGCCGCTCTGATCCAGTTTTTCAGGGATTTCTGCATTTTCATATCCAGCATTTCTCTACTGTCCGCAAAGCCGATACATCCTGGATACTGCGGATAAAATCCAATAAATTTTCCATCAGCCCCATTCTTTATCTCATAATCTTCTTCAAACAAAGTCTCGCAAAATGCGTCTTCTTCAAGTATTCCTTCATCATATAGCCGACACAGCCCGTCCATACTCTTCGGGTACAAGTTCTTTTCCATATTTCCCAGACCGGTACAGCTCACTTTTTCACGTTTATCCACAATCTCCCCACTTCGTTCCCATTCTCTGTAGATATCCAGAAAATCCGCTCCATCTATACCGTATATTGTTTTCATAAACTTCACATACTGTAATACAGGTTCTTTCAAGTCCGCATTGTTCTGTGTTATGACGCAAAGCTGTGCAATTGCTTTTCCCCAGTCCTTATTCATTTTTTCTCCTCCACACGTCCATACAAAAAAACTTTCACCGTTAGCTTTTCCTTTGTGCTACAGCGGCAAATGTTTCCTTATTACGAAACATTATAACGAAATTCCTCGATATCATCAATACATAGATGTTTCTTTATTACGAAACATCAGGATATGGGGATAATTATGATACAGAAAATCAGAATGGACATGAGCATTGGCAGCAGCATCCAGAAGATGCGCTACCAGAATAAACTCACACAGGAGCAGGTAATTGCCCGCATGAATCTGATGGGTCTCCCAATCTCCAAAAGCAGTTATGCCAAGATCGAAACCAACCGCATGAACATCAGGGTAAGCGAGTTGATGGCACTGGCAGATATCTTTCACTGCGAAGTGGGGGACTTTTTCAAAGATCTGATCAAATTAAAATAAATTTTTCATTCTTTTTTTGTTTTTTATAATTTTCTCTTTTTCTTTAGTCCATTATGGACTTCCGTTATCAAAAAAACAGACACTACCTGTTTGTACGCAGATAATGCCTGTTATATCAAAACTGCTCTAACTTCTTACGGTCGCCGTATCGACTTCCGCCGGTGTTTCTTTGCTTCGTAGAGAAACTGATCTGCTGTCGCGATCACCTGTTGGATATCCGTCTGCGGCCCGGAGCAAAACTCAGCGATTCCGAGAGAGATCTCCACCAGAAACGGTTTATCTGATTTTTGATTAAAATATGTGTAGGCGTCTTTCACACGTTTGCGGAATGTTTCCTGATACCCTTTTTCGGTACATTTCAGAAGAATCAGAAATTCATCTCCGCCCACACGCGCCAGAACGTCATCGCTTCGAATACATCCTCTCAGAATCTCCGCCACACTTCGAAGTGCAAAGTTTCCTGCCGGATGTCCCCAGTTATCATTGATCTCTTTCAGATGGTCAAGATCTCCGCAGATCAGATAAGTGCGCTGTCCCTGTTCTTCATGACAGAATTTTTTTGCTTCTTCTGTAAATCCTCTGAGATTCAAAAGGCCGGTCAGCTCATCATTCGCAGACATAATACCCAGAATCCGATTACGTTCCCGGATCATTTCAAGGTCTTTTGTCATCTCGCGGCGTCTCGCCGCTTCTGCCTTGCTTATTTCAAGATAACGGAGAGAAAGCCCGATCTGCAGACTGATCACATAGAAGAACGGAAATTCTTCCTGCTGAATATCACATGCCAGTAAGCCATACTGTCTTTCGCCGGAAAACAGCAAAAAAATCATAAACTGATGTCTCTCTCCATCCTCCATAAGCTGACAGATTCCACCTTCTTTTGAAACCGGCAAACGGTCATAAAGATGAAATGCATCCACTTCTTCTTTTTTGTAATATGCTGCAAGACGCAGATTTTCCGGACATTTCCACTTGTCATCTTTGCGATAGACTACAGGCTCGTCCAAAAGGAAAAGATAAGTACATTTCGTCCGAAGTTCCCGCATATTTTCCATCGCTTCCAGAAGAAAAGCATGTTCATCATCCATGCAATCATTTAAATTTCGTGCAAGAGACGGAATAAACCAGGACTTTCTCTGAAAATTGATCAGTTCCAGTTTCATATTCGTAATGGTACGGTTTAATTTATGTATCTGATCGACAAAATTCAGTGGTGTATTCGGTGTTTTGCCGTTTTTTTCCTGACATCCGCAGGACTCCCTGATACACAAAGAAACCGGGACACGTCTTGACAGTGCATCCTTTCCGTCAAGCTTATAAATCAGATCGTAGACCGCCATTCTGCCCATCAGAACACCATCCTGCACAACGGTTGTAAGTGCAGGGTCCATGCCTGATGCCCGCTCGCAGTCATCAAATCCGGTGATCAGGATATCTTTTCCCACTTTCAGTCCACGCTTTTCGCATACACGGTAACCGGCAAATGCCATTTCATCGTTGGCAAATACAATTGCCTCGGCATTCGGATTATCATCAAGTAGCTGATTTACCTGACGGTCAACAAACTCGGAATAATCACCCTGTGCAATCATCTTGTCACTGACCGGAAGATGATATCTTTCCATCATTTCAAAATAGGCAGCTTTCCGCTCTTTTGCATCGGTATTCTGTGCCGGTCCGGATACAAAAAGAATATTGCTGCAATGATGTTTCTCAATCAGGTGCGCCATAACCAGCCGGATTCCCTGTTTGTTGTCACAGATCAGTGAATGGCAGTTTGGCTCATGCACGATTTCTGTGAGAAATACTGTCGGAATGGAATTAAATTTCAGCGCAAACCGCTCGGCGCTTTCGTTTTTCAGCTGAAGCCCGAGTGTACCATAATTGATGATCAGCCCGTCAAGTCCACCTATCAGACTGTAATCGTGAATCGTATTAAATTGATAGTCAAAAGAATTCTTATGTGTTCCGCCAAGCATATCCTCGAAAAAGTCTTTTGTCTGCGTTCCGAGAAAGAAACAGACATTAGCATCCAGTTCTTCTGCTGCCTCTGCAATTCCAAGGATGTGTTCCTTCGGAAAATATGTATGTACACCACCAATCAGAATCCCAATATTATATCGCCTATGTTCTTTCATGTCAGACACTCCTCTGAATGAATATACGCACACATTTTTGTATATTATACCAGTAAATCGTCGATCTGACCAGTAGATATTTAGTACTTTTTAGCAATATAATACGAGAGCGGAAATTTGAATTTTGATTGGAAAATGAAACGTTTTTGTAATAATCCGGAATTTCCATGTGGCATTCTGCTGTGAAAGATGTGTTTAAGGCGCGAAATGTTACATGTTTGTTACAAAATTAAAATGAAAGTGTTGATTATTTACGAAAATGTGTTATACTTAGCGTACAAAATATTTAAGAGGTGTTATTTTATGAAAAGCAAAAAAGTTCTTTCACTGCTTCTTGCATGTGCAGTGACCATATCTATGGGAACAACCGTATTTGCTTCCACAGAAGATCAGATTGCAGCAGCACAGGAACAGAAGCAGGAAGCGCAGGCAGGGCTTGCTCAGGCACAAGCGAACATCAGTGACCTGGAAAGCAAGAAACAGGAGCTTGAATCTTACCTGTCAGAACTGAATACTCAATATACAGAACTTACAGACAGTATTTCACAGCTCAGCGTGGAAGCCGCTGAAAAAGAAGAAGAGCTGAAAAATGTGCAGGCAGAGCTTGAAAAAGCAAAGCAGGATGCACAGGATCAGTACGAAGCCATGAAGATCCGTATTAAATATATGTACGAAAATGGCGGAAGCACAATGCTTGAGCTTCTTCTTTCTTCAAATAATCTTTCTGATTTCTTAAACGAAGCAAGCAACATCGCATCTATTTCTACATATGACAGAAATATGCTTAAGAAATATGAAGAAACACAGGAAGCAATTAAAACCCAGGAGGCACAGGTGGAAGAAGAATCTGCTTCTATCAGCAATCTTCTGACAGAAAAAAGCTCCAAACAGCAGGAAGTTCAGAATCTGGCATCCACTACCAGCGACAATATCAGTTCCTATGTAAACCAGATCAGTGCAAGTCAGGATGAGGCAAGCGCACTGATGGCACAGGTAAACAGCGCTGACAGCAGCATTTCACAGCTGATGGAACAGGCAGAGCAGGAACGTGCAGCAGAGGAAGCTGCGGCAGAAGCGGCTCAGGCAGCGGAAGCAGCTCAGACAGAAGATACTGATGCAGCTGATGAAGGTGACAGCACAGAAGATAGCTCTGAATCTGTTGATACAACTGAGGATACATCCTCAGACAGTACAGACAGCAGTTCTTCCGATGAAGTCTCTGCGGATACTTCAGTTGCGGAGGACACATCCTCAGACAGTACAGACAGCAGTTCTTCCGATTCCGGTTCTTCCAGCCAGGGAAAATACCTTGGAAACTTTATGCTGACAGGATATTGTAACTGCGCACAGTGCTGCGGAACAGCAGGAAATGCAACTGCAAGCGGTGTTATGCCGACAGCAGGACATACTGTAGCGATGGCTGGTGTACCTTTTGGAACACAGCTTCTGATCAATGGTACCGTTTATACCGTAGAAGATCTTGGAACTCCTTATGGACATGTTGACATTTACTGTGGCAGCCATAGCGAGGCACTGAGCTTCGGATTACAGTATGCGGATGTGTACCAGTTAAATTAAAGGGGAATTTTAATATATACAGAGAACAGCAGGCCATGAAGGTCTGCTGTTTTGCGTTACATTATTTTAGAGATATGGTGTGCCTGGAATTTCCGGATAGGAACCCATGCCGATCAGAAGTTCCAGACCAATCTGGCGAGCCTCAAGTACAGCCGCCTTAACTGCACTGGCATCACCGGAGATACCGAGGATCACTTCATTGGAATGACTGGTTCCGATGCTTGGTGTCATATAGCAGGTAATATTTACTGCGGAGGCCTTCATTGCGGTGTCCGCCATCACAAGACCGATTGCAGCCGGGGAGCCTGCCATGAATCCGAATGCTTCGCCGGGTACTGCATGAAATGCTTCCTGTAATGCAGCGCCTGCACTTGCGGAGTAAGTAAATTCCAGATGCCCTGATTCGCTGATATAAAGTTCGCCTGCATTTTTCTTTGTAAGTTCCAACGCAAGTTCAATCGCATGGCGCACATCTGAAACATCATTTCCGCCAATCACAATATAGTTTCCGTGACCGCCCCAGCCTTTGGTATCACGCGGGAATTCAATGGAAAGCACATCTGTGTTGGTTGCTTTTACTGCATCATCGATCGCTGTGATCTGTCCTGCAGCTCCCGTCCTTGAGCTAAACAGTCCGAGCGCATGATATTTGGTACCCACATTCATTTCTTTTAATAATGTATCATCAATTCCGGAAATCACCAGTCCAATCGTATCAAGGACGGTGGTTCCCACAAATTCTGTCCGTGTACAATGTGTACTGATACTTTTTACATCAATCATGAAAAAACTCCTTTCTGTTCTGATATTCATATTGAATCATCAGGAACAGATCTTTGATATAAATATAACGTATTATGTACTCGTTTGCAAGAAAGAACACCATTAAAACCTGCATTGAATATACTTTTAAATTTTTTTAAAAAAATTCAAAAAAAGTTGTTGACATTTGTATTTCACTATAATATAATATGTCTTGCGTCAAGCGACAAAGCAAAATCAAATAACGAAGTGTGGCTCAGTTTGGTAGAGCGCTGCGTTCGGGACGCAGAGGCCGCAGGTTCAAATCCTGTCACTTCGACTACTTGGCAGGGGCGCCGAAATTCTTGAGAAATCAAGGGTTTCGGTGTTTTTTATGCTCAAAAAAGAGATTCCAAAAAACGGGTGAAAATCATCGGTCACGAATTTAGTCACGAATAAAACGCCCGGGTATGAACCATCTCTTACTTCAAACATAAGCGATCTTCTTCACCCGGGCATACCTTCTCTTTATTTTGTTATTATTTCTTTATTTAACCCTTATCGCAAAACCTTCCGGTTTACTCTGCAGCTTCCACTGCTTCAGCAGGCTCTGCATCCAGCATCTCCTGGTATTTGCCGAGGATCAGTTTCTGGATCATGTCTCTCGTACCGGAATTGATCGGATGTGCAATGTCTCTGTACTCTCCGTCTGTAGCCTTGCGGCTCGGCATAGCGATAAACAGTCCTTTTTCGCCTTCGATCACTTTGATGTCATGAACTACAAATTCCTCATCAATCGTGATAGAAACAACTGCTTTCATCTTTCCCTCTTTTGCTACTTTTCTTACACGTACGTCTGTAATATTCATCGTGTCTGCCCCTTTCATTTTCATACGCATTTATGAGTTCGCATTATAATGCGTATCTCTCATTTTTCTCAACGACGATTTTAATCCCATCTTCGCCGCAGTAGCAGGAATTTGCACGAATGGTATCCCTGCTCTCAACAATACAATTCTCGATACGTGTATTGTCCCCAATATAAACATTATTCAGAATCACAGAATTCCTGATCACACAGTTGTTGCCTACATAGACTTCCTTAAACAAAACAGAATTCTCGACGGTTCCGTTGATGATCGAGCCACTTGAAACAAGACTGTTTTTAACAACTGCCTCCGGATTGTATTTAGCCGGTGGAAGATCGTCGATCTTGGTCTTGATCGACGGCTCCTGTCTGAAGAAATAGTTGCGGATATCCGGACGCAGGAAATCCATGTTGGTACGATAATATGCTTCCACGGTAGAAATATTGCTCCAGTAAGCATCTGTCCTGTATCCATAGATTCTCTTGAGATTTTTGTAACGGATCAGAATATCGTTTACAAAATCATGTCTGCCCTCAAGTGCCGCACGCTCCAGAAGCTCGATCAGCTGTCTTCTTCTTACTACGTAGATACCTGTAGAGATTGTATTATAAGAAGAAACAATCGGTTTTTCTTCAAATTCTACGATCCTGCCGTCATCATTCATACGTACCACGCCAAAACGCTCGACTTCTGTCTGATCTTCACAGGTAGTGCAGACTACCGTGATATCCGCACGCTTTGCGATATGATACTCAAGCACTTTATTATAATCCATCCGGTATATACAGTCACCGGATGCGATAACTACATATGGTTCATGACTTTGTTTCAGGAAATCAATGTTCTGATAGATGGCATCTGCCGTTCCCTGATACCACAGGCTGTTGTCCTTCGTAATCGTAGGTGTAAATACAAACATACCTCCCTGTTTACGTCCGAAATCCCACCATTTCGAGGAACTTAAATGTTCATTCAAAGAACGGGCATTGTACTGTGTCAGTACAGCGACCTTCTGAATATGAGAATTCGCCATATTACTCAGTGCAAAATCAATGCTGCGGTAGCTTCCCGCTACAGGCATTGCCGCGATAGCTCTCTTGTCCGACAGTTCTCTCATGCGGCTGTTGTTTCCGCCAGCCAGAATAATACCTATTGCTCTCATGCCTGCTCACCATCCTTTGCTTTGATCACCTGTCCGCTCTCCAGGATTCCTCCCGGATAATCTTCTGCTGTAGTCACTCCGGATATGGCAGTGTTTCTGCCTATTTGTACATTATCAGGAATTACACTCCGTTCTCCGACTGTCGCCAGACCAAATGCATAAACTGCCGGTTTCAGTACGTTTGCAGCTTCTTCTCCGAAGCCCAGTGTAACTTTATTTCCGATTACAACATCCTCTGCTACGATTGCCTTATCAAGGACGGTATCTTCTCCGATCTGTGAATTACGCATGATGATCGAATCCCTCACGACGGTGCCCCTGCCGATCACTACGTTCGGTCCGATCACGGAATGGTGTACTTCACCATAGATCTCGGCGCCTTCTCCGATCAGGCACTGGTCCGTCACTGCATCCCCTGCAATATACTGCGGCGGAATGATGTCTCCCTTTGTATAGATTTTCCAGAATTCTTCGTACAGATTGAATTCCGGAATGATATCGATCAGTTCCATATTTGCTTCCCAGTAAGATCCCAGTGTACCGACATCTTTCCAGTAGCCATTATATTCGTAGGCAAACAGCCTCTGTCCTTTATCTTTACAATAAGGAAGGATATGCTTGCCAAAATCGCAATTACTCTGGTCTTTCAGTGCGATCAGTGCTTCTTTGAGCACCGGCCAGCTGAATATGTAGATACCCATGGAAGCAAGGTTGCTGCTTGGTTTCTCCGGTTTCTCCTCGAACTCCGCCACACGCCCTGTCTCATCTGTAACCATAATCCCGAAGCGGCTTGCTTCTTCTATCGGAACCGGCATACAGGCGATCGTTACATCTGCCTTATTTGCCTTGTGATAATTCAGCATGACTTCGTAATCCATTTTATAAATATGATCTCCCGAGAGAATCAGTACATAATCCGGATTGTACTGCTGCATATAATCCAGATTCTGAAAAATCGCATTGGCTGTTCCGGTATACCATTCGCTGTTGGTACTCTTTTCATATGGAGGAAGTACGGTCACACCGCCTTCGTTTCTGTCCAGATCCCACGGAATACCAATGCCGATATGGGTGTTCAGCCGTAGTGGCTGATACTGTGTCAGAACACCGACTGTATCGATTCCTGAATTAATACAGTTACTCAACGGAAAATCAATAATACGATATTTCCCTCCAAAAGCGACTGCTGGTTTTGCTACTTTTTGTGTCAATACGCCCAGTCTGCTGCCCTGACCGCCAGCCAAAAGCATGGCAATCATTTCTTTCTTCATCATCACGCAATCACCTCTTGTATATTATGATGTTTCATTATACCATACTTCCCAATATTAGTGAACATTTTTTACAAATAATTTGTCAGTATTTTATTTTTTTTATATCTATTGCACACTTTTTTATTTCATACTGTTTCTATATGTTTATTTTTATGTGCATTTTCGACAATTTTTGTCATTTTGTTTCTAAACAAATGCACAGTAATACCCCCAAAAGTAACACTTTTCATTTTTAGCCGGCCGCGTTATAATAGAAATATTAAAGATAAGGAGATTATATTATGTATCAGATAGACTTCCATAAACCGCTCTCTATCCATTTTATCGGTATTGGAGGTATCAGTATGAGCGGACTTGCTGAAATACTTCTGGAAGAGGGTTTCACAATTTCCGGTTCTGACTCCAAGAAAAGCCCCCTGACCAGTCTTCTGGAAAGCAAAGGTGCAAAGATCTTCTACGGTCAGCGCGCTTCCAACATTTCCGATTCTGTTCAGGTTGTTGTTTATACAGCTGCCATCCATCCGGACAACCCGGAATTTGCATGTGCGAAGGAAAAAGGTCTCCCGATGCTGACAAGAGCCCAGCTTCTCGGACAGATCATGCGCAACTATGACACTTCTATTGCAGTTGCCGGTACGCATGGAAAGACCACAACTACTTCCATGTTGTCACACATTCTTCTGAAGGGCGAATGCGACCCGACGATCAGCGTCGGCGGTATCCTTCCGGCGATCGGCGGCAATATCCGCGTCGGACAGTCCGAGACTTTCCTGACAGAAGCATGTGAATACACCAACAGCTTCCTCAGCTTTTTCCCGACGCTTGGAATCATTTTAAATATGGATGCTGACCATCTGGATTTCTTTAAGGATATTGATGACATCCGTCATTCTTTCCGTAAATTTGCCGAGCTTCTTCCGGCCGATGGTGCACTCATCATCAACGCAGACACACCAAAATACGAAATGGTTGCCGAAAATCTTCCATGCAAAGTGATCACCTACGGTCTTGAGCACGATGCTGAATACACCGCTTCGGATATCACTTATGACGAATTCGGACATCCGACGTTCCACGTTCTTCATAATGGTGAGGATATCGGTATCTGTTCTCTGAAAGTACCGGGCATCCACAACGTATCCAATGCCCTTGCTTCTATCGCAGCAGGAAGACTTCTTGATCTCGACAATGAAGTGATCTTTGCCGGACTGAAAGATTTCGGCGGTACAGACCGTCGTTTCCAGTACAAAGGCAAAGTCGGTGAAGTCACCATCATCGATGACTATGCACATCATCCGACCGAGATTGAAGCTACACTTCATGCAGCACATAATTATCCACACAAAAAAATCTGGTGTGTTTTCCAGCCTCACACTTATACACGTACGAAAGCTCTGCTTCCGGAATTTGCAAAGGCTCTGACACTTGCAGACCACGTAGTTCTTGCAGATATTTATGCAGCTCGTGAGACCGATAACCTCGGCATCTCCTCTGCTGATCTTCAGAAACAGATCCGGGAACTCGGCACTCCGTGCGAATATTTCCCGACTTTCGATGAGATTGAAAACTTTTTACTCGAGAATTGTACACAGGGTGACCTGTTGATAACTATGGGTGCCGGAGACGTTGTAAACATTGGCGAACAGCTCCTTGGCAAATAAGTTATCCACATTATCCACATGTTTATACACATTTTTCACCGTGTATGGCATGTGGATTTTTTCTGCCATTTTACTTTACATAATATCCTGTCGAGTTATTGCAATTTTCGCGGAAATACAACAAATTTCGTCATTTTATGAGGTTACAAATAATTTACGACAAAAATCGATTTCCACATTATCCACATTATCCACATTTCTTTGTGGAAATCTCCTGCAGGAAAATACCCTATTCTCATTTCAAAAATCTTGTGCTATAATCCTAGTGTTCCAGATATACCGCAGTTTGCGCGGTATCCGTAATGTCTGTTCACGCAGATATTTTCGTTTAGAAAGCGAGCGATCTATCATGTCAATGATCACATTACATAACACCTCCCACCCGGAGGTAACAATATTATCCAATACATTTATCGACAATTATATGCCGGAGGCCAATGGAGAATTTGTAAAAGTTTATATCTATCTTTTACGTGCCCTTTCCAGTGCTCCGGTTTCTTTCAGTCTGGAGCAGATGGCTGACCGGCTTCTCTGTACAGAGCGCGACATTCTCCGCGCACTGAAATACTGGGCAAAGCAAGAGCTTCTGACTCTTGATTTTACAGACAATAATAAATTATGCGGGATTGCCCTGCTCTCCCCCTCCGGTGCGTCTTCTGACACCGCTGCCGCGGAGATCAGCGGTACTTCTGAACCGCTTTCGGCCGAAGCATCTGCAAATCCGTCTTCTGCCCGCCCGGAAGCACTTACTCCGGAGCGTGTAAGCGAACTCAAACAAAACGAAGACATTATCCAGCTTCTCTATGTCGCTGAGCAGTATCTCGGGAAGACCCTCTCTCCTACAGAGGTTCAGAAGCTTTTGTTTTTCTATGATGGTCTCGGTATGTCCGTAGACCTGATCGACTATCTGATCGAGTACTGCGTCGGCCACAATCACAAGAGCATCCGCTACATCGAAAAGGTTGCCCTTGCATGGGCCGAGGAGGGCATCACCTCCGTCGAAGAAGCAAAGCAGTCCGGTTCCAGATATAATAAGGATTATTTTTCTATCCTGAAAGCACTGGGCATCACCAACCGTAATCCGGTCGAAACAGAGATCACATTGATGGACACCTGGCTCAAGACCTATGGTTTTTCCATGGAGATCATTCAGGAGGCATGTAACCGCACCGTCCTCCAGACCGGTCAGGCAAGTTTCCAGTACACTGACAAGATTCTCGAAGGCTGGAAGCAGAAGGAAGTCCGCACGATGGACGACATTCGTTCTCTGGACAGTGCCCACAAAAAAAAGCGTCAGGAAAAAAAGTCCGCACGCAACACCCGTCCGGCACCGGCATCCAACAACCGATTCAACAATTTCCAGCAGCGTGAATATAACTTCGACGAATACGAAAAGCACCTGCTGAACCAGTAAAAGGAGAAAACCGTGGCACTGCAGAATTTTCAGTATGATATTATCATGAGAGAGTATAACCGCCGCCAGTCACAGGTACAGCATGACCTGGAAGAACGCCGTGCAGAGGCTTTTGCACGTGTTCCGAGACTTCTGGAGATTGACGGGGAAGTCGCAGCCTTAAGCGCGCAGAAAGCACGTTCTCTGCTTCAGGGTGAGCCCGGATCTGTTGACGACCTCAAGAAAGATGTGGCTGCGCTCTCTGCTGAACGCCGTTCCCTTCTTAAGAAAAACGGTTTTTCCGAAGATTATCTTGAACCGCATTACTTCTGTCCGCTCTGTCAGGACACGGGATATACTGGTGGTCAGAAATGCACCTGTTTTAAGAAAGCTGAGATCGAATTGCTCTATACACAGTCCAATCTCACCGAGATTCTCAAAAAAGAGAACTTTGAACACTTTTCTTTTGACTGGTATTCTGATACAATAAAAAATGAAGCTACCGGACTGACTGCCCGCGAGACCGCCAAACGCGCTTACGATGCCGCAGTAAACTTTGTCCGGGATTTTGATACACGCTCACAAAATCTGTTTCTGTACGGCAGCACCGGAGTCGGAAAGACCTTCCTCTCCCACTGCATAGCCAATGCACTTCTCAAAAGCGCACATTGTGTTCTTTACTTTTCTGCGTTTGACCTGTTTGACCGTCTGGCGCAGACAGCTTTCTCGAAGAAGCCCGAGACAGATATGGGCGATGATTTTATTTTTAACTGCGATCTTCTTATTATAGATGATCTCGGGACTGAACTGACCAACAGTTTTGTTTCGTCGCAGCTGTTCCTGTGTATTAACGAGCGTATCGCACGCCGCAAATCCACGATCATTTCGACGAACCTGAAACTGGAAGACTTTTCAGCCACCTATTCCGAGAGAACTTTTTCCCGGATAGCAAGCAATTATCAGATGTTGAAACTTATTGGCAAAGATATCCGAATCCAGAAAATATTTTTAGGAGGAAAATAAACGATGGCACAGCTTAACAGCAAAGAACTGACAACACTTCCGGTAGGCAGACTCGGACTGATTCCCCTCCAGAGTTGCCGCCCACTTGGCGAGAAAGTCGACGAGTGGCTTGTACAATGGAGAAAAGAACGCAACAGCCCTGAATTAAATTCTTTTGCATTTGAAGGGTACAGACGTGATTCTTATATCGTTGATGTCAAAACACCGCGTTTTGGTTCCGGTGAAGGTAAAGGTGAAATCGGTGAATCCGTCCGTGGCGACGATATTTACCTTATGGTGGATGTATGCAACCACAGTCTTTCCTACAGAATCAGCGGTTTCACAAACCTGATGTCCCCGGATGATCACTTCCAGGATCTGAAGCGTGCCATTGCTGCAATCGGCGGCAAAGCCCGCAGAATCAATGTCATCATGCCGTATCTCTATGAAAGCCGCCAGAGCAAACGTGTCGGCCGCGAATCTCTCGACTGTGCTTCCGCACTTCAGGAGCTCACCGGCATGGGTGTAGAGAATATCATTACATTTGATGCACACGATGCCCGTGTACAGAACGCAACTCCTCTTCACGGATTCGAGACGATCCAGCCGTCATATCAGTTTATAAAAGCCCTTCTCCACAATGTGGAAGGTCTTCATATTGACAATGACCATTTCATGATCATCAGCCCGGACGAGGGAAGCATGCGCAGAGCCATCTATCTTGCCAACGTCCTTGGTGTGGACATGGGTATGTACTACCGCCGTCTTGACTACAGCAAAATGGTCAAAGGCCGTCATCCGATCGCAGCTTACGAGTTCCTCGGACCAAAGCTTGAAGGCAAAGATGTCATCCTGATCGATGATATGATTTCTTCCGGTAAGAGCATCCTTGAGATCGCATCTCTTCTTAAGAAACGCGGCGCCGGCAAGATCTTTATCTGCACCACCTTCGGTCTCTTCACCGAAGGAATGGAAAAATTTGACGAAGCTTACCAGAACGGTATCTTTGATAAACTTCTTACTACAAACCTTGTTTATCAGACACCGGAGCTTCTCTCCAAACCGTATTACATTACATGCGATATGAGCAAATATATCGCACTGATCATTGATACGCTGAATCATGATATGTCTGTCAGCCATCTTCTGAATCCTGCTGACAGAATCAAACGTTGCGTCAGCAACTATATGGCTCAGTACGAGAAATAATATGCGAACGACAAAACCCCCGCGGAATCAATTTTGTTTCCACAGGGGTTTTTTATCATATCGTTATTGTATTGCAGGCAATGCCTGTATTCTTCAATATTTCTAATTCTTTTTTCTTACCGGTACTTACGATTACCTGTCTCTGATCTCCGGTAAGCCATGTAACAGTCTGAGCAGCATTTTCAAGATCATATGCTCCAAACATTTCTTCCAGCAGTACAGGAAGTTTCTCAGCACCGCACAGGATTTCACCCATAGCAAGGCGAAGAGAAAGATATATCTGTCCTACTGTGATCAGCCGGAGATTCTCTATCGATACAAGATCACTTCCCGTATCTACGCGGATATGGAAGTCTTCATCAATCAAAAGTTCCCTGCACTCTCCACCTGTGATTCCGCGTAGAATCTCTGACATGGTCTCAACCAGACGGTTTCCTGTCTTCTCGTAGATTCTGGCAGATAATTTCTCGATCGTATCCATTGCATAATTAATAGAATCGATCTCTATCTCATCTATCAGAGGAAGATATGCATATTCTTCCATCTCCTGAAGTTCCTCTGTCAGATTGGCAAGTGCCGTATTCTTTTCGTGAAGCTCATCATCCAGTTCATTCCTGCCGTCCTGAAGCTTATCCTGCTTCGCCATCCATCGGTTCTTCATCCGTTTACGTTTTTCCAACTCGCGCACAGTACGCATCTCACAATTTGTTTCTATCATAAACACAAGCGCTCCCGCAATTCCCGCCAGAATTGCCGGAACCACTGTCTGCATGTTCATTCCCATATAAATTGCTGCTGAAAAAGCCGCAATAACGGTAGCACACATTATAATAATCTGTGTACGGTTCTTTTTTTCCAGTTCGCTGATACGTCCGTCCAGCATCTGGAAACCATTGCTGTCTCCACCCGTCCGCAGTGCGCTCTGCTGCTCTCCGATCTGCTGTTTCTGGTCCTCCAGATCGCTGATTTCTGCTCGCAGACGGCAGATTGTCGTGCTTACTTTGCCTTTTTCAAGCTGATCTGCCTTTTTGCGTCGTTCTACCTGTACCTGATATCCTTTGCGAGTCATCTTAAGCCTCTGGGAAGTGCAGCGAAGATCCACTGTCCGGTCCGCACTCCACTGGAATCCGGCAATCTGACGCTGCACCTCACGTACGATCTCCGATCCGGTATTTCCTTTCAGTGGTGCAATGCAGATCGCATTCTCAAAAACGGATTCGCTGATGCCCAGAGTCACCTTTGAATCACTGATCCTGTCTGCATCTATCAGCTCTCCGCTTGTTTCGCAGAGAAGTTCGCTGTACGGAGTCTCCCGGTGCAGATCGCGCGTCAGACGGTAATTTCTTCCCCCGCTTTCAAACCAGAGTATGCCGGCATACGGAAATTCTGCGTTACCAAAAAGCATTTTTTCTATGAAGGATCGTACAGCCTCCCGCACCTGCCCATTTTCATCGTACAGCACATTCAGACCGGACGTAAATTTTAGTGTTTTATTTTTTATTGCTCCGAAATCCTTGATTTCTATCTGTCTGATTTTCATAATCGTTTCCTGTCATCTGCCAGAACCTGTGTACTTAAAAGGGCCTGCAATCCGTAATACAGCGCCTTCTTTTCTACAACGGTCAGATCTTTGTTCAGAAATTTGTTTATATAATCACCGATCAGCGTTCCTCGATACTGTCGGTAAAGTTCCTCTATATTGTATGCCGGTCTGGATTCGTCCATAATCTCAACAATATTGCCCAGTCCATGCAACCGTTCGGTCAGCAGTACATTGTCCGGAGAAACCCTGCCTTTCAGAATAAGGCGGTATATGTTTCTGCCGCCACGGCGCATCACTTCACTGCGCAGCATTTCTTCAAGCTTATACTGCGTCGTATCTCTGTCTACGTTCAGAACAAGATTCTGATAGGAGCGGTTCGCACACGGCACAAGACGTACTTTCACATTGCCGTCCTCATATTCTCCCTGAATATAGCCATGTTTGCCAAGATCATTGCGGTCCAGTGGCTCCAGCGAGCCGGAATAGGCGATCTTGTCACGGCAGACTGTATGCGGCTTATGAGAATGTCCAAGCGCGACATAATCAAAACCGGCCGCTGCAAGTCCGGTAAAATCCATCGGACAGCAGCTTAAATCTCCGCCATGTGCAAGAAGCACATGGAATCCCGGTTTGTTAACCGGCTTCCACTCATCATACAGTGGTGTTCGCACTTCTTTGTGTTCGAAGCTCAGACCGTAGACAAATATATTTTTTTCCGGAATCTCCACGCAGCGCTGTTCTTCCGTGTCAAAAAATGTGACATTCGGTGCCCAGCGGAATGTCCTGTAAAAAGAGTCCTCTTTTATGTAATCATGGTCTCCTGCCATGAGAAAGATTCTGGTTTCCGGAATCGCGGCAAACCATTCATTGACCTGTCGAAGCTGGCCAAGCAGTGGCTGCCGGTGAAAAAGATCTCCGGCTATAAACAACAAATCCACCGGATTCTTGCGGATACCCGCAATAACCCGGCGGAATGTTTCCCAGATTTCTTCTTCTCTCTCGTGGCTCCAGGGGCAGCCCCGGTCAGGAACTGCGCCCAAATGCACATCAGAAAGATGAATAAATCTTATCATGCAAAACTACTCCTTATAAATCGCAGTTGTTTACTGTTCTCGGGAATGGAATGACGTCACGGATGTTGCCCATACCTGTCAGGTACATTACGCAGCGCTCGAATCCAAGTCCGAATCCGGAATGACGGGTAGAACCGTATTTACGCAGATCCATGTAGAACTGATACTCCTCAGCCTTCAGCCCCATCTCATCCATACGGGCTTTCAGCTTGTCATAATCATCCTCTCTCTGGCTTCCGCCGATAATCTCGCCGATTCCAGGAACAAGGCAGTCCATAGCGGCAACGGTCTTGCCGTCTTCGTTCTGTTTCATATAGAATGCCTTGATTTCCTTCGGATAATCGGTAACAAATACCGGTTTCTTAAAGATCTGCTCTGTCAGATAACGCTCATGCTCTGTCTGAAGGTCACAACCCCAGAATACTTTGTAATCGAATTTGTCGTTGTTTTTCTCCAGAAGTTCAATTGCTTCTGTGTAAGTTACATGACCGAATTCAGAATTTACTACATGGTTCAGACGATCCAGAAGTCCCTTGTCGATGAAGGAATTAAAGAAGTTCATTTCCTCCGGAGCATTCTCAAGGACATAACGGATCACGTATTTCAGCATCTCTTCTGCAAGGTCCATGTTGTCATCCAGATCTGCAAATGCACATTCCGGCTCGATCATCCAGAACTCTGCTGCATGGCGTGTCGTGTTGGAGTTCTCAGCACGGAAAGTCGGTCCGAATGTGTAGATATTACGGAATGCCTGTGCATAAGTCTCACCGTTGAGCTGTCCGCTTACAGTAAGGTTGGTCTCTTTGCCAAAGAAATCCTGGCTGTAGTCTACAGTACCATCCTCATTCATCGGAGGATTTTTCATGTCAAGTGTGGTAACCTGGAACATCTCTCCTGCACCCTCACAGTCACTTCCTGTGATCAGTGGAGTGTGTACATATACAAATCCCTTCTCCTGGAAGAATTTGTGGATCGCATATGCACAAAGAGAACGTACACGGAACACTGCCTGGAAAGTGTTGGTTCTCGGTCTTAAATGTGTCATGGTTCTTAAGTATTCCAGTGTATGGCGTTTTTTCTGAAGCGGATAGTCCGGAGCAGATGCACCCTCTACCTGTACTTCTTCTGCCTGAATTTCAAATGGCTGTTTTGCTTCCGGTGTCGGAACCAGTGTACCTTTGACAATGATCGCAGCACCAACATTTAATTTGCTGATCTCTGCAAAGTTTGGCATGTTGTCATGATATACGACCTGCAGAGTCTCAAAAAAAGTACCGTCATGAAGTACGATAAATCCAAATGCCTTGGATCCACGTACACTTCGTACCCATCCTCCTACGGATACCTCTTTGTTCAGGTATTCTTCTCTGTTTTTATAAATTTCTTTTACCGTTGTGAGCTTCATAATCTATACCTCTCTGTTTATTCATTTCTCATCCAATTGCTTTCTAGTATAGACTATTCAACAGATTCCTGCAAGGAGTAAATCAGGGAGAACCGCTGTTTTTATTCATTCCACTTAAGGATTCCGGTGGCTGAATACTCATCCGCCATATTATAGGAAGCAATTCCTTTCTCGGTCACAAGGTAAAACGTATCTTTGATATAAATTCCGCGTGCAGTACGGTAGTCCTGCCATTCCATCCCGTCGTCAAAAAGACCACAGTCGTTCATCTTCACATAGGCATTCGGAACAAAACCGTCCTCTTCATCAAAGGAGAATACACTGTAATAGAAGTTTTCACTCGAATCATAGACATCCGAATTGCTTCCGTACATACCGTAAGCAAAACCAAACAGGCCTTTCTTCGGCGCAGCCAGGATCGCACGATAATTTGTAAGTGCATCGCAGAAAGAAACATCCTTCAGTACAAAACGGTCGGTTTCTTTTACATCGGACGGATCACTGATGTCAAACATTGAGCATTTCATTCCAATCGTATTTCCGGTATCCGGATCTGTCTCCCATCCGATTCCGAGCAGCCTGTTTTCGCCATAGAAGTGCAGGTAAGAGGAAAATCCGGTAATTTTCAGCTCACCGAGCACCTTCGGATTTTCCGGGTCTGAAAGATCGACGGAGAAAAGCGGGTCTGTATTTTTGTATGTGACAAAATACCCGGTCTCCCCCATAAATCGGGCAGATTTGATTTCTTCTCCTTTTGCAAGATTCTCGATCTTACCAACTGTTTTCATTGAAGGATCCAGCACATACAGGCTGTTGCTCCGTGAAAAATCACTATAATCGGAGCTCCAGGATTCCACAGTTGTTACCACACGGAGATGATCTGCATATTCGTCTAATGAAAAATTGTCATTAAGTTCTCCTGCGACGGAACCAGTGCTTCCGTCCGTGAATTTGCCGTCTGCATAACCGATGCGTACAAGTTCTGTACGGGTCTCTTTTTCGTTCCAGGTCGATACTGCGGAATAAATATTGTTTTCACTCACGTAGAAGGTTTCTGCACCGCTGACAACTGCCATGACGTCAGAAGCCTGATCCGGTGTCCCGACTGAAACTGCGCCGGAAACCAGATATGCCTTTCCATTGTAGGAAAAATCATCCGCACCCTCCTGCTCCGGCAGGTAAATATGATCATATGCGATATATTCCTGTCCGCTTCTCGGGACATAATACTCAAGCTGATCTGCATTGTTTCCCGTATCCGGCGTGTAGGAAGTAAAAAGATACAGATAACCGTTGCTTCGTCTGGATGAGAGATAGGAACCGTCCTGCTGATAAGTTCCTGTCAGTTTCGGAGCAGTTCTGTCCGATATATCGTATGTCAAAACAGAAACGGTCGTCACCGGCATGCTGTAGCTTGACCGTACTGACTGCGTACTGTCGTTGTCTGAGTCCTCATCACTCGCTGACGGAAGGTTCAGTTCTCCTTTGTAAGTGACGTATTCTACCTGCTGGCGGATTAACTGCAGGCAGCTTCCCTCCACATACATTTCTTTGTAATCGGCACTGTTTTCGCCGTTAATCGTTCCAATCAGCTTCATGGACGCCGCGTCTACGATCCTGACTGTGCCCTTGCTGTCCATCGCATAAATGTAGGTTCCGTCTGTCTTTACGATATCTGCTTCGTCAACCATTTCTTCCTGTGTGTTGGTTGATGAATAATCACCCGAATCCGATTTTTCATCATAGCTGAAAGCAGAATCGATTTCGCCCTCAGGATACGCAGCAATTACGCTGTCCGGGGAAGCTGCATCCGATGACGCCATATCTGATGCTGCCGCTGTATTTGCGCTTCCAGTGTCGGCCGATTCTTCGATTGTCATTACGCGGGCATAGTTACTGGTAGTCGGGTTTTCATTCCATTCTTTAAGCATGTTGTACAAATCATCATAGCTGTCCATATGGGCAATGCCTGAGACCGGATCTGTCGCCTGTGCAACTTTGACAGGTTCGGCTGCTTCCGGTGAAACTGTGTCAAATTCTGTTGTGTCTCCCTGCTTTGCCCCGGTATGCGTCTTGAGCAGCCCCGGAGTAATCCCCAATGCCGCAATTACAACAACTGCCGCCGCTGCGACGCCGATATAGTGGGAAGTTCTGGCATTCCAGAATCTGTGTGTGGTGGTGCCTTTGGGCTGATCGTCTTTCTCCGTCCGAGCTGCTTCATTTGGCTGTTGGTTTTCGCTCTGCTCTTCGAGCATTTTCTGTATGTTCTCCGGTTTCAGGGACTCTGGAACCGGAGTGTCTTCCATTGATTTCCTGATCTTATCCATCAATTCTCTATCATCCATATTGCTGCCTCCTTTCTATGCAAGAAATTCTTTCATCTTATTCAGTCCGCGGCTGATCCGCGAGCGGACAGTATTGTGGTTCATCTGCATCATTTCTCCAATCTCATGGCTCTTGAATCCGCCAATGACATTGAGGCAGATGATCCGGCGCTCTGTTTCGTCCAGACGATCCAGTGCCTCCCGTACCTGCAACGATTCTTCCGTCGCGTCGCCTGTCGGCAGGTCATCCGGCAGTTCAACCGTCTTTTGGGTATATTCTTTTAGTTTGCGCTTGCATTTGTTGGACAGTATCTGAAAAATCCATACTCGGAATTTTTCCTGGTCACGCAGTTTCTCCACTGTTGCAAACGCATCTGCCACTGCCTCACTCACGGTATCCTCCGCATCCTGCGGATTCTTCAGTGTGTGGAGTGCAAAATAATACAGCTCCCTGTACACCTTTTCATAATATGCGGCAAATACTTCAGGCCTTTTTAAATCGTCCATGTTTCACCTCTGTTTCTGCCCGGCCCCCGCCGGTTCTGTGTTCTGTTTGATGCATCTGTATATTAGTGTCATTTTAGCATGGTTTTGTTGCATGGCTGTAAAATTTTTTCTGCATATATGTTTATCAGCACAGACTTTATCTTTATTTCCTAACTTAATCCTGATAAAGATCTCATAACAAGATCTATATCTTTATTTTCAAGTTCCTGAATAATATGTAAATATGTTTTCTGCGTAGTCGTCATACTGGCATGTCCAAGTCTTCTTGCAACACTTGCAATAGAAACACCTGCAAACAGTAACAGAGAAGCATGCGTATGTCTCAATCCATGAACCGTAATTTCTGGTACTTTTGCTTTATGACAACATCGACTCAGTACAGTATTCACTGTAGAATTATAAACTTGACCCTTTACAAAAATCGGTTCGTTTTCCGGCAGTCCTTTTATCAATTCAGAAAACCGAATAACTGTCTGCCAGTCTATCTGAATTTTTCGCACTGACGACTTATTTTTTGTTGGCAAAAATCCCCCTTTTCCTTTATAATCCCAGGTTTTATTAACAGAGAGCACCTGATGTGCAAAATCAAAATCTTTAGGTGTCAGTGCCAATGCCTCAGAAAATCGCATTCCTGTTTTTGCAACTAATAAAATGAACCATTCCCAACTTATTTCTGTTCCTAAATTTAAGTTTGTCAATAATAAATGTAACTCAAATTGATTTAAATATTTTATCTTTTTAGGTGCCGGAGTCTTTCCTTTTATAATTATTTTTCTCGTTGGATCCCGGTCAATAAGCCCTTCATCTACTGCATCCAGAATAGCTCCTTTTAACTGATGATGAAAGTCCATCGTCGTCTGTCGTTCATGATATATCGCATAATCATTTATAATCTGTTGATACACTATACGAGTCATTTCATATATTTGCAAATCAGGAATTAATTTTTCCAGCCATTTTTGTGTCATCAGATATTTGTCTAACGTCACTTTTCTAATTGCCCCTGACTTGTAAACAGCTACCCATTTTTTTTAATATTCACAAAACAAATCTGTCCTTTTCACTTCCTGTAACATAGCGGCTTCCTCCTGAATGTCATCTGCAAATCTGCGCTGATAAACGAAAAGAAGCAGGATTTTTCCTGCTCCTTTTTAACAATTACATGTTTCTCATTTCCATTCCACCATTCAAGATAAAATTCCGCAAAATGCGATCAAGTTTAATATTAATTATTGGAGGACTAAGTTTTTTATGTTCAACTGATTCAAAATACTTCTTCGCTTTATTTTTATCAATTGTCCGTTTTAATTCATCAAACCTTCCAAATTCATTTATGTTTGCTTCTGTGAGTTTCAATCCCATCATATCTCGAAGCT
Source organism: Blautia intestinalis (assembly GCF_014297355.1). Classification (GTDB taxonomy): domain Bacteria; phylum Bacillota; class Clostridia; order Lachnospirales; family Lachnospiraceae; genus Blautia_A; species Blautia_A intestinalis. The sequence continues at coordinate 40,405 of NZ_JACOQE010000012.1, read as the reverse complement.
TATCTTCATCTACTCCTATATACGTTGAAAAACGATGTATTAAATCTTCCTTATCCCTACACTGATATTCAATAATATATTCCCGAAATGTTTTTCCCTGTTCTATCTGGATATCCCCTCGTTCAACATCATGGAGAAATATATTCGCATATTTTTGTTCCTCCTGCGTCAATGTAGCAAACGTTTTGTGCAAATCATTTAATGCCATCTCCAATAAGTCCGGTGAAATTTCCTTTTGTTTTAGTAATTTTAAATATTTAACAAAACGACTATTCATATACTGAGCATCAATAACTCCCGTATCAATTTCAACTAAATATCCGTTCAGATCATATGGAACCTCCTCACTTTCTCCTGTCCCCCCTCCTCTGCTCAATTCTTTATATCTCTGCAATAAAACCAAATATATCTTTTTATCAAAGCATACTTTTACTTCTACTTTTTCATTTTCTTCTTCAAATTCATAAATACTCTTCGACCAGTCAAAGCCCTGAATTTTTGCAGCTTCTAAATAGGAATTAAGTTGATTAAAAAGCCGAACAAATTGTCCTCTTTCCGAAGCATCATCAGGTAATTTTGAAAATGATGTGATTTCTGCATGTATAAACAACTCCTCTATATCTTTGTAAATAGTATTTATTTTCTGGATATTGTATTTCAACTTTGGAACAAACAGTTCAAGCGGTTTATCCCCAGAATATAGCTTTACTGCTTCATTTATATTATATTCCATTGTATGTGGTTTTCGATAATAGCGAATCGTTCCAAATGGCTTATCTGGACCGGCCAAACGATTTGTTCTGGAAAAAGCCTGAATAATATTTTCATATTCCAGTTTTTTATCCAAATAAAGCGTATTTACCCACTTTGAATCAAATCCCGTCAACATCTGGTCTACAACAATCAGTAAATCCAGCTGTTGTTCAGGTTTTCTTTCAATTAGTTTATAAGCTTCTTTATGAGCCATTCTTAATGCTATATCTTTTTTAAAAGAAGCATGTGTCGAAACTTTAAATTCTGTTTGATACCTTTCATTATAGTCTAAAATAATCTCTTCCAAGCCATCTTCTTTAAAAAGCACCCCGTCATTATTATCAATATTCGGATCAAACAAACATGTACACTTTAACTCTGGCATTTCCTTTTTTATTTTTCTGTAATACTGAATTGCCTCAGCAATACTACTGGTTGCAAAAATTCCATGAAATTTTTTATTATGACTCAGGCACTTCCAATTAACTTTTATATCTTCTACAACTTTATCCTTATGTTCTTCAGTTTTATATTGTATCTTTGGAATATAATCTTCTATACCTTTTACATAGTTTCCGGCTGTGTCTTTAAAACCTGCCATCTTAATCTGCGAGCTATCCATATATTTATAATATATGGAGGCTTTTCGAGGGTCAGAAATTGCCTCTTCTTCACTTTTACTTTTCGCTTTATCCAGCGCCACTGCCTTTCTGATATCTCTGTCTTTAAATGTGAGAATTTTGTATGTATCAAAACCAAGCACATTTTTATCACGAATTCCATCTGCAATACTATATTCGTGCAACTCGTTTCCAAAAACGGTTGCCGTAGTATTCATCTTTTTTTCGTTTTCCTTTTTTATTGGAGTCCCGGTAAATCCAAAAAAAATAGCATTTGTAAATGTACGTTTTATGGCAATCAACATATCACCAAAAGTGGATCTATGTGCTTCATCAACAATAAAAACAAGTCGTTTTTTACTGATCAGTTCAATATCTCTACTATTAAATCCTTCTTCTTTGATATTGCTCATCTTTTGAATAGACGTTACAATTAAAGTATCTCCGGTATCTGGACTTTTAAGCTTTGCAATTAACACATTAGTATTTTCTGTTGCCTGTACGGATTCTGTTTCATCTGCAAACGCTCTGTACTCTTTAAGTGACTGTGTTCCCAATTCAATTCTATCCGTAAGAAAAACAACCTTGTCAGCATCATTTGAATTTGCAATAAGCTGTGCAGACTTAAAACTTGTCATAGTTTTTCCAGATCCTGTTGTATGCCACACATAGCCTCCAAGCTGATTTCCCTCATTCCATCGTGTTCGAGACACTTTATCAGATATTGCATTTGCTGCATAGTATTGATAACTTCTCATCACCTTAAGAATTCCATCAGAATTATCTGCTACTGTATAGAATCCAATTAACTGATGTGCCATCGGAATTGATAACAGTGACGAAGCAATGTCTTTCCAACTATTAATTGGTTCATTGTTAAAGTCGGCCCAATGGAAATAATAATCTGAATTAAACTTTCCGTCCGGACCCGGATTTGCAAAATATACGGTCTCATCCGGATTCATTGCCACAAATACCTGTATAAGTGAAAATAAACCTGAAAAGATCCCCTCATGTGCATACTTTTCTATTTGATTACATGCCTGGCTTACCGGAATACCACTGCGTTTTAATTCAATATGTATTACCGGCATCCCATTAATCAGTAACATCAGATCGCCTCGACGACCATTAAAAATCGACGATCTACCAGTAAATATCGGTTGCTGAACTATTTGGTAATAACTTTGTCCTGCCGCAATTTCTCTTCTGTCATAAATCTTTAAACTTATTTCTTTTCCAAAATGTAATTTATCTTTCTGGTTATCGCGAATAATAGATATATTTTTTCCGTTAATAAAACCATTCAATTTAAGTGGTGTACGAAGAAATGTAATCTGTTCAATAATCTGCTGCATCTCTCCATTGGTCAGTCGTTCTCCATTAAGCCGATCTATGGAATTATTGTTCTTAAATAAAATTTCCGCCCAGTTTTGTATTAGTTCTTTTTCTGTTGGATATTTTATAACCTTTCTTTCCCAGCCTTTATCAAACAATACTTTTATAAGTGCCTCTTCAAAATCTGCTTCTTTTGTAAAACACATATCCCTTCCTCCTCAAATAGTTTTAATCCAAAAGCTTTCCTGCTTCATACGAACATCTGAGATAATCCGGGTTACTATAATATACGCTTGAATTGAAATCTGAAATTTCATTGCTTATAAATGAAAAATACACTGCCTTTATTGCTTCAATAATATTTTTATAACTTTTTTCAACGTCCATAATCAAAGTCTGGTATACGCGTCCAATATCCATTACCGTTGGTACTTTATATTTGCAGGATGAAACGTTGTCAAATTGTCCATTTTCAATTCCATAATCTTCAATCCACTCATCGCATACCTGTTCAAAAGAAAGACAATGATTTACCTCTGCTGCTCTTAATTGATGCGCTAATGCCTGATCTGATAATCTGGCAACTATATCTCCTCTTCTATTGTTTGTTTTGCGGCCTATAAATTCTATCAAAGAACAAAGGTAAAACAGTTCTTCTTTATAATTCCTGTTCATGTATTTCTTCACTCCTCTCAAATTCCAGACATGCCAATGCTTTTATACTGTGAAAACTAATCTGATGTGTCGGATGTTTAAATTTAGCATATTCCCAAAAAACTGATCGACTTATATTTCCATTCAAAAAATCATTCACGAAATTCCAGATAGTATCATCTGCCATAGGACCTTCTACAATATCATAGTCATGTATTTTTCCTGATCGGCATTCCGCAATAAAGTCCAGCCACTCGTCTGTCATTTTTGGAAATTTTTTGATTCTGAGTTCCGGATTTTCATGATAAATATACACATTAACAACCCCATGTGTATGTCTTCTCTCTGCCCATCGGTGTGCCTGCTCATAACTTTGTGTACAATAAAACCCCCATGAAAAATCTTTTGTATATCTTGTTTTTCTTATTTCTGGAAATTCAACAATATCACCGCTTCCATGGTACAATTCCATCTTAACATCTGACATTATATCCACTTCTTTCCTTAATATATTTGCACAATTTTTTCTGTTATCTCTGTTTACTGTATTATTTCTACACGAGCATCTTTTCCAACAATAATTTTTTAATGAATTTCAGTATTTTCACCTTACGCTGGTGAAGAGTGATGAGACGGTCGAGACTTCTAAAATAATCACCAATCTTGCCCTGTTCTTCCACAGATTTAGGATAAACAATGTCTGTATCCTGCATAGCCGATTTTGAAATTGATGTAACCTTGATTCCCTGCATCAAAGGTATCAACTGATTATGATAAACACTGGAATTTAGATAATATCCCAAATACCCAGAAGCAAATTTTTCTATAGGTCTGTATGGAATAGTATGTAGTCCAGACAGTACAACTTCATCAAGCAATCCATCTATTTCACTGCATTTTCCGACAGTTGAGTCTTCTGCTGTATCGGCAACAATTACATCTCCGTTCTGCAAAAATGAAGCCTTATATTTCATCAAAACACTTTCATCTGAAATCATTGGAAGAGTCTCTTTATTTACATCTAAAACCTCTCCAAATTTGATAAGCACATCACCATAATGAACATTCTTTGCAACTCCTGCCTCATTCGACAAATCAACTCTGGAAAGTGTATTATTCTGCAAGTTAACCAGTATATCCTTCAACTTACGCTGTTCCCAAGAATATTTTAATTTGTATATTATTTAAAAGTTATTTTTCAGAACTATTCTCTGACAATATCTGTATTTATTTTTATATCTGGAAACATTTTATGTTTTATGACGAAGCCTTTCTTTATGCTCTGACATTGAATAGAAATTTTTATGTTTAATATTGTTCAGAATAGCGGCTTTTGTTTGCTTTATAATTAGACTTCTTATTCATTAAAAAGACATTTCGAATAATTCTATTTTTTTCTACATCATATATTAACATCCAACAATTTGAAACTTCATTAAAACATCTTTTCCAACAATGTCTTCTTTATATTTTTCAATTTTTCCAACTCACGCTGGTAAAGAGTGATGAGGTGGTCAAGACTTCTAAAATAATCACCAATCTTGCCCTGTTCTTCCACAGATTTAGGATAAACAATGTCTGTATCCTGCATAGCCGATTTTGAAATTGATGTAACCTTAATTCCCTGCATCAAAGGTATCAACTGATTATGATAAACACTGGAATTTAGATAATATCCCAAATACCCAGAAGCAAATTTTTCTATAGGTCTGTATGGAATAGTATGTAGTCCAGACAGTACAACTTCATCAAGCAATCCATCTATTTCACTGCATTTTCCGACAGTTGAGTCTTCTGCTGTATCGGCAACAATTACATCTCCATTCTGCAAAAATGAAGCCTTATATTTCATCAAAACACTTTCATCTGAAATCATTGGAAGAGTCTCTTTATTTATATCTAAAACCTCTCCAAATTTGATAAGCACATCACCATAATGAACATTCTTTGCAACTCCCGCCTCATTCAACAAATCAGCTCTGGAAAGTGTATTATTCTGCAAGTTAACCAGTATATCCTTCAACTTACGCTGTTCCCAATCGTCCGTGAATCCGGAAAATCGAATTTCCGGCACTTTGCATCCTTTTGACGGAAACATTTTTTCTAACATGGATTTTTTTACATTTTTCAACTTTTTATACTTACGCTGGTGAAGGGTGATGAGGTGGTCGAATTTGCAAAAATAACTAGCAATCACTTTCTGTTCTTTACATTTTGGAACATCAACTTCAAATTCTTGCATATCTGATGCAAGGATATGTTTTATGGTATTACCAGTAGTAATATTCTCTATTTTCTTCTTGGCTTTATCAGTCTGATACTCATAATTTAAAAAGTAAGGTTCAATTTTCTCTTTTGGATTTTTAAACATGATTAAGGCATGAGCCGCTGTATTGTCCAATTCTTCAGGGATTACAGCTGCATGTCCAACATGACCAGACTGAACCATAACTATATCTCCGGTATGTAACCATTTCTCTTTTTGCTTTTCATAGAATTCATCATTTATGAAAATTTCAGAGTTATGATTTATTTTCCCATCTTTTATATTGTTAGATTCCAGATAAAAATGTCCGTGTTCTACATAGTATGGAGTAGCAGTTCCTACAAATGCATTACCAATCGAACCATATACATCCTTCAACTTACGCTGTTCCCAATCATCCGTGAATCCTTCAAATCTTATCTCCGGTTTTTTCTTTTTTTCCATAATCACTCACCAGTCAGAAGCTTTTTAAATTCACCAAGCCCTTTCATATCAAACTCATCTCCTACAAGTTCATCAATCATTAACGCCAGTTTCTGCTCTGTTTCTCTTATTTCACGTTCAACATCAAAAAAGGTTATCTCATATTTTTTTTGTAATGCTTTTATATCCCCTACCAAAGTATTTATGACATTTTCCGGAAGCTTATTAAGATTATCTATCAGACTGTCAATCCATTTTTTCTCCAGTAACATCTTTACCTGACTATCTGATAAACTTTCAATTGTTTCCTTAGTTTTATTTTGTAATGCAACTGTCTCTTTTTTTATTTCAGACTTCAGTTTCTTTTCTTCCTGCATCAACATTTCAACCTTGCTGAGCTTTTCTGCCAGAACAATACTTTCCTCCAAAGCATCTTTCTTTAACTCTTTCAATTTCTTATTTACTTCTTTTGCTACAAAAGATCCGTCATTAAAATAATCCTCTTCTTTTTCTTCTTCGCTCAATGATTCTGCCATTTCCTCATACAATGCCGGAAGCTCTGACAGACGCTTTTCTTTTAGCTTTAGTTCTTTTGTTTCTTCAATAAGTAATGTTTCCTGTACACTTTCAAATGGTATTACGTGACCTGCCCAGCCATCCTGAACTTCTTCATCTTTTCCATTTTTCTTTTTTATCACCATATTAGGATCTACTTTTCTGGTTGCTTCAAATCCCTCGGTCTGTACAATTTCCAGATCCACTGCTATTTTCTCCCAATCTTCATGAAGAAGTTGGTAGGCTTCATATTTATCTATGAGAGGTATCATTTTTAAACGTTGAAAAATATCATCAGACAGATTGCTTTCTCCCTGTGATATTATCATGTTCTCCATCTGATCCAGCAATATATCTTTTAAATATAATTTGAAATTAGAAAATTGCTTTTGAAAAGTCTCCCTGAATTGCTGAATATCGGTATGATTTTCCACATAATTTTTTATATCTTTTATTGCAAGTTCTGTATAAGGACTATCAGTTTCAACGAACAGTTCTTTTTTCAATTGTGGAAATGCACTCCAATATTCCTCCAGTTCATTAATTTCTCTCTTCGGAATGCCTCCAAGCATTGTAGCATAAATATCCCAGTTTTCGGCTTTCTCTGAGGAATCAACATAGCGTGAAATATTCAGATTATAATCATTTCTTCGTATTTCATCTTTCGTTATCACTCTGGAATAGCGCTCTATTTTTTTTCGTGCTTTTACAACATCTACTATTTTTTTAATGTCGCATGCACGCAACTTATTATTTTTCCCATCCTTCACAAAACCTTTTGATGCATCTATGATTAAAATATCTGTGTTATCCCTTTTCTGTTTTAACACCATGACAATCGTCGGAATACCAGTACCATAAAAAATATTTGCCGGTAAACCAATAATAGTATCAATATGATTGTTCTCAATCAGTTTTTTTCGAATCTCGCCTTCTTCTCCTCCACGAAAAAGAACACCGTGCGGAAGAACAATTGTCATAACTCCATCTGGTTTCATATGAAATAAATCGTGAAGTAAAAAAGCATAATCAGCTTTTCCCTTAGGTGCCAGACCGAATCTCGAATAACGTGGATCATGTTCTTTATTTGCCGGATCCCATACCTGAGAATACGGCGGATTAGATACTACTGCATCCACATAAACGGGATCATACGTATTCACCGGATCATTATCATCAAAAAATGGCCAGTCTTCTTCCAGGGTATCGCCATTTCTGGTTACTATGTTATCAGGCTTTATCCCCCTCATTATCAGATTCATTCTCGTTAAATTATACGTATTTTCCTTAAGTTCCTGCGCATAATATTTTATGTTATTGTCGCTGCCAACATATTTTGCAACGCTTCGTCCAATATTGATAAGTAATGAACCAGATCCACTTGTAGGATCATAAATCTTTATCTCATTTCTGTCTCTCAAATGGTGTGCAACTATCTCCGACATTAAAAAAGAAACTTCATGAGGTGTGTAAAACTCTCCGGCCTTTTTTCCTGCATTTGAAGCAAATTTTTCAATCAGATATTCATATATAAAGCCTAAAACATCGTAATCTTGCCTTCCATCCATAGGAATATCTCTAATAAGCTGTAGTAACCCTCTGATGGCTTTTGTTCTCGCACCTGATGTATCTCCTAATTTACTAAGCCCCGTTTCAAGTGTTCGAAAAATGTTTTCAAAAACCGGTTTATGCGTCGGACTGATCAACCTGCTAAATGCTGATAATGCATCTGTTACATTCGAAACAGAAAAATCATTTCCCATGTTAATCCATGTAGAATATAAATTTTCATATGAAATAAAATATCCTAAATTATCCTGTACATATTTAACTGTTTCAAAATCAGCTAATGTTCTGATATCTTCATCCGTAAAATCATTTTCTTTTAACCATTCCACTTCTGTATCTGACAGATATTTATAAAAAATAAATCCTAAAATGTAATCTTTATATTCGTTAGCTTCTATTTTTGAACGCATTCTATTGGCAGACTCCCAAATTCTGTTTGCCAGCTGCTGTTTATTCATTTCACCGGTCTCCTCCTGCTTGTCCTTATATATAATTTAAACAAATTTAAAATATCTATATTTATTTACATAATACCATATCCACTTTTAGCTTTAAACAAAAATCTCTTACTCTCTGAATTAGCGTAAGTCACAACTTTTTCTTTAATAAACAAGCAAAGAACCCGGAATTTCTTCCGGGCTCTCCTGTTCTCTGTATTATGTAGCTCATATTGTTGAAGCTTTTGCTTCCAGGCTCATTATAATGTCTCGATGAATCTCATAAATGCTTCTCTTCCTTCTGGTGTGCATTTGTATACACCGGCATCTTCGAGTACATGTACAAACACAATGCCGACCTCTTTCCGGAGGATCTCATGGATGTTGTCTTTGTTGATGTCCTTGTATTTCGGGAGCACTTCTGCCGCCCATGCCGCATGTTTCTCGATCTTTTCGTTGGAAGTGATGTCTTTGCCTTCCAGAATGTATTCTTCGAGAAGTTCCAATTCTTCTTTCAGTCGTGCCGGAAGTACCGCAAGTCCCATAACCTCGATGAGGCCGATATTTTCTTTTTTGATGTGATGATACTGTGCATGCGGATGATACACACCGAGCGGATTTTCCTCAGTCGTGATGTTGTTTCGAAGCGTCAGATCCAGTTCATATATATCACCGACTTTACGCGCGATCGGAGTGATCGTGTTGTGCGGTTCACCGTCTGTCTCTGCAAAAATAAATGCTGCTTCATCGGTATAGCCTCTCCACACTTCCAGTACATGTGTCGCAAGGTCAACCAGACGGTCAGAGTCTTTATGGCGGATACGAAGCACAGACAGCGGCCACTTAACGATGCCGGCCTCTACATCCTCATAACCCGGGATTGTCACATGTTTCTCGATCGGAGCTTTTGCCATTGCAAATGTATAATGACCTCCCTGAAAATGATCATGGCTCAGAATGGAGCCGCCAACGATCGGAAGATCCGCATTGGAACCAAGGAAATAATGCGGGAACAGTTTAACAAAATCAAACAGCTTGATAAATGCATTTCTCTCGATCTTCATCGGGGTATGCTTGCTGTTAAACACAATACAGTGTTCATTGTAATATACATATGGAGAATACTGGAATCCCCATGGTGTATCATTGATCGTAATCGGAATGATTCTGTGGTTCTGTCTCGCCGGATGATTGACACGGCCTGCGTATCCCTCGTTTTCCGGGCAGAGGAGACATTTCGGATAACTGCTTGCTTTGGCATTCTTTGCTGCCGCGATCGCTTTCGGATCTTTTTCCGGTTTGGAAAGGTTGATCGTGATATCGATTTCTCCATACGGGCTGTCCACTTTCCATTTCTGGTCTTTCTTTACACGATAACGGCGGATATAATTGCTGTCCTGGCTCAGTTTGTAAAAATAATCCGTTGCATTCTGCGGATCATCCTGATATCTGTCCCAGAACTCTTTCTGAACCTGTGCCGGACGGGGCATCAGGCAATTCATCAGTCTGGTGTCAAAGAGATCACGGTAAACCACACTGTCTTCGATCAGTCCCCTCTTTACTGCTTCATCCAGAAGTTCATTCAGAGTTTCTTCCAGATCCACACCGGAAAATTCCTCCTCCGGCTCGGTGTATTCATCTTCGTGAAATACATCCAGAAGAAGGTTCGTTGTGTAATTTTTCTCACACTCCGGAACCAGTCCTGACTCAACTCCATACTGTACAAGTTTTGCGATGCCTTTGCTTAACATAAGCCTGTCCCCCTGTAAAATTATTTTTGGTTATCAAGATAAGAAATAAACACATTACCCGCCTGCTGGAAAAGAGCGGTACTGTCGTTCATTCCATACGGGCTGACTTCGCCTGTCGCAGGATCCAGAAGCCATGTATTGTATGCGTCATATCCGACGATCACGACACTGGTATCTGCACCGGTTTTTGCTATAACTGCACGCTGTGCGCTGATCTCATAAAGGACATTTTCCAGACTGCATCCGGTAAGGTCGATCACGGTTCCGGAATCACCCAGCCCTTCCTGCAACTTGTCTTTATCCCATGAACCACTTCGGATGATCTCAGGAACATCCTCCGTATTCAGCGTAAGCTGTGTTTTTATATTTCCACGTTCCCAGACATATTGCTGTGCCCGGTTCAAAACCACGCCGGTCCGGCTGTCTGCCTGCAGTACTGCCTGTGCCGGATCAGTCCACACACTGTCCAGTCCACCACGGGCATATACATAATAAACGTTTCCAAGCTGGCTCTTGTCCACTTCGACCTGAACAATGTTCTCGCTGCCGTTTTTTATTTTGGCGGTAAGAATCAGCGGTTCATCTGCCTCCGGTTTGTCAGTGAATACCAGCTTGACGATAACACCCTGACGTGTCGTGCTTGTCTGCTCCACAGAAACCAGATCTGCCGAAGTTTTCTTATTATTCATGATATTGTCTTTATTCTTTACGGTGTACACATTTCCATTCTTTTCTGACAGATTAAATTCCATCATAGAACTTCCGACCGTCACCTCTGTAATATAATATCCATCCTGATGATACTCTTTTTTGATATTTCCGTCAAAGTCCTCAATCTTTATAGATGTGATTCCGTCGACCGTATGCCCGTTTTCATCGGTAAGACTGTCCCCGTCAAGTACATTTCCGTAAATCAGGTCTTCATTCATAAAGCCAAGCACACGGAGCTGCTGCGAGGCATCCGGTGTATCATTTCTCGTCTTCAGTGAATCAAAATCAATGTATTCGATCTGTCCTGTCTGCTCACCGTCCACAATGCGCCATGCCGCGTGCGCATTTGTCTCAGACACGGCGAACTGATTGCTGTCGATATTTTCCGCCAGAACTTTATAATCACTGTCATCAATATTGATCTGGTAAAGACTTCCGGAAAGAAGCAGGAACAGCTGGTTTTTCTTGTTTACATAACTCAATGTACCGAGATCGGATTTCAAAAACTCAAACGACTCTGTCGTCGGAATAAAGACTTTCTCCTCAACTACATTCTGATCATGATTGTAATGATAGATTCCGGCTCCGCAGTAACCTTCGTGGCTTCCGCGGTTCATGTAACCATAGACCATAAAATTGACATCGCCGTCGTCTTCCACACTCAGAAGCTTAATGTCATGTTCCGTGCGTGAATCGCGGAAATCTCCTTTTGCCGCCTTACGGAAATCAAACACCTGCGCAAACTTGCCGTTATTCTGCGTGTAAGTCCAGAGCGCCCCTTCCTGCACAAAAGCCGTCACACTTCCCTCTGTATTTGTAAGATATGTCACATTTTTGTTTCGGACTCCGAGCAGCAGCCCGTCATCCGTGATCACCGACTGTTTCGGGTCAAATACCTGTCCTGCAGACCTCTCAAAATCGAGCAGACGGATACGGTCCTCCGAATAACGCAGACGGTAGAAATCTGTTACATTATAGTATTCCGCACCACCGTTTTCATTTGCGGCACAGATTTCATATTCCAGTGAAATACTGGCGGTTGTTTCATTGATTTCTTTGATGACCGGTATCCCTTTCTTTGTGATCTGTGGATTTAAATTACCCCAGCTTATCACAGAAAGTGGTGATTTAATGGAAACGGATGCAAAATTTGTTGTCGCTGACTCTGCGGATTCCAGATATGCGGCAAGATTATCTGCCGAAGTTTTGTCCATACACATCTGTGCAAAATCAGATGCAAATTTCACATAAGCCTGCGTATTTGTAGAGGATCTGGATACAACTCGCGTATAATAATAGGCTTCCCCATCATTGGTATCGACCGTCAGCTGCATGGAATACTCCTGATTCATCAGAAGACCGGAGTTAATTTCAATCTGTGCCCGGATATAACCGTCCGATCCCGACGAATCCAGATCTTTGATCTTGCGGTTTTCGACAATCTTGGTTCCATCAGAAGTACGTACCTCATAAGAAAGACTCTTTACCTTTTCGTCATAAGGATTAATCGCAAGCGTCAGTTTCTTCGTTGTATCCAGTGGTGTCACACTGTCACGGACAAAATCTGCTTCCATCGGCTGCCGGTAACCATACATACGGTTCGCCAGTGTTCCGCTAAAATCCACCATCACTTCCGGAAGTGTTGGATTATTCATATCCGAACGGTCATCGGTCGTTTCATTGTTCATCAGAAACACTGTGCCGGCCACTCCCAGTATAAAAATTATCAGAAGAATCAAAAACCTTTTCAGTACTTTTAACATGGTTTCAGACTCCCTTCTCAGAGTGCAGTCCGTCCGGATAAAGCAGTTTTTCCAGCGTCAGATGGCTGTTCAGCGCATCATTCATCGCAGGAAGCCCCTTCGGGAAATGAGCTTTTTCATTTTTGACCGCACGGATCAGAAGATTCTTCGGGGTATGTTCCATATCAATAAATTCAAGGATCTGTGTACTATATCCTTGCGATTCAAGCAATTCCGCACGGATGCCATCTGTAAGAAGCGCCGAAATACGTTCTTTCAGGATACCATATTTCAGTACCGGCTCCAGAAGTTCGTTGTGAATCTGACTGTTCAGCTCATGCTGACAGCACGGTACAGACAGAATCACCTGTGCATCCCACTCGACAGCTTTTGCAAGTGCATAGTCTGTCGCTTTGTCACAGGCATGGAGCGTCACGACCATATCGACTTTTTGTACACCTTCATAATCTGCGATATCACCATGCAGAAAATGCAGCTTGTCATAGCCGTATTTTCCGGCAAGGCTGTTACATTTCTTAATAACGTCTTCTTTCAGATCAAGTCCGATGATATTGACATCGTATCCTTTGAGTTCTTTCAGATAGTAATACATGGCAAATGTCAGATAAGATTTGCCACATCCGAAATCCAGAATCGTGATCTCCCGTTCTCTGGACAGCGCCGGAAGAATATCCTCAATAAATTCCAGAAAACGGTTGATCTGCTTAAATTTGTCATAAGAAGTATTGTGGATTTTGCCCTCGCGGTTCATCACACCGAGATCCACAAGAAACGGAACCACCGTCCCCTCTTTCAGAATGTATTGTTTTACCCGGTTGTGCGCCTGAATCCTGACCGGTTCCAGCACCGAATGCTTTTTGACTTTGATTGTCTGCCTGCCTTTTTTGCTGACCAGAACCGTGCCATCCACGCATCTTCCCTGTGTCTGAAGCTGCGAGAAACAGCCTTCGCCAAGGTTCGCCGTCACATAGGAAATGATTTCTTCCTTTGTATGATTCGAGTGAAGTACCTTCGTTCCCACCGTCGAGGATGCCTGATAACAGACACTGCCTTTCAGTTCGATCGGGCGTATCCGCACACGGGACGGAGCATCTTTGTCCTTGCTTCTCTGACCGCTTAAAACTGCAAGCATCAGCTCTTCATCAAATTGTTTTTCCAAAAATTCCTGTAATGTCATCATATAAAATAAGTCTTTCTTTCTGTCACACTGTACGTCTGTAATGCAAAGCTTCCTGTCAGAATCCCCGGCATCTGCGCCGTCTGCAGCGTCTTCTGGAAATCTCCTGATATAAAAGCACTTCGATCAGATCATCCAGAAAACGATCCGCAATCTCCTGCATCTCAAGTTCCCCAGCAACCTGCTCGCGGATCTGTCTGCAAAGACCACGCATCATCAGTCTGTCGGGATATTCATCATAAAGTCTACTTCCTTCATAATCCAGAAGCTCACATTCTTCTTCTACTTTTTCCTGCACTTTAAGTGCTGTATCGGGAAAATAAGATTTCATCAAAGCAAATTCTCTTTCCTGCATGCGCTCACCACTATAAAGCACCGGACTGGCATAGGTCAGATAAAATGGTAAAAACTTGTCATAATACATGGACAGGCTCCTGCTTTACCATCGTCCCTAACATTTTATGCAGGAATATGCAAAGTGTGCCGCGATCAGCCCTGAATGTCTTTCAGAATACGAAGTGTCAGTTTGAAGCTGTGCTCTGCTGCCATTGCCTCAAATGTCGGATAATCCATTTCTGCACTTCCGTCTGCTTTGTCGGAAATCGCACGGATCACAAGGAACGGAACATTGTTAAGGTATGCTGCCTGAGCAATTGCTGCTCCTTCCATTTCAACTGCATATGCACCGAATTCTTTTACAACGAAATCCTTGACACCCTGATCTGCAACGAACTGATCACCGGACGCAATGCGTCCTTCGAATACTTCAATATCCGGATTAACTTCCTTGCATGCCTGTACTGCCAGCTTGCGAAGTGCGTCATCGCTGTGGAATGAAAAAGCTTCCATCTGCGGAATCTGACCTACCGGATAGCCAAACGCTACGGCGTTCATGTCATGATGGATGAGATCTGTAGAAATTACAATATCACCGATATTGATATCTGCATTCAGACTTCCTGCGATACCTGTATTGATCACAACCTCTGCATGGAAATCGTCGATCAGGATCTGTGTGCAGACTGCTGCATTTACCTTACCGATTCCGGAACGGACAACAACCACTTTTTTGCCCTCCAAAACACCTGCATAAAATTCCATGGAAGCTTTGTGTGTGATCTCCACGTTCTGCATGCGCTCTTTCAGACTTGCGACCTCAACTTCCATCGCTCCTATGATACCAATACATCTCATAATAAAATTCTCCCGTCTTTTTTCTGTATTTTAAATTGTCTATTTCAAAATTTCTACATTCTTTTTTATTATACCAAATGTTGCGTTTATATGGAAACTTTTTTTATTTTCTGCTATACTGTGCAAAGGAGGTTGAGATTATGGTATATAAAACATCCGGCGTCTGTTCAAGCGCCATCTCATTTGAAATTGACGAACAGGGAAAAGTTCATGATGTAAAATTTCAGGGCGGATGCTCCGGCAACACACAGGGTGTAGCCAGACTGATCGAAGGTATGGATGCCAAAGAAGCTATCAGCAGACTCGAAGGAATCCGCTGCGGCTTCAGACCGACATCCTGTCCGGATCAGCTTTCCAAAGCTCTGAAAGAAGCTTTAAACTAATTTTTTTCCTGTACAGCTACATGCTGTATATAAGTACATCAACTGCAAAACCGGAGAACCACATCGGCTCTCCGGTTTTTTGCATCTTTTTATATTGATTTTTATTTGCAATTCTTTATGACAGATCATCTCGGTCCCATTTATCACACAATGACTGCACTTCTCTTGTAAAGCGGTCGAGATCTTTGTTCGGAATACCTTCGCTCTTACGGATAACAGACATAAGACGCTGTCCCATAGCAACCAGTTTCTGGAATGCACGTGCAGCTTTCGAAGTCTTCGGTGAAACGGCAGCCTTCGTGATCTTGATGCCCTGTGCTTCATAGATGCAGACATTTTCTGCGAGGTCAAAAACGGTGCCGCTGAACGGCGCCATTGCATCCAGTCCAAGTTCTTCTTCAAGACGTCTTGCAAAAATTTCCGTCACTTCATCATCACCATGTGTAACAAAAACTTTTGTCGGTTTCTGACTGAAAGATTTGATCCAGGTCATAAGTCCGTTTACATCGGCATGACCGCTGATGCCCGGCATCTGGCAGATTTCTGCGCCAACATAAACAGTCTCACCAAAAAGTTTTACCTCTGTAGCACCTTCGAGAAGTGATCTTCCGAGGGTACCGATTGCCTGATAACCGACAAACAGAATCGTGTTGTTCGGATTCCACAGATTGTGTTTCAGGTGATGTTTGATTCGTCCGGCATCGCACATACCACTCGCGGAAATGATTACTTTGCAATCCTCGTCAAAGTTGATGGCTTTGGAATCGTCACTTGTGATCGAAGTTTTCAGTCCCGGGAACATTAACGGGTTGATGCCCTTATTTACAAGTGCCAGTGCTTCTTCATCAAAACAGTCATAAATATGTTCATTAAAAATGGTTGTCGCTTCATTTGCAAGCGGACTGTCCACATAAACTTTGAAATTATCGTGTCCGTGAACGCGTCCTTCTTCTTTGATCTGACGGATGAAATAAAGCATCTCCTGCGTACGTCCTACCGCAAAGGATGGAATCACAACACTTCCCCCGCGATCAAAGGTTCTCTGGATCACCTCACTCAGAAGTCCCACATAATCCGGACGGTCACCATGGCTTCTGTCACCGTAGGTCGACTCCATCACGACATAATCCGCATCGTGAAGGTATACCGGATCTTTGATCAGCGGCTGATTGAGATTTCCGATATCGCCGGAAAAAACAATCTTTTTCTCTTTACCATCCTCGTTGATGATCACTTCAATGCTTGCAGATCCAAGCAGGTGTCCGGCATCGACAAACCGTACACGGATACCTTCCGCCGGTGTGACCGTCTTTTCATATGGACACGGAACAAAATTCTTCAGGACACCCATTGCATCTTCCATCGTATATGCCGGTACAAACTCCGGCTTGCCCTGACGACGTCCCTTACGGTTACGCCATTCTGCCTCGAACATCTGGATATGGGCGCTGTCTCGAAGCATAATGTCACAGAGATGGCAGGTCGCCTGTGTCGCATAAACCGGTCCCTGAAAACCTTTTGCATAGATTGCCGGCAGATTTCCGGAATGATCCATATGTGCGTGGGTCAAAAGCACAAAATCAAGGTCACTTCCCTTAACCGGTATTTCCTGATTTTCATAATAATCGGGTCCCTGTTCCATACCACAGTCTACAAGAAACTTCTTACCGGCAGCTTCCAGATAATAACAGCTTCCGGTTACTTCATGTGTCGCCCCAATAAAGGTTATCTTCATGTGCGAGCCCCCTTTGTCTGAAAAATCACGCAAATATATATTGTTGTAACCATTATACACGATTTAATTATTTTTTAACAGTATTTTTGTATAAAATCACAAGATAAATGCAGGAGAAGATTTACTGTTCACACGTAATGTCCCGCGAGGTGTTTTGTCATGAATATGGCAAAAGCCCGAGACATACGGGGCAAAATCCCATCACCGAAGGTGATTTGGAATGGATTTTGACCAAGTTGCTGTGAACGGAGTGAACAGCAACGGAGAAGATTTTGGGATGCCTGCAATTACAGAAACAGGAAAGATTGGTAAAATAGAATTACCTGCTGGATTGACCTTACATATACTTAGTTCTTATGTAGTCCACCGTTTACAGGCACTAAGATGACTTGTTTAGTACTAACTTCTTACATAGTCTACCGATTTCTGATGCATAATTGACTTGCATGACACTTAGTCTTCTCATAGTCCACAAATTTCCTAAAATTGAATGACTCCTGCATAGGTAAGTTCTAGGCAGGTCAATTATTTCAGGTAAATCAGTTGGTTTCCACATCAGTAAGTTCTAGACAGGTCAATCATGTACGGATATTGGGATGACTTCAGAAATAGTATCTGCCTCTCCGACCAATGAAAGCTGGATATGTATGGAAAAATCAAGAAAAGGAACAGGGCGGGATCTGAAATCCCGCCCTGCCTTACATGGTTTTGGTTTGGTTTTTTAAGTCTGCTGGCAGCACGTCCCTTCGAAAGGTAACGGATGTTTACACGGTTTATTCTGCATTCTCCGATGTCCGCGATGCCCGCAGTAGTTTGGTTTAAAGATTTTGTCTTAGGTTTTTAAAGTTATAATTTGTTAATTGGTTTTACATGGTTTAAAAAGTTTGGTTTTTGGTTGATTTTTGGTTTTCTCTTTAATGTTGTTTTTGGTTAATAGTTACATTGAGTGATTAATTACTTAATCATGATACCACTTGTAAGTGTGGAAGCTGATTCCTTTAAGCCATCATTACTGGCCGCATGGTATCCGCGCACACGGTAGTAGGTGCCGCTTGGAACAAGAATATTCAATCCCTTTTCAAGACTCGTTACATTTTTGGCAGTATACTCAAAAACCTTATATGTGCTGTAGCTTCCATTCACTTTTCTTTCCAGAAAAAGTGATAAAAATACTTTACTGCATTTCTTATGGCACTGTGTCAATCCATATATTGATAATTCATGATCTGAAACTTTCTGAATTTTCACATTTCCACAATTGAGATTTGTACTTCTTGCAGGATAATATTGCGTATCCTCTGCGAAATCTTCTGTTGTTTCCTCATCTGTAAGCTTTTCCTCTGCAACTGCATCCAGAATGCTGGTAGTTTCAGCCAGTACAGGGGTTACACTCATTCCCACGGACAGACCAACTGCCACAAGAAGACCAAGTAATTTCTTCCCTCTGCTCATTTTTCACTCCTTTCGCTATGTAAACATACCCTTACATAATATATACGTAAGAAATCGCGAAAAATCACTCTAAAATTTCATATATTCTACAATTTTTTTCAAATCATCCAATTCAATCTTTCCAACAAGGCTGTACGACACATCATCTTTTGACCACACTGCTTTATACGTTGGTACTTCTTCCACATCCTGTATCTCTTTGATAATTATTTCAACTCCATTTTCTATAATTGTATCTATCGTATATTCTTCTCCCTTAACAAGGTTTATATTACTGGCAGTATTCTCATTCTGTTTATCTATTAAAAACAAAATCATAGTGTCTGCATATTTATATTCTATTCTGGCTAATGAAGCAGGCTTATCAACCGTATAATCATAAAATTCCATTCCCTGCGGTCTGTAATAAAACTCTGGTACTGTAACACTGATTTTATTTTCTATATCCTCTATCGCCTCATATTCATCTGTATTTGCAAATTCATTATTCTCATCATTATCTACGACTACTCTCGTGTCATCCCCTGCCAGATATCGAATCCCTTCGATAAAATGATTTCTGTTTGCTTCACCCGTCATGCTTACCGCAAACACGCACAGCAGACATACGCCTGCCACACCTGCGACTTTACCCAGCCGCAAATAACTCCGCTTCTTTCTGACCGGACGGTCATTCTTTGAACTTTTCTCTGACGATATCTCCATATCAGCCACTGCTACTGTCTCTGTCTTCACAGCCGAATCGAAATCTTCTGTTGCCCTTGCTGCGGTACCAGCCTCTTTCGAACTTCTTGTCTCCATGTCAATAATTTTGTCTCTGGTTGCTTTTTCCGCGCCGCCAGCCTCCTTCGAAGTTCTCGCCTCCATAGAAATAATTTTCTCCCCGGCTGTCCTTGACACAGAAGCATTATTCTTCTTCGCCACAGCATCTCCGGCGATTTCTGTACCAGCACATCTGACTGCTTTCTTTGAAACCTCCGAAGTGTCATCCGTCTCATCCTCATACAGCCCTTCTTCTTTCAGGCGCTGATAGAATTTTTCTCTGGGGACACTCAACTCTTCTGCGATATCGAGGTTTTTCTCATACTCCTGTCCGGCAAGCAAAGACTTCTCGATCAGCTCTGCCTCATCAATGTATGTCTCCTCCAGCCACTGCCGGAACTTTTCGTCATCCTCCATATCCGGCATGTCCAACATCGGATCTTCTATATAATTGTCTTTCTGTTCCTTTTCAAACTTTTCTTTCATTACATAATCTCCTGCTGCCGCTATTTCCCACTGTAGACTTTTCTGCGAATTACCGTTTCCCACATTCCGGATGATTTTCACAGCATCTCAGACAGCGGACAGCTCTATCTCTCCTTGACAATTCTGTCCCGGTGGTTCATAGTTATGGTTAATAAAAAGATTTTTCAGGAGGAATTCCCTATGAAACATATTGTTCTTACCGGCGGTGGTACTGCCGGCCACGTTACCCCAAATATCGCCCTGATCCCGACACTCAAAGCTGCCGGATATCAGATTTCCTATATTGGTTCCTATGAAGGTATTGAGCGTAAGCTCATCGAAGAAATGGGAATTCCTTATTACGGAATCTCCTCAGGCAAACTCAGACGTTACTTTGATCCTAAGAACTTTTCCGATCCGTTCAGGGTTCTCAAAGGTTTCCACGAAGCAAAAAAACTTCTTAAGAAACTGAAACCTGACGTTGTATTTTCCAAGGGCGGTTTCGTCACCGTCCCGGTTGTGATCGCTGCAAAAAAATGCAAGATTCCAGCAATTATTCATGAATCAGATATGACTCCGGGCCTCGCCAACAAGCTCTGTATCCCTTCCGCAGTCAAAGTATGCTGCAACTTCCCAGAGACCGTCAGCAGTCTTCCGGCAGACAAAGCAGTCCTTACCGGTACTCCAATCCGTCAGGAGCTTCTGAAAGGTGACAAAGAAGCCGGCAGACAGTTCTGCGGATTCACTTCCGACAAACCGGTCCTTATGGTAATCGGCGGAAGCCTCGGTGCAGCCTCGGTCAACGACCATGTCCGCAAGATTCTTCCGGAACTTCTGAAAGAATTCCAGATTATCCATCTCTGCGGCAAAGGCAAAATGGACGAGTCCCTCAAGGGTACCGAAGGGTATGTACAGTACGAATACATCAAGGAAGAGCTTCCGGATCTCTTCGCGCTGTCCGATGTCGTGATCTCCCGTGCAGGCGCGAATGCAATCTGCGAGATCAGTGCTCTTCACAAGCCGAACCTTCTGATTCCGCTCTCTGCAAATGCAAGCCGCGGTGACCAGATCCTGAATGCCCGTTCTTTCGAAAAGCAGGGATTCAGCATGGTACTTGAAGAGGAAGAAATCACCGATGAAAAGCTCCTCGATACCATCCATCAGTTATACAAGAACCGTCATACTTTGGAAGAAGCCATGGCAGGTGGCAAACAGATGGATTCCATTCATCATATCTTTTCTCTTATTGAGGAATGTGTATTATCCAGGTAAGCAACAGAAGGCAGTTACAAATGTGACTGCCTTCTTAGTTTCTCCAGTTCTTCTATAATCCACGCCTTTGAACGCAGATTACGGTTGTTTACATTGTTCGTTGTGATCCCGTATTCCTCAGCAACTTCCGAGGTCGGAATCCTGTGCATCTTAGTTTTTATCAAAATATCGTAGTTCTGTGGATTTCTCATTCTGAGTTTCCGAAGAACAAGTCTCTGATAAGTTTCTTCTTCCATACGCAGAAGCTGTGCTTCCGGATCTCCACTTTCGTCGGGAGTCTCTTCCACACCCTCTTCGTCGAATGTACACATTTCCTGTTTGGTGGAGGGTTTTCTGAAATAATCGTTGCATCTGTTTGTAGTTGCGCGAAGAACCAGTGCCTTCAGTTTCTTACGATCTGAATAGTCCAGATTTTCTTTCATCTTATAAAACGTGATGAAGATCTCCTGACTGATGTCTTCTGCCAGAAGTTTATCCTTCGTGATACAATATGCAACATATGCTGAGAATCTTTGGTATTCATCATAGAACTGATTAAAATTCTCAATCGTCATTCGTATTTACGCTTTCGTTTTATTTTGTTGTTTTTTCTTACGTGTTCTGTATGACTCATGCTTTTACTTTATTCAGAATCTCTTCTTTCATTTCATCGGTCAGCTCGCCCGGTTTCCATGTCAGAGCGACCTGGTCTCCCTCGTAACGCGGAATCAGATGCATATGGAAATGAAATACGGTCTGTCCTGCAATCTCGCCATTGTTCTGCACGATATTAAATCCATCACAGTTCAGTCCATCTCTGAGTTTTGTTGCCATTTTTTTTGCAAGAACCATTGCTTTCGCTGCGGTTTCATCCGGAAGTTCATAAATATTGGCAGCATGTGATTTCGGAAGAATCAGGGAATGTCCCTTAGAAGCCGGTCCCAGATCCAGGATCACGCGGAAGTCTTCGTCCTCATATAATGTAGCGGATGGAATTTCTCCATTCGCGATTTTACAAAAAATACAATTTTCCATGATAAATTCCTCCTTCAGAATTCTGTAAAAATAACTGTTTAATAACTATATTGTCTCGTATTTGTGCGAATTTTTCAATACGAAATTTGTTGATTGTGGTATTTTATGATGATACACTTCCCATGAGGTGACAGATTATGCAGGAAAATAACAAATTTGAACAGCAGAAAAAAGAATTTCAGTCGACACTCTCGATGTTCTCACATGAGATACGCAACCCCCTCGCTCTTATCACAAGTGAGTTACAAATGTTGTCCGACCATCATCCACAACTTTGTCTGGATGAACACTGGGACAACATTATGGAAAATTTGAATTACATCCGTGAGCTTCTTGATGAAATTTCCCGGTATCAGAATGCAGGACATCTCTCTCTCGTATCAACGGATACAAGCCTGTGGCTTGATCGAATTGCCAATACCTTTCGACCTGCACTGGATTATCTGGGCATTGTACTTGAGACTGACATCCCTAAGGATCTTCCCCATCTTGAATTGGATCAGACAAAAATCCGTCAGGCTCTTTTTAATCTTCTCCGCAATGCACAGGAGGCTATTCAGCACGCACACGGCAAAATTCGAATCATCGCTTCTGCTGTTTCAGATGGAATCCAGATCACCGTCCATGACAATGGCTGTGGCATGACCGCGGAACAGCTGGAACAGATCTTTTTTCCTTTCGTAACGTACAAGCCCGGCGGCACAGGTCTCGGGCTTGCTGTCACCCGGCAGATTATCGAAGCACACCATGGGACGCTCCGCGTCGAAAGTGTACCCGGTGAAGGAACAACCTTTTATATTCTTCTGCCTCTCGGATGATACAGAAGAATGGAAATCATCATTCCACAAACCAGTCCTGCAACGTGGGCTGTATTGTCCACTCCTGTACTGGTAAATCCATAATAAAGAGAAAAAAATGCCATGACAAGAATCTGTCTCGCAGACAGATCTCCGAGCCATCCTTTGTTGCGGACCACAATATAAATCATCGCTCCCATAACAGCAAAAACTGCACCGGAAGCGCCTGCTGATACGGCAAAATCCATAGATTTCAACTCAACAAGCACTGAGATCACATTGCCGAGAAGTCCGCCCACAAGATAGATGATCAGAAATTTTATCTTGCCGATCACACGTTCAAGACGGCTTCCCAGAACAAACAGAACCAGCATATTATTCAAAAGGTGTTCGATTCCAAAATGCAGGAACATACAGGTAAACAGTCGGTAATATTCCCCGCCTTCTATGATCATCGGTGTGTAGGCTGCGCCACAGTCCAGCATATGAATCGTGTTCTGTGAACTTCCGCTGAATTCCACCGCGAGAAACACGATAATATTGATCAGGATCAGGCCGACCGTCACCGGCTCTTTTTTTATTTCTTCCATATAGATCATTACTCCAGAATTTGTTCAAATCTCACTGTCACATCCTCCGGGATATGATAGAATTTCTTGAAACGTTTTGCCCATCGCTCATTTGGCGGTATAGTCTGATAGAAATATTCCGAATACGGCAGAACAGGCAGCACAATTTCCCTCTGTTCCTGCTCTATTCCCGTCTGTATCAATTGTGCTCTGTAATCGTTTACCTGACCGATTGCCAAAAACATTCTTACATATATCACACACAGAACACAGACCGCCATTCCTGTTATCAGTATAGGATAGAACAACTCCGTCCTGTATCTGCCTGTCAGATATCTGATCAGCTTCAACAGCACCAGTGCCTGAAAAATATAAGATACGTAAAAACATCTCGCACCAATAGGATTCGCTGCCAGAAGCGGCGCCGCCACAGCTCCCGATGACAGATAGAGAATGCACATGGAAATTCCCTCTTTCCTGTCTACATTTTTCCAGATGCACAAAAGCACATTTGCAAAAAACAAAATCGCAAGCATGGTATTGATCGCATTATTCAGATTTTGATCACTGTCAAATACCCATTGTGGATAAATTTTATGAAAGACACTATATACACTGTACCCACAAAATACTATCGTCATTTCTATTGTGGCAAAAGTTTTTCGCCCACTTTTCTGAATCAAAATCAACAAGACAATAATCAAAAGTATATTTAACACCCAGTTATTTATTGATAAATGATACCAGATATTGCTAATAAACTGTCTTGCCAATCCACTGACAGTTATGTGAATTTCTTTATATCCGTCTGATCCGTCAGCAGCTCTTGAATAGGCACCGTTAGAAAACATAATCAGCGCCCCCGCTATAGAAGCCCATAAAAAATTTAATTCTATAAGCGGAATATTTTTATAACGAATCAGTGTATACACAACAATCCATACCGCATAAAAAGCCACAAACACTGTAATATTCTCAGAAAACAACTGTACAGAAATACCAAGTGGAATTACCATAATTGTTTCCCAGACAGGAATAGCAGACTGCTTCTGCTTCGTATACACCCATTCCGTCCAGTTATAATAAATCAAAAACAGAAAAACCGGTGGAACAAAATTTACAAATGCTGCCGGCCAGCCATAGCTCTGCTGAAACAACGTTGATGGAATTGAGATTAAAAGAAAAAAAGCTCCCAATAGTAAAAATGTATTTTCTTTTGTCCAGCTTTCTTCTTCGAAACGTATATTTTTATACATGACATCCAAAAGCCACACAACACCTGCTGCAAGTACCACAGCCTTTGCAAGTACGCTTCTGGTAATCAAAAGTGCCAGAAGATTTCCCAGATAACGGCCATTATAATCTTTAAAACCGTTTTTCATAAGTTCTATCCGTTCATCCAGACCCCACTGCCATTCATCATGGCAGTATGGTACCTTATATCCGATATATAAAAATACAACAAATGCCGCTATATATATCAACCAGCATACCTTACTTTTCTTTTTCATGGGTTATATTTCTCTTTCATTTTTCTTTCAGAAAGTATAGCATACCGTATTATAAAAGTCTATATAACCGCTTTTCCTTCAACCGTATTTTCAGGCGTTCTCCGTCTATTTTAAAAATATGTACCGGGCCTGTGCAAATTCCACCTGATCCTCGTCCTGCAGCTGATATTCCTCTCCTGTCTTCAGCAGTCTTCCATTTACTGAAGTTCCATTTCTCGAGTTGAGATCTGACAGATAATATTCGTCATCTGCCTTACGGATTTTTGCATGAATACGGCTGACTGTCGGGAGGGAGATCACAGCATCGGCGGCATTTTCCATCTTACCGATCACCATAAGGTCACGATCCAGATAGATTGTCGCAAGTTCTCCCGGTTCGCGGCTTACAAGACTGGCAGGGCCTTCAGTCTGTCCGGCGGACAGAACGACGGTTTCACCGTAGTTTTCTGTTTCCCCGGTCTGTTCCGGCATTTTATACTTTCCGTCTCCCCATTCCGGCATTTTTTCCTGTACTGAATCTGCTTCATACAAATCCTCTGAATTTCTCTCCTTCCTCCTTTTCTCACTGCTGCTTTCATATGTATCATCAAGTTCCCTCTTCACCTTTTTTCTCCACTCTGCACTCATCTGCTTTTTCTGCTTCTTCTTTTCGGCTGTCCAGGACAAGAATGCAGCGAGAGCCAAAAGGATGATGGCTCCTCCGAAGATAGCTTCCGCCGGGATTCCCGGAAGGTACCCCAGATAGCGAAGTATAAGAAGAATGATCAAAACTGCTGCTGTGAAAACACAAAGTAAAGCACCCGTCCATTCGTTGGAGGACTTTTGAAAATCAGACTCCTCTTTCTTTTTGTCTTTTTTCCTTTTTGAAGTTTTATTTTCCACGTCTGTCTCCAGTAAATGTGAAACATCTGCCTTTTCCTGTATTTTTTCTCCAAAATTATCCGCACCATCCAGATTGTTTTCCGGGGGCTTCTGCCCCTGTTTCTGTGCAGAGTCTTTATTGTCATTTTTCCCTATAACTTCTCTGTTCTGATAAATTGCCTCTTTTATATGTTCAAGCTGAAATCCTGTCTCCATTGCTTTCCGGTAGACTCCATAGCCCATACTCACTGCCTGAGGATCTTCATGGTCAAGTCGCGGGAGAAGGTATTCTGTCAGTTCCCGGAACTGTTCCTGTATCGGATGATGATAATCCGGAAGACAGCAGAATTTCACTTCTCGCTTCTCTATATCCAGAAAGATATACTCCGGACATAAAAGGAGCTGGTCTGTATTCATAAGAAACTCCGCCATCTCTTCCATCACACGAATGAATCCGCCAAAAAGCATGTGCAGATCTTTTCTGTGAAATTTCCGCTGTTCATAAAAAGACGCCAGTGACTGCCTGGATGTGATGTCATAATAAAACAGCAGATTCCCGTCCAGTCCCTGCAATCTGCACTTTAATATAGAGGGAATCACATTTCCCGTCAGCATTCGTACCTGATAGGATGCTGTATTTACCTTTTCTTCTTCTCGTAGGATCAAATAATTGTGACTTACATCTCTTTTATATTCTGCATACATATTTTAATCTCCTGTTATACCAATCACTTCCTTTGCAGCCTTGAGCCTGCGGATCCATTTTACCGGCCGAATGACTTTTGAGTTTCCTTCTGTTTTTAATGTCCATTTAAATCCACCAAAACCTGCAATCGTATCTGCTTCATAAGTTACACTGACTTTCTTTTTTCCTGCATTTACATGACATCGCAGATTTTCCGCCCCGAAGAATCCTACATTTCCAAGCTCCTCACCACGGATTTCTGCTGCTGCCTGCGCCTGTCCGTCCTGACGCACTGCCTCCATACTTCCACTCAATGATGCTTCGCAGGCTGCCGCCGTCAGCCATGCCCGGTTATGTACAAAAAATGACAGATAAATGACTCCCATAACTGTCAGAAGCACGATAGACATGACACATGCAGCCTCTATCGTAAAACTACCCTTGCACAGATTACTTCTATATTTCTTATGTCTTGAGTTTACAATCCTGTATCTGTAATTTTTGAGGATTCTTTTCTTCATATAACCATCCCTCCTACATATCCCAGCAATAAAAAAGGTACCAGTGGAATCTCCGTCTTTTTATTCTTTCGAAACACCAGCAACAGGATACCGGAACATGCCGCCGCAAGCAGCATTCCAATGCAGGCCGTCTGAATGTAGCTTTCCATTCGCATCATACATCCCAGCGCCATAAGAAGCCATCCGTCTCCCATACCTACCTGTCCCCGTGTCAGGATACTGCATGCAAAAATAAAAATGCCTATGGCCGCCGGAATCAGATAGTCCGTCATTGTTCTTCCGGTTTTGATACTGTATGCCACTCCTGCCAGTCCGAACAGCAATGTGACCGGTATTGAGATTTCTCTTTTTCGGATATCCAAAAAACTGCTGAAAAGCAGAAAGATCAGTGTGCCGTATTTTTCCATTTTCCTTTTCCTTCTTTCTTCTGATCATTTCATTCTTTCTGAGATTTTTATTGCTGCTTCTGTAATGTCTCCGCCGAATCTCTATCCGCATTTGCTGCATACATGCATGTCTCCGAGCTGTGATTTCTTGACCAGCCGAACGGTACGCTTCAGTCCACTGCAGGAAGCATCATTGTGATAACGGTTCCCGGAACCCGTAATATAAACAGTCCCCGAGGGGTTCTGATGTCGGCTGCAGGTCTCACATGGGCTGTATTTCTCCCCATTATCATTTCGCCTCTGTGATACACTGCTTCCGGACACCTGTGTAATAGACAGGTTCAGATAACGGCAACCCGCTTTTGTGTGATATACCGACCCACTTTCTGTCACAAAAACCATTTCTTCAGGTTCTGTGCTGTTACCGGAGCCTTTCCCACTTTCTTCTGCGCCTGTCCATGCATGGACTTTCACGGTATTGTGCATCCAGACCTTCGGAAGTGGTATCAGCGCACCGACCGGACTGTATGAATATACATCGGGCAGTGTGATTTCATCCGGGCCATTTCCGTCCGCCACATACGCATACATCCCGGCTTCCTTCGTCTTTTCACATAACGCCTGCAAATGTGTCGTCTGCAGACTGTAAATGTCCATAAAGGAAATCATTGTCACCATACCCAGAAAAAACAGCGGAAGTACAAGTGCTGTCTCTACTGACAGTCCTGCCTTTTTTATCTTTGCACATGAGGTACACAAAGATACCTTTTCAGAAAGCGTCAGGAGGATTCTGCCTATCGGGGACGACAGATACCATCTGTTCAGAGAGCGTGTCCTTTCTTTATTCTTTCTGCCTATCTTGTTTTGATTCCCATTGAGCTTTTTTTGTGCCTTCTGAAAAAGCATCTTTCTGCACCTCCTTTTAGCGGGCGGCGAGAACGCCGCCCTTCAGCCCTCAGATATAGCTGTATTGTTTTGTTACGGTATATGTTCTGCTTCTGTTTGCCCGCACATCCACAGACACCTCAATTGCTTCAATACAACAGTCCAACCGGAACTGTTCTCTGCCTTTTGTCGCACGTATCTCCGCTTCAATCATATCCATTCCCCGCTTAAGTTTCTGCGAACGTGAAGTGGATAAAAGAAGTACCTGCAGATAATCTTCATATGACATGCCGCCCTCCACATCTTTGCGCTCACTGTCCATTTCCTGCAGGAAATTCGAAAGATTTTCCAGTGACAACTGCCAGTCTGCCGGTGATTTCACAAGCGGTACTTTTCCTCCATGAAACAGTTCCCGCAGATCTACAATGCTCTCCGCAAATGACCAGCACAGTATCAGCGCAGTCTCAATCACCACTGCTGCCGGAGGAATCAGAAAACCAGATGCAACTGCCAGCGCAAGTGCCTGTATCTGTGCTCTCTTTGATGCATCGGTCATCAATGCCGATACATTGATTCCTTCGCGGATCAGAAGGAGCCGCCTTGCAACTGTCTGGAGATTTTCCCGGTCACTGGATTTTCCACCCAGAAGATATTCAATCTGATATTTAAGTCCTGCGGTGGACGGTTCCCGGTAATTTCCCAGATGTTCCATCAGATACTGCTGGTAGAGAATCTGCGAAGTCGCAGAAGACGTCTGGATATTCTCCGTTGGAAGATTGATTCCTTCCTGCAGCTGTCGGTGTGACACAAGATTCGAAAGGGAGATCTGATTCTCGGAAATACCCCGGTCAGCCGGAATAACCAGATCAAGCAGCCCCATTTTTCGAATCTGTTTTATGATCGGAATCGGATTCGTGACTGCAGGAGGTTTTGGTGCTTCCACTATCTCATTGCCGCCGGCATTTCCGCCTGATTCTTCACCACTTCCGAAGATATCTTCGGCACCTGAACCGGTTTCTGACTTCGAGGCAGCTTCGGCTTCCTGACTTTTTTGTGCTGCTGAATCCATCTCTGCATCATAATTTTCGAGGCTGTTGCCATCCTCACTCTGACGTCCGGCTTCTTCCGCCTGTCTGATCTTTTCTTCTTTTTTGTGATAACGGTCAAGAAGTAGTCCCACGCCCTGGCTTCCAAGTGTGTCTCTCATAAATGTCACTGCCTGCCGAAAAAAAATTTCTCCGCCTTCATCAGTTGCCAGACGATAGCCTGTAAATCCGCCCTGTTTCAAAGCAAGCTTCTGACTGTTCTGTTTCAGTACAGGTTTCATATAGGATTCAAGGTTATCATATACCGCAGCCAGATTTAAATCTGAGTTTCCCTGTGCTCCGTCAATGAAAAACAGGTCATATTCCTTCATAAGGAAACGGTCATACTGTCCAAACAGAGAATAGAGTCCGATATCCATACTGTTCAGAATCTGCGTTCTTGCCGCCGCAGCCTGCACCGACTGGATTCCTGTCGTAACAAGTGACAGCAGCAAGCTCAGAATCAGCGCCAGAAAAACAGTGATACTTCCTTTTTTCTCCATTGGCATACTCCTTTCCTTTTCAGATAGAATTACTCTGCTTCGTAATCTTGCTCAAAATACTTCTCACCAGATTCGTCAGCTGTTCCTTAAAAATGATTACCAGACTGATCAGCACGACCAGTATCAAAATGATTTCAACGACACCTACTGCATCTTCTTCACGCATAAACTCTCTCGCTGTCCGCATACATGCACTCATATTCTGCCTCCTTATTCTATCTGCTCTTTCCTGCTGCTCCATCATCCATAGAAAGATAAAAATGCCGGTATCATAATGATCGCCATCACCACCGCGAGCATCATGACCATCGGTACGAGCAGCTTTGTAGCCGCTGTCTCACCCAGCACTCTTGCCTTTCGCTTCCTTTCATCCCACGCTTCCAGTGCCTCTTTTTCCAGAAGATCCGCCATCCGGTGGCTGCCTTTTTGAAGATTCTGTATCAGAATCGTGGAAAAGGTCTTATACTTCATCTGACCGCACCTTTCTCCGAATCTGCGATATGCTTCCATCTCTGCAACACCACTGTCCATCTCATGACACATGATCGTGATTGCCTCATACGCATATCGTCCGGTCTTTGAACGGTTTCTCATATAATCTGCACTCATTTTCTGAAACACCTTACGTGCCGTCATGCCTGCCTGAATCAGAAGAGTAAATTTCATGATCAGCGACGGATAATCCATCAAAAGCTGTTCTGCGCGTTTTGCCATTTCTTCCTGCTGCTCTTTTGCTTTTTTCAGCATCACAACAAACGCTGCAAAAAACGCGAGCGATGCCAGAAGTGATCCTGTCTGATCACCGGACTTCTGCCAGATAAGTTTCTGACCGTCCCATTGATCCGGCAGATAATAATAATCCGGATCCTGTTTCTGCTGATTATATTCTTCAATGATTTCTCTTAATTCTTTTTGTCTCTGTTCTGTCTCATTTACTTCCTGCTCCGGTTCGACTTCTGTCTCCTCCGTCTCTTTTTCCGGAATCTCCACATCAAACTTCTGCGGTTTCTGACCATTCACAGACACCAGTAGTTCTTCCGTGTATGCACCATCCGGAGTCTTCTCCATGCGGTGTCCTTCCTGATAGACTACAACTTTGCCGTCTGTCATGGTCAGTGCCATTCCCAGAAGGTTTCCGCAGACCGCAACAAGCAGAAACAGCCGCATGCTCTGTCGGTCTGCGATTCCGTCCAATCGGATCCAGCCTGCCTTCCATACAAGCATGATTCCAAAAGTCAGCACAAAGAGTATTATATGTACCCACATATTTTATTCTGTGCGGCTCTCCCGCATTTCCTTTCTAAACTTCAATATCTACAATCCGTCTTCCAAGCCAGTAAGACAGCCCGTAAATTCCAAGGCACAGGGACATTGCCAGAATTCCGAACGGATTTCCATAGAGTACTTCAAGGAATCCCGGTGAAGTCAGCTTAAGATACAGAATGATTCCGGCCGGCATCAGACTCATGATCATCTGTTCCGCCTTTTTTGCCGCCAGTGTCGTCTCAATTTCTCTGCGCACGTCAATCTTGTCACCCAGCATCCTCGAAGAAGTCTGTATGATCCGGTTCATGTCACCACCGGTTCTTTTGGCGGTATAAAAAACTGCTGCAAAATTTTCGATATCTTCGATCCCACTTCTGTCGCCGAAACTCATTAAAAGCTCTTCCACCGGCACACTTACCTTCAGCTGTGTTTCCATATAATGAAATTCCCGCACAATATCTGTTTCCTGCGGATACAGCCGTTCCAAGTCTCTGGAACATGCCATAACTGCATTTTCTACAGAATATCCTGCCTGAACAGCAACACTCAGCGCATTTAGCGCATCTTTAAACTGATAATTCAGGTTCTTTTTCCGTTCACGGATCAGCCCTTTCTTTTTCCATTTCAGAAAAAATACCGTAACCGGCAATGCAAGAAACATCAGCCATGGATTCTGATAGAAAAGATAATCCACCGCACCACACAGCAGAAGTCCCTGCACCAGATACTTCAAAATCTCTGTCACGGAAAAACGATACTCTTCATAACTCTGCTTCATATGGTCACTCCTGCCCGTATCAGCTTTTCCCTGTTCAGAAGTTCGGCGGTCTGTACCAGTCCCTTTCCCTCCTGCCAACGATAAAGCGTACGTGTCTTTATTTCATGATTTTCAAATCCGCATATTTCTGTTATCTCAAGTACCTTACGGCTTTTGTCACGCATTCTTCCCAGATGAATAAGAATATCAACACCGGAAGCAATCTGCCTTCGAATGGCCTCAAGCGGAAGGTCCACTCCCATCAGGGTCATGGTTTCAAGTCTTGACAGCATGTCCGAAGCCGAATTGGCATGGGCAGTGCTTAAGCTTCCGTCATGTCCGGTATTCAAGGCCTTTATATGGACTCCCTATGTTCCCATCATGCAGAAATACAATATCTGTACTTAATACACAATGTATATAACGTTATTATCTTGCCATTTCACAGTTGCAAAAAGAAAAGAGAACCTTTCACAGCCCTCTTTCATATCGACTTTCTCATTCATTTATCATACTCAACAGTTTGTCAACCAATGTCTCTAAACTTTTTCCCAAAAATGGGACAAAGTCTGGTATTGCACCAAATGCCATCCCAATTATTATCATTCGACCACATTCTCTTGCAGATTCCAATGCAAATCCATAGCTCAAAACACCTGTCAGAATAAATATAATTGATAAAAAGTAAAGAAAAATATTTCCCAACATCATAGGAATTTTTAATAACCAGCAAATCAATGTCATTACTACAAGAATCAAACACAAAAACACTTTTATTATGTACTTAACCAACATTTTTAATCCCTCACTTTTTTATCTTTCCGGACAGCAAGAATCCTGCCATCCGGACTTCCATTTTTTTGCTATCCGGACTTCCACTTTTTTGCTATCCGGGCTGCAAAATTCTTGCTATCCAATACAGTTCATTATCCTTTCGTGTATATCATTTCCGTCAAAATCATCTCTTCTGCATCATGACAAATGGTATTCATCCTCCTAGTCCATTCCATGTTGTCCTGTCTTTTTAATTTCTCTGTAATTCCTTGTTTCTCCATCATCTGTTTTACTAATTGTTCTTCCCTATCCCTTGCTTCTGCATCAATCTGATTCAAATGCTCAACAAGTTTTCCTTGTAACAACAATATTTGATATTTTGCCCTTCTGTGTTCCTGTAAATAGCTTTTACGAAGCATCCCATATTTCCCATATGTTGGTTCAATATCTTTAAGTGCCAATTCCGGCAAATAATAATCACCACATAACATATAAGTAAGTCCATTTTTCTCATCGTAAATTTCGTTCTGCATAAAATATTCTCCTTTTCTTCCTATAATTGGTCGTACATCTTCAACAGTGTTCCCTTTTTCATTTGACTATATTTCACTTGTAATTCTTCATATTTTTTCTGTAGATTCTCATATTCGTTTTTCGGAACACTATCGGATAATTTCTGTTCTAAACTCTTAATCCGTGCTTCCTGTGCTTTTGCAATAGCATCGCTTTTAGGATTTCGCAATATCATTCCCTGTTGTTTTTCCTTCAATTCCATCATGACCTGTTTCACATTCGGATTATTATAGAAAAAACCTCTGGAAAGTCCTGTTAATTTTGTAAGTTCAGCAACTGAAATTTTTATATTTTTTCTATACATTGTTTCAATAGCTGTTATTGCTGTTTCCGTCATTTCCGCACTTTTTTCTTTTGCCAGTGCTACCATTTTATCGTGTTTCTGCATTTTCCTTTTCCCTCCTGTATTGTGCTAATAATTCATTCATTTCATCTCGTACAGCCTTTGTATCCTCCGCTAATGCTTCGTTTCTTAACCGCCGATAATGTGGTATGGTTCGTGTATCCTTATGCCCCAACAGCCTTGCAATGCTATCATCATCTAATTTCATTTCTGTAAGTTTTACTCCAAAAGTGTGTCTAAAACGATGTGTACGAAACTCAAAATAATTTCCATTATCATCCCTGATATCATTTTCATAAATCATGATATTTACATGATATTTCAGCATTGAATCTGTATATAATTTCCCATTATCTTGCAAAAAAATATATTCTGAATCTGGATGGTCCTTTTCTGAAACTTCTATTGCTTTTCTAATCACTTCTGCCAGCTGATCGCTGACTGGTCTTTTGTATTTCCTTGTTTTATGCTGGAGAATAGTTATAAAATAATGCCCAGATTTCTCAGATAAGCAATCCCTTCGCAAAGTCAACGTATCCTCTATTCTTGTACCGAGCATCTGATGTATTATTAGACATCTTCCTAACTGGGGCTTTAATTTTGTTAATGCACTATTAAATCTCCTGATTTCTGCATCTGAATACGCTTCTGGCAAAGCGTTGTCATATGCTCTGCAATCACTGGACAGAAAAAGATTGCATAAATTTTCTATTTCCAGTTCCCGCCCAATTTCATCCAGCAGATTATCCAAAACCGACAGTTCTGTTGTGTAACTGACTGATGTAAGACCGGTATCCGTTTTTATATAAACCAGATAATCTTCTATCATATCCCTGCTAATTTCTGTAAAATGCTTTACTTCTGGAAACCGATCATACATAAATCTAGCAAACCGACGGAATCCACACAATTCGCCTTTTATACTACCCATTGCTTTTGTCTGGCAGTGGCTATACAATATTCTCTTTATTATCTCTTTAAATTCTCTCTGCCTAATCTCACGAAAATCTAATCTATATCTTCCACGAATCGGATTACTCCTTGGCACAATATCCAGCTTTCTCATATCCCATACATCTTTTTCATTTTCTGGAATATCTGCTGTTTTACACTTCACAACATACTCATAATACATTTTCAGAAAAGAAACCTGAGCGCTATTTTGTTGCTCAACATTCCGCCTATCCGGTCTATTTCTTCTAACGTACAGCGCCAATCCTTTTTTATATAAAAATGCTTTATAGCTTCTCTCCAGTTCTTCCCATTTTTTATCAGTAATGCTGCTACAGCTTGTACACTTCTCATTCAGAAATTCTTTCAACAGATCAAATCTGTAAATATCATTTACGGCTGTTGATAATGATAAACGTCTACATCTATCATCGATATACCCATAAATCTCATCCTGTATCTTTTCATTACGAATCTCTGATATGTAGTACACCCTGTTTTCCTTCCATTTCAGCCCAGCCAACTGTTTTTCTGTAGCTTGTTGATAACAGTCATAAGAAATCAAATTAATATTACCTTTCATCATCTTCTACTCCTTTCAATTTAAATGACTGATTTCTTGAAAAATATTTATCTTCAGCCGATACAATACGTTCCGGCATGAAATCAATGTACTGTTTTGTCATATTCTCACTTGAATGTCCCAGATAATCTCGTACCCCTTGTATAGAAACTCCATTTCCGTACATTGAAGTTGCAAGGTTATGTCTGTAATCGTGTGCTCTAAAGATATAATCTCCACAGGCAATCCCACGAGCCTTACACTCCCGAATCATCTGATTTGAAAATGTCTGTCCATTAAATGCACCACCTTTTTTATTTTTGAATAAATACTCCCCATTTTTTATTCCGTACTTTTTTTCATAATCGTTCACCAGTCCAACCAATAAACTCGGAACAGGAATGACTTTTTCCCTCCGCATTTTGCTTTGATATATGCGCATCCAATTCTCATTGCCTTGTGAATAAAAGGCTCCCGATTTTATTGTACAAACCTCGCTTTTCCTAATTCCTGTGCAAAACAAAATCAAATACATCAACTGTAAATGCTCTGGGAATGCCGGCAACTCCTTAATCAGATGAGCAATTGTTTTTTCTGGAACACTTCTTTCGTTGTGTTCTGGAAAACCTTTTTTTAAAAATCGTTCCGGATAAAACTTCAACACTTCAATATTTTTCATTTTCAAAAACTGTAGAAATGTATGTATATGAGTTATATATCGGTTAAACGTGGAATATTTAATATCGGACACATCCAAAATAGATACATAATCCGCTATATCTTGTATCTCCAGTTCAGTTACTTTCTTACTCTGTCCATCCAGATATTTTAAAAATTGTGAAATAAAACTTATTGTATTTCGGATATTTGATAAAGACAGATCAGATATCCCAACTAAATATTTTGCGTATAATTGTAAATACCAACGATTTTCTTTTTCGTAAATATTAATAAATGAAAGACTTTTAACAGGTGAACTGGCATTGATTCTTGATTTATCAAACTGAAACCTATCCATATACCAGATACATGCTTGCCAATTTATCTCTGAATCTGTTAGAAATAACGTTCTTCTCGCAAACTCAACAATCTTAGAAGCCTGTTTTTTTATAATTTCTGACTCCTTGTTTAAATACAGATAAAATCTGTTTTCATCTGCCTGTTCCATTTCTTCAATATCATCTATTCCGTACTTATCGCAAAACCGTACAAGTGCTTTTAATGGTTCTAAAAAATATCTTCGATGTCTTTGTACCTTATCCATATTCAGAATTTCACACAGCAATATTTTTGTCTGTCGCACCAACTGTGATGAATGTATCCTCGTTAAGTCCCATAACAAATCATTCTTATCGACCACCTGACGGAAAGATTGTGCTTTCTTCTTATTGGGGACATACAGCAAAAACAATTTGTCTTGCTTAAAAAACTCCTGTTCTACAGAGAAGGGCTTTCCTTGTGAATAGACATCCGGCATATTTTCTATTTTTAAACGATCAAATAAGCTCAGTAATTCCGCTTTATATTTTTCTGAAATATCCTCTTTTTCAAGAGAATCCATATACATTTTTCTCGTTTCATAGTTAATATCTGCAGTACACTGTATATCTGTATACTGAAAAAATTTGTATAACCGGTTATAGTATTTTGCTTCTCCAGTCGTAACTAAAGATATTTCTTCCTTTAATTTTTCAGATATTTTTTCCTGATATAACTTCGGAACAATTTTTAATACTGCCAAGGTAATCCCTCCTTCCTTTTACAGAAAATCTGCAATTTGGTATAAATCTTCATTATTTAAGTAGTATTGATCTGTCGCTTCTATCAATCGTTCATTATTTTCACCCAAGTATTTAATGGTAGTTTCAACTTTCTTATGCCCCAAGGCAAAACGAATGTCATTCAAATCCCATCCTTCTTTTCTTCTTTCCTCCGCAAAATAGTGTCGGAGCTGATGCGGATGGGAATTGATATCCGTTTTTTTGGATAGCCTTTTCAACATGCTATACACAGAATCCGCATCTAATGGCTCTCCTTTGTTTTTTCCAGTTAATTTTGTAAATAGATACTCCGAGTTCATCAGACTTTTTCGATTATCAGAAATGTACTTAACCAAGAACTCAAAAGTTGTATTACTTAACAAAGCCATTCTATATTCTGCATTTTTTGCTCTTGCCAAGTTGGTATTAGATTCACGATACCTTACCCAAACCGTCCTTCTTTCAAAATCAATATCTTCGGTATAATGGATTCCTAGAATTTCCCCTAATCTAAGACCGGTTTCTGCCATCATTGCTATCAGCAATAGATCTCTATCATTCGTACAGGCATTTATCAGCTCCTGTATTTCTTCGGATGTTATTTCTTCCAGATTAGATTCTTCTTCTTTGAAGAAACCTTTAAACGAATTCACTGCATTTTGATGATTTACTCCCATACTGTCAAAATATGATACTTTTTTTACTCGTAAGACTTTAAGCATTGGCAAGACATCTTCCAGTGCCAAAAACTGGTAGTATCTGAAGACTGCACCAAGATACATATTGCAGGTCTTATTGCTCGTCTGTGTTTTATGCTCAGTATGCTTTCCACTCTTAACCCAATACAAGAAATCAATAAAATGTTTATTCTGCTCTGAATAGGATAGCAATGTAATCTCATCCAATCCTATCGTTTGCTCCTGCAGATAATTGTAATAATATGAAAGTGCGAAGGCTGCGGATTTTACAGTATTCGGAGAAGCATTAATCTGATCCAGATGCTTCAAATACTTTGATGGAAGGATTTCAATTTCTTCAATATCAGAAATAATCAAAAAACGTGGTCTATTATCTTTCAAAACCGAAACAACCCTATATTTCAATCCACAGCCCTCCTTCCTTTCTTTTCGATTTGTTTGACTTCTTTGACTTCTTGATTTACATTATACACAAAGATATCAAAATGTCAATTACGTTTTTGACTTCTTTGACTTTTAAAGGAATATCAATAAAGCATTTTTTGATTTCTTTATGTTTTAAATTGATTTTTAGGGATATAATTGATAAGATAAACTACAAGAAGTCAATTTATACAAAGTCAAAGAAGTCAAGAGGAGATTTGAATGAACGAATTTATATCAAATTCAGGCACACTAATAAATCCTGACAGCGTTTACGATCAGGAAAGATTCATCAATATACTTCAAATCATTTTACAGAAAAAAACACAAAAAGAATTATCTGAACAAACAGGCTTAAATAATGCAACCATTTCACGAATGCTCAACGGTGCCCGATCTGGAAGACCATATAAAAGCACTATTGATAAAATTGCAAAAGCCATTGATGATCCAGAACTTATCCAAGAATTATATGATGCAACGGGATATTCTTCTAAGAAAATACGGGAACGGAAAAAGATAATTGCAGACAATGGATTTTCTCTGGATCTCTCTACTGTTCAGGTGCATGAAAAATTTTTTTCTACCTTAATGCGTGGACTTTCCATGATGACAAGTCTGCATAAAGTTGAATGGACAATAAAATCCGGAACACCCAGATCATACGATTATTTAATTGAATTAAAAGAGGGAAATATAGATTATTGGTATATTAGATATGTAGATAGAATTACTTCTGATGAAGAAAGAAAAAAAGCCTTAACTGCCATTTATGGAGAATTTGCAAAATTGAAATTGGGCGGAAAAATCAAAGTTTCTTGCGCCACTCCTTCTTACGAAGATTATGATTATTTTGTTACAATTCCACCATACCAATTAAATACAAATGCTTCAATTATATATTTTGATTCTGAACTCGAAAGATTTGCAGACGAAACCTTTTTAGAGACAGCTTTACCACTTAAAGAAAATATTCCTGTTAAGGATTTTTGTAATCTTACCGAATCACTGATACTATAACTTTTTGATTTTATCACAGAGAGAGTTGCTTATGGCTCTCTCTTTTTTTAACGCTTCCTCCTCCCATATTCTAACTCATTATGGCAAATCATTTTCTAAAGCAAGTATCGCCTAGAGTAACTCAAAATCCCATTTCTGGATTATAATTCTCTGACGAACTTAATGGAGATTACGATTCCCCATACCCTCAATATCACAAAATATCAAATTTTGCTATTAGCTCATAATAAATTTTCGCAGCTATCTGTTTTTGCACTCATAGTTACCAAAAGCTTTTTATAACCATCTGCTTCTACCAGTAACAAAATGTCAATAGTTTTTTAATCACTTTTTCAAAAAAGGCAAAAAAATAGAACGTATAGATTATTTCCATACGCTCTATCTCACATTTCATATTAAATTTTTGAATTCTACAAACTGGAAGTTATAGTGCAATCTTTTTCCATTTTCTAATCTTGGTTCTAAAGGTTCCGAACGGAGCAACTGTATTAACATGTATGAATTTGTATACTTCCCAGACAGCTGTTTTAGTTGCTTCGTCAGCCCATTTTCTCATATGTGGTTTAAATAATTCTTCATCACTCAGAGAATCAATCATTGCATAAATAGAGTTGATATTCTCATTCAATCTGTCTTTCAATTCTTGCAGTGACAGCTGAGCATATGTATCTGTGAACCATTGATATAATTCGCCAAGCTGATTCCACTTAAAATTATCCGAAGGAGTTTTGACAGGAATACCCTTTCTTTCGTCTGATTCCCATTTAATAACAAGAGTTGTCCAGCCAACCTGATAAGCAAGATTTTCTGCCGGAGTTCGATCGACCTCATCAATTCTCTTATCTTTTAAATGCTCCGGAATATCATTAAATTCTGAAATATACTTTGCAAAGCTTTTATTTATCTCGTTTTTAAGCTCGTCTTTATTCTCATATGTTCTCAATAGTCTATCTCCTCAGTTTCCGATTTTCCAGTTTCAAAAAAAAGGATTTTTCAAATTAGTCTTTGCAAATAACCTTTGAACCTTCACCATCAATTACAATTCCCTGATGGTTGTTAATAGGGCATAGATTCAAATCCGAAAACTCAGTCATTATTTTCTCGGTAACTTTCTTAAATGGTGCTGTAAGATAATGCGGAAGAACATAGAAATCAATCAAATCAAGCCCTGCATCATCTTC
>NZ_JACOQE010000011.1 GCF_014297355.1 Blautia intestinalis | reverse complement strand
CAAATGGTAACATCCACATTATTATCACTTGCAATTCTTTTCGCTTTTTTCACTGATTCTGCTGAAAAAACCTCATATCCGGATTTTTTCAGTGAGAATGTAATTCCACGATTTAAATTCTCATCATCTTCAACTACGAGTATACCTGGCATAGCATCTGCACCTCTCTTTATTAACTATTCATCTTAAAATGCTTCAATGCCTCCACAATTGCACTCTCTTTATCTTCTGGACACTGCGGTTGCCTGCTATCTTCATTTTTAGGTAAATTAGGACTTGGAACAAGTTCCAAGTCTGTCGCGGCAGTCGTCGAATTGCCCTGCAAGCAGTCCATTCTCCTCGTTGCAACGCGCAAATTCTTTCCAACCTCAATTCCGCATTTTCTCTTTACCTGTGAGATATACAGATTGGAAACCTTCATACCGGCATTATGTTCAGCCACATACTTCTTTATCTCATCATATGTAGCCTTAGTCTCTGCAGATGTTATATCCATATCATCAAGTTCAATCGTGACATTAATGTAATCATCCGGCTTTTGTTTCAGTTGGGACAAAAGAACTACCGTCTCCACATGGCACGATACCTTCTGATTGATGTCAGTTTTCGGGAACCGATCCAGACTAATATGAAATGTAGCAAAATATCTCCGTTTGTTTGTGGAAACATATCAACAAATTCTGTAGCAAAAAAGTATTGATACAATTCGCTATCCATATCACAGTCTGAACCTCGCCTGTCCACGGAAAAAGTTCAACTTTTTTATTCGTTTCTACTATTATAGTGATTCCAACATAAAAGTCAAATTTAACAGAGAACCGCCATCGTCTCCACCTTGTCTGTTCTTCGTACATAGAACAGGTCAACAGCTATTTTTCGCCACGACTGATGACCCAACTCCCATGCACTCGACCTTGGCAAACTGAAAATTTTAATGGCGATGCTACTACTTCTTCGCATTCTCTTCCAGTTCCAGCATGTACTTATCAAAGTCAGACATAAACAGCCTATCCTGAATAACACGATATTTTTCAAATTCGGTTTCGGCCTTTGCCTTGGCAATTTCAGCAGTGATTTTACCTGCATCCTGAAGGACCTCTCTGTCATCTGCCATCAGGAATAGATCCAGTCGCTTTGCCCAGTCCTCCATTGTCATCGGAATATGACGTTCCGCACGATCCTCTGCCAAATCCAGATAAGCAGATACAATACGTTCCAGTGAACGCATTTCCTGCTCACTCAAATAATTCTTTGCAACGCTCACATCGCTTTTTACAATCTTACCTTCCGGTGCTGCTGCCCAAGTGGTTAATCCCATATGTGGCTTATCAGCATCGGCACGTTCATAAATCAACTCCGCTGCTGTATGTCCGTGAACTGCATAATGCATCTTGTTTTGGACCTTTGCAAAGAACTGCTTTGTTGTTTTTGCTGTTCTGTCATAGTCAAGAGCTGTAGCATAGATATCCGTTATCTTCTGGTAAAATCTACGTTCAGAAAGACGGATTTCACGAATCTGCTCAAGCAAACGATCGAAGTATTCTACTGTAAGCACAGAGCCACCATTTTTCAAACGCTCATCATCCATAACCCAGCCTTTGATGGTGTAGTCCTTCACGATGCCATTGGCCCACTTGCGAAACTGTACTGCTCGCTCATTATTAACCTTGAATCCAACCGCAATAATCATTTGAAGATTATAATGCTTTGTATCACGAGTCACCTGACGTGAACCTTCGGTTTGAACTATTCGGAAATTCCGAATAGTTGCAGACTCTTCTAATTCACTATCTGCATAAATCTTTTTAATATGTTCATTTATCGTTGGCAAACCAACGTCATACAATGTGGCCATCATCTTCTGTGTCAGCCATATATTCTCATCCTCATAGCGCATCTCAATGCTGTCCTGCTGATCACCGATAGATGCAACATAAGTCAGGTATTCCGCTGCGCTGGAACGGATAGTAATTTCGTCTTTTTTCTTTTTCAAATAGAAGGCCTCCTTTAACGTCCCAAAATCATTATTCTGCCTGTGCATCAAAGGATTGTTTCACGATTTCCATGATTTGATCTAACTCATCCTGATGCTCCATAAACAATTCTACATCGCCATTTTCCCAACGTCCTAAGCCAGTAATATCTTTGCAAATACCATTAAGCTTACTTTTCTTTCAGCATATTTCAACTTTAGTTTACCTTACTATATTTCTAATAATTTTTCAATTCAAATCCGCGCAAAATAAAACCTCTATCGTTTGCAAAGGTGTGCACTTTTAAACGATAGTGAATCGACCAGTTTCCTCAAGCCATAAAAATAAGGGCTTCTCCAGAGCCGCTCGTATCTTTCAACGATAAGCTCTTGAAAAGTCCCTATTTACTAGCTTTGATTTATTCAAGAGTGTGCACTTTTGAAAGTAAAACAACCGTCTCCACATGCACCGTCTGAGGGAACTGGTCAACTCCACAGACTTTTTTTAACTCATATCCATTGTCACATAAAAATCTCAGATCCCTCGCCAATGTTGCACTGTCGCAGCTTACATATACCACACGTTTCGGCTGCATTTTCAGGATCGTCTTAAGAAGCATTTCATCGCATCCCTTTCGTGGTGGATCGACTACGATCACATCTGCATACACGCCATTTTTCTCATATTCACGCGGCAACACTTCTTCTGCCTTTCCGACAAAGAACTCTACATTGTCAATTTCGTTAAGATGTGCATTTCTTCTGGCATCTTCAATAGCCGCCGGAACGATTTCCACACCACGGACAAATTTGGCCTTCTGCGCAAGGAAAAGCGAAATGGTTCCGATTCCACAGTAAAGATCCCATACTGTTTCCTCTCCATGGAGGTCCGCATATTCCAGTGCTTTGGAATACAGCTTCCATGTCTGATGCGGATTTACCTGAAAGAAGGACAACGGCGAAATTTCATAAGAAATATCTCCGATCTTATCTGTAATGTATTCTTTTCCCCAGATTGTTTTAACCTTGTCACCGAGAATTACATTATTTCGTTTTTTATTGATATTCAGGGAAATACTTGTCATGCCCGGAATTTCGCCAAGCTTTTCCACCAGTTCTTTCTGATGCGGAAGATCCTGCCCATTGATGATCAGACAGACCATCAGCTCTCCGGTAAAAAATCCGTAACGGACAAAAATATGGCGAACCAGACCTTTTCCGGTCATTTCATCATAAGGAGCAATGTTATACTTTTCCATATGTGCGATCACACGATCCAGAACTTCTTTGTTCTGCGGAATCCCGAGTGCACAGTCACGATTCTCAATAATGGCATGTGTACGGCCTGCATAAAAACCGGTCACGATCCTGCCTTCTTTATTTCTTCCGACCGGAAACTGAGCTTTATTACGGTAGTGATACGGCTCGTCCATTCCGATCAGCGGCTCCATCGGAAGCTCCTTAAATCCACCAATCCGTTCCAGATGTCCGCGAAGCTTTTTCTCCTTAAAAGCTTTCTGCTCTTCATAGGAAACAGCCTGCAGCTGGCAGCCACCACACTGACGGGCAGACGGGCAAATCGGCTCTACACGATATGGAGATGGTTTCA
This sequence comes from Blautia intestinalis, assembly GCF_014297355.1. Classification (GTDB taxonomy): domain Bacteria; phylum Bacillota; class Clostridia; order Lachnospirales; family Lachnospiraceae; genus Blautia_A; species Blautia_A intestinalis. Next base: position 77,479 of record NZ_JACOQE010000011.1, on the reverse strand, counting down.
GAATCTCCATCAGGCGTCCGTAACCGTAGTTCTTTTTTGCTTTCATGATTTTGGCTGTAACTGTATCTCCAATGACTGCGTCCTTTACAAAAACAGTGAAGCCATCAGCTTTGCCAATGCCTTCACCGTCTGTTCCGCAATCCACAATTTCTAACGTAACAATGTCATTTTTACGATATTCCATGAGGATCAAACGTCTCCTGTTCTTCTCAGATTTGATTCAAAAAGTCTGTTATATCCAAGCCATTCCTTCTTGCCCTTGTCTGCTGCAAAAATCTCTGTCAGCGTCTCCATCCGGGCATCTGTATTATCCGCAAGATTCAGCGCAACTGCTTCTGCAAGTGCAGGTTTTTTCGGTGAACCATACTCCAGTTCTCCATGATGCGCCAAAATGCAATGCACAAGCTGATTTTCCAGTGTTTCAGGGAAATTCGGAATTTCTTTTGCCAGATCATGGATCATCTGTGCCCCGATGATAATATGTCCAAGAAGCTGTCCTTCATCTGTATAATCATTTAAAGGAAAAGAAGAAAGTTCTTTTGTCTTGCCGACATCATGAAGAAGTGAAGCAGTGATCAGCAGATCTCTTTTGAGCAGGGGATAAGCATTTGCCATGTAATCACAAAGCTTCGTAACACTTAAAGTATGCTCCATCAATCCACCGATAAATCCATGATGAACCGTCTTTGCAGCAGAATGTTCCTGAAAAGATTTCAGAAATTCTTTATCTTCCACAAAAAGTTTATTCAAAAGTGCGGACAGGTATTCATTTTTTACTGTTTTGATCATGTTTAAAATCTGTCCGTACATGTCATCTGTACTGTTTTCGCTGACAGGAAGATAATCAGCCGGATTATACTCTCCTTCGGAAGCCTTGCGGACTCTTTTAATATTCAGCTGCATTGCTCCTGCAAAAGTCGTAACGTCTCCCACTACATCAATATAATCCAGTGTGTCAAAATCATCAATTCCGAGAGAATTCGGATCCCAGATTTTACCGTCCAGTACACCTGTCTTGTCCTGCAGGATCACATTATCGTACGGCTTGCCGTTTTTTGTCATTGCTGACTGTTTCTGCTTGCAGAGGTAGATTCCGCTGACACGGTCTCCCTCATGTAATTCATTGATAAAACGCATATATTTTTGCCTTTCTATTTTTCCTTTATTATTACATTCAATTCTACGTTCACATATGTACCATAAGAATTTCTACGATAGATCTCAAGTTTGACTTTTGATTCTCTGTTCAGACTCTGAAGCGTCGAAGAATAGTCATCCATAGACCGGATCTCCTGTCCGTCAAGTGTATGTACAATATCACCGCTTTGAACACCGGCTGCCATTGCCGGAGAATCAGGTTCAACTGAATCCACATAGATGCCATCCGGAAGTTCCAGATTTTCTACCTGGTATTCTGAAATCGTTGCTCCATGGATTCCGATATAACAGATATCGTCTCCATTCGCCATACCCTCCAGAAGCGAGCGAAGCTGCGTCGCCTCGATTGCACGGATCACACTGCTGTTCGCATCTTCCTGTCTGCCGCAGATGATCCCGACTACATCTCCTGCCATATTCAGAAGAAGTCCGCCTCCTTCTTCACTTCCCACCATATTTGTCGTCAGCATTCCATATTCTTCATCTGCCACTTTCATGGTGCCTGTCACAGAAGTAATCATCCCACTGACAAGGGAATCATAATCTCCTGTCGGACTTCCCACTGCGATCACAGCATCCATCAGTTCTATGTCATCGTCTCTTGCGAGTGCCGCCTGTGGAATATCTTTTACTGTTGCATCTTTTACATCTGTAAAGGGAATCCGGAATACCAGAAAACCGGTGCGACTGTCACTCTTGCAAAGCGTAGCATCTGCCATATCTCCATTTGAAAATGTCACCTGAAATTTCCCGGCATCATTCATATTGTCAGAATACGTCATGATGTAAAACGCCTCATCATTTTTGAGGAAAACAAATCCCTCTTCTTCACCATATTTCAAAAACGAATCATCCAGAAGATCTGCATCATTTCCCAATGCCAGAATTCGCACCAGTGCCTTACGCGGTACTTCTGCCACATTTCGCACCTGCTCTGCCCATGCATCATCTGCTACCATGTCCTTAACAGCTATGTCTTCTGCTGTGGACGACTGAGCTTCATTCTGACCGGATACCTTCGTATTAGCCATCCCTTCTCCTGTTTCTGTCTGCTCCTGTTCTTTCCGACCAGCCGGTACTTCCGTAACAGCCGGTACCAGGGTGACTTCTGTATGATGATCTGTCGAATCTTCAATCGTTTCAATCACTCCCGGCAGAAATAATGCCACAGTTCCAACCGCACAGCCGCCAAAAATCACACCACATACAGCTGCAGTCAGAAATTTCTTAACAGGGCTTTTTCTGTCTGTCGGACGTTCCTTAATTGTCTCTTTTATAAAAGAATAATTCTCCGAGGATGGTTTCTTATCACTCCGCTTAACCATAAGAATCCTCCTATAAGTTCAAACCTGATAATTCATAAATTATTTTAGCAAAATTTTATGAAATTTTTATGAACAATTCTTTTCGATTTTTATCATGTTTCATCAAGTGCATTTTTCCTTATATTTACGGACTGTTCGGTACTTTAAAATCGTATTTTCAAAGAGAGCCCTCGGAGTTCGCACCTCCGGGGGCTTTTGCCTGTATTTCTGTGTCTGCGGATACTGGCTGTCGCTTTTAAAAAAGCTATTGCCTTATAACTTCCGCTAACATCGACAGCAACTTATCAACCTGGATCGGCTTTGCGATATGACCATTCATTCCGGCTGCAATAGCCTCTCTCTTATCTTCTTCAAATGCATTTGCTGTCATTGCAATGATCGGTATGCACGCTTTATCCTTATCTGGCAGGTTTCTGATTGCCTGCGTTGCTTTATAACCGTCCATTTGGGGCATCTGGATATCCATAAGGATCATATCATATGTTCCTGTTGGCATTTCCATTATTCTTTTTACGCACTGAATACCATTCTCCACACGCTCTGTCTTAAGGCCGGCACGCTCAAGGATTGCCTCTGCAATCTCCGCATTCAGATCATTATCCTCCGCCAGAAGGATATTCCTGCCTTCAAGGATTTCACTTCCTGTTCCGGACTCTTCAATGTACTCTTTTACATAATAGCTTTCATCCGCTATCCTGTGCTTTAATGTAACTGTAAAAGTGCTGCCCTTTCCAAGTTCACTCTCTACATTTATTATTCCACCAAGCAGCTCAACATATTTCTTAACGATTGACATCCCAAGTCCGGTTCCTGCGATTTTGCTCTTTGTGGTGTTCTGCTCACGTGTGAATGCTTCAAAAATCTTTGTCTGATAATCCTGACTCATACCGATTCCGGTATCACTGACACTAATCCTCACTATCATGTATCCAGACTCATCACAAGATAATTCATCTACATCTACCATAACAGAACCACCGGCCGGAGTATATTTTATGGCATTGCTGAGGATATTGACGAATATTTCTTTTACCTTGGTAACATCTGTCAGTACATGCTCATGTTCTACATTCATCGCGTAATGAAGCACAATATTCTTTTTCATTGCTTTTTCATCAAACACTGCAAACAAAGACTTCCAGACATCTTCAATCCGGCAGTAATTCTCATCAAGCTCCATCCTTCCACTCTCAATTCTGGCCATATCCAGTACATTATTTATGATTGACAGGAGAAGAGTTCCTGACTGCTGTAGTTTTTCCAAATGCTCTGAAGTTTCAGGCAGCCCTTTTCCTTTCAGCTCATCCTCCATAAGCTGTGCATAACCAAGAATTGCATTCATAGGAGTACGGATGTCATGTGACATATTGTTAAGAAAACGGGTCTTTGACAGACTGGCATCCTCTGCTTTTTTCAAAGCGATTTCCAGTTTGTCATTGAGCTTTTGTGTATCATTTGCCGCAAGCTTTGCAACAGCTTCTGCTTTCCTTGCCTTCCGTAAAAGTACGAAGATAATACTAATGATGCTGAGTGCAAAAAATCCTATGGCGACAAAAAATGCAAACATATTGTCTTTTACAAAGTCCCAAAAAGTCACCTTGTCTGCTGTACTGTCATAGATAGCAAGTGCGCTTGTAAGCATGTCAGACGGCATGGCCTTTAAAGTTTTATTCAATATCGATAAGAGGGTTCCTTCTCCACCTCTTACTGCAAAACACGCTTCCATTGTTTTGGTAAGTGGAACACTCTTGAAATCTCGATTGTTATCATACTTCAGTGCCTGACTGGTTCCTATGAGAAAACAGTCTGCTTTTTCATTCATGACCATATCTGCGGCATCCTCAAGCGAATCATAATCTACCAGCTTCCATTGCGGATAACCGAAAGCAATATGCTGTTTTAAGGCGTCTTTTTCCTTTGGTACAGCTACTGTATACACCCTGTTCTCATCAAACTTTCCCTCATCCGTTACCGCCATCAGGCTGTAGGTCCAGGCTGTGTTTGTAAGTGCATACCCGTTTTTTTCTGCGAAATCAGGATTTCTGCCGGCATAAAAAACTACATCAATCTCACAATTCTGCAGAGCCTGCGTCATTTCGTCATAGCTGTCATATTCCTGCATATAAAATTTCAGTGCCCGATTCCCCAGACAGTCTTTGGCATAAGAGGTATATTCTGCCAGCATACCCATAAGTTTTTCAGTTGCTTCGTCCCTGTAAAAGATTGCCGGATCATTATTCAAAAATCCTATACGGATGTCACCATGCTCTTCCAGCCATGACTTTTCTCCGCCTGTAAGGCTCTGGTTATAATCAAGCGTAAAATACTTCTTATACAGGTCTGCCTTAAAAAAAGGACTATCCTGTTCCAGCTGGCGCATAGCATGATCCAGCTCCGTCTTGATGTCACTGCGCTCTTTATTTATTGCAAAATATATGCCTGATTTGCCGATCGTGCTAACGGATGCTATTCCCTGTTCAGACCAGATGGATTCTTCCAGAGATACAAAACAATCAATCTCATGATTTGCTAATTTCTTTTCGACATCATCATTATTGTACACATTTACATGCTCTGTATGTATGCCATTCTTATTTTCCCATTCTGTCAGCATGATTTCAGGTTCTGTATCTATGAGCACACCTACACGTTTGCCATCCATAAACTTGAAATCAGACGTCCCAATATCCATATTTGACAGATCAGCATAAAGGATATATTTTTCCTCACCCATCGGTTCATCTGAAAAAAGCATCTTTTGTGTACGTTCCTCGGTATAAGAGATATCACCCATGATATCGATCTCACCATTTTCAAGCTTATCAAAACAGTCAGACCAGTCACATTTCACATATTCAAATTTCCATCCGGTATAGCCTGTCAGAGCCTGCATGAGCTCGTAGCCATAACCTCGTCTGACGCCGTTTTTATCAACATAATCAAAGGTATCCTCAAATGAACCGACACGAATGATCTGTGACTGCTTTTCATCGTTATCCGCCTCAGCAGCCCGGCAAGGTACTGTCAATATCATCCATATTACTAAAACCACAAATATACCTGCACATAGTACGGTTGATTTTTTTTTATTATTATCCATATTTTTTGTTTCCTTTATTTGTGGGGGCTAATACTCCGGACAGCTAATTCAGGTTTCTCTGCAGGGTGCTGATCAATTCCTCTATGACAATTGGTTTGGACAGGAACCCATCCATACCGTATTCCAGTGCTTTCTTTCTGTCTTCATCAAAGGCATTGGCAGTCATGGCAAGGATAGTGATTCCCGACAGTGCAGGATCATCCAACGCACGGATCTGCTTTGTAGCTTCATATCCGTTCATTACCGGCATCTGCACATCCATCAGCACCAGATCATACTTACCTGATGTTGAATTTTTAACTTTCTCCACTGCCTCTGCTCCATTTTCTGCGGTATCAACCAGGAATCCATATTCATTAAGGATCTCCACCGCAATTTCTCTGTTCAGTTCATTATCTTCCACAAGCAGTATACATCTGCCTCTGAAATCTGAACCTGCTGCCGGAAGAACCGAATCTTCTGGTTCAGACTGACTCTGGCCGATGGCAGTCATCAAAGTTTCTCTGATATCCGACATGAACAGAGGTTTCGCACAGAATGCAGTCACTCCTGCTGCCCTGGCCTCTGCTTCGATATCAGACCAGTCATAAGCAGTCAGGATAATGATCGGTGTATCATCACCAAGGCTGCGGATCTGACGGGTGACCTCTATCCCATTCATATCCGGCAGACGCCAGTCGATGATATAAGCGTGGAATGCATCTCCCAGTTCCATAGACTGTCGTGCACGCAGAACAGCTTCCTTGCCGGAAAGTGTCCATTCCGAACGCATTCCAACCCTCACAAGCATTTTTGTCACGCTGTCACAGGTATTAAAATCGTCGTCTACAACCAGCGCCTTAAGGCCTTCCAGTTCAGCAATCTTCTCTATACGTTGGTGCTCAGACTGAATCCGGAATGGCAGACGAACAATAAATTCGGTGCCTTTGCCCTGTTCTGTCTGAACCTCAATGGTTCCGCCCATCATATCCACAATGTTCTTAGTGATGGCCATGCCAAGTCCTGTGCCCTGGGTCCTGCTGACTGTGGAAGTACGCTCCCTCTCAAAAGGAGCAAAGATCTTCTGTACAAATTCCTGACTCATGCCGATTCCGTTATCCTTTACCCGGATCTCGTACAGCTCACTGCCTTTCTGTGTTCCAGGACGCTGTCTGATCCGGACAGAAACGGTTCCTCCTGCAGGTGTAAATTTAACTGCATTTGACAAAAGATTCAGCAACACCTGGTTCAGACGCGTCTTGTCACAATAGACATCCTCATTCGTAATATCCATTGCATCCATATAAAGTTCCAGCTGCTTCGCATGAATCTGCCCACTGATGATCGTCTTCAGGTCATGAAGTACATCCGACAGACTGACTTCTGTTTCTTCCAGATGAATCTTTCCACTCTCAATCCGGCTCATATCCAGTATATCGTTGATCAGTGAGAGCAGATGGTTACTGGAAGAAAGAATTTTCCCAAGATAATCCCGTACTCTTTCCTTATCATCAATATTACTTACAGCCAGTGTAGTAAAACCGATGATTGCATTCATTGGTGTCCGGATATCGTGAGACATATTGGAAAGGAAAGTACTCTTTGCCTTATTTGCTGTCTCTGCAGCACGTACTGCCTCAGAAAGTGCCTGATTCATATTCCTGTCAGAGGTACGGTCCGACATAACCAGAATATATTTCTTCTTCCGGTTCACCTCACTGCCCATTGCCACAATATGAAACCAGCGTCGTTCTCCTGTTTTCTGATGAAGATATTCAAAATCCCATTCCTGCTGTTCCGAAGTCTGGATTCCCTCCAGATAATTCTTCTTCGAATTCTCAGAATCCCATGGATGCAGTTTTCCCAGAATATAAATATCCTTCCGGATCTGTTCTACCGTAAATCCCATCAGTTTTTCCACATTCGGGCTGACATAATCTGCCTGATATGTTTTGGCGTCCAGCATCAGGAAAACATCATCCACATTCATTGACAGCTTTTGAAACAGCTCATCCCTGTACAGGATCTCTGTATCTTTTCTCCTGAGACTTGCCCTGCTTTTTTGAATAATAAAGCTGATAAGTAAAGCGGCAATACAGAGCACAACCACACTGACAAGAAGCATTGTACTGCGCTGCAGACTGTTCATACTGGCGTTGACGATATTCTCCCTTACAAGTCCCAGAAACATCCAGTCCTGGATATCCGATTTTTCATAGACCAGATAGTAATTCTCTTTATCCAGATTCACCAGCATCGCATCGGTACGTCCTGCTTTAAACTTTTCCGAAAGCTCATTGATTTCTTTTTCGGACATGTCTGAATGTTCTCTCAGAACGCCAAAGAAGTTATACACGTTCCCCCATGACTCAGAAGAATGATCGACCACAACACGGCCATCCGGATGAACAGTAAAACTCTGAGCATCTCCATTGAAGGCAGAAATATCCAGCACATCTACAATATCAGAATTTTCATACGCAATGGCAATTGCATCATATTCAAATCCCTGATAGATTCCATGCGCCCTGGAAGTGGCAAAAACAAGCAGCTGAGATTTTCCGGGAACTGTTGCATTCGCGATAACATCATTTCCCTGCCGGATCTCCTCTTCAGTATTTCCCTGTAATCCAAGGTACCCGTTTTCCCCTGTTGCCGTCTTATAGTTCCCGTCAGCTGACAGAAAAAAGAATTCCAAAAAGCCGGCATCTTCCTGCGCTTTCTTAATATAATCACGAATTTCATCTTCGCTGGAAATATTCTGCAGATTCTCCCCCCACATATGAAGATAGGTCAGGTTCTTATCTGTCAGTTCCCTCAGCATGTTATCAGACTGATGAAAAACTTCCGTCAGATGAGAAACACTTTCCTCATAAATAGTTTTCGACACAAATCTGGAATACCGGAAAACCAACAGAACAATTCCCAGTAAAACAGCTGTAAAGACAGCTATCTGGAATCGTTTTCCCATGACAGGTTTCTTTCTGCCTTTATTATGATTCTTAATATCCATTCTTCTCACCTCAGAGTCATGTAGTCTTCAGGCTCTGCAAGAATGGCATCACCATCTGAAATATGTCCTGTCCAAGTATCTTTCACAGTGGTATCTCCTCCCTCAAACACAATATTCTCATCTGCAGGATAAGCTTCCATATGTTTTGGTGTCGCAAGGCAGGTTACCGTAAAAGTATCCTCGTCCTGAACTTTTTTTCCATCTTTTGTAACTTTGCTCAATGTGTAACCATCATCTGTTTCTTTGACTTCCACGGAAATGCCACTGACCACAGGCAGAGAGCCCCGGTTAAACGGAGTAAATCCGCCCTCATAGCCTTCTACAAAGTTTTTAACTGTCTCTTTCAGTTCGGCTCCGCTCATCTTGCTGCTGTAAGCCGAAAGACCATTTGGCATGATCATGTCTCCCGCCATTTTTTCTGTATAGCCGGCTTTCAGCACATTTCCCGTAAAGCTGTTTCCGGTTGCGATCAGCACATCCGTCCCATAAATGCCACGCAGAGTGTTTGCCATAACAGAATATGCCGTGTTCCCGCCGCTGCTATGAAAACGGTTGGAATAAGATTTCTGTGAATCCAGCACGATATCCTCAGAAGCAGATTCTTCTTCAAGAAGCTGCGTGTTAAATGACTCATAGGCCTGCCCTGCATCATATTCTCCTGAGATCATCTTAGACACCACATCCCTGGAAACGGAGAAAAAGTCATTTGATGCAATGCGGATATACATATGGTTTTCTTCGATCACAGGTTTCACATCCTTCAGGTATTCTGTAAGCTTAAGATCCACATCCTGACTGTAGCTTAACAGATCCTGTCCATCATAAACAATCCTGTTCTGCGCATCCGCTGAAAGCATTGTGTTCAGCACCTTCATTGCTTTCTTTCTGCGTGTTTCATCTTTTGTCAGATCACGGTTTAAAGCCACCTGAAAATATGGCGTAGTCATAATCCACTTTTCGCCGTTCTCCTGAAAGAATGGAAGAAATGTCGTGTTTATGCCCTGATCCTGAAACATTTTTACACCGGCAGAGCTGCCAAAGTACATGGCAAGCTTGCCACTTTGATACATTTCAACTATGTCATCATAATTCATATCCAGATCATCCTGACTCAGACCGGTATCCTGGATAAACTGCTCCATACGTTCAAAAGTCTCCGGCCAGACTGTACTGTCCAGACCTTCTCTTTTTGTGTTATCCGGGTCACTGTAGGCAGTACGCCACTTACGTCCTTCTACAGAAGACAACTCTGATGCTGACAACCCCTGCAGTGTCTCCATACAGGTATAATCATAATAATAGTCTGCAGTAAAGCCACGAATACCCACTTGTTCAAATGCCTGGCAGGCAGAGACAAAGCTTTCATAATCTGCCGGAAGAGGAATATCATACTTTTCAAAAAGGTCTTTGTTCACTACAAAACCATGCGCATCCGCACACACCGGAAGCCAGTTTACGCTTCCATCCTCATTCATAAAATTGCTGAGATAGGTATCATAGACAGCACCTGCCTCATTGGTTGTGGAAAGATCCATCAGGCTGTCTTTCAGGGGACCTGCATCATGAAGTGAAAAACGACAGCAGGTTATAATATCCGGCAATCCGCCATTTTCATTCAGAAATCTGTAGAAATCAAGATCGTTATTGCCTACAACAAATTCAACATTGATATCCGGAAGCTGTTCCTGAATGTATGGTGCATATTTTTCATACAGATTTGTGCTCCATAAGTACACTGTGATTGTTTCTGCATCTTCTTTCTCCGCACTTTTACTGCCACATGCTGACAGAAGTGATACGGCTATCACCATTGCCAAAAGTACAGCCAAAACTCTGTTCCATTTTTTCTTTTTCATTACGAGTCCTCCTTAATTTGCCCTGTCAATATATCCAACAATTCCTATAAAGCCGTCTTTCTTTAATGAAGACCACAACGTATGCAATTTCAGATTATACAGCTGACGGTTATTTTCCACCTTCGCTTCTATCTGCACAGAAATTTCTTTATCTTGAACAGATGTATGATCCAGTAAATCTATGATATGTTGAACATCTTCTTCACTCACTTCGAACTCTTTGAATACATCAAATTTGGAATCAACTCTCTGATATAGTGTCTGCTGATTTTCATTTATTATAGTCAGCAGACCTGAAACTGCATTATAATCAACAGAGTTCCTGCCACTGTTTTTCTTAAAGAAATCTATCTTTTCCTGCATGACTTTGATGAGATGCTGGGAATAGTTTTTGCGCGGTAAAGATTTTTCACTGAGAATTTCATTAGAGAGCCTCTGTGCTTCATAATACTGTTTACTATCATCCGTCTCGTTGCTGAACATTTTGAAAAGCCGGGGGCTTAGCTCTTTCAAACACTTAAGAAGGATTGGATTAAACTGGCCGCACTGTCCATCCAGGATCATTTTGATTGCTGTATCATGATCGAATGCTTTCTTGTAACATCTTTCACTGGTAAGTGCATCATAAACATCAGCAATCGATACAACCTGCGCAGAAATCGGTATCTCTTCACCTTTCAGTCCATCCGGATATCCCTTTCCATCCCATCTTTCATGATGCCACCTGCAAATTTCCCATGCAGTATGCACCAGCGGCTTTTCTTGTGGTAAGTGCATATCCTGAATTATATCTGCTCCAAGCTTACTATGAGTTTTCATGATCTTAAATTCTTCATCCGTCAGTCTTCCTGGTTTATTCAGTATTTCTTCCGGAATATAGATTTTACCGATATCATGAAGTGAAGATGCAGTTGTGATCAAAGCAATATCTGCTTCTGTCAGATGATAGACGTCCGTTATTTTTATCAGTTGTCTCAGCATCATTTCCGTTGCTGTTTTAATATGCAGGATGTGTTCCCTGCTCTCACTGTTACGGGATCCCAGAATACTGCTTAGAATTCTGATCATAATATTATTATTTTCTTCTTTTTCATAAATCTGGTCTACAACCACATTGACCAGATGATTTTGGTTTGCATAAAGGCTCAGCGTGTTCTGAACCCTTTTCTTTACAATAACAGAGTCAAACGGCCGTGTGATATAATCTGTGATTCCCATCTCATATGCTTCTCGCATAGTATCAACAGATTCTTCAGAAGAGATCATAATTACAGGAGTCTCTTCAATACACTGACTTTCTTTCATTATTTTCAGGACTTCAAAGCCGTTCATCTGTGGCATATTGATATCCAAAAGCATCAGATCAATCCCAATATTTTCTCCTATTATCTGGATTGCCTGATTTCCATTTTCAGCTTCCAGATAATTATAAGTTTCTCCGAGAATCTCCTTCAATATATCCCTGTTAAATTTTGAATCATCTACAATCAGTATTTTTTGTCTTTTATCCATATTTTTTCATCACTCCACCAATCTATGAATTACTTTTATCAGTAATTCTACGTCAACAGGCTTAGCAACATGTTCATCCATTCCTGCTTCTTTTGCTCTTATTCTGTCCTCCGTGAAGGCATTTGCTGTCATTGCAATGATCGGTATTTTCTTAGCATCCTCTCTGTCCATAGAACGAATCATTTTCGCTGCTTCATAACCATTCATTACCGGCATCATGATATCCATAAGAATTACATCAAATTCACCGGGTTCACTTTTTCTGAATAACTCAACGGCTTCCTGTCCATCCCATGCTTTGGTCACCTCAACACCTTCATTCTGAAGCATAAATTCTGCAATTTCCATATTCAGATCATTGTCTTCCGCCAGAAGAATGTGCAGCCCGCGGATGGAAGCTTCTGTTTTTTCTCCAGTTTCAACTTTGCTGTCCCTGTCTGTATCAATCCGGAATGGAACCCTGATCACAAATGTCGTCCCTACGCCTTCTACACTTTCAAAGGTAATCGTTCCACCCATTTTCTCAATCAGTTTCTTTGCAATCGGCATTCCCAGACCTGTTCCGGCAAATTTTGTGCGGCTTCCTGAATGTTCCTGTGCAAATGGTTCAAAAATGTGTTTTTGGAACTCTTCTGCCATTCCGATTCCGGTATCCCTGCAAACAAATTCCATTATCGTCATTTCTGGCTGTCCGGATGGAATTTCAATGCAGCTGATATAGATATATCCGTTTTCTCTGTTATATTTCATCGAATTGGACAGAATATTCATCATCACACGTTTCACATACCCCGGACTTCCCATAAGATCACGATGTGTGATTTCTTTTTTCTCCCATACAATCCGGATATTCTGTTCTGCTGCCATCTGCTCGATCACAACAAATACTTCCCTGGAGATTTTGCTCAGATTAAATGGAATCTCTTCCAGAACGATTTCACCTGACTCAAGCTTACTCATGTCCAGAACATCATTTACCAGTTCCAGCAGCAGATTGGATGCCTCTTTCACCTTTGTTCTGTATTCTGTCTGTTTCTCCATATTATCTGCATAATGTTCTGCCATATTGACCAGACCGCAGATTCCATTGATCGGAGTTCTGATATCATGGCTCATTCGCTGAAGAAACTCTGTTTTTGCCTCATTGGCAGCTTCTGCCTTTTTTGCTGCTGTCAGAAGTTCTGCCTTATATTTTTCATCTTTTTCCTGTTCCAGTTTCTGATGTACCTGATTGGTTCTGTGACTCCAGAATAAGAATATACTGAATATCAGAAAATAAAGAAAAACAACACCTGCTACACTTAATGGAAGGTTATGAAACACTTCAGTGTCCGAAAGATATGCATAAATATAATAATCCCGCTGCTTCAGCATGATCCCGTAACATCCGGTTCCTTCATTCTTCAAATGATAAATGTGCTGACTGTCTGTATGCTTTTTCATTGCCTGAACGACCTCGTTGCCGGCTGTATTCTGCCCTAACATGCTCTCATCATTGCTGGCAACAACTGTTCCATCATCTGCAACAATAATCGTTCCATCCTTCTGGACACTATAGCCGTTTAAAAGCCCCTGTATCGTCAATGTGTAGTTTCTGACAAATTCCGGAGATGTATAATAATAAACAGCAACGATACCCGGTGCATCTTTTCTGGCACAGGCTGCAATGTCGATACGTGACCCGTCTTCTCTGATAAAACGTTCCGAATAAGATCTTTCTTCATATCCGGCAAAATCCATGATAATTTCTTTTTGCAGATACTCCGTAATCTCATTGGCAAGAGATTCATCCGTGCTGTATTCACAGTCCGTCTTTCCTTCTTTATCCAGTACAATGATACCATCCACCCAGAGAGTCTGCAGATTTCCTTTCAACAATTCCCGGCTCAGCTGACCGCCGTTTTCTGTTTCCATGTTAATATTTGTACTCATCTGTCTGGCACTTTCAATAGCACGGAGAAGGCTCTTGGATTCCGAAGATTCATTATAATGGGTGTAGGTAGAACACTGCACTTTGACATAATTTACAATCTCCACCATTCTTTTCTCTGCTTCCGCTTTTTCTGCGTGGAAAAAATAAAACAGAGAGACTACAGCCACACAGATTCCAATCAGACCGCCGATCAGCCGGATTCGTTTTTCTTTTTTCTTTCTCTTAATATCCAAGATCATCCACCTCCAGATACTTTTCCGGATCATCCAGATATTTTCCAACAATTTTCAGAGTCGTGCCGTCCTGCCGCATTTCTTCCAGAGTCTGGTTCATCTGCTCACAGATTCCTCTGTCATCATCTTTTGCGAAAGCAACACCTATTCCGGTGAGCATCAGAGGTTCTTCCAGGATACGGAAGCTTGCATCATAATCTTTCATATACTGGACAATCGATTCCTCATGTGCGGCAGCTGCATCTACATATCCTTTCCCCAGGAACGTATAGATCAGCTCTCTGTGTCCAAGACTGATCAGATTTCCCAGTTTTGGAATTCTCTCATCTGTCCGGTTCAGAAAGATGCTTTCCGGTTTGGTTGTGGACTGAACAGCCAGGTTCTTTCCCTCCAGGTCACTTAGTTTATAGATATCACTGTTCTCATTTACAGCAACCACCTGACGGCTTACTATGTACGGTCCGGCCCATCGGTAATCATCAAGGCGTCCTTCCATGGAAAAGCAGCCCATGATACAATCAATCTCTCCGCTCTCCACCAGTTCTTTTTTCTTCTCCCAGTCAATCTGGACAACATCCACCTGATATCCCATTCTTTTGAAAGCTTCTGCCGCCAGTTCTACATCTATCCCCGTAGGCTCACCATCTTCATTCAGATAATTGTATGGCGGATAGTTGTCGCTGCCAAGCGTGATGACCGGCTTTTCGATTTCTTTATTTCTGCTGTCTGTATTTTTACACCCTGTCAGGGTGACTGCTAAGATTCCCACAAGCAGAATACCTGCGATCACTCTTTTTTCTTTCATTTCTTTTCCATCCCTGCTATTTTTTTGATTTTCACATTATTCTCTCTTCCCGATAAAATCATGATGATTACGTCTGTGAAATAACATCATAAAAAGAACAAAGCGGACAAGTCCGCTTCAAACTCCCTGAACCCCTCAATCTTTGAGGGACTTGTTACGCTTTGCGCGCCAGATGCAGTCTGCTTACATAAAAAAACACCGTCTCACAGACAGTGCACCTCATTTTATGCAACTGGCTGCCATTTTACAGGCCCTGTAGCTTTGCGTCCCAGACTTTCATCTGGTTTGCCGATTTCCTTATTATAACTTTTTAACGTATGCCAAAAAACTACTTTTATTATACCTTAATGCTATACTATACACAAGGAAAACCCTTTTCTTTTATCATACTGCCTTTTCTGCCATAACACAATAGATTACAGTTCGACACTTTTCGACAAGTATTTCTGAAGAGTCGGATTTTATGAAGTTTTTATGAACAAAATTTCACATTTTTCTTTTCATTCCTGCCTAAATCATGTAGAATAGAAACTGGTAAACTAAGCCAATTCAGCAACGAGGAGTTATTATGAATCAAAAAGCACTTAATGCATTGGAATATCCAAAAATCATAGAAAAGCTTACAGACAAAGCTTCTTCCTATATGGGTAAGCAGCTCTGTAAAAATCTGGAACCCTCCACCGATCTTGAAAAGATCCGTCTGATGCAGATTCAGACGAAGGATGCCCTGACAAGACTTTTTCAGAAAGGCTCTGTTTCTTTCGGAAGTGTCAAAGACATACGTGGTTCCCTGAAACGTCTGGAACTCGGAAGTTCTCTCGGTATTCAGGAAATTCTTGCTATCTGCGCTCTTCTGGAAAATACTTCCAGGGTTAAAGCATATTCACGTAAAGAGCGAAACGATCTTCCGGTCGATTCTCTGGATGGTATGTTTGATGCACTTTCTCCACTGACCCCACTCTCTGCCGAAATTCGCAGATGTATTCTTTCTGAGGATGAGTTCAGTGATGATGCAAGCCCGGCACTTCGCCAGATCCGCCGCAATATGAAAATCACAAATGACCGAATCCACACACAGCTCACTTCACTGGTAAACGGCGGTGTCCGTACTTATCTGCAGGATTCTGTCATCACCATGCGAAACGGCAGATACTGTATTCCGGTCAAAGCCGAATATAAAGGTCAGGTTCCCGGAATGATCCACGACCAGTCCTCCACCGGTTCTACACTTTTTATCGAACCAATGTCTGTTGTTAAATTAAATAATGACATGCGTGAGCTGGAATTACAGGAGCAAAAAGAAATCGAAGTGATCCTTGCTGATCTCAGCCAGCAGATTGCACTGGAACAGGAAACTATTTCACTGAACCTCAAGATCATGGTACAGCTTGATTTCATTTTTGCAAGAGCTGCACTTGCCATGGACATGAATGCCAGCGAACCGATTTTTAACGATGAAGGACGCATCAATCTCAAAAAGGCCCGCCATCCACTCATTAATAAAAAGAAAGTTGTCCCAATCGACATCCGGCTCGGCGACACATTTGACCTCCTTGTCATCACAGGGCCAAATACCGGTGGTAAAACCGTATCCCTCAAGACAGTCGGCCTTCTGACTCTTATGGGGCAGTCCGGGCTTCATATTCCGACACTTGACCGCAGCGAACTTGCACTTTTTCATGAAGTTTATGCGGACATCGGTGACGAACAGAGTATTGAACAGTCCTTAAGTACTTTTTCCTCACATATGACCAATATTGTTTCTTTTCTGGATAAAGCAGACCGTCATTCTCTCGTACTTTTTGATGAGCTCTGTTCCGGAACGGACCCGACAGAAGGCGCTGCACTTGCCATCTCCATTCTCTCTTATCTTCATGAGCGTGGAATCCGAACCATGGCAACTACTCACTACAGTGAACTGAAGGTATTTGCCCTCTCCGCTTCCGGTGTTGAAAATGCCTGCTGTGAATTTGATGTAGAAACCTTAAGCCCGACCTATCGTCTCCTGATCGGTATTCCGGGTAAAAGTAATGCCTTTGCAATTTCCTCCAAACTCGGCATTCCTCAGTCCATCATTGAAAAAGCGAAAGAACAGCTCAATGAACAGGACGAGTCTTTCGAAGATGTCCTGACTTCTCTCGAAGAAAGCCGTGTCACAATCGAAAACGAACGCACGGAGATTGCACAGTACAAACAGGAAATTGAAACACTTAAGAAACAGTTAGAAAGCAAACAGGAAAAACTGGATATTCAGAAAGACCGCATCATCCGTCAGGCAAACGAAGAAGCTCACAAGGTTCTTCAGGAAGCAAAAGATTATGCAGATCAGACCATGAAGCTTTTCCATAAATTTCATAATGATTATGTAGATACGGCGGCCGTGGAACGCGAACGCCAGAAACTTCGCCAGAAACTCAATAAAACAGAACAGAAGATGTCTCAGCCGGCTGCCAAAAAGAAGCCAAAGAAAGAACTCACCGCAAAAGATGTCCGTCCGGGTGATACCGTACGTGTACTCAGTATGAATCTCAAAGGTACGATCAGTACACGCCCTGATTCCAAAGGATATCTGTTTGTACAGATGGGCATCATCCGTTCCAAAGTCCATATTTCCGATCTTGAACTGATTGATGAACCGGTGATCACTACACCATCTCTTTCCCGGACCGGAGCCGGAAAGATCCGCATGTCAAAGTCCGCAAGCGTTTCCACCGAGATCAACCTTCTCGGCAAAACCGTTGACGAGGCAATCGCAGAGCTGGACAAGTATCTGGATGATGCATATATCGCACATCTGAAAACAGTACGAATCGTTCACGGTAAGGGAACCGGCGCACTTAGAAAAGGTGTACACAATTACCTGAAACGCCAGAAACATGTCGCATCCTACCGTCTCGGTGAATTTGGCGAAGGCGATGCCGGTGTTACGATCGTAGAATTCAAAAAATAACAGAAAGGCGAATACCATGGTAACAAAACAGAAAATCTTAATCGTAGATGACGACAACAACATTGCTGAACTGATTTCTTTATATCTTACAAAAGAATGTTTTGAAACCAGAATTGTAAATGACGGAGAACAGGCACTGAAAGAATTCAATACTTTTCATCCTGACCTGATTCTGCTCGACCTGATGCTTCCGGGAATCGACGGTTATCAGGTCTGTCGCGAGATCCGCCACAATTCCGACGTTCCGATCATTATGCTTTCTGCCAAAGGAGAAACTTTTGACAAAGTTCTCGGTCTGGAACTTGGTGCCGACGACTATATCATCAAGCCTTTTGACACAAAGGAACTGGTTGCCCGTGTGCGCGCCGTTCTCCGTCGTTTCAAGGTTCGTCAGCCAGCCGGTAACCCTGATGAAAAATGTGTAAGTTTCCCGGATCTGACGATCAATCTCACCAATTATTCTGTCACC
Organism: Blautia intestinalis; assembly: GCF_014297355.1. GTDB lineage: Bacteria > Bacillota > Clostridia > Lachnospirales > Lachnospiraceae > Blautia_A > Blautia_A intestinalis. The sequence continues at coordinate 59,146 of NZ_JACOQE010000011.1, read as the reverse complement.
TATATGGGCAGACAGGTGGATATGCCGCCAAAAGAACTGGAACTGCTCTATTTTCTGGCAGCCTCTCCAAATCAGGTATTTACCAGAGAGCAGCTTCTTGACCATATCTGGGGATATGAATATATTGGCGATACCCGAACCGTAGACGTACACATCAAACGTCTGCGTGAAAAAATCAAAGATCATCCGCAGTGGAGCCTTTCCACCGTCTGGGGCATCGGTTATAAATTTGAGGTCAAAAACAAATGAAAAAGAAACTGACATCGGTATTTTGGGGCGTATATATCCTGCTTGGTGTACTCGGATTTTTTGTGGTAACATACGTGGGCTCCCATCTTCTGGAAAACCAGCTGGAAAAATCCATCAGTTCCGATATGTATCAGACTGCGCACCGGATTGCCGAAAGTGATCTGGTCAGCCACATCATTACCTCTTCTGATATGGATGAAATCCGAAACGATCTGTCTCTTGCCACAGGTAATGATACGATTATCTGGATCATTAACAGCAACGGTCAGCTCATCCTGAGTACACGCCAGGATATTTCTCCTGATCATCCGATTGATCTGGATGGTTTTAATCCGGCTTCCTGGGGAAGCAACTATTACCAGATCGGGAACTTCTATGGTTATTTCCCGGAAACTCGTTTAAGTACGATTGCTCCGATCACTAAAGATATGAATATTAAAGGATATGTTGCTGTTCATTATCTGATGAGTGACCTCTACCAGAGCCGCAGTGGTCTTTTGTGGATCATCCAGCTTCTGTATATCATCACTTATCTGGTTGCAGCAGTGCTCTTTCTGTGGTACAGCCGGTATATCCGCCGTCCACTGAGGGAAATCACAAAAGGTGCTTCAGAATTTGCAAACGGAAATCTTTCTTATCAGATTCCCCTTGATTCCGAAAATGAAATGGGTTATCTGGCAAAAAACCTGAACTACATGGCTGATAAACTGAATCGCAGCGGAGAATACCAGAGACAGTTTATTTCCAATATTTCCCACGATTTCCGTTCTCCGCTTACCTCTATCAAAGGATATATAGAGGCAATGATTGACGGTACGATTCCTGTGGAAATGCAGGAAAAGTACTTAAAGATCATCTCATATGAAACAGAGCGTCTGGAAAAGCTTACCCGCGGGCTTCTGACTCTCAACGAACTCGATATTCAAAAACGTATGCTGAACATTCAGCCTTTTGATATCAACGGTGTAATCAAAGCAACCGCAGCTTCCTTTGAGGGTTCCTGCACCAGCCGTAATATTCTTCTGGAGCTGATTCTGTCCGGCAGGGAGTTGCTGGCACAGGCCGACATGGAACAGATCCAGCAGGTTTTGTATAATCTTCTCAGTAATGCAATCAAATTCAGTCCGGATAACTCGACGATTACGATTGAGACCACCGAAAAAAACGGGAAAATTTTCGTTTCTGTCAAAGATCACGGAATCGGAATCCCGAAAGCAAGTATTCATAAAATATGGGAACGTTTTTACAAAATCGACCGATCCCGTGGCAAAGACCAGAAAGGCACCGGTCTCGGTCTGGCAATTGTCAAAGAAATCATCAAAGCACATGGTCAGCATATCAATGTTATCAGTACTGAAGGTATCGGCACCGAATTTATTTTTACTTTAGAAAAGGCAAAGTAGTGCCACATGCCCAGTTTATGCGGGTTTCCAGTTTTTATTTGTGACCAACGTGTGACTAACCAGAATATTCTAATGCTTTCAAAGATGATACAATATTTCTCCGGCAGACGGGTACCTGCCGGAGTTTCTTCTTATTATAATATCGTCAAATTGCAATCAGATCTTTCCATGTGTTCTCTCCGCATTCTCCATCTACCACCAGTACTCCATTTCTGGACTTCTGGTACTGTTTTAATGCATAAATGGTATTTGCATCTGCTTTTCTGGATAAGCTCAGTGCTTTTCCGTTCTTTCCTTTGAATCCTCTTGCAATCAAAATCTCCTGCAGTAACAGGACTGATGTTCCTTCACTTCCAAGTTTTACTAATTTTGGCTCAAACATATAACCGGCTTCTTTCGATGTGGTTGTTGATGGTTTTGTGCTAGTTGATGGTTTTGCAGTGGCTGATGCAGTTCCATTCATATACGCTGCCGTCTTATGTACAAAGCTTGGCCAGAGCCCTTCATCCTGGATCCGTCTAGGACAATGTTTCCTGGATGCATCGTAATGACGTTTCAGACGGTCCGTTCCCCATCCATACTGTTTCAGGAGATACGCCGCCAACTGCTCCGCTTTATCTACTGCTTTATAGTAATCTGATTCCGGATTCACACAGATCTCGATATTGATAGAGTTCCGGTTCGTGATTCCGTACTTTCCTTTTCCATCTCCGACAGCCCAGGCACCATCACTGTGTTCTAATGTCTGATAGATACTTTCAGAATCCACATAATAATGGACTGTACCGGCAAGGTTTCCATTCTTCATGGCAAGAGCATGTGCTCTGGCATTCGCTCCTTTGCTCCAGTTGTCGGTTTCGTGAATCACAACATAGGCAGGTTTGTTCTGACCGATATAGCAGTTCTTTTTGCTGATCATCTTCTTGATGTTTACTTTCACTGTGTTCTCCTTTTCTGTTGTTCCAGATGTGACTGCTAAAATATTGTTCAGGATAGCAATAATCTTACTTCCATAATTCTTTCCGGCAGCCCATCCATAGTGCTTTGGATTCTCCTGAATCCCGAGATATTCCACATACTCCGCACAGCCTCTGGTCACATAAGTGTATCGTGGATCCACGACAGTCTGTTTCAGTCGGCCAATAGATCCATACGCCTGCAGGTGCTGGATCTGCGCCCGGACACCAATCTGTGGAGTCTTGAAGCTATTGCCTTTTACTCCATTCCTGGTCACACCCATACCACAGAAGTTGTTCTGATCCAACGTCACTGCTGAACCTGAGAATGTGAAGTTACCGGTTTCCAGGCAGCTCTGAGCAAAGGCAATGTCGCCTCTTACTCCCTCAACTGCTCCTTCAGAAATGTACAACGGAATCATCTTGATAACCGAATCGGGCACCTTTGGATTAACTTTTTTGATATAGGTCTGCATCTGCGTTACGGTAGCTGCAGCCTGTCCCATAATCTTTAGCATTTGTATTCCTCCACTAAAAAGAGGACGATCACTCGCCCTCTGAATCTTTATTGATATCTGCTTTGTCCTCTACCTGTGATTTCACATGCTCCACAATCGGCAGAAGAAATCCCGGGATTGCAACTCCCATATCTTTAATATTTTCCAGTATGCTGATAATCTCATTACAGATAATCCAGATTGCTACAATGCAAGCTACCAGAAATGTAAATGGCAATGTTATACCTGCGGTCTGGGATGCATATAAAAGCAACTGGTCAATTACCGCTCCCACCACAACAAGAAGCCACATGCATACCTTTTTCATGATTCCTCTGATACTCTTATAAGAGTTAATGTCCTGTGATCGATATGTAGATGCCATTAATCCTGTGGCATAATCAAGCACATTACATGCTACCATCAGGATCACCGGAATCGTCAGCACACCAAGCATTGAACTGATCAATGCAAATACCCCTGTAAAAAATGCTTTGATATAATTTTCTTTCATATTTTTATCCTTTCTCCGGTTGCGCCGGCGCAAATTGACAATAAAATAAGAGCCTTTCGGCTCTGCTCTGATTTTCATGTTTTTTCTCCTATATTGCATACTTGCGATATGCATTCTTCACGTTATTCTGGTCGATATAGCAATAGATCTGCGTGGTCTTTCCCTGCAGTGATTGTAATACTGCCTGAATGTCAGGTGGTGAGCATTCTGGAGAAGGAAGTTTTTATATGCTTCAGTTTATTAAAAACTATTAAACTGGTACATATAAAATTTGTACGAATATTATCACATATTCATCAGATTGGGAATTATTGATATGTCTACCCGCAACAGAAAGTTTTTGTGTAGCATAGTCTATCCATATTTTGTTGATAGCATACCATGATGTATTGTATAGCCAATAATTAGCTATACAAACTGGTTTATATCCACTTAAAGAAATATCTTTATTAACACCAATATATCCAGTACTTGAATTGACTTCAAGTTTGTAATTTTCAACTTTCCATCCGTTCAACTTTGAGTTTAGTGAATTGATTCCCAGCTTCTCTTTCAGGAATGTAACCAGCTGGGCGATTGTAGACTTTTTGAGCTTGTTCCCTTCCGCAACAATCATTGTATCTGTGTCCGCAGGTGTTTCTTTTGCGGCCAGTTTTTCCATCAATAACAATTCAATTTCTGTCATGATTCTTCCTCCTATTCTTTTACCTGCAGTGCGGCACCATTACCAGTATCCAGTGCCTTTCCTGTCCCTGTTCCCAGAATGTATTTGACATTCTGGACATCAACGGATATCAGAAGCGTCTTCCTTGTTTCTACCGGATTAGGGGACAAGGTGACGCTTTCAACATAAACATTTGCTGCCATAACATCACCTCGCCCTGATTTTTACGTTATCTACCCATGTTTCACCGGCAATTTCATAAATATACTTGAACCGATATGTTCCGGCATTCTTCGGAGAGATAAATGCTGCAAGCTCATGTCCGTTGATCTCGCAGTCACCGGAGCTTTCCAGTTCATCTTCGCCATCATCATTTTTGTAGTACAGTTCCCAGCGTGCCGATTCGATCACGAAAGGAAGATCTGCTTCACATTTTGGTTTAATAACTGCCCTCAGCCAGCGTTCTTCCGGAAGGTCATACCGGACTTCTGCAACATACGCAACGCTCAATTTCATATCCCCTTTCTATCAATTCAGCATGATACTTTCCAGTTCCTACAGTTTCGTTTTCTCCCATATCCATAACATAAGCACATATCTCATGCCCGGATATGACAAACATCATTTTGCAGATATGCGAGGTATTGCCGGCCTCGTCTTCTGCAAATATTTCGACGATATATTTTCCGTCCTCGGTCCATGGCACCGGGATTTCCCATGCGTCGCCCTGCGCATGGGAAAAGATAACCTCAGTACCGTTTGCCAGACCGTAGACTCTGGTGGCTGCCATATCAGTCTGTGATTTCTACGCTGATCACAAAGGTCTTTCCTGCATCTACCGGATTCGGAGTCAGGGTAACACTCTTGATCACAGGCGCAGAAGTATCCAGTTTTACAGTTCTGGTTACTGTAGTAGACTTGCCGGCAGAATCCGTAGCCACGATTGTAATCGTGTTGCTGCCCTCAGTAAGCGTAAGAACCTTGGAGAAGCCTCCATCGGATCCAACTGTAACACTCTCTGCCGAACCACTGTTGAGCTTGACCGTAACTTTGACGGGGCTGGATGTAGTATCGTTGGTTGTACCCGTAACTGTGCATGCTGCCCGGTTGGTTACAAGGCCATTTGCAGGGGATGCAATTGACAGTGCCGGTGGAACTGTATCGATTTTGAAAGTAACCGACTTCTGAACTGCTGCATTTCCGTCGTTATCGGATGCATCAATCTTGATAGTATGAGAACCATCAGACAGCGCTGTGTCAGGTGTGTATGTACATTCATATCCTCCGGAGACTGCAGTCTTGACGATTGCACTGCCGGTGATCTTGCTTCCGGAATCGATTGTGATACCAATAGTATTCGGATTTACACCAGAATCATCATCTGTAATTTTGAACCGGAAAATCGGTTTGTTGTTGATGATGTATGCAGATGCAGTCGGGTATGTAATCGTACCAACCGGAGCTGTTTTCTCTTTGACTTTTAACTGCAGGGAACTTCCTATAGAGGAATCCGAAGCATCTACGGTTCTCACGTTTCCTGCATCATCTGTAGCTTTTACTGTGACCGGATAATAATGTCCAGTCTGGTTGTAACTGGATTTTGCCGGTGCTGTAATAGTTGCCTCATATTTGCCCGTCGCTGAATTTAATGTCAACGTATAAGTCTGACCATTAATGACGGCTTCTACTTTTTTTACTGCCATGTTTTCTTTTCCTTTCTGTGTGTGGTTGTTTTTTCGTGTTCCTGATAGCCTACGGTGGATTTCCTGATCTGTTCATAAGCTTATTCCGTAGCCAGCACATTTCTCAGTGCTTCTTTTATTTCTTTGATAGCATTTTCAAGAGCTGTGATTCTGGTGTTATCTGTAAGACCTTCGCATTTCCTTACTGCTTCCAGTGCTTTTTCTGCTGCTTCATTTGCTGACTTAGCTGCTGTATCTGCACTCGATGCCGCAGTATTCGCACTGGAAACCACCTTGTCTGCATTCGTCTTTGCATCCTGTGCCGCTTTTGTGGCATCCTCACAGGCTTTCAGAGCTACTCCGACTTTTTCCTCGATATGATTGTCGATGACTTCTCCTCCGGCCTCTTCTATCTGGTCTGCCATGTCTTCATAGGTTGCCATACGTTTTACATCACCGGGGGAAAAACACTGGTAGATTGCCTTTCCGTCGAATGCATGAGGATCCCCTTCTGTCACCACAGCAATCTCAGCCGTGCGGAGTTTCTGAGGATCAAATTTGTTGTACGGACCATGTCTCGTTGTTATTGCCATATTAATTACCTCTTATTTCTTTAACTGCCTGTTTCAGGGATTCAATTTCTTCTTTCTGCTGTTTGATCATTGCAAACATTGCCGGGATCATCATACGGTAGTTCCAGTCTTCTACCTGACTACCATCATGTGCAACCGCTTGCGGAAAACATTTTTCCACATCCTCAGCAATGAACATTGGAAGATAGCGTCCCTCGTTTTCGTCGCCTTCCGCAAGATAACCGTCTTTGTATTTCGCCCAGACTGGTTCTATTTTGTACCAATTATCAATATCCATTTCCGAAATGGCGTCTCCAATATCCTTATAGCGTTTGGACGAAGACGCTGCTCTGGTTACAGTTCCATCTGTCATAAGCAACAGATCGTAAGCATTCGTATTCTGCTTGACGTTTAGAAGCTTTGTGGCTTTCGATGTAAGGCTGTCAAGTGTTGCTGTTCCACCTTTGATTGTTGCGTTTGTAGCCCAGAAGACACCTGCAAGCAATTCGTCAAAATTTCCGACGACATTTCCATCTATTTCACTTGACAAAGACACAAATGGGTCGTATGCATCAGATATTTCCATCGAAAGCTCACCATCATCAAAACAATACGTGCCTCCAATTCTGCAAAAGCCATCCCCATTTAATTGAATGCCTTCATATGATGACTCCTCTATCACATTCGGATTCAGTGGAGTACTAAATAATCGAATCGAATCTTTGTTGATAATTGCCTTGATTAATCCGTTTTTATCGTATAGAAAATACCCATTAATATCTTGTGTTGATATAAGAACCCCGTTGCTGTCAAAAACCTTCATAATCCCATTCCCATTACCTACACCGCCCAGGCTTAGTGTTCCGCCGTAAGCCCAATCCCAGTGGATACCGATCACGGAAAGGATATTGAGAGCTGCATTGCCGTTACTGTCGAATCCTGCTTTCCAGACTGTGGTGGAGTCTTTGCCAGTGTAGTTTTTCGTCACGAAGAAACCGTCAATACCGGATTTGTAGACAATTTTGGATTCGGATAATTTCGGCTTATCATGCCGGTACACGATCACAGAGCCGTCATCCTGGATGATTTTTGTCTCGTGGAAGCCCATGGTGTTTGCTGCAAGCTGGTTCATCTGCTGGACGACAAGGTCGTAGGCAGACATTTCCTGATCAGTGTAATTCCGCGCGGCTTCCAGTAGCTTTGTTGCTGCTCCATAGCGTGTGAATGTTTTTGCAGTTGGTGTCTCGGCTGTGGATGAGATCGACTGTGCCGCAAACAGGCTGAATGTGGTGTCTGTGATCACTGTCGTATATGAAGATGTTGTCTTCGGTGATACCACAGCTACATCACCGGCTTCAATTGCCGGATTTCCCTGAATAGAAACACTCATCGGACGAAACGGTTTGTTGATAATCTTATCTCCTATATGTTTCGCTACCTGCTGCATCGTGTCTGTCTGGATCAGAGGATTATCTTTGATTTCCAGCGCATATGTATTCGTACCATACAGATATTTTTCATCTGCACTGTCTTTCTTTGTTGTGATCTGGATTCCTGTGACATTGATGTCGGTTCCGTTTATCGACTTGTTATACAGGTCATAGAAGTGATGATAGGTATCCATGTCAGCAAAAGAGCCACCATCGTATGTATATCCGGAACTGTAATCATCAAATGTTCCGCCGTCAGCTTCATCACCGGACAAATATTTTTCCTGTGATGCGGTATCAAAAATCCCGCCATCCAGATCACCGGATCCTACTGCCGAAAAATCGTACCATCCAAAAGCAAGCCGTCCCAGATGATTAATTCGTGCATAGCAGCCCATTATCTGCGCGCAATACGAAATCACGTCTCGATACGTTATGCTTCCTTCTGGTTTTGTTTTGACAATGTAGTTTCCCATCTCAATTGAACCAGACTCGCAATCCACCTGACAGTGCCGGCAGGCATCCAGTACAATGTCCCGGACCGTTGCCGGATAGGAAAGGGTACATTCGCTGTACGGTCTGTCAAAATAGATCATTTCATCATAGGCTGTGATCTGCAGTGTAGTTTCGCCGAATGTTGCTGTATATACCCGATACAATCCTTTTTTCAGGTCTTCCCACGTCCCATCCGCCAGTTTCAGACCAATCACAGCCTGTATATTTGCGCCTTCAAAATCGCAGTCATCATACTGTTCTTCCGAATTATCCAGTGTAACCTTGTATTCTTTAATCACTGCAGCGCCTATTTCGAATTTCCCAGATGCAGAAGTAGCTTCATTGATCTTATACTCTCTCAGATCCATCATCGGAATTGGAATCTCTTTTTTATTTTTCAGGGTGATCGTATCTTTTATCCTGAACTCCCTGTTTTCGCTTAATGCTCTGCGGAATGCTATGCTTGTATTGATCATCTTGTCACCTCTGTATCACATCTACTGAAACCGTCCTGTAGTAATAATTCCCATCTCCCAGATAACCGTAATGTTCTTTGGTCAGCGTTCCCCTGTAAGCTTCGATCGTAAAATCAATCCCTGAATCATGGAATGTGAACGGAAAAAAGCCGGCTATCAACCGGTTTTTAATCATTTTCACTTCTTTGTCTGTCAACCATTCCCACTTTATACTGAGATTTTTCTTCTCAGCTACTACATCTCCAACCATCCGTCCCATCAGTGTCCTTCCGGTGTCTGAGGTCCATATGATCTCATCTGCTACAGACAGGGTGGTTGGTGCAGGAAGGACCACATCTCCTGATTTTAAAATTTCGCCTTTTTTCATGTTCCCTCCTACTTAATGTCCACGGTGTTGAAGCGCCTATCTATTTCTGCTTTTACTGCATTCTCAGCTTCTGCCAGCTTTTTACCATCAAGGTAGAATCCCATCTGTGAAAGAGCAGCTATGATCCGCATCACTGCACGGTTCATTATGGTTTCCAGATCTTCCCTTGTGACACCGGATCCGCCTGCTGCCCTGACAGCTTCTATTGCCATTTCTCTCAGTTTATTCTCCGGAGCTACAACTTCTCCCTGGTGCAGGTTATCACCGATCATGGCGAGCTGTGGTGTGTTTGGCTTGACGTATGCGCCCTGTGCCAGATGTGGAATAGTTGGTACTCTCGGAAGAGACATTCCATAATGTCCATAATGTCTTGTTCCGGTAATCGGATTCTTAAAGTCATAACTGAATGAGAACGCGTTTTCAATTGCCGCCAGTCCTGAGTTCAGCTTGTCCATTAATCCGTTGATCAGATCAATCACGGCATTCAGTGGTGCTTTTGCCAGTGCTATAAGGGAATCAAATACTCCTCCGAAAATTTCCTTGATTCCGTTCCATGCCTGTTTCCAGTTTCCAGAGAAAACACCAGTAATAAATTCCACAATCCCGTTGAATACGCGTTTTATGTTTCCCCAAATACGCTGTACGGTACCAAGGAACGTGTTTAAAACAGAGCCTAATGTTCCGAAACTCTTTGACCAGTCTGTCTGGAAAATTCCTTTCACAAAATCAATAAACGGCTGCAGGATATTTTTCTTCGCAAAATCGAATATCGAAGCAGCAATCCTTTTGAATCCCTGCAGGATTTCTTCAATCCCCTGCCAGCACATGCTAAAATCGCTGGTAAATACTCCTGTACAGAAATCAAGAAATCCGCCTAAAATTGTAGTGATTCCGCTGATCACATCACCGGCCACCGCCAGAAGATCAAGGATCAGAGTGCCGATGGTTCCGATGATCGGCGAAAGGACCGGCATGATGTTGTTGATGATCCATTCGATGAACGGAACCAATGTGTTTTGCCACAAGGCTCCCAGGTTCTCTAACAGCTTTCCCATCAGTTCAAGGATCCCATCCAGTGCCGGCTGGATATGCTCTGACCACACAGTGCTGAACTTATCCGCCAGGTAATCAAGAATCGGTGAAAGATACGTATTGTATGTATCCAGAAACGTTCCTTGGATATCTGAGATGCCTTGTGTGATTGCATCCATGAACGGCGCGAAATACTGATCATAAACTTCATTCGCTTTCTCAAATGTATCTGTGACGCTCTGTGAAAGAGCATCAAATACAGTTCTCCATCGGGAAAGCATATTCTCCAGAGTTCCTGAGATTTTTTCCGTATTCTGGATAATCGGAACAGCAAAAAGTGATACAAAATCTCTTTCGAATTTAACCGCCAGATCTGCTGCTCCAAGAAAACCATCTGAAAATACCTGAATGATATCTGCAGTGATCCCCTTCGCATCATCACTTGAAAAAATATCAAAGATATCTGCCAGTGCAACACTGAAATCTCCCGAAAGCTTTGCAATCTCTCCTGTCGCATCGAACATTGAAACAATGCGTTTTTTAATATGGTTCTTGCTCTTCGCAAGATATTTATCAACGCCACCAACAAGATTATCTGCTAATGTAAGCCCTATCCTTGCTGTGGATCCTGTGATTTTTCCAAATGCAAGAGCAATATTGTTCGCACATCGGTTCGCCGCATTTACGACTGCAGTATCAGTGAAGACTTCCTTTAAGTTCTTGCCGATGCTTTTTACGGATTCATTTATAGAGTCATTTTTTTTCTGCGAATTTCCAAATCCAATCTCGAATCCTTTTTTGAACAGTTTCGCAAGCTCCTGACACCGTTTTATCAGTGCAGACATTTTTTTATCTGTCTTATCAAGAACCGTATCACCCTCAGCAAGGTTTCCGAAATCAACCGCGCTTCCAAGCGCTCCGGTACCTCCCATTCCGTTTGATGGAGAGGAAGAATTGCCGGAACTTGAATCTGACTGCGAATCTAGCTTATTAACCTTGTCAAAGCCCATGAGGGCTTTCATCTTTTTCGCTGCGTTCTGTGCTGCCTGTCCAACCTTATCTGTATTGCTTGCCAGATTGGACGCAGAATCAGATGCATTCTCCAGGCCGGTTCCAGCATCGTCAGCTGCTCCGGCAACTGCCGCTACACCGCTGCTGTCTGAACCGCTGGATTTATTTCCTGTAATTAGTTCCGTAAAAGACTTAAATGCATTTGCCAGTGTAGCAAGTTTCCCGATCACCGTATTGATTACCCGAATGATCGGAGTAAATAAGTTAATCAGTCCCTGTCCGATCGTTGCCATGAGAGACTGCATCTGCAGGCTCAATATCCTGCACTGGTTCGCCCAGCTTCCAGAAGTGCGTGCGAAGTCGCCCTGTGCGGCTGACAGCTTGTCCTGTACGAACTGGTAACGTAGGGCTACCTTTTCCGCTTCGGACATTGCCGAAGTTGTTTTCCCGAATCCATTCGCCATAGCGTAGGAATCAAGAGCTGTCTGTGTCATTACGACACCGAGATCTTTTAAACTTTCTGTTTCGCCGGTAAATACGGATTTCAGCTTTGTGTATGCCTCGTCCTGCGAAATGTTGTAAAACGATGCCACATCACCAGCCAGTCCGGTCAGGGTTGATCCCATATCGTAAGCCTGTTTTTTGGTAAATCCGAAGGCTTTTGCCATGGCGCCGAATGTACCAGTGTACTGTTTTGCCATGGTCTCTGACAGACCAAAGCTCTGCGCTGCACTTTTGGCAAATTCATCGACCTGTGCGGTCATCTTCGGAAAGGTAACATCTACAACGTTCTGAACTTCCGCAAGATTAGACCCCAGTTCCAGACACTGTTTTCCGAAATCAACCAGTTTTTTTACTCCAAAAGCCGCTGCAAGTGCCGCTCCTGCTTTTTTCGCCATGCCGGTTATCCCAGCCATCTGACTTTCGAACTGATTTTTATTTACAACCAGATCAAGACCGATCTGTCCAACGCTTGTTGCTGACATATATACCACCTGCCTCTGTCACGAGGACATCGGCACAGTGGCACTACTTGTCCTGGTTTATTTTTATCTCAAATTCTTTCTTGCAGTGCCTTGCCTGACACTTATAAAAGACACCCCGGCATTTTGCATCCGGAGCATACTGTACTTTCTGTTCGTGTCCACAGAAAGGGCATCTTACCTTTAACTTTTCAATTTTTAATCACCTCCAAGACCTGCCATGCGCATAAATGCCATCTTCATTGCCTGCATCTGTGCATCCACCTGCGCTTTCGATGTATGTGCTTTCACAAATTCTGCATGCCTCGACTGCCATGCATTTCGGACCCGGTGCTGTTCTGGTGTAAAATTCTCCAAAATTTCTTTCCGGTCCTCTGCACGAATAGAAACAATCCTTCCAAGAGCTGTATCTGGCCCGATTCCTACAAGAAGATCTCGGAACTCTTCCCATTTCATTCCGGCCGGCAGCTCCCTGGACAAACGAATCCCGTACTGTGACTGAAAAGAAGACACGACCAGGTCAAAGTCTTCTATCAGATCATAGTACGGGTCACTGCTCTCCCTGTTCTTCTTCTCCCAGTACAAGTTTCATCGCTTCCTGGACAATGGTCATCAAAGATCCGGCAGACAGTTTTCTTCCATTTCTTTTCAGATTACAGATGGCCTTTACGTCTTCCGGATCAAAAATAAGGTTCATCGCCTTACCAACTGCCTCAAGCTCACTGTTTTCTGCAAAAACTCCCATCAATCTCAGCATTGTTTCAGCATCTGCTTTTACCTCAACTTCAAGTGTTCCAATTTCCATAATCGGATTGGATTCAAATTCCAGCTTTTCTGTGATATTTACTACTTTTGCCATTTTTCTTCTCCTTTTCTGCCGGACTTATAATGCCGGTGTAACTGTTGGTTTTCCATTACTGATCACATCAAATTCCAGTGCACCTACATTTGTCGCATCGCCACCGGCATTGTTTTTCACATCAATGACTGCATTTGGCCATGAAATACTTGTTCCATCCGGCATTTCCCATTCAAAATAGGCTTCTGCATCATGACCGTTCTTAAATGTCTTTCCTGACGCGAAATCATTTCCGGTATCACCGATGTTCCTCTTTCCGCTGAGGGTAATCGTAACCGCTTTCGCAGTCATTAATGATCTCTGCCATCCTTCCGTATCCATAGGTGTCCATGTTTCCACCCCATTGGAGAAAGATGGAGAAAAAGTTTCCAGATCTGCAACTACTGTCGCACTTTCTTTCGATTCGCCGATCTTGAATTTATTATCAGATACTGGAAAAACATTGGTCTTTCCTGCAAATTTCTGAATATTCATCTTCATCATGCCTGTTTACCTTCTTTCTTTTCGTAAATAAAAACTCCCTCTATGACCATTTCGTAGATCCCGGCATCATCCGTGCCTACGTCCTGAACATCATAGAGGGGTTGAAAAAATTTAATTGTTTCATTGTTCACATTGACATCTCTTGCCACTTTCAGCTTCTCAAACAGCTCTGTAGCGGCTTTTTCGGTGTCCCTTGGGGATTTGTTCCAGTGCACAAGTAAAGTCACGTATTTCTCGCCATAGCCTTCCAGTGCCGGTCCTCCAAGTGCTGTATGGTATGTATGCTGATGCTTGCTATTGTAGACACCAACGGATTCGTCTTCCTTATCCGGAAGTTTTCCCATATAGACATGTTCTGAGATACGAAGTGAATCAACATAATCTCTTATATCTGCCAGTGTCATCATATTCTCGTCAGTCTCCTGTAAATTTCTTTGAATGTTTTGGCTGCAAAATCAGCTTTACTGCCGCCAGAAAGCCAATCCTCACACCATTCGCCCCGAGCATTTGGATTGGCTCTCTTGCTGAAATGATATTCCGGATGGAAATACAGGCGGCGGGCATAGGGCGTGCTGGAAACGATTGAAACCTTTCCATGACTGCTTTCTGATCTATCCAAAAAGGTGTTCTCATTCTGCAGATGTCCGGTATCCCTCGGAAACACCTGCGCCTGTACTACTTCTGTATGCAGTGCTTCTGCTGTCTGTTCCAGAGCAGTTATCTGTGCATCAGTCAGCTGTTTAATCTTAGGAAGATTCAGATTGATTACAGATTTCACACTGATCATACAAGCATCACCTCTGTAAAGTTCACCGTTCCATCTGGATTTCTTGCTTTCGTTCCCTGCTCGATTCTCCGCTTCACTCCGAAGATTACAGCAGTACCACCGGATATGACCGGAAGCTCCGGACAGATATCACCGGGAAATAGTGCGGTTCCAGTGATTTTTATCTCTTTCTTTTCGGCAGTAAAGATAGTTCTGGCTTTATCCTGATAGTTACATTTTCCGAAATATTCAATTGTTTCAAGTGGTTCGCCATACTTGTTCAGGCCTTCCCGCTCAAAACTACAAGTAATCTCCACCTTGCAGAGGCTCTTTTTCACAAGACATGGATATCTCATATTCTCACCTCGCCAATCTGCAGCATAAGCCCGTCTGGCACAGCATGGTATACACATCTCTCTTCATGGCAATGCCCTTGTCCATAAAAATGTTCCAACTGCTGCCAAACTGTGCTGATACACCATTGATGCTGTACGAAGACAGGATACTGTTGACCTCATCTGCATTCTCATATTCAAATTCTGCCTGCATGCACACAACTTCCCGGATGAGCTCCTGCTGGTATTTCGTAAGACGTGAAAATCCCCGGCCTACAATCCGGTTGTAGGTCAGGGAATCAATATGTCTGGATGCCTGCTTGAGTGCCTTTGCAAGTTCTTCCTCAGGAACGATACCGCCCTCATACTGATCCAGATAATACTCTGGTGTTACGTATGATTTATAAGACATTCGATCACTCCTTATCAGGCGCCAACCTCTGCTGTATCAACGTCTACATAAATGGAATCAATCTTTCCATCACGGCCGTTCGGGAACACAAATACATCAGAGAAAGATCTGTTCTGATACAGATATCCATCACCTTTTGTATGTGCACCAGGTGCAAAGTAGTAAATACTGGAAATCTTCGGTACAGTTTTACATGTCTGTCCACAAGCAACAAGTACGTTGATCTTATGCGCACCGGTTACTGCCTGAACACCGCTTCCAGCTGCTACTTTTTTCTGCGGTTCAAATCCGCCGTTTTCCGGCTCCCAATTGAACGCATCATAGAAACGTTCATCATCAATAACCTCCATGATCGGAACACCGTCAATGTCTGTCACTCTGGTTTCGATTCCCATACCGCCCTCAGCGATCTGAGTTATCTCAATCTTGCGTGTGAACTCTGTGGACTGCTCCAGGGCATCCATAATTTCACTGCAAACATACATGATCAGAGAGCCATTTGCTTTGTATCTTCTGAGTTTTCCTTTTGCAAGGATATCTTTCAGCATTCCAAAAACTTTTGCCTTTGTATATGCGGAAGTTGCTGTGGATCCATGATAACCTTCTGTTTTCTGAGCTTCCTGAGCAACCTTGGAGAAGAACAGGGCATCTGTTTCCGGAACAACCCATGTCTGTTCGAACACTCTGGAAATGTTCTGAATGGAAGCTGTAGCATTTGTCTCATCAACATCTGCTTTGTCTACCATAAATTCAACATCGCGGTCATGCTCCAGTGTGAATGGTACATCTTTCTGATCATAAGTTCCGGTATTCCATCCGCCTTTACGGTTATGATTTTTGTAACCGGATGTGCTCATCTGAGTGAAATGGAATGTTTTCGCATCCATCCATCTTACATTGCTGGTCACAAACGGAGATGTCAGGGTTCCCTGCATCAGAATTTCAAGGAGTTCCGGGCTCCACTGTTCTGCATAATTTAATGCCATATCTTATACCTTCTTTCTTTTTCTGAGGTGTCCGAATCGGACACGTTTAATTCCAACGGTTCCAGCGTTTTGTCGGTACTGTTGGCTGATTTGTTGTTGTCTGCTGCGGATGCTGTGCCGGATTACCACCAGTCCCAATCTGTGTAAAGCCGGTCTTTCCATCAGCCTGTGGTTTCAGTGCCGGAACGTCTTCCAGTACTTTGTTAACTGCTGTTTTCAGTGATTCCTCGTTGATTTTTCCATCTTCTCCCATTACCTGACTTAAATCAGCCATTTTAAGGATATATGGAATTGTCTTTGCTTCGATTCCCAGAGAAACAGCCATCATTGTAGCTGCACTTTCTACCTGAGCTGCCTGAACAGCCTTCTGAGATGCTGCAAGCTGTGCCTGTGCCTCTGTGATCTGGTTCTGCATTCCGGCAACGTCTGGCTGATTTGCCGCTTGCTGCTGTTTAAATGATGCAATAGCCTGCTCCATCTGTTCTTTTGAAAGCCCCTGCTGCTTAAAGTAACCTCTCAAAACAGATTCTTCTGTTACAGTCTGTTTTCCCGCAATTAAGCTAGCCAGTTTTTCGTAATCAAACTGCGGTGTTTGTGTTCCTGCTGGTTGTGTACCGTCTCCGGATCCTGTACTCCCTGCCGGATTGCCATCACCTGTGCCGCCTTCTGCAAATGTCTGCAGGTTCATTGGTAATTTACATCTGAATCTTTTAAACATTTTTATATGCTCCTTTACAGTTTTTCATGTGCTGTCTGCACGAATACAGTTTTACGTGTGTCTCACAAAAACAGTTGATAACCCGGTGTCTCCGTGTAGTTTAATGCCTTCGGGCATAAAAATAAGACGCTTAACCCTGCGCCTCAATGGGAGATTCTGGATCTCCGCCTTTCAAATCGATGACCTCTGCTACTTTCATATGTACCAGATACTCTGCTCTTTTCTTTGGTACTGTCATAATCTCCCCGACAGTACGAAGCTTTAAATCATTCTCCATATCCTTAAATTCATGCTTCACCCTGATCTTCACCATTCTCACCTCCCCTCGTTGCGCCGGCGCAATTATTCACTATGTGTTGCTTTCAATCCGAACTCCGGAAGAAAATTGATTTCATAATGGTATTTATCTACCGAAGCTCCAGAAACATCTTCAACTACATACATAGTGTAATCATTCAGATACACATAATCCTTCTGATATTTGTTTTCTGCTGTCTCTATAATAACTTCAAGCTCGTTATCAGAATTGTTCTGCAATGCAAATGTTCCCGTCAGTTCCAGCAGAATGGTGTCCGTCCTTGCATTTAACACGGTCAGCTTTCTGGTTACATTGAAGTTATTAGCCTCTTTTGAAATGTTATAACTTACCTGACTCGCTTCTGAGCAACCGGTAGCTATAAGGCAAATTAGAAACATCATTGCAATTACTGTTGTAATCTTCTTCATCTTGTCATTCCTCCGCAAAAATCCAGTCTTCTGCAAGCATGTCTGCCTGGGATGCAAGCCATCCCATCTGTACACCGGAAGTTCCCACAAAAGCCACTGCTTTGTTGCCGATTGCATCATGTTCACAATTCACAACTTCGCCATTCGCTGTCTTGTAAGAAATGCCGGTCGCAAGCTGAATATACTGTTTCTTGCCATTCCAGCCTTTACGCGCAACTTTCATCCCTCTTTTTAGATATTTGATTGCTTCTCCGAAGGAAAATGTTGCTTCTCCTCCAAGCTGAGGGCAATTAGTTTTATCCGCAAGAGTCCATTCATCAGAAAGAATATTCTGTAAAGTATATTCAACATTCTGTGTCTCACGAATATCCAATTCCTGTCCATCTTTGGTGTGCATGATGATTGCTTCTTTCTCTGGATTCCAGCACCAGTACCCTCCCCATGATGGTAATTTGACTTTACTTCCACATTTCATTGCTTTTAATGCTTCTTCAAATTTCATGTTTCATGTCCTCTCTTTCATAAAAATGGATATAAAAATACCACCGGCCATTTCTGACTGGTGGTATTTACTCTTCCCATTCTTTTAAACTTTCACTTTCCTCTTTAAGACGTTTAAGTTCTTTTTCTCTGGACTCAGGTGTCATATCTTTATGAACGATAACATCTTTACCATTTAATTCAGTTCTCTCCATTCAATTCCAAACTCCTTTTTAAATTCAGACAACGTTTTAACCTGTGCTTTTTCTATGTCATAATTGTATGGTTCTGATGCATATTTGTCAACAGTCTTGTTGAAATATTCACTTCTAAAAGGTTTACTTCCGGGTTTGTACCAAAACACTCTTCCATCGTGAGTTGCTACCAGTCCAAAATCATAGCCTCTCGCACCAGCCGAAACAAAATCACTTCCTGTAGGAAGTAGATTAGTTGGATGATTATGTATTGCTATAATTCCTTCATCTTTTGCAAATCGCTTAATACTTTGGATTTCATCTTTATTCAATTCCACGCCAAGCTCATTAGCACCTGTTGTTTTCGAAAATAAACGTTTTCCGGTTTTGACGCTTATTATATATAAGTCTTCTCCGTCAGTTCCGTTTCTATGTGTCAACATTGCTTTACTGTATTTTCGTAATGCATCGTTTACGGAAGTATTGTTTGTGATTTGATTAAATTTCCGCCTATAAACCTCTGTATTAATATACGAAAGTGAAACTTTATTGTTTCCATTACGTAAATTTTCAATATTTGCGCTTTCTCCTATTGATAAATCAGCAGCAACAGTTTTCCATTCTTTTTGTTTCTGTTTGTACTTCTGCTGATTCTCCGGATCCAGCGAGAACTCCGCAAGTCTTCCAAATCTCTTTTCCTGACGCTCGGCATATTGCTGTCTGGCTTCCTGCTGCGCCTGATCTTCCAGCTCTGAAATTTCCTGCTTGTTGTATTTCGGATCTACAGTAGTGATACCCGGGAAATATGTAGTATGAGAGTCCTTACAGCGGGGATGATAAAGTCCTGCTGCTATTGCAGAAGACATAAGCGGATATTTGCCATCTTTACTGTTGCCGCCGCTCCACACATCATCTATCAAGATCTTACCCACGAAAGGCAAGCACTTCGGACATGGAGAACCTCGCTTGTTCATAATCACAAGATGCATTCCCCACTGCTTCCGCATTTCGCCTTCTCCCTGCAGGTAAGCTCTCTTGCTTGCTGTCCGGATTGCCATATCTGCATAGTCAGCAATCGTGTGTCTTGCTCCATTGGTATACTGGATGCAATTCAAACCTGCAGAAAGAAAATCCTTTGTTGCCATATCTACCGCTTTCTCATATGTGCCAGTTCCGGTATTAGCGTATACCTGCGCGTTATATATGATCTTTCGGTACTGATCATTTGCCATGCGTAAAACTGCTGCCTCTGCTTTCTGCATGTCCGATGTGGTTGCCTGAATCAGCGCATCCAACTTTCTGTCATTGACTTTAAAAAACTCTGCAGTGCCGCCTTTTGAAATACGTTTTGCAGGAAATCCTTTCTTGATTTCTTCCAGTATCCGTTTCTCCTGATTCATACCACCTTCGCTTCTTGCAAGTCTGATCAGTACCTCGATCTGTTTGTTGATGTCCTTGAACTGCTTTCCATATTTCTTCTGGTTGTCATGCTTGTACTTTTCCAGGGATTTTAACATCTCCGTCTGCCACATCGACCAGTATTTCTTTTCGTCCAGCTCTTCCTGCTTATGGTTTTCGAAGTTCCGGATCATGGATGAGATCAGTTCATTCTCGATCGCTTCGAAAGCAGCACCAATATCGTACTCATCGTTTATCTTTGCCATTTATTTCTCTGTTTGGAGCATGTACATTAAAATAAACCACTGCCATATTGCATGCCGGAAGCTTTCCACTTCCTGATGATCTGCTTCTGTCAAATTTCTCAATCGTTACATTGTAATCACCTTCCAGAAGTGGCTCAAATTCCTGCGCATCTTCTTTAATGGTGTCTTCCCAACCAAACTCTCTTCCTTCTGTTGCCATATCTTATATCCTCCTTAATTGTTAAATGGTACTTCCTGTTTTTCTTTCATGTCCCTGATCATACCGTAAACCTGCTGCCATGCTCCAATCAGGCATCCATCAATAAAATCTTTATCGTAGTCCCTGATCTTCACATCTGCAGGATAATATCCTCTGGCTGCTACTACATTCTGGATGTCCCACTCATCTACATGATTAGTTTCCATCAGATCTCGCAGTGCCTTTGGAATTGCCGGATCCTGTGCAGGGAATGGTTTCTGTTCTTCCTTCTTTATTGATTCTTCAAGAGGAAGATTCATCTGTTCGCCTGTTGTATAAGTCTTCTGTACTGGTGCCTGTTCAGGCTGTGCTTTTGGCTGTTCTACCTGATATTCTTTCTGTGGTTCAGCCTTAGACTGTTCAGCCGGTTCACCATTCATGATATGCGTAATTGATGAATAACTGAATGGTACCTGTTCAGCAAGGCCATATCTGTTCTTTGCGTCCCAGCATGCATGATGAGATGTGTACATTACACGCTCACCGCCCTGGGCTTTTCTTTTCTGTCCTTTATCATCAACAGCAATCGAAAATGTCTTATAGTTTGCGAATAACAGCATGTCCGCCCATTCTTTGATCAATGGGGAAGTCTGTGAAGATGTCTTCTTGCCAAGCTTCAGTTCCCATCTGTCATAAGAACCAAGTTCATCCGGCTGTTACAATATGTAATGTTGGGGGAATCACAGAACCTTCTCTGGTTGCCTGTGATGGTTTATAACGCTCTCCTCCTAATGCCCAGGCTATGGAATCAAGAACAGAAGTCTTTCCCTGATTGTTATTTCCACCGATTACAGTAAGTCCATTGGCTTTAGGTTCCACCTTTACTGCTTTGATGCGCTTTACATTTTCAATCTCAAGCTTATTGATTTTCATACTCATTCTTGCATTTTCTCTCTTTCTCCCTTACAATAAGGGTGTGATAAACTATTATTGAGTCCTCAAGAGCTGCTGCTCTGAGGGCTCTTTTTATTCCACTTCCTCGATCGTATAACTTCCGCCATACATGTCTTTCTTTCTCTCAGCATCCTCAACAGCTTCTGTCTTTCTGTATAATGCATATCCTACGGTTCCATCCGCATACCTAATACAAAACACTTTTGTTGGAAGATAATCACCATATTCAACCGCACTTTTTATACTTACATCAAGTACACTGAGATATCCGAAGATGTACGGTGTTTTTCTATAATCTTTTTCTGTTTCGTCCATCAGTAAATACTGTGCAACTCTGATTTTGTCTCTGAGCACTTTATTTTCGATTTCTAATCTTTTCAGCTTTCCCATTCTTTCCACTTCCTTGCTATGTACACAACTCCGATCAGTCCCAACGCTCCCATGATCTGGTCACAGCTGCTGTCCCATATCCAGAACGGCAGGAAGCTCGCAAGGCCTCCGATCAGGATGGAATCGATTATGTCTCTCATAATGCCTCCTTTCCCTTCCAAACATGACCGGTTACTTCCCACACTTTTCTGGGCGATATAATGTAAGTGATTCTTCCTTCTGATAATGACTTAGCTGGCTTATTATTGTGAATTGCCATTCCAATCGGAAGCCATCTGTATACAATACCTGCTCTGATTGCTGCTGCAGGTAATCCAATTAATTTACTTGCATCCGCCACAGACATGTTTTCTGAAGAAAATTCAGGCATTTGTGCACCAGTTATCATTCTTGCTATTTCTGAAGCAAATTCGTGAATTTCGGCAGCTTTATTTACAAGTCTTTCTGCATTCTCCATGTACCTCACCTCCTCACCTAAATAGTTAAAAGAAACTGTCGAAGAGCTGAATAAACAGTATTCACAGACTCAAGACACATGCTCACCTGTTGAAGCAGGTAATGATAATTCTGAATCGACCGAAGACACTGACATCCAAAAATAATGGTAAATACAACCGTTGATATCTGCGTAAGCATTAAACTAATTTTTAGACCTTTTATCTGCTTACGCAGATTTTCGATCTCTTCTTTTTGATCATCCATCTCAACCTGCCTCCTTCCGGTCGGACTCGGTCGCAAATAAGTAGTCCAATGTCTTGTCTGGGAAAAAAGTGTTTTTTATTTTTACACACTCTTTTAAGGAAATTGGAGCTTTACCATTTAACTTAAAAGAAAATGTTGTTGGTGTAATTCCCAATGACAATGCAATACTAGATTGTGTTATTTTTCCTCGTGCCATCTCTGCTTCTAAATTTGGAAACACTTTCTCACCTCTCTTTCTCGATTTTTCGTGATTACATTTTAAAGTATATACGAATTTTCGTGAATGTCAATATATTTTTTCGATTTTTCGAGATTTTATATTGATTCATTATATATTTATATTGATTTTTCGAGATTTTGGTGTTATTATCAATTTAGTTAGAGATTTGAAAAAGGAGGGTTAATCGTATATGCAAGAGCTTGAAGCCAATATTAAATCTCTTATTATAGAAAGGTATGGAAGTCTCAAGAAATTTTCTGAAACGATTAATATGCCTTGGACAACATTAGACAGTATTCTTAAACGAGGAATGGCAAATTCCAATATAACTAATGTATTAAAAATCACTCGTGAATTAGGTCTTGATGCGGAAAAGATAGTTGATGGAGAAATCGTTTTTTCAGGCGAGCAAGAGCCAACTACTATTGCTGCACATTTTGATGGAAGTGAATATACAGAAGATGAACTAGATGAAATTCGCCAGTTCGCAGAGTTTGTGAAAAACAAAAGGAAATAAATATAAAGGGAGGAATGCGTTATGGCATTAATCAAATGTCCTGAATGTGGGAAAGAATTTTCTGACAAAGCTTCGGCATGTCCTAATTGCGGATGTCCTACCAGTGAAATTAATACGAGTTCCAACTCAAATAATTCATCAGAAGACGAATTGTCCTCTATTTGGAGTACAATTCCCTCTAAATCATCTTTTACTCCTGTAAAACCTCATATAACATCAAAGGTCAGTGCTGTTAAAATAGATGAAAATAATCGTATGTTTCAGATTAACGGTACCATTCCAACAAATGGTAAAAAAACAGGTATCATCGGAAAATCCTTTAAAGGTCTTATGGCTGTAAGTACAATGGGAATGTCTTTAGCTGCTGAAAAAATGATTTCCGGTGGAAAAGCAAAAGCCGGAACCAATAAATGGTTTCCTTTTTCTGCCCTTGTAAGTTACGATCTTCTGGAAGATGACTCCCTTGTAACAAGTGGAGGTGTTGGGCAAGCACTTATTGGCGGTGCCGTATTCGGAGGTGCTGGAGCTATTGCAGGTGCTATTACTGGAAAGAAAACTCAGAAGAAAAAAATCGAATCTTTATATATCAAAGTAACTTTAAACGATTTTAACATACCATGTATATTAATTCCTTTAATAACAAAACCAACAAAAACATCTTCAAAAGAATATCAAACGATATTCGAAGAAGCTCACAAAATATTATCTGTTTTAGACGTAATTTCTCATAATCAATAAATTCATAATCTACAAAACGCATCTGATTTGGATGCGCTGGTACATTGACATATAATATTTGTCAAACCAAAATAATATTCTATGCAGAATCAGAAAGGAGCTTTTATTATGATGTATCCATTTATGACGCTTAATGATGACACAGAAATTACACATTCTGAAATGAATCCAGATGGAAAAGTAAAAGTTTATATCGAAACTCCAGATGAAAAATATTGCTTTAAACATGCTACCTGTTGGCTTCCTGCTTATGAATGGGAAGACATCTTCCAATATTCAGATGAAGAAATTGATCGATTTGATGAGATCATCCATTCTATGGCACATCTGATTATGGAGTTTTCGCAGGAAGGAGGCTTCAACAATGCCTCAAATTTTTAGGTTTGGCGAATATTGGATTTATTTTTGGACAAACGAAAATGAACCACTTGAACCGGTTCATATACATGTTGCCAAAGGTGCACCTACTGCAAATGCAACTAAAATATGGATAACCAGCACAGGGCATTGTTTGCTTTGCAATAATAATTCACGCATTCCTAATCATACACTTCGAAATATAATGCGTATGATCGAGGCGCGGCACGATGATGTAATCCGTGCATGGCTTAAATATTTTGGTGAAATACGTTACTTTTGTTAAATTATGGTTGTACAGATTTTCGTACTTCCGAAATGATATACTTGAGCGGGAGGTGTTTTCATGAATTACGAAGAATTACAGATTCAAGCCTGCAAAGACGGTATAGAAATTATCGAATATCCTTTTAAGAGTAGCAATATCAAAGGATTATATTGCAATGGTACTGTTGCTCTCAACGAAGATATGACTCAAGTAGAAAAATCCTGTGTACTTGCAGAGGAAATCGGTCATCACTGCACCAGCTCCGGAGACATTCTGGATCAGACCGACATTATGAACCGCAAACAGGAATATCGTGCACGGTTCTATGGATATAACCTCAAGATTGGATTAACCGGTCTGATCAGAGCATATGAAGCAGGTTGCAGAAACTTTTTCGAAATGGCTGAGTTTCTGGATGCTACAGAAGAATATCTGAAAGAAGCTATACAGTGTTATAAATCCAAATATGGAATATGCGCTGTTGTTGACAATTATATTATCTATTTTGAACCATTCGCAGTGATGAAGATGATTACTGTAGATTCGCTTTAGGAAGGAAAACGTATGGGTTTTTTAGATTTATTCCGAATCGGTAAAATCAAAAGTGAAAATGAAACTTTAAAGCAAAAACTTCAACTTTTACATGCCGATGAATATTTTCAAATCAGAGAACAACTTGATGCAATGACAGCAGAAATTTCTAGTAACAATTCTGTGCTTTCTCAGCAACGTAATGAAATATCTGAATTGTCAAATCAACGTCAAAAATTGGATAAGCAAGTAAATACTCAAAAGAACAAATTGTCTCGATGCAAAGAATTATATCAAAGTGTAGAATATGCTTTAAATAATTTTTTAGTATCAGATGTGCAATATAATAATTGCAAGCTAAATCCTCATAACAAAAGTGATTTTGATCTCCTTTCTCCTTCTGTGATTCTCCAATTGCATTCTATGGATGTGAAGGAACTCCGAAAAGCATATAAAGAAAATGAAAAACAAATAGATAAGTTGCTTAGTTTGTATGAATCACGTTATACAACTAAAGCTAATAAATCTATTTATTCTTTAATTGTAATTGCATTACGAGCTGAATTACAAAATATTCTTTACAATTTAAAATATGAAAAGCTTGATAAATCAATTGAAGCTCTTAAATTAGTTACGGCCAAATACTTAAAAATTGCCGGAGAAGGAAATCAAAGCATCGCTGGAACTCTAACGAAATTCATTGGTGAAATTGAATATCTGTTTATTAACGCTATCAAAATCGAATACAATTATTACATCAAAAAAGAGCAAGCGCGTCAGGAACAAATGGCCTTACGAGAGCAAATGCGTCAAGAGGCAGAAGAACGCAAATCCCTTGAATTAGAGCGAAAGCGTGTTGAAAAAGAAGAACTCAAATTTGTTTCAGAAATCGAAAAAGCTAAAGCTTCTCTGGAACAAGCTTCTTCAGATGAAGAAGTACAGAATTTAAAATTAAAGATTCTTGAACTTCAACAGCAATTGTCAGGAGTTATTACAAAGAAAGAAGAAATCGTTAACCTGCAAAACGGAAAAGCTGGTAATGTATATATCATTAGTAATCTAGGTTCTTTTGGTCAGGACGTCTTCAAAATAGGTATGACTCGACGTTTAGATCCGCAGGACAGAGTTAATGAACTTGGTAGTGCAAGTGTCCCGTTCAAGTTTGATGTTCATAGTTTTATATTTTCAAATGATGCCGTTGGACTCGAAAAGAAATTGCACGATATATTGAATGATCGTCGTCTTAACAAGGTGAATCTCAGAAAAGAATTTTTTAAAGTGGGAATTGATGAATTGGAAAAATTGGTTAATTCAATTGATCCTACAGCTGAATTTAACAAAACTATGCTTGCAGAAGAATTCCGTCAATCATCTGAACTCGACGAACCGCTCAGTTCTTCTTTGTATTCTGATGATACAGATAATATTTTAGAATAAAAGAAAAATCGCCCCAGTGTTGGCGCACCAGGACGATTCAGATCTCCGAAGAGATGCTCATTTTGCAAAGATATTGTATCATCTTCGGAGCAGTCGCACAACCCAAACGTTTGTGTGGCTGTTATTTTTGTACCTATTTTTCAATTATCGATGGAAAGAAGGATTGAAAATGCCGAAGAAAAGAAAGAAACACCCCAAACTGCCGAATGGATTCGGAAGTATCCGTTATCTTGGCAAGAACAGACACAACTGTTATGCAGTACATCCACCAGCAAAGATAGATCAGCTTGGAAATGTGGTTCGCTCACCTGCAATCTGTTATGTTGATGACTGGATCAAGGGTTTTACCATCCTGACTGCATACAAAGCAGGTACCTATCAGCCTGGAATGGAAAGGGACTTGTCAGTCTCTCCAACATCTGACACCGACACACTTGTAAGCCGTATTATTGCAGATTACAGTACAATCAAAGGAGTAGAGAGTAAACATCCAGAGATTAAAAAGCCAACCTTCAGAGAGGTATACGAACAGTTCCTTAAGTGGAAATTTGCTGAAGGAACGAATTATTCAGAATCCACAAGAAACAATTACACTGCTGCGTATACATATTGCGCAGAGTTGTATGATAAAATATTTGAAGATTTGAAAGCAACAGAGTTGCAAAATTTTCTCGATAAACAAAAGGGGTTAAAAAAAGGCAGTCTTGTAAAAATCTTATCTCTGTTCAATCAAATGTACAAATATGCAATGTTTGCCGAGATTGTTACTGAAAGAAAATCTCAATATGTGAGAATCAACGCTGTCGACGATGAAGAACATGGAACTCCATTCACTGAACATGAACTCAGAATCCTGTGGAAAAATGCCAATAATCCAGACATACAATTAATCTTGATCATGAGCTATTCTGGTTGGCGAATTGGTGAATTATCAGGATTGGAAGTTAATCTGAAAGAAAAATATTTTAAAGGCGGTATCAAAACCCAAGCCGGTAAAGGAAGAATTGTCCCGATTCATCCCATGATATACGATTTTGTAAAGACAAGAATCACTGCTGATGGAACCCTGCTAAATATGAACAAAGTCACCTACAGAATGTTTCGCTTCTATCCAATACTGGAAAAGTTAGAAATATCCGGAAGTCCAAAACATACTCCTCATGATTGCAGACATACCTTTTCTGCTCTATGTGAAAAGTATTCCGTCAGAGAAAATGACCGAAAACGAATGCTCGGACATTCATTCGGAAGTGATATTACCAATGCCGTATATGGACACCGAACTCTGGAAGAACTCAGATCTGAGATTGAAAAGATCAAAGTACCATTTGTGACCAACTGTGACTAACCGTCCCATTTTAAACCGTTTTTGTTCCATTAAAAACAATGTAACACAATCCCGCAGCCTCGCATAAAATCAACATTTTCCAGTATTTATGCAGGTTTGCGGACATTGTAAAAAGATTCACTTTAGAAAAGGCAAAGTAGAGACTTTTCTCCGCTTTGCCTTCTTTTTTCTTATGTATACTTTTATTCCCATGTGTGGTTGTGAAGCTGTCCCTTAAGTTGCATGTGGTCAAACTGATTCTGTCTCAGCGCCTCATATAACACAATTGCCACAGAATTGCTGAGATTCAGTGAACGAATGTCATTGATCATCGGAATCCGGACACAGTTTTCTTTATGTTCCATCAGAATTTCTTCCGGGATTCCCGCACTTTCTTTTCCAAACATGATATAGCAGTCATCTTCATACTGTACATCTGTATAAGTTTTTAATGCTTTTGTCGTTGCATAATAAATCTTTGCATTGGGATTTTTTTCTACAAAATCTTCATAATCCAGATAAGTTGTCACATCCAGATCTTTCCAGTAATCCATTCCGGCTCTTTTGAGTGCTTTTTCACTGAGGCTGAATCCCAGCGGCTCGATCAGATGTAGTTTTGTGCCGGTAGCCACACAGGTTCTTCCGATATTCCCTGTATTTGCCGGAATTTCCGGTTCCAGCAATACAATATTAAGCTTTGCCATGTTTCTTTTCCTTTCCTGAGTGATGAAAACGCGGACGTTCCAGATATCTGGTGATTTCTCCACTGTGAAGCAGCCGGTCATTTCCTTTATCTGTGTGGCCAATCACTGCTGCATGGATTCCCCGCGCATCAAGCTCACGCACCAGAGCATTCCCCTGTCCGGTGCCCAAAAGTACCGTTCCCTCAGACTCCAGTTTATACGGATCCACATCCAGTCGTTCACAGACTTCTATCGTCTCCTGACGTATCGGAATCTTCCGAAGATCTACATCCAGACCAACTCCCGATGCCTCTGCCATCTTCCAGAGACCGCTTAAGATTCCGCCTTCTTTTGTAAAATACAATGCAGAAATCCTTTTATCCATCCAGAAGTCATCTTCTCTGGAAACTTTACATTTCTGCAAAGTATCTTCGCTCATGTAAAGAAAACTTTCCGAAAAATATTTACGCAATTTTTCTTTTTCCCGGCTGATCAGTACCAGAGTACCGGATATTCCGATTTCTCCCGCTACTACCAGATCTTCTCCCGGGTTCAGTCTCCCCGTAATCTCTGCCTGCAGTGCCTCCAGTGCCTGCTGTCCTAATTTCATAATCTTCCTCCGGTATTTCTTATTTCGTCATTCTGCTCTGTAATCACAGCAGAATAGAGAGAATACTCGGAACTACCATTGCAAGGACAAGGATCACTGCGATCACTGCTGTAATGATTTTTCTTTTTTTTGGATCAAACATTCCCATTTTATCTGTCACCTCGTGTCATTTATCACATTATTAACTAATTTTGCCTTGATAACTATGCTGTTAATTGAATTGTTTCTGTGTACGCATTATTGGACAGTGGGTCGCGTCTTTCATAATCAAACAGAACTGCTCTGCCGTCCTCAAATACTTCTATATGCGCCGTTTTGGGGATATGATTTGCTTTTCTGTAATCCCATATGGCTGTCTCATATACTTTCTGATCCGGTGCAAATGACGGACGTTTTTTCAGTTTCTCTCTGAGATACAGATCATACAGCATCTTCTGTGACGCTTTCTCAACTGAAACGTCTGTTTCTTCCTGCAAATACTCGAGCAGAATCTCATAACGTCTCATTCTGGAGTGAGAAATTTCACTGTAACCTTTCTTTTCATAAAAAGCACCCAGACTCTCATAAAAAGTAAATGCATCTTTTGCCAGCGGAACCAGATATTCCAGTGTATGCTGAAACTGACCACTATTATAATACACTTCCACCATACTTTCCACTGCTTTTAATTTCAATACATCTCTGTATGGCAGCCAATTTGTAGAAAGCACTTCATATGGCTCTTTTTCTTTATGAACGATTCCATATTTTTCCGCTTCTTCTTGCATCAGGGAACCTTTCAGAACTTTCAGGAAGCCCAACTGCAGCTGGTCCGGTTTCATCTGGTACACGTCATTGAAAGAATGCTGAAATGTATCATAATCCTCGTACGGAAGACCCGCGATCAGGTCCAGATGCTGATGAATATTTCGGAAGCTGTGCACACGGTCAACACACCTTTCCAGCTTGTCAAGGTCCATATGACGATGAATCGCACGAATCGTCTCCGGATTTGTTGACTGCACACCAATTTCAAGCTGGATCAGTCCCGGACGCATTTTTGCCATCAGATCCATTTCTTCATCCCGAAGAAGGTCTGCTGAAATTTCAAAATGAAAATTTGTCACACCATTGTCATGTTCCAGAATATATTTCCAGATAGCCATGGCATGTTCGTGTTTGCAGTTAAATGTACGGTCTACAAATTTCACCTGTGGAACTTTGTGATCCAGAAAAAACTGCAGTTCTTTTTTTACCAGTTCCAAATCACGGAATCTGAGTTTTTTATCTATAGAAGACAGGCAGTAACTACAAGAAAACGGGCAGCCTCTGCTGCTCTCATAATAAATGATACGATTCTCAAACTCCTCAAGATGCTGGTAAACAAATGGGATCTCACTTAAATTCATCAGCTCCCGCCATCCATTATGCCGTATTTCTTCACCATTACGATAGGCAATTCCTCTGATTTCTCCAAGGCTCCCCTTCCCGTCTATGTAATATTCGAGAAGGTCGTGAAATGTCTTTTCTCCTTCTCCCACCAGTACTCCTGTCATTTCCGGCATTTCTGTCAGAAATTTTTCCGCATCATAAGAAACCTCCGGTCCACCGGCCCAGAAAGCGGTTTCCGGAAGAATTTTGGCCAGATCACGAATCAGTTCCCGTACAAACGAAATATTCCAGATATAACAGGAGAAGCAGACAACGTCTGCTCCACTGCCATAAATATCTTTAAGTATCTCATCCTTTGGCTGATTGATCGTGTATTCCCGAAGAAGTACCTCCTTATCATAATCCGAGGAATATGCTTTCAGATCATAAACAGCCAGATTTGAATGAATATATTTTGCATTGCATGCTGCCAGTAAGATTTTCATGAATGTCCCAAATCCTTCCTGCTATTATTCATCCAGAAGTTTTTTGATATCTTCTTTTGCAGTCAGGCCTACCAGACGATGTGCTTCTTTGCCGTCTTTAAAAATCAGGAGTGTCGGAATACTGACAACTCTGAACTGCTGCGCAAGTCCCATTTCCTGATCTACATCGATTTTACCGACGTTATAACCTTCCTCTGCAAGTTCTTCTACGATTGGACCCTGACGCATGCATGGTCCGCACCATGTTGCCCAGAAATCAATCAAAATCGGTTTTTCTGATCTTAAAACTTCTTCTTCAAAATTCTGTGAAGTAATTGTTTTTGCCATAATTGTTCTCCCTTTCTATATACTGTGATTTAGTATCTGCGTTTTCAGTAATATTATCAATTCTGTAGATTATTTTTTATGCCGGACATATTTGCCGGCACTGATTCCAGCCATGCTGCCTTCATAAACCGCTTTCGATACCTGAAGCAGACCTCCGGTACAGTCTCCTGCCGCAAAAAGTCCCGGAATCGTTGTCTCCATCTCTGAATTGACTTTAATATTTCCTTTATCGGTCAGCTCAGCACCCATCTGACGTGCAATTTCCGTACTGCCGGCTGTTCCGAGTGCTACAAAAATACCGTCCGCCGGATAAAAGGACGCTTCTGCATCTCCGATCCCCTGTGCATGGACATCATTTTCCATTCGAAGGCCTGAAACAAGATCATCCCCCTCGATTGCCTGAATCTTCATGGTATTGACTGCAATCGGATGTTCTCTGGAAAACTCCGGTTCCTTTCCATCTGTATAGATGGTTACAGAAGGGGTCACATTTCGAAGTTCTTCTGCTTCATGAAGGGCGAAATCACTGTTTCCGAGGACTGCCACTTCACGGTTTCTGTAAAAGAACGCATCACAGACTGCGCAATAGCTGACACCTTTTCCCTCAAACTCACGTATTCCGGGAATCGATGGTGCAGCCCGTCTGCTTCCTGTCGCAAGGATCACACTGACCGCATCAAAATCTCCTGCCGTTGTCTGCACCGTAAATGTGTCAAAACCTTTGATTCCAAGCACCTGTGCCTCAATAATCCGCACGCCCAGAGTCTTTGCCTGTACAAGTCCACGCTCATAAAGCTCTTCACCGGATATCGGTCCTTCCAACCCATAATAGTTTTCGATTTTTTCTGCTTTCGCCAGTGCTCCGATTCCATTGTTGATCACTATTGGATTCAGATTACTTCTGGCAGTATATAACGCTGCGGAAATCCCCGCCGGGCCCGCACCGATGATGATTACATCTTTCATCTTATCACCTGCGTTTCTGATTCATATTTCATTGCTTTATAATATACACTATTTTGCAAAAAATTTCAGCATTTATTCCTGTTTCTGCTCTTTTATTATACGAGAGATTTCTGATTATCTCAAGAGAATTTGTCTTATTTAACTTTTTAAAGACATCTTTTTTTCATTTTTCTTAAACTTTTCACCGTTTTTTCTGTAATTTCTGTTACATTTGTGATATATTTTTATTGTATTATGCCTGATTCTGAATAAGGAGTATTACTATATTATGAGAAGTTTTGAATATTACACACCGACTAAGGTGATTTTTGGAAAAGATACACATTTAAAAATAGGAGAAATCCTGAAAGATTATAACTGTCACAAAATACTGATCCATTACGGTGGCAAAAGTGCTGTAAAATCCGGTCTGATCGATGATATCAAAAAATGTCTCACAGATGCCGGATTTGATTTTGTTACTCTGGGCGGAGTTGTTCCAAATCCACGTCTTTCCAAAGTACGGGAAGGTATTTCACTTTGCCGGAAGGAAAACATAGATTTTATCCTCGCTGTCGGTGGCGGAAGTGTTATTGATTCCGCAAAAGCAATCGGCTATGGTGTAGCAAACCCATGGACAGATGTCTGGAACTTTTTCTTAAAGACCGAGGTTCCGACTGCCTGCATTCCAATCGGTGCGATTCCTACAATTGCAGCTTCCGGAAGTGAAATGAGCGGTTCCTGTGTCATCACAAATGAAAACGGATGGCTGAAACGCGGAAGCACCCGCAGCGACCTCTGTCGCCCGAAATTTACACTGATGAACCCACGTCTTACTTACACATTACCGGAATATCAGACAGAAAGCGGCTGTGTGGATATTCTCATGCATACAATGGAACGCTATTTTGTCAATATCGAAACCATGGAGATCACTGACAGCATCAGCGAATCTCTGATGCAGACTGTCATCTATAATGCACGTATCCTGCTGAATGAGCCTGGTAACTATAATGCAAGAGCCGAAATCATGTGGGCAGGAAGTCTTTCTCACAATGGACTGACCGGATGTGGTACCGGCGGCGGTGATTGGGCCTGTCATCAGCTGGAACACGAACTCGGCGGTATGTTTGATGTAACACACGGTGCCGGACTTTCCGCAATCTGGGGAAGCTGGGCCCGTTATGTATATGATGCCAACCCGGAACGTTTTGCACAGTTTGCAACCAACATTTTTGATATTCCATATTTTGCAGATTACGAAAGTACCGCACTTGCCGGAATTGAAGCCATGGAAGATTTCTTCCGTTCTATTCATATGCCTACAAATCTTCGTGAACTTGGTCTGGATCTCACAGATGAGCAGATTCATGAGCTGGCTTTCAAATGCAGCTTCGAAGATACCCGTACCATCGGCATATTCAAACAGCTCAACATGAAAGATATGGAAAAAATCTATATGATGGCAAGATAAAAGTACATTTCAGGAAACAAATTTTAAGGCAGGAGCTCATCTTCGAGTTCCTGCCTTTCTCTGTCATAAACACTTTTCTGTAAAATATTTCTCCTTATTTCAAAAGATAAACTTCCGTATCATAAGTGCCTTTTGCTTCTCCTTCTGCGTGAGTAGCAACATAAATATCAATGCGTTTGTTCTTAATTGCTCCGCCACAGTCTTCTGCCACATAAACCTGTCCATTGATCACAACTTTGCTTCCGTAAGGAATGACAGATGGATCAACTGCAACCGTATGGTTCGTCGTTGCTGTCACACCGGTGGATGTAATACCGTTTGCATATGGTCCGCAGCAGATACTGCAAGGGCAGTAATGTGTTATCTTAAACACACCCAGATCTACAAGATTTGCATCTGAAGACGCTGCTATCGGCGTACCAACCTGCACTCCATTCTCTTCTGTGACTTTCTGCTCATCTTCTTCCAGTGCATCGGCAAATACACCCTTGCCTGTACTTTCATGAAGTGTTCCTGCATCTTTATCCTTATCAATCATGTCTTCTTCTGTCTCAGCGGTCTCTGGCAGATTCAGACAGCTTGTAGGAATATATCCCACCGCATCTGTCCCGTCTGCATTCTGATATTCAATCCTGCTCCAGACCTTATTTACCGTTCCCGTCTGTTTTACCTGATCAAGTTCAAGAACTTCTCCGATTTCCTCTCCATCTTTCCTTCCGGGATAGTCCAGCACTGTGGCATCACTCTTGACCTCCACTTCTTCATTGGCAGGTTCAATCTGATCGGTATCGCTCAACATCTGATTCTTAATGTAGCCAATTATCTGATTTCCGTCCACCTCACAGGAAACTTTACTCCATCCATTGTCGCAAACTGCACTGCGGCTGAGTTCGTCTCCCAGTGAGACATCAGCCAGCTTCTCTGTATCTTCACCCGGTTTTGAATAAATCCCGGCATCCTTCGCTGTCACATATAAGATATCATTAACAGCCGCAACCGTCACCGCATTGCCGTCGCCATCTTCTGTCTGAAATGTCTGTATTGTTTTGTTATCTTCTTTATCTGCTTTCGTCACTGCCTGATAATCCTGTACTGCACCATAAACTGATGCTGTCTGACAGATCAGGACTGTTCCGACTAAAATCGCACATGCTTTTTTCTTCACATGCTTCACCTCGTTTCCATAGACTTGCTTTCCCTGTCTCTTATACTCGGGCTTATTTTAGCACAAGAAATCCGTCATTTCAAATTTACACAGATTTTTCACCAAATTTTAACATGCTTTTTATTGTTCGTACTTATAAAAACTTATACCGACTTTTACCCGTAAATACAGCATTTTTGAAATTTAGCAATTTTCCTATGTCTTTATAACTCAACATATTTTAGCATAATTCTGCGTTCAATTATGCTAAAAGTATGCTAAATTATGCTAGAATCAATTTGCCTTTTCCGTAGCCTTCTCAACAGCCTCCCGTACTTCTTGTTCATCGTGTACGTGTGTATAGATGCGGAGCGTCGTTTCTATATCGGCATGTCCCATCAGATACTGCAACACTTTAGGCTGCACACCAGCTCTTGCCATATTTGTACAATATGTATGTCTGCAGACATGAGGTGTAATGTGCGGAATTTCATAATCAGGATTTTGCTTCCGGAACTTATGTTCCAGATTTTTAAATATCGATGACCAATCACTTCCATTGGTCGGACGTTTTCCATTTTTAGTTACAAAGAAAAATCCACTGTATCCCTCGACAACAGGCTGTATTCTCCTCTTCATCACCAGAACTTGAAGTGCTTTTAGATGATCCGCTACATCATCAGTCAGCGGTAAAACTCTTTTTCCACGTTCTGTCTTTGGAGTGTCGATATAATCGTTACTCCCACCCGGAGCAGTAACCAGCTGATGAGAAATCGTTATTGTCTTTTTTCAAAAATCGACATCCTGCAAAACAAGTCCACACAACTCAGAAATACGAAGTCCGGTGTGAAACAATATGTATATAGGACTATAATACCGACCTAAAAGGCTGTCATTTTTGATAAAATCAAGAAATTTATTCATCTGCTCCTCTGTCAATGATGGTGTTTCTCCCAATGTTCCCTTAATTAATTTTGAAAAACTAAAAGCCATCGGATTTGTCATAATCAACCGATCCTCATAAGCATTCCTAAATGCTGGGAAGACAATACCTTTAACCATCAAAAGATTACTGTAGGTGGCACCATTTTCAGCGAAATCGATAAAAAAATTTTTGGCATCTGTAATCTGAATATCGACAATTTTCTTTTTACAAAATGCTGGATTCTTTTTCAGTAACTTTAAAGCATATTTATGATTTTTTGCAGTGCTGCGCTTGACACTCGATTTCCTGATTTTCAGATAATTCTCTACCAGTTGCTCAACAGTCATGTTATTCGCGTTGACATTTGCATTGATAAGTTTTTGAATCTCCAGCTCCTGTTCTCGGAGAGACACGCATTCTCTTTTTCCGGTAGGAAGCCGATCCGTCTTTTCTAGCCTCCAGGAATAGAAAGACTTTTGCTTCCCGTTTACAGTGTAACTATAGCGGTATCTGCCGTCAGGCTGCTGTGTTTCGCCAGTGCACAAAACTCGACCTTTTTTATCTTTTCTTTTTACGTTTTTTGTGTTATCATTTTTCATATAAATCATCACCCTTATCATTTTTAGAATGAAAAAGGGCATTGAGCACGATTTCATTTTATCAGCTCAGTGCCCTTTTGTCATTATTCAAATCGCATTTGTTTCGTTCAGCCATTCGGCAAATTTTTCACGTTTGAATAACAATTTGACACCGTTGTAGATTACAAATCCGGTATCTCTGTTTTCATCGGCGATCTGCTGAAGTTTCCGTTCTCCGATACTAAAATACTGCGATGCTTCTGACAGGGTCAGTGCATAGCGTAACCATAAGGGCACTTCGTTATTTTTCATATTAATACCTCCATTTTTCTTTATTTCGTTTTCTGGTATTAATATGTTATTTCTGACTTATAGATAGCATTTTTTTCTCTATATTTCTACGTTTTTCTCCATTTATCTCACAAATATTCATTTTTCTAAATATTTTATTTAGATTACGATATATAACAATTTGGTTCCGTGGTATAATATCTATAGATATTTTTGGATTGGAGGGGATTCAAATTTGAATTATTGTATAATAATGAAATATTCAGCAAAGAAAAATTGCTACATTGTGACCGTTCCAGATCTGCCTGGTTGTATGGCGGACGGTGAGAGTCCGAACGAGGCTTATGAAAATGCTAAAATTGTGATCCGTGAATGGATAGAGACAGCTCAGGCAGATGGTAGACCGATTCTGGAACCAGTATTTGAGCGGGATAAATTTTAAGGGGCAGCTACTGCCGCCCCTCTACTTAGTCTTACTCTGCTTCTTCTATAATCTCCCTGTATAATTCCTGTATTCTCTTTTTATCATATTTTTCATATTTTCCTTTTGGTATTTTGGTCGCCTTATACACCCGATGTCGTAAATCCATCCCTATTGAATGGTCCGTGTCGTTACTGGAGACTATCATAGTATAGAGAAATTCCTTTACCCATTTTGCATTTTTCTCTGCTTCCGCCAATAGAGAATTACCTCTATCGATCGCATCGGCAATTTCTTCCGGCAAATCATATCTATCATCTCGTGGTGGTTCCGGAATAGGAACGCCGCTCTCGACTGCCTCCTGCAACCACTCATCCTTATTACATTCTAACAACTCACACGCTACGCCCAGATTCTGGTTGTGGGCGGTAATCCATGGGAGTTCCCGAATTCCTACAGTGTAGCCGCTCTCATCGTGGCTAATCACGTCTATGTTGTAGGACAGGTTCATATAGTAATCCAGATCCTTCTCTTGCCGTTCTTCTGCTGGTGGAGTTGCATTTTCCGTAACCGCCTCTAACCACGCCTTTTGTGCATCTGCTATGGTTGCCGGAATATCTTCCCATTTCTGGCAACAGGTAATGCAACCTGGGCAATCCGGCAGGGTGATTATGTAACCGCCTTCCTCCATATCTTCAATTATCGTCACCGGGTACTCTGGCAGCATATAATAAGTAATTTTTCGTTTCATACAATCAGATCTCCTTCTTTATATAACTTAGCAAGCTTGTAAAACGTGGTCCTCCTGAGCCCCATCAGCCCCATAGCGGCATTAGCTGTAATTTTTCCAGCCAGCCATCGGTCCATGACTTCTATATAATTATCCGGTAGCGTAATTGCTGGGCGCCCGTAATCCTCCCAGGCGGTGGACTCTTTTAATGTTTCGATACCGCGCCGTTGCTGTCGTTTGATGCGAATTTGCTCCTGTTTTATCACAGTCGTCAGCGTTTGTATTATGGCATCGGTGACAATATCATAGATATTTCCCGGACCTTCTGGAAAATCCTGCATGGTCGCCGGCATATTCAGGACTTTAACCCGGATATGATGATCCCGGTAGTGTATCAACTCCGGACGGGCGGCGTACTTGCTGCCTAGCGCAGAGAGACTGCAGATAACAAGCGTATCTCCAGGTTGCAGTAGCTCATTTTTTAATTTCTGGTAATTTTCCCTCCGAGGCAGTCTTGCATGGACGGGATCTGTGATGATCTGATTGTCCTCCGCTCCCATGGTACGAAACCTTTCGATTTGTGCAGACGTGTTGTTTACGTCAGCATAATAATATGTATTTTGTTTTTGAAAATTGTTACTTATAAAACCTCCTAAAATGTGTGATCGGCGGTACTTTGGATTGTTGCGGTATGTATGATAAAGTACCTCTCCGGCCGTTTTCTGTTAATAAGAAGAAACGGACTTTTACGAATATTATTGTTTTCTTTTAATTTTTAAAACACTCTACGTAATCATCAATAACCTCCCGAAAATCTTCTTCTAATTCCTCCAGCGTGGCGCCTTCGTAGGTCACCACGCCGGCAATACTCCGGACAGTGCCATAGTAGCAGCTGTCATCCTGACTGCAACGGATGTTGCCTGTGTACCCCTTATAATATAGAAGCTTCTCGTTCATGGGCGCCCCTTTGCGTCGCTCCGCCGGGGAACTATATCCGTAATATTATGGGCTTTTAATTTAAGCACACGTTGTTCTAATGTATAACTCGACTCTTATATATATAAGAGTACGGTTATATATTAGTTGTATGGTTTTAAACTGTTTTCTGGCTTATAGTTGTACAAATTGCACAATTTTTTATAGGTTTGTAAGATTACCAGTTCAAACATCCGCTAGTAAAGGAAACCCATGACCGGAATTTTAAAAGCCGATAAATTTATTACAGGCTGATAATTTTAAAAATTTCCGTTCCATGTTATAGGAAGAATTTTAAAATTAACGGCTTATAATGGAATTATCGGCTCATAAGATTTTCCTGGTGTTTTTCTTACTAGCGGGTTTAATGGTAGATTTCCAAACATATGAGCCAGGGAAAAACGTCAAAATCTGCAATTTTACAGATATAGTTCCCGCCGCTGCCCGTTTCATCCAATCAAAAACGCCCCGTTTGATGAAAGGAGAAAATATCGGGGCGTTTTGATGGAAAAAATTTTATGAAGCACAAATATTGAAGCTCCCAACTGGACGGGTGTGGGAGACACGATGTCTTGTTTATATGCTAATTGTAGACCGTGTGTTCGGAAATGTCTATTGACGAATCATCCAAAGCTATTTTTGTGATAATAGAGACTATTTTCCTCATTTTCAGAAAATTAAAGAAAAAAAGTTATAAGAACACTTTTTCGAAATCTTGCATAATTTCTTCTATCTCGCACTATCATATTTTATTGCAACATTCACAAAAAATCGCAATTTTACTTTTCGTCATTTTGCACAATCAAATATTTAGTTTTCTAAATAAAAAATAAGTGTTCGGAAATCTATTCGCAAAATACAAATTGCTGAAAATGGCGAAATCCATTGCAAATACTGCACTTTCAGGGATATTTGTGATAACATTTTTATTACAAAATAAGAAATGGAGGTATTGTGCAATATGAACAAACAAATCAACAATCCAGAACAGGCAAACCATGCTTACTCTATACCGATTTACATGGATCCGATCCGCGACAGCTGCAATGTGGATCTGATGGTAGCTGTCTACGACTACTATTGCCGTCAGAACCGCTCCTATGATCTAAAACGTTATATTGGCGCGATCATCAGACTCTTTACAGAACAGGCTCCAAATTTTCCTCACACGGAGGAGGTCATCATGCATGTCATTGATGCTGTCGAAATGAACGCCTTCTGGGAGGGATTCCGGGGCTGCCGTGATATTCTCACGGATAGTGTTTCGAAACGGATATTTGACACTCTGGATGAGGTGGATGGAAACGATGTGTGAAGCGTGGAAAATTTTTCAGCGTGCCTGGGCTCATGGTTACAACATCGGCTATCTGCAGAGCTACGCACTGCTCCGTTTTATGCTGAATGCATGTTATATCTACTCTGTCAGAAAGACCGAACCGGAGGATATGTATAGAGAGTTGGTGAATGAGGGCTTTTTTGATTGGTATTTATATAATAGGTAGGTGGTGATAAAAAAATGAAAAATAAAAAACATTATGAAATGGCTGACATCATGGAGCTCATCAAACTTTCCAATGAATATATCGAGAGAAATCGCAGGGTCTATGAGCGACTTGCTGCCGGCATTCCCACTCAGGGTATCATAGACTCCCTGGTTCCGGAATTGGTCAATCTATATGGCGATCACGTGGTCCAAATAAATCAATATGAGTCTGATGAGGCCTACATTGCCCTGGCAATATTAGTTACCGATAACTATGACGTATCCGCTCATATGTCGATTTTTAACCAGAGGCAGCGGCTACTGGAAAAATACAACGATCAATACGGAGACGCTACATTGTCGATCATGGAGTATCAATATAACTCTATAATTGATCTTAAACTCCATAGCTCCCAAGCTCACGCGATCCGTAAGGGAAATGTACTTTGGAAAAGAGAGGAGAATAAAGATGAGTCAAAATAAAGAAAAAACTGCTGAGGAGCTGGCGTATTGTGTAAAGTCAAACATGGACATAGAAAACATTGTCGGTAAATTTAAACATGATCTGCAGGAACTGGATTACGGAAACAGGGTCGCAGCTATCAAAAAGGGCGTCGAGCACCTAAACCAGGGCTGCACGGTTAATTATGTCATAGACGGACTCAGGGAGTGGTACGGGATAACTATGGATCCGGGCGAATTAAAAAATCTGCTGCTCCAGTCAAAAGATCTCCTTCCGGAAGAGGAACGAAAGGGAAATATTGATAAGAATCTGCTCTCCCTGGAAAGACCGGAGGACGGCAAGAAAATTGATTTGGCGTACCTTCAACATAAATACAAAAAGGGCTATCCCTATATAGATGATCTGTATAGGAAAAATATATTTAACTACAGCGGCAGCGATCTTTGCGAGGCTCTATATTTTCAGGCGGTTTGCAACCTATGTAAAGATCGCTCCGAGATAGACGAGTACTTCAAAAATCTGAAAAGGGAACGAGAAGCCGCCCGAAAAAAGGAAGAACAGCGTATTTAATACGCATATCAGAAAGAGACCCGGGAGTGGGTCTCTTTTTCCATATCTCCCCAAAATCACCTCAAAACCCTATAAAATCGTCTCAAAACCTATCAATATCAGCTCAAAACCGTTTTGTGACCGACATACATGTCGGTGGCACCAACTGCTGCTATCCTAATTATGTCACATACGACATAATAGGCTTTTTGAGATATGTCACATATGACATAATGACTTTTAGATTGTGTCATATGCGACATAATCCGGACTGGCTTTTCCTACTAGCGGGAATTTTTAGGCTCATATTATCGTAGAATATTTATTTTAATAGAAAAACCTTTTAATATTAACTTTTGTGAATATCACTCTCCCTTAAAAGTTGGCATCAACTTTTTTCCAGAAAAGCCCCATTTTCATACGTAAACCGCCCATTTTTATATTAGTTATCACTATTTTAGAAACTAATATTGTTTAAAGTATCAACTATTATCCTGGAAGCATAACTTTTTACCTTACTAGATCAATCTATTCCCTTAGAGGCGTGCAACGTCTGCCGACTTAAAAGTTGATATTTAAAAGTTAACGATATACATTTTTCACAAACCTCTCTGTTCGGAAATCTATTCGGAAAATACATAACGGAGAATCGCGTTTTCACACACTGATTGTGCTGTATTTGCAGCATATCGCATGTTATGCTGTCGTTATAAAGGAGGTCGAAATTATATGAATAGAAATGCAAAGGAACTGCGGGAACAGGCACTGCGGAAACTGGCAGAATACTACCCGGAGGAAAAGAAAGTTTATGACCAATGGGAGGATTACATTGAAATTTACGCTGCAGGTTTTAAAATTGCGCCGCACGTCATGAATGAAATTTTAGAGCCGTTCAGATCTGATGATCCGCATATCCGGGGATATTATTATGGTCAGTTAGGCGTATGTCTCAATATCGCAAATATGGCTATCAGGCGAGGCTACTGTCCGGAATGGCTGTTTTCTGTTATTAAAGTCATCGATAATTTCGAGAGTTATGTTATGGTCCGCCTGATCTGGGAATGTGGAGCTCCAATCTGGCGAAATAGGTTAGATACCGCGTGTGAGGATTATCTTCATCGGGAATCCGAACATGATGATGATTATTACATAGGCGTTTACGGCATTTCGGAGGATAGACTCAGGAGCTGGAAATTAATGGATAAAGAGAATAAAAATCTTCCATTGGAACTTCCTGCATTTTCTAATGTTCCTGATCTACGCGCTGGAGCTTTGGAATTCCTGTCACACCATCTAGCAGAGGAACAGAAAAATTACAATACTGTTAGCGACGGACTTGATTTCTTTGAGGCTGGTTACTATGCCGCGCTAGACAAATGCGTAAAATTATGGCTTCGGAAAAATAACAAGAAATTTATAATAGATCATCTGCGAAATTTGAACGAAATGTTTAAAGAAAAATCTTCTGTTGACGAAATCCGTGAAAAGATTTCTGGCGATCTCACGTCTGAGGTTCAGGACGTTTTTAATGTGCTGATAAAATGTTACGAAGATAATCTGGACGCAGAAAAAAGAAAGAACAGGTTGGAGTAATTCCGGCCTGTTCTCATTTACAGATTTACAGAATCCATCATGCCGGCGTAATAAATGTGCTGCTCCATCCTCTGTGCTCTGGATTTCAAACAGAAAATATAATCATCTACCACCGCTCTGTCATGATCTGATAATTGTAAATGTTCGTAGATGATCTTCAGCATTGCCAGATCCTCATTATCTTGTCTAATATCGCTTGCCTCTTCATTAATTTCTTTTATGCTGTTAAGTCGCATTTTTTCAACCCTGTCGCATATTTTAAATTCTGTTACATTATACATTATCGTTTCCCCCATCTCCAGCACGCTGATTTGTAATTCCAGTGTACGGCAATAGGCTACATAAAACAATTACAATTGTTCGCCATCTTTCGACAATTAATGCCAGTCTGGAGCCTTAATCGGGCGTTGCTTTACCTGTTCTTCTGCTGCCTCCCTGGTGTTATACAGTCTATCCGGATGGACGCGGATGGCACCTTCGGAATCAAGGAATTTAATCAGATAAAGGCCGCCGGCGCAATTCAGAATCCGTACCGGTCTTATTATTCTGCTGCTCTCAATAATATACGCGTTATCTCCTCGTCTCATATAATCAGCTCCTATTATTTTTTTACTGATTATATCATAACACAAACATTTGTTCTGAAACAATTTTATTGTCGCTCCACTATCTATTATGGTATATTTATATCAACAGGGAAGGAGAAATTTTATGAGTACAATAAATCAAAGCGCTGCCGCTAAAAATTTTTATGAATATTGGATGAATAAAGGCTATGAAAAAGGGGAAAGCCAGGCTTTTTGGTTGGCGCTTTTACGACAGGTTTTTGGAGTTGAAGAG
Organism: Blautia intestinalis; assembly: GCF_014297355.1. GTDB lineage: Bacteria > Bacillota > Clostridia > Lachnospirales > Lachnospiraceae > Blautia_A > Blautia_A intestinalis. The sequence continues at coordinate 15,686 of NZ_JACOQE010000011.1, read as the reverse complement.
CCTGAAAAATATATCAGATTTGAAGAGCAAGTAAAGCTGGATCATACCAGCTTTATCGATGCCTATATCGCGGAGACTAAGGTTATGATCGAACAGAAAAGTCGGAAAAAGGATCTACGAAAGGCTATCCGGCAATCTGATGGTTCTACCCTCACTCCGTTTCAGCAGGCCAAGCGCTATATAACAGAATTACCAGTTTCACAGCATCCTCGATGGGTCATCACTTGTAATTTTCAAGAATTCGATATCTACGATATGGAGAAGCCTGGAGGAGATCCGGTGATTGGTTTACAAATGCTAGTCCCGCAGTATATAGAAATATCCCAGAAATCAGGGATCGATTAAAAATTGTTTACAATAAGAGAATTAAGTCGAATACAAAGAAGGCGCGTGAAAACGCCAGTACGCCAGCATTGTTTTCTGAAATACGTCAGCCATCCGATAATTATATGGTGGTCCCGGAAACATCAACTGCTACCAGGAAGTATATTCCTATGGGGTTTTTGAGTTCCGATGTAATAGCAAGTAATTCTTTAATGACCATGCAGAATGCAACCCTTTACATGTTTGGAGTACTACAATCAAGTATTCATATGTCATGGGTAAGAGTTTTGTGTGGTCGAATGAAAAGCGATTACCGCTACTCTCCCGCCCTGTACAATAACTTTCCATGGCCAACTCCTACCATTCATCAAAAGGAGAAAATAGAAAAAACTGCACAAGGAATTCTTGATGCAAGAGCCATGTATCCTAACTGTACACTTGCTGACTTATACGACCCACTTTCTGGACAGGACAAACTGATTAGGGCGCACCGTCTGAATGATAAGGCTGTAATGGAAGCATACGGATTTACGAAAGAAGATGCTGCTTTTAATTCTGAATCTGCATGTGTAGCAGAACTTATGAAAATGTACCAGGAATTGACATCTAAATAGACATAACGGAGGTACCTATGGAATATTTACTTTTTCGAACCTTAGAGGAATCTGAAAATTATTGGTCCACAATGTCCATCGAAGAGAAGAAAAAGAAAATTGGCTTTGGCCTTCAAAAAGACCCTCTTACTACAAATTATTCTATCTGGGGCGCGCCAACAGTTGAATTTTTAAGAATTCTTTTGTGTGATCTATATCAAATTCGTGATATATATTTAAGATACGATTCTCTGAATCAATTGGAAAAACATGGATTAGCACACATAATTATTTCCGCTACATCTGCCTATATTGAAGATAGATATAAGCATATTTTATTAGCACATTATCCTGAAGATAACGTAAATAAAGTCGTATTTTTATCCATATCTTCAGATTGTTCTAAGACGATGAATAAACTTCAGGTTTTCTCTATGGACACTTTGCAGATAACTAATGAATTCAAAATTCCGGACCATATAAAAACAGATAATGATTTAAAAAACTGGTTACAAACTGAATGCAATACTAAAGAAATCCATCTCTTTAACGATGTATTTGAAAAATATGATCCAAACATTATTGATTATTTTGGAAATTATATACATCCGAGAGTAAAGCAAATCATCGGTCATGACGATATCTGGGATCGAATCAAAAACTACAGAAATTTGTTGGCTCATCCGCAAGAAAAAGTCAATGAGCGGGCTTTAAAGATGGCTTGTGAGGCACTCCTCTCTGAGGAGTTTATACATAGAATAGAAGGAATTTCTCTCTGGCTGTTATCATTACCACCAGCACAGCAGCAAGAACTTGTAGACAGGCTAACTTCTTAAATCTTGTCAAAACATGAATCTCATTATAATAATAAGAAACTGACTCGGATTTCCGGGTCTTTTCCTTTACTTCAAAACGCCTCCTTAAAAAAAATCAAAACTTTGAAAAGTTATCACCTTTTCTTACTGAACAACACTTTTATTTTTGATAAAATGTGTATCAAATACAAAAAGTCCATACCAAAACATACACGACGTTCTGTTAAGATAACTGTATAGTAATTATAAGGAGGTACACAATATGTACAAATTCAGCAACCCAAAATTAGCTCTGAGAATTATCGATGAAATTATTATTCCCGGACGTTTTCCAAACTATATAAATCTTGACTCTGATGAGTATGATGAGAACGAAGTGGATAAAGTTTTGGATGAGGTCCTAGACAGTCCTCTCGTTAAAGTTGATAAAACAAACTCTGAGGAAACTATAGCATTCGTATCCCAAGGAGTAGTTAAACTGGAAGCAAAGAATGATAAGGTTATATTATCCGCAAAAGTTATCGACTGGGATACTTACAATGAATTAAAAGAGAGTGTCAAGTAAAAAAAATAAGGTGTCTCGTCTGAGGCGCCTTTTAAGGGGTTGAGGACACTCTGTGGAGAGCGTTTCAAGTTTTGTGTAAACAGAAAAAACTGATATAAGATATGTCATTAGTTATCGAGGACAGAACCTGTTTTTCAGGGTTCTGTCCTTGTTTGTATTATAATGCAGTTTTAGGGCATGTCAAGCAGGACTGGCTGTGCCAGCCCTGCCTAGATGCATTCTGCTTATAACTTTTCCAATCTTTCTTCGAAGAAAATTTCCAGCTGAGAATGGATCTGTCCCCAATCCTGACGGTGTCCCGTCCATTTCTTGGTGATATCTATCATAGCCAAATACAGCATTTTCAGGAGACTGTCATCGGATGGAAATACTGTCTTGGATTTGGTGACTTTCCGGAGCTGACGGTTAAATCCTTCAATCGTGTTCGTGGTATAGATCAGACGTCTGACAGCTTCCGGATACTTAAAATACGTTGAAAGATTTGCCCAGTTATCTTTCCATGACTTTGCAATCTTAGGGTATTTCCCGCTCCATTTTTCGTCAAAGCTGTCCAGTTCTGCCAATGCAACTTCTTCTGTAGGAGCTGCATATACACGCTTCAGATCTGCCATAAGTGGTTTGATCTCTTTGTAAGAAACAAATTTCGTGGTATTCCTGATCTGATGGATTATGCACTGTTGGATCTCGGTCTGGGGAAATACTGCTTCAATTGCCTGTGGAAAACCGGTCAGTCCATCCACACACGCAATCAATATATCTTCTACACCCCGGTTTTTCAGGCCATTCAGGATGGAGAGCCAGAACTTGGCACTTTCATTTTGACCAACATACATTCCGAGGACATCCTTACGTCCTTCCATATCGATCCCAATCGCAATGTAAACAGCACGTTTTACAATCCGCCCCTCATTACAGGCATGGAAATGGATCGCATCCATAAATACAACAGCATACACACTTTCTAATGGTCTTTCCTGCCATTCTTTTACTATTGGCAGAATCTTATCATTGATCCGGCTGACAGTACTGTCGGAGATCTCAATATCGTATAATTCACGCATGTGGCTTTCTATATCGGCAGTAGTCATTCCTTTTGCGTACATGGAAATGATCTTTTCTTCCATGTCCTGCGTAATCGAATTCTGATACTTCTTTACAACCTGTGGTTCGAAGTCACCTTTTCGATCCCTTGGAATATCAATCTCCATATCTCCGTAACTGGTATGTAACGTTTTCTGGGAATGTCCATTCCTGGAATTATCGGTTTCTTTATTTCGATAATCATATTTGGAATATCCCAGTTCTTCATCCAGTTCCTGATCAAGGGCGCCTTCCAAAATGATAGACATCATATCCCGCATAATGGAATTAACATCTGTTCCATCTTTTACTTTTACATTGTTTTCTTTCAGGTAGTTTCCCATGAGTTCTCTAAGCGCTGCTTTTTGTGGTGAATCCTTTTTTCTTGCCATAAAATAAACCTCCAAACTGAGTAATTCTATCTTACATCAGTTTGAAGGTTTACACAAACTTTGGGATACTCCCCGTTTTTCTACATTAAATCTGTGCAAAATGCACAGTATTAAGTTATATTATTTGTAACTATATTCAGAAAAACGTTTCTTAGTTTTAATTTTGTATTAAATTTATATATTTTATTAATAAAATTCAAAATAGCTGCTAAGAATATTTTCGATTCTTAGCAGCTATCTTAATTAAAATTATTTTTTTGTAAAACTATACTCATTTTTCATTAGGTAGTCTTCTATATTCTCCTTTTCTTCCTTGCTTAACTCAGAAACATCGAATGATGTATATGGCTGCATCAGTCCCTTTCGAAAACAGAGATATTTTACAACAGCAATCCAATTCTTTGAAAACTCCAATACTTTTTTCATTTGTATAATTGCTTCCTGACATTCTTTTATCCCTTCTATATCTCCTTCACCAGCACATCTATATAATTTAGAATAAAAGTTCGGATAAGCATTTGCCAAACATGGAACACAGCCATCTGCACCAAATATTAAGGCGGCTCCGCATAAATCTTCGTTTCCACTTAACATTCCGCCTGTTTTATTTAAAACTAATGCTTTTTGAAACAAGCTCCAGTTACTTGTGCTGTCTTTTATTGCTATCAGCCTCGGAAATTTTAAGAGATATTTCATTGTTTGTGGCAAAATATCATAGTGAACGTAAGATGGAATATTATACGCAATCAATTTTCCCTTAATATTTTCTGTCAAAAACTGATAATGTTTGATAATTCCCTTCTGATCTTCTGGCTCAAGATAATAAGGCACTGCTGAAACAAAATATTTCGCCCCCAAATTCTCATATATTTTTATCTCTTCCAGAACTTTTTCTGAAGAGGTTTCCAGCGCCCCAACCAAAAGAGGAACTCTTCCATTAATATACTTCAATGCATATTTAACTACTGTTTTTTTCTTTTCAATACCCAGAGCTGATCCTTCACCACAAGATCCCAACACAAAAATCCCGGATACGCCACCATCTATACAATAATCAATTAGCTTTTTCAATGACTTTTTATCTATATTTCTATTTTCATCAAGAGGTGTCACTAACGGAGGAATAATTCCTCTGAGTCTTTCTTTTGTATCCATTATACTCCTCTCCTAAAACTGCCAACATTTTGGAACATTGACAGGATCCTGATAATTAAAATAGAGAATACCTTCTCTGTGCCCCATTTTTTCTGCATTTGTAAGTCTACCACAACAAATACTTCTAAGCTTCTTTAGCATTCGTTCCGTCATATCAGACATGCTTTCAGTTCCATCAAGAAGTCCCGCCGCACAAAAATCAATATCGTCCTGCATTCTGTTATAAGTTCTCGGATTTCCTGTTACTTTGACAACAGGACTAATAGGAGTTCCTACCACATGCCCCCTTCCTGTTACAAGAAATACAATATGACATCCTGCCGCTATGAGATCTAACATATCAGAAGGATCTGCCGCTATAAAATGCGCTGGTTCCAATTTTTCATCAGGAATAACATCCAGGAGATGAACCCCTTTTCTTGTTGGTGACTGTGCAATTTTTAGAACACTCTGAATAGGTCTTCTTCCACTCTTCACCATAGCTCCCATGCTCTTTTCTTCAATAGTTGTTAATCCCCCATCCATATTTCCTGGAGCAATAGAAAACTGACCATATGCCGAACAAAAATCCACTGTTTTATCATAAGCATTTGCAATGTCCTGTTTTACCTTATCATCAATTCCTCTGCTCACAAGATAATCTTTTAGCCCAATTCCTTCGCTTAGTTCTTCAAAGACAGCAGTTCCCCCATGATCTGCCACATAATCAAAAACACTTCCAATCAATGCATTCCCCGCTAATCCTGAGGTAAAATCTGAGCCTCCACACTCGCCTCCTATAACAAGATCCTGAATATACATAGGAATTCTTGGAACATTCTTTAATTTGTCAAGCATATCCTGTACGATTGTAATTCCCCTTATAATACTTTTTTTCGTCCCACCTGCTTCTTGCTGGTAAAACCATGCCGCCTCTCTTCCTGACCGTTCTGCTTCCTTTGCCAGCATAGATGGATATGTATATTCACATCCATGCCCTATAACCAGTACACCTCCCACATTTGGGTGAGTACAATATTTCAGCATTCTTCGTATATTTACTTGATTATGAAGACAGGAATGAGAACCTATAGTCTCCACATCTTCTCCAATATTCTGAAAATATTCTGCGATTTTCCTACATACATATTTACTGCATTCCACAGTAAACACAATCAGCACTTTATTTCTAATTCCCTTTGTTCCATCTCTTCTTTGATATCCCTGACATAAAATCTTTTCGTTCATGCGTCATCCTCCCTAATACATTTTGTATTCTATATCTTTCGCATGTACAGTAACCGGATCTAGCTGCGCTGACCGGAAATCATATGCACTCTTCATATTATGAAGATGAACATGCATGCCTTTCCTTATCTTCTTTGTAGCAATACCAATACAAACACCATATTTTAAAATTTGATCTCCCTCTTCCATATCGCAAAGTGCGACCTTATGTCCAAATGGAATTTGTTGCAGTGCAATCATTTCTCCTTTTCTATTCTTATTTTCTCCGGTAAGTTTAATATCTCCTGCTGTAACATCCTCCATCGCAGTAGCTACATTATCTGTTTTATGCACAATATAACAGATCTGATCCATTTTTTTCATTTCATTTTCACCTAACCTTTCACGCCTCCTGCTGTTAAACCTGCAATCAAATCTTTTTGCACGATGACAAACATAATAACAACCGGTATAACTACTATAATTCCTCCTGCCGTAATCAAATCCCACCGTATATTATATTGAGACATAAAATTTGATAAAGCTACTGTCACAGTTCTGGAATCTTTATTGGTAAACATATTTGCATAAGTGTATTCATTCCAGGATGTAATAAAAATAAAACTTAAAGAAGCTACCATTGCCGGTCTTAGAAGCGGAAGAACAATTCTTATCATCCTTTGAAAAAGATTACAGCCATCAAGAGCTGCTGCTTCCTCTAGTTCATATGGCACTTGATTAATAAATCCGGTTGTGAGCCATACAGAATACGGTATAGAATACGTACTATATGCAATAATAAGACATAACTGTGTATGGAGAATTCCCATCTTATTAAAAATTGTATATAGTGGAATCAAAAGCAGCGTACTTGGCACCAAATACAAAAGAAGAAAAAAATACATAAGTCCATTCCTGATTTTAAATCTGTATCTTGACAATGCATATCCTGCCATAAATGATACTATTCCTGCAATAAGCACCGTTACAAAAGAAACAACCAAGCTATTCCACATATTATGAATAAAATCTGTTTTCTCAAATAGCTCTCTATAACTGTTCAGCGTTGGTTCCAATGGCAAAAAATGGAATTCTGCTGAAAACATCTCTTTCTTCTCCTTTAATGAAGTCAAGAGAATCCATGCAAACGGGAATAAAACTGTCACCATAAAAAATACAATTGGTATGTAAAAAGTCCATATACTCTTTCTCTGTCTCATTTATCTATCATTCCTCCCTGTTCTCTTGTTATCCTGAGATAAATAAATATTACTATTGACATAAATACGGCGCCAATAATAGCTACAGCACTTCCATATCCGAATTTCATTGATTTTTGTGCCTGAAGATACGTATATACAGATAATGTAAGAGAGCTATATCCAGGTCCCCCTCCCGTCATGGTATAAATAATATCCACATTGTTAAATACCCATATCAAACGGATCATTACTGTCGAAACAATTGTTGACGCAATACCCGGAATCGTAATATAAAAATACTGTTTAATTCTTGACGCTCCATCTACACTGGCAGATTCATAAAGTTCCCGAGGAACCGACTGCATAGCCGCGAGAATCATAATTGTAAAAAATGGAATTCCCTGCCATATCATTGCAAGAATCTGAATCCATAGTGCTGTATTAGATTGGGCAATCCAAGCAACATTTTCATTGATCAAATGTAGCTTTTGCAGAATCTCATTCATAACTCCATAATTACCATTAAAAATCCACGCCCACATAAGAGAGATCAGCACACAAGGAGTTACCCACGGTATTAATACAACAGACCGGACAATTCCTCTACCAATAAAAAATTTATTTAAAATATTTGCAAGTAACAGAGATAATAAAAGCTGAGAAATCACTGTAACGCTAACCCAAATTACTGTATTCTTAAATGCTGGCCAAAACGCAGGGTCTTTTGTAAAAATGTCAATATAATTCTGCAATCCCACAAATTTAACACCTTGAAGATTTGTTAAATCATATTTATACAAACTCAAAACAACCGCACGAACAACAGGATAGCCAATAATAAGAATTACGATTAATATAGCCGGTGCTAAGAGAATGAATGGCTGATACTGAAATTTCTTTTTTTTCATCATAAGATATTCCCCCTGAAATTTCGGGGGCTGTATTTTAATACAGCCCCACATCTTTATTCTCTTGCAAGATTATCTGCCAGAATCTGTATCATCTCTGCACTGTCAATCTCTCCCATCATTGCCCGCTGAATTGTTTGAGGCCATACAGTTTCTGACCAGTCCCCCCAGGTATTTACAACCGGAAAAATCTGTACATCGTCAAGATATTCCATCGAGGCTGCACAGAATTTATCTCCTGTAAATTCTGGATCCTCTGTAACTGGTGTCACAAATGGAACAAGCCCTGCATTTTTACATAACTCCTTATGTGCCTCTTCCCCTGACGCATATTTAAGAAAATTCACTGCTTCTTCTGTACTCTCACTATTTGCGGAAACAGCCCAATGACATGGTTCACTTGGGAGATATCTGCCTGCTGCTCCTTCTGGAAGCGCCACAACATCCACATCATCTCCCAATACTTCCGTGATTTCTTTTGCGGAATTCAAATGATGTACCAACATTCCTGTAACTCCGCTTTCGAAATTCTGCACAATTTCTGTATAGCCATCTGTAGGTGCTGTTTTTGGGGCCCACCCTTTCTGGTAAATATCCAGATACTTCTGGTTTGCCTCCACCATTTCAGGTGTATTCAAGCTTACTTTTCCTGCATCATCAAAAAAGTCTATTCCTTCATTTAACGTAAGACCTGCCCACATAAAATGACCGCCACGGGCACCGCGCATACTGAATCCGTATATGTCAGTAGAGCCATCTCCATCTGTATCCTTTGTTAATGCTTCACATGCCTGATAAAATTCATCCATTGTTTTTGGATATTCAAGTCCTGCATCTTCGAAATATGACTTCCTACAATAGAGATACAGTACAACCAAACTATGGGGCCATGCATATGTTTCTTCCTGTCCCGCTCTTGCCGATTCCCACATACTTTCCGGAATTGTATCTTTATCTTCCCATGAATCAATATATTCGTCTAATTTAGCAACTGCATTTAAACTCCTCAACTCTGGAATCCAGGTAGGCTGAATTTTATACACATCTGGAAGATCTCCAGATGCTGCAGCTGCAATCAGGGTATCATGATAACTGTTCCATGGAATAGCCTCCAATTCCAAATTTACATCGGGATATTGTTCACTCCATGTATCATATGCATCCGCATAAGAGCCATCATTATCTTCCCAATACCAGACGCGAATAGTTTTTTCCGGTTTGGCTTCTACCACTGATACCGAAAAAACAGGTAAAATCATGCATGCACTTAAGGTTATACTCAATAATTTTTTTATTCTTTTTTTCATTCTTTTTCCTCCTGTCATTTATTGGTAGTGTCAAAAACTACCTCTTTTTTATTATTCTGAATCCTTTAAAACCTTGATTTATTGGAGGTTTGCAAATAAAAAGAGCATTGACCTCCCTTTTCTGGTATAATGTCAATCGCCAAACCAACATCCCCGAAAGGAGCCAATGCTCATGAACATTATACTTTATTTACTTCAGTTAATTCAATACCAACATCAACAAATCTGCTGGCTTTTAAATTTTATCTGCAGATATATCCCTCTCAAGCAGTGGGTCTTCGATGATTCCCACTCTCCCAAATATCAAAAGTTCAAGATTGATGCACTCCCTCTGATCACGGATTTCCGTCAGGACTGGACTTACAAAGAACTCATCCCTTACTACGAAAAGCGTTATGGTAAAAAGATCCGCCCGATCAGCCGCCGGTCAGAGTGTGACATTCCAGATTCCTGCACCTGCCCACGCTGTGATGCTCCCAAACCCTTCCTCTACCGGAATAACGGTTCCAAAGGACAACTCCTGTGTAAAATCTGTGATGCCAGATTTTCTCCTGATGAAAGCAGGTTCTCTTCCGTAAAGCTGCGATGTCCTCATTGCGGCAACACCCTGGTTCCCAAAAAGGACAGGAAACACTTCATCGTCCATAAATGCGTCAATCCCGCATGTCCTTACTACCTTCACAACCTCAAAAAAGTTGACAAGGCAGATCTCGCAGAGGATTATGGTAAAAATAAATATAAGCTCCATTACATCTACCGTGAGTTCACGATGTATTTTTTCAGCATGGACTTAAATACCCTGCCTAAAAATGCCTCTTCCCTTAAATTCAACAAACACAATGCCCATGTCATGTCCTTATGCCTGACACTGCACGTCAATCTGGGGCTTTCCCTGTGCAAGACGTCACAGGCTTTAAAAGACCTGTATAACATCAGCATTTCCCACCAGCAGATCGCTAACTACTGCAAAACCGCTGCCATCTGTATCAAGCCCTTTGTCGACCAGTATCCTTACGAGAAAGGGGATGTCTTCACTGCTGATGAAACCTATATCAAGATCCGCGGCATCAAAACTTACGTCTGGCTGATCATGAACGCCGCCACACGTTCCATTCTCGGCTATCAGGTATCCGATAACCGTGGGGTTGGTCCCTGCATCCTCGCCATGCGTATGGCTTTCCATGGGCTTGCAAAACTCCCGGAAAACTTTAAATTTGTTGCGGACGGTTACAGTGCATATCCTCTTGCTGCAGTGGAATTCGCAAAAAAGTTTGGTAAAGACTTTACCTTCACCGTTACCCAGGTTCTTGGACTTACCAACGACGATGCTGTTTCTAAAGAACACCGCCCTTTCAAACAGATGATTGAACGGCTGAACCGCACGTACAAGGCTTCTTACCGCAGCACGAACGGATTTGATAACATCGACGGTGCCAACTATGACCTAGCTCTCTGGGTGGCTTACTATAACTTTCTGCGACCACATAAACATACGAGATATAAAGTACTCAACCAGGTAGACATGCTCCAGGGAGCGGATCACATGCCAGGCAAGTGGCAGCTTCTGATCTTCCTTGGACAACAGACCATTCTGAATATACAGAAAAACGGGACTGCTGCACCGGAGCGGAACGGTTGTCAATAGAACCGTGGAATACCACAACAGACGGCTATGCCGACTGTGAGGATATGCCGCGAAAGTCTGTTGACAAAAAGTTCCCGGATGATCCTGTCCAGCAGAAAAGGGGAAACTGCACCCTTTTCCTGCCTTCCGGCGAGGATAGATTCGGGCAATGCCCGAAATTGGGTCAAGGAATCAGTCCCTTGTAGGTTCTCAGGGCAACGCCCTGAGCCCTCGGAGAGCTTATCGGAATAAATATCTGCAATTTTCAAGGTTCATTTGAGCCTTTTTCTTTAGCTCTGTTTTTCATAGATTATTTGACACTACCAATTTATTTGATGTTATTATTGTCACATATTCTCTGTTTTTGGACAATGAAGATACATCTGATAAAATTGAAGATTAATACGAATTTTATTTATAATTTGGAAATAATAACGAAAAATGGTAAAATAATATGTTTTTTATATTTTATTGTCAAACCACGGCAAAATAATATATAATATTTATATATCAAAAAAACCTTTTTCCAAAACAAGGGAGTGTTACATATGTTAAAAGTCTTAATCGTTGACGATGAATTTATCGTTCGTGCTGGTTTAATTAATTGCATAAACTGGAAAATGCTTGAACTCCAATTAATTGGGGAAGCTTCAAATGGACAGGAAGCTCTGCAGATTATACTTCAAGATACTCCTGACATCATTCTTCTTGATTTGATAATGCCAGAAATGACTGGAATGGAACTTCTACAAAAATTAGAAGATTTAAATATAAAAACAAATATTATTATTCTCAGTTGCCATGAAGATTACACTCATGTACGAAATGCATTTAAGAAAGGAGTAAGAGACTATATTCCCAAACTTTCTGCAACACCTGATGAAATATCTACCATCATTTCGGATGTTGCCAAAAAAATTATAAAGCAGCAACAAAAATCACTATCTGATATTTCTTACGAATCTTTATATTATAAAGGAATTCGTTCAGATATTGCTAAAGCTTTAAAATATATAGAAGAACACTATAGTGAAAATATTTCTCTATCCGGTATTGCTTCTCATATTCATATGAGCAAAAATCATTTCAGCTATTTATTTCGAAAGGAAACGGGACATTCCTTTAACGATTATCTAACGGAAGTACGAATTAACAAAGCAAAACTGCTTCTGACATCGCCTCAGACATACACGATTGCAGAAATTGCAGAAATGACGGGATTTAACGATACTGGATATTTTGGAAAAGTATTTAAAAAGTCTACTGGCATGTCTCCAATCCATTATAAATCAGGAGGTTCGTATGAAAAAATATTTTCATAAACTTCAAAGTAAAATCACAATCTGTATTCTTACTTTTGTAATTATCCCTGTCATAGCTATTAACTTGCTTCTCCAACTTCAACTGGAAAACCAATTACTGAAAAATACAGACTTTGCTTTTCAAAATGCTGTTACAAATGTAAACAACACTCTGAAAACTCTTATGAGAGAAATGGGAGTTACTTTAAATCTTCTTTCCACAACTCCCTCTCTCTATAAAGCACTGGAAACAGAAAAAAAGTCCTTGAATGATGAGTTAAAAACAAAAATATCCATTGATAATCTCACATCACAGTTTCAAAAATTTGTCTTTTACTGTCCTGTAGATTTTATCATCCTAGACAGACAAAATACTACCTACAGTACATATTACATCAGCAATCCTGATGTGTGGAACACTCCTGAAACTGCTTATCATCTTAAAAATATTAACAAAAAAGATCTTAATTATACCTACTTCTCAACATCCATGAAGAATCTTGGCAGCGATTCAAATAATATGGTATTGTGCATTGGAAAAAATATACGAAATTATAAAAAACAATATCTTGGAAAAGCAATACTTATCATAGATGAGGAAAAACTTTTCCGTATTCTTCAATCCTCTACGTTATATCAGGGAAGTATCCATCTTCTGTGTGACGAAAACAATACTATTATCTCTGCCCAGGATAAAACACTCATAGGGCAGTCCTATGAGTCCTATGAGTCCTACAAAAATAATAATAATTATGTTCTTTCCTGTTCTTTATATAACAACTGGAATTTCATTTCCATGATTCCTAAAAAGCTTCTTTATAAAGAGGTTTCTTACAGCAATATATTTATAGGAATTGATATTACCCTTACTGTTTGTGTAATCTTTGCAATCATTTTTATCCTTCATTCTTTTCTACGTCCAATTCAAACCTTAAAGGATTTAATGATAAAAGTTGAAAAGGGTGATTTTTCCTGCCAATTTCACAGCTCCTCTTCTGACGAATTAGCTGATCTGGGAAATAGTTTCAATCATATGACTGCAAAACTGGATGCTCTTTTCAAACGTACTCAGACACAGCAACAAAAGCTGCTGGAACAGGAAAACGAAAAGGAACGTTTTCGTTACATGATTCTACAATCCCAAATCAATCCGCACCTGATGTTTAATACTTTAAATAACATTAAATGGATGGCTTTGCTAAATAAAGATACCCCAGTTGCAAATACCATCTCTTCTTTTGGGAAACTATTAGAAAAAACCTTAAAAACTGGAGATGACTATTTTACATTAAGAGAAGAATTAGAATATTTACAAGAATATCTTCAAGTTATGCAGCTACATATCCCACAAAAAATCATTCTGGACATTTATATAAGAAATCCTACATATGAATGTCGTGTATTAAAAATGCTTTTTCAGCCTATTATTGAAAATTCAATTCTTCATGGCTTTAAAAGCAACAAAACTAATCCCCATATCTGGATTACAATCAAACAAAAGCAAAATATATTAATTTGCTCCATAAAAGATAACGGTATCGGAATAGAGAAAAAAAATTTAGCAACTATTTATCATTGCCGGGAAGAGTCTGCTCCTTCCCATCTTATAGGACTAAATAACGTAAAAGAACGTTTAAGTCTATTTTATGGAAAAAGTGCAGATATGAAAATACTTTCTCTTCCTGATAAAGGAACAACTGTTATTTTCCATCTTCCCGTATTAAAATAAAAATTTAAGAGGGGCTTTTGCCCCTCTCACCAATCCACTAAATCCCAGTCCCCTGAAGCTGTTTTTACAGTTGATTGACGCACTACTAATCTGGCGTCCATCTTTATTCCTACCGGCTGTCCGAAATTTTCATTTGGATTCTCTATTCTTTTAAAAAGCATTTTTGCAGCCTCAATTCCTGCATGACGTTTTCTTACATGAATTGTCGAAAGAGACGGTTCTAGCACACTTGCCAGAAACACATCGTCATAACCCACCAATTTAATATCTTCCGGAATTCTCTTTCCATGTTCATTCAGATATTTCATAACCCCTATTGCCATCTGATCATTTCCACAAAATAATCCATCCATATCAGGGACCTGTTCCATAGGCTGTTTTACTGCCACATAGCCGCTCAAATAGCTATAATCACCATGAGCAATCATTTCTTCGCCCAAATATAAATTATTTTCTTTCAAACAATCTTTATATCCCTTTACTCGTTCTTTGACAATTTCCATATGGGTAGGTCCTGTAATATGCCCAATTTTTTTACATCCACATTCAATAAGATGCTGTGTTGCCATTCTGGCATTTGCATAACCGTCAAAATATACAGAATCAATTCCTACGCTGGTTAAATCTCTTTCTATACTTACCAATGGAATGTTTTTATATTTATTTGCCTGTTTTTTAATCTGACTGAAATATTTTTCTCTGTTTTCTGTAGACACAGACGAAACAAAAATAATACCGTCAACTCTGCTGGCAATCATACGACGAAACAGTTCTTTTTCCCTTTTTATTGCCTGCTTATCTCCATAAGTGCCCTGAGCATCGCAGATCATGACTCTTTCGAACAACAACGCTAAATCCAAACTGAATATTTAACTCACAAAAGAAAGTTTCTCTGTAATCTGATATAACCATGCAAAATGTAAACCACCTGTTGTTTTTCTTTTACCATTAAGCACAAGATTCAAATTTGAGCTCTTAATTCCTAACTCACGTGCTGCTTGAGATTGGTTACGGTAAATCATTCCAGTTTCCAAACAAATAAATTCTGGTGAATGATCCATCTGAGCAGCGATGATACGGTCCACAATGTCTCCATAAGTCATATTATAGCGCCGATTGCACCTTTCAAGATTTGAGAGACGCGGATCCATCTTGTCTTGATTTTTATGGTTAACCTCTGGAAGCCCCTGCGGATTGGGTAAAAATGCATCTGCAACAAGAATATGCACGTAAAACGTTACCTGTTTTCCATTTCCAATTTGTAAACAAATGCTTGCATACCCATTTTGCCTGCGCCGTTGATTAATCAGTACATGACCTGTTTTACGATTGCGAACATGCCCTAACGTAGACACTTCATACCTTTTGGTCCTATGTCAAGATTTAGTACAAGTTAAAATGAGAAAATTCTCCCCATTTTAACCTGCCAGAAGCTCAGCCTCAGTGTGTATTCTTTCATACACTCGTTCGAATTTGTTTGGCGAC
>NZ_JACOQE010000010.1 GCF_014297355.1 Blautia intestinalis | reverse complement strand
AAGGGACGCGACTTTGTTCACCAAGGTAAAATCGAAATTGATGTAAACGAAAGGGCAGTTTTTATCAGAACTCAAGGCTGCTTTTTCGTTTACACCAACTCCGATTGTTTCCTTAACAGATTAACCAGATAATATCTAAACCTACATGGAAAAATAGCTGATAACTCTTCTTCTGTTAAATCCTCAAATTCATCTGCATGACCATTAAAATAATAATATCCGCTTTCATAATTATTATCCGCATCTGTATGATTCACATAAGCTGCGATAAAATCAGTTTTGGATTTTATAACACTTTCTGCTTTTTCCAGATGCGCAGCAGCTTTCTGATCTTTAAATCTTTGTTCTTGCCCCTCTGCATCTAAAGGTTTTTCCAAATTATTTTCATCAATAATTTTTTGAAAATTTCCTGCTTCTAAAGTAAATTTATACTTTGAAGAACCTATTTCAACAATACAACGAACATCATTCCCTTCATATAAATCTTTTAACAGTAATTCTCCATTTCTTTCAAAACCAGTTTTACCCATTATTACTGGATTTACTAAAAGATCGCTGTTATCTTCATTTCCTATTAAAATATACTCTTCGACATCCTCACCAACTTTTGTCTTCAAAATCATATTATCCGATTTCAAATGTGTAGCAGGCGTTTTATCATATTCTAATAGTCTGAATTGTACATTATATGCAGAAGTAGGATATGTAAGAGTATTACTAATTAAAGTAGCATTATCAGATATGAAATCACTGCTATATGCAGGAACGCCCATTGTAATAAATGCCACTACTGTCAAATCACTCTCAGCCGTCGCCGTGTTGCTGAAAGTTCCCGATACAACCGATCTTATAGCAGATTCACCTGTAGCATCTCCAAATTCATCAACCACCTCTGTATTTTCCCAGCTTCCGATACTGTCATCCTCTAAACCAGCAGTATCTGCTTCTGCATAAGCCTTTCCTACATTCAACGTAAAAACAGACGAAAAAGCAACCGTTCCAATAAGTATTGTTGAAAAAAGCGATTTAAATATATTTGTGCATTTTTTCATTATCCATCCTCCCGTAATCATCTATTCGTTTTTTCATTGCATTCATTTCTTTTTCAAACACTATCTTGCATTAAATTATTAACCGCCAGTCTCACATTCAGCGGTACGCCATCTATTTCTATTTCATGTTATTTAGATTTTAGTCATTTTACTTCACAGTTACTTTGCAGGTCATTTTCTTTGAACCACTCTTGACAGTGATCGTTGCTGTTCCCTTGCGCAGTCCCTTAACTACACCTTTCGCTGTTACTGTTGCAACCTTTTTGTTGGATGACGTATAAGTAATCTTTTCAGAGGTGTTCTTTGGTGCTGCTACTGCTTTGATCTTGAATGTTTTTCCTTTGGAAACGCTCTTTGCTGCCGGTACTCCCGAAAGTTTCGTGGTCTTCACACCGGTAACTTTCACTCTTACGACTACTTTTTTGCTTCCGGATTTTACAGTAATCTTTGCAGTTCCCGGTTTCACACCCTTTACCACACCTTTGGCGCTGACTGTAGCAACCTTTTTATTTGAAGAGGTGTAAGTAATTTTTTCCGGGCTGTTGACAGGTTCCAGTGTCGGTTTCAATGTGAGTGATTTGCCTTTAACAACACTGACCGATTTTGAAAGACCCTTAATTGATTTGGTTTTTACTGCACCCTTCTGGACAGATACCAGCACTTTGGTTGTCAGGCCGGTCGTTGTCGTAATCGTAAGATATGTACGGCCTGTTTTCTTCGCATTCGCTGTTACTTTGAATGAACCGCTGCTCTTTACTCCGGAAACTTTTACCAGATTATTATCCGGAACTACACTTTTGACCGGATCTCCCCATGTACGGAAAGTTGTTGAAGACTGTCCGCATTTCAAAGTAATCTGATCCACATTTACATTGAGAACATGGCTTACATGATTTTCTTTTGCAACCTTGCCGCAGCGCCAGCAGTAGCTTTCTGTATCTGATATGTCTGCTACATAGACCGGAGAAGTTTTACCCGGAGTGAGCAGATGGAAAGTTGACGAACCACCGGTGTTTCTCAACTGCCACGTATGTCCATATGCAGGAATTATCTCATTGGTCATTTCTGTATTATCTTCATTCCAGTCACTTGTAAATTTTTTGCCACAATTTTCACAACTATAGTAATTCCAGTTTCCAGGCTCCGTGCAGGTAGCATCCTTGTATGGCACCTGTACTTTCCTGTGTGCAACCTTTGCGACTGTTGTTACATCAAGCACTTCCGTTCCCTGCGTGTTACTGAAGTCCTGACCACAGCTGTCGCAGTGCCAGTATTCGACATTTCCTTCTTTTACACAAGTTGCCTTCAGTTCTGTCTGATGTGTCAGTTGATCATCAACATTATGGAATAAAAGTCCTGTATTTTTTGCGTATGTCTCTGCTGTGGAGCCGGCTTTTCCGATAATAACCAGTTTTTCATTTTTTTCTGAATCTGAGTTGTAACCGATTGCGCGAGATGTTATCTTTACATTTGTTCCGGGAATGTACAGGCCAAGCAGTGCCGTACAGCCTTCAAATGCTCCCGTATCAATACTCTCAAGTTTCTCCGGAAGGCTGACATTGACCAGTCCTTCACAGTATGCGAAAGCTTCATATCCGATTTTGGTAAGATTCTTTGAAAAATATATTGATTTCAGAGAACTGCAGCCATTGAACGAAGTATCTCCGATCGTAGTTACGCTGTCCGGTATGGTGATTGCTTCCAGGCTACCGCAGTACCCAAAAGCTCCATTGATCTCAAGCAGACCTGCCGGTAATGATATTGTTTTCAAATTCCAACAGAATTGGAATGTTCCGTCTTTCAATTCTGTAATATTTTTCGGAAGGGTAACACTTTCCAGTTTTCCACACCCTTGAAATGCATATGCCCCAATATCTGTCACCGAATCCGGCAATACAATATCTGTAAAATTCGTTGAGTTAAAAGCACTTATACCAATACTCTGCAATCCATTCGGCAAGTCGATGTCAATCAGTCCAACATCACTAAATGCGGCTTTTCCGATTGTAGTCAGACCTGTCGGCAATACAAGTTCTTTCAGATCAGAACAGCTGCTAAAAGCATTGTCTTCAATTACCGTAACGCTCTCCGGTAAAGTAATATTCATAAGTCTCTTACAACCAGAAAACATTCCCTGTCTTACTATCTTTGTATCTTTCGGAAGAGTCGCACTTCGAAGATTCGAGCAGCCACTCAGAATATATGTTCCAATGCTCGTTACTCCTGATGGAATCTCGATACTGCTTAAGCTCTCGCAATCAGAAAATGCTTCATTTCCAATGCTTGTTACCGTTGACGGAATAGTAATACTTTCCAGGCTCTTGCAGGCTTCAAACGTACTGTCTTCAATTTTAGTTATTCCTGACGAAATGGTAATATCGGTTAATTTCTCACAATTATAAAATGCACTTTTTCCGATGCTGGTCACTTCTGATGGGATATTGATACTTTCCAGGCTCTTGCAGCCATAAAATGTCCCGTCTTTAATCTGAGTTACTGCTGACGGGATGGTAATACCTGTCAGTTTTTCGCAAGTAGAAAATGCACTTTCTCCTATGCCGATCACTCCTGATGGGATATTGATACTTTCCAGACTCTTGCAGCCTTCAAATGAATATTGTTCAATACTTGTCAGCTTTGATTCTGCCGAAATATTTACATCACTAAGACTGCTGCAATCATAAAATGTGTAACGTTCAATGCTCGCCACTCCATCTGGAATAGTGATGTTTCTCAGAGCCTTGCAACTCTGAAATGCACTATTTCCGATGCTCGTTACTCCTGACGGAATATTGATAGTACTGAGATTTTTGCATTCATAAAACGTCATTTCACCTATATTTTCCAAACTTTCCGGCAAGCTGACTGTCGTCAGATTCTCACAACCCCAAAATGCATATGAATAAGTTCCACCAAGGTCTGTAACTCCCTCTGACACACGAATAGATTTAATTCTGCTGTCATCTCTGAACTTTGAACTTATAAATGCTCCCTGGCCATCGATAACCAAAGTTCCATCTGCATACAATCTATAAACGGCATTTCCAGCATCTGTACTTCCGCCTTCAACCACTTCCGAACTATGCGTGGCAACATCTTCCGCCCCGTCAGAGAACACATCTGCGACGTTTTCCTCTGTATCAGAATCTTCTTCACTGATTTCGATTTCTTCGTCCCCGGACTGTTCTGCATCCTCAGTGATCTCTACCTCTTCGGCTTCCGACATATCTGTCGCTTCGGACTCTGCACTTTCCGCAAATGAATCCTCTGTAGCTTCTGTAACATCTGTACTTTCTCCAAGTGCATCCTCATTTTCAGATTCAAAAACATCTTCGGACTGAATCTGAATTTCATCTGATGCATACACTGCCTCCATAGGCGCTGTCACACCAGATGTAATCATTGCCATTGTCATGAGCATCGCAATATTCTTTTTCTTCATGTAAATCCTCCGTTCCTTTTTTTCTATACGACCCATATAAGACATATAGATATGATTTTAGCATAAGTTCAAATGAGAACCCATTATCTCACAGCATATGATTTTGAATAGTTTTTTCAGAACTTTCGCGCATATTTTCCGGAATAAAACAAAACAACTCCCTATGATACAAAAAGGCTCCTGCAAAATGTATTGCAGAAGCCTTGTGCTGCTTATTCGTTTATTCAAATGTCGCCTTTGCTGTATTGATCGTATGACCTGCTTTGTTTTCGATGTCTGTGTCATTTCCGGAGAATGTACTTCCTGCAAAATCAATCACTTCATTACCCGGCAGATTATCAATGCAGACAGCCGTTCCGTTTCCGGTAAATGTATTATTCAGATAATTCGGCGAACTGCCATAAGACATACTGGTATCGAATTTCAGACCGATTTTGTTATCTGTGAAGGTGCTGTCTGTTACATTAACCCAGCCTCCGGTATGTGCATAAACCGCTGTATCCCAGCCTTCAAAACTGCACTCTGAAGCACTTGCAAAGCAATATGCATCCAATCCGGTTCCGGAACTTCCTTCAAAACGAATTCCTGATATATCAGCATAATTTCCGTTAAGTCCTTTCAGACTGACAGTTCCGGTAAAGGTAGTTGTTGTATCTCCACTGGTACTTCCGTTGATTTCCCAGGTATGATCACCGAAAGTGATATCTCCGTCATATGTCACCGCCGGAAGGTACAGATATACCGGTGTACCAGAAGATACTTCTTTATCAATAGAATCCAGAAGTTCCTGAAGTTCCTCTGTAGTTTCCATCGATGTGTCCTCTGCATGATAAGTTACTGCAGGCAGTTTTTCAATAGTAAGACGCGTGCTTAAGGAAATTGTATCACTATTTTTCATTTTCACCGTCCATACAATGTCGTTTGTACCACTTTCAGATGTAAAATAAATATCTGAGGTGTACGCTGCATTCGGAAAACTTTCATTATACATCGGCTCTATATATTCCATTTTCCTCGATCCGTCAGCCGGCTTTGTATCTACCCTGCAGGATTCCACTTCTTTTGAAAACTCTTCCCATGCCAGTTTTCCCGTGTCCTGATCGAGAACATACAGCTGACACGGCAGAGCACTGTCCAGACCTTCCGCCAGTGTATCTGTACGTTCTCCCTGTGCATGCCCCGTCACACCGTCACCCTCCGAAAAGGTCAGCAGGACTTTATAAGTTTTATCCTTGTCCACATAATCAATCTGCGCGCCACCTTCATATGCCTTCGGTCTGTGGTACATGGAAACTGCCACTCCGATGACTGCTATGAGAATCAATATTCCAATAACTGTCAACGCTGCACGTTTCCACCGTCTTGGCGTCTTTATCTCCCGTTTCTCCGTCTGAACAGTAGTACAGTGCGGACAGAATGACGCATCATCCGGAAGCGTGTGTCCGCATTTTACACACTTTTTGCTCATCATTTCCCCCTTGTCTTTTATAAAGCCTCCATTAAATGGAGGATATTTTTATATCTTTTTTCTGGATTTACCATCGTACATCTCTGAACGATTCTGCCCATCCTGCCAGCGGCAAGCTTTCTTGATGGATGCTCTCCGGTCAGCATAATATTCAGTAAGACACCGAGCGCATAAATATCCGCACGTCCGTCTGACTGCGAAAGGCCATATTGCTCCGGTGCCGCGAATCCGGTCGTCCCCAGAATCTTCGTGTCTTCGTTATTTGCATTTTTGTATATTCTGGATGCATCAAAATCGATCAGTACTGCGTCTTTCCCGCGAATGATAACATTATCCGGCT
The DNA here is from genome assembly GCF_014297355.1 of Blautia intestinalis. Classification (GTDB taxonomy): domain Bacteria; phylum Bacillota; class Clostridia; order Lachnospirales; family Lachnospiraceae; genus Blautia_A; species Blautia_A intestinalis. The sequence goes on along the minus strand of NZ_JACOQE010000010.1, from coordinate 82,337 downwards.
TTACATCCCGGTGCACCACCCCCATAGAATGGAGCACCCATAATGCCGCGCATAACTGACGACAGATCTGCTTTGCCTCTGCATTTGTCAAAAGTCCCCCCTGCAGAATCTCTCCGAGAGTGTCACCCGTCACATATTCCTCCAGAATCACCGTTCTGCCGTCTTTTTCTCCTACTTCCATAATCTGGGGCAGATTTTGACATGAAACAGAAAGAAGTTTCCGATAAACTTCACTTTCCCCATAAATATGCTTAAAAATATAGCGGATACCGCTGTCTCTGTGTCGTACAAGTGAGACTTCGCCCCGTTCGCTTTTTTTGATCAGCGTGATCGTATCATATTCACTACGAACCGCGTCAAAAAGACTGTCATAAATATCCATATGCTCATTCCTATCACTATGCGGCCTGCATATTGTTTTTCAGAACCATTTATAGTATATTCTTATTTGAATGCACTATTTAGAATATTATAACTTATTAGCACTTATTCAGCAAGTATATATACTACAACGTATTTTGACATATATTTTTTCAAAATACAGAAATGTATTAAAAAAATTATTGTAAAGGCGCGTAATATGGAGAAAAAAAACACAGATGGTTTACAACAAGAACTTATGGATTCACCGGACTTAGAGCAGTTTCTGTCACAAAATCAGGAACAATTTGTAAATAAAAGTGTATCTGAATTATTAAATCATCTGTTTGAAAAAAAGTATATTTCCAAAGCCGCTCTCGCCAAACAGTCCGGTATGAGTGAGATCTACCTGCACCAGATTTTTGCAGGCCGCCGAAATCCTTCCAGAAACCGTCTTCTGTGTCTGTGTTATGGGCTGGGGGCAAGTGTTGAGGAAACACAGGAACTGTTAAAGCTCTGTGGAATGGCTCAGCTTTATCCAAAATTAAAGCGCGATGCTATCATATATTATGGATTATTACATGGACTTAGTCTCTTCGAAATCAACGACAAACTTTTTGATAAAAACGAAGAAACACTCTTCTGAATACCTATAGAGATATAAGTTGTCAACTATTTTATTGACTAATCTTCTCATTTGTGATCAAATACCAAAAATAAAAGCTATGGTTTTGCCATAGCTTTTACATTTTTTGTCCTGTTCTCATTTCGATAGCCACGAATATTTTTCCGGAAGTTTTTGTCTAAAAACAACCCCATACTCAAAGTTATCATATTTTATACCGTAATACTTATCTGCATCACGTCGTTTTGCAAAGTAAGAATCATAAACAACTCCGTTTATTTCTGTCCATGTATGAAAACTCTGCTGTTTCGTTCCCCTGGAACAGATGTAGACATCTTTATAACCTATTACCTTTGCCATATAGGCCATCGCACATGCATACGGAATACAGTTTCCTCTTCTTCGCATAAAAAGTTGATTTGCATTGAACGCATACCAGAATTTTCCACCGGAACTGAGCCTTCCCTGAGTGGCAAATCCATTCGTCTGCATCCATGTAAAGCATCTCTGTAGTTTTTCTGCATCCGTCATGTCACTGGTTGTAATCCGGGCTACAACTTTACGCGCATTTTGATATGCCCGTAACTCTGCTGTCTGTTTTTTATTGAGCTTTCTTCCGTCAGGAGCCATATATCGGGAACCTTTTCTGCATCCCAGAACATGCCCGTTTCTTTCTATAAAATATGTGACACCATGAGAAGTTATATCCTGTGTCTTCATAACACCTTTCGGCCCGAAATAATAATAATTTTTTTCTATTTTTTTGCAGCCTTTAAGATATTGTCCTTTTTTATAGTACTTTTTCTCACCATTCTGTACCGTGACCCAGCCGGATATTTTGGCTTTTGCAGTTCTGTTTGTTGCCACAGCAGCACTTGCACTTTCTGTCGTGACCGGAACAGCAATCAGCAGTGCACACATTAACATAATAAATATTTTTTTACATCTTTTCATTTTTATATCTTATCCCCCCAATTTATATCTTAGGCAATCTTCACACGCATCACCGGAGACAGTGGGTACACACCATATCTCACTCCGTAATTTCTGCTGTAACTTTTGGCTTCCGCAAAAAGCGGGTCATAAACACGGCCGTTGATTTCCGCCCATCCATGAGAGTTTTCATCATTTCTGTGACCATCTGTACACACATATACATTTTTGTATCCAAGTGCTTTTGCAAGATATGCAAATGCAGAAGCATCAGCAATGCAGTCACCACAACCGCGTTCAAAATGATCATTCGCATTTACGGCATACCATGCTTTTCCACCCTGACTGAAGCGTCTCCATGTACGATAGTATCTTTTCATCACCCAGCGAAAACAAGTTTCAAGTTTTTGACTTTTTGACATACTTTTTCTTGTATTCTTTGCTACAACTTTTCGTGCATTCTGGTATGCCCGAAATTCCACCGTCTTCGTACTATTCATACGTTTTCCCGTGGCTGTATAATATTTCCTGCCCTTTTTCCATCCTGATACATGTCCATTTGATTCGATATAATACTTGATTTTATTAATCGTAATGTCTCTTTTTATCATGTTTCCATATTTACTGAACATATAAACATATTTTCCGATTTTTTGCTGTCCGGTCACATATTGACCGTCACGATAGTATTTCTTTTTTCCATTTTTCTGTGTGTACCAACCCGTTCGTGCTGCTGATCCTACACTTTTTTGCGACACAGTAGTTCGTGCTGCAAAAACAGTTTCCGGCATTATCAGTGTTGTAACCAGCATTACACACAGGCAAACAGTTAACAAACGTTTCATTTCTCTCATTTTTCCATCCCCGAAGTTAATATTATATTGCCGAAGTCTTTGCTTCTATTTCATACTTTCTTTTCGCGCAATCTTACGTTTACTTTCATTGCGTACCTCATCCCGAAGTGCTGTAAGATATTTTGAGAATGCAACTTTGTCATTTCCATACGTCATCTGCAGATCATATTCCAGAGGAATCCATGTATCAATATCAGACTCATTGTGCTGAATTAAGGCCTCCAGATTATTTTCAGAAGCTTCTCGATCAAGTAGTTTTTTACTTCCATATTACTCCTCATTTAATGCCTGTGCCGCTGCACCAAGTCTGTTATAAACTGTTACTGCATCATTTATATGTGGAATTCCGGTTCCTGATGCTCCACCGGTAACCAGAATATATTCTGTACCGTCGATTTCTGCAAAGCTCGCAAGACAATGTCCTGCTTCCCCCGTATAACCGGTCTTTCCACCCATAATCTTACCGTCTGTAACTGCCGTATCAGACAGATTCTTAAACATGGTACTGTAGAAAGTAATTCCATCCGGATGAATATTGGTTCCCGGTGTAGAATAATACGGACTCTCTATAATCTCACGGAATGTATCATCTTTCAGAGCATATTTCAAAAGCACTGCAATATCCTTCACCGTACTGTAATGATTTGCATCATGCAGTCCGGTCGTATCACAGAAGTTCGTACCGGTCATCCCAAGTTTCGCTGCTTTTTCGTTCATCAATGTGACAAAATCTGCTTCAGAACCGGCAATCGTATCTGCAAGTGCAATACAGCACTCTGCACCGGAAGGAAGCATCACACCATAAAGCAGATCGATTGCACGGACAGTTTCGCCCGGCTGAAATCCGGCCTGTGTCGCGTCCTGCTCATATAATCCTTCAAACATCTCATTGGTCAGTGTGATCTCCTGGTCCAGATCTTTGAGATTTTCGATCGCAACGATTGTCGTCATGATCTTTGTCATGGATGCTGGATACATCTGTTCCTCTCCGTTGATCTCACCGATCACTCTGCCACCGCGCACCTGCATCAATACCGCATACGGACTGTTGATACCACTGATATCCAGCTCTTTCACAACAGGTTTACGCATCTGCTCGATCCAGTCAAACAACTGCGTTCCCATACCATAATTCCAACCGACAACCAGTACAAGTATGAGCACCACGATCAGCTCCATCGCAATACAGAACATCAGCCTTCCTTTATTCTGTTTTTTGCGTCTTCTCGACTTTGACCGCACAGATCTCCGTCCGTTCCCTGCATTAGAAGTCCGCTTTCGTTTCCTATCTGCCATAGTATTCCTTCTTCTTTCTGCAAATACTTTCCTCATTGTATCACATTACCATGCACTTCTGTAAATAATTTTTACCTTTTGCACTATTACATGCAAAAAAAGAGCACCCCGTCAGGAGTGCCCTTCATTTACATTTATTTAGGCTAACTTAGCCGGATTAACCTTTACTCCAGGTCCCATTGTAGGAGTCAGAACAACACTTCTTAAGTACTGTCCTTTCAGAGTGCTCGGTCTTGCTTTAACGATAGCCTCAATCAGCGTCTGGAAGTTGTCGCTTAACTGTTCTTCAGTAAAGGAAGCTTTACCGATCGGAACATGAATGATATTGGTTTTATCAAGACGGTATTCAATCTTACCTGCTTTGATATCGTTAACCGCTTTTGTAACGTCCATAGTTACAGTACCAGCTTTCGGGTTTGGCATGAGACCTTTTGGTCCGAGTACACGACCAAGACGTCCAACAACACCCATCATGTCTGGTGTAGCAACAACAACGTCGAAATCAAGCCATCCTTCATTCTGGATTCTCGGAATGAGGTCTTCAGCTCCTACATAATCAGCACCAGCTGCTTTTGCTTCTTCTGCTTTTGCATCTTTTGCAAATACAAGAACGCGAACCTTTTTACCGGTTCCATGAGGCAGAACTACTGCACCACGGATCTGCTGGTCTGCGTGACGTCCATCGCAGCCTGTACGGATATGAACTTCGATAGTTTCGTCAAATTTAGCAACTGCGGATTTCTTTACAAGGCTGATAGCCTCAGCGGTATCATATAATGTTGCGCGGTCTACTGCTTTTGCAGCTTCCACGTATTTCTTTCCTCGTTTCATTTCTATAACCTCCTGTGGTAATTGCGGGAACTTCCCTCCCACTTCATTTGATTTTTTCTCAGTCTACGACTTCGATTCCCATGCTTCTTGCAGTACCAGCAATCATGCTCATAGCTGCTTCAAGGGATGCTGCATTCAGGTCTTTCATTTTCAGTTCAGCGATTTCCTGAACCTGAGCTTTTGTTACTTTTGCAACCTTTGTTTTGTTCGGTACGCCGGAACCTGATTTGATGTTAGCTGCCTTCTTAAGAAGAACTGCTGCCGGCGGAGTTTTGGTTATGAAGCTGAAACTTCTGTCTGCATAAACAGTGATAACAACCGGGATAATGAGATCTCCCTGATCTGCTGTTCTTGCATTAAACTCTTTTGTGAACTGTACAATGTTTACACCGTGCTGTCCAAGAGCCGGACCAACCGGTGGTGCTGGAGTTGCTTTACCAGCAGGAATCTGTAATTTAATATAGCCTGTTACTTTTTTTGCCATTTTTCGGCACCTCCTATGTGGTATTGGCGGGGGTTCTTCCCTCCCACTTGAATGTGTTACGCCTTCTTAATTTCTGCGAAACTTATTTCTACCGGCGTTTCGCGGCCAAACAATTCAACATTGATAGTAACCGTCTGCTTCTGGGTATTGATTGCAGTAATAACGCCTGCCGTGTCTTTCCAAGCTCCGCCTGTAACGACAACCATGTCGCCTTCTGCAAAATCCACCTGAATATCCTCAGCTTTGATTCCCAGAGGAAGCATTTCTTCTTCGGTCAGCGGTACCGGTTTGGATCCCGGTCCTACGAATCCGGTTACGCCTCTGGTGTTGCGGACAACATACCAGGTATCATCGTTCATGACCATGTTGAGAAGCACATAGCCCGGAAACATCTTTTTCTGGACCTGCTTGGCAGCTCCGTTTCGCATCTCCACTACTTCCTGCAGCGGAACACGAACTTCCAGAATCTGGTCTTCCAGGTGTCTGTTTTCGATTGTTTTTTCAATGTTGGCTTTTACTTTGTTTTCATACCCTGAATAAGTATGAACAACATACCATTTTGCTTCTGACATACAATCACCGTTATCCTTACTTCACTAAAAGATTTATTCCTTCCAGAATAGCTGAGTCAAATACACTGATGATCACAGCAAGTACAACCGTAATGATCGTAACTGCTACGGTCTGCTTAACAAGTGTAGTATTGTCAACCCAGACAATCTTTTTGAATTCCGATTGAAGTCCCTGAAACCAATTTTTCTTCTGACCTTTGCCAGCAGATTTTTCTTTCTCTTGCATAGTCTAACCTCACATTTCGTGATTACTTCGTTTCCTTGTGCAGAGTATGGGTACGGCAGAACTTACAATATTTCTTTGTTTCAAGACGCTCAGGATGATTTTTCTTCTCCTTGGTCATATTGTAGTTACGCTGCTTGCACTCCGTACATGCTAATGTAATCTTAACGCGCACAACTTCCACCTCCAGTGTTTTCATTTGCGTGAGTCTTTTCTGCTTTTCGGGCATAAAAAAAAGACCTAACTTCCATGTCGCTTGTCTAGTTTAGCACATACCACATATATAAGTCAAGCATTTTCCCTTAGAAATTCACGTCTTTCTTGCAAAAACAACTCATTAAATATACATGTTTTATATTATTACTCTATAATAAGGAAATTACTGTTTTTGTACTGTACCATATTCAGTTATTGAAACTACACGCAGGAACTTTTTTATACAACTTTTCTCTTGTAAATACACATTTCCTAGTGTATGATAAGGAAGATATAAACCCTCACTCTGCTGAGGGTTCTATAGATTACAAAAACATTAAAAGAATATAGGAGCGGATTTTATGTTTAAACGATTCAGGGATGACATGAAGAAGTACTGGAAATATGCCGTCTATTCTTCTAAAGCCCAGTTGAAATCCGAAATTGCCAATTCCTATCTGAACTGGCTGTGGTGGGTACTTGATCCTCTTTGCTTCATGCTGATCTATGTATTCATGTTCGGATATGTATTCAAATCTAAACAACAGTATTTTGCGATTTTTGTCTTTATCGGTATTACTTTCTGGGACTTTTTCAACAAATGTCTTATTCAGAGTGTTAAGTTGATCAAAGCCAATAAACCTATTGTATCAAAGGTCTATATTCCAAAGTTTATTCTTATCCTTGTCAAAATAGGTGTAAATGGTTTTAAAATGTTTATTTCTCTGTTGATCATTGTTGCCATGCTCGCTGTATGGCGTGTACCGATAACCTACAATGTGATTTACATCATTCCGATTTTAATGACATTGATCGTTTTAGTTTTTGGGTTCAGCTGTTATCTTTTACATTATGGTGTATTTGTAGAAGATCTTTCCAATGTACTGAATATTGCACTGCGTTTCCTGTTTTATCTGACCGGTATTTTCTGGAGTATCATGGATCGTCTTCCGGCACCATACAACAGTTATATCGGTCGGTGCAATCCGATTGCATTCTTGCTGACATCAGCACGTGACTGTGTAATTTATGGCAGTACTCCGCACCGCAAGCTTTTGCTTCTGTGGTTTGTTATCGGACTTATCATCAGTGCTCTGGGTGTCCGTAAAATCTACAAGAACGAAAACAGTTATGTAAAGGTGATTTAATATGGAAGAAAAACATGCAATTGAAGTTACTGATCTGGTTATCAGCTATCAGAATCTTAAGAAAACTTCTATCAAAAAAAATCTGCTGCATTTCAACCGTCAGAAAGCGGATCGATTTGTTGCAGTAAAAGGAATTTCCTTTTATGTTCGCGAGGGCGAGATTCTCGGAATCATCGGAAAGAACGGTTGCGGTAAATCCACTACCCTGAACGCTCTTGCCGGGATCTTTTCACCTGACAGCGGTACGATTGACCTTCATGGACACAGTATTTCTCTTTTGTCTATCGGCGTCGGTTTCCAGCGCGAGATGACCGGACGTGAAAATATCACTCTTTCCGGTATGCTGCTTGGCTTCTCCGAAGAACAGGTAAAAGAAAAAGAAGCAGAAATCGTTGAGTTTGCAGAACTCGGTGATTTCATCGATATGCCGGTCCGTACTTATTCCAGTGGTATGTATTCCAAACTGGCATTCTCCATCACTGCCATTCTTGAGACAGATATTATGCTGATCGACGAAGTCTTAAGTGTCGGTGACCAGAAATTCAAGAAAAAAAGTTACGAAAAAATGAAAAGTCTGATTTCCAACAAAGACCGTACTGTTATTATCGTGTCACACAGTCTGGATACACTCGAAGAGCTCTGCGACACTGTTATGTGGATGCATGACGGTCAGATTCGGAGAATCGGTGAACCGAAACCTGTTTTGGAAGAGTACGTTGACTTCATGGAAAAGAACTGATTTTTCAGATTCATTTATTGTATGCAGAGGCCCCGCATCAACATGGTGCAGGGCTCTTTTTATACCCCAAAATATCTCTCCCGTCCGGCCAGACGCATCTGTTTTCCGGCATATTCTTATTTTTCTCGAAGCTTTTCCCATTTTTGTCACTTTTTCCTGTTTTTCTCGTACTTTTTTCTTTTATTTAATACAGACTTAACAATCGTTATTTTTTTTTATCAACAAATCACACTTTTTTGCTCAAAAAGGTAGAAATGCTTTTGTTAAAAATGTATAATAGCTTTATAAGCAATATAAAAGGAAAGTGAGGGTTCACTATGAAACAAAACAACATGTTAGCGATGATTCTGGCCGGCGGACGTGGCAGCCGTCTTCATGAACTGACCAACAGAGTTGCCAAACCTGCCGTTTCATATGGCGGAAAATACCGCATCGTTGATTTCCCATTGAGTAACTGCGCTAACAGCGGTGTGGACATTGTCGGTGTACTTACTCAGTACGAATCCGTTCTTTTGAACAGTTACGTAGCAGCTGGCGGACGTTGGGGACTTGACGCAAGAGAAAGCGGAGTTTTCGTTCTTCCACCACGTGAAAAAGCAGATGCCGATCTGGATGTGTACAGAGGTACTGCTGATGCGATCTCCCAGAATATCGATTTTATCGACAAATATTCACCGGAATATCTGTTAGTTCTCTCCGGTGACCATATTTATAAAATGGATTATGATAAAATGCTGGATTACCACAAAGAAATGAATGCAGATGCTACCATTGCAGTCATTGAAGTACCGATGAAGGAAGCCAGCCGCTTCGGTATCATGAATACGGACGGGGCTGGACGCATCGTTGAATTCGAAGAAAAACCTGAACATCCAAAGAGCAACCTTGCTTCTATGGGTATTTATATCTTTAACTGGAAGCTTCTCCGTAAGATGCTCCTTGCAGATATGAAAGATCCTGATTCTCACCACGATTTCGGTAAGGATATCATTCCACAGCTTCTGAATGACAACAAGACACTTGCTGCCTACAAATTCAAAGGCTACTGGAAAGATGTCGGAACCATCGATTCTCTCTGGGAAGCAAACATGGATCTGCTTGATTCAAGAAACGAACTGAATCTGAATGATGCCTCATGGAGAATCTACACAGAAGACACGCCTACTCTTCCGCAGTACATAGGACCAAACGCAAAAATCGACAAAGCATTCATCACTCAGGGCTGCGTCGTAGAAGGTGAAGTAAAGCACTCTGTACTGTTCACCGGATGTAAGGTCGGCGAAGGTGCAAAGATCATTGACAGTGTACTTATGCCGGGTGTAGAAGTGGCTGCAGGTGCCGTTGTGCAGCGAGCTCTTGTTGCCGATAACATTAAGATCGGTCCGGAAGCTGTTGTCGGCAGTGCAGACAGCGAAAACATCGAACTCGTGTCCAAACGTGTAAAGGGGGTAGAATAATATGGCAAGAGCATTTGGAATTGTCACATCTTCCGGAACCCATATCAAAGTAGAAGGACTTCAGCAGTATCGTCCGATCGGTGCTTTTTCTTTCCTTGGAAGATATCGTGTCATTGACTTTCCTATTTCAAATATGAGCAACAGCGGTATTGACCGTATTCAGGTATACGTAAAGCGCAAACCACGTTCACTGGTAGAGCATCTGGGTACCGGGCGCCATTACAACATCAACTCCAAGCGCGGCAAGCTCCAGCTGATGTTCTCTCAGAACAGTTCTGAGAATGATGTATATAATACCGATATTTCCGCTTTCGCAGAAAACATTGAATTCATCGAACGTATGCGTGAACCATATGTAATCATTGCTCCATCCTATATGGTATATGCAGCAAACTACAGTGAACTTCTTCAGGCACATATTGATTCCGATGCTGATATCACTCTTCTGTATCATTCCGTTGATAACGCAAGAGAAGCTTTCCTTAACTGCGATATTCTGAATCTAAACAAACAGAAAGGTGTCGAATCCATCGAAAAGAACCGTGGAAGCGCCCAGAAACGTAACATCTTTATGGATACTTACATCATGAAGAAAGAACTCTTCATCGAACTGATCAAAAAGGGCAAGAAAATTTCATCCATGTACACCCTTCCACAGATCGTAGCCGCTTCTCTTGGTGAGCTGGATGTTCGTGGTGTTGCACACAGAGGCTATTTTGCATCCGTTACTGACTTTAACAGTTACTATAATGCAAATATCTCTCTGATTGATATCAAGACTGCCGAAGGACTCTTCAATCCGGACTGGCCGATTTATACCAAAACCAACGACTCCTGCCCGACACAGTATCTGGAGGGTGCAGATGTCAAAAATTCTGTTATTTCCAACGGCTGCGTGATTGAAGGAACTGTAGAGAACTCTGTTATCGGCCGTGGCTGCCAGATCAAACCTGGTGCTGTCGTTAAAAACAGTGTTGTATTATCTCATACTGTTGTTGGCGAGAATGCTCATATTGAAAACCAGGTAATGGACAAATGGGCCAAAGTCGTTCACGGCAATGAGATCATTGCAGAAGAAGGACATCCGGGATATATCCGCAGAGACGACATTCTCTAATGACCGAATCATTTACTAAAAATATTCTTTAATCTTCAAGAGGGCTGCCACAGTGTGACAGCCCTCTTGATATCTTCCTGTTATATACTACACCTGAGTTTCTTTTTTCTCTTCTTTCATCATTGAAATATATTCATATTTCGGAAGCAGCGGTGTTCCTTTGTACTCTTTACGATACTGTGTAAAAATGCGCTCCATAATATCTTTAATTTTACTTTCTTCTGTTTCAAAAAGAATGATCAGATACTGCATGGAACTGTAACGGGTGCATACATCCACACTCCGGATCTTTTTGCAGATTACATGTTCCATACATTCCAATGCCTCTTCGATGCTTTCAATATGCGGTGCAGAATCCGGCTGAGTTTCCATTGTTACCATTACAAGATGGTATTCGTATTTATACCGTGCACTCAGATGATTCATATATTCGAATACCCGGGCAAAACCACGATAATCGAGATTGAATACACCGGAATATTTTCCACTGTCATGCAATGCTTTCGCAATCATTTTCAGGTCTTTTCCGGTTCCGGCACTGCCAGACTCTTCATTTTCCATCTGCTGATAGAAGAAATAACTTCCCTTTCCATTCTGCTTCACATAATACAGCGCCTTATCTGCTTTTGAGTAACATTCCTCAAACGGATCACCTTTGTTTACTTCACAGATTCCGGCTGAAATATCTGCAAAACGAATCTCCATATCTTCCTCTTTGCACTGCTCGAATTTCTTCTGGATCCTTGTCACAATATCGATGATTTCTTCCTTCGAAACCTCCGACACAAACATCAGGAACTCGTCACCACCCAATCGGCAGACTACTGAATGCTGCGCATGCTCCATAAGCAGTGAACCGAAAAGTTTCAGCGCCCGGTCACCTGCCTTGTGTCCGTAAATATCATTGGTCTTTTTGAGATTATCCATATCCAGAAATACCAGATAGCCATTGTCCTGCTGCATAAACTGCGCCGCAAGTTTTTCGCCGCGGTTTCTCATCGGCAGTCCGGTCAGAAAATCGAATCCTTCGCTTTCTTCCTGTCTGTTCATCGTACTCATAACACTGGTGATAAATCTCTCAAACTCAAATTCTGTGTCCGAATCACCATCTTCATCGATTGCCACACGATTTTCATCCAGCAGTTTCAAAAATACATCTGCAATATCCGGATCAAACTGCTTTCCGCGGCTCTGTAATATTTCATTATAAATCATTTCATCTGCCAGCGGATTCCTGTAAATTTTCCTTGATTTCATTGCATCGTAGCTGTCTGCTATCGCAATGATTCTGGCATACAGCGGGATTTCTTCTCCTTTAAGGCCATCCGGATATCCCTTTCCGTCATATCTTTCATGATGGCTTCTTGCCACTTCCTTCACATGATCGATCAGAGTGATATTTTTCAGTATTTCCGCACCGATGATCGTATGTTCTTTAATGACCGCATATTCCTCTTCTGTAAGGCGTGTCGGTTTATTCAAAATTGAATCCGGAATACCAATTCTTCCGATATCATATAAATGTGCTGCATTTCTGAGATTTCTGATTTCTTTTTTGTCCCATCCCAGTTCTTCGGCAATCAGCACCGCATATTCTGCCACACGATGAGAATGTCCTCTGGTGTATTCGTCTTTTGCCTCGATCGTCGTGGACAGCGTCTGCATCATCTGAAGCGAAATTGCCTCCATCTGATTCCTGCGCTCATCCATTTCTATCTTCTGCCGTCCACGCTCCATTGCCTGAATATCATGAATTGTTTTTATCAGATTCAGAATCAGCAGTATAGTCATTCCAATACCGATAAATATTCCGGATATCGAAACTACAAAATAAGTTGAAAGTGACTCAATCAATACACAGAGCATGGCAAATACAAGCCCGACCAGTGTATACCCACTTCCCTTGAAACAGCCTTTTTTGTGGTCCTCAAATATCGTCACAAACACGATCACAACTGTAAGCGCAAGAATTCCATGTGCTATCGGCAGTGTTTCAATATAGTCTGCAATGCCTGATATATGCAGAACTGAGCAGACCAGAAGAGCAAAAAATGCAATATTTTCTACTATATTAAATGTTTTTCTGTGTCTTCCATGCTGCAATGTATCTATATAATAAGAAATCGGCACAGGACACAACAAAATCATTACAAAGCACATCGTCGCCAATGCCGACGCATTCGGAAGCAGGAGCTGACGCAGTTTTGACTCACCAAGCATCCAGACAGCCGCCATGATCACACACCAGCCCAGATATTCCATATCAAATTTTGTCTGATATGCAATTCCAAGCACAATGCTGAATGCAATCGTAATAATACCTGCAAAAAACAGGAAAAAACCTATGATTGTTTCCAGTCCGTATGTACGGAACAGATATTCCCATATTTGTGTTTTATCACCGCAGTAGACTTCATTCACCACACCGGAATATTGGTCTGTATTGGTCCTCAGTTCAATACGAACTTCCTTGCCTGCATCTGCCGCAGATGTCGGACAGAATACATAACTGCTTGCTGAGTTTTTACCGACAAGCCGTGTATGCGAAGTATCATACCCCGCACGCAGTTCTCCTCCCACATAAAAAACAATCGACTGGAGAGATGAACGGATCGCCAGCGTACTCTCTGCATAATCATCCGGAAGTTGCGTTACGATCGTCATGTTTTCTCTGGCAGGCACTTTATATTTTCCCGGAACCTGAATTGCCTCGCTGCTGCCGTCAGACTTTTGCCATACAAAATCGCCCTGATAAATAATCTGACTTTTGGAAATCCTATCGCTGTATTTACCCGGTCCGAAAAATTGCAGTATGCCGACAATAAGTGCGCATAAGACCATCAGGCCATAAAACAGAAACCGCTTTTTTCAATTACCTGCATAACTTTCTTTTGTCAAAATCGTTCTCCTTGATCGTATAAAATATAAGATTTTTTATCACTGTATACATTCGCTTATTCTATCTATTTTACAATATTTTGCATTATATCTCAATCATACAGAACAAAAATACCGCCAAATGAAAGATACTTTTTTTCCTTCATCTGGCGGTTGTATTACATAGTCAGATTCTATTATAAAAGAACTGTGATCGTCAGTCCGTTTCCTGTTTTGTTTTCTGCGGTAATCTTACCTTTGTGCGCCAGCTTCTTTTTTATTATGCAAGCTCCTCCGATTTTTCCACTTCATAATCAGACCACTGTGTAGTAGAAGATGCTCCTTTTACCGTTACGGTATTTCCTTTGTTATCAATACATTTTGTTCGTTTCGATAAGTACACTATAAAGGTGGAACTTTAATTCTACTTTAAAGTAGTTGCGAAGATTCTGTGTATTTAATTTTTGTTATGATTTCTGTTTTTATCTGTAGTAACGTCCTCCGGTAAAGGCTACTACAATGCATTCTGCTCCCTCTATGATCAGGAAAGCACCTACAAGAAAGCCCATGGAAAGCAGTGTGATCATCGGGCGAAAAATCAGAAGGATTCCGACGATCAGTCCCAGAATGTTCAAAATCAGCGAGATTGTATAATAGGTCATTCCGAAATGCATCTTCATATACTGGAGATGCGAAAGTCTGGAAATACAGTGTGCAATAATCCAGATTGGCAGAATCATTGCAAGTGCCCAGGTGCCTGCTCCCGGATGTGCGATCAGCATGAATCCCGCCATAATTCCAAGGATTCCGGTCACCAGAGAAATGACCGGTCCGAAACCTGTAAAGCGTTCCATCTTCACATACAGGACAATGTCTCCGATTCCACTTATAACGGCGATCAATCCACAAAGGATTACGATCCATGTGAGCACACCTACCGGCTGACGCATGATCACAATGCCAAGAATGATCAGAATCAGTCCCATGACCAGTTCAAACCATCCGATATCAGACTGTCTTTTCATTGTCATCCGCCTCCTTTGCCTCAATTGCTGTTTCAGCTTTTGCTTCTGCCTGTACGTCATTTCCGTTCAGGATTGCCATAAATTCATCACCGGTGATTGTTTCTTTTTCATAAAGATAGTTTGCAAGATCATCCAGTTTCTGACGGTTATCCAGAAGGATTTTCTTTGCTTTTTCATGTTCTCTCTTAACGAGTTCCACAACCTGACGGTCAATTTCTTTCTGTGTATCCGCCGAGCATGCAAGGGATGCATCGCCTCCGAGATACTGGTTTGTCACTGTTTCCATTGCCACCATATCAAAATCATCACTCATGCCATAACGGGTGATCATGGAACGTGCAATCTTGGTTGCCTGTTCGATATCGTTGGAAGCACCTGTTGTCACTTCACCAAAAACAACTTCTTCTGCGGCACGTCCACCGGTGAAAGTCGCAATCTTATTTTCCAGTTCTTTCTTCGTGAGAAGATATTTGTCTCCCTGCTCTACCTGCATGGTGTAGCCAAGTGCACCGGAAGTTCTCGGGATGATCGTGATCTTCTGAACCGGTGCGGAATGTGTCTGCATGGCTGCCACAAGAGCATGTCCGATCTCATGGTATGAAACGACTTTTTTCTCCTGTGCAGAAAGTATTGCATTTTTCTTCTGATAACCTGCAATAACGACTTCTATGCTCTCCTCGAGATCTGCTTCCGTCACCACTTCACGGTTGTCGCGTACCGCACGAAGTGCGGCCTCATTCACGATATTTGCAAGTTCCGCACCGGACGCACCGGATGCCATTCTTGCAATCGTATGGAAATCTACATCATCAGAAAGCTGTACTTTCTTTGCATGTACCTTAAGAATTGCTTCACGGCCCTCAAGATCCGGAAGTTCTACAGGTACACGGCGGTCGAAACGTCCCGGACGGGTCAGTGCCGGGTCAAGAGATTCCGGACGGTTGGTTGCCGCCAGAATGATAACTCCGTTGTTGCCCTCGAAACCATCCATCTCAGTAAGGAGCTGGTTCAGAGTCTGTTCGCGCTCATCGTTTCCGCCTGCCATCTGACCGTCACGTTTCTTACCGATGGCATCGATCTCATCAATAAACACGATACACGGAGCTTTTTCTTTGGCCTGTTTAAAGAGGTCACGAACCTTCGATGCACCCATGCCGACAAACATTTCCACAAATTCAGAACCGGACATGGAGAAAAACGGCACGTTGGATTCTCCGGCTACCGCCTTTGCCAGCATGGTCTTACCTGTTCCGGGAGGACCTACAAGCAAAACACCCTTCGGCATAGAGGCACCGACCTTTGTATATTTCTCCGGATTATGCAGATAATCCACGATCTCCTGCAGGTTTTCCTTTGCTTCTTCCTCACCTGCCACATCACTGAAGCGAATTCCTTCTGTTGACTGTACATAAACCTTTGCGTTGCTTTTTCCCATTCCGAATGCCATGGAATTTTTGCCGCCCATCTGACTCATCATTTTGCGGCTCATATACTGGCCTAACGCAATAAAGATCACAAGCGGAAGGACACCTGTCAGCAGAAAGCTTGCAACCGGAGACATCTGCTGGTCAATTTCTTTTGAAAATTTTGCTCCGGCTTTGTAAAGACGCTCTGTCAGTGTCGGATCTTCCATCACACCGGTTTTGTAAACCGTATTCGCATCATCCCTATCGGTAAAAAGGATCTGGTTATCCTCAATCTGTACGTCATCAATCTTTTTGTCCTCGATCTTTGACATAAACGTTCCATAGTCCACTTCCTTTACCATTGTTTTTGTAAGCATCGGTGCCACAAGCACATTAAAAACAATGATGATAAGAAGCACGATACCGTAGTAATAAAACAACGGTTTCTTCGGAGATTTTACTTCCTTCATTCGTAGTTCCCCCTGTCTGAGTTTCTTTTTATTTTCACATATTATAATACCTGATTCTGCCGTTTTATATAGACAAAACCGGAAAAGTGTTCGCTTTTTCCACACTTTCCCGGTTTTGTCCTGTATTTTTCTTTTTCAAACGCTGTCTGTCGTATATACTATATTATTATTTAAACTCAGAACCTGCGGAAGCGCGTGTACCTGTGCTCCAGAAGTTCCTCTTCTGATAAGCTGTCATATTTTTTCAGAAAATCGTCAATCCGGTTATCCAGTTCTTCCGTTACCTGCCACATACTTTCCGGTGTCAGATTCTCCGGTTCCGGGATCACCTGCTCAATGATTCCCTTCTCATAAAGATCAGCAGCCGTCAGCTTCATAACCTCTGCCGCCTCTTTTGCCTTCGTACTGTCTTTCCAGAGAATACTCGCAAAACCTTCCGGAGAAAGAATGGAATACACGGAATTTTCCAGCATCCATACCTGATCTCCTGCTGCAAGTGCAAGCGCACCGCCACTTCCGCCTTCTCCGGTCACAACCGAAAGAACCGGTGTTTTCAATCCGGCAAGTTCCCATAAATTACGGGCAATCGCCTCACCCTGTCCGCGTTCTTCCGCTTCGATTCCGCAAAATGCCCCCGGCGTATCAACAAAACAGATAACCGGACGGTGAAATTTCTCCGCCTGTTTCATCAGACGCAGCGCTTTGCGGTAGCCTTCCGGCATCGGCATACCGAAGTTATGTGCAATGTTTTCTTTCGTGTTTGTTCCTTTTTCCTGTACAATGACTGTGACCGGTCTGCCGTGAAATTTCGCGATTCCACCGATGATTGCCTTATCATCACCGTAATTGCGGTCACCATGGAATTCCATAAAATCTGTAAAAAGAGTTTCTATATAATCACTGCCGGACGGTCGGTCGATCTTACGTGAAAGCTGCACACGATCCCATGCTGTAAGGTAAGGGTTGATGTCTGCAGACTCAAAATTTGACTCCGATGAAGATTTCGCTGAGTGCATTTCATCTATTAAATCGTCTGAAGAACCGGAAATCTCATGCATCTCCAGAATCTTCCCAAGCGTCTCTTTCATATTCTCACGTCTTACAATATCATCAACAAATCCGTGCTCTACAAGAAATTCTGCTCTCTGGAAACCCTTTGGCAGTTTCTGGCGGATCGTCTGCTCGATCACACGAGGTCCCGCAAAACCGATCAGCGCCCCCGGCTCTGCAAGAATAATGTCTCCCAGCATCGCAAAGCTTGCCGTTACACCACCGGTTGTCGGTTCAGTCAGGACACTTACATAAAGCAGACCCGCCTTACTGTGACGCTCCAGTGCTGCAGATGTTTTTGCCATCTGCATCAGAGAGGTGATTCCCTCCTGCATTCTGGCTCCTCCTGAACAGGCAAAAATAATAACCGGAAGTTTCTCCTCAGTTGCACGTTCTACTGCTCTCGTGATTTTTTCTCCGACTGCCCAGCCCATACTCGCCATCAGAAATCGTCCGTCACAGACTGCGATCACCGTCTCTCTTCCGCCTATTTTTCCTTTTCCTGTGACAACAGCTTCTTTTAATCCTGTCTTTTCCTGAAGTGCTTTCACCTTTTCAGGATATCCTTTGTAATTTACAGGATTCCCTCCTGTCAGATCATGATCCCACTCCTCAAAGCTTCCTTTATCAAGCATCAGCTCAATTCTTCGGTATGCATGTATGCGAAAATACCCGCCACATTTCGGACAGATATTATTATTCTGTCTTACATCTTCCGCAATGATCGCCGCACCGCATTTGTTGCACTTACGAAGAAGTCCTTCCGGCACTTCCGGTCTGGAAGCGCGTGCTGCATTGTGGCTCTGTATTCTGGAAACAATTCTTGTCTTTTTGAACATGTTATCCAATTTCATGATCGTCAGTTCGCCTCCATCCGCTCAATAAATTCAACGTCCGTATTTCCGGACAGAAAATCCGGGTTCTCCAGAATTTCATACTGATAATCTACATTTGTGTCGATTCCCTCGATGATTACTTCCCCGAGTGCACTCTGCATCTTACGGATCGCTTCCGTGCGGTTTTTTGCCCAGACGATCACTTTGGCGATCATCGAATCATAGTACGGCGGAATTGTATAACCACTGTAAACAGCGGAATCAATGCGGATTCCTTTTCCTCCCGGAAAATACATATCGGTAATTGTCCCCGGTGAAGGCCGGAAACCCTTTGACGGATTTTCTGCATTGATCCGGCACTCGATCGCATGACCATTCAAGTGAATATCCTCCTGTCTGTACGAAAGCGGAAGTCCGGATGCAATACGTATCTGTTCTTTGACAAGATCCACACCTGTCACCCATTCCGTTACCGGATGCTCGACCTGAATACGGGTATTCATCTCCATAAAATAAAACCTGCCATCTTTATCAAGAAGAAACTCGATCGTTCCGGCATTTTCATATCCGGCTGCTTTCGCTGCCTTTACAGCCGCCTCTCCCATTCTTTCACGAAGCTCTTCTGTAATCACTTCGCACGGAGACTCTTCGATCATTTTCTGATGATTTCTCTGAATGGAGCAGTCGCGCTCGCCCAGATGGATCACATTTCCAAACTTGTCTGCCATGATCTGAAACTCAATGTGTCTCGGATGCCGCACAAAATGTTCTACATACATGGTAGAATCTCCAAAAGCCATCTGCGTTTCTTTCTGCGCTGTGCGGAAGCTTTCCTCAAAATCCTCCGGTGTATCAGCTACACGCATGCCTTTTCCGCCACCTCCGAGCGCCGCCTTGATGATAACCGGATAACCGATCGTCTCGGCTTCTTTTTGCCCTTCTTCTACTGTGTAGATTGGATTTTTGCCACCCGGAATGATCGGAACGCCGGCATTTGCCATGGTATTTTTTGCCGCCTGTTTGTTTCCGAGACTTGCGATCACATTTGCCGGAGGACCGATAAATGTGATGTTGCACTGCTCACAAAGTTCTGCAAAACGGCTGTTTTCCGAGAGAAATCCAAATCCCGGGTGAATCGCATCGGCGCCTGTAACAATTGTTGCACTGATGATGTTTTCCATGCTGAGGTAACTCTGGGAGGACGGTGCCGGTCCGATGCAGACTGCTTCATCTGCAAGCTGTGTATGAAGGGCATCTCTGTCTGCCTCTGAATAAACAGCTACGGTCTCTATTCCCATTTCTCTGCATGCACGGATGATCCGCACCGCAATCTCTCCCCGATTTGCAATCAGCACTTTTTTAATCATTGTGTGTCACCTATCCAATCATAAAAGTCAGTTCTGCATCAACAACTACTTTGCCATCAACGCTTGCAACCGCATGGCCGACGCCAACCGGTCCTTTGCATTTGATGATCGTTGTTTCCAGACGGAGCTTGTCTCCCGGAACAACTTTTCCGCGAAATCTGCAGTTTTTGATCCCGCCAAAATATGCAATCTTGCCTTTGTTTTCTTCGAGACTCAAGATTGCCACAGCACCTGTCTGTGCAAGTGCTTCCACCATCAGGACTCCCGGCATGACCGGTTCCTGCGGAAAATGTCCCTTAAAAAAGTCCTCACGAAAAGTCACACATTTATAACCGATGGCAAACTTGCCCGGCTCATAATCCTCGATATAATCCACAAGAAGAAATGGATGTCTGTGAGGAAGAATCTGTTCTATTTCTTTTACACCTAATCTATTCATAATCTATACTCCCGTTCGCAATGAACAACTTATACACATTGCTTTCTTAGTACGTCCGAATTGTCCACTCTTTTCCCCGTAACTTTACACAATACGGAACAGTGGCTGTCCATACTCCACTGCCTGTCCGTTCTCTACATATATTTCTGCAACTTTTCCGTCAAAATCACTTTCAATTTCATTCATCAGCTTCATCGCTTCTACGATTGCAAGTGTCTGGCCTTTTTTCACCTGATCTCCGACAGAAACAAACGGTTCTGCGTCCTCCGATGGTGCTGCATAAAAAGTTCCGACCAGTGGAGATTTGACAATCTGACCTTCCGGCTCATCTGATTTTTGCTGTACAATATCTGGCTCTTTTCGTACTGTATTTCCTGCTACCCGAGTGTCTTCAAATCCCATAACAGGTGCATCAGATACATTTCCTGCTACCACCACAGTTTCTTTTTTCTTTTTCAGATGAATGCTGCTTCCGTTTTCTTCATAGGAAAACTCCGTCAGCTCAGAATCTGACACAGTTTTTATTAATGTAAGAAGATTTTCAAATTCCATTATTTATCAACCCTCATATTTCTTTACAAGAAGTGTTGCATTGTGTCCACCGAATCCGAGTGAATTGCTCATTGCATAGCGAATTTCTTTGTCAATCGGTGCGCCGATCGCATAATTCAGATCACACTCTTCATCCGGCTCCGTTGTTCCGACTGTCTGATGGATAAAACCATCTTCCAGAGATTTAACACATGTCACAAACTCCACGCCACCGGCTGCTCCGAGAAGATGTCCGATCATGGATTTTGTAGAATTTACAACCAGATTTTTTGCCGCATCACCAAATGCCTTATGGATAGCTCTTGTCTCAAACAGGTCATTGTGATGGGTACTTGTTCCATGTGCATTGATATATTCAACCTCGGATGGCTGTACACCCGCTTCTTCCATGGCAAGTTCCATTGCTCTGGCCGCTCCTGCTCCATCCTCTGCCGGGGATGTGATATGGAATGCATCTGCTGTTGCACCATAACCAACCAGTTCTGCATAAATTCTGGCACCTCTTGCTTTTGCATGTTCCAGTTCTTCAAGAACCACGATTCCGGCGCCTTCCCCAAGTACAAAGCCGCTTCTGTCTTTATCAAACGGAATGGACGCTCTTGTGGTATCTTCTGTTTTAGTCAGTGCGGTAAGTGCGGTAAACCCGGCTACACCGGTTGGGCAGATACAGCTTTCGGTTCCTCCTGCCAGCATAACCTCTGCATCCCCGTACTGAATCGCACGGAACGCATCGCCGATACTGTGTGTTCCCGAAGCGCAGGCTGTTACAACATCAGTACATTTGCCGCGAAGCCCAAATTGAATGGAGATATTTCCTGCTGCCATATTGGAGATCATCATCGGCACCATCAGCGGATTAACTTTTCCCGGTCCCTTCGTGATGATTTTTTCATAGTTATTTTCAACCTGCGGAAGGCTTCCGATTCCTGATCCGACGATCACACCGACACGGAAAGGATCTTCTTTTTCCATATCAATACCGGAATCTTCAAGTGCTTCCTTTGCCGCTGTTACTGCATACTGGCAGAACGGATCCATACGTCTTGCCGATCTCGGATCCATATGGTCTTTTGCATTAAAATCCTTTACTTCTGCGGCAATTTTTACTTTGTAATCTGTGGTGTCAAACTTTGTGATCGGTCCGATACCGACCTTTCCGGCACGGATACCTGCCCAGAAATCTTTTACATTATTCCCGATAGGAGTGACCGCGCCAAGTCCGGTGACAACTACTCGTCTCTTACTCATATGACCATACCTCCGTCAACCTGAATTACCTGTCCTGTAATGTATGCTGCATCATCTGACGCCAGAAAAGCCACTGTTTTTGCAATGTCTTCCGGTTTGCCGAAATGGCCGAGCGGAATCTGTGCGGCAGATGCTTTTTTTACTTCTTCAGATAATACTGCTGTCATCTCTGTCTCAATGAATCCCGGTGCCACTGCATTAACTGTAACCCCACGGGATGCAAGCTCTCTTGCCGCGCTTTTTGTCATGCCAATGATTCCTGCTTTGGATGCCGCATAATTTGCCTGTCCTGCATTTCCGGCAATTCCGACTACAGATGCCATACTGATAATTCGACCGCAGCGCTGGCGGAGCATCTGTCTGGAAACAAAACGCATCATATTGAAAGTTCCCTTGAGGTTGACATCGATCACACTGTCAAAATCTGCTTCTGACATTCCCATCAGAAGTCCGTCTTTTGTGATTCCGGCATTGTTTACCAGAATGTCGATACTTCCATGTGTTTTTACGATATCTTTTACTGCTTTTTCACAGGCAGCAAAATCAGCCACATTCCACTGTCTGATCTCTGCCTCGCCGCCTTTTTCCTCAATTTCTTTCTGTACTTCTTTTGCACGTTCTTCCGAACCATTATAATTGATCACAACCGCTGCGCCTCTTGATGCAAGTTCCAGGGCAATGGCTCTTCCGATTCCTCTGGATGCGCCGGTCACAACAGCTACTTTCTTTTTATTCTGCTCTGCCACTTATTTCTCTCCTCTCGGCATCTGCTATATCTGTCTATTTCTGTTTCAGTTCCTCGCACACCGAAACAGCTTCTTCCCAGCTTCCGATGTGATAAGCTTTTACATTTTTATCGATTTTTCTAAGGAATCCTGTCAGTGTTTTGCCCGGTCCGATCTCCACAAAAGTATCTGCTCCTTCGCGGATCATGGTCTCCACACTCTGCTGCCAGCGAACAGAACCGCTGACCTGCGCTACCAGAAGTCCTTCAATTTTTCCGCAGTCCGTGACAACTTCCGCATTGATATTTGCCACATACGGCAGCTTCAATGGGTTCATGCTGACTCCGGCAAAAACCTTCGCCAGTTCTTCTCCTGCCGGCTGCATCATCGGTGAATGAAAAGGCCCACTGACTTTAAGCGGAAGTACTCTTCTTGCACCTGCTTCTTTAAGCGCATTTCCTGCTTCGGCAACTGCCTTCGCCTCTCCGGTGATCACGATCTGTCCCGGACAGTTATAATTCGCAATGGATACACCCTCTCTGTCTCTTAAAACATCCTCGATCACACCTGCATCAAGTCCGAGTACTGCAGACATTGCTCCTGTTCCTTCCGGCGCTGCATGTTCCATAAAAATCCCTCTTGCACGCACCGTGCGGATTGCATCCAGATCACACATCCCGCCTGCCACCGCAATTGCGCAGTACTCACCAAGACTTAAACCGGCCGTCATATCAGCATGAAGTCCCATGGCTTCTACGGCTCTTGTCATCGCAAGACAGGCAGTTACCATTGCCACCTGTGTATATTCTGTTTTGTTCAGAAGATCATTTTCTTCGAAACAGAGTTTCTTCAGATCCAGCGAAACCACTTCGGATGCCTGATCGAATACAGCTTTTGATAAAGGGCTTTTTTCATAAAAATCTGCGCCCATTCCAATAGCCTGTGCCCCCTGTCCCGGATAAATAAAAGCAATCTTACTCATTTGCACTTACTCCATTCATCAGTTTGCCGGCTTCTGAAACTGTCGAGCTGATAATGTCTGCACAGGTGCGTTCCTCTTTGATCATTCCTGCAATCTGACCTGCCATCAGACTTCCGTTCTTTGTATCACCTTCCTGAACTGCTTTTCTTAAGCTTCCCAGGGTAAGCTGTTCCAGTTCTTCAAACGGTGCTCCGGATTTTTCCAGTTCCAGATATTTACGCGCCATATCATTACGCAGAACACGGATCGGATGACCGGTACTTCTTCCTGTAACACGGCTGTCGATATCTTTTGCTTTGAGAATGCTGTTTTTATAGTTTTCATGAATCACAGATTCTTTGGATGCAGCAAAAACAGTTCCCATCTGGATTCCTTTTGCGCCAAGCATAAAAGCCGCAGCCATTCCTCTGCCGTCTGCAATGCCGCCGGCTGCAATCACCGGAATGTTCACTGCATCTGCGACCTGCGGAACCAGCACCATCGTAGTAAGTTCTCCGATATGTCCGCCTGCTTCGCATCCTTCCGCAACGACTGCATCTGCGCCACAGCGTTCCATACGTTTTGCAAGTGCTACAGATGCTACGACCGGAATCACTTTAACTCCGGCTGCTTTCCAGTCTGCCATGTATTTTTCCGGGCTTCCGGCTCCTGTGGTCACGACTTTGACGCCTTCTTCCACAATTACCTTCGCAACTTTTTCTGATTCCGGATTCATCAGCATAATATTGACACCAAACGGTTTATCGGTCAGTTTTTTTGTTTCCCGGATCTGCTCTCTTACCCATTCTGCCGGTGCTCCGCCTGCTGCGATCAGTCCAAGACCGCCTGCATTGGATACGGCTGCTGCCAGATGACATTCTGCCACCCATGCCATACCGCCCTGAATCACCGGATATTCAATTCCCAATAATTCTGTGATTTCTGTCTTCATAATAAAATCCTCTTAACCTGTAACTCTTATGCCTGATGCTCTGTCAGGTAATTCATTGCATCTGCTACAGTGGTGATCTTTTCGAGATCTTCGCTCGGAATCTCTACGGAAAATTCTTCCTCAAGTGCCATTGCCAGTTCAAAGAGATCAAGAGAGTCTGCATGAAGATCATCCATAAAGGAAGTCTCTGCTGTAATCTCTGCTGCGTTTGCTCCTAAAGTTTCTGCTGTAAGTTCAATAATTCTTTCTAACATTTTTGTTTTCTCCTTTTTTACAATTTATTTTTTATGTTTTAGAATATCTGCTCTTATATTGGGGATATCTGCTTTTATATTTGGAATTTTCAGCCCTTGATATCCCACTCCAGAATACTGGCGCCCCACGAAAGGCCTGCTCCAAAACCTGCCAGAACAAGTTTCTGTCCCTTTTTCAGGACACCATTTCGGTTCAGTTCATGCAAAAGAATCGGAATGCTGGCAGATGAGGTATTTCCATAATCCTGAAGA
The DNA here is from genome assembly GCF_014297355.1 of Blautia intestinalis. GTDB lineage: Bacteria > Bacillota > Clostridia > Lachnospirales > Lachnospiraceae > Blautia_A > Blautia_A intestinalis. The sequence continues at coordinate 57,089 of NZ_JACOQE010000010.1, read as the reverse complement.
TTCATCGGGAATTTCTCCATTCCTATACGCAGCCGTCTTGCAACTGCATCCACGATCCTTGCATTCGCCTGATGAAGAACAAACCAGTCAATATCCTCCACAGAAAGTTCATTTTCTTTTAAAACTTCCTGTATCACCTGCGGAACTTTGCGAACTGCAAACTGAAAGACATCCTTGCCATTCATGGTAATGTATTCTGTTTTTGATTCTCGGCCATCTTTATCAATACTGCGGATCCTGTTTCTGACACCCGGACCGGTAAGTGCTGCACCGCCACTTCCATCCGAGTGTGCCGCCGGACGGTAAGTTTTTCCCTCTGCTGCCTGAAGCAGAACCGCTCCGGCTCCGTCTCCAAACAAAATGCAGGTACCGCGATCTGTCCAGTCAACCAGCCTCGAAATGCTCTCACTTCCGATTACCAGCACGGTTCGGTAAATACCAGATGCAATGTATGCCTGTGCAGTATTGTAAGCAAAAAGAAATCCGCTGCAAGCGGCATTAAGATCAAATCCGACTGCTCCATCCGCTCCAAGTGCTTCCTGCACCCGACAGGCAGTGCACGGAAAAATCTGATCCGGCGAACCTGTTGCAACGAGGATCATGTCGATCTCATCCGGTGAAATTCCGGCTTCTTCGACTGCCTGGCGTCCCGCCTCGCATGCCATCGAAACTGTCGTTTCTTTTTCTGCGATGCGCCGCCTTCTCACGCCCGTCCTTTCCCGGATCCACTCATCGCTGGTGTCTACAAAGCCTGCAATTTCTTTATTATCCAGAATACGCTTTGGTACACAGGCTCCCGTTCCCCGGATGACACCGGTTATGGTCTGTTCTTTATTCATAATTGTTGTTTCCTCATATTCTTATTTGTTTTGGTTTTAGAATATTTTGATTATCAAAGTATATATCTAAAAAAAGAGAATGTCAAGATATTTTCTGTAAAAAATATCTGCCCTAAACGTGTCCCTAAAAAAACCCCGGGCTCAATTACTTTTGAAATAATTGAGTCCGGGATCGTTATAGTATCGTTATATTTTATTTTACAACTACTTTGATCGTCTTAGTCGCCGATGCTGCATTATAGTTTGTCACAGCGGCTGCGGAAACTTTGATTTTTACCTTATAGGTTCCTTTTTTCAGCCCCTTCTTCACTGTCACCTTACCGGTTTTTGACACTGTGATCTTATAAGTCAGTGTCTTCGTAAAATCATAATTGCCTTTACCCTTGACCACCACCTTATAAGTACCTGCATTTTTCTGTCCGCCTGAATAAGTTACTGTATAATCCGTGTTGAGCTTCAGACTGCCGTTCTTTGCATCCTTCACGGTCACTGACGGTTTCTGAACCTTGCCATTATAAACATAAGATGTTTTGGAGAGTGCAATGGTCTTTACATAAGGAATCACTGTCGTCTCCTTAATATCACAGCCGCTGCATGCTTTGGTGACTGATCCGTCTTTTGATGCAGTTGCCTTTACAACAGTAGTCTTCAGAGATAACTTAAACCTTCCTCCCTGACTCTGATTACCCACCTGAAGCTCACATTGATTAGCATTAGACGTAAGTGTAACATTTGGATCATCACTAATGCTCCATTCAAAGGTATAATCGGAGCCCTCATACAATGTATTTTTGTCAACAACCGTACTATTTCTCCGTTCGTACTCGTTGTATGAATCAATACCGGCTGTAATCACTGCCTTGGTGCCTGTAACCATTGTGTTGTCACGCCCACCGCTATAGATAGGGTTCTGAAACGCATTTGTCTTTGCCAGCTTTACAGTATATTGGACATCTGTCACATGCATATGGCATAACCATGTATATGTTGTTTCTGTTTCATCATCAGGCAATTTATACGTCACCGTAAGATCAGCATCGCCGATCTCTTTGCACTGATAAGCAACACTACTGCCACCTTCAGAATATGTAACGCTTACAGCATCAGGATTACTGTTCACTACACTGATGATCTCATATCTCACCTTCTCAGTCGCACTGTAATCAATATTACCATCCTCTTTATATACTACTTTTTCAGTCTCAAATGAGAAAGAGCTTCCCTGCCCAGCAGAAAGCCAATATTCTTCTTCATCTTTAAATTTGTTGTGATATTCAACACGCTGCTCAGAATAAAATGCACTTTCTCCGGAATCGCCGGATTCCATCATCGCATCTTCTGTTTCACTTTCGATATCAAGAGCCTCTTCTTCGCCATCATCTGCACTGTCAAACTCATCTTCTGCTTCGATTTCAATATTTTCTTCTTCGTCTGTGGATTCATTTACCGTTTCTTCATCTGTTCCTATCTCCAGATTCTCTGCTTCGTCTCCGACTCCATCAGAAAGCGCCTCATTCGCATATGGATCTGTCAGCTCTGCAGAAGCTGCCTGAATTGGCACCCCCCGTTGAGCATCATTGTCGCTGAGATGAGCACTGCACTCAGCTTTTTCATCATCAGATTTTTTCTTTTCATGTGCATCCTCCATGTCTTTAATTTTTATATTTGGTTATCTTTCCTGATATTTCTGTCTGCGGTCTTAATCAATCCAAGCGCCAGAAACAAACTGAAAATATAGGAAATTCCAAAAATCGGTCCAATGGCCTTCGGCCCTTTATATGACGGTGGTGTAAATAATACTGTCCCGTCTTTCTCTGTGACTTCTATCTGTTCCAGTACCTTATGAAATGCCAGCATCACAGAGCTTCTTGTCAGTGTTTTGCTGGTTTCCTTGCGGGAAACGAGAAGTTCCCCACTGTATTCCCCGTTTTTCTTATGCTTTACAGTGTAAGAAAATTCAAGACCAGAGAGTGTTCGCAACGGCTGATTCTGGTATGCCACAACTGCATCCCACAAAATCGTCTCCAGCTCGGGTATCGGTCTGCCCTCAATGATTCCTTCATAAAGTTGACGTTTACTTTCTTCACATGTCGACATAATTCGCCTTTTCCGGAAAGCTTTATTTCAATTTTTTCCATGGGAACTGATAAGTATTTTTCTCTTCCATTATAACTTTCCTTTCCCCTCACAATTTTTGAAAATATATTTTCAGTATAAAGAGTTGGCTTAGGAATTACAAGAAAATTTCTCTTTTATTTTGTCGAATTTTACATCGCCACAATTACCTCTCGGATACGCAAGCACCAACTCCCGCGCGGATACTTAAACTATCTTTTCGTATACAGACAGATATAATCTTCCGCTTCAATTTCTATACCTGTAACTGCACTGATCACCCGTGCTGTTTTCACATTCATACTGCTGAAATGAGTGTCTTCTGAAACAAGTTTTTTCAGATATTTTTTATCCTTTGAGTATTTGACAAATAGCATCACCTCTCGAAAATCTGTCTGAAACTGATTGATTTCTTCATCTGTCATCTCTGCGGGCGCAATCAGATTGATTTTGTAATCCGGTATGTATCTCAGTACTTCTTCACTTGTGATGTCAAACATTTCATGCAGGTTTCTGGGGGCTTCCCATGTTACTGTTCAGGGGTTAGCTGGAATGTCCTCGTATTCCTTTCGGGCAATTTCCAGTATCTTCAGGATTTGTACAATCTGTATGCATGACTGGAGAAAGCAGCATAAAATCAAATATTAAAATGGGCTTTTGACACCCTAATCCTATAAAGCAAAAAAATGATCTTTTTAGAGATACTTCCCTCTGTCATCCTCAGACTCTTTTTCATAACTACAATTACTCTTTCCTTTCCGCTCCTCCCTGAAGAATCAATTCTGGCTGAATAATAATATTTTTATCAACCTTCTTCCCCTCAAGAAGTTTTCTTGCAATTTCATAAGAAAGTCCGCCAAAATCCGGTGTCTGTATCGTTGCATCCAGCACACCTTTGTCTAGCAGACTCAGCCCGGCACTTTCTCCTTCAAATCCATCCACTCCAATCAGATGCACCTTGCCCTCAATCCTGTACTGCTGACAGGCCTGATATGAACCGTATGCCATATCATCATTAAAAGCAAAGACTATATCCGCAGAATCATGCGAGATCAGATAATCTTTCATCCTGAGCTCTGCTCGATCCCGAAGCCAGTCCCCACAGTAATAAGTGATATCTTCTTCCGGTATTGTACCCTGAACAGAATCATGAAAACCCTTCAGTCTCTGCTTGGATACCGGGGATTCTTCCACCCCCTGAAAGACCACAATCTTTTTATTTTTTTTATAAAGATTATTTAGAACATACTCTCCTGCAAGCCTTCCAATTTTCTGCTCATCCGACTGGATAAGACACGTATAATCCTCCGTTCCTGAACCAACACCAGTCAGTATGACCGGTATCTGCTGATAAGCTTCTGAAAGAACAGCGTCAAGGCTGTCACTTCCATCCGGGGAAACTATCAGAATGTCTATCCCATACTCCATCAGCGTCTCAATATCCTGACTCTGTTTTTCCGGATTTCCGGCTGCATCTCGAAATATTACATTTATTTTTTTATCCTGGGATACTTTTTCTGCAAAAACATCAACAAAATTGTTTAGCCACGGTTCTATTACATTCGGAAGACTAACACCAATCAGATACTGATAACTATCTGTAGATACCTCTTCTTTTTTGCTATACTGCGTACTGATCGTAAGTAAGACCGTTGCCGCCACAAGCAGTACCACTATCCCTGCTTTCCATATTCTCTTCATAGTTATAATCCGTTTCTGTCAATCTGCAGCATATTTTTACGAAATTCAGAAGGTGACATACCCTGACAGTTTTTAAATGCAGCAGAAAAATAATGCTGATTACTGTAACCTACTTTTTCTGCAATCTGATTAATAGACAATTCCCTGTCTTCCATAAGCCGAACCGCCTGACTGATGCGAAGCCTGGTCAGAAAATCTTTAAAAGATATTCCCAGTTCCTGTTTCATAATTCTGCTAATATAAGAAGAATTACAGCCAATTGCATGCGACACTTGCCTGAGATCCAGATTTCTATCCTGGTAATTGGCATAAATATATTTTCTTGCATCCTGGACGATTGGTCTGCATTCCTGCATTTTCTGCACTTCACGGCGCATCTCACGGCTAGTTTCAGGAAGTGTTTCAAAGGTACATTCTCTTACTGTAATAAAACACTTTCCACCCACTTTTTCTTCTGTCTGTAACTGAATATCTGTACAGAACTTCTGAAGATTCTCTGGCAGTTTTTCCATAATGATCGCAACATCCTCATACTTACTGGAAAATACACTTATTATATTATATGGATTCATAAGTTCTCTGATAATTTTTTCATGGGTAATCTTATATATTTCCTCAGTTACCGTACCTTTATCAATTTTTTTGTCATAACTGGACTGAACGGACACAAGTATGAGAATCATATTATCCGGAAAATCCATGTCAAGAAATCTTGCCTGTTCTTCCCATTCGGATCTGGATAATTTACTTTCCATCCATTCATTGAAAAACACATCTCTCAGATAATCCTGATTCTGAACCATCTGTTGTTTTACAAGTTCCATGAATTTTTCAGATTTTCGCTTCTGTTTTATCTCTTCAATCACTTTTACTACTGCAGCCTTGAGTTCTTCCTCCGCAATCGGTTTCAGAAGATATTCCGAAACTCCCAGCTTAATTGCCTGTTTCGCATAGGAAAACTCATTAAACCCAGAGATTACGATCACCGGACAGTTTTGATCCAGCTTTCTCAGTTCTTCCAAAAACTCTATACCACTCAGCTTAGGCATACAGATATCCATCAGAATAAAATCCGGCTGAGACTGTTCCGCTTTTTCCAGTGCTTCCATTCCATTCCGTGCCTCTGCACAAACGGTAATTGGTAGTTGCATTTCCTCTAATACACTTTTTAATCCCTGACGAATTTTCGGTTCGTCATCAGCAATCAAAACTTTCCACATACTTCTTTCTGCAGCCGTCTGAGCCTTACAACAGCCACGGTACCTCCTCCCGTTCTCTTTTCATAATGAAGTCCGTATTCGTCACCGTAAGCAATCTTTATGCGGTCATTTACATTCAACATTCCATAGGCTTTTATTTCTTCTCCGCGTTCTTTCAGTTTCAGCCAGGAATTCAATTGATTCATTCTTTCCTGACTCATGCCAGCACCGTCATCTTCTACCTTAAGTATGATTGAATCATCTGATTCTGAAAAAGCACGGATCCATATAGTTCCTCTGTCCTGATCAGATTCCTTTATTCCATGGTAAAGAGCATTTTCCACAAGAGGCTGAAGACAGATTTTTAATACCATATAATTTCCCAGGCCTTCTTCAATCTCTGTTTTATATTCAAACAGATCCTCATATCTTACTTTCTGGATATCCAGATAATTCTTCACCATTAAAACTTCCTGTTCCAATGTAATAAATTCTTTTCCATGACTCAGACTGATACGGAAAAATCCTGACAAAGCAAGCACCAGATCAACAATATCCTGCGCATGGTACTGCTTTGCCATCCACTGTATCGTATCAAGTGTATTATAAAGAAAGTGCGGCTTAATCTGCTCATGAAGAATCTTAAGCTCTGCTTCTCTTTTATTTTTCTGTTCTTTGTATACAACACCAAGAAGTTCATTTATTTTTTCTACCATTGCATTAAAAGAATCTCCCAGCTGCCCTATTTCACCTTTATAATGATTTTCAAAACGGACCGTCATATCTCCGGTCTGCGCTTTTTTCATAAGTTTTGAAAGCGTCGAAATAGGTCTTGTAATGGATGCCGAAAAAATAACCGTTGCTCCTGCCGCAAAGATCATTATTATAACTGCAATCCATTTCGAAACTGTCCTTGCTCTGGAAATGCCTTCGATGGTTTTACCCCAGTCAAACACTCCAACTGCAGTCAGGTCTGTATATTTTGAATGACTATATATAACATTATAATCTTTTCCCTTTATCCGACATCTGACACGTCCGCTCTCTCCGTCCATGACCCAGTTCGGATTCATTCGATATACAACTTCATTTTTTGGTGCATAAAGTACATGTCCCTGACTATCCTGTATATAACCAAATCCAGTCTGTCCCATTGTAATATCTTCGACAAGATTCTGAATGCTCTTCAAATCCAAATCTATAAGGATCACACCAATCCCCGCAGACGTCTGTCTGTCACAGATTAATTTAGCTGTGCTGACATAACTGTCCGTACTGTAGTTTTTCCAGGCTTTCAAATTTCGTCCCAGACTGGTAGGATTTAAAACCAGTTCTCCATTTGCCAGAACCGCATCCTGATACCATTTTTCTTCCGTAAGCGGAAGCTTTTTGACTCGGTATGAATCATTAGAAAGATACTGGCCTTTCTCACTGACAACAACAATATTCAAATATTCACTGTAGATTCTGGAATAATCCAGAAGAAGATCTCGCACCTGTCTTTCCAATTCTACACGGCTTGCCTGCTGCTTTTCAGCATCTACTTTTAAATACTCTTGTACTTCCGGATAATTTCCCAAAGCCTCAACATTATCCTCTACAGATTTAAAAATCAGATCAAGCGATTTCAACACCTGATTCTGGATCTCCATTGTGTTTGCATAGGATCTTTCTGCAATAGATTCCTCATATATATAGTTTCCAGCAGCTGTAAGGACCAATGTAACTAACAAAAGCAGGCCACAGTTCAGTATGATCATTTTGAACAGCATATTTTCCGGATGCAGAATTCTTTTCAGTTTACTGAACATATTATCCTCCTTTTATCTGTCTATTCTCCCATGATATAGTAAGTATCTCTTCATGTCAAACAGAAAGAAAAAACAGGAACAGCCTAAGCCATTCCCGTTTCTTCGCATCGTACTATATTTCATTTTTATAATTTTTCAAATCTGATTATTCTGCAGATCCGCCGTATTTTGCAAGGAGTTCTTCTGCATTATCCGGGACAACGATTTCAGAAGTAAGAGTCAGAGTTTTATCAAGCTCTTTACCTTCAACAAGCAGCTGATAAGCACTTTCGATTGCTTCTGTACCACCTGTAGGATAAACCTGAGTCATGCTGAGTCTTCCGTCCATAACGCTTCGGATTCCACCATCAGGTGTAGGAAGTCCATCAAATCCAACGAAAAGGATGTCTCCTTCTTTTCCTGCATTCTTAGCAGCAATATATGCACCTTCTGCCATCGGGTCATTTAACGCCAGGAAAAGATCAATCTCATCATTTGTCTGAAGCATTTCTTCTGCAACTGTGATTGCTTTTTCACGAAGCCAGTCTGCATTGTTTACAGCTACGATTTCAATCTTGTCATTTTTCTTGATTCCTTCACGGAAACCGTTATCTCTGTCGATTCCACCAGAAGTTCCTTCAAGACCTTTGATCTCACAAACTTTACCACCGTCAGGAAGAAGTGTATCTGCAACATATTCTCCTGCGATACGTCCCATATCTACGTTGTCTGCACCGATAAACTGAGTATACTTGTCTCCGTCAATCTTTCTATCAAGAAGAATAACCGGGATTCCTGCATCATAAGCTGCACTGACTGCATTAGTAAGTGGTGTAGCTTCGTTAGGAGATGTAATGATGAGGTCTACACCCATCTGTACAAAGTTTTCAATATCTGCAATCTGTTTGGAGTTATCCTGAGCAGCATCTGCAAAAATAACCTCAAATTCCGGATGTTTTTCTGCTGCCATTGCAATCTGATCATTCATAGCTACACGCCATGGTTCACCAAGATTACACTGTGACATTCCGATCACATATTTGTCCTTTTTCTCTGCTGCACTGACTGTAACTGTGCCTGCTGCCAGAACAGAAACACCCATAGCTGCTGTTAAGAGGATACTGATCGCTTTTTTATTCATACTTACCTTCTTTCTCCGGCATCGCTTTTATTTATTATTTTATTCCCCGGTCCTGCTGCCGGACAGAACCTGAGAATTATTTTCTTTTATTATCAATCACTCACTTTATCTGCCTGCATAAATACTGCAATAATGATGAGAAATCCTTTAACCATCAGCTGAAGATTTGAATTGACGCCTTTAAGACCAAGGACATTATCCAGCATACCAAGGATAAGTGCTCCAATCAGTGTACCAAAAACAGTTCCTTTGCCGCCTGCAAGACTTGTTCCTCCAATGGCACAGGCTGCAACTGCGTTAAGTTCATAGCCCTGACCTTCGTTCGGTCCACCCTGGCTGATCTGAGCTGCGTGAATCATAGCAGCAACAGATGAAAGCATTGCGCAGATCATAAATGCATAGATCTTAATTCTGTCTACTTTGATACCTGAAAGATATGCAGCATTCTTATTTCCACCAATCGCATATACCTGTCTTCCGAATCTTGTTTTACTCAGAATGATCTGAAAAACAATCAGAAGAACAATAAAGATGATTGCCGGTACAGGTACGATTCCCCAGAGACGCATCTGAAGTACTTCAAATGCCGGTGGAGCCATTCCTTCACCTTTACCATATGCAAGCGGGATCCCGATTCCGTTTGCCCAGAATCTTGCAAGTCCTCTCGCGATATTCATAGATGCAAGGGTAACGATAAAAGCCTGAAGTCTCAGCTTTGTGATACATAATCCATTAAACAGTCCAAACAGTGCTCCGATTCCAAGACTTACAAGAATAGCCGGTACAAATCCCAGACCACTCTTTACCATCAGATATGCACATCCTGTTGAGATAAGACCTACAACAGAACCTACAGAAAGATCAATATCGCCAAGGATCAGAATAATCGTCATACCAATTGCAATGATTCCATTTTCTGATACGGCTCTCAGCACGTTCATCAGGTTTCTTATGTCCAGAAAGTTATTTCTGCCATCCTTAATGCAGATTGTAGATGCGACCACAAAGATAATAACCAGTGCAATTACACTCTGCATCTGCTTGATCATAGCTTTCATTTTCTTTTTGTTATCCATCTGTCCACCCTCCTTATTTTGTTGCACTCTGAAGAAGTTTTTCCTGTGTAGCTTCTTCCTGGAGATATTCACCCGTCAGTTCTCCCTCACAGAAAGTAACGATTCTGTCTGAAATACCGATTACTTCCGGAAGCTCTGAGGATACTACAATAATCGCCATCCCCTGTTTCGCAAGATTGTTGATCAACTGGTATATTTCTGCTTTTGCACCTACGTCAATTCCTCGAGTGGGTTCATCCAGAAGAAGAATTTTCGGTTCCGTCATCAACCATCTTCCAAGTACAACCTTCTGCTGATTTCCTCCGGAAAGCGCACTGGCGAGAGTCTTCGTTCCAGGAGCTTTTATTCTGAGAGTTTCCATCTGTTTGTTCCATTCTTTTTTCTCTTCCCCGGATTTCATAAAAAATGTCGGACTGAATTTTTTCAGAAGAGGAAGAGACATATTCTCTCCAATAGATCTCTGCAAAACAAGACCCGTTCCCTTTCTGTCTTCAGTTGCAAAAGAAATGCCCGCTTTGATCGCATCTGCAGGATTTTTTATAGTTACTTCTTTACCATCGATAAAAATCTTTGCTGTGGTATCTTTGTAATGCACACCTGCCAGACATTCGAAAAGTTCAGACCTTCCTGCACCTGCAAGTCCTGCGATTCCAAGAACTTCACCATGTCTTACATACAGGGAAATATTCTTGAGTGATCTTCGGAAACTTCCTTCTGGTGGAGTGTATGTGAGGTTTTCTACTTTAAGAGCAATCTCGCCTTTTTCAGTAGGATCTTTAGGATACTGCTCGCTCATATCACGTCCGACCATCATCTTTATGATCTCATCTTTTGAGGTCTCAGAGGCCTTTACGGTACCTATATACGTTCCATCACGCATTACAGTAAGTCTGTCTGCGATCTGGAAAATTTCTTCCATTCGATGTGTGATGTATATAATTCCCTTTCCCTCTGAACGAAGCTTTCGAATAATTGTAAACAGCTTTTCGGCTTCTTTTTCACTGATGGCGGAAGTCGGTTCATCCATGATAATAATTTCAGAATTCAATGATATCGCCTTTGCGATCTCAACCAGCTGCTGCTCTCCGATTCTTAAATCTTTTAATTTTGTTGCCGGATCAACGTGTACATCCAGCATCTCCAGATATTTACGAGCCTCTGCAGCCATCGTCTCAAAATCAACCGATCCGCCCTTTTTTTTCATCCATCTGCCAAGAAAAATATTTTCTGCCACGCTCATTTCCGGAACAATCTGAAGTTCCTGATGGATTTTAGAAATTCCAAGCTTTTTTGCTGCGATCGGTCCCGGTACAGTTACTTTTTCACCTTTCAGATAAATTTCACCCTTTGTAGGCTGAAGAGAACCACTGAGAATATTCATCAGTGTAGATTTTCCTGCTCCGTTTTCTCCCATCAGAGCAAGTACTTCACCCGCATAAAGGTCCAGAGAAACTTCTTTTAATGCCTGCACACTTCCAAAAGTTTTGCTTATGGCCTTCATGTTCAGTAATACCTTTTCCATAGTTCCTCCTTTTCTTCCCTCATTCATGATATATCCATTATACACAAAAAATCGCCGACTGTATTTCTAATAATCGGCGATTTTTTTATGTTTTTTTTACTTTTGCACATGAATATTGTGATTATTGTACAAATTATCGTCTTTTTTTGACACCTTCTGCTACACTCGCATTCAGTCATAAACTTTTCCAGCTCACATTTGTTCACGAATCTTGTCAATCAATGTAATATCCGCCGGCAGCCAGACAACACTATCCAATTGATCCTTCGTAAGCCATTTTGCAGCTTCCGCTTCTTTCAGTTCCAGATGCCCTGCGACTACTTCACACCAGAAGCAATCCATGGAAAGGTGAAATGTTGGATAATCATATTCTATGGTATCGATCAATTCTCCAACCCTTATTTCCGTATCCAGTTCTTCCATGATTTCTCGCTGCTCCAAGTACATCCTGCATATACGAGCTGTTCAGACCTTTCCCAATCTGGGAGTCCCATGTAAAAATCTGTAATTCCATTGAATTAGTTACTGTTCAGAGGTATGCACTCAAATATATGACCAGTGTTACAACAGGAATCAGCCTGTCTTTTTATAAAATCCCGTCAGGAACTCTCCGGATGATATTCGAGAGACCGGTCCTTTAAATTCATCTCGCACTTTCTGAACCGGACGATACGAATCTAAAAGAAGCTGCCACCTGGGAGAGAAACTAACATTTGATACGTCCCTCTCAGGTGGCAGTTTTTATATCACTGATTATATTTATTTTCTTGCAATTTTGAATCCATACTCATTGATCTCATCGATCGCCTGAATCGCGGCTGCCAGTTTACAGTCTTTAAGAGCCTGTGCCAGTGCCAGATGCTGCGGAATCGTAGCAAGCCAGATGGAATCATTTCCATTCTGGGAATCTTCCTGCTGAATAAAACGATAAGAACGAATCTTGTTGATCATCTGCTCAATCGCATTATTTCGTCCGATCTTGTACAGACTGTCATGAAAACTGCGGTCCAGCACATGGCTGTAGAGATTATCAGAAGCCAGACGGACCATCTCTGTTGCTGTCGCTACCAGCTGGTCTTTTTCCTGAATCGTTCCTCTCTCCATCGCATTTTTTACTGCTTCGTGATCAAGTGCATTCTGAAGCTCCTCCATCTCTGTCAGCGTACAGTTCGTAAGCTGAATCGTCAGAGAATTATTTTCTCCATATGGATTATTAATAAACACACCACTTCCGGTCTTTACATAGATCAGTCCGCGGTCTTCCAGTATACGCAGAGCTTCACGTACTGAATTTCTGCTTGTCTGAAGCATGGCGGACATATCACGCTCGGATGGAAGTTTATCTCCCGGCTGCAGATTATTCATCTGAATATAACGATAAATTGAATCCGAGATCTTCAGATACAGAGATTTTTTCTCGATCGGCTTCATCGAGATTCTGTTTCCCTGATCCGAAGAAGTATTTGTTTCATTATTCATAAAGTTTCCTCAATTTCTATAATTTTCTGCTTTATGCAGAAGCCACGATACAGAGAACCTGCCACCGGCAGTTTTTCCCGCATACTTTAGCACCAAATAAAAGGACTCAGATTGAAAAGTTTACCAAGAGTATTGATGATCTCATCTACCTGTCCAACCTGTGAATCACTTGCAAAATGTGCTCCTGCGACCAGATAAACGATACAGCTTACGATAAATCCAGGAACGGTTGTATAAAACATATGTCCGATATGCTGATACAGGTTTGTCTCTGTTGCAATGGCAAACATATTTGTACTGTCAGAAAGTGGTGATATTTTGTCTCCGAAGTATGCACCTGCTACGATCGCACCTGCAACTGCCGGAAGCGGTGCTCCCATACCTGCTGCCACACTGATAAGAGCGGCTCCTACTGTACCTGCTGCACCTCAGGAAGTACCTGTACTTACAGAAAGGATTACAGTAACAAGGAAGGAAGTGATGATAATATATTTCGGGCTGATGATCTGAAGGATCTTGATATCAATGCTGTAAATTACCAGTCCTGTAAAGAGGACAACAAACATAAAAATCAATGGCAGTACTGCCGTAAAAAGCGTTGGTTTCTTAATTTCTTTCTTTTTTGCTTCCATGAAAGTTCTCTTTTATGATATTTTGTCCAGTGCCTGTTTCAGGTCTGCAATCAGGTTTTCTGTTCCTTCAAGTCCACAGTGGATTCTGACAATATTACGTGATACATTCAGGAATGCACACTGCTCGTCTGTCCAGTTATATGTATAAGCGATTGCAAGGCTCTCGAATCCGCCCCATGAGCATCCTTTTTCAAAGAGTTTCAGACTGTTTACAAAGGTCTCTGTCTCTTCAAGTGTTCCGTCGATCTCAAGGCTCATCAGACCACATTCACCCTTCTGCTGTTTTCTCGCAAGTTCATACTGTGGGTGAGACGGAAGTCCTGTAAAGAATACACGTTTTACTTTTGGCTGTTTTTCAAGGAATTTTGCAACTTCCATTGCTGTCTCATAATGTCTCTGCATACGTACATCAAGTGTACGGAGTCCACGGATTGCAAGCCATGCTTCCATAGGTCCCATAACACCGCCGAACCAGTCTCTCTGAACCATAAGGTCACGCATCAGCTGTTCATCTTTGGAAACAAGTACTCCACCTACCAGGTCGCTGTGTCCACCGATGTATTTTGTCATTGTGTGCATAACAATGTCGATTCCCATATCCAGTGGCTTCTGGAAAAGTGGTGTGGAATATGTGTTGTCAATGTAAGTTTTAATGCCGTGTTCTTTTGCAAGTTTTGCAACACCTTCCAGATCTACAACATTGAATAAAAGTGTGGTAGGGCTCTCAAGAATGATCATCTTTGTTTCCGGACGGATCGCATCTTCAAATTCTTTGACTGTTCTTCCGTCTACATATGTAACAGAAACATTGTATTTCGGTCCAAGGAACTCATCAAGAAGATGCTGTACCGGACCATAGCTTTCTTTAATGCAGATTACATTGCTTCCTGCTGTGCAGACTCTTAAGATTGCCGCTGCGCATGCTGCCATTCCTGCGGAAAATACAACTGCTCTTGAACCGTGCTCCAGTGCTGCGATCTTTTTCTCAAGAATTGCAACAGTCGGGTTAGATGCTCTTCCATAGTAAAATTCATCATTAAAAATATCTACATCAAAATAGTCTTTCACTGTGTCGAATACATGAAGTGAGTTCATGAAAACCGGTGGTGTAACTGATTTCATGTATTTGTGCGGATCTTCACCCACATGTGTCATTGCCAGTAAATCCTGATTGTCTGTCATTTCTTTCTTTCCTTTCTTTGCACATTTCTTTGGTTCTGTGGTACTGTGGTTGATTGGTTGAACCAATTTATGATGTCATTATACATTATTTGTTACTTGTATCAATATACTTAAATAAATTATTGTATTTTTAGTTCTTATGCACAATTTCAATCAACAGATTTTGGTGGTTTTTCATACAGAGAAAAAGAAAAGCACCAGTCTATCAAGCCTGACTTTCCATACTACAGCCTGATAAACCGGTGCTCAATTATTTATTCAGTTCAACAATTCTTGTACATACTTTCCCGATCAGTTCCGGGTTGTGGCTGACTACCAGCATCCCTATATTCCGCCGTTCTGTCTCCTCTATGAGAAAATGCCAGATCTGGCTCTGGGTAATAAGATCCAGCATAGTTGTAATCTCATCCGCGAGAAGAAAACGTGTTCTCTGTCCCAATGCCCTTGCAATGCAGAATCGCTGAAGTTCTCCTCCCGAAAGCTCTGTCGGAAATCTGTTCATCCAGTCGGGTTCTATTCCCAGCTTTTCAATCAGTTCCGGATCTGTCCTGTCTCCCTCTTCGATTACATTTTTCATGCGAAGTCTCGGATTTACTGCCTGCTCCGGGTGCTGCCAGATCATCTGTACCGGGCAGTATGTACCATATTCTTTAAGCGGTTTGCCGTCAAGAAGTACCTCGCCGCTTTGCGGTGTTTCGTATCCGGACAGAATCTTACACAGAGTTGTTTTTCCAAAGCCGCTGGGAGCTATGATTCCCACACGTTCACTGCTGTCTGCACTCAGGCTGAACTGACTCAATATCTGTCTGCCTTTTTCCTCATACCAAAAGGACAGATCTCTGACCTCAAGTTTCATAATATGCACCTCACGTATCCACTTCCGGAAACTTTCCATGGAATTTCACCCTGACATTCCCGCGATGCCATGTCACATCGCGGTGCAAACGGACATCCCTGCAGATTATCTTTTACATAGGGCTGTACACCACCAATATAATGAAAACCATGCTTCGGCATTGCACGCCAAAGCGCTCTGGTATATGGATGGCGCAGAGTTTCTTCCCTCTCAAAATCATCCACCGACGCATCTTCTATCGTATGTCCGGCATAAAATACCTGTACTCTGTCCACCGTTTCCAATGCAAGTTCCAGATCATGTGTAATGACAAGAACGGCAGCTCCCATATCTGCAAGCTGCCGGAAATGTTCCATTGCACGTTTGGCAAGTTTCGGATCCAGTCCCGGTGTCGGCTCATCTGCAATAACCAGCTTAGGCTTTTCGACCAACGCCGTAGAGATCATAATTCTTCTGGTCATTCCTCCGGAAAGCTCAAACGGATACTGCTCCTGAACCTTTTTGTCCAGCGAATATTCCTCAAAAATTGTATCCAGACGATGCTTCTTTTCTTTATCTTTCAGTCCTTTGCAGATCTGCCTTCCTACCTTCATCAGAGGATCCAGATAAGCTGTACTCTGTGGAACCAGAACAATCTCTTTTCCCCGCAGTTTTCGGATATTTTTTTCTGTCAGAGGCTTTCCGCAGTATCGTATTTCTCCACCCATTTCTGCATTATATGGCAGAATCCTCAGGATTCCATGTGCCAGCAGACTTTTGCCTGAGCCGGAAGAGCCGACTACTGCCACCATTTCTCCTGCGTGGATTGTGACACTTAAGTCTTTGATCACAGGCAGTTCTGTCTGTTGCATTCCTTTCTGGTACTGGGTAAAGGATATTTTCAAATTGTTGATTTCCAGAATTTTTTCCTTATCCATTTTAATCTCCTATTCGTGTGCACTTGCCGGATCCAGCAGTCTGCGAAGGTTTTCTCCTGTTGTATAGAAACATACAACGGTAATCACCAGCATGATTCCCGGAAACAGTGCAAGCCACCATTTGCCTGTGATCAGATATTTCATTGCTTCTGACAAAATAATTCCAATTGCAGGCTGCTCGTTTGACAGTCCGAACCCAAGAAAAGTAATACCGGATTCATGAAGGATCGCATGTGGAAAAAGAAGAACAAGTCCGACTATAAACTGCGGAAGCAGATGTGGAGCCATATGTTTCATCGCAATATACAGGTTGCTTTTTCCAAGTTTTCTGGCTGTTTTTATATAGATCTGTTCTTTGAGCTGCAGCACTTCACCTCTGATCAGTCTCGCCAGAGATGTCCAGTGCGTCAGCGCAACTCCAAGAATGACTCCCTTAATTCCTCTTCCGCATGCAACACAGACAAGGATCAGAAGAAGCATATGTGGGATTCCCATAACCAGATCTATGATCCATGTCACAATGGTATCTGCTGTTTTTCCCATTGTTGCAGATACAACCCCCAGAATAAATGCCATGACCGCACTGAACGTAGCTGCACATACTCCTATGATGATACTGATAGAAAGTCCTCTGACTGTCCGCGCAAACATATCTCTTCCAAGCCAGTCTGTACCAAACGGATATTTCAGGCAGGGTGCAATGTTCTTTCTGGAAAAATCTGTTGCCCTTGCTGCATCTTCGCAGAACAAACCGCCGATACAGACTGCTGCAAGAAACACCACTGCGATAACAAGCCAGAGCACCAGCGTTTTTCTGCGATTCCATCTGTTATTCATCTTCCCACACCCCCTCTTCGGATTCGTGGGTCAATGACTCCGTACAAAATATTCGCTATAAAGTTTCCTCCAAACACAAACAATGCGCTTATGATCGTAATCGCCATCAGAAGCGGCATATCACTTCCAAGACCTGCACTGACCGCTGCCTGTCCAAGTCCCGGATAGGAAAAGACCTGCTCCACAAGTACTGAGCCGCCGAAGATCTCGCTGATCGAAGCAAACTGAAGTGTCACGGCCGGACCAAGGACATTGCGTAAACCATGATTTTTGAAAATCTGCCAGCTGCTCTCTCCTCTTGCTTTTGCAAAAAGTACGTAATCACTGTCGCAGATGTCGATCATTTTTTCTCTGGTGTGCATGGCAATATTGGATATTCCTGTGATGGAAAGTGTCACTGCCGGAAGGATCGCATGACGCACGCGGTCAAGAAAAGTCACTCCGCTTGCCTCCACTCCAA
Organism: Blautia intestinalis; assembly: GCF_014297355.1. Taxonomy (GTDB): domain Bacteria; phylum Bacillota; class Clostridia; order Lachnospirales; family Lachnospiraceae; genus Blautia_A; species Blautia_A intestinalis. Next base: position 39,343 of record NZ_JACOQE010000010.1, on the reverse strand, counting down.
TCGGTACGCTTAATCCTATGGGAAGTATTTTGAGCCATACCCCAAAGATGATCAGCAATAGCATGGCAATCCAGAATGCCGGAGTGCTGGAAATCACCAGACAGTATCCTTTGATGATCTTATCAATCGGCTTTCCACGATTCATACCCGCAAGTGAACCCAGCAAAAATCCGATCAGTCCGGACAAAACCCACGCAATGATCATCAGGAACAAAGAATTTCCAAGTTTTACCGCGATCACTGTCGTAACTTTCTGGCGATAAAGGAGAGATATTCCCATATCTCCCCTTACAAAATCCCTGAACCAGGCAATGTAGCGCTGCAGGGGCGGTTGTCCCACGCCCCAGTATTCTTCAAGTTTTGCAATCTGTTCCTGACTCATGCTTCCAAGTGCAGCCTGTCCGACATTCGCTTTCAGAGGATCGATCGGAGAAGCTGTCATAAGTGCAAAAGCAGCAACACTGACTGCAAACAGCAGAAGCAGCACTTTGATGAAATTTTTTAAGATAAATTTTGCTTTTAAATTATTCAAGATCTGTTACTCCCATGACCACTGATCTACGTTATTTACGATAGACCAGCCATGTCCATGCGGATGGATCTTCTGGTCAGCTACCTTAAGTCCGTCTTTGACAAAGTACAGATGATCGATATTACAGAGCCAGATCCACGGGATATCACCTTCCTGTATAATTCCGCTCTCGTCATCCCACTGGGCTTTTTTCCAGAGATCATAAGACGTTTCCAGATCACTGGATTTCAGAGCTTCATCCATGTATTTGTCTACGGTTTCGTTTGCATATGGAGAATATTCTGCAAGACCGGTCTTGCTCATTGTGTGATAGATATTGTACAGTTCCATTGGTGTATGTGCACCCCAACCCCATACAAGCGGATCAGACTCTGCTCTTGTGTAGGCAGTATCCCAGTCAACACCCTCTGTTGTCACTTCAATTCCAAGTTCGGCAAGCTGATTCTTACTGTCCTCTGCCAGTGCCTGACGAACAGAATCAGATGCCGGATACAGCATGGTAAACCCTGCACGCGCACCGTCTTTCTCACGGATTCCATCATCACCTTCTGCCCAGCCTGCTGCTTCAAGAATTTCTTTTGCTTTATCAGGATCGTATTCTACTTCTGCCTCTTCATTGTACCATGGCATCTTGTCGCACACGCTGTATGCCGGAGTTCCGTAACCGTTCAGAACATTTTCGATCATTTCTTCGCGGTCAATGCCAATATTGATCGCACGTCTTACTTCTACATCACTGGTAAAGTCATTTCCATAAATTACTCCGTCAATTTCTTCTGCCGCAGTTGCCGGAAGATTGAATCCACGGTTGTCCACTGTCTGCACGCTGAACAGATCATATCCGTTAACCGTTATATCTGAATAGGATGCCGCTGTATGTGCCACGTCTACCGTGCCAGACTGAGCTGCTGCCAGTGCTGCATCTTCTTCCATGAAAAGGACTGTTACTTTTTTCATTTTTGGCGCTTCTCCATAATAATCCGGATTTGCCTCAAAAATAACCTGCTGTCCTTTGTCCCACTGTTTCATAATATAGCGTCCGGAACCAATTGGATTCTGTCCGTAATTTTCATCATAAGCATGCTCCGGAACGATTCCTACAATTGCCATGGTATATGGCCAGACCGCAAATGGTGTATTCATATGGAATTCAACAGTTGTGTCATCCACCGCCACTGCTTCTTTCAGCATGGAAAAATCATTGACCGAACTGTTATCGCGGCAGTTATTGTATGTAAATGCCACGTCCGATGCTGTCAGCGGTTCTCCGTCTGTAAATTTAACATCATCACGGATCTTAACGGTCCAGGTAAGTCCATCATCACTTACCGAATAGTCAGTTGCCAGATCCATACCAATAGAAAGATCTGTATTTGTAATAGTAAGTGTACTCTGGATCAGAGGTTCATGTACATGCTCTCCTGCTCCCCATCCATACGCCGGGTCAAAGCCGGATTCCGGTTCAGATGTCGTCGGCATAGTTACGATCACTTCGTCCTTCGCTGTACTTTCTTCCTGTGCCGCAAATACAGTTGCAGTTCCCCCTGCAAATGATGCTGTCATACAAACTGCCATCATAACCGCCAGTAATTTTCTCTTCATTATCTCATTTCCTCCTTTTGTTCTCATTTATGCATAATGCTGTGTCTGTCAACACTTTTAGGATTTATTTTTATTTATTATACATAACATGTTTTATCAGTATACCATCACTTTTGACCATATATAACCATCCCCGGGGGATATTGACCTATTCATATATCGCATAGATCCTGCGCTTTTTTCATAGCTCTGCATCCCCCTGGGAGGCTTGTTTTTACACTGCATTTTGTTAAAATACAATCAACACATGAATTGTGTTATCTACCAAATAAAAGTGCACAGACCTCCACATATTATGATGCACATTCAACCCATTAAAAAAGTACTTCCAACTCCGCGGGAAGTACTTTTTTTATATCATTTTCAGTTCATGCTCTTAAATCTGTATCGGGTCAAACGCATCCATCACTTCAAAATCATCAGACAGAAAAACATTTACAACCATAATTCCTGCCCTCCGGTTATTGTCGCTGATTATTATGCTGTTAATTTTATAAAACTGAATCTATTAATTTCTTTGTATAATCCTCCTTCGGATGATTGATGATCTCGTCAGGAGTTCCGTATTCTACTGTTTTTCCATGATAAAGTACCAGTACCTTATCGCAGAATGCCTGTACCAGTGCGAGGTCATGGCAAATCAGAAGAAACGAAAGCTGTTCCTTCTGTTTCAGCTCTATCAGAAGTTCCAGAATCTGTTTCTGAACTGTTACATCCAATGCACTTGTCGCCTCATCACAGATAAGTATTTCAGGATTTACTGCAAGGGCTCTGGCAATTGCTGCTCTCTGACACTGACCACCACTGACCTGATGCGGATAACGATCTGCGAATTCTCTGTCAAGTCCGCAGCGTTCCAGAAGTTTTTCCACACGACTGCCTGTTTCCGAACGGCTTATCCCCATATTCCGCAGACTTTCCCCGATTCCATCTCCAAGAGTACATCTTGGGTCAAAGGATTCCATCGGCATCTGAAAAACCATCTGAATATCCTGATAAATTTCACGTAAGGCTTTCCCCTTCACATGGGTGATATCTTTTCCTTTGAGGAATACCTGACCTTCCGTCACAGATTCCAGATGTGTGATCATTTTGGCGATCGTACTTTTTCCGGATCCGGATTCTCCTACAATTCCAAGACATTCGCCCCGATTCAGTTCGAAACTGACATCATCTACTGCTGTCATGGACTTCTTTCCTGAGACAAAAACCTTCTTAAGGTGTTCTGCTTTTAAAATAATATCTGTCATTTCTTCATGCCTCCTGAGTTCAGTCCCGTTTCAAATGAAGCACAGAGCTCATCAGTTTCTTAGTATATGGATCCTCAGAATGGTTCAGCACAGCATCCGTTTCTCCGTAATCTCTGACCACTCCGTTCTGAAGTACCAGAATTCTGTCTGCCATCATCTTTACAACACCAATATTATGTGTTACAAGAATCATTGCCGTATGATATTCTTTTCGCATGAGCAGAAGCTCTTCCACCACCTGTTTCTGAACTGTTACATCCAGTGCACTGGTCGGCTCATCTGCAAGAAGCAGATTCGGATGCATGATCATGGCTGTACAGATTCCTACTCGCTGGTTCATTCCTCCGGAAAGTTCAAAAGGATAACTGTTCAGCACACGTTCACTGTCGTCCAGACCAATCTTCTTCATAATCTCTCCTGCACGTTTCCATGTCTCCTGTCTGCTTATCTTCTCATGCTCTGATACTGCTTCGTGTATCTGTGCCCCGATCGTCCGGACAGGACACAAAGCCGCTTTGCAGTCCTGAAACACCATTCCAATCTCTTTGCCCAAATATCCCCGGAGTTTTTTCTCGCTCATACTGGTAAGATTTTCGCCTTTGTACCAGATGTCACCTTCCGCAACCAGACCTTCCTCGCCCAGTAAGCCCATAATCGCTTTGATGACCGTGCTTTTACCACTGCCGGATTCTCCGACGATTCCAAGAATCTCGCCCTGTTTCAGTTCAAAGCTGACGTCCTGAACGACCGACTTTCCATTATAAGAAATTGTCACATGCTCTACACGAAGCAATGAATTCATACTTTTGTATACCTCTCAAATTTTACTCTACATCCAGCTCAGCTGTAATTTCATAGTAATCACATGGATGTGCTGCCATACCTGTAACGTTAGATTTTGTCACGATTCCCATGTTCAGATGAGATACAAAGAAAAATGCATCATCATCAAGAATTTTCTGCTGCAGTTCTACAGCCAGTTTACCTCTTTCATCTTTGTCAAATGTCTGATGAAGCTGATCAGTCAGTTTCGTTACTTCTTCATTCTGATAGTTTCCATAGTTCTTTGCACCTACCACTGTACTTGTAAAGAAGTACTCCGGATCGCCGGTCGGTGCAGTTGTAGTAGAGCTTACATAAACATCAAAATCTCCGTTCTCAGCAAAAGTTCTGTGATCGGAAGTATTGTTTACCTGCACATCAATACCGATATCCTTCAATGTAGCCTGTGCATACTCCGCAAGCTTCGGCTGTTCCAGACGTGTCGGGTAAGTCAGCCAGTTGATAGTCAGCTTCTGTCCGTCCTTGTCTGCGTATCCATCACCGTCTGTATCTGTCCATCCGGACTCTTCAAGAAGCTTCTTTGCTCCGTCCGGGTCATAGGAAACAGTTTCCACTGCATCATTTCCATAAGAGAAACTGCTTGGGAATGCTCCCTTTGCCGGTACTCCACGGTCTTCCATGATCACAGAACAAAACCCTTCCTTGTCGATTCCCATCTCAACGGCTTTACGTACATTCTGATCCTGCATAATTTCAGAATCCATATTGAACTGTCCGAAGAAACAGCGGCTTGTCGCACAGGAATTGATCGTATAATCCGGATTCCCGTCAAACAGAGAATAGTTGTCATACTGAAGTCCATAGGTTCCCTGGATATCTCCTGTCTGCAGCGCTGCTGTCAGTGCACTTCCATCTGCAAAGGATTTCACCGTAATTTTATCTACGTTAACTTCTCCACCCCAGTAATTTTCATTTTTAACAAGGTCGATCTGGGTTGGTGTTACGCTTTCTGCAATATAAGGACCTGTTCCGGCTACATTTGCAGAACCGCCTTCACCCTGAATACCATAATCCATGTCAATGATCGCGCCATATGGATCACCGAGATAGTTGATGATCGCAGGGCATGGCTCTGTCGTATAAATGGTAAGTGTCAGTCCGTCTGCATCAATATGGTCAATTTTCAGATCGTATGGTGCACGGTCATGAACAGCGATCAGATCCTCCAGACATTCCTTAACCGCTTCTGCATCCATATCGCGTCCACTGGAGAATTTGACACCGTCACGAAGTGTGATCTTAACGGTTGTATCATCTACAAATTCATAATCTGTTGCCAGCCATGGCTCTACTTCCATGTTATCATTGTATTTGAAAAGAGTTTCCCCTACACCATAACGGAGTGCACTCCATCCGGAATAGTTATCATGTGGATTCAGTCCCGCATCACCCATTTCTTCACTGTATCCTGTTGTTCCATATACGAATGTCTTTTCTCCGTCAGCCCATACACTTGTTGTCAGTCCGGCTGCCAGCATAGCTCCTGTAAGAATTGCTGCGATCAGTTTCTTTTTCATAAATTTTCCTCTCTTTCTTGATGTTCGTTTGTTTTGTTATCTTTTAGCTCTCTCTTTCGGATCCATGAAATCTCTGAGCGTATCTCCGAGAAGGTTAAAAAGCATAACTGTTATAAAAATTGCAAGCCCCGGTGCAAGTACCATCCAGGGTGAAATCTGAAGCATACTTCTTCCATCGTTGATCATACTTCCCCACTCTGCCATCGGTGGCTGTACGCCAAGTCCGAGGAAGGAAAGTCCGGCCAGCTCCATCATCATGGTTCCGATGTCAAGTACCGATGTTACCAGAATCGGCCCGGCAATATTCGGCAGAATATGCTTGAACATGATCTTAAGTATACCGCTTCCCGACAGTCTTACCGCCATCAGATAGGCAGAATCCTTCTGTGCAAGTGTCAGTCCTCTGGCAAGCCGCGCAAACTTAGGCCATCCGATCACGGCAAGGGCAATGATCGCATTCTGAATACCGCCGCCAAGCACGCCTGCTACTGCAAGAGCAAAAACAAGGCTCGGAAATGCCAGAAACAGATCGGAAATACGCATCAGGACAGTATCAATGACACCGCCGCACCAGCCACAGATAATTCCGATCACGGTTCCTGCAACTGTGATGATCGCTACCAGAATAAGCGTTGCATAAACACTGGTCGTACTTCCGACCAGTACTCGCGAAAACAGATCTCGTCCATAACGGTCTGTTCCCATAAGATGTTCTGCACTGGGTGGTTTCTGCGCCTGAAGGAGATCCTGTGCATATGGATCATACGGGCACAAATGTCTTGCCAGTGCTGCTGCGATCAGCAAAATAACCACCAGTGCACTAAAGAAAAGAAGCTTTCCCCGAATATGATTTTTACGTATTTTTTGTTTACGGACAGTCACATTTTTCTTTGTACTATTCATGCTCTGTCACCTCCCAGTCTCACACGGGGATCCAGATAATGATAAATGATATCCGTGATAAGGTTTACAACCACATAAATAATCGCCATCCAGGCTACATACGCCTGAATGATCGGATAGTCTCTCATTGTGATGGCATCTACCGCCATTTTTCCTACACCATCCCACATAAAAATTGTCTCTACGATCGTGGTTCCTCCGAGAAGGCTTCCTATTGACAGAGCAAGCAGGGTAATAATCGTAAGCATAGAGGATTTCATTACATTTTTCCAGATGATCACGCTGCCCCTTACACCCCGGGCTCTCGCTCCGGCCACGTAATCCTTATTCAGTTCTTCAAGCACTGTCGCTCTCACCTGTCTGGTGTACTTGGATGCCATAGAGACTGCAAGTGTCAGCGTCGGCAGAACAAGGCTCAGTGCCACATTATCTGTAGTGATTACCGGAAACCAGCCCAGTTTTATGGAAAAGAAATACATCAGTACCAGCGCCGCAAAAAAGTTCGGCATAGAGTTACCTATAAAGCTTAAAAAACGAATCAGATAATCACTCCAACGGTTATGTTTCACCGCTGAAAGGATTCCCAGCGGAATTGCAAGCAACATGGTCAGAACAATAGAAGATACCGTCAGCAGGATCGTTGCAGGGAGCTTTTCTACAAAAGTGTCATAAACATCCCGCTTTGATACATAGCTGGTTCCCATATCGCCCGTTGCCATTCCCGCAAACCACTTTGCATACTGGACAAGAAACGGCTGATCCAAACCATATTCCTTTCTTGTCTGGTCGATAACCTCCTGCGAAACTGCGGAACCTGCATTTTCATACATATAGGTGACAGCGTCTCCTCCTGCCAGACGCATCATGGCAAACGATAAAAAAGTGATCCCGATAAGAATCGGGATCAATTGAAGAAGTCTTTTAAAAATATATTTAATCATGAATTCTCCTTTTTGTCTGTTGATTGTCAGACAAAATATCCGCACAATAATTTATCGGATAAAGTTTAGCACAGTGTCAAAAAAGCACACAACCCCATGGGAGGGTTATGTGCCATTCTTAATCAGCATACCATTCTTGTATTTTGGAATAAGTCCGTGTTAACTTTTAGGAAGCCTGCCCTTCAGAAAATCAAGAAATTCCTGTACACTTTCCTCAATTTTCTCTCCTTTATGAAACATATATCCAAAAATAACCTTATTATTTCCCATATCCAGAGGAATACCCGGTGTTGTTCCGGCTTTATTTTCAGAAAGATAGCTTCCACTCACATTGAAAACTCTGCTGTTTCTGAGCATTCTTTCCATAATATAATCACTGTTTGTCAATACTGAAATATCAAGATCTTTCCAACGAAAGGCGTTTGTTTCCACAGCTCCGATATCAAAAAATTCATCCTGATAATTCTGTATAAACCGGGCCCCCTCCAATTCATCAAGCTCTATCCGGTCTTTTCCTGAACCGTAAAACTCCGTTTTCCGGCCGGGGTACAGGATTACGTCCGTTTCATACATTGGAACAAACTCTATTTTATTTTTTGCCAGCTCATGCAGAAAATTTTCCCTGTGCTGGCTCAGAATATAGACAAATCCGATATCATCCATATAATCACGAACTCTTTCCATGACGCTGCGCACACCTGCTGTGGTCAGTTGGAAATGATAGTTTTTTTCATATGTCTCATTATAAAAATCCACAAATTGATTGGCAAGCCATGAACTTGGATTCATAGAAATCCGTATCCACTTTGTCATACCGCGTGATGCCATATTTTCCAGAACATCGATTTCACTGGTAATCCGGCACGCATAGCTGTAAACTTTCTGTCCCTGCACGGTCAGACGTATTCCTCTTGGAAGCCGTTCAAAAAGCTGCATTCCGAGAGTATCCTCCAACGCCTTGATCACCTTACTGACACTTGGCTGTGTGGAATAGAGAATCTTTGCCGCATCACTGAATGATCCTGTCTGCGCGCATGCAACAAAATATTGCAATTGTTTTAAATCCATAAATCTCTCCGCATATCTTTAAAATTTATACTGTTGTCTACCTGTTCTGTATAAATTTTACTTTATTTTTTTGTTGTCCGCAACATGAACAGCGGAGTGGGATTGTAGAAAGCATCCTTTTCCAGATATATTCTGCTGCTGATTCCCAGATCCAATTTAAATTCCTTTAGTTCCAGAGCTCCCAGAGTTTCCAGATCCCATGCCGGACGGCTGTAGGAGCTGATCGGAAGCTGGCGCTTGATTTCTTCGCACTCGCGCATCATATCATCCCCAAGAATATTATGTGCATGATTTTCCGGAAGGTCTGCAACATTGGAAAAATCTGTAATTCCATAGTTTGCATCAAAATTCAGGAGTATGCCGCCTTTTTTGAGTACACGGATCCATTCCTGATACGCATGCTGTACGTGTGGCAGTGTCCATGTAAGATTTCGGGATATTACCACATCAAAGGTCTCCTCCTGAAATTCCGGATTTTCTGCGTCCATGACCTGAAATTCACAGCTCACCTTTTCCTCTTCTGCAAGAAGCCGGGCATTTTTGATCATATCCGGTGTCAGGTCGATACCCGTCACCTGATGGCCTTCTTTTGCAAGCAGAATAGAGAAAAATCCCGCACCGCATCCCACATCAAGAATACGCAATTTTTTGCCTTCCGGAAGCTGTACATGGATCTCTCTCATCCAGCGTTCTGCCATGGCGCTGTGAAGTTCCTGCCGTTTCTGAACAAGGAAACTGTCGCTGCGTTTTTCCCAGTAATTTACGATTCGCTCTTTACGCTCGTCGTATCGGCTGACAATTCTTCCGTATGTAACCATAGGGCCATTTCCAAGTACCTGTAAGGTGCCACACTGATAAAGAAGTACACCGTCAAACTCGGCAACACTGACTTCCTTCACATTACCCTCATAGTCACGAACCTCTCCGAGGATATCACCCTCCTGAATCATATCTCCAACTTTTTTGAACGGATACCAGAGACCATTTTCTTCAGCATCCTGATAGCGTACATCAGCTACATCCAGTGGATAATAAGTGCGGAAATCCTTCAGTCCCTGATAAATTCCAAGATGACAGAGAATATTACGGACATCCCTGCGGGTAGATCTGACTTCCTCATAAGTCCAGTCACCCATACCGCCACGCTCGATCAGAATACTCGGGATTCCCTGTGAAGCCGCATAATTATAAGAACCGCCGGATGCCACGTTTGATTTTACCATATAAGGTACGTCCACCTGTTCTGCCATCTGTCTCGAAAGGCTGACAACTTCCCCGGCTGCCGCTCCCGCATAATAAACATATGGAATCAGCTTTTCATAATCATCTCCGCTGTGCAGGTCAATGTAATAATCTGCCGCTGGCTGCAATTCCTGTGATATTGCCCAGGCAAGGCGCTCCATTTCAGTTCCATCCGGATTTCCCGGAAATTCGCGGTTCAGATTTTTCCCATCGTCAAGCCCCATACTGCCATTGCGTGCTTCAAATGCCGGACGGTTCATGACCTTTACGATAATGATCGTACCATTTACTTTTTCAATCTTGAGCTTCTGGGACAGCTCGATTGCAGCCTGAATCCCCACATACTCCCCGGCATGAACACCTGCCGTGATCAGCATTGTTTTTCCTGTGCCGTGTCCATGCAGGACAGTTGCCGGAAGCCGGATATCGCCATTTGCAAGTTCCAGTTCACCGCTCCACTTCTTTCCCGGCTGCACCGTTATATTTTTCAGATGAAAAGCATCTCTTTTTCTTCCTGTCAGCAAAAATATCGGAGAGGTACTGTTGTTGATGATCTCTTCTTCTGTCCAGACTTCTTTCCAGACCTCCTCGTCACAGGCAACGTCAAGAAATCCAGACTTTTTCATGGTTTCAATATCCCACTTCGGACGTTCCAGACGACTTAACGGAACCTGTCGGGCAATTTCTTCCATCTTCTCGATATCCGTTCCGCTGTAATAATCCTCCACGTTCTGTTCCTCTGTCTGCCGGCGGTCTTTTTCATAGCTGCTGCGTTTTTCTTCATTATAAAGATGACCGTACCAGTCAGCGTCAAAATTATAAAGAACACCCTCTGGTTTCAGGACGCGAAGCCATTCCTTATATGCAAAATCCGGCCGTGGCAGATTCCATGTGACATTTCTGGTCACGACTGCATCAAAACTGTTACTTTCCACATCAAGAGCCTGCGCATCGCCAGTTTTCCACACAATACACTCTGCCAGTCCACCGGCATTGCTCTGAGCTTCTTTCAGCATTTCTTCAGTATAGTCAACAGCCGTCACCTGATAACCGGCTTCGGCAAGCAAAATTGCAAAAAATCCGGGGCCTGTTCCGACATCGAGAATTTTGATCTCCTTCGGCTCTTTTTCCGGAAACTGATTTCCAAGCAGGGAAAGAAGCTTGTCCCGCCACATCGTTCTGCGGGCATCTGCCATTTCCTGCTGATTATATTCTGAATAACCTCTGGCACGGTTTGTCCAGTAGTCATGAATTTCATTTTTCAAATTATTCATAAGTCTGTTCTCTTTTCACGCTTGTCATGTTTATTGGGGCGATTCATAATTTTTATTGCACAAAAGCAAAATTTTCTCTGAATTTCCACCCTCATATTTTTTCATTATATAAAAAAAGCATCCCCTCCACAAGCCTGTAGGGGGGATGTGTTGTTATAATTTTGACAAAGAAAAATGGACACATTGTTGTCTGAAAGTGTATTTCACTGCAGGAAGATGCTCCACAGGCAAATGGTCGGAAGTGACAGTAATGTGGAAAAAATAACCATTTTTGTTGCAAACGGAGAATCTACCTGATATTTTTCTGCCAGAATACTCGTTGTCGCACCTGCCGGCATCGCCGCAAGAAGTACACATAAACCAAGAACTGTTTTGCTGAGTGGAAGCATTCTGCATACAAGATAAACAACCGCCGGAATGATCACCAGTCTGTGAACGGTATATTTCACGACTGTCCAGTCCCAGAAATCTCTGAGGTTAATATCTGCCAGAATCATACCAATCACCATCATGGACATTGCCGTGTTGCAGTTTCCGACAGCTGTCACGGCACCATCAATACCGATCGGAAGCGGCAGACCTGTAACCATCAGAATAATTCCAAGAACACACGCCAGAATACAGGGATGTGTTACCACCTTTTTCAGAGTCTGCTTTTTGTCACTGGTTCCTGAAAAAACAGCCAGACCGGAGGACCACATCATGATTCTCTGTGGAATCAGGTAGACGCTGGCAAGCACCAGCCCCTCTGCCCCATAAATTCCTTCTGCGATCGGATTGCCGAGAAAGCCTGCATTTGAACAGATCGTACCATATTGCAGGCATTTATAACGCCCCTCCGCTTCTCTCCGGAACATCACTTTTCCGTAGATCACACAGAACACCTGAATACCGATGGATATAAAAAGAATCGCCAGATAATTCATAAGGCTTCCATCTGCTGCGCTCTGCGTGAATGCATGAAGAATGTTACATGGCAGGATCAGATAAATGACAAGATCATTGATATTTTTCTGCCCCTGTGGTCCGATAATATGTATTTTTTTCATTAAAAATCCTACAGCTACCAGAAGAAAGATCGTGAGCTGCAGTGTAAGCAGAGTTATCATAAATTTACTATATAGTGTCTGCGTTTTTATCGAAGACACTATTTCCTTTCTCTTGAATTGTGTTTCTGTGATAGTTGTTCACCGTCTTTTGAAAATAACATAAACAGCCACTTTAGTGTAGCACATCACAGAAGGAGTCGCAAGAAGTCCGTTTGTACGCAGTTGTATACAAAGTTATCTTAAGAACAGGCCTCTTTGAACTGATTGAAATCGGCTCCAACTACGATACATGGTGCTGGGGCTATGACTTTTTTAATACATTTACGATTCTGCTGAATCTGGCAGTCAGTATCATGTATACTTTTGATAATATGGAAATGAAGTACGGGCCGCTCCTTTTGACGCTGGAGCGCCTGACAGTAGCTTTCTTTGCTATTGATTTCCTGCTTCGTGTATTTACTGCCAAATATCTTTATCCCGATGTTTCGGAGCCGCGGGCCGTCTGGAAATACCTGATTTCTTTTTCCGGAATCTGGTGGGCTGCCTCCACTTTGCTTACAGTTGGCTATGGTGATATTTATCCTGTCACCACCATGGGCAAGATTTTCGGAATATTTATCGCATTTCTTGGTGTCGGTATGGTTGCCATCCCCACCGGTATTATTTCCGCCGGATTTGTCGATCAGTACTCGCGCCTGAAGCGAATCGGTAAATATGGGCAGGAGGAGGATGTACATTTTATCCGCATCTGCCTTGACAAAAACGACAAATGGATCGGACACCGCATTGCAGAACTTGATTTCCCACAGAGAATCATTGTTGCAGTAATCCAGCGTGATCACCGCATCCTCGTCCCAAAAGGTGATACGGTTTTGAAAGCCGGGATCTTGATATTTCCAGACATTCGATCATTGTACTTGTCAGACGCCACCAAAAGCTGATCATCCCAGGCGGAAATCTGACACTTCTTGAAGGAGATACAGTTATCCTTTATACACAGACTCACATGGCGAATGCTGACGATCTCGAAATTTGAAAAATTATTCCGGCAGCTATTATGTCTGACCGATTTTTTAAATTGCTTAATCGGTATTTTGTCTGATTACTTCCAATCTGCTATTGACGGCTTTTCATGTTCTATGCTAGAATCTATCCAGATTCGCAGGCATCTGCGTTTTTATCCAAAACATCGTGTGGACTTTTCTGGTTCAATGCTTTTAAAGTCTGACTATTTTTCGCCACACAATTACCCTTTGCGGTAGTTGTGCGGCGTTTTTTTATGGATATTTTTTACAGATACTAATTTGATGTTATTATGGAGGTTCATTATGAATGATACATTTATGAAAGAGCGTCCGGTCTTTCCGCTGATTTTATCTATGGCAATGCCAATGGTCATTTCCATGCTGGTCAATTCTCTGTACAATATCGTGGACAGTTTCTTTGTTGCCCAGATCAGCGAAGATGCCATGACTGCGCTGTCGCTTGTTTTTCCTGTACAAAATTTTTCAAATGCAATCGCAATTGGGTTCGGTATCGGTATCAGCTCGCAGATTGCAATCTGTCTGGGTGCCGGCAATAAAGAAACAGCAGGCAAAGCCGCTACACATGGTCTGGTGCTGTCCGCCTTACATGGAATCCTGCTGACAGTCATCTGTATTTCAATCATGCCAAAATTTCTTTCTGTTTTTACTTCAGATGAAAATGTCAGTAGCCTTGGCGTCCGCTATTCCACGATCGTATTTCTTTTTGCCATTATAACCACCATAAATCTTGCATACGAAAAAATCTTTCAGGGTGTCGGCAATATGAAAGTTACTATGATCGGGCTGATGGTCGGCTGTGTTTCCAATATTCTGCTCGATCCGTTGATGATCTTTGGCCTTGGTCCGTTTCCTGCTATGGGAATCGAAGGTGCTGCCCTTGCAACAGGACTTGGTCAGGTACTGAATCTTGTCTTTTATCTGATTGTTTATAAGATGCGTCCGATCCCGATACAAATCAGTCGCCGGTATCTCCATCCAGATAAAGCCCTTGCAGCACGGTTGTATTCTGTCGGCATTCCAGGTGCTTTAAATCTGGCACTTCCGTCTGTGTTAGTCTCTGCACTAAACGGACTTCTGGCGGCATATTCACAGAGCTATGTGGTAATTCTCGGAATCTACTACAAACTCCAGACCTTCCTGTACCTTCCGGCAAGCGGAATCGTTCAGGGCATGCGTCCGGTCATCGGATATAATTTCGGTGCCGGAGAACATAAGCGGGTCAAAAAGATTTACTTTGTCACACTTGGCATGAGCAGTGTGATCATGCTTGTCGGAACGATCATCTGCCTGACTGTTCCGGAACAGCTTATCAGAATGTTCACCACCAATCCTGAGACAATTGCCGCCGGCAAAACTGCCCTTCGGATCATCTGCGCAGGTTTTCTTGTTTCTTCTGTATCTGTTACATCCTGTGGCGCACTGGAGGGGCTTGGACGAGGCAGTGCTTCGCTGGTTGTCTCTCTCTGCAGATATCTGATCATCATTCTGCCGGCCGCGTTTATCTTAAGTCACTTCTTCGGGGCTGTCGGAGTCTGGAATGCATTCTGGATTGCAGAAGCTTTGACCGCCGGGGTGTCATTTATGATCAGTCGGAAGGTTATCGGGATCGGGGCGTAGCCCCGAAGCCCCCTGTTGAGGGAGTTTCCCTCAGGGACCCAACCGAGGGGACTTACCAGTCCCCTCGCGCACCCCTGGGTTATATAAGATTTCTTGATATATCAGGTATGTAATATATTGATTTACACACTGTATCCCTGGTTTTCATATGTAGAAGGCTTTTCTGTATGTTGACATTCTATTGGATGGAAATCTTATCTTTTTATTAGCGACTACCATATCTTATTTTCATCTGGATATTTCATTGTTCTCCGCAAATCTTCCTCCTGTTCATCTTCATTCAAACACCTCATTTTTCATTCGAATCTTATTCTTTATTCAAATCTTAATTCGAATTTATTTACCCTGTCGGGACTTTCTCTTTCTGAAGTCTACCTTTTTTCATGTTCTTGTTGATTCCATTTGAACATTCCCCTATCAGAGTCCACCATTTTTCACTGTTTCATTGACTTTCTCATGACTTTCTCTCCCACAGGGTACCCAGTTTACCTACATTTCGTGGACCCCCTCATGACTTTCTCTCCCGCTGGGTACCCGATTTTTCTCATTCCGATGACTTTCTCATGATTTTCTCCTCTGCAAGTCATTACACCGCTCACTTTTCGATGACTTCCTCAAGTCTTTCTCTCCCACAAGTCATTACACCACTCACTTTTTGATGACTTCCTCAAGTCTTTCTCTCCCACAAGTCACCCACCTCTCACTTTTTCTATATTTCCTCTTGACAAATACCCTCACGGGGTATATATTTTCATCAAAGTCATCATACCCATATGGGGTATTTATCCGAATAATCCACTCACATTCAGAAAGGAGTCTTACCTATGTCCGATTGTAATTGTAATAAAGACCAGACAAATACCGATATTTCCGCAAACACAATGCCATGTGATACCACATCCGATAAATCACCGGTCTGTTCCTGCTGCAGTATGAAGCACACAGACCGTTCAGAGGCTGACCGCAGGAAACTTGTCAACCGCCTGAAACGTATTGAGGGACAGATACGGGGAATCATAGGAATGTTGGAAAACGATGCTTACTGCAACGACATCCTGATTCAGTCTGCCGCTGTCAATGCCGCAGTCAACTCATTCAATAAAGAACTTCTCGCGAATCATATCCGAACCTGCGTCGCACGCGATATCCGCGCGGGCAAAGACGAGACAATTGACGAGCTTGTGGCAACTCTGCAGAAACTGATGAAGTAACTGCAGCAACCGGATAAACATAAAAATGAAGAATTTACATTTCTTAAGGAGGTACCATAATGGAACAATATAACGTCACCGGCATGAGCTGTGCTGCCTGCTCAGCCCGTGTAGAAAAGGCTGTATCAAAAGTTCCGGGAGTCACATCCTGTTCCGTCAGCCTTCTGACAAATTCTATGGGAGTGGAAGGAACTGCCTCATCCCACGATATCATCACTGCCGTACAGCAGGCTGGCTACGGCGCCTCACTCAAAGGATCCAACAAAGAACAGGTTTCCATGTCCGAGGCTGAAGAAGCGCTTGAAGACCACGAGACACCGGCTCTCAAACGCCGACTGATCGCCTCGACAGGCTTTCTCATTGTCCTCATGTATTTCTCCATGGGACACATGATGTGGGGCTGGCCGCTCCCGGCATGGTTCAACGACAACCATGTTGCCATGGGGCTTGTACAGCTTCTGCTTGCCGGAATCATCATGGTCATCAACCAGAAATTCTTTATCAGCGGCTTTAAGAGTCTGTGGCACCGCTCTCCGAACATGGACACCCTTGTCGCACTCGGTTCCATGGCATCTTTTGTGTGGAGTGTTTATGCACTCTTCGCCATGACGAGAGCACAGGTTGACGGTAATTCCGCCGCAGTCATGAACTACATGATGGAATTTTATTTTGAATCCGCTGCTATGATCCTGACTCTGATCACCGTCGGAAAAATGCTCGAAGCACGCTCTAAAGGCAAAACAACCGATGCATTAAAGAGTCTGATGAAACTTGCACCAAAAACAGCTGTCATTCTCCGTAACGGTCAGGAAACCACCGTTCCGATCGAACAGGTCAAAAAAGGTGATGTTTTCGTCGTACGCCCTGGTGAGAACATTCCGGTCGACGGTGTAATCATCGAAGGTACCAGCGCCATCAACGAATCTGCCCTGACCGGTGAAAGCATCCCTGTTGACAAAGCTGCCGGTGATCTTGTTTCCGCTGCCACCGTCAACCAGTCCGGATTTATCAAATGCGAAGCAACCCGTGTAGGCGAAGACACAACACTCTCCCAGATCATCAAAATGGTCAGTGATGCCGCAGCCACCAAAGCACCGATTGCAAAGATCGCAGACCGTGTTTCCGGTATTTTTGTACCGGCAGTCATCACAATTGCGGTCATTACAACTATTATCTGGCTTCTGACCGGACATGAATTCGGCTACGCACTTGCCCGCGGAATTTCCGTTCTTGTCATCAGCTGCCCGTGCGCACTCGGCCTTGCCACTCCGGTTGCGATCATGGTCGGCAACGGCATGGGCGCAAAGAACGGCATCCTTTTCAAAACAGCAGTCTCTCTCGAAGAAGCTGGCAAAGTACAGATCGTCGCACTCGACAAAACAGGTACCATCACAAGCGGGCAGCCTGAGGTGACTGACCTTCTCCCGGCAGACGGAATTTCTGAAACAGAGCTTCTCACAATGGCTTTTGCCCTTGAAAAAAAGAGTGAGCATCCGCTTGCAAAAGCAATTTTAGAACATGCCGAAAACCTGCACCTTACCGCACCGGAAGTTTCCGATTTCCATGCACTTCCCGGAAATGGCCTTTCCGCTGTGCTGAATAATGAAACCCTGATTGGTGGAAGTATGAAATTCATCAGCAACCGGGTGAGTGTTCCTGCCGCTCTCTCCCGGAAAGCAGAGAAACTTGCCGAACAGGGAAAAACTCCCCTCCTTTTTGCACGAAACGGCAAACTGATCGGAATTATTGCAGTCGCTGATGTTATCAAAGAAGACAGCCCACAGGCAATCAGAGAACTTCAAAACATGGGCATCCGCGTAGTTATGCTGACCGGTGACAACGAACGTACCGCAAGAGCAATCGGTGCTCAGGCAGGCGTGGACGATGTCATTGCCGGAGTTCTCCCTGATGGCAAAGAAAGCGTGATCCGCTCCCTGAAGGAGCAGGGCAAAGTTGCCATGGTCGGTGACGGTATCAACGATGCTCCGGCTCTTACACGGGCTGATATCGGAATCGCGATCGGTGCCGGAACAGATATTGCAATCGACGCTGCCGATGTTGTCCTGATGAAGAGCCGCCTGAGTGATGTTCCTGCTGCGATCCGTCTCAGCCGTGCTACCCTGAAAAATATCCACGAAAATCTTTTCTGGGCATTTTTCTACAATGTCATCGGTATTCCGCTCGCTGCCGGTGTCTGGGTCCCGATTTTCGGCTGGACACTCAACCCGATGTTTGGCGCTGCAGCAATGAGCCTTTCCAGCTTCTGCGTCGTTACAAATGCCCTTCGTCTGAACCTGTTTAAAATTCACGATGCAGGAAAAGACAAAAAAATAAAACAAGCTACTTCCATTGAAGTAAAAAATGATTATAATATAAAAGAAAAGGAGCAAAAAACTATGGTAAAAGTTACAGTTAATGTAGAAGGAATGATGTGCGGACACTGCGAAGCACATGTAAATGAAGCAATCAAAAAAGCTTTCGGCGCAGAAGATGTCGTATCTTCCCATGAAAGCAACACAACTGTTTTCACAGCACCGGAAAGAGTTGACGAAGACAAGATCCGCGCTACGATCAAAGAAGCAGGATATGAGGTTACAGGAATTACTCAGGAGTAATACTTCTGGAATATGCAAAACACTATTTAACTTTTGGGGAAGCTTATGAACAACACACAGGATAATAAAAATCCGGAAAGAACTCACGATCTGCACTATTATGCCGGGCACATCCAGTATGACATGACAAATCTGATCAAGTGGCTGCTTCTCGCAGTCCTGACCGGGCTGACGGTCGGTTTCATCAGCAGTCTTTTTGCACGTGCACTGAAATTTGTTACAACTTACCGCATAGAACACTTCTGGGTGTTCTTTCTGCTGCCCGCTGCCGGCCTTGTCATCGTCTTTCTCTATCAGAAACTCGGACAGGACGATGGCGGCACCAATCAGGTACTTTCCACCATCCGCTCACAGGATGACGTTCCCTTCCATTCTGCTCCGCTGATTTTCATTTCTACGATCCTGACACACTTTGCCGGTGGTTCTGCCGGACGTGAAGGTGCAGCGATCCAGCTTGGCGGAAGCATCGGTAATCAGCTCGGAAGCTGGTTCCGTCTCGACGAAGAAGACCGTCACGTCATGGTCATGTGTGGAATGAGCGCTGCTTTCTCCGCTGTTTTCGGTACTCCGATGGCTGCGGCTGTTTTTTCCATGGAAGTGGTCAGCGTCGGTATCATGTACTATGCAGCACTGGTTCCATGCGTGATATCTTCTATTATTGCTTCGGAATTTGCTGCCAACTTCGGAATCCATCCAGAATCTTTTCACGTTGTAGATATTCCGGATCTTACTGTGGAAACCGGTCTGAAAATGGTTCTCGTCGCTGTCGCGTGTGCCGCGATCAGTATCATTTTTTGCATGACATTACAGGGAATCAGCAAACTTTACACGAAATATTTCAAGAACCCCTATATTCGTATTGCTGCCGCCAGTGCGATCATCATTGCGATCACTTTGCTTTTACGAACTACTGATTACATGGGCGCAGGCAACAATCTGATCGAGCTTGCCATTGAAGAGGGACAGACGCGTCCACTGGATTTCTTCTGGAAAATTCTTCTGACCGCGCTGACCATGCGTGCCGGATTCCGCGGTGGTGAGATTGTTCCGTCGTTCTGCATCGGCGCAACTTTCGGATGTCTCATGGGGCATCTGATAGGACTTTCCCCGTCTATCTGCGCGGCCGCCGGAATGGCAGCACTTTTCTGCGGTGTTACCAACTGCCCGATCACCTCGATCCTGATCGCATTTGAACTCTTCGGATTCCGTGGTGTTTCCTATTATCTGATCGCAGTTTCCATCAGCTATGCTGTTTCCGGTTATTACGGACTGTATAAAGATCAGACGATCGTATATTCTAAATATAAGGCAAAATATATCAACCGTCATACCAGATTTTAAACTGGTATGGCGGCTTCTTTCATTTTAGATCTCAAAGATTGTTTTGTATTAAACTGCTCTCATAATCTTTGATATTATGTTATAAATTTAACATGTATTTTATCAAAAACTTAACTTGTACAATGAAAATTATATGTTAGAATAAAGGTGTATTTTTTAGGAAAAGTAGGAGGAATTTGAATGCGCAAAACAAAAATTATCTGTACCCTTGGTCCGTCTACTGACAAAGACGGTGTTCTGGAAGAATTAATTAAAGAAGGAATGAATGTAGCACGTTTTAACTTCTCTCATGGTTTACACGATGAACAGAAAGGCCGTATTGATAAATTAAAAGAAATCCGCACACGTCTTAACAAACCAGTTGCAGCGCTTCTCGATACAAAAGGTCCTGAAATTCGTATCTGCGAATTTGCAGATGGAAAGATCACTCTGAAGGAAGGTCAGGAATTTACTCTGACTGCAGATGAGATCGAAGGAAATGAAAAAATCGTTTCTGTTACCTACAAGGATTTATATAAAGATGTCAAACCTGGCAACAGCATTCTGATCGATGATGGTCTGATCGGACTTGAAGTCAAAAAGATCAAAGGTCATGACATTGTCTGTACCGTTATAAATGGTGGTGTCCTCGGCAACAAAAAAGGTGTAAACCTTCCGGGCGTAGAGGTAAATATGCCATTTATCAGCCCGAAAGACCATGACGATATCCTTTTCGGCATCAAAGAAGGATATGATTTCATCGCTGCTTCCTTTACCAGAACAGCAGCCGATGTCAAAGAGATCCGCGATATCCTCGAAAAAAATGGCGGCCACGACATCAAGATCATCGCAAAGATCGAGAACCAGCAGGGTGTTGACAACATCGACAGTATCATCGAAGCCGCAGACGGTATCATGATCGCCCGTGGTGATATGGGTGTTGAGATCCCGCTTGAAGACGTTCCGGTTATTCAGAAAGATATCATTTCCAAAGTATACAGTGCCGGCAAACAGGTTATCACAGCAACTCAGATGCTGGATTCCATGATCAAGAATCCGCGTCCGACACGTGCAGAGACTACAGACGTTGCCAATGCCATCTATCAGGGAACGAGTGCGATCATGCTTTCCGGTGAAACTGCTGCCGGTAAATATCCGATCGAAGCACTCAAGACGATGGTCAAGATTGCCCGCCGTACAGAAGCTGATGTTGAATACAACCAACAGTTCAGTGTTCGTATAAAAGGTGACACTACCAACGTAACGACTGCAATTTCTCATGCTACCTGCATGACAGCCATCGACCTGAATGCAAAAGCCATCATCGCAGTTACCCGTTCCGGCAACACTGCACGAATGGTTTCCAAATATCGTCCGGGATGCCAGATCATCGCATGTACTCCGGATGAACGTACATGGCGTCAGTTAAACATGATATGGGGTGTTGCTCCGATCCTGACAAAAGAAGAATACAGCATGGAGATCCTTCTCCTTCACGCCACAGAAGCTGCCGAAGAAAACGGCTATGTAAAAAAAGGCGATGTCGTTGTTCTGACTGTCGGAGTTCCGCTTGGACGTTCCGGAAACACCAACCTGCTTAAAGCTACAGTTGTAGGCGAATACTAATATCAACGGGGCATATCGCTTTGATATGCCCCGTTAATTTTTATTTCTTATAAACAGTGATCACAATTGGATCCTCCACCTCATCGTTGTAAGCTCTGATCCAGTAATGTTCTTCATTTGCATTTTCATCTGCATTTGCAGAGTCTTCAGCGTTTTCTTTATTTTCAGTTTCTTTCACATAAGACAATCCCGCAGATGGTTTCGCACCTTCTGTACCTTTCAGTACGATCCGGTTCTTTGTTCCCTTAACTGCACCGTCAAGATCTGTTGAAAACTTCTGAAGATTTTTTCTGATCACAAAACTTCCGCCGGTCGAAGTTTTCATTGTAATCGTAGTTTCATCCTCTGTAACTTTTACAATATTCACTGTCTTCTTGTTTTCCGTCAGAGTCAAAACTATTTCATCTTTTGTATACTCTACGTGAATGCCAAGTTCACCTGCCGGTTTGCCTGCATTTAAAGTAAACCAGTCATTTGATGGGTCTTTCGCATTTATAATGGAAATGGATTTCAGTGTTTTCGCTTCACTGGTCAGTGAAAATCCGTTTTTGATCTTTTCAATCTCTGTAGATATCGCAAAATCTGTAATGTTCCCCTGCTCATCTCTGCTGATTCTGGCTGTATTATCTGCGACAGTTTTTCCCTCGATCTCCTCGACTTCCTCCGGATGCTTTGCATCTTTCGCTACTTTGATCGTGTGAGAAGCCGTTGTCGGATCATATTCTGCTACAACTTCTGTAGAAGTGGAGGAAGCATAAGTTGCATATTCCTCATCAACATCAACATCCGGGAGTTCTTCTTCATCAATCACCGGTTCCTCTGTCTTATCAGAATCTTTGCCGGATTCATTTCCGGTATCCGGCTTTGTCTCACCATTGTTATCAGTCTTATCATTTTCGTTCGGATCAGCTGGCACATCTGACTTTTCACCGTTTCCCGGGTTATTGTCTTTGTCGTTATCCTTGTCGTCTTCTTTTCCCTCTGTACCCGGTTCTTTGCCAGGAATCGGTATGGTCTCTGTATAATCACAGTTTTCTCTTTTACATCTATAAACAACTTTTCCCGGAGTATCTTCTGTGGCCTCTTCTGTAGAAACCACCTCAAGATCATGACCAAGTGCCTTTTTGAGGTCACGTTTTTCCTCGTAGCCACAGCTCGGACATTTCCAGAGTACATATCCTGCTTCTGTGCATGTAGGCTCCACTACCTGCACTTCCTTCATCTTATGTTCTTCACCACATATCTCGACATCCTTATCCGGATCTTCGGCTTCTGCTGCCGGAGTAATACTTACCTCTGCCGCCTGAACATAAATCGCAGAACTTCCGATCATCGACACAACAAGCAAAATTGCAAGAATTCTACTCTTTCTATTTCTTCTCATACGAACTTTCTCCTTTGTATAGAAATACGGTAACCGTTCAGTCCCCTCACAGTTACGAGTCAAAATGATATCTTTATCTTATCATTAATTCGTTTTAACTATATAAAGCAAGTCCAAAACGGGCCATTATCCGCGATTTCATTCGATATACCGCATGATAACAGCCCGAAACAGGGATTTCTTATTTAGTTTTGATATGCGTCAAATTTACTTTGCCGCAAGATCTTTGAGTACTTCTCCAGCAATGATAAGACCGACTACAGACGGTACAAATGCAGTGGATCCCGGAATATCACGACGCTCCGTACACTTATGTGCAGCTCCCGGAGGACAGATGCAGTTAGTACGACAGCTGATTGACATATCTTTAATCGGTCTGGTCGGCTGTTCTTTTGAATAGACTACTTTGAGTTTTTTCACTCCACGTTTCTTTAATTCACGCCGCATGACCTTCGCCAGCGGGCAGACAGATGTTTTATAAATGTCAGCCACTTCAAAAGCAGTCGGATCCAGCTTGTTTCCCGCACCCATGCTGCTGATGATCGGAACTCCGGCTTCTTTTGCCTCCATGACAAGCTGGATTTTCGCAGTCACCGTATCTACCGCATCTACCACATAAGAATACTGCGAAAAATCAAATTCATCCTTTGTTTCCGGCAGGTAGAAACATTTATGAACATTCACTTCGACCTTCGGATTGATGTCCAGAATACGTTCTTTCATGACATCTACCTTGTATTTACCAACTGTACTTCTGGTTGCAATGATCTGTCTGTTGAGATTTGTCAGACATACTTTGTCATCATCGATCAGGTCGATTGCTCCGACTCCGCTTCGTACAAGTGCCTCGACAGTATAACCGCCAACTCCGCCGATTCCAAATACGGCAACACGGGAGCCGGCCAGCTTCTCCATCGCCTCTTTGCCAAATAAAAGCTGTGTTCTGGAAAACTGATTCAACATTTATTTCTTAATCTCCTTATCTTCGAGTGTTTCGTTCATACTTCCGGTGCGGTAGCCCAGAAGATCCAGTGTCACATAATCAAACCCATATTCTTTCAGTTTTGATGCAATCTGCGTTCTGTTTTCTTCTTCAACGATCCTTGCGATTTCTCCCGGAAGGACTTCGATTCTTGCGATATTTCCGTGGATACGGACGCGTACCTGATGGAATCCCATGTCAAGGAGAAGCTGCTCTGCTTTATCAACCATGCCAAGCTTTTTCTCATTGATTGTCTCCCCGTATACAAACCGTGAAGAAAGACATGCAAAGGACTGTTTATCCCAGGTCGGAAGTCCCATTTCTTTGGACAGTTCGCGGATCTCAGCCTTCGAGAGCTCTGCCTGGCGAAGTGGGCTGCTGACGCCAAGCTCCTTAACTGCGATCAGACCCGGACGGTAGTCTCCGTTGTCATCCATATTGGAGCCTTCGGCTACAGCGTTCATGCCGTTCTCCTTCGCAATCTCCCAGATTTTCTCAAACAATTCGTGTTTGCACAGATAACAACGGTTCTTCGGATTCTGGCGAAAACCGTCGATATCCAGCTCTTCGGATTCAACGATGATCTGACGGATTCCGTTTTTTTCACAGAATGCTTTTGCTTCTTCTAATTCTCTCTTCGGGAAAGAACAGGAACTCGCCGTAACCGCGATCACCTTGTCACCAAGAGCTTCCTGCGCCGCCTTCAGAAGAAATGTAGAATCCACTCCACTTGAAAACGCAACTGCTACACTTCCCAGTGCTTTGAGATTCTCCTGTAGTACTCTATATTTATCATGAATAGTCACTATAAAGCGCTCCTTTTAACCTAGTATTCAAGTGTGTATTATAGCATATTGCAGTAAACCGTACAACCTGTAAATCCTTTAAACATAATGCAGATAATTTGTAATATTTTGTCGATTATTCAAAATCAAACCGTCTGACTTCGCAGTTTTTAACCCCGAAAGCTGCGTACTCTTCGTTTGTCATCTCATAGAAATAGGACTGGATGACTCTGGAAATTCCATTATGTGCTACAAGAATATATGTTTTATGATCAGACTCCTTCCGGATCTCATCGAGAAGATTATAAATCCTCTGTGCCAGATGAAGCATGGATTCTCCTCCTTCATATCTGGTCACAAACTGCTGTTTTGCCTTCCGGAACTCTTCCCCGTTACGTGGAGTTGACTCATATTTTCCGAAATTCTGCTCAATCAATCTCGGCTCAACACGTGCCGGAATGCCTGTAATCTCTGAAATATGTTTTGCTGTGTCTGCCGCACGCATCAGCGGAGAATAAAGAATCTCATCTGCCTGAATTCCCTGTCGCAGAATTTCCTGTCCTGTCTCAATTGCCTGCTGATGGCCTTTTTCTGTCAGTTCGATATCTGTTGCACCACAAATTTTGTTCGCTACATTCCATACAGTCTGTCCGTGTCTTACAAAATAGAAATATCCCATAATCTCTAACTCCTAATCTTTACACCATCGTCATCAGTACAGTTCCCAGTGTGATAAGTACAACCCCCACCGCAAATAAAATCCACATGTTGATTCCCCCCTTGCGTCATTCATTTGCAAAAAGAGCAGGTTTTCACCTGCTCCGATTTATCAGTCTTCATCAAAGTTTGCCGCATATATGCCTTCCGGAAGTCTCATCGTGAGAATCCCGAGATTAAATTCATGATCCATAATCGTAATGTGATACTCAAAAATCACATCATCCTCAAATTTGGACAGTAACACATAACTGCCGTTTTCTTTTCCCTCGATCTGATCACAGATATCTTCATAAACAGCCTGGCCGGAAATCTCTCGCGGATATCCTGCTGCTTTGATCTTCTCCTCAATTGCCTGATATAATTCGTCCACTCGTGCGTCCTCCTTTAATACCGAACTCCGAATCTTCGTTCTTCCTCATCCACAGAAATCTCACGTCTTCGGATATCGTCAATCTCTATATACCGGTCATTGTAAAGTGCCTGTACGATCTTGTCAATATCTTCTTCCAGCCCCTGCAGTTCTGTCGAAACCGATCCGTCATATTCATTTCTCGCCCATCCGGTCACACTGTATTTGTCTGCCAGATAACCAAGTTTGTAGCGGAAGCCCACACCCTGAACTCTTCCATAAAACTGAATGGATTGTCTTATCCTGTGCATGTCGTTACCCCCGTATCTGATTCCCTGCATTCTTCCTTCCGGAAAGCTTTGCTTCCAGAAATTTCACCAGCCGGTAGCCCACATATCCTGCCAGGATTCCAAAAACCATACCACCCAGAACATCCGTCGGATAATGGACATACAGATATAATCTCGATACTGCGATCAGACAGGCAAGTACCAGTGCCGGTTTCCAGAGCTTCTTTTCACCTGCGAGATATAACGCGGTAACCGAAGCAAAAGATGCGGCCGTATGTCCCGATGGGAATGAATAATCATGAAGCTTTGCCACCAGCAGCTGCACGCTGGTGTTTACATCGTATGGTCTTGTTCTTGCTGCCAGATTTTTTACTGCTACATTGCAGATCAGCAAATCCATGATCAGTGCTGCTGCCATAATGATTCCTGTTTTTCTCATCTTTGGTATGATAAGAAAAAGCAGTGTCAGGACAATCCAGAAAATCCCCGCATCCCCCAGCTTTGTGATTGATGTCATAATTTTATCCAGAATCGGTGTATGTAACGTCTGGAACCAGTCAAGAATATTTAATTCCATCTATCTTCCTGCACTTTCTAGTCTATTTTTATCAACACTCCGTAAGCCACGTTCAGTCAGGGCACATCATCTCAGCGAATCTTACGCATCTCACCATCGATCAGAAATACCTGATCTCCTTCATTGATATCCAGCTCATACAGCCGGGCATCCTTCTCTCTGACTGTCATTTCTTCACCTGTATAATTACTTTTCAGAAGGACATTGTCCTTCACTGCCATCCCGTCCGGACGTCCCTCACATCCGAAGTCCGGCTCATCAATACGTAAAACATTAAATGTCTCAAGCATGTCTGTCTCCCCTTTTATTACCATTGTACTGCCGTGTATCTGTTATTCCTTTTCCCCTTCATTTGCATCTTCCATTGTGATGCATTCCTGCAGCTGTGCTTCTGTATAATGCAGACGCAGCACAGCCTGCGGCCAGTTGATATTGACTGCTGCTGTCTTGTTTTTTTCTTCACCGGCCTTACGGATAAGTCCAAGCAGTTCATTCAGAACTTCTCTTGTCAGGTAACCGCCTCTCCAGTGAAATGTCAGCGTTTTTCCTTTTTTTGCTGCCTGAAGTGAACGTTTATACACATCTTCTGTCTTTGTAAAAGACAGCTTCTTTTCCCGGTAATAAAAGTGATCGTGATCTGTACAATGAGGTGCTGCTGCGATCAGTGGCTCATGATCCCGGAAGATACTTTTGTCATCAAGATTGAAATAATCATAACGAATATCTTCGACTTTATCACTGTTTCCGAGTGTATTATCAAAAGTCGCATCCAGATGATAATACGTCCCTCCGATCCGGACAATGTTCCAGGTATGACGATATTTGATACCTTTTTCCGGATTGTTTCCACATATTGCGATCACGCACCAGACGCCCAGCGCATCCAGAAGGACTTTTACTGCCTTTGCAATGCCCTCGCAGACACCCACGCCCTGTCCGAGCGGTCCGATGATCTCATGAGAATATGCCTTTTTGAGCTTGTCATAGTGTACATTCTGACATATAAAATCATGTACATATTTCTCTTTTTCCCATTCGGATATGTTTTTCGCCGGACGCACAAGCTTTTCAACTCTGGATTTCATTGCTTTCTGATGCTCTTTTATTTTGCCTTTATCAAACAGATATTCCGGAACAAAAATAATATTCGGTGATTCTTTGTAATATCGGTATTTATATCCCGTTGCCCAGAAAATCTCCGGATGATCCAGACGCAGCTGGAAAAAGACATTATACAAAGTCTCTCCGTCCAGTGCCGGAATCTGAAACTCATCCGCCAGTCCGGAAAGTCCCTGAAGGATTCCATGATAGGCAGCCTGTTCCTGTTTATTCATATGGTTGTAGTAATACTGTTCCATAACTTTCTCCCGAGGTTTTTCTCAGAGCATTGCAGACAACTCCGCTTCCTGCTCCTCTATTTCATGGAATACTGCATCATTTCATAATGTAGAATACATCCTTCATAGATTTCCATCGGAAGCAGTGCCCTCGCCACCAGCTTCAGTTCTTCCTCCGGTCTGTCGATTCTCTGCAGATGTGCATAATCTCCATCAATCTGTTTCACTTCATAATCACATTCTAACATCGGTATTTTCCTTTCTCGTAAATCACATTTTACATTCTCAGTTTTTTTCGAAATTCTCTTAATGTATCTTTCTTTCGGAAGATAAACATCCCCGCCAGAACCAGAAAACTGATGCCTGTACAAAGTACGGAAGGCATCGTATATTTTATGATTCCGATCCAGATAAGAACTACCGGAAGGCATCCGATCATCGCCGCCTGAAGCAGATAATACAAATATTCTTCCCTCTCCAGATGGCTGACCTTTGCGATTACAGGAACACTTCCAAGCACCGCAAGCGCCCCAAACGGAAATACAAAATCTACGGACCAGCCTTTCCATCCGATGAAATGATCCCATAATACGCACAAAATCGTAATGAGCAGCAACTGCCATGCCAGGTTTTTGAGGATGTTTCTGCGTTTAAAATATGCCACTCCGACAACAAGCCATGCACACAAACAGCCGGCCGCAGCAAACCAGAACCAGTTCAGTGTCTCCAGCATCAGATAGTTGATCATCCCACAGATCACAGCTACGGCAAGACACAGAAAACTGAATGTCTGTAAAACCTTTTTCTCTTCTTTTTTCTGCTGCTCCCCACCTCCGGGAAAGTCATTTTTCTCTTCTTTATATGGAATTTCTTCCTCACGGAGCATCCGCATAAAGTTCTTCTGAATGCTGTCATCTGAAATTTTGGATGTAAATCCAAGCACCATCTGATCTTCATATGAACAGGAACAAAGCTGCAATGAATTGGTACTTGCAAAGATACCAAACCGTTCAATGTAGGTTTTATACGCTTCTGGAAAACGCAGAATCCCGATATTCGAATATACCGCTGTAATACTCCTGCTGCCAAGAGTCGCCCCCGCCATCATAAAGTATCTCTTGATTTCAAGCGGCACTGCACGTATTACCGGATTCTTTTCCAGACGCACATATCCGTTCATATCCATCGCTATTTTATCTTTTACAAGCTTCTCTTTGAACTGTTTTTTTACGTCATATAATACATCCTGAAAGGTTGTCTCATCAGAAAAAGTATATCCAACTTCAATCCATCCGAAAAAATTCCCCATCGACTGAGACGGAAAATAATTGCGCAGATTGACCGGAATCATCAATGCAACTGGCTTCTTCTGCCGATTCTTCGGAATCTCCTCATGTATCGAACAAAGTAACATTGCAGTAAGCAGAACCGTAATCGAAACACCATAAGAGCGAGCTTTCGCCAGCGTCTCCTTTACCGGGACAACTACCTCTGTGATCTGCATATCTGCATGCAGTAATTTTTCGCCTTTCAGCTTCACAGCTGACTGTTTTTTCTCTTTGTTTTTCGGAATATCCGAGGAATAATACTGTGAAAAGCTGTCTTCTTCCTGCGCTCCGGGTGTTGGTTCCTCCGGATGTTCCACACGTGGTAAATCTGCCTCCGGATGCATCAGAATCAGATAATTCTGTACCAGTTCACTTAAGAAATTCATTGCTCCGGTACCGTCTGTCAACGCATGATACACCTCAAAATTAATGCGGTTTTTGTAATAACTCACCTGAAATAAAAGGCTTTTTTTATCCGGTATATACAGGCTACTGCACGGTGGTCTCTTTTCCTCTTTTACAAATGCATCTATATCCCTTCGCTCCAGATAGAACCAGAACAGTCCCTTTCGCAGAACTGCACGGAACAACGGATATTTCTCCATTGTCTGGTCCAGTGCCCGCTGCAGAATTTCACTGTCTACAGTCTCTTTTAACTGACAGTAAAACCGAAAAACTCTGGTATCATTTTTGTCTGTTACAAGTGGAAAAGCCAGTGCCGCATTATCTAATTTTCTCCATTTTGAGTATCCTTTTTCCACGTTTATTCGCTTCCTTTACTTAAAAAACGATTCATAATATCAAAACTTTCCTGCACATGCAAAAATCTGATTCCAAGTGCAAAATAACCATGAAGTGCATCCGAAATCCTGTGTATTTCTACATGATTTCCGGCTTCTTTTAATCGTTTTCCATATTCTTCGCCCTCATCACGGAGAGGGTCAAATTCCGCTGTAAGAATCAGTGTGTCAGGTAAATTTGTATAGTCTTTTTCCATCAGCGGAGAGAAATACGGATTATTTCGGTCCTCTGCACAGCTCTCATACAGGGTCAGATAATCTTCCATTTTGGCTGCCGTGAGGAGATAGTCTCCTCCGTTTTCCTGCACGGATCTGTAGGGTGATTTTGCTGTATAACAGTTATTTACTGCCGGATAGATCAGGATCTGTTTCTTTGGTGTGAAATCTCCTGTGTCACGGGCCTTCAGGCAAACCGCCGCTGCCAGATTTCCGCCCGCACTGTCTCCGATGATCGTGATTCGATCCGGATCAGCAGGTAATATCAACCGCCCTGTATAGAGTGCTTTTGCCGCCTCATAACAGTCTTCAAACGGAATCGGAAAACGGTATTCCGGTGCCAGGCGGTACTCCACCGACATCACAATATGTCCGGTGGACTGCGCCATCCGGCTGCATACCCGGTCATAATTTTCGATGCTTTCAGTCACCCAGCCGCCGCCATGAAAAAACAGCAGTACCGGATATTTTTCTCCCTCTACTACATCGCCGCTCATGGCTTCCTCCGATGGAAAATAAAGCCGCACCGGCACCTCGTGATTCCCATTATAAACCTTTGTATCTAATGTCTTAAAAAAAATCCGCATCGCATCCAGCTTCTTGATATCTGCCAGCCGCCTGGATGCTTCCACCTCAATATTCCCATAAGATAGTGCGTGTAAGATCGTGCGCATTGTCTTTGAAATCAAATATTTTCTCCTTTATATTTAATCCGAAAATTTATAACTAATTGTCTTCCACCTCTTCTTTTAAATCAGTGAACATTTTATAAAACTCATTTTTATCATCCTAGTACATTGTATCGCGAAATGACCTGTTTTGAAAGTAAAAAAAGCCATGTCGGAGGATTGTTTTCCCCCGGCATAGCTTTCTCTGCTGAAATATTTTATATTTTATTTGACTGTTACTTTGATCTTGTAAGTCTTTTTGCCTGATTTCACGGTAATCGTTGCTTTACCTTTCTTCTTTGCTTTGATCACACCTTTGGAAGATACACTTGCAACCTTCTTATTGGAGGAAGAGTATTTCACTTTCTCTTTGCTTGTGATCGGTGAAACCGTCGTCGCAAGCTTCAGTGTCTGTTTGCATTTCAGGCTTACTTTCGAAGAAACTTTCTTTCCGGTGGATACATTCACCACCTTCAGAGATTTTGTTGCAACATTTTTCTTCTGAACTTTTACCTTGAAGCTCTTTTTCAGTCCGCTCTGAAGCTGTACCGTGATCGTTGCGGTTTTGCCTGCTTTCAGACCTTTTACTTTACCGTTCCTGCCAACAGAAACAACTTTTTTGTTGCTGGATTTCCAGGAGACAACTTTGTCGCCTTTTCCCATCGTGACTTTTGGTGTAAAGGTCTGTTTCGTCTTAAGCGGGATCGTGCCTGATACATTCAAGCTGATCGTTGCTTTCAGCTTCGCAATGGATTTTGTCTCTTTTTCATTGCATACGCTGCAGATACGTTCCTGCTGTCCCATATCAAGGACAGTAGCTCCTTTTGTCGTTTTCCAGTCACTATATTTATGTCCTTTAGCCGGTTCCGTCTGTACCTTCTCTACATGACCACAATAAACACATCTTCTCTGTTTCTCACCGGCTCTCGTACAGTCAGCTTCCCTCGTTACTTTCCATGAACTGTAACCGTGACCGGCTGCTTTATCACCTTCAACCACACGTGTATGGTTATGAACTTTGCATTCCTGTTTGCAGGATGCACCGGTTGTACAGGATGCTTTAACAATGGTTCCTGCAATTGTTTCCCATTTGCATGCACCTTCCCGGATGGTCACCGTAGATTCTTTTTTATTTGTATAAATGTAGATCCTATAACTAGTACCTGCTTCAAAATACTGCGTATCTCCGGCATCCGAAGAAGTTCCTGTTCCACGCATCCGAGCCTGCGCTGACTCCTGTGTTTCCAGTTTTTGTACACTGCTTACAGAACCATTTTCCACATCAACAAAATAATAACCTGTTTTTTCCGGGGTAAACATTACCGGAACAACCACCTGATCAGATGCAGGAATCTTTGTACTGATACCTGTATTCACTGTCTGTATCTCACCCGGAATATCTACTCTCTTATAATCTACCTGAAGATAATACTTTCGAAGTGATACAGTGACTGTGTAGGTACCTGCATCTTTCCAATACCTATCTTCTACGGTTATACCATATCCTGCTGCATCGTTTTCGCCATAAGCAACATCTTCCTTAGTTCCGTCTTTGTAGTAAACTGTCAGAATCAGTCCTTCCAGAGAAGCCTCTATATTACCATCCGTGTTATACACCGTCTTCTGATCCGGTTTATTCTTGATTTCTACACTTTTTACTGTTTTTGCCTTTTCGATTTTGAAGGAGGTGCTTCCGTTACATTCCATGTTCCTTCTGCCGACTCTGACAAGATATGTCTCACCACCGGTAAGCATTGCAGTTACACTTTTTTCGTTAAGTGTCTCTGCAGGTACACTCTTTACTTCTATAGACTGAAAGTCACTATATCGCACATTATAACTGTAGGCATAAGCATATGGTATCGCTTCTCCATCTTCTGTCTCAAACTGCATAATGTATTCGCCTGACTCAGATGGTGTAAAGGTAAAATATGCATCTACACCACTATTCTGGAATGGTTTTACAGAAGTGCCATTTTCAATAGCCTTCATGCCCTCGATTCCTTTGACCGGAACCCAAACCGTATTCTGATATTTGTTTTCCTCTTCAGGATCATAATATGTCAGTTTTATCTCGTACTTTGTGTCTTTTGCATCCAGCACTGCTTCGCTGTTATCTACAAATATCTTCCACTTATTGCCATATTCATCGCTTCCTTCACAGTCATATGAACCCCAGGATCTGAATTCCGATGCAGCTTCAACCAGAGTGGAATGATCTGCATAATTAATCTGAAGATCATATACATCCAGCACTCCGTTCATAACTGTCATTGCATCCTCTGTCACACCTTTTTTCAGAACCAATCCCAGACTCTTGATGCTCTGATGTTCTGTCTTTGCAAAATGTACAGTAAGATTTGACCCCTTATATGGATCCCAGATCACTAAATATCCATAAGTTTTTCCTTTTTCCAGTTTTGCTGTCAGGACAACATTATCTGCCGCATAAGGATAAACCTCTCCAATCTTCTCATCTTCTTCATAAAGTGCAACATATGGATATACATTACCTTCTGTCCAGAACTTATAATACCCTGTTTCAGTCGGTTTAAATGTAAAATAAAGCGGTTCCTCCCTATGCATGTCATTGAGGTCAAATGTCTGATCATACTTTTCATCCATCACATATCCATCATCTTCTGCATCCTCTCTTTTCTTGATCTGCAAATCTACAGAATACGGTGTGGAAACCATGACAAAATATGTTACATTCTCAGTCAGCGTCGGCTTACTTCCATGATTTGATAATCTGCCATTATAAACTGAATACACATTTACAGTCGCTCCGTCAGAAACCTTCACTTCATAACCGGCACTTGTTTTCGGTATAAATTTATAAAATTTACGTTTTACAGGTTCGACAGTCTTTGAAGCCCCCTCTTCAAGCTTCTCAAGATTCTCTGCATTCGGCATCGTTACCTTAATTGTTGTACCGATTATCTCAGTTCCACTCAGTGAGATTTCATTCCCCTGTCCGTAAATATACGGTACACAGTTCCATTCTCCTTCTGTCAGTAGACTGTAGTATTCCGCTGTTTTTCCACCTTCTGTACTGGCTCTGTATGACAGCATACCTCCGTATACCGGATCATTCATTCCTATTATCTGCCCAGACCCATCACTGTATGTAACTCTGGTTCGAAGATTGATATTCGACAGATCATCTATGCCCGCAATGTATTCGTTCTTATCTGCAAGTATTTCCAGCTTCACCGGTTTCTGCAATTCCGTAACTTTGACCTGAAGATCTTCAAGTCCTGTGTCTGATGTAATGTACAGATAGTACGCGTTTCCTCTTACAAGTTTTTCGCAAAATTCCGAAACGTTTGAATAGGTCTTTGATGTACCTGTATCCCCAACACAATACACATTTACCTTCTTATTAAATTCAAACCGGTGTCTGCCTGTGAAATTAGCCAGATACCTTGCAGAAATCTGATTGTCTTTCGCTGAAAGTGTCTTGCTCTCGCCTTCTTCTAAGCTATCCTGCGGAGCCACTTCTTCAAAAGAAGCAATATGTACCGGAATAGAAGTCGTCGCTTCTATGCCATCATAAAATACTCTGTATACATATTCTCCTGCTTCCGGATCGTATACTTCCGTATACTGATCATTTTCTTTTTTGTATAAGGAATATTTCAGAGTCTTTCCATATGAATCTGTTTCCACTCCGGGAATACCACCGTAATTCAGTTTTCTAACCTCAGAACCTTTTTCTGTATTAATACGTACTTTTATAAAATTGAATTCCGGTTTCTGCCCCTCTATACACTTAATTTCCTGCGGCATATAAGATATAATTTCCACAGACTCCGTTTTCGTCAGTCGTTTCAGAGTCAGGTTCGTACTGGTGGTATCTGTCGTATGATTATAAATATCAATGATATATTTATGACCCTGTTCAAGTTTGTACAAAACCCTTCCGTTAATTTCATTCAGACGCTCAGTTGTTCCGTCTTCCTTCACTTCTATTACTAAATACGACAGCCCTGTTTCTGCGCTGATCATATAGTCTCCGGTTACTTCCGGTTCAAATTTATAAAACTGTCTGTTGGTTATATCTATTTCCTGTGTTCCTTCTTTGATGCTATTCAGCTGAGCATAACGGTCTGCCAGAGATTCTACTTTTATTGGAACCTTCACTTTCATAAGTTCCTGACCATCTTTTTCTAATGTAAAAATGTACGTATAAGAACCTTTCGGCACATATGCATTGTTCCAGTCAAACGACTTTCCCTTATTTTCACCATCTGCATAAACAAGATCTGACATTACTGTATTTCCATCAGGATCTCTGTACGTTGCATAACCAAATTTTACGTCAAAATCCTTAGGTTCCTGATTCGTATAGTTAAAGCGCAGAAGGCGCGAAATTGCTTCACCATACCAAGTTTCGTAATTCTCAAGCAAAGTAACTTCTGACTGTGTGGTGCTGATACTTTCAAGCTGTGGCACTTCGCTTAAAGTAATAGTTGCCGTTGTATTTGAAGGGTTATCCTTATTTCCGCCATATATCTGAAAATAAACCGGTTCATTTGCTTTCAGCTCCCACCTGCTGCCCTCAAGTTTTTTATAGATTTTATAAGATGTGCTTTCACCCGCAGATTTATCTTCAATCCATGGAATGCAATAGGCTGAACTCGTGCTGCCCTGGTAAATACCGGCTCTTTGCGGCACAAATTTATAATATCTGTATGCATTTCTGAACGAAATCACGGGGGTTTCTCCTATCATAATTTCACTCTGGCACACTCCATCTTCTTCAAGATTATGTATATATGCATGAATATCTGCGGTTATAGTTTCATCTTCATCACATTTAAAATACAGATAGTAATTGCCCTTCGGCAATTTCTGTCCCATCAAATCATCGCCTGCAGGTCCTCTTCTCAGCGATGCCCTTATCGTATATCCTTTTGTCTTTTCAGCATCGCGATATGATGTTTCACCTAATGGAAAAATGAACTCTGAAGACGTATCATCAGCAAATTTTAACGTAATCTGAACTGCAACATAATAGTCTATCCCTGCCACACCGTCACGCATGGTATTCTCACTTATTCCCTTTACTTCCATACCAGTCAGTGTCGGTGTGCTTTCATCTCCGTCAGAAAAAACTTCAATATTCGTTTCCTCATTCTCTGCGTCTGCATCTGTCAACGCTTCTTCATCGGTGATCTCTATTCCCTCTTCATCCGCACCGTCCTGCGTCTCTTCGAATACATCAATCTGCTCTTCTGCGCTATCGCTATCCTGTGATTCACTGTCAGAAATTTCAATCTCATTCAACTCAGATGAATCCCCCTGATCCGACAAAACTGCTACATCTGCACTATCTTCCGGCGCAGTCTCCAATTCTGCCTCTGTTTCTTCCACAGCCTCCGATGTGAACTCGGCTGCGCTTGCCATAACCGCCGTTCCTTCCACGCTAGTTACTGTCAGAGCCGCTGCCAGTATTAAAGCCAGTGTCCTTCTCTTCATAAAAAATAATCCTCCTTTGATTCGTACAATTTATCTTATGTAATCGAATTATCATAAAATAATTGTATCAAAAGAGGATTACAGATGGAACTATCCAAAAGGATAGTCTTTGTTATTTAATCATGTCGTTCATCGTTGTCATAACATTCGCAGAAACGTGCTGCAAATGCAGGTGGTTCATCATGTGCATATAAATGGGAAATGTCCCCATAGGAATTCATGCGGAAACCTGCGATTCCTTTGCGTCGTTCTTCACTTGTCAAAGTAGTAACAGAACTCGGAGCTGCGCACAGATTGTGCCAGAGTACCATCGGCGACATACTGAGCAGGTGACTTATAAGCACACAGCCCAGCCCGAAATGACAGAAGAAGACAAGCGTATCATTATTAGCTTTTTCTACTCTATAATAGTGTCCGTCACGGACATAACCATGCTCTGCAAGAACTTTATCAAATTCACCGGTTACCTGATCATAATAATATTTCATGTTGGCTTCCTGCATGGCTTCATTTTCAAACCAGTGATCATACTGATAAAAACGCTCATCCTGTGTCCAGTCCTGCGGCAGCCAGTCCCATGCACAGATTTTGCGGTCAGGCACATCCGGTCGATGGATCAGTACATCAAACTCACGAAGCCAGTCGCATTCTGTTGCTGTGCGGTTCATTTTTTTCAATGTACACGAAGCTGTATCCTTCGCACGTCCCATAGTCGAAACATAAAAATCTTTGATGTCAAGTTTTGAAAGTTTTTTGGATAAAAGCTCTGCTTCTCTCCAGCCTTTCTCAGTCAGTGAATCTATAGAATAATCAGGATCACCATGACGCACGATCAATAATTTCATTTTTGTTTCAACCTTTCTGTATAAACCCTATTCTGTCGTTAAATATCAGTTTCTTCCGCAGCATTTCTTGTATTTCTTTCCACTTCCACACGGGCATGGATCATTCGGATATACTTTCTTTTTCGGCTGCATATTTACTGCCGGAGTATTTGCCATCGGTACAAAAGACGGCATCGCCGGAACAACCGGTGCCGGGGCAGCAGCCTGTTCGGCACGGCTGACCTCATTTGGTGTATATCCACGGAAATCAAGCATTCTTGTGTTATTATTTACTTCCATCATGATCGGAGCAAATCTCTCCATCTGGCGGTCAGAATCAAGCACAATATCACGTTTTTTGAACTCTTCCATAATGTCAGAAAGCATTCCATCCATGGAAAATTCTTTG
Source organism: Blautia intestinalis (assembly GCF_014297355.1). Classification (GTDB taxonomy): domain Bacteria; phylum Bacillota; class Clostridia; order Lachnospirales; family Lachnospiraceae; genus Blautia_A; species Blautia_A intestinalis. The sequence continues at coordinate 1,534 of NZ_JACOQE010000010.1, read as the reverse complement.
TACACAATGTAAAGAAGTTCTTCAATCTTTTCTTCTGAAATATGAAGTTCATCTCTCAGGAAAGAAGCCAGTTTTCTGTAGGAAACATCCTGTGAAGGATATCCGTGTTTTGCATAGTCCAGAGTTTCTTCCACTGTCGGAATATAGAAGTCTCTGTCTCCCTGGAACTCTTCGATCTTCTCATAAAGGTTGTCCTGAAGAACCGCTTTCCAGATCATCTTATCACCTTTTATGATGCATATATCATCTTTTTCAGACAGCTCATTCAGAATTTCCATGAACTTTTCATAGTTCACTCTGAAGCCATCGCGTTTGCGGTACATGCGGTATACGATCTTGAGTGGTGCGATTGCATAAATCAGTCCCATCATACTCTGGCAGGAACGCATCCAGCTGAGCTGACGGCATTTTTCCTGTAATTCCGGGGTATTGATCTGATTATAAACAGCAATAACTTCCTGCGGAACTTCTGCATGATTATCACTGTATGCTACAATGTAACCCTTATTGCTGAACCATTCCAGTTCTTTCCAGTCTTTATGTGTTGCAAGGAAACATTTTCTTGTAGATGCATGGTCAAAAGCATCTATTTCCCATTCATCCGCCTGCAGAAAAATAGATTTCATCACTTCCGGATCAAGCACTTTCGCAGCAATCTGCTCTGCAAGCTCTTCTTTGGAAAGTCCTTCATACGGGATCTCCAGTTCTTTTGCACTTTCAACCAGATCTTCTTTATTATAGGAATTCAGATAATCTTTTACTTTCGGATTTCTTGTAAAGGAAACTTCCGGCTGCTCTGCTCCGGATTCCAGCTCCATCTCTGTAATTTTCTTTGCGATCACATCTGCAAGTCCGAGTACACCATACTTTTTATTAAGAAGTGTATTGATTTCCTCTGACTCTTTTGACCAGAAATCATCGTCCGAAGATTTTGTCTCTTTCAAAATAACCGGGGTGGAAACTTTCTTTACACCATCAGCTGTTTTGATTTCTGCATCTTCAACCTTTTTCTCAATATCTGCACGGTATTCCGGAAGATCCGCTTCTTTTACGCGGAAAGTAAACCATGCTTCTGTATCAAGAAACTCTGAAGTCTTTGTATCTTTGGCTTCCAGATATTCATAGTTTCCTTTTGCGGTGTCTGCTCCCTGTGCAGTCAGGTTGGAAATTCTGACTTTTTTCTGGAAAAATTCAATTTCATGCAGATCTGTACTCTGATATTCCAGAATGTCCTGCAGCATTTCTGCCATTTTTCCAAAGTTAGTGTCTGCCGGTATCAGGCAGCGTCTCCATACCGGAGGTTTTGTTCCTTTTCTTGTGATTTTTAACTGATAAAATTCCATGTGTTCACCCTTTATATGCCTGTGTTTATAAAACATAAAAGCCGGAACAGATTTTATCCGCTCCGGCTTTATTATCGTATCTTCAAAACCACATACATGTTGACATTTGCAACCAGATCATGACCATGCGTTCGCTCGAAATCGGTCACCTCATGACTTCGTCATTCGGTGTCATTTGCTCGCAAATGTCC
>NZ_JACOQE010000009.1 GCF_014297355.1 Blautia intestinalis | reverse complement strand
TGTGTGGTAACTTTACAATATCAAATACTGGTAAGAATTGCCATTGCCTATTTTATTATTGAGAAAAAGAAAGCTGCGCCACAGCCTTGGCAGGCCATCGCGCAGCGATTTTGTTCAACCTGTATTAGTTGGAACGCTAGGTGCGGGTGAACTTTATGAATATGACGCAGAAGGGAATACAAAACTTCTTGGCAGTTATGGACTTGATGATAGTTACCGCACACGTGAAGAAATAAATCCAAATTGGCCTGAAATTAATGGAAGTTGGAGAATAGAAAACGGAGAGCTGATTCGTACAGTGACTTCTACAAAAGCGGAAAATAAGTACAAGGTTAAATCATTAGACCACGATGGATATTATTTGTTATGTGGAGCTTCTGGAAATGGCCCAGCTATGATGATTGTTTTATATGATGAGAACAATATGCCATTATATGATTTTAAAGAAAACTAGACTACAGGAAAATAAACAAGAGTCTGCTATGGTCTTGTTTTAGGACTGATTATGTTCAGGTCATCCGTTTTTTAGCGTCTGAATGGTTACAGTTGCACTTACTTTGAGATAAGTCATCTAATTTAGGAAAGGCTCCACCGAGTTCAAGTATGCGAACCCGGGGAGCCTTATTATATTCTGTGTACTTTGTAGATTAGCCGAAGTATCTCTTAAGAAGACCAGCGAATGCTTTGCCGTGTCTGGCTTCGTCTTTTGCCATTTCATGAACAGTGTCATGGATTGCATCAAGGTCAGCTGCTTTTGCACGTTTTGCAAGATCGAATTTACCTGCAGTAGCACCGTTCTCAGCTTCTACACGCATTTCAAGGTTTTTCTTTGTGCTGTCAGTAACAACTTCGCCGAGAAGTTCAGCAAATTTTGCAGCATGCTCAGCTTCTTCATAAGCAGCTTTCTCATAGTAAAGACCGATTTCCGGATAGCCTTCTCTGTGAGCAACTCTTGCCATAGCGAGGTACATACCAACTTCGGAGCATTCACCCTGGAAGTTTGCTCTGAGGTCTGCAACGATGTCTTCGCTGACACCCTGAGCAACACCAACAACATGTTCAGCAGCCCATGTCATTTCTGCATCCTGTTTTGTAAATTTGGAAGCAGGAGCTTTACATACCGGACAAGTTTCCGGAGCAGCGTCACCTTCGTAAACATAACCACATACATTACATACCCATTTAGCCATAATTTTAATCTCCTTTATTTTCGATAAATTCTATTATTTCCTTTATTATACTTCTGTATTCTTCAGACAGTCTTCACAGAGCCCGAAAAAACGTATATCACACGAAGAAATCTTACCACCGAAGTTCCTGACCGCCTTTGGGGCAAGATCGTTCACGTCCTCTGTCTCCAGATCCAGAACCCGCTTGCACTCGGTACACATGAAATGGCAATGCGGGGTGACGCAGCCGTCAAAATGATCGGCGCCGCCAAAACTGGATAATTTCTGGATTTCTCCAAGATCGGATAACAGGGAAAGGTTGCGATATACGGTTCCCAGACTGATGTTGGGATATATTTTTTTTACATTTTCATATACCACATCTGCAGTGGGGTGATCCTTACGTGTCATGAGAAATTCCTTGATGGATTCTCGCTGACGGCTGTATTTCAATGTAGCCATATATCGTTTCCTTTCTGTAATAATTTCCTTGTTTCTTAGCCGAAGTATCTCTTTAATAATCCGGCGAATGCTTTGCCGTGTCTTGCTTCGTCTTTAGCCATCTCATGTACAGTGTCATGGATTGCATCAAGATCAGCTGCTTTTGCACGTTTTGCAAGGTCAAATTTACCGGCAGTAGCACCGTTCTCGGCTTCTACACGCATCTCAAGGTTTTTCTTAGTGCTGTCGGTAACAACTTCACCGAGAAGTTCAGCGAATTTTGCAGCATGCTCAGCTTCTTCGTAAGCAGCTTTCTCATAGTAGAGGCCGATTTCCGGATAGCCCTCTCTGTGAGCAACTCTTGCCATTGCAAGGTACATGCCAACTTCGGAGCATTCACCCTGGAAGTTTGCTCTGAGGTCTTCGATAATGTCTTCGCTGACACCCTGAGCAACACCAACAACGTGCTCGGCAGCCCATGTCATCTCAGCATCCTGTTTTGTAAATTTGGAAGCAGGAGCTTTACATACCGGACAGACTTTCGGAGCAGCGTCACCTTCGTAAACATAACCACATACATTACATACCCATTTTGCCATAGTTTTAATCTCCTTTTCTTTGTAAGTTAGTCTTATTTAATAATAGTAATTGTTACTAATTTCTTGCTGTGACTATAATTTAGCATAATGAGAGAGTTTTGTCAATAAGAATTTGAATAAATATTTCAGCCCATCCATAGAAAATCCATAAAGAATCCACCGAAAAACAGGAGACGCTACCTCCAACGCATATGGATGTGGATAACTTCTCAAAATTTAGCATCTAATCTGTATAAGTGTTACAAATAAGCATAAAAGAGAAAAAGGACTTTGCCAAGAGGAATTTATTCTTCGGTGCTGACAGCACATTAAATCAATTGTGTCAGATTATCCTGGAATCATTTGATTTTATGGATGAGCATCTGTATGAATTTTGTATGGATAACCGTATGTATAGCGAATATGCATATCAGTCAGATCCAGAGGGAGACGAACCTTCTGCGGATATCACACTGGATGAGGTTGGGCTTTGCAAAGGACAGAAATTGCACTTCATTATGATTTTGGGGATGATTGGATGTTCACGATCACGGTTTCAAAAATCAGTGAAGTTCAGGGAGATTTTAAGCCTCGTATCGTTAAAGCAAAAGGAAGCATTCAACAGTATCCAGACTGGGAAGAAGATGAGTTTGGCGAAGAATAATGTGCTGTTTGTGCCTGACGAGAGTTAATTTTACAGGAAGTTAAGACATAAAAAACATTAACAAAATTTGTAAAACAATATTGTTGAAAAATGATAATTGACAAATTTGAAGTCGATGATATACTAAACGTATAAAAACGTTTGCGCAAACGATTGCTTACAGAAAAATACAATTAGGAGGAAAAAAATGCAGAAAAATAATATGTCTTTTTTAAAAAATCTTACAACAGTTGCAGATGCGAGAACTGCCAGAGCTTCCAGCTGGGATCAGAGTGGAAGAAACAAAGATTACTGGCTGGTAAATGCAGGCGACACAGCAGTTATGGCAGATATTGAGGGACCTGGCTGTATCAATCATATCTGGGTGACAACCTTTTGCAGAGAAATCCTTGGTCCGTCTATCCAGCATCCGGTTTTGAGTGGTTCTGTTGCACCGGTAACTGAGATGGAAAATGCAGAAGGTGTTAACTGGGAGCTTAATGATCCAGATTACTATCGCAAGGTTCTGATTCGTATGACCTGGGATGATTTTGAGGGTCCAAGTGTGCTGGCACCATTGGGAGATTTCTTCTGTATTGGTCATTCCATGCCGTCAAGTTTTTCGTCTATTCCTTTTAATGTATCTTCAAGACCTTGTGAAGAGCTGACTTTTGGTGGAACTGCTTCTATGAATTGTTATTTTCCGATGCCTTTTAACAAACGGGCCAAAATAGAGGTGATCAATGAAAATGAAAGACCACTTGGTCTGTTTTTCCATATTGATTATGAGCTTTATCATGAAGAAACTCCGGATATTGCTTATTTTCAGGCCGCTTGGAGACGTGATCTGCCATGCAGTGGATGGGGAAATGATCTTTGCGTAAACTCTCCGGAAGTTAACAGTGTTCCTAATCTTGACGGGAAAGAGAATTTCCTGATGCTGGACACAAAAGGACGTGGTCATTATGTCGGTTGTAATCTTTCTGTACTTCATTTCCAGGGAAGCTGGTGGGGAGAAGGCGACGACATGATTTTGATCGATGATGAAGAAGAACCTAGCATTAATGGAACAGGTGCTGAGGATTATTTTAACCATGCATGGGGAATGCAGAGAAATCAGTCACCTTATAATGGTACGATTATGCATGACGGAGATACAAAAGGATATCAGGTATCCTACAGATTCCATCTTACAGATCCAATTCATTTCAAGAAGCATATTCAGATCAGTATGGAACATGGCCATGCAAATCATCTGTCAGATGACTGGGCATGCACAGCGTACTGGTACCAGGCAGCTCCTGTTACTGCGGTAACCATTCAGCCGATAGAAGAGAGAATTCCGCTTAAGAGAACTTTTGATATTCCGAAACCGGCTCATCAGGTGGAACTTACACCGGAGATGCAGGAAGCTTACAGAAGCCGAAATGAAAGAATGGAAAAATTTAAAGTTGAAAAGGCAGAACAGATCAGACTTAATGCAGCAAGAACAGCACCGTCAGAAGCAGGAAACAAAGAACTGGCTCATAAAGTAAAAGAAGAATTTGACAAAGAAAAATAAATAAGCACATGGTGCATTAAAAAAATGGAGGGTTTTTTGATGAAGTTAAAAAGATTTTTATCAATCATTATGGCTTTGAGTATGACTACAGCGGTATTTACCCCTGTATATGCAAGTGAAGAAAAAGAAAAGCTTACTCTCTGGGATTTCCATAATGGCTCTGAGGCAGAATCTGTCCAGGAAATGGTTGATGAATATAATCAGTCACAGGATAAAGTGGAAATTGAATATTCAAGTGTTAATCAGACAGATTATACCACAACACTTGTGACAACCGCATATGCAAATGGTGAATGCCCTGATATTCTCTGGGTAGAACCGGCAACTTACAAAAAATTCACGGAAGCAGGAATGTTGGCAGACCTTTCTTCCTACTATACAGATGATCTGAAAAAGGATATTCTTCCCTCATACCTTGAAGCGGCAACCGGAGACGATGGAAAAATTTATACATTGCCATTTGAGTGTGAGACTCTTGGACTGTTTTATGATGCGGATGTACTTAAAGAAGAAGGCATTGAACCACCGACAACGTGGGAGGAACTGAAGAGTGCAGCTGAAAAACTCACAACAGATGACAGATATGGAATCGTTCTTCCGGTAGAAAAAACAGCATATACACTGTTTAACTGGTGGCCATTTATGTGGATGGATGATGCAGATATTTATGATGCTGATGGTAATGTAACAATTGGCAGCGACAATATGGCAGATGCCCTTGATTTCTGGGGATCATTTTATCAGAACGGATACTGCCCATCATCATTACAGAGCGGCCCATGGAGTATTGATAATATTGCAAATGGCGTAGCTGCTATGCAGATTGGCGGAACCTATATGATAAATGCAGCAGAAGAATACAACAAAGATGGACATAATATTGGAGTTGTACCGCTTCCGACACCGGAAGGAAAAGATGCTGTAACTGTCGCAGGAGGACAGATGCTGGGAGTTTCCAGTCAGAGCAAAGATGTTGATGCAGCAGCTGATTTTATTTTCTGGTGTTTCGGAAGCGATGATACAACTAATGTCGTAAAATGGTGCACAGAAACCAAATTTGCATATCCGGTACGTCAGTCCATAATCGATAATAATAAAGACCTTTTCCAGGAAGGAATAAAGGCAACCTTTACAGAATTTTATGATACAGCAAGACCTGAACCACAGTATTCAGCTGAAGTATCAGATATTATGGGGGATACATTGCAGGCTGTAATGTTTGGAGGAAGCTCAGGTGAGGAAGCAGCAAAGGATGCACAGGAAAAGATTGAAGCATTAAAATAAAACACAAAAGAGGTAGAATTATGAAGCAGAAAGGAAAAATGTCCGGTAAAAAAATGAAACAAATGCTTGTAACATATACATTTGTTCTTCCTGATTTTATTGGTCTTCTGGTTTTTATTATCATACCAATCATATATTCGTTTTATATGAGTTTATATAACTGGAATTTTGCGAATATAAAGGAATTTATTGGATTACAGAATTATGTAACAATGTTTAGTGATTCTGAATGGTGGCAGTCTCTGGGAAGAACTTTTAAATTAACTTTACTGTATGTTCCGGCATTATTTATATTGTCAATATTATTTGCAGTTTTGATTAACTATGTCAAAAACGAAAAAGCTGCCGGATTTGTAAAAACAGCTTTTCTGCTTCCATATTCTATCACATCTGTAATTGCAAGCTGTCTGTGGATGTTTCTTTATATGGACAGAAGTGGATTTATCAATGTATTTCTGAAGGCCTTTGGACTGAAAGGAGAAAAGTTTCTGGGATCTACTTCTCAGGCAATGGTTTGTATTGCAGTTGTTTTGATATGGATCAATCTGGGTTATAATATTATTCTTTTTCTATCAGCAATAAAAGATATACCTTACAGCTATTATGAAGCAGCAAAACTGGATGGAGCAAATTCCTGGCAGATTTTCTGGAAGATAACGTTTCCGTTATTAAAGCCAACCAGCGTTTTTGTACTGATCACATCAGTGATTGCATCCTTCCAGTGTCTGGATCTTATCATGGTAATGACCGGGGGTGGACCGGCAAAATCGACAGAAGTTGCCAGTCTGTATATATACAAACAGTCATTTGAAATGATGAAGGCTGGATATGGAGCCGGATTGTCAGTTGTAATGTTTCTAATTCTGACAGTGCTTGCCGTTATCATGTTAAAAATAAATGGAAAGGAGGAATGATGATATGAAGAAAAAAACAAATAACATACTTGCAGTAATTCTTATAGTATTGGGAATTGTAATGTTGTTTCCGATTTACATTTTATTTATGGTCAGTTTTAGAAATGAAAAAACTGTTTTTGTAGGATCACTGATCACAGCATCTCCTTCTTTTGAAAGTATAAAATCAGCGATAACACCGGATTTTCTTGTTGCAATCGGTAATTCATTTCTTATTGCAGTAGCAGTTACGATTATTGCTTTAATTCTTCATTCAATGTGTGGATACGCATTTGCAAGAATGAATTTTCCGGGGAAAAAGCCGATGTTTACAGTGATTATCAGTACTTTGATGATTCCTGTATCGTCTATTCTTGTACCTTTGTTTATGATATGTAAACAATTAGGAATTACAAACAGCTATGCTGGAATTCTGTTACCGGCATTGTTTAATGCTTATGGTATATTTTTGTTCAGACAGTTTTATATGAGTTTCCCTGTAGATCTTGAAGAGGCTGCAAAACTGGATGGCTGTTCTACCTACAGAATGTTTTTCACAATTATTTTTCCACTTTCACGACCGATCATTATTCCACTGTGTATTGCCTTTTTCCTGGGTAACTGGAACAATTATCTTTGGCCGTTGATCGTAAATAAGAAACCGGAATATCGAACAATTATGGTGCATCTCGCAAATATGGTTGGAGGCTATAACACGAAGTGGAATGTGGTTATTGCAAGTGCAATGCTGGCCTGCTTGCCGGTATTTCTGATATCGCTTTTCCTGCAAAGCCATTTGCAGAACAGCATAAAAATGTCAGGCATCAAATAGGAGGGAAAGCTTGTGGAAATCAGAGAAAGTTATGAAACCAGAAGACGCGAAGAAGAATACAGGGCAGCTCTGGAAAAATCAGTACATTATTTTAGTGGGAACAGCTATATTACAGAACTCAGAAAAATGGGTTATGATCAGGCAAAACTGCAGGTAGAATATGAAACAGAAGAATCTGGAAAGCAGATAATCTGCAGTGCGGCAGCAGAAACAAAAACATTTTTTGACACAAAGGCTACAGAAAAATTCAGTGCAAAAAATAGTCTTTTTAAATGCGAAGATGTGAATATTTATGGTGATATCAGGCAAATTTACAGCCTTGAAAATAATGGTAAAAAGACAGTTTACGGCTTGACAGAATCAGATGGGATACAGAACTATATCACCATTCCCTATGTTTCAGGAGAAGACGGGAAAGTATATGAAGACATTTCCTCTCATAGAATCTGGAAGCGTGAATTTAGTGCAAAAACATCAGATCTGGACTGTGCGCTGAGATTTCGTATCGCACCGGATATCTGGCCGAATATAAAAATCAAAGAAGCAGATTTGTCACCTGAGGATATTTTTGCACATGCTTATGAAGCTATTTTTGATATAGAAACAAAAGGTAAAAAACAAGTGGAAATTCAGCTCCCTTATCAGACATTTTACTGGAATTCTGATACGGAAATGCTTATATGCGGAAAGTACCAGATTGAAATAAAATGCGATGAAAAGCTGTCCTTTGTAGCAGTATTTGACCAGTATGTAACAGAAATTATCGCAGGTGATAAGGTGCTGGTACTGCTGAATAATCTGACCAATGAAGCAAAAGAAATCAGTGTTATTGATATCAGTGGAAATCTTGGAAAAATCCGAGTTGGAGAAAATAATGATCCACATATCCATGTGGTGACAGAGAAAGAAACAGAGACTGAGATTACTGTATACGGACTGAGAGGTCTGGCATACAGTAAAGAAGCAACAGAAGCATTGAGAAGAAAAAAGAGCGAAGACAGGCTTATCTTCGCAAATGACAAGTTTAAAGTTTATGATAATCATGTTGAAGATATCTGTTATGGGAAACCGGATGCGTATATCATAAACTCAGAAGAAATTGTGTCAGCAGACAGGATTCTTGAAGAATTTCAATGGAGAAAAACAAAATGGGGCGACATGACAAGAAAGTCATGGAGAACAGACAAGTGGACAGCAGATAGGAATCTGAAAAAATATCCTATACTGAAATCCAGTTCTGATATTCTTTCCGCAACATGGAATCTGGCGATGACAGTCTTTGACCGTTGTACCGATGGCGGATATGCACTTCCCGGACAGGAACATATGTGGCAGGCAGGACTCTTTCAGTGCAAAGGGGAGGGTTTTGGAGTCTGGCTGAGGGATTCTGTGCATATAGCGATGCGTGGCGGCAGTCTGATCGATCCGGAAACAGCAGGGCGTTCCCTTTTGTATGCTATAAAAAAAGGATTTGACAATGGAAGCGACGGACCGGCAATGGGGGCTGTCGGATTGTGGGATTATTATCTGGCTACTGGCGACAGAAGCTTACTTGAAGATGGATATGACGTACTAAGAGAAACAATGACAGAGATTGAAAACAGATATAATGAGGATAAAGGTCTTGTACGTGCAGAACAGTCTACTTCTAATGATGCGTTTCCTGAACCGGAAAATGCCGGTTATTCCCTGGGTAGTGAATGTTATTACATGAAGGCATATGATTCCATGGCAAAGATAGAAAAGCTTTTGCATGGAGAAAATGAAAATTCTGAAAAATGGAGTAGGGTTTCCGAACAATTGCGTGAGAAAATTCGCGAGGAATACTGGAATGATGAGGCTGGATACTTTACCAGCGGGCCAAAAGGCAGTGAAGCATATGAAAAGAAAATCTGGGAGACTTCTGGTGAGGAAGCCGCTCTGTGGGATAAGTTCCAAATTGCAACACAGAAACAGCGAAGAAAAATCCTGAACAGTGGAATACATACTGCGATGACACCATATGGAATCCGCTTGTTCCCTCACAGGAAAGAGCGTAACCATTTCGTGGGACCGGTATGGCCGGTATGGGAATCTGGCTTCGCTTCTGCGGCAGCTGAAACACAGAACAGAGAACTTTTGCTTACAATGCTTGCACAACAAATGAGAACAGCAGTTCTCCATAAAAATTTTCATGAAGTTCTTGAAGCTGATACAGGGAAATCCTGGAGATGGCCGGGACAGCTCTGGCATGCCTGCGGATTTGCCGCACAGGTTTTATATGGTATTTTGGGAATCAGCTATGATGAACAGGGCCTGAGATTTCAGCCATGTGTTCCAGATGCTTTTAAAGGACTTGAAATAGAAAATCTGAATTACCAGTCAGCAAAACTAACTGTCAAAACAAGTGGCGTTGGAACTGTGGAATATGTTATATTTGATGGTGAAAAAGTTGATTTTATACCATATGGTCTTACTGGAAATCATATAGTCCATATAAAGCTGAAAAATTAATATGAACAGAGAGTGAAAGCATATGAAAGCAAAGATTACAGATGTGGCTCAAAAAGCCAACGTTTCCATATCCACAGTATCGCATGTGTTGAATCACACACGTTTTGTATCCGAAGAGACCAGAAAAAAAGTCATGGATGCAGTAGAAGAATTGGGATATTCACCGGATGCATCTGGCAGAACTTTTCGCACCGGCAAAAAAATGATGATAGGACTTGTTGTACCAGATATTACAAACTCCGTTTTTGCTGCACTTATTGAAGATGTAGATGATGTGATATCAAAACAGGGATATAATTTGGTTATTTCCAATACAAGAGATAATCTTAGAATGGAAAAACAGGCGTTAAGAAGTTTGGCATCAGGTGTTGTAGACGGAATTGTGATTGCTTCTACGGCAGAAGATTTTCAAACAATAAAGAGCCAAATGCCAGATAAGTTTCCACTGGTATTCATGGATCGAGTGTTGCCAGATCGAAATTATGACAGTGTTATTTTGGATTGTCGGGAGGCAACTGCCAAAATGCTGGAAGAAATGATTGGAAATGGATTTAGAAAGATTGGTTTTCTGGTCGGTCTGCCACAGATTAGCCCAACATATGAAAGGGTAAGTATCTATCAGGAGATTTTAAATAAGCATGGCATACCGGAAGAAGAACAATACATCCGGTACATCAATCGTAAAAATAATACGTATGATGTAGCCAGTGAGTTGATTGAAAAAGGATGTACAGCACTTATAGCGACAAACACAGCAATGACTCACAGTGTGCTGAATTGTGTGGAAGACAGAGGGTTAAAGCTCGGAGAAGAGATAGTTATAGGTGGCTTTGTAGATTCTGATTTTGCAAATCGCTTTATGCATAAGATTCCGGTAGTTTATGAGCCGATGAAAGAAATGGGAAAACTTGCAGGAGAGATGATCGTAGAAAAAATAGAAGATAAAAACGAAAAATTTTCTGTAAAAGCGCTGCTATGTGAATATGACTCTAATAACTTTTACAGAAATCAGGTAGCGAAATACAAAGTAACAGGAAACACAGACACCACACAGACAAAGAGTATGCTGTAATGAAAGTTGACATTATATCACCTTTCAGACAAAAGAGAGGTATTTTATGTTAGAAAATAAATTGTTTAAATTTGAAGAGGGTGTTGTATCAAGATGGGCAAGCTATGAAAATCCAGATGGTGCAAAAGGTGCTGGTGGAACAGTGAGAAATGGCAGAAAAGGAGCTCCTTGGTTTACACTGAATCCAGGAGAGAGCCGGGTTTTAGCTCATGCTGAAAATACAAGTGGTATTATCCGACGCATGTGGATTACAATTAGTGATCAGACCCCAGAAACTTTGAGAGGAATAAAATTGGAGATGTTCTGGGATAATAGCGAGAAGCCTGCAGTAAGTGTTCCATTTGGTGACTTTTTCTGTGTGGGATTGGGAAAAGTTGCAACATTTAAAAATGCATTATTCTCAAATCCGGAAGGACGTAATTTCAGCACCTATATTCCAATGCCATTCAAAACAGGTATGAAAATTTTAGTTACAAATGAATCCAGTGTTACGATTAAGCATTTTTACTATGATATTGATTATACACTGGGTGATAAGTTCACAGAGGATACTTTGTATTTCCATGCTTTCTTTAACAGAGAAAATCCTACACACATGAAAAAAGATTTTGAATTGCTTCCATACATTGAAGGAAAAGGAAGATTTTTAGGCACTAATATGGGTGTTCGGTGCAATAAAAAACTGTATTCAGATACATGGTGGGGCGAGGGTGAATTCAAAGCGTATATTGATGGCGATACTGATTATCCGACCATATGTGGTACAGGTGTAGAGGATTATATTGGAACAGCATGGGGACAGGATTATTATTATGATCTGTACTGTGGCTGCCCGGTATATGATAAGGAGAATATGGAATTGTGCTGTTACCGTTTCCACATTCCGGATCCTATTTATTTCAACAGTAATTTTAAAGCAACGATACAGCAGATAGGTGGAGTTGACAGAGATGATTATTTCCATCATGCTCAGTTGCTGTATAAGAATAAGATAGCCAATAATCAGGTGATTTCTGTTGATGGAGATCCTATAGATTTTGCTGATATTCCAATGCTGAATGGTATCCCTCTTTTATTTGAAAGGGAAGATGACTGGTCATGCTGTACTTATTTCTACTTAGATAAGCCTGAAAATAATTTACCGGAATTAATGGATGTTTCCGAAAGGACGAAAGATTTGGTTGCCCGCCCTGGCTTTATGGGAAAATATCCACAGGATATGCCGCTGTTTCGTTAGCAGCCGGTAAGTGAAAATTATAAGTGAAAGTTTTTTTACTTTATTGAAAAAAATAAAGTTCACAAAATTCTCAAATTTGAAATATGTATTTTGCACAAAAAAATAAGAAAGTCTATTGATAAAGGAATAAATACGATATAATTCCCATAAAACATAAAGGCTTTACCCAGAGAATTATTGAAGTAGAGAATGTGCTGCTACACACCCTATGGGTCAAAAGAAATGTAGGAAGGGGCACACCCGCCAATAATTCTTTGGTTTAGCAATATAGATGATACTATGGGGCTATCGGGAAATAGATAGTTCTAAAACAGGGAGTGTATGACTCACAACGAGTCATACACTCCCTAAAATTTATCTGAAAAAAGAAAAAAAGATGGCTAACGACAACCATCTTTCTCTCCGTTACATGTTATAATGTAACTATGCTAACAACTAATTATTATAACGATTTTTTTGAATTAGGGCAACAGAAAATTAACTTTAGTTTCTTCGAAATTTATTCTTCGGTGCTGTTATTCAGATATAAATAAAGAGTATTTTCTGTTACAATGGAAAAGGTTAAAAAGATAAGAGAATCTTAAGATTTTACCCCACAGATATTAATTCTTAACAGCTATAGTAAGACCATAACAAACAGGAGGCAGGGGACAATGGCAGAGATACTGGTATGCGATGATGACAGGGACATCGTAGAGGCAATAGAAATCTATCTGACGCAGGAGGGACATCACATTCTGAAGGCATATGACGGTGAGCAGGCGATTCGGGCGCTGCAGAGTAATCCGGTGGATCTTTTGATCATTGATGTAATGATGCCGAAGCTTGACGGCATTCGGGCAACGCTGAAAATACGTGAAAAAAATGCGCTGCCAATCATCATTTTATCAGCAAAATCAGAGGATGCAGACAAAATTCTCGGATTAAACGTCGGAGCAGATGATTATGTGACGAAACCGTTTAATCCGCTGGAGCTGGTGGCGAGAGTGAAATCTCAGCTTCGCAGATACACCCAGCTCGGGGCAGCTGCAGAAAAAAGAGGCAATATTTATGAGACCGGCGGGCTGATGATCGATGATGACCGCAAAGAAGTCACAGTTGACGGAGAGGTTGTAAAGCTGACACCGATCGAGTACCGTATTCTTCTTTTACTGGTGAAAAATCAGGGACGCGTTTTTTCTATTAATCAGATTTATGAAAGTATCTGGGAGGAAGAAGCAATCGCAGCGGACAACACGGTCGCAGTTCATATCCGGCATATCAGAGAAAAGATTGAGATCAATCCGAAGGAGCCGCGTTATCTGAAAGTAGTGTGGGGACTTGGGTATAAAGTGGAAAAGATCTGAACTTCGTCCTTTGGTTGTGGAAAATATCCTGCACAACTTCTCTACCTGTTACCGAGGCTGGTTTATATAGAAAGGAATGGGGCATAAATGAAAAAAAGATGGTATAGAAAGAGTGGCATAAAGGGACTTCTTGTGCTGCTGACGATATTTTTTGTGACGGTTTCCTGCGTGGGAGCCGGAGCATCCGCAGTGATCATGAATAAAGGGGTTCAGCCGCTGGACAGCAAAAGCTACGTGGATTCGCAGAGTTTCAGAGACAATGTTTATAATCTTTCGCATACGATTGTCAATGCGATCAGTAACAGATATATTCTGGATCAGGCATCGGATGATGAGCTGGTCGATCTCGCCGAACTGAACCAGGGGACAGAGCTGACACACAAAAATACGTCGGGGCTTGCATACAGGGCAGGAGATCTGTACGACTGGGCCAAAAAATCGTCCTGGGACAGAAGTGTAAATGTTCTGATATGCCGTCAGCCGGACGGTAATGATTACTACATGTATTATAATGATTTTGCTGACAAGATCATCACCGGGGAACTGAAGCTTGTTTTTGGAAGCGAGGAAGGACAGGAAGAATATACAAAAGATATACTGTCCATGCTTTCGGGTAAGGAATATATCTATTATGGATACACTGATAACAGTATAGGAATCCGTAATGACGGAGTGGAATACGTTGCAGATGCAGAGGGCAATGTTGTTTACACAGATGTATATAATTATGAGTCCAGCGGAAATAATGATGCTCCATTGAAGGAAGAATATAAGCCGGATGGAGCGGACGGCATTCTTGATGTTGTAAATAACAGTAAAGAATGGAAAGGGAACATCAGCAGAGCATATCAGTATTTATATGAGGCACTGGTAGAATACAGTGACGCATCATATGGTGAGAAAATCCTGAAAACATATACGCAGGGTGCGACAAATATCAACTATATGTATGTAGATACAAAGTCCGATAAAGTGTACAGTAATATAAATGGGGTCACTTCGGCAAATTATGAAAAAATGCTGGATAAGCTGACATCTGGTGCTGATCCTTTCATGCTCATTTCACCGGAGATGCAGGACTGTATACTTGGTTTTACTAATGTTTCGGATTGGACAGTATCTTACTGGCAGAGTATGGTTGAGAATACAGGATTTGCCGGAGAAAATTATCTTTACTTTGTTTCTGTAGATAAAGATTTTCCTGTATTAGACAGAATCAAGCAGGAAAAACTGGCTTATGAGAAGTTTGAACCATGGCTGGTGCCGATCATGGTTGTTTCTGTGGCTGCATTTATTCTGGCACTCGTAGGAATTGTGATTCTGACAGTTGCAGCAGGACGAAACAACGAAGATGAAAAAGTACATCTGAATTTCTTTGACCGATGGTATACAGAGATTGCAGCAGGTATGATTGTTGTAATCTGGCTGATGGGACTTTCAATACTGATACAGGCAATGGATTCAGAAGAAATGCGGATAATCTGGGAAGTCATTGATTTCGGAATGATCGGCATTTGGACAGGAGGCTGGTTCCTGACGGGCTGGCTCAGTCTGGTGCGCAGGATCAAAGCGAGATCACTGTGGAGAGATTCACTTCTCAGACATGTGTTGCGGATGATTAAAAAAATTTTCAAAGCTATCGGAAATCTGGTGGTTTTTATGAGTAAAAATACCATCAGCAGAATAAAGATAGCTGCCGGGTTTGGATGTTTTGTATTTGCACAGATGCTGCTTGTTATGTTGGGATTTGGAGCTGGTGCCATGCTTCCCTTGTTGCTTTTGCTTGTATTGGATGTGGCAGTACTTTACTGGCTGCTGAAAAAGGCATGGGGACGAGAACAGATCATTGGTGGTTTGAAAAAAATCACAGACGGTGAGCTGCAATATAAAATTCCAACGGAAAAACTCTCCGGTGAACAGGAAATGGTGGCGGATTATATTAACCATATCGGGGAGGGACTGGACGCAGCCGTAGAAAACAGCCTCAAGAACGAGCGGATGAAGACAGAACTGATCACGAATGTTTCACATGATATCAAGACACCGTTGACATCGATCATCAACTATATAGATCTTCTCAAGAGAGAAAATCCGGAAGATCCCAAGATCAGGGGGTATCTGGAAGTTCTGGAAAATAAGGCACAGAGACTGAAGGTTCTTACAGAAGATGTCGTAGAGGCATCCAAGGCAAGTACCGGAAATATCACACTGGAAATGACAGAACTGAATTTTGTAGAGCTGGTCAATCAGGTGATCGGAGAATTTGAAGAGAAATTTGAAGAAAGAAAGCTTCAGATGATAGTTCATTTTGATGAGGAAGAGGCAATCATCTGTGCCGATGGACGAAGACTCTGGAGAGTTCTGGAGAATGTCTTTGGAAACACAGCTAAATATGCCATGGAAAACACGAGAGTTTATGTAGATGTAAGTGTGAATCGTCCGAATGTACAGCTCTCCCTCAAGAATATTTCCGCGCAGCCGCTGAATATTACGGCAGACGAATTGACAGAGCGTTTTATCCGCGGGGATGTTTCCAGAAATACTGAAGGAAGCGGTCTGGGATTGTCTATCGCGAAAGACCTTGTGCAGCTGCAGGGAGGTACGTTTAACCTGTATCTTGACGGGGATCTGTTTAAAGTGACGATAGAATTTAAGATGAAGTAACAAAAAAAAACTGTCGATTGTATAGAAATATATAATTGGCAGTTTTTTCACATTATAAGATATTATATGTCTGTGATATATGAAATAACCATTCAGACAGGCTTCGTCGTCCGGAAGTACTAAAGATATTCCTGATTGTTAAAAGCGCTTATAAAAATCGTAAACTCGTTTCACTCAAACAGTACGATTTTTATTCGCAACACAGTCAGATCATATCTAAGTACTTCTCAGACTCCTGCAGAAAGTCTGGATGGTTATTTCAATATACAGACATTTTTATTTTCTTATATCGGAGATGTAAAAGATAGATATAGTATATTTTTTATACTTCACGATGATTTTATTTCACGGGGCAGGTGATAGCCCTGTTTCATATCAGAGAAGTATGAGACTTTCTATTCATAATGATTCAAAACGGGGAGAATTGTAAAAAATTTCTGTACATGAAAAACAGCCGGTGAGATATAGCCGCAAAAATTTGTACGGAACTTTTTACGACTATCCCCGTATCCTCATTACCCTATACCTGAATCCGGTCGGCAACCTCATTGCCGACTGCCAGCCTTCGGTTGTTGCTTCCGATGATCAGCCAGTCCCGGCACTTCTGGATGACCTGAATGGTACTGCCTTCTTTAATATCCATGTTTCTCATCGTTTCCAGAATCTCCGGAATGCCAAACATCCATTTGATCGTACAGGTATCGCCTGCATTTGTCTGTGATAAAGCCTGCATAAAAGTCCCTCCTTTAGGAAAGATAGAAAAGAGTTAACGTCAGATAATTTACACTTTAATTATTGAATTAATCATACAACTCGGAATATATGTTCGTCAATTGGAACATTAGCTAGTCAAATCTCATATTGGATAGCATCCGCTGACAGTAGATAGTGTGCACTAAGAGACCGATTGTATACATAATGAAGCGATAATGCAATTGACAGAATTTCTAAGAAATGTTATTCTTTAACAAGGTTTTAAATAACTAACTAAAGTAAGAGGGGGAGAACTGTGAAGAGACAGATTGCATTTTTAGTTTCGGCAATGATGACTGTAAATTTATTTACAGCGGTGCCGGCTTTTGCGACAGATGATTTTTCTGATGCAGAGGTGGTAGTTGAGGAAGACAGCAATGAAGATGCTGAAGAAATGGAAATTCAGGATTCAACAGAGGAAGATTTTGAGGATGAAGGTGCAGTAACGGAAGATAGCGCTGCATCAGAAAGCGAAGTAGACAGTGTGACAGATGTGGATCTGTTTTCAGACGCGGATTCCGAAGATGCAGTTGCAGAATCCAAACAGTTAAAAGATGCACCGACTGCAGAAGCAAAACTGGAGTCAGGCTTTGGGAGCGATTATCAGAAACTTCTTTTTTCTGACGGTGCATATGCAGGAGGAATCAGCCAGATCCTTGTAAATGGAAATGTATGGGAAAAAGTATCTTCAAAATACAGTTTGTTTAGAAGAAATGCATATTATATGGATAGTTCAGATGCTTCGGCAGTCTTTGACGGCAGTGGAGACGGCATGCTGACTATCGGAGATATTATTACGATAAAAAATCCGTCATATCAGGATCTGCTTCTTTGTGTGAAGGGGAGTGGAAGTGATTTCGCAGTGGAGCCTTATGATCCAAGCAGTGGAAATGATAAAGAAGGTCCATCTGATGGACAGAACACATTATATGTGAGATTAAACGGATATTTTGACAGTGCACTTACCGGTCAGCAGAAATATGATGCGATCAGTGGAGCATCTACTTCGGTTTCTACGAATAAAAACAGCAATGTTATTGTTGAAGCGGCAGTGGTTCCGGACGGAACAACGCCGGGAAAAAATGACTGGAAACCTTTACATGAAGCAGTAACGGTAAATACAAAAAAGACAAGCGTAAATATTGACACGGAATCCTGTGGAATGTCAGGTGTATACTCGATTTATGACAGCTCCCTGTCACTGAGCGGTGTTCCCGATCAACCGGGTTCTTATCCGGTAAGTGTAACAGTAACAGATCAGAATGGCAGAACCGCAACCAGTAATGAGCTTGCATTTAAGGTTTATTCACGTACAGAAAAACTGAGTGACTGCCTGAAACTTGAAAATGCACAGCAGACTGCAGATGGCAAATACATGTATGATATGGAACCATGGGCAATTGCAAATTTTGGCGGTACAAATGAGACAGTAACTGTACCGGCACAGATCAAAGCATGGTATGGCTCTCATACAAGTGGAACATATGGTGAGCTGGGATATTCTGTATCCGAATCAGAAAGCCCGACACAGACATTGATTGTTCCGTCAGGCTGTGATCTGACACTTGTAAATATGAAAATTTTCAGCAGTGTACGAATTATCGTACAGAAAGGCGGAAGACTTTGCCTGCGTGATTCTTCTGTCCACGGACTGATCGAAGCAATGGATGGAGGAAGAATCTCTGTAAATTATGACAACTACGGTGGAAGCTTTTTGACAGGTGCATCTGTGAATGGACAGTTGATCCTGAATGGCGGGGCAATTCTGGAGAACTCGCTGATTTATTCCAATACAAATTTTCTGGCGAATGGATCAGAGGTGCGTCATAATACAGCGCCTGTAGTGCTTGTTAAGGGAAATGTGGCTTTGGAGGGTGAGGTTTACATCAGAGGCGATGAGGCCGCTACCGGCAAAGACCCGAACACCCAGAAAAGTTATAGTGGACAGCCTGCAATGAAAATATCCGGAGGTACACTCACAATCTCGGACAATGGTGTCCTTGGTGTATTTGGCGGGGGAAGAAATGCCACGACATCCGTAGGTGGTGCAGCACTGATTCTGGATCAGGGAACAGTTAAGGGTAATGGAAAGCTGATCGCAGTTGGTGGAAATGGTTCTTTTGACGATGGCGGCAATGGTGTCAGCGGAACCGGATCAATCGAAACATCCAGTGCATGGCTGGAAGGCGGCTCTGCAATCATGTCGAAAGAAGATTCCGTTGCCGGAAAGGCATATGTTTCTTCTGTTAATATAGCTGATCGCACGATAGTGAAATCGGTTGATGGAAGAAAAATTTCCGATAATTTTGAAGATGCAACGGAAAGACAGTGGAAAGATATTACAACAAAACCGAATCTGGCATTATATGAAATAACAGAGCCGGATAAGAAACCAGAGCCGAGTGAGAAGCCAGATCCAGACGAGAAACCGGATCCAGATAAAAAACCGGATCCAGATGAGAAACCGGAACCGGATAAAAAACCGGATCCAGACGAAAAACCGGAACCGGACAAAAAGCCGGAAACAGACAATAAGCAGGAAGGAACTGTAAAACCGGGAACAGTAAGTGCGGTTAAGGCGGTTTCTTCAGGTTATAATAAAATCAAAATAAGCTGGAAAAAAGCGGCAAATGCCAGCGGATATGTGATTGAAAGAAAGAATGGCTCCAGGTGGCAGAAAATCGCCGATATAAAAACACCGGCATTGTCCTATGTACAGAGTAATTCAAAGAAGTATCCGGTACAGACGGGATACAGTTATGCATATCGTATCAGGGCATACAGGGTGTCCGGTGGTAAATATATTTATGGAGAATACTCCAAATCATTCGGTGGAAAAGCACTGCTCTCTGCGTCGACGTTAAAAGCAGCAAAGAAAGCCTCCGGCATTCAGCTCAAATGGAAAAAAACAGCAGGTGCATCAGGATATGTGATATATCGAAGTACCACAGGTAAAAAATGGACTAAGGTTGCAACAACCGCTAAGACCACTGTTATGGATAAAAAAGCTTCCAAAGGTAAAACATATCGTTATCGCATCAGAGCATATCGAAAGGTAAATGGAAAAAAGGTATACGGAAACTGGTCGCGACAGGTAAAAATCAAGAGATAAGTTAAGAATCAGATTTTCCGCTTAGCGAAATTCCCGGTTTACAAATATTTGTAAATATGCTACTATTTCTAAAGAAGCGGAACCAGATAAATCCGCATAATATAAGTAAACTCAAAGAACAAGAGAGTACATTTGATACTGGCATTACAGAGAAATTCCAGAGGAAACGGTTATTATTTTATGACGGATTCCGGCTGCTGAGAGGAATGTGCGGGTACATATGGAAGATGGCTTGGGAGAGGTACGGTTGAGATTGTGATCCGGAGTGAACGCTCGTATTTGTACAGTACAGAGTGTCCGATCTGCATTTAGACTGTAACGGGACCGCCTGTTATAGCGGAAGGGTATCAGGAAAGAGCATGAAAAGGATAATCAGGTTTTTAATGCAGCAATCTGGAATCGTACCCGATAAGGTTTCTGACCGCGAGGCAGGAACGAAAAGAAGTGGTAACACGGGCAGAACTCGTCTTCTCAGTAAAATGAGAAGACGTTTTTTTATGTAAAAGGAAACTGTTATATTTTAGGAGGAACTATAAAATGGACAAGCAGAAGTATTATATTACAACCGCGATTGCTTATACATCCGGTAAGCCGCACATTGGTAACACTTACGAGATCGTACTGGCAGATGCAATTGCACGTTACAAGAGACAGGAAGGATATGATGTATTTTTCCAGACAGGAACTGACGAGCATGGTCAGAAGATCGAACTCAAAGCAGAAGAAGCAGGAATCACACCAAAGGAATTCGTAGATAATGTATCCGGTGAGATCAAGAGAATCTGGGATCTGATGAACACATCTTATGACAAATTCATCCGTACCACAGATGCCGATCACGAAAAACAGGTTCAGAAAATCTTCAAGAAGATGTATGCAAAAGGTGATATCTACAAAGGACATTATGAAGGAATGTACTGTACACCATGTGAATCTTTCTTTACAGAATCACAGCTTGTAGATGGCAAATGTCCGGACTGCGGACGTCCGTGTGTACCTGCAAAAGAAGAAGCATACTTCTTCAAAATGAGCAAATATGCGGACCGTCTGATCGACTACATTAACACACATCCGGATTTCATTCAGCCGGAGTCACGTAAAAATGAGATGATGAACAACTTCCTTCTTCCGGGACTTCAGGATCTCTGTGTATCCAGAACATCCTTCAAATGGGGAATTCCGGTAGACTTCGATCCGAAACACGTTGTTTATGTATGGCTGGATGCTCTGACAAACTATATTACAGGAATCGGATATGACTGCGACGGCGAAAGCTCTGAACAGTTCAACAAACTGTGGCCGGCAGACCTTCATCTGATCGGTAAAGACATCATTCGTTTCCATACTATTTACTGGCCTATCTTCCTGATGTCACTTGATCTGCCGCTTCCGAAACAGGTATTCGGACATCCGTGGCTGCTTCAGGGAGATGGCAAGATGAGTAAATCAAAAGGAAATGTTATCTATGCAGATGAACTCGTTGATTTCTTCGGCGTAGATGCTGTCCGTTATTTCGTACTTCATGAAATGCCATTCGAAAACGATGGTGTTATCACATGGGAACTGATGGTAGAAAGACTGAATTCCGAACTTGCAAATACACTCGGAAACCTTGTAAACCGTACCATCTCCATGTCCAACAAATACTTCGGCGGTGTTGTTGAAAACAAAGGTATTGTGGAGCCGGTCGACGAAGACCTCAAAGCATTTGCACTGGCAGTTCCGGGCAAAGTTGCAGAAAAAATGGACAAACTGCGTGTTGCAGATGCCATGACAGAAGTCTTCACGCTGTTCAAACGTCTCAACAAATATATCGATGAGACTATGCCGTGGGCTCTTGCAAAAGACGAAGCAAAGAAAGACCGTCTTGCAACTGTTCTCTATAATCTGGTTGAGGGAATCACCATGGGTGCAACTCTTCTGGAATCTTTTATGCCGGAGACCACAGAACGCATCCTTGCTCAGTTAAATACAGAAAAACGTACACTTGAAGATCTTAAGACATTCGGACTGTATCCGTCAGGAAACAAAGTTACAGAAAAACCGGAGATCCTGTTTGCACGTCTTGATCTCAAAGAAGTACTTGCAAAAGTAGAAGAACTTCATCCAAAGAAAGAAGAACCGGTTGAAGAAGCAAAAGAAGAAAACGTGATCGACATTGAAGCAAAACCGGAGATCACATTTGATGATTTTGGCAAACTTCAGTTCCAGGTTGGTGAGATCATTGCCTGCGAAGAAGTCAAAAAATCTCGTAAACTTCTCTGCTCTCAGGTAAAAATCGGCAGTCAGGTACGCCAGATCGTATCCGGCATCAAATCTCACTACAGTGCAGAAGAAATGGTTGGCAAGAAAGTTATGGTTGTAACAAACCTGAAACCTGCCAAACTTGCAGGAATCCTCAGTGAAGGAATGATCCTCTGCGCCGAAGATGCGGATGGAAATCTGTCCCTGATGGTACCGGAAAAAGAAATGCCGGCAGGTGCTGAAATCTGCTGATGTATGATGGAGTTTGACAGTTACTGCGAATGAAATTGCAATCCCCTGTGTATCGCAACAACGAGCACGGGGGATTTTTGTAACCAAAAGCTTTTGCATTGTACTTGCAGAGACATATGTTTTACGGGTATACTGTATGTGATTGATATGATAAATGACAGTCAGGCGCAGGACAAGACTGTGGTGAAAATAATCAGCAGAGATTTCAGGAGGGAAAAGTCATGGCGAACGGACTTACACATTTTGATAAAGAAGGAAATGCAGTGATGGTGGATGTTTCCGATAAAAGTGTCACTTATCGGACAGCATTGGCAACAGGCTATATTTCTGTAGGCCCGCAGATCATGACATGCGTTACAGAAGGAAATGTCAAAAAAGGTGATGTCCTCGGTGTGGCACGGGTGGCAGGCATTATGGGGGTCAAAAAAACATCCGAATTGGTTCCGATGTGTCATCCTCTTCCGATACAGAAATGTGCGATAGATTATGAACTGGATCAGGAAAAGAACCGTATTCATGTATTCTGTACCGTCAAGACAGAGGGGAAAACCGGCGTGGAAATGGAGGCTCTGACAGGAGTGCAGGTGACACTTCTGACTATCTATGACATGTGTAAAGCAATTGACAAGCATATGGTAATGTCAGAAATCCATCTGGTAGAAAAAACAGGAGGAAAAAGCGGAGATTTTCGTTTTGGGGATGAAACATGATAGATCGTTGTGGAAGAAATATTGATTATCTGAGGATTTCCGTGACGGATCGCTGCAACTTACGCTGCATTTATTGTATGCCCGAGGAAGGTATAAGGCTGACCGGACGCGAAAATATCCTGCAGGAACCAGAAATCATCCGGGTATGCCAGGTGATGGCAGAACTGGGTATCAAAAAGATTAAAATTACCGGTGGAGAACCGCTGGTGCGACCTCGGATTCCGGGACTGATCCATCAGATAAAAGCAATTCCAGGTATCGAAAAAGTGACACTTACTACGAATGGAATCCTTTTGAAAAAACAGATGAAAGAACTCGCAGAGGCAGGACTTGACAGTCTGAATATCAGTCTGGATACACTTGACAGAGAGGGTTTCATGAAAATCACACGCAGAGATCTTCTTGACGATACTCTTGCCGGTATTGAAGAAGCAATGAAATATCCGAACGTGCAGTTAAAGATCAACTGTGTGCCATTGGGAATAGAGGAGCAGAATCTGTGCGAGATTGCAGAATTCGCCCACAAATATCCCGTACATGTCCGTTTTATAGAGATGATGCCGATTGGTTATGGAAGTTCTTTCACAGGAATGTCACAGGAAAAAATCGTATCTCTTCTGGAAAAAAAATTTGGCATACTTTTCCCATATGAGGGACTCCCTCTTGGAAACGGCCCGTGTAAGTATTATACTGTGGATGGATTTCAGGGCAAGATAGGCTTTATCAGTGCGATCAGCCACAAGTTCTGCAGTGAGTGCAACCGCATTCGCCTGACTTCACAGGGTTATCTGAAAACATGTCTGCAATATACAGCAGGACGTGATCTGAGAGAAGCGTTGAGAAACGGTGGAACGGATGAAGAATTAAAAGAAATCATAAAAGCTGCACTGTCCGAAAAACCGGACGGCCATCATTTCAGAGAAAAGGTAAAAGAAGATGATACAGAGAGTTTGTGTATGTCACAGATAGGAGGATAATAATGAAACGCGCAGCAATTATAACAGCAAGTGATTCCGGGTACAGAGGTGAGCGGGAGGATTTAAGCGGACCTGCAATCAAAGAAATTCTGGAAAGAGAAGGATATGAAGTGATTTCTATGGATATCCTTCCGGACGATCAGGTAATGCTTGCAGGAAAAATGCAGGAAATAGCAGATTCAGAAAAAGCGGAGCTGATCCTGACGACAGGCGGAACCGGATTTTCAGAGCGCGATGTCATACCAGAGGCAACGGAAGAAGTAATCGAGCGAAAGGTTCCGGGAATACCGGAGGCAATCCGCGCATACAGCATGACGATCACAAAACGTGCGATGCTGAGCCGTGCGACAGCTGGAATCCGAGGGAAGACATTGATCATAAATCTTCCGGGCAGTCCGAAAGCAGTACGGGAAAGTCTGGAATATATTATCGATGCACTGGCACACGGGCTTGAAATCCTGAGCGGTGAAGCACGTGATTGTGCACGCAAGTAGAAATATGAACAGCCCTCGGCAGAA
This sequence comes from Blautia intestinalis, assembly GCF_014297355.1. GTDB lineage: Bacteria > Bacillota > Clostridia > Lachnospirales > Lachnospiraceae > Blautia_A > Blautia_A intestinalis. The sequence goes on along the minus strand of NZ_JACOQE010000009.1, from coordinate 95,178 downwards.
TCCAGATATGTGAAGAAGAATATGCCATGTCAGGTATGCTGCACATTTTACAGTAGGAATTGTCCGGGTATTTTTAAATAAGGGAGAATTGAGTTATGGGGAAAGTAATTGCAGTCTGCATCAGTGAAAAAAAGGGAACACAGAAACACCCGGTGCAGGCAGCAGAATTTATAGAGGACTGGGGCATCAAAGATGATGCACATGCCGGTAAATGGCACCGTCAGGTCAGTCTTTTATCATATGATAAGATTGAAGCATTCCGTGCACGGGGCGCAGAGGTAGAGGACGGAGCATTTGGAGAAAACCTTGTTGTGCAGGGATTCGATTTTTCAGCACTTCCAGTCGGAACAAGATTTCGATGCAACGATGTTGTGCTGGAAATGACACAGATTGGGAAAGAATGCCATCATGGATGTGCGATATTTCAGAAAATGGGTGATTGTATTATGCCGCGGGAGGGTGTTTTTACAAAAGTACTTCATGGAGGAATCATCCGTGAGGGAGACGAATTTGTGATTGAGGAGAAGAAAGACTGATGGAAACACCTATGATTTTTGAGACACATGCACATTATGATGATGAGGCTTTTGCACAGGACAGAGAGAATTTGCTTGCATCGATGCAGAAACATGGAATCGGGCATATTGTGAATGCATGTGCGTCGGTCGAGAGTCTGAAAGATACAGAAGAACTGATGGAAAAATATCCGTTTGTTTATGGTGCATTCGGTATTCATCCGGACGATGCGGAAAAAATGACAGAGGAAACTCTGGAAGAAATCCGCCGGTTATCCCGTTTGCCAAAATCAGTGGCTATCGGAGAAATTGGCCTGGACTATTACTGGCACAAAGAAGAACACGAGCATGAAATCCAGAAGAAGATGTTTCTGGCACAGATGGAGATTGCGCGCGAAGAAAAGCTTCCATTTATGATCCACAGCAGAGAGGCGGCAAAAGATACGTTGAATCTGGTGAAGGATTGCATGAAAGGCGGTATGTACGGCGGCATTATCCATTGTTTTTCTTATGGAAAAGAAATAGCAGGAGAATATCTGGATATGGGACTGTATCTGGGAATCGGCGGTGTTGTTACATTTAAAAATGCGAAGAAACTGAAAGAAGTGGTTGCATATGCACCGCTTGAACAGCTTGTACTTGAGACAGACAGTCCATACCTGAGTCCGGAACCAAACCGTGGAAAACGCAACAGTTCGCTGAATCTGCCGTATGTGGCAGAGGCAATTGCACAGATTAAAGGATGCAGCGCGGAAGAAGTGATTGCAGTAACCGAAGAAAACGCAAAGAAATTGCTGCTGCGGAAATAACATTCACAGTATCAATTACAGTTATATTAAAACTCCGTCCATATATCCGGTCACGGACAAATCGGAAAGGTGTTAAATTCTTTGTTAAAATTTAAAATTACAATTCCCTGCCCGTCCCCAATGAGAGGCTTGGGATTGTCTGCAACTTATGTATAGAAAAATCCCCTCCGGTGTCCGGTTTAAGACGCTTGAAGGAATTTGTAGAAGTACTTAAAGAAGAAAATACTACGTTGCCCCGAAAAATGATGCTGTCTGAGCGAAGCGAGTTCATCATTCTTCGGGGCGTTTTTAGTAGAATTTTATTCTTTTATAGTACTTCTGAATTCCTGATTTGTCTATAAACCGGACACCGGAGGGGATTTTTAAAATACATAACTGTAGCGGATCCTATTCTGCTCATTTATTCCTCATCCGAGTAGTCACTGTAGTCGGCTGAGTCATCGTAATAATCGGAGCTGTCATCGTAATAATCAGAGCTGTCATCATAATAGTCCGACTCATCACTGTAGTCCGAATCATCTGAGCTATCCGAACTGTCATCCGAACTGCCATCTGAGCCTTCACTCTGTGCATCTGATGCGCTGACAGACCAGATATCATCTACATATTCACCATTGGAATTGACCATATCACCGTCTGAGTTGAAGCTGACATCAAGAAGATCGGTGTTGGTGGATGGCTTTACATTCAGGGACATGATCTCTTTAAAGCGTGCCTGCAAATTTGCAAGAGTAAAGGAATCATCTCCGAGCACTGTACGAAGCTCATGCTGTGAGGCAAGGTCTTCTGTGTAATCAGACAACATATACGGACTGAATACACCGGCTTCTTTATTGTAATGCATGACCATAGGCTTAACTTCTGCATCTTTGATCTCTATAGAGGTCTTGCCGTCCTGTACGGTCTTCTGGATCGTAAAGCAGCCCATTCCCTCTAAAAGTGCATCGAAGGACTCCTGTGTAGAAACAAAGTTTCCGAGAGAATAGAAGATCAGCATACTGTGCCCCTCTTTGTCTGACATACGTCCATATGGCTGGAGTATATGCGGGTGGCCGCCGATTACGACATCTACACCCTGCTGCATCAGGAAAGTTGCCCATTCCTTTTCATATTCGGTAGGCATGGTTTCCATTTCTTTGCCCCAGTGAGCAACAAAGATCAGCACATCACTGTCTGCTTTTGCCTTTTCAATCATGGATGCAACTTTGTCTTTCTCGAAAATATCGATCATGTAATCTCTGCCGTCTCCGGCACCGGAATTGTTCGTTCCATATGTATAATCCAGAAACGCAACTTTAATGCCGTTTACTTCGAGAGTTTTGACTGTATTGGCATCTTCTTCGGAATCATGGATACCAAGAACCGGAACATCCGGGTAACTGGTCTTCCAGAAATTCAGTGTCTGTGCCATGTAATCATAGCCATAATCATCAATGTGGTTAGTTGCAGATTCGATGATATCAAAGCCGGCATTGATCAGTGCGTCACCGACTTCCGTAGGTGTTGCGAAGGACGGATAACCGCTGACTGCATCATGCTCTGTGGTGAGAACAGTTTCCTGATCGACCATGGCAATGTCTGCTGCCTGAATCTCGTCTTTGACATTTTCATAGATTGCATCATAGTTCCATGTGCCGGAATCAGATTCACCTGACTGGATCAGACTGTCATGGTACAGATTGTCACCGACAGCGATTACAGTAGCTGTGGAAATCTCCGGTGCTCTGGCGGCTTTTTCCGCTTCCAGTTTCTTCTGCTCGGCTTCTTTGGAAGCCTGATCTGCCGGCTTCTGGATGATCTGATAATCAAGTTGATGGAAAACAAAGACCAGAAGAATCATTACAACGATGGAACAGATCAGACCAATACGCGAGTTGATCTGCTCTTTCAGATTAAGTGGGATGTTTTTGTTTTTTTTCATAATAAATTCCTTTGTGTATTTGCGAAGACCGTTTGCATATGATTTTAGATACAAAAGGTCCATGTTGTGTTCAATTCATTATTATAGCAAATAGATTCCGCTAAAGAAAGAATTAAGTTAAAAAAATAAACTGAAAAATGTTTTGTGATTCAAACAAACATCGGGTATAATAAAAAATATAAGCAGGAGAGGGGCAGAAAGCGGAGGAGAGCAATATGAATTCGTATGAAACAGTAAACAGTATTCTGGTAAAAATGTTTAAAGATATTCTGGATATTGAAGAACGTGCGCTGATCACATCAGAATACAAAGATATATCCGTAAATGATATGCATATTATGGAAGCAATCGGTATTCAGGAGCCCAAAAACATGTCTACCGTTGCAAAAGCGGTCTCTGTTACGACAGGGACTTTGACGATCGCGATCAACCATCTGGTCAAGAAGGGATATGTAGAGCGAACGAGAAGTGAAGAGGATCGGCGTGTCGTGTTGGTTTCTCTGTCGGAGAAAGGCGAGAAGGCATTTCTTCATCACAAGATTTTTCATGAAAAAATGGTGATGGCAGTTCTTGATGATCTTAATCCGAAGGAGACAAAGGATCTTACCAGAGCATTGCTGAAACTGCAGAACTTTTTTGACAGTTACGGTAACAAAGAAAAGAATTAAAAATATTACAGGAAACATGATAAAACGGGAGGTGCGCTGAGACCAATGACATTGGCCCCGGCACCTCCTTTTGTTGCTTTTTGCAGCCGTTCATGCATATATTTCCGGAGTACCGGAAACTGAACCGGCCCGATCTCAAGCAGATTCCGGTGAAAAGTTTTCAGGTCAAAATCATCATCCAGAGTATCTTCCCATTCTTTTTTCAGATCAAGAAAATTAAGACATCCCCAGCAATATTTCTGGTAATTAGCAGGAGTTTCCACGATGTACTGAAAAATTTCAGATACAACGTGGGTATCTGTGATTCCGAAAAACTGAAGGAGACGGGCTGCCTGTGTTTCGTTCCATCCATAATAATGTATGCCGATATCAAGAAGTGAATAAATGCAAAGATTGATCCGGCGGTTCAGCGCAACCAGCCTTGTATAATCAGTGGCAGCAGGATCATCGAGATCACGGGCAGCATACTGATAACCGTAAGATTCAATATAGGTAGCCCATCCTTCTATGTAACCGGAAGAGGTGATCAAAGTACGGATGTCAGCAGGAGCAGTCTTCTGGAAGTAAATAGTCTGATAAAGGTGTCCGGGAAATCCTTCATGCGAAAGTGTGGCAAAAAGCTCCAGATTTGAAGTCTGATCAGCAGGGTTTAGGTAAATGACATTTGGTGATCCGGTGTCAAGCGGCGGTGTCAGATAGAAGGCCGGACTCAAATAATTTTCCATGGATTTGTGTACGTAGCGTGTTTCAAATTCTGTCTCCGGCAGCTCGGGAAAATCATCGGCTATCCGGTCACGCAGAGCTCCAAGCATCTGTGCAGGTTTGCATTCCGGAAGATCCAGAGAGCTTTTCATCTTTCGAAGGAGAGATGGCTGTTCTTTCAGCATCTGCTGAACCAGTTTCATATCCGTACTGATTTGTTCGGTGAGTCGGTTCTGCATATCTTTGACGGCCGTCCAGGAGCCCACCTGACTGCGGAGCAGATACAGATAATACTCTTTTCCTTTCTGCATATGTGCAAGTCCCTGGCTGGGACGACCGGAACCTCGCAGGGCGAGAAGTCCCTGTATCAGCTTCTGGTAAGCCGGAATTACTGTGTTTAAAAGAATTTCTTTATGCCTGGAATTTAAAGTCTTTTGTTCTGATTCGGAAATGGTACCAAACGCTTTTAACTTGGCGGCAAAAACCTCCAGCATGTAGTTGGAATCCGGTTCTTTTATAAAAGCCTGACACTGACTGACAATACGTTTTAGCGTTGCATCACTCATAAAGTAACCGGCGTCAGCTTTTTGCCGCTCAAAATCCAGAACACTGTCAAAATAAGCGGGAACAGATGTGAGGAGATTGAGATAATCTGCAATGTCCTGTTCCTGATAAAACGCATATTCTGCGAGAAGAACAGGAAGCTGCGCCTGCATGCCGAGGCTGGGACTTAAGTATTCTTCCAGAAGATAAAAGTCAGTGGAACGCTGCTGGGTTTTATAATACAGAAGGAGCATATCGAGAGTGATCTTATTTGTCTCAGAAAGTCCTGCCGGATCAAACGTCTGGAGTTTTTTCATAATTTCCCGGTATCGGGAAATACTGTTGTCATCCGGAGCGGAAACTGTGCCAAGCGTTGGAGCGGGCCGTGTGATCTGCTGTTTTTCCGGATAGGCAATGGAATAGTGGAGATTCAGCATATTTCCGGAGACTTCTTCACGAAACAGACGGTCCGTGTAAGTTTGAAAGGAGCGGTCTGCAGAGCTTCCGCCGGCATTGAGATGACCAAGAACTGATCCGATGAGAAAAACCACACACAGAGCACAGATGATCAGAATGCGGGAAGGATTTTTGCGAAAAGATATATGCATAAAAACCTCAGTGAGAGATGCTTTTTACTATTTTATTGGAAAAAAAGGGATTGTATGCTAAACTTAAATGGTAGCAACAGAGAAAGTGAGGCAGAATATCATGGAAAATATATATGATCTGGCGATTCTGGGAGCAGGTCCTGCAGGAATCTGCGCAGCTATTTATGCGACAAGAGCAAAACTGAATACAATCTGGCTGGATAAGAAATTTGTGCAGGGCGGTCAGATTGTGGACACATATGAGGTAGATAATTATCCGGGACTGCCGGGAATCACCGGTCTGGATCTCGGGGAAGCAATGGCAGGACATGCAGAAAAACTGGGAATGAAACCGCAGAGGGAGCCGGTTCGTTCTATCGAGACAGAGCATGGAATCAAAGTTATCCGCACGAAAAAAAATGAATACCGTGCCAGAGCAGTGATCATTGCCTGCGGGGCAACACACCGCCACCTCGGAATCCCGGGTGAAGAAGAACTGAGTGGCATGGGGGTTTCCTATTGTGCGACCTGTGATGCAGCATTTTTTCAGGACAGGACGGTTGTCGTAGTCGGTGGCGGAAACGTGGCGGTGGAGGATGCGATCCTTCTTTCACGTACCTGTAAAAAGGTTTATCTGGTACACAGAAGAGATGAACTTCGTGCGGAGAAAATCCTTCAGGAGAGTCTCTTTGCATGCAAAAACGTGGAGCTCATATGGGACAGTATTCCATTGTCCATTGAGGGAACGGATAAAGTAGAGGCATTGAAGATCCGGAACAAAAAAACACAGGAAGAAAGTTTCATTGAAACAGATGGTGTGTTTATCGCAGTCGGAATCGTTCCGGGAACAGAGAAATTCAAAGATCTGGTGAAGCTGGATGAAGCAGGATATATTGTGGCAGGAGAGGACGGGATTACCAGTGAGCCGGGAATCTTTGCAGCAGGCGATATCCGTACCAAAAATCTTCGTCAGGTCGTAACTGCAGTCGCAGACGGGGCCAATGCAGTGGCTTCGGCACAAAGATACCTTCTCGATAAATAGTTTGAGCAGTCAGACAGTAAAGAGCTATAGTTTCTGCAATTTAACGGAACTGTAGCTCTTTTGTTTTGCAAAAAAAGTCGAATAAAAACGAACAAATAGCAAATTGCACAAAGCGTGTCGAATAATGGGGAAAAATGTGGATAACGCGAAAAATGGTGTAAAAGTTATCCACATCCTAAAAAGGTTGAAAAATCGTTGTATTTGAGTTATGCACAAAGTTATCCACATTATCCACAAAAAATCAATGTGGAATAAGTGATTTACATAAATAAATAAAAAACAAATGTTTTGGTTAATAATGATGAAATTAACAAATTCGAAAAAAAGATAGAAAAATCTATTGACTTTTTCATAGTGAAAATATTACTGAATTTTGCTTTCAAAAGAAAAATTTTAAACTTTCAAACTTTAATTATCAGACAATAGTAGTAATTAAAAAGTCCATCCGCGTAATTGCAGATGGACTTTTGTAAGTTGCTTAAGAAGTCTGTTTCATTCGTTTAATAACTTTCAGACGTGTGAATTCTTCTCGCTCTTTTTCCTCAAGGGCATTCTGAATATCCTTTGTCAGTGCCTCGTATTTCGGAATTGTGATGTTCTTTAATGCGTTGGCACGTTTCTGGGTCTTCTTGATGTTGGCTGCGAGACGGATCGCTGCGTTTTCGATGCCTGCGAGCTGGATGGAAAGCTCTTTTACCTTTTCGAAGGCGGCTTTTGCTTCATCCAGAGAAGCCTTTGTGCTGTAGTAGGCATAAGTCGGGGTGTTGGTAAGCTGCTCTTCATATTCGACGAGTGGAATTTCCGTACCCATAACGCTTCGTGTCTTGATCCGAATGGAATCCTCAAGAGGAACGGTGTAGGAAACCTGCTGTACAAAGGCAATACCCATTTCCATGTTGGCTTTCTGAAGGGCTGCATAGGCGGCACGGAAAGTCACATCGATCTGAGACTGGATATCCTTTGCCTGATCGATCAGTTCCATCATTTCGCGGATCAGGATATTCCTTTTTTTATCCATCAGCTCAAATCCCTGACGGGAGAGCGCGAGGGAATTCTTGGCAAGAATTAGATTTCCCTTGGTGGGGAAGGTATTTGGATCCATAAAGCCACCTCCCCTTAACGTACGGTTTCTTTATAGTACTTGTTCAGGATCTTTGTATCAATTCGGTCAAGTTCATCCTTCGGAAGAAGTCCGAGGAGTTCCCAGCCTTTGTCAAGTGTCTCTGTGATGCTGCGGTTTTCGGTTTCGGACTGTCCGACAAACTCTGCCTCGAAAGCTTTACCAAAAACAAGATAACGCTTGTCAATCGGGGAAAGTTCATCTTCGCCGATAACGGAAGCAAGTGCTCTTGCATCGCCTACTTTTGCGTAGCAGGAGAAGAGCTGGTTGGCGACATCCTGATGGTCTTCGCGTGTAAATCCTTCACCGATACCATCCTTCATCAGTCGTGACAGAGAAGGAAGAACATTGATCGGCGGGTAGATTGCCTGTCCGTGAAGCTGACGGTCAAGAACGATCTGACCTTCGGTGATGTAACCGGTAAGGTCAGGAATCGGATGCGTGATGTCATCATTTGGCATGGTCAGGATCGGAATCTGTGTAACTGATCCGGTACCTCCCTGCACGATTCCGGCACGTTCATACAGTGTTGCAAGTTCACTGTAGAGATAACCCGGATAACCTTTACGGGAAGGAATCTCACCTTTTGAGGAGGAAACTTCACGCATTGCCTCGCAGAAGGAGGTGATGTCGGTCAAAATAACAAGGATATGCATGCCTTTTTCAAATGCCAGATATTCAGCTGCCGTAAGTGCGATCTTGGGAGTCAGAAGTCGTTCAACGACCGGGTCGTTTGCCAGATTCAAAAACATGACAACGTGGTCGGAAGCACCGCTTTCTTCGAAGGTACGGCGGAAAAATTCTGCGACATCGTATTTGACACCCATAGCAGCGAATACGATTGCGAAGTTTTCATCGGAATCACCGCCGAGGGAAGCCTGCTGTACGATCTGTGCAGCCAGTTTGTCGTGCGGAAGACCGTTTCCTGAGAAGATAGGAAGCTTCTGTCCACGAATCAGGGTGGTCAGACCGTCGATTGCGGAAATACCTGTGTTGATATAGTTTCGCGGATATTCACGTTTGACCGGATTCAGCGGAAGGCCATTGATGTTGAGGCTTACTTCCGGTGTGATATCGCCCAGTCCGTCAATCGGCTGTCCGATACCATTGAAGGTTCGTCCGAGGATTTCCGGAGAGAGTCCGATCTCCATAGGATGGCCGGTCAGACGTGTGTGGGTATTGCCGAGGGACATATTATCTGTTCCCTCGAATACCTGAATAACTGCTTTGTCTTCATAAATTTCAATGATACGACCGATCTTCTGGGTTCCGTCGTCCATGCGGAATTCTACGATTTCTTCGTAGGAAGCATTTTTGATACCTTCCAGAACTACGAGAGGGCCGTTTATTTCACTTAATCCTAAATATTCGATTGCCATAAATCTCGTTCCCCCTGTCAGCCGTTTTTCTCTAATACTTTGTTATAAAATTCATCGATGTCTTTCTGATACTGATCAAATCGGTCAAGCTGATCATTCGGAACATCATATTTGATGGAAATGATACGTTCGAAGATATTGTCTTCTTTCAGTACGGAAACCGGCATGCCGCGGTTGATGAGGGCTTTTGATTTCTCATACAGATACAGGATGATCTCCATCATCTTGAATTGTTTTTCCATTGGGACACAGGTGTCTTCCTGATGGAAGGCATTCTGCTGAAGGAATCCGAGTCGGATGACACGGGCAATCTCCAGCGTCAGTTTCTGATCATCCGGAAGAACGTCGCTTCCAATCAGTTTTACGATCTCCATCAGAGAACTTTCCTGGTTGAGGATCGCCATGATCTGATTTCGGTCTGCTACAAATTTCGGTGATACGTGATCGCGGTACCATGGGGTCAGATCTTCGAGGTATTCACTGTAACTGGTCAGCCAGTGGATAGCCGGGAAGTGTCTTGCATAGGCAAGAGATTTATCAAGTCCCCAGAAGCAGCGGACAAAACGTTTGGTGTTTTGCGTAACAGGTTCGGAGAAGTCACCACCCTGTGGGGAAACGGCACCGATGATAGATACGGAACCCTCTGTACCATTGAGGTTCTGCATCATGCCGGCACGCTCATAAAATGCGGAAAGCTTCGATGCAAGGTAAGCCGGGAAACCTTCCTCGGCAGGCATTTCTTCCAGACGTCCGGAGAGCTCACGGAGAGCTTCGGCCCAACGGGAGGTGGAGTCTGCCATGATCGCTACGTCATAACCCATGTCACGGTAGTATTCTGCAAGTGTGACACCGGTGTAAATGGATGCTTCACGTGCTGCAACAGGCATGTTGGATGTGTTGGCAATCAGCGTGGTACGGTCCATCATAAGGTTACCGGATTTCGGGTCGATCAGTTTGCTGAAATCTTCGAGAACCTGAGTCATTTCGTTTCCACGTTCTCCGCAGCCGATGTAAATGATGATATCTGCATCGGACCATTTTGCAATCTGATGTTGTGTCATGGTTTTTCCTGTACCGAAACCGCCAGGAACGGCAGCTGTACCGCCCTTTGCAATCGGGAACAGGGTATCAAGGATACGCTGGCCGGTGACAAGCGGAACGCTTGCCGGATAACGTACATGAGTGGGTCTCGGAATACGGATCGGCCATTTCTGTGCGAGCGCGAGATCTCTGGTACTTCCGTCGCGAAGCTCAATAGTTACAATCGGCTCCAGAATGGTGTAATCTCCATCAGGAGCAGCTTTAATGACGGTACCTTCGGCAATATTCGGCGGTACCATGGATTTGTGGAGAATAGAAGCGGTTTCCTGTGTTTCGGCAATGACCGTGCCCGGACCTACGACATCTCCTTCTTTTACAGTAATATGTGTGTGCCATTTTTTCTCTGTATCAAGAGAATCTACACTGACACCACGGGAAATATATTTTCCGGAAGTTTTTGCAATCTCTTCCAGAGGACGCTGGATACCATCAAAAATATTGTGGATGATACCCGGTCCGAGAAGTACGGAAATAGCATCGCCGGTACCGATAACGGTTTCGCCCGGACGAAGCCCTGTTGTTTCTTCGAATACCTGAATGGTAGTCATGCCTTTTTTCAGACCGATGACTTCGCCGACAAGATGATCTTTGCCAACATAGACCATTTCGGAAATTTTGAATCCGGAGTCACCCTTCAGATAGATAACAGGACCGTTGATGCCATAAATAATACCTGTTTTATTCATGGGTCATTCCTCCGTCAAAGTTGAATTCTTTGCGCATGGCATCGAGATTGGCTGCAAATGAATTGTCAATCAGGATATTTTTGTGCGGGATCTCTGCACGGATTCCGCCGATGAAATCTTCTCCGGAGACCTGAAGTGAAACGCCGGTCTTCTGAATAAGCGCATCCAGACGTTCCCTGTCAGTGCTGGAAAGGAAAATATGAATCTCATCATTTTCGGCAAAATCCTGTGCTTCTTTGATTTTCCGGCAAAGATATGTTTCATATTCGGGAGTTGACATAAAGTCTCTGATTTTGGTGCTCACTTCGCCAAAAAGAGCTTCTTTCAGTTCTTCCTGCTTTTTGGACCAGTCTCTTTTGAGAGTGATCTGTTCGGCGGAAAGAGCCTTGTTGACTTCACGACGGACATGCTCTGTTTCGGCTTTTACTTCTGCTTCTGCATTCTGGCGGCTGAGTTGTCTGTGCTCTTCAAGCTTTTCGGAAAGCAGCTTTTTATGTTCCTGAATCGCCTGCGCTGCATCTTCACGGGCTTCTTCAAGGGAAACCTCATAAAAATGCTGCAGCTTTTCGTCAATTGTCATGATAGTGTTACCTCCTGCCTACAATTTCAGTCCGATTGCTTCATTAACATATGAAGTGATAAAATCCGGTTTACGGCCGGTTCCGTGTCTGTCAGGAATTTCAATGATCAGGGGCGTTTTGTGATGCAGACGGACTTCATCGATGATTTCGGGAAATTCTCTGCCGAATTTTTCGGTCAGAAGGATGATTCCGATCTCTTTATCGGAGATTGCCTGTTCGAGGGCATCTTTCAGTTCGCTGCGTTCGTGAATGACAACACCCTCCACACCTGCCAGACGCATGCCTGTGTAGGTATCAATGTTATCACTGATCAAATACATTTTCATAGGGAGCGCTCCTTAAAGCTTACCAAGGATCATAAAGGAAATGATCAGACCGTAAAGTGCGATACCTTCTGCCATAGCTACGAAGATAATGGATTTACCAAACAGGGATCCGTCTTCGCTCAGTGCGCCAAGAGCTGCACTTGCGGAGCTTGCAACGGCGATACCGGAACCAAGACCGGAGATACCTGTAACAAGAGCTGCACCGAGATAACCAAGACCTGTAGCAAGTCCGTCAGCAGAAGAGCCGGCAGCCTGTACGCTTGCAGTACCTGCGAAGCTGACTACGGTTGCGACAAGAAGCACACCGAAGAACATAAAGCAGTTGGCGATCAGAGATTTTTTGTAACGTTTTTTACTCTTTTCGCCGAGGAAAAAGTAGCCGAAAGGTACGATGATGCTGAGAATCATTGCAATTGCAGTTGTAATCTGAATAATCATGTTCATGATAATATCCTCCTGATGATAAAAATGTAGGTTTATTGGGTGGGCTTTGCCCGTATATTTTATTTCTGCGCGCTTTTACGTAATGTTTTCATAAATGGCTGGAATTCACGGCCGTTGCCTGCATAGAAACGGCTGAAGATCTCATAGTACTCCAGACGGAGAACCTGAATACCAACGATCAGACCTTCCATTGCACATACGAAGATGTTGCCGAGTACGACAACGATCCAGTTGGGGCTGCCTCCGTTGGTAGCACCGGCAAGCATAAGTACGACTTCCATCATTGCTGCGTGGCTTACGGCAAATGCGCCGATACGCAGGAAGGAAAGTGTATTGGAAAGGTAGCTGAGCAATACTTCAAATAATTCGAAGAAGCTTTGTACGAAGAACATACCTTTCTGCTCCGGGAAAATCTCTGATTTCTTTTCAACGAGGTTGGTAAGAGGCTCCTTGAGGAACATGAGCAGGAGCGGTACGCCAAACATCACGACAAGAACAGCAGTTGCCGGAAGTTTTTTGCCGGAAATAAAGAGTCCGACAGTCAGTACGATCGAACCATAGAAAACAAGTCCGGCTACGGCGTTGCTGTCAAACCAGGCCTTTTCGACATCTTTGTTTCGGAGGGAATTGATGATATTGAATATCATACAGATCAGAATGATAAACATTCCGAAACCGATGGCGATAACAAAAACTGCATTCAGTCTTCCGACCAGTGGTACGTCCATCATCTGGTTCATAGGTTTCAGCCATATGGCTTTCAGGACATCCTCGAAACCGAAGAAGCTGCCGTACATGAAACCGAAAAATACGGAAAATACACCGGCACAGCTGATGATTCCCGCAAGGTCCATATGTTTGGTTTTGTAAAGGAACAGACCGCCGAGGAAAAGGATCAGTCCCTGGCCGACGTCACCGAACATAGCTCCGAAAATAAAGGAATATGTGATGGCAACAAACCATGTAGGATCCATTTCGTTGTAGGCAGGAAGTCCATACATTTTTACATACATTTCAAAAGGTTTGAAAAGCTTTGGATTCTTAAGCTTTGTAGGTGGCTTTTTCCTGGCGGGAGCTTGCTGGTCTTCCATGAGACAGAAGATTTTTTCATCGTTCTGAATATCCTTCTGGAAAGCAAGTGCATCCTTTTCGGTCATCCAGCCGCACAAAATATAGAAGGTGTTGGTGTCACCATGTGTGCAGGCGGCCAGTTTACGGATGTCAAAGCTTCTGGAGCAGGCTTCAAGAGCGGCTTTTGCGGAAATGATCGCAGAGCAGTTGTCCTCGAGGAATTTCTGGTAGGCTGCTTTGTTGGCATCGAGACCTGCGTGGATCTCACGATGTCTGTGGTCCAGTTTTTCGAAAGCTTCTGCGGCGGTTCCATGATATTCATCAGGAATAAAAATTCGCTCAAAATGCATGGATGAATATACGGCATGTACTTTGTGAGCCTGATGCTCCGGTACAAAATAAACACCGTAGATATATAATTCATCTTCTCCGCATTTGATAAAAAGAGTATCCAGATTGTCGTAGATATATTTCTCGAATTTCTGGAGATACTGCTTTTCGATACGTCCGAAACGATAGTGGATATATTTGAAGTTCAGGATCTGTGACACATCAAAATCCAGATTTCTGAATGGACGGATAATTTTCAGAGAGTCGACCATTTCAGCGTGTTCTGACTGGAGACGGGATTTCTCGGCATCCAGCTCCTGCGCTTTGTTCCGGAGATTCTGAACAGTCTTGAGAGCCGTTTCTAAGGACATATCACTGACGACTGCCTTTTCAGGTGCTTCCAGTTGTTCGTAGAAACTGTCGATCACATTCAGATGATCTTTGTAAGGATTAATCTCCAGAAACGGCGACAGATTTGCGACTTCGGTGAGCTCTGCAAGGGCATTTTCCAGATGAATCTCATATCTGGAAAGGTAGGTTTCCGTCATTCTGTCAATATCCGCTTTTGGCCCGGTGATGCTTAAAAATTTCATTTTCTCAATCATGATTTTATCCTCCGGGATGGTTAATTGTTACGAATATACTGCATTGCTTCGTCCGGTGCCACACCATAACGGATACATTCGATGGCGATGGTCAGACGGTTTACTTCATGCTCCTTGTGATACATGTAGGAATAAAGCATCGCGACGGAATAAGGATCGCGTCGGGCCTCTTTTTCCAGGGTACTGCGGAGCATGTAATTATAAAATTCTTCGAGATTGTGTGCGGAAAGATGTTCGTATTTTTTTCCGTAATAAGTCCTGCGGAAAAGCTGCTGTGATTCTTCATAGGTTGCAGCTTCAACGATCGCACGGATCTCTTCTTTTTTCAGTTTATAGTTCATCGGGATCAGCAGAGCATAAATATCTGCCGGCGCCATGCTGAAGTAGCGCTTCGAACGAAAAATAAATTGAAGATTCAGCATATCGAATTTTTCACCGTAGGCCTTTGTGATCTGTTCGAGATCTTTGCCTGAAAAAAGTTTCCTGCGGACTTTCCATATCAGTGAAAAATAATATAGATCCAGAGCCATTCCGTAATCAAAAAGGAGTGCGGTATCGTGGTTCTGTATCTGAGAAAGTGGACTGTAAAATTCGTTTCCTTTAAGGGCATTGATGAATTCGTCCATCGTTTTGCATGCGGTAAGTGCATCCAGATCGAGGTTGGAATGCCGACGGAAGAACTCCCGGTAAGGAGAAAGGTCGACAGGGTCTGTATCGCGGTGGTCAAAAAGGTTGGTCATGAGCTCTTTGAGAACACGGATTTCATATCGTCTGGAATACAGATCGAGGAATTTTCGCTGTTCGGAGCTTGCAAACTGATAAATCTTTGAAAAATTATTGAAAATAGATGCTTTCAGTAATTTTTCAATCTGACCGCGGTGCAGGGAATTTTCATCAAGTGATGCCCATGTTTTGGAATACTCCGGTGTCCGCTTGAGCCATGCGGCGGCATGTGATGTGCTTGTAAACTGAAGCATTTCCTGAATCTGGTCTTCGGTGATCAGTTTACTCTGCATGGCGCGGATTTTTGTGGAGATTCCGCTGTAGGAAAGGAGTTTTCCCATGTCAGATCACTCCTTTCATCGTTTTAGAAGTTGTTGGAATAGGTCTTCCGAAAGCTGCCGGTGATTTTCCTTGTAATAGACATCCAGATCGGCAAGGTGCTGCTCTGTTTGCTGGCGCAGAGCGGTCAGTTCCTGATCCTTGCGAGATTCCAGACTGTCCCGAAGTGCCTGTATCTTGCGGTTTGTTTCCTGTTCCAGTTCCAAATCAAGGTCCTTACACTGCTGTTCCATTTCGGCTGAAAGGGCTGCTTTGGTTCTGTCGGCATCTTGCATGATGCGCTGCGCTGTGATCTCGATTTCAGATAACTTTTGAAGTATCTGCTCCATATTCACCCTCCTTTTCTATGTTTTTTTGGAACTTTATCATATAATACACCTTTTGTTAAAAAAATACTATAAAAAATTGCACAATAAAGGGTAAAAGACTTACTGTTAAATAGGTGATTTTTGATATTGTGAACAGAGCCTGCAGGTATCGCTGTATAAAAACAGGAATTATGCTTGCCCGATATGAAGGAAACGTGTATGATAATAAACATATTCAACAGGACGGAGAAATAATTTATGAGATTAAGAAATATACCAGGAGCCAAAGATGCCATCACAGAAAGCCCTTATGTAGTACAGAATCCGGCAGAATGTAAGGGGAAATGGGCGCAGGTGTTTACACAGGAGCAGCCGATTCATATTGAAGTAGGAATGGGCAAGGGTCGTTTCCTTATGGATATGGCAAAACTGCACCCGGAAATCAATTATATTGGAATCGAGATGTACGACAGCGTGCTGCTCCGCGCACTCCAGAAGAGGGAAAAGATTGAAGAAGCGGGAGAGAAGCTTGATAATCTGAAATTTATGTGTGTGGATGCGAGACTGCTTCCGGAGATTTTTGAAAAAGGTGAGATTCAGCGTATTTATCTGAATTTCTCTGATCCATGGCCAAAGGCACGCCATGCAAAGAGAAGACTGACTTCACGGGAATTTCTTGCACGTTACAGTCAGATCCTTCCGGACGGGGCGACCGTAGAGTTCAAGACAGACAATAAGGGTCTGTTTGAGTTTTCACTGGAAGAAGTAAATGAGAGTGAAGGATGGAAACTGGTTGCGCATACCTTTGACCTGCATCATCAGGAAGATATGATGGAAGGAAATGTCATGACAGAATACGAGGAGAAATTTTCTTCTGTGGGTAATCCAATCTGTAAGCTGATCGCGGTTTTTCATGAATGAGCGGTTTGTTATTGGGACATTGAAGTATATATATAACAGGAAAGCGCGAAACGTGTGGCGGACGGGAAGATATAGCTCCTGCCTGTTGCACGTTTTTTTTGAATTTAACATATAATATAGGAAGATTTGCATTTCGGGATGGATTTCTATGGGACAAAAAAGATGCAACTGCCGCATGCATGCGCTTATGGCACAGTTCTTTTATGAACACAGGTGCCTGGATGGCTGCTTCCGCAAAGTCCGCAAAAGTGCGGATGAATTATGCAAAATACTGGATTGCATGTCGTCGCCAAAACCGAAAGATAAGGAAAAAAAGAAAGAAAAATAAAAAAACATAAAAAATTATAAAATTTTTCTTGACTTTTTGCCGGGGCTTTCATATAATAGTTTTTGCGTCAGGGAAATCCTGAATGAACAATTTCATAAACATGCGCTTTTAGCTCAGTTGGTAGAGCACCTGACTCTTAATCAGGGTGTCCAGGGTTCGAGCCCCTGAAGGCGCACTAAGAACACTGTTTTTGCAGACGTAGGAGCTGCGGGGACGGTGTTTTTCTTGTTTTTACAAGGGTTTCAGGGGTGTAAGGAGATGTCCCCAAATTATTATTCCCCAATACTTTTGCAGTATTGAAAGAACGATTCCTCCTGCTCGGAGCGGATTCCATATTTTCTTCTCGCGATATAAAATTTTGATTTCCAGATGGATGTCTGTACCGGAATTGCCACAAGATTGTGGAGATGTACAATATCCATGTAAGGCAAAACGGAAATTCCGAATCCGTTTCCGATAAGGCCTGTAATAACTTCTATTTCTTCGGCGGAACACACCGGCTGGATGGTGATTCCTTCTGCGGCAAAAACCTGCTCCTGTAATTTGCGGAAGCCACTTGTCTTGGAAAACATGATCTGTGGGTAGTCTGCAACGTCTTTTAAAGAAATCGCATTTCTTTTTTCAAGAGGATGGCCCTTTGGAACGACCACTGCAATATAAGAATCACGAATGGGATAGTATTCCAGATCCTCGGATTTTAAAAGATCTGAACAAAAACCAATATCGTATTTGCCATCCAGAAGTCCTTCTGAAATTTCCGGTGTCAGGTGGTTGTAAATGACAAAAGGAAATGTTGCACCAGATTCTCTCAACATGCGTGGAACCATGCCTGCCGCCAGAGGATACACCGTACCGATTCGAACTGTTTTTTCCTCCGCCCGCATTCCGGCGGCTCTCTCTTCCATTCGAAGATAAATATCCAGAATATCTTCTACATCAGTCATCAGTTCTTTGCCATAATGACTCAGACTTACATTTCGTCCTTCTTTCTGAAAAAGAGGAACACCATATTCTTCTTCAAGTGTTTTGATTGCATGGCTGAGCCCCGGCTGTGAAATGTTCAGGGCTTTTGCAGCTTTTCCGTAGTGCTGAATTTTGGCAAGCTCGGCGAAGTACTTTAAATATTCAATATTCATATTTTTCTCTTTCTGAAATCTTTTTCTTGTATTATATCATTTATAATTAAAAAATAGAATTGATTTATTCAAAATAATCATTTGTTTTTATGAATTTTTCTATATATAATAAGCACAGTTCCATACAGTATAAAAAGAAGAAAACAACAAATTGTTTTATTATGAAAAAGGAGGAGATGCAAGGTATGAATACGAAAAAAATTCATTTTGCAGGAGAAACAGCGCTGCTACTTGTTTTGCTGATCAATTCACTTGGTGTGGATCTGATGTCTAAAAGTGGGCTGGGGATTTCAACGATTTCGTCCGTGCCGCTTATTTTTAACAATGTATTTCCGATAATTTCCTTTGGAACATGGAATTATATTTTCCAGACATTACTTGTGATCACGCTGATGATTTTGAAACGGTCTTTCTGTCCGGGATACCTGTTTTCTTTCGTGATAGGAATCGGATTTGGAAAAATGATCGACGTTCACAACATCTGGGTTCAGACACTGCCAAACGTACTGCCATTAAATGTGTTTTACTTTATCATGGGATTTTTCCTGATGTGCTTTGGTATCTGCCTTGCCAACAACTGCATGCTTCCGATCATCCCTACAGATATTTTTCCACGGGATCTGTCTGAAATTCTGAAAAAGAAATATAAACTGATCAAAACATCTTTTGATTTGAGCTGTCTGACGACAACAGTTATTTTGTCACTGGTAATTCTCCACAGATTTTATGGGATCGGAATCGGCACAGTCTTTTGTGCATTTCTGACCGGAAAAACAGTTTCGATTATTCAAAAGTTTGTAGGTGAACATATAGAGTTTTATCGGCTGACGGGAAAGAAACGCATGATGTTGGGAAGAAATGTACGACATGCATAAATAACAGAAGCTGCTGATTTTGTATTAAAAAATCGGTGGCTTTTTTAATTAAAAATTTATTATATGTGCTTTGTTGTGTGGGAAAAACTTGTTGTTCTTTTGTTGAGAGGACAGTACAAGTATTGTAAGATAAGAAGGAGTATATTCTCTTTTAATTTGGTTTTGAGAGGTTTCGGGTGAGAAAGTAAAAGTGTTCAGGACAAAGGAGCAAAAAGTATGTATGAAGAAATGATAGCATTATTGATTATTGTCTGTATTATTGTGTGGACGGCCGTTTTAATAAAATATTTGCATGAAAACAAGAAATACAAAAATTCAAGTTACGGAAAACAAAGTAGTAAAAGCTTTTGGAAGACAATTTCAAATCAGGGGGCAAGAGGTGAATACCGAACTTCATTGGTTATTGATGATGCACCATTAAAAGATAAGATGATTTTCAATTGTTACATACCGAACAGAAACGGTGATAAAACGGAAATTGATATGATCATGTTGTGCAACAAAGGAATTTATGTTATAGAAAACAAAAACTATTCCGGATGGATTTTTGGAGATGAAAAGAGTAAGAATTGGTGTGAAACTTTGAAAGGAAAAAAATATTTCTTCTATAATCCGATAAAACAGAACAAAAGTCATATAAAAAATCTGGAAAAGATGCTGAAGGTTGGAGATGAGAAATATATTTCGCTTATTACATTTAATGCAAATGCTAATTTGAAAAAAGTTTCTACGGAAAGTCAGAATGTGTATGTGATTGGCTATAATAAATTAAAGCAATTTATGAAAGATCAGCTGGATAAATCAGATGTATTAACGGATGAACAGATAGAAGAGATATATCAGAAACTTTTGCCGGGTACACAACTCAGTGATGCGGAGAAGCAGGAACATATTGAACGCATAAGGAAAACATATAAAAAGTGATATAAAAAGAAGGAGGGCCGGGCTGTCGTGCCCGGCGAGTATGAAAAAGAAAAATCTATGTAAAAAAGCATTCGCTTTATTTGCTTATTACTATACTGGGAATCTGTGATGAATTTGTGATGAGAGATTGAAGAAAACGTGATAGATTTCTAAAGAACTTCTAAAGTAAAAATAACGTATTTCGAAAAATCTGTCCGGTGGAGGAAATTTGCCGTTGTAAAAGTTCTGTTACTCATTTATAATGAGAAGAAGATTCTAAGTTACCGCGAACAGAGTGCGCGGTAATGATTCTAAAGAGATTTTATAGGGAAAAAACAGGAGGAAAGCCTTGAAAAAAGAATTAGTTATTGTCATTGATTTTGGCGGTCAGTACAATCAGCTTGTTGCAAGACGTGTCAGAGAATGCAATGTATACTGCGAAATCTATTCTTACAAGACCGATCTTGCAAAGATCAAAGAGATGAATCCTAAGGGAATCATCCTTACCGGCGGTCCGAATAGCTGTTATGAGGCAGATTCACCGACATACCAGAAAGAATTATTTGAGCTTGGTATTCCGGTACTTGGACTCTGCTACGGCGCACAGCTTATGATGCACGTCCTTGGCGGCAAAGTTGAAAAAGCAGAGGTCAGCGAGTATGGTAAGACAGAACTTCTCGTTGATAAGACAGATTCCAAAATTTTCGAAAATGTATCCGATAAGACAATTGTATGGATGAGCCATACAGACTACATTTCCAAACCGGCACCGGGATTCGAGATTGCTGCACATACAGCAGACTGTCCGGTAGCTGTTGCTGAAAATGCAGATCAGAAGCTGTATGCGATCCAGTATCATCCGGAAGTACTTCACACAGTAGAAGGTAAGACGATGCTGTCCAACTTTGTACTTGGCGTATGTGGATGTGCAGGTGACTGGAAAATGGACGCATTCGTTGAGAATACTATCAAAGAAATTCGTGAAAAAGTCGGTGATGGCAAGGTACTTCTTGCACTGTCTGGTGGAGTTGATTCCTCCGTTGCAGCAGGACTTCTTTCCAGAGCAATCGGTAAACAGCTTACATGTGTGTTTGTAGATCATGGTCTTCTTCGTAAAGACGAAGGTGATGAAGTAGAAGGTGTATTCGGACCAAACGGTCAGTTTGATCTGAACTTTATCCGTGTAAATGCACAGCAGAGATATTATGACAAACTTGCCGGAGTTACAGAGCCGGAAGCAAAACGTAAGATCATCGGCGAAGAATTTATCCGTATTTTTGAAGAAGAAGCAAAGAAGATCGGTGCAGTAGATTTCCTTGCACAGGGAACTATTTATCCGGACGTTGTAGAGAGTGGCCTTGGCGGTGAATCCGCAGTGATCAAATCCCACCACAACGTAGGCGGGCTTCCGGATTTCGTAGATTTCAAAGAAATCATCGAGCCGTTGCGTGACCTCTTCAAAGATGAGGTTCGTAAAGCCGGACTGGAACTCGGAATTCCGGAAAGACTGGTATTCCGTCAGCCATTCCCGGGACCGGGACTTGGTATCCGTATCATCGGAGAAGTTACCGAAGAAAAAGTAAGAATCGTACAGGACGCAGATTACATCTACCGTGAAGAAGTCGACAAAGCAGCCGCCGACTACAAGAAAGAGCACGGAGTGGATCCATCCTGGATGCCGAACCAGTACTTCGCAGCGCTTACTAACATGCGAAGCGTAGGCGTTATGGGCGATTTCAGAACATACGATTATGCAGTGGCACTCCGCGCAGTTAAGACAATCGACTTCATGACTGCAGAGTCCGCAGAGATTCCGTATGAGGTACTGAACAAGGTTATGAATCGTGTGATCAATGAGGTTAAAGGAGTTAACCGCGTATTCTACGATCTGACCAGTAAGCCACCGGGAACGATTGAGTTTGAATAAATCGAGTTGCTTAAAAAAGCCAGTGTTTATGCGGGTTTCAGCGATTTCGATTAGTCTTTTGATAACAAATTGATAACAGTCATAGCAAGTGCCATTATTCTTGTTATCCAGTGGTTTATGGGTAACGGAACAATTAACAGGTGGCTTGCAGACTAAAGTTCGGAGCTTGGCTCTGAACAAATTCCATATTATAAACTAAGCCCTTAGCTGTGGTTAATAACCATAGTTAAGGGCTTTTTTGTCGTTGCCAAAGCATCTGTAGGGAGCTGCCAGTGGCAGGTCCTGTAGGTGCTTATTTATCTTTCAAGTGGTCTTTGAATGCTTCCACGAGAGCGTCACTTAATTCCTGTGATGGAACTTTTGCCCAACGCTGTGTGGTGTCGAACTCTGGATAATGGTAACGCCAGTTATCGTATTCTTCTCTGTTGATTTCTTCGGAAGATAGCTTGTCTGCCTGTTCTTTCCAAGCATACAGCATTTTGAGGAGTTCATATGCTTCTCTGCCTTTGTCCTTGTTGACCTTTAAGCATACCTCTCCGTCTGCTTCACTGACAGTAAGACCGTAAATATCTTCAAGGGTAAACAGAGTGTGCATAAGACCGATATAGCTGTCTATGTCAGGAACATCAAGAGCCTGTGGAGAAACATCAAGCACCTGTGCCAATGCATTTGTAAGGTCTGCTTTCGGTTTGCGTGTACCAGTTTCGTACTGTGCCAAACGCACATCAGCACTCTTTTCTGGAAAACCGATTGCTGTACCGAGATACTTTTGTGTCATACCACGCATTAGTCTGAAAAAATGTATTCTTTCGCTGATAGCCATAATGATACGCTCCTTTTATATTTAGTGAAATAAGTATAGCAGAAATGTTTAGTGGAAGTCAAGAAAAACCGAAACAAAAATGTTTAATATTTTCTTTGCAACCACTTGACAATAGCAAATATGTTTAGTAAAATAAATTACGAATTAAACAAATATGCTTAATGCGACAACTGAATGACCGTCCGAAAAGCCAAACCGCCAAGACCTCGTCGGAGCAAGTTCCGTATCGTTCGCTTGTGTGCAAGCACAAAAGCTCATTCGCTGCACTGCTCCTCCTCTTCCCCAAAAGTCTCCGACTTTTCGGAAACCCCTATACGAGCGAGCGCCTGATGTACTGCGGTGCATTGGGACAGCACAGCGCCTGCCGACAAGCAGGAGTGCCTGTTGGAACTTTAACACGGAGAAAGCGGCAAGCAAAAAATTATTTTAAGAAAGGAAGAAAAAGGATATGGAAAACAGATTTATCCGAGCCGAAGATGTGGCTCAGGAACTAAACGTATCAAAACCTTATGCATATAAACTCATCAGACAATTAAATGAGGAATTGAAAGCAAAGGGCTTTATTACGATTGCAGGGCGTGTAAATCGCCAGTATTTTTACGAAAGGCTCTACGGAGCAGGAAAGGGGGAAATGTAAATGCCGGTATTTAAGAATGAAGATAACGGTACTTGGTATGTGATGGCAAGGTATGTGAACTGGAAAGGGGAACGCAAGCAGAAATGCAAGCGTGGCTTTGCTACCAAACGAGAAGCACAGGAATGGGAAAGAATGTTCAAATTGCAGACTTCTTCAGACCTTGATATGAGTTTTGAAGCCTTTACGGAGCTTTATATCAATGATGTGAAGAACCGTTTGAAGGAAAACACGTGGCTTACCAAAGAGCATATCATACGCACAAAGATACTTCCGTATTTCGGGAAACTGAAAATCAGCGAGATTTCCACAAAGGAGATTATTACTTGGCAGAATGAAATGCTTGCCTATCGTGATGAGAAGAAAAAGCCTTATTCACAGACGTATCTGAAAACGCTGCACAATCAGTTGTCCGCCATTTTCAATCACGCTGTCCGCTACTATGAACTGCGTTCCAATCCTGCGGCAAAGGTGGGAAATATGGGACGTGAGGAACACAAGGAAATGCTGTTCTGGACAAAGGAAGAATACAAGAAATTCTCTTTTGAGATGATGGACAAGCCTGTTTCCTTTTATGCGTTTGAAATGCTTTACTGGTGCGGTATCCGAGAGGGCGAGCTGTTAGCTTTGACTCCGGCAGATTTCAACTTTGATAAGGAAACAGTCACAATCAATAAATCCTATCAGCGTTTGAAAGGGCAGGATGTGATTACTTCTCCGAAAACGAAAAAGAGCAACCGCACGATTAAAATGCCGAAGTTTCTGTGTGAGGAAATGAAAGAATATCTCGGTATGCTTTACGGATTGAAGAAGAAAGACCGTATCTTTACGGTGACGAAAAGCTATCTTCATCACGAGATGGACAGAGGGGCAAAGGCGGCAGGCGTGAAGCGTATCCGCATTCACGATCTCCGTCACAGCCACATTTCACTCTTGATTGATATGGGCTTTTCTGCGGTGGCGATTGCTGACCGAGTTGGTCACGAAAGTATTGATATTACTTATCAGTACGCACACCTCTTTCCGTCAAAGCAGATTGAGATGGCAGAAAAATTAGATGATTTAGGGAAAGGAGATTTTGAAAATGTCAGCTAAGAACAGAGATAACAAAAATCGTTGGAGGAATATCACAGTAGGGTTTCGAGTATCGCCCGAAGAAAACGAACTCATTAACAGAGCTGTAGCTCTATCAGGATTGCCAAAACAGGAGTATTGTTACCGCCGTTGCTTAAATCAGGATGTGGTGGTACAGGGCAATCCGAGAGTGTATAAGGCGTTGAAAACGGAATTTGCCACAGTCCTTGCGGAACTGAAAAGGATTGAAGCAGGAAAAGGTGTGGATGATGAACTGCTGAGTGTAATAGAACTGATTTCCATTATTCTCGGCGGTTTGAAAGGAGAGGATGCGAATGGAGAATAAAAAAGAAATGACTATTCCAAATGTATCTGCGGCAACAGATGCGGAACAGTCACTTTCCAAATGTACTGACAATAGTATAGTCAATCAGGATACGGATTTCAAGGGGTACGAGCAATCTTTTGAAGAAATGCAAAGGGAAATACTCAGACAGTTAGACCCTTCCTATCTGAAAACAGTATCAATGACAACGCTGTATGATACGGTGTTTGAGGTTCAGACACCACTTATCGACGGTCTGCTCCAAAGGGGAACTTACCTTTTCGTAGGTTCCCCGAAAGTGGGAAAGAGCTTTATGATGGCACAGCTTGCCTATCATATCAGCACAGGCACACCGCTTTGGGAGTATAAGGTGCGTAAGGCAACGGTGCTTTATTTTGCCCTTGAAGATGATTACCCACGTTTGCAGAAGCGATTGTTTCAGATGTTCGGTGCAAAGGAGACAGGCAATCTGTATTTCGCAACGGAATGTAAAACGGTCAATGGCGGACTGGAAGAACAGATAAGAGGGTTTATGAGGGAACACCCAGACACAGGCTTGATTATCATAGACACCTTAAAGCGTGTGCGTGAAGCAGGCGGAGCAGATTACAGCTACGCAAGTGATTATGATGTTGTGGCAAGGCTGAAAGCGTTGGCAGACAGTTACAAGGTTTCAATGCTTATTGTTCATCATACACGCAAACAAAAATCGGAAGATATATTCGATATGATTTCAGGCACGAATGGTCTGATGGGTGCGGCAGACGGTGCATTTGTTCTCAGTAAGGACAAGCGTACTTCCAACAATGCCACACTTGATGTTGCTGGCAGAGACCAGCAGGATATGAAAATCCATCTTGTAAGGGACAGCGAGCGATTGGTGTGGAACTTTGCAAAATCGGAAACGGAGATGTGGAAAGAACCGCCCGAACCTCTGCTTGAGAAGATAGCGGATACGCTCTTTTCGGAAAGTGACAGATGGGAAGGAACTGCTTCGGAACTTTGCGAAAGGCTTGCGGTGGATATAAAGCCGAATGTACTTTCTTTAAGGCTCAGTATCAACGCAAGCAGGCTGTTTCGTGATTACGGTATCCGTTATCAGAACAGCCGCACACACGACGGAAGAAAGGTTTCACTTTGGAAAGAAACCGAGCAGACGGCGTGACAAACGGTGTCAAAGGTGTCAATGTTTTTGAGAGCAGCACGCTGTGAAAAACATTGTCACCATCGTCACACTTTGACACCGGATAAAGTTTAGGGGAGTGTGCAGAGAGTGCCTTTTCAAAGGCGGCTCTTTGGTCTCGCCTGCTGGCTCGGTCGGTTCGCAGGCGTGTGTGCCACCGGCACACGCTCACCCCTCGGAGAGCCTTCGGAGAACGCAAAACCTGTTTACAGGTCGCATTTTTGATGGGTGTACCCGTCAAAAGTGCTTTTGCGTTACTTTTGACAAAAGTAACAAAACCTGAGAATGTTGAAATTTACAGATGGGAGATGAAAAAATGCAGAGAACGATAAGTGCAATGGTCGGTAAAGGCTCGGTCAATCACAATAGCCGAAAGTTCCGAGCAGAAAATGTAGACGGAAACGATATATCCACAATATCCTAAAAATACTGCCAATGGCACAGCTGCAATGACAGTTAATATTAAAAGTACTGTAAAAATAGCTCCATCACGATTAAATTTCTGTATAGCTTCTTTGCTAATTTCTTCTTTCATAGTAGTAATATCTCCTTTGATTAGTTGATCAAGGCTTAATATTAAACCTATAAATTGAAATAATGTTGAGTGCCATTCAGCTGATGTCATGGGCAAGATACCTCCTTTTATAATTTGTGCGTACTAAGAATTGCTTTTATCTGCGGGTGTTTCAATGTTATCTATATCTACGTCTATAATTTCATCATCGTCTTTATCGTCTAAAGCACTAAAATCCCCTTTAATAAACATTTTGTATGCTCTGTTTGCAATAACTTTGGTTTCTACTAAATCAAATCCCCCACCAATGACACCGCCAACAACAGGCACTAATTTAACAATATTGATAATACCTTTTTCTCCAAATTTGGTTAAGAATCTAAATCCTACCTTCTGATTGATTTTTGTTAATACAGTACCGGGAATCTTTTTTACCATGGCAGTAGTAAATTTAGTTCCAAATTTTATGCCGGCTTGTTTGATTATTTGATCAATAGAAATGCCTGCAAGACAAGCATAAACTAATGTTTGTACCTGATCGCTATTAGTATCATAACCACCCATATATGCAAGGCAGGCAATCATACGCATTTGAACATACATCACACTGCTGACATTTGCAGGAATGGCAACTGGTAATGTAATAAGTCCGCCTAATCCGGTTACAAATCCCGAAGTTGTACACTTTGCAACTTGATAATTTATAAATTGTTTTGCTGCTTTTTCTATTGAATTATTTTTCGATAAGTAATCGTTGGCTAAAACATCAATAGGTTGACTTACTTTAGGGATGCCGTTTATGGATTTTGCATATAATGTATCTAATAGTTCCATTATTTGATTTTGATTCATTTCCATATGTAGAATTCTCCTTTATCTTTTTTAGAGGCAATGTAAATTACGCGAAGGTTACTCCTTCTTCGGTTTCCTTTTCCTCTTCACATATGAGAAATCCGGAAACAAGTCTTTTAACAATTCAGCAGTTTCTTCTGCATCGTCATCTTTATCCATATTCTGAACAAGTAGCTGGTCGTCATCATCAAGATTTAACGATACAGTATATTCTTTATTTGGATCTGTCGGGTTTATTGGGTACTTTACTTCTTTGAGATAGTATTCTGTTTCTGATATTTCCCCATCTTCCAATTTTTCCCGTAAACGTGCCCAATACTCAACCATCTTTCGGAAGTTCTCAAGGTCTTCCTGTGGACGGGGACCGGCACTTGGAAGCCGCTCTTCAAATTTGAAGCATACTTCTCCATCTTTCATAGTGGGGCGTAGTCCGTATGCCCATTCAATGTCAAATAATACATGAAGTGCGCTGAATATATTGGTAACATTAGGGTCAGATAATGCATAAAAGCTGACCCCTAGATTGTTTGCAATATTTAATAAAGTTGCTTCATCTGGATATCTGTTTCCAAGTTCATAGTTTCGGATGGTGGATTCGTTTAATCCACATTTATCTGCTAATTCCTTTTGCGTCATGTCAGATGCAATTCTGAAATTTCGAATCAAATAGCCTACCCTACTGGTGAATTTTTCGCCCATTTTAACTGCTCCTTATTTGTGGAATGAGTGTTGTAGCATGCATGAAGATACGAGGTAAAAAACATGCATCTGCATACATTATATCATCAACAGTGCAAAAGTGAAATGTTTTTTGCGAAAAGTATTGACAGTACAAAAGTGAACTGTTAATATAATGTACATCATAACCGTTCAAAAATGAACTGAATAATAAAAACGAAAGAGAGGAGGCATTAGCTTATGGAGAACAAGAGATTTTTAACAGCACAGGATGTCATGGAAATGCTGGGAGTATCATTATCGTATTCCTATAAACTGATACGAAGGTTGAATGCAGAACTTGAGGCTGATGGATTCGTGACAATAAAAGGACGTGTCAGTACACAGTATTTTATGAAGCGAATCTACGGGCTATCTACGGATAAGGAGGTGGGATAGATGGCGGTTATCAAGAATCATAAGACCGGAATGTGGGAGGTGAGAACCTATTATAAGGATTTGACCGGAGCAAGGAAACAGAAAACCAAGAGGGGATTTGCCAAGAAGAGCGAAGCCCTTGAATGGGAGCGGAATTTCAAACTGAAAGAGAACCAGAGTATCAGTATGAGCTTCAAAAGTTTTGTGGATATTTATCTGACGGATTTAGAATCAAGAATAAAGCGCAATACTTTTCTGACAAAGAAGCACATTATTGAGACAAAGATTCTGCCTTATTTCGGGAAACGAAAACTGGATGATATTAGGACTTCGGATGTCATCCAGTGGCAAAATGAGATTATGATGCTGAAGAAGGATAATGGGGAGCTATTCTCCCCTACCTATCTGAAAACCATCCATAATCAGCTCAGTGCCATATTAAATCATGCGGTAAATATGTATGGTCTGAAAGATAATGTGGCACGAAAAGCCGGAACTATGGGGAAAGAAGAAAATAAGGAGATGGAGTTCTGGACACAGGAGGAATTTCAGGCATTTTTGGAGTGCGTGGCAGATAAGCCTATTTCCTATTATGCATTTGAAATGCTTTATTGGACAGGCATTCGTGAAGGTGAGCTGCTTGCCTTGACTCCAGCGGATTTTAATTTTGAAAAGAAAACACTCCGGATTAACAAGTCATATCAGAGACTGGAAGGCAAAGATGTGATTACAGACCCGAAAACTCCAAAGAGTAACAGAACCATTGTCATGCCGGATTTTCTTGCTGTAGAGATGGAGGATTTTATAAGCAGCCTTTGCGTTTCTGTTTTGCATTGTATTCCTTAAGCGCCTTATCAAACAGTTTATGATATGCCTGTTTAATATCCTCATGGATAAGAGTGATATTATTTGGAGTGCGGCTGGCATCTACATTGTCAGCTATAAATCTTCTCGTGTTGTGCCCGATGGAACCTTCCCCATTCATGAAACTGATTGTTCTTTCCATTCTCAAAATCCTCCTCTTTTGGTATGTATACAGGCACCTCCTTCTTATCCGTAATAAGTGCCGGATACGGCACGAAACAGCAGATTTCCCTGGGAAGGTTTTGTTACTTTTGTCAAAAGTAACAAAAATGCAGAACCGCAAGCGGGTTTTGCGCTCCTCGCCGGAGTGGCTATACGGCTCTTCGATCCGGATAAAACTCCCTTACGGGAGTTTATGAGCCGCGGATACGCGGCATATCATTTACCATTCACAAATCCATTTAATATCTATGCCGGCTCCCCTAATGAAAACAGTTCACCACATCGTGCAGAACTACTTCCTCTGCTATCATTCTTGCCTGATTTCGTAGCTGGTACATTTCCACAAAAGAATTCGCATGCTTTGGTTTGTGTTTACGCAACCACTCATTTTCAATATCTTCGAGCAATTCATAAGCCACTTCATTTACCTCGGTTGCTTTATCATGTAATTCTCCAAATCGAACCAAACTTCTGTATCGCTGCGGATATTCATTCTGTATGTAATCCATCCACATACGACCATATTTTCCAACATCTGTACTGTTCTCCTCCCCACCTAATGTAATCAACGGATAAAAAATGCCGTCTTTTTCTATGTATTTCACACCTAATTTTTCAAATAATGTTTCTTCGCTCATAACAGTCACTTCCTTTATGCAAAATATTTGTTATTCCTCATTTGATACTGTAAGTTGCTTCATATCTGCCAATGTTCTCGGTTGTTCCTTGAAGCCTTCCAATATTTCCAGCATGGAGCGGATGGGAGTAAGTAACTCCCCATCCATGTCCGATGCCTTTTCTATCCTCTCAAGCTCGTGCTCAATCCTTTGCAGGTTCTGCCGGAATTGCACCAGCATCAACGGATTACCAGTGGCAACCACCTTTTGATGAAGAACACTCTGGATTATATAATCCTGCTTGGTACGAAATCCGCAGAGCTTCACTCTGTTATTCAGATTCTCGTTTTCCTCCGGTGACATGCGGAATGCTATTGTCACATTCCGCCATCTGTTTTTATCATCTCTATTCTTTTCTGACATTGACTAACGCCTCCCTTTCTGTTTCCAGTTGTGATGCCATATCCGTCTGCACCGTTGGAAATAAATGTGCATAATGATATGTGATATCTACCGCCTCATGTCCGACTCTTTCACCTATTGCCAATGCAGAAAATCCTAAATTGATTAGCAATGAAATGTGCGAGTGTCGCAATCCATGAATCCGTATTCTCTTCACTCCCGCAAGCTTTGCACCTCTATCCATCTCGTGATGCAGATAACTTTTTGAAATAGTGAAAATTCTGTCATCATCCTTTATTCCATAACTCTCTTGCGGCAAAGGTTAAATATCTGGTGGAGAAACAACATATTGATCCGTCACAGATTTTAATAATTTCTTTTACAAATAAAGCCGTGAATGAGCTGCGGGAACGAATTAATAAAGACTTAAATATTCCCTGTCCGATTGCAACATTTCATTCGGCAGGAAATGCGATACTTCATAAGAATGATCCGCAGAATCTTAATATCGTAGATTCTAATAAATTGTTTTTTTGCATACAGAGATATCTGAAAGATAAAATTTTGCGTGATCCGGTTATGGTGAAGAAACTGGTATTGTTCTTTGCGTCATATTTTGATGCGCCTTATGAAGGTGATGATATTAATGATTTTTTTAACCATGTGGCACATGCAAATTATGCGACTATGCGAAGTGAACTTGAAGATTTTCGGACAGAAGTAATAGATCGTAAAACACGAAATAAAGTAACAATTCAGAATGAAGTAGTACGTTCTTATCAGGAAGTAGAAATTGCTAACTTTTTCTATCTTAATAATATTGATTACGAATACGAACCTGTATATAAATATAATATTATGCTGTCCCGTAAACCGTACACTCCCGATTTTATTATCCGTCAGAATGAGCAGGAGATATATATTGAACATTTTGGAATTACAGAAGATGGTCACAATTCGCTTTATACTGAAGAACAGTTGGAAATGTACAAAAAGGCAGTAAATGATAAAATCCTTTTTCATAAAAAACATGGAACAACACTTATTTATACATTTTCTTCTTATAAAGATGGACGAAGCATTTCTGCACATCTGGAAGAGAAACTGCTTCAGCATGGAATTGAACTGAAACGCCGCTCTGATGAGGAAGTGGCGAAAAAATTAGTATCTTCGGAAGAAAACAGATACATTAAGAGATTGATTATACTGGTATCAAATTTTATTCGAAATTTCAAAGTAAATGGATATGATGAAGATGACTTTGCGGTATTGAATCAGAAAACAGATAATGTAAGAACAAAATTATTTCTGGAGATCAGCCAGGCATGTTATCTGGAATACAAAAAGTGGCTGATCGAAAATCATGCAGTGGATTTTGAGGACATGATCAATGAGTCTGCCCGTGTTTTAAATAATGTAAAGGAAATGAAGCAGAAACTGGACTTTAAATATCTGATTGTTGATGAATATCAGGATATTTCGCGGCAGAGATTTGATCTGGTTAAAGCTTTTTCGGAAGTGACATCAGCAAAGGTTATGGCGGTTGGTGATGACTGGCAATCTATTTACGCATTCAGTGGTTCGGATATCACTCTTTTTACAAAATTTGAAGAAAAGATGGGATATGCCAGACTAATGAAAATTGTTCATACATATCGAAATTCGCAGGAAGTCATTGATATAGCGGGGAATTTCATTCAGAAAAATACTTCACAGATACGTAAAGCCCTCATTTCACCAAAGCATATTGAAAATCCTGTGCTTATTTATACATATGACAGTACAATGAAATCTCCGAATGCGAATAGAAGAAGTGGGGCAGATTATGCAATTGCTTATGCAGTGCAGACATCGCTGGAACAGATTATAAATTATGCAAAAAAAGATGGAAAAGATCCGTACAGTTTAAAAGTACTGTTGCTGGGAAGGTTTGGGTTTGACGGACAGCGTCTGACCAGAACCGGTATGTTTGAATATATTAATCGGGGATCGAAAGTTAAGTCAGTAAAACATCCGCAGATGAATATTACCTTTATGACGGCGCATGCGTCCAAGGGATTGGGGTATGATGAGGTAATTGTAATTAATGGACGTAATGAAACTTATGGATTCCCATCAAAGATTGAAGATGATCCTGTTTTGTCACTGGTTGTAAAAGAGGACAGGAGCATGCAGTATGCGGAAGAAAGACGCCTTTTTTATGTGGCGATGACTCGAACAAAAAACAGAGTTTACTTTATAGCTCCGGAGCAAAATCCATCAGAGTTTCTTCTTGAAATTAAGAAAGAATATAAAAATGTTTCACTTTGCGGGAACTGGTCAGAAGAGCCGATTGTTTTGGAGCGAAAAAGATGTCCGGTATGTGGATTTCCCATGCAGCTCAGATACAAACCGGCGTATGGACTGCGCCTGTATATTTGTACAAATGAACCTGAAGAATGTAGTTTTATGACAAATCATATTATGGGTAAAAAGCTGGGAATTATGAAATGTCCCGACTGTCAGGACGGATATTTGATTGTAAAATTCAGCGAGAACAGACAGTATTTTCTGGGGTGCACGAATTATCAGAATAATGGAAAGGGGTGTAATAAAACATTATCTGCAAAAGAATATTACAAGCTTATGGGCTATGATGTTACTGAACTGGACTGGCTACCCAAAAAGGAAATAAAGAAAGAAAATGGGAAACCACAGCAAAAAACAATTGAATATGGAAGCCATAATGAGCAACATAAAAATGATAACTGGGAACAGAAAATTCTGGATAAAAATGCGGATTCTGAAAATAGCCGCAAGAAGCATCCGAAATATAAAGGTCACAGCTTGTTTGAAATTATTGAAACGATCATGAATGCATTGGTTCATATAAGTGAAAAGAAATATTTTGGTGTGTCGATACTGACTGGAGTTTTGCGTGGATCAAATGCGGAAAAAATAAAAAAGAACGGATTGGACAAAGTAAAAGAATATAATGCATTATCATATTTGACGGGAGAAGAAGTTACAAGACTGATCTACTGGTTGATTGGACGTCATTATATCGTTAAGACCACCGGGCAATATCCGGTTCTCCACATTACAAATGAAGGATTGAAATATGCGGAACTGTTTACACCAAGAATTGCGGGAAATCTTCGGAAATGGCTGGAGACAGAAGCGGACAGACGGTTATTAGATGAGCAGGATATTTGATTTTCAGTCAGAAAAATGGCTGAAAAGCAATACGGGGAAGACATATCAAGATGCAATCGACGTATATTACAAGATTCTGGAAAATAAGAAAAAAGGGAAAACAAAATAATAAGTTTTTTAAAAACGAAAATAACCGTATAGCTGTAAAAAACCACGTTGAATGTTACAGCTTTTTGTGTATACTAGAAATAGCAGAAACAATTTGATAAATTTTAGAAATAAACCAGAAAACTTAAAGTCATTTAAGTCTTTTTTAGAAAGAGGGAATCGCATGGATGATTTTAAAAAACTCACAGAACAACTTTTGAAAATATATATTAATGCGGAATCAGTAAATGATTTTGGGATAGAAAATTATTTTGATGAAAATATCAGTCTGATTGGAACTGGGAAACATGAGTTATTCGCGAATCTACATGAGTTTTTAGAATCATTTAAATTTGATGTAAAACGAAGAGGTAAAATCAGACTTGAAGTAAGGAATTTACATCAGGAAGAAGAAAGACTTGATGAGAATCATGTTCTTGCACATGGAACAGTAGATTTTGTTGGTCTGTTTAAAGATGGTTCAATCTGTTTTAAAATGGAGACAAGATTTACGATTATCTATAAGTGGACAAATGGGAAATGGCTGGTTCAGCATCTGCATCAGTCGATACCAGATTTGGAACAGATGGACGGTGAAGAGTTCCCTGTTACATTGGGAAAGCAGGTGAAAAAAAACCGGCAGGCGCTTCATGCATTAGGCACTGCCTATTATCATATCTCAAGGCTGAACTTGAAAACAAAGAAGATCGAACTAATCAAAAAATCCCGGGAAATGTATTTGGATATTAAAGATAATACTGCAGATTGGGATCCTCAGTTCGAGATTATCGAAGATATTATAGCAGAGCCATTTGTACAGAAGTATATAGATTTTTTTGATATACAAACCATGGCGGCACGGCTTCATAATAAAGAATCTATGTCTTCGGAATTCAAAAAGAAGGATGGCTCATGGTTTCTTTCCATGATTGTACCTCAGAGCTATGATAAAAATGGAAATATTATATCTGTGCTGATTGCGAACCGAGATGTGACAGACGAAAAACTGCGCGAATTAAAACAAGAGGAAGAATTGCGGGAAGCTAAATTAAAAGCAGAATGTGCAAATAAAGCAAAATCATCATTTCTGTTTAATATGTCTCATGATATCAGAACTCCTATGAATGCAATCATTGGCTATGCAGAACTGGCATCCAGACATTTGCAGGAAACAGATAAACTTGGCAGATATCTTGAAAAAATTCAAATATGCGGAAAAGAACTTTTGGCGATGCTTGGTAATGTTCTGGATCTTGCAAGAATTGAAAATAATAAGGTTGAAATGGAATATACTGTTTCGAATGTTCATGAGTGCTTTGAAAATTGTATCATTATGTTCCAACAACAGGCAGAAAGTAAAAGTCAGACACTTTCTCTGACAGAACAGATTATGTATCCGTATGTATATATGGATGCACCGCACCTGTCAGAAGTTTGTCTTAATATTATAAGCAATGCAATAAAGTATACAAATACAGGAGGTACTATATCCTGTAATGTTGTACAGAAATCTTGTGAAAAAGAAGACTGGTGCAATATGATCATTACCATTACCGATAATGGAATTGGTATGTCTGAAGAATTCCAAAAGCGTATTTTTGAAACTTTTGAACGAGAACGTAACACTACATTAAGCCATATTGATGGCAGTGGCATTGGAATGGGCATTACAAAAAAGCTTGTAGAGCTCATGGATGGTACAATAGAAGTGAAAAGTAAGCAGGGTGAGGGCTCCCAATTTACAGTAACTATTCCTTGCAGAAAAGCGTCAGAGGACGATTCTCTGGCGAAGAAAAATAGTAATCAGTGCAATAAAAACTGCCTGAATGGTGTTCGGATTTTATTGGTCGAAGATAATGAGATCAACACGGAAATCGCAACGGAACTATTGACGGAAGAAGGATGTATTGTTGAGACTGCCAATGATGGTGTTGCATGCATTGATATGCTTGAAAAAGCTGATGCTGATTATTACAAGATGATTCTTATGGATATTCAGATGCCGGTTATGAATGGATATGACGCTACATTAGCTATCCGAAAGATGAAGGATACGAAAAAAGCCAGAATCCCAATTATTGCGATGACTGCCAATGCTTTCGCAGAAGATACACAAAAGGCCCTTTCTGTTGGAATGAATGCTCATGTTGCAAAGCCTGTTGATATGAACATTCTTGTGCCAACAATGATGAAATATTTGTAACTATTCAGAAGGTAGTATCCCGCGAGGTGTTTTGGCATGTTTTTTGCCAAAATCCCGAGACATATAAGGCAAAATGCCATCACCGAAGGTGATTTGGAATGCATTTTGACTCGTAACTGTGAGGGTACTGAACAGTTACAAATATTTATAATAGACAGATTTAATGAAAATGTACAATATAATACAAAAAAGTTTCGTCGGCAAATCAGCCGTACTATGTGCAGGGATATTTGTGGCTTTGGGAATGTGGATGATATAAATGAGAATTATCTTTCAAGAAGGAAAAACAAAAGAAAACCTCTTCTACCGACTTATTCATCCGCCGGAAAGAAGAGGTTTGATTTTTATATAAAATTATTTCGTTTTATTATGTTCTCATATATATGTGATATCCATCTTTGCCATTCTGTTTGGTTTCATACAGGGCCGTGTCGGCATTTTTGTAAAGATCCATATAACAGTTTCCGGCTTCCGGGACGAATGCAATACCAACACTGATCGTGACATGATTTCCGTTCATTTCCTCAAAAGGAAGACTACGGACATTCTCAATCAGGTTTTTAACGCGTGCCGAGGCGATTTCTTTTGATTCGATGTTTCTCATATAAATGACAAATTCATCACCGCCGATTCTTCCGATAATATCATCTTTACGGAAATGGCGGAAAAATGTTTTGGCAAGTTCATGAAGAACTGTGTCACCGGCAGCATGACCATACCGGTCATTGACGTCTTTGAACTTATCTACGTCGAGAATGACAAAAGTACCTTTTTCATCAGGCATCTGTGTCAGAATTTTATTAATATGTGCTTCGGTAGCGCGTTTGTTGTAAGCACCGGTCAGTCCGTCATAAGCAATGATCTCCCCATTCTGGTTAACGATCAGGCTGTATCCGGAATTATCAAATACATCATTAAAAAGCATACGGCTTAGAGCGGTTACATTATAGGAACCCCCAAGTACAGCGATGACATTACCATTTTGATAAACGGGGATGCCAAGGATTACGCGGGTTTCTTTATCTACGCTGCTTTCAAGTGGATCACTTAAGGTTTCGTTTCCCTGTATAGCTTCCTGAAAATATCGTCGCTGTGCAACGTTTTTTTCGGCTCCGTTATCATAATGAGCGGTGCCGTCTGTTTCAATCAGTGCTGTTCGTTCAAAGTCTGTATTTTCTGCCATGGAAACGAGAAGTTCCATATTTTCATCGGACAGAAGCTCGGAAGATTTCCCCATCTTATCTGCGATACTGTTCAGAAATCCATAATGAATCTGAAGGATGGAAAGAACGTGATTGCTTTGGTGCGAAACAGTACTTGTCATAATGTTCTGTGAGTTGGTAGCAATAGAGTTCTGTACTTTTACCAGAAAAATACTGAGGCTTACTGTCATTGCACAGATAAATATCAGAATTGCAGTAATGTAATTAAATGCATGATTCAGCTTTTTTTTCATATTCCTCCCTCCTTCGTTTCCTGTAGGATTTGGATACTTACAGTATAAATGATTTTCGGCTGTAATGCAAAAAGAATTACCAAATCTGTCTTTGCCAAATGAGGGAAAAGTTACTGTTCACTCCGTTCACAGCAACTTGGTCAAAATCCATTCCAAATCACCTTCGGTGATGGGATTTTGCCCCGTATGTCTCGGGATTTTGCCATATTCATGGCAAAACACCTCGCGGGATATTACCTGTGAACAGTAACAGGTGAAATTCAGTATCAAATATGTGAGAAATGATAAAAAACAACAAAAATCATAAGAAATATTAGCGGATTATACAAAGATATAGTATAATTAAATCATCGTAAGCAAAAACAAAAGGTGAAGTACAGGAGAAAAAGTAAAGATCGGCTATTATCCGGTAATGGTGACGGAGTTTGGTATGTCAGCAGCAAATGGTGGCGGCAGAATCAGTAAGTCTTCGACAGGCAAATACATACGATCAAAATACAGAGCAAGAAGGAGAAGCTGATGAGGCTTCTTCTTTTGAAAAGCAGAGAATGGATATTATGCAGGAAAATCGCATAAAAACTCTTGACGTGACGAAAAATGAGAGGTAAAATAAAAACACCTTTTAACAAGGTAAAGCATAAGAGTAAATTCTATGAAGGGAATCAGTAGAAGCAGAGGAACCTGTCTACAGAGAGCTGTGCATGGTGGGAAGCAGCGACAGAACTGTTTTGAATATCATCCCTGAGAAGGAAGACCGAACGTTTTATAGAACTGCCAGTAGGTTTTCACGGTAGCTCCCCGTTACAGGAGACGCGTATGCCGGTACGTTGCAGAATCGTACTTGTTTCAATGGAGAAACAGGGTGGTTGCGGAATGATATATCTATCCGTCCCTGATGGGGCGGTTTTTTTTATGCCCAAAAGATCTGAAACCAGGAGGTCTGAAACCGGAACAAAATACAAAAAAGGGGAAGAGAGTATGAAAGTTTACAAAAAACTCATGAATGCACTTGCAGCAGTCGAAAAAGTCGTACTGATCGTTTCTACGCTGCTGATCCTGGTGCTGACAGTGGGAAATGTATTTTCCCGTAAAGTGATCCACCGCTCATGGTCATTCACAGAAGAGCTGGTTGTAGCGGTATTTGTTCTCATCACACTTCTGGCAGCAGCACTTGCATGTCGGAAAGGCGAACTGGTCAGTCTGTCACTGTTTACTGACCGTCTCCCGGAAAAACTGAAAAAACCGTCTGTGATCCTGATCACGGT
This sequence comes from Blautia intestinalis, assembly GCF_014297355.1. GTDB lineage: Bacteria > Bacillota > Clostridia > Lachnospirales > Lachnospiraceae > Blautia_A > Blautia_A intestinalis. The sequence goes on along the minus strand of NZ_JACOQE010000009.1, from coordinate 56,537 downwards.
TCTGAGCATTGTTTTTTCAGCAATTCTTTTTAAATATGGTATGGATAAGGTCATTACCCAGCTTGCAAACGGTAAGAGAACCTTCGTACTGAACTGGCCGGAATGGATTTTCTGGTCCTTCGTACCGATCGGTGCAGGATGCATGATTCTTCATTTTATCGAGTTCTGTCTGGATTTCTGTACAGGATATAAAGAAAAGGAGGACAAATAAATGATCAGTGCTGTTTTATTTATTTCATTCTTTATCTTTCTGATCCTTGGTGTGCCGATTGCAATCTGCCTTGGACTTTCCTCTGTATGTGCGATCCTTTACTCGGGAACTTCACTTACGATCGTGGCAACCAACATGTATGCCGGAATCAGTAAATTCCTGCTTCTGGCAATTCCGTTTTTCGTATTATCCGGTAACATCATGGCAAAAGCCGGTATCTCCAAACGACTGATCAACTTCGTTGATACCTGCGTCGGCCATAAAAAAGGTGGTATCGCCATCGTATGTGTTATCGTTGCATGTTTCTTCGGAGCAATCTCCGGTTCCGGACCGGCAACTGTAGCTGCTCTCGGCGCAGTCCTGATTCCGGCAATGGTAGAGCAGGGAGGATTTTCCGCACCGTTCTCCACGGCGTTGATGGCGACATCGAGCTCGATCGCGATCGTTATACCTCCGAGTATCGCATTCGTTGTATATGCATCTATCACAGGTGTTTCTATCGCTGATATGTTTACGGCAGGTATCGTACCTGGTATTCTGATGGGTGTTGCGCTTGTAATTGTTGTTATGCTGGAAGCAAAGAAACACAACATTCAGCCTTCCAGAAAAAAAGCAACTGCAAAAGAACGCTGGGCTACATTTAAAGATGCATTCTGGGGATTTTTGATGCCGATCATCATCCTCGGTGGAATCTACGGTGGTATCTTTACGCCAACAGAAGCAGCAGCCGTATCTGTTGTATATGGTCTGTTTGTAGGTATGGTCATCTATCGTGAAGTCAAATTCCGTGATCTGATCGATATTTTTGTAGAATCAGCAAAAACAACAGGTGGTATCATGCTGATCGTTGCATGCGCATCCCTGTTCTCTTATGTATGTACAAAATTCGGTATTGCAGAAGCTGCATCCGGACTGCTTGCATCCATTGCACACAACCAGTTCGTATTTCTTCTGATTGTAAATATCATTTTCCTGATCGCAGGATGTTTTATCGATGCAAACTCAGCTATGTATATCTTCATCCCGATCATGCTTCCGGTATGCAAGGCACTGGGATATGACGTTGTTGCATTTGGTGTTATGGCAACCGTCAACCTTGCAATCGGTCAGGTAACACCGCCGGTTGGTGTCAACCTGTTCGTTGCGATCAGTATCAAGATCAAAAAAGGCATGGAGGTTACTCTCCAGCAGATTTCAAAGGCAGTCATGCCGATGATCGCTGCTTCTGTAGCAGTACTTCTTGTAATTACTTATATTCCGGCCGTTTCCACAGCTCTGCCGAAAGCACTTGCAAAGAACGGCGCTTATACAGGGGATCAGTCCTCCTCTGACACAGGAAGCACATCTTCCAAAGATGCCGGAGACGACAATGATTCCTTCAATACTATCGCGGATTACAGTGATCTTGACTGGCCGGAAATGACATGGAATTTTGCATGCTCCACAACAGAGACAAGTACATGGGCTGACGGCGGACGTAAGTTCGGTGAACTTATGGAAAAAGCAACCGGCGGAAAGATCAAAGTCAATGTATATGCAGCAGACCAGCTTACCAACGGAAATCAGTCCGAAGGTATTCAGGCGCTGATGAACGGAGACCCGGTACAGATCTCCATGCATTCCAATCTGATCTATTCAGCATTTGACCCGAGATTCAATGTTGTATCTCTGCCGTTCATCTATGATTCTTATGATGATGCAGATGCAAAATTTGACGGCGCAGCCGGAGAGAAACTGAAAGAGATCCTTTCTGAGTATGGCCTGCACTGCATGGGTATTGCGGAAAACGGTTTCCGTGAGCTGACTAACAGCAAGCATGAAGTAAAAACTGTCGATGACATGAAAAACTTAAAGATCCGTGTAGCAGGCTCCAATCTTCTTATGGAATGCTATAAGAGATGGGGCGCAGATGCGACCAACATGAACTGGTCCGAAACCTACACCGCACTGCAGCAGAACACAGTAGAAGGTCAGGAAAACCCGTTACCGGCAATCGATGCGGCAAGCGTACAGGAAGTTCAGCCGTACTGCTCCATGTGGGATGCAATCTATGACTGTCTGTTCTTCTGTATCAATCAGGAAATCTATGACAGTCTGACCGCAGAGCAGCAGGCAGTTGTTGATGAATGTGGACAGAAAGCTGTAGAGTATGAGCGTTACATCAACCGTTCAGGTGACGAAGAGATCATGAGCCGCTGGGAAGAAAGCAATGGCGTAACCTTCACAAAGAAAGAAGATATGGATATTGATTCCTTCAAAGAAGCTGTTGATGGTGTAGACGATTGGTTTGTTCAGGAACTGGAGAGTCAGGGCTATGATGATGCACAGGATCTGGTAGATCTCTTTACAGAAGATTCCATGGATACTGTAGATGATCACAGTGACCTTGACTGGCCGGAAGCAACATGGAACTTTACATGCTCCACAACGGAGACAAGCACATGGGCAGAAGGCGGACGTAAGTTCGGTGAACTGATGGAAAAAGCAACCGGCGGAAAGATCAAAGTCAATGTATACGCAGCAGACCAGCTTACCAACGGAAACCAGTCCGAAGGTATTCAGGCGCTGATGAACGGAGACCCGGTACAGATCTCCATGCACTCCAACCTGATTTACTCTGCATTTGACCCGAGATTCAATGTTGTATCTCTGCCGTTCATCTATGATTCTTATGATGATGCAGATGCGAAGTTTGACGGCGAGGCAGGAGAAAAACTCAAAGAGATTCTTTCAAGCTACGGTCTGCACTGCATGGGTATCGCGGAAAATGGTTTCCGTGAACTGACCAACAGCAAACATGAAGTAAAAACTGTCGATGATATGAAGAACCTGAAAATCCGTGTAGCAGGATCAAACCTTCTTATGGAATGCTATAAGAGATGGGGCGCAGATGCGACCAACATGAACTGGTCCGAAACCTATACTGCACTGCAGCAGAATACCGTAGAAGGTCAGGAGAACCCGCTGCCGGCAATCGATGCGGCAAGTGTACAGGAAGTTCAGCCATACTGCTCCATGTGGGATGCAATCTATGATTGTCTGTTCTTCTGCATCAACCAGGATCTTTACGATACTCTGACACCGGAGCAGCAGGCAGTTGTTGACGAGTGTGGACAGAAAGCCGTAGAGTATGAGCGTTACATCAACCGTTCCGGTGACGAAGAGATCATGAACCGCTGGGAATCCAAGAATGGTGTAACATTCACAAAGAAAGACGATATGGACATCGATTCCTTCAAAGAAGCAGTAGACGGTGTAGATGAGTGGTTTGTAGAACAGCTTAAAGATGCCGGATACAAGGATGGACAGGAACTTGTAGACCTCTTCGAAAAATAAAAATAAAAAGTTTTAAGGCAGAGAAATCCCTGAATTCCAATGGAGTTCAGGGATTTTTCTGCTTGTTGATTAAATGTGCGGACAAGGGTATAATATACTTGTATTATTATGTGATTTTGGAAAATGAGGGGGAAATACACGATGAATCCGATCTTGCAAAAAGATATGGAGGATATTTTTTCACGCAATAACAGCTGGGAACGACTGGAGAACAGTACGGTACTTCTGACGGGTGCGTATGGGATGCTGGCATCTTATATTGTCCATTTTCTGCTGTATGTCAGAAATGTCAAAAATATAAATGTAAAACTGATCGCAGTAGTTCGAAACAAGGACAAATTTGTGCAGAGATTTGGGCATGCAGAGGGATTTGACAGTATAGAGATCATTCAGAATGACCTGTCAGAACCGATAGAGATAGAGGAAGATGTAGACTATATCATTCATGCTGCATCACTGGCAAGTCCGCAGTATTACAGCGTTTGTCCGGTGGATGTACTGAAGCCGAATACAATTGGTAATTATCATCTGCTTGAACTGGCAAAAACCAAAAAGGTAAAGGGTTATCTGCTGTTCAGTTCATGTGATGTTTATGGGACACCGAGAGTTGACGGACTGATTAATGAGAACGCATTTGGACATATGGATACGCTTGACATACATAATTGCTACAGCGAGAGCAAACGTATGGCAGAAACTATGTGCCGTGCATTCTGGGTACAGCATCAGGTTCCTGTCAGAATTGCACGAATCGCACATACATATGCGCCAACGATGGATATTCAGAACGATCCCCGGGTTTTTGCTTCTTTTGTGAAAAACATCGCTGCAGGTGAAGATATTGTATTAAAGAGTGATGGTTCCGGAAAGCGCACATTCTGCTATATTACCGATGCGGTTGCCGGTTATTTTAAGATTCTGTTTGACGGTGCAGAAGGTGAAGCTTATAACGTATGTAATACTTCACAGTTTGTAAGCATTCGTGAGCTTGCCGAGTGTCTGACGGAGATTTATCCGGAAAAAAATCTCCATGTGATCTGTAAACAGCGCAGTGAATCTGAAAATTATACAGAAAATAAGGCTGTTGTCGGGCATGAAAGGATTCCTGACAATCGCAAACTGCAGGAATTGGGCTGGGAGGCCAGAGTTGATATTCGGGAAGGATTCAAAAGGGTGATCCAGTATATTGAAAATGAAAAACAGTGAAACAAAGATTAAAAGAATTTATTTACGGGAGCGCTTATACGGGAATGAAAAATTTCGATTTTAACTTTTATAAAGGCAAAAAAGTTTTAGTAACAGGCCATACGGGATTTAAAGGAGCATGGCTTTGCAGGATTCTGCTGGGACTGGGGGCAGAGGTGACAGGATATGCACTGGAACCACCGACAGATCCGGAACTTTTCGGGCTGCTTGATCTCGAAAAAAATATGAACTCTGTAAAAGGCGATATCCGGGACTTATCCAGATTATCCGGTGTTCTGAAGGAGACACAGCCGGAGATCGTGCTTCATCTTGCAGCACAGCCGATCGTTCGTGAATCTTATGCGAATCCGGTCTATACTTATGAAACAAATGTAATGGGTACAGTCAACATACTTGAGGCAGTAAGAAATGCAGGAAGTGTAGTTTCGTTTTTGAATGTTACTACAGATAAAGTATACAAAAACAATGAATGGGAATGGGGATACCGTGAGACAGATGAACTGGATGGTTATGATCCATATTCCAACAGTAAATCCTGTTCAGAGCTTGTTACACACAGTTACGAAAAAGCTTTCCTTAAAGAAGCCGGTATTGCAGTATCTACTGCGCGCGCCGGAAATGTAATTGGCGGCGGTGACTTTGCTGCAGACCGTATCATTCCGGATTGTGTCAGAGCTATGGCTGATGGCAGAGAAATTGCCGTGCGTAATCCGCATTCCACCAGACCGTATCAGCATGTACTGGAACCGTTGGGTGCATATCTGATGATTGCAGGTGTGCAGTATCAGGACAGCTCGAAAGCCGGTTCCTATAACGTAGGACCGGGAGATGAAGACTGCATTACCACCGGAGAGCTTGCAGATCTTTTCTGTGAGGCATGGGGAGGAAATGCTGCATGGAAAAATCTGTATCAGGGTGGTCCTCATGAAGCAAATTTCCTCAAGCTGGACTGCTCCAGAATCCGCAGTACTTTTGGCTGGAGAGCACGGTGGCACGTACAGGATGCTGTACGATATACGGTACAGTGGTATCAGGCATGGCTTGAAGGTGCAAATATGGCAGAATACACAGACCGCCAGATAAAAGAATATTTCGAATAAAAGAATATTTCAGATAAAAGAACAAAATGGAGAGAAAAGAGGGAATGAAAAAGAATCGGGAAATGTTCAGCGGACTGACGGCATGGCTGGTGTCGGCCTGCTTTTTTCTCGGGTGTTTTGCAAATAAGCAATTGCTGGAAAAAATCAGTAAACTGGGAAACAGTCATATTTTAATCTATGGTCTTACACTGGTTCTGTTTTGCCTGGTGTTTCTGGCAGCTATGGGTGTTACAGGAAGAATGAAGGAGAAACAAAGCTGTTCTGATGGAAATGCGGCAGGGGAGAATTGAGTGACTCGTATCATGGCCATGCATATTTTAATTCGGTTTATAACATTTATCAGGGAATGCCGTATACACACAATGTTACCAGTATTTACGGACACTATGCTTTATTTTTTAAGATTCCGCTGAAATTATTTCATGGGGACTTCAGAGCATTTGTCATGATGCTTGCAATGGTCGGTACACTTGCACATGTATGCGCATTTCTGACATTACAGCTGCTGGTGGAAAGCAGAGTATTGCGGATAGCCGGAGCACTGGCTGTCGCATTTCCAATCCTCGGTATGCGTGGTGGATATTACTGGCAGGTGTGGCCGCACAGAGTAGTTTTTCCGATGATCCTTCTGTTGTATGGTGCAGTGATCCTTAAGAAAAATTACCGGGGATTTATAAGCACGGCGGGTGAAGATCGGAAAGCTTCTTATAAATACAGCAGTACATATTATCGGAATTGCGTGTAGTATTTTGGGCGCGTATGGTGCTGTGAATCTGTATAATGTTTTGAAACACAGTCCGGCAAATTCCATGGAGGATTTTCTGGTACCGCTTCTTTCGAGTAATTATATGGAAGGTATCCTTCATCTTGATATGCCGCTTTATCCATGTGCGTATATGGCAGTGATTCTTTCGGCATATTTTGGACAGCATGGTCTTACATTTATCAGAAATAAAGAATGGAAAAACTTTGGAAAAATTTCATCGGCGCATGTGTTTCGGGCAGGCATCGGACTGATCTGTGCAGCCGCTGTGCTTGCCATGTCTACGGGTACGGTGCTGCAGTTTTCTCAGAACAGTCAGATAAAAGCAAACTTTCATAATATGGAAGATTTTGAGGAACTGGCAGCTCAGGTGGCTGAGATGGTGCCGGAAAACACACCGGCGTTCGGAATCAATATACCGGAAATTTACAGTCTGCTTCATCGAAGAACGGAATGTTTTACAATGGATTTCAGTGATATGCTTGTCCGTCCGGACAGCCTGAAAGAGCTTCAGGATCAGCTGGAACATGCGGAAATCCGGGGGCATTTACCGAAAAATCCTCGATGAGAATCTGGAAACGTAACGATCCGGAGACTTACCGGTGGTTTAGGGAACACTATAAACTAAAAGACACGATTTCTTTCCAGCAGGAAGAATTTCAATATTACATAGAAAAATAAAATACAGAAGGAGAATATTATGTTTGAAGAAATGACAGAACAGCAGGCCAGAGAACAGATTCTGGAAATGACAAGAGATTACTGCAACAAATATCATAATCAAAAGAAACCATATCAGGAGGGTGACCGCATTCCATATGCGTCCAGAGTATACGATGCAGAAGAAATGGTAAATCTTGTAGACAGTTCTCTTGAATTCTGGCTGACAGCCGGACGTTATACAAACGAATTTGAACATGCATTTGCGCAGTATCTCGGTGTGCGTTACTGTTCGCTGGTAAACTCCGGATCTTCTGCGAATCTGCTTGCTTTTATGACACTGACTTCCCCGCTCCTGAAAGAGCGTCAGATCCTTCCGGGCGATGAGGTGATCACGGTTGCGGCAGGTTTCCCGACAACAGTTTCTCCGATGATCCAGTATGGAGCAGTGCCGGTATTTGTCGATGTGGCGATTCCGCAGTACAACATTGATCCATCTCTTCTGGAAGCTGCATGGTCTCCGAAGACAAAGGCTGTCATGCTTGCACATACCCTCGGTAATCCATTTGACCTGAAGACAGTAAAGGAATTCTGTGACCGCCATAAGCTGTGGCTGATTGAGGACAACTGCGATGCACTTGGTTCTGTCTATACGATCGACGGTGAGGATAAACTGACCGGAACGATCGGTGATATCGGAACTTCCAGTTTTTATCCGCCACATCATATGACAATGGGAGAAGGAGGGGCTGTCTATACGGACAATCCGCTTCTGAACAGAATTGCGCGTTCTTTCCGTGACTGGGGAAGAGACTGCATCTGTGCACCGGGTCAGGACAATCTCTGCGGTCATCGTTTTGACCGTCAGTACGGCGAGCTTCCGGTTGGCTACGATCACAAATATGTTTATTCTCATTTTGGATATAACCTCAAAGCAACTGATATGCAGGCTGCAGTCGGCTGTGCACAGCTTAAGAAGTTTCCGTCCTTCGTAGAACGGAGAATCCACAATTTCAATTATCTGAAAGATGCACTCAAAGGAACAGAAGACAAACTGATTCTTCCGGAGGCCTGTGAGAATTCCAGACCGAGCTGGTTTGGTTTCCTGATCACCTGCCGTGATGGTGTGGACCGTAATCAGATTGTTCAGCAGATTGAAGCCAGAGGTGTGCAGACGCGTATGCTGTTTGCAGGCAACCTGACAAAGCATCCGTGTTTTGACCAGATGCGTGCAACAGGTAAAGGCTACCGCATCGCCGGAACACTCGAAAATACAGACCGTATCATGAGAGATACTTTCTGGATCGGTGTATATCCGGGAATGACAGATGAAATGCTGGAAGCTATGGCAAACGCAATCAAAGATGCAGTGAATGGAGTAAAATAAAATGATTTTAGATGAAAAACTGCGGTGGGCAGGATTTTGGATTCTGGATGGGCTGCGTGGCGGTCAGACACGCAAATATTATGACAGAATCCGTTATGCATGGAAAGAAGGAAGCTCTGTTGCAGAGACAGAAGAAAGAATTCAGAATCTGATCAGACATGCAGTAAAAACAACAGATTTTTATAAAGATTATCCGGAAGATATCCCACTTGAGAAACTTCCGGTAGTAAATAAAGATACGTTCCGGCAGCATTATGACAGTTTTCTTTCTTCAACTTATAAAGATGCAGAGGATAATCGTATAATGTGTACCAGCGGTTCAACCGGTACACCACTGCGTATGATCCAGAATAAAGACAAGATCTGTCACAATACTGCAGGTGGGATTTTTCTTGGGGCAGCAGCAGGATACTATATCGGAATGAAAGAGGCATTTATCCGTGTTTGGGTAAACAATGTCCGCAAAAGTAAATTCCGCCTTCTGCAGGAAAATCTCATTATGATGGACAGCTCACGGATGGATGACAAAGCACTTGCCGGAATGCTTAATGTAATCGAAAAGAAAAAAGTCAAATGTCTGGTCGGATATTCTTCCGCACTTGGTGAGCTGAGCGAATATATCCGAAAAAACGGACGGGACTGCAGCAAATTCAGAGTAAAAGCAATCATTCCGATTTCCGAGACGATGCCGGAACCGGTGCGCCGTACACTGTCAGAACAGTTTGGGTGTCCGGTGCGTGCCTGGTATTCCAACGAAGAAAACGGTATTATGGGACTTCAGAACGAAGACAACGAAGGATATCATATTGATACGGAAACTTATTATTACGAAATATTAAAAATGGATTCTGATGAACCGGCAGAACCGGGTGAACTCGGAAGAATCGTGATCACAGACCTTTTTAATTATGCATTTCCGATCATTCGTTATGACAATGGTGATACAGCAGTGGCAGTCCGCAGGGAAAACAACGGTCGTTTTAAACTTTATCTGTCCGTGCTTTACGGACGGCGTAGCGACCTGATCTATGACTGTGACGGCAAGGCCGTTACACCATATATCATTACAAATAATCTCTGGGATATTCAGGGTGTAAAACAGTATCGTTTTATTCAGGAAGACATAAAAGATTATACGATCTGGCTGAATGGAGATCCAAAGAAGATGGATCAGGAAGAAATCCTTCGCAGAATCCGTCCATATCTGGGAGAGGAAGCACGCATTAAAATTGAGATGGTTGATGAGATTCCGGTGCTTGCTTCCGGTAAACGTAAATACATAGAAAACCGCTGTCAGAAATATCAGCAGCATAAAGGATTCTGTGGCTGACATGCAGGAGGTAAAGATTTGAAAGACAGGGAACAGAAAAAAGGAATTGCGGTAAACACCCTGTATACGATGGGCGGACTGCTCTGGATGAATGCAGTCCTGCAGATCGTGGTAACTCCGCTTCTCAATCGACTGATGGGAGCAGAGCAGCTTGGAAATCTTCTTTATATTACCGGTCTTGTGGCAATCATCTGCCCGTCGGTGGGACAGGCATTAAATACAAGCCGCCTTGTTGTTCGCAGAGATTGCGAGGTAACAAACGGAGATTATGACTGGTTACTTCTGCTTTTTGGTGTCATTGGAAGTTTTGTCGCTCTTGTGATGTCAAGAAACAGCATTACCAATATGGCTATGGCAGCCGGCGTTTTTATCATGTTTATGCTGACTGTTTTTCGGTATTATGGAGATGTGGAATATCGTCTGAACCTGAATTACAGGAGATATTTTATTTATTATCTGCTGATTGGAATCGGATATCTGGCAGGATTTGGTATATATTATGTAACAGGACAATGGGTATGGATCTATCTGACCGGCGAGGGTGCCGCGCTTGTTTTTGTGGGAATTACAGGAAAAGTATTTCACAATTTCTGGAACAGGAGCAGATTTTTTTCTACTGCGCTCAGCCGTGGATTTTTCCTTATGTTGTCGTATCTGGTCACGAATACAACGTTGAATATTGACCGTCTTGTGATACGTCAGGTACTTGGAAATGAACAGGTAACATGGTACTATGTGACTTCACTGATCGGGAAGACGCTGGTTCTTCTGATCGCTCCGATCAATACGATCGTGATTTCCTATCTCACAAAAAGAAAAGAACGTCTGACACGTTTACAGTATGGCAAGGCAGCACTTGCAGGAGGAATCGTAAGTTTTGTATTCTTTCTTGCCTGCCAGGTGGGAACACCGCTTTTTGTGTGGCTCTTTTACAGAAATCTCTATGATTCGGTAAAAGGCATTGTAACTGTTGTAAATCTGGCGCAGATTCTTGGATTATATTCTGCGTTTCTGTTTATTCTTGTGCTGACATTCACGGATGAGAGATGGCAGCTTGGTATACAGCTTGCACATTTTGGAATACTTCTTGCAATATCGATACCGGCAGCAAAAATATATGGACTGGCAGGATTTGCCTATGCGTCACTTGGTGCAAATATTCTGCGTGTGGCGGCTGTGATCATTCTGGGACTGGTGAAAGCACAAAACGGAAAGGAAAGTAAAGATGAATACAGGTGAAGTACTGAGAAGGATTGTTTTTAATCTGCTCGATGCCTCAAAGGGTGGCAAACTGCAGAAATTAAAAGAAGTGAATAAGCGGGAAATCGTGGAAGGCGTAACCGAAGAATATATGGAACGCCGCCTGAATACTCTGCTTGACTATGTAAAGAAAAATTCAGCGTTTTACCGCAAACATCCGGAATGGAAAGAACTCAAAGATTTCCCGGTTATGACAAAAGGTGACTTTATTGAACATTATGACGAGGTTCTTGTGGATCACTATCAGGAACAGGGCAAACTTTACCGCCTGAGTACAAGTGGTTCTACGGGTACACCGTTTACAGTATTGTGTGACGGTGACAAAATGAGCCGCATCAATATGAACTTTATTTCCTGTATGGAACTGAACGGCTTTCGTATGGGAATGAAGCGTGGCGAATTCCGTGCGTGGATAAAAGGAAAAAATACGATCAGCAAGTGGAAATCTTTCAAAAATAATCTGATCATGGTGGACATCTCCAATATGAGTGATGAGTCTCTGGAAAAAATCTGCCGCAATATTGAGAAAAAGAAGATTCAGGTGCTGGTTCCGTATTCCAGTGCGCTGACTGCACTGACGCAGTATCTGAAAAGAACAGGAAGAGATATCAGCCACTGGCAGGTCGAGATGATTTATACAATGGGAGAAGCGCTTCCGCAGGAGACATATGATCTGTCAAAAGAGCTGTTTGGTTTTACTCCGGTACGTACTTATGGAAATAACGAGAATGGTTTTATTGCAGTTCAGCTTGGCGAAGATCCGGAATATTCTATTGATATGTTTAATTATTATCCGGAGATCCTTAAGATGGATTGTGATGAACCGGCAGAACCGGGAGAGCTTGGAAGAATCGTTGTGACCGATTATTACAATAAGACATTTCCAATGGTGCGTTATGATACCGGAGATACCGGAAAAATGCGAATCGACCGGGATGAAAAAGGACGCATCCATGGAAAATATGTGGAAATCTATGGAAGACGCGGATCTCTGATGTATAACACAAAGGGAGAACCACTGTCCATTCATGTATTTATGAACACACTTTTGAAATTTGAGGGAGTCGTATATCAGGCGAGATGTATCCAGTGGGGAGAAAAGGAGTACGAACTTCTTGTCAATGCGGACAGGACAAAACTGAATGTTGAAGAACTTCTTGCGGCATACCGCCACTATCTGGGAGAAGACGCGGAAATCCGTGTTACTTATGTAGAGGAGATACCGATTCAGGCATCCGGTAAATTTATGGTCTGCGAGAATAAGTGGGATGGAAGGAAATAAGCTTTATGAGACAGAAAGTATCTGATTATATAGCGGATTATATTGCAAACTGGGGAATTAGGGATGTGTTTACCGTGACGGGTGGCGGAGCCATGCATATGAATGATGCATTTGGACATCATCCGAAACTACACTGCACTTACCAGCACCATGAACAGGCATGTGCGATGGCAGCCGAAGCATATGCACGTATGGATAACCGTATGGCAGCAGTCTGCGTGACGACGGGGCCCGGGGCGACGAATGCCATAACAGGTGTGCTTGGCTGCTGGATGGATTCGATTCCCATGATTGTTTTTTCCGGACAGGCACGGTATGCGACGACAGTTGCAGCTTCCGGATTAAAGCTTAGAAGTATGGGAGTGCAGGAATGCAATATCGTTCCGGTGGTAGCTTCGCTTACGAAATATGCACAGATGGTCATTGATCCAAAAGAAATCCGTTATCATCTGGAAAAGGCACTCTATATGGCGGTGAACGGAAGACCGGGACCGGTATGGCTGGATATTCCGCTGGATGTACAGGGAGCAACGATTGAGACGGAGGAACTGAGCGGTTATGATCCGAAAGAAAATCCGGAAGAAACACCTGTGGAGATCACACAGAATACGGTAAAAGAAATTCTGGACAGGATTGCACAGAGCCGTCGTCCGGTACTGTTTCCGGGAAATGGTGTGCGGCTTGCGGGTGCAATAGAAGATTTTCACAGACTGGTAAATATTCTGGGCATTCCGGTGATCACAGGAATGAGCAGTGTTGACGCTCTGGAATCGGATCATATGTACTTTGTGGGAAGGAGCGGAGGTACCGGAACACGTCCGGGAAATTTTGCACTTCAGAACAGTGACGTGCTTCTTTCCATAGGAAACCGGCAGGGCTTTGCGCAGACAGGCTTCCAGTACCAGGACTGGGCAAGAGAGAGCTTCACAATATTGAATGATATTGATGAAAATGAACTGAAAAAACCGAATCTTCACGTGAGTCTTCCTGTAGTCGGGGATGCGGGCGAGTTGATCCGCAAACTGATCTGTGAGGCAGAGCGTCGCGGGGCAGACGAAAAACATCCGCTCTTTCAGGGAGAGGATTGGGTTCATCAGTGTCAGATCTGGAAACAGAAATATCCGGTGGTGACGGCGAAACATTACGAAACAATAGAAGAAGGCTGTACTAATATTTATGCTTTTTATGAAGAACTGTCAAAGGCAATGCAGGAAGGCGAGACACTGATGGTCAGTGTTGGAACTTCAAGAGTTGCCGGAAGTCAGGCTTTTCGTGTAAAAAAAGGACAGCGTTTTATTACGAATCCAAATACGGCTTCTATGGGATTTTGTCTTCCGGCGGCAACCGGAATCTGCGTGGCACATCCGGGAGAATCGGTGGTCTGTGTCACAGGTGAAGGAAGTCTTCAGATGAATATTCAGGAATTACAGACGATCCGTCAGAATCGGCTTCCGGTGAAACTGTTTGTGATCAACAATCAGGGATATCATTCTATCCGTCAGACACAGCAGAGTTATTTTGCTCCGCCACTTGTAGGAGTAGGTGAGGAGAGCCGGGACTTAAGCTTCCCGGATCTTGAAAAACTGGCACCGGCATATGGCTTTACTTACAGAGCAATTCACCATGCAGAGGAACTTCAGGACGTGATACGGGAAGTGCTGGGGATGGATGGAGCGGCAGTATGTGAGGTCTATGTAACGAAATATCAGAAGACGGAGCCGAAGACCTCAGCGAAAAAGCTTGCTGATGGAAGTATGGTATCTGCACCGCTTGAAGATATGTATCCGTTTTTGGATCATAAAGAGTTGGAAGAAAACATGTATATTCCGCTTCCAAAGAAATACTGACAGCGGAGGAAATCAGAATACAGGAGAATGAAAATGAGGAAGAAAATTTCAATTGTAATACCGACTTACAATGAAGAGGCAAATGTAGTGCCCCTCTCAAAAGCGGTAACAGAAGTGATGGAGCGGGATTTAAGTGAATATGATTATGAAATCCTGTTTATTGACAATCACTCCAAAGACAACACACAGGCACTGCTTCGAGGACTGTGTGCAAATAACAAAAAAATCAAGGCAATCTTTAATGCGAAGAATTTTGGACAGGCGCGTTCACCGGTGTATGGAATGAAACAGGCATATGGAGACTGCGTGGTACGTCTGACAGCAGATTTTCAGGATCCGGTTGACATGATTCCGAAATTTGTCCGTGAATGGGAAAAGGGAACAAAGATTGTCATCGGAATCAAGAGTGCAAGCAAGGAACGCAGGACCATGTACTGGATTCGTTCCTGCTATTACCGGATGATCAACAAAATCACAGATATTGACCATATCAATCAGTTTACCGGTTTTGGCCTGTATGACAAAAAATTTGTTGATGTTGTGCGTGATCTGCATGACCCGCTTCCATATCTTCGAGGCATTATCGCGGAACTGGGATTTGACTATACCGCAATTGAATATACGCAGCCGAAGCGCCGTGCAGGAAAGAGCAAAAATAACTTCTACAGCCTGTATGATTATGCGATGATAGGAATTACTTCCTATTCTAAAGTAGTGATGAGACTTGCAACTTTTGCAGGATTTATTATCGGTGGTTTAAGTATGGTAGCTGCAATTGTTTATCTGATCATGAAGCTGATGTTCTGGAATCGTTTTTCAGCAGGCATTGCGCCATTGCTGATCGGAGTATTTTTCCTCGGAGCACTGCAGCTGTTCTTTATCGGATTCCTCGGAGAATATGTTCTGAGTATTAATACAAGGGTGCTTGACCGGCCGCTTGTTGTCGAGGAAGAACGTCTGAATTTCGATGAAGAGGAAACAGAAAAAGAGGAGGACACACAGTGACAGATACAAAGAGAAAACCGATTTGGAAAAATGAACTGGTGTGGCTTTTTCTGATCACGAGCGGACTTTTTGCACTCCTGTACAGTAAATTTATTCTGGGCGGTTTCGCGTATGTGTTTACTGATTGCGGAGCGGATACTTTGCAGATCAATTATGCACAGTATGAAATGTTTTCTTCATTATTCAGAAGTGGTGACAGCGGTTATATATTGCAGGCCGGACTTGGAATGGATGTGTCTTCTTATTATCCGGCATATCTGATTCCATATAATCTTCTGCTTCTTCTTGCGCCGCAGAGACTTCTGCCGTGGGCAGTGCTTGCATCTGCATATCTGAAACTTCTGACGATATCTCTTGTGGGATATCTGTTTTACCGTAAACTGATGGGTGAGGGAATCGGAACGATGGCAGCTGCACTTGCGTGGACGTTTTCCGGCTATGTGATCCTCTGGGGTCAGCAGTACGGATTTTGTACATGTATGGCACTTTTCACTGTTTTTATGTATTTCCTTCAGTGTTATCTTAACGGAGAAAAACGGTGGAAAAATGCCGGATTTGTACTTACAGTGACAATGTTATTGTTTGCAAGTTATTATTTCCTCTATATGATTGCTTTTTTTGCTGTATTTTATGTGGTTATATACAGCATAATGCAGAAATGCTCCATCAAGTTTGCAGCAGGAAAAATGATCGGCCTTGGGGGAATAGGAATACTCGGTACACTGATCGGTGGAATCGCTCTTGTGCCGATTGCAGATACATTCCTTGAAAGTGCGCGTGCAGGTGCAGTGAGCGGAGGAAGTACTTCAGGTTTGTTCCATCCATATAAGGGAAAAACACTGGGAACAATTTTTGCCCGATTTTTTTCCAATCAGATGCTTGGTATCGATAAAGATTATTCCGGAAATCTCAATTATTATGAGGGTATCGTACTGGCGGTCAGCATTCTGACAGTTTTTGCAATCAGCTATTTTCTTGTAAAAAAAGCGACCAGGGTAAAGGCAATTTTTCTGACTGCGTTGATGGCATTTCTGGTTGTGATGCCGTTTACCAGCCGTGTGCTTGTATTTACCAAAAACTCACATCGCTGGTGCTTTATGATCTGTTTTGTAGAAGCTCTTGCTATTGGACTCTTTCTGCAGGATGTTTTTAGAGAGAGAAATAAAAAAACGGTTTTGTGCGGCGGTACGCTTGCGACCATTATCTATGCAGCAATGCTGGCATTTGTGTACAGCTTCAAAAATATAAAAGTAAATAATAAGATTGCTGCAGAGGTCTGTGCCTTTTTTGTGGTATATCTGCTTCTTATAGTGGGCGGAACGAGAATCAGAAAACTGTACAGGGTATTCCCGGCTGCTGTTTTACTGGTGCTTGTATGTGAGCTTTTTGCACTGAATTATCCATCACTCTGGCACCGTGAGTCACCGACCAGAAGTCAGCTGGCAACCGAGTACTATAATGATGGTACCAAAGATGCGGCAGCTTATCTGAAAGCTCAGGATGATTCTCTTTACCGCATCGAAAAGTCCTACAAGTCGACAGCGGAAAATGATGGAATGGCACAGGGCTATAATGGATTATCGGTTTATATGAGTACGAATCCGTCGTCACTGGTACGCTATCACAAGATGTACGGACCGGAAACACTGTCTGTTAATTTTGTGGATTTTAACAAGGATGATTACATAAGAAATTCGCTGCTTGGTACAAAATATCTGTTTGGCAGTGCCGGTTACAATGCTCCCCAGAAGGTATATACACCGGTGGGAGAAGCCGGGGGCAAAACCATATTCGAAAATAATTATGCACTTCCGTTTGGATATCTTTATGATAAAGAATGGAATGCAGACGGACTTGAAAAATTATCAGGACTTGATAAGACGCTCACTTCTCTTTCCGGATTTTATTATACCGATGCAAAAAAGAGCGGCTCTTATGAGGAT
This sequence comes from Blautia intestinalis, assembly GCF_014297355.1. Taxonomy (GTDB): domain Bacteria; phylum Bacillota; class Clostridia; order Lachnospirales; family Lachnospiraceae; genus Blautia_A; species Blautia_A intestinalis. Next base: position 39,207 of record NZ_JACOQE010000009.1, on the reverse strand, counting down.
GCATCTCTGCCGGAGGGAACAGATACTTCTCTGATGGAGAATGTGAGTGAAGCAGTCGACTGCACGATGGAAAACAATGCTGACGGCATTACCGTTCGTGACCTTGGTGCAGATCCAAATGTGATCTTTCCGGGAGTGGAATCCGACTTTGCAGATGAAAACAAATTATATGGACTTTCTCTGACAATGGACGTATCTGAGGATACCGAGATGGCAGTTTATTATCAGACAGAAGGCGACAGGGGATTTTCGGCAGATAAAGTTTATACTTTCTCCATCACGAAGGAAAATAATACGTGGGAACATGTGGTTCCGGCAGGAATCACAGCGCTTCGTGTCGATGTGAGTAGCCAGATCGATTATGCAGCGATCAAAGATTTTGAAGTGAAATCTTATGATCTTGATGCAACCGGTTATACAGTGCTTAAAAATTCCGGCGTGACGGATGTAAGCTACAGCGACAGCACCTATCAGGCACAGGTGACAAACGATACGCAGGAAAATGAAATGCTGTGTGTACCGTTCTTCTATCAGAGGGGATGGTCTGCCCGAATCGACGGAGAAGAGGTAGAAGTTTCCAATATCAACAGCGGACTTTGTGGAATCGAGATTCCATCCGGAACACATGAGGTTGTCCTGCAGTATGAGACACCATACAGAAGTCTGGGTCTGGGACTGACCATTGTCGGAGTTGTAATCTTTATACTTGTTTTTAGTCAGAATTTATATAAAAATTTCATAAAATTGTGTTAAAATTCGTAAGAGTGTGTTATAATGGATGCATGAACAACAAAACAAGTTGTTTATTAAATATCATCCAAAATAAACAGCAAAGGGGATGGGATTATGAAATTTATTATCAGCGGAAAAAACATCACAGTATCTCCGGGACTCAAAACAGCCGTTGAGGACAAACTCGGCAAACTGGAACGGTATTTCACACCGGACACAGAGGTTATCGTAACCTTAAGTGTTGAAAAAGAAAGACAGAAAATCGAAGTAACGATCCCGATGAAAGGAAACATCATCAGATCCGAGCAGGTAAGCAACGATATGTATGTATCTATCGATCTGGTAGAAGAAGTCATCGAGCGTCAGCTTCGTAAATACAAAAATAAAATCGTAGACAAACAGCAGGCTGCAGCAAACTTCCAGAAAGAATATCTGGACAAAGAATATGAAGAGGATGATGAAGTAAAGATTATCCGTACCAAGAAATTCGGGATCAAACCAATGTATCCGGAAGACGCATGTGTACAGATGGAACTTCTGGGACACAATTTCTTCGTATTCTTCAATGCAGAGACCGAACAGGTCAACGTAGTATATAAACGTAAAGGAAACACATACGGTTTAATTGAACCGGAGTTTTGATTCAAAATCTGAAGTGCACAGACGAAGATGGCATCATGTGTCATGCGTGCATGTAAACATGTTGACATCAGAGGATGTATAGGGCGGATGCCCTCAACCGAAACGAAACGTAGTGGAGTTGAGGTTGGAGCACTTCAGTATAAGATATGGCACAAATACAGTCCCACCCTTCAGCCGAGGGGTGGGACTTGTGGGTAACAGGCAACAGTTAAAAGGAAAGGAAATATGAATAACAAAAAGAATCTCAAGATGAAACCCGTAGGCAGCGAATATATGGAACAGTATAATGCCCTTCTTCGCTATGTTTTTCAGGTTACCGAGCAGGAGTTAAGTTCGATCGGCTGGCAGGAGCGCGAGATCATCCGTGCGAAATTTCCTACCATGGAAAAAGCAGATGTCATTGGATGGTTTGACAACGACACACTTGTTTCACAGGTGGCGGTCTATCCGATGCATGCAAGGATCTTTGGTCAGACCTATGCGATGGGCGGCCTGACAGGAGTCGGTACTTATCCGGAGTATTCCAACATGGGACTGATGCATAAGCTTCTGGAACAGGCACTGAAAAACATGAAAGAGAAAGGCCAGGATATCTGTTATCTTTACCCATATTCAATTCCGTACTACAGACGTAAGGGCTGGGAACTGATCTCAGACAAGATCTCTTATGAAATTAAGGATTATCAGCTTCCGAAGAACCGTCAGGTTCCGGGAGATGTGCGTCGTGTAAAGACTGAGAGTGATGAGCTGAAAGAAACCTACGAACGTTATGCCATGCGTACACATGGGGCAATTCTTCGTGATGATCTGGCATGGAACGAATACTGGCTTTGGGATTCTGATGATATTATGGCTGCAATCTATTACAATGAAAAAAACGAACCGGATGGTTATGTGATCTACTGGATTGCAAATGAGGTATTCCACATCAAGGATATGATTTTTATTAATGAGGATGCCCGCACCGGCCTCTGGAATTTTGTTGCGGCACATTTTTCCATGATCAATCAGGTCGAGGGTGATACCTATACGGATGAGCCGCTGGCATTTCTTCTCGAAGATGCCGGAATAAAAGAAGTGATCTCTCCATATTATATGGGAAGAATCGTAGATTTCGTTTCCTTTATAGAAAAATATCCTTTCAAACCAAGCGTACTTGACCGTGAATGGAAATTCAAACTGATCGATCCGATCATGGAATGCAATCAGGGATATTTTTATCTGACGATCTCTCGTGAAGGCCACGGACAGGTCATGCGGATTATGGAAAAATGTGAGGATACAATTGACATCCAGACCATGACGACAATGTTGATGGGCTATAAGCGACCGGAATATCTGGCAAAGATCGGCCGTATTCAGGCAGCAGAATGGACAATCGATATGCTTGAGGATGCGATTGAGCAGCAGACACCATACATATCGGATTATTTCTGAGTGTAATTTTCAGTAAAGTCAGGGTTTCATTTGAGCAATTTTCAGAAATATTCTCCGAACACTTGACATAGCATAAAATGCGTGTTATATTACAAATAGAACAAGAGGAGATGGAAAGGGATGCGGTGAGAAGAAACTGCATCTCTTTTTTGACAAGTAAACCGGAGGTGGCATTATGGCGAAGAGAGATTATTATGAAGTCCTTGGGATTGGAAGAAATGCCGATGCCAAGGAGATTAAGAAAGCATACAGAAAGCTTGCGAAGAAATATCATCCGGATATGAATCCCGGTGACAAACAGGCTGAACAGAAATTTAAAGAAATTACAGAAGCATACAATGTATTAAGTGATACAGAGAAGAAGAAATTATATGACCAGTATGGCTTTGCCGCATTTGAAGAGGGCGGCAATCCGTATGGAAACGGCGGTCAGGGCACAGCCGGAAATGGTTTTCATGGCGGCTTCGGCGGTTTTGATTTTGGTCAGAACGGCAATGGCGGATATCATGAATATCATTTTGAAAATGGCAATATGGGAGACATGGGCGATATTTTCGGTGATATCTTCGGAAATATGTTCCATGGACAGAACAGTGGCGCAGGCAGTCAGAGCAGCGGCTTTGGCGGTCATGGATTCCATAGTCAGAGTGGCTTTGGCGGTGGCTTCGGAGGCAGAAGTGCACAGGCAAAGGGCAGTGACCTTCACTCGGAGGTAAGCATCAGTTTTGAGGATGCTGCTTTTGGCTGTGACAAGATGCTGAGATTGTCGGATACGTCCGGTAACGGAACTGTTCAGACGTTAAAGGTTCACATTCCGGCAGGAATTGAAGATGGTAAGAGTATCCGGCTGAAAGGTAAGGGAAATCCCGGATTTAACGGAGGACCGGCAGGCGATCTTTTCCTTAAAGTCAGCGTAACACCAAAAGCCGGTTTTGAGCGAAAGGGCATGGATGTCTATACAACGACAGAGATTCCGTTTACAACTGCTGTATTTGGCGGTGAAGCGAAGGTGTCGACGTTATACGGAGATGTGATCTGTAAGATCCCGGAGGGCGCACAGACAGGAAGAAAAATCCGCCTGAGAGGTAAGGGAATCGTTTCCATGAAGGATCCGGCTGTACATGGTGATCAGTATGTGACGATCCGGATTCAGGTACCGCAGGATTTAAGTCTTCAGGCAAAAGAAAAATTAAGAGAATTTCAGCAGATATGTAAGAATGATCAGCAGAGAAGAAGAGGAAGCGTAGCATAAAACGCTTCTTCTTTTTTAGATTTCATAAAGGTCTTTTAGTTTTTATAAAGGAATCATAAAATTTTTGTAAAACAATCCATTTTCGGCATTTTGTGCATTGATTATTTGATAGAATAGGGTATATTATAAGCTACAGAAAAATCAGAAATCCTGAAGACGACAGAATCAGGCTGAGGCCGAAAGGACGGAAAGGTGATAGTTTGAATTATCTGAAGAAATCAAAGCATTTATGGATCATACCGGCATATGGGATTTTTTATATGGTTGCATTTATGCTGATGGAGCAGAGCAATGTAAAAATACATATCATTCATTCTCTTGCAGATGACAGAATTCCATTTTGTGAGTACTTTATTATTCCATATGTAATGTGGTATTTTTTCCTGATCGGTACAGTAATTTATTTTACAATATCGTGCCCGAGCAAAAAAGAATATTATCAGTATCTCGGAACTTTAGGAGCAGGTATGACACTGTTTTTGCTGATTTCCTTTGTTTATCCGAACGGACAGCATTTGAGACCGGATCTTACGACTGCCGGTGACAGTGTATTTCTGAATGTTGTCAGATTTCTGTACAAGATTGACACACCGACCAATATTTTTCCGAGTATGCATGTGTTCAATGCGACGGCAAGCTGTATTGCGCTTTACCAGAATGAACGCTGCCGGAAGAATCGGATTTTCACTGCAGCACAGATTGTTCTCAGTATATCGATCGTTTTATCAACTATGTTTTTGAAACAGCACAGTGTTGCCGATGTAATGACTGCATTGATTTTGAATATCCTTTGTTACCAGTTGTTCTACAAGGTAATTCCCGCCAGACAGGAACGACTGGCAGAAGTATTTACAAAGAAAGAGATTCTGACGCTGCCGAATCTCTTAAGTTCCGTACGTCTCATCCTGGCTATTCTGTTTCTGGGAATCTTTGAGAGATATGGTACCGTACAGTACCGGCCACTGCTTGTACTGCTTGTGATCGCGGCAGCAGCTACGGATATTCTGGACGGCAGGATTGCGCGCTCGTTTAACAGTGTCAGCAAGTTCGGACGGATCCTTGACCCGGTGGCCGATAAAGCTATGCAGGGAGTGATGCTGGCATATCTGGTTCCGCGCTACCCGCTTGCAAAACTTGTGCTGATTCTGTTTGCGGTCAAAGAATGCTACATGATGGTTACCGGATGGAAGGTGATCATGGAAACGAGAACGACCATCGAACCACAGTGGCATGGCAAGCTGAATACGGCAGTGACGTATGTAGTTGTTATGATCCTGATGGCGGGTCCGAGACTTCCGTATTCGACTTCCAATGTACTGATTGGTGCATGTGCCGTATGCATGACGATGTCGCTTGGTATGTATGCATCTCAGTTCCGCGAGATTCTGGAACAGCAGAATGGCAGTTACCGGAAGATGCACGGAAGGTTCAGCCGGGAAAGTTAAATGTAGCTGCATCAATTTCCTGAAGAAGCTGTGCGCGTTCTTTCCGGAACTCAAGTTTTTTACTGAAAACAAAATATTCTTCACATCCGAAAGTGCGGATAAAAGACATGGCATGGCTGTTGTGGCTGAGATCGGAGATCAGAAAGAGTAATTCCGGTCCATCATGAAAAGCAGTTTTTGCAAAGGCAAAGCCCTGTTTCAGTGCAAGCTGTGTCTTCTGTGCGAGATCTTTACGGGAGGTGGCAGAACGGCTCAATGCAGTTCGGAGGACATCAATGATTTCTTCGGGTGTATTGAGTCGCTTTTTTCTTGTTTCTATCAGACAGTTTTCGAGGATGCGGGCTATTTTTTCGGATTCGTCTGTTTCACGACCGTCAAGAAGCTGATTCTGCTGGCGGATTTTTAATGCATTTCGATACTGTTCTGCAAAATCGGTCAGAGAGGAGCCGGCAAGCAGGGCAGCTTTTGCCTGAGAAAGTGTCTCCTGAAGCCGTATTACGAAATGGTCTTCTTTCTCGAACAGCAGGAAATACCTGTTCCATCCATCGAGAAGAAGACTGCATACACTGAGACGTTCATCTGACGGAGCAGAAGATGCCATGGCGCATACTGCATGAAAATTTTTTTCGCTTAAGTTTCCTTCCAGTAGTCCGGCAATCGGGTAATCCCTGCGGTATTTCGCATACAGCTGATAATAAGCGGCAAAATCTCTGGCAATATCGTTGTCCTGAATATACTGGCGGATCAGTTTTTCATCAGGGATGAATCCCAGTTCTTCATATCCGAATAAAATAGAAGAAAGGTCTTCCCAGCCACGGGCGGTCACAAAGGAGACTCCGTCAGCGGTGTTTTCAATGTGATAAAAATGTTCTTTTTTCAGATTTAAGTAGGAAATGACAGAAGTATGCAGGTCTCTGGCATAGGCATATTCCTTCCAGATGTCAAGATCCGGCTCAATATCCATTCTTTTTACGCGGTCAAGCGTGACGATATCAAACTCCCTGGCAGAGCGGTTGTATTCGACCGGGTTGCCGGCAGCAGCAATGATCCATCCTTCCGGGACAGGATGCGTACCGAAGGTTTTGTTCTGGAGAAACTGCAGCATGGTCGGAACCAGCGTTTCAGACACGCAGTTGATTTCATCAATAAAAAGAATACCCTCTTTGCAGGAGGTTTCTTCAATCTTTTCATATACGGATGCAATGATCTCGCTCATTGTGTATTCCGTTATGGAGTATTCTTTTCCCTGAAAGTTCTTTTTTACAATTACGGGAAGTCCGACTGCACTCTGGCGTGTGTGGTGTGTGATCGTATAGGAAACAAGACCGATTCTGCATTCTTTTGCAACCTGTTCCATAATGGCGGTCTTTCCGATGCCGGGCGGCCCGATAAGCAACAGCGGACGCTGGCGCACAGCCGGCATGAGATAGCGTCCATGTGCATCCTTTCTGGTGTAAACCTGTATTGTGTGAAGCAATTCTTTTTTTGCATCTTTGATATTCATAAGGTTATGTATCCTTTCTCCGGAAGGTCTGTATGGGAAGGGCAGAGATCACTGCCTGAAATTCTCATCGTCCAGATAGAGTTTTGCAGCCCATATGGGAACCTGCTGGTGCAGGGCTTTTTCATGATAAAAAACAAATGCGGTCTGATAAGTGGCTGGTCTTTGCGGATAAATTCCGTCACCGTCGGTAAAGTACAGAAGACCTTTTAATTTTCGGAGCTTTCCCTCAGAGCGCAGCGTTTCCACATATTCAAAAACCGGTCTGAAATCTGTGCCGCCGCGTCCGTGAATCTGCAGATTGCCAAGGTATCGTTCCCAGTCTTTTTCACAGGTGATATGTGCACAGTCCTGAATAAAACTGTCACACTGGATGATGTAAAGGTTCATTTTGCGGAAAAAATTCTCATGGTCACTGAGGATTCCGTAAGTTTCTTCCATGAAGCGGCGTACCGTTTCAGTCGTGCAGGAGCCGGAGGTATCAATCGCGATCACAAGCTCTTCCATACGGTTCATTTCCTGATATTCCAGATGCTCGATCAGAGGCATGTTTCCGTAATGATTCAGTCCATAGACATAAGGAATATAATCAAAACCAGATGTGTCGGTGTGCAGTTCTTCTCGTTGAATAGCGAAACGTCTGAGAAAACGGCGGAAGTCATAGCGGTGTTTATGGTGCAGGGCAAGTTTTTCGCTAAGATTGCCGGGAGCCGTTCCACGTCCGGAATTTCCGTACAGCCCGAGACCAGCGGCACCTGATCCGGAATTCCAGATTTTTTTTATTTGTTCGAGAAGTTTTTGGCGGTCAGCAAGTCTCCAGAACCGGTGATCATCGACTGTCGGATGCTCTTTGGGGGATGCATCGGTCATCAGATTTTGATAGATGACTGACGGGGATATGGTATCGCTGTCCCCTGTGATCAACCGATCAACGGAAATGTCGCAGGCCTGATTCCACAGAATGTGGTCAGAAGGTGTTTCCATCACAAGGTGCAGGAACAGGCAGTGATACAATATGTGCAGAAGCAATGATTCCAGTGCGTCCGGATCAGTCTGGAAAGTCCGGATCAGAAATTCAGGAGCAAAATAAATGATGTGTCCGTCTGTTCCGGCAGTATACGTGTCAGAGGATTCCTGAAAAGAAAAATCCCATATTAATTTTCGAAAAAAAGGATATTTTACAGAAAGCTGTTCCCGTGTCAGATTCCAGATTTTCAGGCAGAGAGGACAGGATTCTGCAGATACTGTACGATTCATAAAAAACCCCCTGAGAACGGTCTAAAGAGTAAATTCACGGTCATGAAAACCAAAGCGGTCTTTTTTCAGATTCATAAGAAAAGAGAGGATTTCTTCCCGCTGATTCTGAACAGCCACATCAATAAAAGAATTGAGGGTGGATTCCGTGACAGGAGCAAAGCTGCACAGTGCCTGTACCCGAGTCAGATCTCCGTCGCGGATCAGAGTGGAAAGTGCAGGACGAAACCGCAAAGACAGGTATTTCTGATATTTATTTTTCCATTCAGGGTCGTCGATTTCAATAAAGCGCAAAAGTGCGATCGACAGACGGCGCGCTTCCTGTCCGGTGGAAAGAAATTCCTCTTCATATGAAGTCATTTTGGATGCTCCTTTCAAATGCGGGGAATAGTTATAATGATGTTAGATACATATGGTATGTAAACTGTAAGCTGCTGTGAACGGAGTGAACAGCAACAACGGTAACTTTATATTTCAGTGTATCATTTCGGCGGGAGTTGTCAATGGAAAAGAAATAAGGTATAATCACCATAGTTATAAGTTACAGAGTACGATAAAGTCACAGATGGAGGAAAACATGGAGAACGTATTTATTATGGATCATCCGCTGATCCAGCACAAAATTTCTATGCTTCGCAACAAAAATACAGGAACAAACGAGTTTCGTAAACTGATCGAAGAAATAGCAGTACTTATGGGATATGAAGCGCTGAGAGATCTTCCGCTTGAGGATGTTGAGGTCGAAACACCGATCGAGACATGTATGACACCGATGATTTCCGGTAAGAAACTGGCTGTTGTTCCGGTGCTTCGTGCAGGCCTTGGTATGGTAAATGGAATCACTACGCTTGTTCCGTCTGCAAAGATCGGTCATATCGGACTTTACAGAGATCCTGAGACACATGAACCACACGAATATTACTGTAAACTTCCGGATCCGATCGAACAGCGCCTGATCGTTGTCACAGATCCGATGCTTGCAACCGGCGGTTCCGCTGTTGATGCGGTCAGAATGATCAAAGCTCATGGCGGAAAGAACATCAAATGTATGTTTGTTATTGCAGCACCACAGGGTCTGGAGCGTCTTCACAAAGAACATCCGGATGTGCAGATCTATGTAGGACATCTGGACCGTGAACTGAACGACCATGCTTACATCTGCCCGGGACTTGGCGATGCAGGCGACCGTATTTTCGGAACTATTTAATTACGATATCGGGGAAGCAAAAAGAATGACAAAAGAGAAGCTGGCACTGGAAGTGATCGACCGACTGAAAAAAGAATATCCGGATGCAGGCTGTACACTGGATTATGATCAGGCATGGAAACTGCTCGTCAGTGTCCGTCTGGCAGCGCAGTGTACCGATGCAAGGGTAAATGTTGTTGTAGAAGATCTGTATGCAAAATACCCGGATGTTGCGTCACTTGCCGCAGCAGAACCGGAGGATATAGAGACAATCGTCCGTCCGTGCGGACTCGGCAAAAGCAAGGCGCGGGATATCAGTGCCTGTATGCGTATCCTGCACGAACAGTATGCAGACAATGTACCGACGACTTTCGAGGAACTTCTGAAGCTTCCGGGAGTCGGACGCAAGAGTGCAAACCTGATCATGGGTGATGTTTTCGGGAAACCGGCGATTGTGACGGACACACATTGTATCCGTCTGTGTAACCGCATCGGTCTGGTTGACGGAATCAAAGAACCCAAAAAGGTTGAGATGGCTCTCTGGAAGATCATACCGCCGGAAGAAGGCAGCGATTTCTGTCATCGTCTGGTATATCATGGACGCGAGGTATGCACGGCAAGGACAAAACCTTACTGTGACAGATGCTGCCTTGCGGATATCTGTGCAAAGAACATATAAGATGCAGGACAGCCTGTGGCTGTATTTTTCGGCTCTCCATGATCGGGGAGCCGATTTTTTACAGGGATTTCCTGTAATATGAAAACAAAGGAGAATGTATCAGATGAAATATGCAATCATAGGAGCCGGGGGAACAGGGGGATGCCTTGGATTCTTTCTGGAAAAAGCAGGAAAAGACGTGACATTGATTGCCAGAGGAAAACATCTGGAAGCAATCAGAAAAAACGGACTGACGATACAGAAACTGTGGGATGAAAGCAGAGAAACACTTCCGGTAAAAGCATGCACCGCAGAGGAATATAAAGAAACACCGGATGTGATACTGATTTGCGTTAAAGGCTATTCCATGGATGAAACGGTTCCGGCCATAAAGAAAATTGCAGGAAAAGAAACGGTTGTAATTCCGATTCTGAATATATATGGAACGGGCGGCCGTCTGCAGAAAAAACTTCCGGAGCTTACTGTGCCGGACGGTTGTATTTATGTTTCTGCCAATATTCTGGAACCTGGTGTGATCCTTCAGCATGGAAAAATCCTAAGAGTGGTGTTTGGAGCAAGAAAACCGGAAGAAGAGACAGAAAAAATGCGTGAAGTGGCAAAAGACATGGCATCGGATGAGATGGAGGTTGTCCTGTCCGAAAATATACGCAGAGATGCCATGGTGAAATTTTCCTATGTCTCACCGATTGGGGCAGCAGGTCTTTACTGCAATGCCGTTGCTGCTGATTTTCAGCGGGAAGGCGAGCAGAGAGAGATGTTCAAGGCACTTATACGCGAGATCGTTGCACTTTCTCACGCAATGGGAATTGAGTTCGAGGAAGATCTGGTTGAGAGAAATCTTAAGATACTGGCGTCACTTTCTCCGGAAGCGACGACATCCATGCAAAGAGATGTCATGGAAGGAAAACGTTCGGAGATGGATGGGATGGTATATGAAGTAGTACGAATGGGCAGAGAATACAAGGTGAGCATGCCGCAATATGAAAAAGCAGCTGCATGCTTCAGAGAACAGGGAATTTTATAAGAAGAAGAACTGAAGGTTATTAAATATGTCAGACAATGATTATCCGGCAGATCAGGAGGAGAAACATGGCAAAAAAGATTGGGATCATTTCAGATACACATGGACTTCTGAGACCGGAAGTTCTCAAAATACTGAAAACCTGTGACTGCATCCTGCATGCCGGGGATGTGGACCGGCCGGAGATTCTGGATCAGCTTCGGCCATTGGGAAGTCTTTATGCGGTCAGGGGAAACAATGACGGAGACTGGGCGCGGGGAATTGCAACTGCACTCAGGTTTAAGATAGAAAATATTTCTTTTTTTATGACACATAATAAAAAAGATGTGGCATGGGATCTCAAAGACACGCAGATCGTCATATTCGGGCATACACATACGTATTTTGAGAAGATGATCGACGACCGGCTCTGGCTGAATCCCGGAAGCTGTGGAAGGAGCCGGTTCGGTCAGGAACCGACGATGGCAGTTCTATATGTAGATAATAAAAGCTGGAAAATAGAAAAAATTAATCTTTCTGCATAAAAAACGAACATATATTTGGATTTATTTGCTTCATCCCGTTTTATTGGACATAATATGTGAGATACTTCTTATACAAGAAACGAGTGTTCGGAAAATATGTTCGATACAGGAGGATGTAAAGATGGTCAATACAGCTGATGCAGGAAGAAGAGCTTATGGAAACGAGAGAAATCACGGAAGAAGAAACCGCCGGAAGTTATCCAGTGTGATGGCGATGGTTCTCGGTGCGCTTGTTACGATTGAGATTATGATCATGGGAGCAATGCTTTTGAAAGTCGACTTTCATTCGGCGGACAGGATTGCTCTCGCTCTTGGTTTTATGGTATTATATTCGGGAGTGGTAGCTGCTTTGACTGACAAATAAGAGGAGTAATTCATGCCGAAATCATTTAATCAGAAACTGAAAATCTTATATCTGATGCAGGCGTTTATGGAAAGGACAGACCGTGAACATCCAATGTCTGTTCCGGATTTTATCCTGTATCTTGAGGGATATGGAATCAGTGTGGAACGCAAGACTGTTTATGAGGATATAGAGACTCTGCGCATATTCGGCATGAAGATTGAGAATCGCAGAGAAAGGCCGTCCGGTTATTATCTGGCAGACAGGGAGTTTTCGTTTCCGGAGCTTAAGATTCTTATGGATGCTGTACAGTCGTCACGTTTTATTACGGAGCGACAGTCCCGGGAACTGGTACGCAAGCTGGAACATCTGACCAGCATCAGTGAAGCGAAGAGACTGCAGAATCAGACTTCGGTTCTTTCAGGGAGTAAGGCAGTCAACCGCGAGATATATGACAGCATTCAGAAGATATGTGATGCCATGGCGGATAACCGGCAGATCTGTTTTAACTACTACGAGTGGGATTTTTCCAGAGAGTTAAAGCCAAAGCGGGACGGAGCACGTTACCGGGTGAGTCCGTGGAAGATGATCTGGAACAACGAAAACTATTATCTGATCGGACTTGACGAACGAAATGGTATCGTAAAGCATTACCGCGTCGATAAGATCATGCATGTAAGTATCGAATCACAGAAACGAAAAGGAGAGGACATTTTCCGAAACTTTGACTTTCCGAAATATGTTTCCGGTACATTCGGTATGTTTGGCGGGAAAGAGCAGACTGTCAAGATGGAGTTTGAGAATCATTTTGTAGGAGTGGTGTTGGATCGGTTTGGACAGGATGTTATGTTGATACCGAAGGATCAGGAGCATTTTACAATGCAGGCGCGTATCAGCATCAGCCCGCAGTTTTATGGATGGCTTGCCGGTCTGGGGACAGGTGCAGTGATCGTATCACCGGAGAATATCCGCAGGGATTACATATCTTTTTTAAAAAAGACTCTTAAAAATTATGGAGAGAATAGTATATGACAGTTAAATCAAGATTATTGGAGATTCTGGAGAAACAGAAAGGCGAGACACTTTCAGGAGAGAAACTTGCCGAGGAACTTCACTGTACCAGAGCAGCAATCTGGAAAGCTGTGAAGTCCCTGCGGGAAGAAGGATACAAGATAGAAGCAGGACAGAATAAAGGCTATATGCTGGCAAAGGCGAACGATCGGCTTTCCGTTGAGGCAATACGGCCTTTTTTGTTATCTCCGGAGGTTTATATAGGAGTGTATCAGGAAGTCGATTCTACGAATCGTGCAGCGAAAGCCGTAGCAGTGAATGGAGAAGCCGGACATGGAAGCTTCGTTCTGGCAGGAAGTCAGAGTGCCGGACGCGGCCGACGGGGCAGGAGCTTCTATTCGCCGCAGGATGCGGGGATCTATCTCAGTGTGATCCTTGAACCGAAGGGAAGCATTCAGGAAAGTTTGCTTCTGACCGCTGAGGCAGCTGTGGCGGTTTATAAGGCAGTAAAGAAAGTAACGGGAATCTCTCTGGATATTAAATGGGTGAATGACCTTTATCATAACAGCAGGAAGGTATGCGGCATTCTTACAGAGGCAGTCACTGACTTTGAGAGTGGTAATATCGAATTTGCAGTGGTAGGAATCGGACTGAATCTATTTGAAGCGTCTGATGGATATCCTGATGCACTGCAGGGAATTGCCGGAGGCATTTATGAAAGTCGTGAGGCAGCCGCAGGCCTCGACCGCAGCCGTCTGGCAGCGGAGATCGTGAATACTCTTCTGGAAGAAACGAAGGAATTAAAGCTTCCGGACGAATATATACAGCATAATATGGTGCCGGGAAGGGAAATATGTATTTCAGACGGAAATAGTATTTGCAGGGCAAAAGCACTGGAAATCTGCCCGGATGGACGTCTGAAAGTACAGGAAGAAGACGGCACCGTATCCATTTTATCCTACGGAGAAGTATCAATTATAATGTGAAGTTATATTAAATATAATTGTGAAAAATGTATAAATTTCGACATTCCTTTTTGGACAAAATAGGGAGAATGAATATTGACTTTTTTTTGACAAAGAGCGTAAAATAGTGGCATCAAATGGCAGACCGGTCATACCAATTTTGAATATATTTGAGCGGTCGAGAGAAAAGGAGGGAGAAAGACGGGAAATTTATCAGCCACACTGGCAGAAGAGCTGGAAAGCAAGACTGCCTTTACGATACCGGTGTTTGGCGGAGTGCCGATCGCAGAGAGTGTAGTTGTTACATGGGTGATCATGGCGGTTTTACTTATACTTTCTCTGATACTGGTTCGTAATCTCAAGGTTGAGAATCCGGGCAGGAAACAGCTTCTTCTGGAATCAGGAGTAAGTTTTCTTCAGGATTTCTTTATGGGAATTCTGGGAGAAGAGGGGAAGAGATATATCCCTTATCTGATGTCTACCGTAATTTACATTGGAATAGCCAATATTGCGGGTGTGTTTGGTTTTACACCACCTACCAAGGATATGAATGTGACCATAGCACTTTCGCTTATGAGCATTATTCTGATTGAGTACTCAGGATTTCACAAACGAGGACTTAAAGGTTTTCTGCATAGCTTTGCAGAACCAGTTCCGATCATGCTTCCAATCAATATACTGGAACTGGCAATCAGGCCGACATCATTATGTATGCGATTATTTGGTAACGTTCTTGGAAGTTTTGTAGTTATGAAACTGCTGGAGTTTATATGTCCGGCAATTCTTCCATTACCATTCAGCCTGTATTTTGATTTCTTTGACGGATTCATTCAGGCGTATGTATTTGTGTTCTTAACATCACTGTTTATCAAGGAAGCAATCGAGTAAACAAATGTTTAAGCAGAATTCAATATTTATTTGAAATTTAAATTTTGTCAATTCAGGAGGAAAAAATTATGTCAACATTAGTAGCAATCGGAGCAGCTATCGCAGTACTTACAGGTATCGGAGCAGGTATTGGTATCGGTATCGCAACCTCTAAGGCAGTAGAAGCTATCGCAAGACAGCCGGAAGCAGAAAGCAAAATCAGTAAGAACCTTCTGTTAGGATGTGCACTTGCCGAGGCAACAGCTATTTACGGTTTCGTAATCGGTCTTCTGATCATCATCATGCTCGGCTAATAACGATATGGAATTAATCAGAAGAGAGGCAGGTGGACAACGGTGATAAAGATTGACATCAACCTTGTCTTTACGATCATCAACCTGTTGGTTCTGTATCTTATGATGAAGAAGTTTTTATTCGGACCGATCATAAATGTGATGGACCAGAGAAAAGCTATGATCGACCAGCAGTTTGCAGAAGCTAAGGAACGACAGGATAATGCAAAGGAACTTCAGGAACAGTATGAGGGAGCTTTGAGATCCGCAAAAGAAGAATCCTACCAGATCATGGAGCAGGCAAAGAAAGAAGCGAAGGCACAGGCTGACAACACCGTCAAAGAGACAGAAGCCAGAGTGGACGCGATGCTTGCAAAGGCACAGGAAGATATCCGCATGGAACGTGAGAATGCAATGCGCCAGATGAAAGGCGATGTAGCATCTCTTGCCATGGAGGCAGCAGCCAAGATCATGGGTAAGAACAGTGGGGCAGATCAGGATTTATCCTTATATGATCAATTTATAGAAGAAGCAGGTGATCCGGATGACAGTGACCGCCGTTAATTATGCAAAGACATTGTATGAGCTTTCTGTTCCCGCAGAAGCTGTACAGATAACAAAAGAAATATTCCGTGAGGTTCCGGGGCTTAAAGAAAGTCTCGCGAATCCACTGGTGTCTTTTGAGGCAAAGAGCAGAGTGATTGACCGGGTAATTCCTGATGAAATGAAAAATTTCATAAAGGTTGCCTGCAAACACAGAAATATAAGTCTTCTGGAAGAAATTTTTGAAGACTATGAGGAAATATGCCGGAGACAGAAACGTATCCTTCATGCAGTGATGCGATATGTGACGCCTCCGAAAGCTCAGCAGCTCGAAGGCATCAAAGCATTTTTGTGCCGGGAATTTCAGGCAGAGAGCGCCGAAATAGAGATGATAGAAGACAAAAGTCTGATCGGAGGATTTATCCTTCAGGCAGACGGACGTGAATTTGACTGGAGCATGCGAGGACGTTATCGTATGCTGCAGCAGAAACTGACCCGGAGGTGAAAACGTTGAGCGCAATCAACCCAGAAGAGATTATTTCTATTCTGAAGGAAGAAATAGAAAATTATGATGAGATCAGCCAGAATCAGGAAGTGGGAACGGTTATCTCCGTAGGTGACGGAATCGCTACCGTATACGGAATTGACCATGCCATGTATGGTGAGGTTGTAGTATTTGAAAACGGACTCAAGGGAATGGTTCAGGATATCCGTACCAACAGCATGGGATGCATCCTGTTTGGTAAAGATACAGGAATCAAAGAAGGTACAAAGGTAACCCGTACCGGCAAACAGGCAGGTATTCCTGTCGGCAACGGTTATGTAGGCAGAATTGTCAATGCCCTTGGTGCTCCGATCGACGGAAAAGGTGAGATCAAAGAAGAAGGATATCGTCCGGTAGAAAATCCGGCACCTGGAATCATTGATCGTAAATCCGTCACAGTACCGCTGGAGACAGGTATTCTTTCATTGGATTCCATGTTCCCGATCGGTCGTGGACAGCGAGAACTGATCATCGGTGACAGACAGACCGGTAAGACATCACTCGCAATTGACACCATCCTGAACCAGAAAGGTAAGGATGTAATCTGTATTTATGTAGCAATCGGACAGAAAGCATCTACTGTAGCGAAAGTCGTATCCAACCTTGAGAAATACGGTGCGATGGAATATACAACTGTATTTTCTTCAACAGCCAGTGACTGTGCACCGCTTCAGTACATTGCTCCTTATGCAGGAACTGCACTTGCAGAGTTCTTTATGTATCAGGGCAAAGACGTACTGATTGTTTATGATGATCTTTCCAAACACGCAGTGGCATACAGAGCACTGTCACTGTTACTTGAACGTTCCCCGGGACGTGAGGCATATCCTGGAGACGTATTTTATCTGCATTCCAGACTTCTGGAGAGATCCAGCCGTCTGAGTGATAAACTTGGAGGAGGTTCTATTACAGCACTTCCGATCATCGAGACACAGGCAGGCGATGTTTCCGCATATATTCCGACCAACGTAATTTCTATCACAGATGGTCAGATCTTCCTTGAGAGTGACCTGTTCTTCTCAGGAATGAGACCGGCCGTTAATGTTGGTCTTTCTGTATCACGAGTTGGTGGTGCAGCACAGACGAAAGCCATGAAGAAAGCTTCCGGAAGTGTCCGTATCGATCTGGCTCAGTATCGTGAGATGGAAGTATTTACCCAGTTCAGTTCAGATCTGGATGATGCGACCAAAGCACAGCTTGCATATGGAGGCTGCCTGATGGAACTTCTGAAACAGCCACTGTGCAATCCGCTGAAACTTCACGAGCAGGTTATTACATTGTGGACAGCTACCCATAAGAAGATGGTTCATTTGGACAAAAAGGATGTAAAACAGTATCAGAAAGATCTGCTTGCATATTTTGATAATGTTTATCCGGAGATCGGTAAAGAAATTGATGAAACCGGACTGCTCAGCGATGAACTTGGAGAAAAGATCCTTCAGGTTGCAGATGAGTTTAAAGACCGCGCAGCTACTAACTAATTTATGTGTATAGAATGCCGTCTCTGTTCCCGATATTTACAGTGAACGGCAGGAGGAACTTATGGCAAATGCAAGAGAAATAAAAAGCAGGATCAACAGTGTTCAGGACACAATGAAAATTACCAATGCCATGTATATGATTTCCTCTTCCAAAATGAAAAAAGCCAAAAAGATATTGTCTGATACGGAGCCTTATTTCTACAACATGCAGAGTGCGATTGCACGTATTCTCCGACATATTCCGGATACGCAGCATCCGTTTTTCAGTGTTCGTCATCTGATTCCTGCGGAGGAACGAAAGATAGCGACAATCGTGGTTACCGGTGATAAGGGAATGGCTGGTGCTTATAATCACAACATCACCAAAATGACAGAAGAATTTATGGCAAACACTCCCGGTTATCACAAGCTCTATGTGCTTGGTGTCGTAGGCAGACAGTATTTCAGTAAGAAAAATGTGGATATGGATGGAAGCTTCCGCTATACCGTGCAGAAGCCGACCATGCACAGGGCAAGAATGATTAGCGAGGAAGTTATAAGAAGCTTTCTGGACAGAGAAGTGGATGAGGTGCATATTATTTACACACAGATGCAGAATGCAGTTGTGATGGAAGCAGTAAATATGCAGCTTCTTCCTTTAAAAAAGACCAGCTTTTCGCCGCTTCAGATTCCGGCAGAAATCCATCAGGAGGAAATTGAGATGTTTCCGTCTGCAGAGGGTGTGCTGGATACCATGATTCCGAATTATCTGACCGGTGTGATCTATGGATGTCTGGTTGAGGCATATGCCAGCGAGAATAATGCCAGAATGACCGCCATGCAGTCATCTACAGACAGTGCAAAGAAAATGTTACAGGATTTGTCAATCCAGTACAACCGTGCACGTCAGGCAGCAATCACGCAGGAGATCACAGAGGTTTGCAGTGGTGCGAAAGCCCAGAAAAGGAAGGGACGATAATGAGTAAAGGTAAGATCGTACAGGTCATGGGACCTGTTGTAGATGTTGTTTTTGAAAATGGAGATCTGCCGGATATCAAAGATGCTCTTGAAGTAGAAAACAATGGTAAGAGATGTGTTATGGAAGTATCTCAGCATCTGGGAAACGATGTGGTACGTTGTATCATGTTGAGCGCCAGTGAGGGACTTCAGAGAGACAGAGAAGTCATTGCGACCGGAAGCGGAATCAAGGTTCCGGTAGGTGACTGTACTCTTGGACGTTTGTTTAATGTACTTGGTGATACCGTTGACGGAGGAGACCAGCTGGACGATGCAGAACACTGGGTGATCCATCGCGATCCGCCAAGTTTTGAAGAACAGAAACCGGCAGTTGAGATTCTGGAAACAGGAATTAAGGTTATTGACCTGCTCGCCCCTTATGCAAAGGGTGGTAAGATCGGTCTGTTCGGTGGTGCCGGTGTTGGTAAGACAGTCCTGATTCAGGAGCTGATCCAGAATATTGCTACAGAACACGGTGGATATTCTATTTTCACCGGTGTAGGAGAGCGTTCCCGTGAGGGAAATGACCTCTGGAGCGAAATGAAAGAATCAGGTGTACTGGAAAAGACAGCCTTAGTGTTCGGACAGATGAATGAGCCGCCGGGATCCCGTATGCGTGTTGCTGAGACGGGGCTTACCATGGCAGAGTATTTCCGTGACCAGGAACACAGAGATGTACTTCTTTTTATTGATAATATTTTCCGTTTTGTACAGGCTGGCTCCGAGGTTTCCGCACTTCTGGGACGTATGCCGTCTGCAGTAGGTTACCAGCCGACACTTGCTACTGAGATGGGTGAACTTCAGGAACGTATCGCTTCCACAACATCCGGATCTGTTACATCTGTTCAGGCAGTTTATGTACCGGCCGATGACCTGACTGACCCGGCTCCGGCAACGACATTCGCACATCTGGATGCGACGACTGTACTTTCACGTAAGATTGTAGAGCAGGGTATTTATCCGGCTGTTGATCCGTTGGAATCTACTTCCCGTATTCTGGAAGCTGATGTTGTCGGTGAGGAGCACTATGAAGTTGCACGTCGTGTACAGGAAATCCTTCAGAAGTACAAAGAACTGCAGGATATCATTGCAATTCTTGGCATGGAAGAACTTTCTGATGAAGATAAAAACACTGTATTCCGTGCAAGAAAGATTCAGAAATTCCTGTCTCAGCCATTCCATGTAGCTGAGAACTTCACAGGTATTCCTGGAAAATATGTTCCGCTGAAAGAAACGATCCGTGGATTCAAAATGATTATCGACGGTGAGATGGATGAGTATCCGGAAAATGCATTCTTCAATGTAGGAACTATAGACGAAGTAATTGAAAAAGCAAAAACTCTGGAACAGTAAGGAGTGAGGCTTATGCAGAATACATTCGGTCTTGAAATATACGCTGCGAACAGACAGTTCTTTGCGGGAAGAGCCTGCTCATTGATCATTCCGGCTGAAGATGGCCAGAAAGAATTTCTTGCTCATCATGCCAATATGATCTGTGCGATCGTTCCGGGAGAACTCAAATTTGAGGATTCCGAGGGAAACTGGACAGAAGTAGCGGTCAGTTCCGGATTTGTTGAGATGATCAACAATCGTGCGAAACTGTTCTGTCTGACTGTAGAGCGTCCGGAGGAAATCGACATACGAAGAGCGGAAGAAGCACGTGATCGTGCTGAAGAACAGCTCCGTCAGAAGCAGAGTATTGTAGAATATCAGAGAAGTCAGGCAGCTCTTGCAAGAGCAATGACAAGACTTCGCGTGACCAAAAACCTGAAAAATTAAAAATTCCAGGCGATAATATTTAAAAAAAAATTCACATAAAAACTTTTAAAGAGACAGACGATGCAAATTGTTTAAGCAATTTGCATCGTCTGTCTTTTTTCTGTTCAGGAAACAAAAGCTGTGCTATACTGAAAACATAAAAAAGAAGTTCTATACAGTGCAGATAATTTATCAGAAAGAAGGATTTGACAGCATGAGCGAGACAAGAAAACTCTATTATGAAGATGTATACAAAAAAGAATTTACTGCGAAGGTTCTGGAATGCAGAAAAGGTGAAAAAGGATTTGAGATCATTCTTGATCAGAGCGCTTTTTATCCGGAGGGCGGCGGTCAGCCTTGTGATCTTGGTACATTAAATGAGGTAACAGTTCTGGATGTACAGGAAAAAGGTGAAGAGATTGTTCATTACACAAAAGAAGCAATTACAGTGGGAAGCGAAGTAATCGGAAAAATTGACTGGGAGCGAAGATTTGACCTGATGCAGCAGCATTCCGGTGAGCATATTGTCAGCGGTCTGGTGCATGAAGCTTATGGATATGACAATGTGGGCTTCCATATGAGCAGTGACGTGATCACAGTAGATTTAAGCGGTGTGCTGACAGAGGCACAGCTTGCGGAGATTGAAGCAGAGACCAACAAAAAAATCTGGGAAAACAGCGAAGTTGAGATTACTTATCCGTCAAAAGAAGAACTGGAGAAACTTTCCTATAGAAGCAAGAAAGAACTGACCGGACAGGTGCGTCTGGTACGTTTTCCGGGTTCAGACCTCTGTGCCTGCTGTGGAACGCATGTCACACATACAGGAGAAATCGGAGCAGTCAAGATCCTTACAGTCGAAAATTTCCATGAGGGAATCCGCCTGACTATGATCTGTGGAAAGAGAGTTATGGATTATCTGAATATGGTCAATGACCAGAACCGTCAGGTTTCTGTAAAACTTTCTGCAAAGATTGGAGAAACAGCAGCGGCTGTAGGACGTCTTCAGGATGAAAACTTCCGTCTGAAAGGACAGGTTGCTCATGTGGTGGACGAGCTCTGCAGGGCTGAAGCAGATCGATGGGAAGGAGAGGGAAGTGTTCTTCTTTTCCATGATGGACTGGAGGCAGATCAGGTGCGTAAGATGGCAGATGCCGTGATGCAGAAATGTTCCGGATGCTGCGCTGTATTCTCCTCGAACGGAGATGGAAGCTACAAATATGCGATGGGTGAATTGAATGGAGATCTCAGACAGTTCACAAAGGAAATGAACGCGGCACTGAATGGCAGAGGCGGTGGAAAGCCGTTCTTTGTGCAGGGCTCTGTGAAGGCATCCGAAGAAGAAATCCGTCAGTTTTTCCGTCAGTGATCGGTGGTGACAGAAGATGTTTGGAGAATGTCATGCACACATATTTATGAATGGTATTGATTATCACAGAGCTGTTCAGACACATAAAGTAAAAGCTGATGAAGCAGCTGTGCGCAGTGCTCTGGATGCATACAGAAAAGCAGGTGTGACGTTTGTGCGTGAAGGTGGTGATCCATACGGGGCATCTTTACTGGCTGGCAGACTGGCTCCTGAATATGGGATTGAGTATCGCTCTCCGGTATTTGCTATACATAAAAACGGACATTATGGAAAAATTGTGGGTCGTGGATTTGATACGCTTAAGGAATTTCATCAGAGAGTACTGGAAGCAGCGTCAGAGGGAGCGGATTTTATCAAGATCATGACCACTGGGCTATTGGACTTTAATGATCACGGAAAAGTAACGGGAACTCCGGTGGATGCAGCGGAAGTCAAAGAGATGGTACACATTGCCCATGAAGAGGGATTTGCCGTTATGAGCCATACAAACGGGATTTATGGTACAAGAGCTGCAATCGAGGCAGGTGTGGACAGTCTGGAACATGGTAATTACATGGATGCCGAAACGATAGCTATGCTGGCAGACAGCAATACCGTATGGGTGCCAACACTTGTCACGGTAAGAAATCTGGCAGGCTGCGGGCGTTATGAAGACAGTGTTTTAACCCAGATTATTCATCAGGCAGAAGTACTTGTGCGGCTTGCTTATCAGAAAAAAGTAAAAGTAGCACCGGGAAGCGATGCCGGAGCCTATATGGTGCCTCATGGAAAGGGCATTTTACAGGAATGGGAGGCATTCAGGCAGATTCTTGGCGATTCCGGGGAAGTGAAAGAGTGGCTGAAGACAGGAGAAAAAGAAATCCGGGACAGATTTAAAAGAAAATAATATAGAGAGAAGGACAGGCAGACAGAGTGTCTGGACGTAAAATAGAAGATCTGCAATCACAGATCTTCTATTTTTATTGCCGTATAAATATTGGTTTCTTTGGAATCAGCAGGGCTGAATGTGATTTTTACTGAACTTCCGGTCAGCAGCCCGCCGGATGAAGAGTTGGTGGCTTTTTCCGTATTGCAGGTAATATCTGCGCCATCGTAAGTACGGAGTGTGATCGTGTTGGCGGTAGAAGCGATGATGTCTCCGGAGATAGTAAAACTGATATCACGTTCGCTTAATTTATCCGGATTTTCACCGGTAATTCCGAGAACACTGAGGCCATCCAGTGTGGTTCCGTTAAAATCACCTGTGTAAATAATATTTACATGTGATCCGGTCTCAGCACCGCCTTCGAAATAGCAGGGGAGTGCAGACATATCCAGATTCAGGACAGTGGTGGTGTTTTCGATGGATACCTGCAAAACATTGGTCTGAATGTTTTGGATCACAGCGCGCAATTTATTTTCCTTTTTTACTTCTGTACCTTCCTGTGGTGCAGGAGTCGGTGTCGGATCAGGAACATTAAACGGATCTACATCAGAAACACTGAATGTTTTTGTATGAGAGCCGTCGGCAGTCGCGGTATTTCCGTCTGCAGCGGCAACAAGGTTGCCTTTATAGTGGATGTATACCCAGTTTCCGGCTTTAATTCCGGCCTGATAATATTGCTCGGTACCGGTGACCGGAAAAGTGACAGTCTGATTTTTATCTGATTTGACAGTGATGCAATTGGCTGTCAGCACCTGTACCTGTCCGCGGAAAGTCTGATCTTTAAGAGTGGTTGTCTGATGATAGTCGTCAACTACTTTCAGGGCATGCACGGCTCCTGTATCGGTGCTGTCGAGCTGGCCTTCATATACAACACTGACGGCATCTCCGGCAAGCATACCGTTGCTGCATTCCAGCGTTGCCTGAGAAATATCAAAAGTATAAGATTCTTCATCGCTCAGGAGCGTGATCTGATTGCCGGTAAAATTCTGAAGTTCTCCACGGATCTCATCCATATAGACACGGGTACTTTCAGGATTGATATTCTGAATGGCAGCATCATCTGAAGCGGTAAAACGGTCGATCACACTTCCGAGACTGCACCCGGAAAGGGAGAGTGAAAGCAGACAGGCAATGCCGATGGTAATTAATTTTTTCATTCTATATTGTTCTCCTTTGTGGTGTCAGGCTGTACACGGAACCAGTACGTATAGGAATCTGTAAAACCGAGAGATGTGTACAGATTTTTGGCGGCTGTATTTCCCTGCACTACCTGAAGGTAGGCATTTTTGGCGCCTTTTTTCATGCATTCACTTAGAAGAGCGGTACAGATCTGGCGGGCATAACCCCTGCCACGGTATTTTTCTTTGACATGGATCGCGTAGATACCAATGTAGTCACGGTCAAGGATTCCGAGACCGGTAGCGATGATCTTGCCCTCTTTCCAGATAGAAGCACAGATGGTCTCTTTCGGAATCGCACGGTACATGGAAGGTACGACTGCCCGGTGAATCGGATTGGTCATTCCCTTCAGGTCAAAAAGGCTGTTGATCCAGATATCCGGAATTTCATTAGTAAGCGTGACATCCGGATAATGGGTGTCAATATGTGCGTCTGACAGAGCCATTGTCATGACCTCTGTCGTATGTTGGATTTCGTAGCCACGATTTTCCAGTGTGTAATCAAAATCCGGTGATACAACAGGACTGATTTTAAAGATAGCCGGAGAGCCGAGACGCTTGTAGACGTTTTCGCAGTAAGCGACTTTTTCTCTCCATGGAAGCGTGGAATTTCCAAATTGTTCCACACTGTTGGTACGGTGTGTATAAAAATAAGAAAAACGCAGAATCCAGCCGTCATAAAGCTCCATTTTGTGTGATGGCCATGCATTCAGCGACATATCTTCGATTTTTTTGATGTTTTCCATGGCAGTATGTGTCCCCCCTCCGTTTTCGTGCTGTCTTTTATTATACAGAAGAGAGTGCGATTGTGCAACCTGCGCATCTGTCAGAATATGGGAGAATTTGACGAACGAATTTTCTTTACAAGAAGAACGAAGCGCTCTATAATAAAGCTCACCAGAGATCTTCTGGTATTCCTTCCGTCAGATCTGACGGGTAATCCCAATTTTTTATTAGTTTGAGAAAGGGGTGTGAGTAAAGTAATCATTCGTCAGATGCTGCTTCTGACGATTGCGGGTATCGCGGTGTTGATGGATCTGTATGAGATGCGGATAAAAAACAGCTGGATCATTTGCTCATTTATTGCAGGGCTGAGTTACAGTATATGGTCCGGAAACCGGCATGGTATAGTGCAGTATGTTCTTGGAACGGCTGTGCCGCTTGTGCTTCTGGGATGGCTGTTTTATTTTCGAATGCTGGGTTCAGGTGACATAAAGCTTTTCTGCGTGCTTGGCGGTCTGATGGGACCGTATCACATATTATGGTGTATGTGGTATGCGGTTCTTGCAGGAGCAGTACTATCGCTGGCAATCTTGTTTTTTTGCGGCGGCTTCCACCAAAGATTTCACTATCTGGAACAATACGTAAGACAACTTATCGAAACTGGCAAACAAAGTCCGTATTATCGGACAGGAACTGCTTTTGAAAACATTCATTTTACGATTCCGATCTTTATGAGTGTGATGTTGTATACGGGAGGTATCTATTGAAAAAACAAATTTTTGCAGTCTGTGATCTCGAGGCGGAATATGCCCGCAACTTCATGGATTATCTCAACCAGAGAAAGAATATTCCTTTTGAGATTCAGGCATTTACCAATGTCAGCAGTTTTGTAGCATATGCAAAAGAAAATCCGGTCGAGCTTCTTCTGATCTCAGCGGAGGCAATGTGTCATGAGGTCGGTGAGCTGGATATCGGCAAGATCGTGATTCTGACCGAGGGCAGCAAACCGGATGAACTGGACAGATATGCCGATGTTTATAAGTATCAGGCATCTTCGGATATCGTCCGTGAGGTGATGGCGTGTTATGGTGCAGAAAAGGCCGTGCTTCCGGCGCAGATGCCGGTGCTCAAAAAACGACGGAACTTCTGGGGATTTATTCACCGCTCGGATTCTGCGGGCAGACTTCTTTTGCGCTGGCACTGGCTCAGATCCTGGGCAGAGAGAAATCCGTTCTTTATCTCAACATGGAAGAGTATTCCGGGTTTGAAGAACTCTTTGAAAAGGAATACCCCTATACACTCAGTGATCTTCTGTATTTTGTACGACAGGAGAAGGCAGGCATTACCGTAAAAATGAACAGCATGATTCAGAGTATGGGAAGTATGGATTTTATACCGCCGGTACAGTCCCCGGAGGATATCCGGGGGACAAGGTGGCAGGACTGGGAGCGTCTTCTGCAGGAAATCGTTCTGCACAGTTCCTATGAGGCAGTCGTATTGGATGTGGGCGATGGAATAGAAGAAGTATTTCAGATTCTTGACTTGTGTACGAGAGTCTATGTGCCGGTGCGCGACGACCGCATCTCAAAGTGCAAAATGGAACAGTTTGAAAAACTTTTGCGTTTGCGTGATTACTCGCAGTTACTGGCAGGAATAGAAAAAGTATTGCTTCCGATACTATCCCAAAATACGGACAATGAATTTCGGGTAGAGGAACTGGTCTGGAGTGAACTGGGAGATTTTGTAAGAGAATTGCTTGAGAAAGAAAATCTCTGAAGGTAATTTTCAGAAAGGAAAGCAGATGAGCAGGGAACTATTTCAGGAACTTCGTGCACTTCTGATGGAGCGGCTGGATCTCGCAAGAGAGCTGAGTGACGAAGAAATCCTCGAGGAGATCGATGAGCTGATACTCGGGCGGATGCGGGAGTACTGTCTTTCGCTGAAAGAAAAGGTACAGCTTCGCCAGGAACTTTTTCATTCTGTTCGCAAACTGGATGTTCTGCAGGAACTGATCGAGGATGAGACAGTGACGGAGATCATGGTGAACGGACCGGATGCCATCTTTGTGGAGCGTGCCGGAAAACTGAAAAAATGGGATAAAACATTTACTTCCGGAGAAAAGCTGGAAGATGTCATTCAGCAGATCGTAGGTAAGTGCAACCGGGTGGTCAACGAATCAATGCCTATTGTGGATGCCCGTCTGGATAACGGTGCCAGAGTCAATGCGGTGATCCGCCCTGTGGCGCTCAACGGTCCGATTCTGACGATCAGGCGCTTTCCGGATACGCCGATCACGATGGAAAAACTGATTTCACTTGGAAGCCTGCCGCCGGAATGTGCAGAATTTCTTGCGGCACTTGTGCGTGCACGATATTCTATGGTCATCGGAGGCGGGACAGGAAGCGGCAAGACAACGTTTCTTGGCGCACTGTCCAATTATATTCCGCCGGATGAACGGCTGATCACGATCGAGGACAATGCAGAACTCAAGATACAGGGAATTGCCAATCTGGTGCGTCTTGAAGCAAAGATGGCTAACATGGAAGGTGCGACATCGATTACGATTCGTGACCTGATCAAGACTGCGCTTCGTATGAGACCGGATCGGATTATTGTCGGTGAGGTACGTGGCGGTGAAGCGGTCGATATGCTGCAGGCACTTATATGTACTATATAACAATTATATATATAACGTATATAAGGATGGAAAATATAGATTAGAGGGAAGGCATAGGAACGATATGAACATTAAGTATAGGTTATTGTGTAAAAGGTTAATAGAGGAAAGGAAGAGAGTAGGTGTCATTCAATATTATAATGTACTGTTCATAATGGAGTTATTGTCAGATAAAGACATATGGTTTTTAGAACAGTGGGTGAACGGTATAAATAACATATATATGAAGGATATACATAACTGGTGTAGAATGCATTTTGTTAAATATCACACTGTATTTGTTTACAGGAAAGAGTATCCGGTAAAAGCAAATATTTGGAATGGATATTCATATATAAGGTGGCGGATGGAGCGGATGATGAATTTGGAATAAGATAAAATAGTGCTTGCATGAAAGGGAGTCTTAGAGTAGGGTATTCTTTTGAAAGTATGGATAGAACGAAGGCTGAAGGCTCTGCGCTATTCGTTTGGCAGAGCCTGAGTATTGTCCTGATCCGTAGAAAATAAATCTAACTGACCTTCTGGAGTGGAACTTTGACCGGATTCATCTTCAGTTGATTGTTCTCTTTTTTTGGGTGTTTTATGAGTGTATAATTTCTCAAAAGGAAGTGAATACTTGGATTTTTTATTGTATTCTAGTAAAAGAGCTTCTGCAAACCCTAATGAACCGGCACGACGTTCTCTGGCAGTACGACTGATTTCTCTGACAGAGACACGTCCTACTTTTTCTTTAAATGTGTCATCTTTCATTGTTTCTCCATAAGCATTATCCAGACGGGCAATAGCATTAAGCATATTGGAGCTAAAGGACATAGGCGCGCCTTCCCATGTGGCAACGCAAAGGCGTAAAACACGATCAAGAGTGTGAAAACCATATTTTTCATAGATATTAATTAAAGTGGATACAGCACATATACCTCCGGGGCGAGAGGAAGAAGTAATAGAGAGATCATATGATTCAACAAGGTCACGAATAATAAGTTCTCTATCATTACCAGCTTCAATATTAGCCATGAATATTTCATAAGGTAGTAACGATTTGACATATTTCATCTGATTTGCAAAAATATCTGCTTCTTGAGTGTAAACAAGATCATCATAAACCATGCACCAGACAGGAGTTTCTCTTGATCCAGAGACGAGAGCGACAATTTCTATAGTGTGTTGTCCGTTGAACACATAATTTATCCCATCACGTCTACTTACTTTTACAGGGTTTATCTGATAAAGGTCAAAATTAGCTGCAGCACGCTGAACGTGTTTGATAGAAAGATTACGTTGGTAATCTTGATTTGAACATAAATTTTTAATAGGTATTTGCTCAAAATGCACTTGGGGAACAAACTTTTGTAAATCTTCGGTATTTCCATCCATAATTATATTTCCTCCAATTTTTTCAAAATATTATTTGTGGTTGATATTAGGCACATAAGCTGATATTTAAGCTTATATTTTGCTGTATCAGATGCAATTTTAAAATCTGAAACTTTTAATACTCTTTCGATAGAACTGTTCCATGAGGGAATCGTCAACGTAAGACTTGCAATTTCCGCATCTGGATCAAATTGTGGCAGATTGCGTATAGATGGAATAGAAACGGAAGATTCTTTCTTTAATATCGGTTTGGCGTAATTATTCCACAGTAATTCCCTTTTCATATCATGATAACTGAGATGTTCTATCTTTTCGGCAAGAAGGTAGTTATTTAGACTTAAAAGCTGCTCTTTTGATAATCCTGAAAGTTCAATAATATTAGCTTGGGAAATCCAAAGCTGACCAGAACGAACTCGTTTGACAAGATCCGGAACTTTTTCATCAATTATATCTAGTGCACTACTGTAAGCAGAATATTTGTAAACGGTAGCCATTGCTACATTACATTCTTCGGATATTTTTTTTGCTGCGATGCTTGCACCGGAAATATGAGATTTATTCGTAGATGAAAGTTGTCTTGAAACTAAAATTTTTTCAGCATCATATTTTTTCCCAATCAGGTATTTTTTATTGATATTGGTTAAATCCTCTCGTTTAAGTTGGTCAGTACATATCCATGAAATTACATCTTCTTTACTGGAAAAATGGAGTCTTTTTATTCGGAAAGGAATACTGTGTTTACGAAATAATTCATATGCTTCTATACCATTAATGACAATACCATTCCATGTGCAGATGGGGGTGTGATAGGAATGACATAATATCTGTTGCTCAAGTTGTTTATAATCTTTTTCACTGAGATATTGATACAAATTGGTGAATTCTAGTTTTGTTTTTAATGTATATATACTATAATTGCGCATACTCATCTCCCATTATTTCTGATTTGAATTCTGTTTGTGGCAGTTTTGTGATGATGTTATCCATGGAAAATAGAGCTATTTTCTTATCTGGGTAAATATTGCCTTCTAAACGAAAAATGTTAAATTTCTCCCAAGAAAGGTTAAGCTGGGAAAGTGAATATAGTAATTCTCGGCTGTACAATTCATAACTGTTACCATTGATGACAAAATAATCCTTAACTTTATGTGCCAATTTATCCTCTGCACAACTAGCCTTTATACCTATCATTTTTTGATCAGGATTAACAAGAAGTTGAATATATTCTGGGTTACCAATTTGACGGAGTGTATTGCGGTGGATTCGTATACGATTCTTTTTAAAGTCAATACATATTAGTGGATGGGAAGAGTGTTTGTTGTTCATAGGATTTTTCCTCACTTTCTGCTGTTGATGGTTCTTTTGCTTTTTCTATGGATTTATCAGTTGCCTTCTTCTTTTCTTGTATGTCAAATACTGCGTAGCCTTCAAATATATTGACTTGCATTGATTTCTGATGTTCTTCCACTGGAATACCGAATTGATTCTTCCATTCTTCAGGATAAGAAGGTGTCCTAGCAGTGGTTACAGTTCCATTGTCTTTTAGTGTACGAGGAAATATTTCAGGTGAAGTTAAATCGAAAATGAACAGTATTTCATTGCCAGAACGAATTAATTTGCCGAGAATCTTGTACCGATAATTAGGATTCCAATCCATGAGAGATATCACTTTAGCAAAGAAAATTCGACAGGTGATTTGTTTTGGCGAACGCTTTTTTCCAGAGGAACACCAACGAAAAGAGTCTTTTTCTTCTTCTCGACAGGGACGGACAGCCAGTTTTTTTTCAATGGGATTGACTAATATTTGCACATATTCGACATCGGGTAGCTTTTTTATGCAGGCGGTATTTACAGATACCTTGTAGTTATTAAACGTAAACGAAGGTTCGTAAATATGAGCGAAGAATTCGCCACGTACAACTTGATAACCGTCATAGCTGAAAGAATCATCGTCAATGACTTCCATTTGATTTGAGGGGCTGGGTGCGACTGTTATTGGCATAGGTGTGTTGATTTTCATCATATCAGAAGGTTCTGTAGTCATATTCCATTGATTTATAGGTTGCTCGCTCATTGGGTGTCTCCTTTAATTTCTGTAATAATATTCTTTATATTTTGTATAATGGTTTCTTTGGGAGTGGTTTGTAGCTCGGGTTCTTTATAAGGTTTACTTTCTGAAGCAGTTTGCCAGTTTTTGTCCACTGTAAATTCTGTTAATTCTGGCGCTTGAGACTGAGTATAGTAATTATTACCGAAGCTATTCATCCAGTCGGCAGGATAAGCTAACACACTCTTAGAATCAGATATTGTATCAGGCGTGTTGTTATTGGGGGCGGATACTTCGTTGGTACTTGTCGGGATTCGTATTTCTGTATCGTCCATGTTGAAAATAAGGACATTTTCATTGTCTTTTTGGTGGGCAACTCCTAATATTCTATATTTGCATTTTTTGTCCCACTTAAATATCTCGTATAATGTTGGCAAAAATGCAGCACCGGAAATTGGTTTTGGAATAAGTTGACCATCTTTGAGACGTGACCACTGCACTTTATTTTTTGTTTCAGAGGAACATGGTCGAATAGCAAGTAGTTTTGAGCTCGGGTGTATTAGCATTTCGACAAATTTTATGTTTGGAAATTTCCGTATAGCATCTTTGTTAAAAGAGATCTGTTTATATGAAAAAGAAACAGAAATCCGACCAACCGAGGAGAAAAATTGTCCTCTAGCAACTTCATAGTCTCTTAAATCGAAGGAACCGGCGGAAGCAGTAATTGTATCAGGTGCATTCATATTTGCCGGTTTAAGGACGCTTTGAGATGCTTCAAAGTAGTCTCTGGATTTAAATCCAGACCATCTTGGATTAATGCTTATAAATCCACTTAGAGAGCCTTCTTGTATCACATGTAATTCTGGTAAAATCTCTTTATTTCCATATTTCGCATTTGTAATTAATTTTTGAACAGCTATGAAATCATCTCGGGAGATAATAGCTTCATGATGTCCGACTTTTCTGTATTGATTACGGTCTTGATTGTTTTTCCTTGATTTATGGTCAAGATAATTCGGAGTCCATGTTTTTCTCGCCAGAACATCCCCACAATGGCGTTCATTTTGAAGGATTTGTAGTATGGTACTGGATGACCAGACATCATTATTCTTTTTTGTTTTACAACCGAGTTCTGTCAAAGAATCAGCAATTTGTTGAGTACTACTTCCATTAAGATACATATAAAAAATAAGCTGCACAATTTTAGCTTCATGTGGATTGATTACAAGATCTCCATTTTCGTCTTGGTCATATCCGAGCAGAGGAGGTGTAAGGAATATTCCCCGACGAAAACGCATTTCAATGGAAGAATTCATAATTTCACTTTTGGTATGACTTTCTTCCTGCGCAAGTGTTGACATGAATGACAGAATCATTTCGCTTTTGGGATCAAGAGTATTTAAATGCTCTGTTTCAAAAAATACACCGACGGGTGGACGGAGTGAAGAAAGCTCTCGTACATATCGGATACAGTCAACAACGTTTCTTGCAAATCGGGATACACTTTTTGTTATGATTAAATCAATTTTTCCGCCTTCACAATCTTCAATCATTTTTTTGAATGCATCTCTATGTTGAAGCGAAGTGCCGGAAATGCCTTCGTCGGCATATATTTCTACAAGCATCCAATTCGGATTTTTATTTACTACATCCTGATAATGATTTTTCTGTAATTCATATGAGGATGTTTGGCGTGGATCATCCGTAGATACCCTTGCATATACAGCTACTCGTAGTTTTTTTTCTGTTTTAAAAATATCCTCTGGTGGAAGTGCCGGAATTACTTCCAGTTCTTCTGGATCAATACCTTTGTATCTTTGCCGGATTCTGGCTTTCTGTTCATCAATATTACTGCTTCGTTCTTCACTTTCTTTCATCAATAGCGACATCCTTTATAGTTGATATAACTATCATAGAATTTTTGGATTGAAAAAGACATAAACCATCGGTTAAGTGATTAACGGATGGTTTATGTAGAAATAGATATTTGATTGTTATTGAATGATTTAATAATCATTCGGGTTATCAGCATCGTAATTGTGTTTTGAGGATAGATGCCAATCATTGATTCGTAAAATGTTTTTTATGGCTGAAAGAACCTCGAATATGTAACGTTTTTCAGTGCTGGTACAATCTGCCATTAATAAATCAATGTCAGTTTGATATTCCGTAGGATTGTATAACAAGTTCCCATAGAGTAATTCATCAATAGTAATTTCAAGTGCGTTGCTAATTTTGATTAAAGATTCTAAACTGGGTTTACGCTTGGCATTTTCAATATAGCTTATATAAACAGTAGAAAGATCAGCAATTTCAGCCAGCTCCTCGGCAGATAATCCTCGTTGTTTGCGGGTTTCTCTTATACGTTTGCCTATAAGTGCATAATTTATTTCCATGTCCTCACCTCCTTTCCATCACAACTTGACTTTCTTGTGTTGTAGATAGAAAAAATGGTGAGCTATACAACAGCAATTAGTTGTATAAAGAGAAGTATATCATATGTATATAGCAAAAAGAAGATTGTCGATTGATGGGAGAAAAAGGCGATAAGTTGTAATTGAACAACAGCGAAAAAAGGGTTATCATTTATGTATTAAAAATTATGTCTGGGAGGAAAATACATGGCAGATAAAGAGGAAATCAAAACACTGGAGGAATTAGAGGAAAAAGGAAGAGTACTGCGGGAGTACAAAGAAAAATTCCGGCAGATGTGCCAAGAGAATAAAATGATAAAGGGTTCGACAGTGCTGAAACTATATGATAAAATTGAAGAAATACAAAGAGAATATGAGCATTTAGATAATAAGCTGACATTAATGGAATACAACTTTATATAGTTCTATTTTTTTTGTTTTAATACTACTGTTTCCCTTAGTAAATACTTGTAAGATACATCTCTAATAATTTTGCGGATTTCTAGTTACAATTAAGGTAACTACTATCGGAAAGAGGTGTATTTACTTGCGTACAGAGGATTATATTGCGGACAATATTATAGCTTTATGTAAAAAACGTGATATGAGTAAATATCGGCTGTCACAATTGACTGGTATATCTCAATCTTCGATTGGAAAAATTATTGCTAAAGAAAGTTTACCAACTATGCCTACTGTAGAAAAGATATGTGATGCACTGGGAGTAACAATGGCACAATTCTTTGCCGGAATGGATGTTCCAGTAAGCTTATCAGAATCACAACAAGAGGTTCTGAATATTTGGAATAATCTTGATGAAAAAGAACAGAATGTAGTGATACAAATGCTCCGGGGACTTCAAAAATAAAGGAAACAGTTGTAACGAAAATGTTGACTGTTTCTTTTTTTATGGAGTTGAGAGATTATGGTGATTGAAAAGAAATATTATGATATTGCACAGCATGAATTGGAAGAAATGCAAAGAGAAATTAATGAAGAAAAAGCGCAAATGTCAGAAGAAGAGATACTAGAGGATAAAAAATGGCATGATGAACAATTGGAAACAATTATTAAAAAGGCAGAAGCTCATATGCGTCGTTTTAAGAAAGTTCCAGATCCTCAAAAAGTAGTGAAATTCACTTTTTTACAAAAAGATGCATTGGAAATTGCACGAAATATGCAGATGAATATAAAAACTGAGCGTAAAGAAGATGATTTATGGGGGACGATAGAAATGTCATTTAATAATATGTGGTTTTTAGATTCGGCTCCTAGTGAATGGAAAGATATTTGGAATAACTTGCTGAAAGAAGCTCAGAGAGTGTATATAGAAGCAAAAGATAACATGATCATGTATCAATATTATTATGATTTGGCGGTAGAAGTTCCTTGTGTGCAGACACAATACAAATAATGATATATGAATGCTGTTCTGTAATAATTTTATGATATACTGTGGATATGATATGTAAAAATAGTCGGAGAAAGATTTGTGAATGCACGATTATTTAGGAGGAAAAAAGCATGACAGATGCAGAACAAAGAGAGGCTGCCCGTCAATTTGTAAACCGATGGATGGGAAAAGGGAAAGAAGATGAAGATGGACGTTCTTATTGGATTGATTTATTGACGAATGTTTTGGGAATGGATAATGTGACAGAACGTTTGAACTTTGAAAAGAAAGTTGTAATTGATGGAAATACAAAACGTATTGATGTGTATATTCCTGAAACACGAGTAATTATTGAACAGAAGAGTCTTGGAAAAGCATTGGATCAGAAAATCAGGAATTCAGGAGATGTTGATCTTACTCCATTTGAACAGGCAGACAGATATAATGGAAAGCTGACTTTTGATGAAAGAGCTCGGTGGATTGTTACGTCAAATTTTGCTGAAATTTGGATTTATGATATGAACCAGAAACAGCCAGAACCGACAAAGATTGCTTTAGATGAATTACAAAGCAAATATCCATTGTTGGACTTCTTGGTGAAAAAGGAAGTAAAGACAATATCGCATGAAATGGAAGTATCAATAAAAGCAGGAGGTATTGTTGGGCTTATTTATGATGCGTTTTTAAAACAATATCGTATACCAGATATTAAGGAAAAGGATGAAACACTTGAGCAGAGAGAAAAAAGAGAGCATAAACTAAAGAGCCTGAATGCTTTATGTGTGCGAATTGTTTTTTGCTTGTATGCAGAAGATGCTGGTATTTTTGGAAAGAGAAATATGTTCCATGATTATTTGGAAACATATGAAGTAAAGGATTGCCGGAGAGCTATAATAGAATTATTTAAGATATTGGATACACCTGTATCAGAGCGAGACGAGTATTTAGAGGAAGAACTTGCTCAGTTCCCGTATGTAAATGGTGGGTTATTTGCTGATGAAACTATTGAGATACCACCTTTTACAGAGAAAATTAAAGAATTACTTCTTACAAAAGCGTCAGAAGATTTTGACTGGAGTGATATTT
This sequence comes from Blautia intestinalis, assembly GCF_014297355.1. GTDB lineage: Bacteria > Bacillota > Clostridia > Lachnospirales > Lachnospiraceae > Blautia_A > Blautia_A intestinalis. The sequence goes on along the minus strand of NZ_JACOQE010000009.1, from coordinate 3,550 downwards.
CTCCAACTATATTTGGAGCGGTATTTGAATCTACATTAAATCCTGAGACCAGACGTTCGGGAGGAATGCATTATACATCTATTGAAAATATTCATAAAGTTATTAGTCCTCTTTTTTTGGAAGATTTGCAGAAGGAATTTGATAGTATTAGAGCAATTCAAGTGAAGCGTACCAGAGATAAAAAATTGGAAGAATTCCAAAATAAATTGGCATCACTTACATTTTTTGATCCTGCGTGTGGTTCCGGAAATTTCCTTACAGAAACATACCTGTCGCTTCGTCGTTTGGAGAATGAGGTGATAAAGGAAAAAGTTGGCGGACAAATGACATTGGTAGAGGTAAATAATCCAATTAGAGTTTCTATTCAGCAATTTTATGGAATAGAGATTAACGATTTTGCAGTTACAGTTGCGAAAACGGCTTTATGGATTGCAGAATCTCAAATGTTGGAAGAAACGAAAAATATTGTGTATGGATTTAATGACGATTTTCTTCCTTTAAAGACATATGTAAATATTACAGAAGGAAATGCATTAAGAATTGATTGGAATGATGTAATTCCTGCAGAAAAATTATCGTTTATAATGGGAAATCCGCCATTTGTAGGAGCACGTTGGATGGCGTCGGAGCAGAAGGAAGATGTTGAGAAGATATTTGAAGGATGGAAGAGTATAGGAAATCTTGATTATGTTAGTTGCTGGTATAAAAAAGCGGCTGACTATATGGGAAATTATAATATCAGAGCAGCATTGGTATCAACTAATTCAATTACACAGGGAGAAAGTGTTTCGATTCTCTGGAAACCGCTTTTTGAATCAGGTGTACACATTGATTTTGCATACAGAACATTTATATGGGATAGTGAAGCGTCAATAAAAGCGCATGTTCATTGTGTAATTGTTGGCTTTAGCAGAGCTGTAAATAATAAGCAGAAAATAATTTATTCAGGTGAGAACGCAATTCCGGCGAATAATATTAATGGATATTTGCTTGATGCAGAAAATATATTCATTGAAAAAAGAATGAAACCATTGTGTAATGTTCCTGAAATAGCATTAGGTGGGCAAGCAATTGATGGTGGATTTTTAATATTGACGGAAGAGGAAAAGGAAGAGTTTTTGGAAAAAGAACCACAGGCTTCTCCGTTTTTTAGACATTATATGATGGGAAAAGATTTTATTGATCGAAAGCCGAGATATTGTATTTGGCTTGTTGGAGCTGATCCTGGATTATTAAAAAAATGTCCGATGATATTAGAACGAGTGAATAAAGTACGTGAATTTAGACTTAGTAGTACAAGAGCGAACACAAAAAAAGCGGCTGAGAATCCAACTTTATTTGCATCAATACTTGAACATAAAAATCAATATATTGCGATTCCCAAAGTTTCTTCTCAGAATCGTAGATATATTCCAATGGATTATTTAGATGGTGAAATTATTCCGGGAGACAAATTATTCACTATGCCCAATGCATCATTTTATGAATTTGGTGTATTGATGTCGAATGTTCACATGGCATGGATGCGAGCAGTGTGTGGAAGATTAAAAAGTGATTATAGTTATTCAAACACAATAGTGTATAACAATTTTCCGTGGCCTGTAGTAACGGAGAAGAATCGGGAACAAATTGAAAAATCGGCACAGGAAATTTTGAAAGCAAGAACATTATATCCTAGTAGTAATCTTGCGGCTTTATATGATCCTTTAACAATGCCAGCCGAGTTACGACGAGCACATACTGCAAATGATAAAGCTGTTATGGCTGCGTATGGCTTTAGTACAAAAATGACGGAAGCAGATTGTGTGGGAGAGTTGATGAAATTATACCAGAAAATGCAATGATAAAAGTTTATAGAGCTGTTTTTTGCTCAAAGTAAAATATTTGAAAACATAGAATATTCCAAATCCATAAAAGATGAATGAAAACCAATATGGGAATTTTACATGTGTTACAAAATTTGTAAAATTTTCATATTGGTTTTTTTGTAATCTGTAAAAATTATAAATTTGGATATCGAGTAAGGTTTCGGATTTTTGATTTTTATGTATTTTTCAATTTTGGATATGGCTCCGAAATTGGCAATTTTGCGGAAGTGTATCCACACTTCCTGTCCTTGCTATTTTTTAATCACATGGTGATTTCACAGGGATATAGGGCTGTTTAGCCTATTTTTTCTCCCTGTGCTGTGACCGAAGAAATTCGAGGAACCAATTATATATTTATGCTGAATGTGAGGAACTGGGGAGCACAATCCTCAGCAAGATTCCAACATCCGAAAAATGCCGTATTGCTAAAATAGCGATATGGTATTACCGGGGTGGATCTTGCTCTAATGTGTACAGTAACCTCGGCATAAATAGAAAGAATGGGTTTGGGGAATCCCCAGCAAGATAAAAACTTGATGAAAGAACATTTGTCGGAAAGACAATATTGTTAAACACAGGTGGATCTTGCTCTGGGGTAAGAAAGAAGTATCTTTATATTATCAAAATGATATTTGGAGTTTATGTTGTTGGAAAGTCGTAAGCAGGAAGATAACTTCAAGTTGTTGGTGCAAATATAATGAATAGAAGTGTCCGGTACATTTTTGGTGATGGGTATTTTGGTGGAATCCATTTTTATTTATTTTGAATAATAAAATTTTGAATTTGCAGCCGATTCTGCCTGCCGGACAATGTTTTTAGATATCTGTAAACGTCACGGACTGGAACTTGATGAAGAACCATCGTATGATGGAAGAAAGTATTTGGAAACACGATAGAAGCAAACGCTGTACTTATCGTCTTGTCTGGCAGGGAAGATTATTAGGCATTAACCAGAGAGATATCGGCAGAGAAAACAGAAGTGATAGACAATGATATTTGTTAGATATGCTTCTTGTCGTTGGCTGTATCATATTAAAACGCTTTTTACGTTAAAAAAGTGCTGTGATCACAAGGCTTTTTTCAAGCAAAAATGAAAAGGCTATATATAGGTAGCCTGTGAAACTGGAAGTGCCCATTTTGGGCCTGATTTAAAGAATAATGTTCTGACAGAGACCAATGGAATGACTCTCTGCTGGGGCTCCAAAAGAAAGGAAAAATGATTATGGAAAAAATGATGAATACAAAAACAGAGGGTAACACATTTACAAAGAAAATCGGGCAGACAGTCTATGTTGTCCGTTATCATTTCAATGAAAATGCAAAGGAAACAATGCAGGAGAAGATTAACCGGATGCTGGTTACAGAAGCAAGTCGACAGGCAGTATATTAAAATTAGGTGGATGTAATTGAAGAAAAAATATGATATCATGTGAGTAACAAATCGGTATTTATAAAGGAGAATATTGATGAAACTATTTTTATGTTCGCACTTTTCAAGTGTAGGAAGTCTGATAAAAGAAGAAATTGAAAATAAGAAAGTCGCATTTATTCCAACAGCTTCGTTGCGTGAAGGCTACACCGGTTATGTCGGCTCGGCTCGAAAATTATTCAAAAAGTTGGGAGCAATCGTAACTGAAATTGATATTTCAACGGAGGCTTATTCAACGATACAGTCTGTTTTT
>NZ_JACOQE010000008.1 GCF_014297355.1 Blautia intestinalis | reverse complement strand
TTTCACACCGGACCATGCGGTCCTGTGCGCTTATGCGGTATTAGCAACCATTTCTGGTTGTTATCCCCCTGTATAGGGCAGGTTACCCACGCGTTACTCACCCGTCCGCCACTAGAAACAAATTAAATCTGCCGAAGCTTCAATAAAAGGTTTCCCGTTCGACTTGCATGTGTTAAGCACGCCGCCAGCGTTCATCCTGAGCCAGGATCAAACTCTCTGATAAAGTGTTTGATGCACTCAAGACAACCAACTAGCTTAGTTATCTCTCGTTTTACTGTTTTAAGGTTTTGTTCTTGAATTTAAAAAGAAATTTTTTTCGAGAATCGTATGTGTTTCACTGTTTAGTTATCAAGGTTCTTAACTGACTGTCTCTCAGACAGCTCGTTTACTTTATCACATTCATCAGTGCTTGTCAAGTACTTTTTTCAAGTTTTTTCGAAGCTTTTTTGATGTTTGTGCGTCGCTCTCAGGCGACTTGTTTACTCTATCACATCCTCACCGGATTGTCAACAACTTTTTTGCTTTTTTCAAAACATTTCAAATTGTTTATTCAGAAGAAACAATTCTTCGTGACAGCTCAGTTAGAATAACACTTTCCAACCGGGCTGTCAACACATTTTTTAATATTTTTTAATTGTTCTTCATAATGAATCGAATCGCATCCTGAATCCAGGATACGTAGATCAGATTCACACCTGCGACTTTTCCCACAGATGATTTGCAGACTTCCGGCAAAATCACGGTATCAAAGCCCAGTTTTTTCGCTTCTGCAACACGCTGTCCCGCCATACTGACAGCACGCACCTCGCCGCTGAGTCCGACTTCTCCGAACGCAATCACAGAGTCCGGAATGATGATATCTTTACAGCTTGATACGACTGCAAGAGAGATTCCCAGGTCAATCGCAGGTTCTGTCATCTTCATACCACCGGCAATATTTACATAAGCATCACACGAAGCAAGATGGATTCCGACTTTTTTCTCAAGCACTGCCATCAGAAGATTCACACGGTTAAAGTCCGTACCTACCGCAGTTCTTCTTGGTATCCCGAAATTACTCTGACACACCAGAGCCTGAATCTCAACAAGAATCGGCCGCGTTCCTTCCATAGAACATGCCACGATTGAACCGGATGTCCCGTTTGGTTTTCCATTCAACATAAATTCTGATGGATTTATGACTTCTTCCAGTCCTGTATTACGCATTTCAAAAACACCGATCTCATTCGTTGATCCAAAACGATTCTTTACTGCACGCAAAATACGATACGACGCATGACGATCTCCTTCAAAATAGAGCACCGTATCCACCATATGCTCCAATACTCTTGGGCCGGCAACATTTCCCTCTTTTGTCACATGTCCGACAATAAAAATAGATATGCCCTGTCCCTTTGCAATCTGCATCAGAACATTGGTAGATTCTCTTACCTGTGAAACACTGCCCGGTGCAGAGCTGATATCCTCATGAAACATTGTCTGAATAGAATCGATCACAACCATATCCGGTTTCTTACGCTCAATGACTTCTCTTATGGTTTCCAGATTTGTCTCACACAGTAATTGAAGGTTTTCATTAAACTCTCCGATTCTTTCCGCACGCAGCTTGATCTGACGCAGTGATTCCTCACCGGAAATATATAAAACAGAATTGCCTGACAATGCAAGATTTCTGCACACCTGTAAAAGAAGGGTGGATTTCCCGATTCCCGGATCTCCACCCACTAATACAAGAGAGCCGGGAACGATGCCGCCCCCGAGCACTCTGTCAAGCTCTCCTATCTTTGTCAGCCGCCGTTCATCTTCTGAAAGACGAATATCTTTCAGTACCACCGGCTCGGCTCTTCTTGAACCACTCTGCTGACCTCCGCCCACAGAAGAATTCTTCTTTGTGGAAACTGTTTCCTCTACAAATGTGTTCCATGCCCGACATCCAGGACACTGCCCCATCCATTTGGACGATTCATATCCACATTCCTGACAAAAATAAACGATCTTTTTATTTTTTAGCATTTTTCAACCTTAACTGTTACAGCTGCATCTCCGCCCAATTCTACACTAAAAGAAAGTTTGCCGCCAAGATTTGTCTGCATCTTTCCGGCGTCTTCTCCGTTGATGGAAACACTGTACTCTGTATCCGCTTCCATCTCAACGGTAATCTGTGCATCCTCGGCGCCTTCTACTTCAAATTCCATGCTGGATCCATCCTGTTTCAGAGAAAATACAGCTGTTCCCGGTACGGACTCATATACAAACATTCCATTACGTTCCAGTTTGGTGATTTCTTTAAATGTCTTAACTTTATAAACATCTCCCTGATATGGAAAATCAGATACTTTTGATTTTGCCGGCAACTCATAATTGCCAAAGCTGATTCCTCCATTTTCTTCTGTACGGATCAGTTCTTTTACTACTGCCATAATCTTATGTCCTCCCTAAGACTTTCTGTTGTGTTTTAGTCCTTAGATATCTGTATTTCGTTGTGACAATGTTCCAACTGTCACAGATATTTCGGTTATGTTATTATAACATTTCACACTTTTTTTGACCAGTATTACGGTCAAGATTTAACATCTTTTTTAGATTTGCCTTTTGTCACTTTTTCTTCTCTGACCGGGACAAAATGAATTTCTTTTTTTAGAAGCTGAATCTTTACAGTATCTCCTGTCTTTATCCCGCCATCCAGAATCTTATTTGCCATCGGATCTTCCAGCCTGTTCTGTATTGCTCTTCTAAGCGGACGTGCACCGTATTTACTGTCAAATCCTGATTCTGCAAGATAGTCTTTGACGGATTCTGAAATCTTAAGCTCAATTCCAAGTTGTTCCTCACAACGTTTCTCGAGGTTCTTAAGAAAAATATTCACAATCTTTTTGATTTCCGGCTTCTTCAGCGGATGGAAAACCATAATCTCATCAATTCGGTTCAGAAATTCCGGTTTAAAAAGACGTCTTACTTCTTCCATGACCCCAGATTTCATTCGCTCATAATCCTGCCTGTCATCTTTTTCTGACATAAACCCGAGTTTTTTCGGCTCAATGATTGCCTGTGCGCCCACATTTGATGTCATGATGATGATTGTCTGTTTAAAATCAACTTTTCGTCCATGCGCATCGGTAATATGTCCGTCATCGAGTACCTGAAGCAGAATGTTAAATACATCCGGGTGCGCTTTCTCAATCTCATCAAAAAGAAGAACACTGTATGGATTTCTGCGCACCTTTTCACTGAGCTGTCCGCCTTCGTCATAACCAACATATCCCGGAGGAGATCCGATCAGTTTGGACACACTGTGTTTCTCCATATATTCCGACATATCCACACGGATCATTGCCTGTTCACTGCCAAACACCGCTTCTGCCAGCGCTTTGGAAAGTTCTGTCTTACCGACACCCGTTGGGCCGAGGAACAGAAACGAACCAATCGGACGATGTGGGTCTTTCAGACCTACTCTTCCTCGCTTAACTGCCTGCGCAACAGCTTTCACCGCCTCATCCTGACCGATCACACGTTTGTGAAGTTCTTTTTCAAGTGCAGCAAGGCGTTTTGTCTCCCCGCCGGTCAGTTTCTTAACCGGAATCTTTGTCCAGTCTGAAACAATATCTGCCACAGAATTTTCGGTCACTGTCAGATGTTTGCGCTTATTTCTGCGTTCTTCTTTAGCTTTACAGGACTGAATCTGTTCTTCTATTTCATTTTGACGTTGCTGAAGCTCTTTCGCCATGGAAAGATCTGCTTTTTTGATTGCCAGCTCTTTCTGTTGCAAAATTTCTCGTATTTCAGTCTCAAACTGATCGATTTCCGGCACAGAACGATAGCCGCCAAGCTGAACTTTGGACGCTGCTTCATCAATTATGTCAATTGCTTTATCCGGCAAAAAACGATCGTTGATATAACGGACAGACATTTTTACTGCCGCTTCCAGCGCTTCATCCTCAATCGTCACGCCATGATGTTTTTCATAATACGGGCGAAGCCCTTTCAGAATCTCCAGAGTTTCCTGCTCCGTCGGTTCCTCCACCGTAACCGGTTGAAAACGCCGTTCCAGCGCAGCATCCTTTTCGATATACCTGCGATATTCTTCCTGCGTCGTTGCTCCGATAAGCTGGATTTCTCCTCTGGACAGAGATGGTTTCAGAATATTGGATGCGTCCAGTGCTCCCTCCGCACCACCGGCTCCGATGATCGTATGAAGTTCATCAATAAATAAAAGAATCCCCTTATTTGCACGTACTTCATCGATCACATTACGGATTCGTTCTTCAAATTCGCCACGATACTTGCTTCCTGCCACCATACCGGACATATCAAGCACGACTACACGCTTGTCTTTTACAGAATCCGGAACCATTCCGTTCACGATTTTCTGCGCAAGACCTTCTACAATTGCAGTCTTACCTACTCCCGGTTCTCCAACCAGACACGGATTGTTCTTGCTTCTGCGGCTTAGTATCTGGATAAGTCTTATGATTTCTTTATCTCGGCCGACCACCGGATCCAGTCTTCCCTCTGCTGCCATCACAGTCAGATCACGGCTGTACTGGTCCAGTGTCGGTGTTGCCGATCCCTTCTGCCCCTTCGCTTTTGTATTTTGAAGTTCTTCTGCCAGCGCCGGATTCTCGATTCCCATCGCATTTAAAAGTGCCGTATATAATTTCTGGATATTGACACCCATCGTATATAAAAGTCTGGTCGCTACGCAATCGGTTTCTTTCAGCATTGCAAGTAAAAGATGCTCTGTACCTGCTTCATTTTCCTGCTGATTTTCTGCTTCATGAACTGCAAGTTCAACCAGCTTACGCGCCCGCGGACTGTATACCGGTGTACGCTCTGCCACCAATATTTCCGATGATGGGGCGATCAGCTTATTGATCATCTGCTCAAGAGCCTCTTCTTCAACACCAAATTCTTCCAGAATCCTTCCGGCAGTGCCTTCTTTCTCCTTCAGCAATCCGGCAAGTATATGTTCTGTGCCTATATATGAATGTTTCCATGACTGTGCGGTGGCTTTTGCCAGTTTCAATGCCTGCAACGCCTGTCTGGTAAATCTGTCCTGCATAGTTCGTTCCTCCTGTCTGCCCGCATGAAACGGGACTGCTGTCTTCGCATATTTTCAGACGATTCTAATCAATTCCATATTCATCATAAATTTCATCAATCAGACCATGTACTTCTTCTCTGCTGACATTTCTGCAGCATCCTTTTGCAAGTGCAACGATAAGATTTTCCTTCATTTCTTCCATGGCTTTGATTTTATTTTCATCGACTGCTATGATTGCTCCACGTCTGCGGTCGATCGTTACAAATCCCTCCTGCCTCAGCAGAGAATATGCTTTATTTACCGTGTGCATATTGATTCCGATCGTATCTGCAAGCTGTCGAACGGAAGGAAGGGGATCTCCCTCCTGCAGTCTGGAAGTTGCAATCCCAAGGATGATCTGATTCATAAGCTGTACATAAATCGCCTCGTCACTGTTAAAATCGATTTCTATGACCACATTCCCGACCTCCTGTTGTTTTCCTATATGAAAACTGCCACACTGCATAACAGCCCTCACAATTTTCATGTTATACATATGGTAGCACAAAATTAAAATTTTGCAAGTACAAAAACAGACAGCCTTATGGCTGCCTGTCCTGAAAACATATCATATATTTTATCCGTTGATTTTTTTGAGCTGATCTCTGTTAAGGATCAGATTAAATCCCATCGGATTGATCACCAGTGCTTCTGCCTGCTCAATCAGAATCGTAGGAAGTTTGTCAAACGGAATCTTCGCAAGACGAAGCTTTTTGCCTCTTGCAAATTTTTCAAATTCCATGATATCCGAAAATACCGGCTGCAAAATCTGTCCGTCCTTGTTCTTCAGATATGGAATATTGATCTTTTTCGGCTCTTCTTCGCTACGTTCCATTGCAACAAGAAACTGAGACTTCTTAATGTTTGCAATCAGCTCTTCTTCCAGTGCCCTTAAGTTCTTGTGTTCCTCTTTTTCAACAGGACGGCGAAGTTCCTGCATAAAATAAATACCGGAAAGCTGTAATGCCGGATTCAGTACCGGACGTTTTGCCGGTTCCATCTTACTGAGATCCGGTCTGCGAACAATTTTTTCCAGATCAATTTCAATCTCATCTGTTCCGTTATTCCAGATTACTGTGTTTGCATCAATTGAAAACAGAAGTCCGTACATTCTCGGAAAATCTTTTTTCTCATAGCGCATTCCCATCAGAAGAACTTTATCTTCTAATTTTTTCTTGCCGAATTCTTTTAATGTCTCTTCTTCTGCAAAAAACCACACCTGATCATTATATGATTCTTCTCCGCAGGTCACATAAGGAAGCTTCGTCACCTGTGAATAAGCCACAAATACTGTCTCCCTTGCCTGAAGTTCCTTCACTGCATCTTCTACACTAATACCCATTTTGTTTTCCTTTCATTTATCGCTTCTGCATGATATATATCAATTATACCATATTTCACGAAAAATGGCACACCTTTTTGGTGATTTTTCTATCCTGACTCCGTCTTATGCGATTCTTACGCTTCATCAATGGCTTTTCCAATGTCATGACGCATATATTTATTTGCAAACTGGATCCATTCCGTTGCCGCATATGCGTTCTTTCTTGCTTCTTTCAGAGTCTTTCCTTTGGCTGTGATTCCAAGCACACGACCACCGTTTGTCACGATCTGTTCATCCTGAAATTTCGTGCCTGCATGGAAACAGTAATATCCATCTTTGTCTTTGAAATTCTCGAAGCCATACATCGGAATGCCTTTTTCATATTTTACCGGATAACCTTCACTTGCCAGAACGACGCAGACTGCTGCATTGTCCTCAAACTCCAGTTCCACCTGATCCAGTGTTCCATTAACACATGCTTCCATAACTTCAATAATATCGTTCTTCATTCGAGGAAGCACGACCTGTGCTTCAGGATCACCGAATCTGGCATTGTATTCCAGCACTTTAGGACCTTCTGCAGTAAGCATCAGGCCAAAGAAAATAATACCGACAAACGGACGGCCTTCTGCTGCCATAGCATCAACAGTTGCCTGATAAATGTGCTTTTTGCAGAATTCATCTACTTCTTCTGTATAGAACGGACTCGGTGAAAAAGTTCCCATGCCTCCAGTATTTAATCCCTTATCTCCATCCATTGCACGCTTATGATCCTGCGCGGATGTCATGGTACGGATTGTCTTGCCGTCAACAAAGGAAAGTACCGATACTTCACGTCCAGTCATAAATTCTTCGATGACCATCGTATTTCCGGCACTGCCGAATTTTTTGTCTTCCATGATTTCTTTGACACCGGCTTCGGCTTCTTCAAGTGTATTGCAGATCAGAACACCTTTTCCGAGTGCAAGACCGTCTGCTTTGAGAACGATCGGAAATTTTGCCTGTGTGTGTAAATATTCCAGTGCTTTCTGCGGATCATCGAAATTTTCATATCCTGCTGTCGGAATTCCGTATTTTTTCATCAGATCTTTAGAAAAAGCCTTGGAACCCTCCAAAATTGCAGCATTTTTGCGCGGTCCGAATACTTTCAGTCCCCGTGCTTCAAACACATCTACAACTCCGCCCACCAACGGATCATCCATACCGATGATCGTCAGATCCACATCATGCTCCCCTGCAAAATCAGCAAGTTTTTCAAATTCCATGGCTCCGATTGGCACGCACTCTGCATATTCAGAAATTCCGGCATTTCCCGGTGCGCAGTAAATTTTATCAACCTTCGGGCTTTTTGCAACGCTCCATGCAATTGCATGTTCTCTTCCGCCACTTCCAACAATCAATACTTTCATGAGTTTCATCTGCCTCCTTTAGCAAAGACCTTATTCATTTTCAATACAAACTTTTCCGTTCTGTACGGACACTTTATCATTTGCAATCAGATCGATTGCTTTCGGAAGGATCTTCCATTCAGCCTCTTCCATGACACGACGCTGAAGCACCTCAGGTGTATCTCCCTGACGTACTTCCACAGCTTTCTGAAGAATGATCGGTCCGGTATCTGTACCGGTATCCACAAAATGAACGGTTGCCCCTGTGACTTTTACGCCTCGCGCAAGCACACCTTCATGCACATGGAGGCCATAAAATCCCACACCGCAAAAAGACGGAATCAACGAAGGATGAATATTAATGATTCGATTCGGATAAGCTTCCACGATCATCGGTGGAATGGCAACAAGGAAACCGGCCAGTACTACAAGGTCTAACCGGTGTTTCTGTAATTCCTGCAAAAGTGCTTTATGAAATTCTTCTCTGTTTTCGAATGTTTTCGGAGAAATACACTTAGCCGGGATTCCCCTGCTCTCTGCGCGCTTTAATGCATATGCACCCGGATTGTTGCTGACTACCAGACTGATTTCTGCGTTTGTGATCTTTCCGCTGTCAACAGCGTCCATGATTGCCTGCAGATTCGTTCCTCCCCCTGATACCAGAACACCAACTCTTAGCATAAGGTTACTCCCTTTTCTCCAGCCTCGATACGTCCTATAACGTATGGAGTATCGCCAGCTTCACGGATAGCTGCCATAGTTTTGTCAACGTCAGCCGGATCTACTGCCAGAACCATGCCAAGTCCCATGTTAAATGTATTGTACATCATTTTTTCTTCAATATTGCCCTTCTTTGCAAGAAGATCAAAAATCGGAAGTACCGGATAGCTGTCTTTTTCAATAACAGCTCTTGTTCCTTCTTTCAGCATACGCGGAACATTTTCATAAAATCCGCCGCCTGTGATATGGCTGCATGCATGAATGCGTACACCTGCATCTTTGATGCTCTTAAGCGCTTTTACATAAATTCTTGTCGGAGCAATCAGAGCCTCACCAAGAGTTGTTCCCAGTTCATCATAGTATGTATCCAGAGATTCTTTTGTCATCTCAAAAACTTTACGGACAAGTGAAAATCCATTGCTGTGAACGCCGGTAGATGCCATACCGATCAGAACATCTCCTGCCTTCAGCTCTTCGCCGGTAAGAAGATCTTTCTTGTCAATGACACCTACAGCAAAACCTGCCAGATCATATTCGTCTTCCGGCATAAGTCCCGGATGTTCTGCTGTCTCACCACCGATCAACGCTGCTCCGGACTGTACACATCCTTCAGCTACGCCACTTACGATCTCAGCAATCTTTTCCGGATAATTCTTACCACATGCAATATAGTCTAAGAAAAATAACGGTTCAGCACCTGCACATGCAATATCATTCACGCACATAGCTACTGCATCAATACCGATGGTGTCATGCTTGTCCATGATCATGGCAAGTTTCACTTTCGTACCGCATCCGTCTGTTCCTGATACCAGTGTCGGTTCTTCCATATCTTTAAATGCATTCATGGAAAATGCACCGGAGAATCCGCCGATTCCTCCCAGAACTTCCGGTCTCATAGTCTTTGCAATATGTTTCTTCATTAACTCTACTGATCTGTAGCCTGCTTCAATATCCACACCTGCTTTTTTGTAATCCATACTTTTCTGGTCCTCCACCTTTTTAATTAGTAAGCCTGATATCCGACTTCCTGTAATCTGGCATCTTTCGCCTCAACCTGTTCTTTCAGTTCCTGACTGTATGCTTTCAGTCTGTCAAGAAGTTCCGGATCTGATGTTGCAAGGATCTTCGCTGCAAGAAGTCCTGCATTTGCACCACCGTTGATTGCTACAGTCGCTACCGGAATACCGGATGGCATCTGTACAATTGAATACAGTGAATCTCTTCCTCCAAGAGAAGTGGTATGCATCGGAATACCGATGACCGGCATCGGAAAGATGGCCGCACACATTCCCGGAAGATGTGCTGCCATCCCCGCTCCTGCAATAATTACCTTGAATCCCTTTTCTTCCGCTGTTTTTGCATATTCAAAGAACACATCCGGTTCTCTGTGTGCAGAAATAATTTTCATTTCGTATTCAACGCCCAGCTTGTCAAGAATTGCCGCTGCTTTACTCATAACCGGCATATCTGAGTCGCTTCCCATTACAATTCCTACTTTTTTCATTAGTTTGGTGGCCTCCTCATTTTTTCTTACATCTCAGGTTGATTCTACTAAGATTCTAAAATTGTGTCAATAAAATTACAGAAAAGAAATATTTTGGCGAGCAAACTCTTTTTGTATAAAAAGGTTCGCCCGCCAGAAAAAATTTGCCTTTACCGGTCAAAAGGAATATTCAGTTCTTCGGTTCCGGCAAGGACAAAACGACCGTTTTCAATAATAGAAACGCCTTCTCCGTCTTCGTCAATCACACGGATACTTCCCAGTTCTTCATATGGAATCGTAATGTCTGTATGGCATCCATAATACGCCAGACTGATGTCTTCTTTTCGCAGAATGGAGATTTCATTGTCCCTGGCAATAATCTCTCTTCCGTCCGGATTGAACACCGGAGTATCCTCTGCCCAGCTGTAGCAGGTATCACCCACGGCAAAATGCGGTCCCATCTTTTCTGCGATCAGAATCGGAAGTTTGTCGGCAATGCCATATTTTTCTGCTGCCACATATGCAGTCGTATTTGTACCAATTGCAAATTCTCCCATCGGAATTTTCGGATGATGATGAAGAATATTGTCCTCAATATAGGCACGGTTTTCTTCTTCCGTTTCAAAATTCGCGCAGGAATAGTCGATCACCTGTCCACAGTCAAACACAAGTTTCAGATCTTTAAACTGCAGACCATTCAGATATACTTTTTTTACATGAAGGATTCCGCCGGTTCCTGCAAGAACAGGAGACGTAAACACTTCTCCTACCGGAATATTCACATCTGCCACACAGTTTTCAAAATTTGTCTGTTTTTTGATATCTTCAAGTTCATGCAGATGAATGATCAGATCCGTTTCATTGTCATCTTTGCCCTTGATTTCTACCCACTGACAGGTATCCAGCGTCTCTATGATCGTCTGCTGGATCCGTTCGTACAGTTTATAATCCAGGGTATTGATCTTTACGATCTCCGCAAAAATCTCCGGGAAATCTTCTCCAATCTCCGGTACCGGATAAGCAATGATCGTAAAGCTTCTCTCGTCGCCTTTGATATAGCGGTTCACAATCTGTCCGGATTCATTGTCAAGTTCTACCTGCAGTTTCTGCTGCGCTTCCGTCAGAGTCCACACTTCCGGTGTTGTTACCGGTGAAAATGGTTCTTCGCCAAATGTTTCGATGCATGCCGGTCCGCCGTGGACAGCCGCCTGATCCTTATACTTCTCATAGGCATTCTGCATGGAGCGGAGTTTACGCTGTACAAAATCACTGTCCATAAACAGAGCCTGGTCCTGTCTGTGATCATAGTCAAACTGCGGATTCGGATTTCCTCCGGTAAATCCAATACGTGCAGAACCTCTCTTATTGACTGCGTGTGTTGCATGACGGTAGATCACCGGTTCCAGTCCCATCTCACGGAATTGAATGATTGCCGCACGGACCATTCTTTCAAAGCCGAGATTATATCGGATATTGACTGATTTTTTCTTTGTGATATCTTTTCTTCCATTGATAAATCCGATGCGGTATCCCTCCGTATAAGTTCTTGCCATATCGTTGATCTGCTCTTCAGAAAGTCTGTTCAAAAACTCTGCTACCCCTGTTTCATTTACGGAAATATATTCTCCGTATCGATACAGATAACGCAGATCGGTAAGATCAGAATCCATGATAATACGTACTGCAAAATCAAGTGATGGATTCACGCCCTCTGCGATCCGCAGTTCCATCATGTCCTGACAATAGTCATTGACATAGGAACGCAGAATATCCTCAGTACTTTTTACAGAAGTTTTCTCTTCACCTTCAAATGCTGCATATATCTCCAGAAACAATTCTGCCGCGACAGTATAATCCCAGTATTTTTTTTCGTATGCATAGGCAATTGTGCCTCTCAGTTCTGTATAAAGAAAAGAAAATGCTTTTCCATATTCTCCAAGTTTTTCTGCTGCATAGGCTGGATTTCCATAGCAGTGTCCGTAATTTTTCGGAAAGAGTTCTTCATAGAGACCGCGATTTTCGCTCTGCAGTTCCTCCATGGAAAAATCCCTCTGGTCTCTTTCCAGAATCTCACCTGTCTTTAAAAGAAAAGCAGCCTCTTTATGAAAAAAGTCCAGGAAAGTCTCTCCTGCCACCATTTCTGTACAGATTTCCGAAAGTCTGCCTTTTGCGAGTTCATATCTCTCTTTCAGCAATTCGTCCAATTTGTTTTCTCCTCTCAGTCATCAATCACATGTCCAAGCTGAATATGCTTATCTACCAGCTTTTTCATATACTCCCAGATTTCCCTCGAACCTTCGGAAGTATGCTCATTTCTTTTGTAAATCTGACTTTTGTGCACGCCATGTTCTGCCCAGCTTCGTCCGTTTGATGCATCATTGAGAAAAAGTGGCTGTGCATTGTCCAGAACATGGGCAAATTTCGCCTCTGCTGTTTCGTATGCTTCAAATTCCTCCCAGAGCTCCCGAAACCATGTTCCCTGGTCGTCTGGAAGCAGTCCGAAGATCCGGTCGGCTGCTTTCGTTTCACGTTCCTGCTTCGTCTTTGCTCCTGCTTCATCATATGCATAGGTATCCCCCGCATCGATTTCCACAAGGTCGTGGATCAGTACCATTGGAATAACTTTCGCCAGATCAACATCCTCATTCGAATATTCTTTAAGCAGAACCGCCATCAGTGCAAGATGCCACGAATGTTCTGCATCATTCTCCTTGCGGCTTGCATCCGACAGATACGTCTGTCGTACAATTTTCTTTACTTTATCCACTTCCAGAATAAATTCCATCTGTTTTTCTAATCGTTCCATCATAATTTAAACTCCCATCAGGAAAAAAAGCAGCCAGCCTACCAGAAAGACTCCATTCAAGATCGTTCCGACAATGCTGGTGCGATGATTACAGTTTTCTTCCGAAAAGCTTGCGACTCCCATCAGGAATCCATACACAGAAAGCAGTGTCGCAAAGAGACAGATTCCTCCTACGATAAATCCGTAACTGCCTTCGAGTACATAGGCAGTGCCAACCGCTGCCCCAAACAGAAGCAGGGAAGCAATTGCCAGTCCCACTGACAGCTTCCCTTTTTTGGTTTCTTTCTTCTTTATGATTGCATATCTATATCTTCTTGCCATAATGTCGTCTCCTCAGGTAATTACAGACAGCAAATATTCCATAACCGATTGCCGCCCCAAGCGTATTTAATATCAGATCATCCACGTCAAAACAGCCCACCTTTGTCACAAGCTGCACTACCTCGACCACAAGACTCAGCGAAAATCCTGACAATATAATAAAAAATCCGCTACGGCATTTATGTGTAATAACCGGAAGAATAAATCCATATGGAATAAATCCGATCACATTTCCAAATATATTGGAAAATACCGCCAGAACACCAAGCTGCTCCCTGTATATCCAGAACCTTCGGATTTCCAAAAACGGAACCAGATTGTAGCGATATGCTCTTTCCTCTGCTGCCACTCTTCCGTATTCCTCGAAAAAAAACAAAAAATACACAAGCAGCAACACATACAGAAGAAAGAGCATGACACCAATATGCTTTATTTTACGTTTTGTACTGTCTTTCAATTTTTTTCCCTGCCCGGCATCAGATCAGAATATCTGATTTTCTTTTTAACAGTCTGCTTCCACTGACGATCATCAAAACACCTGCGGTAATACCGATAACCAGTGTAACGATTCCTACTGCAATACTGCATGCTCCTGTTCTGCTTATCGTTTTATATATTTTTTCGTTCATGGCCAAGCCTCCTCATGTACTGAATCTCTGATTTTACCGGATCAGATCGTATTATTTTGCCCCATACTGGCTGTAATATGCATCAATTGCCTTCTTAAGATCATCATCGATGATGATCTGTCCTTTGTATTCTTTGTTGTACAGATGTTCAATGACCTCTGCCATGGTAACGATCGCGTTTGTCTCAAATCCATAGAGATCATGGACTTCATCAAGTGCGCATTTCACACCGCCCTTGCCGACTTCCATACGGTCAAGAGATACCATCAGACCGACAATCTCGACATCAGCGGCACCTTTTACCTTCGGAACGGTTTCTTCCATGGACTTGCCGGATGTAGTAACATCCTCGATCATGACAACGCGGTCGCCGTCTTTCAGCTTGCTTCCAAGAAAACTTCCCTTATCTGCACCGTGATCTTTTTCTTCTTTACGGTCAGAGCAGTAACGAATTTCTTTTCCGTACAGTTCACTGAATGCGATCGCAGTTACAACGCTGAGCGGAATACCCTTATATGCCGGTCCGAAAAGTACATCAAAATCCTCACCATATTTTGCGTGGATTGCTTTTGCATAATATTCACCAAGTTTTTTTAACTGGGAACCGGTCACATATCCGCCGGCATTCATAAAGAACGGAGATTTTCTTCCGCTTTTCAATGTAAATTCGCCAAATTTAAGTACCTGGCTGTCAACCATAAATTCAATAAATTCCTGTTTGTACTGTTCCATAATTTTATCCTCCATATTGGCTCATTTTAACACATTCCTGCGAAAATAACAACTTCCGCAGGAATGCTCTTATTATACTTATATTTTCTTTACATATAACCGGTTGCCCTTGTACCGTGGGATTCCCGATCCTGTCACATTATAATTCATTCCGCCATACAGTTCTATTTTTGTTATTTGTACATCTGTCCACTTCTGAACTGGCGAGAACCATCAGTTTCAGTTTACGAAGCTGCTGTTTATTATATGAGGCTGTACCGTTCTTTTTCATATGAATCCTCCATTCATTTTTGATATTCTTCGTCGTGTTTTCTCCTGTCCTTTCAATGTAACTATAATTATTTTATATTATAAGACTGATTTTGTCTATATTTCATAACATAAAAATAGTACGGAATCAGCGGGATAAGCGCAGCGATCCATGCCATCGGATCCGCAAGACAAACTCCAGCAAAACTGGTCCTTCCTGCAACCAATAACACGATTGTTGCCCTCGCTACCAGTTCAAATACACCTCCGAGCATAGGAACTAATCCATACCCCATTCCCTGAAGAGCATTTCGAAAGACAAAAATTGTACACAAAAACGGATATGCCCAGAAAACCGTACGGAAATATGTTACAGAAACCTGTATAACGTCTGTCTGTGATGGACTGATAAAGAGATAAGTAAAATATTTTCCGCCAAAGTAAACCAATAACATTTCAATCCCGCTCCAGATCAGAAGCATGATCCATGAATATTTTACTCCCTGTTTTACACGGTCCATCCGATCTGCACCACGATTCTGACCGACATAAGTTGCAATAGTAGCTCCCATGGAAACAGCAACCATACCAATGATATTCTGGATCTTACCTGCAGCCGAAAAACCAGCCATATATGTTGCTCCATAAATATTTACCGCACTCTGCACAATAATCGTACCAATTGCAGTAATAGAAAACTGCAGTCCCATTGGTATTCCAAGTGAAAGAAGTCTTCCAAAACTGCCCTGTTGAAGTCTGAAATTTTCCTTTTTCAGGTGAAGAATCGGATAACGCTTTATAATATATATGAGACAACAAATTGCAGAAACGGCCTGTGCGATGACTGTCGCATATGCACAGCCTTCTACTCCCATTCCGGCAAAACGAATCAATACAACATCAAGTACAACGTTGATTCCTGCTGAAATAATCAGAAAATACAACGGAGATTTAGAATCACCAAGGGCACGTAAAAATGCAGCCAAAGTATTATACGCTGCAGTTACAAGAAGTCCCGCATAAATAATTCCCATATATCCGGCAACATCATCCATAAGTTCTGCCGGTGAATTCATCAATCGTAAGATTGGAATATTAAACACAAGAAATCCAATGGTCATTGCCACCGCAAACCCCATCATCAGATAGATTGACATTGCCACAAAATGTCTCATATCTTCGTATTTTTTTGCGCCAAATCTCTGCGCAACGATAATAGCAAAACCACTGCTCAGGCCATTCAGCCACCCCGTCACAAAAAACATCAAAGATCCGGTACTTCCAATTGCCGCAAGTGCATCTACTCCAATAAACTGCCCCGCAACAATAGAATCTACTATATTATAAAACTGCTGAAAAACATTGCCGAGAAACATCGGTATCATAAACTGAATAATCAGTCTTACCGGGTTTCCGACTGTCATATTATTTGTCCTGTCTTTGCTCAATCTATTTCCTTTCTCATTACAAGACAGCAGAAAAAGCTTTTCCGCTTTGCCTGCTGTCTTATATACTTCTCACTTCTCTTATTTTTCGTCTGTTTTTATTTACTTCACAATCCCAATAATCTGGCTAATATCTTCAACCTTCTGCTGTACCATAAACTTCTCAATTCCTTCTGCAATTTCAACCGTCGCATAAGGATTAAAGAAATTCGCAGTGCCTACAGAAACAGCCGTCGCACCTGCCAGTCTTTCCACTACTTCACAGTAATCCTCGGTACTTTTTCCACATACATTGACGATAATCTTTGTATCGTACTGTTTCAGAAACGGTATGTCTCTTTTGCAGAAAAGATCAATTCCCGGGTTCTGAAGTCCAATTGCATTCAACATACCACTGGCAGTCTCTGTCACTCTCGGCGTCGGATTTCCCGGCCACGGCACGTTTGCAACGCCTTTTGTCACAACACCGCCAAGTTTGTTCAGATCTACAAATTCTAACACATTCCTGCGAAAATAACAACTTCCGCAGGAATGCTCTTATTATACTTATATTTTCTTTACATATACTCTGTTTGGCTGATATAGTGGGATATTTGCTCCCCTTGTATTATAATTCATGCCACAGTACAAACTTATTTGTCCTGTCACCTTTGCCCAGTCTGGATCATAAACTCGTCCATTGACTTCAGCCCAGCCGTGTCCGCCAGATGATACCGCATATGCTTTATATCCTACTGCATTTGCAAGATACGCAAACGCTGCGCCAAATCCGAAGCAGTCTGCCTTTTTTCTGTAAAGCATGATCTCCCCATAATGAATATCCCAGTCAGAACCACTGTAAAATTTTGTATCTGCACCGTATCCATATGATACAGCTCTCCTGAAAGCCGCCTTAAGCTTCTGTGCTTTTGTCATTTTGTTATTTGTACATCTGTCCACTTCCGAACTGGCGAGAACCATCAGTTTCAGTTTACGAAGCTGCTGTTTATTATACGAGGCTGTACCGTTCTTTTTCAGACGGATGCCATTTACCTTCGTAGATTTCTTCATGTATCCGCCGGCACCACCTGCCTGTCTGAAGAAATAGTATTTTTTCTTTACACAGCGCCAACCGGTTCTCTGAACTCCGTTTGATGCAAAATAGTATTTTTTTCCATTGACTGTCACAAGCCCTTTCGCTTTCTTTCCCTGTGCATTGTAATAATAGACATTTCCGTTGGAAGCCTTTACAAATTTGTTTTTCGCGCTTGCAGCCTGCGCAGAAGCCGAAAACAAAATGCAGCAAAACAATGCCAGTAAAATCACCAAACCATATTTTTTCTTTTTCATTCAAAGCCCTCTCTTTTCTGATCTTCTTATATCAATATTTAAACTGTACGATCTTCTGTACCTGATAAGATGTCGTAAAGTCACTGGTACCAAAGCATCCGCCCCATCCTGCAAAAGCGCCCTCGGCATCATAATGCTTTCCGTTGATCATAACCCAGCCATGTCTTGTATAAAACCATCTGCCGCATGATCTCTGCTTCCCGGAACCCTGCCGCAGATCACATATGGATTATAACCAAGTTCCTTTGCAAGTGCGGCAAATGTACAGGCAAAACCATAACAGTTTCCTCTGCTCTGATCAAACATTTTCTGTGCACAGCCAATCCACCATTTATCTGCATTAAGATCCGGGTCTGCCCATACATAATAATAGAAATGATTGCCGTATGCCAGATAATTATAGCAGGCTCTCAGTTTCTGTCCTTTTGACATCTTTGAATTCGTTACTCTGTTAATAATATTACGGGTAGTTACTTTTAACTGTGCGGCCTCATTTGCCTTCGTCTGCCCATTACTGTTAAAGCTCAGCCCGGCATAGGTTGTATCATGTTTCAGAATCCCATATTCATCTGCATAATATGTATATCTCCCTACTTTGAACCATCCGATACGAAGCGCCCCGTTTTTATAGAGATAATATTTCTCATTGCGGTAAGTTACAAATCCGGCGGATTTTCTTGTATAAAGACTTCCGTCTTTGCGAAACAGATAACGGACACCCTTTACCAATCTTCTCCCCCTCAGTGCGTATCCATCCTTGCCGAAATAGTATTTTTTGCCTTTAACGGTTTTCCACTGATTCTTGATTTTTTTGCCGTTTTTGTAATAACAGTATTTCTTTGATGATTCCTTATAAAAACCATTCTTCTTTTTCTTAGTTTTTTTCTTTGCTGTAGATTTTTTTGTAATTGTTTTGGCTGCTGCATAAACATCGCAGCTAGTCACCGGCTCGTATATCTGCACTGCAAACATCGCTGCCAATATCAGCAAAAATATACGAATCTTTTTCATCTGTGCGCCTCCTGCTGTCATTCTTTTTTGCTTATTATTTTACGATACCAATAAGCTGATTGATATCTTCAACCTTCTGCTGTGCCATAAACTTCTCAATTCCTTCTGCAATTTCAACCGTCGCATAAGGATTAAAGAAATTCGCAGTACCTACAGAAACAGCCGTCGCACCTGCCATAATAAACTCAAGTGCATCTTCTGCAGTTGCAATGCCGCCCATTCCGATGATTGGAAGCTTCACTGCCTGTGCTACCTGGTAAACCATGCGGACAGCAACCGGCTTTACTGCCGGACCGGACATGCCGCCTGTCTTGTTTGCAAGTGCAAATGTCCTTCTGTAAATATCAATTTTCATGCCTGTCAGCGTATTGATCAGCGATAAAATATCTGCGCCGCCTGCCTCTGCTGCCTTCGCCATCTCTGTAATATCTGTTACATTCGGACTCAACTTCATAATGATCGGCTGTTTTGCGTATTTCTTAACTTCTTTTGTGATTGCCTCAAGTGCATGCGGATCCTGCCCAAAAGCAATTCCGCCTTCTTTGACATTTGGACAGGATACATTGATCTCCAGAAGATCTACCGGTTCATCTGCCAGTCTTTCCACTACTTCGCAATAATCCTCGGTACTTTTTCCACATACATTGACAATAATCTTTGTATCATATTGTTTCAGAAATGGAATGTCTCTTTTGCAGAAAAGATCAATTCCCGGGTTCTGAAGTCCAATTGCATTCAACATACCACTGGCAGTCTCTGTCACTCTCGGCGTCGGATTTCCCGGCCACGGCACGTTTGCAACACCTTTTGTCACAACACCACCAAGTTTGTTCAGATCTACAAATTCACTGTATTCAGCCCCGGAACCAAATGTACCGGAAGCGGTCATCACAGGATTTTTTAACTCGACTCCCGCAAGAGTTACCTTTGTATTTATCATAACTCCACCTCCGTACTTAAGAATACCGGTCCGTCTTTGCAGACACGTTTGTTATGTACCTGAGAATGTGCATCGATTTCTTTTGATTTGCAGACACACGCCAGACAGGCACCGATTCCGCATGCCATTCTTTCTTCCATGGAAATCCAGCAGGTGATATTATTTGCTGCCGCATATTCCTTCAGTGCGCGAAGCATCGGAGTCGGACCACAGGCAAAGATCACATCTGCCTCCAGTGCTTTTTCCTGAATTGCATTCAGTACATTGCCCTTTGTTCCTGCGCTTCCGTCTTCTGTTGCCACATAAACATCTGCATATTTTGCAAATTCTTCATTCAAAAACAGTTCATCTCTGTAACCGAGAACAGCTGTTTTCTGCGCATTTAACTGTTTTGCAGTCTCCAGCATTGGCGGAATACCGATACCGCCGCCGATCAGAAAGACTTTTTTGCCCTCTGCTTCTTCGAGCGGAAAACCATTTCCGAGTGGTCCGAGTGCTTCGATCTTGTCCCCTGGCTGCATCTTTGAAAATGCTTCTGTACCGGTATTTTTTCCGGTCACACGGTAAACCAGACGAATCCGGCTGGTTTCTTTGTCAATCTCACAGATACTGATCGGTCTCGGAAGTAATTTACCTGCATTTCCTGTATATAAAGAAAGGAACTGTCCCGGACGTGCATACTGTGCCATCTGATCGGTCTGCAGCCAGAGGCTGAAAATATCTTTGCCTATTTCTTCCTGACTGACAACGGTCAGATTTTCTTTAGTCTTTGTACTCATCTGTCTCCTCCTGCCCTCATTAGCGATTCTGTAATGCACCGTCAATATCCGCGATCATCGTTTCTACTGCCTTACGGGACGCGTCCGCATAATTGAGCTCTCCGAATTCTGCGTAAGCTTCCTGTTTGTATGCAGCAATGATTCCTCTGGAAGAGTTTACGATTGCACCAAGTCCGTCTTCATTAAAGAAGTGAACGAGGTCTGCACCTTTTCCACCCTGTGCACCATATCCCGGTACAAGGATAAATGTCTTTGGCATCAGTTTACGAAGTACTTTGCCCATTTCCGGATAGGTAGCACCGACTACGGCGCCAATATAACTGTATTCTTTGCCCATGTGGTCTTTGCCCCATTCAGCAACCTTTTCGCCAACCCATTCATACAACGGACGACCATCGATCAGGCGATCCTGAAATTCTCCACTGGATGGATTGGATGTCTTAACAAGAATAAACAAGCCTTTATTTTCTTCTTTGCAGACATCAATAAACGGTTTTACGCCATCTGATCCGAGATATGGATTCACCGTTGCAAAGTCCTCATCGAATCCTGCATATTTCTTAGAACCAACCTGTACATGTCCGAGATGTCCGACTGCATATGCTGCGGATGTAGAACCGATATCCCCACGTTTGATATCTCCGATCACAACAAGATCTTTGGATTTGCAGTAATCTACGGTCTTTTTGTATGCCTGTAATCCCGGGATTCCAAACTGTTCATACATGGCAATCTGCGGCTTCACAGCAGGAATAAGATCATATGTTGCATCAACGATCCCTTTATTGAACTGCCAGATCGCTTCTGCAGCCCCTTCCAGAGTCTCACCAAACTCCACAAATGCCTTTTCCTGAATATGTTTCGGAATATAGTTCAGCATCGGATCAAGTCCTACAACGATCGGTGCATTGGTTTTACGGATTTTTTCAATAAGCTTGTTAATCATAACTGCTTCCTCCTGATGATTTATATTCTATAGTTTTATATACATTATCACCAATATCATACACGAAAAGGACGATTTAATAAAGTGTTTTTTACATATTGACCTTGACATTTTCATACCCTCGGTCTATAATTCATTCATAGACGAAAAGTACCTTAATATAAAATCACTAGTTTTTAGAGATTATATATTACCCAACGATATAGTCTCTAAAATCTGGTGATTTTTTCGTCAGATGGACATTTAACTTTTTATTTTTATGGAGGTAACATCATGAACAAAGGAACTGTAAAATGGTTCAACGCAGAAAAAGGCTATGGTTTCATCACAGGAGAGGATGGCGCTGACGTATTCGTACATTTTTCTGCAATCAATGGTGAAGGATTCAAATCACTGGACGAAGGACAGGCAGTAACTTATGATTTAACAGAAGGCGCTCGCGGAATGCAGGCTGCTAACGTTACAAAATTATAATTAACATCTGATACTTCAGGTTTCATAACCTTCAAATAAAAAGCCCCGGGGTTTCCCGGGGTTTTTTATTATCTCATTTACTCTGCATCAGACGAAAGGCCTGAAACATAATTGTCGATTGCTGAAGTATCCATAACTGTCTCTGTCACGGTAGATGCTTCTTTTGCTTCAATTTTAGCGTAGGCGGAAAATCCGATCCAGCCAACCATCGCAACGCAGATGGCAATCCATGCAAGGATTTCCAGTTTGTCGATGATTCTTTCCTTTCTGGCGGCTTTGGAACGTCCATACTTGCCTGCTCTGTAGTTGTCTACTTTCTTCTGACTCATATCAAGAATCTCCTTTGCTATATAAGCTCATGCTTTTGTCATTATATCACACTATCATTAAAAAGTGAAGCATCTTTACCGCTTATACAGTCGTTGTTCACAGGATCTTCACACCGCTACGATCACACCGCCATCATTCGCATACATGCTGCTGACACCTGCGGTATCCAGAATCACAATCTTTTTTATCGGCATCCGCTCTTCCAGCGCATTCTTTAACAAAATTGCTCTTTCATGGCAATTGCAATGAGAAATTGCAAGAGTCTTCTGTCCGCTGTCAGCAGTCTTCTCCACGATTGCCTGTGCCATCTTAACCAGTGCTTTGTTCATTCCTCTTGCCTGATCAAGCTGACAGATTGCACCTTCCTCTGTAGATCCCATGACCGGTTTGATCTTGAGTGCACTTGCCACAAGTGCTTTTACCTTGCTGAGTCTGCCGTTTTTACGAAGCGTCTCCAGATTATCCAGTACAAAAAAGGTATGCTGCTGCTCAATATACGCATCAACCGTCTCAATAACCTGTTCAAATGGAAGCCCTGCTTCTTCGCACTCCTGAATTTTCATTGCAATCAGAGTCTGACCTACTGATGCAGATTTCGAATTAAAGATGTGAATCTGTCTGTCCGGATGATCCTCCTGCAGAAGATTTTTGCCAAGAACAGCACTGTTGTAAGATCCACTCAGCTCTGCTGAAAGAGTTACCGCATATACATGTTCTGCCTCACAGTCGAATGCACGCATATAGCGCTCAGGAGAAGGGCATGCAGATTTCGGACATTCCGGGCACTCTGCAACCCTTTTCAAAAAATCGGCCTGATCAAATGTTTCATCATCTATAATATTTACACCATCTACGCTCAATGTCAAAGCGACTGATTCAAAGCGTGGATCCTGCTTCCATTCATCAAGTAATTCCCCACAACTATCTATAACAACTTTATAGCTCAAATATATCGTCCTCTTTTCCATAATATGTAGTATCGAATACCACATCTATATTAACATATAGCCACATATTTGAAAAGACTTTTTCGAAAAACTCTATTCTTTTTTTTCTTTCTGATCTATAATAGAAGCTACATTAATTCAGGAGAGTAAAAAAATGCTTGTACTCAAAATAAATGACGTTAAAAATTTTATGAATCAGCTTCTGATTGGCCAGACCTTCGACGATTTTTCTCTTGTCGAAGCTTCAATTACAACATTTTGCAGTTTCACGATCGATGGTAAGCTCCACAGAGATTTTTTTGACAGTGACAGTAAACAGCTCGCCGATCAGAACGCTCCCTACTGTCCATGGAAAGAATTGAAAGCTTATTGCTACTCTATTATTCGAGGCAAACTTCCACCCCTGCATTTTCGAATTACTTTTCAGTTAAGCCCCAGTCAGTTAACGCAAATTCTTCCTGCATTTTCTGATGTGATCACTGTTCCTGCCATCCGTGGACTGAATCTGAATCTACAGTACAAAAACCATGAATTATTCTGTACATCCGGAATTTCCTCGGACGGCTTTCTTCCTGATAAATCATCGGAACTTATCTGGGAGTCCTTTATTACGGATTATTTCAGAGCCCGCCAGATAAATTTTGACAGGCTTTAAATTGTGGATTGCCCATCAGGGGATTTTGTTCTTCTTCCTCTTCATATTCGGTCTGCACCAGATAATATGCCAGCATATCTACAAACTCGCTGTTTGTCGGCCTGTATCTCAATGGATAACCGGCTATCCGATCCATTGTTTCCTTATTTGCTGTCCAGCAGACGTTGATCACTGTACGAATGTCATGTTCAATATTGACCGGTGTTGATTTAAACTTCTTAGCCAGATGTGGATAAATATCTTTTGTAATCTTAATCGGATAATCCTGAAGCTCCATAGACATCATTACTGCTTCTGCCACATAATAATAGCCTTTATATTTTGAAGTCATACCCAGCTGCCTGATCAATCTGTATACTTTTCTCATGTGCTCTCCCTCCGCTTTTTCCTGTTTTGTCATTATTATACGACAAAATCTTTTTATTTTTCTTTTGCATACCAAACTCGTTCTAGTTCGAGAAAAAACGACATTTTCAGAGAGAACCTTATTTTTTTCAACCAAAATTTTTTTAAGAACCATGTACGCATCAGCATATTCGATTTATCTTTTGTTGTCAAGAATTAATTTGTTTGTTAAAAAAAGTTCCCAAATCCAGTCTCAAGACCGCATTTGGGAACTCTATAATAATCTTTGCTTACATACTTCTTATTTTTAGAGATTACTTATATATCTGACGTTTTTATTTTGTAAGAAGCATTAGAATTTCGTTGCTTCTCTGCACAAATTTTGTCATTTCATCCGGTGAAAGCTGTTTGTGGCTCAGCATTGCAAGGTCATACAACTGCTGGCAAATCATTTCTGCATGAGCAGATTCCTGATTCTCAGCAAGATATTTAACAAGCGGATGACTTATATTCAGCACCAGTGTCTCCTGACCGCCAAACATACCCGGATCCATGCCATACATATTGTACATTTTCATCATATCCTGCATACGACGGCTTTCTTCAGAAAGTGTCATCATTGCAGCAACTGATTCATTTTTCAGGTTTTCAACCTTCACTTCAAGCTTGTCCATATTAAGACTCTTACGGAAAAGCTCTGTCAGAGCTTTTGCTGTTTCTTCGTCAGCCGCACCCTCACCTTTCAGTTCTTCCGTTACATCAGCATCAATTCTCTTGAACTGAATTGTCTGATCCTTCTGCTCCAGATGAGAAATAAATGTTGTATCAATGTTATGAGAAAGAATCACTGCATTCTTTCCTGCTTCTCTGAACATGTTGATGTACTGGCTCTGCTGTACAGCATCTGTTACATAGAAGATCGTTGTCTTTTCCGGTTCTTTATTTTCGTCCTTCTTCTCTGTATCTTCTGTTTTTTCTGTATCTTCAGCCTTTTCTTCTGTGTCTGCTTTCTTATTCTGTTCGATGCAGTCTTTCAGTGTCAGATACTTGTTGTCGATATCTTTAAAGAGGATATAATCATGCAGTTTCTCAGCAAACTTGCTGTCTTTGATACAGCCGAATTTGATAAACGGGCTGATATCATCCCAGTATTTCTCATAAGATTCGCGGTCGGTCTTGCACATACCGGTCAGCTTGTCAGCAACCTTCTTGGAAATGTATTCGGAAATCTTCTGAACAAACCCATCATTCTGAAGTGCACTTCTGGAAACATTCAGCGGCAGATCCGGACAATCGATCACACCTTTCAGAAGAAGCAGGAATTCCGGAATTACCTCTTTGATGTTGTCCGCAATAAATACCTGGTTGTTATATAATTTGATGGTTCCTTCAATGGAATCATATTCTGTATTGATCTTCGGGAAATACAGAATACCTTTCAGGTTAAACGGATAGTCCATGTTCAGATGAATCCAGAACAGTGGCTCCTTATAATCCATAAATACTTTACGATAAAATTCTTTATAATCTTCATCAGAGCATTCATTTGGATGTTTCATCCACAACGGGTTCGGATCGCTTAAGGAAACCGGACGTTTGTTAATCTTTACACGGTCTCTTGCAGGAGAAACTTCGACAACTTCTTTCTCGCCTTTGTCGTTTTCTTTCTCTTCTGTCTTTGCATCTTCATGGATATGCTCAACAACAACATCATCATCCTTCAGATCCGCTTCATCGATCGTTTCGTATTCCTGCTCTGCATTTGCTTTAGAAAGATAAATATTTACCGGCATGAAAGAACAATATTTCTCGATAACCTCACGCATACGGTATTCATTACAGAATTCCAGGCTTTCATCATTCAGAAACAGTGTGATCTCAGTTCCGACTGTTGTGCGGTCGCCATCTTTCATATCATATTCTGTACCACCGTCGCAGGTCCAGTGAACCGGTGTCGCACCTTCTTTGAAAGAAAGTGTATCAATGTGTACTTCATCGGCCACCATGAAAGCGGAATAGAAACCGAGACCAAAATGACCGATCATCTGGTCATCTGTTGTCTTATCTTTATATTTTTCAAGGAACTCTGTTGCTCCGGAAAATGCAATCTGTGTAATGTATTCTTCTACCTCATCGGCAGTCATACCAATACCATTATCAATGAATTTCAGGGTCTTGGCATCTGAATCAACTACAACCTGCACTGCTGGTTTATAATCATCTGCAAATGTATACTCGCCCATTACTTCCAGTTTTTTCAGCTTTGTGATTGCATCACAGCCATTGGATACAAGTTCTCGAACAAAAATGTCATGGTCAGAATACAGCCATTTCTTAATGATCGGGAAAATATTCTCACTGTTAATTGATAAATTTCCATGCTTTTCAGCCATATTATCCACACTCCTTAGATTCGTTTTTTCGTCTTTTTATATACTAATCCCCTTTTTTCCAAAAGTCAAGAAAAAATTAGCACTCATTTAAAATGAGTGCTAACAAAAAATTTTTTATTTATTTGTTTTTATTTTTCTTTTTGTAAAATACTACTCCGCCGATTGCTCCGGCCGCAATAATCAGAATACATATAAATGGAAGAATCTGCGTACTATCTCCTGTCTTCACGGCGCCTGTCTTGCTGATTGCCGGTGTCAGATTAGCTCCCGGAGCTGTCACATTGGCCTTTGTGATGGAAAATGATACCTGCCGTGTATCTGTTGTATTGGTCGGCTGCCAGGAATTTCCATCATACTTCTGCTGCTCAAAATTAACTTTTAATGTGTAGTCTCCACTCTTTGCCAGACCAAAAGATGCTGTATACGGTGCCGCATCCCATCCCAGAGTATTATTGAGTACAGTCCATGACTTCGGTTCATAACGTGTATCTCCTTTACGCGGAGATGTATTATCCATTCCGGCACCTACTGCTGTAAAGGAAATCTTTGACTGAGTCGTATATACACCATTGTAATCAATTCCGGTGATTGTATTATTTTCGGCAGAAGCCATCTTCGGACTGTATGCTTTTACGTTGACATCTATGGATGTCGCCAGATTCAGATTGTTATCATTATCCACACCGTCCGGAAGAGTAATTGTTCCTGATACGGTGAAGTTCTGTTCATCTGTTGCAGACTGTCTGTAAGAAGATCCTTTTACATTCCAGGAAACAGCCGCTTTCATATTGCCTGCAGTTGTTTCAATCACAACTGCGGATGGAAGATTCAATGAAGAAGCACTTTTCTTGGTACCGTTTGGAAGTCCGCTGACAGCCGATGGCTGCTGAATCTTCGTAATGGTCGCGGTATCTTTGATCACCTGAAACGCTACAGAAATCGGAGTTGTTGCTTCAAATCCGCTTTCTGTTGCTACTTTAATCGTTTCTGTATAGCTGCCGACTGCCAGACCTGCCTTAGGACGTACGGAAAATGTGATTCTGCCTTCCCCATTCGGCGCCAGTGTCAGAGAATCCTCTGTAGTGATCTCATAATTTCCACTCTGACTCACCGGCATAATTACTGTCTCTGGTACATTTCCGTTATTTGTATATGTGATCGTCTTCGCGTCAACTGCAGAATAGCCATTCTTTGCCGTCGCAAAGTCCAGAGTCTCATTCGGATTCGGGGTAAGGTCATGTAAAATATCCTGTACCGTCACAGTAGCGGTGATTGTAGCTATCTCCATCATCGCTTCCGGATCATTGACATTATTGACCTTAAATGTCTGCTGATATGGATTCGCATTTGCGCCAAGTCCGGTTACCGGTGTAATCGTAAGTGTTGCTGTTGCACCCGAATTCACTGTAACTGTGTTCGTCTGCGCGTCTGTCTGCTCAGCCCAAACCGCCGTTGCTGCCTGATTCTCATCACCTGATGCAGTAACAGAAAGAGTCACTTCTGTATCACTATTATTTTTAAATGTTACTGTCTTCTGCGCTGCTGTAGCATCCTCTGCTGTATAGTCCTGTACAAAAGAGAACTCCGGTGTAAGACTGTCATTTTCTCCGATTGTAATCTGATCTGCGGTTACCTGACTCGGATTCTCATTTGACGGCTCTTCGTTTGATGAATCTTTGTTTGATGGCTCTCCATTTGACGGTTCTTCATTTGATGGATTCTCGTTCGATGGATCTTCTGTCGTTCCGTTATTTCCATCCTCTGCCGGATAGGTATCATCGGAAGTTGCCGGCGGAATTCCATCTACCGTTTCAGTACCGGCCTTATCTTCTCCCTCAGCAGAATCATCCGGCTGCGTCAGCTGATTATCTTCCATCTGGTCATCCTTTACCAACGTATCCTCTGTCGGCACTTCCTGTGGCTCGCCAGTCTGCTCCGGCTGTTCTTCCTGTGGCTGTTCTTCTGTCACCTGTCCCTCTGTCTGCTGATCATTAGAAGTCGCAGGTGGTATCTCATCTACCGTTTCTGCACCTGCTGCTTCGGTATCCTCAGTGCTATCTGCACTGTCCTGCTGATCGTCGGTGTTCTCCTCATCAGTTGTCTGATCTTCTCCTGTTTCTTCGGAAGCATCCTCTGTCTGTGCCTCTGCTGCAGCTCCGCTCTCAGCATCAACCACTTCATCAGAAGTTACTGTCAGTGTGCCGCTATAACCGTTTTCTTCTTTGCCGGTAATTGTCAGCACGATCTTGGAACCGATATCTTCCTTTGTCACTGTATAAGTCTTTTCTTTACCAAGCTCTTTCAGTTCAGGAGTTTCCCCTGCACTTTCCGCGGCTTCATCGTCAAGTGTCTTTCTTGACCAGAGATAAGTGACATCATCCTCTGTCATTCCCTCCGTATTTACTTCTTTAAAATCAGCACTCAGCGTCTTTCCCTCAGCTACGATCCCATGGATTTTAAGCTTACCGTCCAGCACTGTCGTTTCTGCCGCAAATACTGTCATCGGAAGTATCGACAATGCCAGCAGTACTGACATGATAACTGCAAGAATTCTCTCTTTCCGCATAAGTCATCCTCCTTTTAAAATTTTCTCTGTAAGCGGTGCTTTGCACGCCTCATATTATTTTATCCTTTCAACAGGCATTCTGCCCTTCTTCTGTCAGAAATTATAGCACAGCATTTTTTACGGATGTAATTTGTATTTTACGATTTCCCGTATATGTGCTTTTCCACCATTTTGTTCTTCAGACACAAAAAATATCCCCATCCTTTCATTGCTGGACAGGGATATTTCCGCAACTTTTCTTTTGGTTTCGAATTCTCAGGCCTCTACAATCAGATATCCACCGGATGGCAATGTAAATACCTCACACGCTTCTTCCAGATCCTCATCAGTCATTCCACTGACATCAGCACCTGCCTCATCCAGATACGCTCTGACTTCTTTGATATTTTCCACTTCTACCGCCATACAGTCTTCCAGAAATTCCAGAGCTTCCTCCGGTGTCTCTGCGACCGGTTCATCATAAAGTCTGCTCTGATCTTTGAGAAAAACTTCTACTGCTTCTTCTGAATACATTATTTCAGCACCTCCTCTATATTTTCTTTTGCTTTGATCAGCTTTTTCAATATTGTCTGTACTCTGTCCGTTTCATATGCTGCCACTTCTTTTACACCTGGTTTTGCATGTGCCATCGCGAATCCATACGGAACTGATTTCAGCATATCAATATCATTGTATTCATCCCCGAATGTAATGCATTCTTCTGGTTTGATATTCAGAATTTTCTGGTATTCTGCCAGTCCTCTTGCCTTATTTGTTGTAAAAGGAATAAAATCCACCCATGCCGTTCCTGATGTTACAACTGTACACCTGTCACCAAATCTTTCTCTCCAGTAGTAAATCGTGTCTTCCTGCAGTCCACCCTGCTCATACACAGCAAGCTTCATGCATGACTCCTTTATTTCTTCAAAGCTCTGAATTTCCATGCAGACATTTCCAACCACATGAAGCATAAGGTCACGAAAATGTTCTGTCTTTGGTTTTATATAGTAGAAATCTTTTGTAGAACAGGTAAATTCAGATCCTTCCCTGTTATAAATACACTCTGCAATTTCTCTGACCAGATTCTGATCAAAATAATTCTGATACATTACCTTTTCATGATAAACTGCCAGCCCGCCATTTTCACAGATAAAAGCCATATCATCTGCTACCGGAGCAAACATTTTTTTCATGTTGGCATACTGGCGTCCACTTGCAGCTACAAAAAGTATCCCTAACTCTTTTAACTGTCTGATCAGCGGAAAAAGATCCTCCGGAAGGCTCTGCGCACCTTTCATTAATAACGTTCCATCCAGATCACTTGCAACCAACTTAATCATTTTTCCATTCCTCACATATCTTCAGTAAATCCTGCGGTTTTTCTGCAATTACTTCCGCACCGTTACTTTCAAGTTCCCGGCGGTCGCGGAATCCCCAGAGTACACCTACCGTATGCATCTTGGCTGCATTCCCGGTTTCCATGTCTGTTTTGGTATCTCCCACATACATACATTCTGACGGTGTCACTCCAAACTCCTGTGCTGCCTTTAACGGGCCATCCGGTGCCGGTTTTCGGCGTATTGCATCGCTCTGTCCGATCACCAGGTCAAAATATCCGTCAAACATCTGCGCAATTACTTTCACCGCTGCCACATGTGGCTTGTTGGAGCAGACTGCCAGCTTCATCCCACGATTTTTCAGTTCTTTCAGTGTCTCCATAATCCCATCATATGGAACCACTTTATAGAGTGGATCTGCATCAAATTTCTCTCTGTAGAGGCTGCGGCATTCCTCATAATGCATCAGTTCCGGATCACCTGCATCTTTCAGGCAGCGTCTGATCAGCATATCTGCACCTTCGCCACTGTAATATTTAAAGTTTTCCACCGGTTGCGGTGTAAGTTTCAGTTTTTCCAGGATCTCATTGGCCACATATGCCATAGATTCCAACGTATTTGCAAGTGTACCGTCAAGATCAAAAATACATGCTTTTATCATCTGTTTATCCTCTTAATTCAATCCCCAGTTTCTTCAATTCATAAAAAAGTCTTCCGACCGGAAGGCCGACTACATTCGTATACTCACCATGAATTCCCTTTACATAGATACCGAAGTTTCCCTGAATCCCGTAACTTCCGGCTTTATCCATCGGTTCCCCGCTCTTTATATATGCATGGATTTCTTCATCTGTCACAGGATAAAAAGTAACATCCGTGCATTCTGCAAAAGAATGTTTCTCCCATTTTCCCTTCTTTTTAACCAGAACTGTCACGCCGGTATAAACCTGGTGGGTATTTCCCTGCAGCATCTTCAACGTTTCAAATGCAGCCTGCTCATCAGACGGCTTTCCTAAGATTTCACCCTTATAAGAAACGATCGTATCTGCTCCAATGATCACTGTCCCATCTCCCAGTTCAAACTTCGAAGCGATCTCTTCAGCTTTCTGGGCAGATAATTCACAGACGATCTCATCCGGTCTTTCTGCTGTAATCTTTTCTTCGCCTTCTGCTGCACATATCTGAAAAATAACACCTGCCGCCGCAAGCAGTTCACGCCGCCTCGGTGACGCAGATGCAAGTATGATTTTTCTCATAAAGTTCTTCCTTTTCTTTGTTTTACTTCGGTAACAGTATACCCTGTCCCTCAAAATCGTGCAACCGCGAAAAACATTTTTCATAATTAGAACATATTTACGCCAGATATATAGAATAAAATTTGAAATTACCTGTTGACAGTATATTGTTTTTCTGCTATTATAATCAACTGTGAGCGGTAAATTACCCTCAAAATATGTAAATGCTGCTGTGGCTCAGTCGGTAGAGCGTCGCCTTGGTAAGGCGGAGGTCACGGGTTCGATTCCCGTCAGCAGCTTTATTTTTTTGCCTATTTTAAAGGGTTTTCGGATGTTTCGGTATCAAATAGTAGTCAAAATAGTAATCAAAACATGCGTTCACCCTATTTTAGGCATTTTCTGTGCCTGAAAATCTGGAATATTACTCAAAATTTCTTTCTTCCGATCAATGGATTTTCTGTTTTTATGATAAATAGAATATTCCAAGCTTTTTTTAATCTAAGTACCTTTCCAGATATTCAGTATATACCGGAAATTCATCTTCAGTAAAAACAACCTCTTCCGGCTCCTTAATGATTTTTTTAAAGACGAAATCAGAGGTATCTTCCCGAACATAGCCTGAACCATCGGCATTGACAGGTTTAATCCGTCAGTAAAATCCTGCATGGTTCTCTGTCCTGCAACTTTATATTCTCCACTTGCTTCATCCAGTTCCATTTTTGTGGCAGCAGTGCGACATCAGCTAAAAAACAGCACTCGTTATGTATATTTATTCTGACAATGTGCAGTATCGTTTTAAAGATTCATTTAAGCGTTATTCAATTATTTGAAGAAATTAATTTTTAAAATTGTACCTTCATTTTTTAGCATTTTTCTGCAAACAAAAAGTTGACGTTTATCCCTGATACTGCAAAGGATTTTCGTCAACTTTTCTGCTTCATAAAAAGTAACATTTCATCCCCGTCTCAGCACAAGACGTTCCATTTTATTCTAACTTATGATATACTAGTAACGTTACCGCCCCTAGACAGGTAAGGGAAGGGGGTGAACATAGTTGGAATACATAATTTCATTTTTAATCGCTGTTACGGCTGGTGTGGTTTGCCACCTCATCAACAAATGGTTAGACAAGCGGTAGTCGGTAACTAGCCTATGGATTTAAGCCTTCCATACCCGAAATAGGAATAGAGAACCCCAGTGCTGCAACACTGGGGTTCTCGTTTTGTCGTCCATAGTTGGAACATAATTCATTTTTGCCTATTGGCATTATAACATATGTGTTTCCGTAAAGCAATATACCTGATCTCAATAATTTTATGATCTGTTCTAACTTTTTTTCTTTTCTATATTTTTCTATATTTTTCTCAGGAAATCTTTTAAATTCCACATTTTTATGATATGATTAACCTTTAAAGAACCATTCAGGAGGGAAAGAGATGGATAACGAAACCGTTTCTAAAAATTTTATTGAGAACATCATTGACAAGGATCTGGCTGATGGCGTTTATGACACCGTCCACACCCGCTTTCCACCGGAACCTAATGGATACCTCCATATCGGACATGCCAAATCCATTCTTTTAAATTACGGACTTGCCAAAGAATACAACGGCAAGTTTAATATGCGTTTTGATGATACCAACCCTACAAAAGAAAAAAGTGAATTTGTAGAATCTATCAAAGCAGATATCAAATGGCTCGGTGCTGACTGGGAGGACAGACTCTTCTTCGCTTCCGATTATTTCGGTCAGATGTATGAAGCAGCAATCAAACTGATCAAAAAAGGCAAAGCTTATGTCTGTGACCTGACCGCCGACGAGATCCGCCAGTATCGTGGTACTCTGACAGAGCCTGGTAAAGAAAGCCCGTACCGCAACCGTTCTGTAGAAGAAAACCTTCAGCTTTTTGAAGAAATGAAAGAGGGCAAATATGCCGATGGAGAAAAGGTTCTCCGTGCAAAGATTGACATGGCATCTCCGAATATGAATATGCGTGACCCGGTCATCTATCGTGTAGCTCATATGACTCACCACAGAACCGGTGATACATGGTGCATTTATCCGATGTATGACTTTGCACACCCAATCGAAGATGCAATCGAAGGTATCACACATTCTATCTGTACACTCGAATTCGAAGATCACCGTCCATTGTATGACTGGGTAGTACGCGAGCTCGAATATCCGCAGCCACCAAAACAGATTGAATTTGCAAAGCTCTATCTGACTAATGTTGTTACAGGTAAACGTTACATCAAAAAACTGGTCGAAGACGGCATCGTAGACGGATGGGATGATCCTCGTCTTGTTTCCATCGCCGCACTGCGCAGGCGTGGTTTCACACCGGAATCCATCAAGATGTTTGTAGATCTCTGCGGTGTCTCCAAAGCAAACAGCTCTGTAGATTACGCAATGCTTGAGTACTGCATCCGTGAAGACCTCAAATTAAAACGTCCTCGTATGATGGCAGTCATGGATCCGGTCAAACTCGTGATTGATAACTATCCGGAAGGACAGGTAGAATATCTGGACGCTCCGAACAACATGGAAAATGAAGCTCTCGGAACCCGTAAGATTCCATTCAGTGGTGAACTTTATATCGAACGTGACGATTTCATGATCGACCCGCCGCGTAAATACAAGAGACTTTTCCTCGGTACAGAAGTTCGTCTGATGAATGCATACTTCGTTACCTGTACCGGTTATGAAGCAGACGATGACGGTACTGTACGTGTTGTACACTGTACTTACGATCCTGCTACCAAAGGCGGCAACGCTCCGGACGGACGTAAAGTAAAAGGAACCATCCACTGGGTAGAAGCTACCAACGCCAAAAAAGCAACTGTACGTCTCTACGAAAACATCGTAGATGAAGAAAAAGGCGTATACAATAAAGAAGACGGATCTCTGAACGTAAATCCAAACTCCCTTACAACCGTTACCGCTTACGTAGAGCCTGCGCTTATGGAAGCCAAAGGCTACGACAGCTATCAGTTCGTAAGAAACGGATTCTACTGTGCAGACATCCACGACTCCAAAGAAGGTGCACCGGTATTTAACCGTATTGTATCTCTTAAGAGTTCTTTCCGTCTTCCGAAATAATTTTTCTGAAATTAATAACACAACGTAAAAGGAGCAGGTCAGCTTGTGCTGGCCTGCTCACTTTATGTCTTCATATTTTTTATGTTCAAACCGAACCGGATTCAGATTTATTCTTCTTCCCGTTCTTCTTTCTTATCTGCTGCTTCCTCTTCTTTGATAGCTTCTTCTACCGCCTGCTCGGCATCTGCTGTTTCAGCGGTTTCTTCAACAGCCTTTTCTACAGCTTCTTCTGCTTCATCCCATGCTTCAAAAGCTTCGGATGTTTCTTTCTTTTCTTCAGTCCTGAATGTTTCTTCTTCGGTCTCATCCTCGAAATCTTCATCAAAATCATCGAAATCATCCAGCGGGTCTTTGCGGAATGCAAGCGCTGCGATTGCTCCTGCTGCTGCGGCAGCAACTGCTCCGACTGCTACAAGTCCCCAGTATTTATTAATCTTTGCCATAACTTCGTTTCTCCTTTCATATACAGAAACCATCTGTCCGATATTCTGAATAATGTTAGTGTTATTTTACTACTTTTGCATCAAAAAAGGAAGAGAAAAATTACGAATCTTACCTCGGATACGCTGCAGCGCATTGTCGATGGATTTCGGTGTTTTGCCCATAATCTCCGCAATCTTTACGTAACCGTATCCCTTCATATAATAATCCAGCACTTTATTCTCCATCGGGCTTAAGACCTTGCTGATCTCCTGCTCCAGATTTCTCGTACTTTCCTGATCGATCACAATGGATTCCGGGTCTTCTGTGCGGGAATCCCACGAGCCTTCCAGATGTTCAGATTCTTCCTCATTACTGAGCGAAATATACGTATTCAGTGGAAGATGTTTCTGCCTGTTTGAATTCTGTACCGCACTGTAAAGCTGCCGGTCAATACACAAACCTGCAAATGTCTGAAAAGACGCCTCCCGATCCGGCTGGTAATTCTGAATTGCCTTAAAAAGACCAATCATTCCCTCCTGGATCAGGTCGTCTGTCTCTCCTCCGATCAAAAACATGGCTCTTGCCTTTTTGCGGACAAACTCCTTGTATTTTTCCATCAGATAATCAGATATTTCCGTCTCTCCCTGTCGCAGTCTGAAAATCAGTTCTTCGTCACTGTACTGATCGTAACGGCTCATTCTGTTTCCCCTTTTATTTGCTGCTTTTTACCAGTCTCTGTCTTACAATTTCATAGGCAAGAACTCCTGCTGCCACAGAAGCATTCAGAGAATCAATATCCCCCTTCATCGGTATGGATGCCGTGAAATCACATGCTTCACGTACCAGACGGCTGACACCTTCTCCCTCATTTCCGATCACAAGTCCCATCGGTCCAGTCAGATCCAGATCATACATGATCTCTCCACCCATATCTGCACAGACAAACCAGATTCCTTTTTCTTTCAGTTCTTCAATCGTTCTTACAATATTTGTTACTTTTGCAACCGGTGTATAGTTGATCGCACCTGCGGAAGTTTTCGCTACAGTAGATGTCAGTCCTACTGCACGTCTCTTTGGTATGATAACACCATGCGCACCGACAAGATTCGCTGTACGGATGATTGCACCGAGATTGTGCGGATCTTCTACATTGTCCAGAAGAATCAAAAATGGCGGTTCACCCTTTTCTTCTGCTCTGGCAAGAATCTCATCCACCGTACTGTACTCATAAGCAGCAGCCTGCGCAATCACACCCTGATGCGCTCTTGTCTCACTGAGCTGATCCAGTCGTTCTTTTGACACATAGTTGATGATCGTATCGGTCTTGCGTGCTTCTCTTGCAATCGTACGCACCGGTCCATCCTGACATCCGTCAAGGATAAAAAGCTTGTCCACGCATTTTCCGGAACGGAAAGCTTCCAGTACCGCGTTGCGTCCTTCTATCTGTTCACTCATAAAATATCCTCTCCGATTCCCATACGGATCAAAGTGAGCATCCGTGTGTAATCCTCTTTTAAATATAAATATCCCATCAATGCCTCAAAACCGGTCGCACGACGGTAATCTGCCATTGTTGCATGTTTTGCCATAGTCGGAGAATGTGCATTCCTGCCCCTGCGGTAAACACTCAGCTCCTCCGGTGTCAGTTTCTCCTCGATCACTTCCATGATTGCAGACTGCGCACCGGCCTTCACCAGACTGCTTGCTTTCTTATGAAGACGATTCACCGGACAATTTCCTTTCTTAACCAGGATCGTCCGGATGATCAGTTCATAAACTCCATCTCCGATGTATGCCAGAGTCAGCGGAGAATAACTCCGTAGATCCTGGTCTTCCAGATGAAACAATTCTTTCAGCTGCATCAGATTCGTTTCCATTTTACACCCTCACGAGTATCTTTCAGCTCGATTCCTTTATCAAGAAGTAATCCTCTGATCTCATCTGCTCTCGCGAAATCTTTTGCCTTTCTGGCTGCCTGACGTTCTGCGATCAGATTCTCGATCTCTTCATCAAGGATCTCTTCCTTTTTGTCAAGGATCAGTCCGAGGACATCACAAAGTTTTGTCATCACTTCAAGTGTATGCGCTGCAAACTCTGCGGAGCTTCCTTCCTGCACATTTGTATTGCCGAATTTAACCAGCTCAAATACTGCGGCAAGTGCATCTGCTGTATTGAAGTCATCATCCATTGCTTCTTCAAATTTCGTTACAAATGCAGCTTCTTCCTGCATCATCTTCTTTTCATCCTCAGACGCTTCCTGTACAGAAGCTGCTGCCTGACGGTCACGAAGTCTTGCAGCCGCATCCGTGATTCGCTCCAGTGCATTCTTAGAAGATTCCATCAGGTCTGCGCTGAAATTAAGCGGACTTCTGTAATGAGCATTCAGCATAAAGAAACGAAGCACCTGCAGATCGTACTGCTCTCCGATCTGACGAACGGTACGGAAATTTCCGAGAGATTTGGACATCTTACGGTTGTCAATGTTCAGGAATGCATTGTGCATCCAGTATTTTGCAAAAGGAACTCCATTGCAGCATTCGCTCTGTGCGATTTCATTTTCATGATGTGGAAAAACCAGATCTTCGCCACCTGCATGGATATCGATTTCTTCTCCGAGGTATTTCTTTGACATAACGGAGCACTCGATGTGCCATCCCGGTCTTCCGTCGCACCATGGAGATTTCCAGAATGGTTCTCCTTCTTTTTTCGGTTTCCAGAGTACGAAATCCAGCGGATCTTCTTTCTGGTCTTCGCCGGATACCTGCAGAGAACGGAAACCGGACTGCAGATCATCCAGATTTTTATGAGAAAGTTTGCCGTATTCTTTGAATTTCTTTACACGGAAATATACGGTACCATCAGCAACCGGATAAGCATATCCTTTGTCGATCAGTGTCTGGATCATATCGATCATTCCGTCAATTTCCTGTGTTGCCAGCGGATGTGTGGTTGCCGGTTTTACATTCATGCCGGCCATATCCTTCTTACATTCTGCGATGTAACGCTGTGAGATTTCTTCAGAGCTTACACCTTCTTCGATTGCCTTTTTGATGATCTTGTCATCAACGTCTGTGAAGTTGGATACATAATTTACTTCGTAACCTTTGTATTCCAGATAGCGGCGTACAGTGTCAAAAATGATCATCGGTCTCGCATTTCCGATGTGGATCAGGTTGTATACTGTCGGTCCGCATACATACATCCGCACCTTTCCTTCTTCCAGCGGTACGAATTCTTCTTTTCTGCGTGACATTGTATTAAAAAGCTTCATATCTCTTTCCTCCGATATTATTTTAAGCTGAATCAGTTCTTTATTTCTGTAAGCAGGCAGATAGCCTGAGAAGAAATGCCCTCTCCGCTTCCGGTAAACCCAAGTCCCTCTTCTGTCGTTGCTTTTACATTGATCTTTGATTCCGTAATGCCAAGTGCCTCCGCCATATTTTTACGCATCTGCGAGATATGCGGTGCCATCTTTGGTTTCTGGGCAATGATCGTTGCATCGATGTTTCCGACTTCGTAGCCATGCTCGCGCAAAAGACCAGCCACATGCGCCAGAAGTTTCACACTTGAGATTCCTTTATATGCCGGATCTGTGTCTGGAAAGTGTTTCCCGATATCGCCAAGTGCAGCAGCACCAAGCAGGGCATCCATCACTGCATGGATCAGTACATCTGCATCCGAATGTCCCAGAAGGCCCTTCTCCCACGGAATATCTACTCCGCCGAGAATCAGCTTCCTTCCTTCTGTCAGTTTGTGTACATCATATCCCATTCCAACTCTCATATCATTCTCCTTCTGCCTGACCGGAAAACCCGGATTTAATCAGTGCATACATCAGTTTTTCACAGGCTTCCGGATTCCCCTCTTCGATGAGGGACAGGGATATTTTTTCATCCGAAAGTTCTGCTGCTCCGGCGGCATTAAGCCCGGCCGGTGCTTTTGCAAATATATCCGTGTCTGCATACAGCGCTACAGGCACTGCTGCCGGCACTTCTTCCTCTATTCCGTTAAAAGTCATAACTGCCGTCGTAGATACGAATCCGTCACCACTTGCTGCTGTCGGCACAGATACAAAAGGAATTTTGTACTGAGAAGCCACATAACGGCTGATGTCATGGATCGTACCAGCGCCTACCGCGAGGATCAGATCAATGTCCTCATCCATATAATTCTCGACGATCTCTACTGCATGCCGGTCGGCCTTAAGATCATCCGCATCCAGCACAAGAACCTGACATCGGTCGTAAATATCTTCCATGATTTCTTCTGTTGCCTTACAGGTATTTGTGTCACAGATCAGAAGCGGGGATATGTATTCCTTCAGAAAGCCTTCTGACATTGCTTCTTCAAGGGCATTTACCGCTCCCGGTTCAATTAAAATTTTCTCCACTTCTACAAGGTGATTCTTCCCGCACCCGCGAGGTCGGGCAAAGTCATCCGTATCGACTCGCATTTATTTCTCTCCTCCTGCATTTAACATGTGATGCTGCCGTGTTTTCTCAGGGCAACATACAGAAAACCTATTTTATACAATCCGTTATTATACATGATTCTGTATAAAAAATCAACGCAGACAGCCCCGATAGCTACCTACAGATTCAAATAATTATAAACAACTTTTGAGATTGACCGGATATTTGCAATCGCATTCGTACTGTCTTCGGACATCACACACAAAATATAAGTCGTCTTCGGCCCGTAGACAATTGCAATATCATGCTGATTCTCATCGGTCTCTCCTGTTTTGTTCGCAGTCTTCACATCAGCCGGAACCCCCTCCGGAATCTTTGTTGTATTTTCCTGATTTGAAAGCAGATTCAGCATTTCCTCCGAAGCTTCCCTGCTGACGCATTCCCCTTTGTATATCCGCTCGAGCAGTTTTCCACAATCCTTCACAGTAGTCATATTATGTCCGCCAAGGCTGAGCTTCTGGGATGATGAAGGATGCAGCGTATTTTGATAGGTAGTTTCT
Source organism: Blautia intestinalis (assembly GCF_014297355.1). GTDB lineage: Bacteria > Bacillota > Clostridia > Lachnospirales > Lachnospiraceae > Blautia_A > Blautia_A intestinalis. The sequence goes on along the minus strand of NZ_JACOQE010000008.1, from coordinate 91,835 downwards.
GTGTAGCCTTCTTTTTTCAGATATTTGTTTACAAGTTCTGCTCCGTCCAGAAAATCATGTTTTTCAGACTGAAGCCTTCCAAGTTCATTACAGGATTCATTGTCACTGACCGTGATCATGTTCCGCAGAAGGGTGTCCACCTTAGCTTTCACCTTTGCGTTGTCTTTATCTGTTTTCATCAGAGCCGCTTCGTGTTCCAGAACGGTATCCATATCCTCATATGTTTTCGCCATCACAAAAACTTTGATGAGACTTGCAGAATAGATCTGTGTATCATTCAGTATAATTTCTTCATCCGTGGCAAGATCCTTGACATAAACACTCCACGTACCATCATATCCGCTCAACATGGATGTAAGCTGCGGTTCCAGTGTGTCCATCCCGAGATCATCAAGAGCGGTCACCTTACCTGTCGCATCCACCGGAAAACCCTCCTCAGTTACTCCGGCTTCCTGAAGCAATGCACCGTTTGGTCCGCCAAAATAATATATTCCGGAAAAAATCTGTCCGTTCGATGCCATTTCCAGCTCATGTGTCCCTGTTTCCGTCACCATCTTTCCATTTTCATCGAAATAATAATATCCGTCATATGTCGTATTATCGATCACGTAATTGCTGATATATCGAACCTGCGGTGCCGCTGTCAGTTTTCCAAGGTTATTGACCATATAATAACCATCAAAATCCACCGTCTCTGCATCTTCATCAGTACTTTTTGCACAGGAAAGCTTCGTGATCTTTACCATATTGGAACTGCCTGCCTGAAAACAGCCCGACTCATCATGGTAATAAAATCCGTCCAGTATTGTTCCATCAATATTCACGTGATCAAAATAGTGCACTGCAGGAGTAGCATCTTTACTTCCATCTTCTTTCAGACAGTAAAATCCGTCACTTTTTAAAATATATTTTCCTGATCCGTCTTCGATCGGACGTATCTGGGATTCCCCTGTCACAGAAAGAAGGCTGCTTGCCGCCACCGGTGCAGTCGCTGCAGATGCCGTCGTCATAAATACAAGCCCTGCTGCCAAAATTTTCCAGTTTTTCAAGCGGTTTCCGGTTTTCATCTGGTTCTCCTTATCTATAGTTCAAATAGTAATTGTCCATAGTATACCTGATATTTTCTTTATGTCAAGCTAACATATTTTGTCATTTATCCTCGAAAGTGTTCCAAAATGCCTGCAGATATTTTTCTACATTTCCAAGTGTGCATGTACCGGCATTGCTCCATTCCCCTGGGAAAAGATTTCGATAATCCCGGTTCAGAAAACGTTCATCCAGAAGAAGTATCGTTCCCGTGTCCTCCTTTGTTCGGATCACACGCCCCGCTGCCTGCAGGACTTTGTTCATCCCGGGATAACGATAAGCGTAATCAAATCCCTGCTCGCCTTTTTCATCATAATAGTCTTTCAAAATCTCCCGCTCACAGCTCACCTGAGGAAGTCCTGTTCCCACAACCGCAGTTCCGATCAGACGGTCACCGATCAGATCGATTCCTTCTGAAAAAATACCGCCCATAACACAGAATCCTACTAGTGTTTCTTCACTTTCCTCCGTAAACTCATTCAGAAACTCCTCACGCTCCAGTTCCGTCATAGAAGCATGCTGACTGATGCAGCGCACCCATGAAACAGAAAACTCGTCCTGATAAACCTGATAAACATCTTCCATCAGCCGATAAGACGGGAAAAACACCATATAATTTCCTTTTTTCTGCCAGCTCATCCTTGCAATATATTCCGCAATCTTATGATATTCCTCATATCCTCTCCGGGTATACTTACTGCTGACATCCCTGCAAATCATCAGTAATCTCTTGCTCTGTTCAAACGGTGATTCCACATACATACCGAAATTTTCACTTCTTGTACTCAGCATCTTTCGATAATACTGTAACGGAAGCAATGTTGCCGAAAAGAACACCGTGCTGTTTCCCTTATCGAGACATTTCTGCAGGTTTTCCGCCGGATTGACGCAAAAAAGTTTTTCATAAAATCTTCCGTCCTCTCCAAAAGCGGTATAAACCACATAATTGTCATCCACCAGTTCCGAAATATTCAAAAAATCTCTTACTTCAAAATAGAAATCGAGGATTCCATCCACCAATTCCTGCGATGGCGGCTCTTCAAGAAGCTGATCCAATTCCCCCTGCACACTTAAGAGACTGACTGGCAGTACTCCGGCATTTTCCTGCACTTTCCATTCACTGCAATTCTGCTTCAGCTCTTCCATCTGTTTTTTAACTTTTCCGAGTTTCTTCCATAATTTCTGACTGTAGGGTTTTACAGATTTTCTGGTCTCGATCACGTCATCCAGGCAGATGGACGCACTGTACATCTCTCTTCCCCTGTCCACCAGATTATGTGCCTCATCGATCAGGAAAAGATAATTTCCTGACACATTTTCCCCGAAAAAACGTTTCAGACAGACATTCGGATCAAATACATAATTGTAGTCGCAGATGACACCATCCATCCAGATTGCCAGATCAAGACTCATTTCAAAAGGACAGACCTGCCGCTTCTGCGCATGACGAAGCAGTGTTTCCCTGTCAAACGACTGTTCCGTTGTCCAGAGTTCATAGACTGCATCGTTGATCCTGTCATAATGGCCTTTCGCATAAGGGCATTTTTCCGGATCACATTCCGGCTTGTCGCAAAAGCAGAGTTTTTCTTTTGCCGTGATCGTAACAACTTTAAACAAGAGTCCTCTGTCCCGTAATATTTCAAAAGCATCCTGTGCTACTGTCCTTGTGATTGTCCTTGCCGTCAGATAAAAGACCGTCTCAGCCATTCCCTGACCGATTGCCCGCACTGCCGGAAAGACGGCGGACATAGTCTTTCCGACACCGGTCGGAGCCTGGATAAAAATCTGCTCTTTCTTTGAAATAGCATGATAAATTCCAGATACCATCTCCCGCTGTCCCTTACGGTATGTAAATGGAAAGTCCAGATTTTCCATTGATTCATTTCGTTTTTTGCGCCATTCAATCTGATATGCCAGCCACCTATGATAACTATCGGTAAGTTCTTTATACCATTGTCTCAGTTCCGCCCTGGTAAGTGTTTCCCGAAAACGTTTAATCACTTCGGTGTCAAGATGTACATAAGTCATCTGTACATCAATTTCTTCCAGTTCATGCTCATCCAGATAGATCCATGCATAACAAAGTGCCTGCGCACGATGCACCGGTACCGGTTCTTCCATTAGTTCAAGATTTTTATAGACACCTTTGATCTCATCAATACAGAATCGGTCATCCTGCGAAAAAATACCGTCTGCTCTGCCTTCTACGCGAAGGATCAGATCATCATACTCTGTATCTTTTTTCAGAGAAACTTCAGGCTGGTAGTGGCTTCCCATCTGCTTCTGTATCTTACGGTGAAGCCGGCTTCCTTTCAGCATGGCTTCTTTATCCGAAGCGCTGCTTCCGTTCACCAGATCACCATTTCGCAATATAAATTCCACAAGATTTCGAACCGAAATACGGACGATTGGTTTTTCCATGCTGTTTCTGCCTCCCCGCTCTGCAATGTAAAAAGGCGCATACCCGTTTCCGGAATATGCGCCCACGCATTTTCACCTATGCTACAGCAAATTTTGCCATTACTTCATTGAATCTCTTGCTCTCTCCGTAGCATCTTACTGTCAGTTCTCTTGTAAGATCCATGCTCAGAATACCTAAAATGGATTTTGCATCAATGATAATTCTGTTATAGGATATGTCAATATCAAACTCACATTTGGCGGCTTCATTCACAAATTCTTTTACGTCTTCTGTTTCATTTAATCTGATATGTCTTTCAACCATGTGCTTTATCCTCCTGAATCAGATCTGAAAAATATTACCTGCTTACATCTGTGTCAGGACAAAAATATCGTAAATTGCTTTTACAGCAGTTTCGAAATCTCTGTTTTCCACACCAATGATGATATTCAGCTCACTGGATCCCTGATCGATCATTTTTACATTGACATGTGCATGTGCCAGTGCGGAAAATACACGGCCTGCAGTTCCTCTCTGGGACTTCATGCCACGGCCAACAACTGCGATCAGTGCCAGATCAGATTCCATCTCTACAAAATCCGGCTGAACGGCTCTGTGAATGCCTGCAATTACCTGCTGCTCTTTTTCTTCGAATTCATCCTGATGAACGTAAACAGTCATTGTGTCGATTCCAGACGGAACATGTTCAAAACTTATTCCCTGATCTTCAAATACCTGAAGAATCTTTCTTCCGAAACCGATTTCACTGTTCATCATGGATTTCTCAATATTAATGGAACAGAAGCCCTTCTTACCTGCAATACCGGTGATCACATATTTCGGTTTGCGGCAGGTGCTTTCTACGATAAAGGTTCCCTTATCTTCCGGACGGTTTGTATTACGGATGTTGATCGGAATACCTTCCTTACGAACCGGGAAGATTGCATCTTCATGAAGAACGGTCGCACCCATATAAGAAAGCTCACGAAGTTCTCTGTATGTGATTGTCTCGATCACTGCCGGATTATCGACGATTCTCGGATCTGTGACAAGGAATCCGGAAACGTCTGTCCAGTTTTCGTAAATGTCTGCATGGATTGCCTTCGCTACCAGAGAGCCGGTAACATCCGATCCGCCACGGGAGAATGTCTTTACAGTTCCGTCTTCCATACCACCATAGAATCCCGGAATAACTGCTCTCTCGCATTTCTGGAGACGCTTACTTAAAAGTTTATCTGTTTTGTCTGCATCGAAATTTCCGTTTTTGTCAAATCGGATCACAGTTGCAGAATCAATAAATTCATATCCGAGATAAGCAGCCATTACTTTACCGTTCAGGAATTCTCCACGGGATGCTGCATATTCATTGCCTGCATGTGCCTTAAAATCTGCTTCAATCTGTCTGAACTCCTCCTCAAGAGACAGGTCAAGATTCAAGCCTTTGATGATCTCATAAAAACGTCCCTTAATTTCCGTAAGGACATCTGTGAAATCCTCTCCTGCTTCTGCTTTGTCATAACATGTATACAGAAGATCAGTTACCTTTGTGTCTGCGGAAAATCTCTTTCCCGGTGCGGACGGTACCACATAACGTCTGCTCTCATCGCTCCTGATGATATCTCCGACCTTCTGAAACTGTTCTGCATTGGCCAGAGAGCTTCCTCCAAATTTTACCACTTTTTTCATAATAATACTTATCACCCTTCTGTTTTCTCTTTTCAGTCAGAAAATCTGTCTCTTATTTTATTGAAAACCTCGGGGTTTTGCAAGTCTTTCTTTATAATATTACATAAAAACTCGCTTTTTATGCACAATATTCACGAAGAATGTTCTCAAGAGCCGATGCGCTGCTTGTGTGGCATCTGCATACCGGTATGGATTTTTTCTTTGCTTCCTCCACTGCACAGTTCACCATTTTATGAGAAACCGTACTTGTAAACAAAATCAGAAGATCCGGTGCACCGATTTTTTTCTTCATGGCTCCTTTTTCTTTTGCAAATACTTTTGCCTTACATCCATATCCTTTGCAGATATCCTCATACTGACATACCATACGTTCATTTCCGCCTACGATTACGATACTCATAGATTCACTCTCCTTTTGTTATCTTTGACTAACTCATATTTTAAAAGTAAAGCGGACGCATAGTTCCGCTTAATGTCTTCATCTGTTAGCTTGCGCTAACTATATATAAAATATTATCATATATTGTTTTGTTTGTCAAAGGATTCTTTTAATTCTGTCACATCACAGACCTTAAGGGTCTTATCCTTCACCGTAAAATGGATATCATGACTGCCATATGCCAGCCCGTAAATCTTATCTGGTTTGTTCTGATAACGGGGACGCGGATCGTTGGCAAGCACTTCCATCAAAGCTTCTCTCTGCTCTTCCGGTACTTTCTCTATCAGTGTTTCCGGAAATTCCACTTCAAGCCGATAATCTTCGATTTTGTCCGTAAAACCGCCTCTCACTTCCGGGTGGCTGTCCGCATAAGGAAGATATGGTTTGATATCATAGATCGGTGTACCGTTCATAAGATCCGCACCTGAAATATGAAGAACCGGTCCCAGTTCCGGATGCATCTCTATTTTTTCAAGACGTACAGAAGACAGTCCAAGGCTGTTCGGACGAAACGGTGATCTCGTGGCAAACACTCCCATGCGTGTATTCCCACCAAGTCTCGGCGGTCGTACAGTCGGCGACCAGTTCTCGCGCACTGCCTCAGAAAACTGCCAGATCAGCCAGATATAATCATATTCCTCCAGCCCGCGAAATGCTTCCGGCACCCGGTATTCCGGCTCAAATACGATTATTGCCTTCAGTGCATCCAGCCGGTTACTCTGATGAGGAATCCCAAACTTTGTCGGGAAATCATTATGGATTCTTGCAATCACTTTCATTCCGTGCTCTTCTGCCATTCTTTTCTCCTGTCTCTTATCTGTTATTTTTGCAACAAAAACAGCCTGCTTCACACAGACTGTTTTGGCTGTTGCATTATTATATTAGCGCTTAATCTTTCAGCGGTCAATGATTTCAATCTCGGTATCGTCTTTGGCATCCAGATTATTGATATATTTTTTCGTCTCCGCCACGATCACATTCGACAGAAGCAATACCGCCACAAGGTTCGGAAGTGCCATCAGTGCATTCAGAATATCCGCGATCGTCCAGACAAGGTTCAATGAAATAACCGGTGCGATCACCGCTACTGCTATGTAAAGGATTCGATACGGTACAAGCCCTTTTCTTCCGGCAAAATATTCCACACAGCGTTCTCCGTAATATGCCCATCCAAGCACAGTAGAATATGCAAAGGAAATAATCCCAACCACAAGGATGACCGGTCCCAGAACTGGAATCTGCTGAAATGCCAGTGTAGTCAGGACACCACCATTTGTGATCTGTCCCATATCAATTGCCGGGTTTTTCATAATACTGGTGACAAGTACCAGTCCTGTCATCAGACATACAACAACGGTATCCCAGAATGTACCTGTACTGGAAACCAGAGCCTGACGGACCGGATTTCTCGTCTGTGCTGCTGCCGCTGCGATCGGTGCTGATCCCATACCGGACTCGTTTGAAAAAAGACCTCTTGCAATTCCATACTGCATTGCCATCATAATTCCGCGTCCTACCAGACCACCTGCTGCTGCGCCGGGTGTAAAAGCCATCTTACAGATCGTCACTACTGCCGGTATGATAAAATCATAGTTGATGCACAGAATGATAAAACAGCCAATCACATAAAATGCAGCCATAAACGGAACCAGTTTTTCACAGACATTTGCGATTGCTTTGATTCCTCCGAAAATAACCAGTGCAGTCAGTACAGCTACTGCAATTCCTACCGCTGCCGGAGGAATGTGAAGATTTTCCTGACAGACCGTTGCAATTGCATTTACCTGCGTCGCACATCCGATTCCAAAAGATGCAAAACCGCCAAAAATGGCAAAGATCAATCCGAGCCATTTCATATGAAGTCCACGCTCGAGTGCATACATTGCACCCCCCTGCATACGACCGTCTTTTGTTTTGACACGATATTTAACTGCGATCAGTGATTCGCTGTATTTTGTCGCAATACCAAATACACCGGTAAGCCAGCACCACAGAACTGCTCCGGGACCACCGAGGGCTATTGCCGTTCCCACACCAATGATGTTTCCGGTTCCGATCGTAGATGCCAGTGCCGTTGTCAGTGCTCCAAACTGGCTGACCTCACCTTCTCCATCCGGATCCTTCGTAACAGACAGCTTAATTGCCGTACCAATTTTTCGCTGGATTACTCCGGTTCGGATTGTCATAAAAATGTGTGTACCAAGAAGCAGAAGAATCATCCACCAGCCCCACACCCAGGCATCAATCTGATTGATCAGGTTTGTTATTGCATCCATATTGTTTCCTCCCTCGCTTTTCAACGAAAAAGCGCAAGGGCATACCTCACGCAACCTGCGCGCTGTACACCCTTGTACTTCTTTATTTCGTTCTTTATTTATGTAAATCATTATACCAGAATACCAGCATGGTGTGCAACTGAATTTTATATTTGGGCCCACTCTTTATTCTGTTTCGGTTAGTGTTTCATCCAGTCTTTCAATGCTTTCATGCGGATACGCGCATCTTTTCCTCCCAGATCATACACCTGCTGGATCACTTCAATATCATTTTCCATACGACTGATATCCAGTTTTTTATCCGGCTGGATCACAAATGCCTTGCCTGCCCGTTCCATTTCTTTCAGGACTTCCAGGCTGTGATTATAGACTACATGTCTGTTCTGAAGTGCCTGTACAAACTCCGGATATTTATGATAGCGGATTTCTGCCATTTTTGCATTCTCAGGTTTTTTGGCAAATCCGGCTTCTCTTGTAAGTACAACCACAAGACGTTCATAACCCATCTTGTAAAATGCTTCAACCGGAATACTGTCCGCACAGCCTCCGTCAAGAAGTTTCATCCCGTTATAATCCACGATTTTTGAAACGTATGGCATCGAAGCAGACGCACGCATGGCATCGACCTGGCTCAGCATATCTGTGATTTTAATATATTCCGCTTTGCCTGTCTCAACATTTGTACAGGTCGCATAAAAATCTGTATCAGATTTCACAAACGCTTCGTAATCAAATGGATCAAGCCGCTCCGGAATGTCATGATAACAAAATTGCTTTCCTACCACTTCTCCTGTGTGCAGAAAGCTCCACCAGCTCATAAAGTGTTTGTCATTCCGGTATTTTTTGAAATAACGGAGACTTCTTCCTTTTTGTTCGGATACAAATGAACAGCCATGCAGTGCTCCCGCAGAAACACCGATCACTCCGTCAAAATGTATTTCATGCTCCAAAAAAACATCCAGTACACCGGCTGTGTAAATTCCGCGCATTGCGCCGCCTTCCAAAACAAGTCCTGTTTTCATCGCTCTGTCTCACCTTTCTGTTGTCCAATAACTCCTGATACTGTCATATGCCTCGCGAAAACTGATCTGGTTTCGTGAGGCCAGTTCTTCCGCACTTTCATATTCCGGATAACATCTTATCTGTCCGTCCGGCAGGGTACATATTTTGGCTTTTGCCTGACCAAGAGGTGTTTCAAATGTGCTGATTTCTCTTTTCAGGATCGTACGCTGCATTTCTGCTCTGCGGATACCGATTGTTGTCGTCTCTGCAAAGATCAGGTTTTCCAGACTTTCTCTGTCCTTCTCTTTACAGATCACTGTCAGAGTATATGCAGGTCTGTTTTTCTTTGTATAGATCGGCATATAGTGTGCTTCTCTTGCCCCGTTTGCCATGAGAAGTTTTAATACATGACCCATAACTTCACCACTGCAGTCATCAATGTCTGTCTCCAGTTTCCAGACAGTATCTGTCAGTTTTGCATCTGCCGGTTCTGTCTGAATCAGCATTGCACGAAGAATTCCAGGACAGCGATATTCTCTTTTTCCCGCACCAAGTCCACTCTTTAATATCGAAAAATCTTCCGGCAGTTTTTCAGATGTGCAGAAAGCTGCCACTACAGCTGCACCTGTCGGTGTCACCAGCTCGCCCTGTATATCAGTGATTTTCAGTTTCAGATGATGATCCTCTGCAATGTGTGCAACTGCCGGCACAGGCACCGGAATCTGTCCATGCTGGCAGCGGATAAATCCGGTTCCCTCATATAAAACCGGTACAATCACATCAGTAATATCCAGATTGTCCATACAGACTGCAATCGCAGCGATATCCACGATAGAATCAATGGCACCTACTTCATGAAAATGAACTTCCTCTATATTTACACCATGAGCCTTTGATTCCGCATGTGCAAGAATATCAAACACATGCAGCGCCATCTTTTTGGCTTTATCTGTCATTGCCGAACCCTGAATGATTTCTGTGATCTCGCGCATTCCACGATGCTCATGCGGATGTGAATGCTCATGTATATGAGAATATTCGTGATCCTTCCCATGCAGGTATTCCATATCATGGTCATGGTTATCATGATTCAGAATTACGTTGAAATCGCAGGCATCCAATCCTGATTTTTTTACTCTTGAAATTTCGATGTGGAATCCTCCGATTGGAAGGCTGTACAGTGCTTTTTCAAGTACGTCTCTGTCTGCCCCCAGATCCAGAAGGGCCGCAACCGTCATATCACCGCTGATTCCCGAATAACATTCTAAGTATAATGTTTTTCCCATTTACTTCCCATCCCGTTTTATTTTATGTTATATTCTCTTGCTGCCAGACGGTTAATCTGCGTCGCAATATATCCGGCACCATATCCGTTATCAATATTTACCACCGCAATTCCGTTTGCGCAGGAATTGATCATCGTCAGAAGTGCAGACAGTCCGTTCATACTTGCACCATATCCCACTGAAGTCGGCACCGCGATCACCGGTTTATCTACAAGTCCGCCAAGCACACTCGCAAGCGCACCTTCCATACCTGCAACTGCGATCACACAGTTGGCATCCTGAATCACTTCCAGTCTGGAAAACAGTCTGTGTATGCCACTGACTCCGACATCAAAGACTCTGTCTACATGTGAGCCGAAATATTCTGCCGTCTGAGCCGCTTCCTCTGCCACTGCAATATCGGCAGTTCCTGCTGTACATACCGCAATCTTACCGATATGCTCCTTTTCTTTCTTCTCTATCTTGATAATGTGAGACAGTTCATCATATTCCACATCCGGCAAAAGGTCTTTCACAAGTTCATACTGATGTCTCGATGCTCTCGTTCCAAACACTTCACCATTATCCTCATACAACTTCTTAAAGATATGGACAAAATGCTGATCAGCTTTTCCACTGCAGAAGATCACTTCCGGAAATCCATTTCTGATTTCTCTGTGTGAATCCAGCTTTGCATAATCATCCATCACTTCAAACGGTTCTTTACGAAAATAATGTTCTGCTTCCTCGATAGAAAGCTCCCCATTCTTAAATCTTGTCAGTATTTCTCTGGTTTCCAACTCTGTACCTCCTAAAAGCAAGGGAGCATGCTACACACATCCTCCCGACTGTTCTATATATGATACAAGATCATTCCGCCTTTTTTGTCATATCCGGTATCCCACATCTCACTTAAAGAGAACCATTTGTACTCTCCATAGGAAACTGCCTTTACCAGAAGGTCATCCTCTGTTATCTCATATCCTGCCAGAATAAACCAGTGCCAGATATAATCCTCCAGTGCTCCTTTTTCATTCTTATGCTTCAACATCAGATATGGGATCGGACAGGCTGCATCAATCTGTGTTTTTACTGCCTGCACAGCTTCCTCATATGTATGTGTCCCGTGAAATCCTTCCATCTGAAGCCGTGTGTCCTTCACATCTTTCAGGTATTCCCCAAAGCCTTCCATAAAGAGTTCCAGCGTATCAATTCCATTTGGTCTCGGACAGAGATAATGTTTCATAATGTAAGCAAAATCATGATACTCATTCCAGCTTATCTCCTGAATCGGATGTGGATAAAGATTTCTCATATCATTTGTTCTTGCAAAATAAATACAGCTCTCACAAGCTGCAATCGCACCGCATCCTCCATCACGCATAGTCACATCCGGAAAAAGATCCTGATTACCTCCATAGGATTCCTCTACAAAAAAATATTCCAGTTCTTTTTTATGTAATACGGTCTGTTCCACCGTCTATTCCCCCAATATTCTTCTCTCAAGTATTCTGCATCTTTCTGATGCAATTCATCTTTGTTACTATACCATATTTTATCAGAAAATAAAACAAAATCTACTCAAACGATAGCGTAAAACTCCCCCAGATATTTTATGTTGACAGGTATTTCTTCTATAATAGAATACTGTTGGTTTTCTTGACACTAAATATACACGCATGCTATAATTTTTGTTATATTTGTATGTATTTGGGGATTATTGCCGAAGCATACCACTTTTTGAGGAGGAGATAAAATGAAGAAATTCTATGCATGGTATCAGAAGCACATCACCGGTGCGATTTTCATCGGCCTGCTTCTTGGTATCCTGACCGGACTATTTCTGGCAGACCGCTTTACCCCGGTTCTGACCGTAACCAGTCTTCTTGGTGGCATTTACATGAATGCCCTGAACATGATGATTTTTCCACTTGTATTTTGTTCCGTTGTTATGGGAATCTGCAGCATCGGAAATATCCGCACAACCGGAAAGATCACCGGTGCCGCTATGGTATTTTTCCTTTGCACAACAGCACTTGCAAGTCTTGCCGGACTGATCATTCCGCGACTGATTCATCTCGGTGAGGGTGTTTCCTTCGAGATGGCTACTTCCGATATTGCAGCTACGGACATGAGCAATATTCTGGAAACAGTCAAAAATCTGATCCCATCCAATCCAGTAAGTGCTTTTGCACAGGGAAATATGCTTCAGGTTCTTGTTTTTGCAGTAATCATCGGATTCACTCTGATTTCTGTCGGTGACAAGGGAAAAGCACTTCTGAATGTAATTGATTCACTCAACGAAGTATGCTTAAAAATCATCAGCACAATCATGTACTTTACACCAATCGGTGTTTTCTGTACGATCGTTCCTGTTGTCGAAGCAAACGGTACCGAGACGATCATCTCACTGGCAACTCAGCTGATCATCCTCTATCTTGCATTCTTCATCTTTGCATTTGTAGTGTACGGACTTGCTGTAAAAGTAATCGGTAAAGAAAGCCCTGTCAAGTTTTTCAAAACCATTATGCCGGCTGCCCTGAATGCTTTCGGAACATGTTCCAGTTCTGCTACGATTCCGATCAGTAAACAGTGTATGGAAGAAGGTATGGGCGTTTCCAACAAAATCACCAGTATCGCTATTCCACTTGGTGCTACCGTAAACATGGATGCCGTATCCATCCTGATGTCCTTTATGATCATGTTCTTTGCCAACGCATGCGGAATCAACGTCAGCGTCTCCATGATGGTAATCGTACTTCTTGCAAACGTACTCCTCTCTGTCGGAACGCCAGGTGTACCTGGAGGTGCAATCGCATCTTTCGCAGCACTCGCAACTATGGCTGGACTTCCTGCCGGTGTTATGGGCGTTTACATCAGTATCAATACGCTCTGTGATATGGGTGCAACCTGCGTCAATGTTATCGGAGACCTTGCATGCTGTGTCGCATTAAAAGGTCGTCTGAAAATCGACGAAAACAAATAATTACATATCTGCTTTGCAGTACAAAAAAGCCGGAACGTTATCAATACAATTTTGATAATGCTCCGGCTTTTCTTTTGTTTTATTTACTTGCGGTTCTTATTGGTAAGCTGTAAAGCCGAGGTCTTTTACTGTCATATGCAGTTTTGAACTTAAAATGTAATTTGCACCTGCAATCGCTGCCTGGAGTGTCGCATTAGAAGCTTTCTGAATGCTCTTCGGAGCCTTACTTCCACTGAGCTTACGGAAAGTTACATCTTTCTTTCCTGTATAGCTGTTTGCATTGAACTTTGCAGTTGCATAAGTTTCATTTCCATCCCCGAAGATTGCAGATATCGCTTCTGCTGTAGCTGATTTTGAACAGTTTACAAGGACATCTACTGCTGATGAAACATCTGCTTTTTTATCAATGATCGCCAGCCCTATATCCAGTTTATTTGTTTTTGGATCATATCCCAGAATTGCAGTCGTATGTGCGTCAATTTTCTTCTCAATATATCTTGTTCCGTCACTGTCGACCTTGCCTTTCTTATTCAGATACTTCTTTACCTTCGTATAATTCTTTGTATATTTTGAAGAACCTGTGGATGCCTTTTTTACATTAACGGTACAGGTCAGTCTGGTTTTACCGATCGTTGCCGTAATCTTCGCTGTTCCAGCCTTCTTTGCAGTAACTTTGCCTGTCTTGCTGACCGTAGCAACTTTTTTGTTGCTGGATTTCCATTTCGGCGTCCGTGTTGTGCCATTTACCTTCAGTGTGTATGTCTTGCCTGTTTTTACACTGATTTTAGTTTTATTCAGTTTTGGCTTTGCTTTCTTTGATGCTGCCTCAACTTCTGTCACATATCCATTTCCCGAAAAAGCTGCCGGAGCTGCTGTAGCCACCAGAAGTCCCACCAGAGTTCCACACAAAATCTGTTTCCATTTTCTTTTCATTTTCCTATCTCCTCATATACTTTTTGTTTATTTAACAGAAATCACATAGGATCTGTCAAATACTTCTTTCGGTTTCAGTGTATTAATATTCGGTTTCTGAGACAGTTCTTTATCATAACCGGTGTTATCACAACGTCCCATCCATGGCTCAAGACATACAAACGGAGCTCCGATTGCAGACCAGATACCAAAGTTCGGAAATCCTTCACAGGAAATCTCCACATACGGAGTACCGTCCGGTAAAGCGATTCCGGCTTTTGTAATCTGTCTGTCATCAAAAATCAGTGCACCTTCATCAAACATATGCTCATCGATCAGACAGGTGCCGTTTTCCAGAGAAAGTGTATGCGGCTGATCCGGCATTGCCGTCGCATATTCCGGGTGCAGCAAGCAATAGGTAAGTTCTTTCTGTCCACTAAATGTCAGATGATACTGGCTCTGCACCGTGTCAGGAAGAACCGGAACATTAAATGCCGGATGTGCACCGATCGTAAAATACATGGTCTCCTGATCTTTGTTCACAATCTTCCATGTCACAGTCAGATCACGTCCGTTTAATGTATGTGTGATGTAAAGCTGAAATTCATACGGCCATGCTTTCTTCGTTGCATCTGTTGCTTCCAGTAAGTGTGTCACAGATGTTTCTGTTTCTTCAACACAGACAAATTCCATATCACGGGCAAATCCATGCTGTCCGGATGTGTAAGTCTCTCCTCCGATCAGGCATGTATCCTCATAAAGACGTCCGACATTCGGAAAAAGTACCGGTGCGTGGCGTTTCCAGTATTTCGGATCTGCATTCCAGAGAACCTCACGATTATTTCTCTTGTCAAAAATGCCTGACAATTCTGCCCCGTGATTACTAATCATTACACGGAGTTCTTCGTTTTCAATTGTATGCATAGTACAAAAAGCCTCCATATGATTATTATGCATTTATTATAACAGAATTTTTCTGAGAAAGCCACCTGCAAAACCTGCCACTGGCAGTTTTCTTCGGATGCAACAAAAAAGGAACAGACTCCGAAGAGTCTGTTCACCGGGTAATGTCCATTGGTTTCAAAACCGTCACACCATTTTCTCTGTAATATTTTTCGTATTTTTCCGGTATGGCATCGTCCGTGATCACCATATCTGCATATTCCAGTTTTCCCAGAGACAAAAATGTTGTCCGGTCAAATTTGGTGGAATCCACAACAATTATAAGATTATCTGTCAGTTTCTGTATTGTCTCAAACACAGTCAGCTCCGTTGAATAATTCACCGTGTAGCCGGCATGCATATCTGCTCCTCCAACACCTAAAAATGCTGTTGAAATATACAAATTATCAAGGTTTCGCATAAACATTTCACCGGCTACATACAAATGGCTGTTGATCATGTTTCCTCCCGTCACTACGACGTTCGCCCTTTTATTTTTGGCCAGTGCCTGCGCTGCCATGAGATTATTTGTCAGCACATTTACAGTTTCAAGTTTTGCAAGTTCTTTTGCTACATAATAACATGTTGTTCCCTGACCTATAAAGATCCAACCTGAGCCATTTACTCTGGACGCGGCAATTTTACCGATTTTTTCCTTCAGTGCAACATTCACAAGTGGAATTCCCATAATGCTGTCTTTTTCTTCTTCCTGCAATTCCGGTTCCTCCGGTGTGACTACTGCCCCATGGACCCTTCTCACACTGTTACGTTCCTGCAGAATTTCAACGTCCTTACGTATCGTAACAACAGATACCCCAAACAGCTGGCTCAGCTCTGTTAATTCGATTCTGCCCTGTTTGGCAACCATTTTCTTTATTTCTGTTAATCTGTCCGTTCGTTTCATACTTTAAATTCTTTCTTTTTCAATATTTAACCAAAACCAATTTATTCCATTATACCCTCTTTTCCACTCATTTCAAAGACTTCTTTTTTCTTATTCCTGCCAAAATGTCAGGTATTTTCATTTCCATACTTATATAAGTATCGATAACGTTCTGAATCTATATAGCACTGTGGAATTGGTGCATAAAACATCTGTCCCTGATCCAGAAAGATTTCACATGCTTTTTCGATCACCTCAACCATCAGAACTGCTTCTTCCGTGTTTCGACCGACTGCCACCGGGCCATGATTTCGAAGGATTACTCCATTTCTGTTTCCAATATTTTCTGCTGCTGCTGTTCCCAGCTGGAAATGCTGCTCTGCCGGAACGTATTGTGGAGTGATTGGGATTCCTCCGCCAATCAGCTGTGACATTTCTTCTACCAGACACGGCACTTCTCTGATCTTACGGACAGAAACCGCCATCGCTTTCTTTGTATGTGCATGAATGATCATTCCTGCATCTTCTCTTCTCAGATAAATCTGTCTGTGTACTTCTTTCTCAGAAGTGGGGCGGTTGGTTCCCTCCACAATATTTCCTTCCAGATCAATGACTACCAGGCTCTCCGGTGTCATATCATTGTACCCGATACGACTGGGTGTCAGAATAATATGGTTTCCAACACGGATACTTACATTTCCCCATGTACCAAGGAAATATTTTTTCTCCTGCATTTCAAGGCAGATCCGAATGATATCTTTTCTCTCTTCTTCATAGAGCATCTTTCATCACTCCTCTCCGACAAGAGAACTCCTGAGTTTCCATGTCTCCTTTAACTGTTCATAGGTTTTCTTATAGAGCGGATAGAATTTCATATATTCTTCATGTTTCTTCATATCTGGCTCATAAACCTTTTTGATCTCAACAGTCGCATCAACAGCTTCTTTGTAATCCTTATAATATCCCTGGACAACTGCATTATTTAAAATAACACCTTTTGCTCCCAGTTCGTTTCCTTTAATTGTGACGATTTCGCTGCCGAGGATATCTGCAAACATCTGGCTCCATCCCGGGCTCTTTGCTCCGCCGCCGCATAACGTCACCTGTTTGATCTCCTGTGGCATATGCTGATAACAGTCAAGCATTGCAAAAGCAACCCCTTCGTAAGTCGCGCGGACAATATCAGCGATTGTATGACGCACACTGATTCCTGTATAGCTTGCTCTTGCTCTGGAATCAGTAAACGGTGCACGCTCACCTCCTGCAAGAAGGTACGGATGATACATAACTCCTCTGGAACCAATCGGAACTGTCTCGATCAGTTCTTCCATATAATCATAGATATTCATATTCTTTTCGGCTGCCTGCTGTTTCAGCGTTCCACCAAAATTATCAAGCATCCATTCCAGATTCGGTGTACCTGCAAGAGAAGCCATAAGTCTCAGCCATCTGTTTTCCATTACATGGCAGACGGTCATTCCGGCTTTAATATTGTCCTGCAGAGGTTTGCCGATTACCATCTCATGAAGTGCCGCTGTGCCGATAATTGAACAGCAATGACCATTTTCGACTACACCACTTCCAAGTGCACATGCACTGACATCCATCGGTCCTGATGTTACAATAACATTTTCTCCCAGTCCTAATTCTTTTGCCAGTTCTTTCTGTACCGGAAATGCATTTTCTTTTGCGGAAAGTACCGGAGGGTATTTATCTTTGTATTTCTCGATCCCACAGATCTTGAATGTTTCATCAAGATAATCTCTTTTATTCTGATCAAGGAAGATCAGTGACTGATCAGTTGCATCTGTTGTTACTTTTCCTGTAAATCTGTAGAAAAGATAATCTTTTAAGTGCAAAAGCCATCTGCTCTTATCCAGATTCTCCGGTTCATGCTCTTCCATCCATTTTACGATTCCATTCTGATTTCCGGTAAAAATACGTGTTCCAGTAATTTCAAACAGCTTGTCACAAGTACCGTCTTCGACCCATCTGTCTACGATTTTTGCTGCTCTTCCGTCGCAGAAACAGCATCCGTTTCTCACCGGCTCCATATTTTCATCAACCATCCACAGCCCGTCGCCCTGTGCAGTGATACCGATTCCCACAATCTCTTTGTCCGGAAACGCCTCAGTAACAGCTTTTACACATTTCACTGCTTTGTCCCAGATTTCCAGCATGTCTTCTTCGTACATGTCTTCCCGTGGAAATATACCTTTTAACGGAAAGGATTTTTGTCCGATTTCATTTCCCTTCAGATCAAACAGTACCGCTTTGATTCCGGATGTACCGGAATCAATTCCAATAAAATACTTCTCCATATAGTCACCCCCGTGTTGAATCAGATCATGCCTTCGCTTTTGCCACACTGCACTCCCGTATAATCGTAAGCAGAGATGGAAGTGCGATTGCAATTACTACAACAAATCCGCTGACTGCTTCCTGCCAGTATACATTAACCCCAAACAATACTATGACATTCGAAATCACACAGATAATTGCGGAACCAATGATTGCTCCTACAGGACTTCCCACACCACCAGTCAGAGAAACTCCTCCAATTACACTGGATGCAATAGAATTCATCGGCCAGTTATTTCCGATTGCTGCCTGCGCAGAGCCCAATCTTGCAACGTAAAGCATTCCTGCCAAAGCTGAAATAAATCCTACAATTCCATATATAAGAACTCTTACAGCATCTACACGAATTCCCATGATCTTACTTGCTTCTCTGCTGTTTCCGATTGCATAAATGTATCTTCCTGTCTTCGTCTTTGTAACAAAATATACTATGACTATAAGAACAACTATAGCAAAGATAAACGGAATTGGAAATACACCAATATTGCCTTTTCCAAGGAAAAAAATCGCATCCGGTATATTTGTAACTGCTTTTCCTTTTGTTATAACTAACGTGATTCCTCCATACAGTGACTGCATTCCTATTGTTGTGACCATAGAATTCAGGCGGAGTTTTGTCACCAGAAGTCCGTTGATCACACCAAATAAAATTCCGGACAAAAGTCCTATTGCAAAAGCCAAAAATGGATTTACTTTCATGCTTGTCATCAAAATACCGCCCAGTACACCTGATAATGTTGCAATCTTTCCTACTGAAAGATCAAGTTCTCCGATCAGCAGAAGCAGGGACTGGGCCACCGCAACCATACCAATAAATGCAATATCACGCATCAGTGACTGAAGATTAAATATCGTCAGAAAATGTGGTGAAAATATAGTTGCTATGATCATCATCAAAATCAGTACGCTTCCTATCAAAGCCACACTGTTCCTGCTCAGTTTTTTTAAGATATCTGCCACTGATGTATTCTGTTTATTTTCATGCTCTCTGCTCATCAGTCTTTCCCTCCTCACTACTGGTTTTGATTCCCAGAATTGCCTTTAAAATCTCCTCTTTTTCCGAACCGTAATCGCTTTCTCCCGTCACCTCTCCGTGATACATACATATAATACGATTGGCACATTTCTTTATTTCGTCCATTTCGGAAGAAATTAATATAATCGCAATCCCGTTTTCCGCCAGTTTTTTCATCAGTCTGTACACCTCTGTCTTTGCTCCGATATCAATTCCTTTTGTCGGCTCATCAAAAATCAGTATTTTAGGTTCAGTACAAGTTGATCTTCCTATAATTACTTTTTGCTGATTACCTCCGCTCAGAAATTTTATTTCTTTATTCAGATTGGAAGTCTTTACGTTATATGCCTTTATGATTTCTTCTGCTTTGGCAGTCTCTTTTCTTTTGGAAATACCACACCAGCTACTGACTGTGTCGAGTGTATTAATTGAAATATTTTCTTTTACACTCATGTCCGGCAGAATTCCCTGGCTGCGTCTCTCCTCCGGCAGATAGAACATTCCATTTGTTACAGAATAATGTGTATCTCCCGTCTTCCATACCTTCCCCTGACATACGATTTCACCGCTATAGATTGGAAGATATCCAAATATTGCCTGCATCAGTTCGCTTCTTCCGGCTCCGACCAGTCCGGAAAATCCTAATATTTCACCCTTTTTCAAAGAAAAACTTACATCATGAAACATCGCTCCCGTAAGATGTTTTACGTCAAGAATCATCTCCTCGCTTACTTTTTCTGAGCAAAATGTCTCCTGATAATCCAGCTGCTTGCCTGTCATCTGTTCTACCACCCACGGCACATCTACGTCTTTCAACTCAGCCGTGGAAACTTTTCTTCCATTGCAGAAAACAGTAATACAGTCTCCCAGTTCAAAAACTTCATCTAACTTATGCGAAATAAAAATAATCGCTTTTCCTTCTTTTTTTATTTTCCTGATTATATCAAACAGATTTTCAGTATCTTTCTGTGTCAGACATGTCGTTGGCTCATCCAAAATCAGTACATCATAATCTGCGAACGCTGCTGCACGAGCAATCTGCAAAAGCTGCTGACTTGACACAGAAATTTCATCTGCCAGTTTTCCCGGTTCAACATGTATATTAAATTTATCCAAAATCGGTCTTGCCTGTTCTTCTAATTTTTTCTGATTGATTCTTCCTTTTATCCCTGCTTTGTCATATGGTATAAAAAGATTCTCTGCAACCGTCATCTTTTGAAACAAGCTGATTTCCTGCGGTACATATGCAATTCTCTTAAACAAACTTCTGTCCTTTAATGCGGACTTGTCATTGATAAAGATTTCTCCGTTTTCTGCTTCGTACACACCTGTAAGACATTTGATCAGTGTACTCTTACCTGCTCCATTTTCTCCCATAATACAATGAATTTCGCCCTTATGAAAGGAAACACTCACATCTTCCAATGCCTTTACTCCCGGAAAAATCTTTGTAATATTTTTTGCCTCCAGCACACTCATAGTCTGTCTTTCCTTTCTTTTATTTATAAAGAGGTTGACGGACGGGCATAAATGCCTCGCCCGTCATTGATTTTTCCTATTTATTCGTTTTCAGCGTTTATTCTGCTGAACCATCACCAACAATTTCAATCCATTCATCAACATTGTTCTGGTCAATATAAAGGATACCGGTATCCACAAAGTTCGGAATATCCTGTCCGCATGACATTTCCCAGAGCATCAATGTTGCCATTGATCCCTGCATCTGAGGCATTGTTGAATATGAGCATACCATTGTTCCATCTTTGATATACTGAAGAATCTGTGCCAGATTTTCTGCTCCTACAAATGTAATCTCTCCAGCTTTTCCAGCTTCTTCAATCGCTGCGGAAATACCGATTGGTGCTGCACCATCTACACAGAGATATCCATTCAAATCCGGATTAGCTGCAATTACTGCCGCCGCCTGCTGCTGGGCAGTCTGAACATCATCACTGGAAGCACCACCGTCAATAATCTCAATATCCGGATATTTTTTCAGGACTTCCATATGTCCCTCATATCTCTCAATATGTGTTGCAGATGTTGTTACACCATGCATAACAGCTACTTTTCCTTTTCCATCCAGAAGTTCTACTAATTTTTCAGCTTCCATTTCTGCCTGCTGTTTAAAATCATTTCCAACTGATGAAAGTCCAGAATCTTCAACAACCGCATCAAACAGCATTACCGGAATTCCCATTGCCTGAACTTCTTCAATTACAGACTTACTTCCCTCATAATCAACCGGGTCAATTGCAATACCATCCGGTTTTGTAGCTGCCGCCTGTTCAAGGATTGTATTTTGCTCTGTAACATCTGCCGTTGATGGTGCTCTGTAGTCGACATTCACATTCTTTCCCAGCTGTTCACTGAGTGTATCTGCCTGTGACTGCGCCCCCTGATTTACTGCATCAAACCATTCATGAACACACTTTGGAATGATTACAAAATTAAGATCATCTGCTGCATAAACATTAATCCCTGTACTCATCATACATGAACCAACTGTTAAAGCTGCTGTCATAATAATAGCTGTCGCTTTTTTCATAAATTCCCTCCCGTTTTTTAAATACCTTCTTTTCATATAGTTTCGTTTTATGTTTTGTTTTTGTTTTCTTTCATTTTCGGAATGCATTCAAAAATGTAATTTATGAGTATAATATATTCGTTTCTCACCAAAAAGTCAATATATTTATTTCGTTTTCATTATTTATAGTTTCGTTTATATTTCGTTTCATCTGTTTTAGAATGTATTATTCATTTATCGGCACCGGATATATGGATACAAACAGAAAAAGGCCCGAAAGACCAGTGCTTTTCCGTGCTGTTTCTTCCAGGCTTTTACCTATAATGGCAAATAGGTAAAATATTTAGACGCAAATATCTGGTGATTATCTTCTGGAAGTGTATATTTCACAATAGAATCCCCCTTATCTGCACAAAGTACGATACCAATGGGCTACATATCTCCCTCATTCATCATTTCACGCGTGTAATAATTCACATACATCTGCATTTGCCCCAAATCCTGAAGAGTCAGTTTGCCCATATTCATAAGACAAAAAAACTCAATAATCAATATTTTTTTACAGCCGTTGATTTTTCAACACATATTTGCTATAACGTTCAATCTTTTACAAAAAATTTTCAAGTTGTCCTTTTTTGAACAACAGAAAAGAAGTTATTTATAAATACAAAAGGAAAAAATCGAAGTGTTTTGAAATCTGAACAGAGAAACGTTTTATCTGCACTACAGGGATATTATGGGTCTTCTTGAGCATATAGAAAATGATATGCTGGATGAATTTATAGAAATCACCAATTCTCATCAGCCTCAGGATATGATGGGAAAACCCTTTCCTCTTATCTGTGATTTGTACAAATTTCTGGAAAAGAATTCAGATTTTGTAAGACTTGTTCTTGTAGACAATCAGGAACAGAATTTAAAGAATCGTCTGAAGGATATCATACGTGACCGGTGCATCAAAGACTGGGATGCCATTTTTTCCAATGCAGATCCCAGGCTGAGTGAAATTTATTCCGCATATCTCCTTTCCGGTTGTATTGGAATCATCGAAAACTGGAGCAAAAATGACACTCCACAGACTCCGGAGGAACTCGCACGATATACAGAAGATATTATGCTGAACGGACTTAATATACTGAAATGAGTAAAGAACAGGCAGCCCCCCAAGGCTGCCCTGGTCATTTTAGTTATTCACGCCTTGCGTTCCTCCAAGAAATGCAAGCAGCGCCTCCTGCAACAAACGTGAATAATTTACTCCACGTTTGTCAGCTTCCTCACTCATCCAATATGGTATCGTACAGTTTTTCTTTACTGCACGATTTCTCATACGTTTTCTGTATTCTTCAAAGTCTACATCAACTAATGTCAATACTCCATCTGAATAGTCAAACTCCTCATCCGCTTCTTCTTTGGCTTTCTGAAGTACTTTCGTTGTATTTGACGGTTCCGGCAATGGTTTGGAGTCTTTTATATAGTCAATACCTTTTAATCCAATCGCATCCCTTGCCATTTCCATTGCCTCCGCCATGCTTTTGCCTTCTGTGTATAGTTCCAGATCAGGAACATAAACAAGATAGTCTTTCCCACATTGTTTGATCAAAACCGGATATGCTTCTTTCATTTTATCCACACCTTTCTTTTGTCCTCTTTAGTATATTATGAAAGCAGGTATTCATTTCAATCCCCACTTTTTTAAAATTCTTCTCGCAGTAATCTCATTGATCTCGGTATGCCGCGGAACCTGCTCTGTATCATTGCCTCTTTTGTATGTATCATGATTTCCTCCATGTTCCTAAAAAATAAATCCGGCACTTTCGAGTTTCTTTATCAGATTACGTCTCTTCAAACTCGTACCCTCCTTATTTTTATAATACGCCCTTAAGGCGTATATGTCAATTGTTTTATACGTATTACAGGCGTATCAAAATTTACATATATTAATCACCGGACGCGCCACCTGCACCTCCTCGATGTACAATGCAAAAAGCCCACAAACTGTTGTCTTACAGTTCATGGGCTTTTCTTTATGTCTTAGATTATATTTAGTTCTGTCCTGCGATATGTCTTGCTACGTAGATACCACTTGCAGATGCGTGAGACAGGGAATGGGTAACTCCGCTTCCGTCTCCGATCACATACAGGCCTTTATAGCAGCTTTCGAGATTATCATCGATTTCAACCTCCATGTTGTAGAATTTTACTTCTACACCATACAGAAGGGTATCATCGTTTGCAGTTCCCGGCGCTACCTTATCAAGTGCATAAATCATTTCGATGATACCATCAAGAATACGCTTCGGAAGCACAAGACTTAAGTCTCCCGGTGTTGCAGTAAGGGTTGGTCTTACAAGACCTTCTTCTACTCGTTTAACAGTACTTCTGCGTCCACGTACAAGATCACCGAAACGCTGTACAATAACGCCGCCTCCAAGCATGTTGGAAAGCCTTGCGATACTTTCGCCATATCCGTTGCTGTCTTTGAACGGTTCTGAAAAATGTTTGGATACAAGAAGCGCGAAGTTGGTATTATCTGTCTTCTTCTCATCGCCTTCATAACTGTGACCGTTTACAGTAATGATTCCGTTTGTGTTCTCGTTTACAACAATTCCGTTCGGATTCATACAGAATGTACGGACATTATCTTCGAATTTCTCTGTGCGGTAAACGATCTTACTCTCGTAAAGCTCATCTGTCAGATGAGAGAAAATAACTGCCGGAAGCTCTACGCGGACACCGAGGTCCACACGGTTGGATTTGGTCGGGATCTTGAGATCCTTACAGACAGTTTCCATCCATTTGCTTCCGCTTCTTCCGACGGAAACGATACATTTCTTACATTCATAAGAATCCTTTTCGCAGATCACACGGTAGCCGTCTTCCAGAACTTCCAGCTTCTGTACCGGTGTGTCAAAATAAAAATCCACATGTTCTTTCATTGCATTATACAGATTTTCAAGAACAACATAATTGATATCTGTTCCGAGATGACGTACGGATGCATCCAGAAGATTCAGTTTATTCTGCAGACAGAGCTTCTTGAACTTAGTTCCTGCTGTAGAATAGAGCTTTGTTCCCTCTCCGCCATATTCCATATTGATATCGTCTACATATTTCATCAGTTCAATGGCTTCGTTTTTTCCGATATGCTCGTACAATGTTCCGCCAAAATCATTGGTGATATTATATTTTCCATCGGAGAATGCACCTGCGCCACCAAAGCCGCACATAATCGAACATCTCTTACAATTGATACAGTTTTTGATTTTTTTGCCGTCAATCGGACATTTTCTTTTTTCAAGAGAATATCCCTCTTCAAAAACAGCCACTTTGTAATCCGGTTTTTCTTTCATCAGCTCATATGCCGCAAAGATTCCTCCCGGGCCGGCACCAATAATGATCACATCATAGTTCATGCATCTTCCTCCTTGTGAGTATAGCTTTTTCCCATTTGTTTATATCCCTCATCCATTTGCATCAAGGCAACCCTGTTGCATAAAAAAAGCTGTCGCAGAAAGTATCATGACGAGTCCTGTCACTTCCATTCATTACGGCAGTTGGAAAAATGTTCAACATTTGTATTGTTAATCATAATCCTTACCTATATTACAGGATTCCTCAGTCTTTGTCAAGCGCTGTTTTTGTACGAAAGCCAGATGTTTTTCTGTAAAATACAAAAACACTGTCATTTTCAGACAGTGCTTTGTATCAGTTCAAAAGAAAAATAGCAAAATTCAAATATCCTGCAAAGGTCAGCCACACCAGATATGGGATCATCAGGTATCCTGCCTTCTCCGAAAGATGATAAAAGGCTTTTGTACAAAGATATACCAGATACCACAACAGCAACAGCCATGCAAACGAAAACAGATACCATCCCGCATTAAAGAAAAATACCGGCCACAGAAAGTTCACTGCAAGCTGTATTCCATACAGCGTCAATGCTTTTTTCTTCTCTTCCGATTCCGGCAGACGCGCGATCAGATAAGATGCTGTTCCCATCATTGCAAACAGTCCGGTCCACACTACCGGAAATACCCATCCCGGCGGAGCAAGCGGAGGCTGATTTAATTTTTCAAATGCATCCATGCTTCCCTGTGTCAGAAATCCGGAAACGGCCCCAACTCCAAGCGGCACTGCCAGACAGGTGAGCAGTGTTTTTGTTCTTTTCTTCAAAAAAATTCCTCCTGTTTTTCTCGACATTTCTAATGTCTATTTTATGAAAAACAGAAGGAATTATTCATTTTACACCTTTACATTTTATGTTTCTTTGCGTTAAAAAACGCTTTTGTTTCTTTTACTACGACTCCACTCAATACAAACAGTGCGATCATATTCGGAATTGCCATCAGACCATTGAAGATATCTGCGATGGTCCATACAGCACTTACTGTCATGTAAGGTCCGATAAATACTGCGAGAATGTATAACCAACGGTATACAATGATTTTTTTCTGGTGTCCGTTTGTCAGATATTCCAGACAACGTTCACTGTAGTAATCCCATCCGAGAATGGTGGTAAATGCAAAGAATACAAGACAGAGCATGAGTACAAATGCTGTAAATTTCGCCGGAAGCGGAAGTCCGTGCTGGAATGCATATGTAGTAACCTGTACACCTTCAATACCTTCTACCTGCCATGCGCCTGTCAGGACAATAGACAGACCTGTCATTGTACAGATAATGATCGTATCAATAAAAGTACCTGTCATACTTACCAGACCCTGGCGTACCGGCTCTTTTGTCTGAGCTGCTGCTGCTGCGATCGGTGCACTACCAAGACCTGCCTCGTTAGAGAAAATTCCTCGTGCGACACCTTTCTGCATTGCCACGATCATGGATCCAACCACACCACCTGTCACTGCGCTCGGGTTAAACGCTGCTTTTACAACAGTTACGATTGCTGCCGGGATCTCTGTAATGTTGCAGATGATCAGAGCAACACTGAGCGCAATATAGATTACTGCCATAAATGGTACAATAATCTGGCTGACTGTTGCAATTCGCTTCAAACCTCCGATCAGGATTGCTGCCACACAGAATGCAAGAATCAGAGAAGAAACAACAACAGCCACAGAATACTGTCCCAAAAACGGGATATTGATACAGTTTGTTTTATTTGGATCAAAGAAGTTCTGTACCGCACTGGAAATACCATTTACCTGACTGAAAGTACCGATACCAAAGAGACCAACACATACACCAAAGAATGCAAAGATCTTTGCAAGCCATTTCCATTTGCTTCCCATACCTTTTTCGATATAGTAGAATGGTCCGCCAAGGCTGTGTCCATCCTCGGCAACCACACGATACTTAACTGCCAGAAGACCTTCTGAATATTTCGTTGCCATTCCGAAGAATGCTGCTACGATCATCCAAAACAATGCTCCCGGACCTCCGGCACAGACTGCTGTTGCCACACCGACGATATTACCGGTACCGATCGTTGCACTCAGTGCTGTACATAAAGCTGCAAAACTGGAGATTTCTCCGTCTCCTTCTTCTTCATTCTTAAACATCCATTTCAGAGCCAGCGGAAGACGACGCACCTGAAGAAACCCAAGTCTGCTGGTAAGAAGGACACCACCGGCTATGATCAATACCATAAGCGGCACTCCCCAGACTTTGTCATCCACTGCAACTAAGAAATTGTTGATTGCTTCCCACATCTCAAAAAGTTCTCCTTACGTATGTATTTTTCAGCATCATAAACAAGGGGACTTCATAAAAAGAATCAATCTCTGATAAAAGGATAATAATAAGAATCTCTGAAACTCAGACTAAAAAAAGAACTGCTAAAAGAATAAACTTCCAGGATGTAATTATAAAAAAGCATCCTCTGTCCTTTTGCCTGAGAGATTCAAGACGCTTACGCGTCGCTTGCACCTTCGGCCCCTGTACTGAAACAGGTGTCTCCAGAGAAACGATCCATTTACAGTTTCTGTCCGATAACACGGATACCTGAGAGTTTTACTCCTTCGGTGGGCCCTGGCCTCTTTCCTGCAAACTTCTCCTCGTTATTGCTGTCACTGCGTTATACTATAGTGCTAAATCATTAAGATGTCAAGAGGGAAATTTTTTTCTTCCCTCTTGAAATTTTTTGTTAATTAAATGTATTTTATTTCGGGCTGACAATCTTTCCTGCCACCGCACATGCTGCCGCAGTCTTCGGAGATGCCAGATAAATTTCTACTTTGGATGTTCCCATACGGCCGAGGAAATTACGGTTATTTGTTGCCACAACGCGCTCTCCGTCTGTCAGTATACCACCTGCACGTCCACAGCACAGTCCGCATCCCGGATGTGTGATCATCGCCCCTGCCTCAACCAGAGTATCCAGAATACCCAGCTCGATTGCCTGTCTGTAGATCTTACGGCTTGCCGGTGTTACGATCAGTTTTACATAATCTGCAACTTTTTTGCCTTTCAGAACCTCCGCTGCTGCTGCAAGGTCTTCCAGACGTCCGTTTGTACAGGAACCGATAAATACCTGATCGATCTCAGTTCCTTCCAGTGTGCTGACATCACAGATCTTATCTACCTGAGACGGACATGCCATAACCGGAACCAGATCTTCTGCACGATAGGTCACAATATTAAGATATGTGGCATCCTCATCTCCGACAAGACTCTTCTGGAAATCGTTCAGCTCAATCTCGCAGTACTCTGCCGTCTTTTCATCAGGAGTAAAGAGCGCACATTTTGCGCCTGCCTCAATTGCCATGTTGGCAATTGTCATGCGGCTAGCCACAGACATATTCTTCACTGCACTTCCTGTAAATTCCAGTGCACGATATGTAGCCCCGTCCGCACCGAGATCCCCGATCAGACGCAGGATCACATCTTTTGACATGACATTTTCCGGAAGTTCTCCGTCGATCACAACTTTGATCGTTTCCGGAACTTTGATCCACATAGTCCCTGTTCCGAGGATACTTGCCATCTCGGTATAACCGATACCGGAAGAAAAAGCGCCGACACATCCATAAGTAGTCGTATGGCTGTCTGTACCAAATACGATATTGCCCGGTTTCACATAGCCGGCCTCTGTCATTAACTGATGGCAGATTCCGTCACTTCTATGCACGTTTTTCATGCCATATTTTTCTGCAAAAGCATCTCCTGTGTGGAAATGTCTGGTATCATCAAGCTGGCTTGCCGGAACAAGGTGGTCATAGATCAAGACTACTTTGTCCGGATCCCATAATTTCTGAAATCCCATTTCTTCAAATTTCTCTGCAACAAACGGAATAAAAATATCGTGGATCATCACTCTGTCGACATTGACGGTGACGATATCACCCGGTTTTACGGCATGACCCACATTGTTTCTGATAATCTTTTCAATAACTGTTTCGCCCATCTGATCTACCTCCTTAGTCCAGTCCGTTCAGTTTACGCATGGCTTTTACAAGTCCGCCTGCCTGAATGATGCTCATCAGATTCTCCGGCAGGGAAGCGATCGGGTACTGTTTTCCGTTGTAGTCCACATGCTCATTCATAACAACAGTCACAGAATCTCCTTCTTTGACATCTTTATGAAGATCCGGCTGTTCGATCAGAAGAAGACCGTTGTTGATAGAGTTTCTGAAGAAAATTCTGGCAAAAGATTTCGCGATGACACACTGGATTCCAAGCGCTTTGATGATCTCCGGTGCCTGCTCTCTGGATGAACCGCAGCCAAAGTTTTTGCCGGCAACAATGATGTCGCCTTTCTGGATCTGACCAGCCAGTTCCGGGCGAAGCGGGCTGAATCCATATTGTTTCATATCGTCGATTGTTTTGAGTGCCAGATACTCGGTCGGGATGATGATATCTGTATCGATGTCATCGCCAAGTACCCAGACTTTACCTGTAAACTTTTCCATAATCTATGTTCCCTCACTGAATATGTATTCGTTGTTTGTATTTCGTTCTTATATTCCTGCTTCTCAGATTTCAGACGGCAGCGCGATCTTTCCTGCGATTGCCGAAGCTGTAACAGTTGCTGCTGATCCGAGATATACTTTGGAGCTCGGATGTCCTGCACGTCCCTTGAAGTTACGTGTTCCGGTACTGATCAGCACTTCGTTTTCTCCGATCACTCCCTGGCAGCTTCCCCAGCATACACTGCAGTTCGGGTTCATAACGATTGCGCCGGCTTCCATAAAGATGTCAATCAGTCCTTCTTTTAATGCCTGACGGTAAATGGTCTGGCTTGCCGGAACAACAAGGAAACGTACTTTATCTGCTACTTTCTTTCCTTTGATAATCTCGGCACCCACACGCAGGTCCTCGATACGTCCATTGTTACAGGAACCAAGGAATGCTTCGTTGATCTCGATGCCACATGCTTCTTCTGCCGGAACAACATTGTCTACAAAATCCGGTCTGGCAACTACCGGACGGACTTTACTCAGATCAAATGTGTATTCTCTTACATATTTTGCATCCGGATCGCTGTGGAAAACGGCTTTTGGCTCACGTCCATGCTCTTTCAGATAATCCATGGCTTTCTCATCAGCTTCAAAGATACCGGTCTTTGCACCGGCTTCTACTGCCATGTTGCAAAGTGTCATACGGTCACTGATACTCAATGTCTTTGCACCTTCTCCGGTAAATTCCATTACCTGATAGTTACATCCGTTTGCACCAACTTCGCCGATGATCGTAAGGATCAGGTCACGTGCGGTCACACCTTTCGGAAGTTTTCCTGTCAGATTGAATTTTACAGATTCCGGAACAAGTACCCAGGAAGTACCTGTCACCATTCCATAGAGGAAGTCTGTACATCCGACACCTGTACCAAATGCACCGAGTGCACCGTAGGAACATGTATGGCTGTCTGCACCAAAGATCAGTTCGCCCGGACGCACATAATTTTCAATCATGACCTGATGGCAGACACCTTTACCTTCCCAGAAATCAATGTTGTTTGCTTTTGCAAAATCTCTCATTTTTTTCTGAGACGCTGCTGTTTTCGGGCAGTCAGACGGTACGTTATGGTCCACGATAAATACAAGTTTCTTTGTATCTGCAATGTGCGGATTTTTTAATTTATTGTTATACATATCAACAGTCAGATGTGTCGTTCCGTCGTTACTCATCAGACGGTCAAGCTGTACGGTATGGATATCTCCTGGCTTTACGCTCTCCACTCCGGCTGCCGCTGCAATAATTTTTTCTGCGATTGTCATTCCCATGGTTATTTCTCCTCCTTGTTCAGCGAAGCGATCAGACCGCCCTGATTCAGAATTCCCTGCATATATTCCGGGAGTTTTGTACAGGTATAAGTCCTGCCGTTTGCAACTGCTGTTCCGTCAGACATATGGAGTTCCATAGTATCTCCGGTTGCTACATTATCCGGAAGATCTTTACAGACAATTGCCGGAAGGCCGATATTGATTGCATTTCTGAAGAAAATTCTCGCAAAAGATTTTGCAATGACAGCCTGTACACCAAGTGCTTTCAGGACGCCCGGTGCCTGCTCTCTGGACGAACCGCAGCCAAAGTTTTCTCCGCCTACTACAAAATCTCCAGGTTTTACTTTCTTTGCAAAATCAGGATCTAATGATTCAAATGCGTGCCCTTTCATTTCATCCAGATTCGGCAGAAGCAAATACTGGGATGCAATGATCTGGTCTGTATCAAGGTCATTATGAAATTTAAAAATTGTTCCCTTTTCCATAATAAGAATTCCTTTCTATGTATAACTATTCATTTTCTCTCTATTTTACCACATAATATGTGAATAGAAAATGTATATTTATATGACTTTATGCTGTAACCACTTCCGGCTGTGAAATCTCCATGTAAAAATAATTCCACGAAGTGTCCAGTCTGCAAACATACCGATCCAGACACCCATCGGTCCGAATCCCATGACTCTGATCAGAAATACACAGAGACAAAATCTGCATGCCCACATCGTACAGCAGGAAACAATCATGGAAAATTTCACATCTCCCGCTGCACGAAGTCCATATCCAGGTATGAATGCCATGATCCATACAAGCGGCTTTACAATTGTGATCCACATCACCATATGAAAACACATATCTGCACTTTCTTTTTCCATACCACCAAGGATTGTGATTGGTTTTGTCAGTGCAAATACACCAAGACAGCTTATGATGATAATAACTTCTGCGATCACGCAGAGTTTTTTTATGTAATAGACTGCTTCATCCTGTCTTCCGGCACCAAGACACTGACCGACGATCGTCATCAGACCGACTCCGACTCCGATTGCTGCAATACCATTTAGATTTTCCAGGATATTTGTCATTGCCTGTGCTGCGATTGCGGTAGTTCCAAGCGTGGAAACTGTTGACTGAATTGCAAGCTTCCCAAGCTGAAACATACTGTTTTCGATGCCTGACGGAATACCGAGTCCGAGAATACGTCTGATCATACTCCAGTCCGGACGGATCTCGAAATAATCACGTACAACAATCTCCTGACCTTCTCTTTCTTTTCGAAGCTGGATTATAACGACAACTGCACAGAAAATACGGGAAATCAATGTAGAAAGCGCCGCACCTGCAACTCCCATATGAAATACCCAGATCATCACTGCATTTCCCGCAATATTCATGACATTGGAAATCATCGAAATGATCATCGGTCCTTTTGTATTATCCTGCGCCCTGAAAATAGAAGCTGCTGAATCATAAGCTGCGATGAACGGGAACGACAGAGCTGTATAGAAGAAATATGTTTCCGAAGCACGCATGACCGCCGGTTCTACCAATCCGAAGATCAGCCTCAGGAGTGGTTTCTGGAAAACAAGACAGATCAGACTCACCGCTACCGAAATAGCTGTTATGATAAACAACACCTGTCTTGCAGATTCGTTTGCTTTTTCTTTGTTTCTCTGTCCTATGTACTGTGCACAGATGATCGCACCGCCTGCCGCCAGTGCGGAGAATGCCTGAATGACGAGCACGTTGATCGAATCTACCAGCGATACCGCTGAGATTGCCGCCGAACCGACATTGCTTACCATCATGGTATCCGCAGTTCCCATGATTGAATTCAACAACTGTTCCAGCACGACCGGAATCAGAAGACTGCAGATCATGCGATTAGAAAACATATGCTGTTGCTGTTCCATTTTTCACTCAACTCCCCCCCATAATTCATTTCCAGACTTTACCGGCGGTCATGCCGCCTTTGACATTATGTTCCTTTCCGCAGGATAATGCAAGTTTTTATCAAAGAACATATTATGGGAGCAGTTCGTATGCAATACGCGGGCTTCCATCCGGGACATGTACGATGCCACAGCTTACAAAACCGTATTTTTCCAATACGTGCTGCATTACTTTGTTATCCGTATGTGTATCGATCCGAAGATGTGGCACTTGTGCGCTGCAGTAATCCATGACATGACCAAGGACACCCTGCACTGTTCCGTCGCTGGCTACACGATGCACGGCAGCATAAGGTTCCTCTGACTTCCAGCTTCCTTCTTCTATCTCCAGATAGGTCGGATCTTCTCCAATAATAAAGGCGAATACTGCATGAATGTCCGCTTCCTCCAGTACATACAGATTTCCCTGACAGATATCTCCCTCGATCAGAGCTTCCGGTTCGTCACCTTTCCCCCACTGTGAATGGTTGCCGTTTTTTCTCATAAACTGTCTTGCCATCTCGTAGATTTCCCGGATTCTCGGAAGATCCCGCGGTGTAGCTTTTCTTATTGTACAGGACATATATTTAACCTCGCTCTCTGTAAATTATAATAGTTTCTGTCCACTCCGTTCACAGCAACTTATAATGCTCCCTGTTTCCTGCTGTTATGACCATATCTCTGCTGCAGCATGGATAATTCTCCTGCAATTCAAACACATTTTCTTTACTTGTGTCTGTGATGATCAGATCTTCCAGTAACCATCTAACAAGTGCCATACGGTTTTCTGCTCCGTATGGCACTTATTTATAATTATTCTCTATTTTAATATGTAAAAAACGCAAGGATCATATACACCACGACCGACACAATACAATACAGCGAATTTGTCGTAGATACATATGCGCTTCCGTCTTCACGCTTAAGGAAAGTCTGCATACTAAACGTAGCCGGTGCGGACATATAGGTGATCACTGCCAGGTCCAGTAATTTATTACTTCCGATAAAACTATGTACCGCCAGAAGGACACACACAATCATAACTGCCTGCAGCACAATACGCATCACGATCGTCCGAACACACGGTCCAAAAAGTTCCGGTGTCAGTTCCATGCTGAAACCTACTACGATCAGAATGATTGCTGTCAAAGCTGTAGTCAGAATACTCTCGACGCTTGCATAAATTCCGCCTGCCGGGCCTGCAAGCAGAAGTTTGATCACGCCTGTCAATCCCGCAATGATTCCCAGAACACTTGCGATAAATGCCGGTGTTTTTACTGCGCTTACTGCAAGATTCTTTACATTGATCTTCTCGCCGTTCTCGGTCTGGCCAAGCATTCCCATATAAATACTGAATCCAAAAAGCAGTCCCGCAATATCAAGAACTGCGATCTGCGACAGGTTCTCCTGTCCGCAGAGACTTGTGTACAGGGGATATGCCATCGAGCCACCCTCATACACACTGACCATAAATGGCAGATACTTGCGGTAATTTTCTGTCATAAGTGGCTTCATAAGAAATCCGATACCAAAAGATACAACCAACATGATGAACATGATTCCAACCAGCTTTGCTGTTTCTGCTCCATAATCCGATGTCGCCAGTGCATGAAAGATTGCCACAGGAAGCATGATGTTTGTAACCAGCGCTTTCATGTTGTCGATGCCGTTCTTATTCAGCAATTTCCATTTCCGGCATAAAATACCAAGAATGATCATCACCAGTACCGGTGATATTATTTCCAGAACTTTCATCTTTTTCCTCTCCCTTAAATCATCCGTCCTACACACCACTCTAAATAACTTTAAATGTTTTACGCCTGCCCTGCTTACCAAACAGCTCTGTAAAAGTAAACGCAACCATCTTATATATTATGTATCAAAGCAAACAAAATCACAAGATATTTTGTCTGCTTGTTTTTGTTTCCAGTACATAAAAAAGACCCAAAAGCTTATATCTGCTCTGAAACAGAGTGTTCATAAGACTTTCCGGGCCTTTAATAGTTAAATAAAAAGATAAATCTGAGCTTTACAGATTATTTACCTGCAGCCTGAGCTGCAACTTCTGCTGCAAAGTCATCCTGACGTTTTTCGATACCATCACCTGTCTCGTAACGAACGAAACCTTTGATTGTGATCTTAGCGCCGTTTGCTTTTGCAACTTCTTCTACGTATTTGCCAACAGACTGTTTTCCGTCTTCTGCTTTAACGTATACCTGGTCAAGAAGGCAGATTTCTTTGAGTTCTTTCTTGATACGTCCAGTGATCATACCCTGAATAACCTTTTCCGGTTTCTGGGATTCTTTCGGATCGTTCTGAATCTGAGCAAGAAGGATTTCTTTTTCATGCTCGATGTATTCTGCACTTACTTCGCTGTCGCTTGTGTACTGCGGTTTCAGAGCTGCGATCTGCATTGCTACGTTTCTAGCCATTTCTTTAACTGCATCGTTAACAACATCTGTCTCAACGTCTACAAGAACGCCGATTTTCCCACCCATATGTGTATAGGAAGCAACGAAACCATTGTCTTCTTTCACCTGAGCGAATCTTCTGATGTTCATGTTCTCGCCGATAACTGCAACCTGAGCTGCAAGAGCTTCTTTTACAGTCTTAGTTGTATCAAGTGCCCATGGCTCTGCAAGGAAAGCATCGATATCTGCTGCGGAAGTAGTAAGTGCCTGTGCTGCAACATCTGCAACATAGCCCTGGAATTTTTCGTTTTTAGCAACGAAGTCTGTCTCTGAGTTAACTTCTACAACAACTGCGCTCTTAGCGTCATCAGCAACGAGTGTCTTGCAAAGACCTTCTGCTGCAACACGGCCTGCTTTCTTCTGAGCTGTAGCAAGACCTTTTTCACGCAGGAATTCTACTGCTTTGTCCATATCGCCTTCTGTAGCTGTAAGAGCTTTCTTACAATCCATCATTCCGGCACCAGTCATTTCTCTTAATTCTTTTACCTGAGCTGCTGTAATAGCCATTGTATTCTCCTCCTGGAATTAAATCAATTATTCCTCTGTAGCTTCTTCAACTTCTGCTTCTTCAGCTTCAGTTGTTCCCTGATTTGCTTCGATAACAGCATCTGCCATTTTGGAAACGATCAGTTTTACGGCACGGATAGCATCATCGTTACCCGGGATTACATAATCAAGTTCTTCCGGATCACAGTTTGTATCGCAGATACCGATAAGCGGAATACCTAATGTATGAGCTTCCTGAACGCAGATTCTTTCTTTCTTAGGATCAACGATGAAGATTGCGTCCGGAAGACGTTTCATCTCTTTGATACCGCCAAGGTTTTTCTGCAGTTTAGCAAGTTCTTTTCTTAATTCAATAACTTCTTTCTTTGGAAGTACTTCGAAAGTTCCGTCAGCTTCCATAGCTTCGATCTGTTTCAGTCTTGCAATACGGCTCTGGATTGTCTTGAAGTTTGTAAGCATACCACCAAGCCATCTTTCGTTTACATAGAACTGTCCGCAACGCTCTGCTTCTGCTTTGATAGCATCCTGAGCCTGTTTCTTAGTTCCAACGAAAAGGATGTTTCCGCCATTAGCTACGATGTCAGCTACTGCATTGTAAGCATCGTCTACCATACCTACAGACTGCTGAAGGTCGATGATGTAGATACCGTTTCTTTCTGTGTAGATGTACGGAGCCATTTTAGGGTTCCATCTTCTTGTCTGATGTCCGAAATGAACACCTGCTTCCAAAAGCTGTTTCATTGAAATAACGCTCATGTTTGTTCTCCTTTTTGGTTAAATTCTTCCGTACAGATCATTTTCTATCCGGACCCAACCTCACACCGTAAGGGCACCATCCATCGGAATCTCTGTACGTGACTTTTTATTTGTGCGTCAGTGCGCACATTGCAACTTCTAGAGTATAGCATAGGAAAACCCTCCGTGTAAAGAGGGTTTTCGCAGTTTTCGGTATATTTTTGCTGGATTTTACCATGTTCACGCACGATGCCGTTCACATATTACCTCGCAGACCAGAGCAACGGTCTGACGAACTAATCGGTAACTCCGACCATGCATTCTTTCAGGATAACCTTCAAGAATGGGTCTCCGTAACAGCTGTATTTCGTCAGTACCTAAAGGCGCTCTGTAAATGTCTGCTACGACAATACTGTAACTGCATCATACTGATACCGGCAAAATGCAATTAAAAACACAGCAAACACATTTAGTGGCGATAACGCTATCCCTTCAACCGTAAAAGTTCTTCCTCAGTCAGGAGACGGCACTCACCTTTCTTGAGATTGTCGGGGAGGGTAAGCGGACCCATGGAGATTCTCTTGAGGTAGATGACTGGGTTTCCGACTGCTGCCATCATCCTCTTGACCTGATGAAACTTGCCTTCGTGAATTGTCAGATGCAATTCTGTATACACTTCCGGCAGATTTTCTATGCGCACACGACCAGATTGCGAATCACCGGCACCTTCCCAGCTCCCGCCAACGATTTCAACCTTCGCTGGCATCGTCATTTTTTCTTCCCCGATATCCACACCAGTTTCGAGATTATGAATGTTTTCCACCGTAAGCATTCCCTCCACGCGGACAAAATATGTTTTATCCACATGTTTTCCCGGTGCAAGCAATTCATGAGCCAGCATCCCGTCATCTGTAATAAGAAGTAAGCCTTCTGTATCTTTATCCAGACGTCCTACCGGAAACAGCCCTTTGCGGTCAGATGGAACATATTCCATAACTGTCCGGTCATTACGATCCTCTGTAGCACTGACGCAACCGGCCGGTTTATTCAGAAGATAATAAACAAATTCCGGCGCCGCACCAACCGTTTCCCCCGAAAGCACAACCACATCCTTCTCCGGATCGACTTTAATCTCCGGTTTTTTCGCCGGTACACCGTTCACCTGAACCTGCCCTTTCTGTATGATTTTTTTTACTTCACTTCTGGTTCCCTTTCCCGCATCTGCGAGAAACTTATCCAGCCTGACTGCTTTTGCCATGTCTTACTCCTTACTCTTATCCAACAGTACTATCCAGATATATTTCTGAAGGTGCATCTGCCCCTCCGATAATTGCCTGTGTTGCCACATCTTCCTCATCATCTGTATACACTGTTTCTTCTTTTGTCACCGGTTCATCCACCTGCATACTACTCTGTGTGATTCCCAGCTCTGTAATCTTTTCTTTTACGAAATCAGGAAGTTTTTCTGTCTTCAGTCCATATGTATTCACAGCCCCGCCTTTATCTGTAAGCACTGATACATAAATATTCTGATAGATTTCTGAATCTTTATCAACATATCCATTGTATCTTATGGTCAATGCCTCTTTTAAAGCTTTTATTTCTTCCGGCTTCTCATAAGTCACATCTTCCTGCTGTCCATCATCATCATTAAAATAGTTCAGCATGATCTTTTCAATATCCAGATCTTCTACCGTCAGAGGATAACCTGTTTCCTTAAGAATTGCAAGAGTATTTTTAAATGAAGGATAAATACCGACTATCCAGTTCGCATACTGTACATTTGCATTGGTATTACCTGGTATCATATTATTCACACTCTGTTTGCCAGGAAACTGATAAGCAAAATCCATTTTTACCTCAGGTGCCTGCATAAAATCTTCTGCTGTTGCAGCATCGACATCCTTCTTCATTGCTTCAAGGAGCTGTTTCATTTTATCAGAATCATTCTGGAAGATACTGTATCCATTTCCGCTTGCATCATTCAATCCAATATTTTTCAGATATTTCTGATCAAGATTAAGAAAACCAAATTTCTGTTCTTTCAGATTTTCTTCCTCATATAATCCTTTTACAAGAGCACTTAAGTTCTCCGTCCCTATCCAGTATTTTCGGTAGATCTCTTTTCCTGATTTAAGTGTATATTTTATAATTGAATAATATGTATAATCGCCATCAATCACCTCACCTTTGGGATTGCTGGAAACGATATCCTGAAGAGCCTTATAAGTCTGATCACCTATACCATTTTTACCGACAAATGCCATAGCCGGTTCTGCCCAGTTATTTGCATCTGTTATTTCATATTCTCCATCTTTGGTCTTTTGGACATTCTCATAGTAATCCTGGTCAAAAGACATCATGTTGAGATTCATGGATGCAATATCTTCCTGTTTTGGAATATAGCTGTCAAAATGCAGCAGGTCTTTCTGGAAAATAAGTGCACAAACTGCTACAAGTGCCCCTGCAATTACCAGCTGTAACTTTTTCGTAAAAAAGCCCTGGAAACTCATCTGATATATCGTTTCTGATAAGCCATGTATTATGACTGTTCCAAGTATCATTCCGAAAATCCACCAAAGGATTCTGACTTTTCCGGTAGTAAGAGAATAGAATATCCAGCCGACTGCAAGACCGCCCGGAACCACGACCATAAATCTCACTACGATTGAAATCCACGAATAAACCATAGATTTTCCGGCTGATTCTGATGGCCGTTTCTTATATGCAGTCCATGCCAGGACTCCAAATATAACACCAAGAATAATGACTGCTGCAAGTAATTTTCCTGTCTTTCCTTCCGCATAATCACTGACCATACTGAGAATCAGCGTTCCCGGAGATGCCATATGTAAAAGCGCATTAAACTGGTATTCCGGGAAGAAGGTCTGCCAAAATGACTGTCCATAGGCTACAAGAATCAGATTCAATACAATACCATACAAGTACATTCCACCCAGACAAAGAATACCCATCAGCATATTTCCCGTCACACTGATTACCAGCACAATACTGAAATAGATCACCAGGTAGATGATGATATGCAGGAAGAACATTTTCACAGCCATTCCCATAATACTCAAGCTGAAAAAGCCTCGTGCTGCACCAATGCAGATCATCAGAAATTCTGCAATGATATATGGTATCAGATAATATACCAGACCTGAAAACACTCTTTCCAGAAACATTTCTGTTCTTTTCATCGGAAGCCCATGATAATAGTCTGTTTTTTTGCCAGAATACAGATAAATAAATCCGTTCACACTGTTTATGAAAGCTGCTATTGATGAAATAATCATACCCGACAGCACAAAACCATCTTTCCACAAATTATTATACAAAATCTGATTTTGTAAAGCTGAATATTGTAGATCACTCCATGAACTCAATTTCACCATACCAGTCACCGGAAATGCCAGTAAAAAACCAAGTGCTATAAATGCCGGCATCCATAACTGTCCTTTGGAAATTGTCTTTAAATATTTAGAAGAAAATATTCTGGATCTCATAGCCAGCCACCTCCGTTTCACTGATAAATATTTCTTCCAGAGTCAGTGGAAGCACTTCACAGAAAAGTGGATTCTTTTCCTGAATTTTTGCCATGATCTCTGCCCTTGTGCCTCTTGCTGTGATCATTATAAGTGAGCCCTGATGATCCACTTTCAACACATCAAGTTCTTTTTTTAGCGCGTCTTCCTGCTTCTTATCAGTAAATACACACTGCATCTTGTGAATATGGAATTTCATATCTTCCAGATTTCTGCTCAGAAGCATACCTCCCTTATATAAAAGGCCCACATGATCACAGATATCTTCCAGTTCTCTTAAATTGTGCGACGCAAGAACCGG
The DNA here is from genome assembly GCF_014297355.1 of Blautia intestinalis. Taxonomy (GTDB): domain Bacteria; phylum Bacillota; class Clostridia; order Lachnospirales; family Lachnospiraceae; genus Blautia_A; species Blautia_A intestinalis. Next base: position 51,382 of record NZ_JACOQE010000008.1, on the reverse strand, counting down.
TGAAAAATCTCTGCTCATGATCTCAGCGGCAAAAAGGCTTTTTACTCCCTGACGTACCACTGGATCCAATCCGTCAAATGTCTCATCACAGAGAAGATATTTCGTTCCCGCACAGATGCCAAGCAGCGTCATCAATTGTTTCTTCATGCCCTTTGAAAAGGTACTGATCTTCTGACTTTCATCAAGCAGAAACTGTCGCATCAGTTTCGAGAAGCGTTGATGTTCAAATCCCGGATAATACAGACGGTAAAATGAAGCCATATCCGCTGCGGTATAGTTTGCAGGAAAATAACAGTCATCTGAAATATAAAAAATCTGCTTTTTTGCTTCCTCATTATCGAAGACCTGAAGATCATCGATCCTTATCTCTCCTTCATCCGGTTTCAATATCCCGGCTGCCATCCGAAGAAGTGTACTCTTTCCTGCGCCATTACTTCCAACCAGCCCGAACACTTCTCTTTCTTCGATATCCAGCGAAACTTTGCTGACTGCCTGTAGTGCCCCAAAAGACTTGCTGCATTCTTTTATCTCTATCATCTCTGTTCCTCCTCACAACTCTTTCGAACCAGCGAAAGCATCTCTTCTTCCGCAACTCCCGTCTGTAGTCCCTTTTTTACCAATTCCAGAAATTCCTTTCGAAAATCTTCCCTGCTCTTTTCCTGTATCCGTGTGGTCTCCGCAACAAAATTGCCTTTTCCCCTGACAGGATAGATCAGCCCCTCCTGCTCCAGCGTCATATATGCTCTCTGAATCGTATTGGGGTTGATGGACAGTTCCATTGCAAGCTGACGCACAGAAGGAAGTCTGGATCCGGCAGGCAATGCTCCCTGATAGATCAACGTTCGAAATCGCTCTGTAATTTGTTCATAAATCGGACGCCTGTCCTGATAATCCAAAATGATCATTTCCCTTCCTTTCCACTTTGTATGTGATTTGCGTGTGTATAGTGTATTAATTATTTTAGTACACTTAGACTATCATATTTTCCTCCACCATGCAATCAAGTATCTGTAAAATAAATATAAAATAAATATAAAATAATTCTAAACTCAAAAATATTGCAAAGTACTTTTATGTAAAGCAAAAAGCTCCCAGGTTTCTTTTAACCTGAAAGCTTTTCTTCTGTAGATTTCTGTTCATTTTTATTTCAAAACAAAATTCAGCTTTTATATAAGCATTTACAAAACCCTTTTTGTCCGTCCTTTCGCCCTTGCCTGAAAATAGGGAACCCCATAAACCAAAATGAGTATCAGTGCAAACAGCATGATCAGAATATACATTGGATTTTTCTGCAGCATCCAGCTCACAAGGTCCGGAGATACAAGTGACCAGATATTTGCTCCCATATGCAAAAGTACGCTGCTCCACAGACAACCACTGATTTCCAGAAAATATGCAAAAAACATTCCGAGAAGTCCTGCATAAACCGCCTGCGCCAGATTTCCGTGATAAATCCCAAAGATAAGACCTGAAATTACCATAGCAGCTCCCATTCTCACGTAGTCTCTGAGCCGCAGATAAATCAGCCAGCGAAATACTATCTCTTCTGCCAGCGGAGCAATAACTCCCATGCTGAGAATCAAAAACCACATACTTTTCCCGGAAGTCATCTGGTCCATTGTTTCCTGATATTCCTGATAATTCAGTACCGACTGTAACAGTCCCACAAACATATTTGCATACTGTGAAAAAGCAGCCCCCATTCCAAGAAACAGAATCATTTCCGGCAGATCAAGTTTCCATGGCTTCTGTGCCAGAACAAGCCCGCCATTTCTCCGTGCTATCCGGTCTTTGCTGTAAAACCACAGACATGGGAGCATGGAAAGTATCCCTGTCAGCCCGGTAAGAAAAATTGCCTGTTCATAATACTCATCAATCCCCCCTCCGGAACGCCTGATCAGCCAGAGCGCAGCGTACCCTACAATCTGTGAAATCAGGAAATGAATTCCACATGGATAAGCTACTCTCCAGACCTGCCTGATCCGCGGCTGTCTGCGTTGGGGGCTTATGCGAAAAAATCCAGTAATTCATCTGCGGAAGCTACTGTCTGCAACGGATCCGCCTCTTTAAGTTCTTCCTTTGTCCCATATCCATAAGAAACTGCCACGCATTCCAGTCCGGACTCACGCGCGCCCAGCACATCATGTTCTTTGTCTCCGACCATGATCACCCGCTCCCGGTGTTTTTTCATTCCGAGACGCTCCAGCGCTTCTTCAATTACTTCGGTCTTGTTGGTTCTGGTGCCATCCATCTGACTTCCCACAATTTCATCAAAATATTCCGTCAGATGAAAATGATCCAAAATCTGCTTCACATAATACTCCGGTTTCGAGGAGGCAACTGCCAGAATATATTTCTTGCGTTTTAATTCCTGAAGCATATTCTCCACGCCCGGATATGGTTTATTCTCAAATATCCCCACATTTGAATAACGTTCACGGTAGTATTTCACTGCCTTCACTGCAGTTTCTTCATCCAGTCCTGCATATTTCATAAACTGTTCCATCAATGGCGGGCCGATAAATACTTCCAGTTTCTTCTGATCCTCTTCCGGTTTTCCGAGTTTTTCCAGTGCATACTGCACGCATTTTGTAATTCCTTCCCCGGATTCCGTCAGTGTCCCGTCCAGATCAAATAAAATCGCTTTATACATGGTTCCTCCAATTTTCGTGTCCAAAAATCATCCTGTTTTCTTATGCACGTCAAAAAACATTATACGACAGTATAGCATTCTTTTTGATTTCCGTCCACGATAAATCTGACGGAACCATCGCTGCCAGCTCTATCAGATTTTCATTATCCTCCTGTAGCTGCACAATACAAATATTTCCTGAATCCGTTGTCCGGGATATTTCCTGACCATTCATTCGGAGAGATATGACAGCAGCCACCACTCTGTGGTTCAGCTTAATTTCCATTTTCTCTCTTCCCCGCACAGTTTCCTTCCAGTAAAACAGCTTCATCTTTTTCAGGCATTCCGTCGGAGGAATCCGATATTCTTCATGAAACTCGGTCACTTTATTGACTTCGGATTCCGGAACTTCGGTAGGCACAGGTGTCGGTATAGCTGTGGGTGTTATCATCGGAGATAGTGTGGGAACCGGCGTGTCAGTCGGTACTTCTGCCACCGCCTGATTATTAATTTCTGCGCTTCCGGTATATGCCTGTCCATATCCGTCCGTATCCATCGAATCTAAACTTCCTGCCTGTATCTGATCTGTCTTCACACTGCCACCTGTACCTGCCTGATTCATCACTTCTGTATTTGCCGCATTTGCCCGGTTCTCCGTCCCGGCCGGCTCTTCCTGCCTGCTTTCAGTTTCCCATTCAGACGATTCTTCCCATCCTGTATCCCCTGTTTCTCCATAAGTATCCCCGCTTTCACTGTCCCTACCGCTCGATGTCCCGTTCTCCGCCGCACTTCCGGTCTCAGTCTCATCCCAGTCTGACCAGTCATCCACATCATCGACACCCGTCGTCACATCAAATCCACCAAGTTCCATCGCATACACGCCGGAACTTATGCTGTTAAGGACCAGAAGTATTCCTGCCAATAACAGGAAGAATTTCTTTTTTCCATTTTTTCCACTCATCAGAATGCGCCCCTTCCTTTTGTGCACTTTTTTCTGAAATGTTATTCTGCCATTGCCGATAAACAGCACGGCTTTCCTGATATCGTGCCTGTCTGCACAGGAACCTTCCATATTCCAGATATCCTCTTTCATACTCAGGTTCATATGTCAACAACTGACGATAATACAATTCCGCACGGTCTGCATGATCCGCCAGCTCCCCGTTATATGCCAGTAATTCAAGAATCCGAATCTGGTCCTCCGGATTATGGTATTGCTTTAATAATCTCTGAAATCCGGCTTCTGCCTGCGCATACACCCTTGCCTGAAGTACAGGATTCCCTGACTGATACGCAAATCCATAATATTCCTTTGTAAGCACCGTCAGTACCTTCGAAAGTTCCGGTAATGTTTTCTGCATATGAACTCCACTGCTCACCACAACCGCCAGTATCAGGACAGCCGCCGCCAAAGGCGCAAGAGCAGAACGGAGTCTTAGCTTCAAAGGATGGATATTATTAAGAAACTCTCTTGCTTCTGCCGCATTCTTCCAGCGTTTTCCTGCTTCTAGGCGACAGCATTTAAAGATAAACTTTCCGAAATACGGGCATCGCAAAATATATCTCCATTTCCCTCTTCCGCACAGACATTCCAGCGTCTTACCAAGACAGTAAAAATCACTCGTCTGATCAAGACCCCCACGATACTGCTCCGGAGCTGCAAAACCTCTTGTCCCCTTACATTCTGTCCTGTAACTATGCCGCTGATATTCAAAAACAGCACTGCCAAAATCCACCAGATACAGCGTACCTGCCGATGTCATCATCAGATTATCCGGCTTCAGATCACCATAAAAAACGGCCGGTTTTCTTGAATGAAGATAATCCAATACATTTAGTACTGTATCTCCGATCTGCAAAACTTCTTCCAGTGAAAACACTTTGCCCTCTTTTAACAGCTGCGCAAGCGATTTTCCCTGAATATACTCCATAATGATATAGCAAAATCCTTCTCGCTCTGCATAGTCGATCATCTTTGGCAGTACCGGATGTTCCAGAAGGCGTAAAAGTCCCGCCTCCCGCCGATTCGAGATCGGAAGTTCTTTTACAGCGCGAAAAATCCCCAGTTCCAGATCTCGTGCCAGATACATCCGTCCTTCGCCACCGCTTCCTATCTGGTCAACAATACAGTATCTGCCTTTTAAAATGATTCCTGTCAATTCGATAGAAATCGCTCCTCCCGCATTTTATTCTCGTTCTCTTTTGTGGATATCCGTCGGAGAACACCGACAGTGAAATCAGAGATTCATAGATTTATAAATCATATTATAGCACAAACTGTACTTTTTATTTCTAAAAAAAGTATAAAAAATCCTCCACATGCGTAAACACATGGAGGATATCTGTTTGACTTATTTTATTTGCAATAATAATCCTACATACGATCCGGTGCGGAGAAGCCAAGAAGATCGATGCTTGTTTCAAGGATATCTTTGGTCAGTCCGAGGAGTTTCAGGAAAGATTCTTTCTGAGCCTGATCTTCCTCGCTGAGAATCTTTGTTTCATGATAGAAACTATTGAATGCATTGGATACTTCATAAATGTATGCACAAATCTTGTGCGGTGCTTTTTCTTCGAATGCATTTTCGATGGTGCTTCCGAATTTGGTAAGCTCCAGCATCAGATTTTTCTGGCTTGCATTTACTGCCGGAAGGATTTCACCTGCATCCAGATTGCCGCCTTCTTCTTTGTAACGGTTCAGAATAGATTTTATACGCACGATCGTATAGAGAATATACGGACCGGTATTTCCCTCAAAAGAAGTAAATCTGTCAATATCAAATACATAATCCTTTGTAGCCTGGTTGGAAAGATCTCCGTATTTGATTGCAGAAAGTCCTACGATTTCTGCTGTCTCTTTTGCATCCTGATCTTTGACACTGCGGTTCTCCACGATCTTATGGAACATTTCCTCATCGATATCTGCAATGAGGTTTTCCAGACGCATAACACCGCCATCTCTTGTCTTAAACGGTTTGCCGTCTTTGCCATTCATGGTACCGAACCCAAGGAAAGAAAGCTCTGTCTCCGGTTTTACAAGACCGGTCTTTCTTGCACAGCGAAATACCTGAATAAAATGCAGTTCCTGACGTTTATCTACTACATAAAGGATCTCATCCGGATCAAAAAGTTTTACACGTTCTACGATTGTCGCAAGGTCAGTCGTCGTATAAAGGGAAGCTCCGTCAGATTTCAGAAGCATGCACGGAGGAATCTCTTTTGTGTCACTTTCTTCTTTTACATCAACAACCAGTGCGCCCTGATCTTCATAAGCAAATCCCTGATCTTTCATCTGCTGCACCATGTCCGGAATATACGGCTGTGCATCAGATTCTTTCTTCCAGAGGTCAAAGGATACATTCAGATTGTTGTAGTTTCTCTTAAGGTCTGTCACGGAAACCTGCATAATGTGGTTCCACAGTGCCATATATCCACGTTTGCCCTGCTGAAGCTGATGCGTTGCCTCAAGAGCTTCATTACGGTACTCTTCGTCTACTTTCGATTTGCCGCTTGCGCATGGATAGATTTCTTCCAGCTCGCTGATGGTAAACGGTGCTTCTTCCGGGTATTCTCCCTCAAAACTGTCATCAAAATATACAAGTTCCGGTTTGCGGTGTTTCAGCTCAGTAATGATCAGTCCCATCTGGAGCCCCCAGTCACCAAGATGTACATCACCAATTACTTTATGTCCCACAAAACGTCCGATACGTTTGATACTCTCGCCGATGATCGCGGAACGAAGATGTCCTACATGAAGTGGTTTTGCAACATTCGGTCCGCCGTAGTCGATGATGATCGTCTTTGGCTGCTCTGCTGTATTTACAGAGTATTTCGGATCTGCTGCCATCTTACAAAGATATTCAGCAAGAAATTCTTCTTTTACACGTAAATTGATAAATCCGGGTTTTACAACCTCTGCTACAGAAAAAATATTGCTGTCTTTCAGAAAAGCAACCACATCATCTGCAATCATAAACGGGGCTTTCTTATACGCTTTTGCACCAGCCATTGCTCCATTGCACTGATATTCGCAAAGATCCGGTCTGTTGGAAACCGTCACCTTGCCGTATTCCGGATCATATCCGGCTTTTTCAAAAGCAGAAGCAAGTTCCTCTGCCATTAATTCCATAAGCTTTTTCATTTTATTCGCGACTCCTTATTTATACTGTAACTTTTTTGGAGCATGCAACCGCAAGCGCTCCATGACCAATATGGCAGGCTACACTGAGTGACAGCGGATCCATGTGGATGTCCATTCCCGGGAATGCCGCCTCTACTTCTTTTTTGAATTCTTCGGCTTCTTCTTTATTACCTGCATAAGCAATCTGCAGACACATCTCGCCGGATTCCACATACTTCTTAAAGCGTGTGTTCCAGTCTTCCTGCATTGCCTTCATCATAATTCTCTTTGCCTGCTTTTTGCCACGGACTTTTGCGTAAGCATCCAGCTTTTCTCCCTGAATCTGAAGAACCGGTTTCAGATTCAGTACTGTACCGATTGCCGCTGCAGCCGGTGTGATTCTTCCACCCTTTTTCAGATATTTCAGTGTTTCAAGTGTAATATAGATGCTGGATTCCATTTTTTCTTCTTCAAGTTTTGCCTTGATCTCTGCAGCAGATTTACCGGCATCACGAAGTACCAGTGCATCCAGTACTGACTGGCGCTGCGTAACAGAAATTCGCTGGTTATTGACTACCTCAACCTTACCGTCATAGTCACGTGCAAGCATCGTCGCTGTGTCACATGACGCACTCAGTCCGCTTGACATCGGGATATGAACAACTTCATCATATTCTTTCAGAAGATTGTCCCATAATCCACATACCTCTGCCGGACTTGGCTGAGAAGTGGAAATCGTCTCGTCGTTTTTCAGGCGCTCATAAAACGCTTCCTGTGAAAGGGTTATTCCTTCCAGATACATCACATCATTAATATAAAAAGGCATCGGCAGGACAGAAACACCGAGTTCTCTGCCCTCATCCTGAGTAATGCCACTGTTACTGTCTGTTACAATTGCAATTTTTCCCATACTGCATCTCCCTATGTATTTTTTCATTTATCAGATATACATATCCGAAATATTGCATACTGTTTTTAGTTTATCATACATCCAACAGTAACTCAAATAAAAATTTATTCGCTTCTCAAAGCATCGATTGGATTCAGATCTGCTGCTTTTACAGATGGCAGTAATCCAAAAACAACACCGATCAGCATGGAAAACAGTACAGAACCAATGATTGCAGGAATGCTGATTGCTGTCGGAGCTCCTGAAAGCTGGGATACAACCTTTGACAATATAATACCCACAACCACTCCTATGATTCCCCCAATACTTGTCAGCATGGCCGCTTCTGTCAGAAACTGGTACAAGATCACTTTCTTTCTTGCACCGATAGCTTTCTTCAGGCCGATCTCACTGGTTCGTTCCGTAACAGAAACAAGCATGATATTCATAACTCCGATGCCACCTACCAGAAGTGAAATACTGGCGATCCAGATCAGCTGTGTATTGGTACTCTCACTGAGTTTCTGCATATTACGTACCTGCTGCATAATGTCATCTGCTTTGTATTTGTACTTCGAGGAATTCGTATCGATTCCCTGATTCATCACATCTGCTGCCGCACTTCCCACAGAACTCATATTGTCTGTGGAATCTGCCTTTACTACTGCATTCTCCGGTTCATCAAACTGGAACGCCATCGGCCAGCATTTATTTGGGATCATGACCGTTCCCATGATCATCTGATAATATTCATTAAACTCATCGATCGTCTTGATATTCGGCTGGTAATTATCGCTCTGCTGCACAACACCGATAACCGTAAACGGTTCGGAACCGATTTCAATGGTCTTGCCGACAGGATTCTCTCCTGAAAACAGATTATCCGCCGCATTGCTGTCTACAAGTGCAACTTTGCGCATATTGTCATAATCTTTTTGCACAAATCCTCTGCCGGACTGCACCATATATCCGCAGGTGCTCAGATATTTGGCATCAATTCCATATATACTTCCGCCCTGAAAACTTGTGTTCTCATAATATACACTGCTGGAATAAGTACGGCTGTAAAAAAATGTTGCATTCTGCACATGATCAAGGTTTTTGATATCTTCTTTTTGCTGATCAGAAAGAAGTGGCGGTGCAGTGCCATCTGTCATTCCATACTCCGGATCATACTCACTGTCACCATAATTCAGACTGACAGAAACTGTGTTGTTTCCGGCTCCGATCAGGTCTTCTTTAATCTGTTCGCTCGTTCCCTTGATTGTCGAAACAATTGCAATAATTGATGCGATACCGATAATGATTCCAAGCATTGTCAGAAAGGATCGCATTTTATGGGACCAGATGCCCTGAATCGATATTCTCATATTTTCAAGCATAAAATACCATCCTCCTAATAACCATAAAGCTCATCTACGGAAACTTCCTGTGTTTTGGCACCTTCTTTGACTGTATCTCCATAAGGGAATGCAATCTTGTCATCACGTGTGATTCCGCCCGTAACCAGCACACTGTAGCCTCCGTTTACATTTCCGCCAACGCTCAGCTTCTGTTTTTTGAGCACACCGTTGTCATCCTTATAAACATAACTGCTTCCGTTTTCGGAACGTACAAATGCTCGATCCAGGACGATTCCCTTACTCTGCGTATCACTTTGAAGCGTAATCGTAAGCCAGTAATCGTCATCGGACACTTTCACTGATTTATCCGGAATAGTTGCTGTATAGGAATAATAAGAAACATTTGGATTCCCATTTCCGGAATAATTGTCTCCGGAAACCGGATATTCCGAAACATCAACCACTTCCGCCTCGAAGTCACCGTTCTGTCCGGAACAGTTCAAAATTGTTCCCTCTTTGATCTGATCCAGCATCAGTTCGCTGACCGTACCCTTTACATAAAATCCCTCTTTGCTCTTTATCGTCATAAAATTACTGCCATCTGATGCTGTCGTAGCAGGATCACCGACTTTTGCAACTGTTCCATCCAGTTTACTGTAAATGACTTCTTTTTTGACTTTTTTCTCAAGTTTTTCGATATTAAGCTTACTCTCACGTATGTCCAGTTTCAGGCTTTCTACTTTATTCTGCTGTATCTTGATTGCATCCTCACGCGAGATAGAGGCATTACCACCATCCCCCTGGTCTCCGTCATCATCTCCGTTATCATCATCCGAATTATTATCATATTGAGATGCATCTGCCAGTGTAAACTCCACTTCAGAATAGTCCGGAACCATTTTTTCAAGAAGACTGCCGTCAACCAGATAATATCCGGTGCAGGATTTCTTACGGTCAGCAAGATCTTCTACTGTATCATTCTGATGAAATTCCAGCTGATACCAGTATCCTTTCTTACCATCTTCTTTGTTGCCGTTCGCATCAAAAGCTGCCATTTTATTTAAGAAAGAACCCTGCGCAACAACATAACCTTTGGCCGAACTGCAAAGGAATACATATGGATGTTTTTTGGTCCCTTTTCCGCTAAGCGGTTTTGAATCACCATCAAGTACCTGATAAAACATCGGATTACCATCGGTCAGACCCGAAGTATCCTGGTTCACATCTTCGTCGGTATCCACGATATCGATCTGCTCATCCGAGCTGTCACCGAAATCATCATCCGCATTGTCACCGGAGTTACCGGAATCATCGCCATCTATAATATCTATCTGATCGCCATTATTACCGTCACCGAAACTGTTTCCGCCTGTATTTCCATTGTTACCACCTGTATTGCTGTTGCTCCCGGTATTGTCGCCGGTATTATTTCCGGCACCAGAGTCTCCTCCGGCATTTGTATCTGCTCCGTCACCCTCCGCAGTACTGCCGGAATCACCAGTCTGCGTATCAGCGTCGTCATCCTTTGCAACGTCACTTTCTGCGAAATCTTCTTCCTGATAAACAGCTACCTCAGAAATATCTCCTGTATTTACAGCCGCTGCCAGAATTGGATTCATAGCAGCTGCCAGATATACTCCGTTGACATTACCGGATACGGAAGCTGTTTCATCTCCATCATCAGAACTGTCACTTCCATCCATACCGCTGTCTGTATCTGTATCAGAATCTGAAGAAGTATCTGAAGTATCTGCATCACTTTCTTCGATTGCGCCACCATTTTTCAGACTGTTCAGTCGATTGGTTGCCTTATTCAGTTCCTGTTCCTGCTTCTGTTGTTTCAGTTTTGCAATATTCAGTTCCATCTGAACCAGAGTCATATCGAAGGAAATCAGTTTATCATCTTTTTTTACCTCATCACCCTTTGATACATAAACTTCCTGGATGATCATATCTTTATCTACGGTAATATTCTGAATAGCACTTGTCACGATATTTCCGTCAAGATTCGTGTCATCCATATAATACTGTCCTGCCAGATTGTCCACGCTTACAACAGAAACTGTTTTTTGATGAGACTTTTTATAATAGGTTGCGCCTCCTGCTGAACCACCAGCAACGAGAGCTGCAATCAGAATGCCTATAATAATTCTTTTTTTCATTCTATTACTTCACCTCTTTTTCCTTCAGCTCACCATCACGTATCGTTACCACACGCTTTGCATGTGCTGCGATATCCGCATCATGGGTGATCATCAGTACCGTTACCCCCTCATCATTCAGACTTTGGAAAAGCTCCATAACCTGTGCACCTGATTTACTGTCAAGAGCACCGGTCGGTTCATCCGCAAGTAAAAGCTTCGGATTATTCACGATTGCCCTGGCAATCGCCACTCTCTGCATCTGACCACCGGAAAGCTGATTTGGCAGAAAATCGACTCGATCTGCCAGGCCGACACGTTCCAGCGCTTTTAATGCACGTTCTCTTCGTTCTTTTTTGGCTACTTTTGCGTAGTTCAATGGTAATTCTACATTTGCCAGTGCCGACTGTCTCGGGAGCAGATGAAAACTCTGAAATACAAATCCGATCTTATTTAATCTCAGATCTGACATATCATTCTCGGAACAGGTCAGAATATCCTGTCCATCAAGTGAAAAACTTCCTTCTGTCGGTTTATCCAGACAACCAATGATGTTCATCAACGTTGTTTTTCCTGAACCTGAAGGACCCATGATTGCCACATATTCACCCTCTTCCATGGAGAAATTGACATCTTTGAGTACCGGCACGCTCATTTTGCCCTGCTGATAGTTTTTATATATGCCTTTTAATTCAAGAATCATTCTGAATCCTCCGTATCCTCCTGATCCGATACGAGATTTTCATCCATCATACTTTCATCATCGGAGGTATCATCTGAAATCAGATCTCCCATCGCATCCGGGTCATCAATCACTGTGCTGTCACCGTCTGACTCATCTTCATCATCAATGCTCCAGTCATCCGCATTCCAGTCATCTTCAGAATCAGAAGAATCATCAATGACATCTGCATCTTCACTTTCAAGATTATCAGCCCCAAGTTCATCCACCGGCTGCATATCTACGGTACCGGTATCCATTGCTTCATCAATATTTGTCGTTGTAGACATACCCTCTTCAAGGACATCCGAAGGGAATGCAATGCTGTCATCTTTGGTAAGTCCGTCTGCAATCTCATATTCGCCCAGTTCTTCATCATATTGACCGAGAATCACATTTCGTTTTTCAAGCTTATCGTTCTTATCTGTGGCCCAGACATACGGACTGTCTGTATCCGCATCGACAATATATGCTTCACTGATCCAGACCCCAACTTTCTGCGTATCCTGTCCTTCATCCATTTCTATGTAGACATGCTGCCCAAGCATCAGCCCATCAGAAGAATCCAGATTTACATAAAACGGATATGTACTGGTAGTTGTCTGTGAATCTCCGCTGCTGTCAGTCATACCATAGCCGGAACTGCTACTGTTGCTGCTGGTTGCACTTTCGCGGTCAATTGTCCCCATAGTTCCTTTCCAGATCTGACTGCTGTCCACACGGGAACGGATAATGACCGGATTTCCTTCAATGATATTCTGGACATTCATTTCATTGACAGTGCCCTTGATACGATATGCGCCCGTGCTCAGGATTGTAATGAACGCATTCCCACTGCTGCTGTCTCCGGAGGGAGAATCTGAATCGTCTCCACTATCATCCACACTACTATTATCATCCGAAGCCAGCTTTGAAGTATCAATCTTCTGAATCACACCGTCAATACTGCTTCGTACCTCCGTATTCCCCGTTGCACTCTGCAGCTTGTCAATCTCTGCCTGTTTACTTTTTTGGCTGTATTCATTCTTTTTGAGATTCATTTTGTTTGTCTCGATCTCAATTGTATAAGAAAGCTGATTGTCCTGCGTTGCCTGCTTCTTTTCTTTTTCCAGAGTTGCAATCTGTTCTGTCAGACTGCTTGCTTCATTTTTGAGTCTGTCCAGATCAAGCTGCGTTTCCTCCAGACTTTCCTGAATACTGCTCAGATCATATTCAAAAAGAAGCTGTCCTTTTTTGACCTGATCACCTGTCTTGACCTTAACTTCCTTAACCGTCCTGCCGCTTTCCAGTTCAACCGATACGGTCTCCTGCGGTTCAACAACGCCCGCATAACGGTTGGATACTCCGGATGCCTGATCCGTCAGATCACTGATCTTCGTTACATAGACTGCTTCACCGCTGGTCTGCTGATGGTTTCCAATGATTCCCGTCTTCCAGCATACTCCTGCTGCTCCGCCGCCAATTATCAATATCCCAAGAAGGATCAATATACGTTTTTTCATAAACCTGTGTTCCTCCTAACTTCGTAAAAGGTACTTTTAATTCCTATATCATAGCAATTTTCTTTTCTAACCCTGTAAAAGGCATTTTTCAACTTAATTATCATAGCAGATTCTGAAATAAAAGAAAAGAGCTGAGAAAAATCCGCTGTTGTTTCACATTTTGTTCACGAATTACTTCGAAATCCGACGTAAATTTACCTTTTTTTGACTTTTATGCATTTATCTGATAAAATATAAAAGACTATTTTTGAAAGGAAAGATACCTATGAAGATCACAAAAGGTCTGTTGCCTTTTCTTCTGTTTATCCTTATGTCCGTCACACTTCTGACCGGCTGTTCCCACGTAGATAAAACAGATGTAGAGGCAGTAATCACCAATGAACTGGATCTGCTGAAAAATCTGGATTCTGATACAACCCAGAAATACGTATCCTACAAAGAGCTTTTTCCTGATACAACAGAGGAAATTCAATTATCAAATGAAGTAAAAGAAGTTTTTTCACTCTTTTTTCAGGATTTCGATTACAAAATCCTGGATATCGATGTCGACAATGATATAAAAGAAGCCAGCGTTTCCCTCAGGCTTTCCACACTGGATGCCAAAACACTTGCAAAGGATTATGCAGAAGCATCTCTTGAAGCAGCCATTCTCAAAGCAGCCGCCTCTGATACACAGTCAACAGAAGAGACAACGGATTCTCTCGAAGAACGTTATCTGATCTTAGACAGCCTGCTTAAGGAAAACAAATACGAAACGGTGACACGAGACTGTACCATGACTCTCCAGCACAATGGTTCGGATCATGATGAATGGGAAATTCAAAGATCACATTCTCTCGAAAATGATCTTGTCGGCGGTCTTATAAGTTATCTGTCTGATAACGACATTCTCTCACCCGAAGAAACATTAACAGTTTATCTGAACACTCTGAAATCCATGGATACCCGACAGATGGGGGACTATCTCGGTATTGAAAGCCTGCTTAATACTTCCGATTCCGACAAAAATTCCATTGCTTCCGCACTTGTAGAACAGGTACACCAGAATTTTGATTTCAAAATTACCGATTGCGATACTCAGGGATATACAGCAACGATCAGCACAACAATCACAACTTTCGACAGCACTGCGATCCTGAACACTTTCAGCCAGGAACAGGATACGTACTTAAGCTCCGCTGACGCTGTAATAGACGGATCAGAAAAACGCTATCAGAAATCTCTTGAGATGCTTCTCAAAGATATCGAAAATAACACTGCGACTATTACTTCATCTGCATACTTTCATCTGACCAATGATGGAGTTTCATGGAAACTCGATGACAGTAATACAACCATCGGAAATGCCATATTCGGAACTCTGAGCAGTTCCCCGGTAAGTGAAGATGCACAGGATACAGATTCTTCTGAAAACGAATAATTTCATTCGGCTTTATATCATCTCAGCACAAAACGGCTGCCCCGTAATTTGGGACAGCCGTTTTATTTACTCTTTTATTCTTCTGTTTCCGGTTCTACTTCAAGGCCAAGTTCTTCAAGCTGCTGCTCGCTGACTCTGCTTGGTGACTCTGTCATCAGACAGGATGCGTCTTTTACCTTCGGGAAGGCAATCACATCACGGATACTGTCAACTTTTGCCATCAGCATAACAAGACGGTCAAGGCCATAAGCCAGTCCTGCGTGAGGCGGAACTCCGTATTTGAATGCGTTCAGAAGGAATCCAAACTGTTCGTAAGCAGCTTCCCTCGTGAAACCTAACATCTCAAACATCTTTTCCTGAATGTCGTTCTGATGGATTCTGACACTTCCTCCGCCGATCTCATTACCATTCAGTACAATATCATATGCTTTTGCACGGATCTTTCCGAGATCTCCGCTTTCGATCAGCGGGATATCCTCATCCATCAGCATTGTAAACGGATGATGCATCGCTGTGTAGCGGTTTTCTTCCTCATTCCACTCAAGAAGTGGGAATTCTGTTACCCATACAAAACGATATTCATTCTTATCAAGAAGATCCATCTGTTTTGCAAGTTCTACACGGAGAGCTCCCAATACATCATAAATGACCTTGTTCTTATCCGCTGCAAAAAGAAGCAGGTCTCCCGACTTACCTTCCATTGCCTGAACAAGTGCATCCATTTCTTCATCTGTCATGAATTTTGCAAAAGAAGATTTACGTGTTCCGTCTTCTGCGATTGCAATGTAAGCAAGACCTTTTGCACCATAGCCTTTTGCAAATTCAACCAGCTTGTCAATTTTTTTACGAGGCATTCCTCCCTGGCCTTCTGCGTTGATACCACGAACGCTTCCGCCATTTTCCAGTGCACTCTTAAATACACCAAAGCCACAGTCTTTGACAACTTCGCTTACATCATGTAGTTCCATACCGAAACGCATATCCGGTTTGTCGGAACCAAAGCGATCCATAGCTTCCTGCCATGTAATTCTCTGAATCGGAAGTTTTACATCTACATCCAAAACTTCTTTGAACAGATATGCAAGAAATCTCTCATTTACATCAATAACATCATCTACATCTACGAAAGAAAGCTCCATGTCGATCTGCGTAAATTCCGGCTGACGGTCTGCACGGAGATCCTCATCACGAAAACAGCGTGCAATCTGGATGTAACGGTCGTAACCGGAGCACATCAGGAGCTGTTTGTAGAGCTGAGGGGACTGCGGAAGTCCGTAAAATGAACCCGGATGGATTCTGGACGGAACAAGATAATCTCTCGCACCTTCCGGTGTACTCTTACCAAGCATCGGTGTTTCGATTTCAAGAAATCCTTCTTCTGTGAAGAATTTACGTGTCAGCTGGGCAACTTTGCTCTTCAGCATGATATTTCTCTGTAAATCCGGTCTTCGAAGATCCAGATAACGATATTTCAGACGAATCTCGTCTTTTGTCTTGCTGTTCTCCTCGATCGGGAACGGCGGAACATCTGATTCTGCCAGAATACGTAAAGATTCTGCACGAAGTTCAATTGCACCTGTTGCAAGATTTTCGTTAACTGCACCACCACGATTCTCAACGGTTCCGGTTACAGCAATTACAAATTCGCTGCGAAGCTTTCCTGCTTTTTCAAAACCTGCTTCATCAATATTACCATTTTCAAAAATCAACTGCATGATACCGGAACGGTCACGAAGGTCAACAAAAACGATTCCGCCTTTGTTACGGGCTTTCTGTACCCAACCCATCAGGGTCACTTTGCTGCCGACCATTTCCTTTGTCACTTCTGCACATCGGCATGTTCTGTGCAGTCCTTTCATACTTTCAGCCATGATTCTGTCTCCTTTTTTATCTGTTGAAAAATTCCACAAATTCTGTATAACCTTCGGCTGTCATCTGTTCTTTCTGGAATTTTTTATTTTTCTTCATAATAGAAATATTAACCTGAACACCGTTTTTGCGCTCTTCTTCTGCCTGTTTCAGGATAGGAAGAAGCTTGTCTGCCGGCATATTCTTCTCAATCAGGTATGCTTTCTTTGCTCCATTCTCAGGAATCTCATATCCTCTTTCAAGAAGAAGCATAACGATTCTTTCGAATCCGATAGAAAATCCACAAGCAGAAGTATTCTGTCCTGTAAATTTACCGATCATCTCATCATAACGTCCGCCACCGCCTACGGAACCACCGAATTCATCCATCGCAATTTCAAAAATCGGTCCTGTATAATAAGACATTCCGCGAACCAGTGTCGGGTCAAAAGAGATCCTGAAATCTGCATTCTTAACAGAATCAACTGCTGTAATGATTGTTTCAAGGTCTTCTGCAACCTTCGGATCCAGAACATCTTTTAATTTTTCTCTGCAGTAGCGTACACCTTCGATGTCAGAAGTAATTTCTTTAAACATACCAAGGTAAGTGTCAATACTATCTTTCTTAAAGCCTTCTTTTTCAAGTTCTTCGGCAACACCTTCCAGACCGATCTTGTCCATCTTATCCAGAATGATGAATACCGTATCAAAGCTTTCTTCCGGGAAGCCACTGTACTGAGCCATTGCCTTCAGAATCTTTCTGTCGTTGATACGGATCGTAAAATTATGGAAATCCAGTTTACCAAGCAGGGTAGTTGTTGCCATAACAAGCTCGATTTCAGCAAGATATGTCGGCTCACCAAGGATATCGATATCGCACTGCATGAACTGACGGAAACGTCCTCTCTGCGGACGGTCTGCTCTCCATACATTGCCCATCTGAAGTGCCTTAAACGGTGCCGGAAGCTGTCCGGAATTGTTGGAATAATATCTGGAAAGCGGCACAGTCAGATCATAGCGAAGGCCGGAATCTACCAGATCTGCTTCACATTCTGCAGTATCCAGTTTCAGTTTCTCACCACGTTTCAGGATTTTGAAGATCAGTTTTTCATTTTCTCCACCCTGTTTGCTGCTGAGGTTTTCAATGTGCTCCACACATGGAGTCTCGATTGCAGAGAATCCGAACTTTCCGTATGTTTCACGGATCATGTTCATTACATAATTACGGATCTCCATCTCCTTAGGTAAAATGTCTTTCATACCGGTAACCGGTTTTTTCTTTAATGCCATGCTGTCCTCCTGTTATTCATTATTATGTACCACTCTCTGAAATGCAAGAAATACTTCCATGTCAAAATTCTTGATTTCGTCAATCATCAGTTCTATCACTGTACTTACATCAAACGCTTTGCGATATGGTCTGTCCGAACTGAGCGCCGCATACACATCACAAACTCTTAAGATGCGTGCACCAAGCGGAATACTGTTCTCAGAAAGATTTGATGGATAACCACTGCCATCATAATTTTCATGATGATAAAGAATACTTTGAAGTACAATATCCGAATACCCCTGATCTTTCAGTTCTTCATATCCCAGCGACGAATGCATCCTCACATACTTCAGTTCCTCGATCAGAAGCGGGTCTCTTTCCTGACCATTGATATAGCCGGTAAGTTTCAGCTTACCGATATCATGAAGCATACCTGCGATTGCCATCTGGTAACAGAATTCTTCATCCAGCCCCATCTCAACAGCTACTGCATACGCCAGATTACTTACAACGACTCCATGATTCAGTTCCGCAGACAGATCAAAATCCAGAATCCGGTCCGTTGACTTAACTGTCTCACTCTGTGCTGTCTCCAACGTATACACCTCCTGATTTACAGCCATGTATTGATTCCTTTACGCTTTCGTTCGATCATTTCATCAATACGTTCGATATAATTCGTAACGTCTTTGACATTTTCCACTCGTTCGATACGTTTCCCATGATCAAAGACAAGTTTGGAAGAGCCACCTGCACCCAATGCGATGATCGGTTGCTTTTCCTCCATAATTAGTATATTGTAAATCCCGGCTTTGTCAACCTTTGCATAGCCAACATTCTCAAAATTCCCCTTCATATTCTTCTGTCGGTACAGATAATAAGGCCCCATACCCATCTCATAAGCAGTTCTCATGGTCATATCCATGATCTCCTGATTATTTTCAAAAGTCATCTCCTGATATCTGTCCTTAAAAATATTGAGGCGCGCCGCACGCTTCACTGCAAGAGAATGAACAGTAACGCTGTCCGGTGCAAGAACCCTTACTTCACCCAAAGTATGCTCCACCATCTCACGATCCTCTCCCGGGAGTCCCACGATCAGATCCATGTTGATATTATCAAACCCACACTCTCGCGCAAGAGCAAAGGCCTGTTTCGTCTCTTCCACCGTATGGCGTCGTCCGATAATATCCAGTGTTTCCTGATTCATGGTCTGCGGATTGACAGAAATTCTCGTAATCGGATAGTTGCGGATCATCTGCAGTTTTTCGCGTGTAATACTGTCCGGTCTTCCGGCCTCTATCGTAAATTCTGCAAGATGCTCACAATCAAAATTCGCTGTAATTTCATCCAGCAGGATTTTCAGCTGATCCGGTTCCAGTGTAGTAGGTGTACCTCCGCCAATGTAAACCGTATCCAGCTTTTTGCCTTTTTCATGCATGATCTGCGCGACCGCACGTATCTCTTTGCAGAGAGCATCCAGATACAAATACACTCTGTCCTTCCACTGTTTCAATGGATAGGAACTGAAAGAACAATAAAGGCAGATGCTTGGACAGAACGGAATTCCCACATACAGGCTGTAACCGTTCTCATAGTCTATATCCTTAAGAATCTCTCTTTCTCTGTTCGCAATGGTGATCGCCAGCGCAGTCTTCTGTGGGCTTACCATGTAACGTTCTCTCATCTCCTGCGCAGCTTCTGTATTTTTCATTCCGGACTCGATCAATCCCATGGCAAGTTTCGCCGGACGGATGCCGGTAAGATTTCCCCACGGAAGAGTTTTGCCCGTCAGTTTTACAAGAAGTTTATATAAAGCAATCTTGACAGTATCTTTACGTTCTTTACGTACTGCATGTGCCCGTTCTTTCTGTACAGCAGCGTTCTGATTCTCTGCATCTGTACAAGAAACAAGGGCATCCGAAGACTGCCCCTTTATAAATTCTGCACTTGCCACACCTTTGGTTTCCGCATTTTCATAGGAAATCACACAGGAATCCGCCTGCTTTGTGATCTTAAAAAAAAGATCACAGGTCTCTTCCTCTTTTTCATAAAAAGAATGTATCTCACTTCCCGGATAAAATGCCCGTATCAGTTCATATATATCATGCTCAAATTCCCTGTCCTCAAACAGAATACCAATCTTAAACAAATGGATTATACCTCTTTTCGTAACCGATTGTGGTGGATGCATCATGCCCCGGATATACCTCTGTGTCATCCGGAAGTGCATCAAGAAGCCTGTGCAGACTTTCTACAATTGCTGCTGTACTTCCTTCCGGAAAATCTGTTCTGCCCACTGAGCCGCAAAAAACAGTGTCACCGCTGAAGAGTACTCCCTCGTCTTTCAGATAATAGCAGCAGCTTCCTACTGTATGGCCCGGTGTCTCAATCATCTGTACAGAAAATCCTGCCAGCCTGGCTACCTGCAGGTCCGTAAGATATACATCGGCCTTTAAGGTATAACTGTTCATATGATATGCCGTCAGATTGATCTTAGGATCCTGAAGTGTTTTTTCTTCTTTCTGACTGGCATAAATCGGAATCTGATATCTGTCGCGAATAGCTTCTGCTGCCAGAATATGGTCAAAATGTCCGTGTGTCAGAAGAATTGCTACAGGATTTCCCTGCATTTCAAGAATCTTCTGTTCGATTTTTTCTGCGTTATCACCCGGATCAATAATCAGCATTTCTCCTGTTTCTTTATTTTTAAGAAAATAACAGTTTGTAAATACACTGCCGACAATGCATTTCTGTAAATCCAGTCTGCTCATATGCTTTCCTTTCTGATGATCAGCCTGTCGTACGTTCTACATCCAGTACACTCTCAACCTGTCGGATCTTTGCAATCAGAGAAGAAAGTTCTTCCTTACTTGCAATCTCAAAACTGATGGAGATCGTTGCTTTTTCCTGTTTACTGGTACGGCTGTTAATGGTTCTCATATCTATCTTTCTCTCAGTAAAAATCTTGGAGAGATCTACCAGAAGTCCGGTACGGTTATTTGCATATACCTGAATCTCTGCCATATACTTCTCGGATTTATTTTCTGCCGGCTGCCACTCCGCCTCGATCAGACGCGCCCGATCCATTTCCGACATATTCAGAACATTGACACAGTCTGTTCGGTGAATGGTGATTCCACGTCCTCTCGTCACAAAACCAACGATCTCGTCTCCCGGAATCGGACTGCAGCATTTTGAAAATCGAACTGCCACATCATGGATACCTTTTACAACAATACCACCCTTATTCTTGGTGACATGAAGTTTCTCCTGTGTCTCGCCGGTTGCTTCCAGAACCTGCTCATCTGTCAGATTCTTCTGATTTTCTTTATCATAAGCTTCGATCAGCTTGTTAAAAACCTGACCTTCTTTCAGCCCACCATGTCCGATTGCAGCAAGTACGGAATCCCAGTCACGGAAACCATATTTGCGCATAACAGATTCCAAAAACTGTGGTTTCGTATAAATCCCGATCTTATATCCCTTTGATTTGGCATACTGGGTAAGCATCTCCTTACCTTTCAGTATGTTATCTTCCTTTAATTCTTTCTTAAACCACTGGTTGATTTTGTTCTTTGCCTGTGTGCTCTTAACAAGCTTCAGCCAGTCACGGCTCGGTCCCTGAGAATTCTGAGAAGTAATGATCTCGATACGGTCTCCGTTTTTGATCTGGTATTCAATCGGTACCAGCTTGCCATTGACACGGGCTCCTACCATACGGTTACCGACTGCGCTGTGTACACTATAGGCAAAATCAATCGGTGTAGAACCATTCGGAAGGTTCTTGACATCTCCCTGTGGAGTAAAACAATATACGCTGTCTGCAAACAGATCAAGGTCATTTTTCAACAGGCTCATGAACTCTCTGTTATCTGACATATCCCGCTGCCATTCCAGAATCTGCCGCAGCCAGTTCAGCTTTTCTTCCTCTCGTTTGTCAACCGGCACTTTACCATCAGAAGATTCCTTATACTTCCAGTGCGCTGCAATACCATACTCTGCTGTTTTGTGCATCTCGAAGGTACGGATCTGGATCTCGAACGGCTGTCCGTTCGGCCCGATCAGTGTAGTATGCAGAGACTGGTACATGTTTGGCTTCGGCATGGCAATATAGTCCTTGAAACGTCCCGGAATCGGTTTATACATCTCATGAATCACACCAAGTGCTGCATAACAGTCCTTGACTGTATCAACAAGGATACGAACCGCAAACAGATCATAGATCTGATCGATCGTCTTGTCCTGATTGACCATCTTTTTATAGATGCTGAAGAAATGTTTGATACGTCCGTCAACCTGTGCTTTGATCGCAGCTTCGTCCATATGCTGCTTGACCTGTTTGACAATATTATTTACAAATTCCTGACGTTCACTCTTTCGCAGAGCCACTTTATTTACAAGATCATAGTATACATCCGGTTTCAGATATTTCAGGGAGAGATCATCCAGTTCGACTTTGATCTTGGAAATACCGAGGCGCATCGCAATCGGCGCATAAATATCCATCGTCTCGCGTGCTTTTTCCTGCTGTTTTTCCGGTCTCATATACTGCAGGGTACGCATGTTGTGAAGTCTGTCTGCAAGCTTGATCAGAATAACACGGATATCCTTTGCCATCGCAAGGAACATTTTACGAAGGTTTTCTGCCTGCAGTTCAACTTTGTCTGCTGAATAGCTCAACTGTCCCAGTTTTGTGACACCATCAACCAGCAGTGCAACCTCTGCACTGAATTCCTTCTCAACTTCTTCCGTGGTCATCCATGTATCTTCCACTGCATCATGAAGAAGACCTGCAACGATTGTTTCCTTATCCAGCTCCAGATCTGCAAGAATGATTGCCACGCAAAGCGGGTGAATGATATATGGTTCCCCGGATTTTCTTTTCTGATCTTTGTGTGCATCACTTGCGACTTCATATGCCTTCTGTATCATGGTAATATCTGTAGAAGGATGATATTTCCGGACACTGGTGATCAGCTCCTGATACAAAACTTCAGGGCTCGTAAAATCCTGCATGGTCTTTACTGCGGCATCTGCTTTCCTTACAGATTCCAGCTTTTCCCGCTCTTTCGGGTCAATATTTTTATCGCGCTGTACATTCTCTTTCTTCTCTGTCATTCTCTCCCACCTGCCTGCCGTTGTTTCATCTGATTCTTTCATTCATGCAGCTTATCGCTGCCGGTCCAGTTTGGAATACTTGTACTTATTTACCTTCGTATTTGATAACAGAAGCTACATCGTATCCGGCAAGTTTTTCTCTGCCTTTTAATCCGGCAAGTTCCATAAGAAATACTACTTTGACAACTTCTCCGCCAAGCTCCTCGACCAGTTTGATTGCGGCTTCTACGGTCCCGCCTGTAGCAATCAGGTCATCTACAATAGCGACTTTCTGTCCTGGTTTGATAGAGTCTTTATGCATCTCGATCGTTGCTGTACCATATTCCAGATCATATTCCTGTGAAACTGTCTCGCATGGCAGTTTACCTTTCTTACGAATTGGTACAAATGGTTTATGAAGGTTATAAGCAATCGGCACACCAAAGATAAAGCCTCTGGACTCTGTACCTGCGATCACATCTACCTCTGTATCTTTCAGACAGTCCTGCATAGACTGAATTGCAAGATGCAGACCATCCGCATCCTGCAGAACAGTGGTAATATCTCTGAAAATGATTCCCGGTTCAGGAAAATCCGGGATACTTCTTACATACTCTTCTAATTTTTTCATAATTGCGTGCCTCCGCCTGTTTTCTGTAAATCTAGGTTATAAGTATATCACTTTTTTATAGTAGAATCAATGCAAAAACTAAGGCTGCCCGTCAGACAGGCAGCCTCAATCTCTTCGTTATAAAATTGTATGTACACTATTGTCTGTATTAATAAAAGCCTTTATACAGCTCGATCTGCTGTTCAGTAACCATAGAAAGTGCTTTCTCGATTGCTTTGTATGTATTCGGACGCTGAGCTTTCAGGCTTCCCGGATTGAGCATATAATCTTTGACAGATTCTGCAAAATACTCTGAAGCATTCCGTGTCACATATGCTTTATTATAACCGGTAACCATACCTTTCTCACTGCTGTAGACAGATGAAAATTTACTTCCCGTGTCCATGTTTCCTGCCATGAATGCAAGGAAATGTCCCAGTTCGTGATAAATGGTATCATCCATCTGTTTCATAGTGATCGTACGTGTACGTGCATCAAAATGTCCGGAATAACTTACACTTGGATCAACTTTAACAGTAAATCCCAGCTTTGTGAATGCATTCAGAACTCTGTTGTCCATTTTCGGTGCTACAGATGCAATGTTGGTAACAGTATACTTAGACGCACTGGATGTCGAAGCTGTCCCAGTTGCAGCTTGTGTACTTGCAGCCACTGTCGTTGTCGTTGTAACTTTCTGCGTAACAACCTTCTGTTTGGATCTTCTTGTATACTTCTCAGTTGTAGCGGTCTTTACAACCGTCTGAGTTTTAACTGTTGTAGACTTGTTCTGTTTTTTGTTTTTGTGCTTGATTTCTGCTTCGTTGGAAGTCTCTTAGTATAAGATTTCCTTGACGCGGTTCGCATTCTTACCTTTTTACTCGTTGTCTTGGTACTTGTCTTTCTCTTTGTGGTAACCTTTGGCTTCGATGCCAGTGGAGTATCATCACCTGTCAGTGATGTCTCAAGTACCGGATCTGTATAGGATGGAAATACTACTGCATCCTGTGACTGCCAGCTGATACCAAAACTACCTGCTGCAATGATTACAGCTGCTGCAACGCATCCTGCTGCAACTTTCTTCTGTCTGAAGAACTCTTTAATGCTTTTCTTTTTCATGATTATCACACCTCTCAGATATCGACATATTCGATGCGGCTTTTCCCGTTTTAGCATGCAAAAAGACCGCTTAATAATAAATATTAAACGGCCGCATAAACCAATCCAGTTCTACCATATAGAATACGTCACTAAATCAGAATTTAATGCGGCAACCGGCTGTCATAATCTCACGACCTTAGACCCATGGCTTTGCGTCCCTGCCTTTCGACAGGTTTGCCTTTGAATTTATTAAACCGATTTCCCCAAATAATGTCAATATTTTTTCTGATTGCATTCTTTTTTTTACATTTTCTGGTATACTGTTCACAAAACCGTAATTAAAAAATTCAAAAAGGAGCGGCTTTTTTATGAAAAAATCAGTTTTTGCCCGTTCCTTTGCCATATTGTTGATTTCCTGCATATTTTGCAGCATTTTATCCGAATGTGGTTCCAGCAGCAAAAGTTCTTCGTCAGAGCCACCTGTCTACTCTCCGCTGCGCGTCCTTGTCCCAGAAGCTCCCGGCAGTGATACGCTTGGATCTTCCCCTCTGACACTGGATGTTTCAAATATCACACAGGGCTATTTCGCAGCACAGTCTGATTCTGCTGATCTTGTTACCAGTCTTCAGATCACAGCTCCTACCGGAGTTCTTTATTCCTATTTTATAGAACCCGGGGAAAATGCTGTCATTCCGTTTACAGAAGGAGACGGAGACTACACGGTTGTCGGATACCAGCAGATTCAGGGAGACCAGTATGCAGCGCTGTACAGCGAAACACTGACGGTAGAACTGGAAAATGAATTTCTTCCGTTTCTTTATCCAAATCAATATGTAAACTTTTCGCCGGACAGCGAGGCAAGCAAACTCGCACTGTCTATGGTTTCAGAAGATACCAGCGATATAGATGCGCTGAAGCAGATTTATAATTATGTAGTTAATAATCTCTCTTACGATTATGACAAAGCCGAGACGGTAGAAACCGGTTATCTGCCGGATGTAGACGAAACGCTTTCTACCAAAACCGGCATCTGCTTTGATTATGCCGCACTGACTACTGCCATGCTTCGAAGCTGTGATATCCCATGCAAACTTCAGATTGGATATACCGGAGATATTAAACATGCCTGGATCGATGTCTACATCCGTTCCAAAGGCTGGGTAACAAATGCTGTATCATTCAATGGTGACAGCTGGAGCCTTATGGATCCGACCTTCGATTCCAGCGCAGACTCCGATGACAGTGAGGCAATTCAGGATTACATCGGCAATGCAGATAACTATACTGTACAGTTCACGCGATAATGGCAAAAGGAGACCTTTTTATGAAACATAAACTTACCGCACAGGAACTCTGCAATTTCTGTCAACAGCTTGGAGTACTGATTCATTCCGGAATGGGGCCGCTTGAAAGTCTCCATATTCTTCTGGAAGAAAGTACGACCGACACAGACCGTGAAGTTCTTTCCAATTTACTGTCTTCCATGGAAAAAACAGGGTCTTTATCTCAGGCTGTCACAGATTCGGGATTTTTTTCTGATTCTATGGCTGCTTACATAAAAACCGGCGAGCAAACCGGGTGTCTTGACGAAATTCTGGACAGTCTTTCTGAACATTACGAACAGGAACAGGAAACATCCGAACAGATCAGAAGTGCAGTCACCTACCCACTTCTTATGCTTGGTATGATGGGAATCGTAATCGTTGTTCTTCTTGTCAAGGTACTTCCGATCTTCCGTCAGGTTTTCCAGCAGATGGGAATGGAAATGAACGGATTTTCCAGTCGGCTTCTGAATGCCGGAAATGTCATCACTCGTTATTCTGCCTTTTTTCTGATTCTGGCTGTGCTTCTGATCGGATGCATCCTGTTTCTTTGTCTTAATAAAAAAGGCCAGCAGACGCTTGCAAAAATTGTCCTGCATCTTCCGGTACTTCGTGACATTCCGGTTGCACTCGACTACAGCCGTATGGCACAGGGACTGGCGCTCGGCCAGAAAAGCGGACTTTCTCCGGAAACCAGTCTTGCGCTTGCTGCGCAGATGATTTCTCACCCACTTGTTCTGGAACGTCTCCAAAAAGCTGCCGACCTTCTGAATACCGGCTATGCATTTTCCGACGCTCTGAAAGAATCCGGACTTTTTGGCGGCATGGAAATCCGCCTGATCGTAGTTGCATTCCAGTCCGGGACCGCGGATGATGCTTTCGCAGACCTTTCCAGCCGCTATCAGGACAATGCTTCTGCCCTGATCACACGTGTGATTTCTGTTATTGAACCGACTATCGTCATTATTCTCTCGGTTCTGGTAGGTCTGGTCCTGCTTTCCGTTATGATGCCGCTTCTTGGTGTACTTGCAGATATCGCAATGTGAGGTGTTCTGTTATGAAGCTTTTTGAAAGCCGTAAAGAAAAATTTTTTAAAAATGTCCTGCTTCTTTTTCCGTTGTTTCTGCTGATCTGCATCGGTCTCATTTTTTTCATTGCAATTGAGCGCACTTCCGATGCAACGATCCAGAAAGAACAGAGTGCATTGCTGCAGACGCTGGAAAGTGGTGCGATCCGTACTTACGCACTGAAAGGACAGTATCCGGAAAGTCTGGACGAACTTCTGAATGATTATCACATCACCTATGACTCTTCCAGATTTGTGATTGAATATGTTCCCAACGGATCCAACCTTCTTCCTTCTATCAGTGTTATCCCACTTACAGGAACAAATTCTGAAAGGAGGAATACTTCATCATGAAAAAAACAGCACCGACTTCTCATCCGATATCCGGTCTTTTTTCGCTGTTGCTATTCGGCCTCTTCGTACTGTTCCTTCTGATCATGCTGTTGTTCTCCGCACAGATTTATCAGCAATCCATCAAAAAGGCAGATTCCGAAACAGATCTTGGCACCGTTTCCTCCTATATCGCCACAAAATTCCGGCAGCACGATGTTCAGGATGGAATTTTTACGGATGAATTAAATGATATTCCAGCTTTATGTTTTCGTGATACCATAAATAATCAGGACTACATCACATACCTTTATCTGGATGACGGCCGCCTGAAAGAGCTTTTTACCGCAGACGGATCTTCTGCACAGGCAAATGCCGGTACCGCGATCGCATCTCTGTCAGACTTTCAGATAGAAGAAAACGCTAATGGCTTTTATCATATTTTTCTTCAAAGTACCGCCGGAGACACATCTGAATTCTATCTGCACAGCTGTGCAGCTTAAAAGGAGGTAACATGAAACAAATACAGTCACATTCCAAAAACAGTCTTTTTTTGATGGAAATGATTTTTGTCCTCCTTTTTCTTTCACTTTCCAGTGCTGCATGCATCCGTATTTTCGCAGCCGCCGAGAAAAACCATGTACACGCGGTTGAAAACAGACAGATACAGGCACACACTGTTTCTGTCAGTGAAATTATGGAGGGAAGTGATGGAAATGCAGACAGTTTTGTCAAATATCTTCCCGGAGGTATCTCAGACAGTTCTTCCGTAAACTGGTACTATGACCGCAACTGGAACATCTGCGATAAACAGAATGCTTCCTATCGAATGCTTCTTGAACTGTCCCCTTCCCTTTGTAAAAAGGCAGGAACGCTTTCCTTCTACCGGATGGATGCAGATCATGCCCTGCTTCATTCCACGGAATTTCGTTTTCCCTCCATCCAGTCAGCCCTTAAGGAGGAAGAATCATGAAACATGACCGAACATTTTTTGCAGCAACCGGTATTCCGTCGCTATTTCTTATTTTTTCTGTACTTTGTCTCGCGGTACTGTCTCTTCTTACACTCGGGAAATCACGGGACGAACTGCAGGCCGCCAATTTTGCCATCCAACAAACCAACCTTTATTACAAGACATGCGGAAAAGCCACAGGAACAGTCACAGCAATTCAAAAGCAGCTTGCTTCTGATTACAGTCAGGTTTCTGATTCAGATGCCTACTTCTCACTTGCCGGCCAGATTCCTGATGAAATTGACGGTCTCGCATACGATTCTTCTGCGAATGTTATTTCATTCTCGGAAGCGTTATCTGATACACAGGAGTTATCTGTAAAATTAAAAGTCCTGTACCCATCTTCGGACACAGAACCTTTTATTGAAATATTACAATGGAAAACAGACAATACAGCATCATGGACACCTGACATCCATCAGCCTGTATACAAAGGAGCTCAATCATGACAAACGAACAAACACTGGATTTTCTTACAACTGCTGCAAACCAGCATGCGTCTGATATCTTTATTATTGCCGGTCGTCCACTGTCCATTAAAGCGGACGGTCATCTTACCGATTATGGAGAACGTTTAATGCCGGATGATACAAAACAGATTCTCGAATGCATTTATCAGATGGCAAATAACCGCGACATCAATCACCTTCTGAATACCGGGGATGATGATTTTTCTTTTTCCATCCCCGGTCTTTCCAGATTCAGGATCAACGCCTATAAACAGCGCGGTTCACTGGCCGCTGTTATACGTGTGATTGCATTCCGCTTACCGGATCCGTCAGAACTCTCTATCCCGGATGATGTTATGCAGACTGCTGATTATACAAAAGGTATGGTTCTTGTAACTGGTTCTGCCGGAAGTGGAAAATCAACAACTATGGCTTGCCTGATCGACCGAATTAATCATTCCAGAGAGGGGCATATCATCACTCTGGAAGATCCGCTCGAATATCTGCATCGACACGACCGCTGTATTGTCAGTCAGCGTGAGATCTGCACAGATACAGAAAACTATCTGACATCTCTTCGCGCCACTCTGCGTCAGAGTCCGGATGTTATTTTACTGGGTGAAATGAGGGATCATGAAACGATCCAGACGGCAATGACCGCTGCCGAGACCGGTCATCTTGTGCTTTCCAGTCTGCATACGCTCGGTGCCGCAAACTCCATCAGCCGTATCATAGATGTTTTTGAACCGGCGCAGCAGCATCAGATTATCGTACAGCTTTCCATGGTTCTGCAGGCAGTCATTTCCCAGCAGCTGATTCCTGATGTAAACGGAAAGGTTATTCCTGTGTTTGAAGTTATGCGCCTTACACCTGCGATTCGAAATATGATCCGTGACAATAAACTGCATCAGATTGAAGGTGTCATTGCTTCCTCCTCCCAAGACCAGATGCGTTCCATGGATTACAGTCTTGTAGAGCTGTATAAACAAGGGCGGATCCATAAGGATACCGCAATCAAATATGCACTGAATCCTGATATGATCCGCCACAAACTTGTATAATATATATATCAACAATAATTTCTGATCACAACCTGTAACGTTCTTCTGCCCTGATATTCATTGATTTCAGGGTAGTACGTTACAGATATGGTATCATGCATTGAAACAAATTCTGCAAATTCATCTGCTTCACCAAAGAATACCGCATCTTTCCAGACACCATCTGAATCTGTCAATGTCATTTTGGCAACATTTCTGTTTTTCCCAAAGATCCTTAATTTTGAAACATGCAGATTTCTCTGAGCAAATAACGGTTTTGTATTTCCCTTTCCAAACGGTTCCAGAACTTTGAGTTCTTCGGTAAGCGTTTCTGTCAGGTAAGAAATCGGCATCGGCACATCAATCATAACTTTTGGCATCAGATCATTCTCACTCAATGTACAGTTTTCATTAAGTTTCTTCCTGAATCGTTCAACGTTTTCTTCCGCCATTGAAAGCCCAGCCGCCATTGGATGTCCGCCAAACTGGATCAGAAGATCCCGGCATTTAACAAGTTCCTCGTACATTGAATACGCTTCTATTGAACGTCCGCTTCCCTTAACACCATTCTCTGATTTTGTCAGCACAAAGACCGGTTTATGGTACAGTTCCCGGATACGTCCGGCAATGATCCCCGCCAGACTTTCGTGACATTCCGGAAGATAAACAACAAGTACTCTATTTTTATTTATGCCTTCCGTCTCAATCTCATTTATCGCCTGTTCTTTTCCCTGTTCCGTCATTGCCTTCCTGCTCTGATTCAGATTATAAAGATCACCGGCAAGCTTAGCTGCTTCCTGCCCGTCTTCTGTACACAAAAGCGCCAGTGCTCTTGTCGCCGTATCAAGACGTCCACTGGCATTGATACATGGTCCGAGCACAAATCCCACATGATAGGCTGTAATCTCTGCTCCTTTCAGATTATTTACACAAATCAATGCCTGCAGGCCCGGTCTGGTCGTTTCAGATAACCGCCTCAGGCCATGCTTTACAATGATCCTGTTTTCTCCCTGCAAATCCATCACATCACCAACTGTTGCAATTGCTGCCAATTCTGTAAAGTCCAATATCTCGGACTTGTCAATGCCAGCCTTTTCGTACAGTGCCCAGATCAGTTTCCATGCTACGACCGCGCCGCAAATATTTTTATTAGGGTATGAGCAATCCTGCTGCTTCGGGTTGATCACTGCATCCGCACATGGTATGATCCATTCACGTCCGTTTTCACTATCCCGGAATGGAACGTCATGATGATCCGTAAGAACCACAGTCATCCCTCTGCATCTGGCATCTGCGATCTCACCAGCTGCCGCAATACCATTATCACAGGTCACGATCGTATCAATTCCATCTTCCGACGCCTGAT
Source organism: Blautia intestinalis (assembly GCF_014297355.1). Lineage (GTDB taxonomy): Bacteria > Bacillota > Clostridia > Lachnospirales > Lachnospiraceae > Blautia_A > Blautia_A intestinalis. The sequence continues at coordinate 20,100 of NZ_JACOQE010000008.1, read as the reverse complement.
CGATCAACTGCTCATGAAGTCCATATCCGTCTTTGATCCTGTCAGGAATACATGTATCAGCCTGTGCCCCCAGTCGTTTCAGACCTTTCAGTAGAATACAGGTCGCCGTCACGCCGTCAATATCGTAATCACCAATGATACGGATTTTTTTGTTTCCGGCAATTTTTGTCCTCAGAATTTCCACAGCTTTATCCATATCTTTCATAAGCCATGGTGATGGAAGTTCTTCAAGTGTTCCATGAAGATACGACTGTATTGCCTCTTCTCCGTCTACATCACGGTTTCGAATCAGCCGGGCAATCACCGGATCGATTCCGAATTTCCTGCCGATCTCCTGAAAATCCGCCTTTTTGGCATATACCATCCATTTTTCCATATGTTCTCCTCTGCACACTTTGGAGTATGCACATTTCTTTTCTCCAGATAGAACAAGTCCCGGGGCAAATACCTGTCCCGGGAACCTGATCTCTTTTATTTCATTATTCGGACTTTTCTTCGCCGGAAGCATTTTCTTTCGCTGCTGCTTCCTGAGCTGCAAGTCTTTCCGCTACTCTTTTACGATTTTTCTTCTTTGGCTGTGTCGGATCCTTTTTGGCCGGCTGGCTGTTCTGTTTACCAGAGTTATTCTGTTTCGCAGAAGAAGCAGCTGTCTTTGCTGCAACTGCAGCCTGTGGAACCGGTTTTCTGTAATAACGTTTCATTACCAGCCACAAAGCACCTGTGATGCAGACAGAAGAATATGCACCGCAGATAACGCCCACCATAAGAGGTGCTGCAAATTCACGGATGGAAGATACACCCAGGATGTACAGAACTGCTACCATAACAAATGTGGTAAAGGAAGTGTACATACTTCTTGTAAGTGTCTGTGTGATACTTTCATTAACAATCTCATCAAGTTTGACTCTGCTGCCCTTCATATTCTCACGGATACGGTCGAAGATGACGATTGTCGCATTGATAGAATAACCTACAATCGTAAGCATGCAGGCAATGAAAGTATTACCTACGGAAATTCTGGAGATTCCATAGAATGCAAATACAACCAGAACGTCATGCAGTAATGCAAGTACTGCACTGCTTGCAAAACGGATATCCTTGAAACGGAACCAGATATAAACAAGCATACAAAGTGTAGCCACAATTACAGCAACAACTGCATCTCTTCTCATTTCAGAACTTACTGTGGAAGAAATACTCTCCGTAGCGATCAGAGATTCATCTACGTCGAACTTGTCAACCAGTGCCTGATCCAGTTTTTCACGTTCTTCCTGAGAAAGAGTACGTGTTTTGATCACTACCTGATTTGTTCCGACAACCTTTGTAGGCTGTACGTTCTTATCTCCGGTAACTTCCTCTACAACAGGAGTTACTTCTGAATCGATCTGCTTGATATCCATATCTTCGTTGAATGTTACAGTTGTTGCTGTACCACCGGAGAAATCAAGCGCATAGTTTAATGCTGTTCCATCTACATTATGATGAATAAGCATTGCAACCGGACCACTCAGAATCAGAACGATAGAAATAATAAAGAATACTTTGCGTTTACCAACGATGTTGAATATTTTACGCTGTTTTGCACGGCCGTAGAATTTTTCATCATGGAAGCCAACTGCATAAAGTGCATTCATTACAAATCTGGAAACAACCAGAGCTGTAAACATGGAAACAACAATACCAAGTGCCAGTGTATAAGCAAAACCCTTAACCGTACCGGAACCAAGCCACATCAGTACCAGTGATGCGATCAGGGTTGTAATGTTTCCATCGAAGATTGCACTGAACGCTTTGGAAAATCCTGACTTGATAGAAGCTCTTACAGAATTTCCTGCTGCAATTTCTTCCTGAATACGAGCATAAATAATAACGTTTGCATCGACCGCCATACCAATACCAAGAATGATACCTGCGATACCCGGAAGAGTCAGTGTAATGTCAAATGCATTTAAGGTGATCAGTACGATTGCCGTGTACAGAATCAGTGCCACACCGGCAACGACGCCCGGCAGACGGTACATAATGATCATAAAGACAATTACGATGATCAGACCAATCAGACCTGCCATTACACTTGTGGAAATTGCTTCTTCACCAAGCTGTGCAGCAACCACACTGGAACGAAGTTCTTCAAGCTCGATGCTCAGGGAACCGATACGGATATAGGAGGCAAGGTTCTGTGCTTCTTCTACATCAGCCATACCTGTAATCTGTGCCTGTCCACCTGTAATTGCTTCATTTACCTTCGGTGCGCTTAAAATCTGGTTATCATAAACGATTGCAATCTGTTTACCGACGTTTGCCTTTGTTGCATCTGCAAATTTTGTCTTACCTTCATCGGTAAGTGTCAGACTTACGGCATATTCTCTGGAGCTGTTTTTGTCAGACTGGAACGCACCACCCTGTGCATCCTTTACGTCTGTACCTTCCAGAACGACAGATCCGGCTTCACGGATCTCGTCAAGACTTCTTGCAAGTGCATAACCGCTTCCTGTGCTGGTAAAGTTTGCATTACCGTCGTCATCCTCTGCTGTGATAAAACACAGAGAACCAGGTTTCCCAAGGTCATTCAGGATTGCATCTGCATCTGTGACACCCGGAATCTCAACAGCGATACGGTCATTTCCTTCTTTGTACACCTGCGCTTCAGTACTGTACTGTTCCACACGCTTCTGGAGCTTATATACAGTATCTGACATGTCTTCAGCACTCGGGTTACTGTCTTTTGCCTGATAAGTGATACTGACACCACCAGACAGATCCAAACCGGTCTTGATATTCTTCGCAGAACCGGTTCCGGTAGGTCCGATGCCTACTCCGGCCGTGTAACACAGAAAGACTGTGATAATGGCGGTCAGAAGCAGTACAACGATTGCTCTGTTTTTCTTCATTGTTCTTTCCCTTCTTATATTTATTATTTTATTCCGCTAACGCGGCCTTTATCATGATTGCGCACTCCACTCTCTTACGCTGAAGTTCGCATCCGATACCATAATTGCCATTAATATCTTTCTGGAAATGATATGCATTGGCAGCGCAGCCACCACTGCAATAAAATCTTGCGAAACAGTCCTTACATGCTTCTTTTGTGTAAACATTGCATTTACCAAACTGATCACGGATCTCTGGTCTGGTGATTCCCTTATCTACATTTCCCATAAGGAACTGTTCTTCGCCAACAAACTGATGACACGGATAAAAATCACCCCACGGTGTCACAGCCAGATACTCGGTACCTGAGCCACATCCGGACAGACGTTTGTAAACACACGGACCGCCTGTAAGGTCAATCATAAAGTGGAAGAAATTGAAGCCCTTTCCGGCTTTTTCTCTGGCAATCATTTCTTTTGCCAGTGCATCATATTCTTCCTTGATCTTTGGAATGTCTTCTTCTCTGATTGCATACTCCTCTGTATCAGCAGCTACAACCGGCTCTACAGAAATCTGCTTGAATCCGAGATCTGCAAGATGCAGAACATCCTTTGAAAAATCAAGATTGTGATGGGTAAAGGTACCACGCACATAATACTTGTCCTGGTTTCTGGATTCTGCAAATTTCCGGAATTTCGGAATGATCAGATCGTAGCTTCCTGCACCTTTACGGAATGGTCTCATATAGTCATGAACCTCTTTACGTCCATCCACACTAAGAACAACATTTCCCATTTCTTTGTTGCAGAATTCCATAACTTCGTCATTGAGAAGTACACCGTTTGTTGTCAGTGTAAAACGGAATTTCTTATTGTGCAGCTTCTCCTGCTCTCTTCCGTATGCCACCAGATCCTTGACAACCTGCCAGTTCATCAGCGGCTCTCCTCCGAAGAAATCGACTTCCAGATTCTTTCTGGAACCGGAATTCGCAATCAGGAAATCAAGTGCTTTCTTTCCTACTTCAAAAGACATCAGCGCTCTTCTTCCATGATATTCGCCTTCCTCGGCAAAACAGTATCGACAGGCCAGATTACAGTCATGAGCAATGTGCAGGCACAGTGCTTTGACTACTGTCTGTCGATTTTCGGTAAATTCTTCTATTATATTTTCGTATACATCTCTGGTAAACAGCATACCCTGCTCTTTCAGCTTCCCACATTCGGAAACAGAAGTACGGATATCAGCCTCCGGATACTGATCCTTCAGTCTGTCTACGATCTCCTGCTCTGACAGTCCCTCCTCCATAAAAGGAAGTACTTCATATGTCACAAGATCTACCAGATGAATGCATCCACTGTTAATATCCAGAACAATGTTGTAACCGTTGCTCTGGTATCTATGTATCAGACTCATCTTTCTGAAAATCCTTTCCTGTATCTTTTTCTTTACGTTATCAGAGCATTACGAAGTAGTTTCCTGTAACGTAAGAATAAGCAGCGGATTTCACTCCGCTGCTTAACTGATTGTTCTGAACCTGCTTATTTGTTCTCGCAGCTCTGATTTCCTACAGTACAGGAAGTTTTGCATGCTGACTGGCAAGATGTCTGACATTCACCGCAGCCGCCTTTTTTCACTGTGTTCTGCAGATTCTTTGTATTTAATGTTTTGATATGTTCCATTATATATCCCTCCTTATGTATAGTTATCTGGAGACAGTATAGCATAAAACCACCCTAAATAAAAGTCTTTTTTTCACGAGAGCATGCCGCCCAGCGTGCCGCCTCCCAGACACATAAAAAACGTCGTAATCGCATGCTGTGCACTCATATCCCATTGCCTCTGCACTGCAAATGAAACGATCATAAGCAGTACAAAATAACACAGTCCTACCAGAAATCCCCACTTGTATTTATTTTGCCGCATGAGTTTTCCAGACAAAAAGCCGCCCGCCAGACAGGAAACTACATAAATCACAAGAATTCCCACTGTTACGATTTCCTGCCCGATATCAAGTTTAAATACTATCAGCGCAAGAAGCAGGAGGCATATTCCCGATAATGCATATGCCAGAAGTAAAGATCTCAAGATTGTTTTTATCTGCATAAAAAGCCCTCCCATACTGAAATATATGGAGGGCTTTTTCTTCATATGTACAAAATCTAAAATTTACTTTCTCTTCTTAAGGTATACAAGCACTGCAACGATCACTGCCGCCGCGATTCCGATAATCACAAACGGAAGAATCGGTGTGTTGTCTCCTGTAGATACTGCCTTCACAGAACTGCTTCCATTCTGTGTCCCCTGATCCGAAGTCAAAGTATCTGTAGCATTCTGACTACTCTGGTCAGAAGACGACTGCACAGATGTTCCCGCTGTACTGCTATTCGTAGAAGTCGCTGTAGATGATGAAGCTGCACTCGTCGGGCCTACTGTCGCAGAACTTTTGGTTGTCGCTCCGGAAGAATAGCTTCCATCCTCAATTTCTTCACCTACCAGCGTCTTGCTTCCAGCGATTCCAAATGGGCTGAATGAATGTGTGCTGAATACCATTGTGCTTCCATCCACACTTGGAACGATCTTCTCCATCGCACCGCTGTCCAGAAGATGCTCGATGGTATAGTCATACCCTGCTTTGACCGGAACGGTCACACTGATATATTCCCCGTCCGGGATTTCATATTCTGTGTTATTTTTCAGATCCCAAAGCTCAAATTCGTAGGCTTTAAACAGATTTGCCTCTGCTTCATTACTGAATTCATAGTTCTCGCCACTTGCCGCACGGAACTGTACATACCACGGAAGGTTAATTCCTGATACAGAAATACCGTTGCAGGTATGGTTTGTTGCTGCAAGTTCGATCTTTTCTTCATCGGACGGTTCTTCATCTGTTACTGTCTGTGCACGCTCATCCGGAGTAATGTTCTTCTCAGTACCGTCAAAAATATTGTCTTTATCAGACTCCGGTGCTTCGGTAATTTCCGGTGTTTCCGTGGTATCTGGTGTGTCTGTAACCTCCGGCATCTCTGTAGTCTCCGGGATTTCCGTTACTGTTGGAGTATCCGGTGCGACTGTAGCTTCCGGTGTCTCTGCCATATCTGCGGAATCCTTTTTCTCTGTATCAGCTGAAGTATCTTTATTTTCAGGTGTTTCTTCTGTATCCTGAGCCTTGTTCAATGCATCATCTGCCTTAGTATCCTCATCAACTGTATCTGGTGTGTCCTGATCTCTTACCTCATCATTATCTGATATTTCTGTGCTTCCCGGTATCTCTGTCGTCTTATCTTCACCGTTTTCTCCTGTATTTCCATTCTCCTGTGTTTCCTGAGAATCCGAGTTCTCATAACTGCTGTCTGTGTAATCTATATCCTTACTGAAACTGCTGACAACTACCGTCACGCTGCTGTAAATCACATCCGACTGACCATCCCATCCGGAAAACTTCGCAAGATCTGCTGTATTGTACGGGCGAAAAACCACATCATAAGACTGTACTCGCTTAGATGGAACGCTGGAACTGTCCACCCATGACAATGTACCATAATCACTCTTCGGAAGAGAAATTTCAGAAAGAGGAACCGGCTGTTCCACTGTAACATTATCAGGAATCAGGCTGCTGGCCTGAACTTCTGCTGTACTTTCTGCCATAACCGGAACGTAAGTAAACTGACTTGTTACAAGTGCTGCCGAGAGTGCCGCTACAGCAAAAAACTGCATATTCTTCCTCTTTTTCATCATAATCTATACACCTCAATCTATTTAAACATGAATTAATGTCTGCTTTAGTCTATTTATAGTGGATGTTTTTACTTTTTTATGAAATACATCCTCAATCAATATATCGTATTTTTATCTCTTTGTAATTTTTTTGTAACACAATCTTTCATTTTACGACACAGACATTATATCACAGTTCTACTTTTTTCGACACCCCAAAATTATTTTTTTTATATTCCCACAGATTACAAAGCACCTTCGGTGATGGGATTTTGCCCCGTATGTCTCGGGATTTTGCCATATTCATGGCAAAACACCTCGCGGGATATTACCTGTAAACAGTAACAATTACATCATCAGGGAGAATTGTGTGACAATTCTCTGTACCTCTCCCAAAACAGATTGGATGCTTTCCTCAGCGTTCATCCAATTTTCTTTCGTAACTCCGTCAACACAACATGGGCATACCCGAAATTCTACTTCCGGGTATGCCCTCTGATAATACATCAGTGCTCTTCTCGCATGATAATTTTTGCAGCATAACAGTGCTTTTTTTATTTCTATTCCCGCTTTGTCCGTGACTTCGCGAGATAATCTGGCATTTTCCCATGTGAAAGTTGCCTGATCTTCCTTAAGAATTACTTCGTCCGGAACATGATTTTTCACTAAAACATCCTTTAAAAATTCCCATTCCGTCCTGTAATTGCCGTTATATCGTTCCTGACCCGACAACACTCCGCAAAATTTGTCAACAGTGATGCTGTATTTTCCACTCGGAAGGACAAATGGCGCATATTTTTCCCCATATAGGGCTGCAGCCTTTTCCGCCATCTGTGAATAACCATTCCCCGGGATAAAAATGATATCCGCTTTTTCCGGTTCATCTTCAGCAAAAATAAATTCACTGATCTGCTCTATAAATCTGTGGTACATATATTCTTTCTCCTTTGTGTGATATTTATTTTGTCACGATTACTGTGCTGTAGTCGTCATCACGCAGCCGCTGCTCCATATTAATGGCATTACCAAGCTGCTGAAAAGCGCCTACCTGAACTTTGTACAGATCATTTTCATATAAAAGGAACGCCGGATAGCCCTGATCATTCAGCTGATACAGCATACGGTCTGCGTTTTCCCTGTTGCGATACGCACCGGTCTGCACCCGGTAATAAACCGGTGCCTCTATTGTTTCTTCTGAAAGCGTTCCAAGAATTGCTCCGGCTATAGCTTCGGCAATCTCATTTTGCTTTTCATCGTATAATTTATTGTCCTCATCCGAATTCAGGAAGCCGGTTTCGATCAGAAGTGCCGGCATCCGTGTGCGTCGAAGCACCACAAGTCCCGGCCGCTCCTTTACTCCTATTTCCCGAAATCCAAGTTCTCCAAGCGCACCAACGATATTCTGCGCCATCTCATATTTTATTCCGCTTTTATCATATACAAGGACTTCCACACCCTGATATTGATTATCTTCTGGGCTGCTGTTCCGGTGAAACGAAATAAAATAATCAGCGCCCGACTGATTTGCAATGCGCGCCTTCTCAAATGGAGTCTGATAAACATCTTCGGTTCTAGTATATACCACATCCACGCCGTTGTCTTCAAGGATTTTGCCAACAGCAAGCGTCAGAGCAAGATTATCATCCTTTTCTTTTTTTTCCTTATATATAGCTCCCGGATCCGTACCCCCGTGCCCGGCATCCAATACGATCTTATATGCCACTTCTGCTCTCCTGACTGCTTTTTAATTAGTATATGCAGACGGCATAAAAATTTTCCCTGCATGTAAAATCCGGGAGAATCTAAAAATATGTCAATCAATAGTATGTAAACTGTCCTGTCTCACGATTATAATGGTACACATAATATGTTAGGAAATCTTCTTCCGGAGTCGTATCACGCACTGTATCTGCCAGAACCCGTTTCAAATCCTCAGGATCCGCTGTTTTTTCGCTGTGGATCATCACTTCGTGTACACTTGTAAATACCATATAAAATCCACCATCCAGCAAATCACTCAGACGCTGTGCAACACCCGGCAGGAACACCGCAACAGCTCCATTGGTACGCGTCGCAGTACTCAGGCAATTCCCGATTGCACTCTTCTTTAATGGCCCGTCAAATAACAGATTCATAAAATTTTCGCCTTCATAATCCATATTGCAGATCAGTTTTTCCCAGCAATAGATCCTCGGCGGTGAAATAAAATATGTATTCAATAACGCATCATTAAACGTCATCTGTTCATCTTTATTCCACTTCTCGAAAATATGCCGCTTAATCTTTACACTGGTACTACATCCATCCAATTCTCCCATTCGAGCATAAAGAACCAGAGCAATGTCTCCAATCGTACGGAAAATTGCATCGTTTAACTCTTCTCTGTTTTTCCCGACATTCAGAAGACGAATAAACAGATCATCTTTGATCTTTTCATAGTCTTCCAGATTTTTGCTCTTCGCAAAGCATTCCGATTTGACAATAGCATCCAGCCGATGCATGATCTCCTGCACAATTCGCTCCATCGTTGCTCCGTTCTGATTCCAGTCATAAAGATCCCTTACATAAAGCGCACATACTTCATATACACCTTCCCGCTGCCGATTCTTCAAAAGCAGGCGATCTCCATCTGTAGGCGGATATTCCTCGGCCGCCTTGTAACAGATCATTTCCTCCTGATATCCTGTTGCCTCAAGCAGTCTCTCACGAAGGTTGTTTACAAATGTTTCATAATTCTTTTCCATATAGATTTCCTCATCTTTCTGAATATTCGGGCGACATGCCCATGAAATATAGATTTGAATAAAAAGAGGAAGCAGACGCTCCCTCTAAGAGTTGCTATGCATTGAGCATACAGCATATTTGACTTTCTGTAAACAAAATTCGTTCGACATATTCCGCGCTCAGCAGAGGTTTCTCACAAAAGGTCGACAGACAAATGTCCGAAAGTGCTGTTTTTACTGCTTTCCCTCCTGTCCAAGAACTGTAAGAAATCCCTCACAGCCTCTGACAATATCAGAATAAGTCGTGGTAAAATCACCGGTATACCACGGATCCGCAATATCTCCGTGACGCTCAGCATAATCCAGCAGAAGACTTACCTTTCCTTCCAGATCGCCTCCAAGAATCCGAAGCATATTTCTGCGATTCCGTTCTTCCATACCGATCAGATAATCATATTTATCATAATCGGCTTTCTGAAGCTGTACTGCACGTTTTCCCTCGCATGATATTCCATGTTTTGCAAGTTCCCGCTTCGCCGGCGGATACACCGGATTGCCGATTCCATTCCAGATTTCCTCCGTGCTCGTCGCCGCAGAAGCGACGTAAAATTTGTCGGCCATGCCGCGACGAGCAAGCATATCCTTAAAGATAAATTCGGCCATGGGTGAACGGCAGATATTGCCGTGGCAGACAAATAGTACTTTTATCATTTCAGACTTATACTCCTTTATGCTGACTTATGCGGATTTATGCCGATTTTACAGGCATTTCCGGATTTTTGTGTTTCTGGTGTAATTCTGCATAACTCCTCATATCTCTTCATATCTCTGTCGTCAATCATGGTAAAAATCATGTTAAATTGAAAACTTTTAACATTACACATTTTTAGCGACTTCCAGCCATTTTAAGAACTTCATCTTTAGCGTCGTCGTATTTGATATGAGTATATGTATTGAGTGTAACCCCGATATCAGAATGTCCCATCAGGTACTGCAGTGTTTTTGGATTCATGCCGGCACGCGCCTGATTGCTACAGTAGGTGTGTCGACATACATGAGGCGTAATCTTTGGAAGCTGCGCTTTATAGATACTGTTATATTTTTCGACAGCGTGTTGAAAATACTTCTCCCAGTGCAATGCCACCAACGGCATTTTGTTTTTATCCAAAAACAGGAATCTCCTGTAGCCATCGATAACCGGCTCAACCTTGTATTTTTTACGCTGCTCCAAAATAATTTTGAAGCATTCATAAACTTCAGACGTCATTGGGATCTGCCTGGTTCCGGCATTAGTCTTGGTGCTTTCTATTCCGTATTTCATATCGGACCATCTCATAAGCTGATGGTCAATATTAATTTTGCGTTCCTTCATATTCAGATCTTTTACCGTCAATCCGCAAAATTCCGAAATTCTCATGCCAGTATGAAACAAGATATAAAACGCTTCATAGTACCGACTAAAGTGTTTGTCTTCCTTTACAAAGTTCAGGAATTTTCTCATTTGATCCAGCGTAATTGCCTCTCTTACAAAAAGGCCATGTTTATACATGATTACGAATTAATTTTCTACTGGAACAATCTTAAAGACAACCCCGATTCCTATGATATTTTTGATTATAAGAATACCCCCGAACTTTCTAATGGTGGCTCGACAACATGGGACTTTGCTATTCCAATATCTAATAACCATTTTATTTGTTGCACAGAAACCTATCGTTTATTCCCTGTCAATGCAAAAACTGGCACCTTTAAGGATGAGATTTGCTATACACCGGGACTAGCAATTTGTGGTTGCAAATTCAAAAAAGCTATTATGTCCGAAGAATGCATGAAGATTATCAAATCCAATAGAGGCATTATATAATTAACCAATAGCTAAAGCAAACAGCCAGAATTTATCTTAACAACTTTCTGGCTGTTTCACTTACATCAACAATCTATGGATGTCTATCAAATTTTTGTTTTAGTTGCAACAAATATCTCGACGGATAGTATCTTTTACAACGGATTTCGTTATATCTATAATCCATTTCATTATAGTAATTTGAATGCATCAAAATACACACTCTTTTTGCACGACTTACACAAACAAAACAGATTCTATTTGACTCTCTTAACGCTTCTGGATCATTATCAGTCCACCACCCGGGGAAATGTCGTTCTTCCATTCCCATCATTATAACAACCTCAAACTCCAACCCTTTTGAACTATGCCGTGTTGATATTGCTATTTGGTTATCTGGCTTTCCTATCTTTGAAAACTTATTAGTATCAAAATCACTATATTTATCTTCTGCCACCTCTTCCAACAAACTCTTAAGATTTTCCCATTCATCCGGTATAATATCAGAATCTATAAGCAAATCTTTTATTCTTAATTCAGATAAAATGTATTTAATCCATTCATTCAATTCATCTTTAAACGCTATACTATCCTGTAGAACACATAATAATTGATGTTTCATTTTCAATCTATCATTTTCGCTCTTATATTTTGTATTTTGATGTTGTAAAACAAGAGTTTCCCAATATTGAAAAATATCATCAAAAGAAGCCTTTTCTTTATTGTTTATCCAAACAGAACATTCTTCTAGCCATTTTACAAAATCAGTTCGTTCAAAATTATGCCTTGATATATAATATGGTATATTGTGTTCTATACACTTTAAGCCTAAATCTTTGCAACTATCATTACTGGAAAGCAACACCGCTATTTCTTCCAAAGGTATCTCTTTTTCAATACATTCCGGAACAATCTTTTTCGCAAAAAAATCGAACTGTTCCTCTAACCCATTATTGCAAGAAATAAATCTATATTCCGCTTCCTCGTCCTCCCTTGTCATTGCATGATAATGTCTCGGGAGATTTAATACAATCTCAGAGCCATCAATAATATCTTGGTTACTTCTATAATTATTTTTTAACTCAACAGATATCGTATCTTCCCTGTTATATAATTCCCTGCATCATCAATATAACTGCAATGGAAAAACACTGGGAAATATGCTTGTACCAATCCCTCCAGCGGATGAGCAAATTCGCATTGTTGAAAAACTTAATGCAGTTATGGTTCATGTAATTGAATATGGCACAGTCGATTCAAAATCAAAACATTTGAACAATATTTTCCCAGAGCGACTTAAAAAATCCATTCTCCAAGAAGCCATTCAAGGTAAACTTGTACCACAAGACCCTAACGCTGAACCAGCCTCCGTTCTTTTGGAACGCATTCGTGCTGAGAAAGAGAAACTGATTCAAGAAGGTAAAATCAAACGTGATAAGCACGAATCCGTTATTTTCAGAAGGGATAATTCTCATTATCGGAACATCATTTGTAAAAGTTAAAATCCTATACGAGCCCTAATATCATTTAACCACTCGCCTTTATATTTAAAAAATCTCGGACCTGCAATCGAATATTTCTTTCCAGATATGAGTTTTGCAGCAGCTGTCAACGACATTTCTTTTCCTTGATACTCCACTTTTCTGTCCCCAACAACCTTGCACTTAATACTTGGATCATCATAATATTCAATTTCTTCTCCAACAGAAATCTGACATTTTGCAAATGAAAAATTCTCCGCTTTTTCATGGCTCTCTGTGTCAATTTCCTGTGCCAACTGTTCCTCCTGTGCTTCTACATCACTTGGAACAACTAATTTCAGATTCTCCTTGCAATCGTGAATTTCTGCCATTGCCTCCAAAATTGCGTATGCTTCTTCTGGCTTCATTGCGTAGAATTCACGCACTCTTTTCTGACCATTAAATTCATCAACAGAACGTAAATCAGGATTCAACTTATCAATAATCGCATGTAACTTCAAATCTGACAATCTTGAATTCACTTCGTATGTCGCATATACTCGGAATGCGAATGGAATACATTCGCTGCGATTCAATTGTTTCAATCGTTTATCTATATTATCTGCATATCCTATTTTCACATAATCTGGAAAAGAAGGATTTGTGAGAATATATATTACACCTTTTTTGTCATTCATATCCGCTTTCTCCATTTATAACTCAATTCTTTGTTTGCCTTTTCCCAAAAGTCATTTTACCTATTATATAGTCTGGAAATTAGCTCGTTTAATATTCAATCCTAAAATAATTCAAATACGCCTTATACTTATCTTGTGCTGTCAGACAGGTATCGGTCAGATAACCTTTTTCGTTGTCCCATTCCTTCAATCCACGATAATAGAACAGCTTCAAATTATCCTCAATAATGAACGGAACAATATTGTATTTCATACACTCCTTAAACATAATCAATCTGCCCACACGACCGTTGCCGTCCTGGAACGGATGAATCCGCTCAAACTTCACATGGAAGTCCAGAATATCCGCAAAGGTCTTTTCTTCTTTGGCGTTGTATTCCGTCAGCAAGGCCTTCATTTTATCGGGAACTTCTTCTGGAAGGGCTGTATTCCTGCCACCGACTTCATTCGGAAGTTTCTTATAATTACCAACAGCAAACCAATCTTTTCTAGAATCGCTGGTGCCATTCTTCAAAACCAAATGAAGTTCTTTGATGAATTTCTCCGTCAAAGCTGCTTTTGCATGATCAATAATCATGTCAATGCACCGGAAGTGATTTGCCGTTTCGATCACATCATCCACATTCAGCACTTCTTTTTCTACGCCAATAGTATTGGTTTCAAAGATATATCTGGTTTGATCGTGTGTCAGGCGGCTTCCCTCCATATGGTTAGAGTTATAGGTCAAATCAATCTGTGTCTTATGATAAATCCCACCGAAATATTTACTTGCCTTCTGCTCTTTCAGAATATCCAACAGAGTAATCGGCTCTTCTTTTCTTTTGTTGGTGCGCTCCGGTTTTTCTGCGTTTTCTGGAATGTTCCATGTCTTACCAGTAAGAAATGCACCGTTCACACGCCCCTGGGAACAGTAATTTCTAACACTACGTTCTGACATATTCCATTTTTTTGCTATTTCAGCAACTAAAAGGTATTTCATCTGCCACCCTCCATCCATCATAAATTAAATCCAAAACGTACTAATCTACTAATTAGTATATCACACTATCGGCAAAAACACCATTCATTTTATCTATTGTGCTGTTTTTTTAGCCGATATAGCAACTATTTCCTATTCAGATAGATTCATTAAAACGGATGCCTATAAATAGTTAATATTCTTTCAAATTATGAATTTATACATTATATCGTCTACTAAGTTTTACCTTCATTTTCGCACATGACCATAAGACTTTTTTCACTCAAATTTTGTGATTATATGTAAAACAAGCATCATTTTTCGTTCGCTAGTAGTATATTCAGTAGTATCAAAGATTTACATCACAATATTTTGTGATAATTTGCCAGAAAACTGACGATTTAGAAGATTAGAGCAACTGGAGTGCCGTTTCAATGATATATGAACTATATGCCTATCACGTAAACTGACACATAAAATCCGATTTTTTCCGGACAACTTCGGGTACCGATCAGTTGGCGGACAAGAGAAAAAGCAGTCATGAAATGAAAGTTGTCATCTGCTACGGTAGAAGGATCTTCCTTTCTAATTTGTCCTGTCTAAACATATACAATAACTCCTATTTCCCTACAAAACAAAAAGCACCAGTTCCCCGATGCTCTGATTATTTTATATGTAATTATTCATTTGCTTCATAATAAAAGCTGTCACTAATCAAATGCTTTATGCAATCTGGAATTTTCTTATCCTTATCTTCAACCAATAAAATATCATACTTCGCCACACTGGCATCCTTTGAAAAAATGAAATCTACGATTTCTCCATCACCACTCTTTTCAACAGATGAATCTTTAACTCGCAAAGACATTGGCAAGAAAAAATCATTAATCTTGTTTCCACCTCTATCTGTGTTTTCTGTCAGCCCCAATGTAAATTCCAAATTTGTAACGCTGAGCTTATATGTAATTGTCATAGTCTGCATATCCTTAAGAACACAAACCATCTCATTTGTTAATTCTGGCAATCGCTTCAAACATGGCAGTTTCTTTTTGGCATTTGCATATATATGTCTTGCATCAAAATAGAACTGATTATTTGTAAGAATAGCCTTTTTTGCATTCCTATAAAAATCCTTTGCAGAAAGTATTGTCTCCACTCCTGTTAAATGCAGAAAATGATCCACCGGAAAAGAAGCTTCAAAATATTCATCTCCATATACATACAGAAATGTTTTACCCGCCAAACTCTGGCTATATACAATTGCCGCCTCTATAATACCTTGTCGTATTGCGTTTTTCTTATCTACCTTTGTTGCCATTTATACCTTATACGCAAAGAAGAGTGTGGCATTTAACCACACTCTTCTGAGAATTACTTTTGTAAAAGAGTTTTCTGCTGGTTGTCAGCCTCGATATCCAGTTAAGATATCAATAACGACGTGGAAATCATTAAGTCCCCCACGTGGACTACAACTTTATCCAAGTTGCCAAGCTCGATGCCCAGTTAAGACATCTAATGAGATGGAATTTTATCCTGCTCCATCTGCAGCCCAACTTTTAACGATGCTCTTACATCGAGAACATTTCTGTTCTTACTTTTATTATACTCAATCAATCAAAAAAATCAGCACGGTTCAGCAAATTCTAATTATTTCCAATATGACAAAATTGCTTCCTGTTATATTTATCTATTTCTTTATTTTCTCTATTATTCCGATCCGGTCTTCCTAAGGTATAAATAAGGTGCAAATTATTCGTCAATCATCAAAAAATCCTTTAAAACCAAGGCTTTCACGGCATCCCTTAAACACTGCCGTGGCATACGAAAAGTACTTTTATCATTGTTGACTTATACTCCTTTATGCTGACTTATGCGGATTTATGCCGATTTTACAAGCATTTCCGGATTTTTGTGTTTCTGGTGTAATTCTGCATAACTCCTCATATCTCTTCATATCTCTGTCGTCAATCATGTTAAATTGAAAACTCTTAACATTACACATTTTTAGCGACTTCCAGCCATTTTAAGAACTTCATCTTTAGCGTCGTCGTATTTGATATGAGTATATGTATTGAGTGTAACCCCGATATCAGAATGTCCCATCAGGTACTGCAGTGTTTTTGGATTCATGCCGGCACGCGCCTGATTGCTACAGTAGGTGTGTCGACATACATGAGGCGTGATCTTTGGAAGCTGCGCTTTATAAATACTGTTATATTTTTCGACAGCGTGTTGAAAATACTTCTCCCAGTGCAATGCCACCAACGGCATTTTGTTTTTATCCAAAAACAGGAATCCCCTGTAGCCATCGATAACCGGCTCAACCTTGTATTTTTTACGCTGCTCCAAAATAATTTTGAAGCATTCATAAACTTCAGACGTCATCGGGATCTGCCTGGTTCCGGCATTAGTCTTGGGGCTTTCTATTCCGTATTTCATATCAGACCATCTCATAAGCTGATGGTCAATATTAATTTTGCCTTCCTTCATATTCAGATCTTTTACCGTCAATCCGCAAAATTCCGAAATACGCATGCCGGTATGGAACAGAATATAAAATGCCTCATAATACCTGCTGAAATGCTCATCTTCCTTTACAAAGTTTAAGAATTTCCGCATTTGGTCTACAGTGATTGCTTCTCTGGTTACGGAATCATTTACCAACACTACTGATACCTGAAACTCAAACGGATTTCTTAAAATGAGATCATCTTCAAGCGCCATCTGGAAAGCAGGTCTTAATACACCCCGGATGATATATGAATCGTACTGTAACTCTTCCCATCCTCCTGCTGCAATTTGATGAGAAATAGCTTTGCATCAGATACCTTCACTTTGCTAATTTCCATCTGTGCAAACTTCTCTTTCTTCAAGACATTTAACACTGTCTGGTGTCCTGCTTTTGTAGTCTTTTTTACACTTAAATCTTTGATTGCAAGATATCTTTCCACCAGTTCAAGAACTGTCATTTTTTCAGGATTAACGCCCTGTAAGTTTTGTAACTGCAGTTCTTTTTCTCTCTCGCGCAGTGCTACGCATTCCCTTTTTCCTGCCGGTAACCGGTCATTCTTTTCCAATTTCCAGGAATACAAATTTTTCTGTTTACCGCCGACGTAATAGAAATATCGATAACGTCCGTCCGACATTTGACTTTCGCCGTTTTGCAAAATCCTTCCTTTACTATCACGTCTTTTTGTGCTAACCTTTTTCATATACAAACTACCCTTTCATATAAAAAGGGCACCAGTAAAATTATAATATCATACTGGTGTCCTTTTGTCATCACGCTCTCAAATCGAATTTACTTCATTCAGCCATTCAGAAAATCTCTCACGTTTGAATAACAACTTGACACCGTTATATATCACAATACCGGTATCACGGTTATCATCTGCAATCTGCTGCAGTTTTCTTTCGCCAATCCCAAAATACTGAGCAGCCTCTGAAAGGGTAAGTGCATATTTTTTCCAGAGCGGGACTTCATTCTTTGTAATCATATTAATACCTCCATTTTCTTCAAAATCTTTTTATCGGTATTAATATGTGATTTTTTATGAAAAACAGGAAAAAATCAGATAGTGTCTTGTAATCTCTCCATTTTTTTCGTATTTTATCTGTTTTTCTTCTGTTTTTAATCATTTGCCTAACAAATAATAATCCATTCTATTTTCAATTCTAAATTTTATGCTATACTGTTTATAGTTTAATTTGTTTGGAGGGATTTTGATGAATTATTGTATAGTGATGAAATATTCCGCAAAAGAAAATTGCTATATTGTGACCGTTCCAGATCTGCTAGGATGTATGGCGGATGGAAGGACGCCTAACGAGGCATTTGAAAATGTGAAAAATGTGATCAGTGAATGGATAGAAACGGCCAGGGCAGCAAGCAGGAAAATCCCAGAAACATCATTCGGGATAGAGAATTTTTAAGGGGCAGCAGTTTAACTACTCTGATTACATCGAACCTGGCATTCAAAATTGAAAGCTCATCACCATAAACTAATTAAAAGCAATTTTATATGTTGTCGCAAACGATATTTTACCCCTTACCATATTTAAAGTGGTCCCCTGCATATTCATCAAACCAGCGGATATATTGGGTTCCCACATCACGAGTCGGATTTTTTTGCCGATCCAGCATAACCCGGCCATATCGATAATGTTTAACAATTTCCGGGAAAGCAATACCTCCGCAAATCTCTGGCAAAGTCAATGCCAGTGCAGACTGCCATCGTCTATCTACAACAGTCATGTATTATAATCCGTATATTTTTATTTATGGCATATGTCAATTATATAATTGACGTATCTTAAAAAATCCAGTATACTATGTTCGTAAAGGAGATAACTTTTATGAGCTTCGAAAATTATTTTCCACTATGGAATGACTTAAATACAGCACAGAAAAAACTAATTTCAGACAATTTAATCACACGGGATGTAAAAAAAGGAACGATCATTCACAACGGAAACCTTGACTGTACTGGATTATTACTGGTTAAATCCGGGCAGCTTCGAACCTACATACTTTCAGATGAAGGACGAGAAATTACACTTTACCGTCTGTTCGATATGGATATGTGTCTTTTATCCGCCTCATGTATCATACGCTCCATTCAATTTGAAGTAACCATTGAAGCAGAAAAAGATACTGATCTTTGGATCATCCCTGCTGAAATCTATAAGGACATCATGAAAGAATCTGCTTCCGTCGCAAACTATACCAATGAGTTAATGGCTACCCGTTTTTCTGATGTCATGTGGCTGATTGAACAAATCATGTGGAAGAGTCTGGATAAGCGTGTTGCTTCATTTCTTTTAGAAGAAACCTCTATCGAAGGAACAAATGAGCTGAAAATCACTCACGAAACTATCGCAAACCATCTTGGTTCCCACAGAGAAGTTATCACTCGAATGCTTCGATACTTTCAAGGCGAAAGACTCGTCAAACTCTCACGCGGCAAAATCACAATCCTTGATTCGAAAAGACTGGAAACACTACAAAGATCATAAAACTGTTTTTCTATAACATTTAAAGAATCCTCCATTTATCAGAATTATGAAAGTCGTTCTAATAAATGGGGGATCTTTTTATACTACGATTAAACTATAAAAAATTTGTTTATTTCTAATAATCCATACCGCATGCATATGCCCTTTCGATCAGCGTACGGTCATTAACCACTGCATCATAGAAGCGGAATCCACCGGAAAAGTTATATGTTTCATATCCATTTCCTTCCAGAATACGGCTGGCAATGTAACTGCGCAGACCACTTTGGCATATCAGATACACAGGCTTTCCTTTCTCAATTTCGTTAATTCGTTCCCTCAGTTCATCTACAGGAGTATTTTTGAATCCATTAATATGCCCCCTGCTAAATTCATCTACCGTTCTCACATCCAGCAACACAGCATTTTTATCTTTAGAAATCTTATCCATATCTTCCAGATGCCATTGTTTTAAGGTCCCTTTTGCTATATTGTCTATCATGAATCCGGCCATATTTACAGGATCCTTTGCAGAGGAATAAGGCGGTGCATATGCGAGATCCAAATCTTTCAACTGGGTTGCCTTCAGCCCTGCATGAATTGCTGTTGCCAGTACATCAATACGTTTATCAACTCCTTCATATCCAATAATCTGAGCACCAAGCAAGCGATAAGTCTCTTTTTCAAAAACCACCTTCATGGTCATCACTTTTCCACCGGGATAGTAACCGGCATGACTCATAGGAGAAAGAATTACTGTATCTACCTCTAATCCTGACTTTTTGGCATTGGTTTCATTGATACCTGTAGTGGCTGCTGTCATATCAAATACTTTGAT
>NZ_JACOQE010000007.1 GCF_014297355.1 Blautia intestinalis | reverse complement strand
CACGCCGCCAGCGTTCATCCTGAGCCAGGATCAAACTCTCTGATAAAGTGTTTGATGTACTCAAGACAACCAACTAGCTTAGTTATCTCTCGTCATTACTGTTTTTAAAAGTTCATTCTATTGAATGATGATTCGCTAAAGAATTTTCGAGAATCGTATGTGTTTCACTGTTTAGTTATCAAGGTTCTCTGTCTTTCGGCAGCTCATTTATTTTATCACTGTCATTTCCGTTTGTCAAGAACTTTTTTAAGTTTTTTCAAACTTTTTAAATGACTTTTGTGATTCGTCGTTGCATCAGCAACTCGTTTACTTTATCACATTCATTTCTGAATGTCAAGCACTTTTTTGAAGTTTTTTATTTTTTTCAAAAATTCAAAAACTTCAAGCGGAGAAGGAGGGATTTGAACCCTCGCGCCGGTCACCCGACCTATACCCTTAGCAGGGGCACCTCTTCGGCCTCTTGAGTACTTCTCCTGACTCCGAATTCATAATCTCTTATGCAATTTGAAGTGCGTCTTTTCCAAACGCATGGTTAATTATACATAACACATTTTACATTGTCAACACTTTTTTTGCATTTATTTTAATATTTTTTTCACTGTCTTTATCCTCCTGCAGGAAGCAGTATTTTCAGCTCAAACCAGTTATTTTCCTGCGCAGCAACGACTGATCCGTGGTACTTCTCAACCGTACTTTTTATACTCTTCATTCCATATCCATGGAGGCGTCTGTCTTTCTTGGTCGTTACAGGCATTCCGTTTTTGAACTGTATCTTTTCATCGCAGTAGTTTTCTGTACGGATGCGCACAAACTGTTTCTCTTTTGTCACATAAAGCCAGATCAGACGTTTTTGTTTCTCCCGCTGCTTTTCTGCACTTTCAATCGCATTATCCAGCATATTTCCAAACAATGCACTCACATCCATATCTTCCATAAAAGACAGAGCTCCCCCGTCTACGATAAACTTCAGTTCTATTTCTTTGTTCTGGCATATCATTGCCTTATTTGTCAGCACTGCATCCAGTATCTGGTTTCCGGTCTTGTTCTGAGTCTCGTATACCCTTATCTCGCGTTCCATTTTTTCCAGATAACTTGTAGACTTTCCGACATAAGCCTGAGTCTTGAGAAGATTGATCTGATGCTTCAGGTCATGATATTTCCGGTTTACCATATCAATATTTTCTTTTGACAGCTGGTAGTTCTTGTACTGCATCTCCATAATATTATGAAGTGTCTCTTTCTCAAAGCGGATCTGAATTTCTTTGACCTGAACATGATATGCATACAGTACGGCAATCCCGCTTAAATCCACGAGTGTACGGATAATAAAAATATCCATAACAAAGGTTCCGCTGAACAGTCCATTCTGATCTAGATAACTCAGATTACTCATGGCAAATACCGAGGCAGCAATGATAATGACCACCAGTAATTCTCTTCTTGTAATATGAAGCTCTTCAAGATCTTTTTTGAGATTCAACTCCATCAATGCCAGTATGGTAAAGATCACGGCATAAACAAGAATCAGTTCCACCCATTTTAAAAGCTCTCCCTGTATTCCTCTTATATATCTCAGATAATAATATATCTGCCAGCACAGAGAAGCCGCAAACTCTCCGTTGATAAACGCTTTTACGAAGTAAAATCCCGCCTCTCTGAGCGAAAAATCATTACAGATATAAATATATCCCAGAAGAAGCAATACTATCAGCAACATCGACGGAACAAACAATTCCTGTCTTACTCCATCTGTCACAGTCATAAAAAATAAAAGGAGGGCAAACTGAGCACAGCTTACTACTGCCAGCTTCCATCTCCCGATTTTTCTTTCATTCGTACATGTGATCACAAATACGGATAAAGCATAAGCTATGGCATAGTAATACCCTGGTGTATTTAGCACCTCTGCTGTGTTCATTTGCCCACCTCATTCAAATATTCATTTAATGCGTCCAGGAATGGTTTGCGTCTGCTCCTGCTTACCTGAATTGTATCTCCGTTGACGCTGACATCACTTCCCATGTAATTATCTACATATTCCAGATTTACCAGATAACATCTGTTACACCGGAAGAAACGCTTTGCATCCAGCTGGCTCTCCGCATCCCTGATTGTCCCCTTGGTAACAAAGTTTCCCTCTGTTGTATGATAGATCAGAAGGTGATCCTGCACCTCCACATAACAGATCTGTCCAATATCCAGTTTCTTTTTGCCGCCTTTCAGCGCTATAGTAATAAATTCTTTTTCCTGTACTTTTACTCTGTGAAGCGCTCTTCCCATACTCTCCGAAAAAGAGAAATACGAAATAGGCTTCAGCATGTAATCCAGAGCATTTACCTTATATCCCTGAATCGCATACTGAGGCATATTGGTTATAAATATAATAACAACGTCCTTGTCCAGTTCGCGGATTTTTTCGGCGGCTTTCATTCCGTTCAGAAAAGCCATCTCAATGTCCATGAGAATAAGATCATAATCCGCGGAATACTCCGTCACGATGTCTTCTCCATCCTGAAATTCCGTAATCAGAAATTTCAGTCCGTTTTCTTTTTCGTATCGATTCAGGTGAGTTCGCAACGCTTCCAGATCATGCGCATCATCTTCCACTGTTGCAATACGAAGCATGTTCATCCCCCGTGCCTTCTCATATAATGATACTTGTAGTATAACAAGAAAAAGCACAGGAAACAATCCATTTTTTATCTCGGCTTTTTATTTCAGAGTAAACGAAATAAAGTCAAAGCTTCCTTTTCCTTCAAAAGTAAAGAACAAAGCCTCTCTGTTTCCAGAAGTCTGGACAGCAGATGAGAACTCTTTCAGTTCCTTACATGGACTGACAGCAATCGTTGCAACGGCTTCGCCGTTTTCACTGGTACGGACATACAGTGTACCTTCCGCGCGCCCCTTTATTGCCACACTGATCTCTTTTGTTTCACTGAGATCAAAGTATTTGAACCCTGCCAGTGCACTATCACACATATTTGCAATATACTGATCCGGTCCGGATTCTCTGTCTCTTCCATCCTGTGTCAGATACGGAGTTCCGCTCTTCGGGTGTTTGATCATACTTAAAAAACGGGTTCCTTTTTTTCCATACAGATTACATGCAATATATGACGGATAAGTTCCCTTTCCTTCCAGCGGGCCTCCGTTTAATCCACAGGAAGTCATCTCTGCCTGATAAAATTTTCCGTCTTCAAAACGGATTTCTTCTGCCATAGCCTGACGCGAAGACTGTTTACGGTTGCTGTGTCTGTGATAGAAAACAAAATATTTTCCATTTAATTCAATGATACTGCCATGTGTATTTCCGGTATTGCATCTCGCATGCTTCACATCCGGTACACCTTCAAGACCTACATCACCGTTACTTACCAGAATACCGCCATACTGAAATCCTTTAACCGGGCTGTCACTTGTCGCATAGCAGAGTTCATGGCTGTTCATTGTGCTGTAAATGAAATAGTATGTACCATTAAATTTACGCATGGAGCTTGCTTCAAGGAAAGAATGTCCCTCATAAGGAGTACCGATGGATTCCTTTTCGCCAGCAACTCCAATATAGGACGGTCCATTCAGTACCGTCAGCATATCAGAAGGATCAAGTTCAAAACACATCGGGCCATGTTCTGTCGGTTTCGATCCATCCAGAAGGATCGGGTTTCCTGCCAGTGCAAAACCTGTATACAGATACAGTTTTCCATCATCATCCATAAAGATACCCGGATCAAACTGGAACGGCTCATTTTTTTTGCCAATTGCAATACCGTCACTGTATTTTACATACCCGTAAAATTCATATTTTCCTGCCGGTTCATCACATACAGCTACGGAGATCATCTTTGTACCACCCATGAAATAGTACAAATAAAATCTTCCATCCGGTCCCTGCACCATATCCGGCGCTGCAAGGCCATTTGTCAGTCGGATTCTCGGTGCTGCCGGATCCTGTTCTCTCTTATAAATGCAGCCCTCATAACGCCAGTTACCAAGATCATCCACCGGTGCCGACCAGCAGACATAATCGCCCAGGCAGAAATTCAGTCCGTTGAATATATCATGAGAACCGTAAACATACACACGGTCTCCTACAACATGTGGTTCTGCATCCGGAACATATTCCCAGCTTGGCATGTATGGATTCACAGCCTGTTTTGTCTTCATGTTTTTCCTCCAATTTCATATTATCAATTTCACAATCCTGATTTTACAGTTCAAAATTTATAGTCTCACTTTTATCGTATCTGCATTGTATCATGATTTTCCGTATCAGATTTCTTTTGAACGTGGTTGGTTTATTTTTCTGCGTGAGCAGTAACTTTCCCGATCCTGCCGGCATACACTGACCAGAAATAATTTCGCTTATAACTGTCTACAGACATCTGCGGAACAAGGATTTCTGCACCTGTACCATCCAGAAGATGCTGACCCACAATACATTTCGAAGGATCTTTCTGTTCAAGCACAATTTGCTTAAGACCTGCACAATTCGAAAAAGCATAGTCTTCAATCTGTGTCACATTCTCCGGGATCACGATCGTTTCTTCACCCTGATATGTCTCACTGTCCTTTGCAGTCCATATTCTGGTTTCTGCAGATACATCTCCCCACGTTCTGTGAGGTTTCTCCGGGAGTTCCACAGTTACAGCTCTGTCATCCCCCAGCATCGCTTTCATATCGCGGATCAGCTGCACGGTATTTACCTCTTTTCCTGGCTGATTCAGATGAAAATTGGTGTCAAAAAACCACTCCGCTTCCATCAGACTGTTTTTCGGATTTCCTATAACAGGAAAATCCAGTTTCTGACGCAAAAATACATCATATGCTGCCAGGTCATCCATATCTTCCACAGACAGTTTATTTACCGGACAGTACCGATACCAGACCACAGCCCCTTTTTTTTCAAGTCTTTTGGCCCAGTCATTCATATAGTCCATAAATTCCGGCTGAACTACATCTTCTGTAAATCTTACTTTCTGGTTCACATCATAACCATTCGGAAGGATGTTTTCCCGACATGTATCCAGTTCGATATCTCCGTATGTATTAAAGGATTTCTTCTGATAAATACTGTCCGTCTGAGGCTTCTGCCCTTTCATTACATAATTCAGCTTTTCCAGTGCAAACCGTGGAAAATTTCCCAGCATCGCCTCAAAGTTTTCACTTTTCAGATCACGAAGCATTCCAAAGGCTCCATCAGCAGCCTGCCACATGTATTCTCCGTTAAAATAATCGGAAAATGTCTGCTCACTCTGCTCCGGGGAAAGGATTACGATATCTCCTTCATGAATATAATTTTCGGAAAGATCCATAACTGCCTTGGTTCCAAGACCTGCATACATACCGAAATTAACTATTTCATATGAAGGAAAAAAATCATCCATCAGGGCACTGTCACAGTCAAAAGCCACTCCGCTTCCTCCGACAAGCACAATTCGCTTTCCCGAAGTTTCCTTCAGCCTCTCATATTTACTTTTCAGTTCTCCCATAAATGTATCCCCGAACTGTACAGGCAGTCCAAAACCGCAGATCAGAAAAAATACCTGTTCAGCCAGAATCACTGCCAGTGCAGTTGCAACAATACGTCTTACTGTTCTTTTATCCATATTTAAAACCTGAAATAAATAAATGCATTTTCACCGCCTGATGCCATCCTGCCAAGCCATGAAAATTCAATCACAGTCACCATAACAACAAAAATCACTGCTGCCATACAAAAGCCTTTCTGAGTCTGGCAGTTCTTATCGATCTCCTCAGGAAGTCGTTCCAGAATCAGCCAGCTAATTCCTGTCGTAAGAAGTCGCAGAATCGCAAATCCCCGAATTCCCAGGAAACTCATAGTCTCAGCTATTCCACTGCCCAGAGGATTCACAAACGGCTGTTGCAGAATCCGCCATGCACCGATAAGTGAAGGAGCACGAAAGAACACCCACGCAATATTCACAAGAAGCAGCGTAAGGATCCAGCCAGCCACCGGATGAAGGATTCTCTTTTTATCTTTCCTAATCTGTGAAAGGCATATAGCACCAACCATATAGATTCCATGGATCAGTCCCCATACAACAAAATTCCATAACGCTCCATGCCAGAATCCACTCAGCAGAAAAACGATCAGTACATTCCTGCATCGCTTTGCAAACCCTCTGCGGTTTCCTCCAAGTGGAATATATACATAATCTGTAAACCAGCATGTCAGGCTGATATGCCATCTTTTCCAGAAATCCTGTATGCTTACCGCGCGATAAGGATGCCTGAAATTTTCCATAAGCCGTATTCCCATCATACGTGCCGCACCTCTTGCAATATCTGTATATCCCGAAAAATCACAATAAATCTGAACCGCAAAAAACGCCGTTCCCAGAACCGCTCCAATCCCTCCGGCATCCTGCGGCGCAGCATATACTTTATCAACATATACCGCCAGATAATCTGCCACGACAACTTTTTTGTAAAATCCCCGGAGCATCAGCCAGAAACCATTCAGCAGATTTTCCCCTCTCATTGTATGCTTTTCCTTCAGCTGTCCAAGAAGATTACCTGCTCTCTCGATCGGACCTGCAACCAGCTGTGGAAAGAACGATACAAACAGAGCATAGCTTAAAGGACTTTTTTCCGCTGAAATTTCGCCACGATACACATCGATCACATATGCCATTGTCTGGAAGGTATAAAATGAGATTCCCACTGGCGGGACTGAATATTTCAGACCGATCAGAAATCCCAGACATACAGTCACTGCCAAAATCAGCCAGGCTCTTCTGTGTCTGCCCTTCTCAACAGCAATTCCCGCCAGATACGTGATTGCCGTTGTAAGCAGAAGCAGTCCTCCTGCCCAGGAACTTTCTTTTATGTAAAAGAAATAGCTCACAGCCAGTAGAAAGAGTTCTCTGTATTTCCATGGAATCTTCCAGTACAAAAGCACTACCACCGGAAAGGAGAAAACAAATGTCAGTGATATAAAATTCATTTCTTTTCCTCCTTAGCAAGCTGTTCTTTCAGATCACGGATTACTCTTTCCGTCCTAATCTGTGCACCTTCTGTAGATAAATGGTTGTCTGTACCATACAGATAGATTCCCGTATATAAAGAATCTTCAAGCTCGGAAATAACCGGAATATGTAACTGACTCTTAAAGTATTCATGCAGACGGGCTCTTTCTTCCTCTGTACTCTCCTTCGAAAGTGCATATTTATTTCTGGGTGAATAGGTAAAATAAACTTTTATTCCCTCATCCATAAATTTCTGAAACTCCGCATTTATAGAATCGATATAAGTATCCTTCGGATATGCATTTACTGTATAATTTACCGGAAGTCCGTAAATCGGTTTTTCACTTGTGGAATTCGGACGGTACACTACATAATCCCCGTATTCATTGTAGCTTGGCTCCTCCACTTCATTTCCATCCTCGTCATACTCTGATGCGCAGACATCATAATTTTTTCTTTCCATATCTGCTCTTGCATCCTGATATGCAGTAAAAGCAGTGAA
Organism: Blautia intestinalis; assembly: GCF_014297355.1. Taxonomy (GTDB): domain Bacteria; phylum Bacillota; class Clostridia; order Lachnospirales; family Lachnospiraceae; genus Blautia_A; species Blautia_A intestinalis. Next base: position 124,922 of record NZ_JACOQE010000007.1, on the reverse strand, counting down.
AATCTGTTTATACTCTCTGAGATCCAGCTGCGCAAACACATCATAATCAGACTCCATCATGGCAAAAGTTGCATAATCCAGTTCCTTCTGATAACAAAACTGCCGATTTGCCGCATCAAATTCCGGCGAATCCAGAAGGATATCTCCCTCCTTCATACAGGAGCGGATCAGTTCAAGCTGAGGAAGTGCCGGTGAATAGGCAAACACCCCCATATTGACCACTTCATAATCCGGAAAAGCGCGGTCGATCATCTCACTGTCATATCCGAATCTTGTCGAAGAACCGGAAAACAGAACGATTTTCTTTTTATCTTTCAGGCTCAACAGACGATCGTATTTGTCCTGAAATGTATCAAAATAGTTGCCACTGTAAGCCGGTGCTTCGATTGCATTTATATGAAGTGTCCGCAGCATATCGCAGTCCTGAAATGCATAATCACTGACTTTCATCAGATCATCATACAAATACATCTGTTCCATCCGGCTGTTTTTGAATGCCCACTTTTCGATTTCATAAATTCCCGGAGAGAGTATCACCGTCCTGCAGTCAGTATCTGCGAAAGCCTGCTCTCTGATCGTCCGCACAGGAAGTTCTCCGAGATTTGGCGGAACACATATCTGCTGTTCATTTCCTATATATCCTGTTATCACCGCAAATCCCGATACTTTTTTATAAACAAAGTTCTCCTCGGCTGACCATGGAACCCACTGTGCATACAGCACGAGCCCTTTTTTCCATGCAGCTCTGCTTCCAAGGCCCACATCCTCTCCGGTTCCATCGGCACGGGTATTCCAACCAAGCAGTGTATAGCCATATCTGTAAAAAAGGTCTGTTCCAATCGAAGTATTGATTCTCTGATGCGTTCCGCAATAATACTTTTTCACTTTATCCGTTTTATCGGACAGTGTTTTTCCTCCATTGGCATCATAAGTAATCTCATACTTTCCTTTCTCAACCTGAATACAGATACTCTCCGAATATTTTACTTTGTGCAGAACAAGCTCCACTGTCTTGCCATCATTATCTTTTGTTATGTCAGTTTTTCCATGATAATCCGTGCCCAGAAACTGCCAGCTGTTATCAAGCGTAACTGTAAAGTTCACATTGCTCCCCGCTTTTACTGTTCTGGCCGGTTCTGTCACATGGTAGCCTTCACCGTCTTCCAGAACAATATGACAGAGATTTTCTTCTGAGTCATTTTTCTGCCCGCATCCGACCAGGCCGGATAACACCAGAAGGAGGGCTGTAAAAAGTATCGTTTTTAATTTTCTTGTATTCACAAATGACTCCTCCTTCTTTTTTATATAAACTGACTGACGGTCTTCCGGCATATTTAAGGCACAGTTTTGCACTTACTAACCTTATATATACCAGAAGACCGCCTCTTTACACCAGTCTTTTACGACTCTTTATTTATTTTTTCTTGCTGCGATTGCTTTCTGTTCTTCCGGCAGATTCTTCTCTATCGTAAAGAAGAAAATCAGAATTGCACAGATCACATAGGCAATTGTCTCTACCCAGATATATCCGACAGAGATTGCTGTCTGTGCCGCAGCTGTCTGTGCTGCAGTACCCAGTGCAATGTCTGCTGCCTGGTCGTATCCACTGGCATTTAAGATTGCACTGAAAATAGAGTTACATACCGGAGTCGCAGCTACCATGATGGAACTGTAAATAGACATTGTAAGTCCATCTGTACGGATTCCGGCTTTGTATTCGATATGATCGATTACGTCTGCAAGCATGGCAAGAATCATGTAACATGCCGGAGCAGATCCAAGGCATTTAAGAGCTACACCGATTGCTACAGGAACAATCTGCCCGTTACCTATGATTGCGATCACGCCACCGACAGCGCCAAGAAGCATGCCGGCCATACATACGATACGTTTTCCGAATTTGTTACAGAGCGGTACGATTGCCACTGCTGCCACAGCCATCGGAACTGCACCCATGATACTTAAAAGTGACTGTGAAGCCCCCCAGGCATCTGCTGTTCCAAAGAAAGTGTTGTCCATTACCCATTTACAGAAATACGTCATGGAACCGTTCTTCATAGCGCCGCTCCACTGGAAGCCCATGTAGAACAGCATAACGATCCACCACATTTTTTCACTGGTAACTGCGGAAAGCTGTTCTTTCAGAGAAGCAGTTTTGACTGTTTTCTCCTCTTCAGCTCCCTGTGACATCTGCTCTTCTGTTACACGCTCACGTGTAAATTTAAACTGTAAGAAAATGGTAAGGGCAGAAAAAATAGCAATGGCAGTCATCGCTACCAGCCACAGATGCTGATTTTCTTTCAGTGCGAAAGAAACCAGGATCGGGAATACCATGGAACCGGCACCCATAACAGCAAGTCCTGCCACATTTGTGAAGGAAGCCAGTGCACCTCTCTGTTTACTGTTTCTTGTAGATACAGGAATCAGTGTGGAGTTAGCTGTATTGTAGATCGGATAAGCCACAGCATAAAACAGGTTGTAGGCAATCGCGATCCACACCATTTTGGCAGTTCCCTCAAAAGGAACTACAAACATCAGTACAGAGGCAATGGACAGAGTCAGAGCAGACAGCAGGATCCACGGTCTTGCCTTTCCAGCCATTGTTCTCGTACGCTCAATAAGCTGACCTACGATCAGGTTTGCTGCTACGATCAGAATGGTCGAGAACAGCTGTAAAGTTGTCAGAAATGTCAGGTTCAGTTTCAGGACATCTGTAAAATAATTCTGAAGGATACTGGTAAAAATACCGGAAGCCAGAAGCGCTCCAAACGGTCCGATAAAATATCCGATCAGCATCTCCGGAAGTTTTACATCATCTGATTTGATTCTGGAACCGGTCAGCGGACCGTTCCAGAAATCTTTATTATTTGTCTTGCTCATAAAATTAATCCTTTACCACTTTGAAGAAGGAGGAAATAATTGTACAGATCATAGCAACCGCGCATACGATCATTCCGATGATTGCACCCTTCAAATCCGCCATGTTCTGGGCATTATTCTCAAAAGTCATAATTGATCCGATTGCAGCGATTCTGCTGCCGAGAAACTGGATCAGCGCATACGCTGTCAGTACGCCGCACACTACCGGAATAATATCCAGAACCGGTTTTGCTCCCATTTTCACAGAAGCCACAATCATAACGATCTCAAGAATTGCAGCGACAGCCAGGCAGGCTATAACCGCATTATTAACACCACTGTTTATAAAATAATTTGTTTTGCAGTTCATCATATACAGAACCAGTCCAAAGACAGTTACAAGAGCAGTAATCACACTTAGAACCAGTCCTGCACCTATTTTTTTCTTTTCAGCCATAGTTATTATTCCTCCTTACTGCTCTTTCTTTTTCAGTCCAAGCAGATACATTGCCGCACAGAGTACAGTCAGTACACCGAATCCGATACGAAGACCTGTGATCAGGTTATCATACCATGTGTTCAGTTTTTCAATATGTGTAGTAGTCGACATACCATCCATTGCATTGGAGTTTGCAAGTGCATAGTTCTGATACAGCATTGCCTGTTTCAGGTCTGTCAGAAGTTCTTCACTCTGGCTTGCGTTTTCTACGCTCCAGTATGGCCATACTTCTTCTACTGCTGCCATTGTATTGTCACCTGTGTTACATGTCATGGTTACACCATTGTGTACAGCCATTCGGATCTTTGTATAAGTAGGATCCTGGATGAAGTCCTCAGACATCAGACCTTTAAATCCCCATTCTTTACGAAGGATGTTCTGAAGAAGTCCTGTATGTGCGTTACTTGTCACACAGCCGACACGGTTGTATGTAGTCATTACAGCAAGTGCGTTTGCATCCTCGATGCAGGACTGTGTACCACGCAGTTCGTTTTCACGTGCAGCCTGCTCCGTCATAAACTCGGCAATACCTGTACGGTTGATCTCAGTGTCATTGAATGCCAGATGTTTCGATGCGATCAGTACGCCGTATTCATGTCCGGCTTTGATGATTGCTGCACCCTGACCTGCTGTCAGAACTGCATCTTCTGAGAAATATTCATGGTTACGTGCATTGTACGGTGTACGATGAAGGTTTGTTCCAACACCCCACCAGATTGCTGTATTTGCCCACAGAGAATAGTTACCGATTACTTTACCCCATTCTTCTGCAAGCTGTTTGCTGAATGTCTGGCCGATTACAGTTTCAACCGCCATAACACCCATCTTGTACTCACGGTTCGGATCATCCTCTGCGATCACACAAGGATCTCCTGTAGAATCATCTGAGTTTGCATACTGTCCCAGCGGATAAGAGTTAAATCCGTTCGGTCCGTCGTTCTGGATTGCTTCCGGAGAAGTAATAGATTCGATCGTTTTTGTACTGGTTCCGCCAAGCCCTGTACGGATCAGGCATTCTTCCAGAGTGATCTGATCCATCAGAGTGCTCCATCTCTCATCTGTAATATCATCTACACCTTTGAGGTTTGCTAAAGTCATTCCGTTGTCTGCACCAAATGTTATAGAAGACGGATCTCCATTTGCTTCGATATCACTGTAATCATCAGCCATAGTGCTGATCATCTCATCTGTAGCTGTCAGGTCTTTGTATGTTTCCGGCCAAGTTCCTTCCCAGTCATTTCTGCTTAAGTAAGTAACGGTGTCTTCCATCCAGTTATTCAGATCTGCATCCTGGAGCTGATTTTCTACCGGTGTACCATTTAAAGTTACTGCAAAGGAAGAGGAATCGAAATCACCAAGTTCCCATGTCTGTACGTTATCCTTATTTCCCTCAACATCCTGATCCTGTGCAGCAAGTACATTATTTACAGCCTCATGTGCACCATTTCCAACAGTGAAATAATAAGTTCCATTATCCAGGATCCAGTTACCTGTTGTTCCTGCTTCGTTGCTGCATGTGCTGTCCCAGCTTGCCATATCCTGTGCATCAGCAGTAATTGTAACAGTCTGGCTTTCGCCCGGCTCGATCATATCTGTTTTTTCATAGTCCAGAAGCTGAACTGCAGATTTCTCTACTTTGTTTTCTACATCATAATCTGTGTAAGGAACAGAAGTATAAAGCTGTACAACATCTTTACCTGCAACATCACCGGTATTCTTAACTTCTACTTCAGCAGTTACAGTTCTGTCAGAAAGTTCTACATCCACACTCTTGAGAGTCTGCTCGAAAGTTGTATAAGAAAGACCATATCCAAACGGATAAGATACTTCATCATCATAATTCCATGCTTTGCCTGTAGAACTTCCTACAGTTGCGTCCGCATTTCCCTGTCCAAGTACCGTATCTGCATATCTTGTCTCGTAATATTTATATCCAGTATAAATATCCTCTGCTTCCACTTCTTCTGCATTGATATTTACAGACGGATCTGCATTTGTCCACTCATAGTTTCCAAAATTCTGTGCTGCCGGTGAGTTGGCATTTGTCACAGCATAAGTATCTGTCAGATGACCGGACGGATTTGCTTCTCCGGAAAGGATATCTGCAACACCATAGAATCCGTATCCGCCCGGTAAACCAACTTCCATGATCGCATCGACGCCATCGTTGTTTTTGATCTCGTCGATTTCCATAGCGTTTGCATTATTCAGCATAACGATGACTTTACCGCCGTTGTTTTCTTTTTCTTCAACTGCAGCATTGATCAGGTCACGTTCATCATCGCTTAATCCCAGCGGGTCAGTCTGGTTCAGATCCTGAGATGCATCTACACCATCCACACCCGGAAGATAGGTTCCGTTCTCTGTGGAAGAACGTCCGATCGTTACCAGCATGACATTGTAATCATCCATGGATTCTTTCCACTGGCTGTCTACGCTGTCCATCTTTTCCTGTGAAGGCTCTTTGCTTGCAAAAACGCCATCTGTTGCAGGAGCTGTAATGTGGTAATATTCCATGATATTTCCCCACATATTAACTTCTGTTTTGAATTCTGATTCCAGGCTCTTGTACAGTTTCTGAAGATCTTCATTAATCTTGAATCCTTTTGCATCTAATGCTTCAACAAAATCTACAGTATCTGCATCTGTTCCTTTATTCTCATTCAGGGAGCTTCCCATGTCTCCACCCTGTACCGGATAGTAGCTGGAAAATCCAAGAAGGGACAGTTTCTGTGTCTCATCTTTTGACAGCGGAAGGGCATTATTCTCGTTCTTTAACAGAACCGTTCCTTCCTCACTCATACGTTCTCCCAGATCCTCGATGGAATCCAGAAGTTCTGTCGTGCTGGAATAATCAGATTTGTATGTGTACAGGTCCTCATCTGTACTGTCTGTTACCATCGCACTGCTCTTTGTACCAAGAAATTTGTCGATGTCTGTACGATAACTGTCTACTACAGGTCCTGCCGCAACAGAAACGGTCAGAAGAGACGCTGTAAGAGTAGTCAGACCACGCCAGATATTTCTTTTTCTGCTCATGTTTGTAGCTCCTTTCTTTCCCTGAAATATGGGTAAGCCTCATCGCTCAAGTGCTTCCTCAATTTCTATGTTCTAAATTTAACATAAATTTAAAAAACGCTCCCATTTTTTTCGCAGACTGCACTTTTTCAGCCGTAAATGGGAGCATTTTTTTATTGAATTTTCACAAGCAAAATTTTTCAGGAAATCTTGCACAAATTGTGATATTTGTTTTTGTTTATATTGCCTATAGTTTTCTATTTTAATGCTACAATCGGAATCTCACGGGTATATGTCTTTTCTTCATCACAGACAGTGATTTTTACCGAATCAGTTTCTCCGGCGCGTACCACGGCCATCGCTTCACCATAATAAGTATCAACGGTATCCTGTGCATAGTTTCCTTCCACATAGGAGCAGGCACTTCCCAGACCTTCAAGTGTTCCATTCTCAACAGAAACCTTGAGATGATGTTTTTCCATCGGTTTCCAGTTCCCGATAAAGTCTCCGTACTGCATTGGAACAAACAGCAATTTACCGGGTTGCACTGTTTCCTGCTCCGGTTTGATATGAAGGATTGTCTGTTCATTCGCTGTTACAAGAGTCTGACGGTTGATCTCGTGGCCGTTTTTATCATAGGAAATTGCAGTAATCTCACCATCTTCATATGGAATGTGAAATTTTGACCTGCATTTCTTTACTTTTCCACGAGCTGCTTTTTTTCCATTGACCAGAAGTTCCACTTCTGCTGCCCTTGCAAAGACTTCAACCTCCGCTTTTTCTCCGGCACACCCTCTCCATGACCAGCTCTCCAGAGCCTTTGTAAGTGCCCATCCTGTCAGATTCAGCTTTTCTTTCTGATAAACAGGTTTTACGGCAATAAACGGACCTGTTTCGCGTTCAAAAGCAACTCTTGTATAGGCTGCTTCCGCACGAGGTTTTCCGAGAAGATCGATTCGTCCGTTATTTCCGGTCATTCTGGTGTGTGGCATTTTGCCTTTGTAATCCTCATATTCTGCGGCACCGTCTCCGGTCTCTCCGATATATTCCCATCCTGACCAGACAAAATCCCCAAGGATTCGTTTATTCTTTTTGGCAATCTCCCAGAAGCTGTATGCATCTTTGCAGAAAGTCTCTGTACCTAGGATCAGACGCTGTGGATATTTCTTCAGGTCGTGCCTGTAGCGGAAAAGTCCGTAGTTATATCCTGCAATGTCCATGTTTACAAAAGCATCTTTTGTTTTCCAGTCACATGGCGGAAGTGTTGCTCCAATCTTCATGAAATAATCTCCAACCAGACATGCAAGAGTATTATAAAATTCACTTCCTACCGGTTTCTTCTTTTCTTTTTTCTCAGCTTCCTGTTTTGCCGACTGTGCACTTTTTTCTGCTTTATCGTCGCTGTAAACGCCCATTCCCATGGAACTTAAGAAGTTAAAGAAAATATTGATTCCGCAGGTTACCGGTCTGTACGGATCAAGTTTGTGAAGATGATCTGTCATTTTTCCGGTAAGCTCGATTCCTTTTTTCTGTGCGGTCTCTGCTACTTCATTTCCAGTAGAGTACATGATCACAGACGGGTGGTTATAGTCTTTTTCTACCATATCTTTAAGATCCTGCTGCCACCATTCCTGAAGATAATCCACATAATCATATTTTGTCTTGTGGATGTACCAGACATCGACATACTCATCCATTACGAGCATTCCCTGGCGGTCGCAGGCATCCAACAAGTCCTTAGAACATGGATAATGTGAAGAACGGATTGCATTATAACCATTTTCTTTGAGAATGCGAACTCTTCTCGCCTCAGCCTCCGGATAGGTACATGCCCCAAGTACACCGTTATCATGATGCACGCAGGCTCCACGGAGAATTTCTCTTTTGCCGTTGATCGTAAGACCATTTTCCAGTCTCCATTCAAGAAGTCGGATTCCAAATGTTTCCTCGACAACATCTTCTCCAAATGTCGCACGCAGGGTGTAAAGATTCGGATGATCACAGTCCCAGAGCTTTGCATCCGGAATTTCCATACGAAATACGGACGGGTTTCCTGTATTTTCAATTTTTTTCGTAAGCACAGTATGTTCTTTATCTAAAATTTCAACATTTACCATACCCGGACAGGAAGTTTTAATCTCCACCTCGATTACAGCCGGCATATAACTGACTGTGTGAATTTTGATTCCGTTTACCGGGATATATTTTTTATCTCCTGTCCAGAGGTATACCGGACGGTAGATTCCTGTTCCTGAATACCAGCGGCTGTTTGGCTGATCGGAATTTCGTGCGATCACACAGATTTCATTTTGTGCTTCATATTTCAAAAGCCCTTCAGTATCTACATAAAAATTCGTGTATCCGTACGGTCTGTATGCAGCTTTCTTTCCATTAATATAAACTTCCGCATTATGATAAACACTTTCAAACTCGATGAGAACCTTTTTGCCACTGTACTCTGACGGTACAAAAACATGTTTTGTATATTCATAGTCGCCGCCCAGATACCAGCCGGAATTTCCTTCGCTCAAACTTTCTTCTGTTCGCGGCTCACTCCGCATGGCGTCATGCGGAAGAGTCACAGAGTATGGTTCTTCATCTCTGGTAAGACATTTACATGTCCAGTTTTTATTAAAATCTATTTTTTTCATTTCAAATCTTCACCCTTCTTGTCTCTCCTCTTACCAGAGAAAGTTTCTGTTCACCTAGTTCCAGAATTCCGCCATCTGCATTCGGTGTGATTTCCAAAATCTCTCCATCCCAGACCAGACGCATAACTCCATTGCTTCCCACCGGAAGTGTGCAGTCAAGCTCTGTAAAATACTGCATCTGCGGTTTTAATATATAAGTAACACCATCTTTGTTTACAAGATCCAGCCCGGCAAAATATTTTGCCAGGAAATAGATCGGGCTTGCCGCCCATGCATGGCAGAGACTCTTTCCGAAGTGATCACCGTACATATCATACTGTTCTTCCTTCGGTACAGACGGATCATATTCTTCCCAGAATGTAACTGCGCCAAGGTCCAGCATACCTCCCCAGTAGGAGCGGATTTTGTCCAGAACTTCCGTAAGTTTTCCCATCCGGCAAAGTACATCCAGTTCAAAGAAATTGAAATATGGTGTTGTGATCGCCGGAATTTCATCATTTTCTAATACATTTTTAAGGATTTTTTCCTGCTTCGTTTCGTCAGCAATTGAGAATAAAATTGCAAAAATGTTTGCATGTCTTGTCACATTTCGTCTGCCGGACGTGAAGGAATCGATATAAGCACCTTTTTCCTCATCCCAGAAGAATTTTTCGATGACAGCAGTCAGTTTTTCATATTCTGCTCTGTAAACGCTTCCATCTTTACCAATCTGTTCGCTGATTTCCGCCATTGCGCGAAAACAGGCAGCGTAAAGCATCTGCTCTGCACAGAGCGGGCCGTCTTTATCCATATCCGCCCAGTCAATATATACCCAGTCTTTTTCTTTCCCGATCAGGAAACCATGCTCATCGCGTCTGCCATTGCAGAATCCCATAAGAGAAACCATCTTCGGATAAACAAGTTCCAGAAAGTCCCTGTCACCATATCCTTCATTATGATAATCTACACCGAGTAACCACAGCAGTGAATAATCTACAATTGTATTGATATGTTTTGTCATCGGGTCGTTACCACGGAGTGCCAGAATTGTTCTCTGGTCAATATCCGCATCCGCCATCAGGTAACGGTTTACAAAAAAGCTCTGATAAGCATCACCCGACCAGATCCATTTATCACGTTTTACTCCGTCAATAAAGAAAATGCCGCTGCAAAGCCGGAATGTATGCTCTGCTACAGACCAGATCTGATTTAATCGATCTTCTCCACAATGAAAAGATGCTTTTACCGGAATATCCACATACTGATGGTTTGCCCTGAGGATAACTTCACCCGGCTTGCAGTCAGGAATATATGCAAATCTTACTGCACAGCACGGACACTTGCCTGTCTCCTTGTCCGGCTGCCAGCTATAATAGCAGTGGACCGGATCAATTGCTTCTTCCCTTGACTCTCCACAGCAGATCAGCACCGGCTGGTATCCGTTTTTGAACTCTGCTTCCAGAACCGCATTCAGTTCTGTTTCAAACTCATACAGTGTTCCGCCATTATATTCTGTTACACTGACTGGTTCATATACTTTTTCGCTGTATTCCCAGACTGTCGGATTCTGATTCGGTTCTGTAAAGTATTTGCTTTTGCCGGCCGGCAGTGGTTCTTTATCATAATCTTCTACAATCCATCCCTTATCTGAGCAGATTACTTCTCCCTCCACATAAATACATGGAAAAGCTTCAATGCAGCCTGTGTGAACTCCAACTGCAACTTCTCCCGAACCACAGACGATTTTCTTTCCAAACGGATATTTCTTATCGCCAACCAATACATGGCCGATGGCATTTGAATATACGGTAAAAGAAGTTTCTTTTTCCAGCTGATAAGTACGACGGAAAGCCACTCTGTTGCGGAAACCTTCACTTTTCCAGAAAGCCGGCCAGCCAAAGCCTCTCTCCACACGGCTGAAATTCTGTTTCATCCCATGATATAATTCAAAATCTCCCGGATACCATATCCAATAACTTCTGCCCATTCCTGTTTCCTCCAAATCTTCTCTTTTATCTGCTGCCAGTCGCCTGGACTTTTTACTTCTATAATCTCTACTTTAACTATACGGGCAGACTTATTATAAAGTCAAACACAGTTGACGTTCAAAAAACAGCTATTCACGCAAGACTGTTATTGCCGCGTTTTTGTTGGATTTTCGAAGTTTCTGTGTTAGACTGATTTTTAAAAGAAAACAGATTTCTGAAAAAGCGAAAGAAGGGATTTTTATGGCAGAGATTATAGAAGAGTTTTTTACCGGATACTGTAGAAATTTTGACATGACTCAGACAGTCATATGCGAATTTGAACAACTTCCGGACGGCCTTCATCTTCTGGATTCAAGCTGCGAGTACGGAGACTGTAAGTTCAGTAAAGATTGCACACTCATGAAGCAGGCCCTCGATAAGGAAAATACCTGAACTGCGGCTCATTCTTATACAGAAAACAGCCGGGAGATTTACCCCCGGCTGTCCTGCTATCTTAATTTTATTCGTCCCATCCACCATATTCCTGAATCGTTGCTTCTACTCTTTTTCTGACTTCGGCTGCGATTTCTGTGGATTTCATATCTTTATACTCTTCATAATGCATTGGCTTCAGGAAATGCACCTGTACCGTCAATGGTTCTGCAGATCCCGTATCAAATGCTTTATAGGTGTCAATCAGTGCCACCGGCACGATCGGACATTTTGCCTTCATTGCCGCCTTAAAACTTCCACCCTTAAATTCCTGCGGATGGTTTCCGTGTTTGCTTCTGGTTCCCTCTGCAAAGATCAGGTAATTGCGTCCGTTTTTGACTTCTTTTGTGACATTGAGGATTATCTGCATGGACTGCCGGATATCTTCTCGATCCATAATATATGCCTTCATACAGGCAAATACCTGTCGTAAAAACGGTACGTTTCCCACTTCTTTCTTTGCAACTACAGAAAAAGGTGTCGGACAGGCTTCCAGAATGGCCAGCACATCATATAATCCCTGATGATTCGGATAAAACATAAAACCATTTTCGTTGGGAATGTTTTCAACTCCATAAGACTTCACGGTAATATTTCCACCCACATTTGCCTTATGGTCGATTTTTTTCAGGAGTGCATATCTCTCGCCTTCTGTATAGCGATCCACATTTGCCGCATATTTATTTAGCATAAACCAGCCCCACGGCACAAACAGGATGTTTCTTAACACCATCATTATAATTCTTTTCATTTACGCGCACCGCCTCTTCAAAGGATTCTATTTCAGTTTTGCCGCAATCTGTTCTTCATATCCCGGATTTTTCTTAATGAATTTATCATAAGCGGTTGTATAATCCTTATAAACCTGCGTATTCATAAACTCTGCATATTTGGTTGCAGCCTGTTTACTTATATCATCAGTGATTTCCGAAGGTGTCATTACATAATATTTGCCATCATCCTTTTTCTGCACCATATAAGTACTGATACACGGATAACTCTGGCCGTTCTTAAGTACCAGATCATAAATCACATACATATATGTAATCTTGCCATTCTGGTAAATCTGACCACACTGCGTAATTTCTGCCTTGTCTGCAGCGAAAGCTTTGTAGTAATTTACGGTAGCATCCATTTCCTGCTGCAGATTATCATCAGCTTTGGAAACTCCGTAGCATTTCTTTGCCTTGCTTTCGCTTCCTGACGTATAAGCCTCTACAAGCGTTCTGACTACTTTCTCCGGTGTCTTATGACTGACACCGCATCCTCTTGCCGCAAATACGATCACAATGATCAGCACGATCAGTACAGCCGCAGCTGCCAGAACTTTCTTTGGAAGTCTGGCAAACACTGCTGCTATATCCGCTCTTCCTGATGTTCTTCGTGAAGACCGTCCTTTTGCGGTGTTTTTATGTCTTGCCTGCTGTCTTTTTTTGGCTGCTGCGGCTTTTGCATGTGCCCCGGAAGCACCGGAGCGTTTTCTTACATTTGTTGCAGCTTTTTCCCTGTCCATGATGATTTACTTTCCCCTTTATTTCTCTGTGCTGTCCTGATTTTCTTCTATGGTAGCATCTTCGGAAATTTCTTCTGTATTTTCGGTATCTTCAGAACTTTCTTTCTCTGCTTTGTCTTCGTCTTTTTCACGTACTTTTGCAAAACTTGCAACAGTCACTCCTTCTGAAAGATTGATCAGTTTTACTCCTGATGTGATTCTTCCGAGGATTGAGATATCCGAACACTGCAGACGGATAATAATACCCTCTGTAGTAATCATCATAATTTCGTTTTCTTCATTTACTGCTTTGGCGCCGATAACATTACCTGTCTTTTCGGTTATCTTGTAGCACTTCACACCCTTACCGCCACGGTTCTGGCAGGTAAATTCACTGATAGATGTTCTCTTGCCCATACCGTTTTCGGATACAACAAGCAGATAATATCCCTGTGTGTTAAGCTGCATTGCCACAACTTCATCGCCATCCAGCAGGTTAATACCGCGTACACCCATAGATACACGGCCGGTACTTCTGACATCGGTTTCTTTGAAGCGGATACACTGACCGTATTTCGTTACCAGAATGACATCTTTCTTATCATTGGTAGCTTTTACCTCGATCAGTTCATCGTCATCGCGAAGTGAAATTGCAGCAAGACCGATTTTGCGGACATTTGCATAGTCCTGAATCGGAGTTTTCTTTACAAGGCCTTTTCTGGTAGCCATCATCAGATAGTGTCCCTCTTCAAACTTACTGATCGGGATAACTGCAGTGATACGTTCACCCGGCATAAGCTGGAGCAGGTTGATGATTGCCGTACCTCTGGCTGTTCTTCCGGCTTCCGGAATCTCATATGCTTTCAGTCGATATACACGGCCGGTATTTGTAAAGAACATGACATAATGATGCGTAGTTGTCATCATCAGTTCTTCAATATAGTCATCATCAAGTGTCTGCATTCCCTTGATTCCTCTGCCGCCACGGTTCTGGCTACGGAAGTTATCTACGGTCATTCGCTTGATGTAACCGAGTTTTGTCATAGTGATGACTGTATTTTCTCTCGGAATCATGTCTTCCATAGAAATGTCATATGCGTCAAATCCGATTGCTGTTCTTCTGTCGTCACCGTATTTTTCGGAAATCGCAAGGATTTCTTCACGGATCACACGAAGGAGTGTATTTCTGTCTGCCAGAATTGCTTTTAATTTACGGATTTTTTCCATTAATTCTGCATATTCTGCTTCCAGTTTCTCTCTTTCCAAACCGGTAAGCGCACGAAGACGCATGTCTACGATTGCCTGTGCCTGAACATCAGTCAGTTCAAATCTGTCCATCAATTCCTGTTTGGCAACCTGTACACTTCTTGAACCACGGATAATGCGGATGACTTCGTCAATATTATCCAGTGCTTTCAGCAGACCTTCTAATATATGCGCACGTTCCTGCGCCTTATTCAGATCATATTTGGTACGTCTTGTAACGACATCTTCCTGATGCGCAAGATAGTATTTCAGCATCTCCGGAAGAGTCAGGACTTTTGGCTGAAGGCTTCCGTTTACAGCTACCAGACAAAGCATGATTACACCAAAAGTATCCTGAAGCTGTGTATGCTTGTACAGCTGATTCAGAACTACATTTGCATTGGCATCTTTGCGGAGATCGATACAGATACGCATACCTTCACGGCTGGAATGGTCGTTAAGGTCGGTAATTCCGTCGATTTTCTTTTCACGTACCAGCTCTGCGATCTTTTCGATCAGACGTGCTTTATTTACCAGATACGGAAGCTCTGTCACAATGATACGTGATTTTCCGTTTGGTAAAGTTTCGATATTTGTCACCGCACGGACACGGATCTTACCACGGCCGGTACGATAAGCTTCTTCGATACCTCTTGTACCGAGGATCGTTGCACCTGTCGGGAAGTCAGGTCCTTTCACGATTTCAAGGAGTTCTTCGATCGTAGTATCTCTGTCCTCTTCAATAATGTTGTCAATGATCTTGACAACTGCACCGATAACCTCTCTCAGATTGTGAGGTGGAATATTCGTAGCCATACCAACCGCAATACCGGAAGTTCCATTTACAAGAAGGTTCGGATAACGGGCCGGAAGTACTACCGGCTCACGCTCGGTCTCATCAAAGTTCGGCTGGAAGTCTACGGTATCTTTATTGATATCCGCAAGCATTTCCATGGAAATCTTGCTCAGACGAGCCTCTGTATATCGCATCGCAGCTGCACCGTCACCATCCACGGAACCAAAGTTTCCATGACCGTCTACCAGTGGATATCTCGTAGACCAGTCCTGTGCCATATTTACAAGAGCTCCATAAATAGAGCTGTCTCCATGCGGGTGATATTTACCCATGGTATCACCGACGATACGGGCACATTTACGATGTGGCTTATCCGGACCGTTGTTCAGCTCTATCATGGAATACAGTACCCTTCTCTGTACCGGTTTCAGACCATCTCTGACGTCCGGAAGGGCACGGGAGGCAATAACACTCATGGCATAATCTATATAAGATTTTTCCATGGTCTTCTGCAGATCCACCTCATGGATTTTATCAAAAATATTGTCTTCCATTCTTTATTCTCCTAGATATCCAGATTTTCTACAAAGCGGGCATTTTCTTCGATAAATTCTCGTCTCGGCTCAACTTTATCACCCATCAGAGTGGTAAATGTCAGGTCGATTTCTGATGTTGCGGACTCATCCATAGTCACACGCAGGAGGATACGTTTCTCTGGATCCATGGTTGTCTCCCAGAGCTGCTCTGCATCCATCTCTCCAAGTCCTTTGTATCGCTGGATTTTATTATTATTGTCACGTCCGATCTGTTCAAGGATGCTGTTCAGTTCCGCATCATCGTATGCATACCAGACTTTTTTATTTTTTTCTACTTTGTACAGTGGCGGCTGTGCCAGATATACATAACCCTGTTTGATCAGTTCCGGCATAAATCTGTACAGGAATGTCAGAAGCAGGGTTGCAATATGTGCACCGTCAACATCGGCATCAGTCATGATAATGATCTTGTGATAACGGAGTTTGCTGATATCAAAATCATCATGGATACCTGTACCAAAAGCAGTGATCATAGCCTTGATCTCTGCATTGCTGTAAATTCTGTCAAGACGGGCTTTTTCTACGTTGAGGATTTTTCCTCGAAGTGGAAGGATGGCCTGTGTCGCACGGTTTCTTGCAGTCTTTGCAGAACCGCCCGCAGAATCCCCCTCTACGATGTAAATCTCACAGTTTTTCGGGTCTTTATCGGAACAGTCTGCAAGTTTGCCCGGCAGTGCCATTCCGTCAAGAGCTGATTTTCTTCTGGTAAGGTCTCTGGCCTTGCGTGCAGCCTCTCTTGCCCTCTGTGCAAGAACAGATTTCTCTACAGTTGCTTTTGCCACAGTCGGATTCTGCTCAAGGAAGATTTCCAGCTGTCTGCTGACTACATAGTCAACGGCACCACGCGCTTCACTGTTGCCGAGTTTCTGCTTCGTCTGTCCTTCAAACTGAGGCTCTTCGATCTTGACACTTACGATGGCGGTAAGTCCCTCGCGGATATCGTCACCGCTTAAGTTCGGCTCACTGTCCTTGAGCAGTTTATTTTTTCTTGCATAATCATTAAATGTCTTAGTTAATGCATTACGAAATCCGACAATATGTGTACCGCCTTCCGGTGTATTGATATTGTTTACAAATCCGTAGCTGTTTTCTGTATAAGAATCATTATGCTGCATGGCAACCTCTACTGCCACGCCATCCTTTTCTCCCTCACAGTAAATAACTTCAGGATAAAGGGATTCCTTGCTTCTGTTCAGGTAGGTTACAAATTCGCGGATACCGCCCTCGTAGTGGAATGTTTTTTCTTTCTTAGAGTCTTCACGTTCATCCCTGAGAACGATGCGCAGTCCCTTGGTAAGAAATGCCATCTCACGGAGACGCTGTTTCAGAATATCGTAATCATAAACGGTTTCTTCGAAGATTTCTTTATCCGGAAGGAATGTTACAGTCGTTCCGGTCTTGCCTTCCTCACAGTCACCTACAACCTTCAGAGGATACATTGTATGACCTCTCTCATAACGCTGTTTGTATTCTTTTCCCTCGTGATAAATGCTGACTTCCAGCCATTCAGACAGTGCATTAACAACTGATGCACCTACACCGTGAAGACCACCGGATACCTTGTATCCCCCACCGCCGAATTTACCGCCGGCATGAAGAATGGTAAATACAACTTCTACTGCCGGTATTCCTGCTTTATGGTTAATACCAACCGGAATACCTCGTCCGTTATCTACTACTGTAATGGAATTATCGGGATTGATCGTTACCTGAATTTCTGTACAAAATCCTGCCAACGCTTCGTCTACCGCATTATCCACGATCTCATATACAAGATGATGCAGGCCCCTGCTGGATGTACTTCCAATGTACATACCCGGTCTTTTACGAACGGCTTCCAGACCTTCCAGAATCTGTATCTGGTCCGCGCCGTATTCTGTATTCTCTCCGCCCATGTGCTTCCTCCTGTCATTCTATATTTATCTGCAGACAGATGCCTCTGTCATTTTAAAAATAGGCATAATAATACATGTTTATTATAGCACAAAACCATTTTCTTTCCAACCGCGAATCCCCGTTTTAAAGGGATTTATTTTATTTGAATTTAACTGCAAAAGTCAGGTTATAACACAAAACAACTGCATTTTCCATAATAAAAATAACGAGAGCCCGGTTTACACCAGACTCTCATCAAACGTCTTACACTTTATTTCTGTTTTCTCTTTTTGTAAACAATTACTCCACCTGCAATCACGATCACAGATACCAGAAGAACCAGACCCCAGAATGCCGGATTCATCGGGTCACCAGTCTTAACTGGACTTGTTGCACTTCCGCCATGACTGGATGCACCACTTCCACCGTTAGATGTACCAGAACCACCATTGCTTCCGCTAGGTGTTACAGTAGCATCCTTCTTGGTATTGGTAATCTCGATGCTTCCATGATACTGATCAGACTCATTCAGCTTAACACTGTCTTCACCACTTACTACATATGCGAAAGCATCTTTATCGAGCACATTACCATTCTTATCGGTTTCCTTAACTGCATAAGTAACAGTATCTTTTATATCTTCTGAGAATGGAACCGTAACAGTTACTTTATCATTCTGCTTCAGTTCAACGGTACTTACCACCTTACCAGAATCATCAAATACAGTTGCATAGAACTTGTCGTCTACATTCTTCTTCACACCGTCCACTACAACGTTCTTTGTAATCTCGATCTTTCCATTTACAAAGAAGCCTTCCGGAAGAGTTATAAAAATGTTATTTACATAAGCTGCAATATCTGTAGCAACCGTATTGTCATCCACTACAACACTGTTGTCTTTCTTGCCTGCTGCATTCGTAACATTGTACTGGAAGCGGTTTTCTTTATCAATCTCCACCCCAGTATTCAGCTTGATTGCCTTGTTGTTCTCATCAAGCTCGAATATATAATAGGTGCCTCTGAGGACATTACTGTAGGAAGCTTTGCCTGACTGTGCATTCTGGATATGGATTGTTCTGATGTAGTCATCACCATATGGGATTGTTCCATCCTTATCAAGAAAAAGACCAACCTTGTAAGTTGCATCGTCAGAAGTTATTTCATCCAGTTCAAACGTATTCGGGTTAATACGATAAAGTCTCTTCTCAACTGTAATACCTGCTGTGTTGCTCTTCTCTGCCTTTGGATAAGCCTGTACGTCGTAGATCCATCCTTCCTCTGTGCTTGCAAAAGGAACTGTTAAGAGCATCGGTGTTACCTTAACGGAGCTCTCTGCTGCACCGATCACCAGGTACATGCCCTCTTCCATATCGCTGTAAACAACCTTGCCCTGCTCATCCGAAACAGCCTCTACCGGTTTTAATGAAGAAGCATCTGCAACCTCGGCAAGCTTTTCGTCTGCTTAAATTCGCATACGTCTACTGCGACCTTGATGTCAGGATCCCAGGTACACATTCCGCCATTTATACGGATATAGCTGTTTTCGAAGCCGAAATATCGTGTTGTTAAGACTGCCGTTTTTGTTTTCGACGTCGCTTCTCCCGTACAATGCCTCGATCAGAGCCACTTTGGATATGCCCCCGTCCTGTGAGTGAAGAAGTATCAGCTGAAACAACTGCGTGGTCTTGGATACTTTGTTGCGATCCAGAACCAGTTCTTTGCCATCATATTCCAGAGAAAAGCATCCCAACATTTGAATTTTTAATATTCTTCTTCCCATAATTATTTCTCCCATAATCAGCAATGTTTATGGATGTCATAATCATTGTAAAACATTTTTTTAAGTATACTGTTATACGTCATTTACATAATCATAACATTATTTATATGTTATAACCAGTGTATATGCCAAAAAATTTTTTCTTTTCTAAAAAAATAATATTTTGGGACAGTCCCATCTTATTTCATCAAATAACTATAGATATCTCTTTTTGATACACCACGGTCTTTTGCAACCTGTTTCATCGCATCCTTACGGGAAATACCCTGTTTTTCATAAATCTCCATATGTTCTTCTATTGATATTTCTTCCCAGGAAGCAACTGCCTCTTCTTTGAGCTCCTGGCGGCTTTTGCCCTCAATTACAAGAACGCATTCACCAAGTGGCTTCTCATTCTCATAATGTGCAATAAGATCTGCTATTGTTGTACGAAAAGCTGTTTCATGTTTCTTCGTCAGCTCACGGCAAAGCGTCATACGACGATTTCCCAGCGTTTCATAAAGATCTTTCAGCGTACGCACCAGTTTGTGCGGGGCTTCATAAATAATGATCGTCCTTGTCTCATTTACCAGTTCGCTCAGAATCTCCCGGCGCTCCTTCTTCTCCATCGGAAGAAATGCCTCAAATGCGAATCGTCGGGTTGGAAGTCCTGATAAAGTAAGTGCCGTAATACAAGCTGCCGGTCCCGGCAGGGATGTCACTTCGATTCCTGCATCATAACACATTGCAGCCAGTTCTTCTCCCGGATCAGAAATTCCCGGAGTACCCGCATCTGTAATAAGTGCAATATTCATTCCATTCTGCATTTTTTCTATCAGTGTGTATGCTTTTTCTATTTTATTATACTCATGATAGCTGGTCATGGGTGTTTTTATTTCGAAGTGGTTCAGAAGCTTGATACTGTTTCTGGTATCTTCTGCTGCGATCAAGTCTACTTCCTGTAATGTGCGGAGTACTCGAAGCGTAATGTCCTCAAGATTTCCGATAGGTGTCGCACATAGATAAAGTCTGCCGCTCATCCGAAGCAACTCCTTTCTTTTATGTCTTTCTGTTGATTTTATATCATTTCATATATTTCAAGAATTTCTTTTGTGTATGTACCCGGTTTCTCATAAACGATCAATGGCGGTTCTACGGAAATTCTGGAATTACAGCCTTTTCGCGCCTCGATCAGAACCATGTTCGGTTCTTTATTAACATACGGATAAACAAGCTGCATTCTTTTTGGCTCCAGTTTGTATTTCATCAGCACCTGAAAAATCTCTGCAAGACGGAACGGTCGATGCACCATAAAAAATCTTCCACGATCTTTTAATACATTTGCCGCCTGACTTACCACATCTTCCAGCGTACACAGGATTTCATGACGTGCGATTGCTTTTGCCATATATGGATTCTGAATTCCGTGCTGTCCGATCATATAAGGAGGATTACTGGTCACTACATCAAAAGAAGCTGCTCCAAAAGTCGCAGCAGCCTCTTTAATATCTCCGCATATAATATCAATATCGGATTCCAGACTGTTGTATCTCACACTGCGTCTGGCCATATCCGCACATTCCTCCTGAATCTCAAGCCCGGTCAGATGACCTCCTTTGCCCTTTGATTTCAGGAGAATCGGAATAATCCCTGTACCGGTACCCATATCAAGTACCGTCTCATTTTTTCTTATGTTTGCAAAGCCAGATAAAAGAACCGCATCCATGCCAAAACAGAATTTCTCAGGATTCTGAATCACATAAAAACCATTCTGAAGATCGTCTACCCGTTCATTCGGCTGTACAAGATCACTCTGCGGATTTTTTGCCATGGGATTTGGAATCTCCTTCTTTTTGTTCTGATTCTTTTGTTTCTTTGCCTTCTTTTTCGGAAGCCTTTGCTTTTTTCTTCCGTGGGCGGAATTTCAGTTCATTTACCGCAAATTCCTGAATTTCCTTTTCATCGTTCACCTCAACGATAACTTTTACCCGCTGACGGAGAACGTTGACACTGTGTACGGTTCCCTGCAGTCCACCCGGAAGTGTGACAGTGTCGCCTGTTCCCGGAAGATTCTTATTGAGTTCCTCGTATGTTTCCTGCTCGTTCTTAAGGCAACACATCAGTCTTCCACAGACACCGGAAATCT
The DNA here is from genome assembly GCF_014297355.1 of Blautia intestinalis. Classification (GTDB taxonomy): domain Bacteria; phylum Bacillota; class Clostridia; order Lachnospirales; family Lachnospiraceae; genus Blautia_A; species Blautia_A intestinalis. The sequence goes on along the minus strand of NZ_JACOQE010000007.1, from coordinate 103,548 downwards.
TTGTCTGATTCAGAGAAAGATTCTGCTCTTTCGCCATTTTGATCGATACCGGTGCAAACTCTGACAGGTACGTATGACAGCAGAGACATCTTCCGCAGATACCGATTCCACCGAGGATTTTTGTCTCATCTCTTACACCGATCTGACGAAGTTCGATTCGAGTCTTGAAAATAGATGCAAGATCCTTTACCAGCTGGCGGAAATCGATTCTTCCGTCGGCGGTAAAATAAAATAGTACTTTATTATTGTCAAAAGTATACTCCGCATCAATCAGTTTCATTTCCAGACCATGTTCACGGATTTTCTTCTGGCAGATCTTGAATGCGTCTTTCTCTTTCAGACGATTCTGTTTTTCTCTTTCTTCGTCTGCTTCTGTCGCAACTCTGAGTACTTCTTTCAGCGGATGTACTACTTCATTCTCTCCTACTTCCTTCGGTCCGAGAACAACTCGTCCGAATTCGATTCCACGCGCGGTCTCAACGATTACATGATCGCCGATCTGCATTTTATAGTTTTTCGGGTCAAAATAATAAATCTTGCCCACGTTTCTAAATCTGATACCAACAATTTTTGTCATTCTATCTCTCCCTGATCGTCAGGAACAGTAATTCAAGTGCAAGCTCGAAGTTAACATTTGCACGAAGACGGACTTTTGTCTTTTCGAGTGCCTCCAGAATCTTTTCCAGATTTTCATAGGAGCGCTGGCTCGCCTGTTCCTTTATATAATTAATTTCCTGTTTAAATACAAGGTTGTCAACTTCCTGAGTAGCCTTAAACATCAGAACATCTCTGAACCAGAACTGGAAAATATCCAGATAATCTCCTATATTCTGCTTTTCGCCCGAAAGAGAATTAATCTCGTCCGCAAGCTCATATACTTCCATTGTATTAACATATTTCAGTATCTTTAAGGCATTCTCCGTCATGGAAGAAAACTCCTCTGACGTAGCCGCATCTTTGGCTCTGCCGATACTTCCCTGTGCAAAAGACGCATCGATCTCTGCCTGATAATCCGGCACATGCAGTCTCTCCATCAAGTATTTTTTAACAAGGTTGTCATCTACTACTTTCAGGTCAAGACGTACACATCTTGACCGAATTGTAGGAAGAAGCGCATCTATATTGCTGGTCAGCAGCATGATCACTGCATATTCCGGCGGTTCTTCGATTGTTTTTAACAGAGCATTCTGAGCCTGTACTGTCATCATTTCCGCATCAGGGATAATATAAATCTTATGCGGGCTGCAATACGGCTTCACTGCGACATCATGAATCACCTGCTCACGGATCTCGTCAATGGAAATGGTTCCCGGTTTCTCATGGTTGACCATTATAATATCCGGATGATTCTTGCCTAGTGCCTTCTTACAGGAATCACACTTCTGACATGGCTCAGTTCCGCCAGCTTCACACTGCAGCGTCATTGCATACGTCGTTGCAATAAGCTTCTTGCCGGATCCCGGTCTGCCCGTAAAAATGTATGAATGGGATATCTTTTCTGTCTTAATCGCATTTTGTAAATGTTTTACAATATCCTTATGCCCTATAATGTTATTGAAACTGACCATTCAGAATCACCTCTCTTGTCTATAGTTTCTATATACGAATCTTTGTTCGTTATATTGTCATTATATCATACTTTAATAGCCAATCAAAACTATTTTTGTTTATGACATGGAATTTATAAAATCGGTAATATTTCTGACACATACATCAAGATCATCATTTTCGAATCTTCGGCTGATTCCGGCCTCCCGAATCTTCTCTTCGGAAAAATCTTCCTGATCTGCAAGAAATCTGCGGCACAGTTCCTCATATTTCGGTGTTTCCTGCTCTTTTTCCCTCTTGATAGCCCTGATCAGTCTTTCACCGTCTTCCACTTCGATATAAACAGGAATTACATTTGACTCCCCGTAATAATTTCTCATTTTCTGATAGGATTCCAGTGTGCCGATTCCCAGATAATGTCCCTTCTTAAGGTCTATCTGTCCATCATCTGCCGTGAAATAAGTCCACACACCGTATACTGTATTGTAAGCTCTTGCTTCGATGACTTTTCCTTCTGTCTTAAATTCCTGAAGTTTTTTTTCGTCTGTAAAATAATACTGTTTGCCGTTTTCTTCTCCGTCTCTTACCGGTCTGGTCGTGTAGAGAATCAGTTTCTTGAGATTCAGTTCTTTATTTCCTGCAAGTCTGGAATAGATTTTATCTTTTCCTGACGCACTTTTTCCCATGATATAAAAAATCTTACCCATTAGTTTCTTCGTATTGCTCCTTTGTTGTCTGTTTTACCACACGGATGGACTGGTTCGTATAGTCTTCAAGCCCCTGCAGATACAGGCCTTCTTCCGTATATATTTTTATATTACGGATAAACTTTCCCGTAATCTGCTCTCCCGGAGTAAGAAGTGGTATTCCCGGCGGATACAGATAAGCAAACTCTGCCGATATCCTGCCGATACATTCTTCCAGAATACAGCTTTCGCTCTCCGTCTCCATTGCCTCAGAAACAGAAAGTACCTGATTCAGGACACAGTGCATAGCTTTCGCGTCCATTTTACGTTCTTCCATTCCTGTCAGATCAAGCTTTTTCACTTTTTGCTCTTCTTCCCGGTCTATCTCCTCGATTGCCTGACAAAGACGTTCAAATCCCTCTTCTCTGTCTCCGACTGCTGCAAGTGCGAGAGCATACGTTTCAGTTTCCATCTCCATCTGTATATGGTATCTCTCCAGAAGGATATCATACAACTGCGCTCCTGTCAGTGTAGAATTGACCGTAGAAAAAATCAGTTTCGAACGGTCATAATCAAAAACACCATTTACATCCTTTTCCGGATCTGCCAGACAGATATATCTGCACTGCGAAAGCCTCTTTCGTGCCTGTTCCAGCATTTTTGTAAATTCACGGAACATTTCGTGTCCTTCTGCTGTCACCGTATCGATACATGCATCGATACTTGCCATAAGAATATAAGACGGGCTGCTCGTCTGATAGATTTCCATAAATCTCCGAATAAGTCTTCCATCCACTCTGCCACTGCAGTTATGAAGAATTGCAGTCTGCGTCATAGCCGGAAGCGTTTTGTGAAAGCTCTGGATTACAAGGTCTGCTCCAAGTTCCACTGCTGAAGTAGGAAAATAATTCGAGAACTGAAAATGTGCTCCATGTGCCTCATCAACAATCAGCGGAATCTCATATTTGTGCGCAATCTCAGCAATTGCCTTAACATCAGAAACCACTCCGTCATAAGTCGGTGAAGTAATCAATACTGCTTTGATCTCGGGATTCTCTGCAAGACATCTTTCCACTTTGTCCGGAAAAATCCCGCCGTTTATCCACCACTTCATATCCATCTGTGGATAAATGTAAGTTGGTTTTAACTCTCTCAGATACATGGCATGATAAACTGCTTTATGACAGTTTCTTGCCACGAGTATCTGTCCCTTCCTCGGAACTGCTGCAGAAACAGCCGCAAGCAGAGCTGCGGTACTTCCATTCACACTGTAATAACTTTCTTTTGTTCCATAAAGCTTTGAGACATTTTTCTGCGCCTCAAGAAGAATGTCTTCCGGATGATGAAGATTATCAAAACCTTCTATTTCGGTAATGTCTCTCTCGAAAGGGAAATCACCTCTTACCGAATCCGGATTGCGCTTATGTCCCGGCATATGAAACGGATAATAATCCGACTGACCGTAGCTTTCGAGTTTTTTATATAATTTTTCCATATGATTTATACCTTGAAGCGATAACCGACACCCCATATAGTTTCTATATATTGCGGCTTCGCCGTATTGAATTCGATTTTTTCACGGATCTTCTTGATATGAACCGTGACAGTTGCAATATCCCCTACGGATTCCATGTCCCAGATCTGACGGAACAACTCCGCTTTTGTAAATACACGGTTTGGATTCTCAGCAAGAAATGTCAGAAGATCAAATTCCTTCGTTGTAAAAGTCTTTTCTTCTCCGTTTACCCAGATTCGTCTCGCCGTCTTGTCAATCTTGATTCCGCGGATCTCAATAATGTCGTTCTTTACTGCCACGGAGCCAACCAGTCTGTTGTATCTCTCCATATGTGCCTTTACACGTGCAACCAGTTCACTCGGACTGAACGGTTTCGTCATGTAGTCATCTGCACCAAGCCCCAGACCACGGATTTTATCAATGTCGTCTTTCTTTGCTGAAACCATGATGATCGGAATATTTTTTTCCTGGCGTACCTGACGGCAGATATCAAATCCATCTACCTCCGGAAGCATCAGATCAAGAATAATCAGATCATATTCTTCTTTTAGTGCTTTTTCAAGGCCCACATCTCCTCTGTTTGCTATTTCTACTTCAAATCCTGACAGTTCCAGATAATCCTTCTCCAGATCTGCAATTGCTTCTTCATCTTCAATGATCAGAATTTTGCTCATTTCATAGGTACCTCCTGGTATTTTCTTAAAACAAAGTACATGATTGTTCCGATTCCCTCACGGCTGGTTGCCCATACCTTGCCGCCATGGTCTTCAAGGATCTTACGAACGATGGAAAGACCGATTCCGCTTCCTCCTTTGGAAGAATTTCGCGAAACATCGGTTCTGTAAAATCGGTCAAAAATATAGGTCAGGTCCTTGGATGCAATGCCTTTACCATTATCTTCTATTTCAACCTGTATAAAATCTCCGACATCTTTCACACGGATCTGTATCACGCCTTTTGTTTTATCCATATACTTGATTGCATTGCTGATGATGTTATGAATCACACGCCGTATCTGCTCTCCGTCTGCAATGACAAGAACATCCTTTTCGACGTAATTTGCATAGTAAAGCTGAATGCCTCTCGTCTCCAGTTCCAGCCCCACTTCCTCCGCACAGTCTGAAAAATAATCATCCACATTTAATTTGCTGAATGTATATGGGATGCGGTTGGTATCGATTTTTGAGTAAAAAGTAAGCTCATTGATCAGATGATCCATCTCGTTTGTTTTGTTGTAAATGGTGCGGACGTAGCGGTCCATCTTCTCCGGCGTATCCGCAACCCCGTCCATGATTCCCTCTACATACCCCTTTACGGCTGTGATCGGGGTCTTCAGGTCATGGGAAATGTTACTGATGAGTTCTTTATTTTCTTTATCGAGAAGAACCTTTTCTTCTGCTGATTCTTTCAGCCGCCGCCTCATCTCTTCAAAGTCCCGGCACAATTCTGCAAACTCATCTGTCCCGTCTACTTCCAGCACAAAGTCCAGATTGCCTTCTTTTATATTTTGCGTTGCTTTTCGTAATTTAACCAGCGGAGCTGCCACACTTCTGTATATCCAGAGGCCGATGGAAACACTTGTAAAAATCAATATCACAAGCGCGGTAAAAAAAAGATCCTTCGTCATGATCTGTATACTGGTCTGGCTGCTTCCGGTATCCGCAATCGTAATATCATATGCACTTTCCTGCACCGTATCACTGCCCGATGAATTGCGGTGCTGTGCCTCACTGATTCCAAACAGCGTAGCCGCCAGCAAAAGCATCGGCATCAATATGATCATCAGAAAACCTACAATGATTCTATTTTTTAATTTCATGTTATCTATTCACCTCTTGATAAAATCAGCGGACGCGCCACCGGTGCCTCCTCTATATGCAATAAAAAATGAACGCATATTACGAACCATTTGTTCGATATATGCGTTCATTATATCATATCACTATATTCTTATCTCTAAATTTTCTATTAAATCAGTAAAAAGAGTTTATTCTTTATCCCTGTTCTGTTTCTTAGAGATATTTTTTGAGGTCTTCTACTTTGTCCAGTTTTTCCCATGGAAGATCTACATCTGTACGTCCGAAGTGGCCATAAGCTGCAGTCTGTTTGTAAATAGGTCTTCTCAGGTCAAGCATACGAATGATTCCAGCCGGACGAAGATCAAAGTTTTCACGGATAATCTCAACAAGTTTTCCATCAGAAACTTTACCTGTTCCAAATGTATTTACATTGATGGAGGTCGGTCTTGCAACTCCGATTGCGTAAGAAAGCTGGATTTCGCATTTATCAGCCAGTCCTGCTGCTACAATATTTTTTGCAACATAACGAGCTGCATATGCGGCGGAACGGTCAACCTTTGTGCAGTCCTTACCGGAGAAAGCACCGCCACCGTGACGTCCTGCTCCGCCATAAGTATCAACGATGATCTTACGTCCTGTCAGTCCACTGTCGCCGTGAGGTCCACCGATTACGAAACGTCCTGTCGGATTGATAAAGTATTTTGTATCATCATCTACCATATCTGCCGGAATGATTGCATCAAAAACATATTTCTTAATATCTTCATGAATCTGTTCCTGTGTAACTTCCGGATCATGCTGTGTAGAGCATACAACTGCATCGATACGAATCGGTTTGCCCTCTTCGCTGTATTCTACAGTTACCTGAGTCTTTCCATCTGGTCTTAAGTATGGCAGTGTTCCGTCTTTACGAACTTTTGTAAGCTGACGTGCAAGTTTATGGGCCATGTTGATTGCATATGGCATATACTCCTCTGTCTCATTAGAAGCATATCCGAACATCATACCCTGGTCTCCGGCACCGATCGCGTCTATCTCATCTTCACCCATTTTTGCTTCCAGAGCTTTGTCTACACCCATTGCAATATCTGCCGACTGCTCATCAATTGCAGTGATAACTGCACATGTATCTGCATCAAAGCCATATTTGCCACGGGTATAACCGATTTCTCTTACAGTATCTCTTACGATTTTCTGGATATCAACATAAGCACTTGTAGTGATCTCACCCATTACAAGTACAAGACCTGTTGTAGCTGATGTCTCGCATGCAACACGTCCCATCGGATCTTCTTTCATAATTGCATCAAGAATAGCATCAGAAATAGCATCACACATTTTGTCCGGATGACCTTCTGTTACTGATTCAGAAGTAAATAAAATTTTCTCTTTTTCCATTGTTAAACCTCTTTCTGTGTTTAAAACCAATTAGTTAATCTTGTTATACGGATTGTTCCGTTACTTCGTAACTTTTTCAGCCTGTATAACAAAAATAAAGACAGCCCCAACAACAGGACTGTCTTGAATTCGATTTCAATCCTCTTATTGTTCGATGACTCGCTCAGGTTGGCACCTTCCTCATAAAAAGGGGTTGCCGTGGCTTCACAGATCCTTTGTATCTCCACCACTCTGAATAAAAGGCCGCTTTATTAAGTTATTGCAGAACTTACAATATACTTATTTCATATAAATGTCAAGTAGTAACTCTGCTAAATTTTTGACAATTTTTATCATCCAACACGAAGACGGAATTTCTGAATCTCTTTCTCGCTGGAAACCTTCTCGATCTCAGCACCGAGACTTCTCAGTTTCTCTTCGAAATTCTCGTATCCTCTCTGGATATATACGATATCATCTACAACCGTAATGCCATCTGCTGCAAGACCGGCAATTACAAGTGCTGCTCCGGCACGGAGATCCGGTGCACTGACTCTTGCTCCTGTCAGTTTCCTTACGCCGTCAATGATTGCTGAGTTACCTTCAACCTTGATGTTGGCTCCCATTCTGGAAAGCTCGTCCGCGTATTTGAAGCGGTTTTCAAAGATGCTCTCTGTAACGATACTTGTACCTTCTGCCAGTGCAAGCGTTACAGCAATCTGCGGCTGCATATCGGTAGGATATCCCGGATAAGGAAGAGTCTTTACATGTGTACGGTGAAGTCTCTTGCCTGCACGAACACGCACTGCATCATCAAATTCCTCAACCTCACATCCGATTTCTTCAAGCTTTGCTGTAGTTGCCTCCAGATGTTTCGGAATAACATTCTTCACAGTTACATCTCCGCCTGTTGCAGCGGCTGCAAACATAAAGGTTCCCGCTTCGATCTGATCCGGAATAATAGAATATTCGGTACGGTGAAGCTTCTCTACTCCTTTGATACGTATTACGTCAGTACCTGCACCTTTAATGTTGGCTCCCATGCTGTTCAGGAAGTTGGCGACATCAACGACATGTGGCTCACGTGCTGCATTCTCAATGATCGTACGTCCTGATGCCATTGCTGCTGCCATCATGATATTGATCGTAGCTCCAACGGACACAACATCAAGGAAAATATGACTTCCATGAAGGTTTTCGGTCTCTGCAACGATTGCTCCATGAAGGATCTTTACTGATGCACCGAGTGCACGGAATCCCTTAAGATGCTGATCGATCGGACGGCTTCCAATGTTACATCCGCCCGGAAGCGGTACTTCCGCATGTTTGTATTTACCAAGTAATGCACCTAACAGATAATAAGATGCACGGATTTTTTTAATATATTCATAATCAACACTGATATCTGCAATTGTAGATCCGTTGATCTTGACTGTAGATCTGTCGATTCTGTCAACCTGAGCCCCTATCCCGGCAATTGCTTCTAACAAAACATTTATGTCTCTTACGTCCGGCAGATTTTCGATAAGGATCGTTTCATCCGTCATAATGGCTGCAGAAAGAATTGCAAGTGCAGCATTTTTGGCGCCACCTATTTCAACTTCACCCACTAATGGATTGCCGCCTTTGATTACATACTGTTCCATAAAACACCTCTATAATTATTTTCACTCCGTAAGCCGAAGCGAATGCCAGAAATAAATTTCTATCTCACTTTCAGGTGCCTGTACCGAAAGCTCAATTTCGTATTATAGCATATATTTGCTATTTGTAAATAAAAATTTCTTCTGTACACTTCTGCTCCCCTGCTTGTACAATAGTTACTTTGCTTTCTCTTTTAGTGTTTCCAAAAGAAGCTCCAGACTTGCTTCCAGATCTTTCCCCTCCTGATCTACCACAATATCTGCATATTTTTCATACAGCGGAGTTCTTTCTTCATACAGACTCTCAAGAGTCTGCCCTTCTCGCAGCAAAACGCCGCGCCCCTTCAGATTTCCGAGGCGCTTTGCCAGAGAATTCAAAGATAATTTCAAATAAACAACTGTCCCAACAGACTTCAGATGCTTCATAGCTTCTTCACAGTAGACGACACTTCCACCTGTTGCAATTACAGTATTTTCTGCTTCTATGGAAGCATTTACACGGTTCTCAACATTCTGAAATCCCTCATATCCTTCTTCTTCGATAATCTGCCACAGGCGCCTATTCTCCTGTTTCTGAATGAGGAGATCTGAATCGAGGAACTGATACCCCAACACCTTTGCCAGCACAACACCGATCGTACTTTTTCCAACTCCCGGCATTCCAATCAATGTTATATTATTCATAAAGTGTTTTCTCCCGTTTTATAAATTGCTTAACGTATATTTTATCATAAACACTGTAATTCTGCAATCCCTTTTAAAATCAGGCTTTGTGACCATTTCGGGTTGCTTTTTTCGACGTTTTTTTCTTCTTTTTGACACTGTATCCAAACGTTCCCAGCTGCTTTCCGGTTCCCATATATTCCCCATGAGAATACACAAGTGGTTTTGCAAGATTCAGATCAAAACGATTATTTTCGTCCATATAGTGTTCGTCTGCATGAACAGCTACTACATCTGCCAGAAACATATGATGGGAACCAAGCTCTTTGATTTCTTTTACTTTGCACTCAATGGATACAGGAGACTCCTGAATCATCGGTGCACTCACGATATCAGCCTTTTCGCGGGTCAGTCCTGTCTCTTTGAATTTGTCTACATCTCTTCCTGAACGGACACCACAGAAATCTGTTGCTTTAGCAAGTTTCTCAGTCGTAAGATTAATGACAAACTCTCCGGTCTCTTTTATCATGTGATAAGAATGACGCTCCGGTCTTACTGAAATATAAACCATCGGAGGATTGGTACATATAGTTCCTGTCCATGCAACCGTTATAATATCATCTTCACCTTTACCGTCTGTAACACTCACCATAACGGCCGGAAGCGGATACAGCATATTACCCGGTTTCCATGTCTGCTTTGCCATTTTTCGCCCTCCGTCTGTTTATACGTAATCGCTGCCGCTCATCTGTGCGGCTTCCATCAGTGGCGGGATCAGCTGTTTCTTACGTGATACCACACCTTTCAGATAAATCGTGCCATTTTCCGGCTGCATTTTGAATGCATTGACCGCCATCTCTTCACTTCCCTCACCATAGAAAAGAAGTTCCGTGGACTGTTCCATAATATTCGTGAGCATAAAGTAAACTCTGGATACTCCGTGTCTGCCACATTCGCTGACCATAAACGGAAGCAGTCTTTCTTTGATTTCTTTAAGTTCATCTGCATCCATGGAACTGATCTGTCCCACACCGAAGCAGACATCTCCCTCTGCGATAAATTTCTTGTAATCCTGGTAAAAAATTTCCTCAGGAGATTTATCTTTCAGGTTGCTTCCTGCCTTGAACATCTCTCTCGCAAATTCTTCGATGGAAATATCTGCAATCAGTGCAAGTGCTCCTGCCGCCATCTTATCCTGCAGTGTGCAGGTCGGTGAACGGAACATCAGGGTATCAGAAATGATTGCTGCACAGAGAAGTCCTGCGATTTTGGGTGGAATCTCGAGCTTCTGTTCGCCATACATCTGGTACATGATCGTGCCGGTACAGCCAACCGGCTGGTTGCGGAAACTGATCGGCTGCATCGTCTGCAGTGTTCCAAGTTTGTGGTGATCGATGATTTCCATAATCTCAGCCTTATCTATATTATCTACAGCCTGGTCTTTTTCATTATGGTCTACGAGAACCACTTTTTTCCTGTGCATGTCAAGGAAATTACGACGTGAGATCGTACCGATACATTTTCCTTTTTTGTCAATGACCGGGAATGCACGATGACGGTGTTTGATCATCACATCCTGAATATCATCTGTAAAATCTTCGGTTTTAAACGTTACGAGATTTTCGGTTTTCATAATATATTTCACCGGAATACTCTGGTTGATAAGACGTGAGATTGTAAATGTATCATATGGTGATGAAATGATGATGATATCTTTCTCATGTGCCAGCTTCAGGACCTTTTCGGTCACTTCGATTCCAAGTCCGACGATGATACAGCTTACATTCTGCTCAATTGCCTGCAGATGATCTTCTTCACGGTTTCCCATGATGATCATGTCATTTTCTTCGACATATTCTTTCATTTTATCCGGATTGGCGGTTGCTACCATGATCTTTCCCTGAACAAAATAACCGTGTCCGTTACCTTCAACCACTTTTCCTCCGATAGTCTCGGCAATTCTCTGATACTGCGTCCGCGCACGGGAAAGAAGATAACTGTCGGTCGTATCCATGTAAGTTTTGGCAATATCACCGATCGTGATCAGACCTTCCAGAGTACCGTCTTTTTCTCTTATTGGGAGAGAAACGATGCTGTTTTCCTGCATCAGATCCCATGCATTTTTTAAAGACATGCTCTTATTTGCCTCAGGACTTAAACGGATATCCATATCCTTTACCTGTGTACCGATATTGCTTAAATATCCCGGTGGCTGCACACCAAAACGGTTCAGTACGTATTCTGTTTCTTCATTGATCTGTCCCGCACGCTTCGCAATATACTTGCTGTCCTGTGTGGTTCTGTTTTTGATATCGCAGTAAGCGATTGCTGAACAGATAGAATCTGTGTCCGGATTCTTATGTCCGATAACAAAAATTTTTTCCTGTTTTTTCATAAAAATAAAATCCTCTGAATAACTGTTTCTTAATCTAATTTAATATTTGCAAAAAGAGAGCCAAGTGAAGTGGTTGCCTGCTGTCCGGCATCCGGTACTTCATAGACTTCTTCTTCGATTTCCTTCGCCATCATATCAGATGCTTCTTTGATACTGAGGCTTAACTTGCCGTCTTTGATTGCAGTTACTTTAACTTTTACTTTATCACCGACTGCCAGAACTTCGGATGGTTTTTTGATTCGTTTTTCACAGATCTGGGAAATATGAACCAGTCCGGAAAGTCCGTTTCCGAGGTCAACAAAAGCACCATACGGCTGAAGACTTTCTACAGTTCCTTCTGTTACCAGTCCGATTTCAAGGTTTGAAACTTTATTTTTTCTTTCTTCTTCCGCTTTTGCTCTGAGAATTTCTTTTGCGGAAAGAATCAGTTTCTTGCTGTCTTTGTCGACATCAATGACCTGAACCTGAATCGGTTTATTCAGATATTCTTCTGTATCTTCTACATATCCAAGTGCAAGCTTTGATGCCGGAATAAATCCCCGCACACCTTCTACATAAGCAATTACCCCTGCATTTGTAATGCCTTTAACTACTACATTAATAATTTCTCCGGATTTCTTTAATTCTTCCAGTTTGTCCCATGCAAGAATATCTGAAGCTTCCACTCTGGAAAGAAGGATATTACCGTGTCCGTCATCTTTGCGTACGACTGTCGCAGATACTTCATCTCCTTCATGTACTTCTTCTTTGATATTGAATCCCGGTTCTCTGCTGTAATCTTCTACCGGAATCACACCTTCTGCGTAATATTTCAGATCAAGGATTACTTCTTTTTCATCTACACTGATTACAGTTCCTGTAAGAATATCGCCTTCTTCTATTTTTTTCATTGATTCTTCCAGTTCTTTTTCAAAATCTTTCATTGATTCAGCCATGATATTCCGTTCTCCTTTACTTTTTTGTTTTATTATATTATAACACCAAAAATAAAAAAAGCCCCAAAATAGGGCTTTATAAACGAGGAGTGCCCCGGCAGTGGTTTACCGGGGCGATTATTATGAAAAAATTTATGTGTAATGAAGAACATTACAACGTCTGTTTTGTGTAGCTCTTTCGAACTGTTCTTATCATAGCAGTCAATTATGAACATATTATGAACAAGCAGTGAATCTTTCGTGTATTTGCACAATTTTTAAGATTCATTTCATTTTTTTTTATAAATTTGCCACATATTCTTGTTTCACATAGATTTTTCATTTGTTTATTTTATATAATACTCACTATTACTTAGTTAAGCAGGCTTTTTGCAATGTCGATGAGTTTTCCGATAACGCCCTTGACATCATCTTTCGTAATTCCAAGACTTTCGAGCTTATCATATACCTTTGTGATCTGGGCTCTCAGCTCATTTTCATCAAGATTCATATTTTTGAATTTGTTGTATAACTGAACCAGTGTAGACTTCTCAGAATCAGTAAGTGAAATACCAAGTCCGCTTGCTGCCACATCAATGGCATTGCTGATTTCTTCATCGGATACATCAATCTGGCCGATTGCATCTTTTGCAGCAACGATAATGTCGACTACTTTATCCGGATCAGAAAGAAGATCATCCACTCCACTGTTCTCCAGTACGGATACCGCCTGGTCTACTGCATCAGATGTTGTATCTGCATACACCATTGCCGGTGTAGTACATGTAAGAGCTCCTGCAAGAATAAATGCGCTTAATTTGTTTATTTTCATTTTTAATTACCTCCTGAATCAACTGTCCTTTTTTGGTACGCTCTGCATTATAGCACACTTTTTCTCATTGCTGTAAAATTCTTTTTCACTTTTTTTCCACGCTCATTCATAAAAGCTTCGACAATCGTTCACCGTTTTTTCATAACTTAAACACGATTCCATCATAATTTCCGAATATACTAAGACCATAAAAATAATACAGCCAACATTATTTTTATAAATTTTCTTTTTCATATGTTGATTACTGAAAGGTAATCAACTCTCCTTCCTTTTAAATTAAATAAAATAACTATAAAGGGCATCCGACCAGCCACCGGATGCCCTTTATAGTTATTTTTATTTATCTCTCGTTTATTCTTTTATTTCATGTCGAAAAAAATATCGGACAGTTTTGCAAACTGCTCCAGTGTCAGTGCCTCTCCGCGAATATTTAACGGAAGTCCACACTCAGTGATTGCCGCTTCTACCTGCTCTTTTGTATAATTCAGTTCCTGCGAATTCTTAAGGCCGTTTGCAAGTGTCTTTCTCCTCTGGTTAAAAGAAGCGCGGATGATACGAAACATCAGCTTTTCATCCTTTGCCGTAACAGGTGGATTCTGATGTCGTGTCAGCCTGATCACTGCACTTCCGACTTTTGGCCTCGGCATAAAACAGTTCGGCGGAACGTTTGCCACAATTTCCGGTTTCGCATAATACTGGACTGCCAGTGATAAAGCTCCGTAATCTTTGGATCCCGGTCCGGTCTGCATACGATCTGCGACTTCTTTCTGAACCATTACTGTGATCGAATCTACCGGAACATGACTTTCAAACAATCCCATAATGATCGGCGTCGTAATGTAATACGGCAGGTTTGCCACAACTTTGATCGGACGTCCCTGATTCTTCTCGTCTGCGATCTTACGTATATCGGTCTTTAATATATCTCCGTGGATCACATTGACATTATCCCATTCTTTCAAAGTATCTTTCAGAATCGGAATCAGTGCATCGTCAATCTCTACAGCAGTTACTTCTCTTGCAGAATCAGCAAGATACTGGGTCATCGTTCCGATTCCCGGTCCGATTTCCAGCACAAAATCATCTTTTGTGATTTCAGAAGCCTGTATGATTCTGTCCAGGACATGTGTATCGATCAGAAAATTCTGACCAAATCTTTTCTGGAAAACAAATCCATACTTTTGAAGAACTTCAATGGTATATTTGGGATTTCCGAGATAAGGTCTGGTCATAATTTCCTCCTGATATATGTTTGTTTTAATTAAAATCTTTTTCGTAAAGTACTTTATATCCGTCCTGATTTACTTTTTTCTTGGATATCAGTTTACGGATACCGCCTTTTGATTTCATGATTGCATTGTCGATCATATCTTTGACCGCACCGATATTCATCGGCTGATCCTCTTTCTGGCTCGTACTGATCAGGTTGTACAGTGCAAGCATGCCCATCTGATCGATCGTGTATCCGTTTTCTCTTGTGTACACTTTTGCAAAGTTTACAAGCTCGTCATTGGTGAATACCGGAATATTAATCATAGATGTAAACTTAGATGTAAATTTCGGGAATCTCGCAATCAGCTTGCGCATACCGATTTTTTCATCTTCAATGATTACGATCAGTCCGTCTGTGCGGAATTCCATTGCTTTATTTAACTGCTCGACTGTTTCTTTTGTGAGCTGATTTGCATTTTCGATAACAAGGAAACCACCGGACATCTTCTTCACGATTTCTGCAATATTCTTGCCATTGATCTGATCAGCAAACACATAGGCAACCTTGGATGCTTCCAGATTGAGTTCTTTACAGATTGCAGGAATCAATCCGGAAATCAGGCGTGTTTTTCCTGTTTCACGAGCACCCATGACGATCACGTTACCGGTTTTTGAGGTCTTGTCGGATGCATTGATCTGTACATCATACAGAGCTTCAACGATCTGTTCTCTCAGTCCCGGAACTTTTGCAAAATAAGTAAACAGCTTCTCTTCATCCTCAGTCATTTTTTTATCACGCGGAATGATATCCTCTGCGTTATTTTCCGGCTGAATGGAATCAATGAACTGCTCCAGTTCTTCTTCCTGTGTAAGAGGTTTCGCTGATTTTTCCTTCTTGGAATGTTTTACTTCTTTTACCGGAATTTCAACTGTCTCTGCAAGATCATCCTCATCGGCGTTTCTTCCGGCAGGACCGTTCAGGAACTCATCTTCTGCACTCTGAAGATCTTCTTCTGTCATAAAATCATCCGGATCTTCTTCCGGTTTCAGTGCTTTGACCGGTTTTTTCGGCTGAATCGTTTCTTTCGGAATCTCAATTCCCTGTTCGCTTGCAGCCGCAAGAATTGTATCTTCAAGATTAAAATCAAATTCTTTATCAGAATCTTCTTTGTCCATTCCAGGAAGACAGATATTCGGTGCCTGCGGGATTTCTGTCTCAATAGAAGCATCCACATCAAAATTCTTCATGGATTCAGGAATCTCAAGCTCCGGCATCTTAAACTCTGTTGCTTTTTCCGGTGCAGCATCTTTCTCATTCTGCGTCTCTTCAACTTTACTTTCTGCTACTGATTCGCTATTCTTCTCTTCAGAAACCTCCTGAGCATCTTCTTCCGGATCATGCTCAATCTCTTCTTCTGTAAATTCTTCGATTCGTTCTTCTATATCACTGAATACAGACTGTCCCGGATTTTTCGGTGCATGGATCACCGCATCTTCCGGCTCAAGCTCCGGAACATTGGTCGGCTCTTCCTCAGCAGAAATATCTTTGATCATTTCTTCCTGCACTTCTTCTGCCGGTGTCTCAGATTCTTCCTCAGTCAGCTCTTCACTTTCCTCTTTTTTCTTGCCGCTGAAAATATCACGGATGCCTTTGGAGATTTTTTCCTGAAGGCTTTCTGCTCCGTTTACATCACGTTCATCAATGCGGACGCTTTCGATGGCCGGACCTTCATCCTCTGCTTTTTCGATTTCGGATATTTCCTGACTATCTTTATCTGTATTTAATTCAGCTGCTTCTTCTACCGTTGTAAGGTTCGGAATAAACTGTTTGTCATATTTTTCCTTTTCTTTTCCGGTCAGCATACCCATACGGTTCTTAAGATCCAGTGCTTTCATGACATATTTGCCTTCACTGAACCAGAGAACCATCTCATTACAGAGATCCAGGCATTTCTCTGTATCACCATTCTGATAATACAGTTTTGCCAGTTCGTAAGACCATCTTTCTGTAAATTCTTTTTCTTTGTATTCTTCCAGAATCCTGATCTGCTGATCAAGCGGAACCTGTTTTTCTTTGCTTATTTTATAATTCAGAATATACCGGGTACTGTCATTAGGGGCAATTTCCAGAAATTCTTCATAAAATTCTTCTGCTTCCTGAATATCCTTTATTCTGAGGGATACTTCGATTAAGCGGTACAAAATATTTTTGCCAATAGGAGCTCTGTGATAAGCGAGAAGAAAAATCTCCTTACTGTCCTCGTATCTTTTATTTGCTGCGTAAATCTCACCTACAACACATAAAGTACGGACATTCTTCACACGACGCCAGTCAATACTGTCTACAACTTCCATGGCATCCTTGTAATTTTTCTTTTCTACAAGGCGATTTATTTCTTCAAGTTTGATCCGAAATTCCTCTTTATCCAATGTATTCACCAACTTTCCAATAGTTAAAACCAGTGTATCATAAGCATACCTGCTTGTCAAAATACTTTAGCCGCTTACCGGATTATAAACTTCTCCCTTTATGACTCTGAAAACCTTGTTGATATGAAACTGGTTACTTACAAAATCATCCAGTCCGGTACAGGTGATCAGTGTCTGAATATCATGAATACAATCCAGAAGGTAAGTCTGCCTGTTGCTGTCCAACTCTGAAAGTACATCATCCAGCAAAAGTATCGGAGTATCTTTGATTTTTTCTTTTACGAGATATATTTCTGAAAGTTTCAAAGACAGAGCTGCCGTACGCTGCTGTCCCTGAGATCCGTATTTGCGTATATCGATCCCATTTACCACCAAACTCAGATCATCGCGATGCGGTCCTGCGGATGTCATCTTCATTCGGATATCCCGTTCCCTGTTTTTCTTCAAAACATTTTCAAAATCTTCTGCTTCCGTACTCGGCTCATAAACAACTTCAAGGTGTTCAATTCCTCCTGTCAGATTATGGTGAATATCCTGTATTACCTGATTCAGATCACGGACAAAATCTTTGCGCTTATTGATGATCTTTGTGCCATACTGCAGCATCTGCATATCCCAGATATCAAGCGTTTCCTTCAGAGAAGGATTCATATAAAGATCCTTCAGAAGACGGTTTCTCTGGTTCACTATGTGATTATACCCGGCAAGATCAGTCAGATAAATCTGATCAAGTTGACATAATTCCAAATCCATAAACCTTCTTCTCTCACCGGGACCATTTTTTATAATATTCAGGTCTTCCGGTGAAAAAAACACAAGGTTTACAATACCGAATAATTCTCTGGCTTTTTTGATCGGCAGTCCGTTGATTGCAACGCCTTTCGCCTTATTTTTACGGAGGTGCATATCTATTTTGTAAGAAAACTCATCTTTCCGGATCATCATTCGAATGTGAGATTCTTCTTCTCCGAACCGGATGATCTCTTTGTCCTTGCTTCCTCTGTGAGATTTTGTCGTCCCACAAAGATACACCGACTCCAGAATATTGGTCTTTCCCTGTGCATTATCTCCGTAAAAAATATTGGTTCCTTTATCGAAGTCAAGCTGCAGATTCTGATAATTCCTGTAATTTTTAAGCTCTAACGATTTGATATACATATTATTTGATTACTTTTATTTCCTGATTTTCATATGTGATCACATCGCCTGCATAAACTTTGCGGCCTCTGCGCTCATCCACTTCTCCGTTTACCTGAACCAGACCATCCTGAATCGCATATTTGGCTTCCACACCATCTTCAACAACTCCTGCAAGTTTCAAAGCCTGTCCAAGTTTGATAAATTCATCTCTGATTTTGATTTCCAAATCCATTCACCTCTTATTATCCTGACTGATTAACACTTACATTATCTGCTCTGATTCTGGCTGATATTAACCGGAAGGATCAGATATGTGTAGTTTTCTTCATCATCTCTGATAAAGCATGGTGCCTTCGGATTCATCAGATACATGTTGATCACTTCATCGTCGATAACTTTCAAAGCATCGATGAGGAATTTCGGGTTGAATCCTATCACGATGTCTTTACCGGATTTTTCAATATCAATTTCTTCATTCATGGATCCCATCGCAGAATCAATCTTGAGTTCCATGCTGCCATCTGTGATCTCGATAACGATCGGTTTTTTGTCACCTTCTCTTACAAGCAGGGTTGCACGGTCGATACAGTCAAGAAATTCTTTTTTGTTAACACTGACTTTTGTATCGTAATCACTGGAAAGCATCTGGTCGATACGGAAATATTCACCTTCGATCAGTCTGGATACGACCATGGTCTGGTCAAACTCGAATAAAATGTGGTTTTTTGTAAAATAAATATTTACCTGATCATCGATCTCACCGGACAGAATCTTGCTTATTTCACCGAGTGTCTTTCCAGGAACGACAATCTTACGGTCGGAATATTCTCTCTTAAGAGGCATCTTTCGGATAGAAATACGGTGACCGTCAAGAGAAATAATTTTCAGACAGTTATCTTTGATTTCGAACAATTCTCCAGTCATCAGACGGTTATTTTCATTCACTGCAATAGAAAAGATCGTCTGACGGATCATTTCTTTCAAAGTAAACTGAGATAAAGTAAGGGATTCATCTTTTTCAATAACAGGAAGATAAGCAAAATCCTCACCTGCCTTTCCTGGAATGGTAAATTTCGCTTTTTCACAGGTGATCGTTGCAACATAATTGCTGTTAGTTGTGATGGTTACATCATTATCCGGAAGTCTTCGGATGATTTCATAAAAGATTTTTGCATCAAGAGCAACCATACCTTTTTCTTCAATATGTCCGTCTACAATTGTCTCAATACCGAGTTCCATATCATTGGTTGTAAATTTAATCTGATTTGTTGTTGCGTCCATAAGGATACATTCGAGGATTGGCATTGTAGTCTTAGAAGGAACAGCTTTCAAAGATATATTTACGCTTTTTAAAAGATTACTTTTGGAACAGATGATTTTCATGTGTGTATAACTCCTTTCTGTGTCGGAATCTGCTTTATAAATAAAAATATATAAAGAAATCCGCCGTAGCCGCCTTAGGGGGGTGTGAATATGTGAAAAAGTCTTTCAAACCTTGAAAAACGGGGATTTCTTCACTGTATAACTTCGTGTAAAAGTACTTTCAAACTTTGAAAATGTATGTGGAAAAGTCATTTAACCCTGTGGATTAATTTTTTTCTTAAGTGTATCGATTGAGTTTCTGAGGTTATCATTTACCTTTAATTCGTTTTCAATTTTCTCTATCCCGTGCATAACTGTGGTATGATCACGGTCACCGAGATTTTTGCCGATCGTTTTAAGTGAAGTATCAATAATATCTCGGCACAGATACATTGCAATCTGGCGCGGCATAACGATCTTGGAGCTTCTTTTGTTTCCGCAGAGGTCGGCAACAGTCACATGATAGTGTTCGGCAACAACGGAAATGATGTAATCCGGTGTGATTACTTTCTGTTCATTAGGAGAAATGATATCTTTCAGTGCCTGTTCTGCCAGTTCAAGGGTAACTTCTTTCTTTTCGAGCTTCGAACTTGCCATTACTTTATTAAATGCGCCTTCCAGCTCACGAATGTTGGATTTAATATTCGTAGCAATGTATTTGATGACTTCTTCGCTGATGTTATAGCCTTCCATTTCTTCTTTTTTGTGAAGAATGGCCATTCGGGTCTCATAATCAGGCAGTGTGATGTCTGCGATCAGACCCCATTCGAATCTGGAACGGAAACGTTCCTCGAGGATTTCCATATCTTTCGGCGGTTTATCAGAGGAAATGATGATCTGCTTTTTTGCACTGTGAAGGCTGTTGAAAGTATGGAAAAATTCTTCCTGTGTAGATTCCTTTCCTATAATAAACTGGATATCATCGACAAGAAGTACATCGATATTTCTGTATTTTTCGCGGAATTTGGACATAGCGGAGTTATTTCCGTTACGGATCGTTTCGATCAGCTCATTTGTAAATTCTTCGCTGGTAACATACAGAACCTTACTGTTTTCATCATGCTCAATAATGTAATGAGCGATGGAATGCATAAGGTGGGTCTTGCCAAGTCCGGCGCCTCCGTAGATAAAAAGCGGATTGTAGGTATCTCCCGGAGATTCTGCAACTGCAAGGGCTGCCGCCTGGGCAAATTTATTGTTGTTACCGACGATAAAGGTATCAAAAATATATTTGGGATTAAGATGAGCTTCTTCGCAGCGGCGGTCAATGTCAGACATCGCTGTAGATGCGGATGCATTATCATAAGAAGAAACTTCTTTTTTAGGGGCCTCATCAGGAGATATAAATTTGACTTCACACTCTTCCATTCCGGTTATTTCACAGATCGTAACCTGAAGAAGAAGTTTATACTTTTTATTAAGAAGATTTATTAAAACAACCTGCTCGGATGGTACCAGAATCGTGATCACATGATTCCGTACATCGTAGACTTTCAGCGGTTTTAACCAAGTATTAAAGGCAACGTCGCCCACATCATAATCTGCTTTGACTGTCTGCAGAATTTTATCCCAGTTTTCAATAACTTTATCCATGTTTCTATCTCCCGGTTTCTTTGAAAGTTTATATTATAGGTCAAAAGACATAAATATCCGTTTATATATTATAATAAATTCTTTTGTTTAGCAATGATTATTTAAAGGGTTGGGTGGGGAAAATCAAAGAAAAACAGAGAAGTTTTCCACGTTGTCCACATGTGTATAACATGGAAATGGTGGATAAATGCCCATAGGTTTACATAAGTCTGAACGCTGTGGAAAAAAGTATATGGGGATTGTGTATAACTGTGTCCACATAAAAAATATTGTAAAATAAAGGCTTTTTTTAGGGTTATGTGTAAAATTAAGTCGTCTTTGGGGGATAGATTCAGTGGAAAAAATGAAGTTATCCACAAGTTATCCACAAGATGGTGGATAACTTTACGTTAACCATAACTTTCCACACTGGCATGTGGGTACTTTTGAGAATTGAAAAAAAGCCTTATTTTGTAGAATTTTTTAAGATTTTTGCTTGACGAACAGGGGTGTTATGAATATAATTGAAATGATGTTCTATGAAAATATTACGAATAAGGTATAATAGATAAAGGAGGTGCTTTACCTATGAAAATGACATTTCAGCCAAAGAAAAGATCCAGAGCTAAAGTTCATGGATTCAGAGCTCGTATGAGCACAAAGGGTGGCCGTAAAGTATTAGCTGCCAGAAGATTAAAAGGAAGAAAACAGTTATCAGCCTAAGATATAAGACCGCAGTTATGTGGTCTTTTCTTCTATAATAAAAGAAGGGGGATTCGATGAAATACTCAGAGTCCTTAAAGAAAAACAGAGATTTTCAACAGGTTTATAAGCGTGGAACATCAAAAGCAAATCGGTATCTGGTGATGTACGTGCTGCCAAATCAGCACATGAAGAATCGTCTGGGAATATCAGTAAGCAAAAAAGTAGGGAATAGTGTGGTCCGCCACAGAATCACCAGACTGGTAAGGGAAAGCTATCGTTTAAATGAATCTTTATTTAAAAAGAATCTTGATATTGTCGTGATAGCCAGAAACTCCGCAAATGGTACCAACTATCATGAGATAGAGAAAGCATTTATGGATCTGGCGAGGAAGCATGGAATTGCAGGAGATAATGTAAATGAAGAAACTTCTTATTAAACTGATACGTCTCTATCAGAAATATATATCACCGATGAAGAGAACAAAGTGTCCTTATATTCCCACCTGTTCTCAATATGGTTTGGAAGCAATCGAAAAATATGGTGCATTAAAGGGAGGATTACTGGCAGCTTGGCGAATTTTAAGATGTAATCCTTTTTCTCATGGAGGATATGATCCTGTACCATAAATGTATAGGTGGAGGTGGCTCCATCAGATTATCCAGGAGGAACTAGAAAATTGGAAAGTATGATTTTGGCTACTAAGAGTGGTACCCCGATCATTGGTCAGATCGCAGTAGTGATGGGATGGATCATGAATGCAATCTACAAGGTTCTGGATGCAGTTGGAATTCAGAATATCGGTCTTTGTATTATTATTTTCAGTATACTGATCTACCTTTGTATGACTCCTCTGCAGATCAAACAGCAGAAATTTTCTAAGCTGAGTGCGATCATGCAGCCTGAGATCCAGAAGATACAGAAGAAATATCAGGGTAAAAAAGATCAGGATTCCATGATGAAGATGCAGGAAGAAACACAGGCAGTATACCAGAAATATGGTGTATCTGCGACAGGAAGCTGCGTTCAGCTGGCAATCCAGATGCCGATCCTGTTTGCCCTGTATCAGGTAATCCAGAACATTCCGGCTTA
Organism: Blautia intestinalis; assembly: GCF_014297355.1. Lineage (GTDB taxonomy): Bacteria > Bacillota > Clostridia > Lachnospirales > Lachnospiraceae > Blautia_A > Blautia_A intestinalis. The sequence goes on along the minus strand of NZ_JACOQE010000007.1, from coordinate 80,664 downwards.
TGTTGGAAGTGTTTACAATGTATTTAACGGCGTCTGCACAAAAATCCTTGCAGTAGACGGATTTACAAATATCATTAATAACTTTATCACAGATAACAAGATGACACGAGTAAGACAGGTTACGGAAAATGCAGATTCTATCGTAGATTTCCTGTATGCTCTGTCTCCGTCCCAGTGGGAATCCTTACAGAAGATCAGTCAGTTTTCCGGATTTTCTGATCAGATCAGCAAAACTGCTTCTGAAATTCAGAAGATGCAGACTTTTGGTGTACTGAACATTGCGGATCAGCCACTGAGCTATATTAAAACAGGATCTCTGATCCTTATCATTGCAGCACTTGCAATTCCGCTTTTATCATGGGCAACTCAGATGCTCAACTTAAAACTTATGCCACAGGCCGCAACACAGAACGGAAATGATGGCAACAACGCAATGGCAAGCTCCATGAAGACTATGAACACAGTTATGCCGCTGATGTCCGCATTCTTCTGTTTCACATTCCCGGTAGGTCTTGGTATTTACTGGATTGCCAGTTCAGTAGTAAGAAGTATCCAGCAGCTTCTGATAAACCGTCATCTGGACAAGATGAACATTGATGATCTGGTAAATGAAAATATGAGAAAGATGGAAGCCAAGAGAGCTAAAGAAGGTCTTCCGCCTCAGAAGATTACCAATCAGGCACATCAGAGTGTTAAAAACATCAATAAAATTGACAAGGGCATGAGTGGTACAGATGAAAACAGCCGTGCGAAGAAGGTGGAAGATGCTTACGAAAAGGCTTCACACGCAAAAGCCGGAAGTATCACAGCCAAGGCAAATATGGTAAGAGATTTTGATGCACGTAATAAGAAGAAATAAATAAAAAACAGGGAAGGCGGGGTTTTATCATGGGTGAATATATGCAGTTTTCAGCCAAAACCAAGAATGAGGCAATTACCAAGGCATGTATTGAACTGGGTGTATCCAGTGATCAGCTTGATATTCAGGTAGTGAGTGAAGGAAGCTCCGGATTTTTTGGAATCGGAAGCAAACCGGCGATCATTAAAGCTCGCAAAGTAGAAGAAAGTTCTGAAGAAAAAGAAATCGAAAAGATCATAGATTCTGTTAAGATCGATGCACTTAAAGAAGAAACTGCGAAAGAAGTGCAGAAACCAGCAGTGAAGTCTGTTTCCAAAACACCGGAAACCAAAAAAGAATCCGGTGGAGAAAAAGCAAAAGAAGAAAGACAGCCGAAACCGGTCAGGGAAAAACAGTTCAGAGAAAAAGCTTCCAAAGAGAAGCCAGTCAGAGAACAGAAAGAAAAACCTGCAAAAGAAAAAACGGTAAGAGCTGCAAAGGCAATAGAGATCATTACAGATCCGGAAGAAATCAAAGATATCGAAGAGAGAGCACTTGTATTCCTGAAAGATGTATTTGCTTCCATGGATCTCGGAGAAGTAACCATCACTTCCAAATACAACACAACAGACGGCTGTCTGGAAGTTGATTTCGAGGGCGAAGATATGGGAATCCTCATCGGTAAGAGAGGACAGACACTGGATTCCCTCCAGTATCTGACAAGCCTTGTTGTAAACAAAGGAAAATCCGATTACATCCGTGTAAAACTGGATACCGAAGATTACAGAAGACGCCGTAAAGAAACTCTGGAAAATCTGGCAAGAGGAATTGCCTACAAAGTCAAAAAGACAAGAAAACCGGTAGTACTTGAGCCGATGAATCCTTACGAAAGAAGAATCATCCACTCAGCACTTCAGGGAAACAAATTTGTTGAGACAGTGAGTGAGGGTGAAGAACCTTACCGTCACGTAGTTGTAAAATTAAAAAGATACTAATATATGATTTTAAAAGATGTTATTCTAGGTGAAAGCGTGAATAACACGTGCTTGACGTGTGCTTTTTACCCTGAATAACATCTTTCTTTTTCAGGAGGAAATATGGACGCTACAATTGCAGCAATTTCTACAGCTATGAGTGCTTCGGGTATCGGCATCGTCCGCATCAGCGGAGAAAAAGCAATGGATGTGATTGCGAATATTTACCGTTCCAAAAACGGCAAAAAAGATATCCGTGAAGTAGGAAGCCATACGATACATTATGGCTTTATCTATGACGGGGAAGAAGTTGTAGATGAAGTATTAGTTATGATTATGAAAGGACCTCACACATATACAGGTGAGGACACTGTTGAAATAGATTGTCATGGTGGTGTATATGCCATGAAGAGGGTTCTCGAGACGGTACTGAAAAACGGTGCCATCATTGCAGAACCGGGAGAATTTACAAAAAGAGCGTTTTTAAACGGAAGACTGGATCTTTCGCAGGCAGAGGCGGTCATGGATGTTATTCAGGCCAAAAACTCAATGGCACTGAAAAGCTCTGTTGAGCAATTAAAGGGTTCTGTGCAGAAAGCAATCCGGGAGATCCGTGCAAGGCTGTTGCATCAGATTGCTTATATTGAGACAGCACTTGACGATCCGGAGCATTTTGACCTTACCGGGTATCCACAGGAACTACTTGAAATTGTGGAAAAAGAGAGTGAAAATATAAGTAACCTGTTGAAAACTGCTGACGACGGAAGAATGATTCAGGAAGGAATCAAGACTGTCATTCTTGGAAAACCAAATGCGGGAAAATCATCGCTGCTTAATTTTCTTGTAGGGGAAGACCGTGCAATCGTTACAGAAATCGCAGGAACGACAAGAGATATTCTTGAGGAATATATTTCATTGAACGGCATTACACTTCGGATGATCGATACCGCAGGTATCCGTGAGACAGAAGACATTGTGGAAAAAATCGGTGTCGGCAAGGCAAAACAGATGGCTGAGGATGCGGATCTGATCCTTTATGTGGTGGATTCTTCACTTCCGCTTGATGAGAATGACAGAGAAATCATGGAACTTCTTTCCGGTCGAAAGAGTATTGTCATCTACAATAAAACCGATCTAGAAGCCGCAGTGAGTATTGAAGAATTAAAAGAAAAAACAGGAAGTCCGGTCATTCCTGTATCTGTTGTGGAAGAAACAGGACTCAGACAGCTTGAAGATGAGATAAGGCGTATGTTTTTCCATGGAGAACTTTCCTTTAATGATGAGGTATATATCACAAATGCCCGTCATAAAGCAGCACTTGAAGAGGCAAAAGAAAGTCTGAAGCTGGTAAAAGAAAGCATCAACATGGGAATGGCAGAAGATTTTTTCTCCATAGACCTGATGAGTGCATACGAAAGTCTCGGACGCATCGTAGGCGAGTCTGTGGGTGAAGACCTTGTAAATGAAATATTCAGCAAATTCTGCGTAGGAAAGTAAGAAGGGAAGATAATAATGGAAAATAAAACACTGGAAAAAACCTGCGATATCGTAGTGGTAGGTGCAGGACATGCCGGATGTGAAGCCGCACTTGCCGGTGCGCGTCTGGGGCTTGATACAGTGATGTTTACGGTAAGTGTCGACAGTATTGCACTGATGCCGTGTAATCCGAATGTAGGCGGAAGCTCAAAGGGTCATCTGGTAAAAGAGCTGGATGCCCTCGGTGGAGAAATGGGTAAAAATATTGACAAGACATTTATTCAGTCAAAAATGTTGAACAAGTCAAAAGGTCCTGCCGTACATTCCTTAAGAGCGCAGGCAGATAAACAGGCATACAGTACAGAGATGCGAAAAACTCTGGAAAATCAGGAAAATCTGACCATCAAACAGGGAGAAGTAACAGAACTTCTCGTCGAAGACGGAAAGATCACAGGTGTAAAACTGTATTCCGGAGCCATTTATCACTGTCAGGCAGTTGTACTCTGTACAGGAACATACCTGAAGGCAAGATGTATCTACGGAGATGTCAGCAATTATACCGGGCCGAATGGTCTGCAGGCAGCCAATTATCTGACAGATTCCCTGAAATCTCTCGGAATCGAAATGTTTCGTTTTAAGACAGGAACACCGGCGCGAATTGCAGGAAATACTATTGATTATTCGAAGATGGAAGAACAGTTTGGTGACGAAAGGGTTGTGCCGTTTTCCTTTTCTACAGATCCGGAGTCTGTACAGATCTCACAGAAATCATGCTGGCTGACTTATACAAATGAAAAAACACATGAGATCATCCGTAACAATCTGGACCGTTCCCCGTTATATTCTGGAATGATCGAGGGAACCGGACCGAGATACTGCCCGTCCATCGAGGATAAAGTCGTTCGTTTTGCAGACAAAAACCGTCATCAGGTATTTATCGAACCGGAAGGACTTTATACGAATGAAATGTATATCGGCGGAATGTCCAGCTCACTTCCTGAAGATGTACAGGATGCCATGTATCATTCTGTTCCGGGTCTTGAACATGCAAAAATCGTAAAGAATGCTTATGCAATCGAATATGACTGCATTAATCCGCGTCAGCTTTATCCGACACTGGAATTTAAGAAGATCAAAGGTCTGTTCAGCGGCGGACAGTTTAACGGAAGTTCCGGATATGAAGAAGCAGCCGCACAGGGGCTGATTGCCGGAATCAATGCCGCAATGGAGATCAAAGGTCAGGAGCAGCTTGTATTGGATCGCTCTGAGGCTTATATTGGCGTACTGATCGATGATCTTGTAACAAAAGAAAACCATGAGCCGTACCGAATGATGACCAGCCGTGCAGAATATCGCCTGCTTCTGAGACAGGATAATGCCGATCTCCGTCTTCGCAAGAAAGGGTATCAGGTAGGTCTGATCGATGAAGAAACTTATCAGGCAGTTCTTCGAAAAGAAGAAGCCATTCAGAAAGAAATTGACAGAACAGAACATGCAACGATCGGCGGAACACCACAGGTACAGAAACTTCTGGAAGAAAAGGGCAGTACACTTCTGAAATCAGGTACAACGATCGCCGAGCTGATCCGCAGACCGGAACTTAATTATGAAGATCTGGCACCAATTGATCCGGAAAGGCCGGAACTTCCGTGGGATGTGAAGCAGCAGGTGGAAATCAACCTGAAATATGAAGGTTATATCAAACGCCAGCTCAAACAGGTAGAACAGTTTAAGAAGCTGGAAGCAAAGAAGATTCCGGAAGATCTTGATTATGAAAAAGTCGGAAGCCTGCGCATCGAAGCGAGACAGAAGCTGGAATTATACCGTCCGATTTCCATTGGACAGGCATCTCGTATTTCCGGTGTATCACCGGCAGATATTTCCGTACTTCTGGTATATCTTGAACAGTACAGAAGAAATTCCTGAGAAAGAGGAGGACAAAAATATTGGATTATGATCTGAACGTACTCGAACAGGGATGTGAGGAACTCGGCATTACCCTGAATGAGGTACAGAAACAGCAGTTTATTACATTTTATGAATATCTGGTTGAAAAAAATAAAGTTATGAATCTGACCGGAATCACAGAATTTCAGGAGGTGCTGGTAAAGCACTTTCTGGATAGTCTTGCTTGTGTGAAGGCTGTAGATATGAATAAAATAAACAAGATCATGGATATCGGTACAGGAGCCGGTTTCCCGGGCATTCCGCTCAAAATCGCATTTCCGCATCTGGAAGCCTGCCTTCTGGATTCCCTGAAAAAGCGTGTGAATTTTCTTGAGGAAACATTTGCACTTCTGAAGCTTGAAGATATTACGGCAATCCATGGACGTGCGGAAGAATTTGCGAAAAATAAAGTGTATCGTGAACAGTATGATCTGTGCGTTTCCAGAGCCGTGTCCAATCTGGCAACGCTGTCGGAGTATTGTCTTCCGTATGTAAAAGTCGGAGGTCACTTTATTTCCTACAAATCCGGCACTGTACAGGAAGAACTGCAGCAGGCAGAAAAGGCCGTAAAAATCCTTGGTGGTAAAATTCAGGATGTAGTTTATTTTAACCTTCCGGATTCTGAAATACAGCGTTCTCTCGTTGTGATCGAGAAGATAAAAAACACACCGGGACGCTATCCGCGCAAGGCAGGAACACCACTGAAAGAGCCGCTTGCATAAGGCAAAATCAACAGAAATTATTTTCACAAAATCATCACAGATTCATCCTATTTTTATCACAACTTTCTCATAGAATATTCCAAGAGCAGACATAAGATCTGGCTCTTAAATGGAAGATGCTTCCAGATACCCCCTATCTCTGTTTCACCTGGAGGCATCTTTCGTTTTGTATAGAGGCAGAAATAATAAAACGATTATGTCAATGAAAAAGGAGGAGAGACTTGTGATTGAAGTAAACAATCTGGTCAAACGCTATGGAGACCATACAGCAGTTGACCACCTTTCTTTTAAAATTGAGAAGGGCAAAATCTACGGCTTTCTGGGGCCAAACGGAGCCGGTAAATCTACGACGATGAATATGATTACCGGTTATATAGCATCTACGGAGGGAACGGTAACCATCGACGGTCATGATATACTGGACGAACCAGAGCAGGCAAAGAAATGTATCGGTTATCTGCCGGAAATGCCACCTCTTTATTTCGATATGACAGTGCTGGAATATATGAATTTCGTCGCTGATCTCAAAAAAATCCCAAAAGATAAAAAGAAATCCATGATTGCAGAAGTCATGGAAATGGTAAAAATCACAGATATGAAAAACCGTCTGATCAAAAACCTGTCAAAAGGTTACAGACAGAGGGTTGGTCTTGCACAGGCAATTTTAGGTTATCCGGAAGTGATCATTCTGGACGAACCTACCGTTGGTCTGGACCCGAAACAAATCATCGAGATCCGTGATCTGATAAAGAGCCTTAAGGAAAAACATACGGTGATTTTGAGTTCCCATATTCTTTCAGAGGTAAGTGCCGTCTGCGATTATGTATTGATCATTTCCCATGGAAAACTTGTTGCGAGTGATACACCGGAGAACCTCGGAAAACTTGCAGAAGGATCTAATACCCTGAATCTGACTGTAAAAGGTGAGAAAGACAAGATCCGTACAGCACTCGGACAGATTGGGGGTGTAAAGAATGTTACTGTAGCTGATGCAAAAGAAGAGCATGCATGGAATGTAACTGTTTCCACAAATGAGGACAGTGATGTCCGTGAAGAAGTATTCTTCAAAATGGCAGATGCGAAGTGTCCGATCCTTGAGATGCAGTCTAAGAAAGTATCTCTGGAGGAAATATTCCTTGAACTGACTGAAGATGATAAAAAATCAAAGACTTCAGATAAAAAGATGGAAGTAAACAGTGCTGGGGAAGCTGAAAAAATCCTGGAAGCACAGAATGGAGAAACAGACAAAAAGGAGGGGGAAGATAAATGATCGCAGTATATAAAAGAGAACTGAGAAGTTATCTTACATCCATGATAGGATATTTGTTTATATTTTTTATCCTGCTTCTGACTGGTATTTATTTTTCCGCATATCAGCTCGGAGCGTCATACCCACGCTTTGAATATACATTGAGTGCACTGACATTCGTATTTCTGATCAGTGTACCGATCCTTACAATGAGAGTTCTTGCAGAAGAACGTAAACAGAAAACAGATCAGCTGCTCCTTACCGCACCGGTATCTGTAGAAAAAATTGTTCTCGGCAAATATTTTGCACTGGTTACAATCTTTGCGATTCCGATGCTGATCATGTGCTTTTATCCATTACTTATGACAAAATTCGGCACCGTATCTCTGGGTGCAGCTTATACGGCAGTCCTCGGATTTTTCCTTTTGGGCTGCGCAAACCTTGCAATCGGTGTGTTTATTTCATCCCTTACCGAAAGTCAGGTCATTGCGGCAGTGCTGACCTTTGTCATTCTGTTTGCTTTTTATATGATGAACGGAATTTCCTCTTTCTTCTCCGAAGGAGCACTTTCCACATGCATTACATTCGGACTCCTGATCCTGGCAGCAGCAATCATAATCTACACCATGATCAAAAACTTGCTGATTTCTGCAGTTGTCTGCGTGGTCGGAGAAATTGCACTTGTGATTGTTTATGTCGTGAATTCCAGCTTTTTCTCAGGCGGAATCCAGAAAGTATTGGATATCTTTAACCTGAGCAGCCATTTTGACAATTTTGCAAACGCAATTTTTGATGTCAAAGGAATTCTGTATTTCGTGTCTGTGATCGCAGTATGCTTATTCCTGACCGTACAGTCGATTGCGAAGAGACGCTGGAATTAAGGAGGTGGGAGACAATGAAATTCACAGACAAATTTAAAGCAAAGAAGACAGAAAATCAGGGGAATCCGGCAAATGAAGCTCCAAAGAAAGAAAAGAAGCCTCTGAAGCAGAAAATCAAGGATTCCATGAACAAAAAGTATCTCAAAAATGGTTCTTACAGTGTAGTCATCAGTGCCATTTTTATTGTAATCGTACTTGTAGTAAATATGATCGTTGGCTCACTTCCATCCAAATATACGGAAGTTGATGTCAGCAGCGAAAAGCTGTACAGCATCAGCGATGATACAAAGGATTTCCTGAAGAAACTGGACAAAGATATCACAATCTATCAGGTGGTCCAGAGTGGTTCTGAAGATGAGACCATCAAAAAACTTCTGGAAAAATATGATGAGGAATCCGATCATATTACCGTAGAACAAAAAGACCCGGTAGTAAATCCGAAATTTACATCTGAATATACAAGTGATGATGTTTCTGCAAACAGTTTGATCGTGGTTTGCGGAGACAGAAGCAAAGTTGTAGATTATAACAACATTTATGAGTCCTCTATGGACTATAACACTTACAGTTATACAACGACAGGTTTTGACGGGGAAGGTCAGATCGACAGTGCCATTTCCTATGTAACATCTGAAAATCTTCCGGTGCTTTATACACTGGACGGACATGGTGAAAAAGAACTGGATTCCACACTTCAGGAGGATATCCAGAAGGCAAATATTGACATTAAGTCCCTCAATCTGATCACAGAAGAAAAAGTTCCGGATGATGCGGCATGCCTGTTGATCAATGCACCTGCTTCTGATATTTCCGAATCTGAAAAAGATGCAATTATTGATTATCTGGAAAATGGCGGAAAAGCCATGATCTTCTCTGATTATACAGAAGAATCTATGGAAAACTTTGATGCTGTTCTTGCAAATTATGGTGTGGAAAGAACAGATGGTATTGTGATCGAGGGTGATTCACAGCATTATGCACAGATGCCTTATTATCTGGTACCGACAGTCAACAGCACAGATGCAATCTCTGATTTTGCATCCAAAGGCTATTATGTCCTGATGCCGTATGCGCAGGGAATCAAACAGACAGATAATCTTCGTGATACAGTTACAGTCAACAGCCTTCTGACTACTTCTGACAGTGCATATTCAAAAGTAGATGTAAACAGTGGTTCGATTGACAAGACCGACGATGATGTTGACGGTCCGTTTGACCTGGGTGTAAGTATTACAGAAACTTTAGATGATGACAAAGAAACTCAGATTGTTTATTATACAAGTTCCAATCTTATGGACAGCCAGATCAACCAGATGGTATCCGGCGGAAACGAACAGATGATCATGAGTTCTCTGAACTGGATGTGCAGCTCTGATGAAACTTCTGTCATCTCTGTTCCGTCCAAAAACCTGCAGATTTCCTATCTGACGCTGACTGCTTATGATGTAAGCTTCTGGAAAATTATGGTAATGGGAATTATCCCGGTTATTTTCCTTGTCATTGGATTTATGGTATGGCTGAAAAGGAGAAAAGCATAATGAAGAAAAAAACAGTCAAACTTGTTTCTGCTGTTGTGACGCTTGGTGTGGCGTGCGGCGCCTATGTTGGCGTAAACTCTTATGTTTCTTCACAGGAAGCGAAAGAGGCTGAGGAAGAAGATAAGAGTGTTGATCTGGTAAAACTTAAAGCAGATGATGTGACAGCAGTTTCTTTTAAAGCAGATGATGCAGATGTAGAATTTGATAAAAAAGATGATACATGGACAGAAAAATCAGATGCAGATTTTCCGGTAAATCAGGATACTGTGGATAATGCAGTTAAGGGAGTTGCTTCCCTTACTGCAGATCAGGAAATCTCAGATGTTGAGGATTTAAGTCAGTATGATCTGGATGATCCGCAGAATACGATCACACTGACAACAGCAGATGGAGATACAACACTTCAGGTCGGCATGGAATCTTCAAATAATCAGTATTACGTGAAGAAGGCGGACGATGATAAAAATGTCTTTCTGGTATCAAGTACATCATTGGAGCCTTTTATGGGAGGATTATATGACTTTGCCGAGAGCGGTACATTCCCATCTGTCACTTCTGCAACAATCACAGATGTAAAAGTTGACAAAGAAGACGGATATGAACTTACTCAGGATGCAGATAATCTGTTCTGGAATGTGTCTGATGGAAAAGATACAGAAAAGGCAGATACAACAAAAGCCGGAACGGTCACTTCGGCGATTGGATCACTTGCATATGATAAATTCGTGGATTACAACTGTACCGATGATGCGAAATATGGATTTGACGATCCGTATGCTGTAGTTACAGTGAAGTATACCGAAGAAGAAGCTGTGGAGAGCGATGAGGACACAGAAGATACAGATTCTTCAGAGGATGAGCAGGATACTCAGACAGTTGAGAAAACACTTACCATTTATGTGGGAGATGAGACCGGTGATGACCGTTATGTAAAGGTAGATGACAGTAAAGAAGTCTACACGATCACCAAAGATTCTCTGACAGATATTCTCGACAGCACAGATGCTGATTTCTACAGCCTGTCCGTAAATTATGTATCAGTAAATGATCTGGATACGCTGGAAGTAAAGAGTGATGACGGAGATCATACAGTCGATGTTGTAAGAGAGACTGTCAAAGCAGAAGATGAGGAAGAGTCTGATACAGATGCAGACAGTACAGATTCATCCGAGGATAGCTCTGCCGATGCAGATTCCTCTGATGCGACTGAGACCACAACGACTTCATATGAACTGGATGGCGAAGATATGGATGAAACTGCATTTACAACCTTTTATAATAAGCTTATCAATATAACAGCACAGGAGAGACTTACTGAGAAATATACTCCGGAAGGTGATGCGGCATACACCTTTATCTTCAAAGATACAGATGGAAATGAAACTACTGCAGAATATTATGAGTATGATACAAACTTCTATGCAGCAGTCGTAGGAGATAAGGTTTATCTGGTAAATAAGATGAACGTAAAAGAACTGAATGACGCTTATCAGGATATGATAAATCGGTGAATACTTCCCCCGCGAGTTGCCCGCGGGGGATTTTTTTGATAAAATGAACCTGATTTTACTACAAGTGAGGAACGAGAAATGTTATATTTTGTAAATGACTATTCAGAAGGCGCACATGAAAAAGTACTTCGGCACCTGATTGATACCAATATGGAACAGCTTTCCGGTTATGGCACGGACCATTACTGTGAAACAGCTAAGGAAAAGATAAAGAAAGCATGCGGCTGTGAGGACGCAGAAGTCTATTTGCTGACAGGCGGCACACAGACCAATCAGATTGTCATTGACACTATGCTGGCACCGTATGAGGGTGTTGTAGCGGCTCACACGGGACATGTAAGTACACACGAAGCCGGTGCAATCGAATTTACCGGACATAAAGTACTGGAGCTTCCGGAAAAAAATGGTAAGATCTGTGCATCAGATCTTAAAGAACTGGCAGAAACATTCTATGGAGATGATAACCATGAGCATATGGTATTTCCGGGAATGGTCTATATTTCACATCCGACAGAATATGGAACTTTATACAGCAAAAAGGAACTGGAAGAGCTTTCTTCTGTGTGCAGAAAATATAAGCTGCCGCTTTTTCTCGACGGAGCAAGACTGATATACGGACTTGTCAGCAAAGAAACAGATGTGACACTGCAGGATCTGGCAGAGCTCTGTGATGTATTTTATATCGGTGGAACAAAAGCCGGTACGCTTTGCGGCGAAGCGGTTGTCTTTACAGGAAACTGTATGCCGAAACATTTTCTTACACGTGTGAAACAGCATGGCGCACTTCTTGCAAAAGGCAGACTCCTCGGTGTGCAGTTTGATGCACTTTTTACAGATGATCTTTATCTGGAAATCGGCAAAAATGCCATTGAGACAGCAGCAGTCCTTAAAGAAGGATTAAAGAAAAAAGGATATCAGTTTTTTATTGATTCACCGACAAATCAGCAGTTTGTTGTACTCGAAAACAGCAGAATGGAAGAACTGAAAAAGGACGTGCAGTTCGGCTTCTGGGAAAAGGCTGACGATTCCCATACCGTAGTCAGATTTGCAACCAGCTGGGCAACCAGAATGGAAGATGTACAAAAACTTCTTTCACTGTTATAGATTGTAAAAATATTTTTTTTAGCGTATAATAAAGCTATTCAGGTGATAAAAAGGGAGGTAGAACATGAACAAGCACAGTAAACGACTGCTTACTCTTGCAGCACTGGCTACAACAACAACTGCCACTATCCATATTATAAATAAAGTAATCGCAGCATCCGCCTGTCTTAAGGAAATGCTGGATACAGATGTCAGAAACTATTATCATTGGCGTTTTGGCGATATTTATTATACAAAAAAAGGTAAAGGAAGCCCGATTCTTCTGATTCATGATATGCTTCCGGGTGGTTCCGGATATGAATGGACCAGAATCGAGGATGAACTTGCGCTGGAGCATACAGTATATAATCTGGATCTTCCGGGATGCGGACGTTCTGAAAAGTCGGGTATGACTTACACAAATTTTGTTTATGTGCAGGCAATCTGTGATTTTATTAAAAATGTAATCGGAGAAAAAACGGATGTCATTGTAAATGGATATTCCGCTTCCTTTGTAGTTATGGCATGCCATAATGAAAAGACATTGTTTAATAAGATCATGATGGTGAATCCAGTCAGCCTTACCAGCCTGAAACAGATGCCTGGCAGGAAAGAAAAGCTTCTGCGCAAATGTCTGGAGATTCCGGTATTCGGAACACTGGTTTATCATATGGTTGTATCAAGAAGTGCAGTCAATGATGACTTTATTGAGAACTATGCATTTGATCCGTTCCATCCGGATCGGGAACTTCAGGATGCATATTATGAAGCTGCTCACAGAGGCGGATGCTATGCAAAGAATGTATATGCAAATAAAGCTTCAAAATATATGAACATTGATATTACCCGGGGTCTCAAAGAGATTGACAACAGCCTTTATATCGTAGAAGGTGAAGCAGAAAATAATGGTGAAGCGATCGTAGAAGCTTACCAGAATGTCAATCCGTCTGTAGAGGTTGCGACACTTAAAGAAACGAAGCATTTCCCACATGTAGAAGCTCCGGAACAGTTCCTGGAGCAGGTTGGAATTTTCTTCTGAAATTAATACAGTAAAATGTCATAAGACAGAGTATAGATAAAGCCCACAGCAGATGCTGTGGGCTTTGTTGTACTTAAGAATATATCAGAATTGCGAGTCATTCATTGAGACTTGGTTAATAATAATCATTAAGCATCGGCAATGGGGGATTAATCTGTTTATCAATGCAGAAATCTAAGCGATTATCCCTGTCGTTTGTATTTGGAAACAGCAAGGATCAGTGCGAGCAAAGCAAAGGTAAACATGACTTCGATTCCCATGGATTTCCAGATATCAACAGCAACTTTGCCGGAAACGACATGATACCGGGAAAGGGTCTCGTTGACGTTTTCATACCAGTAAACAGGCAGAAACTGTGCAACCATGAGGACTTTTTTATCCATGATATTCATCGGCACAAAGACACCTGACAGGAAACATATACCAAGGGAAATGATGTTGGAAATTCCGTTGAGCATGTTGATGTTTTTCATAAAAAGGCCGATCAGATATGCAAGTGAAAGTGCAATTGTCAGCATCAGGAATGTATTTAACAGATAATACCCCAGAACTTTGGAAGTCAGGAGTTCTTTTCCATACATAACACCGGCACCGACGACTGCAATCAGCCAGAGAAGCAGACTGATGGTAAACATGGCAAGCAGACCTTCGAGGTTCTGTCTGCGGGTGGAGATGGCAGATGCCAGCATACGTTTTTGTATATCCTCTTTTCGGAATGCCAGAAGGATATAGCCCATGGAGTAGCACAATACAGCCAGAAACAGAAACGGAATATACCGGAAATAATACGTATATCCCGGTGTTTCGACAGCAGTTTCCTCATCGTGATACATGGTAACTTCCGAGACAGACTGCTCAAGTGCAGCAGCAGCGGCTTCTTTCTGTGAAAATCCGGCAGCAGTATAAGTCCGGATGGAATTCAGCCATGCATTTATCTGCTGATCTACATAAAAAGAAGAATAAGAACCGGGCACTTTTGTGACAGAAAGCGGGTTTTCATCTACAATACAGGTTTTATAAAAATCTTTCGGAATCTGCACGATATATTCTGCATTTCTGTAAAAAAGTTCCTCCTGCATTACGGTGGGTTCTGCGGAAATCCTGTATACATTGTGGATAGTTTTGAGATATTTTGTGAGTGCGTGAGAAAGTGTGCTGTCATCCTGATCTGCAATGGCAAGGTTGATCCGCGTTTTTTCAAAATCTTCCAGATGCTCTTTTTTGGCGGAGGCCTGAAGGATCATGGCTGTCGAAAAGAAGATTATCAGATAAATGCTGATCAGTCCGATATTCTTTTTTAATATTTTCATATAACACTTAAATACTGTCATATCGATTCCTCCTGATCAGTAAAAATGAGGCAAAAACAAGCGCGGAGCTCATGACTGCCAGTGTAAGTAAATTTCGGTAATAGCGTGCCGGATCATCATATACATTGATGCAGTAAAAAGCATCCGAGATCAGGGCAGCAGGATTGATGCGGTTGATGATCGGGCAATGTTTTTCTACGGTATCTTTCATCGAACTGTTCATCAGGCCGGAAAGAAAACTGCAGACCATGGAAATGGCAAGGATAACAGCAACTTTAATTCCTTCGCCTATTTTGCTGAGACTGCCGATAAACAGGCCCATGGAGACACCGATGAGACTTCCGAAAAGAGAAATAAGAAGCATTTTTCCTATCTGTCCCTGAAAGTCAAGTTTCAAAATATTTCGCAGATAAATAAGCAGAATGATAACATCTACATAGCCGATCAGGAAAGAGGAAATCTGCTCGGATAAGATCAATTTCAGCTTATGGGTGGGAGTGACACTGCGCCTTGCCGCCAGAGCCGTTAAATTGGCCTGTAACGTGATTGCAGAGCCGAAACCGATAAAACATCCGTAGAGACATGCCATTGCGATCAGAGCGTAAAAAAACTGCGAAGTACCGTCAATTGTTTTTCCACCCGGGGAAACCTCCTGAACCAGATCACGGGTGTCCATCATCTGTGTAAGTCCGTTCAGGAGTCCGGATGGATGTTTTTTCAAAATCGTCCGTATGGTGTGCAGACTGTTATCATAACTTTCCAGAATAGACTGCAGGATACTTTCCGGGATTCCGTGTGCGTTGATTGTCAGGGAAGGCGTCATGCCGGCATGATAAATTCCGGAGATCTCTTTGTTTTTCAGAGCCGCGAGAGCTTTTTGTTCTGTCATTTCATGCAGGCTGATCAGATCTGAGTCACTTTTTTGCACCTGATCAAGGTAAAAATCAAATAATGGATTGTCGGTTGTTTCTCTTACCAGAGCCACCTGTACGGTCTCAAAATCGGCATCATTGAGATTTCCAAAAGCAAAAAAGAAAAAAGTGCCGAGTATCAGAGGAAAAATAAGCGGCCAGAAAGTCATATTAAAATTCCGGAGTTTTACCAGGATGTCATATTTTATTAGATGCAGCATAAAAAATCCTTTCTGTAACCATTGATTATACAAAATAATGAATAAATATACATACATTATGTATACCACGTTTATATGTCTGAAAAACTATTAATCGCGAAGCTGCTTTCCGGTGATTTCCAGAAAAACATCGTTCAGTGTCGGAAGTTCGGAAAATACTCTTCCGAAGGTGATATCCTGACTCTGCAGATAATTCAGAAGGCGAATCAGATTATGCTGTGCACCGGTGCAGCGGAGTATGAGAATCTGATTTTCATAGTGCAGATCAAATACATGAGGAAGACTGCGGATGTCCTGCAGATGCTTTTCTTCCAGAAAAATGGCTTCTACGGTGATGGTTTCACCAGTCTTGATCATTTTCTTTAATTCTTCAGATGTACCGGAAGCAATGACCCGGCCATGATCCATAATTGCGATGCGAGTGCAGATCTGTTCAATTTCTTCCATGTAATGTGAAGTATAGATGATCGTTGATCCCTGCACATTCAGCTTTTGAATACCTTCGAGGATTTTATTACGGCTTTGCGGGTCGACGGCCACAGTTGGTTCGTCCATGATGATAAGACGTGGTTTGTGGGCAATTCCACAGGCAATATTCAGCCTGCGGAGAAGACCACCGGACAGTTTCTTCGGATACATTTTACAATAATCTTCAAGTCCTACAAATCGGATAGCATCATCAACCAGTTTTTTGCGTTTCTTTTTATCAGAAACATACAGACCACAGAAATAATCGATGTTTTCATACACGGTCAGTTCGTCAAAAACAGCAACATTCTGCAGTACGATTCCAATCTGCTGTTTTGCCTGATAATTGTCAGGTGTCATTGGCTGTCCGAAAATTTCAATGGTTCCCTTATCATATTTCAAAAGGGAAAGCAGACAGTTGATAGCAGTTGTCTTCCCTGAGCCGTTCGGCCCGAGCAGCCCGAAGATCTCACCTTCATGAATATCCAGGTTCAGGTGGTTGAGTGCAACCAGATCACCGTATCTTTTTACCAGATTTTCTATATGGATCATAAGAATCCCTCCAGTTAAATAGTTACTTTCACGTAGTAATATCAGGAATATAAACGTCGCTTATGAGAATATGAAGGCTTTTATACCTGATAACTACAGTATAAAATAAGATGCGTTCAATACCAAGTGTAAGATGTCACAAGAAAAACATGACATTTGTCACTTTGAGAGGTATGGAATGTGTTATATTATTATAACAACAGGAGGAGAGAAATGGGATATTTTCAGGATACGGGAGTATTACTGCTGTATGGTATGACAGCATTACTATGGATAAAAGCGGACAGGAGTTTTATCTTTGTACTGCTTTGCACCGTTGTTCTTTCATGTGGGGAATATTTTTTTGAACGAAGATTGACAAAGATTCTGGGTTGTGTGGTGTTTGCCGGTACTTCGTTTTTTATACCTGAACTTGTAGTATTTTATCCGGTGATGGAATATGTTTTACTAAAAGAGAAAATCCGGGTGGCGGCATTGACAGGTGTGATCACAGGCGGAATACTATTGACGGGAAATACGCATCTGCAAAATGGAATGCTGCTGAATTTTGCCTTTGGATGTCTGCTTGCTGTGCTTTTGGAAAGAAAAACAGAAAAGTACGATAAAATGGACAGAGAATTTCGAAAAACAATTGATGAAGGAGAAGAAAAAACACTTCTTCTGGCAGAAAAAAACAGAGCTCTGATAGAAAAACAAAATTATGAAATATATGCGGCGACACTCCGTGAAAGAAACAGAATTGCAAGGGAAATCCATGATAATGTGGGACATGTACTTTCGCGTACAATACTTCTGACAGGGGCTGCTAAGGCTTTAAATAAGGATCAGAACCTGGATCCGATACTCAATGGACTGGACGATTCACTTAATTCTGCAATGGACAGTATTCGTTCAAGTGTGCATGATTTACATGATGAAGCAATTAATCTACAGGAAGAACTAAAGAGAATTATTCGGGACTTTAAATACTGCAAAGTTGAATTAGAATATGATGCGTCCGATAAAATGGACAGCAGTACAAAGCATTGCTATGTTTGTGTTGTAAAAGAAGCTCTTTCTAACATTATGAAATATAGTGGCGCTACTTATGTAAAAATAACTGTGAGAGAACATCCGGCATTGTACCAGTTGTGCGTGGAAGATAATGGGCGTGGAGGTACAGGAAATATGGATAAAAATACAGGAATCGGACTGAAAAACATGCAGGACCGTGTGCAGGCATTAAATGGAACACTGCGGATTGAGGGCGAAAAAGGATTTCGGATTTTTGCAATGATACCGAAAGAAATGCCATAAGGGAAAGAACATGATTGAGCGCAGATGACTAAAAGAAGAGAAAGAAAAAGAAGTTATAAAGATAAATGAGGATTAAAAATGAAAATAGTAATTGTAGATGATGATTGTCTGGTTACAGGGGCATTAAAGACAATTCTGGAAGCGAATGAGGATGTTGATGTAGTGGCAACAGGACTGGATGGAAGGGATGCTGTACGGCTATATGGCGAGCATAAACCGGATGTGCTGTTGATGGATATTCGCATGAAAAATATGAATGGACTGGAGGCAGCAACAGAAATCTTATATGCGTATCCTGAGGCAAATATACTGCTCCTGACAACTTTTCTGGATGATGAATATATTGTGAAAGCGCTCCGCATAGGAGCAAAGGGATATCTTTTGAAACAGGATTATGCAAGCATTTTGCCGGCACTCCGGGCGGTTTGTTCGGGGCAGACGGTCTTTGGAATGGAAATTGTGTCAAAAATCCCAGATTTGATAAGAAATGAGGATGGTTTTGACTATGCAGCGCATGGAATCAATGAAAGGGAAAAGAAAATTATTCGGCTGATCGCGGACGGAAACAGTAATAAGGAGATTGCAGCGGAGTTATATTTGAGTGAAGGAACGGTCAGAAATTATCTGAGTTCGATTCTGAATAAATTACAGTTGAGGGATCGGACACAGGTGGCGGTTTTTTATTATCAGCATAAGTAGGAAATGGTGATGTGAGTGGTAGATTTGACGAATGTAGATGTATGAAATGACAAATATGAAATGAATAATTATTAATTGATATGCATGAAAGTTGAGAAATGTGTGAATAGATAGGGCAGGAATGATGGGCGAGAAGGAAAACAGGAAATAGAGTAGTGAAAGATGTGGATAATAGGATAAAATGGAGAGGCGGAAAGACAAATGTACGCGACACTAAGACTGATGCAGAAATAATAAAAATAGTTTACATAATTCCGAACAGCAAAACTATTATCCCATGCCATATCTTATCCAATTGCGTGAAATATAAAACTGTAATCTGAAATAATAATATGAATTTACGCAGTCTCTATGAACAGGACGGATACTGGAACAAGGCCAAATTTCTACTCGCTTCGCGCGCTGATAAGCCGTCATTCGCGCAAACTCGCTGCGCTCAGACAGTGCGCTCGGTGACGGCAGCTAGCGCAAAGCTCATAACGAAATTAGACCAAGGTTCCTGTATCCGTCCTGTTATAGATTCTGCTGTATTCATGAAAAGTTTCACGTGAAACATTAGTGAACGGCTACACTAGCAAGCATTACCCCCCACAGCTGCCTCGTATTTCACTACAAATTTATATATCAGCAATGAAAAGATATGGTATGCGACAACCTCTGCAGGAGTTCGAGAAGTTCTTAGAGATGTTCTGGCTGTGTTATGCGTGGAAAATCACACTGTTTGAGCGTCAGCGAGTTTGTGATTTTCTGCGCATGTATTTAACAGACAGGTTATCTCATAGAACTACCGAACGACGAAGCCGTTGACACATGCCATATCTTATTCAATTGCGTGAAATAAAAATATGTAATCTGAAATAATAATATGAACTTACGCAGCATCTATGAGCAGAATTGATGTTTAATACTCCCGTACCTGTCCTGTTACAGATTCTGTTGTGTTCCTGAAATGTTTCACGTGAAACATAATTGAGTGGATGTACTGGCAACTGCCATAGTTCACCGTTACTCGGTACATTAAATATTTGTGTAGCACTAATGAAAGATAGAAAGCACAATAAAATTTGCTCAAGATTTTTGCATCTGCTTTGCTATAGATCTTTTTTACGCGAAACATTAGCAAACAGTTCCGCTAGCAACTATTGCACCCCACAACTGCCCGGTATGTCACTACAACTTTGTATATCAGCAATGAAAAGATATGGTGTGTGACAACCTCTGCAGGAGTTCGAGAAGTTCTTAGAGATGTTCTGACTGTTTTGTGCGTTGGAAATCACACTGTTTGAGCGTCAGCGAGTTTGTGATTTCCTGCGCATGCATTTAACAGACAGGTTATCTCATAGAACTGCCGAACGACGAAGCCGTTGCCGCACACCATATCTTATTCAATTGCGTGAAATATAAAATGCAAGCTAAAAATAACAATTCTAATCTTATACGCGCCGAAATACAATACAAACTCACGCATCCTCTATAAACAGGGCGGCTGCAGGAACAAACCCAAATTTCTACTCGCTTCGCGCGCTGATAAGCCGCCATTCGCGCAAACTCGCTGCGCTCAGACAGAGCGCTCGATGACGGCAGCTAGAGCAAAGCTCGTAACGAAATTAGGCCAAGGTTCCTGCAGTCGTCCAGTTATAGAGGTCGCTGTATTATAACAATGTTTCACGTGAAACATTGCCAGGCAGATAACACTTTGTTTGACTTCCGGCACATATCGTTACTCCATTTCACTACATATTTATATGTCAGCAATGAAAAGATATGGTGTGTGACAACCTCTACAGGAGTTCGAGAAGTTCTTAGAGATGTTCTGGCTGTTTTGTGCGTGGGAAATCACACTGTTTGAGCGTCAGCGGGTTTGTGATTTTCTGCGCATGTATTTAACAGACAGGTTATCTCATAGAACTACCGAACGACGAAGCCGTTGACACATGCCATATCTTATTCAATTGCGTGAAATATAAAATGCAAGCTAAAAATAACAATTCCAATCTTATGCGCACCGAAATACAATACAAACTCACGCATCCTCTATAAACAGGACGGCTGCAGGAACAAGCCCAAATTTCTACTCGTTTCGCGCGCTGATAAGCCGCCATTCGCGCAAACTCGCTGCGCTCAGACAGAGCGCTCGGTGACGGCAGCTAGCGCAAAGCTCGTAACGAAATCAGGCCAAGGTTCCTGCAGTCGTCCTGTTATAGAGGTCGCTGTATATTAACAATGTTTCACGTGAAACATAATTGAGTGGATGTATTAGCAACTGCCATAGTTCACCGTTACTCGGTACATTAAATATTTGTATAGCACTAATGAAAGATAGAAAGCACAATAAAATTTGCTCAAGATTTTTGCATCTGCTTTGCTATAGATTTTTTTTACGTGAAACATTAGCAAACAGTTCCACTAGCAACCATTACACCCTCACAGCTGCCCAGTATATTGCTACAACTTTATATATCAGCAATGAAAAGATATGGTGTGTGACAACCTCTACAGGAGTTCGAGAAGTTCTTAGAGATGTTCTGGCTGTGTTGTGCGTGGGAAATCACACTGTTTGAGCGTCAGCGAGTTTGTGATTTCCTGCGCATGCATTTAACAGACAGGTTATCTCATAGAACTGCCGAACGACGAAGCCGTTGTCGCATGCCATATCTTATTCAATTGCGTGAAATAAAAGGTGTAATCTGAAATAATAATATGAACTTACGCAGCATCTATGAACAGAATTGATGTTTAATACTCCCGTACCCATCCTGTTATAGATCCTGCTGTGTTCCTGAAATGTTTTACGTGAAACATTAGCAAACAGTTACACTAGCAACCATTACACCCTAGAACTGCCGAACGGCGAAGCCGTTGTCCCATGCCATATCTTATTCAATTGCGTGATATTAAAAAAATGTATGCTGAAATAAAACAACATCCCATCAATCTTGTCAAATATAAACAATAAATTTTTAAAAACTTTCTCGAAATTTAATGTTTCACGTGAAACATTTTGTGGAACAATAAAACTAAAAGTGCTATAATAATACCAGTGCGCTATACACAAAAAATGTATAGTTGACTTGACATCCCGAAGGGAGGGTGAAACTTGGGAAGAGTAATAGCAGTAGCAAACCAGAAAGGTGGCGTTGGTAAATCAACAACCGCAATTAATCTTTCTGCATGCCTTGCTGAAAAAGAAAAGAAAGTACTTACAATCGACATGGATCCACAGGGAAATACCACAAGTGGGTTAGGAGTAGATAAAAATAATGTAGAAAATACATTATACGAATTACTCTTAGGAGAAGCAGAAACAAAAAATACAATTGTAAAAGATGTAGTTGAAAACGTAGATTTGATTCCATCAAATGTAAACTTATCCGGAGCAGAAATTGAACTTATTGGTGTAGATGAAAAAGAATATATTCTGAAGAAAATCATTGATAAAGTCCGCAGAAAATATGACTATATCATTATTGACTGCCCACCGTCATTAAACATGCTTACTATTAATGCACTGACGGCTGCAAACTCCGTATTAGTGCCAATTCAGTGCGAATATTACGCGTTGGAAGGACTGTCCCAGCTGATACATACAATTGACCTCGTCAAAGACCGTCTGAACAAGAAACTTGTTATGGAAGGCGTCGTCTTTACTATGTATGATGCAAGAACAAATCTTTCCTTGCAAGTTGTAGAAAATGTTAAGGATAATCTTCAGCAGAATATTTACAAAACGATTATTCCGCGAAATGTCAGACTGGCAGAGGCTCCGAGTTATGGACAGCCTATAACCTTATATGACACAAAATCCGCGGGCGCAGAGGCATATCGTCTTCTTGCAGAAGAAGTAATAAACAGGGAGGATGAATGATGGCTGGAAAAAAGTCAGGACTTGGACGCGGCCTGGATGCACTGTTTCCAGAAAAAACAGTACAAAGCAAGCCAAAAACAACAGTTAAAACTGCAAAACAAACAAATATAGCTACACCAGAAACAAAGAAATCCAGTCAGCACGAAAACAGCAATGGCGAGAGAATGATGAAATTATCTATGATCGAGCCAAACAGAGAACAGCCACGCAAAAAATTTGATGAAGATGCACTTCAGGAACTGGCTGACTCCATCAAACAGTATGGAGTACTGCAACCTCTACTCGTGTCTGATAAAAAAGACTACTATGAGATTGTTGCTGGTGAAAGACGATGGAGAGCTGCGAAACTTGCAGGACTGAAAGAAGTTCCGGTTGTAGTAAGAGAACTTTCCACTCAGGAAATCGTAGAAATTTCTCTCATTGAAAACATTCAGAGAGAAGACCTCAATCCGGTGGAAGAAGCTATGGCATATAAACGTCTGATTGATGAATTTCACATGAAACAGGATGAAATCGCAGAAAGAGTTTCAAAGAGCAGGACAGCAGTAACCAACTCCATGAGACTTTTGAAACTGGATGCACGTGTACAGCAGATGATGGTTGATGAGATGATTTCAGCCGGACATGCAAGAGCAATTCTTGCAATTGAGGATCCAGAAAAACAGTATACGACTGCGATGAAAATATTTGATGAAAAACTCAGCGTGCGAGAGACAGAGAAACTGGTAAAAACAATACTTACACCGCAAAAGAGAAAAGATAAAGTCGCAAATCCGACAGAAGATGCCATTTATGAAAGCCTTGAGGAAAGAATGAAAGGAATTACAGGAACACGCGTATTCATTCACCGCAAGAAAAATAATAAAGGAAAAATAGAAATTGAATACTATTCCAGAGACGATTTGGACAGAATTATCGATTTATTTGAATCCATTGGTTAAAAGGAGTATGATATGAGTACAATTTTTGATAGTATGGGTATTGACTCTGGAATCATCATTATTGTATTACTGGTTATAGTCGTTATTCTGATTGGATTTATGATCAGTAATGGTATGCGCCTTACACGACTGGAAAGAAAATACAAAATGTTTATGAAAGGAAGCGACGCACAATCCTTAGAAAAAACATTTGTACGCAAATTTGCTCAGATTGACAGATTGTATGAAGCAAAAGAAGACCATGAGCATGCAATAAAAGCACTGGAACAGCATTTTAAAATTATTTTCAGTAAATATGGCGTAGAGAAATATGATGCATTTGATGATGTAGGTGGTAAACTCAGCTTTGCACTTGCATTGTTGGATAAAGACAATACCGGCCTGATTCTGAATGCAGTACACAGCCGAGATAACTGTTTCCTTTATTTAAAAGAAATTGTTAAAGGTGAATCTTATGTGATGCTCAGTCAGGAAGAAGTAGAGGCTTTGCGTAAGGCAGTAAATTTTGGACTTGCCGATATCAGTGAAGAAGAAAGTGGTATAGAAAAATAAAGAGACAGTAGGAACTGTCAGGAGGAGAAATTATGTTAGACATTAAATTTGTGAGAGAAAATCCGGAAATCGTAAAACAGAACATCCGCAACAAATTCCAGGATAACAAACTGGAACTGGTTGATAAAGTAATCGCTCTGGACAAAGAAAACAGAGAAATCAAACAGGAAGTCGAAGCACTCAGAGCTGAAAGAAATAAAATTTCCAAACAGATCGGTGCACTGATGGGACAGGGCAAACGCGAAGAAGCAGAAGAAGTAAAGAAACAGGTTGCAGCATCCGGTGCGCGTATTGATGAACTTTCTGCAAGAGAAAAAGAAGTAGAAGAAGAACTTCTGAAAAATATGATGGTTATTCCGAATATCATCGATCCATCTGTTCCGATTGGTAAAGATGACAGCGAAAACGTTGAAATTGAAAAATTTGGTGAGCCGGTTGTTCCGGATTATGAAATTCCATATCATACAGAAATTATGGAAAATTTTGACGGAATCGATCTTGACAGTGCAAGACGTGTTGCAGGTAATGGATTTTATTATCTGATGGGTGATATCGCAAGACTTCACTCCGCAGTTATTGCATATGCAAGAGATTTCATGATCAACAGAGGATTTACTTACTGTGTACCGCCTTTCATGATCAGAAGCAATGTTGTAACAGGTGTAATGAGTTTTGCAGAAATGGATGCCATGATGTATAAGATTGAAGGCGAAGATCTCTATCTGATCGGTACAAGTGAGCATTCTATGATCGGCAAATTCATAGATCAGATTGTTCCTGAAGAAGAACTTCCAAAAACACTTACAAGCTATTCGCCATGTTTCCGTAAAGAAAAAGGTGCTCATGGTCTTGAGGAGAGAGGTGTTTATCGTATCCACCAGTTTGAAAAACAGGAAATGATTGTCGTCTGCAAACCGGAAGAAAGCCCGATGTGGTTTGATAAACTGTGGCAGAACACTGTTGATCTGTTCCGTTCTCTGGATATCCCGGTACGTACATTGGAATGCTGCTCCGGTGACCTGGCAGACCTGAAAGTAAAATCCCTTGATGTAGAAGCATGGTCTCCACGTCAGAAGAAATACTTCGAGGTAGGAAGCTGCTCTAACCTTGGCGATGCACAGGCTCGTCGTCTGAGAATCCGTGTAAACGGTAAAGATGGTAAGAAATATCTTGCGCATACATTAAATAATACTGTAGTAGCACCTCCGAGAATGCTGATTGCATTTTTGGAAAACAACCTGAATGCAGACGGATCTGTAAATATTCCGGAAGCACTGCAGCCATACATGGGCGGCATGAAAAAGATTGAGAAAAAGACCCAGGCATAAGGGTACGGAGGTATATTTTGCACAGCTTTTTAAAAGCAATCGGTTTTTCTCAGATCAGTAAACGAGAAGAGATGAAAAAAATCATTCTCGATGTCATCAAAAATTATGATAAAAAAAATGTTATTCAGAATTATCCGGATGGTACATTTGCTGAATTTTCGAGAAACTATGGAAACGATTGTGGAATCACTGTTTGCGGCCAGTATGATGAGGAAGACAGATTTCATGTGGAGTACTATTATCCGTTCTTTCGTGGAACAGGAGTTACGACGCAGGAAGCAGTTACGGTAGAAAAGCATGTAGACAAGAATGCCTTTTCCGGAGCATGTGATGATCTGCGAATCGGAATTACATTGATTTTTTATCTTCAGAATGCTGCCGAATATATGAAGGAAAGCGGAAAAGAAAAAATTGATAATCATTCATTGATTTTATCAGGACTTGCGGGAGAGGGAAAAATCCTTCTCCCAGTCCTCAAAGATAAAGAAGCTGTCAAGGTGGAGCAGGAATCTGCAAAGAACAGAAGTTCCATGATTGCTGCGGCCAGAAATGGCGATGAAGAGGCAATGGAAAATCTGACAATGGAAGAAATGGATACGTATTCTATGATTTCAACCAGAATTGTGAATGAGGATATTCTTTCTATTGTAGATTCTTATTTTATGCCTTATGGAATTCAGTGTGATCAATACAGCATACTGGGTGAAATTCTGGAAGTGCATACGGGCAGCAATATTGTCACAGATGAGGAACTTGTTCAGATGACTATAGAAAGCAACAATATGCAGTTTGATGTGTGTATTAACCGAAAAGATCTTCTGGGAGACCCACAGGTGGGCAGAAGATTTAAAGGCACTGTCTGGTTGCAGGGTCAGTTGCAATTTTAGAATTGAGGATTAGAAATGAAGGAACTGAAAAATAAAGGCAGGCAGAGATGGAGAGATTATATCTGCCTGTTCGTTTCGTTTTTATTTGTTTTGTATTTTGGAATTAATTATAAAAGTATCATATACAACTCACACACTTTGGGAAATGGAATAAAGATACTTGTTCTTGCAGGTCTGTGGGCAATCGGCACAGTACTTATTTTTGTGAAGCTGGAAGTAAAAGAAAAGACTGGTCGGATCATAAATATCCTGTATGTGCTTTTGTCTCCATGTTTCATTTTTCTGAATATGGAAGCAGCTACATTTGCAATGGGAAAAAGCTTTTCCGGACTGAATAAAAGTCTTTTACTTTTTAATATATGTTTTATTTTAATATTAGAACTGATATGTATTGTTCTTACAAACAGAATACGACTGGGAACTGACATTTGCGCGTTTATATGTGTTATGTTCAATATTGCAAACTATTTTGTATATGAGTTTAGAGGAACTCCGATCATTGCCTCTGATATTGCAACTATAAGTACAGCGGCAGAGGTTGCGTCTTCATACGAAATAAAATTTGACTGGTATCATCTGGTTACACTGTTGCTCTTGTTTGATTTCTTTATGTTTGGCAGAGTTATAAAATGTAAACCTGTTTTCAGTAAAAAGAAATTTCGACTTTGCGGAATCATTGTAATGGCCATTATATCGGTAGTAGGTGTGAAACAATTCATCCTTACAGATTATCTTGATAATCATGGGCTGAAGCTGAGCCTGTTTGACCCAATGAGAAGCTATCGAACATATGGCAGTATTGCAGGTTTTTCACGAAGCATTCATTATTCTATACTGAAAAAGCCAGAAGGCTACAGCCTTGAAAAAGTCGAAGAAATTACATCAAAATATGAATCGGATACAGTGGATAAAACCAAGGAACATCCGAATGTGATCGTTGTGATCAATGAAGCATTTTCAGATTTGAAAGATCTGGGTGATTTTGAAACAAACGAAGATTATATGCCGTTTGTCCATGGATTGATGAATGACAGAAATTGTGTAAGTGGTACAACGTATGCGTCCATTGTAGGCGGACAGACAGCAAATACAGAATATGAATTTCTGACAGGAAATTCACTTGCATTTCTGCCGACGGGTGCGGTTGCATTCCAGCTTTTTGTAAAAGATGCAATGCCATCACTTGTGACACAGCTTCAGGATGAAGGGTACATGGGAAGTACTGCGATTCATCTTCATCGAGCAAGTAATTACAGACGTGACAGAACGTATCCACTGCTTGGATTTAAAGATTTCTACAATTATGACACGGTAACGACACCGATAGAAAAACTGAGACATTATGCTACAGATGCCGGTTCCTATCAGCGAATCATCGAAGACTTTGAAAGCTATAAGAAGGATTCAGATGATCCGTATCTTGGATATGTCATGACAGTGCAGAATCACAGCCCGTTTATCAGCAGGGGTGATGATAATTATAAGCAGACAATTTCACTTAAAGATATGAAAGCAGAAGATGTTGAAACCTATCTGAGCCTGATTAAATTATCAGATGATGCTTTCAAAGATCTGGTGGAATATTTCAAAAATGTAGATGAACCGACTGTAATATTTATGACGGGAGATCATCAGCCGAGAATTAATGATGCGTCCATGAATGCACTTACAAAGGGACAATATAAGAACTGGAATGATGAAGAAATGATGCGTCATCGTTATGCAATTCCTTTTGTAATCTGGGCAAATTATGACATTGGTGGACAGAAAGTAGAGCAGACGAGTATGAATTACCTTCAGACACGTCTGATGGAAACGACAGGAAGTGAATTGACTGGATTCCAGAAATACCAGCAGGATCTGCAGAAGGAAATTCCGGTGCTGACAGGAAACGGATATGTCGGATCTGACGGAAAGTTCTATGAGTTGAATGATGAGACATCACCATATTATTCATTACTTCAGGACTATTCGATCTTGCAGTATAATGATCTGGTTGATACAAAAAATCGTGACAATGACTTTTTCAATCTTCAAAAATAAAGGTCTTGTTTTTTAAAGAAAGATATAGTACAATTTTATGTGGAGTAGCACAATATGCTGCTCCATATTAAATAATATATGTGTTTCCTTAGCTTAATAGATAGAACAAGTGCCTCCTAAGAGAAAGCTGAGGCATTCCCCAAATTGGGGAACGTTCTAATGTTAGCAAAGCAAAAAAATCTGTAGATTTACAACTCGAAAAAGAGTTGATAATCTTATATATGGCCGAAGGGAAAAATCCCAGAAACCCAGTAAAATCAAGGGTTTGCGGCATGTGTCGTCATAGCTCAGCTGGATAGAGCACTCGCCTCCTAAGGGCTAGGTGGAACAAACGCCTTTTGATATGATAACTAGATAAAATTGAATAGATTTTTAAGAATGTCCCAGTACCTCAGCAGGATAGAGGGTTCGCCTCCTAAGAGAAAGCCGAGGCATTCCCCAAAGGGAAAAAATGAAAAACAACTTTCAGTTCGAATCTATTCTGAAAAATGCTAATGGTGACAACAAAGCATTCCCCAAATGGGGGAACGTTCTAATGTTACCAAATCAAAAAAATCTGTAGATTGACAACTCGAAAAAGAGTTGATAATCTTATATATGGCCGAAGGGAAAAATCCTAGAAACCCAGTAAAATCAAGGGTTTGCGGCATGTGTCGTCATAGCTCAGCTGGATAGAGCACTCGCCTCCTAAGCGAGGGGTCGGAGGTTCAAATCCTCTTGGCGACGGGCTTCAAAGCGTTCGAAAATGTTAGCTGGATTAGCTGACAACGAACGCTTTTGTTATTTTCAAATCACGTTCGTGACACAAAATTCCATTCAAAATGATCAATTTCCAGCTAACGCAATCCGATTTTTGTTAGCTGACAGCTAATCAAAATTACCGGTTTGCAAACATGGGTTTTAAGAAGTCCAGCTAACATTTGGGTTCCGCTCCGTTGTCACCCCTTATTCGGGGATGTAAATCAGAGAAAAGGCGGGAAAAGAAACAATCTCTCCCAAACCTGCAAACATAAATTAGCTGAAACAGTATTCAATTCTATTAGCTACAGCTAATGGTCAAACAGCAATGTCTGTTTGGAACTTTACTATCTATAAAAGTTCCAGGCAGGCATTTTTTATTTCCTGAATCCTGGAGGAAAGGAGTCAAGATGACTGAGCCAAACAGACAATCAGGAGAAAACGAAGAAAAAATCATAGAAATTGAGATTGAGCGTCTTCGTCCGTTCAAAGAGCACCCGTTTCAGGTAAAAGATGATAAGGAAATGTTTCTTTTGCAGGAAAGCATTGAGAAGTATGGAATTTTAAATCCGCTAATCGTCAGACCAGTACCGGATGGATACTATGAGATCATATCCGGTCACAGAAGAAAACATGCTGCGGAGAAACTGGGATACCGTAAAGTACCGGTGATCATCCGAGTATTAAGTGAAGATGATTCCATCTTGAGCATGGTAGATTCCAATCTTCACAGAGAACGGATCAGCTACAGTGAAAAAGCTTTTGCTTACAAACTGAAGAATGACGTATTAAAAAGAAAAAGTGGTCGAAAAAAGAGCCAAGTTGACCACAAAACACCAAGAAAGCGGGCAATAGAAATCATCAGTGAAGATTGTGGTGATAGCCCAAAACAAGTGCAGCGTTATATCTCACTGACAAAACTGATACCGGAAATGTTGCAGAAACTGGATGATGAGATCATTTCTTTTTGTCCGGCTGTAGAGATAGCTGCATTAAGCGAAAAAGAACAAAGAGAACTGCTTGTAGCAATGGAGTATGCACAGGCAATCCCATCACTCTCACAGGCCCAGAGGATCCGGCAACTGAGTAAAGAAAAACAGTTGTCACTGGAAAAGATGGAAGAAATCATGTGTGAGGTTAAAAAGGGTGAAATCACAAGAGTGGCTTTCACAAACGAACAGCTACATAAGTATTTTCCAAATTCTTATACACCGGCAATGATGAAGCGGGAAATACTGGCACTGTTGAAATTATGGAAAAAAGAATCATGGGAAAGTTAAAGGAGGAAGAAATCATGTGTAAAGTTATATCCGTAGTAAACCAGAAAGGCGGCGTTGGAAAGACCACCACAACCGTAAATGTAGGCATTGGACTGGCAAGAGAAGGTAAGAAAGTGTTGCTGATCGACGCGGATCCACAGGGAAGTTTAACAGCAAGTCTTGGATATGAGGAACCAGATGATCTTCGCATCACACTGGCAACGATCATGATGGATGTCATTAACGAAGAAGAAATCTCTCTGGAAGATGGTATCTTACATCACCAGGAAAATGTAGATCTACTTCCGGCAAATATTGAGCTTTCTGCCCTGGAAGTAACGATGGGAAATGTTATGAGCAGAGAAATGATCATGAAGGAATATATCGATGCGATAAGAGGCCGATACGATTATATCCTGATCGACTGTATGCCAAGTCTTGGTATGATGACAATCAATGCACTGGTCTCTTCTGATTCTGTTTTGATACCTGTACAGGCCGCATATCTGCCTGTTAAAGGACTTCAGCAGCTGATCAAGACCATTCTTACAGTAAAGAAAAGACTGAACCGGAAACTGGCGATTGAGGGTATTCTCCTGACTATGGTAGATTTCAGAACCAATTACGCAAGGGACATTGCATCAAGAGTACATACAACATACGGAAGTCAGATCGAGGTATTTGAAAATGTAATTCCGATGTCTGTAAAAGCTGCTGAGACCAGTGCAGAGGGAAAAAGCATCTATATGCACTGTCCAAAAGGAAAGGTTGCAGAGGCATATAAGAACTTAACACAGGAGGTTTTGAAGAATGAAAAATAGAAGTGGCGAAAAGATTAAACTGGCAAGTATTGATGAACTGCTTGGTGTGGTAAATGAAGAATCTGCAATGGAGATAGAAATCAGTAAGATCCATCCGTTTAAAAATCATCCGTTCAAGGTGCTGGATGATGAAAAGATGCAGGATCTGGTTGAAAGTGTAAAGATCAATGGAATACTGACACCGGTACTGCTTCGCATGGATGAAAATGAAGAATATGAAATGGTATCCGGTCACAGAAGAATGCATGCAGCACAGCTTGCAGGACTGACGACAATTCCGGCAATCGTAAGAGAATTATCAGATGATGATGCCATTGTGGCTATGGTGGACGCTAATATTCAGCGAGAGGAACTGTTACCAAGTGAGAAAGCTTTTGCTTACAAGATGAAACTTGATGCAATGAAAAGGCAGGGAATCAGAACAGATTTAACTTTGTCTCAAAATGAGACGAAGTTGAGATCAGATGAAGTCTTGAGCAAGCAAGTTGGGGAAAGTAGAGCTCAGGTTCAAAGATTTGTACGATTAACAGAACTTATTCCGGAACTTCTTGATCTGGTAGATAACAAGAAGCTTCAGTTTACGGTTGCTGTCAATATCTCCTACATCGATAAGGAAGTACAGGGATGGATCTACGAATATATCAGCGACACCGGATTCATCAAACCAAAACAGATTGCAGCACTCAGAAATCAGCTGAATGATGGACCAATCAATCAGATTCAGATGTTATCGATTTTCAATAACTGTGTGATGGCAAAGAAAGTATCCCGGTCTCTTACTTTCTCAGAAAAGAAACTGACAAAGTATTTTCCGGATGATTATACAGCCAAAGATATGGAACAGGTAATTGAATCATTATTAGAAAAATGGATGCAGGAACAGTCCTGTTAAGGATAGAAAAAGCTAAGAAAACAAAGTCAAAGAAGTTTAAAAAGAGGACTTCTTAGCAGAAAACGAAAGGAGGAAATTATGGAGAAAAAAATGACATTTAATTATTTTTACGGTACCGAAGCTGATCAGTTCAGCTTCTACCGCATACCAAAAGCATTATTTACAGACAGCTATTTTAAAGATTTATCAAGCGATGCTAAAATTTTATATGGACTGATGTTGGATCGAATGTCTCTTTCCATCAAAAATCAGTGGTTTGACGACAAAAACAGAGCATATATCTACTTTTCCATCGAAGATATCATGGAATTACTGAACTGTGGCAGAAATAAAGCCATCAAATCCATGAGAGAGCTGGATGACGAAACAGGAATTGGTCTGATTGAGAAACGCAGGCAGGGATTTGGAAAGGTGAATGTTATCTACGTAAAAACCTTTATGCCTGAGAAAACAGATGAGAAAAAATTTGGAGAGGAATTAGAGAAGTTTAAAAAACAAACTTCTGTGGAAAATGAAGAGCCTGCAGAAGTTTACAATTTAAACTTCATGAAGTCCCAAAATCAAACTTCTAGAAGTCCCGAAAACAAACTTCAAGAAGTTTACATTTCAAACCCTAATAATACTAATCTTAGTGATACTGAAATGAATGATAATAAATCTAATCCTATCATATCTGTGGATGAGAAAAGATTTGATAGCGATAACCGCTCTGAGGATTATCAGGCTTATGAAAACCTTGTCAAAGAGACCATTGATTATGAATCACTGGAAGTAACCCATCATGACGATATGCGACAGGTAGATGAAATCGTGAACCTGATCGTAGAAACTGTGATGTGTAAAAATGACAAGATATTGATTGCCAGCAACTGGTATCCGGCATCACTGGTGAAGAAAAAATTTCTGATGCTGACCTATTCACATATCGAGTATGTCTTACACTGTATGCGTGGTAACACCACCAAAGTGAAGAACATCAAGAAATATTTATTAGCATCCCTGTTTAATGCACCGTCTACGATGAACGGGTATTATCAGGCAGAGGTGAACCATGATATGCCAGGACTGGTAAGATAGGAGGTGCACATGTTTATTTTAAAACTTGCTGGGAAAATATTATTACTGCCGGTATGGCTGATCCTTTTTGTGATCGGACTGGCAGTAAAGATGACAGTACAGACTTATGCGGTTGTCAGAGGGATCCTTGGGTTTATATTCACTTTGTTGATTATAGCGACTGCATACTGTTACCATGACTGGGTACAGGTTGCATTTCTGTTTTCGCTGAGTGTAATTCTGTATCTGATCCTTTTTGCAGGAGTGTTCGTAGATACTGTACTGGACATGACAAGAGAACGCATTATTGATTTTATTATATCGTGAGGAGGATATGAAAATGAGCGAAAACAATGATTATATTCAGTTACCACCACTTAAAAAAGACACACCGTCCGATGTGGTAGCATTTATGTGGGAGTACATAAAAGTACCGGAGGATTCAAGAGAAAAAGTTAAGAATCTGCTTAAAGATGCAAATGAAAATGGCGTAAAATTAAGTCATCAGGCACCAACACTGTATGATGTTGTCCCAAAAGAAGAAATTACTGAATTTGAATGAATTATACAAATGAAGAAATTGCAGATATGTTTAACAAAACATTTGCACTTGATAGACTGGAAGAAGAGTTCGAAAACGTGGAATGTAAAAGTCAAAATGGAAATTCTGATATGGTAGTGGTAAAAGACATAGATATTTTCAGTTATTGTGAGCATCATCTTGCACTTATGTATGATATGAAGGTAACGGTTGCCTATATTCCAAAGGGAAGAGTGATAGGTCTTAGTAAGATAGCAAGAATAGCAGATATGGTATCGAAAAGATTACAACTTCAGGAAAGAATAGGAAGTGATATTGCAGATATTATGCAGATGGTTACAGGAGCAGAAGATATAGCAGTACTTATTGAAGGATGTCACAGCTGCATGACTGCAAGAGGAATTAAAAAAACTAACACAAAAACATATACACAAACATTAAGAGGGAGATTTAACAATGAAAGCAATGGTTTTGTTCAGTGGTGGAATAGATAGTACAACATGCCTTGGTATGGCAGTAGAAAAATATGGTCCAGAAAATGTTATTGCATTATCAATAGCATATGGTCAGAAACATACAAAAGAGATAGAAGCATCAGATAAAATTGTAAAATACTATAATGTAGAACATATTTATCTTGACCTTGCAAAAATTTTTCAATATAGCGATTGTTCCCTATTATCACATTCTGATAAGGAAATACCTAAAGAATCATATAATGACCAGATTAAGAGTACAAATGGTTCACCTGTTTCAACATATGTTCCATTTAGAAATGGATTATTCTTATCAAGTGCTGCCAGTATAGCACTTTCAAAAGGCTGCAGTGAGATATATTATGGAGCACATGCAGATGATGCAGCTGGAAGTGCATATCCTGATTGTAGCAGCGATTTTAATAATGCAATAAATGAAGCGATATATCTTGGAAGTGGAAAACAGATTAAGGTTGTAGCACCATTTATCAATGCAACTAAAGATCAGGTTGTTAAAAAGGGACTTGAGATAAATGTGCCATATAAATACACATGGAGTTGTTATGAAGGTGGAGAAAAACCTTGTGGCAAATGTGGAACATGTATAGACAGAGCTAAAGCGTTTGAGTTAAACGGAATTAAAGATCCGGCAATGGAATAAAAAGGAGAAGAATTATGACAGGAAGAAGCAAAGAAGAGACAGCAGACATAACATTATTAGGTAATCAGAAAACACAGTATCCATGCGATTATGCACCGGAGATGTTAGAGACTTTTGAGAATAAACATCAGGGAAATGATTATTTTGTAAAATTTAATTGCCCTGAATTTACAAGTTTGTGTCCCATAACAGGTCAACCGGATTTTGCCACTGTTACAATATCATATGTACCCAACATTAAAATGGTGGAAAGTAAATCATTAAAACTATACTTATTTAGTTTCAGAAATCACGGTGATTTTCATGAAGATTGTATGAACATAATTATGAAAGATTTGATAAAACTTATGGATCCAAAATACATTGAGGTATGGGGAAAATTTACTCCGAGAGGTGGAATATCAATAGACCCTTACTGTAATTATGGAAAGCCTGGAACAAAATGGGAAGAAATCGCATTTAATAGAATGGCAAATCATGATATGTATCCGGAAAAGGTTGATAATAGATAAGAATAATAGGGAAAATAGTGATATAATGAACCTATCAAAATAAAAATTGAGATAGGAGGATTACATAATGGAACAGGTAGTAAAATTTTAAAAGGAAGCAGAAACATATTATTTGGCAACAGTAGAAGGAGATCAGCCAAGAGTTAGACCTTTTGGAACAGCCCATATTTTTGAAGGTAAATTGTATATTCAGACAGGTAAAACCAAGGATGTTTCAAAGCAGATTCACGCAAACCCAAAGGTAGAAATCTGTGCATTTAAGGATGGAGAGTGGCTCCGTGTGGCTGGAGAACTTGTAGAAGATGACAGAAGAGAAGCAAGACAGTCTATGCTTGATGCATACCCATCTTTACAGAATATGTACTCAGCAGATGATGGTAATACAGAAGTATTCTATTTCAAAAATGCCACAGCTACATTTAGTTCATTTACACATGAACCACAGGAAGTTAAATTCTAATAACAAAGGATTAGTGCTGGAGGTATTATTGTGAAACTTAAGTTAGTAAAAGCAACAAATAAATATCGTAATCAAATTGTAGATATGTTAGATGAGTGGAATAATTCTGGTGAAGAAATTATTCCATATGTAATTGGTCGTTTAGATTACAGTGATTTTGATTACTATTGTAACAATCTGGAAGTAAGAGACACAAGTGAGGGATTAGTTCCTGATTCTACATTTTTTTGCTTAGATGAAGAACGAAACATTGTTGTAGGTGCTGTAAACATTAGACATTATTTAAACGAAGCATTGTTATTAAATGGTGGACACATAGGAGATGGTGTTCGCCCATCAGAGAGAAGAAAAGGGATTGCAACAAAAATGATATCGTTGGCTTTGAAAGAATGTAGAAAGCTAGGAATAAATAAAGTTCTGATGGTTTGTGATAAAGGAAATATTGGTTCGGCTAAAAGCATTGAAAACAATGGAGGAATACTAGAAAACGAAGTCGTGGTTGATGGTGTTGTGGAACAAAGATACTGGATTGATTTGGATAAGGTTCGAAGTGTAGAATGATTGACAAAGAGAATGGAATCTGTAGGAGGGAGTATCATATGATAGGTTTAATAGTAGCTCGTTCAAAAAATAATTGTATTGGGAAAAATGGAAAAATCCCATGGAAAATTAAGGGCGAGCAAAAACAGTTCAAGGAACTTACAACAGGAAATGTTGTGGTAATGGGACGGAATTCATATGATGAAATCGGTCATCCACTCCCAAATAGAGAAACTATAGTTATTTCAAAAAGTAAAAAATATGTTGGAAGAAATATTCATACAGCATCTAGTGTAAAAGAGGCTATCGAGTTAGCGAAAGGAAAGGATGTATATATAGCCGGTGGTTATGGAGTATATAAAGAAGCTATACCATTAGTGGATGTAATGTACATTACTGAAATTAATATAAATATAGAGCAAGGGGATGTTTTTTTCCCAGAATTTGATGAGAATGATTTTGATATAACAATTGAAGAAATGTCTGAGGACAATGAACAGTTTACAAGAAAGATTTATAGACGAAAAGTAGCAGTAAAAAATCGTAATTTTAAGGAGCAAAGATATGAATACTATTGTACAGCTGTTTCCTCTTGAATGTAGCGATAGAGAACAGTTTATTTTGGATAATCAGGAAGCCTTTAATTATGGTGCGATGGAAGAATTTGGACTTAGAGATGACCACTTTGAGGAAGAGGATCAAATCATATCACGGGATACGATTGAGCAGTCCATTGACGGCGGAGAAGCCTACCGTATCGTACTGGACGGTCAAAAAGTCGGCGGCATAGTGATCAAAGTTGACGGCGAAAAAGGTGACCTTGATCTTCTTTTTGTTTCTCCGGCTGTCCATAGCAAAGGTATCGGATATGCTGCTTGGTGTGCTGTTGAAAAACTGTACCCGGAAGTGAAGGTGTGGGAAACGGTCACTCCGTATTTTGAGCAGCGCAACATTCATTTTTATGTCAATCGCTGCGGCTTCCACATTGTAGAGTTTTTTAATAAATATCACCAAGATCCGAATGATCCGGAAATGTGCTCCGAAGAACTGGACGAGCAGTTCCCGGACGGAATATTCCAGTTTGAAAAGGTCATTCGGTAAATTCAAGTTTACAGAACTGAATCAAAAGAGCTCGAAGGAGCTCTTTTTCCTTTTTTATAATAGTATCTGGGACTGTTGTTCCGTTGATAAGATTTTCAAGTTGTTGTGCGACTTCGGCTTGTTTGTTTGGATACAGACGACTATAAGTATTTAAGGTTTGAAAGAATTGTAGAGCAGATGAAACAGGCACAGGGGATCACGGAACAGTTAAAGGCAGAAAATCAGATGGAATGGGTAGCGAGAATGAACAATATGTAATCGTGTGCAAGGGAGATTGTGGATACAGAGATGGTTTATCAATAATGGAAATAAAATGAAGGAGAAAAGGCGGCAGTTTAGAAAGGCTGTTGCCTTTTAGGAATTGTTGTTTATTTGTTGTTTTTTATAAGATATACTATAAAGAAAAGATAGCATTATAGCCAGAGGTGGAATTTATGAACTATAAAATTTTAATGGTTGATGATGATAGAGAATTGCTAAAAATGTTGAATCAATACTTTACATTGAAGAATTATACAGTGATTATTGCAGAAAATGGCATAGAAGCAATGGAAAAGATAAGTGTAAATCCCGATATTATTTTATTGGATGTAAATATGCCGGGAATGGACGGAATTGAAGTGTGCAGAAGAATCAGAGATATGGTTTCCTGTCCGATTATTTTTTTGACTGCAAAAGTAGAAGAACAGGATCGAGTAATGGGATTGTTGTCTGGTGGCGATGATTATGTTTTAAAACCATTCAGTTTGAAAGAATTAGATGCCAGAATTATTGCCCATTTGAAACGTGAGGAACGTTTACATAGAAAAACAGAACAACGGTTTTATGGGGAATTAGTAATTGACTATGCCAGTAAATGCGTACATATTAAAGGAAATGCTTTAGGGCTTACTAAATTAGAATATGAGATTATAGAACTTTTATCCATGAACCCTGAAATGGTGTTTGATAAGGAACGTATTTATGAAAAGATTAGTGGATACGATGCAGAAGGAGATAGCCGAGTGGTGACAGAGTTAATTCGTAGAATTCGTAAAAAAATCAATCAATATACGGAGCATGAATATATTGAAACGATATGGGGGATGGGATATAAATGGACAAAATAAGAAATCTTTCGTTGAGAAAAACTATAGTTTTGTATATGATTGTTAGTTTGATAGTTAGTTTTTATCTTTCAGCATTGATTATGCGAATGGCAGCCACTATACAAGATGACATTTGGTGGAAATATGTAGATCAAGAAAAGTATTTTGAAATGGCAGAAGGTGAAGGTAGAAAGTATTTGACAGATGTTCCGAGACCGAATTCTTATGAAATGAAAAAATTTGATTATCATGTATCAGAGATATGCGATTTCCTTCAGACGTTTACAGTACTTATCGTGTCTGTGGTAGGCAATATCATAGCAGTGTTTCTTTTTTATAAGCATAAATTGAAAAATCCCATTGAAGAATTAGAACTGGCATCACAACAAGTTGGTCGAAATAATTTGGATTTTCATATTACCTATGAAAATAAAGATGAAATGGGAAGATTGTGCAGAGAATTTGAACGGATGAAGGAGCAGCTTGCAGAAAATAACCATCAATTATGGAAAATGATTGAGGAAGAAAAGGCTTTGCGAACAGCGATTGCACATGATATACGTTCTCCACTATCTGTGCTGGAGGGGTATCAGGAAATGCTTTCAGAATATCTCCCTAAGAAAGAGATAAATATGGAGCAAGCCCTAGATATGGTAAATGAAAGCAAAAAACAGATTGAACGTATGGATATATTTGTGGAAACAATGCGAAAGATGAGCAGTTTAGATGCAAGGGAGTTGGTGGCAGAAAAAATTACAAGTAAGCAGTTAGAAACAGACATACGTGCA
Source organism: Blautia intestinalis (assembly GCF_014297355.1). Classification (GTDB taxonomy): domain Bacteria; phylum Bacillota; class Clostridia; order Lachnospirales; family Lachnospiraceae; genus Blautia_A; species Blautia_A intestinalis. The sequence continues at coordinate 41,400 of NZ_JACOQE010000007.1, read as the reverse complement.
GAGATGAATGTGTTTGAGAAAAAATTTGGAAAGCAATACGATTTAGAATGTTCGGAAACAGCAGAAAAATTTTCGGGAGATAAGGAAGTGATTTTAGAGGTTATAGAAAATCTTTTGTCAAATGCCTTTCGTTATGCCAAAACAAAAGTGGAAATGGAAGTTCTCCTTACTTATTCTGAATTACAAATCAGAGTAAAGGATGATGGAGTGGGATTTACAGTAGACAAACAAAAGGCAACAGAGCTTTTTTATCAGCAAAATGTGAAAGATAGTTTGAAACATTCAGGAATGGGTATGTATATCAGCAGATTGTATTGTGAAAAGCATGGCGGACAGTTACTTATAGAAAACGAAAAACAGAGTGGAGCTGTAATAACAGCAGTATTTCATCGGATTGCATAAGCAGTCCGATTTTTTTATACTGTTGTCTTTTTGTTGTGATTTATATTTTATGATGTCTATAACAAGGAAAGGAGACAAACGTATGATTGCTATTTTTAAAAGAGAGATTAAGAATTATCTAAAGCGACCGTTATTTTGGGTAGGTATTCTGCTTGTGATTTATGGTGTGTTTAATACGACAAGTCCATATTTAATGACACACTATTTAGGGCAAGGAGAGAAAATTGTCAATGATTATCCTGATACAGTTCGCTTAGGAGATGTTTATGAAGGATATATTCCTGCGAATCCTGAAAAACATCGAGAAATATGGAGTGGACAGATAAAACAAGCACTAATTGATGAATTAGAAATGTCTGATTTAGAGGCACAATCCGTAATGAGCGAACTTGTTGATATGGAGTTAGAAGAAGCATTCGTATATCTGGAGGAAAAATATGATTGGTATAGTGCAAGATATATGTACGAAGATAGTGCCTATTACAAAGGAACATCAGAAGAAATCAACGCATATCTGAACGAAAAAATGAAAAATAAGACGTTTTCTTTTTATTACTCAAGAAAATTTGCTGATTTTGCAGGGTTGTTTATGTGTTTTTTTGCAACAATTATGTTAGCGGTTCTGTTTTTACAGGATACGAAAAAGCATACTTATGAATTGCTTCACACGAAACCGATCACTGCCGGAAAGTATGTATTGGGAAAAGTAAGCGCAGGATTTGCAATTTGTTTGATTGCTCTGACTATTATAAATCTATTATTTTGGGCATTGTGTGTTATTTATACAAAAGACAGTGGGTTTGAAGTGCGGTTCTGGGATTTTATAGTTTCTACTGTACTTTATATACTTCCCAATATGCTGATGATTGTAAGTGTATATACATTGATTTCACTCCTATTTAAAAATCCACTTCCGGGAGTGCCACTTCTGATTCTTTACATGGTATATTCCAATATGGGCGGAAGAAATGCGGAAGGAGTTTATGGATATTGGGGAAGACCTTTTGCGATTATGGTTCGATTCCCTGATCAGCTTTTCGATACGACACCGCCACCAATGGCATTTTTAAATCAGAGTCTACTTATTTTAGCATCTGTAGTGATTATTCTGATTTCAATACAGATTTGGAAGAGGAGGCGGATGTAAATGAAGAAGGAAATGAAGATTGTTCTGCCGTTTTATAAGATTGCTTATGCAGTATCTTTTGTTGTGATTTTAAGCTTGATACGTGGGGTTGTATTCACAAATGAAATAGGACTTTCCATTGAGGCACCTTTTGCTATATTGACTGCTGTTTTTTGTGCGGACACTTATGTGCAGGAAATTACAAGCAAGAGATCAGAAATCCATAGGCTGTATCCAATAAGAAAGAGAATTTGCTCCATCATGCAGCGAATAATGATACAGGAAGTTTTTTTATTACTGCTTGCTGTTTTAGGTTACGGATTGTTTTTTGTGTTTCAAAAACCGGTCACACATCCGGCAACAGAAAGTGAAATACTTCAGTTTATTGCCTATTTTTTAGCGATTGTAGTAACCATTTTCTTTTGGGGAATATTGGTCAATACATTGTCTATGCTTTTTCGCAATATGTGGATGGGGATTGGAAGCTGTCTTCTGATATGGGTAGCAACAAATTCCACGGGAGGAGATAAACTTTTTGGGGCATGGAATCTGTTTTCCTATGCTTTCAGAGATATAGAAAATACTGCTGATGTTACATGGCTGCAAGGGAAAGCTTTGTGTATTGGTATTGGATTGATTTTATTGGTAGTATTGCCGAAAATAGTTAGAAAGAGAGGGTAAGTTTATGAGTATTCATATTGAGGATTTAACAGTAAGATTTAAAAATGGTGTGACAGCAATCAATCATGCGAATTTAAATATACCGAATGGAATTTTTGGATTATTGGGAGAAAATGGAGCAGGAAAGACAACTTTGATGAGGGTTTTAACTACTGTACTTAAACCTACAAGTGGAACGGTCACATTGGACAGGATTTTATATAGTGAAGGAAACTATGAAAAAATCCAGAGAAAAATAGGGTATCTGCCACAGGAAATTGATCTTTACCCGAATTTGACTGTTCAGGAGTGTTTAGAGTATATGGGTGATTTGGCAGGTGTTCCAAAAGCAGAATGCAAGAAACGAATAGAATATTATTTGAAAAAGACCAGTCTTGCAGAACACCGGAAAAAGAAAATGAAACAGTTGTCAGGCGGGATGAAACGACGGGTAGGATTAGTGCAGGCGCTTTTAAATGAACCGGAATTTTTGATTGTGGATGAGCCGACTACCGGTTTAGATCCAGAGGAACGTATTCGCATCCGCAATTTGTTAGTAGATTTTTCTGAAAACAGAACGGTTTTGTTTTCAACTCATGTGGTGGAAGATTTGGCTGCTACCTGTAACCAACTTGCAATTATGCACAAAGGTAGTTTCTTATATGCGGGTTCTATGAAGAATTTGACAGAAGAAGCACAGGGGAAAATCTGGATTTGCAAAGTACCTGATGAGAGAAAAGCAAGAGAAGTGGAACAGAAGTATCGTATTACATCAAAACAGTATGTTGAGGGGGGATTGCAGTTAAGAGTGATTTCTGAAATACAGCCAGAATTGGAGTGTATGTCAATTCCTGCAACGTTGGAAGATGCTTATATTTATGTGACGAATCAATACGAGTAGATAAAGCACCATCTGATGCTTTACTACCAGTTGCACGTTGTTCGCTTTGAATATTTGTGGAGAAAAAGTATGTATTATTTTGGCTTTCTATAAAACCTATAAACCAGCCATTTATATCCTGCCCGTTCACTCGTCCGGTTCCGGTTTTTCCATAAATTCTCCATTTTCAGAGGCGGTAAGATGGATGGAATTTTTGACGGCATGAATATTAGCAGGAGTAAAGTTGAAGTTGTTTCGATATAAATTTTTCAAAAGTTCAACTTGTTCTACTGGTGAAATCTTTAAGGATGACTGCATCCAGTAGGAAGAGAAATCTCCGGATATATTTTCATTGCCATATCCTATTTGCTGAAGGTATGAATTTATAGTGGAAGCTCCGAGCTGCTTGTCGATTGATTCAAAATACCAGTTTGTATATATATTTTAAAAGGTATATGATTAAGAAAAACGGCAGGAGGTATCTGAATGAAAGCACATAAATATTGGTCTATCAGTGCACTGATTACAATGCTTGGAACTTTTTATACAGGTTATAAGGGATCAAAAGAAGGCCATAAGTACTTTGCAGCAAGTACTTTGCTTTGCATGATTATGGCTATTTATACAGGACACAAGATGATTTCTGGTAAAAGTAGGAAGAAAAAAGAAGTTTCAGTAGAGAGTGTTGAAGATTAAAAAACAAAATATTTTAATAAATAACGCCGGTGCGGGATTTTTGATATCCAGTACTGGCGTTATTTATTCTACAGGGGCTTGGGGGTGTAGCCACCAAATATACTATTCGTTTTCTGCTTCAGCAAGTTTGTTAAGAATCCACTCCCGATTGATAACAATATCCTCATCATCTCGGAGATCTTTGAAATCAGTGCAGTGTGAAGAAGCAAATTCATACATATCGTCAATGTCAACTGCACCAGTGGTCTCACCCTTATTAATGATTACAAGAATATTTGTTCCGTCATCGTCGACAGCAAAGCGCAGTTCATCAAATTCTTCATCAGGATTATTTTCGAGAAGAGAATCTGTCGCAAGTAATTTAACAAGTTCCATTATCCTGTCATCTTTACCTGCATCAAAAATCTGTATCTTTTCAACGAGCTGATTTGGTGACGTTACGATTCGGGATAAATATTTTTCAGTACGAAAATCAAACAAAGCATTTTCACCATAAAACATTTCATATGTCTTTTCTACTTCTGATTCAGAAACCAGATAAATCATGATAAGATCTTCCATCTAGTGATAGAGTGTAGGATAGTTTAAACGAAAGGTCTCTCCACAGCTCGGGCAAGTATAAAGGAAAATAGATTTATTAAGTACCTTCTCTTTCATTTCAGGATCCAGTGCAGTATTAATACTGTCCCAGAGCTCAAAATCCCCCTCATGATGGCAGGAAGGACAAGTTACTTTTTCAATATGATGTCTTGACATAAATGTTCCTCCTTTCAGTGAGATAAATCTATAGTTTTCTTATTGTAGAATGCGCTTATCCTTTATTATTTTGCCAGGAAATTACTCTGAATCTCCATCGGCATATGATAAGCCTGGCCTCGTTTTGTCAGGCTGTATAGTTTAAAGCTCATGAGTTCCGGAGTTGCATTCAGAGAACTGCAGAGTCCGAAGTAATCCAGGTCTTCGTTCTGAACCATATCTTCGATCTCCTCATCATCAATCAGAAGATCGGCAGCAAACAGATTGGCCTGGTATTCTGTATTATCCGTCATATTGTAGAGTGTATCATCTTGCATCGGAGCCATTTTCAGCTGGGAACGATGCAGGATGATATGCCCTAATTCATGGGCGGCAACGATCATCTTTTCTTCTTCTGAAAGGAAACTGCTGATCATGACATAGATCGTCTTGCAGCTCATAAAACAATATCCTTTCAGTGTCTTATATCTGGAAGTTTCCCCGACAACAATGTTCATCTGATCCATGATCTCAAAGGGATCCCTGGTGCCATATTTCTTGATTAATTTCTTTGTTTCTGTATATATGTAAGTGTTTCTCAAATAAATCACCTCAAAAGTAAAAAATAAAAAGGGCAGAAATATCCTTGTAACTATAAGGTAACAGATTAGGTGTACAATAATCCCGCCTTCTATTATTTTTCCTCTTGGTTTTTCAGATATTTTTTCGGTGTAAATTTCTTTGCACGTCTTTTGGAATCCAGATAAAGGCTCTGGATCTCATCCATAAAAGCTATTTTATCTTCGTCTGTCAGTGATCCACCAGCAAACATAGCTGCAGCCTGTTCCAGGATCTGCTGAGCCTGTTTGGCACCACGGTTACCAAACTGTTCGGATGCTTCTGTGATAAAAGCTTCATCCTCACTCATGAGATAAGAAACGTCACACTGTAATGCATCTGCCAGTTTCTGATACAGAACATTTTGTTTTGGAAAACGTCCTTCTACTTCCCAGGATCGAATGGTCCTATATGAAACACCAACCATACTGGCCAGTTCCTGCTGACTCATCTTTTTTTCTTTTCTTAATGATCTTACTTTTTCACCGAATGTCATAAACATACCTCTTTCTAAGCCTTGTCTTATAAGTTTCATTAGCCGCCTCAAGGCAAAACGGGAAATGTGTCTCCTGAAAATTAAAAATTAATCTTGACAAAGGGAAATATCTCTCCTATAATGTGAATTACAGATAAGGGAAACATCTTTCCTATAAGATACACAATATTTCCTCTTTTGTCAATGGATATGTGAAATGAATTTCCTGTAATTCAATGAAAACAGGAAGGATAGACAATCATTGATAGTCAAAATGGGATACATGTTACAAAAAGAGGAAAGACGTATGGGAGGTGGCAATGTGAGTCAGGATCAGACTTCTATTATCTGTATTGATCTGAAGTCCTTTTATGCTTCTGTAGAATGCGTAGAACGTGGGCTGAATCCATTTAAAACAAACCTGGTGGTTGCAGATCCTACCAGATCAAAGTCAACAATCTGCCTGGCAATCACTCCGGCCATGAAGGCGCTTGGCATCAAGAACCGGTGCCGGATCCATGAGATACCGGATTGTGTGAAGTACATTACAGCCATGCCGAGGATGCAGCTGTACATGGATTATTCCGCAAAAATCTATGGAATCTATCTGCGGTATGTCTCAAAAGAAGATATCCATGTGTACAGTGTCGATGAATGTTTTATTGATGTGACAAACTATCTGCAGCTTTATCATCTCACTGCAAAAGAAATGGCGGTAAAGCTTATGCAGGCAGTCATGGAGGAAACTGGCATCACTGCAACTGCAGGTGTGGGAACCAATCTGTATCTTGCTAAGATCGCAATGGATATCGTAGCAAAGCATGTGGATGACCATATTGGAATCCTGAATGAATTCTCTTACAGAGAGCAGCTATGGGATCATAAACCATTAAGTGACTTCTGGAGGATTGGATCCCAGACTGAAAAGAAACTGGCTGGTTACGGGATCCATACGATGGGCGATATCGCAATGGCTTCTTTAAGATCCGAAGACTGGCTGTATAAGATGTTTGGGATTGATGCAGAGCTGTTGATCGATCATGCATGGGGTTATGAAACATGCCGGATGAGTGACATCAAGAACTATCATTCGGAAGAGCACAGCCTATCGAATGGCCAGGTGCTGATGCGAAATTATTCTTTTGACGAAGCACTTGTGATCGTAAGGGAAATGACAGACAATCTGGTCCTGGATCTGTTTGAAAAAGGACTGGTAACAAACTCTCTCACCTTATGGATCGCCTATGACCACAGGTATGAGCATGAGGCATCCAAAGGAACCGTAAAACTCGAAAGAGAAAGTAACAGTTCCAAAAAGATCATAGATGCAGTGGAAGATTTATATCGCAGGATTGCAGACAAATATACCGGAATCCGAAGAATCGAGGTGTGTGCGAACAGGGTTGCTCCTGAAAATTATGTGCAGTACAGCCTGTTTGATGATCCCAAACAGACCGATAAGGAACGGCATTTACAGGAAGCAGTATTGAATGTAAAGCAGCGTTATGGAAAGAATGCGATCATGCGTGGATCCAATCTGCTGGAGTGTTCTACTTATAGAGAACGCAACGAGCAAATAGGTGGTCACCGTGCTTAGAGGAGGTGCAAAAAGTGCTGGCAAGTGCATATCAACCGTATTTATATTTACCAAGACCGGTTTCCAGGAGACATCCCATGGATGTAGGACGCAGGGCAAAACAGTTTGCTCCATTTGCGGCACTTCGTGGATTGGATGAAACAATCCGGCAACAGGAAATCATTTATGAACCGAAAAGAGATTTATCTGAGGAAAAGAAAAATGAGCTGGATATGAAATTAAGAATCCTGGCATATGGAATGAAGATACAGGCAACTTATTTTCAAAAGTCATGGAAGAATCCATTAATTGGTCAGTACCATACATTATCTGGAACCGTAGAATTTTTTGATCCATCAGTCCACTTACGGATTGATGATACCGAGATCCAGATCCAGGACATCTGTGATCTGACTGGTGATGTATTTGAAACTATTGAAATATCATGTTAATGAATCACAGCGGAATTTTTTATACCGGAAAGAGTGAGTGGTAGCTGGTGAAAGGATAAAAAAGGATGCACAGATCGACAAAGCAGATCTGATCAGAATAGAAATCGTGCTGTTCGTGTAGCTTTGGCACTTACGGAATGGATGGCATGATGCTCATAAGGCGGATTTGATTTCCCTTTGGTCCGTTGAGTAATAAATGGAGAATATCTTATTGCTTAAAGGAGGAAGCCTATATGGGATCAGGTGCTATTAAATGGCATGTACACTGCTCTGTATGTGGAGCATTTATTGAAAAGAGCGCACAAAGCGATTCAGAAGTGGAGTGCAAAAAATGTCGCAGCACATTGGAGATATTTGTAAAGGATGATATGGTGTCGGTTCGTCCGATTCACATCCGAGATGAACAATTAAAGTCCAGGATGCGGACGTATTCCCGAAAGATGATGAATCAGGGATCATAACAGAATAGAATGAGCTGTCTGTAGTAAGCGTTGGATTTGGCCGGAACCATCAAGAACGCACCAGACAGCAAGAGTTTGTCAAGGAGCTGAACCTGACTGGAATCACTAAGAGCCCGGCAAAACATTTACGGATACACTGCAAGATCAGAAGTATTTTCTGGTTTTGGAGATTGTTGAAGTATTTGTTTTGTCGGGCTTTTTTGACGTATTTCGAAAAATTTTTAAATTTTTTTGTCGTACACCACTGTAAAACAGGCTCTCAGCGTTTCGTTATATAGAGGTTGAATTCTTTTTTGCAAAAATAATTGTAAATAGAGATTTTGATAATATGACACAAAGGAGGAAGCAAAGATGACTGAAATCGAATACCAGGAATTTGTAAGGCGTTGTCCTTACGATGCTATGGGCGATTATTCCATGTTTCGCAAACAGCAAACAGAGAATAAATCAGAGTGCATTCAGTGCAAATCCCAAAATGAGCAGTAATCTAACATACTAATTATGTAAGCAGATTATGCGTTATCAAGGAGTCGCGGACTCCCGTTCAAAAAAAACGGGTGAGTTCGTGACCTCTTGCGCTGCAGTTCTTTATGTCTGTGCAGAAATTTCATAAAAGATGGAAAGAACCACCCGGAGCCGAAAGGCAGAAAGGTGGTCATTATGTTGACATTAAAAGAACTGAAGAAAATCGTGAAGGTTGCTGATATGGAGAAAAGAATCCCAAGCGTGAAATCCTTGAAAGAACACAAAGTTGTAGTAAAAGAAATGATCAATGCAGATACAACGATCTCTGTTTATGATCACGGATATGTGCTTTATACAGCGGGAAATCAATCAACCGTATTTCCGCTTCATAGTTGTGATGACTATGAATATGTGAGTGTAACTGGCGATAACAAGGAATTCAATAAAGAGTTCTTTGATAATGAAAACTGGTATATCCGTCTGCTGATGGAGGCTGAAGACCGTATGGCATACAGCCAGAGCAAAATCAGCACCAATCATGGTGTATTTTCTAACAGCGATGTTACAGATGATGCGGAGATTATGAGAGGATCTTCAAAAGATTTTGTTGACGATGTTATCGACAGAGAAATTCTGAATGCGCTGATCAAGGAATTGACAGAGAGGCAAAAGACGGTACTCAATCTGATTTATTTCGAAGAAATGCGCCAGCAGGATGTCGCAGATTATCTGGGAATCAAACAGCAGAGTGTAAATGACCTCCTGAACAGGGCATTAAAAACGATGAAAAAAAAGGCTGAAAACGAAGAATTTTAAAAAAATTGAATTAGACCACTGTAAAACAGGCTCTGAGCGTTTCGTTATATGAAGGGTTTGCATAGAACACCTTCATGTACTTTGAAAAATGAATAGCCTGCCCGGAGTGATATTTGGTTTGAACATGCATAGAGCGAAAAGCTGCGTGTCTGCCAGAAGAAAACGTATCAGAGATGGAAACTGATATAGGAACGGATCCGGGAAAGAAAACAGGAAAACGCTTAAATCTTAAATCAAAATAAAATGTCTGAATCTAAAAAGAGGATGACAGTAGAAATCATGTGGCGGTATTTGTGACAAACAGGTACCGCCATATATTTGTGCTGTTATCTCAGCTTGTGCTGACTGTCCCAAATAGCGCAAATTTCAGGAAAGGAGGCGATCATCTTCGTATAAAAGATAATATGCAGAAACTAACAGATAACCATACACAAAAGAATCAGAAAGGAAGGATTTAAGAGAATGAACGTGAAAAAGAACGCACGCAGGGTGATGTCTGGTTTACTGACAGCAGTAACGGTTCTATCGACGGTACTCTCTCCCGCTGTTGCCTATGCTTCTGAGGATGCAGGATCTGTAAAAAAGATTCCGTATTATGAGGAGATCAAGGATCAGCTGGATGAAGATGAAGTGGTAACTGCAAAGGATTATGAGATCAAGGTTGGAGACAATTTCGATGTAAAGAGTGATTATACCGGTCTTACGATCCAGGATGACAGCAAAGTAAAAGTTACATTTCAGGAAGCAAAAGATACGGACGGGAATGACTTTTCTACCGATTATGCCAATTCCTATAAGGCAGTCTATTATGTAGAACCACAGACAACGGATCACCCAACCTACCAGATCAATCGAAAGATCGTGGTAAAAGAAGCGGATCAGCAGAAAGATTCGCAGTCAGAAAGTTCTTCTGATCAGGATGCTGGTTCTTCCGATAAGACAGAAACAGAGGATTCTGAGGCTGACTCGTCTACAGAGGAAACTGGTGCTGCTGAAACGGAGAGCAAAACAGAACTGACAGAAAAAGAATTTGATGCAGAGATCGAAGCAACGGAGGATCAGGAGACCGTTGATCCGGAAACAGGGATCACACTCTCAGAGGTTATGCAGGAAGCTGTTGACCAGGAAGTTGCTCTTGCAGATCTTGAAGCAGGCGAAAGTATTACTTTTGATATGCCAATGATGCTTGCTTCCGGTGAAACAGGAACAAAATCAGTCACAGTCACAGCCGGTTCCTGGTACTATTACGCAGATTATGGATTAGGTTCTTATCTGACTTGTCCATATTATGTGAAATGGGGAAGCATCAATGCGACAGCATACTGTGTTGAACCATCGAAAAAAGGACCGGGAAATGGAACTTATACGATCCAGAAACTTGCCGATGGAAAGACACTTGCAAAGGTCTGCTATTACGGAACAAAAGCAAGTGATGAGAATGGTTTCTTCGATGAGAAACATCCGGATTTCCCAGCAGGAAAGAGATTCATCATTACCCATCTTGCAGCAGCTTATGCAAATGGATCCAGTGACTGGGCATCCGGAACTAATGCAACAGGAAAGAACCTGGCAATGGAGCTTTACAATTATTGTGTAAATATGCCGGACATTCCGTCTGTAGATATGAGCTTTTCCGAATCTAATGTAAAGGCTTATGTGGAAGGAAACAGCCAGCGAACAAGTGTGACCACATTCAAAGCGGATAAACTGCAGACAATCACTTTCAAGCTGCCGAAAGGTGTAAAACTTGTAAATGTGACAACCGGTAAAACCAGTGCTGCAGGGGCTAATGTGGAGATTTCCGGTGGTACAAAGTTCTATTTGACAGCACCACTTAATCAGGCAGAAAATGTCAGTGCTACTTTCTCTTCTAAGATGAAAGGAAGTATTGATAAGGAATATTCAGCCTATAAGATCACAACAGGATCTGGAACACAGGACCTGGCTCTTGTTTTCGGTGAAGGTGTCGGAAATGAGAAATATGTGGATTTTAAAGTAACCTGGACAAAAGAATGCAAAGTATCCATTGTAAAGAAAGATCAGGATACAGGAAATGCACTGGCTGGTGCAGTGTACGGGATCTATTCCGATGCTGCATGTACAAAGCTGATCGCAGAGATGCCTGCAACTGATCAGAATGGTGCTTCACAGCTCACAATGGAAAAGACACAGGAAGTTGTTTATCTGAAAGAAATCTCTGTTCCAACAGGGTATCAGATCGATACAAAGTCTTATAATGTGACTCTTGCTATCGGAAAGACAACGACTAAAAATGTAACAGACAAACGTGTAAATGCAAAGCTCAACATTGCAAAACAGGATGCTGAGACAGGCAATGAAGCCCAGGGTGATGCAACACTGGAAGGTGCGGTATATGGTCTTTATGCAAGGGAAGATATTGTTCATCCGGATGGAAGAACCGGAACAATCCATAAGAAAGACAGCCTGATCACATCTCTGACAACGGATAAGAATGGCGAGGCTTCTGTATCGGATCTCTATCTTGGAAAGTATTATCTGAAAGAGCTTAGTGCTCCGGTTGGATACGTACTGGATCCGACAGAACATGATGTGGACTGTACTTATGAAGGTGCTACTGTTCCGACAGTAGAAAGAACTTCTGTATGCAAAGAAACTGTCATCAAGCAGCCGTTCCAGATCATCAAGGCAGCAAACAACGGAAAGACCGATGCAGATCTACTTAAGGGAGTCGGTTTTTCAGCATGGCTTGTCAGTGATCTGAAAGTAAAAGCAGATGGAAGTTACGATTTTGACTCAGCCAGACCAGTTGTACTGACTGCAGATGGCCAGGCAGAAATGTTTACCGATGAAAAAGGATATGCAAGATCGATTCCGCTTCCATATGGAACTTATGTGGTAAGAGAAACCACAAGCAAACACAACTATGCACCGGTCGATGATTTTGTAGTGAAGATCACAGAGAATCATCCGGATACACCACAGACATGGCGAGTGCTTCTGGATAAGGAATTCAAAGCAAAATTAAAGATCATCAAAAAGGATGCAGAAACACAGAAATCTGTACTCCTGGCGAATACTGAATTCAAGGTATATGACCTGGATAATCAGAAATATGTGGAACAGACAACATCCTATCCAAAGCCAACGGTACACAAATCTTATTTCACAAATGAAGAAGGATACCTGGTACTGCCAAAGAATCTGAAACCTGGTAACTACAGGATTGAGGAAGTGACGGCACCCGATGGGTACACAATATCCAAAAACTATGTGACAGTTGCAGTTGATACAGATACTGCTTATCTGACCGATCCTGTCACAGGAGATGCAGTCATTGATGTGGAATATACCAATGCCCCGGTCAAAGGTCAGTTAAAGATCTATAAACAGGGTGAAGTGTTAAAGGGATTTGATAAGGAATTCCAGTTTGAAATGGCTGGACTTGCAGGTGCTGAATTTGAAGTCTATGCGGCAGAGGATATTTATACTGCCGATCATCAGGTAGGTGCAGATGGACAGAGAACTCTGTATTTTGCAAAGGATGCACTGGTAGCAACCGTCACAACGGATGCAGATGGTTATGCAACCGTAAAGAATCTTCCACTTGGCAGGTACTATGTTAAAGAGAAGAATGCACCGGACACTTATGTGTTAAATACTGTGCCGGAAAATGTCGAATTTGCTTATGCGGATCAGGATACTGCAGTGATCGAGAAAGAAATCTCTGTCACAGATGAACGACAGAAAGTGTCGATTACGGTCGAAAAACAGGATGCTGAGACAGGCAATACAGTAGCCGGAGCAGTGTTCGGTATTTACAATGCAAAAGACATTCAGACGAAAGATGGAAAAGTGATCGTTAAAGCAGATACTCTTTTACAGGAAATGACTTCTGATGAAAAAGGTCAGGCAGCATGTACACTGGATCTTCCACTTGGAAGCTATTATGTAAAAGAACTGAAAGCACCAGATGGATTCGTATCTTCGGATGAAGTACTGAGATTTGATGCTTCTTATCAGGGGCAGGATGTACAGACAGTAACATTAAAATCCGTAAAGAAGAACCAGCCGACAACTGTTGAGATCACAAAATCAGATGCAACAACCGGTGTAGAACTGGATGGAGCTTATCTGAAAGTAACGGATAAAGATGGAAATGTAGTAGACAGCTGGACATCTTCCAAAGATGCACCGCATGTGATCAAATATCTGAAAGTGGGTGAGACTTATACCCTACATGAAGAGTTTGCACCGCATGGTTATCTGGTAGCCAATGATGTGACATTCACAGTCAAAGATACCGGAGAGGTTCAGAAAGTGGAAATGAAGGACGAGGTACCGGTTGGTGAACTCATCATCAACAAAAAGGGAGAATTCCTGGATTCTGTTACACTGGCCGATAAGGTCAAAGGTGTGGTGGAACACATTTTCAACTATGTAACCGGAAAACTGACAGATGTTACGTTTGAAGTCTATGCTGAGGAAGACATTAAGGCTGCCGATGGCGTCAGTGACGATTACTATAAAAAGGATGAACTGATCGCAACGATCAAGACAGATGAAACCGGTATTGCAAAACTGGAAAATCTTCCACTTGGTAAATACTATGTGAAAGAAACAGGAACTGCTTACGGTCATGTACTGGATGGTGAGATCCGTCATGTAGAGCTGACTTACGTGGATCAGAATACACCAGTTGTAGTCTATGACAAAGACTGGCAGAACAACCGCCAGAGAGTAGAAGTCAGTGTACTTAAGAAAGAAAAAGATTCTGACCGTACATTGGAAGGCGCTATCTTTGGATTATTTGCCAAGGAAGACATTAAGTCTGAGACAACTGGTAAAGTCCTGATTGAAGCCGATGAGATCATTGAACTGAAATCTACGGATGAAGAAGGAAAGATCACATTTGTTGCAGATCTTCCAATAGGAGCAACTTACTATGTAAAAGAGCTCTATGCACCGGACGGATTCGTAACCAACGATGAAGGAAAAGAATTTACGTTTGAGTATGCAGGTGAGGATCAGCCGACAGTCACTTATGATTTTACCTTTGATAATCAGCCAACCGTCGTTGAATTTACCAAATCCAGTCTGACAACAGGAAAAGAACTTCCAGGATGTAAGCTGAAGGTGGTAGATGCTGATGGAAATACCGTGGATGAATGGACTTCCGGTAAAGAAGCACACGTGATTCGTGAGCTGACTGTCGGAAAAGAATACACACTGGTTGAAACAAAACCGACCGACGGTTATGTAACAGCTGAAAGTGTGAAGTTCACGATCAAAGATACTGCCGATGTGCAGAAAGTTGAGATGAAGGATGATGTGACGAAGGTGAAAATCTCCAAACAGGATATCGCCGGAAAAGAACTTCCGGGAGCGAAACTCACAATCCTTGATCAGGATGGAAAAGTTGTGGAAAGCTGGACCAGTACAGAGAAAGCACATTACATCGAAATGCTTCCGATCGGAAAATACACTCTCCGTGAAGAAACGGCACCGGATGGCTATTTGGTTGCAAAAGATGTGGAATTCGAAGTAAAGGATACCGGTGAAGTACAGCATATAACTATGGTGGATGAGAAAAAACCGGCAGAAAAGACACCGGAAGGTGGAAAACCTGTCAGTGATTCACCAAAGACTGGGGATAACACCAATCTGTGGCTGTGGTTTATGCTTCTCGGCATTGGTGCGACTGGTACAGGAGTCCTTGCATTTATGAGAAAAAAGAAACACTAATCAAATAAGAATGAGCGTTCATGGAAACCGAAAGGAATCTGTGGACGCTTTTTTAGATGGGAGAAACCATGAGAAATATCATTATTTTTGTTGCTCTTCTGGGAGCAGCGGCAATATTTACAGTTTTGTATTGTCTCATTGCTGCCGGAAGTCAGGCAGAGAAAAAACTGACAGAAATCATGAGAAAAGAGGAAGAACAGAATGAAGACAAATAAAGATCTGATCATAGAACCAAATGCAGCTATAGAAGGAAGAAAGTACAGCGAAGAAAAGCCATGGTCCTGTAAGTACTGTTACTGGTGGGGAGGCAAAAAGAAAGGCTGTAACTTGAAGCAGTGCCATTATCTGCTTCCTGAAAAGAAAAAAGCGGTAAAAACAACACCATGTGGTGGCTGTCCGTATGGAAAACATGTTCCATGCATCGGATATTGTATTGCCCGTCTTCATTCTGAAATGAAAGGAAAGAAAGGACGTGGGTAATTGCAGGAAGAAGTAAATCAGAAAGTGATCAGCCTGAGCATCCAGGGAGTCAAGATCACTGCCAGTGTGCTAAAAGCAGCCCTTCGGAAGTTCCTGGAAATGGACAACCGCAGGAAACAGAAAGCAACGCAGGTGAAAATGGCTGAAAAGACCGGACGGGCCCAGGAGAAAGGAAGGGAAAAAGCCCGAAAAAAGATTGAAAAGAAAAAGCCACATGGAAAGCAGACCATCAAGCAGCTGAATGCACAGGGAGTACAGCTTTCCAACTTAAAGATCACAGATGAAAATATCAAATCCTTTGACCGTGTGGCAAGAAAATACGGAATTGATTACAGCCTGAAAAAAGAAGTCGGTGCGGATCCACCGAAATATCTGGTCTTCTTTAAGGCCAAAGATGTGGATGTGATGACAGCGGCTTTCCGGGAATATGCCGGAGTAGAACTGAAAAAGAAACAGGTGAAGAAACCATCGGTCAGAAAGAAACTGCAGAAATCTGTAGAAAGAAAAGCAAAGCACCGCCAGCGTGTGAAGCAGAGACAAAAATCCAGAGGTCAGGAACGATGATGCGGGAGAAATTACAGAAGATCCAGGTCAAACGGCTGGTGATCTTAAATCTCCCATATTTCTTTATCTTCTATGTAGCAGATAAAGGATCCTGGCTGTACCGGCATTGCCTGGGAGAAAGCATGGTCCAGAGACTTGGCGTGATGTTAGTCAATTTTCGACTGGCATTTTTAAGCTGGCTGCCAAGTATCGCTTTGCAGGACCTTACAGTAGGTGTTCTGGCTGCAGGTGCATTAAAACTGGTGGTCTACTATCGTTCTAAAAACGCAAAGAAGTTCCGGCAGGGTGTGGAGTATGGATCTGCAAGATGGGGAAACAGAAAAGACATCGAACCCTTCATGGATCCGGTTTTTGAAAACAATGTCATCCTCACAGAAACAGAACGTCTGACCATGAACAGCCGACCAAAAGCTCCGAAGTATGCCAGAAATAAGAATGTGATTGTTATCGGTGGTTCCGGATCCGGAAAGACAAGATTCTATGTGAAGCCCAATCTTATGCAGATGACGGACCACGTATCCTATGTGGTCACCGATCCGAAGGGAACGATCATCGTTGAATGCGGGAAGATGCTGGTAAATGGAGGATACCGGATCAAGGTATTAAATACGATCAACTTTAAAAAGTCCATGCATTACAATCCGTTCCATTATATCCGGAGTGAAAAAGACATCTTGAAGCTGGTCAATACCATTATCGCGAATACCAAGGGTGAGGGCGAAAAATCAACGGAAGATTTCTGGGTCAAGGCCGAACGTCTATTGTATTCTGCACTGATCGGATACATCTGGTATGAGGCACCAGAGGAAGAACAGAACTTTTCTACTTTGTTGGAATTTATCAATGCCAGTGAGACCAGGGAGGATGATGAAGAATTTAAAAATGCAGTGGATGAATTGTTTGAAGAACTGGAAGCAGAAAATCCGGAACACTTTGCAGTAAGGCAATATCGCAAGTACAAGCTTGCTGCCGGCAAAACTGCGAAGTCGATTTTGATTTCCTGTGGTGCCAGACTTGCACCATTTGACATTCAGGAACTAAGAGAAATCATGTCGTATGACGAAATGGAACTGGATATGATCGGTGATCAGAGAACAGCCATGTTTGTTATCATCAGCGATACAGATGACACATTCAACTTTGTGGTAGCGATCATGTACACCCAGCTCTTTAACTTACTTTGTGATAAAGCGGATGATGAGCATGGAGGCAGGCTTCCCTATCATGTACGGCTGCTCCTTGATGAGTTCAGCAATATCGGACAGATCCCAAAATTCGACAAATTGATTGCTACGATCCGAAGCAGGGAAATCTCCGCTTCTATCATTCTGCAGTCACAATCTCAGCTGAAAACTATCTATAAGGATGCTGCTGAGACGATCACAGGCAACTGTGACACCGTTCTTTTCCTGGGCGGAAAGGAAAGTTCCACACTGAAAGAAATATCAGAAACCCTGGGAAAGGAAACCATTGATCTTTACAACACATCAGACACCAGAGGCAGCAACCGATCCTATGGACTGAACTATCAAAAGACTGGAAAAGAACTGATGAGTAGAGATGAGCTGGCGGTCATGGATGGAGAAAAATGTATCTTACAGCTTCGTGGAGTCCGGCCGTTTTTAAGCAACAAATATGACATCACAAAGCACAAACGGTACAAAGAGCTTGCCGATTTCAATAAGAATAATGCGTTTGATGTCGAAAAATATCTGGCACACCGACTGGTGATGTCGAAAGATACAGAATTTGAAATGTATGAAGTAACTGTAACACAAGAAGATGTATCAGCGATTGAAGCTGAGGAAAGTGAGGATTGATATGAAAGAAAGAATTCGAGCACCCTGCTACTACTGATAAGGATATAAAAAGGTCTGAATAAAAGGGAAAGGAGTAGAGCCAAACGCTTACAGACCATAAGAAAAAGCGTTTGTTCACACATGATTATGGCTTTTTTTAGCAGTGCAATCAATATCCTTCAGACACTGGTCGTTGCAATCGGTGCTGGTCTTGGTGTCTGGGGCGTAATCAACCTGATGGAAGGTTATGGAAACGACAACCCGGGTGCAAAATCCCAGGGAATTAAGCAGCTGATGAGCGGTGGTGGTGTTATCCTGATCGGAACACAGCTGATCCCGCTTCTGAGTGGATTATTTGGTTAAGAGAAAGGAGTAGAGATCCATGTTCAGTCAGATTTTTGATGCGATTGAGGAATGGATGAGGGAACTCTTAACCGGGATGATCACTTCCAACCTAGATACGATGTTTACTGATGTCAATCAAAAGACTGGTGAGATCGCTACCCAGGTTGGACAGACCCCGCAAGGGTGGAACGGCAGCATATTCAGTATGATCCGGAACTTATCGGATTCCGTGATCATGCCGATTGCAGGTATTATTATCACACTCGTACTCTGCTACGAATTGATTTCTATGCTGACCGAGCGTAATAACATGCATGATATTGATACCTGGATGTTTTTCAAGTACTTCGTAAAAATGTGGATTGCTGTGTATCTGGTGAGTAACACATTTACGATCACAATGGCGGTATTCGATGTGGGCCAGCACGTAGTTAATTCTGCGGCCGGTGTTATCACAGGAAGTACTGCCATTGATATTTCTTCGGCATTGACGGATCTTTCCGCAACACTGGAAAGTATGGAAATCGGAGAACTTGTTGTATTGGCGCTGGAAACCCTTATCGCCGGCTTCTGTATGAGAATCCTGTCTGTACTGATCACAGTGATCATGTATGGACGTATGATAGAGATTTACCTATATACCTCAGTTGCGCCGATTCCATTCGCAACTATGAGTAACAGAGAATGGGGACAGATCGGCACGAATTATTTCAGAGGACTCTTTGCCCTGGCTTTCCAGGCATTTCTGATGATGGTATGCGTTGCAATCTATGCAGTGCTTGTTGCAGGTATCCAGTATTCAGATAATCTGAGTTCTTCATTATTTGGCGTTATGGCTTACACAGTAATCTTATGCTATAGCCTCTTTAAGACGGCATCCTTAAGTAAGTCGATATTTAACGCGCACTAAATTACAGGAAGGAGTGAAAATCATGGCATATGTCAGCGTACCGAAAGATTTAACGAAGGTAAAGAATAAAGTAGCATTTAACCTGACCAAAAGACAGTTGATCTGTATCGGGATAGGTGCTGTAATGGGAATTCCAAGCTATTTCCTCTTGCGTAATGTGATGGGAAACAGTAATGCAGCAACAGTCATGGTGCTTTTGATGTTACCGGCATTTTTATTTGCCATGTACGAAAAAGACGGGATGCATCTGGAAGATGTTCTGATGCATATGATCCGGGTGAAGTTTCTTCGTTCACCCGTTAGAAAATATGAAACTGAAAACTATTATGAGACAGATCCGGAACAGATCAGACAGTCTCCGGATACAGGAAAACCGAAAGGAGGAAAAACGGTTGCGAAAAAAGAAAAATAAGAAAACTGTCGCAGATACCGGATACAAAAAAGTAGACAGAAAAGAGAAAAAGAAAAAAGAAAAGCAGGAAGAGAAACGCAGGCAGAAAAAACTGTCCGTCCAGCAGTCGATCGCTTATAAGGAAATGGGAAGAGATGGGATCTGCAGGGTACAGGGAAAAACTTATTCTAAGTGTATCCGCTTTTATGACATCAACTACCAGCTGGCTCAGAATGAAGATAAAAATGCAATCTTTGAAAACTGGTGTGATTTCCTCAATTACTTTGATGCCAGTATCCATTTTCAGCTGAGCTTTATCAATCATAAGAGCAGCATGAAGGAGTTTGAGCAGGTGATCCAGATCCGGCCACAGGAGGATGCTTTTGATGATGTTCGCATGGAATATGCAAAGATGTTGAAACAGCAGTTGGCAAAAGGAAACAACGGTCTGGTGAAGTCAAAATATATCACATTTGCCATTGAAGCAGAAAATATCCGGGAGGCAAAACCAAAGCTGGAACGTATCGAGTCGGATATCCTGAATAACTTTAAGATCCTGGGAGTTCCGGCATATCCGCTGAATGGCGTGGAACGTCTGCAGATCCTGTATGAGACATTCAATCCGGATGTGATGACAGATTTCCAGTTTGACTATGGATCCATGATCCGGACAGGACTCAATACAAAGGATTATGTGGCACCGACCAGTTTTGTGTTCCGGGACAGAAATACATTCCAGATGGGAAATACCATCGGGGCTGTCTCCTATCTGCAGATCCTGGCGCCGGAGCTTACGGATAAGATGCTGGCAGAATTTCTGGATATTGATAAGAACCTGATCGTCAACCTGCATGTGCAGTCGGTGGATCAGATGAAGGCAATCAAGCTGGTAAAAAGCAAAGTGACGGATATCAATCGTATGAAAATCGAAGAACAGAAAAAAGCAGTCCGGGCCGGATATGATATGGATATTATCCCATCGGATCTGAACACGTATGGCGGAGAAGCGAAAAGGCTTCTGGAAGACCTGCAGTCACGAAATGAGCGTATGTTCCTTGTAACAGCGCTCTTTTTAAATACCGCAAAGACAAAGCAGGCACTGGATAATGCCATCTTCCAGACGGCCGGTATTGCACAGAAATATAACTGTGTGCTGAAACGTCTGGATTATCAGCAGGAAGAAGGATTGATGAGCAGTGTTCCGTTGGGAGTAAATCATATCCCAATCAGGCGGGCTCTTACGACTACCAGTACAGCAATCTTTGTTCCGTTTACGACACAGGAGCTTTTTATGACAGGAGAATCCTTATATTACGGATTGAATGCACTCAGTAACAACATGATCATGGTGGATCGTAAAAAGCTCAAAAACCCGAATGGACTGATCCTTGGTACGCCTGGATCCGGTAAATCCTTTGCAGCAAAAAGAGAAATCACCAACGCTTTCTTTGTTACGAAGGATGACATTATCATCGGAGATCCGGAGGGTGAGTATTACCCACTGGTCCATGCACTTGGCGGACAGGTCGTACACATTTCACCAACCAGTAAGGATTATATCAATCCGATGGATATCAATATGGATTATTCCGATGATGACAATCCACTTGGTGTAAAATCTGATTTTGTCCTGTCTTTATGTGAGCTGATCATGGGAAGCAGGGATGGAATTGAAGCAGAGGAAAAATCAGTGATCGACCGCTGTCTTCCACTGGTGTATCAGAAGTACTTTGCAGATCCAAAACCGGAAAATATGCCGGTCCTTGGTGACCTGTATGACTGCCTCAGAAAGCAGAAAGAACCGCAGGCACAGAGAATTGCAACAGCGTTGGAAATCTATGTAAATGGATCACTGAAAGTATTTAACCATAGAACCAATGTGGAACTGAATAACCGTATTGTCTGCTTTGACATCAAGGAACTTGGAAAGCAGCTGAAGAAAATCGGAATGCTCATCGTCCAGGATCAGGTATGGAACAGAGTTACGATCAACCGCGGCATCAAATCCACCAGGTACTATATCGATGAGTTCCATCTTCTGCTCAAAGAAGAACAGACAGCAGCTTATTCCGTAGAAATATGGAAGAGATTCAGAAAATGGGGTGGTATTCCAAGTGGTATCACCCAGAATATCAAAGATCTTCTTGCCAGCAGGGAAATTGAAAATATCTTTGAGAACAGTGATTTTATCCTGATGCTGAATCAGGCTGCAGGTGACAGACAGATCCTTGCAAAACAGTTGAATATTTCCCCATATCAGTTGTCTTATGTGACGAATTCCGGGGAAGGAGAAGGACTTCTTTTCTATGGAACAACAATTATTCCATTTAAGGACAAGTTCGATAAGAACTTGAAGCTGTACAGTTTGATGACTACAAAACCGGAAGAAGTTGAAAAACGAGAGAAAGAAATGGAGGCGGAAAAGCATGAAGGAAATCGATAAGATCCGAATCAGGCAGTGGAACCAGGATAATCCTTACATTCAGATGAAAAATCTGGAAAATGCACAGCCTGGATACCGTGTTCATACAGTCAATGATGATCATCATCTGTATGAACTTCCGCTGGAAACACAGAACATTATCCTTGACTGGGTATTCTGGAATTTTTATCCGGCACAGAAAATCTATCCGCATCTTACCAGTGATGATCTGAAAGAAGTTCTGTATAAACGTACCCAGATCCATCTGCACAACAATCAGTTCAAGGAGGCTATGCTGATCAATGGTTTCTGGCCGAGAGATCCGAGTGAATTGAACTGGGTATTTCATATCCAGGCGAGCTCTCCAGCAATCAGGACACAGGCAGATGGTTATCCTGGTATCCCGATTATAGGACGCCAGGAACTGAATGAGTACAGAAAGAAAAGTTGTGCCAGGAGGTGATGACCTATAGCTGGAAAAGAATTTAAAGGCAAAGATAAAAAGGTCGCAAAGATGACCAGAGATGGTCTGACAGAAGAAAATCTCCATGATGGTAGTGTAAAAGATATCAGTCACAGGAGCCGTGGGCGACCGGAAACTAAAGAAGAATTTGTTCCTGAACGGGAACGGAAAAAGGCTGAGAATGAAGATTCAAAATCGGGAAAAGGTAAACGACTGCAGATGGAAAAGATCCGGAAATCTTCTGTCCGGCAGGAAGCTGTTGAGAATACAGTTGAAGTTACACCGGAAGAAAAAGTATCCGGATATCGAAAGAAACTGCATCGCCATGAAAAAATCCCGGATGATGATAACACTCTGAACAGCCAAAAGAAATCCATTCGGAAGAAACAGCTGCAAAAACAGATGACCAAAGAACAGGCAAAAGCCGGAAGATTATCCTTTGATGATGAAGGAAATCAGATGGTGAAAGGTGCTGGCATGAAACCGGGAGGGACAGCCGGGAAATACATTGCCACACAAGCTGTTATATCTGGTATGAAAGCAGTCTCTTCCGAAGAGGAAGAAACAGATGAAAATGCAGGTGTGGAAAGTGCCAGACTTGCAGAGCGTGAAACAGAAGCTGCGTTACGTGGTCTGCGTCATGCTCAGATCCGCAGCAAACGAACGGATGTGAAAACCCATCGCAGAGGTTATCGTGAGGCTACTGTAGAAAAGAAACTGAAATTTGGTTCTGCAGAAAGTATGGAAGGAGTCAAACATGCAGAATCGGTAAAGAACGCTGAGCAAAAGAGACATTTCTATAACCGCTTCTTTCAGAAAAAACGATATAAGGATGCATACCGGGCAGCCAGAGCCGGAAAATCCGTTGGCAGTCTAGGTGGAGCAACAACCATTGCCGGTGTCGAGAACATGACGGTAAAAGCAAAGATTGCCTTGAAAGAGATTATAAAGCGTAATCGTGCCATGTTCGCAGGCATCGGTATTTTTGCGCTTCTTTTTCTAGTCATTTCAGTATCTCTGGGGAGCTGCAGTGCTTCTATCGAGGGAGCTGGATCTGTGATTGGTATTACAACGTATCCAAGTTCAGACGAGGATATCTATGCTGCCGAAAACAGATATGCTGCTTTGGAAAGTGCCTTGAACCAGCAGATTAATGAGATGGAACGAAGACATCCGAATTATGACGAGTATCAGTACAACATTGCTGAGATTGGTCATAATCCATACCATCTTATCTCGTATCTTACCGCAAAATATGGGGACTGGACGTACTCAGATGTTGAAAACGAGCTGCAATCTCTTTTTGAAGCACAATATCATCTGAATACAGAAGGTCGAACAGAAACGGTGACAGAAACCAGAAATGTTCGAGTCGGAGAATCATTAGGACAGGTAGTGACCAGCGGATATTGTAACTGTCGAATCTGTTGTGGCGTATGGTCCGGAGGTCCAACTGCCAGTGGGGCATATCCTACTGCAAACCATACCATTGCTGTAGATGCATCCAATCCATTTGTGCCGATCGGAACTAAGGTAGTAATGAATGGTGTGGAATACACGGTTGAGGATACCGGAGCCTTTGCACGATATGGTGTGCAGTTTGACGTTTACTATGATAACCATGCTGCCGCTTCTGCTCATGGACATCAGACCTGGGAAGCCTATATCGCAGATGACAATGGCAGTCAGGAAGTAACGGTTACCAGTACAAGCACTAAGAAGATTCTATATGTGACACTGACAAATGGAAGCTTTGATGCTGTGGCAAGAGCCAATCTGAATGCGGAGCAGCTGATCATCTACAATGCATTAAATACGACCTATGGAAACAGAAATTATCTGTGGGATGTAAACAATGTGACCAGTGGAGCAGGCGGTAATGGAATGAGTTATGAGATTCCACCGGAAGCACTGCAGGATGAAGAATTCGCTCGGATGATTCGAGAAGCAGAAAAATATCTGGGAGTACCTTATGTATGGGGCGGTTACTCTCCGTCCGGATTTGACTGCTCAGGTTTCGTATCTTATGTCATTAACCACTGTGGTAATGGCTGGAACTATGGACGATTGACCGCGGATGGATTAAGAGGCGTATGTACTTATGTATCACCGCAAGAAGCAAAACCAGGAGATTTGATCTTCTTCCAGGGAACGTATAACACATCTGGTGCAAGCCATGTGGGTATCTATGTCGGTAATAATATGATGATCCATTGCGGGGATCCGATCCATTACTCAAATATCAGCACATCCTACTGGCAGCAACACTTCATGTGCTTTGGAAGACTGCCATAAAGGGGTGAACGAAGGGAGGTGAAAGTTTGAATAAAAAGATTAAAAAATATCTGGATGAGATTGCCAAGACAGAGAAAAAGATTGCGGATCTGCAGCAATATCTCAGAGGTGTCCAGGCTGCATTAAAGCAGGAAGAGGACAATGAGATGATCAGGTGCATCCGTGGTATGAAGATGGAGAATGGTCAGTTATATGATCTTTTGGATGGTATCCAGAAGGGAACAGTTAAATTTCAGGTAAGCAGGGAGTCTGACGAAGAAGGTTCGGGCTCCTTTGTATTCACAGAAAAAAATAAGGAGGAAAATCAGAATGGTGAAATGGAAGAAAATGAATAAGAAAATGGCAGGAGTGTTGTTGGGAGTCATGATGCTTTTTACAGCATCAACCACAGCATTTGCCTATGTGGATGAATCAGCAGAGGCATCCAAAGCAGAGACAACTCAGACAGAGCAGTCAACAGACAAAGAAGACAAAAAGGACGAGGCGGCAAGTACAAGTGAGGTGTTGCCAGAAGATGGAACAGACAAGGGAACTGCATTTACGACACCTGGAAATGGTGAAGTTAAAGATGACATTACCGATGATTCCACAAAGGAGTTTCTTACAGTTACAACGAAGAATAATAATACTTTCTATATCGTGATCGACCGCAGTGCCACATCCCAGAATGTCTATATGTTATCCCAGATTGATGAAAATGATCTTTCAGAGTTTCTGGATAAAGACAGCACTGCTACTGTCGTAACACCACAGCCAGATACATCAAAGGTTGTGCTGGATGAAACAAATAATGAGGATGTAGACAAGGAAGCTACCGTTGATCCAGAGAAAACAGCATCTACCAAAACCAATATGGGTGCAATGGCAACAATCCTGATCCTGGCTCTCGGCGGTGTAGCAGCATACTACTACTTCAAGATCTATAAGCTAAAGAAAGAGGAAGACGAGGATGATCAGCCGGAAGGGTTGGAAACAGGTGGACTGGAAGAAATTCCGGATGAGGAAGAGTCTGAAGACGAAGATTTTGAAGAAAATGAAAAATAAATAAACTTTTTTAGCGGAGGGGGCTGTAAAACATGCTCTCTCCGTTTCGTTATATGAAGGAGGTTATACATCATGTATTTAGTAATTGCAGAAAAACCAAGTGTATCAAGAGCAATCGCAGAAGTGATTGGAGCACAGGAACGAGAAGACGGATATTTAAGAGGAACCGACTGTATGGTCAGCTGGTGCTTCGGACATCTGGTCGAGTATGTTTCACCGGATGTCTACGATGAGAAATTTAGCCAGTGGAGATATGAAGATCTCCCGATCATCCCGAAAGACTGGAAAGTTACAGTCTCAGAAGATAAGAAAGATCAGTTCTATATCTTAAAAAGACTGCTCAACAGTCCGGAAATTGAATACGTCGTAAATGCCTGTGATGCCGGACGTGAAGGAGAATTAATCTTCAAACATGTCTATGACTTATCCGGAAGTAAAAAGCCGGTGAAACGATTATGGATCAGTTCTCTGGAAGATTCAGCAATCCTTGATGGAATGCAGCATCTGAGATCCGCAGAGGAATACCGACATCTGGCCGAAGCTGCTGTATGCCGTTCTCAGGCTGACTGGCTGGTAGGAATGAATGCAACCAGAGCTTACACCACAAAGTACTTCAAAAAGCTGACCGTTGGAAGGGTTCAGACACCGACACTTGCCATGTTGGTGGAACGTGCCGGACAGATCAGCAATTTCCAGAAAGAAAAGTATTTCAATGTGGAACTCGATTGTGATGGAATTCCGGCTGTAAAGCCAAAAATCTTTGATCCGGATGAGGCGGAACAGTTAAGAAGCAGATGCCAAGGAAGTGAAGCTATTGTCACAGCAGTAAAAGAAACGGAAAAGAAAGTAAAAGCACCAAAGCTTTATGATCTGACCACACTGCAGAGAGAAGCAAACCGTATCTACGGAATGACAGCCAAACAGACACTGGATACCGCTCAGAGCCTGTATGAAAAGAAACTGATCACTTATCCAAGAACGGACAGCCAGTATCTGACCGAAGATATGGAGCAGACCGCAAGAAATGTGGTTCGTCAGATTTATGAGAAATATCAACTGACAGGTCCGTTTGATCAGCCGGAGCAGCCAGATGTGAAGAAAGTCATGAATAACAGTAAAGTGACAGATCACCATGCAATCATCCCAACGATGGAGCTTGCATCCTGCCATCTGGATGAATTGAAATCCTGGGAAGAAAAGATTCTGTTCCTGATCGCAGTCCATACGGTCATGGCAATGAGTAAGGATCACATTTACCAGGAAACAGAGATTGAAGTGGAATGCCAGGGAGAAATCTTCAAAGCAAAAGGAAAGATTGTTCTGGAGGATGGATGGAAACTCTTTGAAAACTGCTTCAAAAATAAGGATCGCATGGCAATCGTAGATCCGGATCAGGAAATGAAAGAGAGAATGCCGAAAGTAACCCAGGGACAGACTTTCTATGCTGTAGCTGCAGAAAAGACAGAACATTTTACGTCCCCACCAAAACCATATAGCGAAGATACTCTCCTTGCGGCAATGGAAACAGCTGGAAATAAGGAATTTGATGAAGATACGGAAAAGAAAGGATTAGGAACTCCGGCAACAAGAGCCGGTATCATCGAAAAACTGATTTATTCCCAGTATGCTACCCGAAAAGGAAAAAAGATTCTTCCAACAGATGATGGAAAAGTCCTTGTGGAGATCCTGCCAGACTTTCTGAAATCTGCAAGTATGACTGCAGAATGGGAAAATCAGCTGCTCTTGATGGAGCATGGAGAGATTGCACCGGAACAGTTTATGACCGGGATCAAAAACATGCTGACCATGATGCTGAATGGATGCGATGCGATTTCCGAAGAAGAAACAAGAAGATTTCAGACCAGAGAAAGCATTGGAACATGTCCGGTATGTGGAAGCCTGGTATATGAAAGCAAAACCAACTTCTATTGTAGCAACCACGATTGTCACTTTGCTCTCTGGAAAGATAACCGCTATCTGCAGAGCATGGAAAAAACCATGGATAAAAAGATGGCTGCAGAACTTCTGAAAAGTGGATGTGTGCATGTAAAAGACCTGTATTCCAGAAAGAAGAATATGTACTTTGAGGCAGATCTTCATATGGATGCAGATGAAACCGGAAGGGTGAATTTTTCTTTATCCTTTCCAAAAAAGAAACCAAAAAACAAAAGCAAAAAGAAATAAAAAAACAGATTAGAGGAGGAAACGAAGAATGAATTTTAATGAATTTGTAAATGAAGTAAAGGACAATATCAAACTCTTTTTACCAAAGGATTATGAGAATGCAGAAGTATCAACGATGGAGTGTCAGAAACTGAACCGTGCCTATACGGGATTGATGGTGAGAAAAGAAGGTGAGATGCTTACCCCGACGATCAATCTTAATCAGCTGTATGAAGCATATAAAGCACAGCCTGGCGTAACAATGGAAACTGTATGCAGAAAGATTGCAGATATAGTCATTGAGGCACCGATACAGGTTGATCTGAAATCCATTTTAAATTATGAAGACGTGAAGGACAAGCTGTTTATCCGTGTATCATCAGCCGAAGCAAATAAGAAAGTCCTCGAAAATGCGCCGCATCAGCTGAAGGAAGACCTCGCAATCACCTATCATGTGGCAGTAGGCAAGGATCAGGATGGATTAAGTTCCATGTTTATCAAGAATGATCTGCTTGAACAGTATGGAATCTCGGCAGAACAGCTTCATGAAGATGCGATGAAAAGTTCACCGCATGTCATGATCCCGGAGGTATCAAGTATAGGTGCATTGATAGATGAAATGTACCAGAAAAATATTCTCATGCTGACACCAGATGAACGTGAAATGCTGCAGGAAACATTGCAGGAATCAAGCGAGATGCCGACATTCTTTGTTGTTACGAATACGGAAAGAATTGATGGAGCCGGTGTGATCTTTTATCCGGAATTCATGGATAACATGGGGGAACTTCTGGGAAATGATTTCTTCATTTTGCCATCATCCATCCATGAAATGCTGGTCTTGCCAGATGACGGGCAAGTGGATGCAGAAATGTTAAGAGATATGGTAAAAGAAGTCAATGCCACTCAGGTAGCCCCTGCAGAACGTCTTACCAATGATGTATATCACTTTGATACAAAGGATCATGTCTTTGAAAAGGCAGATAGATTCACAGAACGTCAGAAAGAAAAAGAAGCGCAAGCTGCAAAAACAGAGAAAGCCGGAAAAGAACAGCCGGATAAGAAACCGAAAACAAAGAAACATGATATGGAACTTTAATACCAAGCATGAAAACCGTTAAATGAGCAAACGCCCTGCGGCATAAAGAAATGTCGTGGGGCATTTTTGAAAAGGAGAAGATTATGACGAAAGAAAACATTAAAACAAATACAAGCTTAAGATACAGCCAGTATCAAAAAAGATTATTACACACATTTTCGTTTGAAAAATTGAAGAAGCAAATTGAGACGTTACATGATCAGGAATTTATTATAAATGTGCCGATTGGAGGTGTTGCTGATGGCAGATAAATTAGAACAGGTAGCAATTCGTATGGTGGAACAGCCACCACTTTATAGTAATGAACCTATGAATAATCCAGATGTAGCAATTCGTGTTATGAATGAATTTCTTTCCCAGATGGATCGGGAACTCTTTTGTATTGTTAATTTACAGGCAGATTTAACACCGATCAATATGAATATCGTATCTGTAGGATCGCTGAATGAAGCATTAATTAATCCAAGAGAAATATTTAAGAGTGCAATTCTTTCGAATGCTCATTCAATGATGCTCATTCATAATCATCCGTCCGGAAATCTGACACCATCTACATCGGATATCCAGACTACAGCAAGAATGCAGGAATTAGGGGAATTGATGGGGATTTCATTGGTTGATCACATCATTACAGGACGGAATGGGAATTACTATTCCTTTCGAGATAAAGGAGAATTTCCAGATAGCAGGGTTCGTTTTTCTACTCGTGTTGAAGATATTGATCTGACTAAAGGAATGGTGACTGAAGCCACCGCACCCTATGAAGAAGTAACAGATACAAAAGAAAAGGGTGACGTAAGAGATATTCCAACAGTGCAGACAGCAACAATTCCATTACCGGTTCAGGGAAAAGATATGGACAGCATTATGCAGTCACTGGAATCCGGTGTGGAAGAACTTTTTACAAGTAACCGCTATCAGGAATTTCTTAAAACCATGGCAAAGTTTCACAATTATTCCTTTAATAATACAATGCTGATCGCCATGCAGCGACCGGATGCCACACTTGTTACCAGCTACAAAAACTGGCAGTCCATGGGTAGACAGGTCATGAAAGGCGAAAAAGGAATTACAATCATTGCACCGGCACCATATAAGAAAATGAAGGAAAAAGAGGTTCTGGATGAAAATCAGCGACCGATCATGGGAACCGATGGAAAACCTAAGACTGAACAGGTGGAAGTTACGGTTCCGCATTTTAAAGCAGTTACCGTCTTTGATATTGCTCAGACATCCGGGGAACCAATCCAGACACTGGCACCGGAATTATTGACTGCAGCTGTACAGGATTTTGATTCTTTCATGCAGGCTATTCAGAAAATATCCCCAGTGCCGATACGATTCGATGAGATCGATGGCAATGCCAATGGATATTATCACAATGCAGATAAGGAAATCGTGATCAAAAAAGGACTCAGTGAAAGTCAGACCTTAAAGACTGCTATTCATGAAACCGCCCATGCAAAACTGCATGACAGAGAGATCATGGAAAGCCTTGGAGTGGAAAAAGACCGACTGACAAAAGAGGTTGAAGCAGAATCTGTTGCTTACTGTGTATGCTCTTCCTTTGACTTGGATACATCGGATTATAGTTTCCCTTACATTGCAGGCTGGAGCAGCAGCCGGGAAATGAAGGAAATGAAAGCATCTATGGATGTGATTCGTAAGACAGCCGGTGAAATGATCGATCAGCTTACAGAAGAGCTTGAAATCATTCTCGAAGAAAAACAGAAAACAGAATTACATGAAAAATACGGGATTCTGGTAGATGCACTGGAAGCAGCTGGATACCGCTATGATTATCGGGAAAGCGAACCGGGACATATTGTACTGGCACCGGATGGGACGCATGAAATTGCCGGCTATCTACAGTTTGAATCATGGGGAGATATCCAAAACTGGCTGGAAGACACGATTACAGAAGGGACGGATATTTCGGAGAGAGTTGATCGGGCTATGTACCCATTTAAGTATGATTATACCCTAGAGGAAGAAATGTTCAGAGGTAATGGTGACCGCTATGCGATTTATCATGTGGATGAAGACACACCGGGAAAACAACATTTATTTATGAATATGGCAATGGTCAAAGAAGATGGCATTACAATCGATGCAGCAAATTATAAGTGTGTCTATTCCGGCAGATTACATGAAAATGAAAAGCTGGATGATTTGTACGCTATGTTCAACGATAATCCACCGGCAGATTATAAAGCACATTCTATGTCGGTCAGTGATGTTATCATTACAAACCGTGGTGGGGATATGCAGGCATATTACGTGGATCGATTTGGATTTGCAGAACTTCCAGACTTTGCAGCACAAAGAGAAAAAATACTCGATATTGTCCCGGAAATAGAAAATGTGGATTATGAAAATGATCTTACATGTATCAGCTTTTATGCGGCTGAATGTGCTGAATTTCCTGTAATGGGTGAAGTACATTATGACCTGACATTACCAGAAGCCTTGGAAGCTTATGAGAAAATCCCATCAGAACGTATGCATGGACTGAAATGTGTTGGCTTTGATCTGAAAGACGGAAGTGATTATGAAGGAATGCAGAGTCTGATGATTGAAGGAAAAATACAGAAAGAATTTTTGAATTCGATTCCTGGATTTAGAGAAAATTCTTATGTGCAAAATGCAATCAGTCGTGTGGAAAAATACTTGGAAGAAAGACATCCAAATGTGGAAAATCCTCTGGAATCCAATAAGAAAGTGGATAACGAAAAAAATATAAGCGAAGAAAAAAACGAGAAGGAGCTGAATATACAGATGAAACCAATACCGAAAAAGAAAAGGGGGGAAATGAGCCTATGAGAAATGTAAACCTGGAAGAAAACGAACTGACTATTACTGCTATCTTCCAGCAGCACACAAAGGAAGAAACAATCCAAACACTGAAAGAAGCTTTGGAAGTTTTGGAACAGGAAGAAAGTGATCCTGAGAATGATGAAATAATTGAGATCATCAATTCTACAGTTGGAAAATTACAGCAGATCGAAGACAAATACTACTATTCTCTGGATCTGAATTATTATCTGAATAACTTGGAGGATGATGCCTATGAAGCTTAATCAATTTGCAGTCTACCGAGTAGATCAGCAGACAGCAGGAAAAGCACTGTGGCATCTGCCATATCAAGAGGCAAGACAGCAGAATGTGTCGATTACTGTCGAAAATTACCGATTAATCTCGATTCATGAAATGCAGGAAAATGAAAAAGTCGCTGACATCTGGAAACGGACGAAAAATCAATGCGAAGTCAGTGACGTGCTCGTATTGAACAAGAATGGAGAAATCGGCTGCTACTATGTAGATGAGAACTATCCACAGTATCTGGCCGGATTTATTCGTATCAACACATCCGGTGCACTGATCACTATGGAAACTGAGAATTATCAGATTGATGGGAAAAAGGGGAACTGGATTGCAACAGACACCGTCATTATTGATGGAAAACAGTTTTATTTGATGGAACATCAGGTATACCGAGATCAGGCCCAGGGTGTTATCCTGGATGCTTATGGAAAAATGGTTGTCGAAGAATGTAAGAAATTCGATGAAAAGACAAAACAAAAGATTCATGATTACATCCAACAGCAGGTACCGCTAAATCCGGTCGAACAGCTAAAACAAGATGGTAAAATCCGTCTGGAACATTACCAGAAATTCTACCAGAACGGCACTTATGAACGAAGCAGAGAATCTGGTACAGAAGCTAACTATGATATGGTGGACGGTCTGGTGAATAATCAGAAGAAGAACCTGGAAAAAATTTCTGATGCACGCAACAACAAACAGACGTCCCGAAATCAACAAAATAATAAACCTAAGAAACGAAGGTCCGTAATCAAACGACTGCATCAGAAACAGATTGCCATTGCTCGCCGGTCCGGAAAGCCGATACCAAAGTACCTGGATCAGGAAATGGAAAGAAAGCGGGGATAGAATATGCGAAGGTTAAAGTGTGAAAAAGAAACGATTATTCTGACTAATGAAGATGATGGATTCTATGATGTGTATACCTTCAATCAGAGCTTGCGGAAACGGTTGAGGTCTTTTGCGGAGAAGTATCCGGATGATTGCTGGTTGAAAGGATCTTCGGAGGATGGTAGTGAAACGTATATGATTAAAAAAGGGCGGTTATCATTGAATTTAAGACCACCCTATTCCAAGGATAGAATTCATAAAGCAACCGAACGAATTATTGAAGAACAGAAAGAGCAATCGAAGGATTCATAGAATGCGATTTAAGAGAAAAAAGCCTCATGACCATGAGAAAAAATGAAAGCAAAATACGTTAGCTGATAAAGTGTATAGGCTCAAAAGGGAAAGTGCCCTTTTGGGCCTTTTTATTTTAAAATAGTTCTAAAGAACAAGTTAACAATCTGTAGATTCTGTATGTTTTAAAGATCAATCGTTATACTAATTTTAGACCGAATTATCGTTCTAAAGGAGGTGTCACAATGGATTTAAAGGCGGTTGGTCAGAGAATAAAAGCTGCAAGGGAAGCTAAGAATCTTACACAAGAAGAATTGGCAGGACTGGTAAACTTGAGTCCAACTCATGTAAGTGTTATAGAGAGAGGACTGAAAGTAACAAAACTTGATACTTTTATTGCGATTGCAAATGCATTAGATGTTTCAGCAGATACACTATTGATTGATGTTGTGACACATTCGGTTAGCGGCGTTACGAATGAATTATCTGAAATGATAGAGAAACTACCTAAAGAAAAGCAACAGAGAATTATCAATGCAGTGAGAGCATTGGTGGAATAAATACGTGAATAAGAAGATGGAAGGGCTTATTGCTCTTCTTTTTTATTTGGTTTAACGTGAAAATATGATATAGTAGTTCTAAAGACTTATATATAATTCTGAGGAACTTGATAAAATGAAGAAAAATAATATAACACTTGTATTTGTTGCTATCGTTTTTCGATTATTGTTGGAATGATAATTGGAAAAAGCTTATTAAAGTATAAAGAAGGTGAGCCAGATGTAGTTGGCAGTTTTTCTATGAATAGAGATGAAAATCTTACAGTAGTTGCTAACAGAAAAAATATTTCTGATAAAGAAGCATTTGCAAGACTGCTTTTAAAAATGTATAAAGAGAATTCATTTCATTCAATAAAATTTTCTACAGATCATGGATATGCAACCAGCCTTGATATGACCGTATATTCTTGGAAAGAAGATATCGAAAATGGCGAATCCATTATGCAAATAGAATTTAGACCAATTGAATATGGAAAAGATTATGATCTTGTTCATAATCCGGATAAATATGTGCTTTTTATCGATGGAACAGAAATAAAATGAAATATATAGATATGCAGATAAAGCGCAGAAAAAGAGGATTGCTCAACACAGGAGGATATTTTCAATTACCCTCAAAATGATAAAAGCGAGGCAGCGGAAAATCCGTTGCCTCATTTCAGTATTATGACAATTAATCTAGTTCCGCCCCTAACTCATACCTCCAATATTCTGCCGCTTCATACTCTCTAGGTTCTGAGAGTACTGGTACGGTAAAGAGTTCAACCGGAACACCGAGTGTTGATGCGAAGAGTTTCATAAGATCCTCTTTTGGTGTTCGGACATCGCCTTCATATTGAGCAATCCGGACATCAGCACAGCTGTCGGGAAATCCAACAGCTATGCCAAGTTCTTTCTGGGTGAGATGATTTTTCTGTCTTAAGTGTTTTAATTTTCTTCCAAATGTAATCATAGTATTATTCTCCTGTACTTCCAAAAGCCCCGGTTCCTCGTTCATTACCAATGTCCAGGACAAAATCTGCGATCACGACCGGTGTAATCACCAGCTGACCGACGCGTGTGTCTTTATGAATGGTCTGAGAAGATGTGCTTACGTTGCTGATAATGGCATGGATCTCACCACGGTAACCGGAGTCGATCGGTGGAAGCTCGCATACCAGTCCTTTTGCTGCCATGCTGCTTCGTGGAAAGACATATCCGGCAAATCCATCGGGGATGATGAGACCAAATCCAAGTGGAATTCTTGCAACCTCACCTGGTTTTAATACGCAATCATAAGGCATGAATACATCAGCACCGGCATCATTTTCATGTGGCCGGAAGGGATGATGATCTGCTTTCAGACCAAAGTCAATCAGTTTAATCTTTATGGCTGCTCACCTCCCTTCTGATGAGCAATGGATAATCTGCTTTTAAGATATCTGACGGTATCCAAAGTTTTGAAATAGGATTCTGGCAGGACATCTGTTTTTCCATACAGCTTCCTCTCTGACAGAATGGACCGGTCAGATCCGGTGCAAAAAGAATCGGGCTTAATTTGTACAATCTCTGCCAGATCTGTAGCATCACAATCCTTGTTTCATCCGTATTTCTTCTGCAGGTTCTCTGACTGATCATATGCTTCCACTGGTAAGGCGTTGCACTGATGATCAGTACGTTTCGAAGTCCCTGCGGTGTGGCATATCCGGCTGAATCATGATCAATGCCTAAGGTACAGAGTTCTGTATAGTGCTCCAGATCTGACTGACAGCTTTTTTTGTAAATATCCTGGATTTCTTTATCTGCTTTCATGATTCCATATGGAATAGCAAATGCAGCATGACCGGAATAATTGCTGTACTGCAGAGATGCACTCATGTACTTTACTTCGTTCTGATGTCTTGTGATCTGTGCCAGGAAGCGTCTGCTTGCACCAACAACAGCTACGGTAATGACCATGAATTTCTGCACGGTTGGATGCGGAAGCCCTGCAATGTTTTCTACAGTCTTCTGACTGTAGGATTGACGGTAAAGATCCATCAGATCTGCCATGTTCTGGATCGTATGACCGTGTTGTGTGAGTCTGGCAGCAAAGACCATATTCTGTTCTGCTTCCCGGATTCCATAGCAGTTTAAGATAGCTGTTTCAATGTGATCCATAGGCCTGTTCCTCCTTTACCAGAGCTTTTAAAAGGATCAGATAATTGATGCAGTCTGTGATTTTTTCATCCCACTGTTCCATGTCAAAATGTAACAGAGTGGAATAACACATATCGTAAAGGGATACGACATGTTTCGACATCATACCGGCTAGTGCTGCTTTTGGATCGCAGTTTTGTAAGGCGGCAGCAATCTTGAATGCACTGAGGCGGTCAATATTGTCACCGGTATATTCTTTCTTTTTATGTGCCAGAATATCGGCACACTTTCTCATCTGAAGTTCAAATACAATATTAAATTCTTCTTGTGTCATGTGATAGTTCCTCCTTTGTTTTGTGATGGTTATCGTTCGAGATCCTTGGTTTTTGATCTTACTGGTTCCGGAATCTGCATCTGAAGAATGGCATCAACATTCTGATCGGCAGTATCCAGATCTTTTAGTTTTTCTTTCAAGCTGCTTATTGCTTCTTCTTCGGAAGCTATCTGCTGTTGCAGTTTTTCTTTTTGTAAAGTCAAGGTTTTTAGGCTTGTCATCTTTCCATCCTGATAAAAGGATCTCAGCCAATCTCTGGCTTCTTCATATTTCTGAATTTCCTTCGCATGTTCTTTCCGGTACTTTCCTTTGTACTTTGCATTTGAAAATTGGGAATAAACCTCCTTAGTTGCATAGTACTGTCCGGTATAACGGATCTGATCGTTGAGGATCCTTAGATCAGACCGATGCTGAGCAAACTGTGTCTGCATTTCTTTTAGTTCCTGCTTTGATGCAAGCAGTGTATTTTTCAGATCTGACTGCGTATCAAATCCATGTTCCTGTACATAGATAATGGTATTTGCCATTTGCTGCAGGTTAGAAAGTTTTACCCGATGAGCATAAGCCGGGCTCTGCATTGCTTTCACATTTGTCTGGAGATTTACAACCAGGCGCAGGTGAGATCTGACGTAGAGAATGGTCAATGGATCCTTGCGTAAGAAGGTCTGTTCCAGGTGTTCTTTTCCATATCGTGTTCCCAGTGCACGTTCAGTAATCCGCTTCTGTCGATCAGGATGAAGATAGCTGTATCTGCCCCGATGATCAATCACAGAGATCTGAAATTGTTCCAGAAGTTTAGATTGGAATTCATCAAAACTATTGGAAGTGGCAGCGCATTCATCAATCGCATTTCGCAAATATTCTTTCTGTGTAAGGAACACGGTGGATGTTGGTTTGAGACCATCTTCGATGATTTTCTGATTGATCTCATTAAGTTTTTGTTGGTCGTGTTTCTGTGCCATATACTCTTTCTGAGTGATTTTTCTCTCAGCCGGAGCAAGAAGATCTATCTGGTGAAGTCCTTCCTGTTGGCACCGATCCATGACAGTTTTCTTAAAAGTGCTCATGAATTTATCAGTGGAACGATGCTTGTAACCGGCGGCTTCCTCATGTGGTTTATCCATATATGTCTGCCTCTCCACTGCAGTCTTTCGCACACTGTTGATAACGATGTGAGTATGGATATTTCCGGATTCATTGTGGCCATCGGTGTGAGTAACTACCAGTGCCTGATATCCGGGAAACATCTGCTTTGCAAGTTCCAAACTGATTGCCTGTGCTCTCTTTCCGGTAAGACCGTTTTCTGTAACATCGGCTGGATCGTAGCTGATAATGTAGTGATGACTTTTGATATCTTCATGTTTCTTATTTTTGTGAAAATGAGCATTTGTCAGTTCACATTCCTTGTCAAAAGACATCGGATCACAGTTCAGTCCATCCATATAAAACTCTTTTCGTAGGATGCTTCGTCCGGATTCATCTACAATCTTTTTCCCGGTTTTTTCATCATGTTCAAACAGAAGGTAATTGATAGCAGCCGAGTAATTTGCATTTCTGCTTTTAATGTGTTTTACGATTGCCATTCATACCACCTGCCAGTTTCAGTACCTCTTTTCTCAATAGGAATAAGTCCGTGATGCACTGATGGATTTCATTTTCTATAGCACGAGACTGACTGCCACCACTGTTAAAATGCTTGGCGATCTGATTGAGATTCGATCCGATTTTTCCATATTCACTGACCAGTTTTCTGAGATCATTCATGTCTGCAACAACTTCAATCTGATGATGGATTTGCTTTTCCAATAGAAGTTTCCTCAGATATTCTGATCGGCTAACAGATAAACAAGCAGCGCCTTGGTCTAATAAATCCAGTTCGACATCTGTAAGACGTAATCCTATAAAATGTCTGTGATTCAGTTCTTTATCTTTGTTTTTTGTTCTCATACTCCTCCTTTCGCTGAGACTATTCCTCCCGCCGGGAATCCACGTATTTCAATATCGGCTGTCCCTTCCGATATTAGAAATAGTGCTGTGAACACCTTTAGGTGGAACCAACAGACAAGTGAAACGTCTGTTATTGAGAGGGTATGGGGAGATCCCCATCAAGATAAATCCCATAGGAGAACAGGATGCCAAATGGCAATACTGTTAAACATGGGTGGATCTTGCTCTGTATGTGTACCCCTCTATATAACGAAACGCTCAGAGACTGTTTTACAGTGGGTGAAAAGAAAAAATATCAAAAAAATGATGATTAATGGTGAGCTTGTGATAGAATGAAAAAAAGAGAAAAGCATAAAGGATGTAGTTGTGGAGAAAATTTGTTATGATTAGAAAGTTGCTGAACGGAGATATCGATAGAGTTGCTGACATATGGTTAAAGACAAATCTGAAAGCACATTATTTTATTTCCAATCAATACTGGAAAAGTAATTATGAATTAGTAAAAGAAATGATGTCACAATACGAAGTTTATGTGTTTGAAGCAGATAAAATGATACAAGGATTTGTAGGACTAAATGATAAATATATAGAAGGTATTTTTGTCTCCGATGAAATGCAGTCATGTGGCATAGGTAAGCTTTTATTAGATTATGTTAAGGATAAAAAAGTTAGCTTACGATTAAATGTATACCAGAAGAATGCCAGAGCAATTTCTTTTTACCAAAGAGAAGCGTTCATTATTCAATGTGAAGGCTTGGATGAAGCTACTGGTGAAAAAGAGTACACTATGCTATGGAAACGAAAATAGAAAGCGGGATTTGTAGTAAAGGAGGTTTACAATGAGGTTTTGGATTTTTATGTTGATTATGGATTTGCTTCTTCCATTTACGATGATTGGTTTTGGAAGATATTTTATGAAAAAGGCTCCAAAGGAAATAAATTCAGTATTTGGATATCGGACTTCGATGTCTATGAAGAACAAAGACACATGGGAATTTGCTCATAAATATTGTGGTAAAGTCTGGTATGTCTGTGGAATGGTTATGTTGCCGATAACAGTAATATTCATGCTTTTAGTGATTGGAAAAAATGAAGATTGTGTTGGGAGTATAGGAGGAATTATCTGTGGTGTTCAACTTATTCCTTTAATTGGGTCTATTCTCCCAACAGAAATAGCATTAAAAAAGAATTTTGATAAGAATGGAACAAGACGATAAATGCCATTTTTTGAAACTGAGAAATCGGGATTGACCGAGTTCTTTGAGTGAGATACACTTCTTGGACGAAGGGAAGGAAGAAGGAAAAAGTACTTTAGAGGTATTATGGAATGAGTAATAAATTGGTTGAGCACAAAGAATCAAAAGAAATATTAACTGGAAATCAAAAGAAAATTTTGTTTTGGATTTGTTTCATTATTTTAAGTATAGCTTTCATTACAGTCTGGATAAATATACTTTTGACATCTAAAGCATTTAATACACAAATGGAAGAGATGGTACTGGGAGAAGATTACTATATGGAGGATATTGTGATTACAGGTAAAAGGGCTGAAGATGCTTCGGCTGATACGATATCTCAGAATTATTTCTTCTACTACAACAATGGAAAAGTGAATGATTATCACAAGCGAATGCAAGTACCGGGATTTGTATATTCGGAATATAATGTAGGAGATTCCATAGCTGCATATACCACAGACCATGTTAGTTATTCTTATTACAAGTATGGGATTCTTCCGGATACAGAGTATACAAACAATGAATTAATGAAAGTGGCTGGCGTATTGCTTGGAATTGGAATATTTTTATTGGCTTTGTTTGGGGTGTTAAGTAAGAAAATGAATTACAAGAAGTAACCAACTTCCCGTTTATTGGGAAGTCGCAGAGAACGAAAAATCTTGCTAATGTTTGTCAAGCAGATTTTTGAAGATTTCGAGAACCTTGAGAACAAAAAAGAGAGTAACCTTAATAAGACCTGCTGTTGCAGGCCGGCAGTTAACAGCTATAATGAAAGCGGACAGATTTACTTGTACAACTCCATTGCACGAGCGTAGTAGATCCGCAGAAACTTATTGACGGCAGCCATTTTGGCTACGTTGTATGGTTTCCCTTCCTGTTCCTTTTTGAGCAGAAAAAGGTAAACAGGATCGTCCTGAGGTTTTGTCAGTTTGAGAGCCTGCATTACCTCAAAACAAGCTTTTCTGAGAGCCGGGTTGCCACGTTTGGAGATGTGACGATTCCGGCTCTCGAATTGTCCGGACTGATATGGCGGAGCATCATTGCCGGCATAAGCATTGAGTGCTTTGCCACTGTGAAAACGGCGAATGTCACCGATTTCTCCAAGAATGATCGGTCCCAGTCGGTCCCCCACGCCGGCCATAGAACGAAGCACTTTGTACTCCGGCATGGTCTCTGCTATGATCCGCATTTGAAGATTGATCTCATCGGCAGCTTTCTGAGATGTGGATACGAGATCAACACATTGATCCTGAGTCATTGCGGATAAGGGATTTTCTCCACGGGTGGTAACACTGTTAAGGACCAGCTCATAGATAGCCAGTCCCTTAGAACCGGCAAAACGATCCTTGGTCTTTTTGACTAGGACTTGATAGCTGTCCAGGAAACGTGTCTTGCCCATCTTACGGATTACATCGAAAGACTTGAAACGCTTAATGAAACGCAGAAGCACACAGTTGTCGGGATCTCTGCTTTTAAGAGGAAGAATGGTCGTAATGCCGGGCATTGTTTCATCCAGAAGGCTGAGCAGCTGATGTAGGACGGATTTTGCGGACATTCAAAATAAAAAAGAATGTGGAGGTAACAGACAATGGCAAAGACAATTTTTGAGGAAATGGGCGGCAAATACGAAAGGCAAGGCGATTATTTAATACCGTGCTTAACTGTACCCGCCGAAGAAGAACAGCCGATAGGCATCTGGGGACAGCGGCATTTGGATTATCTGAAGCATCACTGCAAAGTTACATACACCAATCTTCTTACAAGCGGCAGACTTAACGCTTACCTTGCCGACATTGACAGACAGGCACAGGAACGCTTTGAAAGGCTCATAGAGGGTATGAAACAGGCACAGGGCATAACGGAACAGCTAAAGGCAGAAAACGCCTTAGAATGGACAGGATGCCTCAATAACATA
>NZ_JACOQE010000006.1 GCF_014297355.1 Blautia intestinalis | reverse complement strand
CAGGGGGAGTTAGCTTTTCGGACTTTAGAGCCGATAGCAGATAATTGGCTCCATGGTCAAGCGGTTAAGACACCGCCCTTTCACGGCGGTAACAGGGGTTCAAATCCCCTTGGAGTCATTTCCTTAAAGGAAATAATTAAATATGGTGCCATAGCCAAGTGGTAAGGCAAAGGTCTGCAACACCTCTATCCCCGGTTCAAATCCGGGTGGCACCTCTGTAAACTCCGGAATTCGATATTCCGGAGTTTGTTTTTTGTATTACATATCGGCAGAAATACTGAAAGATAACGTTTTCGCAAAACATTACACTATACAGGAAATAAAGAATCTATAGAAACTTCATTCGTAATAGAGTGATTTTCTATAGATTTATTGCGTTATAAGACAAAAAGTTGAATAACCTGACATCGTTTTCTGATCTTACATTAGAATACGATGTAGAGGCAGTAGAAAATGCAGGGCTGATTGAAGAGGGATGGATTGATGAATTTCCGAATGACAGTTCTCCGTACACATCCACGATCGTATTTCTGGTAAGAAAAGGAAATCCGGTGGAGCAAGATGGAATTATCTGGCGGCATGGGCGTATGCGGATAAAAAGTTTGATGGCGACGAAGAAAAGATCAAAGACTTTATCAAGAAACTTTATGCAAACGTACTTGTACTGGATTCCGTAGCAATCGTAGATTCTGTAGTAGATAAAAAAGGAACCAGAGAGGTAGCGACGGAATATCTGAATTATCTGTATTCTGATGAAGCTCAGAGAATTGCAGCAGATAATTATTATCGCCCATCAAATGAGGACATTCTGAAAGAATATGCAGATGTCTTTGACTTGAATATAAATCTTGTGACGATTGACGATTTTGGAGGATGGGAAAAAGCTCAGGAAACACATTTTGCAGATGGCGGTGTGTTTGACCAGATTTATGAAGAATAAGAAATAGAAATAAGAACTCTCCCCGGCAGGACCATAAGATCACTGTGCTGGGGAGGGTTCTTTGCATTACATATTGAGGAGGCACTGGTGGCGCGTCCGTTGATGCGTAAAGTTATACACACAATTTATCTGCGATAAACAATTTTTCCACCGCAGATCGTGTAGTGGATTTTTCCGTACAGCTCAGATCCCGTAAACGGACTGTTGGAAGATTTGGAAGCAAAATCGGTGACGGTCCATATTTCATCCGGATCAAAGACTACAAAGTCAGCCGGAGCATTGACTTGAATGACACCGCCCGGCAAACGATAGAGCATCGCAGGATTGCAGGTCATTTTTTCCAGAAGTTCCATCAGGGTAAGATGCCCTTCTTTTACAAGGGAAGTAATACCGAGACCGAGGGAGGTTTCAAGCCCTGTGATACCGCTCGGAGCTTCTGTAAGCGGTTTTGCTTTTTCTTCCGTACTGTGAGGGGCATGATCAGTAGCAATCAGGTCAATCGTGCCGTCTTTCAGTCCCGCAATGATTGCCAGGCGATCTTTTTCTGTACGAAGCGGCGGATTCATTTTTGCAAGGGTGCCATGCTTCAAAAGAGCTTCTTCTGTTAAAGTAAAATGATGAGGCGTTGCTTCTGCATGGATATCAGCACCGAGCTTTTTTGCTGTGCGGACAAGTTCAACGGAGTTTGCGGAGCTGATATGCTGGATCACGACAGCAGCGCCGCTTTGAAGCGCAAGCATACAATCACGTGCTACCATAACTTCTTCTGCGATGGCAGGAGAACCAATGACATTAAGTTTTTCAGCGGTTTTTCCGGCATTGATACCGTTATTGGTGATAAAGGCTTTGTCCTCTTCGTGAAGGCTGATTGGCATATGAAGTGCAGCAGCCTTTTTCATTGCCTGATAGCAGAATACCGCGTCGAGAAGCGGAATACCATCATCGGTGAATCCACAGGCGCCTGCATTGGCAAGTGCATCGAAATCAGTCATTTTTTCACTATTCAGGCCGTAGGAGACAGAAGCAGTCTGATAGATATGTATATTTTCTTTCTGTGCGCGCTCCAGAATATCTTTCAGAGTATCAACAGAGTCTACGGTAGGTTTTGTGTTTGCCATACAGATGACAGATGTAAATCCGCCCTTTGCAGCTGCAAGTGAACCGGTATGGATATTTTCTTTGTAAGTGAGTCCCGGATCACGAAAATGCACGTGTGTATCGACTAATCCCGGAGCTACAGTCAGTCCTGAAAGGTCAAGAATTTCTTCTTCATTCTGCGGAACAAGGTTCTGGGCAAGTTCAGTGATAATACCGTTTGTAATACGGATGTCCCGAGGTGCGGCGGTTCGGGTAGCCGGATCAATAAGATGACCATTTTTAAGAAGCATAGTTTTCTCCCTTCTGACAGTGCAAGAGGATATTGCCAGTTCTTTTGCTTACTGTCACTAAATTAAATTCAGTATAGAAGAAACCGGAGAACTTTGTCAAGCTGACAAAATCCTCCGGTCTTATATTGGCAGTAAAATAATTAGTTTAATAGACAGAATATAAAATTATAAATCTACGCTGATATTCTGTTCTTTAATATTGTGTCTCCTGGCGTATCCGGTGAGGATAAGGGTAAGAGCACCATCGCCTGTAACGTTACATGCTGTACCAAAGCTGTCCTGAAGGGCAAAGATCGTCAGCATAAGAGCAGTGCCTGTTTCGTTGAAACCGAGAACACCGGTAATCAGCCCGAGGGATGCC
Organism: Blautia intestinalis; assembly: GCF_014297355.1. Taxonomy (GTDB): domain Bacteria; phylum Bacillota; class Clostridia; order Lachnospirales; family Lachnospiraceae; genus Blautia_A; species Blautia_A intestinalis. Next base: position 161,873 of record NZ_JACOQE010000006.1, on the reverse strand, counting down.
ATAACAGTTCCTCCCGGAACGCCAGGTGCTCCGAGTGCGAAGATTCCGAGCAGCAGACAGAACAGAATCATGGTGCCAGGTGCCGGGATAGAGCCATACAGGATCTTTGAAATAGTCATAACAAAAAATACTTCAGTAAGAACAGACCCGCAGAGATGGATGTTGGCAAAAAGAGGAATACCAAACTGTACCATATCTTTACGAAGTGGTTTTGCTTTGCCTGCACACTGAAGAGCAACTGCAAGAGTAGCAGCAGAGGACATGGTTCCTACCGCAGTCAGATAAGCCGGTCCATAGTGGCGAACAACTTCCATCGGGTTTTCATGTGAATATGCACCGGCAAGAAAATAGAGCAGTGCCATCCAGATAAAGTGACCAATCAGTACGATTACGATAACCTGAAGGAATACAGGAAGCTGTTTGGTAATAGATCCTTCGTAAGCAAGTCCGCAGAAAGTAAGTGCGATAAAGAATGGAAGGATCGGAATAATGATCTTGGATACGATGGAAAGCACGATTTTCTGGAATTCATCCAGTACACCGGTGATCAGCTTTGTCTGATTCCATGTAGCAGCCAGACCTACCATGATAGAAAATACCAGGGCACTCATAACGGACATGATCTGTGGAATGGAAAGTTCGAATACGACTTCCGGAAGTGTCTTAAGCCCTTCTACATCAGTAACAATGGAAAGATGTGGGATAAGTATATATCCTGCACCTGTGGAAAAAAGAGCTGCACCGATAGAAGATGCATAAGCGATCACAAGAGCAACACCCAGCATACGGGAGGCACTGTTGCCGAGCTTTGTGATAGATGGTGCGATAAAACCGATGATGATCAGTGGTACACAGAAGTTAATGAGCTGTCCGAGAACATATTTTACTGTGACAACGATATTCAGAATCGCAACAGTCAGTGAAGCACCGTCCGTTTTGTTTAAAATGATACCTGCAATGATACCGATGATAACACCGACCAACAGTTTGAAAGGCAGGCTTGTAAGGAAATTATTTTTTTTCATTTAAGTAGTCTCCCTGTAAAAAGATATAAGATCAACAGTCCTGATTGATATCAGCCTGATCTATCATGACATTGAGAATTTCCGTATCGGTGAGACGCATGCCGACGCGTCCGATATAGCCCATACTTTTGATGGTTTCTTCGATGTCGTCTTTGATGATCCCCTCGCCCGGAAGAAAACTCTTGTTCTGAATGCTGAGCTGGAAAGCCATCAGAGCGGCATCGACAGAAGAGGCAATTTTTGCAGCGCAGGATGGTTTGGCACCGTCACAGACGATTCCACCGACGTTTCCGAGGGTGTTGATGATCGTCAGGGATACCTGCTGGTAAGTACCGCCATACATGTAGGTGATTCCTGCACCGGCACCGCACGCTGCACTGACGGCGCCACAGTAAGCAGAAAGACTTCCTATATAGTATTTCTGGTGGATGGCGATCAGATTGCTGACAACGAGAGAACGACAGAGTTTCTCATGAGAAACTTCCCATTCTTCAGCAAAAACAATAACAGGGAGAGATACGGTCATTCCCTGATTTCCACTTCCGGAGTTGATTACAACCGGCATGGAACAGCCGCCCATACGGGCATCGCTTCCGGCAGCAGCCCTTGCACATGCTCTGGTCGTTACACTTTTGCCCCAGACATGCATAAGCGTTTTGCCGATCTGCGCGCCGTAGTTATTGTCCAGTCCCTCCTGAGAGATGGCGGAGTTCAGTTTGATCTGACGATCCAGAATCGGCTGTACATCTTCAATTTTTACCTGATCGGCAAAATCCAGGATGTCTTTGACTGCCAGTTTGGATTTATCCACAGTAGTAACATTGTCAGATTTGTATGGATTATCCAGAATTACTTCACCGTTCTTTTCGATATGGGTGATGTTGGTGTGCTGATGCTCGATAGTGACAGAAGCGTAATGTCCGCCTTTGATCACTTTGGCTGTGATGTAGAGGTTGTCTACATTCTGAACAAGAGAGCAGGAACAGACTTTCTTTGCAATCAGTTCTTTCGTGAGGGCAATGTCTTTGGGAGTTACTTCACTGAGTACTTCCAGAGCTTTGTCAGCATTTCCTCCGACAATGCCGAGAACAGCTGCAACGTCAATTCCTTTAAGTCCGCCGGAATTCGGAACAGTAACACCTTTAACATTCTTAATGATGTTTCCGCTCAGAAGCATTTCCACCGTATCCGGAAATTCTCCGAGAATCTGGCGTGCTTTTGCCGCTGCATAAGCAATGGCAATCGGTTCTGTACATCCGAGTGCAGGTACCAGCTCCTGTTTCAGAATGTTCAGATAGTTTGCATATAATGCAGAGTCCATTAGTGGGTCTCCTTTCCCTTTAATACGCGTTTAAGCGTTTGTGCAATCAGTATATCCTGTTTTACAAAATATTACAATGTATTATGCAAAATAACAAATAATAAATATGATTTAACAAGTATGTATTCAGGAAAAAAGAACAATTTTCATAAAAAGTGAAATGTTCGACAAAAAGCGCTTTACATTTGAAAACTCATATGTTAAAATAATCAACTGTGTGATATATTTTCATATCCTTGCTCTCTGTACAGGCAGAGGGCCATAAAGACCACAAGGAGGTAAGAAAGCATGAACAAGTACGAATTAGCATTAGTTGTGAGCGCAAAAGTTGAAGACGAAGTTCGTGATGCAGTAGTAGAGAAAGCAAAAGGCTACATCGCTCGTTACAACGGAAACGTCACAGAAGTAGAAGAATGGGGTAAGAAGAAATTAGCTTACGAAATTCAGAAAATGCATGAAGGCTTCTACTATTTCATTCAGTTTGAAGCAGACGCACAGTGTCCGGCCGAAGTAGAAAGACATGTACGTATCATGGACAACGTATTAAGATACTTAGTCGTTCGTAAAGACGCATAATCTTTTTACAGATGGATTTTAGAAAGCACCATTAAGAAACCCGTTCACTCACTAAGAAGAAAGAGGTATAACAATGAACAAAGTAATTTTAATGGGACGCTTAACAAGAGATCCTGAGGTAAGATATTCCGCAGGAGAAAATGCACTGGCAATTGCAAGATACACATTGGCAGTCGACAGAAGATTTCGTCGTGACGGAGAAGCTACCGCTGATTTTATCAGCTGTGTTGTTTTCGGGCGTGGCGCGGAATTTGCAGAGAAATATTTCCATCAGGGAATCCGCATTGTAGTCAGCGGTCGTATTCAGACAGGCAGCTACACGAACAGAGAAGGCCAGAAAGTTTATACAACGGAAGTTGTTGTTGAGGAACAGGAATTTGCAGAAAGCAAAGCATCCAGTGACAGCTATGCAGCATCACATCCTCAGCAGAATGCAGCACCGGCTCCGTCAATGCCGAGCCCGGGAGCAGCAAGCGCAGATGGCTTTATGAACATTCCGGATGGAATCGACGAGGAGCTTCCATTTAACTAAGCTCTTAATTTAAACTGAAAGAAATATGAACAGGAGGAAACCATCATGGCTTACAATAGAGGCGAAAGACCGGACTCTCCAATGAAGAGAAGAGGCGGACGCAGAAGAAAAAAAGTTTGTGTATTCTGCGGTAAAGAAAACAATGAAATCGATTACAAGGATGTAGCAAAACTCAGAAAATATGTTTCTGAAAGAGGTAAAATCCTTCCGAGAAGAATCACAGGAAACTGTGCAAAACATCAGAGAGCTCTGACTGTTGCTGTTAAGAGAGCACGTCATCTGTCCCTGATGCCATACGTTCAGGACTAATCTGATCGATATAGCGTATATGAGCGGCTGTCACCTAAAAGACGGAATTCTGTCTGGAGGGTGGCAGCGTTTTTTTTCTGAAAAAAGACACCGAAGCTGTTTTCTTTACAATTTTATGGTAAAGTCTCGGTGAATCTGTTATAATAGAGAATAGCATCGTTGTTAAGAATAAGAAAAAGAATGGTAAAGAGTGTTATGAGGGGAAAATTAAAATTAAAAGGCCATCTGAAGCATTTAGCCCGCTGGCCATTGTATTTATCCGTTCTGCTGATTGCATTGAATATTCTGGTATACGTGATCAACATAAAAGCCGGTGCAGTTGTCACTATGGGCAATATCCTCTATCTTGTGGCAGCAGTTGCACTTTTGCTTTATCACAGACCACTGTTGTTCAATGATCTGATTGCTTTTGCCAGCCAGTATGAATTTCTTGAGAAACGTGTTCTTGAGGAACTGGCGCTTCCATATGCAGTGATGGATATGCAGGGAAGGATGATCTGGTCCAACAGAATGTTTGCCCGGCTGACCGGGAAAGATTCCTTCTATCATAAAAATGTCAGCACGCTTTTTCCGGATATTACAGCAGACAAACTTCCGGGAAAGGATGGAAGGGACATTGCAGAACTCAGTACGCAGTTTGGAGACCGCATTTACCGGATCTCTATGCAGAAGATGATGCTCGGTGAATCCGTTGCTCCATCAAAACTTCTGATGGATTTTCCGGATACGACCAGCCTGATCGCGATGTATCTCTATGATGAGACAGAGCTGAAAGAGTATATTCAGGCAAATGAGGACAATAAGCTGGTAGTTGCGCTGGCTTACCTCGATAATTACGAAGAAGCACTGGAAAGTGTTGAAGATGTAAGGCGCTCTCTTCTGATCGCACTGATCGACCGTAAGATCACGAAATACTTTTCCAATTATGACGGACTTGTTCGTAAACTGGAAAAAGACAAATATTTCCTGATTATGAGACAGAGTTCTCTTGAAGCTCTGAAAGAGCAGAAGTTCCATATCCTTGAAGAAGTAAAGACGGTAAATATCGGTAATGAAATGACGGTGACATTAAGTATCGGTATTGGTTTGAATGCCCCGACTTATCTTCAGGATTATGAATATTCACGTATTGCGATCGAGATGGCACTTGGACGTGGCGGTGATCAGGTTGTAATCAAGAATGGTGAGAAGATCACTTATTATGGCGGTAAGGCGCAGCAGATGGAAAAGACCACGAGGGTCAAAGCCAGAGTAAAGGCACAGGCACTCAAGGAATTTATGAGCACTAAAGAGCGCGTTGTCGTCATGGGACATAAGATCACAGATGTTGATGCACTTGGAGCTGCCATTGGTATTTACCGTGCAGGTAAGACACTTGGCAAACCGGTACACATAGTTGTCAATGATCCATCTACTTCAATCCGACCGCTGATGGCAGGATATATGAATAATCCGGATTATGAACCGTCCATGTTTATTGACCGTAATCAGGCAATCGATCTGGTCGATGACAATACTGTCGTTGTCGTGGTTGATACGAACAAACCGAGTTATACAGAGTGCGAAGACCTTTTGTATCTGACAAAGACAATCGTGGTACTGGATCATCACCGCAGAGGGAATGAAGTCATTCAGAATGCGGTACTTTCCTATGTGGAGCCGTATGCATCCTCTACCTGTGAGATGGTTGCCGAGATTTTGCAGTACTTTTCAGATGATCTCCGTCTGAGAAATATTGAAGCGGACTGTCTGTATGCGGGAATTATGATCGACACAAATAACTTTATCACAAGAGCAGGTGTGCGTACTTTTGAGGCGGCTGCTTTCTTGAGACGCTCCGGTGCGGATATGACACGTGTCCGCAAAATGCTACGTGATAATATTGATTCTTATAAAGCAAGAGCTGAGGCAGTACGTACTGCAGAAATCTACCGTGGATGTTTTGCTATCGCACAGTGCCCGAGCAAAGGGCTGGAAAGTCCTACGGTTGTCGGTGCACAGGCTGCCAATGAACTTCTGAATATTGCAGGAGTGAAGGCATCTTTCGTTCTGACCCCTTACAATAAAGAAGTCTACGTCAGTGCCCGCGCGATCGATGAAGTCAATGTACAGATCATGATGGAAAAGCTTGGCGGCGGCGGACATATCAATATTGCCGGTGCACAGGTTAGACGCCCGATGGATGAAGTCGAAGATATGATCAAAGAAATTATAGATGAGATGTATCAGGAGGAAGAAACAAAGAAATGAAAGTAATTTTATTAGAAGACGTAAAATCTCTTGGAAAAAAAGGACAGATCGTGAATGTCAGTGACGGATATGCAAGAAATATGATCTTACCGAAAAAACTTGGTGTGGAGGCTACTCCGAAGAACCTCAACGATCTGAAACTTCAGAAAGCCAATGCAGAAAAAGTTGCGCAGGAGAATCTCGAAGCAGCACAGGCTTTTGCAAAAGATCTCGAAACAAAAGAAATCATTCTGACACTGAAAGTAGGAGAGGGTGGAAGAACATTCGGTTCTGTTTCCTCCAAAGAAATCTCCGAAGCAGCTAAAACTCAGCTTGGTCTCGACATCGACAAGAAAAAGCTGCAGCTTCCGAATCCGATCAGAAATCTTGGTGTGACACAGGTTCCGGTAAAACTTCATCCTAAGGTAACCGGAAGTCTGAAAGTCTGGATCAAAGAAGCATAAGAAACAAGGAGTGGGCACGATGGAAGAAGCACTGATAAAAAGAATACCACCTCACAGTCTGGAGGCCGAACAATCAGTAATTGGTGCCATGCTTCTTGACAGGGATGCCATTCTGGTTGCATCCGAGATTCTGACAAGTGATGATTTTTATCAGAATCAGTATGGAATTATTTTTGATGCAATGGTGGAACTCTGTAATGAGGGCAAACCGGTAGATCTGGTCACTCTGCAGAATCGCCTGAAAGAAAAAGATCTGCCGCCGGATATCAGCAGTATGGAATATGTCCGTGAGCTGATCGAGGCAGTTCCGACTTCAGCAAACGTAAAATACTATGCAAACATCGTCAGTGAAAAAGCGCTTCTCCGTCGCCTGATCCGGGCAACAGAGGATGTGGCAAATACCTGCTATCTCGAGAAAGAAAGCACAGAAATGATCCTTGAGGAGTCTGAGAAAAAGCTTTTTAATATTCTTCAGAGAAGTATCGGCGGAGACTATGTACCGATTCAGCAGGTCGTCCTGAATGCAATCAATAATATTGAAAAAGCATCGAAATTAAAAGGTAGTGTAACCGGTATTCCAACCGGATTTATTGATCTGGATTATAAGACATCGGGAATGCATCCATCGGATCTGGTACTGATCGCAGCCCGTCCTTCGATGGGTAAAACGGCATTTGTTCTGAATATCGCACAGTATATGGCATTCCGTAAGGATGTTACCGTGGCTATCTTCAGTCTCGAAATGTCAAAGGAACAGCTGGTGAACCGTCTGCTTGCGATGGAATCCCATGTAGACTCTCAGAACATGCGTACCGGTAATCTGAAGGATGAGGACTGGACAAAGCTTGTAGAGGGTGCAGATATCATCGGACGTTCCAATCTGATCATAGATGACACACCGGGAATCAGTATTGCAGAAATGCGTTCAAAGTGCAGAAAATATAAGTTGGAACATAATCTCGGAATCATCATGATCGACTATCTTCAGCTGATGAGCGGAAGCGGAAAGAGTGATTCCCGTCAGCAGGAGATTTCCGATATTTCCCGTTCACTCAAGGCACTTGCGAGGGAACTGAGCGTGCCGGTCATTGCACTTTCGCAGCTGAGCCGTGCTGTAGAGCAGCGACCGGATCACCGCCCGATGCTTTCGGATCTCCGTGAGTCCGGAGCAATTGAGCAGGATGCAGATGTTGTAATGTTTTTGTATCGTGATGACTATTATCATAAAGATACTGAGAAGAAAGACATTGCAGAAGTTATCATTGCGAAGCAGAGAAATGGACCGATCGGCACGATCGAACTGGTATGGCTGCCTCGTTATACACAGTTTGTGAATATGAAAAAATAGACAATATGTGCTGAATGCAGCCATATACCGCGGAATTATACAGTTCCGATGGTGTAGGGCTGTTTTTTTGTCGGACTGTTTTCATTGAATTTGAGAAAAATCCTGTCTATAATAAATTGTAGTGAATTTCATAAGGAGGTGCGGGATGGAGACACGTTATACAGTCAGACAGACAGTTGAGATGACTGGCGTCAAGTCCTATGTTCTGCGGTACTGGGAGGAAGAACTGGAGCTTCAGATCCATAGAAATGAACTGGGACACCGTTATTACACCGGATATGATATTCAGCTTTTTTTGAATATAAAAGAACTGAAGAGGCGGGGGCTACAGCTTCGTGCAATCAAAAAACTGATTCCTCAGATCACTGCATCCATGAGCGGATTCGAAGAAAGTGGGGCGGCATTGCTGGAAGGTGTTGCAGAGGACATATCGGAAGATGCGCAGACAAGAGCAGAAGAAGATATAAATACAGAAAAGAGGACAGATACCGTCAAAGCAGAAATACACAATAATGAAAAAATTCTGGAATTTCAGACGATCCTTGAGCGATTGATCGCGCAGGAATTACGTTCTCAGAATGAAGACGAGGAACGGTGCCGGTCGCTTGATTTTGCAATTCGGAGGCAGCAGATGGCAAGGCGTGAAGCCGCGGCTGCATCCGAAAAAAAGGGAAAAAGAAAACACCGGGACGGCGTAGAGAAAAAATAAAGAAGAACAGAAAAAAGCTACGGCAGATGCCGCAGCTTTTTTGTTGTCGTGAATGAAATTATTCAGCTGGATGGATTGCTTCTGTAGGACAGGCGTCAGCGCAAGTTCCACAGTCAAGGCATGCATCAGCATCAATTTCAAAATGCTCTGCACCTTCAGAGATAGCTTCAGCTGGACATTCAGCTGCACAAGTTCCACAGCTTACACATTCATCAGAAATTACATATGCCATTATTAATATCCTCCTTTTTTCTCGTTAGTACCCTTACAGGTTCTATATCGTTATTCTAATATATATCTTTCGGGATTACAAGTACAAATTTGTGAACAAAATTTGATATTTAAGGTTGATTCCTACTAACTTTTATATTATAATGAGAAATAACGGAAAATTTAAGAAATATTTTTTCCGTAAGAAAAGGAGGAAATTACGATGGCAAAAGTTACAAAAGATATGCTGATTGGCCAGTTGATTACTTTAGATCCAAATATCGCACCGATTCTTATGAGAGCAGGTATGCACTGCCTTGGCTGCCCGTCTTCACAGATGGAATCACTGGAAGAAGCTGCTATGGTTCATGGAATGGATGTTGATGTACTGGTTCAGCAGATCAATGACTTTCTTGGAGAATAATATCCAACCATTTTTAATGAAAAAGACTGGCGAAGATGCCAGTCTTTTTATTGCATTGCATCAATCAGAGCTGTGTAAGCTGCTGTAATGCATTTTCAGAGATCAGTTCTCCGTGTTCTTTAAGGTGTGCTTCACCGGCAATCGAAAACGGTCTGCTCTTACCGTACTCAGAAAGAATGTTGCAGACTTTGTTGAATTCCTCAGGTGAGTAACCAGACTGATGGATGACGAGCTGATAACGAGCCTCATTGCCTTCTTTGTATAGTGTGTTGAGACCGGTAAAGAAACTGTTCAGGCCATGAGCGGCAGCAATGACATCATCAAGCCGGTTGAAGCAGAAAAGACATGTCAGATTGACTGCCGGAGTATCTGAAGAAGCAGCAGGAGATTCCTGGCTGTCTTTTTGTGTGGTGGCCTGCTTTCGGGAAGAACCACCTTTCATTTTTGCTTCGCATATTTTCTGAAAAATATCGATGATGTTATCAGCACCGTCAAGCTGAAGTGGCTCAGCCGGTGAATTTTCCTTATATGGTGAAAACTTGGAAAAACGTGTATCCAGTTCATCAGGATCTTCGACTTTGGTTATGATGAGGATGATACTGTCAAGATTGACCGGAATTGCCTCGATCATCAGCGGAATATTGTCAGCTTCAAAGCCAAACTGCATCTGTGCCTGCTGCATCATATCGCGGAAAAGCTTCTTGGCTTTCTCGGAGCCGTAGGCAAGTTCTTTGAGATTGACCTGATGTGTTTCCAGATCCTCACGGGTTAAAGTACAACGGATTTGGTTTTCATTGATTTTCTCTATTTTCATTTTATCACATCCTATTCTTGTTCCCCTGTCTCTGCAATATTATATACCACAACCCTACAGAATGTAAAGAAATACAATTTGCCTGTTTATAAAAAATTTAGAAAAAAAGTGGAAATTTTTTGATAAAATGACAAAAGCGCTTGCATATATCAAAAATACAGGTATAATAAGCCGTAAGAAAAAATATTTGTGTAGCGGATAGTTGAAAAACATTTTTTTACAGCAAACCAACACTTACACAATAACACAATTCTTTTTACATAAAGTCATTGCCAGAAACATGTCCTGCAGCATTCACGCTGTGGCAGCAAGCAATTTCCCTAAGATTAAGTTCAATTATCGTGCCGGTATTTTTTCTTAAACCTATCAGGTGTTTTCTAAAATCAAAATAACAAGGAAGGGAGGAAAGGATTAAGGAAGTATGTCACATGACAAGAAACACAATAATTCCGTAAAACCTCTGAAGTCAGAGCTGAAGCTTTACCGCAGACAAGGAGTAGAGCTTTATCTGGATGGCAGTCCAAGTAAGCCGAAGACGATAGCGAGAGCCTGTATGATCGCAGAAGACGGATGTTATATGCGGGATTATACAGAAGATGAGAACGGACGGATCGCAAGAGTAGATTTTGACCGGATAAAAAACACCTAGGGCATATAGGAAGAAGGGATTTTCTGATTTGCCTGTAAGCAGCTTTCCCTACAATACTTAACCATATGTCAGAAGATCCCTTCCTGAAAAGCAGCACAGTTTTGCATAAATGCGAAATTTTAAATAAACAACACAAGCCATAAAAAACATGATATAATAAATCTGTATATGTCAATTTTCAGAAGAAACTGCAGAACACTCAGAGATTCTCTGAGTCAAAAGGGAGAAACAGATGAAACATGGGACAGAGAAACAAATGAAGAAACAGCAGAAGCCGGTAGTGATTGTCTGTATATTGATCTTAGTACTGGCAGCTGTCGGCGTGGGAACGCACTTTATCAAAAAGTATATTCCTACGAAGGAGCGAATGGATTTGACGGAATATTATGGACAGACGGGCGAAGACGAAATGACAGTTATTCTTGGCACAGATATTATGGAGACGAAGGCGGTAAAATCCGGAGACAGGGTGTATCTTCCGCTGGATATGGTAAATACATACCTGAATCAGAGATATTACTGGGACAGTGCGAACCAGCAGATTCTTTATGCTACGCCATCAGAACTGCAGTATTATCCGGCTTCAGGGAGTGGAGACAGTGAGGTCTGGTTAAAGGATGATACGGTATATCTGAATCTCGACTTTATAAAGAAATATACAGATCTGGATGCGTATGTATATGACAATCCTTCAAGAATTGCGATCCAGCATCAGTTTACATCCGTAAATACTGTAACTGTAAAGAAAGATACCAGTATTCGCTATCGTGGAGGCATCAAATCCCTGATTCTGACAGATGTCAGCAAAGGTACGACACTGCTCTATATGGAAGCGCTGGAAGACTGGGTACAGGTGGCAACCATGGATGGTTATATCGGATATGTCCGGAAGGATACTCTTTCCGATATGGAGACAAAAGATTTCGAGAGAGATTTCCAGAAAGAAGAATATACTTATCTTACCATGGAGGATAAAGTGAATTTAAGCTGGCATCAGGTGACGACACAGGAGGCAAATGCTTATCTTGCAGACAGCATTGCAAATATCAGCGGAGTCAATGTGATTTCTCCTACATGGTTCTATATTCAGGATACAGCAGGAAATATCGGAAATATTGCATCAGCAGATTATGTGTCACTGGCACATGAGAGAGGCCTGAAAGTATGGGGGCTGATTGACAACTTTACTGCAGATGTCAGTACGACAGAGACACTTTCGCAGCTGGCATCCAGACAGAATATCATTCAGCAGCTTGTACAGGCAGCTTTATCGGTAGGTCTTGATGGAATTAATGTAGATTTTGAATCGCTCAGTGAGGATGCAGGACCGCATTTTCTTGAATTTTTGAGAGAACTGTCGATTGAATGTCATAAAAATAATCTGGTGGTTTCGGTGGATAATCCGGTTCCGGAAGATTTTACCAGTCACTATGACAGAAAGGAACAGGGGCTGGTCGTAGACTATATTATCATTATGGGATATGATGAGCATTATGTTGGTTCTGATGCAGGATCTGTTGCATCTCTTCCGTGGGTTGAACAGGGGGTACAGGATACGGTCACTGAGGTTACACCGGAGAGAACTATTCTTGCGATTCCGTTCTATACAAGGCTCTGGAAGACTGCCGGAGGTGCTGTGACCAGTGAAGCAATCGGAATGGATGAGGCGCAGAATGTCCTCAGTGCAAATGCAGTAGAGCCCGTCTGGGATGGAAGCGTCGGACAGAATTATGCGACCTTCGAGCAGGACAATTCTACATATCAGATTTGGCTGGAAGATGCGCAGTCGATTGCCGAGAAAGTAAAACTGATTCCGAAGTATAATCTGGCTGGTGTGGCGCAGTGGAAACTCGGATTTGAGAACAGCAGCATCTGGCAGACGATCAGCGACAATTTGCAGGCAGCATCCTGAGAAAATTCTGACAGATAAGAAACTTTACAGAAGATAACATACAGAAAAGCACTTTACTCAAAGAAAAAATCTTCAGCATAGATGGCTGAGACAATACCTGAGTAAAGTGCTTTTTATTTTATAAAGAAACGTTCATAAATTCTTTTCTTATACAGGAGCGATGAAAAATCCCATAAATGGAAGGAGGCCGGTACTTTCGTACCGGCGCGTATGAAAAAGAAAAATATTTTATAGAAAGCTTTCGCTCTCTACAGTGACTACTATACTAGATAAGTGTGAAAAAAATGTGATGCGATTTTGAATAAATTGTGAAGAAATCAATTTTTTACATCAGAATTTTTTCCATGTCCCTTTAAAGAAGAGAAGCAACAGTGGAAAAATCTCCAGTCGTCCGGCAAGCATGTCGAAAATCAGGATACACTTAGAGAAATAAGAGAAAGAACTGAAATTTCCCATAGGCCCGACAATCTCAAGTCCGGGGCCGATGTTGTTAAGTGTTGCGGTGACTGCGGTAAAGTTGGTAGTCATATCAAAGTTATCCAGTGATACAAGCAGTATTGATACTGCAAAGATCAGAAGATAAAGAGTCAGATAGATATTGGTGGATCTCAAAATATCGTGAGTGATCGTTTTCTGATCCATTTTAATCTTTTTGACAGCATTTGGATGCAGATATAACTGGAACTCTTTTCTTGCAGCTTTACAGAGAATCAGAATACGTGAAACTTTGATTCCACCGCCGGTACTGCCGGCACATGCACCAACAAACATCAGCAGCACAAGAATTGTTTTTGACAGGGCGGGCCATTGATTAAAGTCAGCACTGGAAAACCCGGTTGTGGTGATGATGGATCCGACCTGAAATGCTGCCTGCTGTATGGAAACACCAAGATTCTGAAACAGGTGCATAGTATTAAGTCCGATTACAAGAACTGCAGCAGCAATGATTCCGAAGTAGTAGCGGACTTCTTCGAATTTAAGTGCCTGTCGGATCTTTTTTGTAAGGATCAGATAATATGCGGAAAAGTTTACTCCGAATAAAATCATAAATATTGTTGTGACAATCTGACAATAGGTGCTGTAACTTCCCATACTGTCATTTCTGATACCGAATCCACCGGTACCTGCAGTGCCGAATGCAATACATAATGTATCGAATAAAGGAATATTTCCAATCAGAAGCAGAACAATCTGAAGGAATGTCATTCCGATATAGATAGAATACAGAATTTTTGCTGTCTGCTGTACCTTTGGCACCAGTTTACTTACAGAAGGTCCTGGGCTCTCTGCTTTCATCAGATTCATATGATAACCGCCTGCAAGTGGAAGCAGGGAGAGCAGAAATACCAGAACACCCATACCACCGATCCAGTGTGTGAAACTACGCCACATAAGAATACAGTGAGGAAGAACTTCTACATCCGTGAGGATACTGGAACCGGTCGTAGTAAAACCGGAAACAGTTTCAAAAAAAGCATCGATCGGATGCGGGATGGAGCCGCTCAGTACAAATGGAACGGATCCAAAGATGCAGAGTGCCAGCCAGCTTAATGCAACAGCAACGCATCCGTCTTTTGTGTAAAATACTTTGTTTTTTGGTTTGCGAGCTGTCAGAGGAATACCGGCAATAAGGCAGAGTATCATGGAGATCAGGAAAGCAAAGAATTCATGTTCCTGATAAACAAGGGCTGTGATACAGGGAAGCACCATGAAGATTGCCTGAAAGTTACATACCCATCCTACGATATATGCAATTATACGAAAATTCATCGATACACCTCATTTTACGCAAGGATATCGCGAATATCGCGAAGGCCCTTGTGTGTAGTTACAATAATGACATTATCACCAATCTGGATAGAGTCCTGACCTCGTGGAATCCGGACAGTTCCTTCACGGGTAAGGCAGCATACGAGGAGATTTGGCTTGAGATTTAAGTCTGCAAGCGGTATGCCTACTACAGGGGATTCATCACGGATGATAAACTCCAGTGCCTCTGCCTGATTATCAAGGACATGATAGAGTGTTTCCACATTACTGCCGATTGTATTCTGCATGGCACGTACATAACGAAGAATAGAATCAGAGGTGATGTATTTAGGATAAATAACACTTCCGATATCAAGATCATCAATGACGTCTTTATATGGAAGACGGTTGACTTTTGCAATCAGCTTTGCCTGTGTCAGGTTCTTGGCCGACAGGGAAAGAAAGATGTTTTCTTCATCCATATTGGTCAGTGTGACGAAAGATTCTACAGTGGAGAGCCCCTCTTCAAGAAGCAGGGAACGGTCAGTTCCGTCTCCGCAGATGATCGTTGCATCCGGAAGCATTTCACTGAGTTCCTCGCAGCGGTCTTTATTTTTATCAATAATTTTGACATCGATCTTGAGGTCGGATAAAGTCTTTGCAAGATAATAAGAAATTGTACCGCCACCAATGATCAGAGTATTTTTGACCTGATGCGTCTTGAGGCCGATTTTTTTGAAAAAATGGGCAGTGTTTTTCGGAGTTGCGATGATAGAAACAAAATCACCATTATGAACCAACTGATCACCACCCGGAATACTTAAAGTTGTTTTACTTTCGATTGCGCAAAAAAGAACATCGCAGCGATACTTGTCTGTAATCTGAGAGATGGACATTCCATCCAGACCAAATTCCGGAAGAACCTTAAACTTCAGAAGCTCTACACGGCCTCTGGAAAATGGATCGATTTTGATTGCGGCTGGGAAACGGAGCAATCGTGAAATTTCTCTGGCAGTTGCCAGTTCCGGATTGATGATCATGGACAGTCCGAGACGCTCTTTGATGAAACTGATCTCTTTGCTGTAGATCGGATTACGTACACGGGCGATGGTCTGACAGTGACCTGTCTTCTGTGCAATAAGACAGCAGAGCAGGTTCAGCTCATCAGAAGCAGTTACTGCAATCATGATATCAGCGGTCTTTACACCAGCCTCCATAAGTGTATTGATACTGGCACCGTTGCCGACGATTCCCATTGCATCGATATCCTCAGTAAGATCATTGATAACATCCGGATCAGTGTCGATCAGCGTCAGATCGGTATCTTCTTCCTGCAATTGATCCGCAAGGGTGCGTCCAACTTTTCCACACCCAACAATTATAATATGCATGGTTTCCTCCATAAAATAAAGTATATTTCTATTTATAAGCGTTTTCATTATATCACTCTATATGAGAATTTTAAACATATAAAATGGTTTTTGTGTAAAATCCGTGTTATATTAAAACTACAGTTTTGCAAACAAAAAGAGTATGCTGTTTGTATGCAAAAATAACGAAGGGAGCTTTTTATGAGTGCAGTTGATGAAACAGTCAGTAAAGTAGATCAGGGACTGCAGGAAATGGGAATCGGCAGTGTAAAAGAAAGTATCGAGGATATTCTGGACTTTAAACAGTATCTGCAGAATCAAATTCCAGCAGTGACCGGATTTTGTATAAAAGTTGTATTGTCGATTATTGTATTTTTTGTAGGCAGAAAAATCATTCGTTGGATACTGAAGGTTATGCGACGTTCACTGGAACGCGCGAATGTGGATGCCGGAGTGATTCAGTTCGCCTCTTCTGCGGGAAAAGCGATTTTGTATATCCTGCTGATCATTAATATTGCAGTGAGTCTTGGGGTAAAAGAGTCGTCAGTGGCGGCTTTACTCGGAACTGCCGGCGTAACGGTTGGTCTGGCACTGCAGGGCGGACTTGCGAATCTGGCAGGCGGTGTTCTCCTGCTTTTGTTTAAGCCGTTTGTAGTGGGAGATTATATTATTCGGGATCAGTCGAATGGCTGTGAAGGTACGGTTGCAAAGATTGAGATCTGCTATACAACACTTCTCAGTATTGACAACAAGAAAATTGTAGTTCCGAACGGTACATTGTCCAACAGTACGATCATTAATGTGACGGCGAAAGAGAATCGTAAACTTGAGATCAAAGTAGGAATTTCTTATGAGGCAGATATTCAGAAGGCCAAGACCATTCTGGAAAAAATACTGAAAGAAGATCCTGATACAAAGAGTGACAGCCGGGAAATGGTTGTTTTTGTAGATGAACTGGCGGAAAGTGCCGTGATCATGGGATTAAGAGTGTGGGTTGCAACTGAGTCCTACTGGGCGGTAAAATGGCGTCTGAATCAGAAAATAAAAGAAGAATTTGATGCAAATGGAATTGTAATTCCATACAATCAGATGGAAGTCTATGTACATCAGGAATAGAAAGTAAATTAAGATGTGGTGATATGTAAATTACGACATGATAAAAGTAAACCTTTTTACAATGATAGGTTGACAATCTGAGAACGCTGTGTTAAATTGTTAAAATCAAAGCAAAGATCAGATGACAGAAGTCTGTTATCGCGAGGAGGACAAAATGAGTACAGTAGCAGCAACCAGAAGTAAAACTTATGACATTGTATACATTGCCGTTTTTGCAGTGATCATGGCAATCTGTTCCTGGATTTCCATTCCGGCAGCAGTTCCGTTTACATTGCAGACGTTTGGTGTTTTTATTGCCGTAGGCATTCTCGGAGGAAAAAGAGGAACACTTTCTGTTCTGGTATTTATCCTTCTCGGAGCCATCGGTGTACCGGTATTTGCAGGATTTTCCGGCGGAATCGGTGTTCTTGCAGGAACGACCGGTGGATATATCATCGGATTTCTTTTCTCCGCACTTGTAATGTGGGCAATGGAAAAACTTCCTGGCAAAAAAGCAGTGATGCAGATTGTTTCTATGATCGTAGGACTGATTGTCTGTTATGCATTTGGTACTGCATGGTTTATGATCGTTTACAGCAGAGCAAACGGAGCTGTTGGTCTGGCAACCGTTCTTGGATGGTGCGTGATTCCGTTCATCATTCCGGATATCATCAAGATCGTACTTGCTTATGGACTCTCCAGAAAGCTTCGTAAATTTGTAGCATGATCCGGCTGAGACCTCACCATGGGATGTGTCTGGCGTATTTCGAAGGAAAAGGTTACAGTGATGATTTTACCGAAAATATGCAGCATATGCTGGAACTTCTGGAAAAAGGTGCAGAGGTGGAGATGACCGTTTCCGGTGATGAAATTTGCAAAGCCTGCCCCAATCTTAAAAGTGGAGTATGTTTAAGTGCAGATCTCGTAGAACATTACGATCGGAAAGTACTGGAGCATTGTGGATTAAAAGAAAAAGAAAGTCTGAGTTTCCGGGAGTTTGTGGATAACGTACAGAAAAATATCATCGAGACCGGAAAACGCGAGGAAATCTGTGGTGGCTGCCAGTGGAATGAAATATGCAGACGGAAAGAAAGCAGATGGAAATAAGTATGAAATTAGAAACGTGCCATACAGTCAGAGTACTATGTGGCACGTTTCTTGTGTTATGCAGTCTTTTCGGCGCCAAAGAAAATAATTACCGCTCCGGCTGCTGCAGAAATTGTCGCAAACAAAAGCATGGTATTAACTCCGGAGAAATCGATCAGCGCACCGCCCAGGAAAGCACCGATCACACTGCCAAGTGTGTAAGTCATCGTGATATATGCCTGACCTTTGATTGCATCTTCTGTATCCATAATGGAATTTACATAATAAACGGATGCCGCTGCCATCAGACCCCAGCCGAGCATCTGAAAGATCTGGATGCCGTAGAATACCGTCATGTTGGGTGCAAGCAGAGAGCCAAGTGATTTCAGTGTGAAGAAAATTCCGGTGAGGCGGAACCAGGTATCACAACGTGCTTTTTTCAGCATATAGCCAAACAGGAATAAGGTCGGAAGTTCGGACATTGCTGCAATCGCGGTTGCTGTTCCCATTTCTGAACTGCCGCCGCCCTTGCTCTGAACAATCTGGAAAGTAAAACTGTTCAGAAGAACATGTCCGAGATAAATCAGGATACATCCTGTAAGTACGATCGTAAAACGTTTATATTTGCGAAAGAACTGTAATGGATTTGACGTTTTTTCCTTAACGTTATCCTTTGTCGGCACTGAGTTGCTTTTGGTAAATGGAAACAGTGCCAGACAGCCCATCAGTATAAGTGTAACAATCATGATGCATACCGGTACTGCCGTAATTCCGGTGCGTGATGTGATGATTCCAAGAACATAGGATAATGCTGCATAAGCGACTGAACCCATTCCGCGGGCAATGCCGAAATTAAGTGTCTGCCCCTGATTGATGCTTTCCATTCCCAATGAATTGATAAATGGAGTCAGAAGCTGGAGCAGGGTAACGCCGCATCCATAAACAACTCCGGTCAGCAATATTGATTTGCAGAAAAGAAGGGCAATTCCGAGAATCAGCTGCAGCACCAGCAGTAACTGCAGGGATTTTTTCAGGGAAGGGCTTTCCGGACGGTCTGCATAACTGGCAAGTACCGGCTGAAGAACTGCTGACAGGATACCGGCGATTGCGATGATGATGCCGATCTCTGTATTGGAAAAGCCACTTCCAAGCAGATAAAATCCGGAATATCCCATGATTGCCGCAAAATTCATCCAGTACAACCCCTGGATAAAGGCATAAATGGGCGTTAAATTTTTATTTTTTGCTGAAGACATAATAAAGACTCCTTTGATATGTATTGTTTCTATTATACATTGGATTGGGAAACGGATAAAGTATAAAATACTTGCAGATTTCATTTTTTTATTTTAAGATGAAAAATAGTTGCAGAATATGGATGCAAAACAGGAGGAAAGCCAAAATGAAGAAAAAAATAGATGTTTATGAACATATGGGAGAAATTCTGAAAAGGGTAAAATCAGGAGTACTCATCACTGGTAAAGCTGATGATAAAGTAAATTCCATGACTATCTCATGGGGAATGGTTGGAATCGAATGGGGAAAACCGATTTTTGTTACCTTTATCAGAGAAAATCGCTTTACAAGGAGCCTCATTGAAAAGACCGGTGAATTTACAGTCAGCATTCCGGTTGACGACAGTGCAAAAAAAATTCTCAGTTTCTGCGGTTCAAAATCCGGCAGAGATGTAGATAAAGCAAAAGAACTCGGTTTTACCTATGAAGAACCGGAAATGACTTCTGTACCGGGAGTAAAAGAACTCCCACTGACACTTGAATGTAAGATCGCTTACAAACAGGCACAGGATATGAATGCAATGACCGAAGAAAACAGAGCCAAATTCTATCCGCAGGATGTAGACAGTCTGTTTACCGGTTCAAACAAAGATACACATGTGGCATATTACGGAGAAATCGTAAATGCATATGTAATTGAATAAATATTAGTTCAAATGTGAAAACAGCTCCCCGTCAGTGGGGAGCTGAATTTTTTGCATTGTGTATTGAAGCAGTGCCATGAGCATATTCTCTGATTCAGGAATTTTTACAGGATGCTTCGCACGGGCAGTCAAAGCTCGGATTGAAAGCGTAGAAATTCTTTTCATCAAGCTGTTCCTGTACAGAACGGAGTGCTTCACCGAAACGCTGGAAATGCACGATTTCACGAGCTCTCAGGAATCGGATAGGATCTGCAACTTCCGGAATGTCACGTACTACACGAAGGATGTTGTCATAAGTTGCACGTGCTTTTTGTTCTGCGGCAAGATCTTCAAACAAATCCGTGATAGGATCTCCTTTGCTCTGGAATTCACAGGCATTGAATGGAACTCCTCCGGCAGCCTGCGGCCACACACCAACCGTATGATCAATATAGTACGGTCCGAAACCACTCTTTTCGATTTCCTCCATGGACAATCCTCGGGTAAGCTGATGAACGATCGTGGAAACCATTTCCAGATGCGCGAGTTCTTCCGTACCGACATCATTCAGGACAGCAACGGCTGTTCGGTTAGGCATCGTAAAACGCTGGGAGAGGTAACGCATGGATGCACCGATCTCACCGTCCGGGCCACCATACTGACTCATGATAAACTGCGCAATTTTGGCATTCGGTGTCTTTATATTGACAGGGTATTGGAGCCTTTTTTCATAATTCCACATAAACTATCTGCAACCTCCTTCCACTTCCCATGGAAACGGCTGTTCTGCCCATTTCCAGGTATCACCGCCGGACTCCAACGCATCATCTACAGTCAGAGGACCATAACACTGCGCATATTCTTTCATTAGTTTCTGACGTTCCTTATCGCATTCCTGATAAAAAGCAAGCCCTTCTTTACACTCCGGATGGGTATCGAGATAAAGCAGGATGTCGTTGACTGCAAAGCTGACTTCATTAATTCGGTTCAACAGATTTTCGCGGGGCGTGCACTGATTTCGATACATCATTTCTGCTTACCTCTCTTTCCGCAAAACGGTTTGCACAGCTGTGGGAAAACAGTTCCCACTTGCAGCGCATACCCAAGATCATACGTCGTCGTAAAATTCTGATAGGGAACATATGCCATCGCGGGTTCCATCTGATCAATGTGGGTATACATTTCCTTCCCGTAAGCTGTCGGCTTTTCAGTTATTGTCCGGCGGGCACAGGGCAATTCTCTCTGATTTCCCATGCCGCAGGTTGTATTATATGGTCGACCGCAACCGCGGCGCATCTGATAATTTTCCATGAATAATCCTTTCTGATAAAAAAGTTGTTTCCTTATACTTTATGAAATAAAAAAGGTCAGTGTGCATAATTGAGAATCTGTAGTATAATGTAACTATTCAGAAGGTAGTATCCCGCGAGGCGTTTTGGCATGTTTTCTGCCAAAATCCCGAGACATACAAGGCAAAATGCCATCACCGAAGGTGATTTGGAATGCATTTTGACTCGTAACTGTGAAGGTACTGAACAGTTACAGTATAATTAAGAAAATACACTAAGGAGGAATGTTTCATGAAAAAGAAATCCAAGATACTTTCCCTGCTTCTGGCAATGGTCATGCTCCTGTCTATGTGCGCAATTCCGGTGCAGGCCGCAGACACTTTGCAGAATCAGGCGAAAAAAGTGGTAATGTTCGTTGGACAAAAGACAACCATCAAAACACCTGTAAAAATGACCTTCAAAAGCAGCAATCCTAAAGTTGCAGCCGTAAATTCCAATGGGAAAGTTACTGCAAAAGCAAAGGGAAATGCCACTGTTACAGCCAAAACCTCAAAGGTAACATGGACTTACAAAATTAAAGTAGAAAAGCCTAAACTGAGTAATACCAGGTTATCAGTTTATACTAAGACATCAAAGCAGCTGAAACTCAAAGGTACTTCACGTAAAGTCACCTGGTCATCCAGTGCGCCATCAGTTGTCAGCGTGAATAAAAAAGGAAAAATAACTGCCAGAAGAACCGGCAAGGCAACTATTACCGCAAAAGTAAATGGTGTCAAATACAAATGCAAAGTAACCGTAAAAACCAGATCTAAGAAAAGTTCTGGAAGTTCCGGTCAATCCTCCGGAAAGCCTTCAGGACAAGCTTCCTCGTCAGGTGTCAACGGTTATGTATGGATTCCGGCTACCGGAAGTAAATATCACAGCAGCGCTTCCTGCAGTGGAATGCACAGTCCGCGCCAGGTAAGCATCAGTCAGGCAATAAGCATGGGGTACAGCGCATGTAAGAAATGTTATTGATTGACTTTCAGGTTGGAGCTGATCATTCTATTTTCTTTGTTTTGTTTTTATACCTGCTGCCTCTGTGGGACTTATTGATAAAAAAATAACCGGAACTATTGTAAAGTTAAAAAAATAGTGGTATTCTGTAAGAAATTGAATAATAAACAACAGGTGCAGATGATTTTTTATAAGAAATCACAAGTTAAAAGGGAAACAGGTGTAAGTCCTGTACGATCTCGTCACTGTAAACAGGGAATGTAAAGTCATGCGTGGATGCGCAGCCACTGGAGAACCGGGAAGGCGACTTTTTATGTGTTGATCTGTAAGTCAGGAAACCTGCCTGCTGTTGGTACGGGGATTTTTTAATTCCGGATCACGAGTAATTGGTTGTACCATAATCCAGAAACTCTTAGCCCGGTGCAGGAGTTTTTTTATGTAAAAAATACATAAAAACAATCCACCGGACTATCAGCCGTACTTTGTTATTCATTTTAATTTTCATGAAAACCACAAGTACAGGAGGAAACAAACATGAAAAACAAAACTGTAAAAGCACTGGCACTGGCTATGGCTGTAGCAACAGTCACAATGATGGGATCTGCAAGCATTTATGCTTCTGATGACACTGCAGAGGTAGCAACAGAGGAAACAGCAGATACAGAAGAAGACGCAGATGCTGCAGATACAGAAGAAAACGCAGATGCTGCAGATACAGAAGAAGCATCCGATGATGACAAGGCAGCAGCAGACAAAGTCGCAGCACTGATCGACAAGATTTATGTTCAGGAAAGAAACGACACAACTGACGAAGACTGTAAAGCTGCAAAAGAAGCATGGGACAAACTGACAGATGCTCAGAAAGAACTGGTTGAAGGTGAAGAAGCCAGTCCTGAATATTTCGGTGCAGATACAGGTGATGCATCCAAGGATGATCCACGTAATCAGGATGAAATCGGTGAGAATGAGCTTCTCGTTGTAAGTTTTGGTACTTCCTTCAATGACAGCCGTGCACAGGATATCAAAGGAATCGAAGACAAACTTCAGGAAGCATATCCGGACTGGTCTGTAAGACGTGCATTTACAGCACAGATCATCATCAACCATGTAGAAGCAAGAGACGATGAAGTAATTGACAATATGGATCAGGCGCTTGACCGTGCAGTTGCAAACGGTGTTAAGAATCTTGTTGTTCAGCCTACACATCTGATGCATGGTGCTGAGTACGATGAGATGGTAGAAGCAATCGACAGCTACAAAGACAAATTCGAATCTGTGGCAATCGCAGAGCCAATGCTTGGTGAAGTAGGCGATGACGCTACTGTAATCAACGATGACAAGAAAGCAGTTGCACAGGCTATCACAGATGAAGCCTGCAAGATCGCAGGATATGACAGCATGGAAGCTGCTGCAGAAGACGGAACAGCATTCGTATTTATGGGACATGGTACTTCCCATACAGCAAACGTAACATACGACCAGATGCAGACACAGATGGAAGACCTTGGATTCACAAACGCTTTCATCGGTACTGTAGAAGGTGAGCCGGAAGATACAGAGTGCCAGGCTGTTATCGAAAAAGTAAAAGAAGCTGGATTCAAAAAAGTAGTTCTTCGTCCGCTGATGGTTGTTGCCGGTGACCATGCAAACAACGATATGGCTGGTGATGATGACGATTCCTGGAAATCCCAGTTCGAAGCATCCGGTGCTTTTGACAGCATTGACTGCCAGATTGAAGGACTTGGAAGAATTGAAGCAGTAGAAGATCTGTATGTAGAGCACACAAAAGCTGCAATTGATTCCATTGGAACAGATGCAGAAGCAACAACAGATGATGCTGACGCAGAAGCAACAGACGATACAGCAGCAGATGACACAGCAGAAACAACAGAAGAAGCTGCAGAATAATAAAACAGTACATAATTTTTATGTAAGATAACGGGGCTGCCCGGGAGGATTCAGGTCCTTCCGGGCATTTCCTGTAAAACAGGAGGATTTTATATTATGAAACGTTCAGTGGCAATGATGGCATGTGTATTAAGCGGAGCACTTATGATTGGCAGTTACAGTCCGGTTCTGGCAAAGACAGAAGCGAAAGCAGTTTCTGCAACTGCAACAGACAAGGATGGAGCTGAAGCCAAGACAGATGCTGCAAAAGCAGACGATAAAAAAGAAGATACTGCAAAAGGTGAGGTCCTGGAAGACGGCGTTTACAGTGCAGAATTTGATACAGACAGTGGAATGTTCCATGTAAATGAAGCAAATGATGGAAAAGGTACACTGACAGTCAAAGATGGAAAAATGACACTTCATGTAAGTCTGGCTTCCAAAAATATCGTGAATCTTTTTGTAGGAACTGCAGAAGACGCACAGAAGGATGGAGCAGAGCTTCTTGAGCCAACAACGGATACTGTGACATACAGTGATGGAATGACAGAGGAAGTTTATGGATTTGATATTCCGGTTCCTGCCATTGACGAAGAATTTGACCTGGCTCTGATCGGAAAGAAAAATAAATGGTATGATCATAAGGTCAAAGTGACAAATCCTCAGAAAGAAGAAGCTGATGCAGATGCAGCAGAGGATACTGCAAAAGCTACAGAGAAAAAAGACTCAGAGAAATAAGTTGTCGAAAATGAAATCGACAAAACATTACAAGTAAAAAATATCCTGTCAGGTTTGGACTCATATGAAAGAGCCGGACCCGACAGGATTTTTTTATGTCATAATATCACTGGAAACCAGAAAATATTATTTGATTCTGATCTTAATAGTTGCTTTCTTTCTAGAACCATCAACTGCTCTTGCTGTGATCTTAACGGTACCTTTTTTGCCTTTTACAGCTTTTACTTTACCATTTTTGTCAACAGTAGCAAGTTTTGTGTTGCTGGAAGACCATACAACGGATTTGTTTGCTTTACCGTTTACTGTGGTAACTTTTGCTTTTAATTTGGTAGTCTTTCCTGGTTTAAGAGTAGTCTTACCGGAAAGTTTGATGCTCTTTACAGAACCTTTCATGCAGCGCAGAGTGATCTTTGCATATTTCTTACTGCCGTCTTTTGCAGCAGCAGTGATCGTTACCTTCTTGCCTCCTGCTTTTTTGTTGAAGGTTACAACACCTTTGGAATTGACTGTTGCAACTTTTTTGTTGCTGGAAGTCCATGTTACTGCTTTGTTATCAGCATTGGAAGGTGCTGCTGTTGCTTTGAGCTGAACTTTCTTTCCGGCTGCGATGCTGCGGGAAGAAGCAGTGATCTTAATTCCTGTTACCTTTACAACCGGGTTGGCAACTGTAATGGTGCAGGTTGCTTTTACGCTGCCGGCAGTAGCAGTGATAACTGCAGTACCAGGTTTTACAGCAGTTACAACACCAGTTGAGGAAACTTTTGCAACAGCTCCATTATCAGAAGACCATACAACTTTGTCTGTTGTATCAGTTGGTGTAACAGTAGCCATCAAAGTGAAAGATTTGCCGGTTTCCAGTTTCTGACTGGTAGAATCCAGAGCAACTGCTGTTGCAGGAACAGCAACAGGAGTGATCGTAAGTGTTCCGTTTGTTTTGCTGATATTGAAGACACGTTCATACCAGGTATTATTTTTTACAGAATGGAAAGAGAAAACAACGTCCTTGTCGAGGTAGTCGACAGTTGTTGTACCGCCCATTGCATTTGCTTTTACAGTGAGATCTGCTTTCTGGTCTGTGATGTCAGTTGTTGTTTCAGCAGCGGCCGCATCTACAGCAGAGCCGATAAATACTTTATCGAAGCTGGTACTTCCCATGGTGAGGTGAAGAATCTCCTTATAATTATTAGAGTTAGGTCCACCAATTGTCTCAAGGGAAGCGGTGTCAACTTTGAACATTTTAACATTATTGGTGACAGTCAGATTTTTTGTATGATCATAATCACCGGTAACTAAAGTAGCTGCGTTCTGGTCAATTACAGCCTGGCGAGGATAGAAAGCTCTTTCCAGAGAGTTCTTACCCTGCTCATATTTGGTAAGGTAGCTGTGGGAGATAGCTACGATCGGGACGAAGGTTTCACCTTTAGCAACAGGAATGGTAAACTGCCATTTTCCGCTGGAATTATCGCCTGCAATCCATTTGTCTCTGTTATCCCCATTTTCAACAGCTTCTTCATAAGTACCCTTGTACAGATAATGATAACCAGTTCCATGAAGAGTAACGATGAGTTTGTCATTATCGAGAACTGCATCTGTAACATTAAACATGCCTGTCTTATTTGTAACGGTAAGAGAAACTGCTTTTTTTCTTAAAGCTTTAACCGCGTCAGTGAGAGCGGTGACAAGGGTATCAACGTCAGACTGCTGGGTTGCTTTATAGTTTCCCTTAAGTTTGTTAACAGCATCGGTAACTGCCTTTGCTGTCTCATCTGTGTAGATTGAGAGATCTTCCGGAACGGAAGCCAGAGCGGCATCAGCAGCAGTATAGTCAAGAGCTACCTGTTTGTTCATGCCGGAAGCGTCAACATCAGGTTCAGTTGTATCTGCCATAGAGGAAGTATCAAAAGTAATTGTCTGAACATTACCCCATTTACTGCCTTTATTTACGTTTTTCGCATAGCTGAAACTTGCGTAAACAGGATCGGTCAGGTTTGCAACCGGGATGGTGTAGTACCAGTTTGAATCAGCAACATACCAGTCAACTCTGTGCTGAGTGGCAGCGGTGATATCGTTGGTGAGCGCCATGTACTCTCTGTTTTCACTTGCCTGATGCATTTTAACCAGATAAGTGCCATCGTCCTGTTTGGTAATGATGGCATTGTCCATAGCATACATGCCGGATACCACACCCTTACTGTTGACAACAGTAACTTTAATAGAGTGAGTTTTTGCTTCTTCGTCAGCCTGTACAGATACTTCATCTGCTGCAGTGAATGCGTCTACTTCATCACCGGCACTGAATACATCTGTATCTGATTCTGAATACTCAGCAGAATCAGAGTTGTCAATTAAAATGGAATCATCGGCTGTATCAGCCTCGGTCACGTCATCAGAATCTTCTATGGAAATAGAGTCATCTGAGAAATCAGAACCCGCATCTTCTGATGTAACCTCAGTTTCTTCAACTGTTGCAAAATCCAGATCTTCCGCAAAAACGGATGTTGCAGATACAATTGGAGAAGCTGCCACGGACGCACTGAGAAGCAGCGCCAAAATAGCTTTTCTTCTTTGCTTCATAATAGTCTCCTTATGTAATTAAATAAATTCGGACACATTTACATGTGTCTGTTGCGGCTGGAATGCTCCGCGTATACATCCCATAAAATTATAATAACATTTATTAGTAAAATTGACAAATATTAATCAAAAAATCAGCGGCTTTTTCGGTGCATTTCAGCACATTTTATGAACAGCTTTCTTATATAAATGTAAATCGGGTTCAGACTCTTGCACCTTATCGGAGATATTGTTATAATAAAGTAGAATATAGGAACTCCAGTGCTGCCGCAGGCGGATAATAGGGAATCAGGTGTAAGTCCTGAACGATCCGGTCACTGTAAACATAAGAGGTGTTCATAAGAGCCATTGCGTGAAATAGGCGTGAGAAGGAATGGGCATGTGATACTGTGTAAGTCAGGAAACCTGCTGGAGGGATGATGAACAGCTTCCGAAGAAAGCAGATCGCATCAATGCAAGTGTAACAAATCCACGAAAGATCAGAATGCTATTGAGCTTAAAGTGGAAGTGTACACTTTATTTGTATGAAAAAGTCTGCCTGTTCTGTACGGAAAGCAGGCTTTATTTTTATCCTATAAAAGTTAAACATTCATAAAAACAGCACTTCAAATAAAAAGGAGAGGTAAGCATGCAGGCAAAAAAGGCGCTTGCTGTACTTCTTGCACTGAGTATGACGACGGCACCACAGGCTGTGGTTTCGGCATCAGCAGAGAATGCGACAGTACAGGAAAACAGTGATGTTGCACCGGAAAAAGAAAACAGCGAAGATGCAGGTGAAGAATCTGGCTCAGATGCAAATGAAGAACCAGATGAAGCAACGACAGAAGAAACAGAGCAGAACGCTGATACAGATCCTGTGAACGAAGAATTTCTGCAGATCACGGAGAAAAGGGCTTTTCAGGAAGGCGAGTCTGTTCTGATTGAAATTGTATCTGCAAATACAGCATATAACAGGCTTTATATTGGAAACAGATCAGATGAGGATAAAACACCTGTGATCGAAGGTTCAATGGACGAAGAGGGCAGATATCATTATCTGTTTTATATTGATCCGCAGTATCTGGGAGAAAAGGCAGGATATGTTCCAGGTAACACTGCAGATAACAGCTGGTATACAGAGGAAGATCTTTATTTCATGCTTCCGTCTGAGGCAGAACCTGCACAGGAGACAGTGGATGATAATAATTCAGAAAATATGCAGGAGCCGCAGGAAACAGAAGAAAATATTCCGGCAGATAATTCCGGCGAGGGAACTATTTCAAAGAGCGGTGCAGATGAGATGTCAGATTCGCTCTGGAAGATCGGATCACTGGAAGGAAATACTGCAGAAGAAACACAGGATACGGACGAAGATTCTTATCGCATAGAAAGTCTGGAAGAAGACAGTGAGAATACAGAACAGGATACACAGGATGTAATATCTGTTTTTGCACTTGCTGATGGTACATATACAGCAGATGGATTTTCCTTTGAAGGCGGCACAGGGAAAACGCAGATCACTTGTGAAGGTATCACTGTAAAGGAGGGTAAGACATACGCAACCATCAAGTTCAGCAGTGAGAAATTTACCAGAGTAGTAGTTGACAGTCAGGAATATCTGCCGACGAGCAATGAGGGGGGATCTTATTTTGAGATTCCGGTTGCCTTGAACACAGATATGGTCATTACTGCAACGACAATAGCTATGACAGAACCCCATGACATTGATTATACGATCCATATTACAAAAAACGATACAGGGTCTTCAGATAAGCCATCCGGCGATGAGGTAAAGGATGGAACTTATATCGGAAATGTAGAACATACATATGGAACAAAGACGATGTTTAAGATCATAGCCTGCAAACTTGTTGCCCAAAGCGGTAAAGTCACGGCTACGATCACGCTGAGCAGTGATGGATATGACAGGCTGTTCCTGGGAAGCAAAGAAGATGCACTTAAGGCAGATGACAGCAATCTGATCTCCTACAAAGTTGACGGAAATGGTAAATATACTTATACATTTTCACTCCCGGGTCTGAATCAGGAAGTAAAACTGGCAGCACGTTCCCATCGTTATTATGAAGCCGGAGACAAAGAAAAAATGTGGTATGACCATACCCTGAAATTTACAGTAGATACCAGTGGTTCCGAGACTGGCGGGGATGGTTCAAAGAGTGATAATTCCGGCAGCAATAACTCCGGTGGAAATAAT
This sequence comes from Blautia intestinalis, assembly GCF_014297355.1. Lineage (GTDB taxonomy): Bacteria > Bacillota > Clostridia > Lachnospirales > Lachnospiraceae > Blautia_A > Blautia_A intestinalis. The sequence continues at coordinate 132,455 of NZ_JACOQE010000006.1, read as the reverse complement.
TCCAACGGAAGCAATTCTAATGGAAATAACAGCTCTAACGGAAGTAACACAGGCGGAAACAATTCCAGTGGAAGTAACAGTTCTAATGGAAGTAATTCCAATGGAAGCAGTTCGAACGGAAGCAGTACCGGCGGAGGAAGCTCCAGTGGAAGCAGCATCGGCGGAAGCAGTTCATCCGGCAGCCAGTATCAGTCCAAAACAGACGGTAAGACCAGTCAGGTGGATTCTTCGGCGGGAAGCTTAAAAGATGGTGAATATGGTTCAGATGCCTTTTCGTTTTCATGGTCAGGCGGAACCGGTACACACGGGCTGAATATCACCTGTGATAAGATCAGTGTAGAGAATGGACAGGCATGGGCTTATGTAACTTTTAACAGTGGCAAGTGGATTTATCTTAAAGCCAGTGGAAGCCAGTATGATCCGGTAGAGCAGGGAAGTGATTATACAACTTTCAAGATTCCGGTTCAGCTGAATGCCAACAATAAGGTAGTTGGCTGTACTACGGCTATGTCAAAACCATACGAAATCGAATATACATTGTATTTTGGTATGGACATTTCAGACAGCAGCAAGAGTTCATCAGGAAGCAGTGTCTCTGCAAAAGCAGCCGGAAGCGCAAAGAAGGTAGCTGCGGGCGAAGAGGCCGAAACAGATGCAGGTATTGTTTACAAAGATGATGCAGCACCAAAGATCACGGGGCTGGAATATATGAGCTCACTGAAACTGGAACATTCAAAAATGTTCAAAATTCATTATTACAGCAATGATATGACAGTACTTGAAATTTCATTAAATGATGAGTTTGGCAAAGAAAGTGTGGATCTTACACAGAATAATGCAGCACAGACTACATCGGACAGTGAGAATGGTGATTCTGCAAAATCATCTGAAGAGACAACTTCTTCCAAATCCTCCGGTACAGATGGAGAAGAAGCAGCATCCGAACAGGATTATGCAAAACTCTACAAACAGGATGCTATCCGTTATCTGCTGGTTCCGGAAGACAAGACGGATCAGATTCCGGCAGGAATTGACAAATCAATCATCGTCATTCAGCTTCCGATGGACAAAACATACGTGGCATCTGATGTGGCGCTGGAAATGATCAATAAGATCGGTGCGGATAAAAACGTTTCAGCGGTGTCAGTAACAGAAGAGGAATGCAAAATTGATAAAATAAAAGAATCCATAAAAAATGGTGATATCATTTCTGCGGGAACTTATGATAAGGCTGACCTGAAAGATCTTGTGAAGAATAAATGTAAGCTTGCGATCGTGCCGTCTGATATTCTGAAAGATAAATCGGAAGAGGAGCAGGGTGATACAAAATATCCGGCTATGACAACTCTTGCAGAAAAATTTGCAATCCTCAAGATTCCTATGATACTTGACCGTTCAAAAGATGAAAAAGATGTACTTGCGAAATACGAATGGAGCAAGGTATATGGTGCGCTGTTCGGATGCGAGAAAGAAGCTTCCAAACTTTATGAATCTGCTGCAGGTGCACATAGCAGCGATTCGAAAGAAAGTACAGATACTCAGGAAAGTACAGATACTCAGGAAAGTACAGACACAAAAGAAAACACAGATACAGAATAAAACACGGGCGGTCTTCGGATCGCCCCTTATACAAAATCGGAGGATGAGATAAGAAAATGAAAGAAAGAAGTATAAGAACTCTGTGGTTATCATTGTTGATGGTATGCTTTTTTGTAGCAGGCATTTTCAGCATTTCCATGAATGTAAAGGCCGCAGACACGGATTCTTCTGCACCGGAAATTCCGGGACTGACATTTGAATCGGAAATGCAGAACGATTTTGCAGAATGTTTCCATATATATTATTACAATGATGATTACACTCTGATCGATGTACCGGACAGCGGACAGTTCCTGCTTGTGCCGGAGGGAAAAACAGCACCGGACGGTCTGGACAGTGATATCGTAGTGCTTCAGAAACCGCTGGATAATATTTATCTGGCAGCAACTTCGGCTATGTCATTGTTTTCTTCGCTGGATGCACTGGACAATATCAAATTTTCTTCCCTTCAGGAGTCTGGCTGGTATGTAGAGGCGGCAAAACAGGCCATGGAAGATGGAAGCATTGTTTTTGCCGGCAAGTACAGTGAACCGGATTACGAGCTGCTTGTAAATTCCGGCTGTAATCTGGCAATCGAATCAACCATGATCCTGCATACTCCGAAAGTTCAGGAAATGATCGAACAGATGGGAATTCCTGTTTTTACAGATCGTTCCAGCTATGAAAATCATCCTCTTGGAAGAACGGAGTGGATCAAAGTTTATGCGGAGATGGTTGATAAGAGGGATGAAGCAAAGGCATTTTTTGATGAACAGTCAAAAGTCATCTCTGAGCTGAAAGATTTTAAAAATACAGAAAAGACAGTCGCATTTTTCTATATCAGTACAGATGGTTCAGTAGTAGTGCGAAAACCAACAGATTATGTTCCAAAGATGATCGAAATCGCAGGTGGACGATATGTTCCTGAACAGGTGGATTCCGAAGAAGAAACCAAACGTTCATCGGTTCCAATGACAATGGAAGAATTTTACACACAGGCAATTGATGCAGATTATCTGGTATATAATGGAACCATCGATGATCCGATCAACAGTGTGGATGAGCTTTTGCAGAAAAGTGAGCTTTTTGCTGATTTCAAGGCTGTAAAGGAAGGAAATGTATGGTGTGCCGGTAAATATCTTTATCAGGCGACCGATATTGTTGGAAATATGATTACAGATCTTCATCTTATGCTCACCGGCGGAGATGAAAGTCAGATGACATTTATGACAAAAATTGATTAATTACAGGAGCGGTTATGATGAAATCACAGACAGGTGAAGCAACAGGAACTTTTCATATGGAGAACTTCCGGCGGCGTTCACGCTATGCGGCGGTATTCGCAGTACTGGCTGCAGCACTTTTTGCAATTCTGATCTTGAATATTAATACAGGTACTACGAATATTCCTGTTTCTCGCATCCTGAAGATTGTTTTTCTGCGGGAGGGTGCACAGACAGAATATAATATCATCTGGAAAATCCGAATGCCGCGTCTTCTGATGGCTGCTATTTTAGGAGGAGCACTTTCACTTTCTGGTTTTCTGCTGCAGACTTTTTTTGAAAATCCGATTGCAGGACCATATCTTTTGGGAATTTCTTCAGGTGCCAAGATGGTTGTCGCGCTGGCAATGATCTACTTCCTGGAGAAATTCAATAAGGTATCTTCCTACACATTGATCATTGCAGCCTTTATAGGCTCGCTGATCGCAACTGGATTTATTCTTCTGGTATCCAGAAGGATTAAGCATATGGCTACCCTGTTGATCGCAGGAACTATGATTGGTTATATCTGCTCTGCAATTACAGATTTTATGGTTACTTTTGCAGAAGATTCGGATATTGTAAATCTTCACGGATGGTCTCAGGGAAGTTTCTCTGGTATGAGCTGGAGTAATGTCAAAGTGGCAGCTGTGATCATTGCGGTTGCGGTGGTACTGACTTTTATGCTTTCAAAACCGATTGGGGCATACCAGCTGGGTGAAGCTTATGCACAGAGTATGGGTGTGAACATAAAAATCTTCCGAGTGACATTGATTTTATTATCAAGTGTTCTTTCTGCGACAGTAACCGCGTTTGCCGGTCCCATCTCTTTTGTCGGTATTGCGGTTCCACATCTTGTGAAACAGGCATTGAATACATCAAGGCCGCTGATCGTTGTGCCGGGAACTTTTCTCGGTGGAGCTGTTTTCTGTATGCTCAGTGACCTGATCGCACGTACTGCGTTTGCTCCGTTGGAATTGAACATCAGTACGGTGACCTCGATCTTCGGTGCACCTGTAGTTATTGCAATGATGCTGAAACGCCAGAAAGGAAGACAGTGATATGGCAGAACAATACATAAATATGAATAATCTGGCAGTAGGTTACAATGGAAAGGCTCTGATCCACGATATCTGTATCGGGATTGAAAAGGGGGAAATCGTGACGCTGATCGGACCAAATGGTGCGGGAAAATCTACGATTCTCAAGAGTATTACCAGACAGCTGAAAATTATTTCAGGAAATGTGACTATTGCCGAAGAAAATCTGACAAAACTGTCTTTTCGTGACCTTTCAACCAAGATGGCGGTCGTTTTGACAGAGCGTATGAAACCGGAACTTATGACCTGTCATGATATTGTTGCTACGGGGCGTTATCCATATACCGGAAAACTTGGAATCTTAAGCAGAGAAGATGAGCAGAAGGTAGATGAGGCGATGGAGGCAGTTCATGCACAGGAGCTGGGAGAACGAGATTTTAATGCGATCAGTGACGGACAGCGTCAGAGGGTTCTTCTGGCAAGAGCAATTTGTCAGGAACCGGAGATTATTGTTCTGGATGAGCCGACATCTTTTCTGGATGTACGTTATAAACTGGAATTACTCTCAATTCTCAGGAATATGGCGAAGAAAAAAGGAATTACGGTAATTATGTCTCTTCATGAGATTGATCTGGCTGAAAAAGTAGCAGATAAAATTATCTGCGTCAAAGGCGACAGGATTGCTCATTGCGGCAAACCGGAAACTATTTTTCAGGAGGAGACGATCAGAGAGCTGTATGGAATAGATAATGGGTATTTTGACCCGGTCTTCGGCAGTCTGGAACTTCCGAGACCAGAGGGAGAACCAAAAGTGTTTGTGATATCTTCCGGGGGAAGCGGAATACCGGTTTACAGGAGGCTGCAGCGTAAGAATATACCTTTTGCGGCAGGGGTTTTGTACCCGAATGACATTGATTATCAGCTTGCACGACTTCTGGCAGTACAGACAGTAACTGAAAAGCCTTTTGAGAAAATAAGCGAGCAGACATTTGAAGAGGCTGTGAAATTGATGGATTCCTGCGAAAGTGTTATCAATGCAGGTATAATTATAGGAAGTGCAAATCACAGAATTGTGGAACTTCTTGAAAAAGCGCAGCAGGACGGAAAATTAAAGTCCCTTTGATTCAAAACTTGTCAGGATCGCATCGATCGTCCGGTGCATATAAGGACGATATTCGGCAAGTGAAACCGGCTGCTGATAAAGAATACAGCTGTAGCAGGTGGAGCTTGCAAGTTCAATAACAGAGAAAAGCATCAGATCAGGATGGTCGTAAGTACGGCCATCTTTTTTTATTAATTCGAGATACTGCTGATAAAACTGCTGATCACTGTCCGGCATCTTATCATCGAGAGCTGCCTGAAAAACGCCCCATGAAAGATTCTTGGAAATAAAAACAAGAAGGGCATAATCCTGCTCGAGACTGTCCAGAATAAAATCAACCATAAAATGAAGCTGGTTGTCAAATCCTGAAATTTCATGTTCGAGAACCGACTGATAGGCCCGGTAAAAAAGTTCTTTTGTTTTATAGGAAACTAATTTGTTTCTTATATCATATTTATCTTTAAAATACAGATAGAAGGTTCCCTTGGCGACACCGGCTTTGTCTGCGATATCTGAGATCGTAGTTTTATTTGTGCCCTTTGTGGTAAAAAGCTCAAATGCAGTGTTAAACAGAGCATCTTTTTTCTGTTTCTTATTTGATTCTACTTTTCCCATCAGAAAACCTCCCTCTAAATTACGAAAAACAACTTCGTTATTTATTATAGTCAAAACTGACCGAAAGTCAATATTACAAAAAATACAAAAGAATTTTTGGACACATTGGTCAAAACGTATATTGACTAATGGTCAGTTTTGGTATATAACTCTGTATGAATAAAAAGTGACTACTAGTCATAAATGAAAAAAATAGTCAATAAGGAGGATATGATGATTAAGGTTGGAAAATGGATTGCGAAGCATAAAGTCCTGATCGTAATAATCAGTATGCTTCTGCTGATACCATCATTCCTGGGAATGGCGGCAACGAGAGTCAACTACGATATCTTAAGTTATCTGCCGGATTCTCTGGAGACAGTAGAAGGTCAGGACATCATGGTGGATGAATTCGGAATGGGTGCATTCTCCATGGTAGTTGTCGAAAATATGGATCTGAAAGACGTAGCGGCATTAAAGGAAAAATTTCAGGATGTAGATCATGTGAAAGATGTGCTGTGGTATGACAGTGTAGCTGATTTAAGCATCCCGGTAAGCATGATTCCTGATAAATTCAAAGACGCATTCTTTAACGGAGATGCAACGATGATGATCGCACTGTTTGATAATACGACATCTTCCGATGCAGCAATGGAAGCAGTCACAGATATGCGCAAGATTGCAAATGAGCAGTGCTATATCAGTGGTATGTCAGGAGTCGTAACCGACATCAAGAACATTGCCCTGGAAGAGATGCCGATCTACGTTGTGATTGCTGCGTGCCTTTCACTTCTGGTTCTGCTTCTTGCGATGGACTCACTGGTAATTCCGGTATTATTCCTGATCAGTGTAGGACTTGCGGTTGTATATAACCTCGGAAGTAATATTTTCTTCGGTCAGGTGTGCTACATCACAAAATCACTGACAGCAGTGCTTCAGCTTGGTGTAACAATGGACTATTCCATTTTCCTTCTGAACTCCTTTGAAGCTTATAAGAAGAAATACGATGAAAAAGAACGTGCGATGGCACATGCGATCGGAGATACTTTTAAATCCGTAGCAGGAAGTTCCGTTACAACAATTGCCGGTTTCCTTGCACTTTGTGTTATGACATTTGCACTTGGACGTGACATGGGTATCGTTATGGCGAAGGGTGTTGTCATCGGTGTTATCTGTTGTGTTACCGTTCTTCCGGCAATGATCCTTGTATTTGACGGAGCAATCGAAAAGACCAAACACAAAGCTCTGATCCCGAGCCTTGATAAAGCATCCGGATTTATTACAAAACATTATAAAGTATGGCTGATTGTTTTCCTCGTACTTCTGTATCCTGCAATTTACGGAAACAACCATACACAGATCTATTACAATATTGATAAATCTCTTCCGTCTACACTGGCAAGTAATGTTGCCAATGATAAACTGAAAGAAGATTTCGATATGAGTACCGTACATATGGTGCTTCTGAAAAACGGACTGGACAGCAAACAGAAGACACAGATGCTTGACAAGATTGATAAAGTTGACGGAGTGAAATGGTCATTGGGTATGAATTCCCTGATCGGACCGACATTTCCGGAATCTATGATTCCTTCCAATATCAAAGAAATGCTTCAGTCCGGTAACTATGAAGTACAGTTTGTATGTTCCGAGTATTCATCAGCAACAGATGAATGTAACGCACAGCTTGACAAGATTCAGGAGATCGTCAAATCCTACAGTCCGGAATCTATGGTCATCGGTGAAGCACCATTGATGAAAGACCTTCAGGATACGACAGACGTAGACCTCCAGAGAGTAAATATCCTCTCCATGGCAGCAATCTTTGTGATCATCCTGTTTGTATTCAAATCAATCTCACTGCCTTTCATCCTTCTGGCAGTTATTGAGTTTGCGATTTTTGTAAACATGGCAATTCCTTATTATCAGGGTGTTACACTTCCATTCGTGGCAAGTATCGTTATCGGTGCGATCCAGCTTGGAGCAACCGTTGATTATGCGATTCTGATGACAAGTAATTACCAGAAACAGAGACACCTCGGAAAGACAAAGAAAGACGCAATTTCCATTGCACATAAATTCTCCATGAAGTCAATCATTGTCAGTGGATGCAGTTTCTTTGCCGCAACATTCGGTGTTGCCCTTTATTCACAGGTTGATATGATCGGTTCCATCTGTACCCTTCTTGCAAGAGGCGCGGTGATCAGTACGATCGTAGTATTGCTGATTCTGCCGGCAATGTTTATGGTATTTGACCCGATCATTGTTCATACATCCAAAGGATTCTTACCGGATAAGAAATAACAAAATACGTACAAGATGATTGAAATATATAAATGAAGCCAATGGCTGGAAAAGGAGTCGTAAAACATGAACAGAAACAGAAAAAAAGCAGTGGCAGCTTCTGTGGCAGTAGGAATGACAGTTGTAATGGGTGCAAGCCCGATACTTGCAGCTGATACAGATATTTCAAAAGAAGAAACCGTATATGTAAATGCGGCAGCAGACGGAACGCCGGAGGATATTACAGTATCTGACTGGCTGAAAAACTCTGCATCGGCAGGAGATTTAAGCGATGAGTCAGACCTGAAAGATATCAAGAATGTCAAAGGTGATGAGACTTTTGAACAGGATGGTTCCAATCTGACATGGAATACAGAGGATAAAGATATCTATTATCAGGGAACTACGAATAAAGATCTTCCTGTATCTATGGAAATCAAATATTATCTGGACGGTGTACAGGTAAGTCCGAGTGATCTTGGCGGCAAGAGCGGTCACCTGAAAATTGAAGTAAATTATACAAATAATGTTAAGAACAAAACAAAAGTAGGAAAGAAAACAACAGACGTCTATGCACCGTTTGTTATGGCAACAGCCATGATTCTTCCTACTGATAATTTCACAAATGTCACAATTGACAATGGTAAAGTTCTTTCCGACGGACAGCGAAATATTGCAATCGGTGTAGGTATGCCGGGATTGTCTGAAAGCCTTGACCTCAAGAGCATTGATGAGGACATTGATCTGGATATTCCGGAAGGTTTTACAATGGAAGCGGATGTTACTGATTTCAGTATGAGCTCAACATTTACATTTGCACTGACAGATCTTCTTAATTCTCTGAATCTGGATGATGTAGACGGCCTGGACGATCTTAAGGATTCCATGAATGATCTGACAGATGCGGCAACCAAACTGGTTGACGGAAGCAAGGAGCTTTCTGACGGAGCTTCCACACTTGATGAAAAATATCAGGAATTTGATTCCGGAATCGGAACGCTGTCAAGTGGCGTCAGCACGCTTTCAAGTGGTGCGTCAACACTCAGCAGCGGCGTATCTTCTTATACATCAGGAGCGGATACTCTGGCAGGTGGTGTAAAACAGTATGTTGCAGGAGCAGATACATTGACAAGTGGTGTGAGTCAGTATGTAGCAGGAAGCAATACCCTGACTTCCGGTGTAAAAACTTATGTAGATGGAGCTGCTACTCTTCAGAAAGGAATTCAGACATTAAAGAATGGTCTTGCCAAAGAGTTTACACAGGGAATGAATGATCTGGTAAAAGGCACGGATGAATTAAATACAAGGGTTTCCGGACTGGTCGAAAAATTGGCTGGAAGTTTAGAGACTTTACCGCAGGATTTAAGTGATATCATTACATTTGCACAGAGTACACAGAGCTTTGCAAAAAGTACAGGCGATTTGGCAAATGGATTACTTAATTCTTATATGCCGGGAGTAAAAAGTGCGAAAGAAAATACAGATGCCCTGAAAAAGCTGGTTGACAGTATGGTTCCAGGTGGCAGCAGTTCTCCGGAAGCAGGTACACAGCAGATTGAAGACGGTCTTGCAACTGCACAGGCAGCAGCAAACTCTGTATCAGCTGTAGCAGGAACTTCTGCAGCGGATCAGTTAAACGCAGCAGCAAGTGCAGTCAGTGCGGCAGCAGGAACCGGCGATGCTCTTCAGGGAGATGCAGGTACGATCTCAGCAGGTCTGGACAGTGCAAGCTCCGCAATTGATATCTTAAGCAGTATTGATACTTCTTCCATGGATGAAGCAACAGCAGCTGCTGTAAACAGTGCAGTACAGAGTGCAATCGGTGCAATTTCCGGTGGTGTGGCTACCGCACAGGGCGGTGTGGCAAGTCTGGAAGCACATGCTGGTCAGGTTTCCGGACTGAATGAGCAGGCAGCAGCCGTACAGGAGGCAGCAGGAGCAGTCAGCTCACAGAGTGAACAGGCTGCCGCAGTTGGTGATGCCGCAGCACAGCTTCAGAGCGGTTTGTCTCAGATTGAAAGCGGTCTTACAACACTGAATGCGGATGATACACAGAAACAGGATGATGCACAGACAGTAGCAGGTCTTACTGCAATTAAGCAGTATGTAGATGGAATTGATGCAGGTCTTACCACGTTAGTTGAAGGTGAAGATGCACAGAAACTGGCAGCAGGAGCACAGACACTGCAGGCGATGGGAACAGTTGGAAGTAAGGAACAGCCATCTCTGGAGGCTGCGGCCGGTGCAGTAGCGACGAAGGTTGGAGCACTTGCAAAAGAGCTTCCGGACATTCTGGGAGAAAACAATAAGAATGTTACAGATCTCCAGACAGGTGTAAAAAAACTGGCAGACGGAGCAAAAGCTTTACAGACTGGTTATAAATCCACTCTCCTGAAAGGTATCGACCAGCTTCTTTCCGGTGCAAAACAGCTTACAAGGAACAACAGGACGATCAAGAGCGGTGCAACACAGCTTGAGACAAGTGGCAAGACACTGACAGGCGGAGCATCTCAGCTTGCTGCAAACAGCGGTACGCTGACAAGCGGAGCATCCCAGCTTTCAGCAAACAGCGGTACACTGACAAGTGGAGCGGCACAGCTTGCATCCGGTGCACAGCAGCTTGTAAGCGGAACAGCAACACTCAGCAGCGGAAGTACACAGGTTAAGGCTGGTATCAAGAGCCTTTCTGACGGAGCAAAAGAGCTTGCAGACGGAACAAAGAAATTCGACGATGAAGGTATCAAGAAGCTGTCTGATCTTGTAGAAGATGATCTTCAGGATCTTATGGACCGCTTCGATGCGATCCGTTCCGATGACAATGCTTACACTTCCTTCAGTGGAAAATCCACCGGCATGGATGGAAATGTCAAATTTGTGATCGAGACAGCAGCCATCGATAACGACAGCGACAAATAATCAAAAATGATGTGACAGACAGGGAAACGGATTGTGTGCCGTTTCCCTGTTTTTTCTTGCGGTTAGAAAAGGAGTCTGCTATACTGTACATTATGAGCAGAGAAAAAAAAGCAATTAAAAAACCAAAAACAAAAAAGAAAACAGATTACTATGATTACAGTCTTCTCGCTGTTATCATTCTTTTGACATGTTTTGGTCTGGTCATGCTTTACAGTACCAGTTCCTACATGGCAGAGCTGAATTACGGTGATGACATGTATTACTTCAAAAAACAGGCGGCAATCAGTTTTGGCTGTATTATCATAGCACTTGGGATTTCACAGATCGACTATCATATTCTGACGAAATTTACCGGGGTGCTGTACGGAATGGCAGCTATTTTGATGATTCTGGTTAAGACACCTCTCGGAAGAACGGCGAATGGTGCAAGGCGCTGGCTGAATCTCGGCCCTCTGTCCTTTCAGCCATCCGAGGTTGCAAAGATTGCCGTTATTGTGTGCCTGTCCTATATGATCGTCAATATGGGCAGGAATATCAAAACGCTCAAGGCATTTATGATCCTCGCAGGAAGCGGAAGTGCACTTGCATTTCTGGCATATGCATGTACCGATAACTTAAGTACCGCGATCATCATTTTCTGCATCACGATGGGACTGATCTTCATTGCGCATCCGAAGGTGAAGCCTTTCCTGATTGCAGCAGGAGTAGGTATTGTGCTGATCATTATTTTTGTTATGATCTTAAGCTCTTCTCTTGAGACGAGTTCCAGTTTCCGTCTGCGCCGTATTCTTGTATGGCTGCACCCGGAAGATTTTGCATCAGGTGATGGTTATCAGACGATTCAGGCACTGTATGCGATCGGTTCCGGCGGATTTCTCGGCCGCGGTCTTGGTAACAGTATCCAGAAGCTCGGAAGTGTACCGGAAGCACAGAATGATATGATCTTTTCGATTGTGTGTGAGGAGCTTGGTATCCTGGGTGGAATCATTCTTTTACTGTTGTTTGCATACCTTCTGTACCGGCTGTTTTTCATCGCACAGAATGCACCGGACATGTTTGGTTCGCTGATGGTCAGCGGTATTTTTATCCATATTGCACTGCAGGTTATTTTTAACATTGCGGTTGTGTTAAATCTGATGCCAAATACCGGTGTCACACTGCCGCTCGTCAGTTACGGAGGTACCTCGATCGTGTTCCTGATGTCGGAGATGGGACTTGCCTTAAGCGTGGCAAGACAGATTAAGTTTAAAGAGCCTGAAAGGCTTCTCTAAAATCTGGAAAATCTATTGACAAATACTTTTCCAGAATATATACTTTGCACATCAAAGCAGAGATAAGTTACTTGATAAAGGAGAAAAGCAATGTTAGAAGAAATGAGAAAAATGATTGCGCAGCAGTTAAACTGTGAAGAAAGTGAAATTACCGCAGACACTTCTTTTAAAGATGATCTTGGTGCAGATTCTCTCGACCTTTTTGAACTGGTAATGGCTCTTGAGGATGAGTACAATATAGAGATACCTGCCGAAGAACTTACAGAGCTGGCAACTGTGGGAGATGTGATCGAATATCTCAGAGGCAGAGGTATTGAAGCATAAGTTTTAAAACATTCCCTGAGGCAGCAGTGTCTCAGGGGTTTTACATTTTGAAAGGAAGGAAAGAACGATGACAAAAATCAGAACCAGATTTGCACCGAGCCCGACAGGAAGAATGCATGTCGGTAATCTTCGTACAGCGCTCTATGCATATCTTATCGCAAAACACGAGGACGGAGATTTTATCCTCCGTATTGAGGATACCGATCAGGAGCGTTATATGGAAGGTGCAGTCGATATCATCTACCGTACCATGAAAAACACCGGATTGCTTCATGACGAAGGACCGGACAAGGACGGCGGTGTCGGACCATATGTACAGAGTGAGAGACAGGCATCCGGCCTTTATCTGAAATATGCAAAACAGCTTATTGAGCAGGGTGATGCTTATTATTGTTTCTGCGGACCGGAAGAACTGGAATCCATGAAACGTGTCGTTGCAGGCAAAGAGATTTCTATCTATGACAAGAGATGTCTGCACCTGTCCAAAGAAGAAGTACAGAAGCGTCTGGATGCAGGCGAGCCGCATGTTATCCGTTTCAATATGCCGACAGAAGGAACCACCACTTTCCATGATGTTATCTATGGTGATATCACTGTAAACAACGAGGAGATGGAGGATCTGATCCTGATCAAATCCGACGGATACCCGACTTACAATTTTGCAAATGTTGTAGATGACCATCTTATGGGAATCACACATGTAGTCAGAGGAAATGAGTACCTTTCTTCTGCACCGAAATACAACCGTATTTATGAAGCATTCGGATGGGATATTCCGGTCTATGTGCATTGTCCGTTGATCACAAACGAAGAGCATCAGAAGCTGTCCAAACGTTCCGGACATTCTTCCTATGAGGATCTTCTGGAGCAGGGATTTGTGACAGAAGCAATCGTAAACTTTGTTGCACTTCTCGGATGGAGCCCGCAGGACAACTGTGAGATCTTCTCCCTCCCGGAACTGGTCAAAGCTTTTGATTATCATCACATCAGCAAATCACCGGCTGTATTTGATATCACCAAGCTTCGCTGGATGAATGGCGAATACATTAAGAAAATGGATCCGGAAGAATTCTATGAGAGAGCACTGCCATACATGAAAGAAGTACTCAGGAAAGATTACAACTTCCGCAAGATCGCAGGTATGGTTCAGACAAGAATTGAGACATTCCCGGATATTCCGGCTCTGATTGATTTCTTTGAGGAAGTACCGGAATACGATTCTGCAATGTACTGCCACAAGAAAATGAAAACAAACGAAGAAACTTCTCTTGCTGTCCTGAAAGAAGTACTTCCGGTTCTGGAAGCTCAGGAAGATTATACCAATGATCCGCTGTTTGCGTCCTTAAGCGCATTTGTAAAAGAAAAAGGATACAAGAACGGCTATGTAATGTGGCCTCTGCGTACAGCAGTATCCGGCAAACAGATGACACCGGCAGGTGCTACAGAGATCATGGAGATCATCGGTAAAGAAGAAACACTGAAACGTGTAAAGGCAGCTATCGAAAAGCTCAGCTGATAAATATGAAACGAAATCCATCTCAATCAAGGGCAATCGCCCACCTGTCAGGACCTATGATGGTTCTGGCAGGCCCCGGTTCGGGGAAAACTTCCGTAATCGTAGAAAGAACTGCATATATGACTGATGAGGGGAAGATTCCGCCGGAAAACATTCTCGTAGTTACTTTTTCCAGAGCGGCCGCAAAGGAAATGAAGGAACGTTTTCTGAAGTTTACAGGTCAGACTGCGACCAGGGTGACCTTTGGAACATTCCATGGTGTTTTTTATGGAATCCTGAAACAGGCATATGGATTCACAGCAGCTAATATTTTGTCAGAAGAAGAAAAATCCGGGATTTTAAAAGAACTGATTCTGAATTACGGGGGAGATCTGGCAGAAGAAGGTGACTTCCCGGAAGAAATCGCAAAAGAGATCAGTGTGGTCAAGGGAAATCGGATCTCTCTGGAATATTATTATTCTTCCTGCTGCCCGGATGAAGTATTCCGACAGATCTACAGCGGTTATTGTCAGACATGTCAGGCACGGCGCAAGCTGGACTTTGATGATATGCTTCTCTACTGCTATGAGCTTTTTGTTCAGAGGAAGGACATTCTGGCGGCATGGCAGAATAAATTTCAGTACATTCTGGTCGATGAGTTTCAGGATATCAACCAGCTTCAGTATGACATTGTGCGGATGCTGGCGAAACCGCAGGACAATCTTTTTATTGTCGGGGACGATGATCAGTCCATCTATCATTTCCGCGGGGCAAGACCGGAGATCATGCTTAATTTTACGAAAGATTATCCGAAGGCGGAGACGGTCACGCTGGATGTGAATTATCGCTGCAGCGGCAGGATTCTTTCTTCGGCACTTCGCCTGATCGGGTCAAATAAAAAGAGATTTCAGAAGAATCTTTCGACACCGAATCAGGAAGGATGCGAAGTAACTATAAGCGAATACCAGAATCCGCGGGAAGAATATCTTTCTGTGGTAGCGCGGCTTCGTGGGAGGATGGAAAAGGGAGATGATCTGAAAGATACGGCACTTCTTCTCCGTACCAATCAGGAGGCGGAAGGGCTGGTCGGAGCGCTGATGGAACGGCAGGTGCCATTCTATATGAAAGAAAAACTGCCGAATCTTTTTCATCACTGGATCTGTCGGAATCTGCTTGCTTATATGCGTTTTGCAAACGGAGACAGGAGCAGGAAAAATTTTCTGGAATTTATGAACCGTCCGAACCGGTATATAGCGAGGGATGCTCTGTCGCTTTCACCAGAAATATCTTTTGATCAGCTAAAAGAATGTTACAAGGATAAAGACTGGATGTGTGACCGGCTTACTACACTGGAGACGCACCTGCGGATTCTGAAAGGACTGGCACCATATGCGGCGATAAATTTTATCAGAAAAGGTATGGGATATGAAGAATACTTGCGTGAATATGCAGAGTATCGTAAAATAAAACCAGAAGAGTTAAGTGAAATTCTGGATCGGCTGACCGAGAGTACGAAGGGCATGGACAGCCTGAAAGAATGGGAAGATTACATAGAGGATTATACACAGAAGCTGGAAGAGCAGGCACGCAAACAGGAAAAAGAAAGGGAGGGCGTTCTGATTTCCACTCTTCACGGAGTTAAGGGCCTGGAATACGACAGGGTGTACATCCTCAATGTAAATGAAGGGAGCATGCCGTACAAAAAAGCTGTTCTGGAACCGGCAATCGAGGAGGAACGGAGACTTTTTTATGTGGGAATGACACGTGCCAGAAAAGAGCTGACTCTGTGTTACGTAAGACAGCAGTATGAGAAGAAACGGGAACCATCCCGGTTCTTAAAGGAGGCTGGAGTATGAAGGCGGTTATTTTTTTTACAGAGGTTGCACAGCAGTACGAACACAAAAATATGGAGCACATGATCGGGGAAAAGCTTCTTGAAACAGGCCTTTTAAGAGAATATGGTCTGAAGCTTAAGGAGGAGCCGAGGGCGACAGGAGAGCACGGAAAACCATTTTTGATCCTGCAGCCGAAGATCCATTACAACATCACCCATTCCGGCAAGTACGTAATGTGCATTCTTGCCGGTCAGGAAGTGGGAATTGATGTGCAGCAGCACCGTAAGGCAAATTATGAGCGGATGCTGGAACGGATGGTTCCACAGGATATGATCCGGGAGATTCTGGATGCGGATGAACCAGAAAAAGCTTTTTTTACACAGTGGGTACTTCGGGAGGCCTACATCAAATGGACTGGAGAGGGGCTTTCGAGAGATCTTCGGACGATTTCACTGGAGGAAGGTTCCTATATACTTTTAGAATTAGAGGAAGGCTACAGCGGTGCTGTCTGGTCACAGGATCCGCTGGAGCTGCGGTGGGAGCATGTCGATGTACAGCTTCCGTAAATGCATATATATATGATCCCTGTGGTGAGAGTGCCACAGGGATTTTGTAGATAAAGCGGGAAATGGGTTGGAGAGATGGTGCTTATACACCGATACTGAGTTGGGTTGGAACAGGAGAATTTTAGCTTCTTTGACGGAGCGGAAAATTGCATCGGACAGGAGCGATTTTTCTGCAAAGTGCACTGCAGACGGGAATCCTTTCCGGGATATGTCTGTTGATGTTCTTCCTGCACTATATCAGAATTGCAGTCAGAAATGCAAAAACAGAAAAAAACAGAGAAAAAGCCATGTTCAGGACAGGGATTCTTTTAAGCGTTACAGGATTTCTGCTTATGGGACTGGCAAATGATTCAAATTTAGCAGTTTCGCCGTTATTCTGGTGTATTCTGGGAATGGGGATCGCAATGGAAACAGAAACCTTCTACAGTTAATGTGGGAGGTTTTTTCGTGTAAAAAGAAAATCCGAAAGAAGCTTTTGACGGCTGTACTAAATCCGAAACCATTACATATATTATGTGTAAGAGAGGGTGAGGACGATCAGGGCGGAACAGGTAAAGAATCTTTTTGCAGGCAATATCAGGAAGCTTCTTCTGGAAGCACCGCGGGATTATGAGCGAATTTACGAGATCCGCCTTCGGGTGGGGCGACCGGTATTTCTTTGCTATGACAGCGGCGAAAAATTCCTCCGAACAAAGGATGTCCCCTATCTGGTGACCAGACAGGACCTTAAGGAAACACTGGAGTACATCAGCGGATATTCTCTGTATGCGTGTGAAGATGAGCTGCGTCAGGGTTATATCAGTGTACAGGGTGGACACCGTGTGGGCGTGACCGGCAAGGTCATTCTTGATCGGGGAAATATTCGCAGTATCAAATATATTTCCTGTATCAATGTCCGGCTTGCGCACCAGATTCTCGGGTGTGCAGATGCGGTGATGCCTTTTATCCGAAAAAAAGAAAAAATCTGTCATACACTTCTGATCTCACCACCGGGCTGTGGCAAGACGACGCTTCTTCGGGATATCGTGCGTCAGATCAGTAACGGGAATGAGAAGTTTCCGGGAATGACGGTCGGACTGGTCGATGAGAGAGGAGAACTGGCAGGATGCTATCAGGGAGTTCCGCAGAACGATGTGGGTATGCGTACCGATGTGCTGGACGGATGTCCGAAAGCGGAAGGAATGCAGCTTTTGATCCGTTCAATGTCACCGGCAGTTGTGGCGGTGGACGAGCTTGGCAAAGAAGAGGATTTCCGGGCAGTGGAATCCGTGATTCACTGTGGCTGCACACTTCTTGCGACGGCGCATGGAAATTCACTCGAGGATATCATGGAGCAGCCCTTTTTCCAGAAACTGAAAAACATGCAGGTTTTTGAACGCTACATCATACTTGGCAGGCAGAACCGAAACGGCAGGACCGTACATATTCTGGACGGGAAAGGGAAACCATGCTGAGAGCCATCGGGGCATTTCTGGTATTTCTTGCATCGGCCGGAATGGGCTGTCAGGAGAGTCGGAAACTGTCCGAACATATACAGGCACTGGAGGAATTTTTACAGGTGATCATCTGCCTGAAAGGTGAGATCCGCTATGGGGGAAGTTCACTTCCGGATGCGTTTCGTGAAACCGCGATGCATTGCTCAGAGGGATATGCTGCTTTTCTGAAAGCAGTATCTGAAAAAATGGAAAACAGGCAAGTAGAAGATCCGGGCAGGATCATACAGCAATGTGCAAAGAAATATCTTAAGGAAAATGCGCTGTCAGCAGAAGAACAGGAACGCATCGCACAGCTTGGAGAACGGCTGGGTTATCTTGACCGGGAGATGCAGCTTCGGCAGCTTTCTCTCTATGAAGATGAATTCGAGCGGATGATACAGAAGGCGAAGGAGGCTGCTCCGGCAAAGAAAAAACTGTATCACAGTCTGGGAGTTTTAGGCGGTGCAATGCTTGCGATTCTGTTTTGGTAGGAGAATGAAATCTGGCGGAAGGGGGCGTGGAATGGAAGTCACGATCATATTTAAAATAGCGGCGGTCGGCATTCTGGTTTCCATTCTGTCGCAGGTGCTGAAACACAGCGGGAGGGACGAGCAGGCATTTATGGTCAGCCTTGCAGGCCTTCTCATCGTTCTTTTCTGGATCGTTCCCTATATTTATGAACTGTTTCAGAGTATTCAGAAATTGTTTGTGATCTGAGGAAGGAGGCAGTATGGATATCATCCGGGTTTCTATGCTTGGTATGTGTGGTGTGATCATGGGATTTTTCCTGAAAGGAACACGCGCGGAGTATACAGCGTTTATCACGATGGGAATCGGAATCATGATTCTCGGACTTGCCGTGGGAAAACTGGAATATCTTTTTCAGACACTGGGAAATTTGCAAAAAAGTATTTCAGTTGATCAGGAATATTTTTATACGCTGATCAAAATGGTGGGAATCACATATATCGGACAGTTTTCAGCCGGAATCTGCAAAGATGCCGGACATCAGGCAACTGCGGCGCAGATCGAGCTATTCTGTAAATTGTCGGTCATGGTTTTGAGCATGCCGATCCTTCTGGCACTGCTCGAGACGATTCAGGAGTTTCTGACATGAAGAGACTGGCAAAAGGGACTGGAGGAGCCTGGCGGGATAAATGGAAGAGCAGATATGTTATCTGGCTGCTGTTATTGCTGACTTTTACATGGATTTTACCGTCGGCTTGTGTACGTGCAGAGACAGGGCAGATTATTGCAAAAACAGAAACAAATCCGCAATCCGACACTATGGAAACAGACCTGCAATCGGAAATTACTCAGACTGATACTGTGCAAAATCTCCTCGATGATCTGGAACTTATGCAGGTGCAAAAGATGTTGGATGACATGCTCGGAGAAAATAGTTTTTCACTCACAGATATACTGGTCAGTCTGACAAGAGGGGAAAAGATTTTTTCTGAAAAAGATCTGCAGGGGATTTTTTACCGCCTCTTTTTCGGACAGATTGAAAAACAAAAAGGACTTTATATCAGGATACTGCTGCTGATTTTACTCGCGGCAGTTTTTTCGAATTTTGCGGCAGTTTTTGATAACGGACAGATCGGAGACACCTGTTTTTATGTGGTGTATTTATTGCTTTTTATGGTCTGTATGGATTCTTTTTCCGGCATGAGCCGGGCACTTCAAAATGTCCTTTCCTGGATGGCGGAATTTATGCGGGTGTTGGCTCCTGCTTATTTTCTGACAGTTTCTGTCTCAGCGGGGACGACCAGTGCGGCAGTTTTTTATGAAGGAGTGCTTTTGCTTGTCTGGCTGGTGCAGAGCCTTCTTCTTGGCATATTGCTTCCGGGAGTCGGAATGTATGTTTTGTTATCGCTTATTAACCATCTGTCAAAAGAAGAAATGCTGGATCGGATGGCAGAACTATTAAAAACTGTCGTGAACTGGGGACTTAAGACCATGCTCGGGGCAGTTGTCGGACTTCAGGTAGTGCGCAATCTCGTGGCTCCGGTCATCGATACTCTGAAACGGAGTATGGTCGGAAGGGCGGCCGGTGCGCTTCCGGGGATCGGGAACGCAGTCAATATGGTGACGGAACTTGTGCTGACAAGTGCGGTGCTGGTGCGCAACTGTCTGGGCGTCGTGATCCTTCTGGCATTTGTGGCGGTTGGTGTCGGGCCGGTGATCCATTACGGACTGCAGTCACTGGTGTATCGTTTTCTTGCGGCGGTGGCGCAGCCCGTCTCGGATAAAAGAATCGTCGAGTCGCTGGCAACTATGGGGGAGGGCTGTGCGATGCTTCTGAAAGTGCTTTTTACCGCGGAGGTACTGTGCATGCTGGATTTTGTGATCCTGATGACGAGTGTGGGAGGAGGCGCATAATATATGAAAGAATCTTTTTATCAGTGGGTAAAAACGCTGGCAGTTTTTTATATTCTTTTTTCTGCTGTTCTGCATCTGATTCCGGACTCAAAATATGAGCGTTACATCCGTTCGTTTATGGGGCTGCTTCTGATTTATATTCTGTGTACACCTGTTTTTGCCGTTTTCGGGCGGGGGAGCGAACTGGCAGGAATTTTTTCCGACAGATATACACAGGAAATGCAGACACTTGAGACAGAGGAAGCAGAAAACCTTCAGGATTTTTATCTGCGTGAAGGTTATTGCCGGGAAATCGAAACAGAAATCGCGGCACTTTGCAAAAAAAACGGAATAAAACTAACCGATGCAGTCGTACATATAGAAGGAGAGACGGTATCGGCTGTGCTTTATATAGAAGAAAAACTGGCGGAGGAGCAGGAAAGGGGGCTGAACGATGCGCTCGGCAGAAACTTCGGCATCGAAGAAAAAAACTGTCAGATCATGGATTCAGGGGATGAACAGGCAGCGATGGACAGTTGTATTGCTGGCGGGACTTCTTCTGATGGTGATCGCACTTCCGGTATCGAAGGGAAACAGTGATACAGCAGGTGAAAAGCTTTTGACAGCTCCGCAGACAATACAGGAGCAGAAGTCGGAGCTTGAAGAAAAGCTGGAGAATCTTCTGGAAAATGCAGAAGGAGTCGGCAAGGTAAAAGTGATGCTTATGGAGGACGGCGGACAGGGTGTTTATAGTGCCGGAGAAACCGAAGTTACGGGCGTTCTGATCGTTGCGGAAGGGGCAGACAACGCGTTAACCGTTCAGAAGATTCAGCAGGCGGTGATGGCATTATTTCAGATCGATGCGCATAAAATTAGAATAATGAAAATGAAATGAGGAGTAAAAATTGAAAAAAGTGATCAGAAAAAATCAGGTCATTATCACCTCACTGGCGATATTGATCGCGATAGCCGGTTATCTGAATTTTGCAGATGTGGATCTGGGATTTGGCGAAAAAGAAGCAAGTACGGAGAGCAGCAGTATTCTTGATCAGGTGGATTATGATCTGAGTGATGAGTCTGCGGTAGCAGATGAAAACAGTGTCACAGAAACGGCAGAAGTGCCGGAAGACGGCAGTACACCGGGGGAAGCGGTACTGACAGGAGCATCGGATTTTGCAGCGCAGGCGAAACTTTCGAGGGAACAGGTGCGTTCACAGAGCAAAGCAGATCTGCAGGAGATTCTGAACAACACAGAAGTAGGGGATGAACAGAAACAGGAAGCGGTCAATACCATGGTGCAAATGACCGAGATCGCAGAAAAAGAGGCGGCAGCAGAAATGCTTCTTGAAGCGAAAGGGTTTGAAAATACAGTGGTGAATCTGACCGGTGAGACCGCGGATGTGGTAGTACCGGAAGCAGATCTGGAAGATTCCAGACGTGCGCAGATCGAGGATATCGTAAAACGTAAGACTGGCATCGCACCGGAGAATATCGTGATCACGCCATTAAATGAAAGCGAAGATACCACTGCTTCGGAAGATACATCTGTTTCCGAAGACACGGCAGATGACGGAACGGCAGCAGAGAATCAGACGGAAGAAACAGCTACATACGACGATCAGGAGACTTCAGGAGAGGAGATCGTGACAGAAGGGATCTACGATTAAATGCAGGCTGCCCGGAAATGTGCGAGATGCTGTTTCGGGGCAGCTTTTCTGCAGGTATACTGAGTTTGCAGCGTTATGAAGCTGTGCTTCGAATTTTCTTGACATCAGGGTATTCTATATACTAGAATAAAAAGTTGTATAGAAATTGGAAAATGGATAATAGACAGGAGGCAAAACGTGTCTAAGTATGCGAAAGAAATAGAAAAAAGAAGAACCTTTGCCATTATCTCCCACCCGGATGCAGGTAAGACGACTCTGACAGAGAAGTTCCTGCTGTATGGAGGTGCCATTAATCTGGCAGGCAGCGTTAAGGGTAAAGCCACAGCCCGCCATGCAGTATCTGACTGGATGGAAATAGAGAAAGAGAGAGGTATTTCCGTAACCTCTTCCGTACTACAGTTTCATTATGATGGGTATTGCATCAACATTCTGGATACACCGGGACATCAGGATTTCTCCGAGGATACCTATCGTACACTGATGGCTGCCGATTCTGCAGTCATGGTTATCGACGGAAGCAAAGGTGTGGAGGCACAGACAAGAAAGTTATTCAAAGTCTGCGTTATGCGCCACATTCCTATTTTTACATTTATCAATAAAATGGACCGTGATGCAAATGACACGTTCGACCTTCTTGATGAAATAGAAAAAGAACTCGGAATTGCGACATGTCCGATCAACTGGCCGATCGGTTCCGGTAAGAAATTCCGCGGAGTCTATGACAGAAACACACACAAAGTCCTGACTTTCTCTGATACACAGAAGGGAACAAAGGAAGGTGTCATTGAGGAAATCGATATCGATGATGCACGTCTTGATGACATTGTAGATCCGGATCAGAGAGAACAGCTTATGGAAGAGATTGAGCTTCTGGATGGCGCAAGCGTTGATTTTGATCAGGAACAGGTAAGTAAAGGAAATATGACACCGGTATTTTTCGGTTCTGCGCTGACAAACTTTGGTGTTGAGACATTTCTGGAGCACTTCCTCAAGATGACGACTTCTCCGCTTCCGCGAGTATCCGATGAGGGTGAGATCGATCCGATGTCTGATGATTTTTCTGCATTTGTATTTAAGATCCAGGCAAATATGAACAAAGCACACAGAGACAGAATTGCATTTATGCGTATCTGTTCCGGCAAATTTGATGCTTCTCAGGAAGTTTATCATGTACAGGGCGAAAAGAAGATGAGACTTCTTCAGCCGCAGCAGATGATGGCAGAGTCCCGTCATGTGGTAGACGAGGCATATGCGGGAGATATCATCGGTGTGTTTGACCCGGGTATCTTTTCCATCGGTGATACGATCTGTGCACCGGGTAAGAAGTTTGCTTTTGAAGGAATCCCGACTTTCGCACCGGAGCATTTTGCACGTGTACGTCAGATCGATACCATGAAACGTAAACAGTTTGTCAAAGGTATCAATCAGATTGCACAGGAAGGTGCCATTCAGATCTTCCAGGAGTTCAATACCGGTATGGAAGAAATCATTGTCGGCGTTGTCGGCGTACTTCAGTTTGACGTTCTGAAATATCGACTGGAAAATGAATACAACGTAGAAATCCGTCTGGAAAACCTTCCATATGAACACATCCGCTGGATCGCAAATAAAGAGCAGGTTGATGTTGCAAAGATTTCCGGAACTTCAGATATGAAGAAAGTTACAGACCTGAAGGGAAATCCGCTGCTTCTGTTTGTCAATGCATGGAGCGTGGGTATGGTCGAAGACAGAAATCCGGATCTGGTGCTTACAGAATTCAGTAAATAAACCTTTTAATTTGCAGTCAGATTTGATATACTAAAACCATCAATTATTCGATTCGGAATCCGCAGGAGGAATTGGAATGGCAGAAAAAAGAACAACTTATAAATTACAGGACGTAGGAGGAATCGGCGAAGTAAAGATCGCTGATGAAGTAGTGACAGTGATCGCCGGACTTGCTGCGACAGATGTAGACGGTGTTGCTTCCATGGAAGGCAATATCACAAACGAACTGGTAAGCAGGCTTGGTGTCAAGAACCTTTCCAAAGGCGTTAAGGTAACCGTACTGGAAGGTGTTGTTACCGTAGATCTGACACTGAACATCGAGTTTGGCAAGAATATCCTTGAAGTCAGCAAGAAAGTTCAGGATAAAGTAAAATCATCCATTGAAAATATGACCGGCCTTGAAGTTGCAGATGTAAACATCCGCATCACAGGTGTTGATATGGAGAACGAAAAAGGAAAGTAAACCTTTCCTTTTTTCTTTAGGAGGAAATATGCGAAGAAGCGAGCAGAGAGAACATATCTTTAAACTGTTGTTTATGACACAGTTCAATACAGAAAACGAGATGCCGGAACAGCTTTCCATCTATTTCGAAGGACTTGGCGAAGTCAGCGAGAAAGATCAGGAAGCTATCCAGCAGAAATACGACCACATTCTGGAACATCTGGAGGAAATCGACGAAATCCTGAATGATTACAGCCGCGGATGGAAGACTACACGTATGAATCGCGTGGATCTGACCGCTCTGCGTCTGGCAGTTTATGAAATGAAAATGGACGAGGATGTTCCGGTCGGAGTAGCGATCAACGAAGCTGTTGAGCTTGCTAAACTTTTTGGCGGAGAAGATTCCGGCTCCTTTGTAAACGGTGTCCTTGGCAAGATCGCAAGTGGTAAGAAAGATTCCGGTGAAGAACCGAAACATCCGCGCCGTCAGACACATTCTGCAAAGATCATTATCCGGTCTTCAAAGAAAGATCACAGGAAAGCGCCTGAAGAAAGCGCAGAATAAGAATAAAATGAAAAACATTTTTTCAGTCGGACAGATCAACCGATATGTAAAGAACATGTTTACGCAGGATTTTATCCTGCAGAAGATCTATGTCAAGGGAGAAGTCTCCAACTGCAAATATCACACCAGCGGCCACATCTATTTTTCACTGAAGGATGAGACTGTTGTGCTTTCCTGCGTCATGTTTGCAGGACACAGGAGGGGACTTGCGTTCCGTATGAAAGACGGCGACCGTGTCGTTGTCGGCGGAGCAGTGGATGTTTATGAAAGAGACGGCAGATATCAGCTTTATGCAAAAGAGATCACACTCGAAGGTGCAGGCGCACTTTACGAGCGTTTTCTTGCATTAAAGGCAGAACTCGAAGAAATGGGAATGTTTGCCGAAGAATATAAGCAGCCCATTCCGCACTATATTCACAGACTTGGTGTGGTTACTGCACCGACCGGTGCTGCTGTTCAGGATATCCGCAATATTTCACTGAGGAGGAATCCATATCTTCAGATTATTTTGTATCCGGCACTGGTTCAGGGCGAGGGTGCGGCAGACAGTATCGTGCACGGAATCCATATGCTGGATCAGGCAGGCGTGGATACGATCATTGTAGGACGTGGCGGCGGCTCAATCGAGGATCTGTGGGCTTTTAACGAAGAGAAGGTTGCCCGTGCAATCTTTGAATGCAGGACACCGATCATCTCCGCGGTAGGACATGAGACGGATTTTACGATCGCTGATTTTGTATCTGATCTGCGTGCACCGACACCATCGGCGGCAGCAGAACTGGCTGTTGACGATTTCAGGCAGATCATGCAGGAAATCCGAATCGGACGTGAACGCCTTGAGCGTGGAATGAATGGAAAACTCGAACTGTACCGCATGAAACTTGCAAAATATCAGATGCGGATGCAGTATTTAAGTCCGGAAGGAAAGCTCCGTGACAGCCGGCAGCGCCTGATTGATAACGAAAACAGGATTCGTAAGGCAATGCAGGACAAGGTACTCGGATATCGTCATCAGCTTGGCATCTGTCTGGAACGCTACAGAGGACTTTCACCTCTGGAGAAGCTGAATCAGGGATATGCGTTTGTAGCTGATGAGCAGGGACGAGGAATCCGTTCCGTAGAGCAGGTACAGCCGGGAGATACCGTAAAAGTAAATGTGACAGACGGTGTACTTGAAGCAGAGATACGGCATATCAGAAGGGAAGACTGGGAAAATGGCACAGCAGACAACAGATAACGAAAAAAATATCGAAGACGTCTTTCAGGAGCTTGACGTCATTGCAGAAAAACTTGAAAGCAGTGACACTTCACTGGAAGACTCTTTTCGTTTATACAAAAAAGGAATGGAGCTTCTGAAATACTGCAGCGGCAAACTCGACACAGTAGAAAAAAAGATGCTCCAGATGGATGAGGATGGAACATTACGTGAATTTTAAAGAAGAATTACAGCAGAGAACCGCTTATGCGGAAGAAGTGATACGTAAATGGCTGCCGGAGGAAGAAGGGTTTGCCCTGACGATGGCGCAGGCAATGAATTACAGTATGTGCGCGGGCGGAAAGAGACTTCGTCCGATTCTTCTTCTGGAAACATTCCGTCTGTTCGGAGGAGAGGGAGAAGTTGTGGAGCCTTTTATGGCAGGTATCGAGATGATCCACACGCATTCGCTGATCCATGATGACCTTCCGGCAATCGACAATGACGATTATCGCAGAGGCCGCCTTACCACACATAAGGTTTACGGAGAAGCCATGGGCGTTTTGAGTGGTGTAAGCCTTTTAAACTATGCCTATGAGACCATGCTGCGTGCTTTTTCCATGACGGAAGACAGTGTACATGTGATCCGTGCGCTTCAGATCATGGCGGATCGGACAGGCATTTACGGTATGCTTGGCGGTCAGAGTGTCGACGTGGAAAATGACGGCAAACCGATCGATAAGGCAACGCTTGATTATATCTATGAACACAAGACTTCTGCGCTGCTTGAAGCATCCATGATGACCGGTGCCGTACTTGCAGGTGCCGATGAAGAACAGACGAAGCTGATCGGGGAAGCTGCGTCGGCAATTGGTCTTGCTTTTCAGATTCAGGATGACATTCTGGATGTGACCTGTACCAGCGAAGAACTTGGCAAACCGGCACACAGTGATGAAAAAAACAACAAAGTTACGTATGTGACCTTATTTGGAATCGAAGAAGCGTCTGCGCAGGTTAAGAAATTTTCTGAAAAAGCAGTCGAGATTCTGGACAGACTGAATAATAAAAACGAATTTCTGGAGGCTCTGGTCAGAGAGATGGCAGAGCGCAGGAAATGAAAGAGGGATACGAAGGATGCTGGAAAAGATCAATAAGCCAAATGATATACACAAAATTGCGCTGGCGGATTTTCCACAGCTTGCAGAGGAGATCCGACAGTTTCTGATAGAATCCGTAAGTCACACAGGAGGCCACCTGGCATCCAATCTTGGCGTTGTGGAACTGACGATGGCACTTCACAATGTTCTGGAATTTCCGGAAGACAAGATCGTATGGGATGTAGGACATCAGGCATATACACACAAGATTCTGACCGGAAGAAAAGAAGGGTTCAAAAATCTGCGTAAAGAAGGCGGCATGAGCGGCTTTCCGAAGCGCTGTGAGAGCGACTGTGACGCATTTGATGCAGGACACAGTTCCAATTCTATTTCGGCAGGTCTGGGCTATGTGCGCGCCAGAGATCTGCAGGGACAGAAATACCGTGTGGTATCTGTGATCGGAGACGGCGCACTTACCGGAGGAATGGCATATGAGGCATTAAATAATGCAGCAGAACTTAAGACAAACTTTATCATTGTACTGAACGATAATAATATGTCTATTTCCAAGAACGTCGGTGGCATGTCGTCTTATCTGAGTGCGCTTCGTACAGCAGAAGTCTACACCGGCATGAAGATCAATGTGACGAAAACACTTAAGAAAATCCCGAAGGTGGGAACGGCTGTCATAGATACGATGCGCCGCACAAAGAGCAGTATCAAGCAGCTCATCATACCGGGCATGCTTTTTGAAAATATGGGACTGACCTATCTGGGACCGGTTGACGGTCATGATATGCGTCAGATGATGAAACTTTTTAACGAGGCAAAGCGAGTAGAAGGCCCGGTTATCGTTCACGTTCTGACACAGAAGGGACGTGGCTACGAACCGGCAAGTCTGCATCCGGATCAGTTCCATGGTACAGGGCCGTTTGATATCCGTACCGGCAGACAGCTTGCTGTGAAAAAAGGATCTTCGTGGACGGATGTTTTTTCCGATGTAATGGTGCGTCTGGGAAAAGACAATCCGAAGCTTGTGGGCATTACTGCGGCTATGAAAGCAGGCACCGGCCTTGTGGCTTTTGAAAAAGCATTTCCGGAGCGTCTTTTTGATGTGGGAATTGCAGAGGAACACGCAGTCAGCTTTGCAGCAGGACTTGCACTGGGCGGAATGATTCCAGTCGTTGCAATTTACTCGTCATTTCTTCAGAGAGCAGTGGATCAGATGCTTCATGATGTCTGTATGCAGAATCTGCATGTTGTTTTTGCAATTGACCGGGCAGGACTGGTTGGTGCAGACGGTGAGACGCATCAGGGCTGTTTTGACCTGTCATATCTGACTATGATGCCGAACATGACAGTCATGGCACCGAAGAATGGCACAGAACTCGAAAAAATGATGGAATTTGCCGTACACGCGGCAGGTCCGTGTGCAATCCGTTATCCGAGAGGAACGGCGTATCAGGGACTGGAAGAATTCGAAAGCCCGGTTCGTTATGGCAAGAGTGAGATCCTTTACAGGGGCAAAGATACCGCAATTCTTTCTGTGGGAAGTATGACGGAAGTCTGCGAACAGGTTTATAAAGAGATGAAAAACAGGGGGGAAGATCCGACATTTGTCAATGCAAGATTTGTAAAGCCTCTGGACACGGAACTTCTGGACGAACTTGCAAAGGATCACAAACTGTTTGTGACAGTAGAAGAAAATGTAAAAAACGGCGGATTCGGAGAACATGTGGCAGCTTATATGGAAGCCTGTCATCCGGAGGTACGTGTGCTTCCGCTGGCAATCTGGAACCGTTTTATACAGCATGGAGAGATCGCCAGTCTGCGGGCAAAAATCGGTCTGTCAGCACCGGAGATTTTGAATGCGATAGAGGAATATGAGGAGCAGGAATGAAGAAAAGACTGGATCTTTTGATGATGGAGCGTGCACTGGCACCTTCCAGAGAAAAAGCAAAAGCATATATTATGGCTGGAAATGTTTATGTGGATGGCCAGAAAGAAGACAAAGCAGGAACCATGTTTCAGGAAACTGTAAAGATAGAAGTGCGTGGAAATACACTTCCGTATGTAAGCCGCGGCGGTCTGAAACTGGAAAAGGCGATGAACCATTTCGGTGTGGAACTGGATGGTAAAGTCTGCATGGACGTAGGGGCATCTACCGGTGGATTTACAGACTGTATGCTTCAGAACGGAGCAGTGAAAGTATATTCCATCGATGTCGGATATGGACAGCTTGACTGGAAACTTCGCAATGACCCGCGTGTGGTCTGCATGGAAAAAACAAATATCCGCTATGTCCTTCCGGAAGATATTCAGGAACCGGCACAGTTTTCATCGATTGATGTTTCCTTTATTTCACTGACAAAAGTACTTCTTCCGGTAAGAAATCTTCTGACGGAAGACGGAGAGATCGTCTGTCTGATCAAACCGCAGTTTGAGGCCGGACGTGAAAAAGTCGGCAAAAAAGGTGTGGTAAGAGATCCGGCAGTACATCTTGAGGTCATTGAAAAAGTGATTGCCTATGCGTCCTCGATTGCGCTGGAACCGAGACATCTTTCTTTCTCACCGATCAAGGGACCGGAGGGAAATATTGAGTATCTGTTACATCTTAAGAAAAGACCGGAAGGAGAAGTGATCGAAGCTTCTCTTGAAGCAGAACCGGAGCAGGTAGTGCGGGAGGCGCATGATCAGCTCGATTAAGGAAGGCAGAAGAGATGGACAAGTTTTATATCATAACCAATCGTGACAAAGATCAGAATCTGAGATTTACGGAGGAGATCGTACAGTATCTGAAAGAACACGGAAAAAAATGTCAGGTGCAGCAGGCAGAGCGCAGAGTGGAGGGGGAATACCATTACACAGATCCGGCTCTGATACCGGAGGATACACAGTGTATTCTGGTACTCGGAGGAGACGGAACGCTTCTTCAGGCAGCCCGTGATGTGGTTCACAGAGAAATCCCGATGCTCGGAATCAATCTCGGTACACTTGGTTTTCTTGCGGAGATAGATAAAACGTCGATTTATACAGCACTGGACAAACTTTTTGAGGACGACTACGAAATAGAAGAGAGAATGATGCTTACCGGAACGGTATGGCGTGGTGATAAAATCACAGGACAGGATGTGGCACTGAATGATATCGTGATCAGCAGAGTGGGACCGCCTCTTCGTGTAATTGGATTTAACAATTATGTAAACGACGGTTATCTGAATTCCTACAATGCGGACGGAATCATCATTGCGACACCTACCGGTTCCACCGGATACAGTCTGTCATGCGGCGGACCGATCATATCGCCGAATGCGGCAATGACGGTGATGACACCGATCGCACCGCATACGCTGAATACCAGAAGTATTATTTTTCCGGAAGATGATGTGATCACGGTTGAGCTTGGCGAAGGAAGACGACAGATTCAGGAAAACGGTCTTGCGTCGTTTGACGGAGATGTCGAAGTGCCGATGTCGACAGGAGACCGGATTGTAATAAAAAAAGCTTCAGTCAGCGTTAAAATACTGAAACTGAACCATCTGAGTTTTGTCGAGGTGCTGAGACAGAAAATGAGTAACAATTAGTGTGATGGAGGGAATGTCGTGAAAAGTGCAAGACACGAAAAAATTATAGAGCTGATCCAGCAGCATGACATTGATACACAGGAAGAGCTTGCTGCGAGACTGAACAGTGCCGGATTTAAGGTGACACAGGCAACGGTGTCCAGAGATATCCGTGCACTGAAACTGACAAAGGTTGCCGGCAAAGACGGAAAATCCCGTTACGCAGTACTTTCCGGTGCATCTGTGGAGCTTGGAGACAAGTATACACGCGTACTTCATGATGCGCTTACATCCATTGATGTTGGACAGAATATGATCGTGATCCGGACAGTACCGGGTATGGCTATGGGGGTTGCGGCAGCACTGGATGCACTGAACTGGAAAGAAATCCTCGGAAGCATTGCCGGGGACGATACCGTTATGTGTGTGGCACGGGACAACGAACAGGCACAGAGCGTAGCTGAGCGTTTGAAAGGAATTTTGAAATTATGTTAGTTCATCTTCATGTGAGAAATCTTGCACTGATCGAAGATATTGAAGTGGAGTTTGGTCCGGGTCTTAATATTCTGACAGGTGAGACCGGAGCCGGTAAATCCATTCTCTTAGGCTCCATGCAGTTGATACTTGGCGGCAGAAGTGCGAAAGATATGATTCGTACCGGTGCGTCAAATGCGCTGGTGGAGCTTCTTTTTCAGGTGGAAAATCCGCGTGCGGAGGCATCTCTTCGGGAGCTTGGAGTCGAGACATCGGAAGGTCAGGTACTTTTGACACGTAAGCTTATGGATGGCAGAAGCATCAACAAGATCAATGGTGAGACCTGTACGGTGGCGCAGATGAAAGCAGCAGCTTCCTGTCTTCTGGATATTCACGGGCAGCACGAGCACCAGTCACTTCTGTATCAGGATAAACAGCTAGAAATTCTTGATATTTACGGAAAAGAAGAAATTTTTCCTGCAAAAGAGAAAGTACAGACAGCATATAAAAAGTACCGTGACTGTAAGAGACAGCTGGATGAACTTGACATTGATGAAGAACAGCGCAACAGAGAACGTGCGTTTCTTGAGTTTGAGATCAATGAGATCGAGAGCGCACAGCTTGTATCAGGTGAAGATGAGGAGCTGGAGAAGCGCTACCGTAAGCTGAACAATGGCAGGAAGATCCTTGAGACACTACAGGGTGTACGTGATCTGACAGGATATGAATCCGGGCAGGGCGCCGGTGAGTCGGTCGGAAATGCTGTACGTGAGATCAGCCGTGTGACAGAATATGATGCACAGCTTGATTCCATGGCATCCGCACTTCAGGAGATAGACGGCCTTCTGAATGATTTTAACCGTGAGCTGGCTTCGTACGTTGATGATCTGAATTTTGATGATGAAGCTTTTTATGAGACCGAGAAGCGTCTGGATACGATCAATGGTCTCAAGGCAAAATACGGACGTACGATTGAAGACATTCAGGAGTATTGTCTTAAACAAAAACAAAAACTGGAAAATCTGGATAAATATGAGGAACGCTTCCACGAAGCAGAAGAAAATCTTAAAAAGAGCAGAGAAGAACTGGAAACTGTTTCGCATAAATTATCCGTGATCCGTCAAAAATACAGTCAGATGCTGACAGATAAAATTACAGAAGGATTGAAAGATCTGAATTTTCTTGATGTACAGTTTCAGATTACATTCCGCCGCAGGAAGGAATATACAGCAGGCGGATTTGACGACATTGAATACGAAATATCGACGAACCCGGGCGAAAGCCTGAAACCATTAGGCAAGATCGTATCCGGCGGTGAGCTTTCACGAATCATGCTGGCGATCAAGGCGATTCTTGCAGACCGTGATCAGATCGAGACACTGATCTTTGATGAAATTGATACAGGAATCAGCGGCAGGACCGCACAGAAAGTCTCAGAAAAAATGGCATTGATCGGCCGGTGTCATCAGGTGCTCTGCATTACGCATCTTCCACAGATCGCAGCAATGGCAGATACGCATTTCGAAATCGAAAAACATCAGAAAGACAACGAAACGATCACAGAGATCCATCCGCTTGAGGGTGATGATTCTGTCCGTGAACTGGCGCGCCTTCTTGGTGGGGCCGAGCTCACACAGGCTGTTTTTGATAATGCAAAAGAAATGAAAGAATTGGCACAGGTACATAAAAATACAAGACTGAAATAAACAGATCTACAGATAATAAGAGAGGATGATCCAAAAGGATCTCTTCTCTTTTTTGTATGGAGAGAAGTTTACAAAAGAAAGGATGTGGCAGAGTGGACAGAAAGAAGAAATACCGATGCCTGCTTCTGTGGTTCCTGTGTCTGGATCTGCTTGCAGCAGCGTGGTTGGGATATCGTTATCTGGAGCGCAAGATTCCGGATGAACTGTTTGTCTCAGAAGGAAAAGAAGAACAGGTAAAGAATATGCTGGATTTTCCGCTTTTAAATTTTGATGATGCGATTACCGTATCAGGTGACGGAAGCTATCTTCTGAAAGCACGGATCCTCGGGGTGATTCCGTTTAAAAATGTGAAAGTTACTCCGGCAGACAGCGAATCCGTTATGGTTTCCGGTGACACGGTCGGAATCTATATGGAGACAGACGGTGTACTGGTGATCGATACCGGAGAAATTGTTTCGCAGGAAGGATATACACAGGAACCGGCAAAAAATATCGTAAAGCCGGGAGATTATATTGTGGCATTTAATGACCGGACGGTGCACAGCAAGAAAGAACTGCTTGATGACCTTTCAGAACTGGGTGATTTGCAGGTTACGCTTGAAGTTGTCAGAAACGGGGAAAAAATCCCTCTTTCAATCACTCCGGTAAAAGATGTCAGGGGAGAGTATAAGCTGGGAATCTGGGTGCGTGACAATACACAGGGAATCGGTACGCTGACCTTTGCAGATGAAAAGGGGAGTTTTGGCGCGCTCGGACATGGAATCAGTGATGTAGATACCGGGGAACTTCTGCATATAAATGAAGGCGCATTGTATCAGGCAAAGATCGTCGGGATACAGAAGGGTAGCAGCGGAAGTCCCGGCGAGCTTTCCGGGATGATCCATTACGATGCACAGCAGGTGATCGGTTCCATCAATAAGAATTGTGATCAGGGAATTTACGGAACATTAAGTGTTCTTCCAAATCAGCTTTCACTGAAGAAGATGGAAGTTGCCTACAAGCAGGAACTGGAAACAGGACCGGCGACTGTTTTGTGTTGCATAGACGGTGAGGTGAAAGAATTTGACGCAGAGATTACAAGAATTGATATGAATCATGAGGATTCAAATAAGAGTTTTGTGATCCGGGTCACTGATCAGGAACTTCTGGACATGACCGGCGGAATCGTGCAGGGCATGAGTGGCAGTCCTGTGATCCAGAACGGAAAGTTTGCAGGTGCGATCACACATGTATTTGTACAGGATGCAGCGAGTGGTTATGGGATTTTTGCAGAAACGATGATGGAAAATGTGGAAAAAGAATAAAAAAATAATGGCAGAAAAAGTCATGTCGAAGATGCGAAGAAAAAGAAAAAAGCAGAAAAATATGAAAAAAGAAGCTAGGAAAATGTCGTTTTCAGACGAACGAAAATGCTGTATTTCAGCCAGTTTCGGCTTGATTTCGTGAAGGCCTTTCCACTATAATGTCCTTGTTGTAAGGAAGTAGAATGCTGTAGGTTAGGAGGGAAAGGCCTCATGGAAAATTTAAATGTGGCGATTGCAGATGATAATGAGAGAATGACAGACATACTTGGTCAGATGATCGAAGAAGATAAAGAACTGACTCTGGTCGGTAAAGCACATAACGGAGAAGAAATCTGTAATATCATAAGAGAAAAAGAACCGGATGTGGTGGTTCTGGATGTGATCATGCCGAAAATGGACGGACTGACTGTTATGGAGCAGTGCAGTCATGACCAGACGGTCAGAAAACAGCCTGCATTTATTGTGATCTCAGCAGTGGGACAGGAACGGATTACAGAAGACGCATTTAATCTGGGAGCTTCCTACTATATGCTGAAACCTTTTGATAATCAGGTATTGCTGAACCGTATTAAACATATCCGCAAAAGCAGCATAAAAAGATTTCGAGAACCGGTGCGTCAGGCAGTACATGAGGACCCTGCTCCGTATGGAAAACATAATCTGGAGGCGGATGTCACCAATATCATTCATGAAATCGGCGTTCCGGCACATATCAAGGGATATCAGTATCTGCGTGATGCGATTATTCTTTCGGTCAATGATATGGAGATGTTGAATTCTATCACGAAAGTCCTGTATCCGACGATCGCAAAAAAACATCAGACGACCCCGAGCAGGGTAGAACGTGCCATACGTCATGCAATCGAAGTTGCATGGAGCAGGGGCAAAATGGACACGATTGATGCGCTTTTCGGCTATACGGTAAGCACCGGAAAAGGTAAGCCGACCAACTCGGAATTTATTGCTCTGATCGCAGATAAAATACGTCTGGAATACAAAAATCACTCTTTCCATTAGAAGTGTTTTAGGGTATAATAAACATAAAAATCCGGCATAGACCGAGAATGTCAGAAAATTTTCTGACAGCGGGAATCAAGGAGGGGTATTTACAGATGAAAAGAATCTTATTTGCAACATCAGAAGCAGTACCATTTATCAAGACAGGAGGTCTTGCAGACGTAGCAGGTGCACTTCCGAAATGTTTCGATAAACGTTATTTCGATGTACGCGTGATTTTACCGAAATATGCCTGTATGAAGCAGGAATGGAAAGATAAAATGGAATATATCACCCACTTCTATATGGATCTGGGATATAAGAATTGTTATGTTGGAATTCTTCATATGGAATATGACGGAATCCAGTTTTACTTTATTGATAATGAATATTATTTCAGCGGTCCGAAACCGTATGACAGTGCACCATGGGATCTTGAGAAGTTTGCTTTCTTCTCAAAAGCAGTTCTTTCCGTGCTTCCGGTCATCGGATTCCGCCCGGATGTGATTCACTGCCACGACTGGCAGACAGGTCTTGTTCCGGTATATCTGCATGATTCTTTCCAGCAGAATGAATTTTTCTGGGGAATCAAGACGGTTATGACGATCCACAATCTGAAATTCCAGGGCGTATGGGATGTCAAGACCGTACAGGGTATCACAGGTCTTTCTGATTACTATTTTGCCCCGGATAAGCTGGAAGCATACAAAGATGCAAACTTCCTCAAAGGTGGAATTGTATTTGCAGATGCAGTAACAACAGTAAGTAATACTTATGCCGAAGAGATCAAGACACCGTTCTACGGAGAGAGACTGGACGGACTTCTCTGTGCGCGTGCCCATGACCTTCGCGGTATCGTCAACGGAATCGATTATGATGTATTCAATCCGGAGACAGATAAATACATTACACAGAATTATAATGCAAAGACCTTCCGCAAGGAAAAAGTCAAAAACAAGCTTCAGCTTCAGCGTGACCTCGGGCTGAACGAAGATCCGAACGCAATGCTGATCGGTATCGTTTCCCGTCTGACAGACCAGAAAGGCTTTGACCTGATTGCATATATCATGGATGAACTGTGTCAGGATGCTGTTCAGATCGTCGTACTCGGTACCGGTGAAGAACGCTATGAAAATATGTTCCGTCACTTTGACTGGAAATATCATGGCAAGGTATCTGCTCAGATCTATTATGATGAACCGATGTCACACAGAATCTATGCTGCATCTGATGCATTCCTGATGCCGTCTCTGTTTGAGCCATGCGGCTTAAGCCAGCTGATGAGTCTCCGTTATGGCACACTGCCGATCGTACGTGAGACAGGCGGTCTGAAGGATACGGTAGAGCCATACAACCAGTACGAGGGAACCGGTACAGGATTCAGCTTTACAAATTACAATGCACATGAGATGCTTGCAACTGTCCGCAATGCAGAGAAGGTATTCTATGATGACAAACGTGAATGGAATAAAATGGTTGACCGCGCAATGGCAGCAGATTTCTCATGGAGTCATTCCGCACAACAGTATGAAGAAATGTACAACTGGCTGATCGGAGACAAATAAATAATACAGATATCAGGAGGTACCGGGGAATTCCGGTACCTCTTCTGTCGTTTCAGAGAGAAAAATGTCAAAAAGTTTTGCTTGACTTTAGCTGGGATTTATAATAGCATATAAGAAGAAAACACGAACATAGGTTTGGCTTTGCCCATAAATAAAATTCAAAATAAAGTTAAGGAGAATCCTGAAATGATGAACGAAGAGAAGCAGAAGGCGCTGGAAGCAGCCCTTGGACATATTGAGAAGCAGTACGGTAAAGGATCCGTGATGAAGCTTGGAGATTCCAGCTCTAATATGGTGGTAGAGGCGGTTCCGACCGGTTCTCTGGGACTGGATATCGCGCTTGGTGTTGGCGGTGTACCGAAGGGAAGAATCGTTGAGATCTACGGACCGGAGTCCAGTGGTAAGACGACCGTTGCCTTACATATGGTTGCAGAAGTACAGAAGCGTGGCGGAATCGCCGGTTTCATTGATGCAGAGCATGCGCTTGATCCGGTCTATGCGAAGAATATCGGTGTTGATATCGACAATCTTTATATTTCCCAGCCGGATAACGGTGAGCAGGCACTTGAGATCACTGAGACGATGGTACGTTCCGGTGCGGTGGATATCGTGATCGTTGACTCTGTTGCAGCACTTGTCCCGAAGGCAGAGATTGAGGGCGATATGGGAGACAGTCATGTAGGTCTTCATGCGAGACTGATGTCTCAGGCACTTCGTAAACTTACTGCGGCAATCAGCCGTTCCAACTGTGTGGTAATCTTTATCAACCAGCTTCGTGAAAAGGTTGGTGTTATGTTCGGTAATCCGGAGACTACGACCGGTGGACGTGCCCTGAAGTTCTATGCTTCTGTACGTCTTGATGTCAGAAGGACAGAGACTTTGAAGCAGGGCGGCGAGATGGTTGGCAACCATGTAAAGGTTAAAGTCGTTAAGAACAAAGTTGCTCCGCCGTTTAAACAGGCAGAGTTCGATATCATGTTTGGTACCGGTATTTCCAGAGAAGGTGAGATCCTTGACCTGGCCGCAGAATGTAATGTGGTCAACAAGAGCGGTGCATGGTACTCTTACAACGGAGATCGTATCGGACAGGGACGTGAGAATGTCAAGATCTTCCTGAAAGATCATCCGGATATCTGTGAAGAAATCGAGAAGAAAGTAAGGATTCAGTACCATCTGCTTCCGGGTGAAGAGCCGGAGAATGCAGAGCAGGATGGAGAAGAGCAGGAATAATTAAATGACAGATATGGAACAGCAGAGGGAGGCACGTAAGAAAGCCCTGCGTCTTCTGGAACATATGGATCGTACGGAGAAGGGATTGACGGATCGCCTTCTCCGTGCCGGCTTTTCAGAAGAACTTGCAGAGGATGCTGTCTCTTATGTAAAGGATTATGGTTATATCAATGACCGGAGATATGCGCTGAATTATATTATGTACAGAATTCATGACAAGAGCCGCCAGAAGATTTTTCAGGAACTATCCGGGAAGGGAATCGACCGACAGACGATACAGGATGCGTGGGAGGAAGCAGAGGAGCTTGAGACACCGGATGAGAGAGCTCTTCTATGCCAGATGATCGAGAAGAAGTACGAGCCCGGAGCGGAGCTTGATGAGCGTGAGATGCGTCGTCTTTACGGATATCTGGCACGACGTGGATTCCGCTCCGGAGACATCTTTTCGGTGCTTGAAGAAATGGACATAACACAAATAAAAACTTGACATAATTCCCAAAAACAGCTAAACTTGTATTGTTGTATTTGTACAATGAAAACTAAATAAGGAGGTGCTCCTGTGGCAATTACAATCATTGTAGCAATTGTCGCTGTAGCGGTCGCACTGCTTATTGCGGTTCCTATTACTTGCAAGGTTGCTGTTAACAATAAAGTGCAGAAAGATGCAGAAGTTGTTGGCACAGCAGAAGACAGAGCAAGAAGCATCATAGATGAAGCTTTAAAAACTGCTGAGACGAAGAAGAGAGAAGCTTTATTGGAAGTAAAGGAAGAATCCCTCAGAACGAAAAATGAACTTGAGAAGGAAACCAAGGAACGAAGATCAGAACTGCAGAAATACGAAAGACGTGTCCTGTCAAAAGAGGAATCTGTTGACAAGAAGGCGGATGCAGTAGAGAAGCGTGAAGCAGATTGCACAGCAAAAGTTGCAGAGTTACAAAAAAGAGAAAAGAAAGTAGACGAACTTGAACAAAAAGGAGTACAGGAACTGGAAAGAATTTCCGGTCTGACCTCCGAACAGGCAAAAGACGAGTTACTCAGAAGTGTAGAAGACGATGTCAAAGTAGACGTGGCGAGACTCTACAAAGAGCTTGAGAGCCGCGCGAAAGAAGACGCAGGTAAGAAGGCAAAGGAATACGTGGTAAATGCAATCCAAAAATGTGCAGTAGACCATGTTTCTGAGACTACAATTTCCGTTGTACAGCTTCCAAGTGATGAGATGAAAGGAAGAATCATCGGCCGTGAAGGACGTAACATTCGTACCCTTGAAACACTGACAGGTGTTGATCTCATTATCGATGATACTCCGGAAGCAGTAGTTTTATCAGCATTTGATCCGATTCGACGTGAGATTGCCAGAGTTGCTCTGGAAAAATTAATCGTTGACGGACGTATCCATCCGGCAAGAATCGAAGAAATGGTAGAGAAAGCACAGAAAGAAGTAGAGGCACAGATCCGTGAAGACGGTGAGAATGCAGCTATGGATGTTGGCGTTCATGGTATTCATCCGGAGCTTCTGAAACTTCTTGGACGTATGAAATTCCGTACCAGCTATGGACAGAATGCACTGAAACATTCTATCGAAGTAGCACAGCTTTCCGGACTTCTTGCAGGAGAAATCGGAGCGGATGTGCGCATGGCCAAACGTGCCGGACTGCTTCATGATATCGGCAAATCTATTGACCATGAAGTAGAAGGATCACATATCCAGATTGGTGTGGATCTTTGTAAGAAATACAAAGAGTCAGCAGTTGTTATCAATACAGTTGCTTCCCATCATGGCGATGTGGAACCGGAGTCTCTGGTTGCATGCATTGTACAGGCGGCTGATGCGATTTCAGCAGCAAGACCTGGTGCAAGACGTGAGACACTGGAAACTTATACCAACCGCTTGAAACAGCTTGAAGATATCACAAATGAATTCAAGGGTGTTGACAAGTCATTTGCTATTCAGGCAGGCAGAGAAATTCGTGTAATGGTAATACCGGAACAGGTAAACGATGCAGATATGGTTCTGCTGGCACGTGATATTTCCAAACAGATCGAAGCTGAACTGGAATATCCGGGACAGATTAAGGTCAATGTAATCCGTGAGAGCCGTGCAGTAGATTACGCGAAATAATTCTTTCTGAAACATAAACGTGAACGTTCAAAAGAGTATGATGTCCATACAGGATGGCATACTCTTTTTTTCGTATGTATGTAGCGGAGATCCCACCTTTTGGTTCTATTCATCTATGCATGTTCGTAAACTGATATGGGGTGAGGTGATGAAATATGAAACCGGAATTTATGAAAGAAAAAAGTATCCGGGGCAG
This sequence comes from Blautia intestinalis, assembly GCF_014297355.1. Classification (GTDB taxonomy): domain Bacteria; phylum Bacillota; class Clostridia; order Lachnospirales; family Lachnospiraceae; genus Blautia_A; species Blautia_A intestinalis. The sequence goes on along the minus strand of NZ_JACOQE010000006.1, from coordinate 92,467 downwards.
TTGCTGTTTGGAATGGGATTTCTAATCGGAGTGATTTTACCGAATTTTATTTACCGGACGCAGTGGCGTCAGAGCACCGCATCGTCTATGTATCTTATGGGGATTTTTTCAGGAGATAACAGCGCAGAGTATTTCTGGCAGGTACTCAAGATGCGAGGCGGAATCTTTCTGCTTGCGGCATGCAGCGGTGTGACGATATTTGGAATGCCACTGGCCATCATGGGAATGCTTGCCGGAGGCGTGTTGATTGGAATGCTGCTCACTGTATCAGTACTGCAGTTTGGTCTGAACGGAGGCCTGATTGGTGCGGGACTTCTTTTTCCCCAGTATCTTCTATATCTGCCATGCATGTTTATCGGACTGGAACAGATTTACAGCTGTTCAAAAAGACTCTGGAAGAACCGTTCTTTTTCAGCAGGACAGATTACAGGATATCTTCTGAGAATGCTGTTTTGTGCGGCACTCTGCCTGGCGGGGATTCTCCTGGAAGTATATTGTAACCCGAAAATCACAGAAATCCTGATAAAAAATTTAAAAATTTTCTGAGTGGGTTTTACCAGATGTAGTGGAGGTTTACAATAAAATCTCGATATTTGGTGGAAAATGTCGAAAATGCCTGTTTGGCAGGCTTTTCATGCAAAAATAGTGTTTGATTTTATGTAAAATAATCAGTATAATACAGATACATTTTCAGGAAAAATATGTAGAAACAGAGTTGGGATGAAGCAGAATGGAAAGAGTAGTCGAGGATTTCATTTTATATTTACATGAGACGAAAAATACCTCAAAAAATACAGAAGTGTCGTATGAACGTGACCTGAAAAAACTGATCCGATATTTACAGGAACAGGATCTTACGAGTTTTTCAGAAGTGACCTGTACAGATCTGCAGGGATATTTAAATAAAATAAAAAGTGAAAATCTGGCGGCATCGACGATTTCGAGAAATATTGCGTCAATCCGGGCTCTTTATCATTACCTGCTAAAAAAAGGAATTGTAGCAGAAGACCCGACAGAGGTATTACATACACCGAAGATTGAGAAGAAACTACCGGAGATCCTTTCTGTTGAGGAAGTAGATCGTCTGCTGAAGCAGCCGGATATCCGTACACCGAAGGGCATCCGTGACAATGCAATGATGGAACTTCTGTATGCAACGGGCATGCGTGTCAGCGAACTGATTCATCTCAGTACTACAGATATTAATCTTCAGATGGGCTATGTGGTATGCCATGACAGTGACAAAGAACGTATTATCCCGATTGGAAATGTCAGCCGTAATGCGATTTTGCAATATATGGAGCATTCCAGAGGCTTTTTTACAAAAGATACAAATGAGAGTGCACTGTTTACGAACTGCTCCGGGAAATCCATGAGCAGACAGGGATTTTGGAAAGTATTGAAAGGATATGCGGCAGATGCCGGAATCCACAGAGATATCACACCGCATACACTTCGCCATTCTTTTGCGGCACATATGCTGCAGAACGGGGCGGATGTAAAGAGTGTACAGGAAATGCTGGGACATGCAGATATTTCATCGACACAGATTTATCTGGGACTGAACGTTTCGAAGATGAGAGATGTGTATATGAAGGCGCACCCGAGACATTGAATCATAAGTAAGGACCTGCCGAATAGCAGGTCCTTTTGCTGATTTATCAGCACATTTCTGCGATAGTGTAAAGCAGTTTTTCGGATTCTTCCCATCCAAGACAAGGATCTGTGATGGATTTTCCGTAAATATGTGTACCACCGATTTTCTGGCTGCCCGGCTCGATGTAACTTTCAATCATGAAGCCTTTGACCAGTTTATGAAGTTCCGGATCGACCATACGGCTGTGGAGAACTTCTTTTGCAATACGAACCTGCTGTTCATACTGCTTGTTGGAATTGGAGTGGTTGGTATCAACGATGACTGCAGGGTTCTGCAGGTTCTTTTCCTGATATTTTTCCCACAGAAGACGGAGATCTTCGTAATGGTAGTTCGGAATCGCCTCTCCGTGTTTGTTTACGGCACCGCGGAGAATGGTGTGTGCCAGAGGATTTCCGGCTGTTTCAACTTCCCAGCTTCTGTAGATAAAGCGGTGAGATCCCTGAGCTGCAACAACTGAGTTGAGCATAACACTGTAATTACCACTGGTCGGGTTTTTCATTCCGGCAGGTACATCCATACCGCTGACGGTAAGTCGATGCTGCTGATCTTCTACGGAACGTGCACCTACAGCGACATAAGAGAGAATGTCGGAAAGGTAACGGTAGTTTTCAGGATAAAGCATTTCATCTGCACAGGTGAAACCACTTTCCTGGATGGCGTGGATGTGCATCTTACGGATGGCAATCAGACCGGCAAGCATATCCGGAGCTTTTTCCGGATCCGGCTGGTGAACCATACCCTTGTAACCTTCGCCTGTTGTACGTGGTTTATTTGTATAAACTCTCGGAATGATCAGAACTTTATCTTCGATTTTTTCCTGAACTTTGCGGAGACGGAGAAGATAGTCACATACAGCATCTTCGTTGTCCGCAGAACAAGGTCCGATGATGGCAAGAAATTTATCGGATTTCCCGGTAAAAACATCACGGATTTCCTGATCTCTTTTTGACTTTAATTCCTGAATGGCAGTATCAATGGGATACTGATTGCGTATTTCGGCAGGTGTAGGCAGTTTCTTTAAAAAAGTGAATCCCATATTTTCCTCCTCGTGTCCAACGCGTTTTCAATTGGACATATCAGGCTTATTATATATGATTGTTAAGTAATTGTCGATAGAGAAAGGTACGTATTTTGTCGAAATCTTCAGGATTTTATATGATAAAGTGTATTAATATGCATAATACTTAAGAGCATTTCACTAAGAAGCAATCCGTAAAGATACCCACGTATACCAATCAGTGGAATTGCAAATAATACAAACAGGATGCGGATAAGGCTTCCTGCTGCATTGTGAAGAAGCGTTGCTCCGGTTTTTCCGAGTCCGTTCAGGATGCTTGTAAGCGTGATGTTTGTATACAAAAAAGGACAGACAAAGGAAAGCGTACGGATGCAGTTTCCGGCTGTAACTTCATGAAACAGAAGTTTTCCTGCAAACGGGCCGAAAAAGTAGAAAAGACCCGTGCAGGCAGTACCGATCAGAAAACAGGCGGCACATGCACGGCTGGCTATGTAACGAATACGCCGGTGAGCTCCTAACGTCTGCAATTCTGCGACAGACGGCGTGAGCATGACAGCTGCGGAATTTGTGACTGTGGATGGAAACAGGATGCAGGGAAGAGCCATACCTGTAAAAATTCCGTACAGACTCAGAGCATTACTCTGGGAAAATCCATACATACGTAATCGCTGTGGAATCAGTACGACTTCGATCGCGGCGAGAACTGAGAGGAGAAGACGATTGAGTGTCAGCGGAAAGGCTGTGGCAGTAATTTCGGAGAGTTTGTGAAAGGGTGCTTTTATATGGAAAAAAGAATAATTTTCTGCGTGAAAATGCAGACTTAAAAAAAGCAGCGATGACAATGCTGCGGTGAATTCTGCAATCAGGGCGCCGGTAACGGCAATCCAGGCAGTAACTTCGATATTCCGTGACAGAAAAATTTTTACCAGGATACAGGAAGAAAGGATGCGTGCGGTCTGTTCCAGAATCTGGGTAAAGGCAGGATAACCGGCCTGTTTGCGACCCAGGTAGTAACTGCTGATGCAGGCATGCAGGGAGGCAAATGGAAAACTGCATGCCATGATCCGGATCAGTGCTTCGGTTTCCGGTTCTTTCAGAATCTCTCCGGCAAACCAGCCGGCAAAAGTGTAAAAGATCCACATAGCCACAAAGGAAAGCACGAATGCAAAAAGTGTACCGACGCAAAAAGAATCCCCGGCTTCCTTTTTTTTCGTTAAAGCAGTCTGGGAGGCAACTGTTCGTGAGAGCGCAGTCTGGATGCCTGAGGTTGTCACTGCAAGTACCATATGCTGCAATGGAACAACAAGCTGGTACAGACCAAGCCCTCTGGAACCAATTGTCTGTGAAAGGAATATCCTATAGAAAAAGCCCATGATCCGGCTGATGATACCGGCCGCGGAAAGCAGAAAAGTTCCTGCAAAAAAACGCTTTTTTGACATAAAAATTACCTGGCTGCTTTTTTGTCAGTATATGCATAAAACCTCCTTGACAGACCGATTCCTTTCTGCTAAAGTATGAATTGAAATAAATCCGACGAAAACACTAGGAATTAAAGAGGTGAGTGGATGAAACTGTCAACAAGAGCAAGATATGGTCTGAAAGCTTTGATCGATTTGGGCTTGCATTGTGAAACAGAAGCCGTTTCCATTCAGAGTATTGCAAGTCGGCAGAATATTTCGGACAGCTATCTTGAACAGCTGATGGCGAAGCTTAAGAAGGCAGGTCTGGTGGAGAGTACCAGAGGCGCCGGTGGCGGATATCGCCTGGGACGTCCGGCAGCAGAGATTTCTGTTGGCGATGTCCTGAGAGTCCTTGAGGGAAGCCTTGAAGCAGCACAGTGTTCCGGCATGGAAGACGAGAGCACCTGCGAAAATCATGATATATGTGTGACGAAATATGTGTGGAAACGAATCAACGACAGTATTACACAGGCGGTAGATACCATGATGCTGGATCAGTTGATAGAAGAAAGCCGGAAAAAACAAAAAGAAAAAATGTAAAATTCATTTTTTAAGCAGGAGGAAAAAATATGAGTAAATTAATATATCTGGATAACGCAGCCACAACAAAAACTGCACCGGAAGTTCTTGATGCAATGCTTCCGTATTTTTCTGAATTTTATGGAAACCCGTCCAGTATTTATGATTTTGCCCAGAAGAGCAAAGAAGCAGTAACAAAAGGAAGACAGCAGATCGCGGATGTTCTGAATGCAAAAAAAGAAGAAATTTATTTTACAGCAGGTGGAAGTGAAGCGGATAACTGGGCACTGAAGGCTACTTTTGAAGCATACAAATCAAAAGGAAATCACATTATTACAACAAAGATTGAGCATCATGCTATTCTTCATACATGTGAATACCTCGAAAAAGAAAGAGGTGCAAAGATCACATATCTTGACGTAGATGAGAATGGTATCGTACGTCTGGACGAACTGGAAAAGGCAATCACACCGGAGACTATCCTGATTTCTGTAATGTTTGCAAACAACGAGATCGGATCTATTCAGCCAATCAAAGAAATCGGACGTATTGCCAGAGAACACGGCATTCTGTTCCACACAGATGCAGTACAGGCATTTTGTCAGGTTCCGATCGATGTAGATGAATACAACATTGATATGCTGAGTTCCAGCGGACACAAGATCAACGGACCAAAAGGAATCGGTTTCCTTTATATCCGTAAAGGCGTAAAGATTAAATCCTTCGTACATGGCGGTGCACAGGAGCGTAAACGTCGTGCCGGTACAGAAAACGTTCCGGGAATCGTAGGGTACGGCGCAGCAGCAGAACGTGCAATGAAAAACATGAAAGAACGTACAGAAAAAGAAATCGAACTGAGAGATTACCTGATTAATCGTCTTACTACTGAAATCCCATACTCCAGACTGAACGGTGACAGAGTGAAGAGACTTCCGAACAACGTTAATGTAAGCTTCCAGTTCATTGAAGGTGAGTCCATGCTTCTGATGCTTGATCAGAACGGCATCTGCGGATCAAGCGGATCTGCATGCACATCCGGTTCCCTTGACCCGTCTCATGTACTTCTGGCAATCGGGCTGCCTCATGAGATCGCACACGGTTCTCTGAGACTTACCTTAAGCGAAGAGACAACCAAAGAAGATCTGGAATTTACAGTAGATAAACTAAAAGAAATCGTACAGTATCTGAGAAGCATGTCTCCACTGTATGAAGACTTCATGAAAAACCAGAAGTAAATAACAAAATCTAAATAGTATTTACGGTAGACAAAAGACAATAACAGGAGGATTAAATATTATGTACAGCGAAAAAGTAATGGATCATTTTCAGCATCCGAGAAATGTAGGAGAAATCGAAGACGCCAGCGGTGTAGGAACTGTTGGTAATGCAAAATGCGGAGATATCATGAGAATGTTCCTTGATATCGACGATGAGACACATATCATCAAAGAATGCAAATTCAAAACATTCGGCTGTGGTGCAGCTGTTGCAACAAGCAGTATGGCTACAGAAATGGTAAAAGGTAAGACTATCGAAGAAGCAATGCAGATTACAAACAAAGCCGTTATGGAAGCTCTGGACGGACTTCCGCCGGTTAAAGTACACTGCTCCCTTCTTGCAGAAGAGGCAATTCATGCTGCGCTGTGGGACTATGCACAGAAACACGGCATCGTGATTGAAGGACTGGACAAACCGAAGTCTGATATCAGCGAAGGCGAAGAGGAAGAAGAGTATTAATAACTGTGGCTGATTGTGAGGTGAAAGGTTGACAGGACTTACAGATGAACAGGTAAATGAGCGAATTGCGGAGGGAAAGGTCAATGCGGATGAAAATCCGAATACGCGTACCTATAAGCAGATCGTCAGAGAAAACACACTGACATTTTTCAACTTTCTGAACCTTGTACTTCTGGTACTGGTTCTTATGGTGGGCTCTTACAAAAATGCGTTTTTTGTATGTATCATTATCATTAATACGCTGATTGGTATTGCTCAGGAGATCCGTGCCAAAAAAACAATCGATAAGCTGGCAATTCTTACAGCCAGAAAATCCGTTGTTATCCGTGAAGGACAGAAATGGACCGTTCCGACGGAAGAACTGGTGCTTGATGACGTGGTCTGTCTTAAGACCGGTGATCAGGTGCCGGCAGATGCCTGCATACTGGAAGGCAGCCTGGAAGTAAACGAATCATTGCTTACGGGAGAATCGGATAATCTTCCGAAGAGTGAAGGAGACGAACTTTTTTCCGGAAGTTTTGTAACATCAGGAGAAGCGTGCTGCCAGATTATTCATGTAGGAAAGGATAATTACGCAGCACAGATCACCAGCGAAGCGAAGGAATTTAAACGACACAATTCCGAACTGAAAAATTCCCTGAATGCGATCCTTAAAGTAATCAGTATTATTATTGTGCCGCTCGGTGCACTGTTATTTTATAAGCAGTATTATATCGTAGGTGATACATTTAGAGATTCTGTAGTGAGCATGGTAGCCGGAGTCCTGGGAATGATTCCTGAGGGACTTGTCCTTCTGACAAGTGTTGCGCTGACCCTCGGTGCACTTGTACTTGCAAATAAAAAGACACTTGTACAGGAGCTTTACTGTATCGAGACACTTGCAAGAGTCGATACACTCTGTCTGGACAAGACCGGAACGATCACGGAAGGAACAATGTGCGTCGAGCGCGTGGAACCATATGTAAGTACAGGACGAGTTGAGACAGCTGCGACAGAGCCTGAGTCCGCAGAAAGCCCGGAGGCAGAAGAGCAGGTACAGACAGATCCTGCATTTACGGATGACATCGACACCATCATGGGTAACATGATGCACGTGCTCAAAGATCAGAATGCGACGATTGATGCACTTCGTAAGCGTTTTCCGGCAAAGCAGGACATGACGCTGGAACATGTGATTCCGTTCTCTTCTGACCGTAAATACAGTGGTGCTGTTTTTGAAGAAAAAGGCACTTATCTGATGGGAGCAGCGCAGTTTTTGTTTCCGGAGGATAATGAAGAACTGACGGAGAAATGTCAGGCTTATGCAGAAGAAGGACTGAGAGTGCTTGTACTTGCACATAGTTCTCAGAATGCGGAAGGGACAGAACTTCCGGAAGGGCTGGAACCGCTGGCTCTGATGCTTCTTACCGATGTGATTCGTGAAGAAGCGCCGGATACGCTGGCTTTCTTTGACAGCCAGGAAGTAGATCTTAAAGTGATTTCCGGTGATGATCCGGTGACAGTTGCGGCGATTGCGAGACGTGCAGGACTTAAGAATGCGGACAGTTATGTAGATGCGACAACACTGACAACTGAGGAAGAATTACAGGATGCAGTGGCACAGTACAGCGTGTTCGGACGCGTGACACCACAGCAGAAGAAAGCAATGGTACAGGCATTACAGTCTCAGGGTCATACAGTTGCGATGACCGGTGATGGTGTCAATGACGTACTTGCCCTGAAAGAAGCGGACTGCAGTATTGCAATGGCGCAGGGCAGTGATGCGGCAAAGAATATTGCGAATGTGGTACTTCTGGATTCAAACTTTGCTTCCATGCCACATATCGTAAATCAGGGGCGAAGGGTTGTAAACAATATCCGTACAGCAGCATCAATGTTCCTGATCAAGACAATGTTTTCTGTTATGTTGTCTCTGCTGACGATCTTTTTCGGAAATGCATATCCGTTCGAGCCGATCCAGATGTCACTGATCAGTGCATGTGCGGTCGGTATTCCGACATTTCTTCTTGCACAGGAGAATAACTACGAAAAGATTGACCATACGTTTTTACGACATGTATTTATCAATGCTTTTCCGGCAGCAATTACGATCACATTCTGTGTATTTGCAGTAATGCTTGTCTGCCAGAATGTATATCATTCTATGGCAATGCTGAATACCGCATGTGTCCTTGTGACAGGATGGAATTACATGGCAGCATTAAAAACAGTCTATGCACCGCTTAATACGTATCGCAAGGTGATTATCTACGGTATGCAGTTTATTTTCTTCGCGGCGGCTGTTATTTTCCAGAAACTGCTTTCACTTGGTTCGCTGGATTTCGGCATGATCATTCTTGTATTCATACTGATGACATTTGCACCGGTACTGATCGATGTGATCACGGTCTGGCTGAAAGGCATTTATGCCCGTTCGCTGGATCAGGAAACCCCGGGACGCTTTACCGGATTCATCGACAAACTTCGTAAATAGAATATATGATATCCAGAATAGGATATTAACAATAAGACATTAAGAAAGGCTCTGGTCATCATGACCGGAGCCTTTTGGAATGGTTTTATAGAAAAAACGTTTATTTTTTACTTCTGCACAGCCAGTAGCATCCGAATGCCGGAATCTGCACGCCTTTGGCTTCCAGTTCACGGCCGGAAATGAGGTCTGTGTACATGCCGTCTTCCTCATTGATCCAGGCTACTTTGTTGTTTTCACTGAAGTTGTAGATTCCGATGAATTTCTCTTCATCATTTTCACGTACAAAAGCAAGAATTGAATTATCCCATGTGTCGATGGTATGAAACGGTACATTGCTGTTAAATACGCCGTGACTGGTACGGATATGTTCCAGCTTATCAAGTGCAGGGAAGAGTTTGCCCTGTACAGTAGTCGGATCATGACGGTTTTCAGCCAGTTTCCAGTCAAAGTTTCCTCTGTGGAGATAACGGGAATCGTCAGCTTTTTCCGGATCATCTTTGTAAGTATAATCATTTACCTGACCGATCTCGTCACCACTGTAAATTACCGGGATACCGGACTGGGAAAGCATAAATGCATGCAGGGTAATGTCATAACGGACAGCTCTGTCTACACCCTCCTGATTTCCTTCAAATCCAAAACGTTCAATACCGCAGAGAGAAGCAGTAGTTCCACAGAGTCTTGCATCACCAAGACGTGGATCATCGTTATAAAGTTCTCCTCGTGCAAATGAATCCGGATATTTTCCTGTAAGGAAATCATTCAGGTATTTCTTATGAGGTACTTCCTGAATACCGAAGTTTTCCAGATATTCATAATCCAGTCCCCATCCGATATCGTCATGGCAGCGGAGATAATTTTGGAATACGCAGTCTCCTGGAAGGTTTGAGATGATATCCAGCTGCCGGCGCAGCAGAGAAACATCTTTGGTTGCGACTGTGTGCCAGGTGCTTGCCATAGTTGTTACATTGTAGAGCAGATGGCATTCTGGTTTCTCGACAGTTCCAAAGTATGGAACAACCTTTTCAGGAGCCATAACAACTTCTCCGAGAAGAAGTATGCCCGGGCATACAATCTCGCAGACCATACGCATGATGCGTACAATGGTGTGAACCTGTGGAAGATTGCGGCAGTTGGTTCCAAGCTGTTTCCAGATATATGGTACAGCATCCAGACGAACGATATCCACACCCTGATTGGCAAGATACAGCATATTAAAGATCATTTCATTGAGAACAATCGGATTGCGGTAATTCAGATCCCACTGATAAGGATAGAAGGTAGTCATAACATGTTTATGAAGATCTTCCAGCCAGGTAAAGTTGCCAGGTGCAGTAGTTGGGAAAACTTCCGGGCAGGTCTGCTCATATAAGGAAGGAATATCATAGTTGTCAAAGAAGAAGTAACGGTCTTGATATTCTTTTTCTCCTGCACGGGCACGTTTTGCCCATTCGTGATCTTCGGATGTATGGTTCATGACGAAATCCAGACAGACGTTAATGCCACGTTTGTGGCAGGCAGCAGTCAGATCTGCAAAATCATCCATGGTTCCGAGTTCTTCCTGGATTTTACGGAAATCAGCAACCGCATAACCGCCGTCGCTGCGTCCCTTCGGGGAGTCAAGAAGCGGCATCAGATGCAGATAATTAACATTGCATTCCTGCACATAATCCAGTTTGGATTCCAGATTGGAAAGAGTACCGGCAAATGCATTGACATACATCATCATACCGGTAAGATCATTGCGCTTGTACCATGTCGGATCTTTTTCTCGTTTCAGATCAGATTCTTTCAGGGCATTGCCTCGCATGTCGTAGAACTTCTTGAGTACTTTCAGAAGATCGTTCAGGTGCATTGTGACATATGGATTGTCCTGATACAGTTCACAGTAAAGCCATTTCAGCTCGTCAAGATGACGGGCAAGACGCTCACAGTAAATGCGATCATCATCACGCTTGTTTTCAAGTCTGACAGGTTCGGATTTTGCAGTCTCGACTTTGATAGTCTCAGTCTTCTTAGTTTCTACCTTAACCGGTTCAACCTTTTTTGTTTCGACTTTGACAGTCTCAGTCTTCTTAGTTTCTACCTTAACCGGTTCAACCTTTTTTGTCTCGACTTTTACAGCCTCAGTCTTCTTGGTTTCAACTTTAACCGGTTCGGTCTTTTTCGTTTCGACCTTTAAAGGTGCGACAGTTTTGGTTGCTTTTTTGACAGGTTCTGCTTTTGGTGCGGCAGTCTGTGCCGCAGAAGCTCTGGCAGCTTCACGCTTTTTCTGAAGACGTTTTTTTGCCATAATAAATAGCCTCCTTTTGTATCTTTATCTGAAAATTAACTGACAACTATAATTTAATAAATTCCGGCTTGCGGTTTTGGAATACAGTATAGTATTTAAAGCCGCTTTCTGCAAGTATGGCAGCAGCCTTATCAAAATCATAGGCGATTTTGGCCGGGGCATGTGCATCGGCTCCGACCGTGATGATCTCGCCGCCAAGTTCACGATAACGGCGGATGACAGCGCGACATGGATTCGGTTCCCCGAGACCATAATGGAAACCACCTGTATTCAGCTCGATTCCGAGATTTTTGTCAATGATTGTGCGCAGGATCTCATCCAGAATATCCCGATAACGTTCATAGGAATATTCTTTGTTCTGATTCGGACCATACCGGACTACATAGTCAATATGTCCGTAGACATCCATCCCGGAAAAAGCTTCCAGATTCTCAAGAATAGATTCAAAATATTCCCGGTAACACGCGGATTCCTCACGGTTTTCAAAAAATTCTCCATAATATGGATCATAGCCGTGAACTACATGGGAAGAGCCGATCACAAAATCAAAAGGCAGTGTCTTAAGAAGCTCTTTAAAAGAATCTGCAAGATGTGGCTGCAGCCCCAGCTCAATGCCGAAATGTATATTCAGTTTTGAACGGTATTTCTCCTGAAGTGAGAAAAGCGTCTCTTTGTATGCATCCAGATCAAGCTCAAATGTTTCATTATCCGGTGTGGGTGGGTAATCAGGATCCAGATGCTCTGTAAAACAGATGCCGGAGAGATTCCGTTGGATCGCCTCATGGATCATATCTTCCATAGATGTGTCTGAGTCAGCAGAAAAAGAAGAATGCATATGGCAGTCCCATAAAATCTGATTTGACATTTTTGTATCCTCCTTTGAATGGACTGACACTATTATAGCATGTAAAAAACGTTCCTGCTATGGTTTCATTCCTATATTAAAACATTTTTATCATGTTTTTTTATAAAATGGTCTTGAATTTTTGTACAAGATTCGATACAATATGCAATAGGTTGACGTTTCTTTAACAAACGCCGTAAATCAACCATTTAATTCATAGGAGGAATTTATCATGGCAGTAAAAGTTGCAATTAACGGATTTGGCCGTATCGGTCGTCTGGCTTTCCGTCAGATGTTTGGAGCAGAAGGATTTGAAATCGTTGCTATCAACGACCTTACATCCCCGAAAATGCTGGCTCACTTATTAAAATATGACTCAACTCAGGGAAGATACGCTCTGGCTGACAAAGTAGAAGCAGGCGAAGATTCCATCACAGTTGACGGAAAAGAAATCAAAATCTATGCAAAAGCTAACGCTGCAGAACTTCCTTGGGGAGAAATCGGTGTAGACGTAGTTCTTGAGTGCACAGGTTTCTATACATCCAAAGACAAAGCTCAGGCTCATATCGATGCAGGTGCTAAACATGTTGTTATTTCCGCTCCGGCTGGAAACGACCTTAAGACAATCGTTTACAATGTAAACCATGAAGGTCTTACAAACGAAGATAAAATCATCTCCGCTGCATCCTGTACTACAAACTGCCTTGCACCAATGGCTAAGGCTCTTAACGATCTTGCACCGATCAAATCCGGTATCATGTGCACAATCCATGCTTACACAGGCGATCAGATGACACTTGACGGACCGCAGAGAAAAGGCGACCTGAGAAGATCTCGTGCAGCTGCAGTTAACATCGTTCCGAACAGCACAGGTGCTGCAAAAGCTATCGGTCTGGTTATTCCGGAACTGAACGGCAAACTTATCGGATCTGCTCAGCGTGTACCAACCCCGACAGGTTCTACAACAATCCTTACAGCAGTAGTTGAAGGAAACGTTACAAAAGAACAGATCAATGCAGCTATGAAAGCAGCTTCTAACGAATCCTTCGGATACAACGAAGACGAAATCGTATCCAGCGATATCGTTGGTATGAGATTTGGTTCTCTGTTCGATGCTACTCAGACAATGGTTCTTCCACTTGAGAATGGCACAACAGAAGTACAGGTTGTTTCATGGTATGACAATGAAAACTCCTACACAAGCCAGATGGTTCGTACAATCAAACACTTTGGCAAACTTCTGAACGCTTAATTAGAAGCCGAGTAGCACTCAGATGTGACAGATATGAATTGTCTGACACATATGAATAAGACTCAGAGAAGGGTCCGGTCTTGAATAGGACCGGGCCTTTTTGTCTGTATAAAGTTAAATATTTATAAGGAGGCATAACAAGATGCTGAATAAGAAATCTGTTGATGACATCAACGTAAAAGGCCAGAAAGTCCTCGTAAGATGCGACTTCAATGTACCTCTGCAGGACGGTAAAATTACAGATGAGAACCGTCTGGTAGCAGCTCTTCCTACAATCAAGAAGCTTGTTGCAGATGGTGGAAAGATTATCCTTTGCTCCCACCTCGGAAAACCGAAGGGAGAGCCGAAACCGGAACTTTCTCTTGCACCTGTCGCAAAACGTCTCACAGAGCTTCTCGGTCAGGAAGTTAAATTTGTTCCGAGCCCGGTTGTTGTAGATGACACAGTAAAAGCAGCAGTAGCTGATATGAAAGACGGCGAGATCATTCTTCTTGAGAATACTCGTTATCGTGCAGAAGAGACAAAGAATGGTGATGAATTCAGCAAAGAACTTGCTTCTCTTTGTGATGTATTTGTAAACGACGCATTTGGTACAGCTCACAGAGCTCACTGCTCTAACGTTGGTGTTACCAAATATGTAGATACAGCAGTAGTTGGATATCTGATGCAGAAAGAGATCGATTTCCTCGGAAACGCTGTAAATAATCCGGAAAGACCATTCGTAGCTATCCTTGGTGGAGCTAAAGTTTCCAGCAAGATCTCTGTTATCAACAACCTTCTTGATAAAGTTGATACTCTGATCATTGGTGGTGGTATGTCTTACACATTCTCCAAAGCACTTGGCGGACATATCGGTAAATCCCTCTGCGAGGACGATTACCTTCAGTATGCATTAGACATGCTTAAGAAAGCAGAAGAAAAAGGTGTTAAGCTTCTTCTTCCGGTTGACAACAGAATCGGAGATGATTTCTCCAATGACTGCAACATCCAGATCGTAAAACGTGGATGTATTCCGGATGGCTGGGAAGGAATGGACATCGGAACAGAGACAGAGAAAATCTTCTGTGATGCTGTAAAAGATGCTAAGACAGTTGTTTGGAACGGACCAATGGGCTGTTTCGAAATGCCGAATTTTGCTCATGGTACAGAAGCAGTTGCCAAAGCTCTTGCTGATACAGAAGCTACAACAATCATCGGTGGTGGTGATTCCGCTGCTGCAGTCAACATCCTTGGCTATGGCGACAAGATGACTCACATCTCCACAGGTGGCGGTGCTTCTCTGGAATTCCTCGAAGGTAAGGAGTTACCGGGCGTAGCAGCAGCTAACGACAAGTAAAAAGCTTAGTGATTGGCAAGCCGCAGGCGCAGACAGAACTTAGCGTTTACTTGGTTCGCCGCTCTTAATGAACACAAGTCAGAGACGCAGTGTGAATTTAGTGCGAGGCGAACATGTATGGCGGGAAATAGTGCGATTTAGTGAATCGAATTTCCATATCCGCAGCTTATTACGAAAAGATATATACAGTAATAAATAAAAATTAGGAGATAAGAAAATGGAAAGAAAGAAAATTATCGCTGGAAACTGGAAAATGAACATGACTCCAAGCGAAGCAGTTAAATTAGTTGAAACTCTGAAACCACTCGTACAGAACGACGAAGTTGACGTAGTATTCGGTGTACCGGCTATCGACATCGTTCCTGTAGTTGAAGCCTGCAAAGGCACAAACATCGCTGTAGCAGCTGAAAACATGTACTTCGAAGAAAAAGGTGCATACACAGGCGAGATCGCTCCGGCTATGCTCGTAGATGCAGGTGTTAAATACGTTATCCTCGGACATTCCGAAAGAAGAGATTACTTCGGAGAAACAAACGAAGACGTTAACAAGAAAGTCCTGAAAGCTTTCGAACATGGCATCACACCAATCATGTGCTGTGGAGAATCTCTTGAGCAGAGAGAACAGGGCATCACAATGGACTGGATTCGTCAGCAGGTTAAAGTTGGTCTTCAGAATGTAACTGCAGATCAGGCTAAGACTATGGTTATCGCTTACGAGCCAATCTGGGCTATCGGAACAGGCAAAACAGCAACAAGCGAACAGGCTCAGGAAATCTGCAAAGGCATCCGTGACTGCGTAGCAGAAATCTATGATACAGACACAGCAGCAGCTATCCGTATCCAGTACGGCGGATCTGTAAATGCAGGAAATGCAGCAGAACTGTTTGCAATGGGCGATATCGACGGTGGTCTTGTTGGTGGAGCTTCCCTCAAACCAGACTTCGGAAAAATCGTAAACTACAAATAATTCATACAAGAATATACAGCCAGATACTTCAAACCGCATTGGTCAGAGGTATCTGGCTTTTTTTACTTTATGTTTTCGTACACGTACAAATGTCCGCGCTTGACAAAATCCATTTTATACCATACTATTAGACACATGGTAAGAATAATCCCTGAACTTTAAGGGACGAGGAGAAAGGAGCCATTCCAAAATGGAGAAAAAAGTGATTCGTGCAGCCCTTCTGGGATTTGGTACAGTAGGAACCGGCGTATATAAAGTACTGGAAAAGCAGAAAGAGGAGATGATCCCGAAGCTTGGAAGTCAGCTTGAGATCAGTAAGATTCTGGTACGTAATCTGCAAAAAGCAGCATCAAAGGTAAAAAATTCTGAGATTCTGACAAACAACTGGGACGAGATCGTAAAAGATCCAGAAATAGATATTGTAATTGAATTGATCGGTGGAATCGAACCGGCAAGAACCTACATACTTGACGCATTAAATGCCGGCAAACATGTAGTAACAGCCAACAAAGACCTGATTGCAGCTCATGGAAAAGAACTTCTTGATGCAGCAGAAGCAAACCATGTAGATTTCCTGTTTGAGGCAGCAGTAGCCGGTGGAATTCCGATCATCCGTCCGCTGAAAGAATGTCTGGCAGGCAATCATATGGCAGAAGTAATGGGAATCGTCAACGGAACGACCAACTTTATCCTCACAAAGATGACACAGGATGGTATGGAATTCAAAGATGCCCTTGCCCTTGCTACAGAGCTGGGTTATGCCGAGGCAGACCCGACTGCAGATATCGAAGGTCTGGATGCCGGACGTAAGGTAGCAATCCTTGCATCCGTAGCGTTTAATTCCAGAGTTGTATTTGATGATGTTTATATCGAGGGAATCACAAAGATCACAGCCAAAGATATCAAATATGCTAAAGAAATGGGATGTGACATAAAACTCCTCGGAGTTGCAAAGAATACAGAAGACGGAGTGGAAGCTTATGTATGCCCGATGCTGATTCCGAGCAGCCATCCGCTTGCATCTGTCAATGATTCCTACAATGCAGTATTTGTAAACGGTGATGCAGTAGAGAATGCAATGTTCTATGGCCGTGGCGCAGGAGAATTACCGACAGCAAGTGCGGTAGTCGGGGATCTTTTTGAAATCGTAAGAAATATTCAGGCAAATTGCTGTGCACGTATCGGATGTACCTGCTACAAAGAACTTCCGGTGAAAAAAATGGCAGATACCTGCAACCGTTACTTTATGAGACTGATCGTAGAAGACCGCTGTGGTGTACTGGCTGAGATGACCGCAGTATTTGCAAAATATGGTGTCAGTGTGGCTCAGATCATCCAGAAAGCAGCAAGAGATGAAGGAAGCGCAGAAGTAGTTGTGATCACGGCAAAAGTTCGAGAGGGAGATTTCCGTACTGCAATGGAAGAACTGAGCGGAAGAAGCTCTGTACGTAAGATCAGCAGCATGCTTCGTGTGTACGGAGAATAAAATAAAAATTATACCTTAAGTTGTTTTCGAGAAGGAGAAGCTTATGGGAAATATTATGGATTATATCAGCTGGAGAGGTGATCTTTCTTTTGCGCAGTCCCCGTTTAATGAGGTGGATAACCTGATTCTTGCCTGTTTTTCGTATGTGAATCTCGACGGGATTCCGGCAGTGTCCGGGCAAAAAGGGATAGAACTGAAAAAACTGGTCAAAGAATTTAAGAAATTACACACGATAAAAGAACTGGAGGCGGATAAATCATTTATCCGCCTGGCGCCGTTTATGATGTTTGAAATGGCGAAATCCGTCCGATTTGGAAAATGTGTGATCCGAAACTATGTCAATGAGATCGTCACAGAAGCAGAACAGCAGTTTTCGGCTGTGGAGATCGTTCTGGATGACGGAACTTCTTATATTTCTTTCCGCGGCACGGATGATACCATTATAGGCTGGAAAGAAGACTTCAATTTAAGCACCGGTGTCGTTCCTGCTCAGGAACGTGCAGTTGAATACATGCAGCGGATTTCTGACAAAGCTTACGGGATGCTGCGGGTAGGCGGACACTCAAAGGGTGGAAATCTTGCGATTTATGGCTCAGTCATGTGCAAAAGTGCGCACGATAAGATTCTGGAAATATATTCGAACGACGGGCCGGGATTTTCAAAGGAATTTCAGGAATCTCCCGAGACAGCAGAGATGATGCCGAAGATCATCCGGATCATCCCGGAATATTCCATCATAGGAACACTTCTCGAACATGAAAAACAGCCGATTATTGTGGCAAGCACCAGCAGAGGACTTCTTCAGCACGATGGCTTTTCCTGGGAGGTGCAGGGGCCGGGTCTTGTCAGACGAGACAGCCTGAATAAAACAGCGCTTCGTTTTATCGAGATACTTCACAAATGGATCGACGGAATGGACACGGAGCAGAAGCGTCTTCTGATCGAAGATCTCTTTGCAACTTTGCAGGCATCCGGATACGAAAACTTAAGTGAAGTACAGTCGGGCGGAATCAAGAGCCTTGCGGCAATGGTGAAACGACTGGATAAATTTGCACCGGAATCAAGGGGAATGATGCAGGAACTTCTGACCGCGATCTGTGGCGGCTGGCTGGAACAGCTTCAGGAGAATACAAAGGATAAACTATCTGCGATTCCACAGAGCTTTTCCGATAAAATCCTTGAAAAATTCTAAATTTTTGGTACTATATAATAGGAAAAAACATACAGGTAAATACTGTATTGATATGCAGAAAAACTATACAACAGAAGGAGAATATTATGAGTAAAAAACCAACCGTTTTAATGATCCTGGATGGTTATGGCCTGAATGACAAACATGAGGGAAATGCAATCTACGAAGCAAAGACTCCTGTTATGGATAAATTAATGGCAGAATATCCATTCGTAAAAGGAAATGCCAGCGGACTTGCAGTTGGTCTTCCGGACGGACAGATGGGTAACTCTGAGGTAGGTCATATGAATATGGGCGCAGGCCGTATTGTATATCAGGAACTTACCAGAATCACAAAAGAGATCAACGATGGTGATTTCTTCAAGAATGAAGCACTTCTTGCAGCAATGAAGAATGCAAAAGACAATGATTCTGCTATCCACTTCATGGGACTTCTTTCCGATGGTGGTGTACACAGTCACAACACACATCTCTATGCACTGCTTGAGATGGCTAAGAGAGAAGGTCTGAAGAAAGTTTATGTACACTGCTTCCTCGACGGACGTGATACACCTCCGGCATCCGGTAAAGAATTCATTGAACAGCTTGAAGCAAAGATGAAGGAGATTGGTGCTGGTGAGATCGGTGTTGTTTCCGGACGTTACTATGCAATGGACAGAGATAACCGCTGGGATCGTGTAGAACTTGCATACAAAGCACTGACTGAAGGCGAAGGTGTCAAAGGTACAGACGCAGCAGCTGCAGTTCAGGCTTCCTACGATGCTGACAAGACAGATGAATTCGTACTTCCGACTGTAATCGAAAAAGACGGCAAACCGGTTGCAACCATTCAGGACAAAGATTCCGTTGTATTCTTCAACTTCCGTCCTGACCGTGCGCGTGAGATCACCAGAGCATTCTGTGATGATGAGTTCAAAGGCTTCGAGAGAGCAAAGAAACTTGACCTCACATATGTTTGCTTCACAGACTACGATGAGACGATCCAGAACAAACTGGTTGCATTCCACAAAGTACTGCTTCAGAATACATTTGGCGAATACCTTGCAGCTCACGATATGACACAGGTTCGTATCGCTGAGACAGAGAAATACGCTCACGTTACTTTCTTCTTCAACGGTGGAGTAGAAGAGCCAAACAAAGGTGAGGACAGAATCCTTGTAAAATCTCCGAAGGTCGCTACTTATGACCTTCAGCCGGAAATGAGCGCACCGGAAGTTTGCGATAAACTTGTAGATGCGATCAAATCTGACAAATACGATGTGATCATTATCAACTTTGCAAACCCGGATATGGTTGGTCATACCGGTGTACAGGCTGCAGCAGTAAAAGCAATCGAGACTGTTGACGGCTGCGTGGGCAAAGCAGTAGAAGCTCTCAAAGAAGTTGACGGACAGATGTTCATCTGCGCTGACCACGGTAACGCAGAGCAGCTGATCGATTATGAGACAGGTGAACCGTGGACCGCCCATACAACAAACCCGGTTCCGTTCATCCTCGTAAATGCAGATCCGAAATACACCTTAAGAGAGAACGGATGCCTTGCAGACATCATTCCTACACTGATCCAGCTTATGGGAATGGAACAGCCGGCAGACATGACAGGGGAAAGCCTTCTGATCGAAAAATAATCTGAATATACGCAAATAATGAAATCCCCGGATGATTCAGGCAATTGACAATATAGATTGCCAGAATTGTCCGGGGTCTTTTTTACCTAAATTTGCGTTTTGGAACTGTTGAAAATGCACAAAAAAGTCTTGAAACGCGGGAAATTCCTTTACGGTACTTGCAGATGAGATGGATGTGCAGGTGCAGCAGGAAACATCAGAAAATGAAGAAGAAATTTTTGCAGCAGAAGAGGCAGGAAGCCTGTAGATGGTTAAGCGCGAACAAAGGAGACGAATACTGGTTTGAAGCACGGGCATACATAAAAATAAACGGAACAGAGGTATTCACGTGTCGGGCTGATCTTTCAGGTAAAGAAGTTATTGAAGAATATTATATTAATTTTGGAACAACACTGGAATCTGTTTCGGGAGAGACAAAAATTGAAGTTACTTATACAGATATCCATGGAAATCAGCAGAAAGGAATTTTCAATATTTCTGTAACAGATGTCTTTTTTCGAAATATGAGTTTGAACTGATAGAAGATTCTTATGATAAAAACGCTGTTGAATATGTAAATATCAAAGGCAATACACTGACGATTAAGGCAAAAGACGTTCAGGATCAGGAAATTTTTGTCGGCGTAAGAGTGATTTCAAAAGACAAAGATGATGAAGAAAATCCTCTCTGGAGTGCAGAAACGCAGATTTATGTTCAGGCAGAGAGAGAGTACTCCACACAGATTCGACTGAAAGAGCTCATTGATACAAATCCGAAAAATGCAGTCATCTCTGGGAAACTGTTATTGATATCAAAGGAAACTGTGGAAAAGCAGAAAAACGTCATCAGATCTGTACTGCCTGCCAGGACAGAATAATCTATGCAAGTTCCAATAAATGAATTGTAACTGTAGATGCAAGGGGCAGAGTAAAAGGAATAAGAACAGGAAGTACTGTGATTACAGTAAAAGCAGGAAGGGCGGTATACAGAACTGTCATAAAAGTTACAAAATAATTGAGTATTTGAAGCGCGGGCTGTAGAAATGTATCCCGCGATTTGAATGTCGGTGACAGAAATTTGACATTTCATAAAAAAAGAGATAATTTAAGATGCAAAAACACAGAAGTATGTTATAATAGAAACGTTACAGGAAAATTATCTGGAAATGTTATGATATGGGTGATTAGACGCAGGTATTGATATTCAGGAGAGTATAATAAATGAGTAACAAAGAAATTAAGGATAGATTATCTGACGGTGAAGGGGCACCGGATGAGCGCACAGATATGGAAGAACGTATTGATGCGGTTATGGACAGACTGACAGATCCACCGGACGACGATGAAGGGTTGGATGATCTGGGCGAGTATGATGATTCAAGAGAAGAATATGAAGATACAGAGCCGGACGAGGAGAATCCTGATGATGGTGAAGAATTTACTGAGGATGACGAAGAATCCATAGAAGATACAGAACCGTATGATGAGGCCGAAGCAGTGTATGAGGAGAGAACTCATCCTGCAAGACATAAATCGGCACGTCCCGGTCCGGTTGTGTATGTTCCGGTAGATGATATGGATGAACAGCCGGCACAGAAAAAGAAAGGAAGAAAAAAGAAACACAAAGGTGGTCGTATCTTTGGTCTTCTGCTTCTGATGGTGCTTGTGGTTGGTGGCTGTGCCTATGCAGCGGCAAGCTATTATTTTTCCGACAGATTTTTTGAAGGCACATGGATCAATGGTGTGAACTGTTCACAGATGACAGCATATGAAGTAGAAAATCTGTTCAGGCAGAAATTTCAAGACTATTCTATCGAGGTTTCTTCAAGAGGACTGGATCCGCAGACAATTGCCGGAGATCAGATTGATTATCAGTATCTTTCTACCGGAGAAGTACTGAAACTTTTGCAGCAGCAGAAGCCATATGAGTGGATTAAGGGTATGTATGAGCAGAAGAGCTATACTGTTTCCGAGAATACAGGTTACAACAAGACCAAACTTCAGGAACAGCTCAAATCACTGAATTGTGCCCAGGCAGAGAATCAGACAGCACCTGAGAACGCATATGTGGCATTTCAGGATGGACAGTTTGTGATCGTTCCGGAGACGGAAGGAAGCAAGCTTAATATCAAGCAGGCATATCAGGTATTGGATGCGGCTGTTGAGTCCGGACAGACAAGTGTTAATTTTGCGGATACACCGGAAGCATATGTCAGCGCTGATGTTACACAGAATGATCAGGCACTGCAGTCTGCTCTGGAAGCATGCAATAACTACACGAGAGCAAGTATTACTTATACTTTTGGTGACCGTACAGAAACGCTCGATGGCAATACCATCAAAGACTGGCTGCAGTTTGACGAGAAGGGCCAGCTTGTATGGGATGACAATTCTTTCCAGCAGCATGTGGCTGATTACGTGGCACAGCTTGCAGCAACTTATGATACAGTCGGTACGGAGAGAGAATTCCAGACGACAAGCGGCAGAACAGTTTATGTATCCAGTTCCGTATACGGATGGAAGATTGACCAGAGCGCGGAGACAGCGCAGCTGAGTAAGGAGATTCAGTCTGGTACGCAGACGACGAGAGAGCCGGTCTTCTCACAGACAGCAAATGCCTACGGAGTAAATGATCTTGGTAATACTTATATTGAAGTTGATTTAAGTGAACAGCATATGTACTATTATCAGAACGGAGCCGACATTTTTGAATCTGATTTTGTTTCCGGTAATATGAGTTACGCAGATCGTCAGACACATGCCGGTATCTTTACACTCTATTATAAGAAGAGCCCGGATGTACTCAGAGGAACAATGAAGGCAGATGGTACTTACGAGTACGAATCAAAGGTTGAATACTGGATGCCGTTTGATGGCGGAATCGGATTCCACGATGCTTCATGGCGAGATGAGTTTGGCGGAGATATTTACCTGACAGACGGTTCACACGGATGTATCAACATGCCACCGGAAAATGCGGGTGTTCTGTATGATCTGATACAGTATGATGTGCCGATCGTCTGCTTCTACTAAAACACAGGAGAAAGAATAATTATGATGGACAAATCTTTTGGCCTTATTCTGGCCGTAATCGCACTGGTTGCCGGAATCATGCTTCTGACAGGACATGGTGATATTTTATTGAAGGGCGGCAATGCAAAGCTTCGCAAAGAAAAATACGATGAGAAAAAAATGACATGGGGATCAGGTGTTGCCCTGCTTCTGATCGGTGTGGCAACCCTTATAGACAGCTATACGACGAGCCTTGCAGCAGAAGTTGCTTACATTGTTGTACTGCTTGCAATTCTTGCATGGCTGGTATTCTATCTGAAAACCAAATGTGCTAAGAAAAAATAATTACAGAAAATCTAAAAATAAATTGATGCTTACACAAAAGAAGAGCATGGAAGAAATCGAAATCGAATCTTCCATGCTCTTTTCGCATTATGTGTAAGTGTAAACAATCACGGATGTCTGAGTATCAGCAAAACAGTGTTATCAGATCCATCGGTTTGCTGATTCGCATATCTGGTTCTGGTACTTTTCCGAAACCATACTCGGCAAGAATAAAAGGAACTCCGGCTTTACGGCATGCTTCGAAGTCCCCCATGGTATCTCCAATATAGACAGGGGATTTTAAACCATTCTGGTCAGCAATCTGACGGATATTGGAACCTTTATCAAGTCCGGTATCTCCATTGCAGAGATGTCCCCGGAAATATTTGCCGAAACCGTTTTTTTCAAGGAAAAGCTCAATATAACCACATTGGCTGTTGCTGACAATATAAAGAGGATATTTTGCGGACAGAATCTGCAGAGCTTTTTCCAGATCTTCGTACAGAGGAGCACCGGTAATATGAAGTAATGCGTGCTCTGCTTCACAACATCCATCAATCAGGCGAGATTGCTCATCCACAGGATGTTCAGGAAAAATCAGGGCAGCAATTTCTGCCAGAGGCTTTCCGAAGAGAGCCTTGAGCTGGTCTGCTGTAAAAGTGATATTCATATGTTCTTCCTTTTGTAAATAATTGTTCCAGGCTTTTGCCACGACTTCTGTGGAGTTCCACAAAGTACCGTCTACGTCAAAAATGATGCTGTCCATAGTACAAATCCTTTCGATAAATTCTTCTGAAATGTTATTTATATTACCATGTTTGATATTCTATCTGTTATAATAAAAAAAATCAACTGTCTTTTGGCGGGATTTATGTTATACTTGTTACTGTTCACAGGTAATATCCCGCGAGGTGTTTTGCCATGAATATGGCAAAATCCCGAGACAATGATTCCATCAGATCCGGAGGACTTTATGCTGAATGAGATTGTACAGCCGCTTATTAGCTGGTACAGACAAAATAAACGAATCCTTCCATGGAGAGATCAGAAGAATGCCTATTATACCTGGGTGTCGGAAATTATGCTCCAGCAGACCAGAGTAGAAGCAGTGAAGCCGTATTTTCTTCGTTTTATCGGAGAACTTCCGGATGTGAAAGCTCTTGCAGAATGCCCCGAAGAGAAGCTTATGAAGCTGTGGGAAGGATTGGGGTACTATAATCGGGTAAGAAATATGAAGAACGCAGCACAGACTGTAGTTAGTGAATATAGTGGTATTTTGCCGGCATCTTATGAGGAATTGCTTGCACTTAAGGGAATCGGGAGTTACACAGCAGGTGCAATCGCGTCAATCGCTTATGATATTCCTGTTCCGGCAGTTGACGGTAATGTCCTTCGTGTTTTTTCCAGGATCACCGAGGACCGTCAGGATATCATGAAACAATCTGTTCGTCGTCAGGTCGAAGAGAAACTGCTGGAGATCATGCCGAAAGAAGCACCGGGAGATTTTAATCAGGCATTGATGGAGCTCGGAGCAGTGGTGTGCGTACCCAACGGACCGGCGAGATGTACGGAATGCCCGATTGCGGAATTTTGCAGGGCATATCATCACGGGACAGTTGATGAACTTCCGGTAAAAGCACCGAAGAAAAAACGCACCATCGAAAACAGAACGGTTTTTGTGATTCAGGACGGTGAGCGTACTGCAATTCATAAAAGACCAGAGGAAGGACTTCTGGCAGGACTTTATGAACTGCCAAATGCCGAAGGCCATCTGAGTATGGACGAGGCTCTGGAAAGGGTTAAAGAAATGGCACTGGAGCCGCTGTATATTGAAGCACTGCCAGAGGCAAAGCATATTTTTTCTCACATAGAATGGAGAATGACCGGTTACCGTATCCGTGTGTCTTCGCTGGAAGAACGGAAGGAATCATCGTTTATTTTTACAGAAAAGAAACAGTCTGAAAAGCAGTATGCGATACCGTCTGCTTTCAGAGCATATATAAAATACATGAAGGAGAAATCAGGAAAATGAAATTACTGAGTATTGCAATTCCCTGTTATAATTCAGAAGCATATATGGAAAAATGTATCGAGTCTCTTTTAAAGGGTGGAGAAGATGTGGAGATTCTTGTAGTAAATGACGGATCTTCTGACCGTACTGCAGAGATCGCAGATGCATACGCAGAGAAGTACCCGACGATCATAAAGGCAGTCCATCAGGAAAATGGCGGACACGGAGAAGCTGTCAATGCCGGCATCCGTAATGCCACAGGTCTTTATTTCAAGGTCGTAGACAGCGATGACTGGGTAAATGAAGAAGCTTATGCAAAGATTCTTCATACACTGGGAGAACTCGTGCGTGGACCGGAGACCGTGGATATGCTGATCAGCAATTTTGTTTATGAGAAGCAGGGGGCAGCCCGCAAGAAAGTTATGCAGTACCGTCATTGCCTGCCGGTAAATGAGATTTTCGGATGGGACAGCGTGCATATGTCGAAAGGTAAATACCTTTTGATGCATTCGATCATTTACCGTACCAAACTTCTGCATGAATGTGGAATGGAACTTCCGAAGCATACATTCTATGTGGACAACATCTTTGCGTTTGAGCCGCTTCCGTTTGTGAAGAAAATGTATTATCTGGATGTGAATTTTTATCGTTACTTTATCGGAAGAGATGACCAGTCTGTAAACGAAAAGGTCATGATAAAGAGAATTGACCAGCAGATCAGAGTAAATAAACTGATGGCAGATATTTTCCATAACTGTCAGTTTGACAACAAACACGTAAAGAAATATATGCTGAGTTATCTGGACATCATTACGACAGTTTCTTCTATTATGCTGGTTCGTGCCGGCACACAGGAAGCCCTCGATAA
This sequence comes from Blautia intestinalis, assembly GCF_014297355.1. Classification (GTDB taxonomy): domain Bacteria; phylum Bacillota; class Clostridia; order Lachnospirales; family Lachnospiraceae; genus Blautia_A; species Blautia_A intestinalis. Next base: position 66,412 of record NZ_JACOQE010000006.1, on the reverse strand, counting down.
GAAAAAAGAACTGCTGGATTATATCCGTGAGCAGGATCTGTGGCTCTATCACAAACTGCGTTACAGCATCCTCGGCCGTGCGGCAAACCTGCCGGGCAGAGGAGGCCGCAAGATGTTTGTGGCTGCGTATAAAATATGTCAGAAATTCTACGGATTTAACTAAAATCAAAAAACTTCTGCTGATTGACCGGCAGAAGTTTTTTACGTTACAGTAAATTATGAGATCATGCGCACCTGGGCAGCTCCAATCGATACGGAAAATTCTTTCAGGATTCCGGCGGATTCCCCGTCTTTGTGCACCGGCAGTGCGAGATCACTGTGGATATCTATTTTTTTGCAGCGGAAAATGTGGATACCGTGAAAAATCGTATGTTTTCCGAAAAATGCTGTCGGAAGACAACACAGGACTTTGGGTTTGCTTAAACTGTCGACTACGATGACATCGAGATATCCGTCAGATGGACTGGCATTGGGACAAAATTTAAATCCACCGCCTTCGTATTTCTGATTCATGACCGCAGTAAAATATACTTTGGAAAATTGCTGCACGTTGTCATCGTCCATGACAAGTGTCATAGGAGATGGTTTCAGAAAAAGAAGCTGTTTTAATGCAACAAAAAGATAGACCAGCTTTCCGAGTCCGATACGGTTAAGAATTTTTTTCATCGGTGTGACACTGACTTCATGGCATACACCGGCATCGAAACCGATTCCGCAGCTTATTGCAAAGTGGCTGCTTCCCGTACCGCAGGTGAGTACCGGGACATCCATTGGATGTGGCCGGCAGCCGGAAAGAATCAGATCAAGGGCTTCACCGGGTTCTGCCGGAAGTTTCATTCCGCGGCAGAAATCGTTTCCGGATCCGGTGGGAATATAACCGAAAGTGATATATGACAGATCGCGTACACCGCTTAATACTTCCTGAATCGTGCCGTCTCCTCCGACTGCAATGAGGGTTACGGGGTTTTCCGGGGCAGCATCGGAAGTAATGGACTCAGACAGAAGAACGGCATGCCCCCTGTATTCTGTAAAAAATGTTTTATATTCGATATTTCGCTCATTTAAGATGCCTTCGAGTCCTTTCCAGATTAGGGCACCTTTTCCTGAGCGGGAATTAGGATTTACGATAAAATAGTACATAATTTCCTCCCTTACGTTCCTGTTTATCATAGCATGACCGACAGAAATTTACAAATATTTCAGGCATTTATTATCATTGAAAGGAAGAGTAGTTATCTTCCTTTTTTGTGTGGGATATGGTATACTCACATCAAAGAAAATTCAGAAAATATCAACTTGAGAAAGAGGAACATCTATGAAGTCATTGGTAATTGCAGAGAAACCATCTGTAGCACGGGATATTGCGAGAGTTCTCCACTGTAACCAGAAGGGAAACGGAATTCTGGAAGGGAAAGAATACGTGGTGACATGGGCACTTGGACATCTTGTAACGCTTGCAGATCCTGAAGAATATGATAAGAAATATATGAAATGGGATATGGAAACTCTGCCGATGATGCCGGAGAAGATGAAACTCGTGGTCATCCGCCAGACATCAAAACAATATCAGGCAGTTAAGACCCAGCTGTTTCGAAAGGATATCGGAGATGTCATCATTGCAACGGATGCAGGCAGAGAGGGTGAGCTTGTTGCGCGCTGGATTCTGGATAAATCAGGCTGCAGGAAGCCAATAAGACGTCTGTGGATTTCATCTGTGACAGATAAGGCAATACGTGATGGTTTCCACAATCTGAAGGATGGCAGGGAATACGATAATCTTTATCGTGCGGCAGTAGCCAGAGCAGAAGCGGACTGGCTGGTCGGCATCAATGGCACGAGAGCACTGACCTGTAAGCATAATGCACAGCTTTCGTGCGGAAGGGTGCAGACACCGACACTCGCGATCATTGCAGGAAGAGAAGAAGAAATCCGTAAATTCCAGTCGGAAGAATATTATGGCGTTGTTCTGCATGCCGGAGGTATACAGTGGACGTGGAAGGATACCAGAAGCGGCAGTTACCGTACATTCCAGAAAAATCGTGCAGAAGATATCAGCAAAAATATTTCAGACGGTGTACTGGAAATCATTTCTGTAGACAAGAAACCGAAGAAAACTTATGCACCGGGCTTGTATGATCTGACTACGCTGCAGAGAGAAGCAAACCAGAAATACGGGTTTTCCGCAAAAGAAACGCTGAACATCATGCAGCGGCTTTATGAGAATCATAAAGTCCTTACGTATCCGAGAACGGATTCACGTTATATCGGAAAGGATGTTGTACCGACGATCAAAGAACGTCTGAAAGCATGTGGAACAGGCCCGTACAGAAAGCTTGCCGGAGTACTGATCAGCAAACCGATTCAGACAAACAGAAGTTTCGTGGATGATAAAAAGGTCAGTGACCATCATGCAATCATTCCGACAGAACAGTTTGTACAGCTCGATCATATGACGAACGAAGAACGCAAAATATATGATATGGTCGTGCGCCGGTTCTTAAGTGTGCTTTATCCTGCATTTGAATATGAGCAGACTTCTCTTGAAGCAAAGGCAGCAGGACAGACTTTTGCAGCAAACGGAAAAACAGTTATAAGAGCCGGATGGAAAGCTGTCTATGAGGAGGGCATGCAGGAAGAAGATACGGAGGACAATGCACTGAAAGATCAGAAACTTCCTGTGTTCCGTCAAGGAGAAAAAATCCATATAGACAGTGTAAGGCTCACTAACGGCAAGACAAAACCACCGGCACATTTTACCGAGGCAACACTTCTTGCTGCGATGGAAAATCCGGTAAAATATATGTCGACGAAAGACTCACAGGCGGCAAAGACGCTGGGAGAGACCGGCGGACTTGGTACTGTTGCCACAAGAGCCGATATCATTGAGAAACTATTTCACACATTCCTTATGGAAAAACGTGGAAATGAGATTTATCTGACATCGAAGGCAAAACAGCTTCTGGAACTGGTACCGGAAGACTTGAAGAAACCGGAGCTGACAGCAGACTGGGAAAAGAAACTTTCTGATATTTCAAAGGGAAAGCTGAAGCAAAAAGTATTTCTTGACGGAATCCGGGAATATACGGAAGAAATTGTTGGTGAGATAAAGACAGGAACAGGTACATTCCGTCACGACAATCTGACAAATAAAATCTGTCCGAACTGTGGAAAACGTCTTCTTGCAGTAAATGGTAAAAACAGTAAGATGCTGGTATGCCAGGACAGAGAATGTGGATACAGAGAGACGATTTCCCGTACGACCAATGCGCGCTGTCCGAAGTGCCACAAACGTATGGAGATGCTGGTCAAAGGAAAAGAAGAAACTTTCGTATGTGCATGCGGCTATAAAGAAAAGCTTTCTTCCTTCCAGGCAAGACGTGCAAAAGAAGGCGCAGGCGTAAATAAAAGAGACGTGCAGAAATATTTGAAAAAGCAGCAAAAAGAGGCGGCAGAGCCGGTAAATAATGCATTTGCACAGGCGCTGGCAGGCATTAAGCTGGATTGAGAAATCAGGTGCATGAAGCACTGGCAGAATTTAAAAACAAGGTAAAGCAGAATAAAAGGAGAGTGGGCTTATGAAGTTACAGAAGTATCAAAAATGTTCAGAAGTTACCCGTGGACTGGAAAAAGCAGAACTTGTACTGAAAAATGCCCGTATTGTGAATGTTTTTACCAGAGAGATCCTGAAAGGGGACATTGCGATAGAAGATGGTCTGATTTCAGGAATCGGAAGTTACGAAGGAAAAAGAGAAATTGATCTGGAAGGCAGGTACGTCTGTCCGGGACTGATCGACAGTCATCTGCATCTGGAATCAACCCTTGTGACACCGGCAGAGCTTGTAACAGTGGCTGCCCGCCATGGGACAACGACGTTTATTGTGGATCCGCATGAATCTGCAAATGTGTCCGGTTTAAAGGGTATTGATTATATCCTGAATCAGACAGAAGATGTAGAGGCAAATGTGTTTGTGATGATGCCATCCTGCGTACCGGCAACTGCAATTGACGACAATGGATGTACCATTACTGCACAGGATATGGTACCGTATCTTGGCAACAGAAGAATACTGGGACTGGGAGAAGTAATGGACTATATATCTGTAGTGAATGCTGATGAAGCCATGCACAGCAAACTGGATCTGTTCAGAGAAAGGGTGAGAGACGGGCATGCACCGTTTCTGGCTGAAGCGGATTTGCAGGCTTATGTGATGGCTGGAATCACGACAGATCATGAGTGTTCGGATTTTGACTATGCAATGCAGGAGCGGCGCTGTGGAATGACGGTACATATCCGTGAAGGCAGTGCGGCGAGAAACCTCAAGGCAATTGTATCCGGCATTGTCAGGCATCAGATGAACGGAGAAGGCTTCTGCTTCTGTACCGATGATAAACATATCGAAGATATTGAACAAGAAGGACATATCGATCATAATGTACGTAAGGCAATAAAGCTCGGCATGGATCCGATCGATGCTATTTGCATGGCGACGATCAATTCTGCGAAATGTTATGGACTCAGAAGACTTGGTGCAGTTGCAACAGGATATCAGGCGGATCTTCTGGTTCTGGATGATATTGAAAATATGACAATTTATGATGTCTATTATAACGGACAGAGAATCGATCAGGACAGCGAGATTACGATAAGAGAATGTCCGGCTGAATTAAAAAATACAGTTCATGTCGGAAACTTTACAGTAGATGATCTGACACTGGAATCACCAGACGGAAGTTTTTATGTAATTGAAATGCAGGAAGGTGAGATTACAACTGTCCGTAAAAGAGTTCAGCTATTTGACGGACCGGGTGTGTTCCGGGCAGATGAGGATTATCAGAAAATTGCGGTGATCGAGCGTCACAAAGCAACCGGTAAAACGGGAGTGGGTATTGTAAGTGGCTTTGGAATCCGCGGCGGAGCGATTGCGTCCAGTGTTTCACATGATTCTCACAACATTATCGTGATAGGTGACAATGATCAGGATATGGCACTTGCAGTACAGGAACTGATCCGTACGCAGGGAGGCTATACGCTTATTGCAGACCATAAGGTTTTTGATACACTGGAATTACCGGTGATGGGACTGATGAGTGATGCCGGTTTCCGGTATAGTCACATCAAACTGAAAAGAATGATTGAAAAAGCCCATGAAATGGGTGTACCGGATGGAATCGCACCATTTATCACACTGTCATTTATGGCGCTTCCGGTCATTCCGGAGATTCGTATTACACCGCGAGGCATCTATGATGTATGTACAGGTGAATTTTATAAATACTAAAAGAGGAGTAACAGTTTATTATGCCAGTATTTGATTTCAGCAATACAAAAACAGAGAAAAAAGATCCGGAATGTACTTATACGATGTTCCAGTCCAATGAAAAAGTACCTTCAGCAGAAAAACCGATTCTGGTTATTGAGAACAGAAACCGTCAGTGGAAACATCATTCCTGTGGTGTATTTTCCAACCCAAACCAGAAATCATCCTTCGAGTTTAAAGAGGATGATGGCGTGTTTCCGGCAGATATCTTAAAGATTGATGCACGTTTTGTGAGCCTTGTAAAATGGCTTGGCGAAAATCATATCAGTGTACGATTATCGGGACAGAATAATGAATTGGGTTATGTGGTTTATAAGATTCGTGAGACAGCATTTGGAGGCGGAACGAAGCTTTCAGCAGAGGATGGATTCCTGCAGTTTATGATCGAACGACTTCTTGCAAGTAATGCACCGGCGGAACTTCCGGAAAACGATGAGGAAGATGAAGATGGTGACGATATGAAACTCACCAGTATACAGAGTATTACGGACTTTATGACCTGTGCCGGAAGAACCATGCCGGACAACATCCGCCTCTGGGCAAGAAGAAACCTTGCAGTGGCACGTTCTCATGAAGTTTCGCAGGAAGAGCGGAGACATGCACAGAGAGCTCTGTCCATTATGATGAACATTCAGTGGAAAAACAATTATTTCGAATCCATTGATCCGGTAGAGGCACGCCGCATTCTCGACGAAGAACTCTATGGAATGGAAAAAGTAAAACAGAGAATCATTGAGACGATCATCCAGATCAACCGTACACACACCCTTCCGGCATATGGTCTGCTTCTCGTAGGCCCGGCAGGTACCGGTAAGTCCCAGATTGCCTATGCTGTGGCACGTATTCTGAAACTTCCATGGACAACACTTGACATGAGTTCTATCAACGATCCAGAGCAGCTGACAGGAAGTTCCCGTGTTTATGCAAATGCAAAGCCGGGTATCATCATGGAAGCTTTTTCTATGGCGGGTGAATCAAATCTGGTATTTATCATCAATGAGCTTGACAAGGCGACGAATGGCAAAGGAAACGGCAACCCGGCCGATGTCCTTCTGACGCTTCTTGACAATCTCGGATTTACAGACAACTATATGGAATGTATGGTTCCGACCGTCGGTGTATATCCGATCGCCACAGCAAATGACAAGGCACAGATTAGTGCACCGTTAATGTCCCGTTTTGCGGTTATTGAACTTCCGGATTACACAGCAGAAGAAAAGAAAGTGATCTTTTCGAAATTTGCTCTTCCGAAAGTCCTGAAACGAATGAGCCTGAAAGCGGAAGAGTGTGTGGTGGCACCGGACGGTCTGGATGCAGTCATTGAGCAGTTTGCCGATACGACCGGTATCCGTGATCTTGAACAGGCAGCTGAGCATATTGCAGCAAATGCACTGTATCAGATTGAAGTCAATCATGTATCTTCTGTAACATTTGATGCAGAGATGGTAAAGAAACTGTTTGAATAAGAATAAACGCTGTTACTGTTCACAGGATACTATCTGTGAACAGTAACTAAACACCCGGAATGCAGGATTGTTTTACAAAATAGACTTGCATTTCGGGAATTCTTTTGTTATACTACAGAAAGTTTCATAGAAATTAAATAACTGGTTCGAAACCCTCCCAGTATAAAAAACTAGGTCATTCAGGTATCTTCCGATCGTTGATACCTTTTCTGTGGAGGATTTTTACATAGAAAAGGGAAAGGTTGGAAGTTTTTTTATGTGCAAAATTATTATAGACTGTGATCCGGGGATCGATGACGCACTTGCCATCATGCTTGCGGTCAATTCTCCGGAGCTGGAGATTGTGGCGATTACGACTGTATCAGGAAATGTACCTTCTGATATGGGAGCAGTCAATGCGAAAAAAGTCCTCAAACAGTTAAACAGACTGGATATTCCGGTCTATATCGGAGAAGATGCACCACTTCGGGAAGAATATATCGATGCACGTGATACACATGGCATGGACGGACTTGGGGAAAGTTTTCTCCCGGAAGTTTCCAGCGGGTGTGAGAAGCAGAGTGCGGTGGATTTTCTGACAGAGATTCTGGAAAAAGAAAAGATTTCGATCATTGCTCTTGGTCCGATGACAAATCTTGCAAAAGTATTTTCGAAGAAGCCACACCTTATCCGAAATGTGGAAGAACTGGTGTCTATGGGAGGCAATTTCAGAAGTCACGGAAACTGTTCACCGGTGGCAGAGTACAATTACTGGTGTGACCCGGATGCGGCAGCCATTGTGTATGATCTTTTTGAAAAAGAAGGCAATATCATTCATATGATCGGTCTGGATGTTACCAGAGAAATCGTGCTGACACCGAATCGTCTGGAGTATATGTGCCGCCTCGACAAAGAAAATGGTGAGTTCATCCGCAAAATCACAGGATTTTATATGGATTTTCACTGGGAGCAGGAAGGCATCATCGGCTGTGTGATCAATGATCCACTTGCAGTGGCATATTTCATTGACAGGTCAATGTGCAGTGGATTTGACAGCTTTACAGCCGTTGCAACCGATGGTATCTGTCGTGGACAGACAGTAGTAGACTCTATGGATTTCTGGAAAAAAGAACCGAACAGTCGTATTCTTACAGAGACGGATCCGGAGAAGTTTTTCCGCTTTTTTATGGAACGTGTGCTTAAGAAAGAAGATGGCAGCAAATGGAACGACGAAGAATTAAAACTTCTGCATGAACTGTGAAAGGGGAAGAAAAATGAGCGCAAACCTGAAAACAAACAACGTAAATAACACAAAGAAAAGTTCTGCCGGTGGCAAGATCAATGCTTACCAGATCTGTCTGGTGGCGCTGGCAGTCGGAATCAATATTGCTGGAGGACAGATTGCACTTCTTCTGAAATTGCCTGTTTATCTGGACAGCATTGGTACGATTCTGACCGGTGCACTTCTGGGACCATGGTTTGGAATGCTTCCAAATCTGATCAGCGGAATCTTTATGGGAATGACAGTTGATATTTATTCCCTGTATTTTGCTCCGGTAGGAATGATCACCGGTATTATGAGTGGCCTTGTATTTCGTAAACTGTCCGTAAAGAGGGTAAAGGTGCTGGCGGCAGCTGCAATGATCACTGTTCCGGGAACAGTGGTAAGTTCTATAATCAACGCAGTGCTGTTTGGCGGAGTTACTTCCTCCGGATCTTCAATTCTGGTGCAGCTTCTTTCACATACGCCGCTTGGTCTGACCGGAAGTATTTTTGCAGTTCAGTTTTTGACGGATTATCTCGATCGCTGTATAGCAGTCTTTGTTGTCAGTGTATTTGTGACTATGCTCAGTGGAGAAATGAAACAGCGTCTGACGGGAAGTGTGCATAACAGAGCGTAAAAATTATAAAATAAGAGCTGTCGTACTTGACGAGACTATGATCTCGTGGTGGTACGCAGCTCTTTTTTTATATATTGCCTCAAAGAGAAAAGAATATCAACGGAAACTCTTTAACCAATTGACGAGGGAATCGTGCCAGATGTTTTCATTGACAGTTTTTTGCATCTGATCGGTAACAGGACCGTTGTTTGCCATTTTGGTAAGGATGGCGGCATGTAATTCTGCAACAGACATGTCTTCCGGTGACTTGTTCGGATCGAAATGAACCGGTTCTGCGGCGGCGGATGGTTCTTCAGAATCAGCCGGTATGGATTCTTCATCTGTTACTGTTTCCTCTTTCACCGAAATCTCAATCTTAAACGGCTTATACTCCGGCATATCGCCGTCAGGTACCCAGATCTCGCCACTGTTTGCCGGAACAGTCACATTGATACGGCCATCCTGTACAGTGGCTTTCTGACCGGACAATGCACCGATGTATTCTGTAGCATTTCCAGAGGGAAGATCCATGGAAGCAGCATTGTCATCATTATTGACTGTTACAACGACACGCACATCGTTCAGATCACGTGCAAATGCAAACTGACGGTTTGTAAGGTGCAGTTCCGTATAGCTTCCATAACTTAATGCCGGTGTGTGCTGTCTGATCTGTCCGAGAGCTGCAACGAGGGCAGTACATGGATTATCTCCCAGAGCAGTTTCGTAATCATCAAGTGAAAGGGCAGGGCGGAGACTGTCATCAGAAGAACGCTCCTTGCGTCCCTCAATTCCGAACTCGGAACCATAATAAATACTCGGAACTCCCGGAAGAGTATAGAGCAAAATATGAACCGGAGTGAAGTGCGCTTTATTGGACAGTTTTGTATAAATTCGCTCGACATCATGATTGTCCACAAAATTATAAAGATCGAGATTTCCCATATTCTGTAAATATTTGACAGTGTGGGCAATCTCGAAATAGTTGTGGTCATTATGACCGCTGTAGAGTGCCTTGTGAAGCGCATAGTTCGTGACGCTGTGCAGCGTCTCGCCGTTTACCCAGCGGCTGTAATCGCCGTGGATAACCTCGCCCATTAGCCAGAAATCCGGTTTGACTTCCTCGGCAGTACGACGGAGCATACGCATAAAATCAAAATCAAGGACATCGGCAGCATCAAGACGGATGCCATCCACATCAAATTCAGAAACCCAGTAACGGATCACATCACAGATATAATTCTGAACATCAGGATTACGTTGATTCAGTTTGACGAGCAGATTATATCCACCCCAGTTGTCATAGGAAAATCCATCATTGTATTCGTTGTTTCCATAGAAATTGACGTTGCAGTACCAGTTAAGATATGGAGAATGCTCCCTGTTTTTCTGGATATCTTTAAAGGCGAAAAAATCACGTCCGGTATGGTTGAATACACCGTCAAAAATAACCTTGATTCCTTTTTCGTGACAGACTTTTACGAAAGCTGTTAGATCTTCGTTGGTTCCGAGACGGGAATCCAGTTTTTTGTAATCGGTTGTTTCATAACCATGGCCGACACTTTCAAAAAGAGGTCCGATGTACAGGGCAGTGCAGCCGATTGCTTTAATATGGTCAATCCATGGAAGAAGAGTGTTCAGGCGATGCATCGGTGTACTGTAGTCATTCTGCTTCGGCGCTCCGGAAAGACCAAGCGGATAAATGTGATAAAAAATAGCTTCGTTGTACCAACTCATGTTGTTATCATCTCATTTCATATAAAATTATGGGGCTGTCGTTAAACGGCAGCCCCTGAAATTGCTTTCGATTATGAAATTATGCCTGAGGACCAGCAGCAACAAGTGCTTTACCAGCAGCATTTCCTTCGTATTTAGCAAAGTTCTTAACGAATCTTGCAGCAAGATCTTTTGCTTTTTCTTCCCACTGTGCAGCATCTGCATATGTGTCACGTGGATCAAGGATTCCTGCATCAACACCCGGGAGTTCTGTAGGAACTTCGAAGTTGAAGTATGGAATTGTCTTTGTAGGAGCGTTCAGAATGGCTCCGCTCAGGATAGCATCGATGATACCACGGGTATCTTTGATGGAGATACGTTTGCCTGTTCCGTTCCATCCTGTATTAACGAGGTAAGCTTTTGCTCCGCTCTTTTCCATTTTCTTAACAAGTTCTTCTGCATATTTGGTCGGATGCAGTTCAAGGAATGCCTGACCGAAGCAAGCAGAGAATGTAGGTGTAGGCTCTGTGATTCCACGCTCTGTACCAGCAAGTTTAGCTGTGAATCCGGACAGGAAGTAGTACTGTGTCTGAGCTTCTGTCAGGATAGATACTGGCGGCAGTACACCGAATGCATCTGCGGACAGGAAGATTACGTTCTTAGCTGCCGGTGCAGAAGAAATCGGGCGAACGATTTTTTCGATGTGGTCGATCGGGTAGGAAACACGAGTGTTTTCTGTTACGCTCTTATCAGCGAAGTCGATCTTACCGTTTGCATCAACTGTTACGTTCTCAAGAAGAGCGTTACGTCTGATTGCATTGTAGATATCCGGTTCAGATTCTTTGTCAAGGTTGATAACCTTAGCGTAGCATCCGCCTTCGAAGTTGAATACACCGTTGTCATCCCAGCCGTGTTCGTCATCACCGATCAGGAGACGTTTCGGGTCTGTGGAAAGAGTTGTTTTACCTGTTCCGGAAAGTCCGAAGAAGATAGCGGTGTTTTCACCATTCATGTCTGTGTTAGCGGAGCAGTGCATAGCTGCGATACCTTTCAGTGGAAGGAAGTAGTTCATCATAGAGAACATACCTTTCTTCATTTCTCCGCCGTACCATGTGTTGATGATAACCTGCTCTTTGGATGTAATGTTGAACATTACAGCTGTCTCAGAGTTCAGGCCGAGTTCTTTGTAGTTTGTAACTTTTGCTTTGGAAGCATTGTATACAACGAAATCTGGCTCAAATGTTTCCAGTTCTTCAGCTGTTGGCTGGATGAACATGTTTGTAACAAAGTGTGCCTGCCATGCAACTTCAACGATGAAACGGATAGCCATACGAGTATCAGCGTTAGCACCGCAGAATGCGTCAACTACGAAAAGTTTCTTGTTGGAAAGTTCTTTCTTAGCAAGTTCTTTACAAGCTTCCCAAGCTTCCTGTGTTGCAGGATGGTTGTCGTTCTTGTATTCATCAGAAGTCCACCATACTGTATCTTTGGAGTTCTCATCCATAACGATGAATTTATCTTTAGGAGAACGTCCTGTGTAGATACCAGTCATTACGTTAACAGCGCCAAGTTCTGTTTCCCGGCCTACTTCAAATCCTTCAAGACCTGCTTTGGTCTCTTCCTCGAATAAAACTTCGTAAGAAGGATTGTACACAATTTCAGTTGTACCAGTGATGCCATACTTAGTTAAATCGATTTTTGCCATCTTACATTTACCTCTCTTCTTTAATAGAGCCATCTACACGCTGGCTTTCTTTAACCTTTAAGAAGTGGAATGCTCCTACTTCTCATAGAGTTAATTATACATAATTCATCAATAAAAGCAATAAAAAAACAATGAAATTTTTAAAAAATGACAATTATTTAACAGTTAAGTTTTCGATAGCTTATGGTAAAATAAATGATTTCTGCGGCTGAAGTGATGAGCCACGAAAAAACATACAGCAGATAAAGTGACGGAATCGTATGAATCCAGGCAAAGATCGTGTAGATCCATATGATACGGAAGGCACAGGAACCGAGGAGGATAATAATGGTCGGGACGATCGTTTTGCCGATTCCACGTGATGCTGCAGTTGTGCAGTCCATAAACACAGATACTGCATAGGAAAAAGCCATAATCCGTATTCTCTGCATGCCGGCGTCGATGACTGCCGTGTCAGTTGCAAACAATGAAAGAAACTGATGACCGAAAACAAACAGCAGCACACCCAGAAGGACACTTGCAGAGAAAGAGTAAAAAAGACAGACAAAATAGCTTTTTAAAATTCTTTTTTTGTTTCCGGCACCGTAATTCTGGCTCATGAAACTGGAACAGCCTGTATAAAAAGCATATAACACGTTAAAAATCAGTGAATCCGCATTGGTGGCAGCGGCATTTCCGGAGACTGTAATAGTATTGAAGGAGTTAACCCCTGCCTGTACAAAAAGATTGGCAATAGCAAAAACGGCACTCTGGATTCCGGCAGGGATACCGATCATCAGAACACGTACGCCGGCATCTCTGTGAAAACGGATATTTTTTAAGGAAACATGACATTCATCTTTTCGTCGTATGAGATGAATCATGATAAGGCCTGCAGAAACGTACTGGGCAATCGCAGTTGCAGTTGCCACACCTGCAGCAGCCATATGAAATACAATGACAAAAAACAGGTTCAGAAGTACGTTTAACACACCGGCAATTGCGAGATAATAAAGCGGTCGCTTCGTTTCGCCACGGGCACTCAAAACACCATTACCAAAATTATAAATTCCCATTGCCGGCATACAGAGAGCATAAATTCGAAGGTAGAGTGAAGCCTGATCAATCAGATCTTCTTTTGTATTTAAAAGTCGGAGCATTCCTCCTGAAAAGAAGAAACAGACTGCCCCGATCAGAAACCCGATCAATGTACAGAGAAAAAGAGAAGTCTGTATGGTCTCTACAGTATTTTCGTGATTTTTTGCACCAAGCGCGTGTGCGACGCGGACATTGACACCGCTGCCCATACCGATCAGAAATCCGGTAAACAAGGTGACCAGAAGTGTAGTGGAACCAACAGCACCGAGTGCTTTGTAATCGGCAAAATGTCCGACAACAGCAACATCGCTTAAATTGAACATGACCTCCAGAAGCTGGGAGCACATCAGCGGAATGCTGAAGAAAAGAATATTTTTCCACAAAGAACCCGTTACCATCTCAATGGAACGGGCTTTCTTTTTTGTATTTTCACGCATCATATAAACCTCAATAATAAATTAAATTTTATGTTTTTTGCGGTATTCGCCCGGAGTGATCCCGTAGGCTTTCTTAAAAGTCCGCATAAAATGTTCAGGTGATTCATAGCCGACCAACTCACAGATCGCGTGGTTGCTGAGTTTGGTCTCACGGAGCGCGCGGCATGCCTGGTTCAGCTTAATGTCACGGATGATTTGAAGAAAAGTCTGGCCGGTTCCTTCTTTTATCAGTGTACTGAAATGCGAAGTACTGTAGCCAAAATGTTCCGCGGTGCTTCCAAGAGTAGCATTCTGATAATGACGATTCAGATAATTCAGAATTTCTGTCATAGAGCCGCTTCCGGTGTCTCTCGTGAGAATAGACTCAATATCATTTTCGTGATAGCGCAGAAGCATTGCCCAGAACATGATCAGCATGGAATTCAGGAACGTGTAACTGTATTTCTCATGTCCGAGATATTCGATATAAAGATTTTCCAGCATATCACGGATGCGGATATCATCAAAAGTATGGAAAATCAGGTAATTCCCCTCAGTTTTACGATAAAGTACATGTGCAAAAAAATGGGCAAGTGCGCTGTCAGCAGTCAACGACTGGAAAAAAGTGGACTGAAAAGTAGAGCCACGGACCAGGATATTAAAAGCGAGACTGTCATCAAAAATTCCGATACTGTGCATGGTATGCGGTGGTATAATGCAGATATCTCCGGTATGGAGTTCGTGAGACATTCCCTGGATTGTTGTGTGGGCAGTTCCGTCATATACGCAGATAATCTCAAAAAACTCATGCTCATGATCAAATATCGGTGTATACCGGTAATGCTTTGAGAACATGATATTTCCGGACAGATCACCGAAGAGATCCTTTTCTTCCATATAAGGATACCATGCTTCTTTCTGAAGTTCAGGTACAAAAAAACGGTGAGCGGAAATAAACTGCCGATCCAGATTCAGACAGTATTCATGAAAAGTTTCGGGATGATTTTTTTTCTGAAAATACAAATCTCTGTAAAAGATTTCGTCGTCACAGTATTTCTTAATATAATTTCGAAAATCCTCTCTGGTAAGTTCCATAAATGCCCCTCAAAATATTGATAGATCAGAATTATTTCTTTATATAATAGATGTCGTTTTGCAATTCGATATTTTCAGTATAGCATCATCTGAATCGAAAAAAAAGTCAGTGTTTTACAAAAAAAAGCACAATTGGAAGAAATGTAAAAAAGAAGTAAAGTAATGGCAGAAAGAAATTTGGAGGTTACAAAAATGAACGAAGTTGAAATGCAGCCTGACCCGGTGGATTATGGTGAATGGAAAAGCGGTGTCAACACAGCCGGAACTCTTTCCGCAGTGAATGGTTTTGTCGGTAAAGTCGGTATGGCAATTGCCAGCAGTATTGGTGCAGCACTTCTCCAGTTTGGTGGATTTGATGCAAACCAGGCTATCCAGACAGTAACGGCACAGCATTATATCACTGCCATGTATATCTGGGTTCCGATTCTCACAAATATTGCAACAATTGTTACTATGATGTTCTATGATCTGGATAAGATTTATCCGCAGATCATCAAAGAACTTGATGAAAGGAGAGCAAACGCATAATGGCAGAAGTAAGTATTGATCTTAACATGGTTCGTGTGACCAATGATGCATTTGTGGAAAAAGCAGAGGCATGCGCACCGAAGCTTCTTGAGACGGTAGTTCGCCCTGTTTCCATCGTAGATATCGTAAAAACAGAAAATGTATATCCGGATGTTAATAAGAAGGACGACATCGAAAATCTTTCTTCCTATCATCTTGCAAAAGGAGATAAGATCTGTCTGGATTTCGGTGATCATCAGGTAGGATATGTTACAATGAAATTAAACTCTGTAGGAAGTCCGCAGGATGCACCGGCATTTTTCAGACTGAAATTTGCAGAGATCGCAAAAGAAATCACAGAGGATTCCAAAGACTATGACGGATGGATCAGCCGTGGCTGGATCCAGGAGGAATTTATCCATGTGGATGTTCTTCCGGCAGAACTGAAACTTCCGAGAAGATATGCATTCCGTTACATGGAGATTGAGGCAATCGATACCTCCCTGAAATGGCAGCTCGTTGTCGAGGATGTAAGCTGCACCAGTGTTTCCGCAGTTCGCATCGAAGATGTGGAGCCGGTAAAGAGCGATGACGAGATGATCAGAAGACTTGATCGTGTGAGCCTCCGCACGCTGCAGAACTGTATGCAGTCTGTTTTTGAGGACGGACCGAAGAGAGACCGTCGTCTCTGGCTTGGAGACCTTCGTCTGCAGGCACTTGCAAACTATGAAACTTTCCACAATATGGATCTCGTAAAAAGATGTCTGTATCTCTTTGCAGCGCAGACGAAAGATAACGGACAGGTAAGTGCGTGTCTCTTCACAGAACCGAAATTCATTGTAGATGATACCTTCCTTCTTGATTATTCTATGTTCTTCGGTGCAACGCTTTGCGATTATTATGAAGCGTCCAGCGACAAAAAAACCTTAAAAGATTTAAGTGCCTGCGCATATCGTCAGATGGAAATCGCAGAAGAGTGGTTTGATGAAAAAAATCTGCTGAAAAACGGCGAAGGTTTCTGGGGATTTATTGACTGGACTGATGGACTTAATAAACAGAGTGCCATGCAGGGCGTATACATCTACTGTGCAAGAAAAGCACAGAAGATTGCGGAAGTACTTGGTGATACAGAAAAGGCTGCTTATTTTGCAAAAGAAGCAAAAGAAAAGACAGAATCTGCAAGGAAATATCTTCTGAATCCGGAGAGCGGCCTGTTTGTAAGCGGAGAAGAAAAACAGCTCAGTTACGCAAGCCAGGTGTGGATGATACTTGCCGGTGCAGTATCCGCAGAAGAGGGAGCAGAAATCCTTGATAAAGTCATTGCACTGAATCCGGAAAAAGGAATGGTTTCTCCGTATATGAACCATCATTTTGTGGAAGCACTTCTTAAGTGCGGCAAAAAAGAACAGGCAATGGATTATATGAAATATTACTGGGGCGGCATGCTGAGCCATGGAGCAGATACCTTCTGGGAACTTTACAATCCGGAAAATCCGGCAGAATCTCCGTATGGCGGAAGTATCGTCAACAGCTACTGTCATGCATGGAGCTGTACACCGACTTATCTTCTCAGAAAATATTTTATCTGAAAAACGGATTAAGAAAACGATTTTCGAATATCCGTACGAACATGATTAGAAATGGAAAAAGGAGTCAGATTATGGTAAAATTAACAGTAAAGATCGTATCCATGCAGGATGCGGACAAATTTAACAAGCTTTGCAGCAAATTTGACTGTGACATGGATCTGCAGAGTGGCAAATATTACGTAGATGCAAAATCCATTATGGGAATTTTCAGTCTGGATCTCAGCAAACCGCTGATTCTGAATGCAGATACAGACGATGAATCAAAAGTAAAAGAAACATTTGCAGATTTTGTCGGAGAGGAATAATCATGACACGTACTTTAAAAGAAAGAACATTTGCCGGTACAACAAATCCGGAAATCCAGCCATGGGAAACAGAACATCGTAAAGTTGCAAGACGTGCAGCCGCAGAAGGCATCGTTCTTCTGAAAAATGAAGATCATGTCCTTCCTCTGAAAGAGGGCAGTGCGATTGCTCTTTATGGAGCAGGTGCTGGCAAGACGATCAAAGGCGGCACCGGTTCCGGTGACGTTAACGAAAGAGAAAAGGTTTCTATCTGTGAGGGCATGAAAAATGCCGGATTCCAGATTACTACAGAAGCATGGATCAATCGGTACAACGAAATTTATGACAAAGCCCGTCAGGACTGGAAAAATGATATTTTATCCAGAACCGGATATGGTGCGGACACCATGAGTTTCTTTGAGGTCTACAGTACGACACCATTTAACATGCCGGCAGGAGACAAGATTGAGAAATCAGCAGGTGATGAAGCTGAGAATGCAATTTATGTGCTCAGCCGCATCGCCGGTGAAGGTATGGACCGTCAGGCAGACAAGGGCGACTATTATCTGAAAGACGAAGAATACGAGATGCTGGCAGATATCTGTGCAAATTACGAAAATGTCATCGTTGTAATCAATGCAGGCGCACAGGTAGATCTTTCTTTTATGGACGAGTTTACCAATATTAAAGCACTTCTGACGATCGTACAGCCGGGTATGGAAGGCGGAAATGCATTTGCGGATGTTGTTTCCGGCAGGGTGAATCCATCCGGAAAGCTCACCGATACATGGGCATACAAATACGAAGATTATCCGAATGCAGAGACATTTTCCCACAATAATGGAAATGTTGAGACGGAAGTTTATGAAGAAGGTATGTATGTCGGCTATCGTTATTTTGATACCTTTGACGTGCCGGTACGTTATGGCTTCGGATTTGGCCTTTCCTATACAGATTTTGAGATAAACGACTACTTTCTGGAAAGTCTGGACAATAAAAAACTGACTGTCTCCGTACAGGTGAAAAATATCGGCAAAGTTTCCGGTAAAGAGGTCGTTCAGGTGTACGCATCTCTTACGGGAGGCATCCTCGAAAAAGAGGCACATCGTCTCGTGGCTTATGCCAAAACATCCGAACTTAAACCGGGTGAAAGCGAAAAGATAACTGTAGAAATTTCTATGGAACATCTGACTTCCTATGATGAAAAGAGAGCCGCATGGATTCTGGAAAGCGGATTCTATGGAATCTGGGTCGGCAACAGCCTTGCAGATGCAAAACTGTGCGGCGGTGTAAAACTTGATAAAGAAGTAATTCTTCGTCAGGTAAAAAATCTTTTCCCGCTGAAGCAGGAATTGGATGAAAAAACACAGACTTCCGGAAAAACTTTGTCCCGCGAAAAAGAAGCGGAGAAACTGGCAGCAGAACAGAAGCTGAACGTTGCAGAACTGCATGCGACAGATTTTACGACAGAAGTCATCGAATATAAGAAAAACAGTGAACTATGTGAAAAAGATGCGCTGGATTTTGTCAACACACTGACAGAAGAAGAACTGATCAATCTGGCAGCCGGAGATCCGGGCAAAGCACAGGGCGGAAACCTCGGTGCGGCAGGCATTTCTGTTCCGGGATCCGCAGGTGAAACACATCGCTGCGCGATCGATAAAGGTCTTGCAAGTATCGTACTGGCAGACGGTCCGGCGGGACTTCGTCTCATGAAATACTACCACGTGAACGATGGAAGCATTGTGACCATGCCGTTTGAATTCAGTCTGGAGGGCGGCCTTTTCTATGATGATTCCAGAGAACTTCCGGGCGAGAGATATTATCAGTACTGCACTGCAATTCCTGTAGGAACTCTGCTTGCACAGACATGGAACCGCATACTGATCCGTGAAGTGGGTGCGATGATCGGTACTGAGATGGAACATTTCGGTGTGACACTCTGGCTGGCTCCGGGAATGAACATTCACAGAAATCCGCTCTGCGGAAGAAACTTCGAATATTATTCCGAAGATCCGTATGTGGCAGGAACCATTGCAGCAGCAATGACAGAAGGTGTACAGTCAAACTATGGATGTGGCACAACCATCAAGCATTTCGCATGTAACAACCAGGAAGACAACCGTATGGGATCTGACAGCGTGATTTCCGAGCGTACACTTCGCGAAGTATACCTTAAAGGATTTGAAATCGCAGTCAGAGAATCTCAGCCACTGTCTATCATGACAAGCTATAACCTGATCAACGGTGTTCATGCAGCGAATAATTATGATCTCTGTACAGAGACTGCACGTAATGAATGGGGCTTCAAGGGTATGATCATGACAGACTGGACAACAACAGAAGTTGATGAGAAATGCACCGCATCCGGATGTATGAGAGCTGGAAACGACCTTGTAATGCCGGGAGGCTTTGGAGATCATGATAACATGCATAAAGAACTGACAGAGGGAACTCTAAAAATCGAAGACCTGAAAGCATGTATTGCACGACTGGTAAGTGTGATCTGGAAATCCAACCAGTACCTTCAGTAAAGCTATGAACCGTTTAATTTTTCATATTGATGTAAACAGTGCGTTCCTTTCATGGGAATCGGTACGCAGAGTGAAACAGGGACTTCCGGATCTCCGGAATGTCCCTGCCTGCATTGGCGGAGATCCCAGGAAGCGTACGGGAATCGTTGTAGCAAAGTCCATTCCGGCAAAAAAATATGGAATCCAGACAGGTGAGCCGGTAGCAATGGCACTTCGCAAATGCCCGGATTTGGTTATTGTAAAAAGTGATTTTGAATTGTATATCAAATGCTCCAGAGCATTCAAAGAGATTTGTGCATCCTATGCTCCGGTAATGGAATCGTTTTCAATTGATGAAGTTTTTCTGGATATGACGGGGACCTCATTAATTTATCCTGACCCTATAAAGACAGCTCACGAGATTAAAGATAAGATACGAAAGGAACTGGGATTTACGGTGAATGTTGGAATTTCCACAAATAAACTTCTGGCCAAAATGGCATCGGATTTTGAAAAGCCGGATAAAGTACATACTCTTTTTCCTGATGAAATTCCGACAAAAATGTGGCCATTGCCGGTGCGTGATCTGCTGTTTCTGGGGAAGGCTTCTGAGAAGAAACTGACCGGCGCAGGAATCTGTACGATCGGTGATATGGCACATGCAAAAGAACGTGAGATTCAGGCATTGCTGGGAAATAAAGCAGGACATCAGCTCTGGCAGTATGCATGTGGAATTGACGATTCACCGGTCAGGGCACAGCCGGAAGAAGCAAAAGGTTTCAGTGTGGAAACAACATTCAATGACGATATTGTTTCTGTGGAGCAGGTGCTTCCGATACTGCTGGAACAGTGTGACATAGTGGCAACCAGAATGCGTCGAAAAGAGAAAAAATGTACTTCTGTGTCGGTAACATTCCGCACACTGGATTTTAGAAATAAGTCACATCAGACAACACTTGCGAATGCTACAGATCTGACAGACGAAATTTATAAAAATGCAAAAAGACTTTTCGTCGAATCATGGAAAGGGGAACCGCTCCGGCTGATCGGAGTAGCACTTACCAATCTGAAAGATGAAAGCTTTGAGCAGCTGTCCCTGTTTGAAGATAATGAAAAGAAAGAACGCCGCAGAAAACTGGATGCGACGATGGATGAAATCCGCAGGAAGTATGGAAATGATAAAATCAAGCGTGCGAGTATCATGAACAGTAATGGCGGTATCGCGCGAAAAGCGCGTGCACAGATAAAGAATGAGGATGAAAAAGAATAACTATTATAAGTAAGAAATTATCCCGGAGAGTTTGATTCTCCGGGATTTCTGTTATATACTGGAAATAGTTTTTCAGTATATAGAAACGGAAACTTTTGGGGGAAGAATAATATGAAACAAAAGAAGAGCACGCATGTCAGAAAAAGCAGGTATACATCCAAAACTGCGCGGCCGGAGCATCTTCAGTATACAAACGCGCAAAGGACAGGAACTCAAAAATGCCGCAGAAAAAGACGCTTTCGTCTGAAACCTCAGGTCAAAATCGGAGGAATCATAATTCTTGCCCTGTTGATTGTTTCTGTAGGATATCATACTTTTTTTACTGACAAAAAAACAGGTACAGGAAAAGCACAGGAGGCTCTTTCTAAAAATGCAAAAGAAACCGATAACCTTGTAGAGATGGAAGAAGTTAAGGAGATTGCATTCGAGCCGCATTGTGTGGATTCAACAAAGCCGGAAAATCTTATCAGCTATACCAATATTGAAGTTGATGGAAATCAACTTGAAAATGTTGCAGATTATCAGGCGGATGGAGATATTGAATTTAATATAGGTGAGGATTATACGAAGGCAAATGGAATTGTTACTTTCCGGGGAAACAGTTTTCGGGATAATCCGACGTATGGATATGCCAATATGAGTGAATACAGGCTCAATGGAGCATGGTCTGCAGATACGGGTTCACTTGCTTCCGGTGATACCGTGTGGACAGGAAGCGGCTGGACAGGTCAGCCGCTGATGATGAAATGGCCAAAAGAAGTCAAAGCACATATGAACATGACGGAAGAAGCAAAAGCAGATGATGATCTGGTAGAAGTAATATATGCCTGCATGGATGGAAATGTATATTTTCTGAATCTGAAAACAGGAGAAAAAACAAGAGATTCTTTATATCTGGGATATACCTTTAAGGGAGCCGGTGCTTTGGATCCAAGAGGTTATCCGATCATGTATGTCGGTGCAGGATACAACAGTGATGAAGGGACTGCAAGAGTTTTTGTTATAAATTTGCTTGACTGCAGCGTGCTGTATACTTTTGGAAATAATGATGAATTTTCACTTCGTGGAAGTCTGAGTTTTTTTGATGGTTCCGCGTTGGTAGATGCGGAAACCGATACCCTGATCTATCCGGGAGAAAATGGAATTTTATATCTGATTAAATTAAATACCAGCTACGATAAGGAAAATGGTACCTTATCCATTAATCCGGGAAAGATTGTCAAATGGCGCTATTATGGAACAAGAAGCAGTGATGAATCGTTCTGGCTTGGCATGGAGGACAGTGTTGCAGTCTATAAAGGATATGCATTCATGGCTGACAACGGAGGCAATCTGATGTGTCTGAATCTGAATACCCTGCAGCTTGTCTGGGTACAGGATGTGCTTGATGATTCCAATTCCACACCGGTTCTTGAAATCGAAAACGGGCATCTTTATCTGTATGTAAGCACCTCGTTCCGTCTGGGCTGGAGAAGTAACGATTCAGCAACGATTCCAATCTGGAAAATTGATGCGGAAACAGGAGAAATCATCTGGCATACAGATTATGAGTGTTATACGGATGACGGCGTATCTGGCGGTGTACAGTCTACAATCGCGTGCGGAAAAAACAGTTTTTCCGACTATATATATGTTACAGTGTCCAAAACCTCGGACAATGCATCAGGTGTTCTTGCCTGCCTCAAAAAATCAGACGGATCTAAAGCATGGGAAGATTCCTCCTCATATGCATGGTCATCGCCGGTCTGCATTTATAACAAAGATGGAAGTGGAAAAGTACTTTATTGTAACAGTACAGGGGATGTACGGTTGCTTGATGGTAAAACAGGAAAACTGGAAGATACGTTGTCCATCAGTGACGGTGTCATCGAAGCATCACCGGCTGTGTACAATAATTATGCAGTTGTTGGTACCAGAGACTGCAAAATATGGGGAATTGAAATAAAGTAAGGATAATATGAAGAACAGAGTGAGACAAAAGAAAATGGAAAAATGTTTCGTGATGAGGAAATTGCATTTGTATATATCTATAAAGAACCAGTGAATATTGACGAGCTGACTCTGCAAAAAGAGGAAGTAGAATCGGCAGAGTGGTTTGATCTCGAAGAAACATACAGGGAATGTCAGCATCACCGGGATAAATTCTGCGTATCGACAGGCGGTCTGGAAGTTGTGAGAAAATATCTGAGGGAGAATAAATCATGAGAGTACTGATTACAGGGACAAGCTCCGGCATAGGAAAAGGCATTGCGGAAAAATTTTTGAAGGAAGGGCACAGCGTCACAGGAATCGACCGCAAAGAAGCAGCGGTTTATCACGAGAATTACAGACATATCTGTATGGATATCCGGGCAAAGGAACAGTATCCGGACTTTCCACCATTTGATATTGTGATCAATAACGCAGGTGTGCAGAATGAAGAAGATATTGATGTGAATCTGAAGGGAACTATTGGTATTACAGAAAAGTACGGGATTCATTCAGGTATCCGTGCAGTACTGATGATAGGTTCTGCCAGCGGCCATAACGGGTCAGAATTTCCTGAATACGTAGCAAGCAAAGGTGGAGTCCTTTCTTATACAAAAAACGTTGCCCTGCGCATTGCAAAATACGGAGCAGTATGTAACAGCCTTGATTTTGGAGGCGTTCTTACCGAGCTGAACAAACCGGTTATGGAAGATAAAGCTCTGTGGGAAGAGATTATGGAACAGACACCGTTAAAAAGGTGGATGACCGTAGAAGAAAGTGCAGACTGGGCATATTTTATGACTGTCACCAATCGCTTCTGCACCGGACAGAATATTCTGATCGATGGACTGGAAGCAGGAAATGCACATTTCGTATGGCCGGAGACAGAAAACTGAAAGAGTTTCCGGGTAAGCCTGAATGTGGTACAGAAACTGGAGAAGCAGGTACTGTAATCTGTTTTATGGAGTCAGATGTTCTGTACCAGAATGAACTGACCTATGAACAGGCCAAAAAAGAAATGGTGGAAATACTGATGAAAGGAATAAAAGCAGGTGGAAAAAGTTAGAATTCTGGAAATTAAAGAGAGCGTGTTTGCGGACAATGACAGACAGGCAGATCAGCTTCGCACCAGACTGAAAGAAAAAGGAGTCTTCCTGATGAATCTGATGTCATCACCGGGTTCCGGAAAGACGACAACACTGAAAAGAACAATCGAAGCACTGAAAAATGATCTTCGTATTGGGGTTATGGAGGCGGATATTGATTCAGATGTCGATGCACTTGCAATCGCAGAAACAGGGGCAAAGGCAATTCAGTTACATACCGGTGGCATGTGCCATCTGGATGCAAAAATGACAGAACAGGGGATCGAAGGATTAGGTATTGAAGATGTAGATCTGGCAATTCTTGAAAACGTGGGAAACCTTGTCTGTCCTGCCGAGTTTGACACAGGTGCATCCAAAAATGTGATGATTCTTTCCGTACCGGAGGGACACGACAAACCACTGAAATATCCGTTGATGTTTGAAGTATGCGATGCTGTTATGATCAATAAGATTGATGTACTTCCATACTTTGATTTCGATATGGAACTGGTGAAAAAATACATTCGTCAAAGAAATCCCAAAGCAGAGATCTTCCCGGTCAGTGCCAAAACTGGAGAAGGTATAGAGGCATGGATAACATGGCTGAAAAAGCAGGTTGCTGACTGGAAATCATAAAAAGAAACAGAGAGAAGGGAAAGGAAAGAGAGATGAAAAAAGAACTCGACAAAGAACTTTATCCGGATTATATCTACCCGGAATTTACTCCTGATCCGAATGAACCATTTCGTGAACCGATTGCGAAGCTGGGCAAAAAGATCACGGATCGTATTCCACAGAAACTGGGACTGAAAAAGATTACCAGAAATGATCCGGAGTACTGGGGACTGGCCGGAGTGCTTTCCGATGAGGAAGCAGAGCTGGCACTGAAGCTTGGGGTGAGAAAGCCCAAAACACTGCCGGAGATCGTGAAGCTTTCCGGTCTGGAAGAAAAGAAATGTGAAGCACTTCTGGAAGAAATGTCACGCAAGGGGCTTCTGGAGTATAACTGGGAAAATGCAGCACATGAGAAACAGTATGTCCTTCCGATGTATGTTCCGGGATGTGCGGAATTCTTCAATATGAATGCAAAAATTCTGGAATCCAATCCGGAGATGGGAACATTTTTTGAGCATATGTCCCGCCTGCCGCTGGAAAAAATCACTCCGTTTGTACCGGAAGGCGGTGCTGGGATAGGTATGCATGTCATTCCTGTAGAAAAAGCAATTGAGATGGAAAATGAGTCTGTAGATCTGGAGCATATTTCCTACTGGCTCAGTAAATATGAAGGCAAATATGCGGCAAGTCCATGTTCCTGCCGTCGTTCCCGACTGACACATAACGAAGGCTGCGCAGATGATCCGGAAGGCTGGTGCATTGCAATCGGTGATATGGCAGACTATGTTGTGGAGACACAGAAAGACGGACGATATATTACGAAAGAGGAAGCACTGGATATTTTTAAGAAGGCGGAAGAAAACGGCTTTGTACATCAGATTACAAACATTGACGGCAAAGACAAAATTTTTGCCATCTGCAACTGTAATGTAAATGTCTGCTATGCACTTCGTACGTCGCAGCTTTTTAATACACCAAATATGTCACGTTCTGCATATGTGGCAAAGGTTGAAAAACAGAACTGTGTTGCATGCGGCAAATGTGTGGAAGCCTGTCCGGCAGGTGCTGTCAAGCTTGGTCAGAAGCTTTGCGATAAAGAAGGATGTGAGATCA
This sequence comes from Blautia intestinalis, assembly GCF_014297355.1. GTDB lineage: Bacteria > Bacillota > Clostridia > Lachnospirales > Lachnospiraceae > Blautia_A > Blautia_A intestinalis. The sequence continues at coordinate 40,819 of NZ_JACOQE010000006.1, read as the reverse complement.
CATATCCGCGTATGCCGCTTCCGGGTGATCAGCCATGGGGTGAACATATGTGGTCACACAACTACCGCGACATCAACCGTATCAACTGTTATGACACAGGAACAGCACCATGCAAGACAGCCTGCCCTGCACATATCGGTATCCAGGGATATCTGCAGCTTGCAAAAGAAGGACGTTATGAGGATGCACTTGCACTGATCAAGAAAGATAATCCACTTCCGGCTGTCTGTGGACATGTATGTAACCGCCGCTGTGAGGATGCCTGCACAAGAGGTACGATTGATGAGGCTGTTGCAATAGATGAAGTCAAACGTTTTATTGCAGAACGTGATCTTAATGCAGAGACACGTTACATTCCTGAGAAAACAATTCCGTCACTGAAAGGTGGATTTGAGGAAAAAGTTGCGATCATCGGAGCCGGACCGGCAGGATTATCCTGTGCGTATTTCCTTGCACTGACCGGATACAAACCGACGATTTTTGAAAAAAATGCAGAACCGGGCGGTATGCTGCGTTATGGTATTCCATCCTACAAACTGGAAAAAGACCTTCTGGCTGCCGAGATTGATGTGATCCGTCAGCTTGGTGTGGAAATTCGCTGTGGAGTTGAGGTCGGAAAAGACATTACGATCGAAGAACTGAGAGAGCAGGGATACAGAGGCTTTTATGCGGCAATCGGATGCCAGCGGGGAAGAAAGCCGGGAATCAGTGGAGAAAATGCCAGAGGCGCATACACTGCTGTGGATTTCCTGAGAGAAGCAGGCACAAAAGAAAGCTTTGAGCTTGAGGGTGATGTAGTCGTAGTCGGCGGTGGAAATGTTGCAATCGATGCGGCAAGAATCAGCAGCAGATGTACCGATGCGAAAATTTCCATGTTCTGTCTGGAAACAAGAGAAAAAATGCCGGCAAGCAATGAGGAAATCGAAGAGGCGCTGGAAGAGGGAATCACTCTGAACTGTGGCTGGGGACCGAAGGAAGTTCTGGAAGAAGACGGTCATGTAAGCGGCGTCGTTTTCAAAAAATGTACCCGCGTATTTGATGCACAGGGAAGATTTTCACCGGAATACGATGAGAATGATACGATAACAGTGCCGTGTCGCCATGTCATCTTTTCCGTTGGACAGGCAATCGACTGGGGCCATATGCTTGATAATCTTCATGTGGAACTTCGCCCGAACGGTGGCGCGATTGCAAACAAACTGACCTATCAGACTTCCGAACCGGATATTTTTGTAGGCGGTGACGTTTACACCGGTCCGAAATTTGCCATTGATGCGATCGCAGCCGGACGTGAAGGAGCGATTTCCCTGCACCGTTATGTGCATGAACATTGTACACTGACGATTGGACGTAACCGCCGCGACTTCATTGAACTGGATAAAGAAAACATCAAGGTGGACGCTTATGACACATCTAGCCGTCAGATTCCGCCAAAAGCAGATGTAAAAGAACAGGCCAAAACCTTCCGTGATCTGTCACATAGTCTGACGGAAGAACAGGTGAAAAAAGAAACCTCCCGCTGCCTGTCCTGCGGTGCGTCTGTTGTAGATCCGAATAAATGTATCGGATGCGGTATCTGTACTACAAAGTGTATGTTTGATGCAATTCATCTGCACAGAGAGCTGCCGGGAGCATCTGTCATGCGCACCTCAGAGGAAAAACTGAAATACATCCTTCCGAACATGGTGAAGCAGTCGATCAAAGTAAAATTTAAAAAGAAGAAATAAGAGCTGTGCAGCAGCTCTCACATAAAGGAGCAGAGTTATGCACGAGCTTGGAGTAACATTTCATATTATGGATCACCTTGAAAAGGTGGCCGAGGAAAATAAGGTGACACACATTCGTAAAGTCACCCTTGAGTTGGGGGAGGTCTCGACAGTGATCGGGTCCTATCTGCAAAACTGCTGGACATGGGCTGCAAAAAAACGGCCTCTGTTCAATGAAGCTGAATTAGTATTGGAAACATTACCCGCAGTTACATACTGTGAAGACTGCCAGAAGACATATCCGACGGTAGAGCATGGCAAGATCTGCCCGTATTGCGGAAGCGAGCATACATATCTGCTGCAGGGAAATGAATTCAATATTAAGGAAATAGAAGTAGAGTAGAATAAAGGAAAGAGGGAAAGAGTATGTTTTTTCAAATCTACGGAGAGACAGCCGGATGGCAGCTTCTTGGATGGCTGCTGGTATTTACCGGACTTGTCGTAATGAATGAAATCGCAAGAAGATCCAAAGCAGGCGGCATTGCATGTTTTCTGGCTCTTCCTGCAGCACTTACCGTGTATTTTATTGCCATTTATGTCGGCGCGGCATCCGGCGCAGAGTGGGCACTGAAGAATGACACTTACGTACACATGAACAGCTGGTTCCACTATGCAAAACTGTATGCGGCAACAGCAGGCTGTATCGGATTTATGGTACTGAAGTATCACTGGGGAAAAGCCGGAAAATCTCATGGTTTTAAAGCGTTTCCATTCATCATTGTTGCAATTAACATCCTGATCGCGGTAGCATCAGATTTTGAATCAGCAATTCATGCCGGATCTCTGGCAGGCGGATGGTGGCTTTCTTCCGAAGGTGTATGGCTTTACGGAGGCTGGTGGAATGTATTAAACGGACTGGCCGGTCTTCTGAACATTTTCTGTATGACAGGCTGGTGGGGAATCTATTCCTCAAAGGACAAAAAGGACATGCTGTGGCCGGACATGATCTGGGTATATGTTCTGGCATATGATATCTGGAACTTCCAGTATACATATCTGAACCTGCCTACACATTCCTGGTACTGTGGACTGGCACTTCTGCTTGCGCCAACCTTCGCAGCAGCACTGTGGAACAAAGGCGGCTGGATCCAGAACCGTGCAAACACACTGGCTCTCTGGTGTATGTTTGCGCAGGTATTCCCACTGTTCCAGGATGCGAGCCGTTTTACAACAGTTACTTCCGTGTATGGACAGGGAGGCATCGCAGCAGCTATGGGAAGCAGCATGCCGACCATTGCAGAACCGACTGCACAGGGAATTATTTCCGTACTGTCCTTCGCGGTGAATGTATTTGTTTTTGCATATATACTGAAACGTGCAAAAGTACAGAAAAAGAATCCGTGGAAGAACGAGATCTTCACAGATACAAAAGACTACAAAGAAGCAATGGAAAGAGCATAAGAACGAGAAAAAATAATGCAGACAGACTTCAATACATACGAAGGGCTTCGTGCGATACTCGAAAAAGAAACACCGGTTCTTATGGCACAGATTCGTGCGTTGTATTCAGAATTAGACAAAAAATTTCATCTTCAGGGCTCAAAAGTCCCCATCACCTTTGGCTTTGAGACGGATACTCTTGGCTCCTACAATCAGAACGGGCATGGACAGAAAGAGCATTTTCATTTTTCGTTGTTTTTCATAGGCTATGCTGTCAAAAATCCTCTCAGCAAAGAAGACAGGATGGACCTTTATAAACATAAATATGCACACTACATGCGGTACAATATGCCAATCCCGAAGCAGTACCATTGGCAGCCGGGAATTCATGGAAGTGCGTGGAAATATTGTTGTTCGTTGGTAGGAGCCGCGCCTACACCGTATTACAAAGCGGGTGAGGCCCTGATGAATCACAATTATGAAAAAGCACTCAAAAATCCGATTCATGATAAAACAGTCACCATACGGGACCAGCACAGAAGAGAACAGGAATACAAAAGAACCCAGAATGTAATTATAAAATATGAAACCGGAGAGACCGTCGATCATCCGAAGTTTGGTGAGGGAATCATAGAAAAAATAGAGAAGCAGTCAGGAACGGTGATACTTCATATCCGTTTCGGAGAAGATATGAAAATCATAGATCAGAAATGGCTGCTTCAGACAAAATACAAAAAGAGGAAATAAAAAAACGGATTCTGAAAAGAGTCCGTTTTTTGTCGCCTGTTATGCGACCATTAATTATGTATATTTATATAATATAGATCAGGGAGAAAAGGTATTTGTATAGAGTTTTGGTGATCAAGGTGCTAGACTATATATAAAATGTGAAATGCAGGAGAATGAAAATGTTTTTGAACAATGAGTTTAGAGAAGGACTGAGAGAGTACATAAAAATAAGTTATGTATGTGCAGCGAAATCAGATGAAGTGGATAGAAACAGTGGGTGTGAAACTGAGAATCTACATGTGGATATCTAGAAAAGAGCTGAGTATGCCTTTTCACCATCTAATAAGTGTGTCTGTGATCATGGTCTATTTGGTCATTCCGTGTGTAATCATCAATGCGTTTCAGGTGAAGTATTAATCTGGATACACTGCAAAAATATGCTCTGCGAAGAAGATAAACTGGAGTGGAAAATCTTCAATTTTATCAGTTCTCCTGTCATATCAGTTTAATTTCAGTTTAGATTTTTGCTCAGTTACAACTGATAATATACCACTTGAGTATGTATTTGGAAAATGATATTATTTTATACAAATAATAGGTATTTTCTATACAAGGAGAGCAGATAAAAATGACAATCCGGCATCTGAATATTTTTGTCGCTGTTGCAGATTTTGGTTCTATGAGTGCAGCTGCTTCACATTTATATCTTTCCCAGCCAACTGTAAGTCAGGCAATACGTGAGCTGGAAAAACACTATAATGGCTTATTATTCGAGAGACTTGGTAAGAAACTTTATCTTACGGAGCGGGGGGAGCTTCTGCTGTCAAGGGCGAGAGAGCTTGTCCATCAGTTTGAAGAAACAGAAGAGCTTATGCTGAATCAGGGACAGTCGCCAAATCTTAAACTGGGGTCAACGATTACGGTTGGAACCTGTCTGACTCCGTTTTTGATTCCGGAGCTTCAGAAAAACTGTCCGGAGACAAGAGTCTCATCCTATGTGAACAACACCAGGGACATTGAACAGAAGCTTCTGCGTTCTGAGCTTGATGCAGGAATTGTAGAGGGTGAAATTCTTTCTTCTGATCTTACAGTGATTCCGATTGTAGATGACTGTCTGGTACTTGCAGTGGGTAAAGAACATCCTTTTTACGCAAGAAAAATAATCCGGGTTCAGGATCTGGATCATGAGCCGTTTGCGATGAGGGAACAGGGAAGCGGTACACGACAGCTGTTTGAGGACTATGCAGCAAAACATCAGATTACGTTTGAAACGGTCTGGGAGGCAAACAGTCCCCGTACATTACTGAATGCAGTACTTTATGATCGTGTTCTTTCCGTAATGTCCCTGCGCTTGATGTATCATGAAATAAGACATGAGAGCATCCGTGTATTTCAGAATCAGAATGGGGAATGGAACCGGAAATTCAAACTGGTTTATCATAAAAATAAATTTCTTACACCGGTGATTCATGAGCTGGAGAGAATTCTTCATGCATATAAGAATGTGGAAATACCAGAGAATATGGGGATATTGCGATAGAACCGGAATAATTGAAAAATAGTGAGGGCGTTGGAAATCATTGTGACAACAGGGTTATTTGGATCTATCAAAAGACTACAGATAAAATAGCAGAGGGAGCAAGTTTTTTACCTGTTCTGTAGATGAGATGTATTTTTTGCTGATGCATACGTTATTGGCATTAATGGAAAAACTGGCAGTCGGAGGGGATATTCTTTCTTCGGATCAGGAAGTAGGTGGGCAAAGACAGCTTCAGATTGTTACGGAGTTATTGTTAAGAGGAATCAAAGGATAAAGTCATTTTATCGGGAGGTACGATATGAAAAAATTAACAACAGCAAAAATATGGCAGTTTGCAGCAGGACAGTTCGGCTGGGCAATGTTGTCCGGTATTATTTCGAACTGGCTCGTTTATTTTTATCAGCCGGATCAGGCATCGATCAGTCAGGGGCAGACGGTCTTTATTCCGCAGGGACTTGTCGTGCTTGGTATTTTTACGATTATTGGTGGAATCACGGCATTTGGAAGAATTTTTGATGCATTTACGGATCCGATGATCGCATCATGGTCTGACAGGTGTACTTCGAAGGACGGCCGCAGGATTCCGTTTTTGAAATGGGCTTCATTGCCATTGGCACTTTCGACCGTGCTTGTTTTCTGGTCGCCAGTCAATAAAAACAGTTGGATCAATGCAGCCTTTTTGCTTGTGATGATTCTGGTTTATTATCTTTCTATCACTGCCTATTGTACTCCGTATAATGCATTGATTCCGGAGCTTGGACATACGCAGCAGGAAAGACTGAATATTTCAACAGTGATTTCGTTTACTTTTATTGCCGGAACTGCGGTGGCATATCTGGCACCGACGATCTGGGGAGTCTTTATTCCGACATTTGGAAGAATTGGAGCTATCCGTATTACCTTTACTTTGATGGCAGTGGTGGCTTTCATCTGTATGCTAGTTCCGGTCTTTTGTATCAGAGAAAAGGATTATGTGAATACGGTTCCGGCGAAAGAATCTGCTTTTCGTTCTCTTGTTGCTACATTCAGAAACGGAGAGTTTCGCAAATTTGTAGGATCGGATATTTTTTACTGGATCGCACTTACTATGTTTCAGACAGGCCTGCCGTTTTTTGTTACCAGCCTTCTGAAACTTCCGGAAACCATGACCACGCTGTATTTTGTCGGGATGACGGCATTATCACTGGTATTTTATGTTCCGGTGAATAAACTTACTCCGAAACTTGGCAAGAAAAAGATGATTTTGTTTGCATTTGCAGTATTCAGTCTCGCTTATTTCTATACCGGATTTATGGGAAAAATATCGTTTATTCCGGCGGCAGTTCAGGGGGCAATTCTGACTGTTGTAGCGGCACTTCCGATGGCAATTTTCGGCATTCTTCCGCAGGCGGTTGTGGCGGATATTGCACAGAGCGATTCTATAAAAACGGGAAGCAATCGGGAAGGTATGTTTTATGCAGCAAGAACCTTTGCATTCAAACTGGGGCAGAGTCTTTCTATGCTGATTTTTACAGCCGTTTCTACCATTGGGGCAGGAGACGGAACGGGATATCGCCTGGCGGCTTTTGGTGCAGCGGTGTTCTGTTGTATCGGAGGAATCATACTGGTATTTTACAATGAGAAAAAAATCAACGGCATTATTTGTGGAAAACAACAGCAGGGATAAAAGAAGTGGTGCAAAAATCTGGAGTATACGAACATGAAAATCATACAGGAAGAAAACTATGAATATACAATGCGAAATGAAGTGGAACCATATCTGGCAGCACACTGCCGGGACAAGTTTGTTACTGGAGCAAAGGAAGACGGACAGGGAAAAACTACTCGGGCAGGGAAACTTCATGTAAAATTTTATGAGACGGAAAGGCCGAAAGGTGTGGTGATCGTCAGTCACGGTTTTACCGAAGGTGCACCAAAATATGATGAGATGGTTTACTATTTCCTGAAAGCAGGTTATCATGTATGCATACCGGAGCATACGGGACACGGTTTAAGTTACCGGCTTGCAGATGAGCCGTCACTGGTACATATTGATACATGGAAACGTTTTGTACGGGATTTTCTGAAGGTGTGTCATGAGACGGCTAAAAGATATCAGGATCTTCCGCGTGTTTTGTTTGCTCATTCGATGGGCGGTGCAATCGGAACGATAGCTGCTGCATGGGAACCGGATTTTTTTCATAAAATAATACTGAGTTCCCCAATGATCCGGCCACTTACGGGAAATGTGCCGTGGCCGTTGACCGTTGCGATTGCACAGGCAGAATGCCTTGTGGGAAGAGCAGAGAAATATGTAATCGGACAAAAGCCGTATGATGGAAGTGAGACTTTTGAAACAAGTGCGGCTGTGTCAGAAGTACGATTTACAAGATACAATGAAATCCGCAAACGGTGCAAAGATATTCAGACAAGTGCAGCTTCCTATGGCTGGCTGCTGGCATCCATAAAAATGAGCTGGTATTTGCGATATTATGGATGGAAAAAACTTACCGCACCGGTTATCATTTTTCAGGCGGAAAAAGATGCATTTGTTTCCGTTCGGGCAATGCAGAAATTTGCAAAGAAGATACAGCGGCGAGGGAAGACTTCCTGTGAATATGTTTACATACCGGAAAGTAAACATGAAATTTTCGGAAGTGATGACAGGACTGTGAAGGCATACATAGAGCGGATTTTAAATTTTATGGCGAAATAAAGACAGCGAGGAGCTTTATGAGATCAGCACAGAAGATCTATCTGAGGGTAATGAACAGTTACAATAAATCACGAAAGGAGGAGCTGGATCATGCGTCAGGAAAAATTTAAGATGGAGAGACCGGGGCTCCTGGAAATAGGAGATAAAGTGCAGATTACGGAATTTCAGTCTTATATGAATTACAGTTATATCATAGAACCGGCAGTTGCAATGTCCGGCTGCTACAAAAATGCAGAACGTATTAAGGCAAAAGAAGGCATTGTAACCAATATCGAGCATACACCGCAGGGATATTATATAACAGCGGAATTTGAAGCGTAATGAAGATGGATATATTCCGGTTGGAACTGCTTGACAGAAATATTGATTTGATATATGATTGTACCAAATAAAGGGGAGTAACCTACGCTTTATAAATCTGCGTTTGTGGTATCGTCAGTACGGTGGAAACATCCGGTATCACAAGAAAATGGTGAGACTTTTATTGCATTTTTGTTATGCAATAAAGGTTTCTTTTTTTATACATTGTTTGTCGAAAAGATCTTTCATTGCATAAAAATCCAATAAACATTTATGAAAAGAGGAGGCATAAGTGATGAAAGAAATTTATCAACAGACAGTAGAAGAAGTATTTGGGCGAGTGAAAGGCAGTATATCAGGTCTTACGAGCGCACAGGTGAAATCTTCCAGAGAAAAATGTGGATGGAATGAACTTGCAGAAGGAAAAAAGAAAAGTATCCTGCAGATTTTCCTGGAACAGTATAAGGATTTCCTGGTTCTGATCCTGATTGCATCAGCAATCATATCGGGTATTTTAGGAGATGTTGAGAGTGCAGCAGTTATTGTAATTGTTATCACAATCAATGCAATTTTGGGAACGATACAGACAGTAAAAGCCGAACAATCTTTACAAAGTTTAAAGAAGCTTTCTGGTCCGGAGGCAAAGGTGCTGCGTGATGGAGCGATTGTTCAAATTCCAGCCAGGGAATTGGTCATTGGTGATGTGATACTGCTTGAAGCAGGAGATATGATTCCGGCTGATGGAAGATTGATAGAAAATGCAAGTCTCAAGGTTGATGAGAGTGCACTGACCGGAGAGAGCCTGGCAGTTGAGAAGAGTATGGATACTATACAAACAGAAGTGTCACTTGGAGATCGGAAGAATATGTTGTTTTCAGGTAGCTTTGTGACATATGGTCGTGGCAGAGCAGTTGTGACTGACATAGGAATGCAGACAGAAGTTGGAAAGATTGCAGGACTTTTAAAATCAACTTCGGAAAAACAGACACCACTTCAGGCAAGTCTGGAAGTTTTTGGAAAGAAACTTTCAATTATAATCCTGATATTCTGCGGCTTTTTGTTTGCAATCAATGTATTCCGGGGTGAAAAAATTAGCAGTGCATTTATGTTTGCAGTAGCACTTGCAGTCGCAGCAATTCCGGAAGCATTAAGCTCTATCGTGACAATTGTTCTTTCATTTGGAACCCAGAAGATGGCAAAAGAGCATGCAATTATTCGTAAACTTCAGGCAGTAGAAGGCCTTGGAAGTGTTTCAGTAATTTGTTCAGATAAGACAGGAACACTTACACAAAATAAAATGACAGTAGAAGATTACTATATAGATGGAAAAAGGATCCCGGCAACAGCAATGGATATAGCAGATCCGGGACAAAGATGTCTTTTAGATTACAGTATTTTGTGTAATGATTCGACAAATGAAAATGGAGTAGAAATCGGGGATCCTACGGAAACAGCATTGATCAACCTGGGAAGCCGATATGGCGTAGAGGCAGCAAGCGTAAGAAAACAATATCCGAGAATAGGAGAACTTCCGTTTGACAGTGATCGAAAGATGATGTCAACACGTCATCTGATAGATGGTGAAGATCGAATTATTGTAAAAGGTGCAGTTGACAATCTTCTGGAACGGACAGAACGAATCTGGACCAAAGATGGGCTTCGAGACATTACTGCTGAAGATAAAGATAAAATCCAACGTCAAAACCAGAAGTTTTCAATGGAAGGCCTGCGAGTATTGGCTTTTACTTATCGTGAAATCCCAGAGAATTACACATTAACTATAAAAGATGAGAATCACCTGGTATTTCTTGGTTTGATCGCGATGATGGATCCGCCGAGAGAAGAATCAAAAACTGCAGTTACAGAATGTATAAAAGCAGGAATCAGGCCGGTTATGATCACAGGAGATCATAAAATCACAGCAGCAGCAATTGCTAAGAGAGTTGGTATATTGCATGATTTATCAGAAGCCTGTGAGGGTGCAGATATAGAAAAAATGAGTGATGAAGAATTACAAGAGTTTGTACCGAATATTTCTGTATATGCGAGAGTGTCACCGGAACACAAAATCCGTATTGTCAGGGCATGGCAGGAAAAAGGAAAAATAGTGGCTATGACTGGAGATGGCGTCAATGACGCTCCGGCCTTGAAGCAGGCAGACATTGGTGTCGCAATGGGTGTGACCGGAACAGAAGTTGCAAAAGATGCGGCAGCGATGGTACTTACAGATGATAATTTTGCAACGATAGTAAAAGCAGTAGAAAATGGCCGAAATTTATATCAAAACATTAAGAATGCCATACAGTTTCTTTTATCAGGAAATTTTGGCGCAATCTTAGCCGTTCTTTGTGCATCAATTGTAGGATTACCGGTTCCATTTGCTCCCGTACATCTGCTGTTTATTAATCTTTTGACAGACAGCCTTCCGGCAATTGCATTAGGAATTGAACCACATAGAAGTGAAGTGATGAACGAGAAGCCAAGATCAGCAAATGAATCGATACTGACAAAAGATTTTCTTAGTAAAATTGGTCTGGATGGTTTTGTGATCGGAGCTATGACAATGATCGGTTTCTTGACAGGATATCATCAGAACGGTGCATTGCTCGGAAGTACATATGCTTTCGGCACTCTTTGCCTGGCTCGATTGTTTCATGGATTCAATTGCAAATCAGATCATCCGGTTATTTTTACAAAAGTATTCTTTAATAATAAATGGTTGCAGGGAGCATTTGTACTTGGCGCAGTATTAATTACAGCGGTACTGACGATACCGGGATTACATCGCGTGTTTAAAGTGGAAACTCTGAATCTTATGCAGCTTGGATGTGTATATCTGTATGCGTGTGCCAGTCTCTTAATTATACAATTACTCAAATCTATACGTATGAAAACTGGAAAGAATGGAGAAAAATAGTGGATTTAAGTAAAATATCAATGATTGCAAAAGTAATGCCAGTGAGTCTGATAAAATGGAACAGATAATAAAAGAAAAGGGAGGAAACTTTAAATGATCAATAAATTACATTTGGCAATGATTGAATTATACAGAGGGGATGCAAAGAGAATTCAACATTTTTGCAAAGTGCATAGCTATGCAAAACTGATAGCAGAAACGGAAAATGTAGATAAGAAATGTTTGTTTACTATTGAAGCGGCAGCTTTGACACATGATATTGGAATTCATTTCTGCGAAGAAAAATATGGAAATTGCAATGGAAAATTACAGGAACAAGAAGGTCCTGCAATAGCAGAAAGGCTGCTTGAAAAATTGGGATTTGAGAAAGATATATCTGAGCGTGTTCAGTATTTGATCGCACATCATCATACATATAATAATATTAATGAAATTGATTATCAGATATTAGTGGAGGCTGATTTTCTGGTTAATATTATGGAGGATGGCTTATCGAAAGAAGCAGCGCTAAAAGCCTGTCATAATATTTTCAAAACAGCATGTGGAAAAACAATTTGCAGGGAGATGTTTGATATTTGAGATGGCATCTGTCTAAGCCGATTTCTTCATTACCAGAGTCAATCCCATCTTTTGATGTATAAAAATACAGGAGAATGACATAAAAGGTGTAAATTTTAAACATTCTATGGTACACTATTATTGTATATCAAAAATGGGAGGAAAACTTAAAAATGAGCAAAAGAGAAGGAAAAGGGATAAAGTCTTTTAACAAGGGATTCCAGGTGCCTGATACCTACATTATCATCTTTTTTGTAGTTGTTATCGCAGCACTTCTGACATTTCTTGTACCAAAGGGATTTTACGAAACACAGGACATTTCATATATGATCAATGGTGTTGAGAAAACCCGTACAGTAATCAAAGACGGAAGTTTCCAGTATCTGACAGATGATACAGGAAATGTAGTAACAGAAGGAGTAGCACTCTTTAGTGGAGACGGCGGAACAGGATTCTTCAACTATATGTACAACGGAATTGTAAATAGTTCTGCAATCGAAATTATCGCATTCCTTATGGTAGTAGGTGGTGCATTCGGTATCATGATCCGTACAGGTGCGATTGAATCCGGATTGATCGGATTGATCCGTAAGGCAAAGGGAGCAGAAAAACTGCTGATTCCGGTACTTTTCGTACTGTTTTCTCTTGGTGGAGCAGTTTTTGGGATGGGAGAAGAAGCACTTCCGTTTACCATGATTCTTTGTCCGTTGTTTGTAGCAGTTGGATATGATTCAGTGATTGCAGTTCTTGTTACTTATGTTGCAACACAGATTGGTTTCGGTTCATCTTGGATGAATCCATTCTCTGTAGGTATTGCACAGGGTATTGCAGGTATTGACGTATTCTCCGGAGCAGGATTCCGTATGGTAATGTGGGTAGCATTTACAGCACTCGGCTGTGGAATGACTATGTTCTATGCATCAAAGATCAAAAAGACTCCGACAATTTCAATCGCATATAAGACGGATGCATATTTCCGTGAGCAGAATGAAAAAACAGGAATTGACGAAGGACATTCATTTGGTCTTGGACACATTTTAGTTCTTCTGGCACTGGCTGTTACAGTAGTATGGGTAATCTGGGGAGTTATGACTCAAGGATATTACATGCCAGAGATTGCTACACAGTTCTTCATTATGGGAATTGTTTCCGGTGTGATCGGCGTTATCTTTAAACTGAACGATATGAAACTGAATGATATCGCAACATCATTCAAAGATGGAGCAAAAGATCTGATCGGTGCTGCACTTGTTGTTGCTATGGCACAGGGTATCATGCAGGTTCTTGGTGGATCTGATCCGACAACACCTACAGTTATCAATACAATTATGTATAATATTTCAAATGCACTGTCTGGAGTTTCAGGGGCAGTTGCAGCAGTACTTATGTATCTGTTTCAGTCCGTATTCAACTTCTTCGTTGTCTCCGGAACAGGACAGGCTGCGATCACAATGCCGATCATGGCTCCACTGTCAGACCTGTTAGGTGTTTCACGTCAGACAGCAGTAGTTGCATTCCAGCTTGGTGATGCATTTACAAACCTGATTGTTCCTACATCCGGATGTCTGATCGGATCTCTTGCAATTGCAAAGATTGAGTGGTCTAACTGGATTAAATTCATGTGGAAATTCCTTGGCGTCTTAATGATTGGCGCAATCATTACAGTTCTTATTGCAGTTGGAATTGGATTCTAAAACATACATTTGATAATTGAGAGTGATTTATGATGAAATTAATTCAGAATATTGATGTTTATGCCCCACAGCATCTGGGGAAAAAAGATGTACTTACAATCAATGATAAGATTGTCAAGATTAAAGATGCAGGTTCTATATCCGCAGACGGATTTCTTTCTGAGGTAGAAATAATCAATGGAGAGGGGTTACTTTTAACTCCGGGATTCATTGATAGTCATGTTCATGTACTCGGAGGCGGTGGCGAAGGTGGATTCGCCAATCGTACTCCGGAAGCAACTATGGAAGGACTTACGAAGTTTGGAGTAACAACAGTTATTGGCTGCCTTGGAACAGATGGAATCGGTCGTGATATATGTGCACTGGTTGCAAAGACAAAAGGATTGAATGAGCAGGGAATGTCTGCATACTGTTATACAGGCAGTTATCAGATTCCGGTTCGCACGTTGACTGACAGTATTGTGAAAGATATTATGATGATTCAGGAAATCATCGGAACTGGAGAAATCGCGATCTCTGATCATCGTTCTTCTCAGCCGACTTTTGAGGAATTTGCACGTGTCGTTGCGGATACAAGACTTGGTGGTGTTCTTTCCGGGAAAGCTGGTATTGTAAATGTTCATCTTGGAGACAGTCCGAGATGCTTAGATCTTATTGAGCGAGTGGTAGATGAGACAGAGATACCGGCTTCTCAAATACTGCCAACACATATCAATCGAAATGAGATGCTTTTCTGCAAGTCGATTGAGTATGCGCTGAAAGGCGGAGCAGTAGACTTTACCGGAAATGAAGATATTGACTATTGGGAAACTATCTGTGATGAGGTACGTGTATGTAATGGTATCAAACGGATGTTAGATGCAGGAGTAAATCCGAACCGCATGACAATTTCTTCTGATGGACAGGGAAGCCTTCCGATGTACAATAGTGATGGTGAATTCCTTGGAATGGGCGTTGGACAGTCCAGCTGCCTTCTGAAGGAAGTAAAGGAATGTGTATTTAAAACGGAAATTCCTTTAGAAATAGCTATTTCTACAATTACATCTAATCCCGCAGATATTCTTTGTCTCAAAGGAAAAGGTAAGGTTGAAGAAGGGTATGATGCTGATCTTTGTATTCTTGACGCGGAACTTCAGCTTGTTAAAGTAATTGCAAAAGGGAATACAGTTTATACAAAATAAAGTATATTGATGATGAAGAAAACGAAAATTATGATTAAAATACTATTCATCTGCCATAGCAGGACTATGGAATATCAGACAGAATGAACTGGAATGGGGATAATCGTTAAAAGGTATTAAAGGAAGAATATGGATATTATCAGGGCGTGTGAGGAGTGAGACTTGCATGCCTTTTTGATATAAAAAGCACTTTTAATGGTTCATCAGTGGTTTGATGTTTTCTTTCGGTGTGGTGATAGGTGCAATACCATAATTTTCCACCAGATAGTTCAGAATATTAGGAGACAGGAATGCCGGAAGAGAAGGATCAAGACGAATGTTTTTGATATCCAGGTGTAAAAGTGTCAGCAGAATCCATCAGACATTCATCGTTATCGTTTGATATTCCGTTTGACCGGCAGCAACTGGCAGATTATCTTTGTATTAATCGTGCAGCAATGTCTACAGAGATATCAAAGTTACAAAAAGAAGACTTTATAAAAACAAATCGAAATCATTTTGAGTTGATTGCTTGTAATGAAACAGATTTACAAGATAACAAATGATGGTATAATTCTATTGTTGAGCTGATAGAAAGGGTCTAGATATGAGAAAAGCAATCGTATATGCATCGGTGCATCATGGAAATACAGATAAAATAGTAAAAAGCATAGCAGAAGAGTGTCAGGTCGATTTGATTGATGCAGTAAAACAGTCAGATGCAGATCTGAGAAGTTATGATATGATCGGGTTTGCATCAGGAATCTATTTTTCGAAATTTCATCAGTCGATATTAAAATTTGCAGAAAAGAATTTGTCAGATGACAAAAAGGTATTCCTGATCTGCACTTATGGTGGAAGTGCGAATTATAGATCCATAGAGCAGATTCTGAATAAAAAACATGCCAGCGTAGTAGGGAAATTTGGATGCAAAGGATATGATACATTTGGTCCCTTCAAACTGGTTGGAGGTATTGCAAAAGGACATCCGGATGATAAAGATATCCAAAATGCAGTGGAGTTTGTAAAAGACTTATAAACACGTAAAGAAGAAATAGAAATATAGGCAGGAATGTGAAATAATGCAGACAGATTACAATACTTGTGAAGGCCTTCGTGCAATACTTGAGAAAGAAACACCGATTCTTATAGCGCAGATTCGTGCGTTATACAGAGAATTAGATAAGAAATTTCATCTTCAGGGAGCAAAAGTGCCGATTACTTTTGGGTTTGATACGGACTCATTGGGGTCTTATAATCAAAATGGACACGGGCAGAAAGAACATTTTCATTTTTCGCTGTTTTTTATAGGATATGCCGTAAAGAATCCACTCAGTAAAGAAGACAGAATGGATCTTTACAAACACGAATATGCACATTATATGCGTTACAATATGCCTATTCCGAAACAGTATCAGTGGCAGCCTGGGATTCACGGAAGTGCATGGAAATATTGCTGTTCGTTGGTAGGCGCGGCACCAACGCCCCATTACAAAGCAGGTGAGGCACTAATGAATCACAATTATGAAAAAACTCTCAGGAATCCGATTCATGACAAAACTGTTACCATACGGGATCAGCACCGAAGAGAGCAGGAATACAAAAGAACGCAGAATGTGATTTTAAAATACAAAAAAGCTGCAGAACAATGAAGACTCAAGTTCTGCAGCTTCTTTTGTGTAAATATGATGTGTCTTTTGCGGTTGAGATACAGCTATAGATTTTCCGGTCTGCAAAATAACGGCAGAGGGGCAAGGGAAATCAGGTATGGCTTCCTTCGGTCAGGGAACAGCCATCCATCATGCGGATTCCGTTTATGGTATCCAGATAGGTGTCATACATTTCCTTCCATTCGTCAGAGGCATCCTCGGAGTACTGGCTGATGGTGGAAAGAAGATCGTATTTTTTGCCATCGACTGTTTCGATACGGCCGAGATAGCCCTGCCATACACTGTCCAGAGGCTGGTCTTCGCCATCGTAATATCTGGCTTCCAGGGTCAGCACAGGAACATCCTCATTGTAATAAGTCAGTTTATATCCACCATTTTCGGTTTCGGTCGTTTCATAATGGCAGAGATATTTCCAACGCTCCGGAGTAAGAACCTGGAAGTAATCCGTCATGGCCATATCTACAGACTCTGCGTAAATGAAATCTATGGATTTGATCAGCTCTGTAGCTTTCTTTTCAGCAGCTTTATCATAGGCGTCTGACGGAGTCAGGATAAAAAGTCCAAATGTATAATCGTCAGTCTGGCATACAAGCGCATCAACATTTTTTTCTTCTTCGTTGACTGCGGTTAAATATTGATATTTCGTAGCAGGATAAGATTCAAAGGTAAGATCCTTTTGAGTGATGATCTCACCCTTTACCGGATAGTATTCTGCCAGAAAACCCTTCAGGGAAGAATCCTCCAGAGAAGAATTAGCTACTTTTAAAGCAAAGGCAGTACTTTTTCCCTCATTTACGGAACGTTGCTCGAAATAACCTTCTTTTTCAGGCATGGATTCTCTGATCGTATCATCAGCAGTGAATCCAACCCGCATATGAAGTTCGCCACGCTTTTCTGATTTAGAGTATTCTTCTGAAGAATCCCCGGAGGAGGAAGCAGCTTCTGATTCGGAATATTCCTGAAGATTGCCGTAGTCATCAATATAGTATTTATCTCTGGAGCCAATATAAGTGGTTCCGGTAGCGTCCTCCAGCCACACACTGCCATCCTCATAATAATAATGAGGTTCAAAATAACCGTCCTGTTCGGTCCAGCCGGCATCGTTGCCTTCCATCAGTTCACCGGAATCCGGATCAGGGGCATAATTACCTTCGCCGATATATTCATCCTCGGAACCATTGCGGTACCAGTAATCTCCGTTTTCATCCTGCCAGATGTACTGACCATCATCAGTTGGAGGGTCAGAAGCGAGGGCTGGGATTGCAGATATGGAAAGAGCGATCAAGCCTGTTAAAAGAAATAAGATTTTTTTATGCATAGGCACCTCCTGATAAAAAGAACTTGTCTGTTAAGTATATTGTAACAGACAGATTCTGATATTCAGAAATGTGAAGAAAAAGAGACATTTACCGGCAGGTAAAAAGATATCCCTTACCATAAACCGAGACAATGTCATATTCATCGGTATCCTCGGCACCGATCTTGACACGAAGATTAAAGATATGCCGCCGTACCGTGCTGGTATCTGTTCCCGCACAGCTGCCCCATACTGCTTCATAGAGCTCCTTTGCAGAAAAAATCTTCTCCTGGTTTTCGGCAAGGAGACGCAGCAGGGAGAATTCGGTACGGGTAAGACCTGTGTCGGTATTATTGAGATATGCGTGACCGTCCGAAAGATCCAGCCGCAGGCTTCCGATGGTGATCTGGTGGGAAGCCTGAAATTTTTCTTTTATTTTTTCTTCTATTCGTTTCTGGCGTTCCAGAAGCATCTGGATCACGGCCAGAAATTCGTCAAAATTATAAGGTTTGGTGAGATAATAGTCGCCTCCCTGCTGAAGCCCTTCTACCTTATCGCGGATATCGCTTTTTCCTGTGAGAAAAAGAACAGGGTTCATGGTTTTTTCGCGGAAGTGGCGGCAGATATCCAAGCCGTTTCCGTCCGGAAGCATAATGTCCAGGATGAGAAGATCCGGCAGCTGTTCTTCAAGCTGATGACAGACTTCGGAGACTGTCTGTGCAGTGCGGACATCGTAGCCACGGCGCCGTAGCATCCGGCAGTTGGTATTCAGCACCTGTTCTTCATCCTCAACCATAAGGATAAGCGATTTCTTTTCATTCATTTATGATACCTCCTCCGGAAGTGAGAAGAACACCTGAGTTCCCTCGCCTTCTTTGCTTTTCAGCCATATTTTGCCGCCGTGGGCAGTGATGATCTGATGACAGACATAGAGGCCTATGCCGTGTCGCCAGTAATCTTTATCTGCGGAAACATAACCCTTAAGTGCGTTTTTTCGCATTTCTTCTGACATGCCGGTTCCGGTGTCGGAGACGCAGATGGTCTGCCAGCCCGGTTCACCTGTAAGGGAAATGGTGATGGTTCCGTTTTGGGTGTGACGCTCTGCATTGGAGATCAGATTGGTGATAACCTGGATCAGCCGTTCAGAGTCTGCAGAGATTTCCGGGAGGTCGGGTTGTATCGTAAGGACCAGCTGGTTATTCCCGGAACTTGGATGACTGCTGAAATCTTTTTCTACAGAATGTAAAAGTACTCCCAGATCTGATGGTACAAGGGAAAGGGCCAGCCGTCCCTGCTTAATGGAAACGGTATCCATCAAATCCAGCACGATCCGGTCGATCCGCATTACCGACTGTTCAATGGTACGGAGATTTTCCTGCATAAGAGAGAAATCCAGAGGTTCTTCCTCAAGGAGCTCGGATGTGTCGCGGGCGTGGAGGGAGATGGAACTCAGAGGATTTTTAATCTCGTGGGCAACGGTGGTCAGAAAGGTAGACTTGGCATTGTCAAGGGAGCGCAGCCGCCGGTTCTGTTCCTCCAGAAGGAGCTGCTGCTGGTTGTATTCCTTCAGATGAAAATAGAGAACAATGCCGCAGACAGTACTTACAGAGACAAATGCCAGAAGAATATCTGCCAGCCGATCTGCTTCCGTGGCAAAAGGAGTTACAAAGTGCGGAAAATGGTATGCGACCAGACACAGTCCTATATATAGGACAATCTCCAGCAGAGAAACGATCAGAGCCCGTCTTTTTTCCAGCATCAGCACGGTAAAAATAATGGCAAACACGAAGAAGGCCGGCATACCGCCATGATATCCGCCGCTGGTAAAAAACATCACCGGAAAAACAATCAGAAAAATTAGGACAATGGAGATCAGATAGCATCGCTGATATTTCCCACTGTAATAGGAATAAAGAAAAAGTCCTCCTGAGACTGCGACCAGCAATAGGTTGATCAGGACATTTCCAAAGGAACCAGTTCCGAGACTGAGAAAGGCCATAATCAGGCTGATCACAGTGCCTCCTAAAGCCAGGATATTAAACAGCCGGACACGAAAATCAAGGGTGAGACTGAATAATGAGTGAAAAAAATGATGTATTTCCTGCATTGAAAAATCCTCCGGTAAAAAGAAAACAATGGGAAAGTTTCTGAAGTTACTGTGATTTTATCACAAACAGAGTAAGAAAAATAGTCTGGTTATGTGAAATCGGAGGAGGCGTGAAATGTAATGGAAACTGGATTGGAAAAAATATGGAAAACTGGATAACCGTTAGAGTGAAGGATTAAGATGATTGTAAAACATGCACTTTGTAGGCTATGATTCCTGCCCGATATTTTGTATAATATTACCATAAAATATACGGCAGGAGGTAAGTGTTATGGCATTTTCACTTGACAGCAAAGTAAAGGATATCCTGAAAAATCCGGAAGCGGCAGCAGTTCTGGATAAGTACAGCCCTGACGCTTCAAAAAATCCACAGATGAAACTGGTTGGTGGTCTGACCTTACGGAAACTGGCATCTTTCCCGCAGTCGGCATTTTTGAAACCACATCTGGAAGAACTGGAAAAAGAGCTTCAGGCAATCGAATAATCTTCAAAAAAGAAGCAGTCTCCAATTTGGAGACTGTTTCTTTTTTTGAACTCAAATCTGGAAATATTTTTCTGTGTGAAGTAGATCACAAACTTTTTAGACATGGCATAGGCCAGACCAGCGCGGAAAAACTCACCTTTGACCATATTGACGGTTCCAATTGCATTGATGCGGATGATATTTTCTGTTGTTGTGTCGCTCGGTGAGACTCATATATATCCTCCCTTATTTTTTAGAAACATGTCCAGCCGCCGTCACATTTAAGTTCTTCACCGTTAACATAGCGGGACTGGTCGCTTGCGAGAAACAGGATTGCGTCAGCCAAGTCCTCCGGCATAGCAAGCTCACCGGAGAAGTTCAGCAGCATGCTGGTTCGGCCAAAGCCGAACTCGTCGGAAGGAGGCATGACCAGAGGAATGTCAGTTACGACACCACCGGGTGAAAGTGCATTACAGCGGATGCCTTCTTCCATGTACATGAATGCTGTGTTTTTTGTTGCTGCCAGCACAGCACCCTTGCTTGCACAGTAGGCAGCACCGGAAGTCTGGTGTGTTGCGCCGACGGAGCAGATGTTGACGATTACGCCACCGTTGCCCTGTGCAAGATACTGTCTGCATTCTTCACGCATTCCATACATGAGACCAAATGTGTTGATGCGGAATGTCTCCATAAGCATTGTGTCAGACATGTCCGCAATAGCGGTGTTGTCATCCATGATACCGGCATCGTTTACGGCGATATCCAGTTTTCCGAATGTCTCCACTGCTTTTTTTACCATGTTTACAGCAGTTGCCGGATCACCGACATCACCTGCATGCCAGATTATCTCGCCAGGTAGTTCGCTGCATTCTTCGGCCAGGTCTCTAAGACGATCTTCGCGGCGAGCAACCGCCACGACCTTGGCACCTTCACGGCAGAACAGTTCTGCTGTGGCACGGCCGATACCTGCAGATGCACCTGTTACGATACAGACTTTTCCATCTAATCTTCCCATAATGTCCTCCTTTCTCAGCAGAAAACTTTGTTTACCACGATGGCCGGAGAATCATTGCAGCCAACGGTCAGCTCCGCACCATCGGGTATGTCAGCGCGGACGGTGGCAAAACCAATGTTTTTGTCGACTGTATAGCCGTAGATTGTCTGTGCACAGCGGCCGACTTCCACACCGTACCAGTATACACGCTCCCAGATGGAGATATCTTCTGTTGATTCACGTGAAAATTCAAGACCGACCATACGATATTTCGGATGTTCTTTACGCGCCAGTGCTGCCTCTTTACCAATGAAATCTTTATCAGCGGCAACGGCCCATCCGAGTCCACACTCATATGGACTCAGGTGCTTAAAGTCCTGTTTGAGCGCGAAGCCTTTTTCCATTGGGATAGATCGGACATAGACTTCAAGAGTTTGAAGTTCACGTCCTCCGACAGCTTCGACAGCTTTCAGTGCTAAATTGTGAATTTCTGCACTCTTATCAAATGCAGAATAGATTTCATAGCCATTTTCACCGGTGAAGCCGGAACGGTGAATATAGACAGGAATATCGCCAATCTTACGCTCGCAGATGCCAAACCGTTTGAGTTCGTCAATCGGTTTATCTAACATGGCATTCATCGCATTGATACTATCAGGTCCCTGTATGGCATACATATCCCAGTCATAGGTGATGATTTTTGTCTGAATATCAGCTGTACCTTTGTGCTTCTCAATCCACGGTAGCAAACGTGGTCCATAGAGGTCGGAGACCCAGTACAGACCATCTGCCATGTGCATGACGATCACATCGTCAATGATTTCACCGTTTTCATCCAGCGATGCAGTGTATTTTGAACGTCCGACAGCAACTTTGGAAATGTTGCTGATATAAATCTTTTGAAGAACCTCCAGTGCGTCTTTGCCGGTAATCTCTACGATATCGTGTGTCCAGCGGTAAAATCCCACACCCTTACGTATAGCATCAGCGTCTGCACGTGCGACGTTATCTTCTCTAAACAGCATATTTTGTCCTCCTCCTTTACAGCATTCGCGAGTCTTCCTTGCGGATGACCTTGATGTACATTTCTTCTTCGTCACGATTTTCGATTACACAGGACCATTCCGTGCTGACCAGCGTTTTAGCTGCACCATTCCACTGTGCCTCGTAGGCATCTACCAGTTCATCCAGAGGTGCCATCTCATAACGGGCAGTAAAGTCCTCTGATTTGACCTTGATCCAGGTTTCATCCTTGGTCCAGCGAACCATCTCATAGGGGACCTGTTGTACGTCCAGCATATAGCGGATATATCCGCCGAGAATACGGCCGTCGTTCTCGTCCATATCATGAGGAATGCCCAGAAAACTCCGCAGACCTTCTTTTGCAAAGGGATCGATAAACTGATTTTTACCGGCAGTAGCAAAGATAATGCGGAATACTCGCATGAATTCATCTTCATCAGGCGCCATCTCTTTAATAGCCATCATTGGGAACTGGATAGACCATACCCAGCCCATTTGCGCAACCCAGTGATATGCTTTTTCCAGCGATGTTTCCTCGCCGAAGTTCTGTGTGTATTGACCATTACGCAGACACTGACCATCTTTGACCATGCGTTCTCGAGGCGTATCATGAATAGGATCTACAGGTTGCTGCATATGTTCCAGCCAATCCTGCTTCGGCAGTCCATAGACATCCCGTCGTTCTGCCACGACACGACAGTGCTTGTTACCACAGCCTCGTGCCTGGCACATATTCAGTGCCACTTCGTTTTCTGTTCCGTTGGAAGAAGCCAGATCGAAGTTTGCAGTGAACATACTGGTGGTCATATTGCACAGTTCGCTGCCCACAATATCCCAGGGACAGGTATCCAGCTCTTTTTCCACTCGATTTCGGGTAAACTGTATTACTCGACCGGCCATATTTTCCCATTCATCGCCGGAGTCACCGGTAATGCCACCAAGCCAGCTGGATTTTTCACAAAGCTCCGGGATGTTAAATGCTTCATAGAGAGCAGCATTAACATAGTTTTTCTGTTCATCGGGGCTTCCTGCAACTGCCATATTCATCATATTGGCAATATTGCAGATGGCTGCGGTGCGTTTTTCCCAGTTAGGTTCAAAAATGCGCATGACCTGAAAAAGATTGGCAGTCATAGCGGCAATTTGGCGATTCAGCTGTCGATAGGCTTCTTCCTCCGTAATTAGTCTGCCCCAGGCAGTTGAAAAGCATTTTTTCGTCTCCAGTTTTTCTTTTAGCATGGTATACCTCCTGTCTACTTTTGTTTTGATTTATTATAGTCAAAAAATACTGCATCGAACATTCTACAAAAAGATGGTTTTTATCTTCTTCTTTACATACAATTTGTATTCTAAAAAACCATACAATTTATATGGCCATTATTTGTGAATAATGCATATAAAACAGATGCCACCCATACAAAACGTATGGGTGATATCTTGACAGCTTTTTTTTGAAAAATTATAATATTTTTAGAATAATTTGGGAGGCTGGTTATGAAGTTATGCGCGGATATTCTTTATTGGAGGCTGAAAGAAGAACTGACAGGAGTTTTGTTTTATGGCAGGAAGAACAGTACACTGATCTTGAACCGACCGGAATTTTATCTGGATCGATCTCAGTCCTTTGAGGAAAATAGTGTCTATGTCTGTTCTGCAGATCATTTACCACAGACACCAGAGTTGGGAGAAAATGTCTGTCTGGTATGTTTGGGAGAACACTGGAATCTTAATGCCTACTATGAGCGGTGCAGCGTTATTCTTATACATGGCAGCCAGGACATTTTTCAAATATTCAATTTGGTGCAGGAAGTGTTCAATCAATATGATACCTGGGAGGAAAGGCTCTGGTTCATCCTGCGCCATGGTGCAGCTTTGTCTCAAATGCTGGATGCCAGTAGAGGCATCTTTGAAAATCCAATGCTGCTTATAGGCTCGGATTTTCGCTATCTGGGAGTGACGGAGGAAGAGTACCTGAAAAAACAATTGGGATTGCAATTGGACACGCAATCTTTCGATGTTGAGAAAATGGCAACATTTCTGTCTCTGCATGATATGTCCAACTATGTTCGCGAACCTCTGTTGCTGGAATTACAGGGAAGGCGTTCTCTCTCTGTAAATATTTTCGATCAGGAAGAATACTTAGGATGTCTGACTGTTTTTGAAGGATCTCGTCCATTCAGGTCCTCTGACAGGGCATTGGCAGTTTTCTTTTCCAAACTTCTGCGACAGGCTATTCAGCAGAATCCGATTTTGTCCAGTACCCGTACCGCTGTACGACGAGCCTTGCGCAGCGTCATTTCCGGGCAGCGTATTGATTTTGAATATCGTCGTGCTTTGAGTATGGAAAATGGAAAGCATGATTGGATCTGTATGAAGCTGATTCCGGAATCCAGCGGTAGTCATCTTTCAGGAACCTATCTTTCTGCTGCTTTGGAGGAGCGACATCCAGGATCATTTGCATTTGAATTTGAGGATGCTGTTGTAGAATTTCTGCCTGCTGATCAGGTTCAAAAGGAATCAATGGATTCGCTGACTTCCGTTTTGGAAAAACTTGGAGCCATTTGTGGTGTTTCCTCCTCATTTACCAATCTCTACGATGGAAATCATGCCTGGTTTCAGGCTTCTGCGGCGTTGCAGAACGGACTTTCTCAGGAAGATAATTCTATCATATTCTATTTTCAGGACTATTTGCTTCCGCAGCTTCTCAACAGTGCTCTGGCGGGACGGCCAAGCTGGGTTTATTATACGGAAGGCCTGAAACGCCTGAAGAAACATGATGACAGTTCACAGGTTTCTTATTTACATACTCTGAGGGTGTATTTGGACAATAATCTTTCTGTTACAAAAACTGCTGCGGCGCTTTATCTGCATCGTTCTACTCTGCTCGATCGGTTATCTCATATTACTGCCATGCTTGGCAGTGATCTGAGGGATCCGGACTATTGTCTGACACTTGGGATTATTCTTAGGGCCGAGTTGGAGCAACGACGAATAGAGAAAATTTATCTGAAATAACTTATCACATAAGACTGTAAAATGTCACATTAAAGATATAGATGATGTCTGGGATGCAACATGATAGAATGGTTAGAATAAAAAAATTGTAGGAATATAAAAACATGGAATTAAGACTATTACGCTATTTTTTGACAGTAGCAAAAGAACAGAGCTTTACAAAAGCAGCAGAACAATTGCATATTACCCAGCCAACGCTATCCAGACAAATGGCGGCATTTGAAGAGGAGCTTGGAGTAACATTATTTATTCGAAGCGGGAAGAAAATTTCGCTTACTGAAGAGGGGATTTTATTAAAAAGGCGTGCCCTGGAGATCCTTAATCTTGAGGAAAAAACACTTGAGGAACTGAAAGGAAAAGAAGATGTTGTAGAGGGAACTATAACCATTGGATGCGGTGAATTTGCAGCGGTGGAGACATTGGCGGAGATATGCAAAACATATAAAGAAAAATATCCACTGGTTCAGATTGTGTTGCATACTGCAACAGCAGATACAGTGTATGAGATGATGAACAAAGGACTTGTAGACATTGCATTATTCCTGGAGCCGGTGGACACGGAAGGGCTGGATTATATCTGGATTACGGATTCTTCTTTAAAATATCATCTTCAAAATGCAAAAAATCATGGTGTAACACAAAAAGAGATGGTATTTCCTATCGGTGCACCAAATGATGGGTTTGCACCGTATTTTCCGGCAGAAGTGAAACACTGGCATGGTGCCGCACCGGATGAATGGTTTTCTCATCTTGCTGTGAACGATAGCAACAGTGCTAACCAAATAGCTCACAGAACCCACCACGTCTCTTGGTGAGGGGAAGCGCGTTGGGGCTTTTGAAAGGATATTGATTACAGAGAATCCGTTGGGGTTCTCTTTTTTGTTCTTTGTAAAAAATAATTAATAGAAAGAAGAAACATTGTTTGATAAAAATAGTAAAATACAGGCGAAATACACAGCAAATCATACAAAAGTAGTATTTTTCTAAAAGAAAGCTGCGGCTATAATAAAACCATAAAAAAACATAGAAGGAGGTTGGCAAGTGAGCGATAATCCATTACTTAACCTGAATCCGGATGACTTGGCCGGTATGAGCCTTCAGAATCTGGAATCACTGGAGCAGGTTTTCAGTAAAGGTCTGATCGGAAAAACGCTGTTGTGATCGGAGGAGCTACAGGGCTTGCTTGTAATGAAACAGATTTACAAGCTGACAAATGATGGTATAATTCTATTATTGATCTGATAGAAAGGGGAGATATGAGAAAAGCAATTGTATATGCATCGGTGCATCATGGAAATACAGAAAAAATAGTAAATAGTATAGCAGAAACGTGTCGGGTCGATATTGAAAATAGAACAACAATCTACAAAAAAGAAAATGAAAAGAATCATTTTTATTTACTGTAATAAACTAATATGATGTAGGGAGAATAATATGGTTATAAATAAAGAATGTAAAAAATGTCAGATAAAACGAAATGTTGATAAATACCCTGATAATGTAACTAAAGAAGAAATAAAAAAATATCAATATGAAGTTAACGAAATCATAAGGAATAGTGATGGATTAACTACACCACAGATAGCAGAGAAAATGGACAACCTTCGTCGGGATATGTTTGGGAATTTAATGGACTATACGGAAATTAAAAAACATTATAATCAATTAATGTTGGAATGTCTTCCATATATGAAAAATAGAGTTAATATAGCTGAAGATCATTTGAAAATGGCAATACAGTATGCGATGGTTGGAAATTATATTGATTTTGGTGCATTAGAAAATGTGAATGAAATTAAGTTAAAAACTCAGCTGGATGAAGCAGTAAATATACATATAGATCCTAATCTGCTGACTGTTTTTCAGAAAGATATAGTCAATGCAAACAGGTTAGTTTATTTTACAGATAACTGCGGAGAAATTGTAACAGATAAGTTATTCATTTCAACTCTTCGAGATATTAATCCTGATTTGTATATATCTGTAATTGTAAGAGGAAAGCCGGTTCTAAATGATGCGACATTAGAGGATGCAAAATATATTCATATGGAAAATGTTGCGCAAAAGGTAATTGGAAACGGTACAGGAATGCCAGGTAACGTTATAGGAGCAATATCCCAGGAAGCAATGGAGGAGATCAAGAACGCTGATTTGCTGATTTCTAAAGGTCAGGGGAATTATGAAGGATTAAGTGGTTGCGGATTAAATATTTATTATTTTTTCCTATGCAAATGTGAAATGTTTATGAGACGTTTTGGCGTTGAACAATTTACGGGGATTATGACAAGAGAAGAAGTTATTAAATGATACAGGGTGATCAAGGTAGGGTAAAAATTCACTCAAGAAAATAATATATCATGGATTAACCGTTTTTCTAAAAGATGAGTCGGAGGTCACGGATAACAATGTGGCTTTCGGCTTTTTTGTTTTTGAACGTTAAAACGGTTATTTTTTTTCTTGTGTATAATAGAGCGTTAAAGTATAATAAAATCAGTTTTTTGCATAAGTTTAAAAGCTATAATCTATAATAAGGAAATCGGCAAACCAGATGAAAGTCTGGGACGCAAAGCTACAGGGCCTTTAAAATGGCAGCCAGTTGCATGAAATGAGGTGCACTGTCTGTCTGACGGTGCTTTTTTACGGTGTTATTTCATAGACGTAACAATAATGATTTTGTCAGGAAAGAATGAGGAAAATAAGAGTATGAAAAAGGCAAAACGTTGTCTGATAGCAGTGGTGTCAGGTATACTTGCAACAACTGCTGTTTTGTCTGGATGTGGACAGTCAAAGAAAGAAATATCTAAAAACGATGATCATCTTACCGTTTATCTGTGGGAAAATCGTTTGATGAAAAATATTGCACCTTATATCCATGAACAGTTTCCTGATCAGGATATTGAATTTATTATTGGTAACAATGATACCGATTTATACAGTTATTTTAAAGAACATGATGAATTACCGGATATCATAACAGTACGTCGATTCTCCGGAACAGATGCACAGGACTTACAGCCTTATCTTATGGATTTTGCTTCTTATGATGTTGTTTCTAAGTATTATTCTTATGCGGTGCAATATTATAAGAATGAGGAGGATGAAATCCAGTGGCTGCCAATCTGTGGTATTCCGCAGACGATCATTGCCAACAAAACACTATTTGATCAGTATGGCGTAAAGATTCCAGAAAATTATGAGGAATATGTACAGGCCTGTCAGCAGTTTTATGATAATGGCATAAAACCGTATTCCATGGATCTTGGGGAAGACTGGTCTAATAATGAAATCATCCAGGCGGCGGCAATCGGTGAGTTTACAAGCCTGGATGGTATTGAATGGCGAAACGGTGCAGAGACTGCAGCGGATGAAGTGAAGTTTGATGATGTATTATGGAAACGTATTTTTTCAGAAACCAGTCAGTTTCTTAAGGACTCGCATTTTGGCAAAGAAGATATCAATATTGACGTCGATACAGGAATCCAGATGTTTGTCGAGGGAAAATCAGCAATGTTTCATGGACATCCGACGGTTATGCAGCAGGTGCAGAAACAGATGGATGCGGAGCTGATCCGTATTCCTTACTTTTCACAGACATCGGATGAATCCTATGTGTACATGACTCCGTCCTTAAACATTGCATTTAACAAAAATCTGGAAAAAGACCGGGAGAAACTGGATACTGCACTGGATGTGCTGGATTGTATGATTTCAGAAGAGGGGCAAAAGCTGATTGCGGATGGAAGCGGTGTTATTTCATTGAATACAGATGTTCCAACCATGATGCAGGATGTGCCAGGACTGAAAGAGGAAATTAATAATAATGCTGTTTATATCCGGTATTCCGCTCAAAAATCATTTGATGCAAGTCTTGAGGCTGTTCACGGATTACTGACAGGGGAAATGGATGAAACACAGGCTTATGATACTTTTCGCAGTGTAATGAATCGTAAAGATCCAGAAGAAAAAGCAATGGTGAATTTTGAAAATGAATATTCCATTTCACTGAACGATAGAAATGGCCGTGATGCAGCATCTTCCATTTTAACTACGATCAGAGAAGAAAATGATGCACAGCTGGCGCTGGCACCATATTATTATTTTACTTCTTCTATGTACAAAGGAGAATGCACCAATAGCCGGGTTGGCATGATGACAGCGAAGAGTTCAGATACAGTATTATATTTTGCAAAAATTAATGGTAAACAGGTTTATGAACTCGTGGAAAATTATCTCGCCGAAGCTGATGAGAATTTTTATGTAACAAATAAATACGAATTACCAATTGCATCCGGTATGAAAATGATCGTCAATCAAGAGGAAAGTGGATTTTCATTAAAGGACTTGACAGTTAATGATAAGAAAATAGACAAAGAAAAGGAATACTCTATTCTTCTTACAGACACCACAATGTCTGTTTTGAAAAAAATAAATCCGAAATGTGAGATTGAGCAGCTTAAAGATACAACATTATCAAGTGCATGGATCGAAGCAATGTCAAAAGGACAGCAGCCGTCAGCACCGGAAGACTATATAGAGGTTGAACAGTAAAAGTGGAGGTAGAACAAACGGTAAATAAAAGAAAAAAAATAACAAGGCTGTTGCTTATACTACTTATTATTCTTTTAAGCTTAGTTTGTATAAAGTATCTTATAAGTAAGTCTGGCAAGTATATCAGCGAAAATGGAAAAAGCAGTATGGAAGCTGTTGTTGAACAGATACAGCAGACCTATGATCTTCAAGTGAGTGGATACTACAACCAGCTGCAGTTGGTTGAGGAATTTTTACTTCATGAGAGGGAGCTGTCTCTTGAAACGGATGTGAACAAAAGTTTCTTTGAAGCATGGGAAAAAGAATCGGAAAGTACACTTATATTCCTTCAGGAAAATGGTCAGGCAATATCAGCAGGTGGAACAAAAATGCGGATTGATATGCCAAGTAAACTTCTGCTGGACTTAAAGAACGGATACAATATTGGAAAACTGGTGCGTCTTGATTATGATCAGAAGAAAAAAGACGGTTATCTGGTTGCGATCCCATGTCAGGAATATACCATCAATGGGGAAACTTATACGGCAATTGGAACTGTGTATGATCATTCGAAACTGGATTCCATGTTAAAATTGAAAGGTTATCATGGGAAAGCATATTTGTTCATGCTGGATAATGACGGAAATATTACGTATACGAACCAGAGTGGAGATAAATACCTGCGTAATTATTCTTTGTTAAAACATTTAAAAGGGGAACAGGCTATTACAGAAGAAGAGGCTGATTTGTTCAAAAAGAAGTTTGATAACAGAGAATCCGGAGTTGCACTTTTGGGAAAACAGAATCCCTATTATCTGGGGTATTGCCCGATAGAAAGCAACAACACCATTTTGGTATGCATTGTGGCAAGGGGAGTTGTTGACAATGTGCTGACGGATTACCAGAAAACGGTGTTGTTTACAACAATACTCATGGCAGGTTTTATACTTTTACTTTTTACCGGATTATTCTACAGTATTTCCAGACTCAGTCTTGCAGATCAAAAAGCAGAATATGAAAAAAGAAATAATGAACTTCATTTACAAACAATGAAGGAAATGGAAGTAGTCAATCAAAAACTGAAAAAGGCAAAGAACGTTGCAACAGAGGCTTTACAGACAGCTGAAAATGCAAATAAGGCGAAAACGGATTTCCTGTCTAATATGTCACATGATATTCGCACACCTATGAATGCAATCATTGGTATCACATCTTTGATCAGACATGATGCAGGTAATAAAGCAAAAGTTATAGAGTATGCAGATAAAATAGATATTTCATCACAGCATCTGTTAGGAATTATTAATGATGTTTTGGATATGAGTAAGATTGAGGCAGGAAAAACAGTCTTCAAGTATTCTGACTTTTCTATACTGGATTTTATACAGGAACTTGACACTATATTTCATACTCAAATATATGAAAAGCAGCAGACCTTTACAATCATAAAAGAAAATATTCAGCATGAGTGGGTGAATGGGGATCAGGTTCACCTGATGCAGATTTTCAGCAACCTGCTTTCCAATGCAGTGAAGTATACCCAGGAAGGTGGGGAAATTCAGCTTCTGGTAGAAGAATGTGAGACAAAGTCATCTGTCTATGCAAAGTACCGTTTCTTAGTTAGCGATAATGGTATGGGAATGTCGGCAGATTTCAAGGATACAATTTTTGATGCGTTTACCCGTGCGGAAAGTTCCCTTACAAATAAAATACAAGGAACCGGACTTGGAATGGCGATTACTAAGAATCTGGTTGAGGCAATGGGAGGTACCATTGATGTGGAGAGTGAATTGGGACAGGGAAGCTGTTTTGAGGTTCTCTTGGATCTGAAAATTGCAGAGGATAGAACGGTTGCTCTGGCGGCACAAGAAGAAACAGATGAGCAGGGTGGAAATATTCTGCAGGGAATGAAATTCCTGTGTGCAGAGGATAATGAGTTGAACGCAGAGATCCTGACGGAACTGTTAAAGATTGAAGGTGCGGAATGTGCCATCTGTGAAAATGGCGAAGAGATTTTGAAAGCATTTGAGCAGTCTGCTCCAGGTGATTATGACATGATCCTGATGGATGTGCAGATGCCTGTTATGAATGGTTATGAGGCAACGAAGGCAATCCGCAGAAGCTCCCATGAACTGGCAAAGACGATTCCGATCATTGCCATGACTGCGAATGCATTTTCAGAAGATATTCAGCATTCTTTTGCAGCTGGCATGAATGCACATGTTTCAAAACCGGTTGAGATGAAGATGCTGGAAAAGACGATCAGAAGCATAAAATCTGGTGGGGGGGGTACCGAACCGCAGGTCACTGAACAGTGACAAATGGATTTGATGCGGCAGTGCAATTTTATTAAATCAGGAGGTTGACAAGGAGATGTATAGAGAAAATATATTTGACAGACAGACAGGAGATTTAATATGATTTCGAGAGCAAAGAAATATGTGGCAGTATTACTGGCTTTTGTATGCGTGTGTATGATATTTTCTCCCCAGACTGCATATGCAGCCGAGGACAGTTCGCAGCATGAAACTGTCAAAGTCGGTTTCTTTGCCATGGATGGTTATCATGTGATGGATGAAGAAGGCAACCGCAGCGGGTATGGCTATGATTTTCTTCGGCTGATGGCCCGTTATTGGGATGTAGATTACGAATATGTCGGATATGATAAGAGCTGGGATGATATGCAGCAGATGCTTGAAGATGGCGAGATTGATATGGTAACATCTCCCCGCAAAACACCGGAAAGAAAAGAAAAGTTTGATTTTTCACGTCCGATCGGAACCAATAATGGGATTCTGACCGTCCGCAGTGACAACAGCACGATTGTGGATGGTAATTACAGTACTTACAACGGTATGCGTGTGGCACTTTTGAACGGAAGCTCACGAGATAAAGAGTTTGCGGATTTTGCAGGCAATAAAGGATTTACATATGATCCATTTTATTTTGATACGACAGAAGAGATGGAGGAAGCTCTTCAGAGCGGAAATGTTGATGCTATTGCTGCCAGTTCTCTGAGAAAAACAAACAATGAGCGTATCGTGGATAAATTTGACAGCAGCGATTTCTATGTCATGGTTAAAAAAGGTAATACAGAATTGCTGAATGAGATCAATTATGCAATCGACCAGATGAATGCAGTTGAGGGTGACTGGAAAACGACACTTTATAATAAAAATTATGAAAGCATAGAAACTAAGAATCTAGAATATACGGAGAAAGAAAAAAGTATTATTTCACAGTATTCCAAGGACAACCCGCTTCATGTTCTGTGTGATCCGACCCGTTATCCATATTCTTATAATGAAAATGGTGAGATGAAGGGTATTATCCCGGATTACTTCCGGAAAATTGCAGACTATGCCGGGATTTCCTATGAGTTTCTTACACCTGCCACCAGAGATGAGTATATTGCCTATCAGAAAAATAAGGATACTACAGATATTAGCATCGATGCGCGCCTGGAAACAGATAACTATGCTGAGACGAAAAAATGGGGGATTACTGCACCTTTCATTACGATGCAGCTGGCAAGTGTGACACGGCGTGACTTTGATGGAAAAATTAATGTTGTTACTACTGTTGACCAGACAGTATCAAATTCAATTGAAGATGCAATGGCACCCGGTGCAGAAAAACTGATGTGCAGTACCCGACAGGAAATGATGGAAGCTGTCCGTGAGGGTAAAGCAGATGCTGCCTTCGTCTACTATTACATGGCACAGGCGTTTGTGAACAGTGACACTACGGGCACCATGACATATACTCTGCTGGAACAGCCTACATTCACCTACCGCATGGTAATTTCATCAACTGAGAACCATGCGCTGGCTGGTATTCTGACGAAAGCAATGTATGCCATGCCCAAAAATCTTGTTGAAGATCTTGCAGCACAGTATACCACATACAAAGCAACAGAGCTGACATTTGTTGACTGGATCCGTCTGCATCCTGTTGTTACTGTTTGGGTTCTTCTTATTTTTGGATGGCTGCTGACTATTATGGCTGTGACAATGGTGCGTCTCAGTGCAAGAAAAAAAGCTCAGAAGGCGGCCCAGGAGAAAGCTGAGAAAATGGCGGAACTGGCAGAGCATGCACAGGCTGCAAACAAGGCAAAAACAGCATTTCTGTCACATATGTCCCATGATATGAGGACACCGATGAATGAGGGAACCACATTTACTGTGGATATTCCTTTGGAAATTACAGATAAGGAATGTAATAAGTCAGACACAGGTATTTCTGAAAAGGTGAATCTTACAGGTGTGAATGTCCTTCTTGCAGAGGATAATGAACTGAATGCAGAGATTGCTGCCGTGCAGTTGGAAGAGTTCGGGATGAATGTAGAAAGAGCTGTGGATGGAAAGAATGCTGTTGAGATTTTCAGAAATCATCCGGAAGGCACATTTGATGTAATCCTGATGGATATCATGATGCCTGAAATGAATGGTTATGAAGCGGCAAAAGCAATCAGGGCAATGAATGACAGACCGGATGGAAAAAACATTCCTATTATAGCAATGACAGCTAATTCATTTGCAGAAGATGTTCAGGCATCACTGGATGCAGGAATGAACGCACATTTGTCAAAGCCGATTGTGATTGATGAAGTTATAAAAACGATTATAAGGTATGTATATAATTGATTAGCAGAGGTTCATGAATTAGTGGAATACAATTGACAGGAGGACTAAAAGATGACAATGCGAGAGTGCTTGGAGATGCTTATAACTATCTGGGAGCCGAAAACGGAAATCAGGCAATCCAGATGATAGGAGAAAATATTGGAATTGATCTGATGCTTTTAGATATGCAATAGCTACATTTTCATCATTTACACATGAACCGGAAGTAGTGAAGTTCTAAGGATAACATAAGATGGCGAAAAGTAAAAAGAAAAAAATACATAAAAAGATAGATGGTCAGCTTTTATAAAAGTATTGTTGATCAGGACAGAGCATCCATTGTTATATGCAATCTTAATCATGAGATTATTTACATGAATCCGGCAGCTGTTATCAGTTATGCGAAGCGAGGTGGCGATAAACTAGTTGGAAGAAGTTTGTTAGATTGTCATAATCCGGAATCAAGAGATAAAATACAGCAGGTAGTGGACTGGTTTGCAGTAGATGAAAGTCATAATATCGTTTATACTTTTCACAACGAGAAACAGAATAAAGATGTTTATATGGTGGCACTCAGAGATGATGGGAAGTTGATAGGATATTATGAGAAGCATGAATATCGAAATACAGAGACTATGAAACAATACGATTTGTGGTGATGACATGACGAAGGATGAATGGTACAAGCAGTTATTTGAACGACTGGATAATTCCAAGTTTCGAAGCAGTTTCCATCTGAAGCAGAAGGATATTGATTACATAAACGAAAAAGGACTGGATACAATCAGACAACATGCAAAGGAGTTTATCGCAAAGAGAGAAGCTCCGGCGTATATAGCAAATGATGGCAAGCAGACACCAATGCGTGGGCATCCGGTATTTATTGCCCAGCATGCAACGGCAACATGTTGCAGAGATTGCATTCGGAAGTGGCATAAAATGCAACCGGGAAAGAAACTAAGCCAAGTGCAGCAGGAATATCTTGTAGATATAATTATGACATGGATTCAAAAAGAAATGGAGAGGAACTAGTGCAAATATTTGTTGATGCAGATGCCTGCCCTGTAGTTGCAATGGCATTGAGAAAAGGTGCTTATGCTATTCATCAATCAGGTAAATGGTACACGAATGATAAAAATGTGAAACAGGGTCTTCAGCTTTTTCTGCAAGTCCTGTTTTTCCGGAGGGCAGCAGCCTGTTCTGATTCAAGATTTTCTATCTGATTCTGGATTTTATTAGAGCTTGGGATTTTGGTAATACTGAGATCCTGAAGCTCTTTTTTTAATGAATCGTGGAGCTGGTATTCTGCCTGATGCTTGGTTCAGTAAGCTTTTGGATTTTTTGCAGATTTGCAATCTTCTATCACTTTACGGCAGAGCCGGTAAGAATCGCAGTGTTTCTGAATGACTTTCTGCGTGCTCAGATCACTGTTGATGTGTGCTGCTCTCTGATCAATGAGGCCTTCCGTTAATCGGTCAATGGGTATATACTCATATTAACCGAACTGGTCAACGGAGGTGATTTATAAATGATAAATTTTTCGCTTTGTCGGAAGAAAAACAATCACAAGTATTGAATGTCGCCCATACGACATTGGAAATGGTTTATAGGAAGGGGAACAGAAAATTACATTAGTGTTTTTACCGGG
The DNA here is from genome assembly GCF_014297355.1 of Blautia intestinalis. GTDB lineage: Bacteria > Bacillota > Clostridia > Lachnospirales > Lachnospiraceae > Blautia_A > Blautia_A intestinalis. The sequence continues at coordinate 4,711 of NZ_JACOQE010000006.1, read as the reverse complement.
ACTTACGGCAGACCACCGGCTTTTTGAGAAGCAGACAGAATATTTTGAGAATAAACAGAATGTGTTTGTATGGGATGCACCATCACATGCATTATCCAGACCATTTACGAATAATTACAGTTTATCAGACATGGCAGAATGGCTTTATGAAATCCTGGCAAAAGAAGAAATTTATAATCCGATCATTATCGGTCAGTCTATGGGCGGATATCTGGCTCAAATGTATATGGAATTATATCCGGATAAGATAAAAGGCTTTATCTCCATTGATTCGGCACCGCTTCAAAAGTCTTATATGACTGCGATGGAAATATGGCTTCTTGAAAGAGCAGAGCCATTATATAAGATATATCCATGGAAAGCACTTCTTAGGGCTGGTTCAAGAGGGTGTGCAGAGACGGATTATGGTCAGAATCTTATGCGGAAGATGATGATGTCCTATAATCCAGATCATAAAGAATATGCAAGGCTTGTCGCTGATAGAGAAAAAGCAAAAGACATTTTAAAAAGAGTAAATTATTATCGCTTTACGGGTTATGCTTTGCAATTCAGACAAGAGCCTTCTGGTAGTGACTATATTGAAAAAGCAGAAGTATATTATAGGACACAGATAGTATATGGATTTTCAATAGCCAAATGTATAGAAGCTCCGCATGATTAGCATTACGATGAAAATAATTTCTATAACAAAAAGGGTTACAAGGAAGTTATGGAAAATTTCAGCAGGGAGAAAAATTATTATAAAGATAGTCTGATTGTAAAACATCACAAATTGAAATATTCTAGCAAAATGCCGTTGTGGGTTATTGTAGAATTTAGTAAGAAATCATTGATTCAGACGGTGGAAACAGTGATAGATGAATATAGGGACGACATTGATTTGAATCTGATTGGATTCCCGGAAAATTATTTGGAAATTATGAAGAATAATTTGTGAGAAAGCGAATAATTATATAGTTTATATTGAATACGATCAGAAAGAACCTGAACATAAACAGGTTCTTTTTGTTATAATGCTGCATACTCACTTTCGGTAAAAAGATATATGGTATCATTATTGCGTAGCAAGATAATATTTTCAATAGGTATCTCACATTGATTCAAATAAATTTTCTTTTCAATGTTAGCCAAAGGTGCTATATGGGTAATGCAGATTTCACTCATCTTTATATGTTCAAAAGAGAAGATATGTAAAGATTGGTATGGAATAATTGAATATAGTGGTTCAGTTGAGGAAGAGTAGGTGAATAATATGAGATACGAAGATTCGATGAAAGGTGTAGCTGATCAGATAATCAAAGAACAGCAGCGAGCCAGTAAAATTAAAAACAATCCAGAAGAATTCCATTGGCATGACGAATATGCAACGTTGAATTTCTTTCGGTTTATCTGCAAAAATATCGGTAACTTGAGAAATGGAGAAATTGAAAAAATGGTCACACGCTTAAATCGCATAGATCAGAAAGCAGTGGAAAACCATGTGAATGGTGCGGTTTGGGCATTTGCTTAGGATAAGATGTTCTGTGTACTGATGGAAAATGAAATTTGCCGAAAGGTGTGTGAAAAGAATAAATATAATAGTTGGACGAAGCTGATTGGACAGTATTGTGTTTCAATGGCTTAAAGACGAAGAAAGTTGTTGTAGAGAAATAATTTCCAGCAACTCTGTCTTTAATGAATAGAGTTCATTTTTTTATTCAACTATTCCCATGATATATACAATATGTAAATGTGCAATTCAAATATCAGTTTATGCTAAGTGTAAAAATGATAATAATTACTATTATTGACAAAAGAATAATTATCATGTATAATACAGATATACAAGAAACAAAGTGTTAGAAAAATTGCTAGAAACTTGGTAACAAAAATAAATCGACATTGAAAATGGAAAATGACTATGATAAAATATGAATGTGAACCATGTGGATATATTTATGATTCGGCAGTAGGAGATCCAGACGCTGGTATCGATCCAGAAACTGCATTTGAGGATATTCCAGATGACTGGACATGCCCAATCTGCGGATTAGGAAAAGATGTTTTCGTTCCTGTAGAAGACTAAGCAGAAAATGCAGGTACGAAACTGCCATACATTAAAAGAGCCTAAGAGAACATATAAAAGAAATGGAGGTCAAATTATGACTTACGATTTAAACATTACCTTTGATGACAATTTAGTAACAGGAAATGAAACAATTGATACCCAGCATAAAGAATTGATCGACCGTATCCAGAACTTTGTAACTGCCTGTCAAAATGGCGACAGCAAAGTAAAAGCAATCAAAATGCTGGATTATCTGGATGAATATACTGACTTTCATTTCAAAGAAGAGGAAAAGCTTCAGGAAAAATCCGGTTATCCAGAGCGTGAAAAACATTATGAAAAACATGAAGAGTTTAAAAAGACAATTCAGGAACTGTATGAATACCTTCAGGAGTATGAAGGACCAACAGATCGGTTCAGTGAACTTGTACAGAAAAATGTAATCGACTGGCTGTTTGGACACATTAAAACATACGACCGCTCTGTGGCAAAATTTATCTTTATGAAACAAAATCCAGACCGATGCTAAAATAAACCAGGGAACGAGTTCACTCAGAATGTAGACAACGTGATGAAGTAAACTAGGGGCTGTCACAATGCAGCCCCTTTCCTGTTATAGCGATATTCTAGGTAATATATTGCGCTGGCATGACATATTATTTTACTACTACTATATGGGAAGAGCAAGCAGCTCTTCTTTTTTGTTGTCCTTTTTATCCAATTTTAAGTTGTAAAGTCTCTTTTCATTCGACAAAATTCTCCACAGACAGAGGATATGCGACGAGCATTGATATGAACATCTATTTATGGAAAGAGGATATTGAAGACGGGGAATCGGTAATGACAGCCGAATATAGACCTGTAGAATACGGAAAGGACTATGATGTTGTCAATAATCCTGATAAATTTCAACTATATATAGATGGAAAAGAGATTAAATAGTAATCTCCTGAAAGCAAGCTTTTTGTCAATTATTTCAAAGAAAAATTAAAGGATAACAATACATAGTTTTGACAATGATATTTTGAAAAAATTTATAGGAAGGCTCTATTATCAAATTGACATAGGAATATGGTAGCGTATAATTAGAATTGAATACACTGAAAAAATGGAGGAATTACATGAAAGCACATAAATATTGGTCAGTAGGAGCATTGATCACAATGCTTGGGACTTTTTACACTGGATATAAAAAGCAAAAATCAAGTCACAAATACTTTGCTTTAAGTTCTATGTTATGTATGGTAATGGCGATATATACAGGTCATATCAGTCATGGTATTCCATTTGCAAGTCCGATGAAAATATATGCCGGAGATTATGATGATGTGGCTGATGCTGCAATTGTTGTCATATCTGCCGGAGCTGGACAGAAACCGGGAGAGACAAGGCTTGATCTCGTAAATAAAAATGTAGCAATATTTAAGTCAATCATTCCTGAAATAGCAAAGAGAAATTTTGCAGGTATCATGCTTGTAGTTGCGAATCCGGTAGATATCCTGACTCAGGTAGCCATAAAGTTATCCGGACTTCCAGAAAACAGGGTTATTGGATCGGGTACTGTGTTAGATAGTGCCAGATTAAGATATAAGCTTGGTGAGCATTTATCTGTGGACAGCAGGAGTGTTCATGCATTTATAGTAGGTGAGCATGGAGACAGCGAAGTTGTAGCATGGTCATCAGCCAATGTATCTGGTGTTCCATTAAGTGAAATGTGTGAAATGCGTGGACATTACAAGTACAAGGAAAACACGGCAGAAATAGCTACAGCAGTCAAGAACAGTGCTTATGAGATTATAAACAAAAAGCACGCTACATATTATGGAATTGCAATGTCTGTAAAAAGAATCTGCGAAGTGATTATGAGAGATGAAAAATCAATACTTCCTGTATCACACATGATTCATGGAGTATATGATATTGACGAAGTATCGTTAAGTATGCCAGCTATTGTAGGTGCAGATGGTATTGAGTCTGATATACCTATTAATTTAAGTGGCGAGGAAGCGTTAAAGCTTAAGGAATCTGCAGATTCATTGAAAAAGATTATGGAGACAATTGAATTATAAATTTTACACATGGAAGGAGAAAAAGGCATGGAAGTAAGGTATTATATTTGTAAGCATTGTGGAAACATTGTTGAAAAGGTAAAGGATAAGGGTGTACCTGTAATTTGTTGCGGAGAACCTATGCAGGAATTAAAAGCCGGAGTGACAGATGCTGCTGTCGAGAAGCATGTACCTGTATATACGGTAGAAGGCAGTCATGTTCATGTCGTGGTCGGAGAGACAAAACATCCAATGCTTGAAGCGCATTTCATTGAGTGGATTACATTAAATACAAACCAGGGAATATACAGAAAACAGTTAAATCCAGGGCAGGAGCCGGTAGCAGATTTTTGTCTTTGCGATGGTGAACAGGTAGAAGAAGTATATGCATATTGTAACCTGCATGGATTATGGAAATGCTAAAAGCATTTATACATATTAAGGTTACAGAACAACACAAATACAACAGTAATATATGCTGTGTATTAATATATTTATAAGGAGGAACAAACTAATGAAATATGTATGTGACGTTTGCGGATGGGAATATGATGAAGAGGAAGGTTATCCTGAAGGTGGTATTGCACCAGGAACAAAGTGGGAGGATGTTCCGGAA
>NZ_JACOQE010000005.1 GCF_014297355.1 Blautia intestinalis | reverse complement strand
AAGGGACGCGACTTTGTTCACCAAGGTAAAATCGAAATTGATGTAAACGAAAGGGCAGTTTTTATCAGAACTCAAGGCTGCTTTTTCGTTTACACCAACTCCGATTGTTTCCTTAACAGTTTGCCGAAATATCTTTCTAACTTTCCCTATTTTACAGGCTTTTCAGCCCATTCATTAGTGAAATGATATGTATTTTCCCTTATTTTTGCCCTTATGAGATAATCGTAAGGGAAAGTTTTATTTAGTCGTTGCCTGCCACTTTATCAAGTAACTTTGCGGATTCCCGCTTGGCTTTTCTTGTGGAATGGGCGTAGACATTCATTGTGGTACTGACATCTGAGTGTCCTAACAGTTCCTGTACATCTTTCGGAGCTGCTCCATTTGCCAGAAGGTTGCTTGTGTAGGTGTGTCGCAACTGGTGAAAATGAAATCCTTCAAATCCATCCAGTTTCTGAGCAATCTTCCTGCAAACAATTCCTAACGTGCTTGGCAGTTCCAAACTTCCATCCGGTCTTAAGCAGACAAAGGATATTTCCTTATAATCTTCTGGAACATTCTCTGTTCCGTCCAGATGATAGAACTCATAGTAAACTCTGTTTTTGTCTTTTACTTCTCTGTAGTAGTTTTTGTGGTAAAGTTCTCCGTACTGCATTCGGTTTTTAAGTTGTTCCTTTCGGGCATTGCGAAGAATCTCTGCCAGTGTATCTCCAAAATCAACAATCCTTACCTTTTTTCGTTTGGTTGGTCCGATGATATTCTTGTGCCTTGAACCATCATATCGGATACTGCGTCTGATCGTAAGGCACTGTTCTTCAAGATTTACATCCTGCCATGCCAGACCACAGGCTTCACCGATACGAAGTCCTGCATAATAAGCTATCTGGATTGGAAGTATTGCCGGTGGATTGTAATCCTGTAGAAATTCAATCAGTCTTTCATAATCCTCTCGTGGAATTGGCTGTATATCGCCATCCATGTCATCATCAGAAAACAGGTCAACCTCATCCGTCTGGTATTTCAGCTTAATATACTGCATCGGATTGAAAGTGATATATTGCTTTGGTGATACTGCAAACCGGAATGACTGCTGTAATACTGCCGAGAAAGAACGAATGTAATCTTTGCTGTAACCTTTTCTTTCTGAACCATCTGGATAAGTGCCACCAAAGGAAAGCAGATCGAAGAAGGCTTGTAAATGCTCAGATGTTACATTTTTCAACTTTCTCTCTGAAATTGGATGCTTCTTGATGTTGGTAATAGCACCAAGGTAATTCTGGACTGTCCCATTACTGAGAGTACCGGTCTTTAATTCTTCCTCTGCCCATATATCAAGTAATTCTCCAACTGTAATATTTTCCGACTTTGCAATGAATTTCTTGCTTTCGTAATCGTCCATTGCCTGACGGAGCAGTTTTTCCGTTTCACTTTTGCTTTCTGTTCCAGCGTATTCTTTCTGAACCAGATTGCCGCTTGCATCTTCTACATAGAAGCGGTAGTACCATTTCTTTCCTTTTTTTCTTACAGATCCTTTTGCCATAATCGTGTGTCTCCTTTCGATATCAGACAATCGGAACTGATGAAATGCTTCTTGCGTGTAAGTATATCATAACTCCGGTTGTCGTTCTATACCGAATCGGAATCCTCATACAAAACTTCTGATAAAAGATTTTCAAGCCTTTGTTCTGCTATTTCCGGTTTCTTGGAATAGAGCCTTACAATATCTGCCATATCATTAAAGGCATTAACGGTATGGGTGATCTCCCGGAGAAACATAATCTCGTTATATTCATCATTCGATTCAAATCCCATTGCCTTTGCAATATCCGCTTCATTCGTGTTGCCCTTGTAATTCTTGCAGGCAAACTGGAATGATTCCAGAAACAGGTTATATTGCTTTAACATCAACAGCAGTAAATCTTTGGAAAAAGCATCTTCCTTTTTACTAAGGTCGAGAGGTAACTGTTTGAGAATATCGCCCATTGCATCACGAATCTGTAATTCTTTCTTATCCGTAATATCGGTTTCGTATTCATCGGTTTCCCCCTTGAGCCATTCAATAGATACATGAAGTGCTTCCGAAAGACCTTCCAGCACCATCTTTTTGGTATTGTCAATCGAACCATTCTCATAACGCAGGATTGTGGAAGCGGTAACTCCCATCTTCTCTGCAACATAAGGCTGTGTCAGATTTAATTCCAGACGACGCTGTTTTGCCCTGCTACCTATCAGCTTGCGTAGTTCTTTATCTTTCATGCTGATTGCCTCCTTTTTCGGTATGTATGAATTATAGCATGTACCTCACATAATTGCAATATGCAATATAATAATTATTTTTAAAATTTCATAACGCTTGACAACACAATATAAAACCGCTATACTAACAGCACAACAAAAATTGCATAATGCAATTTATAAGGAGGTGACAAGATGACGGAAAGAAAGATTGCATTATCCATCGAGGAAGCAGCCGACTATACAGGAATTGGCAGAAACACTTTGAGAAAGCTGGTTGAATGGAAGAAGCTTCCGGTATTAAAGGTCGGAAGAAAAGTCCTTATTAAAACTGACATTCTGGAAAAGTTCATGGAAGCCAACGAGGGGCGTGATCTGAGGGATAAAGGAAATGTAAAAGCTGTTACAAGAAATGTGGCAACTTAAAAAGGCGGCTTCCTAAGAAACCGCCAAAGGTTCTATCAGACCGAAGCCATGATATACCAACACGCAAGAGGATTATACCATGTGCTTCTCCTGATATGCAACCGGGAACTGTTGTTTATCGGAAAAAGAAAGGATGAAGACGATATGGCGAAATCAACAAAGACTTATGAAGAAAGAATACGTGCATTAGAGAAAAAGGAACAGGAAAGCATTGAAGCTACAAAAAAGCTCATTGCACAGCGGAAGGAACTGGAAAAGCGAAAGAAAGCAGAGGAAAGTAAAAAACGAACCCACAGGCTCTGTCAGATTGGTGGCGCAGTGGAATCGGTTCTTGGCTGTCCGATTGAGGAGGAAGATTTACCAAAGTTGATAGGCTTCTTAAAAAGGCAGGAAACAAACGGAAAGTTTTTCTCAAAGGCGATGCAGAAAGAGCCACTTACAGATATGGAGGAAGTGTAATGGCGGAGGGAGTGGTTTTTCCATTCCCTTCATTGCCTTTGAATGAAGGGCGCACTTATGGACAACCAGAGGTCGTCCTTATAAGTTTGCCACAAGTGGCAACCGGTCTGCGCTTACGCTTGCCGGGCTCGTTCCGTCGGCGGGGCTTTCAGCCAGACCTGCTCATGCCGCAGGGGGCACTCTTGCGCAGAGGGCGTTCCGACAGCTTCACTTCTGCCAAACCAGAAGAAGATGCTGTCGGAAATCAATGCCGGATACGGCAGAAAGGGGGAATCGTATCATGGCGATATTTCACTTTACAGTAAAGATTGTCGGGCGCAGTAAAGGAAAATCTGTCATATCCGCATCGGCATATCTTAATGGAGATGTGATGAAGAATGAGGAAACAGGCAGAATCAGTTACTATACTTCCAAAAAGGAAGTCGTCTACACCAGTCTGATGATGTGCGAAAATGCACCTCCTGAATGGCTGCATGTACCGGAAGAAAATATAAAAAGGTTTCAACAGTCTATCCGTTATAAAAGAGCGGATGATAAAGATGCCGCACTGGAAAAGTTTAAAATCACATTTCAGAAACAGCGTCTATGGAATGAGGTATTGAAGATAGAAAAAAATGCAGATGCACAGCTTGGACGCTCATTTGAATTTTCCCTGCCGAAAGAATGGAGCAGACAGGAACAGATTGATTATACAACCGAATATATTCAAAAGACTTTCGTGGATAAGGGAATGTGTGTCGACTGGAGCATACACGATAAGGGCGATGGAAACCCACATGTGCATTTACTTGTAACCATGCGACCATTCAATCTGGATCATTCATGGGGCAGCAAAGAAGTCAAGGACTGGGATTTTGTCAGAGATACTGACGGAAATATCGTGGTTGATGAATCCCACCCGGACTGGTGGCAGGATAAGAAAAATCCTGACCGGCATGGAATCCGCATTCCGGTACTTGATGAAAACGGAGTACAGAAAGTCGGGGCAAGAAACCGAAAACAATGGAAACGGGTTCTGACCGATGCTACCGGCTGGAATAATCCAAAGAATTGTGAGTTATGGCGAAGCGAATGGGCTGGGATGTGTAACCGGCATTTATCCATAGACAATCAGATTGACCACCGCTCTTATGAAAGACAGGGCAAATTAAAAATCCCTACGATTCATGAGGGTGCGGATGCAAGAAAGATTGAGGAAAAATATCTCACCGGACAGATATGGAATGGTTCATGGAAGGTAGAGGAAAACCAGATGATTAAAAAACAAAATGCACTACTGCAAAAGGTAATCACAACCTTTGGTAAGGTATCCGGTGCATTGTCAATATGGAAGGAGTGGTTGAATGACATTAGAAGAAAGCAAAGAAGTAATTCCCATGATGGAAGCAATGATTACACAGATAGAGGAACAGCAGAATATCATGGCAGAGATGCTTCAGGAAATACAGGAAAAGGACGAGAAGCTGATGTGCTTTCAGGAGAAGGAAGAACGATTGCAGCAATTAGAGAGCGAATTATCAGAAGACGCATTGAAACAATATGCAAAACGTAAGGATAAAAACTTACGGATGCTTATGAAATACGCAGCTATGTTTCATGTTGAAAACATACTTAGACCATATTTGGAAGTGTTACTTTAGATGATAACAACGGCAAGACAATTAAAGGATTTAATTCGTAATATGTCAAAGAAAAAATCCGCAGATGCACAGATTTTGATGCGGAATTATATGATGGAACGTTTTTTAGAACGAATTTCTTTATCAGAGTATAAAAACCAGTTTATATTAAAAGGTGGAATGCTTGTGGCGGCAATGGTTGGTCTGGATGCCAGAGCTACTATGGATCTGGATGCTACCATAAAAGGCACTAATGTTAGTGTGGAGGATGTAGAAATGATTATATCCCAAATTATATCAATTCCACTGGACGATGGTGTTTCATTTCGGGTCAAACGGATATCGGAAATCATGGAAGAAGCAGATTATCCTGGTGTTCGTGTAAGCATGGAAACGAAATTTGATGGTGTAATCACACCATTAAAGATTGATATTTCTACAGGGGGATGTAATTACACCAAGAGAAATCAAGTACAAATTTAATCTTATGCTTGAAGACCGCACTATTGAGGTATGGGCATATAATCTGGAAACGGTATTGGCTGAAAAATTGGAAACTGTTGTTAGTCGAAACGTTACAAATACACGAATGAGAGATTTTTATGATATTTATATTTTACAAAAGTTGTATGGAGAACAATTCCAAAAACAAGTTTTATGGACTGCACTTGTGGCTACAGCCAAAAAAAGGGGAACATTAGACCTGATAGAAGCTGAGGATATAAGAGAAATATTTGATGAAATTGAATCAAGTCCGGTTATGGAGACCTTATGGAAAACATATCAAAAAAATTATTCTTATGCTGCTGATATTTCATGGCATGCAATTGTGAAGTCAATCTGTGCATTATATGGAAGTATATTGGAGAATATGTATGACACATAAAAAACTGATATGTAAATTACGTTAGCATTTTGAGTTGCCTAAATTCGAAAGTTAGGAAAATCTTAATAATTTCTCAGGCAATCCATTGTGAATTTAGATGTTGTATTTGCTATACTTAATTGGAAATATGAGCAAAGGAGTTGAAAATATGTCTGAAAAGATATTGATTATAGATGACGAGCAAGATATAATCTGCCAAACATCAATCTGGGGCAGTTGCAGATAATTCTCGCAGCAGCGGGCTTACTTTCTGTATTAGCAACGGTTAGCTGTACGTTGTTCCTGTCTGCAAAATGTAAAGACACATTGACAGTTTTGCTGATCTCTATTGTAGTTCTTCTCATGCCGCTTTTTGCTTATGTAGCGATGGGAGCAACATGGCTCTCTACCATACTTCCATCTGCCGGAATTGGTATGCAGAACAATTTCCTTTCTCAGCTTGCAGATTTCAATTATCTGAATATCGGTGGAATGAGTTTCTGGACACCGCATGTTATTTTGATTTCGGCAGGAATTGAATTATTTGTGTTTACATTCTTGGCGATTCATTCCTATTGCAGACATCAGGTAGCATAAAAGAAGTTCAAAATAGAACGAATAGGTTATCTGCAGCGCGACGGCAAAAGAAAAAAAGCCGTCGCAGAGCAGACACATTTTCACGCGCCTATGATGAATTTTCCGGAAATATTGTGGTTAATAGCGATTTAAACTGTTGTATTTGTTTAAAAATCAAAAAATATCTAATGAGTCTCCCGCATCTACCCACATCTGCAAATTTCCATCAAGATATAATTTGGCATATTCAAGAGGTTCATCAATGGCGAGTGCGTTTAATGCACAGTCTGATCCTGGTGTGGTTTTTAAGTTCTTTTCAGCTTCCCAACAGTCAATGCGGAGCATATAGCCAACAGAGGTGTAAACATCAATACTGTTGCGCTTGGGATTGTATTCTGCAAATATTGTTCTCATCGTATCAAATCTCCTTATCGTTAAATCAATCATTTGTTGCAAAAATCAGAAGCATTTCAATCAGTTCACAATGTCACTTTTATTTTGTGTTATACTGTTTTATATAATTTTCTTGCCCTTGTTTTTGCCCTTATCAGAGTTCGTAAACACTGGTGGGACGATATAACGCAAGGGAAACAATAAGGGAAAGCTCACCTGCGATAAACTTTGTGTTTTCAAGGGATTGAGAGATATTTGATAATAAAATATAACAGTTATTAAATCCCTTGGAATATATGAAATCTCAATTCAAGTTTGTAGAATTAAGAAAATCGAAAGTCGTGGAGGTGATTTTATCATGATTTTGTGCTTTTCAGGAACCGGCAACAGTCGTTATATAGCGAAAAAAATTGCAGCTGAATTGCAGGACGAGATTGTAGATGTGAATGCGAAAATCAAGGCAGTAGATTATTCGCCAATAAAAACAGGTGAGAATGTAGTCGTTGTAACTCCGACTTATGCGTGGCGTATTCCCCGAATTGTGTCGGATTGGCTTTCCAAAACGAAATTGCTTTCTGCAAAACGTATTTGGTTTGTTATGAACTGCGGTAGTGAAATTGGCAATGCGTCAAAATATAATCGCAGTCTTGCTGAGCAAAAGCACTTATGTTATATGGGTACATCTCAAATTCTTATGCCGGAAAACTATATTGCCATGTTCGATGCACCCCAGACAGAGGAAGCAAGAAAAATTGTAAAAAATGCTGAGCCTACTATTGAGGATACCATTGCCTGTATTAAGACAGAACAACCTTTCCCTGTACCACGAAACAATCTCTATGACCGTTTTATGAGTGGTCCGGTAAATCCGATTTTTTATCAGTTTTTCGTGAAAGCTACTGCATTTCAGACAGATGATACTTGTATCGGATGCGGTCAATGTGTTAAAAACTGCCCAAAGAATAACATTGCACTTGAAAACGGAAAGCCGATATGGGGGAATCAATGTACTCACTGTATGGCATGTATTTGTTATTGCCCCACAGAAGCAATAGAGTATGGCAAAAAGAGCATAGGAAAACCGCGTTATCATTTTGAGCAGTTAAAGATAAAATGATCACAATCAATAAAGCAATTAAAAATGCCGATACAGGATTTTTATAATCCTATACCGGCGTTTGTTAGTTACGAGAGAATGTGTTTTACGCTTACTTTCCAAATGTATTGCTGGATTTAGCATAGATAGAAAACAATTCGTGCAGAGAAATATAAAGACAGAATTCTCAAAATTCGAGAAATATAAAGATGCAATTCCTCATGGTGGATGTGTATTATGAAAAATAAATTTGTTATAGTGACAATATCAACAAAAAAGCAGAATATAAATGGGGTGATCAGATGGAAGCGGCACAGAGAATTCGATTAATCCGGATAATAGAAAAGATGGAGAAAAATCCGGCATTCAGTAATAAGATTGGTATAAAGAACACATCTGAATATTTATCAGAAAAAGAACAGAAAAAATAAAAGACACATATCAAAATGAGTTTCAGAAGGAGTAAAAAAATGTTATCGTTATTATTTACAATTTGTATGATTTGGTTTGTTGGAAAATTTTTTATATTTGGGTTAAGAGCATCCTGGGGAATTATGAAACTACTTTGCACAGTTATTTTCTTCCCGGTGATATTGATTGGTATGGTTGTAGGTGGACTGATGTACATTGCATTTCCATTATTGATCATCGGTGGCATTATAGCATTGGTGACATCACGTTCATAATGGATATGGATTATTTTAATTTTTCTTTTTCGGCGTTTAAGAGTTCAAGATTAAGCCCCTGTTCTCCGGCTGTTTTATCTACCCAAAGATTCAAAGAGTCTATGGCTAAAGAAATTTCATCAAGTTTTTTACTGATATAAGCAAAGTCTTTCATTTCATCATCGCTGATCTTACCGTCACGGGCAATCTGGATCAGACGACCGGTAAGGGGATTGATTTCATTTAAACTGGCAATTGTCTCCAAAATGATATTTGACAGATCTGTCATTTCAACTTCTGGAACATAACGATGACCGATTTCACATTTGTGAGAACAATAATAATTGCAAAGATCTGGTCTTTTATAGGCATCTGCCATCTGGAGGATATCATAAGGTGTAGGTTCTTGTGTTTCATATTCAAATTTTTCAATTTTTGAATCAGAGACAGCATCCATTTTTTCACTGGCCTCTGCTCTTGTAAGTCCTGCCGCTTCTCGGCAAAGCTGGTAAATTGTTTTGTTTTCCCTGGTGGATTGTTTACCCATGAGAATTTCCTCCCCTTATATCACTAAACATGAGGATTATTAATACTTAAGTCCTCATGCAAGACGTGAATTTCTCGTATAGAGTTTATTATACTTGAATTATCAATTGACAACAAGATCAATAATGAACATGAAGTCAAAAAGAGTGAAAGAGGAAAGAGAGGTTACAGAAAGGGCATTATGAACAAACAGGAAATCAATGAATCTATTGAAAAAGAAAATTCGGAGATAAAGAAATTTAATTAAGCATAATGTAGACGGTGTGCTATAATTGCTGACAGTAGACATCAGAAAAGAAGGGACAAAATATGCAGATCAGTTTATTACTAATGGAAGAGATTGCAAAGCTTTTTGCGATCATGCTTATGGGATATGCGGTTGTAAAAGCTGGACTTATGAAGTCATCGGAGAGTAAAGGTATATCTGTAGTCATGGTTTATCTGGTTATTCCATGCGTGATTATCGACGCATTTCAGGTGGACTATACAGCAGATGTAAAAAAAGGATTGCTTCTGGCATGTGTAGCAGCAGTTCTGGTACATGTTTTATTTCTGATACTTACCACAATATTAAAACAAGTATTACAGCTGGATACGATTGAGCGTGCAACTGTTATTTATTCAAATGCCGGGATACTGGTAATTCCGCTGGTACAGGATTTGCTTGGACAGGAGTACGTTATTTACTCCAGTGCTTATATTGCGGTACAGCTGATTCTGATCTGGACACACTGCAAAAATATGCTTTGCGAAGAAGATAGATTAGAGTGGAAAAAAGTATTTCTGAACGTAAATATTATTTCAATCATAGTAGGAGTGATATTGTTTGTCTGCAAAATCCAGTTGCCTTCAGGTATGCAGGATGTCCTGGATATGATGAACAATATGATTGGTCCGATCGGTATGCTGCTTGCCGGAATGGTTATTGCGGATGTACCTCTTAAGACTGTATTTACTAAAAAAAGAAACTATGTTTCGACAGTATTGCGATTGGTTATTTATCCAATATTTATATTGATTTTAATGAAAGTGATTTATACATTTGCGGGACTAAATGATTCCAAACAGATTCTCCTGACTGTGTATATTGCATCCATAACACCTGCTTGTGCAACTGTGACATCCATGGCGCAACTATATGATAAAGATGCGGCATATGCGAGCTCGTTGTATGTGCTTACGACACTGCTGTCAATTGTGACCATGCCAGTGATGGTGGGAATGTATGAGATGTTTGTGTGAGAGAATAGAAAGATTGAAGAAATGACAGAAGAGACACTGACTGCGGTTGGTGTCTTTTTTTATGTAATAGGAAATTACTCTGTAATGTTCCTATTACATAAAAACGCTCCGCGAGGATGCGACCAGATGCATGAGGAACATGTCTGCTGAAGCAGACTTGTCCGCTTTGTTCTTGGTTGTCGGGATTTTTGTACAGTCATTTGCTATAAAATGATAACATCAAAAAAATCCAAGGAGGACTGGCAGATGAAAGGCTATGACACAAGCAACGGATATATGGGATATGTAGAAGGCAAATACATTCTATTTGCCAGTGAACAGGAATATTTCGAGTTTATGGAAGATTAAGAGGAGGAAGGGCAATGAGTAAAATTTATGTCACACTGACGGGAACAAATCATTATTTCGGAAAAGAATTTCTGAAAAAAGGAACGAAAATCCGCTTAGAAAAAGAACCAGACAATGAGTATGACAAGGAAGCAATTAAAGTAACTTATGAAGGTCTGGGAAAGATCGGATATGTAGCAAACAGTTTCAATACCGTGCTCGGAGATTCCATGAGTGCCGGAAGAATATATGATAAGATCGGAAAGACGGCAAAAGCAAAAGTGGTGCTGGTTACAGATCACGGAACAATCTGCAGTATCAGCAAGAAGAGCCTTCTGGATAATCAAAAGAAGGTTAAGAAAGCTGAAACAGAAGTTGAAGAATAAAGAAATCTGAGGGAGGAAAAAGCATGTTTGGATTTGATAAGATGTTTGATTTTAACAGAGACGGGAAATTGGATAGCTTGGAACGTGCTATACAGTTTCAGTTCATGGACGATATGTTGAAGGAAGATCACAGCAGTTCTGATTTTGACGAAGATGAAGCAGACGTTTTCGGTGATGCTGGACTTGATTATGATGAGTTGGAATTTATGGATCCGGATGAAAGAAGAGAAGTGTTGGAAGATGCAGGATTGGATCCGGATGAGTTCGATTTTTGATACTGAATGATACAGCTTGGAATAGCTGAGGCTGATTATAGTCTCGGCTATTTGATTTGACTGAATGGAAGGATACTAAAGAAACAAGGAAAGCAAGAAAATACGGAAAGTTATTTATGACAATTTATTATATGTAAGGTGACAAACTATAAACAGTCAAGGGGGTTTAAAAAATTTTTTAAATTGTAAAAAAGGGTAACCTTAATAAGCTATCTGAACATACGGTATTTCAGATGGATGTAGTCAACTTTGAAGAGTTGGATTTAATGAAGCTTTTGAGTATTAAAGTCTATATCTATCTTTGCTGAAGGATGGAAGCCATGGGTGCCATAGAGATGGGTCTTGCGAAAGAAGAATTGCAGCCACTGGTGGATTCCTAGAGAGTAGCTAATCCTAATATCGTGAAGTTCTGGTGGAGTGTTGACCGTGCGGTTAAGACTGCAGTGAAGCAGAAAAAGCAGGCTGATGTAAATGGTATCAGATTTTTTTGCCAGAGTGGGATGTTATTCATTCAGCTTCCCTCGGGAAGAAGGCTGGCATATGTAAAACCAAGGATGGAATTAAACAGATTTGATTCGGAATCAGTAACCTATGAAGGCGTTGGTGGTACCAAGAAATGGGAGCGGATTGAAAGTTATGGTCCGAAGTTCGTAGAGAATATCGTACAGGCTATTTCTAGGGATATTCTCTGTTATGCCATGAAAACATTATCACATTGTATGATTTGTGCTCATGTGCATGATGAACTGATTATTGAGTGCCGGGAAGATGTTTCCCTTGATGCAATCTGTGAACAGATGGGCAGGACTCCGCCTTGGGCTGAAGGCCTGATTCTTCGTGCGGATGGGTACTGCACGCAGTTTTATAAGAAAGATTAAAAAAGTGGCACTTCCGAATTGATGGGAGTGCCATTAAATGTTATTGATTATCATTGTTTTTTTAAGCTGTTTCTGCAATGCAGCAATTTGTTTCTTTAGCTCTCCGTTTTCGGATGTGACTTCATTTAAGACAGTATTTTTTTTCCTTAGCTGTTCTTCCTGTGAAACTGTTTTTTGCTGAAGTTGATTATAGTCATAGTAAAAACTTGGAAAATATTTTTGTAAAACTAGCTGTTCAATCTGCTTATATGTATCAGAGCCAGGAGATATCATGCCATTCTGCTGATAAAGGATACGGTTGATACTGACAGTTCGAATATCATTCAGTTTTAATACGGAATCATGGTTGATGAATGAAAATTCACTTGATTTCAATAAAAACATATCACTTTTGGAAGCAGGATTGTCTGTGGGATGGTAGACATCAGGATGTTTAGCAGGATCATAGGAAAAAATCGGCAGAACATAAAGTAATTTCTGCTTTACCCCGATGACAAGACCTCTGTGCTCATAGGACATTTCAGGTTTATAATTCTTACCAAACTCAAACTGATAGATTTCACCTTTTTTTACCTGTCTGTGTCGAAATTGTTTTGTTCTGTTATCAGCCCAGCGAAAATCAGATGCCGAAAAACGATCGAGTTCATTGCTAGTGAAGCTATTGGCAATGATTATTTCGTTGGTTTTGTTTTGTGCCTTCAGATATTTGCTCAATGGCCTGTCTCCTTAATTTTATATATAAAAAAGGGTACGGCGCTAACCATACCCTACTCTGGAAAACCAGAGAGACCTCGTCGGTCAAATTATCCTTTCAATGGTGGCTTCGTCAGCCAAAAAACACTTGTTAGCAAGTGTGAAAGTGCAGTATTCATATCTCTGCTTACTTATATTATACACATTTTTCAGAAAAAATCCACGGGTAATATTTACAAAATATTCTTTCTGAATCAAATGTTGGATCTAATCATACAACCTTAAATAGTGAATGTCAATTAAAATAAAATTAATTTTAGAATTTTAGGGGAGGTTAAAAACTCCCTGATTTTTTTTGCCTGTGACTTGAGGAAATACCTCACAAATATTTTTTCAAGGAGGTAATTCAATGGAATTACAAATTTTTAAGAATGCGGAGTTAGGCTCAGTACGCAGCGCAATGATCAATGGAGAGCCATATTTTGTCGGTAAGGATGTAACTGAGATTCTTGGATACGCAGATCCTAACAAATCTATTGCGATGCATGTTGATGAGGATGACAAATTTAACGACAAATCAGCGTCGAGTTTGGGACAGAGTGGTGGATGGTTTATCAATGAATCTGGTCTTTATAGTCTTATCTAGCAAGCCTCCAACGCCAAAGAGATTCAAGAGATACATTATGTGGTTTTGTATCAGACAAAGAATAAATTTGGGGCTGATTTGCACTATTGAGTAGAATGTGAGAGCCTTAGAATAATTTGGCTAAAAAAATATAACAGAAATTTTTAATAATTACTTTAATGAAAAAATAATATAATTCTGGTATGGTATAATAGTAAAGACGAAGCGGAGTAGTTTAGAATATATTAAAAATTTGTCCATATGAGGAGAGGCTGTTATGTATCATATTTGGGGAAAAGTTTTTTTGTATTGTTGGGAACACAACATTGATTTTTATGAGGTGTTTTGTACATTAAGAACGTAAATGGTAAAGCAAATCGTAAGGGACATTTTCTTTTTAGGCCAGCCATCCGAACCAGCTACGAAAGCTGATATTCAGGTTGGAAAGGATCTGCAGGATACGTTGCAGGCAAACCGGGAACGGTGTGTTGGTATGGCTGCAAATATACGCGGTAGCAACGAGCCAAGCAGACATGCTTGCATGGATATTTGGCGACTGCTGCGACTGAGTGCGTAGCACGAAGTGATTGGTGTAAAGAAGAATATTATCATTGTGAATATGGGATTTATAGATGTTGTGATGTTCAATCCGGTGATTGTTTCAAAGCGTGATATGTATGAGACAGAAGAAGGCTGTCTGTCCCTGGACGGTGTTCGTAAGACGACCAGATATCAGGAAATTGAAGTAGAGTATTATGACTTCAACTGGAAGAAAAAGCGCCAGAGATTGTCAGGATGGACAGCACAGATTTGCCAGCATGAAATTGATCATTTGTCTGGAAAGATTATTTAACCGCATGCGGATTGCGAATATTCGCTTGACTCAAAGCGGATTGTGAGGTGACGGATATGCTGAAAAACGTACTGATTGTGGTAGATGATATAGAAAAATCCATAGAGTTTTATAAGGACTTATTTGGACTGCAAGTGATTCTTCAGAATGAAGGTAATGTGATCTTATCTGAGGGACTTGTTTTGCAGGATGCTGATGTGTGGGGGAAAACATTGAATGAAACTTTTACGCCATTCAATAACATGATGGAATTGTATTTCGAGGAATTTGATATAGACGGATTGCTTGCAAAATATGAATCTGGTAAGTATTCCGTTCGATATGCCACTGAACTGACAGAAATTGCAGGTGGCCAGAAGCTTGTAAGACTGTATGATCCGAGTGGTAATCTCATCGAGGTTCGTACGCCATTTACGTGTAATTGAGGAAGAAGATATGCAGATTTTTGTTGATGCAGATGCCTGTCCGGTAGTTGGTATTGTTGAAAAAGTTGCTAAAGAGCACGATCTTCCGGTAACGTTGTTGTGTGATACCAATCATGTGTTAGCTTCTGATTATAGTAAAGTGATCGTAGTTGGAGCCGGAGCAGATACAGTGGATTATAAACTGATCAGCATTTGCCATAAAGGAGATATTGTCGTATCACAGGATTATGGAGTGGCGGCAATGGCACTTGGAAAAGCTGCGTATGCGATTCATCAATCCGGGAAATGGTATACCAATGAGAATATTGACCAGATGCTTATGGAACGTCATCTGAATAAGAAAGCACGAAGGGCATCCGGAAAGAATCACTTAAAAGGACTACGAAAACGAACAGCAGAAGATGATGAGCATTTCAGAGCGTCTTTTGAAAAAATGATACATATGGCGATGGACAAGGAGAATTAATTTGAATATACAGATTTTTGGGACAAAGAAGTGCAATGATACAAAGAAAGCAGAACGTTTCTTTAAGGAACGTGGGATCAAGTTTCAGTTTATTGATATGAAAGAAAAGGGTATGAGCAAGGGCGAATTTAATTCAGTTGCCCAGGCAAATGGCGGACTGGAAAATATGATCAACTGGGAGGGCAAGGATAAGGATCTGCTTGCGCTCATTAAGTACATTGCAGAGGAAGATAAACTTGAGAAGGTGCTGGAAAATCCGCAGGTGATTAAGACACCGGTTGTCCGTAATGGAAAACAATCCACTCTTGGATATCAGCCGGATATCTGGAAGGCGTGGAAGTAAGAGTGCCGGCAGATTTTTGACCAGGATAAAACAAATGATTCAACTGAAAGGCAATGAAATGACATTCAATTTTGACAGAGAATTTCAATCTATGATGCAAGTGAATGATTTAAATACCGTGATTCTTCTGGGACACTTGAACCCGGATGGCGATGCTGCTGGATCGGTGATGGGACTTGCACATTATATAAAGGTAAACTATCCGCAGTACAAAGTGATGCCATATCTGGCAGATACATTGGACAAAGGACCGAAGAAGCAGGTAAAACTGGATAAGGTCTTCAATCCGTTTGAGAAGCCGGATGTAAAAGAAAAATATGCTGTTATCGTATGTGATACTGCAGTTTTAGCAAGGATGATCGGCAGGGAATACTACGAGAGTGCAGAAGCAAGTATAATAATTGATCACCATGCAGAGAGCGAGGCAGAGGGGATCAGTTATGAGGATATCCATCCAATCAGTGGATTCCTTAGAGACTGCGAAGACATTCAGCTTGGTTTTACCATGTATGAGGAAGAAGAAAATCGCTGGCGTTGTTCCTTCCGGTCTGATGGAAAATGGATCAATGTAAATGAACTTCTGCAGGCATTTGGCGGAGGTGGACATGCTGCAGCAGGTGTGCGCAAGCGGACGAATGATGTAGAAAAATTCAGGCAGGAAATCCTTGAACGGATTGTTGCGATGAGAAAGATTTCCGGTCAGGATAAATAAGAATTAGAAACGAAACACAGGAGAAAGTGGAGGTGTAGAATGATGGAAAAGAAAAGAATCTATATTGCAATCGATCTTAAGTCATTCTACGCATCTGTGGAATGTAAAGAACGAAATAGGGATCCTATGACGACCAATCTTGTGGTTGCGGATAAAAGCAGAACAGAAAAAACAATCTGTCTTGCGGTATCGCCAGCTTTAAAGTGTTATGGGATACCCGGAAGGGCTCGTTTGTTTGAGGTTGTTCAAAAAGTAAAAGAAGCCAACAGCGTTCGCAGGTGGAAAGCACCGAACAGAACTTTTATCGGAGCTTCTGATGACAGCACAGAATTAGATACCAATCCGGCACTGGAGATTGATTATATTGTTGCTCCACCACGGATGGCTCTCTATCTGGAATACAGCACCAGAATTTACAGCATTTATCTGAAATATATTGCGCCGGAAGATATTTTTCCGTATTCGATCGACGAAGTATTTATGGATGTAACGGATTATCTGTATATCTATCATATGACAGCAAGAGAACTTGCCATGACCATGATACAGGACGTGCTGAAGACAACAGGTATAACGGCAACTGCCGGAATTGGAACAAATATGTATCTGTGTAAGATTGCGATGGATATCGTGGCGAAGCATATTAAAGCAGGTAAAGATGGTGTACGAATTGCGGAACTGGATGAAATGTCATACCGAAGGAAACTCTGGGGTCACAGACCGCTTACTGATTTCTGGAGAGTAGGAAAAGGATACGCAAAGAAGCTGGAAGAATACGGGCTTTATACAATGGGTGATATTGCAAGATGTTCCATCGGAAAGGCGAATGAATTATACAATGAAGATCTGTTATATAGGCTGTTTGGCGTTAATGCAGAGCTGTTGATCGATCATGCCTGGGGGTACGAGCCCTGTACCATGGAAATGGTCAAGGCCTATAAACCGGAAACGAACAGTATTTGTTCCGGCCAGGTACTTCATTGTCCTTATGATTTTGAAAAAGCAAAACTGGTTGTAAAAGAGATGACAGACCAGATGGTTTTGGATTTGGTGGATAAGAAGCTGGTCACAGACCAGATTGTGTTGACAGTTGGTTATGATATTGAGAATCTGAGCAATACCGACAGGAGAAAACAATATCATGGAGAGGTTACGATCGATCGTTATGGAAGGAAAATTCCGAAACACGCACATGGAACGACCAATCTGAAAAGGCAGACTTCCTCAACAAAAATGATAACGGATGCAGTAATAGAGCTATATGACAGGATCGTTGACAGAAACCTGCTTATCAGAAGAATCAATATCACAGCGAACAGGCTTGTGGATGAGAGTTCTGTAAAGAAAGAAGAAGTGTATGAGCAGCTGGATCTTTTTACGGATTATGAGGCGCAAAGGAAAGAGAAGGAAGAGGAAGAAGCCGCGCTGGATCGCGAAAAACGTATGCAGGAAGCCATGCTCAGTATCAAAAAGAAATTTGGAAAAAACGCTGTACTGAAGGGGATGAATCTTCAGGAAGGCGCAACCGCTAAGGATAGAAATGAACAAATTGGCGGACATAAGGCGTAAAGGAGTTGGAAGAGGATGAAAAATAATTCTTATGACGATATCATCAATTTACCTCATCCGGTATCTAAGAATCATCCGCAAATGCCACTTCAGGACAGGGCAGCGCAATTTGCTCCTTTTGCAGCCCTGACTGGACATGAAGCTGCGATAAAAGAAACGGCAAGATTAACCAATGAACGATTGGAACTGAGTGAGGAAGCGATTGCTCAGCTGAACGAAAAAATTAATATAATCAGAAATAATATTGGCATAGAACAGAAAGTATCAATAACTTATTTTATTCCTGATGAAAAAAAAGCCGGCGGATCCTATGTTACGTACTCTGGTAATGTAAAAAAGCTAGACGAATACGAGCATACCATCATCATGACAGATCAAACGGTCATTCCAATCGAACAGATAAGTGATATTAAATGTGAAGAGTGGTAAATCTGAGAAATGAAATAAAGAAGATAGGTAACTATTCAGAAAGTGGAGGTGGCAAGCCATGGCTTCATTTGATCAGAAACTTCGTACATTATACTTGATGGAAATCCTGCTGGAACGTACCGATGATGAACACATGTTAAATGCATCGGAGTTATGTACGATTCTGGATCAGGAATACGGGATCAGTACGGACCGAAGAACGATATATACAGAGATGGAGGTCCTTGATAAATTTGGACTGGATATCCAGCAGAAGAAAGGTAAGTGTCCTGGCTATTATATTGGTGCCAGGGATTTTGAACTGCCGGAGTTAAAGCTTCTGGTGGATGCAGTGCAGTCTTCCAAGTTTATTACGGAGAAAAAATCCAAAGAATTAATTCAGAAGTTAGAGAAGCTCTGCTGTAAAAGTGATGCAGACATGCTTTCAAAATACGTCTTTATTGTAAACCGTCCCAAAACGGAAAATGAGACGGTATATTATAACGTGGACTACATTCACAATGCTATTTTTGAAAACAAAGAGATTAGATTTCATTACGCGGAGTGGACGGTTAAGAAGGAGTTGAAATTAAAAAAGAATGGTGCCTTCTATGTTGTCAGTCCGTGGGCGTTGACCTGGGATGATGAAAATTATTACCTTGTGGCCTATGATGCAGCGGCCGGAATTATCAAGCATTATCGTGTAGATAAAATGCGGGATACGGAGATTCTGGAGGCTGATCGTAAGGGAGAAGAGTCCTTTAAGAACTTTGATCTGGCTGCATTTGCCAAAAAAACTTTTGGTATGTATGGTGGTGCAGATGCGGAAGTTACTCTGGAATGCAGAAATGGATTGGCTGGTGTCGTGATTGACCGCTTTGGCCATGATGTATGGATGTGTCCTCATGGTGAAGATTACTTTAGAACCAGAGTAGTTGTATCGGTGAGCCCGCAGTTTTTTGGCTGGCTTACAGGAATTGGATCCGGGATAAGGATTGTCGGACCGGAAGAAGTAAGACAGCAGTATAAAGAGTATCTGCAAGACGTGATTCAGAACTATTGAACTATAACCCACCTGCTTCGCGCAACATCATAAACTTAAGGAAAAAATGGAAAGGAATCTGTTCGCAGGGTCCTTTCATTGTGTTAAAATATAGGCAGGGGTGTATATGATTAAATCTTATAAAACAAGATTTCAAAAGTTTTCTGCATTATTATCTGATCCGGAAATTGCAAAATATGCGAGACAGAATGGAAACCATGCTTTTTCGAGAAAGCGAAAAATGCCCCTAAAAGACATGTTGCTATGCTGTCTTTCAAAAAAGGGGCTTACCACGACATTTGAACTTAGAAACTATTTCAAAGAAAAAGGAGACTTGTCTATGCAGTTATCTGTCCAGGGATATCTACAACAGAGAAAACGTCTAAATCCGGAAATTTTTCCCTATCTGAACCGTAAATATCTTATGGATTTTTATCGTTCTGACGAACCCAGACTGTGGAAAGGATATTTGTTAATCGCGATTGACGGGAGCAAGGCGGAAGTTCCAAACTCAAAGGATAACAGGGAAGCATTTGGAAACAGCGGCAACCAGCATTCCGGGAAAGGGCAGGTACGGGCACTGGTAAGCGGAATGTATGATGTTTTGAATCATTTTTACCTGGATATTGAAATTGAACATATTTGCATCAGTGAAAACGAACTGGCAAAAAGAAACTTAAAACAATTAAAAAAAATTGGAATCAGGAAGCCGGTTGTCGCAGTTTTTGACCGCGGTTATCCTTCCTTAGAGTTTATTGACTTTCTGGAAACGGAAGGGATTCATTATCTGATCCGTCTTTCATCCAACGATTATATGGCAGAACGTAAACGGATGCAGTCGGCAGATGAAAAAGTCATTTTAAAACATTCATCTGCACGCCTACAAAAAATACGAAAAAAACATCCGGAACGATATGAACAGATGCAAAAGAAAGGGAGCACGCTGGTAAGAATATCAAAATCGACTCTTCCCTCCGGGAATGAACTTGCGCTGATGACAGATCTTCCGGATACAATTACCACAGAAGAATTAGCGGATTTATATTACCAAAGATGGGAAATTGAGAAGAAATACAATACTCTAAAAAACAAAATGAAATTTGAAAGTGTAACAGGGAAAGCCACAGTATATGTGCACCAGGATTTTTGGGCGCAGGTTTTAGTATATAACATGGTTCAGGACATTCGGAACAGTGCGGACGAAGAGGACGCAGCAGCAGGACGGGAAAACAGGAATAAATATCCCATGCATACCAATGAAAATGTAGCCATCGGTCTTTTCAAAGAGACTATGCTAAAAATCCTTTTGGAACCGGAGGAAAAGAAGCGGATCAAAAAACTTGGAGAACTACAGGAAGAAATGGAGCGCTATGTACTTCCCATAAGGGAACTACCTGGAAAAGAGCGTAGAAAAAACATCTCAAATAAATATAAAAACAATCAAAAGAGTAGCTTTTAAAATGCCCATTCTCCGTTTAAAGGGAGATTATGGGCATTTTAAGGTGTTAAAGTATACAGAAGGAGCTCTGTGAAGATTTCTCTTCGTTTTAATCTGCTCTTTTGAAATGAGTTTTTAGCAGGATAATATAAATGTGTAATATTTAATCTTAAGTTTATGATGTTGTACTCGGCAGGTGGAGGGAGTAGCTTTAGAAGGAATTGTTTTTTAAAATTGTGGACAATGTCAGAAATAGCTGTTAAAATCTTATAGAAAAAACTTTAACACGGTAAAGTAATGGCCATAAGCCGTTGATCAGAAAAAACGAGGAGCAAGAATAGTCCAGTCGGTCGTATTTTAGAACCGGAAGAAATCGCAAAGGCTGTTTATTTTATGGCAATCGATTTTTCAAGTGCTATTACAGGTGATATCATGAAAATTACTTACATTAATCACAGTGGATTTTTGGTTGAAACCAGAGACTGCTACTATATTTTTGATTATTTTAAGGGTGATTTACCGTATTTTGACAAGAAAAAAGAGGTAATCGTCTTTTGCAGTCACTTCCATGAGGATCATTTTAACCCACAAATCTTTGGGATTCTTGATGATATGGGGATGACATATCAGGCAGTTCTGGCGAATGATATACGAAAAAGGAATCATTTGTCGGATATGAAAATCACATATGTTTATCATGATCAAACTTATAATTTGGATAATGATACCAAAGTCGACACATTGCTATCTAACGATAGTGGTGTAGCATTTATTGTCAAAACAAAGGAAGGCACCATTTATCATGCCGGTGACTTAAACGACTGGTATTGGGATGGTGAGCCGAAAGCTGACAACCAGAGACTTACTTCAGCATATCGTGCGGAGATCAGGAAAATCAGAGGTATGCATTTTGACGCTGCATTTGTCCCCATAGATCCGAGACAGGGAGATCACTATGCCGACGGAATCCTGTATTTTCTTAAAAATATAGATTGCAATGTCATTTTTCCAATGCATTACTGGAATGACGCCAATGTAATTAAGAGGTTTATTACTGAATATCCGCAATATAAGTCACGCATAAAAAACACAGAATGTACAAAAGGAGAAAAATTATGAAATTTAAGATGATTCATGAAAACTATAATGTATCAGACCTGGACCGATCTATTAAATTTTACAACGAGGCCCTTGATCTGCACGAAGTGAGAAGAACGACTACCGATGATTTTATCATTGTGTATCTGAGCAACAATGTAAGTGATTTTGAATTGGAACTTACCTGGCTTAAAGATCATCCACAGCCATATAATCTGGGTGAATGCGAATTCCACCTGGCATTTCAGGCAGAGGATTACGAAGCAGCGCACAAAAAGCACGAAGAGATGGGATGCATTTGTTTCGAAAATGAAGCAATGGGAATCTATTTCATTGTAGATCCAGATGGCTACTGGCTTGAGATCCTGCCGTAAATTTGGTTGGAAAATCCTTCTACGAAACACAGTTTACTGTTTATAGTATTTCGCAACATCGCTTTTGAATTTTTCAAAAAGAGGATAATAAATATTTATAATGTCCTGAAATTTCTCTGCGGCGAAAGTACCATCGTAATCATAAGACAAATGATTTCTGGATTTCAGCATTTGCAGCCAGGTGTCATCATCAATAATACCATTGGTAAATGCCTGTTGTAGAGTTTCGCGTGGAGATTAAAAGAGATACTTACTGGAGAATGGCATTGGCTCTGATCATATTATTGAAATTGCATTGGACGGTATTGAGAACGAGGAATTACGAGACCCCAAGATGTGTTTTAAGTATATCAAGGATGCTATGAAGGATGATGGGAAGTAATTCCAGGTTCCTGTCTAGTGACATTGTGACCGAGTTCCGTGGCTACAATGTTGATGTGGGCGTCGTGCAGATCTGTAATATCCCAGACTCTTTCAAGAAGATTGTCATTGTAAATGGTACCAAGAAAAAAGTAATTTTTCTGCAATGTACATCGAGTACAAATGACAGAGAGAAAATGAAACACAATCTATCATCTTAGGGCATTTCAAATGGGGAAGAATATATGGAAAAAGTATCAAAAGCTACATCATTCTCAACAATACTGATCGGGTTATATATGGTGATTCTCTCCTGTTTGGAAATCGGGGCGATATTATTTTGCAAGATAGCAGGAGATGCCACTATGACAGGGGTCAATATAACTGCAATGACCGGCGGAAGCGATGACTACATAAGTGGATATTTGATCGTTCCACGTATTTTGGGAACTGTATTCAGTGGCATGGCTGAAATAACTGTTTTATTATTGGCAGCAGTGTTATTTATAGTATTACTTATTCTTCTGGCAGTACTGGTCATATCCTGTATATTGATAAAAAAAAGAAAACTGAAAGCAGATGCGTGGATGAAAATAATTATATTTTCAATCCTCACCGGCATGTCAGCATTTTTTATTCAGAGTTCAGTGCTTGCGGTGCTGATGGCTGTTCCGGTTGTGCTGGGTGCATATGTACTTACAAAATAATTAAATGATGATTAAAGGGAGCTTTGTGCCGAAAAGCATGGAGTTCCTTTTTATTTTGCAGGAAAAACTATACGGGATGATAGTTTGCTGAATAGCGAAAGTGCATAAAAAAGAACAATGAAATTTGTATAAAAAGTAGAAACCGATTTCTATGCAGGCAGGTAATTAGATATTTTCTTATTTTGTGATATTTTAGAAATACTATACACATTATAAGGAGAAGTCTATGAAAAAACGAATAATATCCATGCTTTTGGCTGGTATGATGGTTTTAAACAGTGCTGTTGTATACGCAGACGCTGATATAACAGGTGATTACACGACATCTGCAGATACATTTGACAGCGAAGATGAAGTGGCTGTTCAGAGTGAAACTGCCGAAGAAAATGCATCTGCAGATGACAATGAAAGTATAAATGTGAATGAAGCATCAGAAGCAGAGAATGATGAAGTCGCATTCACAGACGGGGATACGGATGAGGTAGAGATTACGGAAGAAAATCCGACAGATGTATCTTCACAGGATGAAAATGCAGAAATAGAGTTTGCAGAAGAAGCAGAGGATATTTTCTCAGAAAATGAAGTGGCAGTGCAGGACGTTGGAACAACCACAGCCAGTGGTACGCTTGCCACAGGTGTAAACTGGTCGCTTTCAGATAATGGAAATCTGCAGTTCAGCGGTTCAGGCGCAATTGAGAAAGATAATGGTCAGGACAACTATCCGTGGGATATGACACAGGTCTTTACTGTAACGATTCAGAGAGGTATCACAGAAATCGGAAGCGGAGCTTTTGCGGATGGAACAAATCTTACGAATGTGGCTGTCAGTGCAGACACTTTGCAGACAGTCAGTGCAGATGCGTTTCAAAATTGTTCAAAAGCGGAGATAAACCTTTATTATTCCGGAAATGCACCGACAGCAATTCCTGCATTTACCGGGACTGCGAAAGTAAGTGTTTATTATAAAGAAGCAGATGTTACATGGACAGATGCATTCAGAGCAGCTTATACAGATGTAACATGGGAACCTTGCTGTACAATAAATGGAATAACGGCAAATACGAACCATAGTTATGTGCGTACAAATAATGAAATGCAGATCCAGACGGATGGCAAGAATTATCCGACAAAGGACAATACCGCATATTATGATGCAACCTGTTCTGTGTGTGGCAATGTCGGCAAAGATTATAATAATTGTATCAACTGTATCGACACGACAGATCTTCAGTCAGATCATCCGTACAATACAGAGACATCGACAGACTGGACAGTATCCATGGAAGGTGCAGAAGAAATCATCCTGACCTTTGATGAAAAAACAAAGTTTGAAATAAACTATGATGACTTCTTCTATATTTATAAAGAAGACGGAGAACTATATCAGAAGTTTATCAATGATCAGCTTGCAGGAAAGACCGTGATCGTACCGGGAAGTTCCGTGACATTGAGACTGACGACAGACTACAGCACAGATGACTGGGGATTTGCAGTCACAAAAGCATATGGAACAACGCATAAATGGGATGCGGGAGTGATTACAAAACCGGCAGAACGGGATCAGACCGGAACAATGAAAAAGACCTGCCAGAAGTGTGGTGAAGTAGTCGAAGAAGTAATCCCGGCACCGTACATCGTATGTGGAAATGATACAAATATTTCGAATTTTTTCTGGGGAATCACACCGGATCATGTACTGGAGCTCTTTGTAGAAAGCGGAAGTGGTGAAAACAATGGGTATTCCTGGAAGGGAACACAGGATGGTCATCAGATAACGTCAGCACCATGGGGAGAGTATGAAAATATTATTGAAGGTGTGCGTGTTAAAAAGGGGATTCCGTATGTTGCGTCTTGTTCCTTTTATGGATTAACGAAACTGAAATGGGCGGAAATTGATGACAGTGTTACATATATAAATAGTAATGCGTTTGAATCTTGTACTGCATTAAAACGCGTGAAGCTATCTGAAAATCTAAGAAGTATAAACTCCGGTGCATTTTCAGGGTGTAAAGCATTAGAGGAGATCAGTTTTCCTGAAAGTGTAACAACAATTGCTAGTGGAGCATTTTACGGGTGTAGTTCTTTAAGTAGCATTAAGATTCCATTAAACTTGAATAATTGCGAAAGCAGTGCTTTTAGTGGATGCACAAATTTACAGAAAATATATATTGAAGATCTGTCACAATGGCTGAATATGAAAGAAGGACCGTCATTCAGTTCATTAAAACCAGATCCGAGAATGAAATTGGAATATTATGTTGGTGGAAAAGCTTTGGAGAATTTAGTGATTCCACAGGATGTTACACGTATCAGGAAAGAGGCATTTACTCATGGACACAATATTAAAAAAGTGACCTTCCATGAAAATATAGAATATATTGATGAGAATGCTTTTTCAGATTGTGAAAATCTTGAGTTAGAAAGTGATAAGCTTCCTAATTATCTGAAAAATATAGGAAAAGGAGCATTTCAGTACTGCGAAAAAATTTCCAGAGTAGCAATTCCGGCAAGTGTTACATATATTGGTGATTCCGCATTTTCGGGCTGTAGTGGGATGACGCAGTATTTATTTGCAGAAGATATAAAACTGGATAAAATTTCATATCAAACCTTTTATGGATGTCGTAATTTAGAGAAGATTGCGATTCCATCAAGCGTAACAACTATAGAAGAAGCGGCATTTGAGGGTTGCGGTAGTTTAGAGAAAATTACGATTCCCTCAAGTGTGACAACTATAGAAGGACGGGCATTTTTTCTATGCAAGAGTTTAGAGAAAATAAACATTCCAGAAAATATAATTAGTATTGGAGATTATGTATTTGATGGATGTTCCAATCTAAAAGAAGTAAAATTTGAAAAAGAAAGTAAACTAGAGACTATTGGAGATGGTGCTTTTTGGTGGTGCGCAATTAGAAGCATCCGAATCCCGGCAGGAGTGACAAGCATAGGAGAAAAGGCACTGGCAGTTTCAAACCTTGTTGATATAACATTTATGGGAGATTTTGGAGACTTTAACTCTATGTTTGAGATGGGTGAATATACTGCCAGAACCATCACCTATTATGCATGCAACAGTACCTGGACTTCATCTGCTGCACAGAAATTTTTCAGTAACCAAAATAATGTTACCCAGAACCCGATCCACATGTCCGAAGACTACACGGTGATTACTCCGGCAACCTGTACCACAGACGGGGAGAAATCTTTCACCTGTGACAAGTGTGGACAGACTTCTACAGGTGTACTTCCGGCTACGGGACACAAGCTGACAGTGAAAGATCATAAAGATGCAACCTGCAATGAAAAGGGTTACGATGTTCAGGTCTGCAGTGTCTGCAACGAAGAAATCAGAACAGAACTGGAGATAGACCTGAATGCCCATAAGTGTGATGAGGGCAAAGTAATCGAACCTACCTGCTCAAGAGACGGATACACAGTTTACACATGTACAGTCTGCGGAAATACAAAACGTGAAAATATCATACCGCATAAAGAACATGTTATAGAGGATATAGTAGTTCCGGCAACCTGCCAGAATCAGGGATATACGAGACATCAGTGTAAAAACTGTGGTTATTCTTATGATGATACATGGACAGAAGCTTCGGATCATGCTTATGAAGCAACAGTGAAAGCTCCTGCCTGCACAGAGCGAGGTTACACAGTTTATACCTGTAAAAACTGTGGATATACCTATACAGATAACTATGTGGGAGCGTCCGGCCATAAATATACAAAAAAGGTTGTTGAGCCAACCTGTGTTTCCAGGGGATATACAGAGAATATCTGTGATGTTTGCGGAAATGAGTATGTATCTGATTATAAGAGTGCAACAGGCCATACATATAAACGTACTGTGAAAGAACCAACCTGTACAGAAGAAGGTTATACACTTCTGACCTGCAAAAACTGTGATTATGAGACGAAGTCAGATCGCCGCAGAGCAAAAGGACACAATTATGAAGAGACCATAACAGAATCTACCTGTACAACAAAAGGATTTATCACATATACCTGTACAGACTGTGGAGACAGCCATAAGGGCAAAGAGACAGATCTCGCACCACATAAATGGGATAAAGGAACCGTTACCAAACAGGCTACTTACCTGTTAAACGGAACCATAGAATACAAATGTGCCGACTGTGATGCAGAATACACAGAAGAAATTCCGATGTTGGGTCAGACAGCTCTCAGCAACTGCACGGTTACACTTTCTTATTACAAAACAGCTTATGACGGTAAAGAGAAAACACCAAAGGTTACTGTGAAAAACAGCAACGGAATTGTAAGTGAAGGCAATTATACGGTTACCTATGCGAATAATATCAATGCAGGAAATGCCAAAGTAATCGTAGCGGCAAAGACAGGCGATGTCAGCATTAAAGGAACAGTAGAAAAAGGATTTACCATTGCAAAAGCAAAACAGTCTGTTTCAGCTGCAAGCATGGATGAACAGATTCATGTTAAGACTTCAACGGAAATTCAGGTGAATGGAATCGGTGATATCTCTCTTGAGACATCTACTCCTGATCTGATTGATATCGAAGAGACAACAGTTACCGGTAAAAAAGCCGGTCTTGCACTGATCAAAGTGACAGCTTCCGGTGATGCAAACCATGAAGAAGCCAGCACGATGGCAGCAGTTGGTGTCAATGAAAAGCATGTCACCGAACAGATTATAGAAAATCAGAAAACTCTGGAAAACGGCGATGTGGAATATGATGAGGTACAGAAATGTACACTCTGTAAAGAAGAAATATCACGCACCACCAGAACTCTTAAAAACATCAAATCCTGCGAAGTTAAGTTGACTGCTTCTACATATATTTATGACGGAAAAGAAGTAAAACCGGAAGTGACTGTACTTCTGGAAGACACCACTTTAAGTGAGGGCACAGATTATCGTCTGGAATATCAGAACAACAACCGTGTGGGAGAAGCAAGTGTTTCTGTTACCGGTATCGGAAATTATACAGACACTAAAACCGTGTCCTTCCAGATTGTAGAAAAGCAGAAGGAGCCGGCAGCCCCTGTAGTTGAAAAACTTGATACAGTAAATATCACTTCAATTGCAAATGCGAAGAAAGGCATAAAACTGACCTGGAACAGAGTCAGTGGAGCACAGGGCTACATCATCTACAGAGCGTACGGAAAAGGTGGATATAAGGCAATCAAGACGGTTACCAACGGAGCAACAGCTGCATATACAGATACCGGTGCAACGACAAACGGTGGAAAATACACATATGCAGTTTGCGCTTATAAAGGAAGCATAAAAGGCGCATATGTTGGAAAAACGTATTATTACCTCAAACAGAACCGCATTTCATCTGTCAAGAACAACGCGTCAAAGAAAGCAACTGTAAAATGGACAAGGAATACAAAAGCAAACGGATATCAGGTGAATTATAAGACTGGTAAAAAACAGAAAACAATTACTGTCAAGTCAAATAAAACACTGAACAAAGTGCTTAAATCACTCAAAAAGAAAGCAACTTATTCTGTGAAAGTACGCTCCTACAAAAAAGTATCCGGAGCAACCTATTATTCCGAATGGAGTTCTGCAAAGAAAGTCAAAATAAAGAAATAAACCAATCAAACCGGGTGCGTCATTGACGCACCCGGTTTGATTGGTTTATTAAAAATTCTTATTTTCAGATTGCATCCAGTGCCTGGGCGATATCTGCGATCAGGTCATTCTTATCTTCAAGGCCACAGGAGATACGGATCAGTCCGGCCGGGATTCCGGCAGCGGCAAGCTGTTCATCGTTCATCTGTCTGTGCGTAGAGGTTGCCGGGTTCAGGCAGCAGGTTCTTGCGTCTGCCACATGTGTTTCAATGGCAGCAAGCTTCAGATTTTTCATGAATTTTTCTGCAGCAACACGACCGCCTTTTAATTCGAAGGATACAACACCACATCCGCCGTTTGGCATATATTTCTTAGAAATTTCGTAGTATTTGTTGGACGGAAGTGATGGGTAGTTGACGAATTCCACTTTGTCATGTTTTTCAAGAAATTCAGCAACAGCCTGTCCGTTTTCGACATGGCGCGGCATACGTACATGGAGAGATTCCAGACCAAGATTTAGTATAAAAGCACTCTGAGGGGACTGTGCACATCCCAGATCTCTCATAAGCTGAGAGGTGCATTTGGTGATGAAAGCACCCTCTTTGCCGAATTTTTCTGCATAGGTAATTCCATGATAGGAATCATCTGGTGTGCAGAGTCCCGGGAATTTGTCTGCGTGAGCCATCCAGTCAAATCTGCCGGCATCAATGATCGCACCACCGAGTGCAGCACCGTGACCGTCCATGTATTTGGTCGTGGAATGAGTAACAATGTCAGCACCCCATTCGATCGGACGTAAATTGACCGGTGTCGGGAAGGTGTTGTCTACGATAAGCGGCACACCATGTGCGTGTGCAGCTTTTGCAAATTTTTCGATATCAAGGACAGTCAGTGCCGGGTTGGCGATAGATTCACCAAAAACGGCTTTTGTGTTATCTTTGAAAGCAGCATTTAATTCTTCTTCGGTGCAGTCCGGATCAACGAAAGTAACATCAATGCCCATTTTTTTCATGGTGACATCAAGAAGGTTATATGTACCGCCATAGATGGAAGAGGAGGAAACAATGTGGCTGCCTGCTTCGCAGATATTAAAAATTGCGAAGAAGTTTGCAGCCTGACCGGAAGAAGTCAGCATTCCGGCAGTACCGCCTTCGAGTGCGGTGATTTTTGCAGCAACATAATCATTTGTCGGATTCTGAAGTCTGGAATAAAAATAACCGGATGCTTCAAGATCAAACAATTTACCCATGTCTTCACTGGTATCATATTTGAAGGTTGTTGACTGATAGATCGGAATCTGTCGTGGTTCTCCGTTGCCCGGAGTATAACCGGCCTGAACGCATTTTGTGTTGATTGAGTAGTCCATAATTTTACCCGCCTTTATATAATATTAGTTTACTTCCATGTTATACCCTTTTATATTGCATGTAAAGAAAAAATACATACTTAATCGGTATGACTGCTATAAAAGAGAAACCCTCTTATGATTTGCTGTAATATCATAAGAGGGTTTTTCTTTTATATTTTTTTGAATCTGACAGATTTGCTCATCCCACGTTTCGGGAATATTTTTTTATAATATTTTGCCTGTTTCTTTGGAACGTAAACGGTCATTTTTGATGGCATTTTTTTGAATGCGTTTGAACCGATATACTTCTGCTTAAGCTGTGTTGTACGGAATTTTATCACTTTCAGTTTCTTACAGTTATAAAATGCCTGAGATCCTATGGCTTTGATGTTTTTTCCAACAGTGATTTTTTTCAGGTATTTGTTGTTTTTGAAAGCTTTGACTCCGATGGAAGTTACTTTGTAATTATATCGGTTAAGTGTTACCTGCTCCGGAATGGTAATGGTGCTGCGTTTTTTATTAAGTGGTTTTACATACTGAACCACCAGCGTTCCGGTGACTTTGTAGACAGCATTGGTTTTTACGTCTTTTATAACCTTGCCTTTCGGATATGCTGCAGGCAGTAAAGCAGATGAAAGTGCAGGGGTCGGTGTGGCTGTCGGTTTTGAAACTTCATCTGGTTTTACGGCGGGCTTATCGTTTTCTGGTGGCTGCGGTATGTCAGGTGTGTCCTGTCCGTTTTGGTAGAATTCGACTTTTACAGTGTAGTGCCTTTGGGTATGACCGTCCGGGGCGGTCAGCGTGTAAATGACAGGTTTGGTAAAATCATGGGCAGTGCCGTTCCAGAAATTTTCAGGAAGTGTAGTGCCGGAACCGGAAGCGTAGTCTGTTTCCGGAATCAGATGTGTGACATCTGTTCCTTCCGGTAAGCGGAGAATGACAGTATCACCACTGATTTCACCGATAACATCCTGTGTAAGATTGCTGTTCTGTGTTTTACGAAGTACAAAATTATAAAATGCGGCCTCATTGGACGGACGCACATGGATTACAATTGTTACAGATAAAGTTGCCTGTGTCACAGTATCACTTATCAAATATGTGGAGCGGTAAGTGCCGGAAGTGCCTGTTATGATTCCGGAATAGCTGAAACAGTCGGAGTAGCCGGGGGCAAAGTCTCTGTTCAGTCCTTTTGGAAGATTTTCATTAACAACGGTCGTTGTATAATTGCCGCTTCCACCGGTAATATCACCGGAGTTTACATATTGAAGGGTCTGGACTCCGGTACTGAGATACAGATCTGTGCCAGTGAGCATCAGCGGTGCAGTAACATTCAGTGTTATAGAGGATGCGGATACGGCACCCCAGTTTCCGGGGAGCGTGTCGGTTGCATAAAACAGAAGTGTCTTACCATTGTCATTCAGAGTAAGATTCTGTTGACGGTCGATCATACTGACATTATTGTCGGAACCAAGGGCAATGTTTATGCCATAAGTTTCCAGTTCATCAGCTCCAAAGACAGGCGACTGTGTTTTGTTACTATAGGTAATGCGGAGTCTTGCTCCGCTCAGATCCAGGCGTTCTCCGGTAGTATAACGGGTTCTGGAAGGTGAAGTTAAGAGTTCAAGTTTGGACGGCGTGGCTGCTTCGACTGTTATGGATTGGTCCAAACGGGCACCGAAGTAGTCAAAAGTGATTTCGGTATCGCCTGCAGTTAATAATCCGGTTTTGTTATAAGTATAGCCGCCGTAAAGGTACACGGAACGTCCTGCTATGACTGCATAAAAACTGGTGCCGGAAGGATCAAATTTTTCTCCCACACTATAGGTAAGCCGGGAAGGCTTTCGGGAAATTTCAAAGTGCGTGATCTGAGCAGCTTCCGGTTTACATATTGGAAGGGAAAAAGTAGTCTGTTTTCCTTTGTAAATTATGGAAATTGTATTTGTACCTTCCATGGAATTGTCAAAGCCGCGGATCATATCCCGGGTGATGGAAATTTCAGTTTTGTTATTAATAACAAGAGTACCGAAATTCCAGAGTATTTCACCAATATAGCAGGATGCCGGGGCATTTTTTACAGAAAGGGAAGTAATATCAGAGGAATCTGTACGCGCCGGAATTCCGTCATCTGAAATC
This sequence comes from Blautia intestinalis, assembly GCF_014297355.1. Lineage (GTDB taxonomy): Bacteria > Bacillota > Clostridia > Lachnospirales > Lachnospiraceae > Blautia_A > Blautia_A intestinalis. The sequence continues at coordinate 168,902 of NZ_JACOQE010000005.1, read as the reverse complement.
TTCCAGTCACCGTCAAAACTCCATCCTTTATAGGAAGCAGCATCTTTTAACTGAGTATCTGTAAGTAGTCCGCCGGTAGTCAGTTCTTCATCAGAAGAACCAACAAGAGAAATGGAACCGGTTCGTCCATAGCAGTTCAGAATGTGCGCATTCAGACCACCGGATGAATTTATAATATTTGATGCAGCCAGACCACAGATCTGGCCGACATAAGCTTTGCCGCCGGAAACTTTGAGCTGTCCGGCATGGAGACATTCTTTTATTATGCCTCCCATACTGCCGAATTTTTCAGTTTGCCCGGCAATACCGCCGACATAGAGTGGATAAAGATCACCGTTTTTCTTTGAAACAGAAAGACTTCCGTTGCTGACGCATTTTTCGATAGTGCCGTTGTTTGAGCCGGCAATACCGCCAACCAGAGCTTTCATAGGTGCCATTGAAAGGCTGAGTTTCAGTTTGGATGAACAGCCACTGATGATTCCGGCAAGTTCATTCTGGCCTGTAATGCCGCCGAAGCTGGGAAAGACCATGGAGCCGTCACCGCCCATACGCCCGGTTACGGTTCCCGAGACAGAGCATTCGAGGATTTTTCCATCGTTGTATTGAGAAATGATTCCCTGTACATTCTGGCTGTCATCATCAAAGGATGCCATAATCCGTAAATTTTCGATGGTGCCGTGATTGTTTGCAATCAGTGGTTTTTTGAGACCGTAGATTGTATGTTCATTTCCATCCAGATGACCGCTGAAATTGTTTACCGTAAAATTGATTTTGCCATTTGTCTGAATGTCGTCGGTCAGGAAGTAATAAGCGCCCGGATGCTCAGAAATAAGGTTCAGGTCACTGAGTGAGGAAATCTCATATGGATGTGAAGAGCTGCCGTCACCAGTTGCCGGCGAAGAAGAACTTCCACGGTTGTCTATGACTCTATAAATGATGTTATTTCCACCATTGGACGGAACGGAAAAACTATGGTCTTTCAATTTGAGCAGAATCGCAGATGCAGGCGGAAGAGAGCAGCTTTGGCCGCTTTTTCCTGAAAAAACAGGGAATGTCGCTGCCTTCCCGGCGGCGATGCGGTCTCCGGCAAAACTATAGATGCCGGACTGCTCACCGGAAGCAATGGCAGTATAAAAATCTGCCATTAATTCACGAAATGGAATGCCGGTTACCTGAGTCAGATATTCCGCAGAGTTCAGGGAAGAAGCATCTGTTTTATAAAAAGCCAGAAGGATGGACATTGGATCGTAACTTCCGGCCATACGGTCGATCACATAGCGGACAAAGAGATAAGGCATGCCGTAATCCTGAGCGGTATCATCTCGATAGGTTTGATAGATCAGAGAAGAACCGCTGCGAATGGCAGAGTTACCGGAAATGCCGTTCAGCCATCCGCTGGAATCTACGCCACCCCAAAGATAATCCATTGCAGCTACAGACAGACCTTCATTCAGCCACGTATATTTCCCGGAAGAGGAAAATCCGGTTTTCAGCCAGAGAAGTGCGTGCTGGCCTTCATGAACCAGGAGACCGTTCCTTTTGGACATTTCTCCGGAAACATAGGAGGAGGCAGCAGGGGTATTGATATGAATTGCGGTGATTCCGGTATCGTACATATACATACCGCTGGCACTGCTCAGAGACTCCAGAAGGATGGAAAGCTTTCCGGAGTTGTCTTCGTATGGGATGGAGCCATCTGCAAGATCGTTCAGAATGCGGTAAGGCTGACCGTCATAGACCTCTGCCATATCTTTTGCAATGAGACTGGTCTTGCCGGCAGCATCATAGTCAGATTTCATCGTTTTGTCCATCCAGATATAGCAGTGTTCTCCGATGCCGATACATATGTAAGTTTTCCCGGAACTGTTTGAGCCGTGGATGGATTTTTCTTCTCCGATCTGATAAGTCACAGATGAAGTCGGGAGAGAAAAAGCGGAATCTGAGTCGGGAGAAGATGCCGGAGTATTATCTGCAGATAAGCTATTACCGGAAGGATACGATGTGAATGAGCCGGTACAGGAAGTGGCTGCAGCAGAAGAATAAGATGAAGTGCTGTCACCATCGTCAAAGACCAGAGTCCCGGTCTCCTGAGATGCAGATGTATCTGTGTTTATAATAACTGCATATTCGCCGGAAAGTGTCTGGCCTGATGTGCCTTCAAGTACATCCGCATTTGCAGAAAGACAGTAAAAGAGACTGGTAAACAAAAGGCAAATCCCGGCAGCAAAATGTTTTATACTTTTTCTTTGCATATAAAATCTCCTTCGGATTATTTTAATGATATTCTATCATTTTTGAGCAGTACAAGCTATGAGATTTGCGTTATTTATTATTGAAATTCGAAAATTTTGATGTTACACTTCGGAGTAAATGCAAAGCTGTTTTGGATTAAAAAATACAGGAAATGGAGTGAAGAGTTATGACAGAGAAAAACGACACGAGTCGATTAACTGAAAAATATATTTTTAGAAATATACGTCAGGAGGAAATTACACAGACCGCAGAGATTGAGAAAATCTGTTTTCCTCCGAATGAAGCATGCTCTTATGAACACATGGAAAAACGTGTGGAAAAAGCACCGGAGCTTTTTCTTGTAGCAGAAGATCGCTCTACAGGACGAATAGCAGGATTTCTCAATGGGCTTGCCACGGACAGAGAACATCTGACGGATGATTTTTTTACAGATGCAGAAATGCATGATCCGAAAGGAAAGAATATTATGCTTCTGGGACTGGATGTACTTCCGGAATATCAGCATCAGGGACTGGCAAGGGAACTGGTGCGCTGCTATAAAGAGCGTGAAAAAGCAAACGGCAGAGAAAAACTGATCCTGACCTGCCTGCCGGATAAAGTAGAAATGTATCAGAAGTTTGGCTTCAAAGATCATGGTATCGGCGGGTCTGTCTGGGGCGGCGAGGCATGGCATGAGATGAGTGTGGAACTGCGGGGTTGAATTTACCCCCATTTGATATTATAATCAAAGAGATTGAGAATGAATCCTGACACAACGGGAATATTTAATTTTAAGGAGGAATCTGATTATGATTACCTGGAACAATCTGGATACTCTTGAATCATTCAAAGAGCTTTCCGATGTAAAGAAAGTAAATCTTGCAGAAGTGATGACCGGCGAGAACGGTGCAGAGCGTGTAAAGAATTACAGCGTACCGATGGCTGCAGGAATGGCATATAACTATGCTGCAAAGCAGGTAGACGATGATGTACTGGAAGCTCTTAAGAAACTGGCAAAAGAAGCTCAGCTTACAGAAAAATACGCAGCTCTCTACAATGGAGAAGTGATCAATACAGGTGAAAAACGTCTTGTTCTTCATCAGCTTACCCGTGGACAGCTTGGAGATACTGTTACAGCAGATGGCGTGGACAAGCGTGCTTTCTATGTAGAACAGCAGCAGAAGATCGCTGATTTTGCAAACAAAGTACATGCAGGTCAGATCACAAATGCAGCAGGTGAGAAATTTACAACTGTTGTTCAGATCGGTATAGGCGGAAGTGACCTTGGTCCTCGCGCAATGTACCTTGCTCTTGAAAACTGGGCAAAGAAAAACGACAAATTCAAAATGGAAGCCAAATTCATCAGCAACGTAGACCCGGACGATGCAGCAGGCGTTCTGAGTACAATTGATGTAGCACATTCCATTTTTGTACTGGTATCCAAATCAGGTACAACTCTTGAAACCCTGACAAATGAATCCTTCGTTAAAGACGCACTTAAGAACGCTGGTCTGGATGCTTCCAGACATATGATCGCCGTTACAAGTGAGACTTCTCCTCTTGCAAAGAGTGATGATTACCTTGCAGCATTCTTTATGGATGATTATATCGGCGGACGTTATTCTTCCACATCTGCAGTTGGCGGTGCTGTATTATCTCTGGCATTCGGACCGGAAGTGTTTGCAGATTTCCTTGCAGGTGCAGCAGAAGAAGACAGTCTTGCAAAGAATGAAGATGTAATGCAGAACCCGGCTATGCTGGATGCCCTGATCGGTGTATATGAAAGAAATATTCTTGGATATCCGAGCACTGCAGTTCTTCCATATTCACAGGCTCTGAGCCGTTTCCCGGCACATTTACAGCAGCTTGATATGGAATCAAACGGTAAATCAGTAAACCGTTTTGGTGAGCCTGTAGATTATGTGACAGGACCGGTAATCTTCGGTGAACCGGGAACAAACGGTCAGCATTCCTTCTATCAGCTTCTTCATCAGGGAACAGATATCGTACCGCTTCAGTTCATCGGATTTAAGAACAATCAGATGGATACAGATGTTGTGATCCAGGGAAGCACAAGCCAGCAGAAACTCTGCGCAAACGTTGCAGCTCAGATCGTAGCTTTTGCATGCGGTAAAGCAGATGATAACAATAACAAGAACTTCGAAGGCGGACGTCCGTCCAGCATTATCATCGGCGAGCAGGTAAATCCGGCAAGCCTCGGTGCACTTCTTGCTCACTTCGAAAACAAAGTTATGTTCCAGGGATTCCTGTGGAACTTAAACAGCTTCGATCAGGAAGGTGTACAGCTTGGTAAAGTCCTTGCAAAACGTGTTCTTGCACACGAAACAGACGGCGCACTGAAAGTATTCAGCGACCTTCTGAACATCTGATTTTGAATCAGATCAATTATGAAATAATAAAGGCCTTTCACTTACAGATGAAATTCTGCAGGTGAGGGGCCCTGTTTAGTTTATTAAATTCTATTTTCGTTCCACGATATGATAATAAGATTTTGCAGTCATGATGTAGATCAGACCGTATACCAGAGCAAAGATCAGTACTGTTCCGGCAGTACAGCCAATGAACAGTTTTGTGTTTGTCATGCCGAAGAGCAGGAGCATCCGGCGGATCAGTGGAAATGCCATTGAAATATGAAGCATTGCCATGAGAAGAGGAAGGAAAAATACCATCAGGATCTGGCGGCGGATTGAACTTCTGACTTCCCGGTGACTCAATCCTACTTTCTGCATGATTTCAAATCGGTTCTGGTCTTCGTATCCTTCTGAAATCTGTTTGTAGTAGATGATCATGGCAGTTCCCATGAGGAAAAGAGAACCGAGGAATATTCCAATGAACAGAAGAGAACCGTTGTCTGCATAGTAGGAATCGTATTCTTGCGCACGTATTCCGGAAGTGATCCAGGAGTTATCAGACAGTTGTCCATTATCTTTCAGAGCCTTTATTGCATCCAGTACCGGTGTGCCATAGGCGATTTTTGTTGAATCAGAACCGGTGATGTCCAGACCGAGATGAACAGTCAGATCCTGTCCGGCAGGAGATGCGGAGGCATCTTTATACATTTCTGTACGCATCTCGTCAAATTTTTCAAAATCAGAATCAGTGACGACAAATACAGCATTACCATAGACAATATCCCGTCCACAGGTCAGAGGAGAATCCGCCAGCCATTTTTTTACAGAAAAGACGGAATCATTGACAGTGAGAGAATCTGATTTTTCAAAAATATTTGAAGCCCACGCAAGAATCTTACCATCCTGTAATGCAGGATCTGTTCCAGTCAGTTTTTCATATTCTGACTGACGTACAAGGGAGAGCGTCAGTACGGAAGCAGAATCGCGTAATGTATTTGGTTCTGCAATCTGAATCTGCCCGTTATCGAAATGACTGATGATCGTGAGATAGATTTCTTCTGCTTTTTTATCTACAGGAACAGCATTATCGGAAATTGCTTTTTCAAAAGCATCTATGGCAGTCTGACATTCTTCTTCGCTGACACTGGTAATGGAAAGATCCGTATCGTATGGATAACGGTTTACCATAATATCATTCATGCCAAAGTAAATGGAGACCGTCATGGAGATCATCAACAGAACGCCGGTACTTAAAATACAGATGCTTGCCAGACCGACCGCATTCTGTTTCATACGGTAAAGCATGCCGGAGATGCTGATGAAATTGCCGGTTTTGTAGTAAAATTTTTTTCTGCGGCGAAGAAATTTCAGAATCACAATACTGCCTGCAGTAAAGAGCAGATAAGTTCCTGCCATAACAAGAATTACCGCAAGAAGAAAAATGGAAATTGCACTGATTGGAGACTCTGTTGTGATGGCGAGGTAATAACCGATGCCAAGGCAGACAAAGCCGATCAGAGCCATAAGCCATTTTGCTTTAGGTTCTTTTTCACCGGTATTGTTGCCGTGAAGTAGTTCGACGGGACGGTTCAGGCGGATTTTGGCAAGATTTAAGAACAGAATCAGTAAAAAAATTCCGCCGAACATCACCATACAGATAACAATTCCCTTTAATGAAACATAAAATCCAAGTACAGCGGGAATATGAAGCAGTCGAAGCAGAAGAAGGAGCGCAAGTTTGCTGCCAAGAATTCCGGCTGCGATTCCGGCTATGAGGGAGATCACGGTTGTGATAATTGTTTCCAGCAGCATAACAATGCCGATATGTGTTTTTTCCAGACCGAGAACATTGTAAAGTCCGATTTCTTTCTGTCTTCGTTTCATCAGGAAACTGTTGCTGTAGATCAAAAAGATCACACAGAAGATAATAACAATGATTTCTCCGGTGGAAAGTATCATGCGGACTTCGGCAGCATGGCGGACGGCCTGATCAAGTGTCGGGCAGTCACGAAGGAATTCCATCATATAGATCATGGCGATGCAGAAGATGCAGGTGATCATGTAAGGAATGTAGGTATTTTTGTTGTTGCGGATATTCTGGATGGCCAGTTTTGAAAAGATTCCTTTACGCATGATATTCACCGCCCGTCGTCAGTATAGTAAGGGTGTCGGCAATCATCTGATACATTTCCTGACGGGATTTACTGCCTTTGTAGATCTGATGAAAAACTTCTCCGTCTTTAATAAAAAGTACTCTGGACGCATGACTTGCTGCCTGTGCACTGTGTGTGACCATCAGAATGGTCTGTCCATCCTCGTTGATCTCGCCAAACATGGAAAGAAGTGCAGATGCAGCACGGGAGTCGAGTGCGCCGGTCGGTTCATCAGCAAGAACCAGTTTCGGGTTTGTGATCAGTGCTCTTGCAACAGCTGCACGTTGTTTCTGGCCGCCGGAAACTTCATATGGAAATTTGTCCAGAAGCTCTGTAATTCCAAGTGTTTTTGCAATCGGTCGGATCTTCTGCTCCATTTCGCGGTAATCTTCTCCGGCAAGCACGAGTGGGAGATAAATGTTGTCGCGTAAGGAAAAAGTGTCCAGAAGATTAAAATCCTGAAAAACAAAACCGAGATTTTTTCTTCGGAAAGCGGAGATTTCTTTTTCTGTAAGGTGGACGATGTTTTTTCCTTCGAGAAGAACTTCTCCTGATGTCGGACGGTCGAGAGATGCAAGGATGTTGAGCAGTGTGGTTTTTCCGGAACCGGATTCGCCCATGATCGCGACGAACTCACCTTCTTCTACAGAAAAAGTGACGTTGGAAAGTGCCTGTACTTTGTTTCCGCCAAAGCGGGTGCTGTATATTTTTTTGATATTTGTTACTTCAAGTAAAGCCATAACCGGGGCTCCTTTCTTTTGATTGATGAGACAAGTATAGAAATTTTTCCCGGCTTCTGCCATCGAAGCAGGTTACAATATACGAAAAAACCTTACATTTCTGTAAGGTGATTTCAAAAAAGTTATTTGATGAAGTGTAACTATTCAGAAGGTAGTATCCCGCGAGGTGTTTTGGCATGTTTTTTGCCAAAATCCCGAGACATATAAGGCAAAATGCCATCACCGAAGGTGATTTGGAATGCATTTTGACTCGTAACTGTGAGGGTACTGAACAGTTACGATGAATTTTATTCCATAGTCAGCATCAGATCAGTACATCGTCAGATTTTCCTGAGAAAATTCCAGAAAAACTTTCGTGCCTTTTCCTTCTTCGGAAACTGCATAAATGCGATGGCCAAGGCAATTCATGATCTTGTTGCAGAGGTACAGACCGATTCCGGTCGCACGATTGCTTTCCCGTCCGTTGACTCCGGTGTAGCCTTTTTCGAAGATGCGCGGCAGGTCTTCTGCACGAATGCCGATGCCGGTGTCTTCGATTACGAGTGTAATGGGAGTTGTCGGAGTTATGTTTGAAACATAGTTCCTGACAGGAGAATTTTTCAAATAAATATGGATACCGCCGGTACGGGTATATTTGAGTGCGTTTGAAAAAATCTGCCCGATCACAAATCCGAGCCATTTTTCATCGGTCAGGACACTTTCAGAGATTCCGTCATAAGTGAGGGAAAGCTTCCTGGAAACAAAAATTCCGGCGTATTTATGAATCTGATCGCGGATGACCGAGTCGAGAGAACAGCAGGAAAGTGTCAGGTCAGAAGACATGTCTTCTGTACGAAGATAACCGAGAACCATTTCGACATACTGCTCAATCTTGAAAAGTTCAGCGAGAGCTTCTTTATTTGTGGAGGGATTTTCCTGAAGGAGCAGACGCAGGGCAAAGATAGGAGTTTTGATCTGATGTGCCCACATGGTATAGTAATCGGTCATTTCTTCCAGAGATTTCTGGTCGGCGGTTTCTACATTCATACGCATCTGATTCAGACGATGCATGATATCCTGCTGAAGAGATTCAATCTGATCAGATGGTGTATCCATGCGGGACAGATTGATATCCGGTGCTGTGGCTACAAGTGTAAGCTGCTGCAGCTTTTTCCTGTAGTTACTGAAGCCAGTCATACATGCGGTAAGTCCTGCCAGAAGCCAGAGGAGTGCAACGTACAGGACCGGTTCAGGCGACAGCTGATACAGGAAAAAAATGATCCCTGTAAATATTGTCGGAAAAATCATCAGCAGGATATGGAATTTTATTTTGTTCAGGTAGTCGAGAAAGAGTTTCATAAAGTGATTGCTCCATATAAGAAATTACCTTACAGTGCTTCTTGTATTATACCATGTAGCCCAGTCCCTTTTTGGTGATGATAAAATCTTTCAGGCCTTCACCTTCCAGTTTCCTGCGCAGGCGGGTAATATTTACGGTCAATGTGTTGTCGTCAACGAAGCTGTCACTTTCCCAGAGTCTTGTCATGAGCGCATCTCTGGAAACTGTTTTGCCGGCGTGTTCGAGAAGAATCTCCAGAATGCGGAGCTCATTTTTGGTAAGGGCGATATCGTGGCCGTTCCAGGTCAGGGTACAGCGGGGCGGATTGAGGAGAGCACCTTTGTATTCCAGTACATTTCCGGGAGTCCCGAAGGAATAGGTGCGGCGGAGAATGGCCTGTATTTTGGCAGTCAGGACATCCATGTCAAATGGTTTTGCAATAAAATCATCGGCGCCGCGGCTCATTGCCATGACCATATTCATGTTATCGGCAGCGGAGGAAATAAAGATGATCGGTACCTGAGAGATTCGGCGGATTTCCTCACACCAGTGAAAACCATTGTAAAATGGCAGCTTCAGATCCAGCAGGACGAGCTGCGGATCGAGACGGGCAAATTCCTGTATAATATTGGAAAAATCTTGTGCGCAGGAGACATCATATCCCCAGGAACAGAGATTCTTTTTCAGAAGGTTTGCGATGATCTCATCGTCTTCGATGATAAAAATACGGTACATGGGTGCTCCTTTCTGTGCAGGTTTTATGTTGCTGTTCACTCCGTTCACAGCAACCTGGTCAAAATCATTCCAAATCACCTTCGGTGATGGGATTTTGCCCCGTATGTCTCGGGATTTTGCCATATTCATGGCAAAACACCTCGCGGGATATTACGTGTGAACAGTAACGGTTTTATGCTTATCATAACATGTCCTTGAAAGATTGCAACAAAATTCAGTTTGTGGCATTATAAGGATAAAGGAATTATTTAATGTGTAAGATAAAATCACGTGATGACAACAGAAGGGAGATTTTGATATGGATCTGGTGAAGGAGGCAATCTTTCTGGGATTTTCGGGAGCTGCCGTCATGGATACCACGCAGCTTGTTTTTGTACCGGAATACCGGATGTTTTGTGAAGAAAACTTATGCGGCTGTTACAATGTAAATCCGGCCTGTCCGCCGGAAAGTGGTACGGCCGAGGAGATGAAACAGCGCGCATTGCAGTATGAAAAAACACTGGTGCTGCAGACCATGCAGGAAGATACACATGATCCGACACAGTATAAGAAAGACAAGCTTCTGCAGAACAAAATGACAGAAGAACTTGCAGAAAAAATGAAAGAAGCCGGCAAAACAGATATTCTGATCATGGGTGCCGGACCGTACAAACACAACTCCTGTATGTCGGCATACTGTGTAGATGCACAAAAAATGGCAGATGCAGCGGGGATGCTGTGCTGGACAGATGATGGAATGGTACGGTATTTTTCACAGATTTTGTTCCATGAATGAATGTGATATTACATCATTGATTTTTGATGGGAACGGACTTAAAATAGAAACGACAAAGTTGTACGACAAAATTTCAATACAGGAGGCTTTTTATTATGGAAAGACATGCATTTGCGATGAAAGTGAAAGCCGGCAGAATGAATGACTACCGCAGAAAACTTGGTGAGATCTGGCCGGAGCTGACCGCTTTTCTGGACCGAAATAAAGTGAAAAATTTCAGTATCTGGAACGCAGAAGATTTAATCTTCGGTTACTATGAAAATGAAGACGGTACAGTATTAAGTGAAGAAGAAAACGCAGCAAAAGATGCGATCACTGCAAAGATTGAAGATACTTTTGAATGGATTTCCACACCGGGCAAAGACATGCGCCTGATGTACCACAATTTTGGTGTTGTAAGAGAGAATAAAGAGCTGATCCGCCACAGAATGTTTATGACAAAACTTAAAGATGGCTGTGAAGAAGAATACAAGAGACGCCATGACGGGCTGATCGCACAGAGAGGCGACACCGTAGATCCGGGTCCGGACAGCAACTTCAGTATCTGGTGTGCAGGCGGATATATCTTCGGATATGATGAGATCGACACAACCATGGAAGTAGAAGAAACGATTGAAGCAAGAGAGCAGACGGTCGAATGGGAAATGCGCCAGCTCGGTATCATGGACTGGATCACAAACGATGTAGACTGGATGACTGGTGATGTTCACGCAGATGTTAAACGTCTTGCATGGCATAATTAACACTTTTATCACAATTTTCCCACAAAGTAAACACAAATCCTCCCTATACTTTTAGACATAAAAGGAAAACAGAAACAGAGATAGCGATTCACCGGAAGATTTTATAAAGTGAAGAGTAATGATCCTAAGGAGGGGATTTTAATGAGCGATAAAAATAACAACGTAATGATGAACAATGATATGAATAACAATATGAATAATGACAACGATCCAAAAGAAAGAATGAGAAAAAAAGTGAAAAAAGCAGCAGGCATTGCTCTTTGTGCAGTACTTGCCGGTGGTCTTGCAGCAGGTTCCTTTGAAGGAATCAATACAATTACCGGATGGAACAGCAGTACAGTAGAGGCGGCATCAAATAAAGACAATACCACACTTCTTCAGACAAAATCAAAAAAGAAGAGTTCCGATAAGAAGTCAGATGATAAAGAAAGCAAAGATGATTCCGGATCAAAGACAAAAGGAAGTCTTGATGTTTCTGATATTGCTGCAGAAGGAATGAAATCTGTTGTAGCAATTACAACAAAATCTGTCCAGGATGTACAGAACTATCTCGGAGCTTATGGATTTGGCGGAAGTCAGGGATTTACCACTCAGCAGGAAGTTGAGGGAAGCGGTTCCGGTATCATTGTCGGAAAGAATGATGATAATCTTCTGATCGCAACCAACTATCATGTTGTAAGTGGAGCAGATACCGTATCTGTTACCTGCATCGATGGTGAGACTTATGAAGCAACCGTAAACGGTTACGATGAGGACAAAGACCTTGCAGTCGTTTCTGTAGCACTTTCTGATATTTCTGATGATACAATGGATCAGATAGCAGTAGCTACGATCGGAAGCTCTGATGATCTGAAGGTTGGTGAGCAGGTCGTTGCAATCGGTAACGCACTTGGTTACGGACAGTCTGTAACAACCGGTATTGTCAGTGCAAAGAACCGTAAACTCAATGATGAGGGTGTAGAAGAGGATGAAGATTCTGATGCAACAAACCTGATTCAGACAGATGCAGCAATCAATCCTGGTAACAGTGGTGGTGCACTTCTGAATATGGATGGTGAAGTTGTCGGTATCAACTCTGCAAAACTTGCCTCCACAGAAGTTGAAGGTATGGGTTACGCAATTGCAATCTCCGATGTAACAGATACACTTGAGGATCTGATGAATGAGACTCCGAGAGATAAAGTCGACAATCATGGTGTGCTCGGAATCACAGGTATGACAGTAAGTGATGAGGCTTCTCAGTATTACGGAATACCGGAAGGTGTGCTTGTTTCTGAAGTAACAGAAGGCGGTGCAGCTGAGGATGCCGGAATTAAAGAAAAATCCATCATTACAGAATTCGATGGCAAGAGAGTACGCAGCACCGATGAACTGGTAAGTCGTCTTGAGTACTATGAGCCAGGCGAAGAAGTTGAAGTAACTCTTGAAGTTGCAGATGGCGGAGAATATAAAGAAAAAACTGTAACTGTAACACTTGGCGAAAATAAAGATACAGATTCCAACAAAGATTCAAAAGATGATTCAAAGGACGAATCTGATGCAGAGAACAGTCAGGATCAGGGCGATGGTGAAGACCAGAGCACAGACAGTCTTCTTGAGGATTTTGAGAATCAGGAATCAGACGGAACTGCATATGAACAGTTCTTTGGTTTCCTCAATTAATCAGTTGATTGCGGGATTTCATATTTCCGTAAAATAAAATTTATAAGCAGAAAAGACCGGTACCGGGAAATGGTATCGGTCTTTTTCTGTCCGCAGGTGTGTGCTGTTTTGTTGAAAGAAACGAATCTGTCTGTTATACTAGACAACAGAGAAAAAATGAGTTAATGCATTGGAAATAAAAAGAAGGAACTACTGTATGAACTATATTGTTTTTGACCTTGAGTGGAACCAGAGTCCCGGAGGAAAAAAATATTCCAACAGCCGTCTGCCTTTTGAGATCATTGAGATCGGTGCAGTCAAGATGAATGAGCAGAGAGAAGTGCTGGATGTTTTTCAGAGACTTGTGAAACCTCAGGTATATAACTGGATTCATGACAGCATACACGAAGTGATCCATGTGGATTACAAGGATCTTGCAGACGGAGTTCCTTTTCCGCAGGCAGTGGAGGAATTTCTGGACTGGTGCGGAGAGGAAAGGGTATTTTGTACGTGGGGCAATCAGGATGTGATGGAACTGCAGCGTAATATGAAATATTATGGGCTGCTTAAGAAAATAAAAGGTCCGGTCACGTATTATGATGCACAGAAAATATATGGTATCTGTTATAAGGAAGATCCATGCAGGCGGAGTCTGGAATATGCGATCGACAAAATGCGGCTTCCGAAAGCACAGGAGTTTCATCGTGCACTGACGGATGCGAAGTATACGGGTGAGATATTTAAACGTCTGGATATGCAGGTGGTGCTTGCAAATCCATCCATTGATGTGTATCAAAATCCAAAGACAAGAAAAGAAGAAATTTATTTATCTTATCCGAATTATGACGAGTATGTATCACGCGAATTTGCTGAGAAGGAGAAAGTCATAAAGGATCGGGAAGTGGCAAGCACCAGATGTCCGGTCTGCCATTTGCCGGCGAAGCGTAAGATCCGCTGGTTTATGAATAATTCAAGGGCATATGAAAGTGTATCTTTTTGTCAGAAACATGGCTATATCAAAGGAAAAGTGCGAATCCGCCATACAGATGAAGATGCATTTTATGCGATCAAGACATTAAAGAGAATTGATGAAGAAAAAGCGGAAGAAATCCGTGAAAAACGGGATTCCCTCCGCAAGAAAAGACAGACTAAACGGCAGTCAGAGAAGTTCGTCTGAGAGGAGCCGTGTCTGGTAATATCTGGCAGTTCCAACCTCATGGCCGTTATAACTGTATGTGATGGTCAGAAGGGGAAGACCTGCCAGATTTTTTGTCATGGAATATGATGTTGAAAGCTGGCTCACATCAGTACCCTGTGGCAATGAAACATAGGCATTTTGCCGTCTGCGGAACAAAGTAAAGTCTTTGTAATCTTTGAGGAGATATTTTTCCGCGGGCAGACAGGATCTGGAGATTTCTTTTTTCAAACCTTTGATCTTTGATCTGGAAAAATTGTTGAATCCGTAATCCAGTAATGCTTTTGTGTCGGAATAGGCACCATTTACAGATTGCATGACAACAGCTACGAGGTAAGTGTTGTCATTTTTTGCATAGGTGACAAGGGTATTACCGGCTGCTTCCGTGTAGCCTGTTTTGCCGCCGAGGACACCATCATACGCGTAAGTCTGGCCGTTCATCATTTTGTGATGGTTCAGGAGATAACGTGTTTCTGCGAATTTGTTTGTCGGTGGGATTTCGTAGTACCCGGTTGTTACAAATTTGCGGAATGTGAAGTTGAACCATGCGGCACGGGCAATCTTTGCCATGTCGGCAGCAGTGGTGTAATGTGTTTCGTCCGGCAGACCGTTCGGATTGTTGAAATGTGTGTTGGTGCAGCCGAGCTGACGGGCTTTCAGATTCATCTGTTCGACAAATTTTTTGGTGGAGCCGGAAGTGAGTTCTGCGACTGCCAGTGTCATTTCGTTAGCGGACTGGAGCATGACGGCCATCAGTGCCTGTTCGACTGTAAATTCTTCGCCGGTATCTGCGTAGATACTGGAGCTGTTGGATTCGGTAATGCTGCGGGCTGCGGATTCAGTCATGGTAAATTTGGCGGATGGATCCAGATTCTCGCAGCCGAGGAGACCGGTCATGATCTTTGTGATGCTTGCCGGATACTGTGCCTTATCAGCGTTTTTGGAGTAAAGGACGGTACCGGAGAGCATGTCGACAAGGATTGCGGATTCTCCTTCAATCTGAGGTGCTTTTACCCAGCCTTCGATGGAATCTGTGTCGGCGGGCTGGTTGTAATAAGCGGTGTGTGGGTCGGGTGTTGGTGTGGCCGTGACCAGAGGGGCGCCGTAACTGTCTGTGGCAAAGACAGGGACTGTCTGTGTGATAAATATGGCAGAGAAGAGCGTGCCGGTCATAAGACGCCGGAGGGTTTTCTTTATATTCATATGAGTACCTTTCTGATATAATTTCCTATAGTATACCATTCTTTCCAATTATACTGTAATCGTTTTTCTCATACAAGGGTCAAATCCATATAAAATCCCCGGAAAACCCTGATAAAACCGCCCAAATATCGCAAAAAGACCTTGACATATCGAAAAACATCACCGTATAATAAAACAGCACATATAAAATAAGCAAAAACCATGATGGAGACAGTAAATAAAAATGAACACATCAGAGAGCCGGGGACAGGTGGAAGCCCGGTGCCAGTAATTTTTATCGAATATCACTCCGGAGTTTCTTTCCTGAAATTCTCAGTAAGGAGAGACGGTTTTCCGCCGTTAAAGGGAACATGTATCGGCGTTTATAACTACCGGCCCGTACAATGTAACAGGTGGTGCGAATGTGGAAATTGCTTTCGTCCTTTTACAGGACGGAAGTTTTTTTATTTTATTGAAAAAAGTAAATAACAGAGATTTTTCTGAAGAATCTAAAGGAGGAATTTGTTGTGTACCAGAAGGTAGATACGAACCTGAATTTTGTAGACCGTGAAAAACAAGTAGAAAAATTCTGGAAAGAAAACCATATTTTCGAAAAAAGTATGGAAGACCGTAAAGATGATCCTACTTATATGTTCTATGACGGACCGCCGACCGCAAACGGCAAACCACACATTGGTCATGTACTGACCCGTGTTATCAAAGATATGATTCCGAGATACCGTACAATGAAAGGCTACATGGTACCTCGTAAAGCAGGATGGGATACCCATGGACTTCCGGTTGAGCTGGAAGTTGAGAAGAAGCTTGGTCTGGACGGAAAAGAACAGATCGAGGAATATGGTATGGAGCCATTCATTCAGCAGTGTAAAGAAAGTGTCTGGAAATACAAAGGAATGTGGGAAGATTTCTCTTCAACTGTTGGTTTCTGGGCAGATATGGAAAATCCATATGTCACCTATCATGATGACTATATCGAGTCTGAATGGTGGGCACTGAAAGAAATCTGGAACAAGAAACTCCTGTACAAAGGATTCAAGATCGTTCCTTACTGTCCGCGTTGTGGTACACCACTTTCTGCACAGGAAGTTTCACAGGGATACAAAACAGTCAAAGAACGTTCCGCAATCGTTCGTTTCAAGGTTGTCGGAGAGGATGCATATTTCCTTGCATGGACAACAACACCATGGACATTGCCATCTAACGTTGCACTGTGTGTAAACCCGGATGAAACATATTGTAAAGTAAAAGCAGCAGACGGATATACCTATTATATGGCAGAGGCTTTACTTGATAAAGTTCTTGGTAAACTCGGTTCCGAAGAAACTCCGGCATATGAAGTACTTGAAAAATATGTTGGTAAAGATCTGGAATACAAAGAATATGAACCACTGTTTGCATGTGCCGGAGAGGCAGCAGCAAAACAGAAAAAGAAAGCGCACTTTGTTACAGCAGATAACTATGTAACTATGAGTGATGGTACCGGTATCGTTCATATTGCACCGGCATTCGGTGAAGATGACAGCCGTATCGGACGTAACTATGACCTTCCGTTTGTACAGTTTGTAGACGGCAAAGGTGATATGACAGCAGAGACTCCATATGCAGGAATCTTTGTAAAGAAAGCTGATCCGCTTGTACTTCAGGATCTTGACAAAGAAGGAAAACTTTTTGATGCACCGAAATTTGAGCATGATTATCCGCATTGCTGGAGATGTGATACACCACTGATCTACTATGCACGTGAATCCTGGTTTATTAAGATGACTGCAGTCAAAGATGACCTGATCCGCAACAACAACACCATCAACTGGATTCCGGAGAGCATTGGTAAAGGACGTTTCGGCGACTGGCTGGAAAACGTTCAGGACTGGGGTATTTCCAGAAACCGTTACTGGGGAACACCACTGAACATCTGGCAGTGTGAATGCGGACATATGCATTCTATCGGAAGCCGTCAGGAACTCTTCGAGATGAGCGGCGACGAAAAAGCCAAAACAGTAGAGCTTCATCGTCCATATATCGATGAGATCACACTGAAATGTCCGGAATGTGGCGGAACCATGCACCGTGTACCGGAGGTAATTGACTGCTGGTTTGACTCAGGAGCAATGCCTTTTGCACAGCATCATTATCCATTTGAAAACAAAGAACTCTTCGAAAAACAGTTCCCGGCAGATTTCATCTCCGAAGCTGTTGACCAGACAAGAGGATGGTTCTATTCTCTGCTTGCCGAGTCTACGATCCTGTTTAATCAGGCTCCATACAAGAACGTTATCGTTCTCGGACACGTACAGGATGAGAATGGTCAGAAGATGAGTAAATCCAAGGGAAACGCAGTTGATCCGTTTGATGCACTTGAGAAATACGGTGCAGATGCAATCCGCTGGTATTTCTATATTAACAGTGCTCCGTGGCTGCCGAACCGTTTCCATGGCAAAGCTGTTCAGGAAGGACAGCGTAAATTCATGGGTACTCTGTGGAATACTTACGCATTCTTTGTACTGTACGCAAACATTGACAATTTTGACGCAACAAAATATACTTTAGATTATGAAAATCTTCCGGTTATGGATAAATGGCTTTTAAGCAAGCTCAACTCCGTAGTGAAGACTGTCGATGACTGCCTTGCAAACTACAAGATTCCGGAAAGTGCAAGAGCTCTGCAGGAATTTGTAGATGAGATGAGTAACTGGTATGTAAGAAGAAGCCGTGAACGTTTCTGGGCAAAAGGCATGGAGCAGGATAAGATCAATGCTTACATGACACTTTATACTGCACTGGTAACAATTTCCAAAGCGGCAGCTCCGATGATTCCGTTTATGACAGAAGAAATTTACCAGAACCTTGTAAGAAGCATCGATAAAGAGGCAATCGAAAGTATCCATCTCTGCGACTTCCCGGAAGTAAAAGAAGAGTGGATCGACAAAGAGCTGGAAGATGACATGGAAGAACTTCTCAAGATCGTTGTTCTTGGACGTGCAGCAAGAAATACTGCAAATATCAAGAACCGTCAGCCGATCGGTACAATGTACGTAAAAGCGGACAAAGAAATGGGTGAGTTCTATACAGACATCATTGCAGATGAGCTGAATGTCAAAGAAGTAAAATTCGCCAGCGATGTAGAATCCTTTATTTCTTACAGCTTCAAGCCGCAGCTCCGTACAGTAGGACCAAAATACGGTAAGCTTCTGAACGGTATCCGTAAGGCACTTTCAGAGATCAATGGAACAGAAGCTATGAATGAGCTGAGATCCACAGGTCTTCTGACACTGGATATTGATGGAAACAAGGCAGAACTTTCTGAGGAAGACTTATTGATCGAGACCGCACAGACAGAAGGTTATGTAACAGAAGCAGACGGTGATATTTCCGTAGTTCTTGATACAAATCTGACACCTGAGCTGATCGAAGAGGGCTTTGTCCGCGAGATCGTCAGCAAGGTACAGACCATGAGAAAAGAAGCTGGATTTGAAGTTATGGATAAGATCCATATCTACGCAAAAGACAATGATAAGATTCTTGAACTCATGAAGAACCACAAAGAGGAAATCATGTCTGAAGTACTGGCAGAGGATATGACTCTGGGCACAACCGATGGCTATGTAAAAGAATGGAACATCAACAAAGAGCCAGTTGTTCTTGGTGTTGCAAAAATGTAATTTGTAAACAATACATGCCCGGTAATTTACCGGGCATGATTCGTAAAATTGAGGGAACAAAAAAGCGCAGCTTAAGCTGCACAATAAGGAGGAAACACGATGATCGACAAGCAGTTTAAAAAAGAAGCTTTCAAAGAGAGCGTAAAGGAAAATGTCAAATTCCTGTATCGTAAAAAACTCGAAGAAGCTACACAGGAACAGATTTTTCAGGCTGTATGTTACACCGTAAAAGATGTTATCATTGATAACTGGCTGGAAACACAGAATGCATATAAAGAGCAGGATCCGAAAACGGTTTATTACATGTCCATGGAATTCCTGATGGGACGTGCTCTTGGAAACAACCTGATCAACCTGACTGCATACAAAGAAGTAAAAGAAGCTCTGGATGAGCTTGGTCTTGATCTCAATGTGATCGAAGATCAGGAGCCGGACCCGGCACTTGGTAATGGTGGTTTGGGACGTCTTGCAGCATGCTTCCTTGATTCTCTTGCAACTCTGAACTACAGCGCATATGGATGCGGTATCCGTTATCGTTACGGTATGTTCAAACAGCAGATCAAAGACGGATATCAGATAGAAGTACCGGATAACTGGCTGAAAAATGGATATCCGTTCGAACTTCGTCGTCCGGAATATGCAAAAGAAGTTCATTTTGGCGGATATGTTGATGTTGAATATGATCCGGCAACAGGCTCCAATAAATTTGTGCATAAGGGATATCAGGCAGTAAAAGCTGTTCCGTTTGATATGCCGATCGTTGGATACAACAACAAAATCGTAAACACATTAAGAATCTGGGATGCAGAGCCAATCGTTGATTTTGAGCTTGATTCCTTCGATAAAGGTGATTACAAAAAAGCGGTTGAGCAGGAAAACCTTGCCCGCAACATTGTTGAGGTCCTTTACCCGAACGATAACCACATGGCAGGTAAAGAACTGCGTCTGAAACAGCAGTATTTCTTCGTATCTGCAAGTCTTCAGGCTGCTATCGCAAAATACAAAAAGAATCACAAAGATATCATGAAACTGCACGAAAAAGTTACTTTCCAGATGAACGATACTCATCCAACAGTAGCTGTTGCAGAACTTATGCGTATCCTTATGGATGAAGAAGGACTTGGATGGGATGATGCATGGTCTGTCACAACAAAATGTGTTGCTTACACAAACCATACGATTATGGCAGAAGCACTTGAAAAATGGCCGGTTGAGCTGTTCTCCAGACTGCTTCCGCGTGTATACCAGATCATCGAAGAGATCAACCGCCGTTTCGTTCTTGAAATTCAGGAAAAATATCCTGGAAACTATGACAAGATCAAGAAGATGGCAATCCTCTATGACGGACAGGTCAAAATGGCACATCTTGCAATTGTTGCAGGCTACTCTGTAAACGGTGTTGCAAAACTTCATACAGAAATCCTTAAGAAACAGGAACTGAAAGATTTCTACGAAATGATGCCGGAGAAATTCAACAACAAGACAAACGGTATCACACAGAGACGTTTCCTGCTTCACGGAAACCAGCTTCTTGCAGACTGGGTAACCGATCACATCGGACCGGAATGGATCACAGATCTTTCTCAGATCAGCAAGCTGAAGGTTTATGTGGATGATGAAAAAGCACAGCAGGAATTCATGAATATCAAATATCAGAACAAAGTTCGTCTGGCAAAATACATCCTTGAGCACAACGGAGTAGAAGTAAATCCACGTTCTATCTTTGATGTTCAGGTTAAGAGACTTCATGAGTACAAACGTCAGCTTCTGAACATCCTTCATGTAATTTATCTGTATGACCAGATTAAGAAACATCCGGAAATGGATTTCTACCCAAGAACATTTATTTTCGGAGCAAAAGCATCTGCAGGTTATGCACGCGCTAAGAAAATCATCAAACTGATCAACTCTGTAGCAGATGTTGTAAACAATGATGCTTCTATCGAAGGCAAACTGAAAGTTGTATTTATCGAGAACTATCGTGTATCCAACGCTGAGATGATTTTTGCAGCAGCAGATGTTTCCGAGCAGATTTCTACTGCAAGTAAAGAGGCTTCCGGTACAGGTAACATGAAGTTCATGCTGAACGGTGCACCGACTCTGGGAACCATGGATGGTGCAAACGTTGAGATCGTAGATGAAGTAGGTAAAGAAAATGCATTTATCTTTGGTCTGAGTGCAGATGAAGTTATCAACTACGAAAACAATGGCGGATATGATCCGAGAGTCATCTATAATACAGATGATGAGATCCGTCAGGTACTGACAGAGCTTGTCAACGGAACCTTCTCCTCTGATACAGAACTGTTCCGTGATCTGTACAATTCTCTCCTCAACCAGAATGGCGGAGAGAGAGCAGACCAGTACTTCATTCTTGCTGACTTCCGTTCTTATGCAGCAGCGCAGAAGAAAGTGGAAGAAGCATACAAAGACGAAAAAGGCTGGGCTCGTATGGCTATGCTGAATACTGCATGTGCCGGTAAGTTCACATCCGACAGAACGATTCAGGAATATGTAGATGATATCTGGCATCTGGATAAGGTATATATTAAATAATAGTTTATAATTTATAAAAAGACTGGATTTCTTGAAAAAAGGGTCCGGTCTTTTTGTGTTAAGAATAAAATATGCGAAAATAGAAAGCAAATTATACCTAATATAGACACTTTGATATCAGATTCCTGCGGAAAGTAAATTGATTTTATGGCAGTAGTTGTATTTTTGAAATCCTTTGGATATAATAAAAATGTGATTGTTATACACACAAATATTTATAAAAATGTGATTGATACACACAAAAACAACAATAAAAATGTGAGGAATGTCTATGGAACGCTTTATTTTAAATAAACTATTAGACTGGAAAAACTCTCCCTATCGCAAACCGTTGATTCTGAAAGGGGTGCGTCAGGTGGGAAAGACCTGGATCTTGAAAGAGTTTGGCAGACAATATTATGAGAATACTGCATATTTTAACTTTGATGAAAATGAAGAATATAAACAGTTCTTTGAAACCACAAAAGATGTAAATCGAATTTTGCAAAATCTGATGTTGGCGAGTGGTCAAAAAATAATGCCGGAAAAAACGCTTATTATTTTTGACGAGGTACAGGATTGCCCTAAAGTTATTAATTCTATGAAATACTTTTGTGAAAATGCGCCGCAGTATCATATTGCATGCGCCGGTTCCTTGCTGGGGATTGCTTTGTCAAAGCCGTCTTCATTTCCTGTTGGTAAAGTTAATTTTATGCAGATAGACCCTATGACTTTTTCTGAATTCCTGCTTGCTAATGGAGATAAGAATCTTTCTGTATATTTGGAAACCGTTGATACGATTGAGCCGATTCCAGATGCGTTTTTCAATCCACTTTATGAGAAATTGAAGATGTACTATGTTACGGGAGGAATGCCGGAAGCGGTTAAGATGTGGACAGAAGCACGTGATGTTACAGCCATGCAGGAAGCACTGTCTGGAATTATTGATGCTTATGAGCGTGATTTTGCGAAACATCCTGATATCAGCGAATTTCCGAAGATTTCAATGATATGGAAGTCTATTCCATCTCAACTGGCAAGAGAAAATAAAAAATTCATATACAAAGTTGTCAAAGAAGGTGCGAGAGCTCGTGAGTATGAGAATGCTCTGCAATGGCTGGTGGATGCACGATTGGTGCATAAAATTTATCGTAGTTCTGCACCTGGACTTCCGATAGCAGCTTACGATGATTTGTCAGCTTTCAAAATTTATTTGGTTGATGTAGGTTTACTTCGTCGTCTGGCACAGTTGGCACCTACAGCATTTGGTGAGGGAAACCGTCTGTTCACAGAATTTAAAGGCGCATTGACCGAGAATTTTATACTACAAACGTTGATTACGCAGTTTGAAGTAGTTCCCCGGTATTGGAGCCAGAGCAATCCGCCATATGAAGTGGATTTTCTTATTCAGAGAGAAAACGATATTTTTCCTGTGGAAGTCAAATCTGAGGCAAATACGACCAGCAAAAGCCTAAAAAAGTTCAAAGAACTGTTTCCAGATAAGGTTAAACTTCGTATCCGATTTTCTCTGGATAATCTCAAATTGGATGATGATGTGCTGAATATTCCATTGTTTATGGCAGATCAGGCGGATCGGTTGATTGGACTGGCTTTGCAGCAGAGAAACAGATAATACTTCTAAAAGTTATATGGAAAGAATAGAATGAAGTGACAGTGGATGCAGGTAATCTACATGGTATATCTCTGGGGTGGGATGCTTCTGATCGGGATTGTGTATGGTGTGCTGGCCGGAAATGTGGATGAAGTTACGAAGGCTTTTGTGTCATGTTCGGGGGAAGCGGTCAGTCTTTGTATTTCGATGGCGGGAATTACGGCGATGTGGACGGGAATGATGAAGATTGCAGAGAATTCCGGACTGGTCACGGAGTTGGCGGCAAAAATGAGACCGCTGATAAGGTTTTTATTTCCGAAGCTGGATACAGAGTCAAAAGCGGCGCATTATATATGTCTTAACTTTCTTTCAAATGTGCTGGGATTGTCCTGGGCAAGCACAAGCTCGGGTCTGTGTGCGATGAAGGAATTGAAAGAACTGCAGTTACAGAAAGAAAATGCAGAGAAGAATACAGAAGACAGTGGAAAGAAGGATGCAGTCAAAAACAGCAGCATGATTGCCAGTAATGAAATGTGCACGTTTCTGATCATCAATGTTTCTTCCCTGCAGCTGATTCCTGTAAATATGATTGCCTACCGGGCGAAATATGGAAGTGCAGATCCGACGGCGATTGTTGGGCCAGCGATTCTTGCCACCGCTGTCAGTACCGCAGTGGCAGTGATTTTTTGCCGAATAGCAGGAAAGTATAAGAAAGTATCACCGTGACGCGGGGACATCAGATGCTCATCTTGCTATAACAAGAGAAATGTTTTCTTTCTGTGCTTTTTTGATGTTTTCTGTCGAAATACTGTCATCTGTAATAATCTTATAGATATCTTTCATAGGGCAGATAACGGACAGATATCCGCCGCCGAATTTGCTGCTGTCAGCCAGAACATATACTTTGTGAGACATGTTCAGGATGGCGCGTTTCACCTGCATCTGAGGTGTTGCAATAGAGGTGATCCCAACATCGAAATTGATGCTGTGAACACCAATAAAAGCCTTATCTACCTGAAAATGTTTCATGTTTTCCAGAGCATCATCACCCATAGTAGCGGCCAGATGTCCGCCCACATGTCCGCCGATCATATAGAGATCAACATGGTCGAGCCCGGCCAGCTCATTGCCTGCAAGAAGCGAGTTGGTTACGATCGCAAGTCGTTTTTCGGGATGCTCTTTAATGTATAATGCCAGATAAAAACTGCTGGAGGCATCATCAATAATGATGGTGTCCTGGTCATCAATAAAATTGTATGCACATGCGGCGATTTTTCTTTTCTGTTCGGTGTTTCTGTATACACTTTCTGCAGAATACTTCCGTACATGTGCTTTTTCCAGGGCAATTGCGCCGCCATGAACTCTTTTTAATGCTCCTTCCTGTTCCAGAACTCTGATATCATTTCGGATAGTCACTTCGGAACAGTTATATTTCTGACTGAGGAATGCAACACGTACCTCACCTTTTTCTTCAACTTCTTTTAAAATCAATTGTCTTCGTTTTTCCATAAAACAACCTCCGTATTTTTACTTCGATTTGCTGTATGTTTGGTTTCATTCTATCTTTAAATGAAAAAAAAAGCAACTGTTTTGTGAAAAAATAATTGTAAAAATCGAAAAAATGATTGCTAAATAATTAACAAAACGAAAAAATGAAAGTAAACGAAAAAAATGAGAGAAAATATTGTATAAATCAAACAAAACAGGATGCGAGATATTCCTAGAAGTGACGAAATAGTAGAAAAACGTTGAAAAACAAAAAAATGTGATATATGATATAAAATATAAAAGCAAGTTACAGAAAGAAAATAAAAGCAAGCGAAAGGGAGAAACGAAAGCGAAAAACGAAAGTCAGGAGGGACTTGGCATGGATGGACAAAAGTATGTATTGAAAACAGATAAGATATATAAGAGTTTTGGCGGAAATCATGTCTTAAAGGGAATTGATTTTGAATTGAAGGAGGGTGAGATTCAGGCGCTTCTCGGAATTAACGGAGCCGGCAAGAGTACACTGATAAAAATCATATCCGGAGCATTGAGCCAGGATCAGGGAAAAGTCATTATTGATGGAGAAAGAACAAAAAATCTGACACCGGCAAAAGCACAGGCTCTTGGAGTGGCAACGATTTATCAGGAGACGAGTCTTTATCCTCAGCTTTCAGTACTGGAAAATCTGTTTGTAGGAAAACGCCTGAAAAAGAACTTTCAGCTTGATTGGAAAAGGATGGAAGA
This sequence comes from Blautia intestinalis, assembly GCF_014297355.1. Lineage (GTDB taxonomy): Bacteria > Bacillota > Clostridia > Lachnospirales > Lachnospiraceae > Blautia_A > Blautia_A intestinalis. Next base: position 143,757 of record NZ_JACOQE010000005.1, on the reverse strand, counting down.
AATTGCGGAACAGACATTTCAAAGACTTGGAGTGAAGATCAATTTATATGAAAAGATGGCAAACCTCGGAAAGGCTTCTGCACAGCTGGTTGAAATTGCAAAAGCATTGTCCATGGATGCAAAAATCCTGATCATGGATGAGCCGACAGCTTCTCTTTCCAAACAGGAGACAGAAATGCTTTTCAATATTGTCCGTAAACTGAAAGAGGAAGGGACTTCAATCATCTATATTTCACACAGAATGGAAGAAATTTTCCAGATCACAGACAGGGTAACGGTTATGAGAGATGGGAAGATAATCGGAACCAAAGAAACAAAAGATGCAACAACCGACTGGGTAACCAATTCCATGCTTGGCAAGGAAGTAGATAAAGAACTGGACAAGAAAGACAGAAAAACAGGTGAAGTGCTTCTGGATGTAAAGGGATTAACGAAAGCAAATATATTCCAGAATATAAGTTTTCAGGTACACCGTGGTGAGATCGTGGTACTTTCCGGTCTGGTAGGTGCAGGGCGAACAGAAGTAATGAGAGCGATATTCGGAATTGATCCGTACGACTCCGGTGAGATTACTTTCAAAGGAGAACCGATAAAAAAACATACCTGGGATGTCATTCAACAGGGAATCGTAATGGTTCCGGAGGACCGTGGAAGACAGGGACTGGTAAAAGAAATCAGTGCAGCAGAAAATATGGTGCTGGCAGCGTTTCCGACACTTTCAAAGCATGGTTTTCGAGATAAGAAAAAGGAAGCTCAGCGTGTAGAAGAACAGGTGAAAGGGTTACTGTTAAATCCACCAACAGCAAAACTTGACGGAGGTTCTTATTCCGGAGGAAATCAGCAGAAAGTTGTTATTGGAAAATGGCTGAATACAGATCCGGAGCTGCTGATTCTTGATGAACCGACATGTGGCGTTGATGTAGGTGCCAAGATGGAAATTTATCGATTGATCATAAAACTGGCAGAAGAAGGAAGAGGTATCCTGATTGTATCATCCGATATAGAAGAAACACAGATGATCGCAGACCGGATCATCGTAATGAGACAGGGAATGATTGCCGGAGAACTTACAGAAGACTTTGAAAAGAACGCAATACTGGGTATGGCACTTGCGGGAAAGGAAGCGTAAGAATATGTATAAAAATCGAAAAGCAATAAAAGCATTATTAATATTTTATGTAATTATTCTGGCGATCATGCTTGTAAAAGCACCGTCATTCTTCAGTGTTGATAATGCGATGGATATTTTACTGAACGTTTCAACAACAGCAATTGCGGCACTTGGTATGTTATGTGTTCTTCTTGTCGGAGACATCGATGTATCTGTAGGAGCGATCCTGGCGGCCTGTTGTACAACTACCGGTCTTCTCGCAAAAGCAGGGATGCCGTTGATCGTTGTTATCGCAGGATCCATGCTTGTGGGAATTGTACTTGGTCTTGTAAACGGAATGATCGTTACGATCCTGAAGCTGGACGCGATTGTAGCAACGCTCGGTTTGCTCAGTATCTACAGAGGATTGCTGATCATTATCACAAAAGGAAGCTGGATCAACGGACTTCCGAAAAATATATTAAATCTTGGACAGGGCAGGGCATTCGGAATTCCGATACCGGTATATATCATGATTCTGGTGGCGGTAATCATGTGGTTTGTTCTGAATCGGACAGAATGGGGCAGAAACTTCTATGCAGTTGGTTCTAATCCGGCTTCGGCAAGACTTAGTGGTATCAATGTAAGAAAGACAAGAATTATTGCGTTTGCTGTATGTGGAGTTCTGGTTGGTCTTGCAGCATCTATTTATACCACACGATATGGTGGAATTCAGTCAAATACAGGAAAAGGCTGGGAAATGACGCTGATCTCCTCCGCAGTAGTAGGTGGAGCAAGCACAGTCGGAGGCGAGGGAGATGTGTCGGGAGTATTTCTCGGAGCACTTCTGATCAGTGCATTAGGTACCGTTCTTGTATTCTTTGGAATTGATGCATTGTGGGAACAGGCAGTTCAGGGTCTGATCATCTTTGTATCCGTAGCATCTTATGCAATTGATTTTAAAAAATTAAAATCAAGATTTGTAAAAGGAGGTGCTGAAAATGATTAAAAAACTGACAAAAAATAATTTTTTCATTCTGCTGGTTGTACTGGCAATTGTTATGGGCGTTATGTCGAATCTGTCGGATTATTTCCTGACACCATTGTACTTACTGAATGCGACAAGATTCATATCGGAGACTAGTCTCATCGGACTTGGAATGACACTGGTTATTCTGACAGGAGGAATCGACCTTTCTGTTGGTTCTATGATGGCATTATCCTCCGTATGTCTGGGACTGTTCTGCCAGATTGGTATACCTTCCATACTTGCTGTAGTGTTCAGTTTGCTGATCGGTGCACTGGGCGGAATGTTAAATGGATATGTAGTCTGTAAGTTGAAACTTCCGGCATTGATCGTAACACTTGCAACGATGGAACTTTTCCGTGGAATTGCTCTTGGCATTTCAGGTGGATCTGCAATTGCCATTCCGGAAAATCTGTACTTCCTGGGACAGGGAGACATCGGACCGTTACCGGTACAGCTGGTCGTAACAACACTTGTATATATCATTGTTGCAGTATTTATCTACAAGACAAATTTCGGTGTATACCTGAAGAGTATCGGATACAACGAAGAAGTAGCTGTTTTTTCAGGAATCCGTGTTACATGGAATAAAGTAAAAGCTTACGTATTATCAGGATTTTTTGCAGCACTTCTGGGTGTGCTTTTTACCTGTCGTGTAAGCAGTGCAAAAGCAGATTACGGAAACAACTATGAGATGGATGCAATTACAATCGCTGTATTCGGAGGTGCATCACTGGCAGGTGGAAAAGTAAGTTTCGCGGGAGCTTACATTGCAGCAATCATCATTGTAATGATTCGTCTCGGACTTACAACAGCAGCGATCCAGACAGAAGTTCAGTCGGTTATCATCGGACTGATCCTGATTCTGGCAGTTGCATTTAATAACTTTGTTGCTTCAAGGAAAACAGTAGAAATGTAAAACAATAAAATAAAAATATATTTGTGAGAGACACAAATAAAAAATAAGGAGGATATGACAATGAAAAAAGGTTTAAAAAAGGTGATTGGTGCGGGGCTGGCTTTATCAATGGTTTTCTCTATGGCGGCATGTGGACAGAAGAGTGGTGACAGTAGTGATTCTGCTTCTGGATCAGAGGATAAGACAAAAATCGTTGTTATGCCAAAAGTAGTAGGTATCGATTATTACAATGCAGTAAAACAGGGTGTTGATGAGGCAGCCAAAGAACTGGGTGACAAAGTGGAAGTGACATGGCAGGGACCTACAGAAGCTACTGTAGATAAACAGATCGAAATGCTGGAGACGATCATTCCGACACAGCCGGATGTAATCTGTATTGCAGCAAACGATCCGGATGCGATCAAACCAACACTTGAGAAAGCAGAAAAAGCCGGTATTAAAGTAGTATCCTGGGATGCAGATGCCAATACAAGAGATATTTTTGTAAATCTTGTAGATTATACAACATTCGGTAATGCAATCATCGATTCTATGGCGGATCAGATTGGTGAAGAAGGCGACATCGCAATCATCACAACAACATTTACAGCAGTTAATCAGGTATTATGGATTGATGCGATCAAAGCACGTATTGAAGAAAAATATCCAAATATCAACATTGTAGATACACGTGAAGCGGGCGAAGATACACAGAAAGCAAATACACTGGCAAGCGACCTGATGAAGAGCTATTCTGACCTGAAGGGAATCATCGCATTAGGTGCACCGAACCTTCCGGGAGCAGTAGATGCAGTTGTAGCAGCAGGCAAAACAGGTGATGTTGTAGTTTGCGGTAACTCTACTCCGAATACAATGAAATCTTATCTGAAAGACGGTTCTATCAGAGATGTACAGCTGTGGAGTGCACCGGATCATGGATATCTGACAGTTTACACAGCATATACTCTTGCAACAAGTGGAATTGAAGCAGGAAAAGCATTTGAAGCAGGAAAACTGGGTGAGTTTACACCGGAAAAAGATGATCTCAGCATGAATATTAGTCTTCCGCTGGTAGAGTTCACAAAAGACAATGTAGATGATTTTGATTTCTAAATAAAACAGGAAGCAGGTAAAGATAATATGAAGATGTATGTATTTGAGCTGGGAAGCCTGAAATTAGATAAAAATCTGGTAGTATCCATGTCACATGTGGCAAGAGTAAACGATCCACGCTGTGAGAATGAGATGGTGGAATTCCCGGTACCGGCATATTTATTTGAAACAGAGGAAGGCTATGTGCTGTATGATACAGGCTGCCATCCGGACTGCATGGGCGAAAACGGACGCTGGCCGGTAGAATTTCAGAACCAGGTGCCATATGAAGGTGATGAAACAACAACAATTCTTTATCAGCTTGAACAGCTGGGCATAAAACCGGATGAAATTAAGACGGTCATTTTGTCCCACATGCATAACGATCATGCGGGATGCGTGGAGTATTTCCCGAATGCAGAATTTATTGTACATAAAGATGAATTTAATGCCTGCATCGGTGCATATGCACAGCACAGATATATGGATTCTTATATCTGGAAAGATACAGATGTATGGATCAAAAAGAAATTGAACTGGAAATTTCTGGAGTGTGGAGAAGGCGATTATCAGGTATGCCCTGGCCTGACAATCTTAAATCTCGGACCTGGACATGCGCGGGGTGTTCTGGCACTTAAAGTTGATCTCGAGAAGACAGGTACCGTTATTATTACATCAGATGCAGTGTACTGTTCCGAAAACTATGAGCAGGAACGTGAGCCGGGAGTGATCTATGATACCGTGGGCTGGAGAAGAAGTCTGAAGTATATCAAGAAAGTTGCAAAAGACAGTAACGCGCAGGTATGGTTCGGACATGACCGCAAACAGTTTGATACACTTGTAAAGGCGCAGGGAGGATACTATGAATAACGAGACAAAATTTAGACCGGTCACAGCAATTACCATGGGTGACCCGGCAGGAATCGGTCCGGAAATTGTCGTAGGTGCAATGCTGGACAAAGAATTACATGAGTGCTGTAAACCATTTGTGATTGGAAGTATTGCAATTATGGATCGTGCAGCAAAAGTGCTTGGTAGGGAACTGAAATACAATAAAATTGAAGATCCGGCGCAGGCAAAGTATGAATATGGTACAATTGATATTATGGAAACCGGAGATTATGATACGGATTCTATTGAATGGGGAAAGGTACAGAAACTTGCCGGACAGATGGCAGTTGATTGGATCATGAAGTCAATTGAACTTGGAATGAGCAAGAAAATTGATGCAGTGTCAACAGCTCCGATTCACAAAGAAGCAATCAAACTGGTAGGAGTGAAAGAACCGGGACATACAGAGATCTATCAGCATCAGACCAATTCCCCGTATGCGTTGACGATGTTCTCCTGCCATAAGCTCAGAGTTTTTTTCGTAAGCCGCCACATGTCATTGGTGGATGCATGCCATTATGCAACAAAAGAAGTGGTTCTGGAGAATGTAGTAAACATTGACAAGGAACTTCGGAAGATCGGAATTGAAAATCCACTGATTGCAGTTGCCGGATTAAACCCTCACAACGGTGATCATGGATTATTCGGAACAGAAGAAATCACAGACCTTGAACCGGCAGTGAAAGAAGCTCAGGAGATGGGAATCAATGCGGTTGGTCCATGCCCGGCAGATTCAGTCTTCCATATTGGAAAATCCGGAAAATATGATGCGATTTTATCCTTGTATCATGATCAGGGACATATTGCGTGCAAGACGCTGGATTTTGAAAAATCTGTAACTCTTACATTCGGACTTCCGTTTATCAGAAGTTCAGTAGATCATGGAACTGCATTTGATATTGCCGGAAAAGGTATTGCAGATGAGGTAAGCCTGATCGAATCAACAAAAGTAGTTGCTGAATATGCTGCAAAACAGCATGAAAGCAAATAACAGCTGAAAAGCATCAAAAATAGTAAGGACACTCAGGGCGGGATAGCTTTCCCGCCCTGAGTCAGAATAAGGGAGATGGTAGAATGGCTTACCTTGGAATTGTGGCAGATGACCTTACAGGTGCAACGACAACGGGAGTATTGCTGGCAAGAAGTGGTGTAAAAACAAAGGTTTATTTTCATGAGGAGGCTGTAAACAAAACAACAGATGCGTCTGAAAAAGAGGCAGAAGGAGCAATTGTAATCAGCTCAAACAGCCGTGCATATAAACCTGAGAAAGCATATGAGACAGTGAAATTTGCGACAGAGGTTCTTGTCGGACAGGGCTGCAGATATTTTCAAAAAAGAATTGATACTACCATGCGCGGCAGCATCGGGACAGAAATCGACGCAATGTTAAGTGTGCTGGGAGAAAATGTGGTTGCAGTTGTGGTACCGGCTATGCCGAAATCCAGAAGAATTCTGGTGGGTGGCTATTCAATCATAGATGGAACTGCACTTGTAAATACTCCTGTTGCAAAAGACGTGCGGACTCCTGTGACAGAAAATTATATTCCGCGTCTGCTGGAAACACAGACTAAGGAGAACGTGGCGCTCATACCATTGGAAAAGGTGCTGAAGGGAAGTCTGGCAGTTGTCGAAGATATGCGCGAAAAGCGTGCAAATGGAAGCAGGGTACTTGTGGCGGATGCAATTACAGAGCAGGATGTCACAGTAATAGCAGAGGCCTGTATGAAGCTGCAATGGAATATACTGAGTGTGGATCCGGGACCATTTACGGCAGAGCTGGCAAGACAGAGAGGTCTGGCAGGACAGGAACAGGATGGGCTGTATTCTCTGAATGTAAAAGAAAAAGCATCTGTCAAACCGGGACGTACAGTTCTGGTAGCAGCAGGAAGCGCTACAGAAGTCACAAAACGCCAGATGCAGAAACTTTTTGAAAAAACAGACGCACACCAGATCAGCGTGGATCCTGTACGGCTGTTATCCGGTGCAGAGGAGGCGGAAAAAGAGATTGTAAAAGCAGCAGAGGATGCGATTGAAATTTTGAAAAATCAGAGTAATGTTCCGGTAGTAGTGTTTGAAACGGCATTACATGGAACGCTCCTTGATCTGGATGCAGAAGATAAAAAACACGGTTATCCAAATGGAATGAGTGCGGACAAAATCAATGAAGGACTGGGGATGATCGTAAAAAAAGTATTGAATACATGTGGAAAAAGCAGAATTGCCGGTCTATATATGACGGGCGGAGATACCATGGTACACGTATGCAGAATGCTTGGAACGGAATGTCTGGAGGTACTGGATTATGTGATCCCACAGACAGATGTTTCAAAACTTGCAGACGGAAAATATCAGGGAATGACTGTGATCGGGAAAGGCGGAATGACAGGATACAACGAAATTGCAGAAGATATAGTAAATGCTCTTCTGAAATAAAAACGAAAGAATCAGGTGAAAACGAAATAATAATGTACAAATTGAATAAAAACATCAGTATTGATTCTTGATTTTATGTAAAAGTTGTATTAGAATGAAACTCGTAAACGCGTGAAACATTGGAGGAATTGTATGAGTAAAGTAACGGTACCCTTTCTGTTTGTCAACCCGAAATCATATTTATGGGGAAAAGAAAGTCTGGAACTTGCATTAGCATGCGATAAGATATCTGCCGAAACAGGTGTTATGCTATTTTTTACCTGTCCTTATGCAGACATTCGTCTGATAGCAGAAAATACAAAGCATGTAGTTGTGACTGCACAAAATATGGACAGTCTGAAACCGGGAAGAGGAATGGGCGCAGTATTGCCTGAATCTCTGGTTGAAGCTGGGGCAAAAGCTGTTGTTTTAAATCATGCAGAAAATCAAAAAACACTTGCAGAACTTTTTGCCTGCATAACCAGGGCGAAAGAGTTGGGATTGATTACGATTGTATGTGCAGATTCAACAACAGAATCTAAGGCTGTGGCAGAACTTGGTGCAGATGTGATTCTTGCGGAACCAACGGCTCTGATCGGAACCGGCACAACAGCAGATGCAAGTTATACAGTAGAGTGTTGTAAAGAAATCAAGAAAGTAAACCCTGATACTAAAGTAATGATTGCTTCCGGAATCACAACGGGAGAAGATGTTTATAAAGTGGTTTATTACGGAGCAGATGGCTCCGGCTCTACATCCGGAATAGTAAATGCGACATCCAGAGCGGGAAGAGTGAATGAAATGGTAGTGGCTCTTTTAAAAGCGATGGAAGATCGAAAATAGCCACTCTGTTACAGCGTAGTTTGTAAAACTGCAGTGGAGGACAAAGTGGAATGAAAAAAATACTGAATGCTGATGTAACAAATGTTGTAGAAGAAAGCTTAAACGGCTACCTTTTAGCGTACAAAAAATACTACAAAAAGGTTGATGATTTCAATGCCTTCTATTACCGCAATGCACGCAAGGACAAAGTTGCGCTTGTAATCGGAGGCGGCAGCGGACATGAACCATTATTTACAGGATTCTGTGGAGCAGGACTTGCCGATGCGGTAGCATGCGGAAATGTATGCGCCTCTCCCAATCCGGAACTGATCAAAGCAGCAGCTAAGGCTGTTGATCAGGGAAAAGGTGTATTGTTTATGTACGGCTGTTATGCAGGTGACAATCTGAACTTCGATATGGCTGAGGAACTGTGCCAGGCAGAAGGAATGAAGACTGCACATGTAAGAATCTGGGATGATTTTGTATCTGCACCTGAAGAAAGAATCGGAGAACGTCGCGGTATTGCCGGAGATGTATATACATTCAAAGTTGCCGGTGCTGCATGCGATGCCGGGCTCAGCCTTGAGGAAGTCGTAAGAGTAACCGAAAAATGCAGAGACAGAATCAATACATTAGGTGTATGCACAAGTCCGTGTACTTTGCCGGGAAATGATGCACCTACATTTACAGTAGCTGATGATGAAGTCGTATTTGGAATGGGACTTCACGGAGAAAAAGGTATTGAGACAACAAAGATGATGCCATGCAATGAAATGGTGGCAAAGATATACAATACCTTTAAAGAAAAATCAACAATAGCAAAAGAATTAAAAGAGGGAGCAGAAGTTGCCGTTATGGTTAATGGTCTGGGTTCAACCCCTCTTCTGGAATTAAACCTCGTTTATTATGAATTATATAAACTGTTACATAAAGACGGTATCAAAGTATATGATTCAGAAGTAAAGACATATTGTACGTCCATGGAAATGGGTGGATTTTCCATCACTATCCTTTTACTGGATGACGAACTGAAAAAATATCTGGATGCACCATGTTTCACACCATTTTATGCAAAGGGAGAATTCTCAGGGGCAGCCAGACTTCTGGATATTGATGATGAAGAAGAGCTGGAGTTTGATGAAAATGATGTAGAACCGGCAGTGATCGTCAGAAGCAAAGAAGGCGTTCTGGATACTCTGAGTGCCGAAGATACCAGAAATATGCTGATCTATGTGGCTGATAAAGTAATCGCACAGAAACCTTATCTGACAGTGATCGACAGTGCAATCGGTGATGGCGATCATGGAATCGGTATGTGTGGCGGAATGCAGAAAGCAAAGAAAAAACTTGTAAAAATGCAGGGAGAGACCAACGCATACAAATTGTTTGAAACAGCCGGCATGGCAATGCTGAATTCCATGGGCGGCGCATCAGGAGTAATCTTTGGAAGCCTGTACCTTGAAGGTGCAAAAGGAATGGATCCGAAGGCTGAGCTGAATGTAGAAGATCTTGCTGTAATGGAAAGAAAGAGCCTGATCAACATTCAGAAGCGCGGTGGTGCACAGGCAGGAGACAAAACAATGGTCGATGCACTGATTCCGGCTGTAGAAGCGCTGGAAAGCCATACACAGAGCTCCCTTCTTGAAGCACTGAAGGCAGCAGAAGAAGGCGCACGTCAGGGAATGGAAGATACCAAGAAATATATTGCAAAGTATGGCCGTGCGAAATCTCTTGCACCGGAAGATGTAATCGGACATCAGGATGCGGGTGCAACTTCTGTATACTTTATTTTCCAGGGAATGCGTGAATTTGTAGAAGGCAAAATCTGATTTCTTTTACAGATTCCATCAGAACACAAAATAATATTTTTCTTTAAGATTGGAGATAATAATATGAAAATTGTAATTGGATGCGATCCGAATGCACAGGAAGCAAAAGAAAAAATTATCAAATATATCGAGAAAAACGGTTATGGTGAAGTAACTGATTTCGGAAGTGAAGATCCGATCTATGCAAATGTGGCAATCAAGGTTGCAGAAGCTGTTGCAGCAAAAGAATTTGACAGAGGAATCCTGATCTGCGGAACAGGAATCGGAGTTTCTCTTGCGGCAAACAAAGTCAAAGGTGCATATGCAGCACTGGCAGCAGATGTTTATTCAGCAGAAAGAGCCCGCCTGAGTAATGATGCCAATATCGTCTGCATGGGTGCGTTTACAACAGGTGAAAAAGTTCGTGAAGGAATTGTAACTGCTTTCCTTACAAATGAGTTCGTAAAAGGCTGTGCATCTCAGCCAAAGGTTGATGCTTTTGTAAAATACGATATGGAAAGATAAAATTCATATAGTCAATAAAAGAAAAAGAGTACTGATCAGAAAATTGGTCAGTACTTTTTTGTTGTCTTCAAAACAGGTTGTGTATTTTGCACAAAAAATAATATGCTTGATAAAACAATTTGAACATATTGACATTTGCTATGTTATATGCTAATATGCAATTACAGTTTCATATATGATTATACAATTCCCGTATATGAAAAAACGCGCGAGAATAAATGAAGTCAAGGAGGAAGAAAAATGAGTAAACCAGTAATCGGAGTTCTGGGATTTTCAGATGGCGATAAAGCCGCACATGAAATGCTCAAACCAATCGTTCAGGCTCAGGTAGATGCAATCACAAATGCATTAAGAGCGGATGGCCGTGTGGAGGTTGTAGTAGCAGAAGATATCGTACACAGTGATAAGACAGCGAAGAGTTATGCGGAAGACCTTAAAGCAAAAGGTGTTGATGCGACTATTTTTGCTTATGGTGTATTTGCATTCCCGGTATTCAGTGTTATCGCAGCAAGATACGGCAAAGGTCCATATCTTCTGGCAGCACCATTTAATCCGGACTGGCCGGGTATGGTATCCATGCTTGCAGCAGGCGGTGGCCTTGATCATGAAGGTATCCAGCATTTCCGTGTTGCCGGAGATGTTAACGATAAAGAGGTACTTGAGAAGATCATCAAATTTGCAAAATGTGCAAAAGTTGTAAGCCGTCTGAACGGACAGAAATATGGCCTTATCGGTGGAAGAAGCCTTGGTATGTACAGTACGACCGTATCCATGCAGGACTGGCAGGAAAAATTCGGTATTGATGTTGAACATATTGATCAGCTTGAAATCGTCAGAAGAGCAGATGAAATCGATGATGAGCAGGTCGAAAAAGCATATAAATGGCTAACAGAAAACGTAGGCAAAGTTGAATTTAACGGAACATCTTTTACACCTGAAAAATTAAAAACTCAGATTCGTCATTATGAGGCAACAAAGAAGATTATCGATGAAAATGAACTCGATTTTGTCGGTGTGAAATGTCATTATGAAATGAGTGCACATTACTGTACACAGTGTCTGAGCGCAGCATTTTTGAATGATCCATATGACTGGGACGGAGCGAAGGAACCTTTTGTCTGTGCATGTGAGGCTGACTCTGATGCAGCACTTACCATGCAGATTCTGAAACTTCTGACAGGTGATCCGGCAATCTTCATGGATGTCCGTCACTGGGATCAGGAGAATGGTGTAATGGAATTCTGTAACTGTGGTTCACAGTCAACATGGTATGCAGCAGCCAGTGATGACTACAAAGAAAACCTGGCAAAGGTTACTCTGTATCCGGCACTTGACTTGTATCCGGGCGGTGGATGTCATGTAAATTTACAGACCAAACCTGGAAAAGCTACGATTGCCAGACTGTGCAGGAGAAAACAGGGTGACGGAGAAAGATATTACATGACCATTATTCCATGTGAGTTTGTAGAACTTCCGAAAGAAAGAGAAAAACTTACTACAATGGAATGGCCACATGTATTTGCAAAACTTCCATTTGATCATAATATTTTCCTTGAGAGATTCGGAGCAAATCACTGTCATGCAGTATATGGCGATCATGTAGAAGAATTGAAGATGATCTGCAAGATGCTTGATGTAGATGTAGAAATGTATAACGAATAAATGCTTTGAGGATTAAGGGAGGAAAACTTATGCAGAGAATTATGAACAATCCGGATGATATTGTTGATGAGATGCTTAAGGGATTTCTTAAGGCGCATAGCGATATTGTTGAAGGAACAGAAAATCCGCGTGTAGTAAAAGCCAAAAATATTCCGGAAGGAAAGGTCGGAGTTGTTACAGGCGGAGGATCAGGACACAAACCGGCATTTATCGGTTATGTCGGTGAAAATATGTGCGATGCAGCCGCGGTTGGAGAAATCTGTTCTTCCCCGACAGCAGCTGCTTTTCTGGATGGTTTCAAAGTTGCAGATCAGGGAAAAGGTGTTGCCTGTCTGTACGGAAACTATTCCGGAGACAACATGAACGTAAAAATGGCTGTAAAAATGGCGAAACGCCAGGGAATTACAGTAAAAACAGTAGTTGCAAATGATGATGTGGCATCCGCACCGAAGGATCAGAGAGAGAAACGTCGTGGAGTAGCCGGTGAAGTTTTGATGTGGAAAGTTGGGGGCGCAAAAGCTGCAAAAGGCGGAAGCCTTGATGAAGTAATTGCAGCGGCACAGAAAGCAATCGACAATACGAGAAGTGTCGGAATCGGACTGACTCCATGTACACTTCCGGCAGTCGGACATCCAAATTTTGAGATCAAAGACGGAACCATGGAAGTGGGTATCGGACATCACGGCGAACCGGGAATTGAGGTCTGTGAGCTTGAAGATGCACACCATATGGCAAAGAGAATGGTAGACATCGTTCTTCCGGATTATCCGTTTGTGGAGGGTGATGAAGTAGTAGTACTTGTCTCCGGACTTGGTGCGACACCTGTCATGGAACTTTATGTGCTGTATGATGAGATCGATCAGCTTCTTAAAGAAAAAGGCATTAAGACACATAAGGCATATGTAGGAAATTACTTTACTTCATTGGAAATGATGGGAGCTACACTTACGATTATGAAACTGGATGATGAGCTTAAAGAATTGATCGATATGCCGGCAAAATCAATGGGACTGAAGCAATAAGCAGGAGGTTAGAGCATAAAATGAAAACATTCAAAAATGCAAATGGCAATCCGGTTCTTATGAAAATGGTAAAGGCTATTCACGAAAATAAAGATTATCTGGGTGAAGTAGACGGACTAATCGGTGATGGTGATCATGGAATGAACATGAACAAAGGCTTCATGATGTTCGGTGATGAATTCGGTGATCAGAAATTTACGTTTGCAGATGGTCTTGATAATCTCGGAAATATTCTTTTTTCAAAAATAGGTGGCTCTATGGGACCTATATACGGCACTATTTTCATGGATGCTGCAGAGCAGGGAATGGAGCTGGAGGACATTACAGTAAAAGATCTTGCAGATATGCTTGGCGCAGGTCTTGCAGGACTGCAGGAAATTGTTGAGGCGCAGGTAGGTGACAAAACGCTTGTTGATACTTTAGCACCGGCAGTTGATGTGTTGAAAAAAGCAGCAGAAGAGGGAACAGATTTTCCGCAGGCACTGGAAGATATGAAAGCAGCAGCTAAGAAAGGTATGGAATCTACTAAAGATATGGTTGCGAAATTTGGAAGATCCAGCCGTCTGGGTGAAAGATCCAGAGGCGTTTTGGATGCAGGCAGTGTATCCTGCTGCATTATTCTGACTGCAATGGCCGATGGTATTCTTGAAAATCTTTAACTAACAGTAAAATCAATCAGCAATGAAACGATGATATTAGGGAGGCTTTACGATGAAACGATCTGTAATTAACACAAATATTGAATGGGCAATGGATCTCTGCAAACGTATGCATTTTAATCTGCCGGATTTCTTCTATTGGACACCGGAAGAATGGGAAGCCAAAAAAGATCAGACAGAAATGATGAGAAAAGTCGGTCTTGGATGGGATGTAACAGACTATGCCAGCGGAGATTTCGATAAAGTCGGTGCTGTTCTCGGTACACTGAGAAACGGTATCATGGGAGATATGAAACGTCCATATTGCGAAAAAATTATTGCAATGAAAGACGGACAGATGCTGCCGCGCCATTTCCATTATGAAAAAACAGAGGATATCATCAACAGATGTGGTGGAACTCTCTGTGTAGAAGTATGGAATTCCAAACCGGAGTCAGAGGGATATGCAGTTGACTACGAATCAGATGCTACCGTATATTGTGACGGTGTTAAAGTAACGGTACCGGCAGGCGGTGTTGTAAAAGTAACTCCTGGTAACAGCATTACTTTAACTCCGTATATTTATCACAGATTCTACGCAGAAGGCGGAGAACTGATTGTAGGTGAAGTGTCTAAAGTAAATGATGATGCAAAAGATAATCATTTCTCAGAAGAAATACATCTTACAATTGAAGAAGATGAACCGGTTCGACACTTACTTTGTGGCGGATATGTGATGGAATAACAGGACAGTATAAAATCCCCCGGATAAGTTCTTATTCGGGGGATTTTTGTCAATAGAAAACTGAAACAGATTAAAACATTCGTTCTTCAATCTGCTGTGCAGTTTCTTTAAGATGTTCCAGAATGGAGTTAAAACTTTCGGAAGTTTTGTAAGGAGCGACAGGACCAGTGGTACCTACAGCGGCAATGATCTTATTATCAGGAGTATGTATCGGGACGGCAATGCAGCCTACACCGATAGCATATTCTTCATCATCTGTGCCGTAACCCTGTGCAGCTATCTGCTCGAGGTGTTCAGAGAACAGTGCAGGATCTGTAATAGTCTTTTCTGTATACGGAGTAAAACGAAGAGTAGCTTTTTTTAGGAAGCGTGCGCGTTCTTCCTTAGGAAGAAGTGCGGTCAACAGTTTGCCGGATGCACTGACATTGATCGGAATCACTTCATTTAATCTGGTGATGTAGGTTATGGTAGATTTCGGCAGGCACTGATCAATCGTACATACTCCGTCAGAAGAAAGAATGCAGAGCTGGCATGCCTGACCAAGGTCATTACAGATCTGTTTCATAAACGGATGAGCAATTTTGATCAGATATTTCTCGGAAGAAATAATGTCTGAAAAACCTGTTAACTTGTAGCCGAGACGGAGGTGATTCGGATTTGCCGGGTCTTCCACGAGATACTGGTATTCTTTCATGCAGGAAGCAATTCTGTATAGAGAAGTAAATGGAATAGACAATTTCTCTGAGATTGTTTTGAGACTTTTTGAGGAGGAATCTTCCAGAAAAAGATCCAGTATCTGCAATGTACGTACGGCAGCAGGTGGGAAATCATTTGTTTCAGTTTTCATTGAGTTACCTTTCCGCGCATATATGTGGCGCAAATAATATTTTTAAATCATGGAATATATGGTCGTGATGTCGGCAGAGAAGTAGTTAAATAGATCCATGGTTAAATCAATAGAAGCAGATATTAAAATATCTGTCTGTATCATAACAGATTCTTGTATGAAAATCAATGTTTTCACATATGAAAATATAAATTTCAAAAATGAAAATATATATTGACATTTTAAAAGTAAAATGCTACAATAAAATCATCAAATAACAAAAAAAATTGTGCGAAATATAACATGGAAATAAGCGGGGTGAAAATGCACAATTGTTTTTGTTGAACAAACACTTTGTATACAAAGAAAAATTGTGAAAAATATAAAAACGATGCGCAGCGTTTTTGGCAAAAACTGAATAATGAAAATTTAATCAGGAGGGTTATAAGAATGAAGAAAAAATTAGTCAGCAGTTTATTATGTGCGGGTATGGCAGTAACAGCAATTGCAGGAACCGGATTAAGCGTACAGGCAGATGACGGATATACATTTGCAATGCTGGTTCCGACAATGAACCATGAATACTTTGAGAACTGTGTAGAATTCGCAAACAAATGTGCAGAAGAATTCAATTGTACAGTTAATGTTTACAACGCAGATAACAATGCCGACACAATGAGCAAGAACGTAGAAGATGCTATTGCAGCAGGCGTTGATGGTATCCTTATTGACCCATATTATGCTTCCGGTACAAAATGTGCAGAGATGTGTGAAGCAGCAGAAATTCCGATGATCGCATTTGACTCTGATATCGAAGAATTCAATCCGCAGGAAGATTATACACAATACATCAGCTTTATCGGACCAGATGATGCAGATGCCGGATACAACATGGCATGTAATCTGTTTGAAAATGCTACACCGGATGAAGACGGTACATTATATGTAGGTGTTGTTCAGGGTACTCCTGGTACAGCAGTTGCTACAAACCGTGAAGTTGGATTTGACAAAGCTCTTGACGAGTACACAAATGAAAAAGGAATGAAGATCGAAGTTGTTGGTCGTGTAAATGGTGATTTCGCAGCTGAAACTTCTCTGTCTGCTACAGAGGACCTTCTTCAGAAATCCGATAAGATCAATGGTATCTGGGCTGCAAACGGCGGAACAGCTACAGGTGTTATGGCTGCATGTAAGAACGCAGGCCTTGAACCAGGAAAAGATATCACAATCGTAGGTATGGACCTTAACTCCTCAAATGTTGAAGCTGTTGAAAACGGCGAACTTCAGTATGATATCGGCGGACATTGGCTGGTTGGTGGATATGCAGTTATCCAGATGTATGATTATCTGAACGGCTGCAAGATCGAGACACCTAAGACAATCCTGAAACTCCTCCCGATCACAAAAGACACTGTTAGCAAATTCTATACAGATTATCCGGACAACATCCCGGCAAACTTTGACATTAAAGCAGCAAGCCAGACAAACGGCGGCGATGCACAGTATTCATCTTTCGAATTCAAATTCAGTGAATAATTGTTGAAATAATTAGTGTTGAAGACAACGACAAAGTGTCACTAGGATAAGAAGAATGAGGCTTTTGCCGAAGTATTCGGGAAAAGCCTCTTTTTAAAACAAAAAGCAGGAACCGGAGGGGTGCCACATGATACTGAAAGCAAAGGATATACGGAAAACATTCGGCCCCACAATTGCCCTCGATAATGCACAGGTAGAGTTGAAAGACGGAGAAGTAAATGCATTGGTCGGCGAAAATGGTGCTGGAAAGTCTACTATACTGAAGGCAATAGCCGGAGTACACTCTATGGATTCCGGAGAGATCACAATCGATGGACAAAAAGTGGATATCCATAATACAAACGATGCGATAGCAAACGGCATCAGTATTGTTTTTCAGGAAAGTACCATTAACCCGTTTATTACAATAGCGGAAAATATTTTTATTGACAGATTATATCAGTATAAGAAATTTGGCAGAGGAATTGACTGGAAAAAAATCAACAAAGATGCACAGGAAATTTTGGATTCTATGGAATCAGGAATTGATGTAAAGACCGATATTCATGCACTGAATCTAGGACAGTGGAAACTTATTGAAGTAGCGAGAGCACTTTCATATAATCCGAAGATTCTTCTTCTGGATGAATCAACAGCATTTTTGAATCACAATGAGACCGTAAGTTTTATCAGTTCTGTTAAAAAGCTGAGAGAACGCGGTATGGCGATTGGTTTTGTATCGCACCATATGCAGGAAATTTATGAACTTGCAGACAGGATCACCGTAATGCGAGACGGTAAATTTATCGTGGAAATGCTTCGTGAGGAAGTAACCCAGGAACGTCTGGAAGCTGCAATGGTTGGAAGAAATATTGGTGATAAACTGTATCCTGAAAAGAGTAAAAACAAGAATACAGAAACAATCTTGAAAGTGGAGCATTTAACAGTTGAGAATCAGCTGACAGATGCCTCATTCGAATTAAAAAAGGGAGAAATACTTGGTATTGGCGGACTGAAGCAGTCGGGTGGTGATGCCATTGTCGATGCTATTTATGGAGCAGTTCCGATGGATGGCGGAAGCATTACGATGGATGGTGATACCTATACTTCAACAACCCCGATACAGAGTTTAAATAGGAAGATAGCACTCCTTCCGGGAGAACGTACACTGGAAGGTCTGATTGTTAATTTCAGCATTGCAGATAATATTGTAATGTCTGCAGGCCCGAAAAAAGGTGTACTTAGGGACAAAAAGCAGGAAAAAGAACTTGTTGATCAGTATGTAAAAGAAGTTATGATCAAAACAAAAAATCCGAATAATCCGGCTTCTTCTCTGAGTGGTGGTAACATGCAGAAGGTTGTAATCGGAAAGTGCCTTGCGACAAATCCAAAGGTTCTTCTCCTTAATAACCCGACCCGTGGTATTGATATCAGTGCCAGACAGGAAATTTATTCTCTGATTCGCGGACTTGCGAACGAAGGAATGTCGATTATCATGCTGACAGAGGATTTACTTGAACTTCTTGGAATGAGTGATCGAATTCTTATTACAAGAAATAAAGAGATCAGCAAGATATTTGACGAGAATAATGGACTTACAGAAGAAGACGTGATCAGCTATATTGTATAACGGAAAGAGGATAAAGTTATGAGTGAAAATAAAGTTGCGAAAAAACCGGTTTCGGTAAAAAAATATTTTCCATTTATTTTATTATTTGTTCTGGTTGTAATTTTTTCTATCGGAAACCCGAGATTCTTTACAATTAAGAACTTCCTGACAATCGCCCAGCAGATGGTTGTAACATTGATTGCCGCTTATGGTATGTTGTATGTTATCGTAGAAGGAAGTATCGACCTGTCTGTTGGTGGTATTGTTGCACTTTCAGCAATCGCTGTTGCCAAGACAGTTGGAGTCCTTGGCGGATTTGCAGTTATTCCGGCTGTACTGGTTGGCATTCTCTGCGGTGCTATTAACGGATGCTGCTACACTTTCCTTAAGATTCCTACATTTATCACAACAATGGCAACCATGACAGCTTTTCGTGGTATTGTCCTTATTATTACCGGTGGAGCACAGATCATGATTACAGACAAGAGATTTATTGGTCTCTTTAATGGATCATATCTTCCATCAATACCAAATAACGTTATCATGGTAATTATCATTACTGTCATTATGTGGTACATTTATAACAATTTTGCATTTTCCAGAGAGGTAAGAGCAGTCGGTGGCGCAGAAAAAGTTGCAACACTTGCCGGTATTCGTGTAAACAAAATTAAAGTTCAGGTATTCATTCTTTGTGGTGCATTAGCCGGACTTGCAGGATGTTTCCAGGCAGCGCGTTCTTATGCAGCTACACCTACAATGGGTGATGGAATGGAAATGGATGTCATCGCAGCAGTAGTTCTTGGTGGAACTCCTATGTCGGGTGGTATAGGAAGTGTCCTTACTACAGTACTTGGAGCACTGATCATGTGTATTCTCAGTAATGGTATGAATATCATTGGTCTTTCAGCAGATGTCCAGAAAGTAGTAAAAGGTATCATCCTGATTTTTGCAGTATGTATGACAGTTGACAGAAAACGAATGGGTGTTATCAAATAATATAATAAATGTACAGAACCCTCCGGATAAGGTGTCCGGAGGGTTTTGCTAGCTGTTTACAGTATAAAAAGAAGATAAAAATATTAAAACTAATAAAATAATATTAAAATGGTTCATTTCGGATAAAAAAGGTTAAAATCATATAAAGATATGTTATAATGTATAAAAAACAAAAGGAGGACAGTTTTATGATGTTACAGGCAGAAGATGTATTTCGCCCGGGAGCGTTTCCAGAATATACTTATATATCCAGAAAATCAGCAGTGTCTGATTTGTCATACGAATTTCGTTTAAATCAGGCGATTAAAGTAGCCGGCTTTTTAACATCATTAGTAGGACCTTCAAAAATGGGAAAAACTATTTTGTGTGAAAAAGTAATTGGCTTTGAAAAGATTGTGGAAATTTCGGGAGCTGATTTTAGTGATGACACAGATTTTTGGAAACTGGTAGCTGTGAAGGCAGGGTTGTCTTATGAGGGGCAGTTTACATCTGAAAAGCAGCTGATGGAATCTAGTGATAAATATACAAAAAAAGAGACTTTTTCGCTTACGAAAGATAAAATTATTGAATATTATAAAAAGGAAAACCTTGTTTTAGTAATAGACGATTTTCATTATGCACCGAAGGAAAAGCGTATGCAGATTGCACAGCAGTTAAAAGATGCAATTCGCAGAGGATTCAAAGCAATTGTAGTATCTCTTCCACATAGGGCAGATGAAGCAATACGGCAGAATGCAGATTTGTCTGGAAGATTAAGTTTAATCAATATGGATTCATGGAAAGTTGAAGATTTGAAAGAAATTGCCAAAAAAGGTTTCTCCAAATTGAATATAAAAATTGCTGATGAAATTGCAGAACAAATCGCTGTTGAGAGTTTATCCTCACCGCAATTGATGCAGTATATTTGTCTTAATATATGTTCAATATTAGAAATGAATGAAAATAAAGAAAAAAGTGTTGGACAGGAAATTTTGAAGACAGCATATCATTATACAACAGCAAATTTTGAATATGGAGATGTTGTTCTATTAATGAAAAAAGGTCCGAGTACGAGAGGAAAGAGCAGGAATACTTTTCAACTTAAAAATGGACAGTTATGCGATTTGTATGAACTGATTGTAAAATCAATTGCGGAAAATCCACCTATCATGCAGTTAACATTTGAAGATGTTAAAGAACGTATTTACAGTTTGATTTCAGATGAAAGTAAAAAACCGACACCCCAGGCAATTAAAGAAAGTTTAACAAAGTTACAGGAACTGCTACACATAAGAGAAGACATTTTTAAAGTACTTGATTGGAAAGATGATATTTTATATATTTTAGATCCGTTATTTTTATTCTATTTACGGTGGGGAGGTTCGCTTAAGTAAGTATGATGAATGGAATCAAAAGTATGCAGGAAGCTGTTGAACGTATTCGTGATGCTCAAAACGTTCAGATATTTCAAAATGAATTATTGTTGTTGAAAGAATATATGAAAAACATTGGAATGGAAAAAGAAGATCTCTTAAAATTGGAAAGAACAGCATATTATATTAAAAATGAATATTCTGATAAAGATACGAAAGAAAATATGGAGGCGGCAAAAGAGCGCGTAGTTCGATATATTGAAGATATTATATATGACAATACAGATGACGAGAGTCTTCTTAAAATCTTAGGAAATTTTTATCTGTTTCTTGAAGCATTACTGGAACGCGTTCCAGACAAAAGAGGTGGAATTCAACAGGAGAAGCTTGCATTATTAAAAATTGAAAATGAATATGATGTTCAGCATTTACTATATGCCAACATAAAATCATTATATCCAATGGCAAGAATAGAAGTGAGTGAAGATAGTGGATATGGAACTGTAAGGACTGACATTTTCATAGATACTGAGCATGTAATAGAAGTGAAATGTACCAGAAAAAATATGAAATTAAAAAAGCTGGTTGAAGAAATAGAGGCAGATATGGTTCACTATGGTGCTGAAAATATCTATTTTCTGATATATGATAAAGAGAAAATTATAGAAAATCCTATGGTTTTCAAAAAGACTTATGAAGAAAAAATCAAAGGAAAAAACATACATATAATTATTCATCAACCTAAATTATTATAGAAAACCCCTCCGGATGTAGTGACCGGAGGGGTTTATGTATGTCTGATTTTATATCCACTCATACCCGGGAGCATGATGGATAAATTCTGTAAGATGAGTGCGGATCGTTTCCATTTTATTTTTTGTATCAGGAGTGCTATATGGAATCCGGTCGATAATTTTATTGAGGTAGTCGTGCTCTTCGATGATGTCAAAGCTTGCCCGGAAGTAAATATCGTAGAAGTATGCCACGTAGGAAACCCAGTAGTCCATTTTTGTAATGCGATCCGGGGAGTAGATGCACTGACAGGAGAGAGCTGTGTCATAAACCTTTTGTGTAATTACCTGAGCGCCGATGTCTTCGCCTGACATTCCCATAAATACAAGCAGATCATCTTCTAATTTTACGCGGCAGTTGTCCAGTTTGTCCGCATCGCGGATCAGACGGGCATGGAGAAGCGTTCGCGGATTAGAGATATTTTCTAATTTAAAATTGCTGTGCAGGGCAATTGCAGTGCGGATGATGTCATCCCACTGATTTTCCGGGACAAAACGGCGGATCATGCCCTCTTCAAATAATACCTGTACGCCGTAAGCAGCATGATCCATGGTAGCAGGTTCAAAACTGTCAAAGCGTTTCAGCTGTTCGAAGCGTCCGATGTCATGGAGCAGGGCAATGATCTTTGCCAGCTCGGTATCTTCGAGAGATAGATTCATGCGACGGCAGATATCCTTCATGTCGTGCACCACCCCATAGGTATGTATGATCTTCAGGCGGACCTTATCATTATTGCGGTCATAGCCATCCAGATAGTGTTCAAATTCTTTTTTCGCGTCTGTATAATTCATAGAAAGTCATCCTCTTTTACATTTTTCTATAGTATACGAAAATATAGATTGACTGACAAGGTTCGACATAACTGTAGTACATTGTGTACTATAGTGGGATTGTTACCGCCTCCCACCGGTACGGAAAGGAGGTGTGACTATGGATGACATAATAAGTTTTATACTTACTGTCATGGCTGGTGTAGTGTGTCATTGCATCAACAAATGGCTGGACGGTGATAAATAGTCGGTGACCAGCCTGTGGAATAAGCCACCATAAAAAACGGAATAGAAAACCCCTCGGACCGACCTCCGAGGGGTTTTCGTTTTTGGTACTTGAATAACATAATAAGTTTCTGATGACATTATAGCATATGTAAAAATGACTTACAATATACGAAAATGAAAATCGTTTGACAAGATTCGACAAAATCTGCCATGGAATTTACAATAAAAATTGAACGATACACACAGCAGCCATCATTCCGGCAAGTGAGGCAAGCAATGCCCCCGGCAGTGTGTATCGGGTTTTCTGTACCCCTACAGAGCCAAAATATACACTCATACAGTAAAAAACACTTTCTGTTGCGCTCAACATCAATGCGGCCATCAGTCCTGTCGGGGAGTCCGTTCCGAACTGTTTGAAAATATCCAGAAGCAGACCTGTCGCCGCACCGGAAGAAAAAAGTCTCACCAGCCCCAACGGAAAAAGTTCCGGCGCGATATCAAGCACCCCCGATGCCTTTGAAAGTATGCCTCCCAGAAATTCAAGAAAACCAGATGCACGAAGAACTCCGACTGCTGTCATCAGCCCGATCAGTGTCGGAACAAGTCTCCATACGATCTTTAAGCCTTCCTCTGCCCCTTCCAGAAAATCATTATAAATATTTCTTTTTGCAATCAGTCCGTAGCCCAGTATGTACAAAATTAAAACAGGTATCATAAATACAGAAATGTAAGAAATAAGTTTCATAGAAAAAATTCCTCTTATCTGTAGTTATGATACCTTATGAAGGGTTCATTATGATTTATGTATGATTTGTCATTTGTGCCTGAATATTATTTTACCAAAGATAAACAACTGATGTCGTTTTTCTTTTTGTACTATTAATTATCCGATATGAGCAGCACCTACGGCACGGATATCCATCGGATATACATTTTCTCTGCCGACAAATCTGGAAATATATTCTACATAGTTATCCTGCTCTTTTTCCGGAACGATAGCTGCAATAACACCGGCAAAACCGCCGCCATGAACACGGCATACACCTGCACCGATTTTTTTCAGGAAAAGCTGTGTCAGCGCAAGGGTTCTTGTGATCTTCTGCTCATGGAAATCTTTCATGGTGTAGCAGTTCTGCAGAAGTTCCCAGGAAGAAGTTCCTGATTCATTCACCAGTTCCAGAAATTTCTTATAATCTTCGTGATGGATCGCATCTGCTGCATCCTCTACACGGGTAGTTTCTCCGAAGAAATGAAGCGCACGCAGAACAGCTCTGTCATCATCGATCTCATTGCAGTGCGCAAGAAGTGCATCTACGTTTGTCTCGTGAAGAAGCTCTACACCAAGTACTTTGGCAACAGCTTTCATCTCACCCGGAATCTCAGAATATTCCTGGCTGAGGTCTGCATGGCCCTTTCCGGTGTTTACGATAACCAGTTTATAACCAAATTTTCCGAAGGAAAAATCAAGTTTGCTGTATTTCAGATTGTCTCGGTCTGCGAAATCAAACAGAACCGGGCCACCTACTGCACATGCCATCTGATCCATCATTCCGGAAGCCTTGTCCCAGTATACATTTTCTGCGTACTGACCGATTTTTGCATAATCGTTGTAGGACATTTTACTTTTGTTGAAGAAGTAATCAATAATCGTGCAGATCAGCATTTCAAAGGATGCAGATGAGCTGACACCTGCGGCTGCAATAACATTTGTGCTTACATAAGCGTCAAAGCCGGCCACTTTGAATCCGTTTTTCTGCGCGCCTTCCATCATACCGGCAACAAGGGCAACTGTGCCTTTTTTGTAATTTTCTTTACTGAGCTTTGTGAGATCTACAACGATCTCATCTCTGTAGCCTTCACTTGTAATATGGATCACCTGTGTATCGTTCGGGTATGCGGCTCCGATGGTATCAAGATTGATACTTCCTGCGATTACCTTTCCACCATTGTGATCTGTATGGTTTCCGATGATTTCAGTTCTTCCGGCTGAAGTAAAGTATTCTGCTTTGTCCTGTTTGTAGATTTTTTCAAAATGATCTGCAAGATTTTTAAAACGGGCACCGCTTACTTCGGTTTCTCCGTAAATTTCCTGAAGTTTTACTGTTTCCGGTAAATTCATGATTCTATTCTCCTTTTACATTAGATTTTCTGCTTTTATACGTCCGTTCGGTTTATAAATTTATTATACTGTTTTCCTCAAAAATTACCTTAATTAATCTGCGAAAAAACAGTAAAATATTGCGTTCTTCATAATTTTTTGTGTATAATAAAGGTAATTTTCTGCGTTGATTTTTAATATCATATTTTTTAGTTATTACAGAGGAGATTGCTTACCTATGCAGATCATCACCAACCAGTTTCAAAAAGAATTAAAAAAGCATGGCAGTGATTATTTCCCGTTTCTTGTCAGTTACCAGCGGCTTTCGGAGTACGAGTCCAATTCCTTTATGTGGCACTACCATCCTGAGATAGAGATTACCTATGTAAAAAAGGGCTCCATGCATTACCGTGTGAATAACCGTTCGTTTCATCTGAAAGAAGGCGACATCATTTTTTGTAATGCCAATGCCCTGCATACCGGTGAGATGGAAAATCAGGAGGACTGCTCTTATATACCGATCACATTTGACCCAAAGTTAATATACGGATTTTTCCGAAGTACCATCTGTACAAAGTACGTTACTCCTGTGATCCAGAATCTGTCTGCCTGTGCCATGCACATTGATTATTCCGAAAGCTGGCATGCGGTTTTTCGTGACCGGATGCTGGAAGTTATTGATCTTGATAAAAAAAGGCCTGACTTTTATGAGCTGGATATTTCGATACGAATGCAGACCATGTGGCGTCTGCTTGTCGAATACCTTCCTCACCATCCGGTGACTGCTGCTTCAGACCTTACTGAATATGACCGGATCCGAAAGATCATTGCTTATGTGGAGCAAAATTATATGAATCATATTACACTTGCCGAAATTTCCGAGCATATACACCTCTGCGAAAGTGAATGCACCAGACTGTTTAAACGTCATATGAATACAACACTATTCTCTTTCCTGCAGGATTATCGGATTGAACGAAGTCTTGAATACCTGAGTTCAGAAGGGACGATCAGCGAGATTGCAGGAAAGGTCGGCTTTTCTGATTCAAACTACTATTCAAAAGTATTTGCCAAAGTGAAAGGATGCAGTCCGAGAGAATATCGGAAGAATTTAATGAAATAAAAAAACTGCTGTACCATAGTTTTGTTTTTCTATGATACAGCAGTTTTTATTTGTTGTTTTAAACAAGTTTTTGGTTTTTTTCAAGCATCTCATGGATCACATTCTGTGTGTATACACCGAGATGTTTCTGGTCTTCTCTGGAAAGTTCTTTTACGTAGATTGGTTTGCCGTATTCCAAAACGACATGAGTTGATTTGATTTTGGGCATATGTGCCTCAAAGATTTCTGCGGTGTTGTTCATTGCCATCGGAATGATCGCGCATCCGGATTTGCTGGCGATCTTGAAACTTCCTTCATGGAATGGAAGGAGCTCCAGCTCGTCTGCATTTGTGTTTCGTGTACCTTCCGGGAAGATACAGATGGAGATGCCGGATTTTACTTTTTCGATCGCGGTCAGGATAGTCTTCAGTCCCTGCTTAATATCTTTTCGGTCGAGGAACAGGCAATGCAGATAGCGCATCCAGTTGGAAAGAAGCGGGTAGCGTTCCATTTCTTTCTTGGCAATGTAACCGGTGCGGAGCGGACAGCGGCTGTAGCTGAGCACGATGTCAAAGTAGCTTCGATGATTTCCGATGTAAAGCACCGGTGTGTCCTTTGGAATATTTTCTTCACCGATGATCGTTACCTTTGTACCGGCTTCCCACAGGATAAATTTGAAAACTCTCTGAATGATGCGCAGGGAGCTGATTTCCTTTGTGCGCGGTGAGAATTTACCGATGATCCATTCGATAAGCAGGATTGGAATGGAAAGTATCAGAAATCCGATGACTGTGATCGCAACAATGATAAGACGAATCATAATAAAGTCCTCTTTCTGTTTAATTGAAATAAAAACTAAGATAAAAGCAATCCCGAAAAACGGGACTCTGGTACAAGTATAAGTGATTTTGGAAATACTTGCAATAAATCTTTTATCCTCCGCATAGAATACATACTGAAGAAATGAGATGCCGGGAAATGGAAAGCTGTTTATGAAAAAAACTGCCGCATTTCTGTCGCTTTTGATACTTTTAATGATGCTTGGCGGATGCCGGATGATAAAGATTGAAGAGGGTAAGAGAACCCCGCTTAAATATACGGTCGCGGATCATTTGCAGATTCCGGAAGAAGCCGCGAAGCTGATAGAAGAAAAAAAGGAAAAAGAATTCCAGATGGCATACCAGAAGGGCGAAGACCTTTATCTGATAAAGGGATATGGAAGGCAGATGAGCGGAGGATACAGCATTCAGGTGACGGATCTGTCGGCATCTGTGAACGCTGTTTTTTTTGAAACAAAACTGATCGGCCCCACGGAGGAAGTGCAGGGCGGTGAACCTTCTTATCCATATATCGTTGTGAAAACAGAGTACCGGGATGTCCCGGTTCAGTTTCAGTGAGATTGGAGGACATAAAAGTGGAATTCAGGAAAGAGGATATTCAGGTACTTCGAACAAAGAGCAGGGCAACCAGTCAGGTGACGCTGGACATGGATTATAATGTACCGGATGTGAAACCGGACATTGGACGCATGATACAGAATAAAGGTGAGGTGACCGTAGAAGAAGTGCGCCTGAATGACGGGCATGCTTTTGTCAAAGGGAAACTGCAGGCGGATGTTTTGTACGTGGGGGAAGAGGACGGGAGAGTTTACAGTCTTTCGGCAGGCGTGCCGGTTGAGGAGACTCTGAACCTTGACGGAATTGTAAATGGTGATAAGCTCTGTCTGAAGTGGGAGATCGAAGATCTGAGCATCCACATCATTCATTCACGGAAGATGAATATTCGTGCCGTGATCACGTTTTATGCATCGGTGGATGAACTGACTGGAATCCGTCTGCCGGTGGCGGCGGATGATGAAAATATCTCTGTTAAGAAAAAACAGATGTGCCTTCTCAGTCTTGCAGTACATAAAAAAGATACTCTGCGGCTGAAAGAAGAAGTGGAGCTGGTTTCAAACAAACCGGATATTGCGGAGCTTTTGTGGTATACCATTGAAATACGTGGGCTGGATCTGCGTCCGGAAGAACAAAAAGTAAAGGCTAAAGGAGAACTGTTTATTTTTGTTCTTTATACGGGCGGGGATGAAGGAAGTACTCTGCAGTGGCTGGAGCACACGATCCCGTTTAACGGGGAAGCAGAATGCACCGGCTGTACTTCGGAGATGATTCCGAATCTGGAAGCGTCAGTGATCAGTCAGTCTCTGGAGGTCAGACCGGATGCCGACGGAGAAGAGCGTAAACTGCAGGCAGATGTTGTTCTGGAACTGGATATGAAGCTTTACCGGGAGGAAGAGCATGATGTGATCATGGATGCTTACACTCCGTTTCGACAGTATCAGACAAAAGGCAGGCCGGAAATGCTGGAAAGCCTGTTGATCCGGAATTTCTCACGATGTCGTCTGTCGGACCGTGTGACGATTCGTGAAACACAGGGGAAAATTCTGCAGATCTGCCACAGTCAGGGAGATGTCAAAGTTGACAAAACTCAGATCGTCAGCGATGGGATTCAGGTGGACGGGATTCTGCGTCTGAAGGTTCTGTATATTGTGGGAAATGATGATATGCCGTTTTATTCTGCCGAAACTGTCATTCCGTTCAGTCATATCGTAGAGGCACGGGGAATCTCGAAAGACAGTGTTTATTATCTGCATAGTGAGCTGGAACAGTTGTCAACGACCATGGCAGACAGCAACGAGCTTGAGATCCGTGCAACGATCGGTGTCAATGTGCTGGTGTTACAGTGCAGTGAAGAATTTATCCTCGACAAGATGGAAGAAGCACCTCTTGATCAGGAAAAAATCCGCAGTTTGCCTGGAATTACCGTGTATATCGTTCAGCCGGAAGACACGCTCTGGGACATTGCAAAACGCTTTTATACGACCACGGAAGAAATCAGAAGTATGAATGAGCTGGAAAACGAAGAAATTTCCTCAGGAATGCCGCTTCTTCTGGTAAAAAAAGTCGAAGAATGATACTTGAAATTATCAAAAAAATCGGATAAAATAAAATACATAGATTGTATACAAAGTACAAAAAGAACGAAAAATACAAAGGACAGAGGGTGTGTTTATGCGTTTACGAGCTATGGCAAAAATCAATCTCGGACTCGATGTACTCCGCAAGCGTGAGGATGGATATCATGAAGTACGGATGATCATGCAGACGATCCAGATGTATGACCTTTTGGATATCCGTAAGAAATCAGAAACGGGAATTGTGTTGTCTACAAATCTTCCTTATGTTCCTTCTGATGAAAGGAATCTGGTATATAAGGCAGCCAAACTTCTTATGGATGAGTTTGATGTTAAAGAGGGCCTTTCTATGAAACTGACGAAATCCATTCCGGTTGCAGCAGGTATGGCGGGTGGCAGTTCAGATGCGGCGGCGGCTTTTGTCGGAGTGAACCGTCTGTTTCGTCTGGGCCTCAGCGAAGAGGAATTGATGAAACGTGCCGTACAGGTAGGCGCGGATGTTCCTTATTGTGTAATGAGAGGGACTGCCCTTGCAGAGGGAATCGGTGAGAAACTTACGAGTCTTCCGGGACTTCCACGCTGTTATGTACTTGTCGGCAAACCGGGAATTAATGTTTCAACGAAGCTGGCATATGACAATCTGAAGCTGGACAGCATTCAGAAGCATCCGGACATTGATGGAATGCTTCGGGATATTGAGAATCAGGATCTTAAAAGCCTGACATCTAAGATGGAAAATGTCTTTGAGCCGGGAATTATTCGTCAGTATCCGGTGATTCAGGAAATCAAAGATCTTATGGAAGCAAATGGCGCATTGAAAGCAATGATGAGTGGAAGCGGACCGACCGTATTTGGCATTTTTGATGACAGAGCGAAGATGCGTGAAGCAGCAGAAGTTCTGAAACAGAGCCATCTGGCCAAAACAGTATTTGCAACACAGATTTACAACCGAAAAGATCATGCATAGATCAGGATGTGTGCAGGAAAGGGGAAGCTACCTATGATGAATGATTTTTCTGTAGATATGAACGAATATCTGCCACTTCGGGATGTTGTGTTTAACACACTCCGTAAGGCAATTTTGAAAGGGGAACTCAAGCCGGGAGAACGACTGATGGAAATCGCGCTTGCAGAGCGTCTCGGTGTCAGCAGAACTCCGGTACGTGAGGCAATGCGTAAGCTGGAATTGGAAGGGCTTGTCGTGATGATTCCCCGGAGAGGTGCACAGGTTGCCAATATCACTGAGAAGGATCTGAACGATGTACTGGAAGTGCGTATTGCACTTGAAAATCTTTCCATTGAGAATGCGTGCATGCGAATGACCGAAGAACAGCTTGAAGAGCTTTGGAATGCAGCAAAGAATTTCGAGGCAACGATGGCAGAGGGAAATCTTGTAAAACTTGCAGAAGCAGATGTGGCTTTTCATGAAGTCATCTACAAATCTTCAGATAACCGCAGACTGAATCAGGTTTTAAACAACCTGCGTGAGCAGATTTACAGATACCGTGTGGAATATCTGAAAGATGAGGAGACAAGAAATCTTCTGGTCAAAGAGCATAAAGAGATTTATGAGGCAATCAAAAACCGTGATGTAAAGAGCGCGCAGGAAATTTCCTATCAGCATATTGAAAATCAGAGAGAGGCGATCATCCGCTCGATCCGTGAGGAGACACAGAATCGTCAGATACGTAAATAAAAAAATAAAATATGGTTATTCTAAGAGAGATGCATGTGATGTGTCTCTCTTTTTGTATGGCACATAGAGGAGGCGTCGGTGGCGCATCCGCCGGTTTGTGGAGGAAACCATGACAGATGTAAAAGAAAATGTGAAAAAAATTTCGGCGGATATTCGTGAGAATGAACGTTATATACAAGAACGCTGTGAAAACTGTGCGGATATTCTGGTTCGTCCGATGCGGCTCGGGGATGAGCGCAAAGTGGACTGCCTTATGGTTTATATAGAAGTGGCAGTTTCCAATATGATGTTGGATGATTCGGCAATCGGCAAGATGATCAATCATTTCTGGGAGATTCCGCCGGAAAAGATTCCGGAGTTTATGCAGAATAACAGCCTTGGAATTGCTGATGTACAGAAACTGAATGATATGAACGAAGTTTTGGGTGCGGTCCTTTCCGGAAACGCTGTTTTTTTTATTGATGGTTATGACAAAGCAATGAAAATCTCGAGCAGGGGATATCCGAATATGGGTGTGTCGGAGGCAGAGTCAGAAAAAGTGCTCCGCGGTTCCAGAGAGGGATTTTCAGATTCGGTAAAAACAAATTCCGCGCTTGTGCGAAAAAGACTTCGTGATACCAGAATGAAAGTGGAAGAATATCAGATGGGTGTGCGTTCCAATACGGTGCTGCAGATTCTGTATATAGATGATCTGGTTCATGAGGAACTTCTGGAGCAGATAAAGGAGCGTATCGAAGAATATGAGATAGATGGTGTCCTTGACAGTGGCATGCTTGAACAGCTTACGGAGGAATCGTGGTATTCTCCGTTTCCACAGTATCAGGTTACGGAGCGACCGGACCGTGCAGCGCTGGAACTTTTGAACGGAAAGGTTGTGCTGCTCTGTGACAATTCTCCGTCTGCGTTGATTTTGCCCGGCTCATTCAGTGGATTTATGGAAAGCAGCGAGGACTGGTATCACCATTTCGAGATGGCATCGTTTTTGAGGATTCTGCGCTATCTGGCACTTCTGACGGCAATGCTTCTGCCGGGACTTTATCTGGCGGTGATCCGTTTTCATACACAGATTCTTCCAGCGAATCTGCTTCTTTCCTTTGCAGAGGCAAGAGAGGGAGTACCATTTACAAGCGTGACGGAGCTGATTTTATTGGAACTGGCATTTGAACTGATTCGTGAGGCCGGGGTACGTGTGCCCGGTGCGCTTGGAAATGCAATCGGAATCGTGGGAGGTCTGATCATCGGAGATGCAGCAGTGAGTGCAAATCTTGTAAGTCCTATTGTTGTGATGATCGTAGCGCTGACCGCATTAGGTTCCATGGTGATTCCGGATGAGGAATTTGCGTCGGCATTTCGGCTTATGAAATATGGATTTCTGTTTCTGGGCGGATATCTCGGGATATACGGTATCGTACTGGGCATTTATCTGTTGATTTCGCATCTGTCCGGACTTTTGAGTTTTGGTGTGCCGTATCTTGTTCCCTTTGTCAGAAAACATTCGGTAAGCCGGGTAGGAGACGGCATCTGGCGGATTCCGTTTAAGAAGCGGCAGTATCGTCCGGTATATGCCAAAAAAGAGCAGAGTTTGCGACTGAAACATAAAGCACAGACGACAGATGCGGAGACAGAAAAGGAGGCGCAAAATGAAGTACGCAGAAAATAATCGGATCTCACACCGGCAGTTATACCGGCAGATTCTGCTGACGTTTCTGGCGCCTTTTCTGCTTTGTCTGAACGGGAAAGGCGGACTGTTGGGGTTGTCCGGTGCGGTGGGGATCATTCTGGCAGTGATTTTTCTTTTGCTGTATTCTTTTTTCTATCTTCGAAGCACGTATGGGTATGCGGATATGCTGCGTTCCTTCGGAAAAGTCAGAGCTGTGATCTTCGGAGACTTTTTTCTTATCTATCTTGTGATGGCGGGAGCATATCTTCTGAATCTGATTGGGCGTATCATTCCTGTATGGCTGATCTTTGGAATCTCTGAAAAATGGCTCCTGTTATTTGCAGTATCTGTCTGTGCCTGTGGAATGGAAAAAGGACTGCAGAAAAGAGGCAGGATGGCAGAAGTCACAGGAGGAAGTTTTCTAGGGGCGATCCTGCTTTTGCTTATACTGTGTGCGGGACAGGGAAAGGCAGAATATATCACGGAACTGTTTCGGGAAGAAGCGTTTTCCGTACAGACAAGTATCCGGTCTGCATACCGTTATCTGTGCTTTTTTTCGGGAATCAGTCTGCTTCCGTTTGTGATGAAAGATGTTGAAAAACGAGGCAGCGCAGGAAAGACTGTGATAGGGGGAATCCTGACAGTCAGTGGAATTATGATCTGTGTACTGGTACTTCTTCCGGCTGTGCTGGGATGGCGGAGAGTGCAGTCTGAAACATGGCCGGTTCTTTCTCTGCTGGCAGGTGCAGATCTGCCGGGGAATGTTCTGGCAAGGTTTGATGTGCTGTGGATGGGCTTTTTGCTTTATGGTCTGTTGTTTACAATCGGCAGTGTTTTTTATTATGGAGAACGGATCCTGACATCGGCACATATCGGCACCGGAAAATACTGGCTTCCGGTGGCGGTATATGCAGCAGCAATTATTGAGATTGATGGTGTGACAGTGGCGGATCTGTTTGAAATTTATCTTGCAAAAATTTTTGTGCCCGGTCTTCTTCTTATATTGATCTATCTGTTTTTACGCAGCCGTCAGAAACAGATAAAAAAAGTAGCAACGCTTGGCTGCATTTTTATGGCACTGGTACTGATATGCAGCGGTTGTGCGGGAATTGAACCGGAAAAGAGAATGTATCCGCTTGCGCTTGGCATTGATGTTTCAGGAGATGATTTCGTCATTTCATACGGAATGCCGGATCTGCCGGAGGCGACCGGACAGGGAAAAGAGGAAGAAAATACTGACCGTTCTGTACTGACACTGAGAGGACGCGATTTTGACGAAATCCAGCAGCTTTATGACAGAAGCCAGAACCGATATCTTGATATCGGTCACCTCGAGGTCATTATCATGGGAAATGAGATGCTTGAAAGCGGCAGATGGGAAATGTTTTTGAACTATCTGAAAGCGGAGCCGCTGGCAGGAGAAGATATTTATCTTTTCAGAACCGGGGATCCGGAGGCTGTCTTGAAATGGGACAGTGGCGGTGCCTCGATTGGAGATTATCTGACAGGGCTTCTTGAAAATCGGGTACCGGCACAGCAAAAAGAAGGAGTGACACTGCGACAGGTCTATCATCAGTGGTATCAGGGCGGAACGCTGCTTTCTCTTCCGAAAATTACGCTTGTTGACGGAGAACTGGAAGTGTTTCTGGAATAAAATACCGAAAATGGTCAATACTTCTGACAGAGTAATCAGAAATTATGTATGTACAGGAGGCATCTGACATGAAAGCGTGGCTGCAGAAGAACGAAAAAATAAATATATGGAAAACAGAGGCAGTAAAAATAAGAGATACTCTCAGAAACAGAAAATACAGGGTACAGGTGGCAATTGTTGCGGGACTGCTTGCAGTTTCGCTTTTCGGAAGTGCTGTTTCGGGACGAACTGCTCCCGGTGTAGTGGCATGGTGGGGAAGTCTGTATCCACAGTTTTGTTTTTCGCAGACAGATCAGAAGCCAAAGATTTCCTTCTGGCTTGCGAAAGCCATTGAGAGGTGGTAATATGATAAATAGTCCGGATGGTCGCAGGGCTTTCCGGGCTATATTATTTAAGAAATGGAGATACATATATGATAGATAAGAATGCGCCTGTCGGTGTGTTTGATTCCGGCGTGGGCGGTCTGACCGTAGCACGTGAGATCATGCGAAATCTTCCTTCAGAAAAAATTGTGTATTTTGGAGATACTGCAAGGGTTCCATATGGAAGCAAATCAAAAGATACCGTCATCCGCTATTCCAGTCAGATCGTTCATTTTCTGAGAGAGCAGAATGTCAAGGCGATCGTGATCGCCTGTAATACTGCGAGTGCGTTTGCGCTTGAGGCTGTACAGGATAAGCTTGATATACCGGTGCTTGGTGTGATTGAAGCAGGTGCCCGTGTGGCAGCAGAAGAGACTAAAAATAAAAGAGTCGGGGTGATCGGTACCGTGGGTACGGTTGGAAGTGGCATCCACGAATCTTACCTGAAAAGGCTGGATCCGGAGATTACGGTGATCGGGAAGGCATGCCCGCTTTTTGTACCGCTGGTAGAAGAAGGATGGCTGCATGATCCGGTTACGGTCGAAGTTGCATCCCGCTACCTGCAGGAGCTGAAGGATGAGCAGGTAGATACCCTGATCCTCGGATGTACACATTATCCGTTGATCCGTTCAACGATTCAGGAAGTGATGGGTGAGAAAGTCCGTCTGGTCAATCCGGCATATGAGACGGCACTGGAATTAAAGAGCCTTCTGACGAAAATGGACATTCTGAGTACCGGAGAGCAGCAGGCAGAGTTTCCATACCGCTTTTATGTCAGCGATCTTGCAGATGAATTCAAGGAATTTGCCAATTCCATTCTGCCTTATGATGTAACCATGACACGCAAAATCGACATTGAGAAGTATTAGGAGAAATAAATGAAAAAAGATGTACTTATTCGTGTACGGGGACTTCAGATGATGGATACGGAGGATGAGCAGGAACCGATTGAAATCGTTGTTCCCGGACAGTATTATTATCGAAACGGAAGTCACTATCTTCGGTATGAAGAAATGATGGATGATACGGCACAGCCGACAGTCAATTATATTAAGCTGTCTCCACAGGGTGTAGAAGTACGCAAACAGGGACAGGTAAATGTACATATGGTGTTTGAGCAGGGAAAGAAAAACATGACTCTTTATTCGACACCATTTGGAACACTTCAGATGGGAATTGCCGCAACAGGCCTTGAAATGATGGAAGATGAAGACTGCATTCAGATGAAAGTGGATTATGCACTGGATATGAATGATGAACATGTGGCAGATTGTTACCTGACGGTTCAGGCACAGTCCAAAGACCTCGGAGATTTTTCTTTTTACGAAAACTGAAGAACAGATATATCATTACAAAAATCAACACCCGGAGGAATGAACCTTCGGGTGTTTGCTTTATGATCCGTATGAAATTATTTATTACGTAATCTGGCGAAGAAGCCTTTTTTCTTAGGAGCCGGAGTTTCAAGGGAACCACGGATTCCTTTTACACCAACGATGTATAAACCGCTGACTTCTGCTTTGACTTCTTTCTTAACCGGAATCAGATCAAAAACTTTTTCGTCTGCGATCAGTATGGAAATCTTCGGTCCGACTTTTGCCTTAACGATCGGAAGCTTGGAACGACGCATAAGCTTCGGAGCCTGATCGATCACCATTTGTGGAAGACCGGATTCTTTTAACGGAAGCCGTTTCTTATCAATAATCAGCATAGATACGGTCTGTTTTGCTGCTTCAATCTGAGCCTGCTGTTCTTCTTGTTTCTTCTGAGCTTTCTTTCCAAAGAAATAAAGAGCAATCAGAGCACCGATCAGGATGATCAGGATTACAAGAAGGACGATGGTAAGTGTACTCATAAATACCCTCCTCAATATGTAGATTTACAAACTAATGTCATGCGAAATATATTCTAACATCATTTATTACAAAAGGCAAACAAATTCAGGAAAATTCCGTGAAGAACAGGAAAAGATATGGAAATACAGCAGATAAACAGGTATAATGGAAACATATTTCTTATATGTGGAACATGTAAAAATCAGCAGGCTGTAATAAAATACACCGATTTACGGGTATACTAGGAATTACAGAATAAACCATACAGGGAGTTAGTATGAAAGAGACAGAGAACAAAAATACAGATACAGACCGGGAGAGCGGATATACGGATATGACTGATGATATAGACCGTGAGCTGAGGGAGAGACGCCGTCAGCGCAGACTGAGACGCCAGAAGAGGGAACGCAGGAAAAAGCTTATGATCCTTGGGGCGACAGGTATTATTACGCTCGTGGTAGTAGCAGGGGCTGTGAATGGCATTGCTGGTTTTATCCGTCACGGCAGTACACAGTCAGCATCTTCCGCGAAAAAAGTACAGAAGAAAGAAGATTCACAGGAAGTCCCGGCAGAACAGCAGGGACCGGGAGCAATGGAGCAGGCGAAGCTTCTGGCCACGCAGTATGATTATCAGGGTGCGATCGATCTTCTTAAGAAACAGTCAGATTATGAAAGCAATACCGACATGCAGAATGCGGTAAAAGAATACGAATCAGACAGAGATTCCTGTACTTCATGGCCGCTGGAAGAAGTGACGCATGTTTTTTACCATACACTGATCAAAGATACGTCTAAAGCCTTTGACGGTGATTATAAAGAAGCGGATTACAATCAGGTCATGACAACGATCGATGAATTCAACAAGATCACGGAGACCATGTATGAAAAGGGTTATGTCATGGTCAGTATCTATGATATGGCTAAGGCGAACGATGACGGTACGATGACACCGGGCGAGATTCTTCTTCCGCCGGGTAAAATCCCGTTTGTATTATCGCAGGATGATGTCTGCTATTACCACTACATGGATGGTGACGGATTTGCAACGAAGCTTGTGGTAGATGATGAAGGCAAGGTCCGTAATGAGTATGTTGAAGATGACGGAAGTATTTCAATCGGGGATTATGATATGGTGCCGCTGATCGATCGTTTTGTTGAGAAACACCCTGATTTTTCCTACAGAGGAGCAAAGGGAATTGTGGCGCTCACCGGATACAATGGCATCCTTGGTTACCGTACAGATCAGAGCTATGAAACAAGACCCGATGACCTTGATCAGAACAAGGTTGACTGGCTTGACAGTCATCCGGATTTCAGTCTTGAGAAAGAACGGGAAGGTGCCAAAAAAGTCGCCGATGCCATGAAAGAAGAAGGCTGGTTGTTTGCAAGTCATACATGGGGACATCAGAATATCGGACAGATCTCACTGGAGACTTTGCAGGCAGATACGCAGAAATTTAAGGATAATGTGGATCCGCTGATCGGTGGAACGGATATCATTATTTTTGCGTTCGGAACGGATCTTACAGATGCAGAAGATTATTCCGGAGATAAGTTTGAATATCTGAAGAGTATGGGATATAACTATTATTGCAACGTAGATTCAAGCAAATATTTTGTACAGATACGAGACCGGTATTTCCGTCAGGGGAGAAGAAATTTAGACGGATACCGTATGTATTACAATCCGGAACTCCTGGAGGATCTCTTTGATGCAAAGAGTGTGTTTGATCCTGCCAGACCGACACCGGTGCCGCCAATGGGCTGATGATAAGTAAAGGGGAACAATGAGATGAAAAAAAGAGCAATGATACTGACGGCTGTTCTGACAGCGGCTGTTCTGGCAGGCGGAGGTCATTTCCCGACAGACATCGGAAACAGACTTACGCAGACTGTTTCAGCAGCCAAAAAGGATTCAGATAAGAAGGATGATACTTCAGAGAGTGAGGGCTCGGTGCTGGATCAGGCAACGCTGATGTACCAGCAGTACAATTATGATGAAGCAATCAAACTTCTGAAACAGCAGGATGATTTTGATACAAATAAAGAT
Source organism: Blautia intestinalis (assembly GCF_014297355.1). Classification (GTDB taxonomy): domain Bacteria; phylum Bacillota; class Clostridia; order Lachnospirales; family Lachnospiraceae; genus Blautia_A; species Blautia_A intestinalis. Next base: position 105,609 of record NZ_JACOQE010000005.1, on the reverse strand, counting down.
TATATGGATCTTGCAGCAAAATGCCAGATTGCCAAATCCACACTGGTGGAATATCCACTGGAGCAGATCACACATGTATTTTTTCACACGCTGATCGATGATACAGGCAGAGCTTTTGACGGTGATTCAAAATCAGGAAATTATAATCAGGTAATGACGACAGTCAGTGAGTTCAATAAAATCATTCAGATCATGTATGACAAGGGATATGTTCTGGTAAGTCCACATGATATGGCGACAGTGAATGATGATGGTACGATGAGCCGTGGCAAGATCATGGTGCCGGAAGGCAAGATTCCATTTGTTCTTTCACAGGATGATGTCAGCTATTATCACTACATGGATGGTGATGGCTGCGCATCGAAACTGGTTCTGGATGAGAACGGAGAAGTAAAGAACGAATACATCGAAGCAGACGGAAGCGTTTCCGTCGGTGATTATGATCTGGTGCCGCTTCTGGATACCTTTATCAGGGAACATCCGGATTTTTCATGGCACGGACGCAAGGGAATCCTTGCTATGACCGGATACAACGGAGTGCTTGGATACAGAACCGATATTGCCTACAAGACCGGTGAGAACTTACAGGATGACCAGAAGAAATTCCTGGAGGACAATCCGGATTTTGACTATGATCAGGATGTGGCGGATGCGACAGAAGTTGCAGATGCCATGAAGGCAGAAGGATGGGAATTTGCAAGCCACACATGGGGACATATGAATGCAACGGAACGTTCAGCAGAAGATCTTAAGACGGATGACCAGAAATGGAAATCCTATGTTGCACCGATTCTCGGAGACACTGATATGGTTATCTTTGCGTTTGGCGCCGACATCGGAGACTGGTCAGGATATTCTTCAGACAACCCGAAATTCCAGTATTACAAGAGCGCAGGATATGATTATTTCTGTAATGTAGATTCCAGCCAGTATTTTGTACAGATCACAGACCAGTATTTCCGTCAGGGAAGAAGAAATCTCGATGGATATCGCATGTATTACAATCCGGAAATGCTCAGTGACCTCTTTGATGTGGCTGATGTATGGGATTCTTCCAGACCGACACCGGTACCTCCGATGTAAGGATAAATGAAAGGAGTTTTATTATGAAGAAAAAAGCAGTAGCTGCAATGTTAATTATGTGTATGGCGGTTTCCGCGGCCGCATGCGGCAAATCATCTGATACAGAAAAAACGACCACAGAAACAACCGATACAAAGGACAGTGAAGATTCAGAGAAAGACAGCACCGATACAGATACAAAGGAGGCTGCTTCTTCTGAAGGAAAGAGACTGGTTTCTGTCAAAGATGTTTCCAAATATGTGACAATAGGTGAATATAAGGGACTGGAACTTACCCGTACTTCACAGACTGTCACAGATGACGATGTTCAGGCAGAGATCAATTATGATCTGGAAGATAATGGAACAGAAGTACAAGACGGTACTGTAGAAAACGGTGATACAGTAACGATCAATTTTACAGGAACCATTGACGGCAAAGAATTTGACGGTGGTTCTGCAGAAGATTATGAGCTTGTGGTTGGTGATGGTGAGATGATCGACGGATTTGAGGATGGCATTGTCGGAATGAAATCCGGTGAAACAAAAGAACTGGATCTGACTTTCCCGGACGATTATTATGAAGAATCCGTAGCAGGCAAAGCAGTTGTATTTAAAGTTACACTTCAGAAATTTACCCGTCCGGCAGAACTGACTGATGAATGGGTAGCTGAGAATACAGAGTATAAGACAGTAGATGAATACCGCGAGGCAGTTAAGAAACAGCTCGAAGACACAGCCGTGCAGACCGCAGATTATGGGCTTTACAGTGATGCATGGAATAAAGTACAGGCAGCTTCCGAAATCAAAGATTATCCGAAAGAAGATGTTGATGCAGCGAAGAAATCCTATCAGGAACTCAATGAAAAATATGTGAAAGATGCCGGTATGGAGATGGCTGATTTCCTGGAATCGCAGGGAATGTCAGAGGAAGATTATGAGTCAGAATGTCAGCAGTATGCAGAGTCCAAAGTAGAACAGAATCTGATCGTGCAGGGAATCATGGATGCAGAAGGACTCAGCATTGATGATGAAGAAACTCAGAACTTAAAAGATGACCTGATTGAGGAATATGGATTCACAAGCATTGACGAGATGATTGCGCTATATGGGGAGCAGGAAGTGAATGAATCACTGGCTCTTCTGCGTGTGGAGCGTTTTATCGTTGACAATGCAAATGTCACAGAAGTAGCAGGTGATGATGCGGATGCGGTAGACGAAGGTTATGATCTGAAAATGGAAGATGGAGCTGAGTACACGATCGAAGCAGGAGACGATGCTGAAGATAAAGCTGCTGCAGAGGATACGGATACAGCAGATGATACAGATGAGGTAGCCGAAGAATGATTATAAAAAGCGGAAAGGTCTTTCAGGAGGATGGAAGCTTTCTGGAACAGACACTTTATGTCAATGCCCATCGTCTGGTAGACAAAGCAGAATATCAGGACGACGGAGAAATCATAGATGCAGAAGGACTTCTTGTATTGCCGGGTCTTGTGGATATTCACAGTCATGGTGCGGCTGGAGAAGATTTTTCCGATGGAAATCCGGAAGGACTTAAGAAAATCCTCCGGTACGAAAGAAGCTGCGGAATTACTTCCTACTGCCCGACATCGATGACATTTCCCAAAGAACGACTCCGCCAGATCTTTGCTTCAATCAAAGGCGCACAGACAGAAGAAGGAGCCAAAGTTGTCGGTATCAATATGGAAGGTCCGTTTCTTGATCCAGCCAAAAAGGGCGCACATGTTGAGAAATGGATCGCAGCACCGGATGTGGCATTTGTAAGAGAACTGAATCAGGATGTCGATGGTCTGGTGCGTCTTGTTACACTTGCTCCGAATATGGACGGCGCAGAAGAATTTATAAAGGAAATGCACGAAGAAGTCTGCATTTCACTGGGACATACAGCAGCAGATTATGACTGCGCATCAAGAGCAATGAAGCTTGGTGCGCATCATGTTACGCATCTTTACAATGCGATGCAGCCTTTTGGACACAGAGCGCCGGGACTGATCGGTGCGGCAATGGATGATCCGGAGTGCATGGTTGAGATGATCTGCGACGGATATCACATTCATCCGTCTGCGATCCGCGCAGCATTTCGGATGTTCGGACCGGAGCGTGTGATCCTCATCAGCGATTCCATGCGTGCGGCAGGGATGGAAAATGGTACATACGAGCTTGGCGGACAGGAGGTAACCGTTAAGGATCGAAAAGCAGTTTTGAAAGATGGTACGCTTGCCGGTTCTGCGACGAATCTTTATGGATGTATGTGCAAAGCCGTAGAATTTGGAATTCCACTGGAACAGGCGATAATGGCGGCAACCGCAAATCCTGCCAGAAGTATTGGAATCTTTGACCGTGTTGGTTCTATTCGAATCGGAAAGCAGGCGGATTTACTGCTTGCAAGTGAAAATCTTGAATTAAAGAGAGTTATTTAATCACCTGTCAGTTAGTGACAATTCTGTGCAGGATTAGTGAAAGCAGATCAGGAATTGTCATTGTATTTCAGAATTAAATGCGTTATGATAATAAGAAGAGAAAAGATATAGAAAATACAGCAGGTGGAGTCAATGGATAAGAGGGTATTGCGCGAACGAATGCGCAAAAAGCAACAACAGATAAGACGGCGGCAGATGATGAAAAAGGGTGCATATGTCGTTGCAGTTATTTTGGTACTGATTTTTGTAATCCGCGGAATTATTCTTCCGGTCATTAACAGAGCCGGTGGCGGAAATACAGAGAAACCACAGCAGGTACAGGCAGAGACAGACAGCACGACTGCTGACAGCAGTTCGGACAGTACGGATACAGGAGATACGAGTACAGAAACAAACGCGGCGATACGCCAGCCGGTCAAAGGCCAGAGTGATCTGACGAAAGCGGCACAGCTTACAGCCGGATGGCATGACGACGAAAACGGCAAATGGTATCAGAACGCAGATGGTACATATTTCGCCGGCGGTATGCAGGAAATCGATGGTTCTACATATTACTTTGATGATAACGGTTACATAAAGACCGGATGGGTGGAAGTCGGTTTTGATGATTATTATTTCAACGATGATGGTACTTATGATCCGAGTCAGCATAAGACACGAATTGCACTTACTTTTGATGATGGTCCGGGAGAATACACTGATGAACTTCTTGACTGTCTGGAAGAAAACAATGCACATGCGACATTCTTCATGCTTGGACAGAATGTAGGAAGCTGGGAATCCACAGTACAGCGTATGGCGGATATCGGCTGTGAGATCGGCAGCCATTCCTGGGATCATCCGAATCTTTATGATCTGAGTATGGATTCTGTGGCGAAGGAGTTTTCCGATACAGATGCAGCACTGGAAAAAGCCTGTGGACAGAAAGCAAGTGTGGCACGTGCACCTTATGGCAACTGGAGTGATGATATCATTTCTACGGTAGGTAAACCGTTCTTCACATGGTCCCTGGATTCTCTGGACTGGAGTTATCTGGATGTAAACAAGGACTATGATGCAGTTATGAATGGTGACCTTACAGATGGTTCTATCATTCTGATGCATGATATTCATGAACCTTCTGTACAGGCAGCAATCAAGATGATTCCGGAACTTGTGCAGAAAGGATATAAGCTGATGACTGTCAGCGAGCTGGCAGCAGCGAAGGGAGTTACCTTACAGAATGCCAATTATTCTGATTTCTGGGACAGCTCTCTGCAGAAGGGAATTGTTGCAGGATACAGTGGAAATACCACAGATGCATCTGGTGATGAAAGCACAGATGGTACGGATACATCTACTGATGGAAGTTCAGATACATCGGATGGAAGTTCTGACGATGGTTCTTCCGATGATGAATCTTTAGATGACGGTTCTTACGATGATGGAAGTTCCGATGACGGAAGTTCTGACGATGGTTCTTCCGATGATGAATCTTTAGATGACGGTTCTTACGATGATGGAAGTTCCGATGACGGAAGTTCTGACGATGGCGATTATTCGGAGGAGTAATACGGAATAAAGCAGCTTACAAAAGAGGACATGAAAGGCAGAGATACATAAATTTTTTTCTGCCTGACAGGTTCTCTTTTTTTAACGTTTTCTGTGATTTTTTTCTTACAGACTTCTGGTTGTTTTAATTGACGGGAACTATATGGATTGGTATAATGTGTCTATAAAAACACAAAAGATCGGCGTTAATCATGTGCATAATGCCGATGAAGAATCAGAAAGTAGCAAATTAACAATTAAGGGAGGTACGTTTGAATGGGAGAGAAGTTGCAGTTTACAGAGCTGGATCAGTATCTGTTCGGACAGGGAACCCATTATGACATTTATAAAAAGCTCGGGGCGCATCCTACGATGCGAGGACGCAAAAAAGGTGTCTATTTTGCGGTGTGGGCACCGAATGCCAGATCTGTTTCTGTAGTGGGTGATTTTAATGAATGGGATATTCAGAAGAACCCGATGCAGAAGACAGGACCGATCGGAGTCTATGAGACCTTTATACCTGAGGCAAAAATCGGCGACCTTTATAAGTTTTATATTATTGGTTATCACGGTGAGGAAATTTACAAAGCTGATCCATATGGCAATGAAGCGGAGCTTCGTCCGGGAACAGCATCCAGAATTACAGATATTTCCAGTCATAAATGGAAAGATACTACCTGGATGAAACACCGTCCGGAATTTAATGAGAAAAAGAGTCCGATGGCAATTTATGAAGTTCATCCCGGCTCATGGAAGAAACATGAAGCAAAGGATGAGGACGATCCGGGCTTTTACAATTATCGCGAACTGGCACATGAGCTGGCTGCTTATGTGAAGAAGATGGGCTATACCCATGTCGAACTGATGGGAATCGCAGAGCATCCGTTTGACGGCTCCTGGGGCTATCAGGTAACCGGTTATTATGCACCGACCTCCCGCTACGGAACAGCAGAAGATTTCAAATATATGATTGACCATCTTCATCGTAATAAGATCGGTGTTATTCTTGACTGGGTTCCGGCACATTTCCCGAAGGATGCACACGGACTTGCAAACTTTGACGGAACGGCTGTTTATGAACATGAAGACCCGAGACAGGGAGAGCACCCGGACTGGGGAACGAAGATTTACAACTACGGTCGGCCGGAGGTCAAAAACTTCCTAATCGCCAATGCGCTTTTCTGGATAGAGGAGTGCCACGTAGACGGTCTGCGTGTCGATGCGGTTGCATCCATGCTGTATCTGGATTACGGCAAGAAGGACGGCGAATGGGTTGCCAATAAATATGGCGATAATAAAAATCTCGAAGCGATCGAATTTTTTAAACATCTGAATACAGTTGTGCTTGGCAGGAATCATGGTACTGTCATGATTGCAGAAGAATCGACTGCATGGCCAAAGGTTACAGGAAAGGCTGAAGATGGCGGCCTTGGATTTTCTCTGAAATGGAATATGGGCTGGATGAATGATTTCCTGGAATATATGAAACTGGATCCATACTTCCGTAAAGACAATCACAACAAGATGACCTTCTCCATGACGTATGCATACAGTGAAAATTATGTACTTGTTATTTCTCATGATGAAGTTGTACATCTGAAATGTTCAATGCTTAACAAAATGCCTGGATATCCGGACGATAAGTTCCGTAATCTGAAAGCTGCATATGCGTTTATGCTGTTCCATCCGGGCAAGAAACTTCTGTTTATGGGACAGGAGTTCGGCCAGCTCCGTGAATGGAGTGAGGAGAGAGAACTTGACTGGTATCTCCTCAAAGAAGAAAAGCATCAGGATCTTCAGAATTTTGTGAAGACACTTCTTCATATGTATACGAAGTACCCGGCACTGTATGCAGCCGACAATGATCCGGAAGGCTTTGAATGGATTAATGCGGATGATGCATACAGAAGCATTTTCAGCCTGATAAGAAAATCACCGACGAAGCGAAATAATCTTCTGTTTGTAGCAAACTACACACCGGTTGACAGACCGGATTATCGTGTAGGAGTTCCGAAGAAAAAACAGTACAAGCTGATCATGGATGAAAACGGACTCCTCGACAAGCCAAAGATCTTCAAAGCAGAAGAACAGGAATGCGATCACAGAGAATATTCGTTTAATTATTCTCTCCCGGGATATGGAGTTGCAGTATTTACTTATTAATCCTGTACAAAAGAGGGGTTGAAATCATTGGTTAATTGTATGTAAAAGCCATTGCTTTTTCTGTGAAGATAGGTTATACTGAACGCGACCGAAAGGTATGAGATAGCTAAGAAATATATAATTTAAATAATAAAATTCTGAAAGGAGAAACAAAAATGAAAGTATCAAATATTAAAGACATTGACAAATTTTTTGAAGTAGTAGATAGCTGTAAAGGCAAAGTAGAACTGGTAACAGGTGAAGGAGACAGACTGAACCTCAAATCCAAACTTTCCCAGTACGTATCTCTTGCAAATATCTTCTCCGGCGGAGAAATCCCGGAACTTGAGATCGTTGCATATGAGAAAGAAGATATCGACAAACTTCTCAGCTTCATGATCAACGGCTGATCTTAATGAATAATAAGAGTCTCTGTGGACACTATAGACCAGGGGGTATTTATGCCTCCTGGTTAAATTACGTTGCAAGTTAGTGATATAAAACAAATAACCGGGTTGCTGTGAACGGAGTAAACAGTAACCTGTTTTGTCTTCGGGCAGAAAGAGAGGAAATGCAATCATGGAAAAAACTAAAATTGACATTATTTCCGGATTCCTTGGAGCCGGTAAAACAACACTGATCAAAAAGCTTCTGAAAGACGCATTTCAGGGTGAGCAGGTTGTACTGATTGAAAACGAATTTGGTGAAATCGGTATTGATGGTGGTTTTCTGAAGGAAGCCGGAATCCAGATCCGTGAAATGAATTCAGGATGTATCTGCTGCTCACTGGTTGGTGACTTTGGTGCATCTCTGAAAGAAGTAATCAGCAAATATCATCCGGACCGAATCCTGATCGAGCCATCCGGTGTCGGCAAATTATCTGATGTTATCAAGGCTGTACAGGGTGTGGAAGAAGAGACAGGACTTGTACTGAACAGCTACACAACTGTTGTTGATGCAAAGAAATGCAAAATGTATATGAGAAACTTTGGTGAGTTTTTCAACAATCAGGTAGAATATGCCGGAGCAATCATCATGAGCCGTACAGATATCGTAGATGAAGCGAAAGCACAGGCATCTCTGGAACTTCTCCGTGAGATCAATGCGAAGGCAGCGATCATTACCACACCGATTGAAAAACTGGACGGAAAGAAACTTCTCGATGTTATGGAACATCCGGTATCCCTTGCGCAGGAACTGATGGAAGAAGAGGAAGTATGCCCGGAATGCGGTCATGTGCATGAACATGGTGAACATCACCATCATGACCACGATCACGAAGAACATGAGCATCATCACGACCATGAATGTGGATGCGGACATGACCACGATCACGAAGAACATGAGCATCATCACGACCATGAATGCGGATGCGGACATGACCACGATCACGAAGAACATGAGCACCATCACGACCATGAATGCGGATGTGGACATGATCATCATGACCATCACCATCATCATGCAGATGAAGTATTTACAAGCTGGGGCTGTGAGACAATTAAGAAATTTACAAGAGAAAATCTTGAAAAAATGCTCGAGGCACTTTCTGCATCAGACGAGTATGGTATCATCCTCCGTGCAAAAGGTATGCTCCCGGCAGAAGACGGAACATGGATCTACTTTGATATGGTTCCTGAAGAAACAGAGATCCGCGAAGGCGCACCGGAATACACAGGCCGTCTCTGCGTAATCGGATCCAAACTGAAAGAGGACAAACTGGCTGAACTTTTTGGCCTGTAAAGATGGAGGGTAATACAGATCATGAATGAGATCACAGTACCGATTTATTTAATGACCGGTTTTCTGGAGAGCGGTAAAACATCGTTCTTAAGCTTCACGATCCGGCAGGATTACTTTCACACAGATGGAAAAACACTTCTGATCCTATGTGAAGAAGGTGAAGAAGAATATGATCCGGCAATTCTGAAAGCAAACAATACGGTTGTGGAAGTCATCGAAAACGAAGAAGATTTTACAACAGACCGTCTTGTTGCAATGGATATTCTTCATCAGCCGGAGCGTGTCATCATAGAATATAATGGCATGTGGCTGGTAAGCAATTTTGAGAAGATGCAGCTTCCGAAAGGCTGGGGAGTCGAACAGCAGATCACATGTGTCGATGGCAGTACTTTCCAGATGTATATGGCAAACATGAAATCTATTTTTATGGATATGATCAAAAATACAGATATGGTTATCTTTAACCGCTGCAAGAAAGAAGATCCGCTTCCGACCTACCGTCGTGGAATCAAAGTTGCCAATCAGAGAGCCGAAGTCATTTTTGAGGATGAAGAAGGCGAGCTTGGCGATATTTTCCAGGATGAGATGCCGTTTGATATGGATGCACCGGTTATCGAGATCCTGCCTGAAGATTATGGTATCTGGTTTGTCGATGCGATGGATCATCCGGAAAATTACGATGGCAAAACCGTCAAATTCAAAGCAAGAGTCATGAAACCGCGCGGAATGGGAAGTAAATTCTTTGTTCCGGGGCGTACAGCAATGACCTGCTGTGCAGATGATACGACTTTTCTAGGTTATGTATGCAAGAGTGCTTATGCACCGAAGCTTACAGCCGGACAGTGGGTAGAAGTCACTGCAAAAGTCGGTATTGAGAAGCGTAACGAATATCAGGGCGAAGAGGGCATTGTTTTGGATGCAGAATACGTGGAGCCCTGTGAGCCGCTGGCAGATGAGATGGTTTACTTTAATTAACACAGTGAGGAAATAAGAATGTATCTGATTGTAGGTTTGGGAAATCCCGGAAGGCAGTATGAAGCGACACGCCACAATATGGGATTTGATGTAATAGACAAGCTTGTGGAAGAATATCAGGTTCCGCAGGCTGGCGTGAAATTTAATGCCATGTACGGAAAGGGAAGAATCGGCGGACAGCCGGTGATCCTGATGAAGCCGCTTTCCTATATGAACTTAAGCGGCGGACCGATCCGGGAGATGGCAAACTACTTCAAGATCGATCCGGAGACAGAAATGATCGTCGTTTATGATGATATTGATCTTGATCCGGGACAGCTTCGCATCCGCAAAAAAGGCAGTGCGGGCGGTCATAATGGAATCAAACATATCATACAGCAGCTTGGAACACAGAACTTTGTGCGCATCAAGGTTGGTGTCGGTGCAAAACCAAAGGGCTGGGATCTGGCTGACTATGTGTTGGGAAGATTTGATAAGGAAGACCGTGCCCTTATTGAAGAAGCGCAGGAAAGAGCGTGCAAAGCGGTCGAACTGATCCTGACGGACAGTGTGGATGCAGCCATGAACGAGTATAACAAGAAAACGGGGAATGTATGAAAACATTTTTGCAGCCTCTGCAGGGTCTTGCAGAGATCGAAGAAATTGAAAAACAGGCAAAAAAGAATCATGGAATTCTGGAAGTCAGTGGTTGTATAGAGTCCCAGAAAGCTCATCTTATGTATGGGCTTTCCGGGCTTTTTCCATCTCATCTGGTAATTGCGGCAGATGAAAAGACAGCAAAAGATCTTTACGAGGATTACCGCTTCTATGACAAGCGGGTCTATTATTATCCGGCAAAAGATCTGCTCTTCTTTCAGGCAGATATTCACGGAAACCTTCTGATCCGTCAGCGCATGCAGGTCATTCGTGCCCTTTTGGAACGTCAGGAGGAGATCACGGTCGTCACCAGTATTGACGGCTGTATGGATTACCTGCTTCCGCTGGAAAAGATTGAAAAGCAGCTCATCCATTTCCGTAATGACAGCAGTCTTGATATGGACAAACTGACAGCGGCACTGGTCCATATGGGTTATGAGCGCGTCGGTCAGGTCGAGATGCCGGGACAGTTTTCAATAAGAGGCGGTATCATTGATATTTATTCTCTTACTGAAGAAAATCCATGGCGAATCGAACTCTGGGGAGACGAGATTGATTCTATCCGAAGCTTTGATGCGCAGAGTCAGCGTTCTCTGGAAAATCTGGATGAGATCATGATCTATCCGGCAGCAGAGCAGCCGATCGAAAAAGGCGGAGTTACTTTTATCGACTATTTTAAAGACGGAGATTCGATGATCTTTCTGGATGAATTAAATCATCTGGAAGAAAATGCGAAGGCAGTCGAAGAAGAATTTCAGCAGAGCTGCCGGAACCGTCAGGAAAAAGGCGAGACGACACTTTCCGGTAACTGGATGTGTTCCTGGGAAGAACTGTGCAAAAAGCTCAACGGACGTAATTGTATCGGGCTTTCGCTTCTTGATCCGCGTAAATCCGGATGGAAAATTACAGGGCAGTTCAATCTGACCGTAAAATCCATGAATTCTTACCAGAGCAGTTTTGAGCTTCTGGTCAAGGATCTGAAACAGTATAAAAAAGAGGGATACCGGATTGTGCTTCTTTCCGGCTCGAGAACCCGTGCAGAGCGTCTTGCAAAAGATCTGCAGGATGAAGGCTTAAGTGCTTTTTACGGACAGGATTCAGAACGTATTCTGGAACCCGGTGAGATCATGGTTGTTTATGGCCATGCGCGAAAAGGATTTGAATATCCGATGGTCAAATTTGCCGTGATCACAGAGACGGACATCTTTGGCAAAGAACAGAAGAAACGCAAAAAGAAGAAAGAATACAACGGGAAGCGTATTCAGGACTTTTCCGAGCTGTCAATCGGTGATTTCGTTGTCCATGAAAAGCATGGACTCGGCATTTACCGTGGTATCGAAAAGGTTGCTGTCGACAAAGTCGCGAAGGATTATATCAAGATTGAATACCGAAACGGAAGCAATCTCTATATTCTTGCAACACAGCTTGATGCACTGCAGAAATACTCCGGGGCAGAGACTGCGAAGCCTCCGAAGCTGAACCGTCTTGGCGGTCAGGAATGGAAAAAGACCAAATCCAGGGTCAAAGGTGCGGTTCGCAACATTGCCCGTGAACTGGTCGAGCTTTATGCAGTCCGTCAGGAAAAAGAAGGCTATGTCTGTGGTCCTGACACGGTCTGGCAGCGGGAGTTTGAAGAAATGTTTCCGTATGAGGAAACGGAGGATCAGCTTGCTGCTATCGAAGATACGAAGCGGGACATGGAAAGCACAAAGATCATGGATCGTCTTGTGTGCGGGGATGTCGGCTACGGCAAGACAGAAGTTGCGCTTCGTGCCGCATTTAAAGCGGTGCAGGAGAGTCGTCAGGTAGTCTATCTTGTTCCTACAACGATTCTTGCACAGCAGATTTATAATACTTTTATTCAGCGAATGAAAGAGTTTCCGGTACGTGTGGAACTGCTCTGCCGTTTCCGTACACCTGCACAGCAGAAAAAGACCATCGAAGATCTTAAGAAAGGGCAGGTAGATATTGTTGTAGGCACGCACCGTGTACTTTCAAAGGATGTGGAATACAAGAACCTCGGTCTTCTGATCATTGATGAGGAACAGCGTTTCGGTGTGGCCCACAAAGAAAAAATCAAGCAGCTGAAAAAAGACATTGACGTACTGACACTGACGGCAACACCGATTCCGCGAACCCTTCATATGAGCATGATCGGTATCCGCGATATGAGTGTCCTTGAAGAGCCGCCGATGGATCGTGTACCGATCCAGACGTACGTTATGGAGTATGATGAAGAAACCGTCCGTGAGGCAATTAACCGTGAACTTCGAAGAGGCGGGCAGGTATATTATGTGTACAACCGTGTCAATGATATAGCAGATGTGGCTGCCAGAATTGCGAAACTTCTTCCGGATGCGAGAGTGGATTTTGCACACGGGCAGATGAGTGAGCGTGAACTTGAAGCTGTTATGTTTGCATTTATCAACGGAGATATCGATGTACTGGTTTCGACTACGATCATTGAAACAGGCCTGGATATTTCCAATGTAAATACCATGATCATCCATGATTCAGACCGCTATGGACTTTCACAGCTTTATCAGCTGCGAGGAAGAATCGGACGCTCAAACCGTACGGCATATGCGTTTCTGATGTACCGCAGAAATACCATGCTGAAAGAAACAGCAGAAAAACGACTGTCAGCAATTCGTGAATATACGGATCTCGGAAGCGGATTCAAAATTGCGATGCGTGATCTTGAGCTTCGAGGAGCGGGAAATCTTCTCGGCGCGGAACAGCATGGACATATGAATGCGGTCGGATATGACCTTTATTGCAAGATGCTCAGCGAGGCGGTCAAAGAGGCAAAAGGTATTCATACCATGGAGGACTTCGAGACAACAATCGATCTGAACATGGATGCATTTATCCCGGATTCTTATATCAGCAACGAATATCAGAAGCTGGATATTTACAAACGAATTGCCGGAATTGAGACGCAGCAGGATTATGATGATATGCTGGAAGAGCTTCTGGATCGTTTTGGTGAGATGCCGAAGGCAGTAATGAATCTGCTTTCTATCGCGAGGATGAAAGCACTTGCACACCGCTGCTATGTGACAGAAATCAAGCAGATTGGAAGAGATATGAAGATCACTTTGTATGAAAATGCAAAACTGAATCCGACCGGAATCCCTGCGCTGATGCAGAAATACAGACGCGGCCTGCAATTTAAAAACGAGCAGGAACCGAAGATTTTATTTACACCGGAGGGAAGCGGAAATGTGCTGACAGCCCTCACGGATCTTCTGACGGAGCTTGAACAGCTTGTAGAAGAATAAAACCGGCTGCATGGAGAGCATAAACTGTGAAATATCAGTGAAAATGACCGCTTTTTGTGATTTTCCTTGCCCTGTCGGTGAAAAAAGTTTATACTCTTATTTATATGAATTCATGCAGTGATGGAGGATAAGATGAAAACAATGACAAAGAAAACAGCAGTTGTAGCTCTTGCCGGTGTGATGGCAGCAGGAATGCTCACAGGCTGTGGTGAAAAAGCATTAGATGGAACAAAGACAGTTGCAACTGTAGATGGTACAGAAATCCCACTTGGTATGTTAAGCCTTTCTGTCAGAGAGGGTCAGGCGCAGGCAGAGGCCATGTACAAGAGCTTTATGGGCGGATCTGATTATTCTATCTGGGGTACAGAGGCAGAGAAAGGCAAGACTTATGGCGAGCAGGCAGTAGAGCAGGCACTGAAAGATATTGAGCTGATGTGTATCCTTAAGGAAAAAGCGGCTGATTATGATGTAGAGATCACAGAAGATGATGAGAAGGCAATTGCCGATGCGGCAGCAGCCTTTATGAGTGCAAATACAGAAGACACCCTGAAAACTCTGGCAGTTACAGAAGATCAGGTGAAGACATATCTGGAACTTGAGACATATAAGAGCAGAATGCATGATCCAATCATTGCTGATGTAGACAAGAACGTTTCTGATGAGGAAGCACAGCAGTCTTCTTTTAACTATGTAAGCATCAGCACTTCTGACCTGAGTGATGATGAGATCAAACAGAAAAAAGAAGATGCACAGAAAATTCTTGACGGACTGAATGCAGATCCGGACGGAGATTTCAGCGAAATTGCAAAATCCGTAGATGACTCTTATACAGTATTAAGCGGATCTTTTGATACAAATGAAGATGCGGCAGAAGAGGACTCTGATGACGAAGATGAGACTACAGCATCTTCCGGTAATTATCCGGATGAGGTAATGAAGGTTCTCCGTACACTGAAAGACGGCGAAGTCGGACCGGATGTTATTGAGACAGATTCCTCTTACTATGTAGTCAGACTTGACAAAGTAAACGATGAAGATGCGACAGCTACAAAGAAAGAATCCATTATCTCCACCAGAGAAAATGAGCTGTATACAGAGACTACAGACAAATGGATGGATGAAGCGGACATCAAAGTCGAGAAGAAAGTTCTGAAGACACTGAAAGTTACAGACAATCATAAATTCACAATTCAGA
The DNA here is from genome assembly GCF_014297355.1 of Blautia intestinalis. Classification (GTDB taxonomy): domain Bacteria; phylum Bacillota; class Clostridia; order Lachnospirales; family Lachnospiraceae; genus Blautia_A; species Blautia_A intestinalis. Next base: position 90,599 of record NZ_JACOQE010000005.1, on the reverse strand, counting down.
CAGCAGCAGAAGACACTACTGACGAGGCCGCAGAAGTAACTGAAGCACCAGAGGTAACAGAGGCAGCAGATGCAACCGAGACACCGGAGGTAACAGAAGCAGCAGATGCAACTGAGACACCTGCTGTGACCGAATCACCTGCTTACAGCACAGATACTTCTCTTGAAGTCAAAGATGGCGATACAGTCAACATTGACTATGTAGGAAAGATTGATGATGTTGCATTTGACGGTGGAAGTACAGACGGAAACGGCACAGATCTGGTGATCGGTTCCGGTTCATACATTGATAACTTCGAAGAGCAGCTGATCGGTGCACATCCTGGAGATAAGGTAGAAGTTACAGTTACTTTCCCGGATGATTATCAGGCAACGGATCTTGCCGGCAAGGAAGCAGTATTTGATGTTACTGTAAATGGAATTTACGAAAAATAAAATAGCATAAGAAAAGGATGACAGGTTCAGAATCTGCCATCCTTTTTTAGTAAAACCAGATACAAATCAGAATTCTTCCGGCTCATCTTCAGAACTTCCGCCGTTTCCACCGGAAACGTGGATTCCGTTGATCTCGACATCTCCTTCCATCGGGATTACGATGCATTTGCGTCCGTCGATAACCTGTGTCTCGATCAGCATCGCACGGTCCGGGTCGACATGGATCACAACATCCGGTGTCTTGATCTCTGTACGGCGTGTATTGGTGATATTGGAGGCCATAAGGGAAGCGTTTTCGCCTGCAATTGCCTCGTAAGACTGGTCAAATGTTTCAAGCTTTTCATCTTCCACACCACATTCTTCGAAGAGACGTTTTACTTCCGGCCTGGTCAGAACAGCAGGATCCGGAGAATCCTTCTGAGCTTCCACCCATTCGTTGAGCTTTTCGTGGATGTTCATAACGGTATCGTAGGCACAGTCATCTCCGAGAGTTTCTTCTACGAGAGCATTAAAAGAATCTCTCTGCCCGCCTGCGGAGAGCGGGGTTGTACAGCCGAACATTTCATCTACGAAAGTGCTGCGAAGCTGCTCGGCATTTTTGGTATAATACAGAAGTCCGTGAATATCTGTACTGCGGTCGTTGAATACAGGGAAAAGGAAACCAAGATCCGGCATCTCCACGATCCAGTCACGGATACGGTCCTCGATATTATTTGTCTCTGCATTGTAGCACAGCCCTGCCTTGGAAAGGTTGACCGGACAGATGCTGCAGAGGATATGGTCGTAGATCTCATCGGAAGCATCAAACATTTCCTGACCGTCTGAGGACTTGCCCGGGATATCGTAGACAGCATGGATCAGGATAATGTAATAATTCTCGCCGTAATCATAGTTTTCGATAATCTTATCATAAAATTCTTCCAGAATGGCATTGTCCTGAAGTTTGCTGCCGCGGAGTTTCATAAGAAATTCCTGTGTGCCGCCCTCTTTTTCCTGGTCGAGAGGAAACTCCATGTTGATCAGGTTTTTGCCGACTGTGCCGGAAAGAGTTTTCTTGAATATTTCAAAGTATTTGAACATTTCTTCCTCGGAAAGAGAGAGAAATGCCTCTTTCAGTTCTGTTTTTTTATTCTTTTCACCGTCAACATAACAGCCGCAGATACGTGTGATCGCACAGTTGGCCGGTGAAAACTGCTTTTTGATTTCGGATATTTCTTTTTTGTTCATTATGTATCGCTCCTGATTTACAGAATTTCAGTACGGAAAGCCTCCGCAATTCCGCTTAAATTATAGCGTTCTGCGAGATCCTGAATTCCCATCATGATCTCCTCGCGGCTGAAGTTATTGGCCTCGAGAAATTCATCATCTTTTCCATTCAGTTCATAATAGAAAAGAAGGCCTATCTTCAGATTCTGACGGTCCCCGTCACAGGTTATCTCATATAATCTGTTTTCGGCTTCATCAATCTTACCATCATCGGCAAGTGAAGTCAGAGAATCCAGTATCTGTCTTGCATCTTTATCCTCAATGACTTCCGGAGTCAGCTCGGAAGCATTTACCTGAAATAACATTTTCATGACAGCGCGCACCATTTCGCGAATCTGGCGCAGTATATAATCATCCTGAAGCATTTTGTTCTCCCTTCTGAATCAAAAATTCTGAATCATAAATTATAAATATATAGTTTTAACTATGTAAATGTACCTACCTAGAGTACCACAAAAAAGAAGTTTCTTCCAGATGAAAAAAATATTAATATAAGGCAGATAGTGCACAAATCTGTTTGACGAGCGTGATGAGATTCAGTACAATAAAGTAAGTAGAAGAAACGTGGAACAGAAGGAAAAATCTATGAGTACAATTTTTGATGTGGCGAAAGCGGCAGGTGTTTCCAAGTCAACAGTTTCCAGAGTTCTGAATGGAGAAAGCGGAGTAAAGGAAGCAACCCGCGAAGCTGTAGAAAAGGCAATCCGGGAGCTAAAATATACACCGAGCTATCTGGCACAGGGAATCCGTACAGGCAAGACAAAGACGATTGCGATGGTTGTGCCGGAATATACAAATATCTTTTATAACGAACTTTTCAGAGGCGTGGAGGATATTGCGCTGAAGTACGGGTACATGGTGTTTGTCTGCAATACAGAAAGAAGCCGCCGTTCTGAAATTGAATATACAGAAGAAATTTTAAAGAGAAATGTCGATGGTATTATTTATAATACCTATTCAAACAGTGAAGAAATGCTGAATTATCTGCGGACACTTTCGCAGAAGCTTCCGGTCGTTTATACGAATCATCTGTTCCAGGAGGACGAACAGGTTTCTTATGTTTATACAGACGGATTTGAGAGTAACCGGGAGGCGGTACATTACCTTTATGAGAAGGGGCGTACAACAATCGGATACATTCGTAATACCACGGATATCAGTGTCATAGAAGACCGTTATGAGGGCTATCAGCAGGGCTTAAGAGACTGTGGAATCCCTTTCAGGGAAGAATATGTCTATCAGGCAAAACAGAGCACAGAACCGGATTATATTGCGCTTGGGGCGGAAGCGGCGAAGTACTATGAGGGACTTGACGAAACACCAAAAGCAGTGATCGCAGCGATAGATGCTCTGGCAATCGGATGTGTGCAGCAGTTTCAGAAGGACGGGGTTTGCATACCTGAACAGGTAAATGTGATCGGATTTGATAATATTTCACTCAGTTCGCTGATCCAGCCGCCTCTGACGACGATCAGCCAGCCAATCCGACTGATCGGACAGAAAGCAGCAGAGATCATTATTGCGAAACTGGATGGAAGGGAAATCGAAGATAAAGTAGTCTTTCCGGGCAATCTTATCCTGCGGGCAACTACAGATCTTTAATCTGCCTGGAAATCCAGCGGCAGATATGCTTCACCGATTTTTCAGCAAGTTCATGCTGTCTGCGGGTAATCTGCATTTTGGTGATGGATGGAATGTATTCATAATTAAAATGATTCTCAATAAAACCATGAAGAGCTTCCCGTACATAATAAAATGTTACGGGAACTTTTGCTTTGCGGAGAAGGAGACCATATTTTTTGCCACCCTCATTCAGATTGTCACGACCACACAGAAGAATAAAGGTTCGCGGCATATCTGTAAATGTCTCAGCAGGATAGAGAATCGGTGAGATCAGTACATTCCGAAGCTCGTCCGGTGATTTTGTATAATAGTGAGCAAAAGTATCCATCAGTTTACCGGACACAGAGTTCCTGATCGGCCTGCGCTCTGCAGAACTGCGATATGGATCCATATACGGATAATCCAGAATCTGCATACAGGGTGTGAACTGCTGGTTTTCTCTTGCCATATAGACGGTTCCGGCAGCCAGGTTAGCTCCGGCACTGTGTCCCCAGAGAATGATTCTGTCCGGCTGAGCTTTGAGTTCTTTCATAGAAAGAGCATGAAGCACACAGTCATAGACATCTTCCAGTCCGATTGGGAAAGGATGCTCCGGTGTAAGGCTGTAGTCGCATGCGATCACGGGAATTCCAAGAGTCTGGTGAATAAAGTGGCAGAAGTCGTCATCATCGGCTGCGGTATTGTACATGAAACCGCCACCGTGGACTTCTACGATCAGATATCCCGGATGAAGATTTTCTTTGTTGTAGATAAATGCATGCATGGAACCGTTTCTTGTCGGAACGGTTATTTTTTTTCCGTATAAATGCGGACGGCAGGCCCGATTTTGCATACGGGCCTGCTCTCTTTTGATAACCTCTTCATTATGAAACTGTTTTTTCAAAATCGATTCTCCTTATCAGTCATTAGTATGTTTCCAGGGGATAGAAACTGTTTTTCCGGAAGGAATCTGATATGGTCTGCCATCGATCATAAGCCATACATCTGTGCAGGTTGGATTAAAAATGTAATCTCCGGTAGAAGAATATACAAGACTTCTGACTGCAAGAATATACTGACAGATTTCTATGTTTGAAGCATACCAGATATCTTCTCTGTTTCCGAGCTTTTTGAAGAAGCTTTCGAGTCCCTCCCAGTCATGGTAGGCATCCAGCTGGTATGCATGTCCCCAGACATAAAAGAGGGAAGGTGAAAGATATTTTTCATCTGCGTTTTCCTCCAGAAATTTCTCTGCAAGCTCCATACGGTTGTCGGCACAGTAGTGACATGTAGGATGCCAGGTGAGAAAATTCTCAGGCAAACGGAAAGTATCAGTAGTAATGACTGTTCGGGAGTAAAGTATTCCGCAAATTCGCACCGTTTCCAAAACGGAATCGTTATAAGTTCCGAACGGATATGACATACCTGAAATGGGATGTCCGGTCAGAGCTTCCAGATCTCTCTTATTTTCGGATATTTCCCAGGCTGCCATGGAAGAAGGAACGGTAGTCAGGTCGGGATGTGTCATTGTATGGACTGCAATTTCAAATCCATCATAGACTTCCTTTATTTCATCTCTCCGGAGCTTGTAATGGCTGACATCGATACCCGGCTGTATCAGCCAGTCACGGTCACCCATCAGACCGGAATTCAGATGAAAAGTTCCTTTGATTCCATATTTACGCATCAGCTCAGTAAGACGTATATCCTGTGTGATTCCATCATCTGAACTTAATGTAAATGCTTTTTTGCGTCCGCCCGGAAAAAGCGTAATGTCCTGTCTTAATCTCAACATATTTACCGCCGCCTGTTTGAGTATAATCTGATTTTAATAAACATCTTTCCATTCGTCAATATTGGAAGGATCGAATTTGTATGGAGGTCCTAAGATGATTTCAGAACCACCGTCGGAGCATTCCTGAATTGTATATGGACTGTTTTCCATATCACCTGCATCAAAGGTATCACCAACGGCACCGGTGATCGTTCCGTCAACAAGTGCAATAGCTGTGTATGCAGAAAGCTTTCCTACATCTTCCGGATTCCAGAGGAACATGTATGGACATGGTGAACTGTCATCATCGCCGATATATGCAGACATTTCGGAAGGAAGTCCAAGACCTGTGAGTTTAACAGGGGATTCGCTGTCCTGAATAACTTTGGCTGCTGCGTTGATACCAACAGTAGTCGGGGAGCAGATAACCTTCAGATCCGGGTATTTGGACAGAAGAGCCTGTGTCTGGTCGGTAGATTTCTGTGGCTCATCATCACCGTAAGCAACTTCAACGAGATCCAGATCTTTGTATTTATCATCTTCCATAACAGCTTTCATAGCATCAATCCATGAATTCTGGTTTGCAGACTGGCTGCTTGCGGAAAGAATTGCGAATTCACCTGAACCACCGGAGATATCATATACTGCATCAGCGAGAGCCTGACCGATTTCGTTAACACCTGCCTGATTTACAAAAGTCTGGCGTGCTTCCGGAACAACGTTGGAATCAAGAGATAATACTTTGATACCTTCGTTCATGGCATCCTGAAGGCAGGCTGTCAGTGCGTTCACGTCATTACTTGCAATGGCAATGGCATCAACTTCCTGAGAGATCAGGGACTGAATCAGAGGAATCTGGGCATCAGCGGTTGCTTTTTCAGGGGATTTGATAATACATTCTCCTCCGGCTGCCTCAATAACCTGCCTGAAACCGTCGGCCTCTTTTTCAGCATATGGGTTTCCGGAATTTCGGATTACGATCGCAAAAGTTTTTCCGGAAAGATCGCCCTCAGAGTCCGCATTTACAATGAGAGCAGTGCCGCTTATAACAGAAGTTGCCATAGCAGCAGTAAGAAGGATAGAGAGTAATTTTTTCTTCATGAGATTTCTCCTTTCTTTTTAATGGGAACATTCCCAAAAAATAGTAAAAAAATATTTTCTTTTAAAATTCCGTACTTAAAATAAAGAAAATATTTAATTGGGAACATTCCCAAAAACATCTTAATTCATTTATACACTTGTTTACAGAAAAAAGCAAGCATATTTGAATAAAAAAAGAAAATTCGTACAAAAACGATAAAAATATCCATGATATTTTGTATATATTTAATATAACCTGCAAATAGAAATCAAATGTAATTTTTTACGTTAGTGTTGTGAAGATAAAACTTTACGCGGAAATCACGGAATGATATAATAGATATTATTATACAGTGAACGGAAAACGATTATAACAGGCAGATATCTGTCTGTTGCAGGAAGGATATGAATAGATGAATCAAAGTACTGCGATGACACAGCAGGAATCAGAAGTAATGATAAGGGAACTGAGTAAGGTATTTGACGTAGTACGTTTGCTCGATGAAGAAACTCTTGAAACGGGAAATATAAAGGATGTCACAGATGCAGAGGGATTTCCGTGTAAATGTTATTCTTTTTGGAAGAAGGGAGACAACTGTAAGAACTGTACTTCCAGAGACGCATTTCGTAAAAAAAATGAGCAGCTGAAACTTGAATATCTGGATTCCAATATATATCAGGTAATTTCGAAGTATGTAGAGATTGACGGGAAACCTTATGTCATGGAACTCATCAATCAGATGAATGCAGATGCGGTCATGGATGAGGATGGAAGGAATGAACTTATCAAACAGCTTTCCGGTTACAATCGTGAACTGTATACCGATGCACTGACAGGAATTTATAACAGACGTTATTACGAAGAGCGTATCCGAAATTCTAATATGTCTGCCGGTGTGGCAATGATCGATCTTGATGACTTCAAGATCTACAATGACACATTCGGCCATGATGCAGGTGACCTTGCACTTACAACGGTAGTTGGTATTATTAAGGATAACGTCCGACGGACAGATATGCTGATCCGTATGGGAGGGGATGAGTTTTTGCTTGTTATGCCGGATATCGGGGAACAGGCATTTGCAGACAAACTGAATCAGATACAGGGAAAGATCCATTCCTCCAAAGTACCGGGATATTCACAGCTTCGTTTATCGGTAAGTATCGGAGGCGTACTGTCCGGCAGCGGAAGCACGGTTGAGAAGGCAATCCGTAAGGCGGATCAGTTTATGTATCAGGCCAAAACCTGTAAAAACATGGTTGTCACCGAACATGATGAACAACTGAAGGAGCAACAGGAAAGTGCAAATAATAATGGATCAAAAGCATACAAATACCGGATTCTGGTCGTGGATGATTCCGAGATGAACCGGGAGATCCTGTCGGAGATTTTAAATGAGGAATACGATATTATAGAGGCTGACAGCGGAGACACATGTATTGATATGCTTCGTAAGTATGAAACAGGTATTTCACTTGTGCTTCTGGATATTGTTATGCCGGGCATGGATGGATTTGGTGTCCTGAATTATATGAATCATCACCATTATCTGGAAGATATCCCGGTTATTATGATTTCCAGTGAAGATTCGACAGAGACTGTTCGAAGAGCTTATGAAATGGGTGTTTCAGATTATATCAACCGTCCATTTGATGCAGGTGTTGTACACCGGAGAGTATATAATACAATCAAGCTTTATGCGAAACAAAGACGACTGATCGCACTGATCACCAATCAGGTATATGAGAAAGAAAAGAATAACCGTATGATGGTCGGTATTCTGAGTCAGATAGTTGAGTTCCGTAATGGAGAGAGTGGCAGTCATGTTTTAAATATCAATATATTTACAGGAATGCTTCTTGAAAGTCTGGTACAGCATACAGATAAATATGATCTCAGCTGGTCAGAACGTCTTCTGATCACGACGGCTTCGGCATTGCATGATATCGGTAAGATCGGTATTGATGACAAGATCCTCAATAAGCCTGGCAGGCTGACAGATGAAGAGTTCAAGATCATGCAGAATCATACGATTATTGGCGCATCAATTCTTGAAAACATGGGAAGTTATCAGGATGAAGAACTGATGAAAGTCGCTTACCAGATCTGCAGATGGCATCATGAGCGATATGATGGTAAGGGCTATCCGGATGGACTGAAAGGTGATGAGATCCCGATCTCTGCACAGGTAGTTTCTCTGGCAGATGTATATGATGCGCTTGTTAGTGAACGTGTATATAAGAAAGCATATTCACATGAAAAAGCGATAGAAATGATCACGAATGGAGAATGTGGATGTTTTAACCCGATTCTTCTGGAGTGTCTGCTTGATATTCAGGATCGAATCAAACGTAAGATGAAGACCGGCATACCGGAAGATAATCCGTTTAAGAAACGGGAAAAGAAGGCAGAACTCAAAGAGTTTGAGAATGTAAAAGAAGATTTTATGGATGTAGTATCAAAAAACATGGAAAAAGAATATTCCAATTTTGAAAATGATGAATTTGTCGATTTTTCAAGGGGGGGGGAAAAACCCAGATTCTGAGTGAAATGCGGAGAAAATATTTAGAATAGGAGAAGGATTATGACAATCAGAGAATGCTATGATGAATTAGGATTAGATTTTGATGCTGTGTTGAGCAGACTGGTAAATGAGAAACTTGTCCAGAAATTTGCACTGAAATTTCTGGATGATCCAAGTTTTCAGAATCTGAAAGATGCTTTAGATTCAAAAGATGTAGAGACCGCTTTCCGTGCGGCACATACCTTAAAAGGTGTCTGCCTGAATCTTGGATTTGACAATCTGTATCCGTCAAGTAAGGATCTGACCGAACTGCTCCGTGCCGGAAGCATGGATGGCTATGAAGATCTTTTTGCAGAAGTAGAAAAAGAATATAACAGAACCTGTGAGGCACTTCGTAAAGTTGCCTGAGAGAAGTCTGGAAATGATAGCTCCCTGTATTCTGTGGTGAAACAGAGTACAGGGAGATTTTATTTCCGGATATGTGAGAATGATACTAATATGCGGTGATTCGGATCTCACCGTCGGTGTTTTGCAGCTGCAGGGAATTCTGAGTTTTCTTCTCAGAGGTGACGAGCTGATTGTCATCTTCATCAGTCATAACGCTGCCAAACTTCTCCGGAATATCAATATCGCTTGCTTCAGCCTGTATGGAAAGTGAAGTGAGATTTTTTTCCGGAATACTGAGGGTAATATCCCCGAGACTACTGTTAAAGGTACTTTTTCCATTGAAAGAGACATTCTCGGCATTTACATCGCCATCCATCGTCTTTATCTGACTGTCAGTAAGGGCAGTGTCTTTGATATTCAGATTGCCAAGATCTGTGCTGAGTTCCAGATTTTCAAAGGAACATCCTGAAATTGTAACGTCGCCGTCGTCGTTTTGAATCACTGCCTTCTGAGCATTCACAGACTCTACATTCATATCACCGTATCCCATCTTGCAGGAAAAACTACTCAGGTCGGTTTTCTTCGGAATATAAACAGTTACTTTATTGGAGTTTTCAATTACATGGCTCTGACCGAGCATTTCCTGAAGAAAATTAATATCAATATGAATATAGGAATAGGATTCGTGGCCCTTTTTCTCAACAATATTTAATGCACCGTTCTGTACCTGATAAGAAAGCGGAAGCATTCCGTCATTTGTTTCAATATTATAAGAGATATAGAAGTTGTCGTCATCAGATGATTGAATGTCCAGATCAATATTTTTAAGATCAATGTTCAGAGAAGAAAAAGCATTGATTTCTGTTTTGCTTAAGATGGCATGGCTGTCGCTGGAATCCATCATTGCGGCTCCGCTGATACGGTTCAGGTCCGCCGTTTTTACGTAGTTTCTGCCGCCGGATGCAACACCGACACCAAAGAAAAGGATTCCGACAGCACAGAAAATACCACCGGCAGCCAGTAAACGTTTATTTGTTTTTTTCATGATTTTTACCTCTCTTTCTTGCCAGACACTGTGCCAGTTTTACCAGAAGAATACCCATCCATTTGCAGAGGTAGATGCCGAGGATATACAGAAGGAGTGAACAGCCGATTCCAAGTAAACCACATCCCGTGATCATCAAAGCTCCTGAGAGGGAATACGGGAAAGAAACTAACCCACGCAGTAACAATTTTCCGCCAATCAGTAACACACTGAGGGCAGCGATGAAATCAGAGATGATCACGCAGACCACGCAGATTGCAACAGCCAGCAGGACTGCAAGCATTGCAATAAAAAGCGGGACAGTCACAGGTGTGGACAGGATTGCAAGAACAGCAAGTAAAGTGATTCCTTTTTTGTTCTTTTTATTATCCTCATTGGTGGTATCTTGTTCCTGAATCTTGCGGTCAAGCAGATTGTACATCAGATCTGCGGCTGCTTCTTTCGGAGTGCCGAGTTCTTCCATCAGCTTTTGTTGTCCGGCTTCATCTGTATCACTGAAATATTCATTAAAATATTCAATCGCATCTTCATAATCCTGTTTGGGAAGTTTACGAAGATATTTTTTCAATTTTGCCATATATTCTTCTCTGGTCAATTTCGAATCCTCCCTTCGACGATTCCGTCAATGGTATTTCTGTACGAACTCCATTCTTCATGCAGATACAACAGTTGTTGTTTGCCGGAATCAGTGATAGAATAATATTTGCGTTTACGTCCCTGAAATTCCTGAGAGTATGTTGTCAGATAACCGTTCTTCTCGAGCTTTTTCAAAATGGGGTAGAGTGTTGATTCTTTGATGTCAGCTACGATTTTGACGGTCTGGCTGATCTCGTATCCGTAGGAATCCTGCGTATCGACCACGGACAGAATCAAAAACTCGATAAGTAATGCTGAGACGGGATAATACATCCGATCACCTCCATTAATAATATATAAAATAATTATATATAAAAATTTTATATATAAAATATATACACATACATATGAAATGTCAAGGAGTAATTTTGCAAATGAAGAAAAAAGCATTCAAAGCCGCATTTCCATATACGGTTCCTATAGGTATAGGATTCCTTTTTCTGGGTATGTCCTATGGATTTATGATGCAGAGTAAGGGTTTCTCCGTATGGTATCCGTTTTTTATGAGTATGTTTATCTTTGCGGGTTCTATGGAATTTGTAACATCGAATCTATTGCTGTCAGCCTTCAGTCCGGTCGCAGCATTCTTTCTGGCACTGATGGTCAATGCCAGACATTTATTTTATGGTCTTTCCATGCTGAACAAATATAAGAACACCGGCTGGAAGAAATTTTATCTGATTTTTGGTATGTGTGATGAATCGTTTACGGTTAACTGCACTGTGACGCCGCCGGATGATGTGGATCGTGGCTGGTTTATGTTTTTTGTCAATCTGTTAAACCAGATCTACTGGGTATTTGCCGCTACTGCAGGCGCACTGCTTGGATATGTGATCCATTTTGATACAACCGGAATTGAATTTGTTATGACGGCCCTTTTTGTCGTTATGTTTCTGAATCAGTGGGAAGAGACAAAGGATCACCGCCCGGCACTGGTGGGACTAATTTGTTCGGCAATCTGTCTGTTGATTTTTGGAAGCAGTAACTTCATTGTTCCGGCAATGGTATTTATCATCATCTGTTTTACCGCGGAACGCAAAGTCAGCAGGAAAACGATGGAGGCAGAGGCGAAATGACAATGACAACAACACAGGCAATCATTACGATCGCGGCAGTTGTTCTCGGAACGATGGCAACACGCTTTATACCGTTTATTATCTTTCCGGAAGGAAAAAATCCACCGGAGTTTGTTAAATATCTGGGGACGGTTCTTCCTTATGCGGCAATTGGTCTTCTTGTGATCTACTGCCTCAAGGATGTGCCGGCGAGCAGCACACATGGGCTGCCGGAGGCAATCGCGATTTTGTTTATCGTATGGATCCATAAATGGAAAAAGAACACACTTCTCAGTATCGGTGGGGGAACGGTGCTGTACATGATACTTGTACAAACTGTTTTTCATTAATGGTGTGATTGTGAAAGAGCATTGTCAGACTATTATTCATGAGTATATTGATAAACTGTATGATTTCAAAACAGTTGTCGAAACATTATTAAAAGAAGATAAATAAAAAGTATTATACAGGAGAATTATGATCCCGGTGATAACGAGATCCATCTTGCATTTACGACAGATGACATGGAAGCAGCTCATAAGAAGCATGAAGAAATGGGATGCATCTGCTTCGAAAATCCGGCAATGGGCATTTACTTTATCACAGATCCGGACGGATACTGGCTGGAAATCGTACCGGAGAAATAATACAGTTGGTTAAAATATGACAAATGATGGAGGTTCAGATATGCCAAAGAGAATTCTGATCATAAATACAGGAGGGACGCTTTCTTCTGTAAAGAGCTCCAAGGGGCTTGTTCCGGGAATGAGCAGTGGCGATATGCTGGAGGAACTGCGTATGGTTTCCAAAAATCTGGAGCTGGAAACAGAGGATTTCTGCTCACTTGACAGTTCCAATATCGGACCGGAAGACTGGACCGGACTTGCAACACTCATCGCAAGAAGAAGTTATGATTATCATGGGATTGTGGTGATTCATGGTACCGATACGTTGGCCTATACGTCTGCGATGCTGTCTTTTATGCTGCAGAATATTTCGATTCCGGTAGTTGTGACAGGAAGCCAGCTTTCTATCGCCAATCCGGTTGCAGATGCGTTGGAAAACTGTCGGTGTGGAATCCATATGGCAGCCAGCGGATATCCGGGAGTTTTTGTTGCATTCAACCGTAAGGTGATGCTCGGATGCCGTGCGTCCAAAGTCCGTACAATGAGCTTTGATGCGTTTGAAAGCATTAATTATCCATATGTCGGAGAAATCAGTTCACTGGGACTGCGCGTTTTTGAGAAAAATCTTGTAGAGAAAAAAGGAATCTTCAAACCACAGACAGCGTATTCAGACAAGGTTGCACTGCTGAAGCTTTATCCGGGAATCAGTCCGGAGATACTGGATATGTATTATGAAAAAGGATATAAAGCTGTCTATATTGAGGGATTCGGACTGGGAGGAATGCCTTTCCTGAAAAATGATTTCACAGGAAAGGTCGGCGAAGTTATCGAGAAAGGAATGCTGGTGCTTGCCGGAAGTCAGTGTCGTTATGAGGGCAGTAATCTGTCTGTATATGAAACCGGTCGCCTCGCACTGGAGAAGGGCGTGATTCAGGCATATGATATGACTACGGAAGCCGCCATGACAAAGCTTATGTGGGTACTTGGGCAGACCGGCGATCTCCGTGAGATGAAAGAATATTTTTCCATGGACATTGTCGGCGAGGTATGTATTGGATAGCGTGTGTAAAGTATTGAAAGTGGATATGTAAGATGAATAAATTTCGTGCAGCGGCGATTCAGATGCCGACAGTAGAAGATAAGATGGAAAATATAAAGGCAGTCAGACATTATCTGGAACAGATTAAAGCACAGAAAGTTGACTTTGTCGTGTTACCCGAGATGTTCTGCTGTCCGTACCAGACGGAAAAATTCCCGGAATACGCAGAAGAAGAGGGCGGTTCGGTGTGGAAAGCTCTTTCTGCATATGCGAAAGAATATAATATTTATCTGGTAGCAGGCTCCGTTCCGGAAAAAGACGACGAAGGCCGCGTATATAATACCTGCTATATTTTTGACCGGCAGGGTGTACAGATTGGAAAGCACAGAAAGACACATCTGTTTGATATTGATGTAAAAGGTGGGCAGAGTTTTAAAGAATCTGATACGCTGACTGCCGGAAACAGTGGAACTGTTTTCGAGACAGAGTTTGGCAGGATGGGTGTGATGATCTGTTTTGACATCCGTTTTCCGGAGTTTGCACGTATGATGGTAAATGACGGAGCGAAGATGATTTTTGTGCCGGCAGCATTCAATATGACGACCGGACCGGCACACTGGGAGCTTTCTTTCCGCGCCCGTGCACTGGACAACCAGATTTATATGCTGGGATGTGCACCGACCCGCGATCCGGCGGCTTCCTACATTTCATGGGGACATTCCATATTCACAGATCCATGGGGCAGAGTCGTGGACATGCTTGATGAAAAAGAGGGTATTCTGATCTGTGAAGCAGATCTTGATTACGAAAATGAAATCCGCGAACAGCTTCCGCTTCTGAAAGCGCGGAGAAATGATGTGTATGGGATAGAAAGGTCGAGCATGTTTAAAGATTGTGTTCACTCCGTTCGCAGTAACTAAAGATTCTCCCTGTATAAATTCAATTAAAGAATTGATTGAAAAAAATAAAGCAGTAGCATATAATATGTTTAACAAGGGAGCTGGAAGGTGAGTGCTGGTCACCCAATCCGGCGAAATAAGATTAGTAAAAAATAGCTGTCAATTCTCGCCAAAGATTAGGACGGCTATTTTTTATGGGCATATGTAAGTATAGCTACAATTAGATTAGAAATAGTTAAAATAATCATAAATGTCTCGTAATCGCTCATAAACTTCACCTCCTCCGTAAGGTGCTCGGATTAAGAGAAGAGCACGTCCCCCAGCTACCTGGGTAAATATATTAAATTATGGAAAGTATAGCACATACAGTTCTATATAATTGTCGAAAAAGGTCGAGCGATATTATTTAGGGAAGATTTCAGATACAGTGCGGCGCGGACAGGTTGGATGAATCGGGACATGGCAATTTTCAGGGATCCGATGCCAATTATTGTTGAAATCCAGTCAAGAAGCATCGGGTTTCTTAATGTCGATTATGAATCGATGCAAGTTACTGGGCAAATTATTACAAAATGGCATCGGAAACAGCAAGGGCACAGCTGAACCGATGCTTTTTCTTGTAAACATAAGAAATCCTGCTGAATGATTAATGTATATAATCATCCGGCAGGGTTTTGTTTTCCTGCAGATCTGCTAATTTATTGACAGTTCCTTTACATGGTGATACAATACAATTCTTTGATGAAACAAAATGTAACATATATGAAGCAGAATATACGATTATAGAAATTGTATAACTATATAAATAACCGGATGTTAAGTTCTGGGAAAGGCAGATCATGAACAAAAAAGAAAATCATTCCGCAAAAAGTGAGATAGAGCAGGCTTTGCTTCGTCTTATGACACAGAAATCCTATCTGGATATCACCGTGACAGACATTGTGCAGGAAGCGAAAGTAGCGAGGGTTTCTTTTTACAGAAATTTTGCATCTATTTCGGAGGTATTGGACAGTATCGCAGATGCGACTGCAGAGAAATTAAATATCGAGTTCCTGCCGATGCTTGACACGACAGACGAACGTAAACTGCGGAAATATCTGTTTAATTATTTTTATCAGATATCATTGAATTATAAAGAAATGTGGGCAATCCGCGGTCTGAATATGGATCTTTTTACGAAACGCCTCGGAGAAAAAATCCATGAAAAACGTAAAGCCGTCGAGTCCGCGGACCTGAATATGGCAGAGAAATATGGATGGGTTGTAAAACTCTGCGTGCTGGATGGCGTATCCAGGCGCTGGATCATGGATGAAATGAAAGAAACACCGGAAGAAATGATCGATTATGTAATGCCGATCATCAAGTCATTATAAGAAGTTTGAACAGTGGAAATACAAAGGAGCAGAAACAATATGAAAAAAACAGGAATCATGACAGACAGCCACAGCGGAATTTTACCGGAAGAAGCGGAACGACTCGGTATCAGAGTTCTTCCGATGCCTTTTTATATCGGAGAGAAACTTTATCGTGAAGGAGTAGATCTATCCCGGGAGGAATTTTATGATATGCTTCGAAAGGGCGTGGATGTGTCCACTTCACAGCCGTCCCCGGCAGAAGTTATTGATATGTGGAAAGAAATGCTGAAAGAATACGAGGAAATCGTCTATATTCCTCTCAGCAGCGCACTGAGTGGTTCCTGTATGGCAGCAGCGGCAATGGCAAATGATGATGCATTTGCCGGAAAGGTATTTGTCGTTGATAATGGCCGTGTGGCGACACCAATGCACCGTTCTGTCCTTGACGCAGTAGAGATGGTGGAAAAAGGATACAGCGCAGCCGAGATCAAGAAGATTTTGGAGGAAAGCAGAGAAAAAATGACCATCTACATCGGTCTCAGCACACTGGAATATTTGAAAAAAGGCGGAAGAATCAGTTCCGTAACCGCACTGGCGGCAAATGTCCTGAATATCAAACCTGTCATGCATTTCAGCACGGGAAAACTTGACACTTATCAGAAATGCCGTGGACTTAAAAAGTCACGTAAGGTCATGATCGATGCAATGAAGGAAGAACTGGAGACAAATTTTGCGAAAGAATATGCAGCAGGGGAAGTATACCTGATGGCGGCATCCAGCAGTAACGATGAAGTGACAGAAGAATGGGTAAACCAGATCCGGGAAAGTTTTCCGGGAATGGAAGTTATGTGCGACAAGCTTTCCTTCGGCCTGTCCTGCCATATCGGTCCGGATGGCCTCGGAATCGGATGCACCTGCAAGCCGGTATAAAAGCGCCTCTTGACTTTATGAAGTATAAAAGAGATAATCTTTTATAAACATATAAAACTCTCAGGAGGAATTAAAATGGAAAAACCTACAGTTTATTTTACGGATTTCCGCTGCCCGGTCGGAACCAGCCAGCTTGACAAACTGAAAAAACTCTGTATCGCAGCCGGCATCAAAGATATTGACATGGACGGAAAATTTGTAGCGATCAAAATGCATTTTGGCGAGCTGGGAAATATGGCGTTCCTTCGTCCGAACTATGCCAGAGTAGTAGCAGATCTGTGTAAAGAGCAGGGTGGTATGCCGTTTTTGACAGACTGCAATACACTGTATCCGGGAAGTAGAAAAAATGCACTGGAACATCTGGACTGTGCAAACCTCAATGGATTTAATACAATTACGACAGGCTGTCAGATTATCATTGGCGACGGACTCCGTGGAACTGATGAAGTAGAAGTTCCTGTTGTAAATGGAGAATATTGTAAGAGCGCATTTATCGGACATGCGATCATGGATGCAGATATTTTTATCAGTCTGACTCATTTTAAAGGACATGAAGCCACCGGGTTCGGCGGCGCACTTAAAAACATCGGTATGGGCTGCGGAAGCCGTGCAGGAAAGATGCAGCAGCATTCAAGCGGAAAACCAGCGATCAACGAAGAAGTCTGTCGTGGCTGCCGTCGCTGTGCAAAAGAATGCGGCAGTGATGCGATTACATATGTAAACAAAAAAGCAGTGATCGATTATGATAAATGCAAAGGCTGCGGCCGTTGTATCGGAGCCTGCAGTTTTGATGCAGTATACAATCCAAACAGCAGTGCAAACGAACTTCTTGACCGTAAGATGGCAGAATATGCACAGGCAGTCTGTCATGGACGTCCGCATTTCCATATTGCACTGGTTCAGGATATCAGTCCGAACTGCGACTGCCATGGAGAGAATGATGCACCAATTCTTCCGGATATCGGAATGTTTGCAAGTTTTGACCCGGTTGCACTGGATCAGGCATGTGCAGATGCCTGCTTGAAAGCAACACCGATTGCAGACAGTCAGCTTGGAGAACATCTGGCAGAGCCTGGATGGCATTGTCACCATGACCATTTCAAAGATTCCAATCCAAACATCGAATGGAAAGCAACTCTTGACCAGGCAGAAAAAGTCGGACTTGGAACCAGAGAATACGAATTAAAGAGAATCAAATAATCACAGGAGAGGGCTGATTTATGGAAAAACATCATCATGAGAGAAGCACGTTTTCCGGCAAACTTGGATTTGTACTATCCGCAGCCGGAGCTTCCGTCGGTCTGGGAAATATCTGGAGATTCCCGTACCTGGCGGCAAAATACGGAGGCGGTATTTTTTTACTGATCTACATTATTCTGGCACTGACATTTGGTTATTCAATGATCGTGGCGGAGACAGCGCTTGGACGAATGACGAAGAAAAGTCCGGTCGGTGCTTTTGCCAAATTCGGCAAATCTCAATGGCTGTCATTCGGCGGCTGGATCAACGCGATCATTCCGATTCTGATCGTGCCGTATTACTCAGTAATCGGCGGCTGGGTAATCAAATACCTGATTGAATATGTAAAGGGCAACAGCCAGAAGCTTGCGACAGACGGATATTTCTCAGAATTTATTTCCAACGGAGTATCTACGGAAATCTGTTTTCTGCTTTTTGCATTATTCACAGTAGCAATCATTTACGCAGGAGTACGTAACGGTGTTGAGCGTGTCTCGAAATTTATGATGCCGATTCTGGTATTTCTGTCCATTCTGATCGCAGTTTATTCTGTGACAAGACCGGGAGCACTGAAAGGTGTAAAATATTTCCTGATACCGAATATTGAGAATTTCTCATGGATGACCGTTGTGGCAGCAATGGGACAGATGTTCTATTCACTTTCAATCGCAATGGGTATTCTGGTAACATTTGGTTCCTACATGAAAAAAGACGTATCCATTGAAGGTTCCACAACAAACGTAGAAATCTTTGATACAGCGATCGCAATCATGGCAGGTCTGATGATCATTCCGGCAGTCTTTGCATTCTCAGGCGGAGATCCGGATACACTGCAGGCAGGACCGTCCCTGATGTTTATCACGATTCCGAAAGTCTTTGCAAGCATGGGACTGGGCACCCCGATCGGAATTTTATTCTTTGTGCTGGTACTCTGTGCGGCACTGACAAGTTCGATTGCTCTGACAGAAAGTGCTGTATCAACCTTTCAGGATGAGTTGAAATGGTGCAGACAGAAGTCCACACTGGTAGTCGGTGCGATCATGCTTGTTCTCGGAAGTCTTTCTTCCCTGGGATATGGACCGCTTGCCTGTGTAAAGATCATCGGAATGCAGTTCCTTGATTTCTTTGACTTCCTGACAAACTCTGTGATGATGCCGATCGCTGCATTTGCGACCTGTCTGCTGATCTCCAGAGTGATCGGTGTGAAGAAGATCGAGGAAGAAGTTCTGCATGGCGAAGGCACATTTAAGAGAAAGAAAGTCTTTAATTTTATGATCCGGTATCTCTGCCCGATCTTTGCGGTAATCATTCTTTTGAGTTCCGTGGCGAACGCATTTGGATGGATTTCCATGTAAAACAGATATAAATATAGAAGAACATCTTGTTGAAAGAGAGTTTCGTAGATTTTTCGTCTATTCTTTCACACAAGGTGTTCTTTTTTTAATAAAATGATGATACAAGGTTAAAGGGACCGAAACTATATAAGTCCGGATACCGGATATTGTGATGCCGAAGCGGGACGGAATCAGTCTGGCACGCGAAATCCGCAAAAAAGGCGACGAGACAATGGTCATATATACTTCGTCTACCACAGAATACGCAATGGATGCTTTTGGAATCCATGCACTGGGATATCTGCTAAAGCCGGTCGAGTATACAGAACTGAAAAAAACACTCGATATGACCAAGATTTTATATGATGCAAGACCACAGAAATATATACATATCATGGGTGATGAAGGTCCGCAGAAGATTCCGGTCATGGACATTACTTATGTAGAAAATATAGGAAGAAATGTAAGATACAACCTTCAAAGCGGACGGAAGATCGAAGCAGGCAGACGTAACGGAACTTTTGAGGAGGTGGTTGCACCGCTTGCAGATGAAAAGGAATTTGTGCAGACACATAAATCATTTTTTGTAAATCTGAAATACATAAAGAGCATAAGAGAAAATCATGTTCTGCTTGATAACGGGACAGAAATTCCGGTTGCGAAGCGCCGTAAGACGGAGCTGCAGAACAAATATATGGCTTATACGTTTGGAGATGAAATCATATGAACGAATTTTTAATCTATCGGTCATCTATGATTTTTCAGCTCGCTTTTTTGCTTCTGTTTCTTCCGCTGACGAAACAAAAATGGAAAGTGATAATGGGAACGGCAACGGCATTTATCCTGACGGGTATTGTGGATTATATGAATTTTGACCCGGCGGTGTATATGAACAGGTCGCTTAACATGTTGCTGTTGATTATTATTGTGCTGGCAGCAGCTCTGTTCCTTTGCAGATATTCAGACTGGCGGACAGGAAATGGAGCCGTATCTGTCTGATACCGGTTCTGTTTTATATGACGGTTTATGGAATGACTGTGTGGCCGGTTTCTATTGCAGAGGTGCCGAATATCTGTAGAGCACTTATATGTGTGTTTCTTCTGATGGGGTTTTATTATGTGTCACTGATCATCGGTATTGTACAATCCAGAAATGAGGCAGAGAAAATCAACGCATCGGCTCTTATGGAGAAATATACGGAGGGTATCCTGCATGAGGCAAGGACCGTGCGGAATCACCAGAAACTACTGGCTATTCAAAGACACGATCTCCGTCATCAGTATTTACGAACACATATGAGCATAAGCTTGGAAACGTTGAAGTAACAAAAGTATTTAGCGGAGTGAAAGGACTGCCGGACAGATTCCAGATTACAAACACCTACAACGGAGATGTATTCACACTGAAAAACGCAAGCGGAACAGGAACAGCAGATGATCCATATAGATGGACAATCGAAAATGTACCGGATAAGACAGAGATTATCTTTACCGAGAGCGATTATGATGTGACAGGTTACGATGTGACGATTAATGGACAGGCAACAACAGATGCTGAAGCTGGAACTGTAAAAGTAACAATAGCAGAAAACGAAACAGCAATATAAAGCACTTACATTTAAGAATTCCACTTCCGAAACAGTTACATTTGAGGGTGTGGAACCGAACAAGACCTATTATGTAGGTGAATGTACAAAAGACGGCGTTCGCTATCTGAGAGGTGTTGTTGCAGGAACAAAATATGTAGCACAGTTTACAGATGGAAACAGTGTTACAGTAGAAACTCCGAATGGAAGTAAGGCAGTTTACTTTGACAATCGCTTTATGAAATTCCCTGATGGTTTCTACAAAGAGGGTGTTCTGAGCATTACCAAACTGTTTAAAGACAGCACAGGTAAGGCAAAGAACAGCGACGAGACATTCTATGCAGGTATTTTTGATGATGAAGAATGTACAAAACTTTCAGAGAATGTGGCTCAGAATATTATTCCACTGAATCTGAATGGCAGTTCCAGTATGACAGCACAGATTAAAGTATCCATTGCACAGGGAACATCCAAGACTTTCTATGTGACAGAGGTTGATAAGGATGGAAAACCGATAAATGAAGAAACTTTCAAATATGATGTATCACTGGAGCAACATCCACAAAAGCAGTAAAAACAGGTGATAACACACCGATTGGAATTTTCGTAATTCTTCTTATTGCTGCAATTGTAGTGATTGGTGGAGGAATTTACCTCAAACGTCGCAAAAAATAATAAGAAACAATAAGTAACTACAAAGTCCGTCAGGATGGGAAACCATTCTGGCGGATTTTTCTGTAAATATGTAAAAAAGCATCGGAAGAGAGCCAGAGAAAGCAATCCCGATGCAGGTCATGTCATAATAGCAGATAAAATGTCGAGCGATTTTTCTTGCAATCAGGGAAAACAACATGCTACACTGTCTTTATCTTAAATCTTATATGCTCATTCGGGCATTCTATAAACCCAATTCAGAAACAAAATCCCATTAAAGACCGAAAGAAAGCGAGAACTGCCTATGACATCAAATCTGAGAGACTATTTCCCAATGATAAGGAGCCGGGAAGAGATTTTAAAAGAGATACAGGACAACATAAAATTCACAGAGAAATTTTACAGCTGGAGAGAATCGGAAAGGCAGGAGTTTCTCGATTTCTGCACAGGGATTCGTGGTGTAAAGATCCTGTATGATTCTTTTTTCAAGGAGATCATGAACCCGGAAACAGTGCCGGAGAGGCTGGAAGATTTCCTGAGTGTTTTGCTCCAGAGAAAGGTAAAAATCATCGATATACTGCCGGGAGATTCGAGTCGGATCGCAGATGAGCAGTCATTACTGATCATGGACATACTGGTGCGGTTTGAAGATGGCACTTATTGCAATGTGGAAGTGCAGAAAATCGGTTATGCATTTCCCGGCGAGCGAAGCGCCTGCTATTCATCTGATCTGTTGTTGCGTCAGTATAAAATGGCGCGCAGCCAGAAGAAGGAACATTTCACATATAAAGATGTAAAGGGAGTTTTTACGATCATCTTGATGGACAGAAGTCCGAAAATGTTCAGAGAGTTTTCTGATAAGTATGTACATATGTTTCAGCAGGAATCAGACACGGGAATAAAAATGAATCTTCTGCAAAATTATATTTTTATCCCACTTGACATCTTCCGCAAAAATGTACAATATAAAGGTATAAAGAACAAATTGGACGCATGGCTTACTTTCCTGAGTACAGATGAACCGGAGCAGATCATCGGACTGATCACGGAATATCCCGAATTCAAAGCCATGTATGAACATATGTACAATATGTGCCGGAATGTGGAGGATGTCATGGGAATATTTTCAGAGGAATTAAAAATACTTGACCGAAACACAGTAAAATATATGGTGGATGAAATGCAGGAAACAATAGACGAGCAGAAGAAGCAGCTAGAGACAAGTGCGGAAACGATAGACGAGCAGAAGAAGCAGCTAGAGACAAGTGCGGAAACAATAGACGAGCAGAAAAAACAGCTAAAGACAAAGCAGAGCAAAATAGATGAATTGCAGGAACAAATAGAACTTCTGCAGAAACAGTTAAAGGAGAAATAACCGCTTCCGTCAGGATAAGAAAAGTACTGAGCCAGACTGAATCAGAAGGCATAATACATGTTTTTTGACAAGAATGAAGATGGAAGTGCAAAAGCGCACAAAGTAAAACTGTCACCGGGAACATACCAGTTGGTAGAGGAAAGCGCTCCATTTGGCTATCTTACAGCAGACCCGATCACATTTACCGTTGGAGAAAACGGAAGTGTGAGCAGCGAAACAGAAGGAGCTGCTGTTGGACAGAAAGTCACAATGAAGGATGCAGCCAAGGAAAAATCGGTATCATCATCTATTTCTGTAACCAAGAGATTAAAAACGGTAGCAGGTGAAGATATTCTTGCAGCAGAAGAAACATTCTATGTTGCTCTTTATGCCGATGAAGGCTGTACACAGAGAGTGTCCGATGTGAAAGCGCTCACGTTCAAAATGGACTCTGTATCGACAGTAACATTTACAGATCTTGCAGTAGACACAACTTATTATATTGGTGAGTGTACAGTGGATGGTGTAAATTATCTGAAAGGACAGACAGCAGACGGAACGACATATGCGGCAATGTTCAGCAACGGAAACAGTGTCGAAATAGGTTCGAATGGTGGAAACAAAGCTGTCGAGTTTGAAAACAGATTTGTAAAATTCCCGGATGGTTTCTATAAAGAAGCACTTCTGAATCTTACAAAACAGCTGAAAAGCAGTGATGGTGAGGATAAGAACAGCGCTGAAACTTTCTATGCAGGAATTTTTGCAGACGAAGATTATACAAAACTTTCTGACCAGGTTTCTCAGAATATTGTTCCACTGAACCTGAATGTAAATTCATCAGCAGATGCACAGATAAAAGTTGCCATAGCAGACAGTGGTTCAACGACATTATATGTGACAGAAGTTGATGCAGACGGAAATCCAGTGGGGAATGCAGACAGCTTCGAATATGATTTGAGTGTGGACACGGAAAGCATTACATTTAATGAAAGCAATAAGGTGGCCAGTGTTACACTTGTAAATCAGGAGCGTGCGGAGGATGAAGATGAGGATACAGAAGAGGAAGAAATAAAAGAAAAAATCACGAAGAATACTCCGACTCCAACTTCATCAGTTACTCCAACGAAATCAACCCAGACAACAAACTCCGTAAAAACCGGTGATAACACACCGATTGGAATTTTTGTAGTTCTTCTTATTGCTGCGATTGCAGTGATCGGTGGAGGAATCTGCCTCAAACGCCGCAAAAAATAACAAATAACAAAACTCCGCCAGTTCGGGTACGTAACTACCTGTTCTGGCGGAGTTTTACATTTCCTGTCGAGGAGGCACCGGTGGCGCCTACGCTGATTTATACTTTAGGCTGATATCTCATATCAGATACATCGTACACAGTGATGAATGCCTGTGGGTCTTCATGATTGATATAATTCATCAGCTTCTGATATTCGGTTTTGTCTACGATCGTAATGATCTCATTTCGTTTCTGCATATTGTAAGCACCGTATGCTTCATAAACGGTGGCTCCGCTGTGCAGATCGTGAATAATGAAATTTCGCAGTTCTTCTTCTTTTTTTGTAATGATGCAGACGCGGCGTTTGATGTTGTGGTCAAAAATAAAATGGTCAAGCACAATTCCGTTAAAATATGTACCAAGAATACTCAGTACGACGGTCTTTTTGTCATAAACAAGTGCAGCGGACAGTGCGACACACATACCGGAGAGTGACATCGCTTTGCCCAGCTCCATATGCAGATATTTGTTCATGATCTTTGCTACGATATCAAGCCCACCGGACGAGGCATTTCTGTTAAAAAGAATGCTCAGGCCAATGCTGACAACAAGGATATAACACAGCACATCCAGCTCCTGACTGTTGCTCATAGAAGTAAAATTCGGAAAAACTTTTTCAAAAATTCCGAGAAAAACAGGAAGCATAATGCTGGTGTAAATGGTCTTTACTCCAAATTCTTTTCCGCAGGTAAAAAAGCCGATGATCAGAAGCACAACGTTCAGGATCATGGTGATTGCCGACAGCGGAAGCGGGACAAAATTAGAAAGAACGATTCCAAGACCGGAAATACTGCTGACAGAAGCATGGCTCGGTACGAGGAAAAAATAGACGGCGGCTGCAATGATTGCCACAGCACCGGTCAAAATGAGCGTTTCTAAAAGCAATTTTGCAAAATTCAATTCTTTTTTCATCGATAATTCTCCAGATTTACAATGATCGGTTCATGTTCAAGTGCAGGAATAATCTTTTCTGTAAAATCCTTTGTAGTAAATTTCAGACTGGATGTATTGATGCATGGATGACATCCGAAATAAGGATCCTTCAGAACATCTTCATCGATCAGAAGCTGAACTTTCTCTTCGTGGTCGTTCATCAGGCCAAGGACGCTGACAGAGCCCGGGGTGATGTCGAGATATTTTTCCATATATTCCGGTTTTGCAAAGGATAAACGAGCCGAGCCGATCTGAGCGGAAAGATCCTTTGTCTTAAAGGGTTTGTCGCCCGGCATCAGGAGCAGATAAAAGTTTGTTTCCTGACGGTTGCACAGAAACAGGTTCTTGCAGATAGCAGTATCATCACCGAGTGTGCGGTCAATTTCTTCACAGGCTTCCATGGTCATGGCGGCTTCGTGGTCAACACGCTGGTAAGTAACGCTGAGTTTATCTAAAAAGTCATAGACACGGATCTCCTTGTCCAGACGGTCATTTACATTTTCCGGTCTTCCATTCTGTAATTCCATTTTGTGGATCTCCTTTTCATTTTTACATATTTCATTGTAACGGTATTTAAGTGATGTGTAAACCCTTTATATGATTGTCAAATTACTAATTTGCGACAGAATCTGCACAGATGTGGTTTTTTGAATATTTTTTCAAAAAGGACTTTACAAACCACAAAAAACCATATATAATGCAAGCGAAAACAAAGAAAAACAACATAATTTGCAAAGAATAAACAACACAAAACCACAACACAACAAAACTGCCCATTTATGGACGAAATCGGAGGGATTTTATTATGAGAATCTTAGAATCAAAATTTGTACAGGGATTTATCAAGATGGCGAACGACGGTTATCTGCAGGGATGGCATGAGAGAAACGGCGGTAACTTAAGCTACCGTCTGAAAGCAGAGGAAGTCGAAATGATCCGTCCGCGTCTGAACGCACCGGGAGAATGGACACCGATCGGAACCGAAGTACCGGGACTGGCAGGTGAATTTTTCCTTGTGACAGGAAGTGGTAAATATTTCAGAAATATCATTGTTGACCCGGAAGTATGTCTTGCAATTATTGAACTGGATGAGACCGGATGCAACTACCGTATCCGTTGGGGACTGGTTGAGGGAGGAAGACCGACAAGCGAGCTTCCGACACATCTGATGAATCATGAAGTAAAGAAAAAACTTACTAATGGAAAGCATCGTGTTATTTACCATGCACATACCACAAATACGATTGCACTGACATTTGTGCTCCCGCTGGATGACAAAGTGTTTACCAGAGAACTCTGGGAATCCGCAACCGAGTGTCCGGTCGTATTTCCGGACGGTGTCGGAGTTGTCGGCTGGATGGTTCCGGGCGGAAGAGAAATTGCCGTAAAAACAGCGGAACTTATGAAAAAATATGATGTTGTAATCTGGGCACACCATGGAATGTTCTGTTCCGGAGAGGATTTTGACCTGACATTCGGACTGCTCCACACTGTTGAGAAATCAGCCGAGATCCTTGTAAAGATTCTCTCCATGACACCACATAAACTGCAGACGATCCAGCCGGATAATTTCCGTGCACTGGCAAAAGATTTCAAGGTAAGCCTGCCGGAAGAATTTCTGTATGAAAAAGAATAACAAACTAAAAGGAGAAGTCTTTTCGGACTTCTCCTTAATTTCAGTCAAACTTTATCTTATACGCTGTACCTGATAGTCTTTATAATATGAAGAATTAGAGCTTACCCGGAGGCGATATTTTCTTGAACCAATCTTAAAATATGTATTGATATAATATGTATAGATATTAGAATTGTCATATGCATTTACGTATGGATAAATCATTCCAAGACCGGCAACATAAATAATATAGTTTCCCTTTCCCTTGTGCAGAATACTGGTTTTCAGGTCTGTCTCGCCTGCGGCAGATGAAAGTGCTCCATGATAGTAAGCTTCATTTGTTAACGACTTTTCATATCTGCGCGTATTCTTGTTGTAAACATATATCGGAAAATCGGTCATTTTTCTGCCATTATTGCTGCATCCTATGAAAGCTGGTTTTTTCGATGCATAATTCCAGATTTCCAGAGCAAATACGCTGGTTCCGGCGCTCAGGAAAGAATTTCCTGTCTGTCGGAGTGAAATACGCCCTCCGATTGTATAAACCGACACTGCACTGCTGAATTTTCCTTTTTTCCTACCATTAACGGCACGTACCTTATACCAGAGTTCTCCCTTTTTTGTGTCCTGCCAGGAAAGTCCTTTGACTGTTTTTACTTTTTTAAATTTCTTACCGTTGGTTGAGCGGTAGATTTCATATTTTTTGGCTCTGGATGCTTTTTTCCATGTAAGTTTTGTTTTTCCTTTTGTGTAGACTGCCTTTATTCCTGTCACTTTTCCAACGGAAGCGGCCTGAACCGTCACATTTGTTGAAGGAATCAGTGTGACTGCTAACAGGAGTGCCATAACAAGACTTACTATTGTTTTCTTTAATTGTTTCATCGCTGTAACCTCCTTCTGAATATTAGTAAAATAAGTATAACAAAGTTTCTGCTGTCACTCAAAAGTATTGCCATATCTGTCATAGACAAAGGTGGTAATTTTTTGAGTATTTGCAGAAAATCCTTTATACTGTAAGCAGGAAATATGAGAATGAGCCGGAAGGGGATGGAGAAGATGAATTTTCAGGAATGTCTGAATAACTATATCATACAGATTCGCTGCAATGGAAAAGAACTGGCGCGTAACAGCGAAATATCCGAAACGGTTATCAGCCGGTATCGCAAAGGTGAGCGTGCACCTTCAGCTGACAGTGAATATTTGAAGAAATTGTCCGATGGAATCATCAAGACTGCAGCAGAAAAAGGCATCCGGGATTTTCAGGCGGACAAAGTCTGGCAGACGCTGCGTGAAAGTCTGGAGGATAACCGGGACGAACCGGTATTTAACAGTCAGAAACTCGACATTCTGCTGAGAGAACTGGATATCAATATTTCCAGAATTGCGGCATTTTTGCATTATGATCCGTCCTACCTGTCAAAGATAAGGACGGGCAAGCGCAATCCGGCACATCATCAGCAGTTTATCGAAAAAATCTGCGAGTATGTTGCATCTAATTATAAGGATGAGCAGGATCGGAAAAAGGTGGCATATCTTATTCAATGCAATGAGGACGAACTTGCAGACAGTTCTTTATATGGGAGAAAACTGCGGGAGTGGCTGAGTTCTTCAAAACCGGAAGACGTTGATTATGTATCAGCTTTTCTGCGTAAAGTGGATTCTTTTAATCTGGATGATTATATAAGAGCCATTCACTTTGACAGCTTTAAAGTGCCGAAAGTTCCGTTTCAGCTTCCGGTTTCAAGACATTATTACGGGCTGAAAGAAATGCGCGAGGGGGAACTGGATTTTCTGAAGCATACCGTGCTTTCAAAATCAATGAAGGCCTTGTATATATGCAGTGACATGCCGGTAGAAGATATGGCTGCAGACGAGGATTTTGCAAAAAAATACATGTTCGGTCTTGCAATGGTTCTCAAAAAGGGGCTGCATATCCATATCATCCACGATGTGGAACGTCCGATGAAAGATATGATGCTCGGTCTGGAAAATTGGGTGCCGCTTTATATGACCGGGCAGATTTCACCATATTATCTGAAAGGTGTACAGAATCGTATCTATTCTCATCTGCATTATTGTTCCGGGCAGGTGGCGATGACAGGTGACTGCATTAGCGGGCATCATGATCTGGCACATTATTATCTGACCAGCCGCAAAGAGGAAGTACTGATCAGTCAGAAAAATATGGAATTTCTTTTGAAAAAAGCACATCCACTGATGGATATTTACAGGGAAGAGCGCAAAAAAGAACTGTATGCTGCTCTGATTGAAAATGCCGGGAAAGAAGGCCGTCGGAGGCGTGTACTGGCGGTTCCGGATCTGGGAGTTCTGCCGGAAAAACTGCTGGAAGATATTTTGGAACGCAATCATGTTGTGCTGAATGAAAAAACCGTGATTTTGGAATGCTATAAAAGATCCGTAACATGTCTGGAGACGACTTTGAAACACAGTGTAGTGGAGGATGAGGTATCAGTGCTTTCTGAAGCGGAGTATGAAAAATATCCGCCGGTGCTTCCTCTGGCAGAGTGTTTTCTGGAAAAAGATATCCACCTGACCTATGAGGAATATCAGGCATGTATAAAGGCAGGCCGGGACTATGCAAAAGCAAATGAAAACTATCAGTTCAATCTGACAAAGATAAAAGGTTTTCACAATATCCAGATCACGTGTTTTGAAGGAAAATGGTGCATGATATCGAAGAACCGGACTCCGGCGATCCACTTTGTAATTCATCATCCAAAACTTCGGTATGCACTGGAAAATATGGTATTACCGATTCGTGATGACGAGATCGAATAAGGCATGATTTATAATGTGGGATGAAAAAGGAGGAAGAAATAATGAAAAAGAACTGGAAAAAAACACTGGCAGCAGCTGGTATGGGAATGGTGCTGATGACTGTTTCCCCGACTTCGACGACAGCTTTTGGGGCGGTTGATACACAGAATCTGCTGACTTTTGTAAATGATACAATGGATGATGGTTCGCAGATCTATTATTTTGAAGAGGTTGTCGTTACACTCCCGGCAGACTGGCAGGGAAAGGTAGCGGTGCAGGCACAGGACACCAGTGTTACTTTTTATCATAAGGCGAGCAAAGAAAAATGGCAGGAAAATTACGGGACAGTTGGCGGGAAGCTTTTTTCCTTATCGTATTCCGTAAACAGTGATTTTACAGAGCTGCCGTCCTATTATTATGTAGGATTCGGCGAGGAGTCTGTGATGAATTATTTTCTGACATTTCCGACAGATGTGCAGGGATATATGGAAGATGAAAGTATCAGCGAGGAATATCAGCAGCTTTTCTCGGAAATTGATTATGTAAAAGATCATGTATGCATGCGTCATGCGGAGCCGACAGATGAAGTAAGTTCTTTTGATGAAACGAAAGCCGGATACGATGGTATATGGACAAAGGTAGAAGATTTGTTTGAACTGTATCTTCCGACAGAATGGGATGCCTGCCAGCCGGACGAAGAAGACATTGCAGGTGGTGTGAAATATATTTCTGTATCTGAAGACAAAGCCTATATCTGTATGGCGATGGCAACGGAGCCTGACAATGAAGAGACAAGGAAAGAGATTGAGCAGGAGCTTGCCGATAATAACATGACAATGATGGATGTGTTGAAAGAACAGATCAACGAGCAGGGATTCAAACTGGAAAAAGAAGCAGAGATCAATGGAATTCCATGTGTTTTCTGCTCGACAGACAGCCTTTACGGAATCGTGTTTATTGACCAGAAAGATGCGACACAGATTGACATGGTGATCTTTGCAGGAGAAAACAGAGGGAACGATCAGGTTGTCGAAACCGTTCTGCGTTCCGTAAGGTGGCTGCCGGAAGAATAGTTGTGATGCTGTTTTCTTTATTGGTATAATCTTTTAAGACATAATTATAAAGGGAGAAGTTTGAAAATATCTTTCAGACTTCTCCTTTTGGGTACAGGTCAGTTTTGTCGTTTCACAATGTCGTCTATTTATTTTCTTTATAAAATCTTAATATTGATTCCGATAATTTTATACAATCTTTGAGGAGTTATATATATAATAAGACTGGAATAGAAAGATTAAAATCTGCATGTGCAAAATATTAAAAAAGGAGCCATACATTTATGCAGGAGAATTTTCACAGAAAAAAACATCTGACGTCATTTCAGATGATCATATTAGGGTTTGCAGGAGTGATTCTTTTGGGAACGCTTCTTCTGATGCTTCCGGTCTCGTCTGCAGATGGAATCGTAACTCCATTTGACGAAGCACTTTTTACTTCAACTTCTGCAGTTTGTGTGACGGGGCTTGTTGTACAGGACACAGGCAGCTACTGGTCCGGATTTGGTCAGACAGTTATTCTTATACTTATACAGACAGGTGGGCTGGGAGTAGTGACAGTTGCTGTCGCTGCATTTATGCTTTCCGGAAGAAAAATATCTCTTATGCAACGCAGCACTATGCAGAGCGCAATATCGGCACCGCAGGTAGGCGGAATTGTCCGGTTGACAAAATTCATACTGAGAGGAACTTTTTTGGTTGAGGCGATTGGAGCAATTTTACTTCTCCCGGTATTTTGCCATGATTTTGGGCGGAGGGGAATCTGGATGTCCGTATTTCATTCAGTATCTGCATTTTGCAATGCCGGGTTTGACATATTGGGAACAGAAGGGCACAGGTTTGTATCTCTTTCAGGATATGGCGATAATATATGGCTGAATATGGTGATCATGCTTTTGATTATAATCGGAGGTATCGGATTTCTTACCTGGGAAGACTTTTATAAAAATAAATTAAATTTCAGACGTTATCGTATGCAGAGCAAGGTGATTCTGATAACAACTGTTCTTCTTATTATATTGCCGGCAATTTTATTTTTTGCCAATGATTTTGGAGAGTTTCTGTTTAAAAAACGTCTGCTGTATTCAATATTTCAGTCAGTTACAACGAGAACAGCCGGGTTTAATACTGCAGATCTCCCGTTGATGACAGAAGCAGGAAAGTCGGTTATGATATTGCTGATGCTGATCGGAGGGTCACCAAGTTCCACAGCGGGAGGTATGAAGACAACGACTTTTGCAGTACTGATCCTGAATGCATTTGCTACATTCAGAAGCCGTGAAGATGCAGGCGTTTTTGGAAGAAGATTTGATGTTCAGGTGATAAAAAATGCGGCAACAATTGCTATGCTGTACCTGATGCTGTTCTTTGGAGGCGGAATCATAATCAGTGCTTATGAGGGATTACCTGTGCTGACCTGTTTTTATGAGGCAGCTTCAGCTATAGGAACGGTAGGACTGACTCTGGGTGTTACGCCCGATCTGCATATAATATCACGACTGATATTGATTGTACTTATGTATCTGGGGCGCGTAGGTGGACTGACACTGATCTATGCAGTATTTTCAGGAAAAAATAATAGTAATGCAAGAATGCCAATGGAAAAAATTACAGTGGGTTAAAGGAGCTTTTTTATGAAAAATATTTTAATTATCGGACTTGGAAGATTTGGAAAACACATTGCAATGCAGCTTAATCAGATGGGACATGAGATTATGGCGGTAGATCTGAATGAGGAAAGAGTAGAGAAAGTTCTTCCTTTTGTTACCAATGCTCAGATTGGAGACAGCACAGATGCTGAGTTTCTGAAATCTCTGGGAATCGGAAATTATGATATCTGTTTTGTAACGATTGGAGGCAGTTTTCAGAATTCGCTGGAGACGACTTCTTTACTAAAGGAGCTGGGAGCCAGACTGGTAATTTCCAGAGCGGAACGGGATGTCCATGAAAAATTCCTTTTGCGAAATGGTGCAGATAAGGTGATTTATCCTGAAAAACAGGTGGCAAAATGGGCATCCATTCGTTATGCGGATGATCGTATCCTTGATTATATGGAAGTCGATGCATCTCATGCAATCTTCGAAGTAGAAATACCGTATGAGTGGATTGGAAAAACCATAGGTAAACTTGACATAAGAAAGAAACATAATATAAATATTCTGGCAGTCAAAAATGAAGGCGGCGAAATCAGTGTGGCAATATCGGCTGATACAGTTCTGAACGATGGAAGTACACTTCTGGTACTGGGGGATTATAAAACAATTCAAAAATGTTTTCATATCTGAAGATAGTGGGTGATGATAATGGAAAAGGGAACTCTGATATTGAGTGTATGTGTAATATTTGGGCTGGGACTTTTTATGGCGTCAAAACTGGGAAGTTTAATTAAGGAAAGCCGAAAAGAAATTTTTGATGAACGTTCAAACCGGCAGTTATTAAAAAAAGTTGAGATGAGTTCAAAAGGAAGAAAAAAGAATGCAGACATGCATGTCATTCTGGGTACAGCTATGCCGGAAACCGGTCAGAAGCAGAAGTTTAAGCTCCATATTGAAACACCATCAGTAAAAGATTATATTCTGACAGTTTCAATATTTATTGGCTGTACACTGATTGGATTGATATTTCAGAAACTGTATTTCACAGATGCCAATATAGTTACCATATATATCCTTGGAGTATTGCTCACCTCAATTTTAACAGATGGATATCTTTGCAGTCTGGCCGGTTCGTTTTTAAGTGTTGTTCTTTTTTGCTTTTTTCTTACAGAACCAAGAATGTCATTTCAGACATATGCAGTTGGTTATCCTGTGACATTTCTGATCATGCTTATCTCATCCGTACTGACAGGAACACTTGCGGCAAAACTAAAAGAGCATGCAAGGTTATCGGCACAGCAGGCTTTTTGCACACAGATTTTATTTGATACAAACCGTCTACTCCAACAGGTAAAAGACAGAAGAGATATCCTTTGTGTTACCTGTAAACAACTGGTGCGTCTGTTAAACTGTAATATTGTTGCGTATATTGAAGAAAACGGAGAACTGTCCGGCGGCAGTCTGTTTTTTCATAACGACGAAAGAGGAAGACAGGGAGAACTTCTGACATCAGAAGAACAGTATGTAGCCAGGTGGGCATATGAGAATGGGCAGAATGCAGGTGCAACAACGAATCATTTCAGCAGTGCCAGATGTTTATACTTTGTTATTAAAAGTGGAGACAATGTATATGGTGTAATTGGAATTCCATTGCAGAAGAAAAAACTGGATTCTTATGAGAGCAGCATTCTGATTTCTGTTCTTAATGAATGTGCACTTACGATGGAAAATTCACATAATGCAATAGAAAAAGAAAAAAATGCAGTATTTGCTAAAAATGAACAGCTTCGTGCGGATCTTTTGCGTGCGATTTCACATGATCTTCGAACACCTCTTTGTTCGATATCCGGAAATGCAGATATGCTGTTAAACAACGGAAGCTGTCTGGATGAGGCAACAAAACGTCAAATTTATTCAGATATTTATGATGATGCAGACTGGCTGATTGATGTTGTGGAAAATCTGCTTTCTATCACGAGGCTGAATGATGGAAGATTAAAGATCAAATTTACAGATCAGCTTCTGGACGAAGTCATTACAGAATCATTACGCCACATTAGCCGAAAACATGAGGATTATCAGATTGACGTAGAATGTGAAGAATTTATTCTCGTACATATGGATGTGCGGCTTATAATCCAGGTTCTTGTAAATCTGATTGATAATGCAATAAAATATACACTGCCTGGCTCAAAGATATGTATCAGAGGAATAAAGAAGGATGGTAAAGCACAGATCAGTGTAGCTGATAACGGACCAGGTATTTCAGATGAAGTAAAACCGCATATCTTTGAAATGTTCTACACAGGCAATAATACAATCGCTGACAGTCATCGAAGTCTTGGCCTTGGCCTTTCCCTTTGTCGTTCAATTATTGAAGCACACGGGGGAACTCTGGTGCTGACAGATAATATTCCGAGAGGATGCATGTTTACGTTTACTTTACCATTAAGTGAGGTGATATTAAATGAATAAAAATTCGATTCTGGTTGTTGAAGATGATCGTCCGATACGAAACCTGATCATAACAGCATTAAAGACACATGATTATAAATATCTGGAAGCAGAGAATGGTACTTCTGCTATTCTGGAGGCCTCCTCACATAATCCGGATATTGTTTTGCTTGACCTGGGATTGCCGGATATAGAGGGAGTGGAAGTGATCAAAAAAATCAGAATGTGGTCAAATATGCCGATTATTGTTATAAGTGCAAGAAACGAAGACATGGATAAGATAGAAGCGCTGGATGCAGGCGCAGATGATTATATCACGAAACCATTTTCAGTCGAGGAACTTCTTGCACGGATACGCGTCACGCAGAGACGACTTGCACTGATTCAGACAGGCGAGATGCAGGAAGAATCGATTTTTACCAATGGTGAACTGAAAATTGATTATACTGCCGGTTGTACTTATCTGAGAGGTGAAGAACTTCATCTGACCCCTATAGAATATAAACTTTTGTGCCTTTTGTCGCGTAATGTAGGTAAGGTACTGACGCATACATTTATCACGCAGCAGATCTGGAGAAGAAGCTCAGAGAATGATGTAGCTTCTCTTCGCGTGTTTATGGCGACTTTGAGAAAGAAGCTGGAAACAGAAAAGAGTGATGTTTCATATATACAGACTCATGTTGGAATAGGCTATCGGATGCTGCGGATAGAATAAAAAATAATTACTTTAATATGTCATCAAGATTCTGATTCATGATACTTAGAATCTCCATAAATATGATAGTTCAAATTTGAAATAAATAGCGAATTTATTATACTTCTTATGGAGAAATTGTTAAGGAATTATTGAAAAAATAACGGTTACTGTGAACGAAGTCCGTATTTTGTTTCGTCAGTACAGAGATTGTGTAAGGAACTTTTAAAGGCTGTTGCAGAATATTCACAGTTGAATCGGGAAGAATTTTTGGAGACAGTAAAAAAGGCACAGACTTCACAGCAGGCTGCCAGATGAACGCTATGCGATTCTTGACGGACAGTATTTTATAGAACAGAAAGGTTTGCCGGCAGAAATCGCAGATATGAAAGCTTAAGTCGATCCGGAACTTCTGGCAAAAGTATTGGCTGATCCAGAGATGCGGGCATTGCTTAATTCACTGACGAAAACAGATCATACCTTGGCAAATGAAATTGAAGCTCCACATGAGATTTTAAGAAAAAATCCTGTTCAGTATATGAATATGAGCAGGATTTTTCTCTTTACAACAATATTTTTTATAGTATTTCCTTTGATTATCCGGAAAATTTTTCACTGTAATGACTTTTTATATCCTCCCAGTCCATGAACAATACATAAAATACTTTGCCATATTGCTGGTTCTCAACAATTCTCCCATGGTCAAGCACAGACAGATACGATCCATCCGCTCTTCGTAAATGAAAGTGGATATAGTCATTTCCATTGCCATTATCAATCTGTTTCCAAATGCTTGCTTCTATCTTCTTCTTCTCATCTTCCCGTATCAGGTTGCTGAAACTTTTCTTTGTAAGTCTGAATAGTTCATCCATATCTTTATACCCGGCCATATGAAGAAACTCCTGATTTGCATAAAAGAGTTCATCATCTTCTTTGTCTGCTCTGTATATGATAAATGCTCCTGGAAGGTGTTCAGAGATATCCCTGAATGCAAATCCCAGTTGTTTACGAGCCCTTAATTCAAGCCCTTCCCTATAAGCCATGCAGCCATTTTTCCCATCGTAAAGTCATAGGAAACCGGATCCGTTAATTGACGATCTGACTGATAAACAACTTTATAATTATCACTCCATGGATTATCCGTTTTTAAAAGACTATATTCATATCCAAATTTCGAAAGTGCACTTGTTGAATCTGAAAAAATATCCGGAACACGAAGGATAACAATGGTAAATCCCCAAAAATATTCCTGCCCGTTTTCATCTTTCAGATAAATAGGATTGCGGACAGCAATTCCATATCCACCCTGTTTCAATTCAAAAGGCCCCTGTGTAACGATTGTATGATGATCTCTTGCATATATGGAAATTTCACCACGTTCTTTATCATGAATCAGATCAATCTTACCTGCCTCATTTCCCTCGGCCGGATAAATATCCGTTACAATACCAGCCGGAGCAAGCTGTACGCTTTCAACAGAATCCGACATAATATTTTTTGCAATTGTGTCAAATTGATTGATTTCTCCAGTTCCGCTGATCAAAAGCTGTTTCAGAACATCTGTAATCTCTATTCCATTTATAATCTCATTCTTTATACGTTCTCCATAGGTTGTTGCATTTAATTGTGCTGTTGTGCGGCTCTGCTCTTTTTCATGAGTATCTGTTTTGTATACAACTAAAGTAACAAGGCATATGCCCATTAAAAAAACGAGAAGAGGCACAATTATCTTTTTTTTCACCTGATCACCTCGTTTTATCTATCTGATATTTTTATAATTAAGCATTATATCACGGAAGTAAAAAATTTGAATAAATTTTGCAAAAAAAGAAGAAGTCATAAAATCGGAATTTACTTCTACTTAGACATACAAACTGTTGACAGTAAAACTCCTATATAGTATTATTTGATAAAATACTATATAGGAGTTTTTGCGTGAAAATGAATGGCGGATTTCTTGTTACCAAAATAAAACAACTTGGAGATCGAATCTTTGAGAAGATTCTCAGCGAAAAGAATATTGATGCGTTTAACGGAGCCCAAGGGCGTATTCTTTATGTACTGTGGCAGGAAGATGGAATCTCAATCAGGTCACTCTCGATTAAATGTGGATTAGCGATAACTTCTCTTACTACGATGCTGGAAAGAATGGAAAATCAAGGGCTGATAAGACGTGTTCAGTCTGAAACGGACAAAAGGAAAACACTCCTGTTTCTGACTGAAAAAGCACATGCCTTAAAGGACAAATACGATTCTGTATCTGATAAAATGGGCAGTATTTACTACAAAGGTTTTTCGGAGGAAGAAATTACCCAGTTTGAGGAATGCCTCGACCGTATCAGAAAGAATCTTGAGGAGTGGCAGAAATCATGAGTATTTGTATCAAAGATCAGATTCAAAACATGAATATCGTCATCGGATGTACAGTGGGGTGTGCATATTGCTATGCCCGCAATAATGTGAAACGCTGGCATATGATTGATGACTTTGCTGACCCTGAATTCTTTCCGGGTAAGCTCAAGATGATGGAAAAGAAACGTCCGCAGAACTTTCTTCTTACCGGCATGAGCGATCTTTCCGGCTGGAAGTCAGAATGGAGAGACGAGGTATTTGAAAAAATCCGTGAAAATCCACAGCATCAGTTCCTGTTCCTTACAAAGCGACCAGATCTGCTGGATTTTGATACAGATTTGGAAAACGCATGGTTTGGTGTTACGGTGACGAGAAAAGCAGAACTGTGGCGTATTGACGCACTACGGGAAAATGTCAGAGCAAAACACTATCATGTTACCTTTGAGCCGCTATTCGACAATCCAGGTTCAGTTGATTTTTCCGGGATCAACTGGATCGTTGTCGGCACCATGACTGGAGTTCAGAGCAGGAAGGTTCATACGGAGCCGGAGTGGGCATGGTCTCTGACAGATCAGGCGCATGTGCTTGACATTCCGGTATTTATGAAGGAAGATCTTGTCCCTATCATAGGGAATGAAAATATGATTCAGGAAATGCCGGATGAATTTAATAAAGTGTTGGAGGTACAGAGATCATGGCAGAAGTAATAAATGGAATCCTCATTAATGAGGCGGAAACAAAGAACATCATGACCAAGTCCAGTCTGCCTGTAGGCGGTTACTCGGTCAATCCATATGTAGGCTGTACACACGCCTGCAAGTATTGCTATGCTTCTTTTATGAAGCGCTTTACCGGACACAAGGAGGAATGGGGCACTTTCCTTGATGTAAAGCATTGGCCGGAAATTAAGAATCCGAAGAAATATGCCGGACAGCGGGTGGTCATCGGTTCTGTGACAGATGGCTACAATCCACAGGAGGAGCAATTCGGGAATACCAGAAAACTTCTGGAACAGCTGATCGGCAGTGACGCAGATATTCTGATCTGCACAAAGTCGGATCTTGTGGTACGAGATATTGATCTGCTGAAGAAGCTTGGACGAGTAACCGTTTCATGGTCGATCAACACACTAGATGAAAAATTCAAGAACGATATGGACTCTGCTTCTAGCATTGAGTGCCGTATCGCTGCTATGAAGCAGGTATATGAAGCAGGTATCCGTACAGTCTGTTTCGTATCCCCGGTATTCCCCGGTATCACGAATTTTGAAGCGATCTTTGAGCGGGTAAAAGATCAGTGCGATCTGTTCTGGCTCGAAAATCTCAATCTTCGAGGCGGTTTCAAAAAGACAATTATGGATTATATCGCCGGAAAATATCCTGATCTTGTACCACTTTACGACGAGATCTATAACAAGCATAACCGCAGCTACTTTGAAGCACTTGAAGTAAAAGCTGAGGAAATGGCTAAGAAGTATGATTGCCCATTTGTGGATAATGAAATGCCTTATGGCAGAGTCCCGCAGGGACATCCGGTGATCGTAGATTATTTCTATCATGAGGAAATCCGAGGGACAGAGAATACAGGAAAAAGAAATCGTTAATCTAAACGAAAATTAAACTGATGATGGTGGAGAAATTTATTTATCGCCATTTGAAATCGAGAAGTTCTTGTTTGAAAAATAGAGAAATTGTAAAATTGAAGAAAAAATGCACAGTTCTTAGCTTATCGGGAGCTGTGCATTTTTGTAAATAAATACTTTTAATTAGCCGATTACGGCGTCCTCTGCTGTAAAATGTTCCAGAGAATTTTCTTTTACCTGAATGCAGATATAAGTAATTCCGGAAATATCGGATGCAAAAAACTGACGCTTTGCAGCAGGTGCGATTTTTAGCCAGTCTCCAGTTGAAAGGCTGATTTCTTCTCCATCAATTATGGCTTTGCCGTTACCTGAAAGAATTCCATAGATTTCCTCATTTTCTTTATGAGAATGAACAAATGGGACATTTGCTCCTGCAGGTAGTTCGTTTAAACTGATTTCTGCACCTGTTAAAGACAACTTTTCATGCAGTTCAATTCGGTTTTCCTTTCCAATAGTTGTTTTTGTGTAATTTGTCATAATAATACCTCCATAGTTGATTTGTAGTTTCTAATTACATGGCATTAGTATAGTGTGAGACACATACAAAAACAAGTACGCACCTTTTTGTAACTGTACACTCAAAATTGAATGTGTTACAATAGACTCGGAGGTGAGAATTATGCGAGTAAAAGAAGAATTACCGGAATGTCCAGTTGCAACAGCAGTATCTCTCATCGGAGGAAAATGGAAACTGCTGATTTTGCGTAACTTGAAAGAGCGCCCATGGAGATTCAATGAGCTACAACGAAGTATAGATGGTATTTCACAAAAGGTTTTGACAGATAGTTTAAGACAAATGATGAGTGATGGACTGGCATATCGCCACGATTACCATGAGCAGCCACCGAGAGTTGAATATGGATTAACGGAACTCGGAACAAAAATGCTTCCAATTGTTAATTCACTTGCTGACTTTGGTAACTACTATAAATCACTTATTGAACAGAAATAAGTACGTTAGTATTTGAAAAGCTCGAATAATCAGAATTGATGGAGGAAAACTTCATTTTTCCAGTCGCTCAATATTAAAAATAATGGAGTCAGATATAGGAGGATATATGAAGTTTCGTGAACTTCCACAAAAATGGAAAATGACTGTGACGATATTACAAATTTTAGCAGTGGGTCTACCAATTGCATTTCTGTGTTGTTTTTAATACTACTTGTCATATTTAACCTTTTTCTCAATTCATACCGAGCAGAAAATGCCATACAGCGGGCAAAGCTCGTTAAAAATGACAGTGAACTCATAGGGGAACGTATTGAGATTCCAAGAGACGGAAAAGCCAGTGTAAAGGCAAATCTTTATGTGCCGGATTCTATTGGCGATGGACGATTACCGGTTGTATTTAATATTCACGGAGGCGGCTTTGTTGGAGGAGACGCTGATGGGTTACAGTGCCGGAGCCTATTATGCCGCAGACAGCACGAGATTGCTGCAAAAAGCAGATTTCCAAATGGCATCGTTGGTATTGTGTTATCCGTGGACTACCGGACTGAGTGCAGATAAGCTGGAAAAAGATTATCCGCCTACACTTTTTATTCTTTCTGGACAAGATCCAATCTCTCAGAAAGCAAAAAATTATGTGAAGGATATGAAATCTGCGGGATTAGAACTGGAAGTGATAGAGTATGAAAATGCAGTTCATAGTTTTATTGAGTCCAATAACCCGGAAAGAATGACTGAAAGTACGGTTGATATGTCAAATGTAATCAATCCAGAACAGGAGTCTCTTGCCAGAGAGGCAGAGGCAGCCATTTCGGAATGGATTAGATTGCAATAAACAAAAGACGATATTATTATCCCTAATGGAACGCCACAATTCCAGTTTTTGAAACTGAGGAATTTGAATTTGGAGGATTGAATTATGTGGAATGAATTAGGCATAAGCGGAGCAGCCTGTCGATGTAATTGTAATTCTATGGTCATCGGGGTATAATTATCATAATATAATGAAAGCAGGTGAGTTCCATATGACAAAGGTAAACGGTAAAATGAAATATCAGAGAATATTTGTAATTGTGCTGGATTCGGTCGGCATGGGATATATGCCGGATGCAGCGAAGTTTGGAGATGAGGGAGCAGATACGCTCGGTCATCTGGGCAAATATCTGCATGAGGATAAGCTGCTTCATCTACGGAGTCTGGGTCTGGCAAACCTGAAAGCAATGGAAGGTATTCATCCTGTTGAGAAACCGCTGGGCTGCTACAAGCGAATGAAAGAGCAGAGCAATGGCAAGGATACGATGACCGGACACTGGGAAATGATGGGTATCCATACGACAAAACCGTTTAAGACATTTACGGAAACCGGTTTTCCGCAGGAGCTGATCGACGAGCTTGAGAAGCAGTGTGGCAAAAAGGTTATCGGAAATAAAAGCGCAAGCGGAACAGAGATCATTAAAGAACTTGGTATGCAGGAGATGCAGGAAAATGCGATGATCGTTTATACTTCTGCAGATTCTGTATTGCAGATCTGTGGAAATGAAAAGACATTTGATCTTGCAAATCTGTATCGCTGCTGTGAGATCGCGAGAAAGCTGACGCTCAAAGAGGAATGGCGAGTAGGTCGCGTAATTGCAAGGCCGTATGTCGGTGATTCACCGGAGAACTTCAGACGAACCAGCAACCGCCATGATTATGCATTAAAACCGACGAATAAAACAGCAATGGATGCGTTGAAAGAAAACGGTTACGATGTGCTGGCAGTCGGTAAGATCCATGATATTTTTGATGGGGAAGGAATTACAGATTCCGTCCATTCCGTAAGCTCTGTCAACGGAATGAATCAGACGATTGATTATGCAAAGACTGATTTTACAGGACTTTGTTTTACAAATCTTGTTGATTTTGATGCGCTTTGGGGACACCGCAGAAACCCGGAAGGATACGCGGCAGAGCTTGAGCGTTTTGATGTGAAACTAGGTGAGTTTCTGAAAGTTCTCAGGGATGATGATCTTTTGATGATCACTGCGGATCATGGAAATGACCCGACTTATACAGGAACCGACCACACAAGAGAATATGTACCGCTTCTTCTGTATTCGCCGAAACTGACAATAAGAGGAAGTCTGCCGGAGTCTGATTCCTTTGCTGACATCGGCGCAACGATCGCAGCAAATTTCGGAGTTGCGATGCCGGAAGAAACAATCGGCACATCGATGAAAGAAATTTTAGATTGAAAATAAATACAGGCACAGATCACATAAAACAGTGGTTTGTGCCTGCTGCTTTACAGTGGCAGTATGAGAGCAATCGTGCTGCCGTTTTTATCGCTTTTCAGGACTTTTACTTCTCCTCCATGCTGTCTGGCAATTTCATTTACGAGCGCGAGCCCCAGTCCGGCACCGCCCATGGCGCGGCTTCGTGACTTGTCTACACGGAAAAAAGGGGCAAAGATTTTTTCCTGATATTCCGGAGAAATACCGATTCCGGTGTCAGATACTTCAACGAGGGCGCAGTCTGTCGGAACAGGAGGAACAGCAGTGTTCAGGAGAGATTTTTTCTGCCGGATGTTTACCGTTACTTTTCCACCGGGATGGTTGTATTTAATCGCATTTTCCACAAGATTATACACAGCACGGTAGAGAAGAAGATAACTTCCGGTGATGGTACAGTCTCCATCCTCCTGAATCAGCTTAATTTGTTTTTGCTCAGCAATTGAAGTCAGGTCGCAGAGAACTTCATCTGTAAGCTCTGCCAGCGAGATTGTTTCAGAACGTTCAATCGTCTGTATCCCGGTCATATCGAGAAGTATTTCTGCCAGATGGGAGAGTCGTCCGGTCTGTTCCTGAATCATGGAAAAAAGCTTCTGATATTCATCAGCGGAGGGCTCTTTCTTGCGGGAAAAAACTTCCAGATTTGTCTGCATGACCGCAAGGGGTGTGCGAAGCTCATGCGCGGCACTGGCAGAAAATTGTTTTTGTGCGGTAAAGGCATCATTCAGACGGGAAAGCATTTCATTAAAGGAAAGTGTCAGATTCGAGATCTCATCGTTGCTGTCCGGTACTTCAAGTGGTTCGGAGAGGTTTTGTGCCTGGATTTTTTCAACTTTTGTGCTGAGATTGTGCAATGGTTTTAATGCCCGGCGACTGACAAAATATGTGCAGGCACTGCTCAGCAGAATGATGAGTACTGTAGTGATAAGGCTTCGGATCTGAAAAAGCTGTTTGGTCGTTGTTACCTGTTCTGAGAGATCAGGAAACAAGATAGTTGGATCTATGTTAAAAGTAATTGGTGAAGAATCGGTTTTATTAATTTGTACGATATAATTTTGCAGGTGGTCCATACCGGTAACTGCGGACTGACTGATAAAAAAGTACATCAGTATGCAGGTGATTGTTACAAGCAGAGCGGTGATCAGTGTCAGACGCCATTGCAGGGAGAGTTTTCTGGAAAAATTTTTCATGATATTTCCTCCATCAGAATATATCCCTGTCCGATTTTATTCTGAATCGGATCAAAGCCCAGTGCAGCACGAAGTTTTTTGCGCAGAGAAGAAATGTGGACGCGGATTGAATTACTGAAACTGTTAACACTTCCGTCCCAGAGATGTTCGATCATTTCCTCGGGGCTGATGATACGACCCTGATGGAGCAGGAAATATTCCAGAAGTGCACTTTCTTTTCGGGTAAGGGAAAGAGTCGCATCATCTACACTGGCTTTCCGTGTGCGTGTATCAAAAATGATGCGGCCACATTTCAGACAGATGTCTTCCTGAATAAATTTTCTACGGGTGAGACTGCGGATTCTGGCTTCCAGTTCTTCAAAGTGAAAAGGTTTGGTGAGGTAATCATTGGCGCCAAGATCCAGTCCCTCTACTTTGTCCTGAATCTGTCCACGGGCGGAAAGAATCAGAACCGGTGTGGTGCTGTCAGATGTACGGAATTGCTGCAGAATGTCAAGACCGTCTGTTCCCGGAAGATTCAGGTCCAGAAGAATCAGATCGTAACTTTCTGTCATACATAATTCCAGTCCTTCGTTTCCATCAAAACAGGTATCTGTTTCGTATCCATTCATGCGAAGACCCTCTGCAATGGAGCAACAGAGTTGTTCTTCATCTTCTATAATTAATATATGCATGTAAGCTCTCCTTTTTAAGTGGTAGTACCTGAGAATTGTTTTGTATCAGGTATTTCGATAATTCTGTCTGATAGTATCATATCATGTTGGACATAAAATTCCTGTAAAAAAAATTACATATTTCAATGAAATCGGCATTTTGATCAAAAAATTTCATTTTCGTGTTTTCTTAACACCAATTTTATGTACAGTATGGTATAGTTTTGTCTATAGTAATCGCAGTGAGCACAGCTCACGCTGTAAAATGCAAACGAAATCAATTGAAGGGAGATATATATCATGAAATTCAGAATGAAAAAAATAACAGCACTTATGGCAGCTGCAGTATTAGGAGCATCCACCTTTGGAGGAGTATCCGTAATGGCAGCAGAAAGTACAGAAGCAATGGCGGTTCCGGCAGACCAGGCCGGAATGGTAGTTGATGATGATGCAGTTGCTGCAGAGGGGGATGCAATCCCGTCTGATTTTATACAGGGTACTT
Source organism: Blautia intestinalis (assembly GCF_014297355.1). Taxonomy (GTDB): domain Bacteria; phylum Bacillota; class Clostridia; order Lachnospirales; family Lachnospiraceae; genus Blautia_A; species Blautia_A intestinalis. Next base: position 45,807 of record NZ_JACOQE010000005.1, on the reverse strand, counting down.
TCAAACCATCTGAGACAACTGTGCAGGCACAGGATTCTTATGAGTATCCATTCCTTGGACTTAACATGAAACTTCCAGAGGAACTGCTTAAACAGATAAAAGCGCAGACTATTGCGATGATCTCAAATGAAGGATGGAATGACACTGCAGATGCAATTAAATATGCATATATAAGCTGGAGCGAAATGACCGAGGAGCAGAAAGAGGCAGAGGTTGACAAGCTTGGAACAGCGTATGATGACTGGTGCAATAGTCTTGCAAAAATTGGAGTGATTGGAATCTATGACGAAGATTCTGAGAAAGAACTGGATGAGATCACAGGCTGTACAGAACACAAAGAAATCGGAAGCAGCAGTGATGGAAAGTATAAATATTATCTGAGCACTAATAAAGATGCAGATGAATCCCTGAAAAAAGAAGTGGAAGAAATTGATGTGACACTCACAGAGATGACACCATTCCAGCAGCTTTCCGCATTTGATCAGCCACAGGATACCAGCAATGCAGGTGATTCTACAACTGTGGGTAAATTTGAGACAAAAGGTGTTGACGGAAAAGACTATACAGAAAAAGTATTTAGCGATTATGACCTGACTCTGGTCAATATTTTTACTACCTGGTGTTCTCCATGCGTCAATGAGATTCCGGAACTGGAAAAACTCTATGAGGAGATGAAAGAAAAAGGAGTCGGTGTTGTCGGTGTTGTTCTTGATACAGTAGGAGATGACGGAAAACAGGATGATGCTACCGTGAAAAAAGCTGGTGTTCTTCAGGAAAAGACAAAAGCTTCTTATCCTTTCCTGATTCCGGATTCAACAATGATGAATGGACGTCTGAATGGCATCTCTGCTTTCCCGGAAACCTTCTTTGTTGACAAAGATGGAAATATTGTAGGAGAAACATATTCCGGAAGCCATAGCCTGGATGATTGGAAGAAAATCGTAGAAAAAGAGCTTGCGAATGTTTCAAAATAAAAGAGTATAGTTGTGATAACCGGCAATGCCGGTTTCCGGCAGAAAGATAAAAGATAACTATGATAAAAAAAATAACAGAAACAAAATGGGCAGGAGTTGTTTTGGCAATTCTTGGAATCCTTCTGATGATCTTTGGAATCTACAGAGGCGAGATGTCCGTTGTTTTTACAAAAGCAATTAATATCTGCATGGAGTGTATTGGAATTGGATAATAAAAAAGTGAAAATAAACGAATGGCCGCGACATGGAATCCAGGCATTGTGGGCACTGCTGACTAACAGTCATCTGTCTGGTTTTGTGACCGGCAAGATCTATACCGGAAAGCTGAAAAATGTCTGTGTTCCGGGGCTGAACTGTTATTCCTGTCCCGGTGCGACAGGCGCCTGTCCGATTGGTTCTCTTCAGGCGGTAATTGGAAGCTGGAATTTCAAAATGGCATATTATGTGGTCGGATTTCTAATTTTTGTGGGAGCATTGCTGGGCAGACTGGTCTGCGGATTCCTGTGTCCGTTTGGACTGATTCAGGATCTGCTCAATAAGATTCCGTTTCCAAAGAAAATCAGGACATTTCGCGGAGACAAACTGCTTCGCAAACTGAAATATATAATTTTTCTTGTGTTCGTAATTTTATTGCCGATGTTTGTGGTAGATATCATGGGACAGGGTGCACCGTATTTCTGCAAACTGATCTGCCCGGCAGGAACATTGGAAGGTGGTCTTCCGCTTGTATTGTTGAACAGGTCCATGCGGAGTGCAGTTGGATGGCTTTACATATGGAAAAATGTGATTCTGGTGATTACGATTATTTTGACTATTCTTATTTACCGGCCATTCTGCAAATATATCTGTCCGTTGGGAGCTTTTTATTCTATATTCAATAAAGTATCTGTTTTTCGCTATCGTGTAGATGAGGCGAAGTGCATTCACTGTGGGAAATGTGCAAAAGCATGCCAGATGGAGGTCAACCCTGTGGAAAACCCGAACAGTGCAGAATGCATCCGTTGTGGAAGATGTAAGAAAGCCTGTCCGACACAGGCAATTCAGTGTGGAGTAAAGAGATAATATTAATGCCGTCAGGTGGCCCGGAGCTAACTGGCGGTATTTTTACGTTATAGGAAATCACTCCGTAATCTTCCTGTTACATAAAAACGTGACGAAATATTGCATAAGATTTGTATAGGTAAATATTGGTGTGTCTGGTATAATAAGTTTACTTGTATCAAAAAAAGAAAAATGGAGGAGGGTATAAGTAATGATTTGTGGAATGACATATTTTCAGATATGTTTGTATTTTTTGTTTTATTCTTTTGGTGGATGGGTAGTTGAGGTCATCTTCCATGCGGTGGCACTTGGAAAGGTGATAAACAGGGGATTCCTGAATGGTCCGGTCTGCCCGGTATATGGTTTCGGAGTGCTGTCTGTTTTTGCTCTGCTCAATACAATTCAGAGCGGCGGACATGTGATGAGTGAAGGAATGATCTTTGTTTTTGGATTTGTGCTGGCCACGCTGGTAGAATTGATCGCCGGATGGCTGCTTGACGTATGCTTTCATGCAAGATGGTGGGATTATTCAGATAAGCCGCTGAATTTTCATGGATATATCTGTCTGGAGTTTTCACTGATCTGGGGACTTGCAATCGTGATGGTCGTAAAAGTTTTTCAGAAGTATGTGGAGAATCAGGCATCACACACACCGGCAACGTGGGAATGGGTTGTGATGGCAATCTTGTATGCGGCATATTTTGCGGATTTTGTAGTGACTGTCGCAACGATCCGCGGACTGAACAAGAAGCTTACCAGACTGGATAAAGTCAGCTCCGATATGAGAATCGTAAGTGACAAACTCAGCAACACACTGGCGATGACCACGATCGATACTGTTCAGAAAGTCGGTGAGGGCAAAGTGCAGGTTGCACTTGCAAAGGCAGAGCTGCGTGATGCAACAATAGCGCAGAAAGATAAGTCAATCGAAATGCTTCGAACGAAAAAAGCAGAACTTCAGGCACAGTTTGATGAGCTGTCCGGTTCTATCACAAATCACACTGTATTTGGACAGGGACGAATCATTAAAGCTTTCCCTGAGATGAAACACAGAGATTATTTTGAACTGATTCAGGAACTGAAGAAGAAATTGAAGTAAAGTTATTTGCATGATTGCAGGCGTGAGTAATAATGACTAAAATTTACAATATGTTTTTTGGTCAAAATCGCTTTTGAAATAAAATTTTGATAGTTTTATAATAAGAATAGCAGCAGGCAGCGTATTTGTGTAAGGTAAACGACACGTATGCTGCCTTCTTTTATAGAATGGTTCAGAGGAGGAAAGGTATATGCATGAATATGAAATATTTATTGAAGAAATAAATCCATGCGGGGGAGAGAAATACAGCAAAAAAACTTTGATTGAGGCGGAAGCAGCCAGTCCGGAAGCATATGTAAAAGAGAATGGAAGATTTCCTGTTCTGGAAGCTATGCGCAACGAAGAGGGAGATGTTGTGATTGTAACAGGAGATAATCAGGGGTCTTTTGTACGTTATACCTTTACGGAATAAAATGTGTTGGTAGTGAGGAGAGAGTTTTGTGAGATTCAAGATTGGAGATTTTGTCAGTAAGCCAGTTACAGGTGTATGTGAAATAGAAGATATTGTGTCTCTGGATCTGACTGAAAAAAAAGAGAACAAATTATATTATCTGATGCATTCTATGGAAGATATGCAGGGAAAAATCTATGTTCCGGTATCAAATACAGCTTCAAGATTAAGATTATGCCTGACAAAAGAAGAGGCATGGAATTTGATTGAACGTATTACGGAAATTCCGATTGCATGGACAAATAACGAAAAAATGAGGGAACAGAAATATAAAGAGGCTGTGAAATCAAATGATCCTGAGGCATTAGTTGCAATTATAAAAATGATTTATCAGAGAAAACAGCAAAGACTTGCACAGGGAAAAAGGTGCACTGCAACAGATGAAAGATATTTCAGGACAGCAGAAAACCTGTTATATATGGAGTTGGGAACAGCTCTTGGAAAACCGAAGGAGAAAATCTGTGAAATGATTATTGAGTATATCGATAAGAGCAGGTGTGTATCTGGCTGAACCGTTTGCAGTTTATACTACAGCACCGATGTTCTTCTGTTATTATCGGAAATTAATCTAAAATAGAATTATACCCGATCGGGATTGTTATGTTTAAAGATATCAAATCCAAAAGGCGACTGGTATCATGGAGAAGAAAACACTCACACCGAACATCGGTGGAATTGGGGAGGGTTATAAAATTTTAGGTTGTTCCTTTAAAATCCGCGTGCTACAATTATAGTGTAAATATCTTTTGATCTGTGATTTGTTTCCAGTGAGGAGGCAAAATGGAAAAAGCATCACAGGACAAAAGAGAAAACAACACAAGCTACCAGCCGGAAATACATGTGAGAAATGCAAACAGCCGGGAGATTTTTAAAAACAACAGGCTGACAAGCCAGTTTCTGAGAAATTACGCAAATATTCCGTTGTTGTCAAATGTGATGCCGGAGGATATTGAGGATATATCAGAAAAATATCAGGCATTTCTGGGTGTGGAATTTGAAGCGGATACAATCAAAAAGGTATATATTCGCAGGGCAGACGGCACAATAGAAAGAGAAGTTTACGTATTATCATTAATTGAACATAAGAGTGGAAATGACTATGATGTGGCAATGCAGTTACTTCGGTATATGTGTGTAATCTGGCAGGAGTATAAGGCGACTCAGAATAGAATTCAGGAGGGAAGCAGTCGACGAAAAAATTTTCGATATCCACTGATTATTCCAATCGTATATTATGAAGGAAAAAAGGAGTGGACGGCAAGCCTGCGCCTGAGAGACAGAATTGAGTTTTCTGAGGAAATGGCTGAGTATATCCCGGATTTTACATATCAGGTAGTGAGTTTGAATAAATATACAAATGAAGAGCTCAGCGAAAAACATGATGAAATGTCACTGGTGATGCTGATTAATAAAATACAATCTGAGGAAGATCTTTCGGAATTCAGAAAGGTTTCCGAAGAAATGGTGGAGTCTGTTTATGGAAATACATCAGATGAGATAAAAGAGATATGTAAGAAAATATTATGGTCATTACTAATGAAATTGAAAGTACCGAATGAAGAAGCCAGTAATATTATAGGCGAGATTGGAGGTCATGGTATGGGATATCTGTTTGAGAATATGGATGAAATAGATATTGGGGCTCTAAAAAGAAATACTGCAAGAGAGAAGCAACGAGCAAATGAAGAGAGACAACGAGCAGATGAAGAGAGACAACGAGCAGATGAAGAGAGACAACGAGCAGATGAAGAGAGACAACGAGCAGATGAAGAGAAGCAACGAGCAGATGCACTTGAAGATGAAGTTAAGCGTCTCAGGAAGCTGTTAGAGATTCAGAAACAGAAGTAATATAGAAATACCGTAACTTATCAATAAAGCTAAAAATGGAAACAAGTCAAATCAAAAGATGTAAGTAAGAAAATATCGTTTTGCTGTCTGAGTGATGGTAAAGCGATATTTTTTATTGTGAAATTGTACTTTAATACTTCTTGACAAATTATCAGATCCTTATATAATTATCATAGGTAATTAACAAGGGTAATTAATTATGATAACTATATGAAAGGGATATAACATGACTAATAAGAAGATTAAGGAAATGCTTGATGCATGTTATCAGGCGAAGCGGATCCGGGAAATGCTGCCGCCTCTGCCGGAAGGGGTGATGCCGTCTTATATTCAATATCTGGATGCAATCCAGAAACTGGAAAAAAAAGACATTCATGTAAAAGTGTCTGATATCAGCGATGTAATGAACCTCCCAAGGCCGGGAGTCACCAGAACGGTAAAAGAGATGGAGAAAAAAGGTTATCTTAGCAAGATTGCATCCCCGGATGACGGACGCGTCACTTACATATCTATCACAGAAGAGGGCTGGAAGCTGTTTCGTAAGTATGATGAAAATTATTTCGGTGAACTGTCTGCAGATCTGAGTGACATTTCAGAAGAAGATGCAGACTGTATGATCCGCACGATTGCAAAATTTTATCAGATCATGTGCGAGAGGAGGAGCCATTATGACAAATGATAAAGCTGATTTTACACAGGGAAATATATTGAAAAAATTGGTCGCTTTTATGATGCCGGTTCTCGGGGCATTGATTCTGCAGGCGGCATACGGTGCAGTTGATCTGCTGGTTGTAGGAAGATTTGGTTCCACATCCGGACTTTCTGCGGTTTCCACCGGAAGCCAGGTACTGAATCTGGTGACATTTGTAGTAACTCAGTTTGCAATGGGTATCACTGTTTTGATCGCCCGCTATCTCGGGGAAAAAAGACCGGAAAGGATCGGGGCTGTCATTGGTGGTGGAGCAGTGGTATTTACCATGATGTCTGTTGCTCTGTTTATTGCGATGGTTGGATTTGCCCGTCCTATTTCCGTTCTGATGCAGGCACCGGCGGAGGCTGTAGATCTGACTGCAAGTTATGTAAGAATCTGCGGTGCAGGTATTTTCTTTATTGTAGCGTACAATCTGTTGTCTGCAATCTTCCGTGGACTGGGAGACAGTAAATCACCACTTCTTTTTGTACTGGTGGCATGTATCGTAAATATTATCGGCGACCTGGTACTGGTAGCCGGTCTTCACATGGATGCAGCAGGAGCTGCAATTGCAACAGTTACCGCACAGGCGCTCAGCGTAGTATTTGCAGTAATGCTTTTGCTGAAAAAAGATCTTCCGTTTGCGATCACAAAGAAAGATTTTCGCCTGAACCCACAGTGCCGGAAATTCCTGAAGATCGGTCTTCCGCTTGCACTGCAGGAATTTCTGACACAGATTTCTTTCCTGGCACTCTGTGCATTTGTCAACCGACTTGGACTGGAAGCTTCGTCCGGTTACGGAGTTGCATGTAAAATTGTAAACTTTGCAATGCTCGTACCGAGTTCACTGATGCAGTCCATGGCATCTTTCGTTTCCCAGAATATAGGTGCAGGCAAGAAAAAACGTGCGAAACAGTCTATGTTTACAGGAATCGGTGTGGGTCTGGCTGTTGGCTGTGTGGTATTTGTACTGGTTCTGTTTAAAGGGGATGTATTGTGCAGTGCTTTTTCTACAGATGCAGCAGTTATCCAGAATGGATTTGCATATCTGAAAGGTTTTGCACCGGAAACACTTGTGACTGCGATTATGTTCAGTATGGTTGGCTATTTCAATGGAAATAACAAGACTGTCTGGGTTATGACACAGGGCCTGATCCAGACACTTCTGGTACGTCTGCCGCTTGCATACTTTATGAGTATCCAGCCGAACGCAAGCCTGACAAAGATCGGTCTGGCTGCTCCGGTGGCAACGACTGTGGGAATCGTCCTGAACGTAGGATTCTTTATATATCTGAATCAGACTGAACAGCGGAAGTCAATCCTGTCTTAAGCAGACCGCATCCGGTGTAATCGTTTATTTTGCAATAAACAGAACACCAAGTGTACCAGGACCGCAGTGGCTGGAAACAACACCGCCGGCCCTGGTTTCTAATATTTCATGGAAGATCCCGAGACTTTCCAGGTAGGAGCGGACGGCATCAACGGTGGTGCGGTCACAGCCGGAATGTGTGATAAATACGCGCTCAGGTCTTGCAGATTTTAAATCCTCTTCCATGTCTTTTACATAGGACATAATGACAGAATTTATTTTGCCACGATATTTTTTGGACGCGTCCATGGCACCGTTTTCGACGACGATTTTTGGGTGGAGTCTCAGAACTCCGCCTGCCATGGCAGAAATAGCGTTGCATCGGCCACCGCGGTACAGATAAGTCAGTGTATCGACGACAAAGCTTGCACGGACCTTTGGTTTTAAGACTTCTATTGCAGCTGCGATTTCAGCCGCAGACTGTCCTTTTTCGGCCATAATTGCTGCCTCTATGACGAGAAGCCCGATTCCGGTAGAGAGATTTGCCGAATCAATGACCGTAACAAGATCAGATGCTTCTAATTCTTCAGCCGCAAGACGCATGACATTTCCGGAAGTGGACATGCTGCCGGAAATGGAAAAACAGACGATTTCACGTTTTTCTTCTATATATGGGCGAAAAAGCTCAATGGCTTCAGCCAGAGACGGGGCTGATGTTTTGGGCGTTGTTTTATGAGTATCAGACCAGTCATAGATCTGCTGTGGCGTAATGTTTCTGCCATCTTCATATTCGTCCTCGCCGAGAAGAATGTGGAGCGGCAGGATGTCGATATCATATTTTGCAATCAGCTCAGGAGAGAGGTCGCAGGTGCTGTCTGAAATAATCTTTACCATATGAGATATGTCCTTTCTGTGTTTATTCCGTTGACAAGGTATAACAGTTTTTGCGTATTCACGCACATCTCTTTTGTATATCTGTAATCATATCATAAATTCACATGGAAATCCAAATTTGTGTGCCATATTTCTTTTCTTCCGAAAAGACCCTGAACAGTAACAGGAAGATTTGATTCCACATGTTGAGGATGAAGCGGAACTTGACAGTTTTTTTTCAACATGATATGATTAGGTCAATTTTGAGAGACGAAGATGCAGAGTAACAGACAGAGTCTTTTCAAAGCAATTGTTTGGGACCACCCGTCAGGGTTAAGGCCATACGGACAGCCGGGTCCACTGCCGATGATGGTAACTTTGGTTACCTTATTGATTGAGTTAAAAGCTCAAATTTTATAAGTAGGTTCCTTTGATAACCGAAATGCGTCAGAAGCGCAGACTTGTGAAACGATCAATAAGAGTAGTAAAAGTATGATTGCTATATAGACTCTGATACGCATGCAAATACAGATCAAACGCAGGTTTGTGGCTTAGTGCCCTGATCTGCGTTTTTTTACGTTTTTTATTCAGTCTGTGGAATGTATATTAAGGGGTGATACAAAGGAAACTGGAATTGGAGGAATGATGAAAGGAAGTCGTTTTAAATTAAACCAGAATCATGCACCGATACATGAAGCTCTGGAGACTTTCCGTCGTATGAGGGTTGTACCATTTGATGTACCTGGCCATAAACGAGGAAGAGGCAATCCGGAACTGACAGAATTTCTGGGACAAAAATGTGTAGGTGTTGATGTTAACAGTATGAAGCCACTGGATAATCTTTGTCATCCGGTATCTGTAATACGGGAGGCAGAAGAACTGGCAGCAGATGCCTTTGGAGCAGCACATGCATTTCTGATGGTAGGAGGCACGACAAGTTCTGTCCAGACGATGGTTCTGACTGCCTGCAAACGTGGAGATGAGATCATACTGCCACGTAACGTTCACAGGAGTGTTTTGAATGCACTTGTTTTATGCGGTGCGATTCCTGTTTATGTAAATCCGGAAGTAGATCAGCGGCTTGGAATTTCCCTTGGAATGAAAAGGGAACAGGTGGAGAAAGCGATAAAAGAACATCCAAAGGCAGTTGCGGTGCTGGTAAATAACCCGACTTATTATGGCATATGCAGTGACCTGCGTGCGATTGTTAAGATGGCTCATGATGCAGGAATGCTTTGTCTGGCAGATGAGGCACATGGAACGCATTTTTATTTTGGAGGAGGTCTTCCTGTCTCTGCTATGGCAGCTGGTGCAGATATGGCAGCTGTGTCCATGCATAAGAGTGGAGGAAGTCTTACACAGTCAAGCCTTCTTCTTACAGGTCCGGACGTACATGCCGGCTATGTGCGCCAGATCATCAATCTGACACAGACGACTTCAGGAAGCTACCTTCTGATGTCAAGCCTTGATATCTCAAGAAGAAACCTTGCACAGCGCGGCCGTCAGATCTTTCACCAGGTAGCAGATATGGCGGAATATGCCAGAGAGGAAATCAATGCGATCGGCGGTTATTATGCGTTTGGCAAAGAACTGGTAAACGGAAACTCCGTTTTTGATTTTGATATAACTAAACTAAGCGTACATACGCTGGATATCGGACTTGCAGGAATCGAAGTGTATGATATTCTGCGTGACGAATATGATATTCAGATAGAGTTTGGAGATATCGGTAATATTCTTGCCTACCTTTCCATAGGAGACCGTGCACAGGAAGTAGAACGGCTTGTGAGTGCACTTGCAGAGATCCGCAGACGTTTTCAGACAGATGGTTCAGGGCTTCTGAGTCAGGAATATATTGATCCACAGGTAGTGACCAGCCCGCAGGATGCTTTTTATGCGGATAAATGCAGCCTGCCGCTTCGTGAAACCGAGGGTAAGGTCTGCAGTGAATTTGTGATGTGCTATCCGCCTGGAATTCCGATTCTTGCACCGGGGGAACGTATCACAGCAGAGATCCTGGATTATATTGAATATGCCAAAGCAAAGGGCTGTAACATGACGGGACCTGAAGATCCTGATATTTTGAGACTGAATGTTCTGACAGGGAGGGAATGACAATGGAAATGTGGTTTTCAGAATTTCATACACCGGATGTGAAACACAGTATCCGGGTAAACCGCCATCTTTATTCCAGACAGAGTGAGTATCAGAGAATTGATATTTTTGAGACACCGGAATTCGGCCGTGTGCTAACTCTGGACGGAAATGTAATGCTGACAGAGCGTGACGAATTTATTTATGATGAGATGATCACGCATGTGCCGATGTCGGTCCATAAAGAAGCAAAAGATATTCTGGTGATCGGTGCCGGAGATGGTGGCGTTGTCCGTGAACTGACCAGATATGACAGAGTACGTCATATTGATCTGGTAGAAATGGATCCTATGGTTGTTGAGGCCTGTCGTGCCTATCTTCCGGGAAATGCCTGCAGACTGGATGACAGAAGAGTTCATCTTCATTATGAAAATGCGCTGAGATTTATCCGAAGATGCGAAGCAAAATATGATCTTATCATCGTGGATTCCTCTGATCCGTTTGGTCCGTCTGAAGGATTGTTTACCCGTGAATTTTACGGAAACTGTTACAATGCACTGAAGGATGATGGGATTATGGTAAACCAGCAGGGAAGCCCGTTTTATGCAGAAGATGCACATGCGATGCAGCGCAGCCATAAAAGGATTGCCAGTACCTTCCAGATCAGCCGTGTTTATCAGGCACATATCCCAACCTTTGCTGCCGGTTACTGGCTGTTCGGATTTGCAAGTAAAAAATATCATCCGGTAGACGATCTGGATGCAGAGGCCTGGAACACATTAAATCTTCGTACACGTTACTATACGACCAGACTCCATAAAGGGGCATTTTATCTTCCGGCTTTTCTGGAAGACATGCTGAAAGAAGTGGAGGATTAATTTATGATCTTATCTAATATAGAAACTTTTATCGGCTGCGAAAGCAGTTTTGAGGAAGCATCCATTGTTCTTTATGGTGCACCGTTTGATTCTACAACAAGTTTTCGTCCGGGTGCCCGATTTGGCCCATCAGCCATGCGCCATGAGAGCTTTGGTCTGGAGACCTACAGTCCGTATCAGGATAAAGACCTTACGGACATCAACGTATTTGACAGCGGGGATCTGGAGCTTTGCTTTGGCAGCAGTGAAATGGCACTTTCAGACATTGAAAAGAGAGCAGAAGAAATCCTGGGAGCAGGAAAATTCCCGTTGCTTCTTGGAGGCGAACATCTGGTAACACTGGCAGCGGTGCGTGCTGTAGCCGCAAAATATCCGGATCTTCATATTATCCATTTTGATGCTCACGCAGATTTAAGAGATGATTATCTCGGAGCAAAACTAAGTCATGCCTGTGTTCTTCGCAGATGCCATGAAATTGTGGGAGATGGCCACATCCATCAGTTCTGTATCCGAAGCGGAGAACGGGAAGAATTTCAATTTGCTTCCAGACACACAGATTTTCATCCGTTTACTTTTGAAGGACTGGAAGAGACTGTAAGAGAACTGAAAGAGAAACAGGTTCCGGTATATTTTACAATTGATCTGGACTGTCTGGATCCGTCTGCATTTCCGGGAACAGGAACTCCGGAGGCGGGAGGCGTGAGCTTTTTAGAGCTTCTTAAAGCAATCCGTACCGTTTCTCAGGCAAATGTGGTAGGGGCAGATGTTAATGAACTTGCACCTGTGCTGGATGCAAGCGGTGTTTCAACTGCAACAGCCTGCAAGGTTCTTCGTGAACTGCTTCTGGCAATTGCAAAATAAAATGATATCAGGGTCAAAAGTCCCGACATCAAAAAACAACATTAAGAGAAAACAGTAACATACCAACATAAAAAGGAGAAGAATTATGAGCAGAGTATTAGTGATCGGCTGCGGTGGAGTAGCCAGTGTGGCAATTCAGAAATGTTGCCAGGTTGATGAGGTGTTTACAGAAATGTGTATTGCAAGCCGTACAAAGGAAAAATGTGATGCGCTTGTAGAAAAACTGAAAGGAAAGACAAAAACTGTTCTTACTACAGCCAGGGTGGATGCAGATGATGCAGATCAGCTGATCGAACTGATCAACAGATATAAACCGGATCTGGTAATGAACATTGCACTTCCTTATCAGGATCTGACAATCATGGATGCGTGTCTGGCATGTGGTGTAAACTATATGGATACAGCAAACTATGAGCCGGAAGATACCGATGATCCAGAGTGGCGTGCTATCTATGAAAAACGCTGCAAAGAAGAAGGTTTTTCCGCATACTTTGATTATTCCTGGCAGTGGGCATACCGTAAAAAATTTGAAGATGCAGGACTTACAGCACTTCTTGGATGTGGATTTGACCCGGGTGTAACACAGGCTTATTGTGCCTATGCATTAAAGCATGAATTTGATCAGATTGATACAATTGATATCCTGGACTGCAACGGCGGTGATCATGGATATGCATTTGCGACAAACTTTAATCCGGAGATCAATCTTCGTGAGGTAAGTGCACCGGGAAGCTACTGGGAAGACGGACACTGGGTGGAAATCCCGCCGATGGATATCAAGAGAGAATATAACTTCGACCAGGTTGGCGACAAGGATATGTATCTGCTCCACCATGAAGAGATTGAGTCTCTTGCAAAAACAATCCCAGGTGTAAAACGTATCCGTTTCTTCATGACTTTTGGACAGAGCTATCTGGATCACATGCGTTGTCTTGAAGATGTAGGAATGCTTTCTACAACACCGATCCAGTACAATGGACAGGAAATCGTTCCGATCCAGTTTTTGAAAGCACTGCTTCCGGATCCGGCAAGCCTTGGACCACGTACAAAAGGAAAAACAAATATTGGCTGTATCTTTACCGGTGTAAAAGACGGAAAAGAAAAAACATACTATATCTACAATGTATGTGATCATCAGGAATGCTATCACGAAGTAGGAAGTCAGGCAATCAGCTATACAACAGGTGTTCCGGCAATGTGCGGAGCACTTATGATGCTGACAGGAAAATGGATCAGACCAGGTGTATATACCGTAGAAGAATTTGATCCGGATCCGTTCCTGGATGCTCTTGACCGTTATGGTCTGCCACGCAGTGAAAGTTATGATCCGAAGCTGGTAGACTGATGGAAGGATTGGATAAAAGAGCTCCGTTTACAGCCACCGGCGGAATCATTCCGCCGGAATTCCAGAACATAAAAACACCCTGCTACATTCTGGATGAAAAAGCACTTATAAAAAATGCAAAGCTGCTCGGTGAAGTATCTGAACGGACAGGATGTAAGATGCTTTTGGCACAGAAAGCGTTCAGCAATTATGACTGCTATCGTTTTTTTGAACCATATCTTGCAGGAACAGAGGCAAGCGGGCTGTTTGAGGCACGGCTTGGAGCAGAGGAAATGCCGGGAAAAGAGGTTCATGTATTCTGTGCAGGCTACCGGGCTGATGAATTTGAAGAACTTCTTCAGTATGCGGATCATATTGTGTTTAATTCACCCTCTCAGCTTCTGCGTTTTGGTGTAAGGGCAAAGGAAGCAGGAAAGAGCGTCGGACTGCGGATCAATCCGGAATGCTCTACCCAGGAAGGACACGATATCTATGATCCCTGTGCTTCGGGAAGCCGTATGGGTACAACAAGAGCACAGTGGGATGAAGCATTTCAGAAAAATCCTGAACTGTTGGATTTACTCGACGGACTTCATTTCCATACTCTCTGTGAGCAGGATTCTGATGATCTGGAGACAACGCTTGTTTCCGTAAAGAAGCATTTTGGTGATCTCGCTTCCAGGATGAAGTGGATCAATTTTGGCGGAGGCCACCATATTACAAGACTAGGCTATGATATTGAACGACTGGAACGCTGTATCCGGATGGTACAAGAGGAATGGAAGGCAGATGTTTATCTTGAACCCGGAGAAGCGTGGGCATTAAATGCAGGCTTTCTGCTGACCAGCGTACTGGATGTCCTGAAAAATGGAGAGACACAGATCGCGATCGTGGATGCCAGTGCAGCCTGCCATATGCCGGATGTATTGGAAATGCCTTATCTTCCACCGCTTTTGGGAACTGATGAGACAGAAGAAAGCGGGATCACAGTCCGGCTTGGAGGACCGACCTGCCTGTCAGGAGATGTGATCGGGGATTATAAATTCAGGCAGCTCCCGGAATACGGAGAGCTTCTTATGTTTGGAGATATGGCCATCTATACTACCTGCAAAAACAATACATTTAATGGAATGCCATTGCCGGACATCTGGCTCAGACATGGTGACAATACCATGCAGCAGCTTACAGATTTTGGTTATATGGATTTTAAGGAAAGACTTGGAAGCCGTGACTAACGGCTTCCTTTTTTGTCGAGTGCATGCGCATCTTCTTTATGGCGTATTTCCACAGTTTGATGTGAGCATAAGAAAGATAGTCTTGTTTATTGAGTATATAAATCCATGTGGAGGCGAATAATACGATAAAAAATATTGATTCATGCAGAAACAGCCAGTAAGTTAACTGTTGTTCCAATAAAAATACAAAAATCAATAGTTTTGGGACTGTAATCCAAAAACTATTGATTTTTTTGCTGCTTTTGGAATATAATTAGTAAAAAGAAGGGAGCATTATTATGGTTATAGAAAGAAAAGAATATTTAGAAAAACTGATAGCCTGGAAAGATAAGCAATTGATTAAAATTGTTACAGGTGTACGACGTTGTGGAAAATCTATGCTTCTGGAAATTTATCGTAATTATTTAAAAGAGCATGGGATTGAGGAAGAACAGATTATTTCTGTTAATTTTGAAGATCTTGATTATGAAGAACTGACAGATTACAGGAAATTATATAAATATTTAAAGGAACGTCTGATTGATGGAAAAATGACATATATATTCCTTGATGAAATTCAGAATGTAACAGATTTTCCAAAAGTGCTGGACAGTCTTTATATTAAAAAAAACATAGATATTTATGTGACTGGATCCAATGCATATATGTTGTCCAGTGAGATTGCAACTATGATCTCGGGAAGATATATTCAGATTGAAATGTTGCCGTTGTCTTTTAAGGAATATATGGAGAGTACTGGCAGTATGAATGACAGAGGAATCAAATATTCGGAGTATTTGCAGAATAGTTCATTTCCGTTCACACTGGAATTAAAAAATCAGCCGGATGAAATCAGAGATTATCTGGAAGGAATCTATAATACGATTGTTGTAAAGGATATTATAAGCAGGAAAAAAATCACAGATACTATGATGCTTAAGAGTGTTTTAAGATTTGTGTTTGATAATATAGGAAATCCATTGTCATCAAAAAAAATTGCAGATACGATGACCTCAGAAGGGCGAAAAATTGATACAAAAACGGTGGAAAAATATCTGGAGGCTTTTAGTGAGAGCTATATTATTTATCAGGCAAAGCGTTATAATATAAAGGGAAAACAATATTTAAAAACCCTTGAAAAATATTATATAGTTGATATTGGAATGAGGTATATGCTTTTAGGCTCGAGGCAGGCAGATTCAGGACATGTCCTGGAAAATATAGTTTATCTGGAATTGTTACGTCGGGGATATGATGTGTATGTTGGAAAAATTGATTCATATGAAGTGGATTTTGTGGCACAGAATAAAAAGGGAACGGTATATTTCCAGGTAGCACTGACTGTACGAGATGAAAATACACTTTTGAGAGAATTAAGACCATTACAGGCGATACGAGATCATTATCCAAAGATTATTTTAACAATGGATGAAGAACCAGAAGAACAATATGAGGGAATTCGACGTATTAATGCCCGAGACTGGTTACTGGGGATTGCAGACTGAGCAGAATGTCTGATCACAAATCCTGACAGAACTGTATAAGGTAATAATGAAATTGAATATGTCAGGATGAAGTTACTGTTCACAGGTAATATTCCGCGAGGCGTTTTGCCATGAATATGGCAAAATCCCGAGACATACGGGGCAAAATCCCATCACCGAAGGTGATTTGGAATGGATTTTGACCAAGTTGCTGTGAACGGAGTGAACAGTAACCGGAGGAAGCGGCAGATAAAAAATAATTCTAAAAGGTATATCTTTATAATGTAAGTGTATGATACAATTAGTTGCGAATACTAAGAACTAAGGAAAATCATATATGCTAAATAAAAAAGATTTCTTAAAATACGCTTCAAAACTAGCGTTTCCGATCATGATCCAAAATCTGATCGGAACTCTGGTAAACATTGCTGATACGGTAATGCTTGGATATGTAAGCCAGACTGCCATGTCGGCTTCATCCCTTGCGAATCAGTATACTTTCATTCTTTTCTGTTTATATTATGGTATGGCCACGGGTGCTTCAGTTTTATGTGCACAGTACTGGGGAAAAGGTGATAAAAAGACTGTAGAAAGAATTCTCGGCCTGGCGGAACGGATCTCACTGATCGTTTCTCTTGTGTTTTTCGTGATTTCTTTTTCTATGCCAACTACGATCATGAAGATCTTTACAAGCAGTCCGGATACGATTGCTGCCGGCAGTGAATACTTAAAGGTAATTTCGTTTTCATTTATGTTCATGGGATTCTCTCAGGTTTTTATGAGCGCCCTTCGAAGTATCGGAAAAATAATGCTGCCTTCTGTCACGTACATTGTTTCGCTTTGTGTCAATGTAATTTGTAATGCCACCTTTATCTTTGGTCTGTTTGGACTTCCAAAGCTCGGTGTTACCGGTGTGGCTCTTGGTACTGTCATTGCCAGAATTACAGAAGTACTGATCTGCCTCATTTACTCATTAAGAAGTTCTGATGTCAGATTCCGCATAAAATATTTCTTTGCGAAATCAGGTATTCTTTTTCAGGACTTTATGAAAATTGCGACCCCGGCTGTAATAAATGATGTTGTCTGGAGTTTTGCCAGCTCAGCATTCGCAGCAATACTCGGCCATATTGGTGATGATATGGTTGCCGCAAATACAGTTGCTGTTATGGTGGTAAATATTGGTGCGATCGCCTGTCGTGGTTTTGCCAATGCGACTACTATCATTGTCAGTCAGGAACTGGGTAAAGATAATATTGATGCAGCAAGAGAATATGGAAAGCGCATGCTCAGAATAACAATGGTTGTAAGTCTGGTCGGATGTGTCATTATTCTGGCACTTCGGCCTCTGATACTGGATTTCTATCGGGATAAACTGACAGAGACGGCCATTTATTATCTTGGCATTTTTATAATTATGACAACCTGGCGCCTTGTGGGAGAAGGCATCAATACCTGCCTTATATGCGGCTGCTTCAGAGGTGGTGGTGATTCCAGATTTGGAATGATCATAGATTCCATCTTTATGTGGCTTGTTGCAGTTCCCCTCACCTTCCTTGCAGCATATGTCTTAAAACTGCCGCCTGTCTGGGTATACTTTGTAATGACTCTGGATGAGTTCGAAAAAATGCCCGTGGTCTTCATCCACTATATCAGAGGTAAGTGGCTCACAAACATTACCAGAGATTTTGATTGAAAAACACCTTCAGGCTATAATAAAATAGCTTGAAGGTATTTTTGCTTTATAGGAAATTACTCCGTAATGTTCCAATAAAGCAAAAACGCTCCGCGAGGATGTGACCAGATGCAAGAGGAATATGTCTGCTAAAGCAGACTGCATCTGGCACGCAAAGCGTAACAAGTCCCTCAAAGATTGAGGGATGCAGGGAGTTTGAAGCGGACTTGTCCGCTTTGTTCTTTACAAATGCCAGTTTCAATGATTTAATGAAAAGAACATATGTATTAACCGGAGGTGCGAAACATGACTATCAGAAAAGCTGAAGAAAAAGATATTACAAGAATTATTGAGTTACTGGGGCAGGTGTTGCAAATCCATGCGGACATAAGACCAGATATTTTTATTCCCGGTACAACAAAATATACAGTAGAAGAATTAACAGAGCTTTTAAAAAATAAAGAAAAACCGGTATATGTTGCTGTGAACGAGGCTGATGTTTGTGTAGGATATGCCTTTTGTCAATTGCAGAAACAGCCTTTCTCAAATAATATGGTACAGTTTAAAACGTTGTTTATAGATGATCTTTGCGTTGACCGGCAGGCACGAGGTCAGCATATCGGCGAAAGTTTGTTTGAGTATGTAAAAGAAGAAGCCAGAAAAATGAACTGCTATGAAGTGACATTAAATGTATGGTCAGGAAATACTTCCGCAGAAAAATTCTATGAAAAAATGGGAATGAAAACAAAAGAGAGGCAGATGGAATACATTCTGGAAAATTTACGAAAAAACATTTAAAAGATTTGAATAAGAACATACACGAGATATAAAAGGAGGCCGGATAACAGATGATTCGTCTTCAGGATATTGCCGAAATGGCTGGTGTCAGCCGTACCACCGTATCAAATGTCATAAATGGAAATACCAAAAGAGTTTCCCAGAAAACGATTGATAAGATCACAGCGATCCTTAAAGAACAGAATTATGTTCCACATATGGGATCAGTGATGCTTTCCGGTCATGGTTCCAGAATTATAGGAGTAGTGCTGGGATTTACTTATGCTCATGGCATGCAGTCCCTTCAGGATCCGTTTGTGGGAGAACTTATTGGAAACATCCGTATGGAAACGGAAGAAAAAGGATATTATGTTATGCTCATCGGTGGTGAAGACATTCAGAATGTAGTAGACATTGCTTCAAAATGGAATGTTGAGGGACTGATCATCCTTGGGTATAATGAAGAACGATACCGTAGTCTTTCACGTAAGCTGAATAAGAAAATGATTATGATCGATGCTTACCCTGAAGGTGCATATACCTTTCAGAATGTTGGTGTAGATGATTACTCCGGAGGATACCAGATAGGAGAATATCTCTATTCCTGTGGGTACAAAAAGGCTTTGTTTATTGCAGAAACGGATAGAGACAGTGACTATTATCGATGGATGGGCTTCAAGCAGGCGATGGAAAAGAAAGGGGGATTCTGCAGTCGTTCCCGATACATTGTTGTTCCGGGCAAGAAGAAATACCGTCTCAGGAAATACGAAGAACTCTTACCGCATTTTCTTGAAGCTAAAGCACTGGCTTTTTCGTCAGACTATGATGCAATTGAAGCAATGAACTTCTTCTCTGATAAGGGAATCAGGGTTCCGGATCAGATTTCCATCACAGGTTACGATGACAGCATGTATGCGAGTATGGTCCGTCCAAAACTGACGACAGTTCATCAGAATGTCCAGCAAAAAGCACATATGGCACTGAAACGTCTGATGCAGCTGATTCAGGGAGAAGAATTGAAGGAATTAAATATAAAAAGTCCGGTTTATCTGGTAAAGAGGGATTCTGTCAGAGAATGACAGAGTCCTTATTTTTTGTCTAATATGCATAAAAATAAAATTAAAACTTTGGTTAGATTTTAAGTTTCACGAGAAACCTGTTGATTTTACTGAGATACAGGGTTTATCATAAAATCACCGAAAGGGAACAGGACAGACGTGTCCGATGTGGCGGATCATCCGACGGAAAATCTTCTGCAAAGGGTGGAAAAACAGAGCTGGAACAGTTTTCAGTAGATTATAACCTGGCGTTCGCGTCTTACTTGCTGGTACTTATTCCTGTACTGCTTGTATATCTTTTCTGTCAGAAATGGATTATGAATGGTGTTGTTGCCGGAGCAGTCAAGTAAAGAGTGTAGATTACGGGAGCTGTGCTGCCGCGGAGTGATTCGCAGGTATCTGTGAATAAAGAATTATTAACAGGAGATTAATAACATGGAGAAAAAATGGTGGAAAGAAAGTGTGGTATATCAGATATATCCAAAAAGTTTTAAAGACAGCAACGGAGATGGCGTAGGGGATATCAGAGGAATCATACAGAAACTTGATTATCTCAAAGAGCTTGGTGTAAATGTGTTATGGATATCTCCGATGCTGGAATCTCCTCAGGATGATAATGGTTACGATATTTCTGATTACCGCAGGATTTATAAAGAATATGGAACTATGGATGATTACGAAGAACTTCTGTCAGAAGCTCATAAAAGAGATATCAGAATACTGATGGATCTCGTAGTCAACCACACATCGGATGAACATAACTGGTTTGTTGAAAGCCGAAAGTCAAAAGATAATCCATATCGTGATTATTATATTTGGAAAGATCCTGTAAACGGAAAAGAACCTAATAACTGGGGTGGGGTATTTGGAGGTTCTGCGTGGGAATATGATCCGCAGACGCAGATGTATTATATGCACCTGTTTTCCAAAAAGCAGCCGGATCTTAACTGGGAAAACGAAAAAGTACGCCAGGAAGTTTATGATATGATGAAATTCTGGTGCGATAAGGGAATCGATGGTTTCCGCATGGATGTGATCAGTATGATCTCAAAAGACCAGTCATTCCCGGATGGAGAAATGAACAACAGCCTTTATGGTGATTTTGGACCATACTGCGTACATGGCCCAAGAATTCATGAGTTCCTTCAGGAAATGAACAGAGAAGTTCTTTCAAAATACGATATCATGACAGTTGGTGAAACCTCAGGAGTAACAATTGAAGAGGCACAGAAATATGCAGGTGAATCCAGAAATGAACTGAATATGGTATTCCAGTTTGAACATGTTGAGAACGGAAGCGGTGATTATGGAAAGTGGACAACTGAAAAATATGATTTCAAAGAGTTCAAACGTACCATGCTCAAATGGCAGGAAGAACTTCAGGGTAAAGCATGGAACAGCCTGTTTCTTGGAAATCATGACCAGCCGAGAAGTGTCAGCCGATTTGGAAATGACAATCCGGCATACAGAGAAACTTCTGCAAAAATGCTTGCAACCTGCCTTCATATGATGCAGGGAACACCATATGTATATCAGGGCGAAGAGCTTGGCATGACAAATGTTTACTTTGATAAACTGGAAGATTATCGTGATATTGAGAGCATCAATTTCTTTACAGAATTTACGGAATCAGGTCTTATGACTCCGGAATATATGATGAAATGTCTGATGCTGAGAAGCCGTGATAATGCCCGGACTCCAATGCAGTGGGATGATTCAGCACAGGCCGGATTTACAGATGGTGCTCCATGGATCAAAGTGAATACGAACTACAAAGAAATCAATGCGGCACAGCAGCTTGAAGATCCGAACTCTATTTTCCATTATTATCAGAAACTGATTCGTCTGCGTAAAGAAAAAGACATTATTGTTTACGGCGGATTTGAGACCCTTTACCGTGACGACGAGCAGATTTTGGCATATATAAGAAGACAGGCTCAGGAAAAACTTCTGACAGTCTGCAATTTCAGTGACAAAAATGCAGAGATGGAGATTCCGGAAGAATTCAAAGGAGCAGAATGTCTGATCACAAATCTTGACAGAACTGTATTTGAAGGCAAAATTGTTTTGAAACCATATGAAGCATTTGTACTATATAAAAAATAAGAGGTAACACAGAGATGATCAGAAAATACAGATATGGAACTCCGTTTGACACGGAGGCACTGACCGAAAAAATCGAAACAACTGAGAGCGCTTTTCCATATGGAGAGATCAGCCAGAATGATGGATTTGCATTTACCTATATTATGGACGAAGATGACATTGTCTATGGCCTGGGCGAATCCAACCGTGGAATCAACAAGAGGGGTTACTGTTATATCAGCAACTGCACAGATGATGCAATTCATACAGAGGACAAACGTTCTCTGTATGGAGCTCACAATTTTATTGTCGTGAGCGGCAAGACTACTTTTGGCCTGTTTTTTGACTATCCGTCAAAGCTGACCTTTGACATCGGATATACCAGAATGGACACTCTCAAAGTATCCTGCGAAAATGCAGATCTGGATATTTATGTGATTGAAGGTGAGAATGCTTACGATATCGTAAAACAGTTCCGCCATGTGATCGGACGCAGCTACATTCCGCCAAAGTTTGCCTTTGGTTTTGGACAGAGCCGTTGGGGTTATACAACAAAAGAAGATTTCCGTGCGGTGGCAAAAGGATATCGTGAGAATCATATCCCGATCGACATGATCTACATGGATATTGACTATATGCAGGATTTTAAGGACTTCACAGTTAATGAGAAAAACTTCCCTGATTTCCCTGAATTTGTAAAGGAAATGAAAGACCAGGAGCTTCGCCTGATCCCGATCATTGATGCAGGTGTCAAGGTGGAAAAAGGCTACGAGATCTATGAAGAAGGTGTAAAAAACAACTACTTCTGTAAAAGAGAAGACGGCAGTGATTTTGTTGCAGCTGTGTGGCCGGGAGATACGCACTTTCCGGATATGCTGAATCCGGAAGCCCGTAAATGGTTCGGGGATAAATATCGTTTTCTGATCGATCAGGGAATCGAAGGATTCTGGAATGACATGAACGAGCCTGCAATTTTTTATTCTTCAGAAGGACTTGCAGAGGCAAAAGAACTTGCCGGAGAATTTGCAAAAGACACAGAAGGTAAGATCCATCCGTGGACTATGCAGGCAAAGATGATAAACATTGCCAACAGTCCGGAAGATTACAGAAGATTTTATCACAATGTTGATGGTAAGAAAATCCGCCACGACAAAGTACATAATCTTTTTGGTTACAATATGACAAGAGCAGCAGGAGAAGCATTTGAGCGCATTGATCCGGAAAAACGTTTCCTAATGTTCTCCAGATCTTCTTACATCGGAATGCACCGCTATGGTGGAATCTGGATGGGAGATAATAAATCCTGGTGGTCACACATTCTTTTAAATCTGAAGATGCTCCCATCTCTGAATATGTGCGGCTTTATGTACACAGGTGCGGACCTTGGCGGATTTGGTGATGACACGACCAGAGATCTGCTGCTTCGTTTCCTTGCACTCGGTGTGTTTACACCTCTGATGCGCGATCATGCGGCAGAAGGAACAAGAGAACAGGAATGTTACCAGTTCGAAAACATCGAAGATTTCCGCAGTGTCATTAACACCAGATATCGCCTTGTACCATATCTCTACAGTGAATATATGAAAGCTGCACTGAATGACGATATGTACTTTAAGCCACTTGGATTTGTTTATCCAGATGATAAGATGGCAATCCGTGTTGAAGACCAATTGATGCTTGGCAACGAGATCATGATCGCACCGGTTTATGAGCAGAACGCAAGAGGCCGTTACGTTTATCTGCCGGAAGAAATGAAATTCATCAAGTTCATGCCGGATGGAACCATTTTCGAAGAAGTCCTTGCAAAAGGAGTTCATTATGTGGATGTTGCCCTCAATGAAGTACCACTTTTCATTCGAAGCGGCAAATGCATTCCGGTTGCAGAAGCAGCTGAGTGCGTAAAGGATATTGATACAGACAGGCTTAAGATGCTTGGATATGAAGGCAGCAGCTATACTCTGTACGAAGATGACGGAATCCATAAAGATTATGATAAGAAAGAAAATTATAGGGTTCTGACGAAATAAGGTAATAATGAAATTGAATATGTCTGGATGAATTTAAGGCTGACAGTCGTGTGAGGGGACTGTCAGCCTTAATCTTTATTGTAAAGTACTGTTTGTTTGAGTATAATTTAACTAAATAAACTGTGGAGAGTGTAGAAATGCGGGTAAGCGACTTTTTCAACTGACAAAATTACTGCCCCCAGATGCCTGTGCTGAATTTTTAATTTCCCTGAATCTTCCCAGCCAGGTAAAGCAGCACCGCATTCTGGAATTTTCTCGGATTCAGTGAACATTTCTTCTGAATCGCATTCAATTTATATTGTAATGTATTTTTATGGAGAAAGAGTCGTTCGCTTGTGGCGGTAAGAGACATTTCTTCGGAAAAATAAACTTCAAGCAGGTGCAGTTCCTGTTCATTGAGCGGGGCGATTGTCTTGGCTAAATATTCTTTCTGATTTTCCGGTGTGATCGTAGAAAGAATTAGTTCAAGTGTCAGATCGTCGAAAACAACATAGTGCTCAGACGAAATTGTAAGGCTGTGCAAAGCAGTCTCAGCAGATTGATAGGAGATGTGGAGCTGGAAGAGTGATGTCGGTTTTCCAACTGCAATATTCAAAATATCAAAATGTTCTTTTGCAAAGAGTTTAAAAATATAATTCTGCTTTTCAAATTCATTTTCTTCAATCAAAGCAATAAAATCACCCGGATAATTAAATGTGTGAAGGCAGACATGTGCCTGTGCAAACATTTGTTGAATTTTCTGCTCTAAAATAGAGCGGTTTGTAATTGTATTTTGTTTGTTTATGCGAATAAAAACAATTCTTTTCTTTGTGTTGAGATCAATCTTAAATTCATGCAGGCAAGAGGTGAGGTATTCCTGATTGTCGGTTTCATTTCTGACCAAAGACTGAATGACAAAATGCTTTTTATCAGCTTGTCTGCGGCTGTATTGATTCAGTTCCTGCTCGCGAATCAGAAGATTGGTGATACGTTCTGCGAGATAGGCATAACTGCGGACTTTATCAGGTGCGCCGGTAATTCCGATGACAGCAAGCAGATATTCATTATGATAAAGTGGAAGATTGATTCCTTGCTTTGTGCCGGAAAAATTGTTGTCTTCTGTTACTTCCAGCACAGAACCGGAATCAGCGGCCTGTTGTCCAATCTCGTGAAAGGTTCCGACACGGGATGAATCTGTGCTGGCGAGAATAATGCCGGATGGAGCAATAAAGTTGATGTCATGATCACAGACATCTTTGATCGTATTTACGATTTGTTCTGCGAGTTCGCGGTCAATTTTAGTTATCATAAATTTTTGTTATATCCTTTCTTTCGACATGACGGATTACAATAGGGGATGAGTTTGAAGATAAATTCTTTTCTGTAATTTTACTATAAAATGTTATACATAACAAATAATAATAGAATAAATTTAAAATAATGTTATGTGTAACATGTTTGTGAAACAGGAAATTTGATATCCTAATATTAATAAAACACGGAACAGACATGGAAAGGAGTTTATTATGAAAATAATAACAGCAATTGATTCCTTTAAAGGAAGTATGACTTCTATGGAAGCAGGACAGGCAGCAGCAGAGGGAATCCTCAGAGTGGATGCGGATGCAGAAGTGATCGTAAGACCGTTAGCCGACGGAGGGGAAGGTACAGTAGAGGCTCTTGTATCCGGAATGAACGGAACATTACAGAAAGTACAGGTGACAGGACCGCTCGGTGAGCCGGTGATCTGTGAATACGGTATTATTGAAAGCACGAAAACAGCTGTGATCGAGATGGCGGGGGCCGCAGGAATTACATTGGTTTCTGATGAAGAGAGAAATCCGTTGAATACGACAACATACGGCGTGGGAGAAGTGATCCGTGATGCGATTGACAAGGGATGCAGACGTTTTCTTGTCGGAATCGGAGGAAGTGCAACAAATGACGGGGGAGTCGGGATGCTGCAGGCATTAGGTTATGGTTTCCTTGACAAAGACGGAAATCAGGTTCCATTTGGCGCAAAGGGATTGAAAGTTCTGGAGAAAATCACAGATACTTATGTGCTTCCGGAATTAAAAGAATGCAAGTTTAAGATTGCGTGTGACGTGACAAATGCTCTTTGTGGAGAGCAGGGATGCAGTGAAGTATTTGGTCCTCAGAAAGGTGCAACACCGGAAATGATCCGCCAGATGGATCAGTGGCTTGGATATTATGCAGCATTGGCGAAAGAAAAATTCCCAAAGGCAGATGCAAAGCAGGAAGGAACAGGAGCAGCAGGAGGACTTGGATTCGCGTTTCTTACATTTACAGATGCTGTTCTGGAATCAGGAATTAAAATCGTGCTGGAAGAGACACAGCTAGAAGAGTATGTGAAGGATGCAGACCTTGTCATCACAGGGGAAGGTCGGATGGATGGTCAGACAGCAATGGGAAAAGCTCCGGTTGGAGTGGCTGCACTTGCAAAGAAATACTGCAAGCCGGTACTTGCATTTGCAGGTGCAGTCGAAAGAGATGCCAGAAAATGTAATGAACATGGTATTGATGCATTTTTCCCTATCCTGCGAGGTGTAGTTACGCTGGAAGAGGCAATGAAGAATGAAAATGCAAAGAGAAACCTGGCAGATACTGCGGAACAGGTGTACAGAACATTTACAATTCTTTGACCATACAATATTGTTTTAACTGAAAATGAGGTTTCAGATGGCAGCGGAAGGAACAAGTTTGGCAGATATTACAAGGGAATTGAACAGACAGGCGATTGCTGCTTGTGATGAGCAAGTAGCGAAGCGGATTGCGAATGTCCACGGTTATGACTTATACGAATGTGAATGGATACCTGATTCCCAATCTCACCTATAAATCCGGTGAGCATCTGCTGGAAGTGGACAAGGCAGCCAGAGAACGGGAAGAAGTGATCCTGAAACAGTTGGAAGAAAAAGAACCTTTGCCGGATAAAGAGAAAGATCAGATTGCCTGGGTAAGAGCGGCTAATCAGCACAGAGCGATTGCGGAAGAGATTATCCTGAAAGAATTGATTTATGTAGTAAGAAACAAACAAGTCATGGTGGATAGTGATCTGGCAATGCTTTATCAAGTAGAAACGTATTATGCGTGCATTTGTTGAAATGAGACGTTTTATAGCCAATAATGCACTTCTATTTGAGAGGATTAGTAATGTTGAATTAAAACAACTGGAGTATCAGAAAAAGACAGATGAAAAGCTAGAGCAGATTTTTGAATATATATTAGATCATGAGGAATCTAATCAAAAGATATTTTTCTGTGTCCATTGATGATTTGTTATCTGAAGAACAATTGATTTTCATCAGAGGCATATGGAATCAGTACGATTCCATCAACCATACGATCGATAAGATATTGTGTTTTACGCAATTCCATTTCGGCATTGTTATGGCATTCGCATACGATAACACTGTATCCTAAAGGCAATAATGTGGATTCAATTGATGAAATCATAGAAGTACAAAATGTGGAATCAAGCATAGGTAACAGGATGGCAACGGAGAATGATTTGGCATTACACAGTCCTTTGTCTATATTATTAGGATGAAAGTCAAGTTCTTTGATTGCTTCTTCTATTGCCAGGCGTGTGCTTTCTTTTACTGTTTTGCCATTAATGTATTTGGAAACAGTAGCTACAGAAAGACCGGCACGAGCTGCAACATCGCGTATTGTTGAGGCCATAATAACGCCTCCATTCTTAATGTGATTGCTGTTCACTCCGTTCACAGCAACTTGGTCAAAATCCATTCCACTTGCTGTAAACTGTCAGGAATGCTATATTATAAGAAATATCTGTCGTACTGTACAGTTGTACCAAAAATAAAATGTATGGGAAAGACGGTGAAAAAATGATACCGCCTGTAAGAATACACGGACGGAAATGGGATGTGGAGGAATGGAGCATGTTTAAAGAAATTAGAGATGAACGGACTTTTAACGGGATTTTAAATCAGATTATAGAGAACATTCAGAATGGCAGTCTCAAAGCGGGCGATGCCCTTCCGGCGGAGCGGACAATGGCGGAGATCATGGGAGTATCCAGACCGGCAGTCAGAGAAGCTTTGAGAGCACTGGAACTGCTGGGAATAGTCAAGCCGGTGCCGGGAGGCGGAAATTATATTACGGAGGACCTGGATACCTGGCTGATCGAACCTTTATCCATACTTTTTAAATTAAATAATGGATATCTGCGCCAGAATCAGCAGTTCCGTGCGGCACTGGAGCGAGAAGCGGCAATTCTTGCGGCGCGAAAGTGCACACCGTTGGATGCAGCAGAATTATGGGTGATTCTTGCACGGCTGGACGCCGCAGAAGATGAAAAGATACGGGGTGAACTGGATCGCGAACTTCATAAGAAGATTGCAAAGATCGCAGATAACCCGATGGTTTACAGTGTCCTTGCGGCAGCGGATCAGCTTACTGAGAGTATTGTTTCCGGGACGAGAGACTACATTATGAAAAAGAATAATTCTGCCAGAGAGGTTGATGACCAGCATCATCGGCTTGTTAATGCAATCATCAACGGAGATACAGAACAGGCGGAACGATGTATGTCCGAACATATGGATACGATTGAACGTTATATGGAAGAAATGCAAAAAAAATCCTGAGAAATTTTGGGCATTTTTACAGGATAAATTGATATGACCTCTATTGTATTTTGGTAATACCGGTGGTATAATTAAAATATAAATTGGTAATGCCACTAAATAAAACCGGCAACACCAGAAGGAGGGACGAAACAATGGGATATGTGAAATGGTCATATGAGACACTGAATCATTTTTGCGGAGACGTATTCAAGGCGTTTGGTTTTACAGAGGAAGAAAGCAATCAGATCAAGGATGTGCTTCTTACGGCTGACCTTTATGGAATAGAAAGTCATGGCATGCAGAGAATGGTGCGTTATCATAAGGGAATCGAAAAGGGAACGATCCATCCGCAGGCAAAGCCTGAAATTGTATTTGAAACACCGATATCTGCAGTGATTGATGGTCATAATGGAATGGGACAGCTTATTTCCGTTTATGCAATGAAAAAAGCAATCGAAAAAGCCAAAAAGACAGGAGTTGGAATTGTAACTGTCCGTGAGTCCAATCATTTCGGTATCGCCGGATATTATGCAAAGATGGCGTGCGATGAGGGACTTCTGGGAATGGCCTGTACAAATTCAGAGGCTATTATGGTTCCTACGTTTGGCAAAAAAGCCATGCTTGGATCAAACCCAATCGCAGTAGCTATGCCGGCAGACCCGTATCCGTTTTTCTTTGACTGTTCTACCACGGTAGTTACAAGAGGAAAACTCGAAATGTACAATAAAATGGAGAAACCACTTCCGGATGGATGGGCCCTGGACAAAGATGGTCATGCAAGTACAGATGCACCGGATGTCCTTTCCAATATTGTTGCAAAGAAGGGCGGTGGAATCATGCCCCTTGGTGGAAATGAAGAGGTTACAGGAAGCCACAAGGGATATGGATATGGTATGCTGTGTGAACTATTCAGTTCCATTCTTTCTATGGGTGTTACTTCGGATCATTGCTGCACATTCCCGGATAAAACAGGAATCTGTCATGGATTTATGGCAATCGATCCGGCTGCATTTGGTAATCCTCAAGCAATCCGCAGACACTTTTCAGAATACCTGGAAGCTTTGAGAGAAAGTCCGAAGGCAGAAGGCAAAGATCGTATTTATACACATGGTGAAAAAGAAGTTTTGGCAGAAAAAGATAGAAGAGAGCATGGATTACCTGTAAACGATAATACGATGGTCGAACTTGCTAATCTGTGTGGATATCTCGGACTTGACTTTAATAAATATTTTGATGGATATGAGCTTCCAAAAGAAAGCAAATTCTTTACCGGTAATTATTAATAGATTAGAAGATTGCTGTGAACGGAGTGAACAGCAACAATAGAAGAGTCGAATGATACGTTTTCACAAAATTTAAGATATCAGGGAGGACAATAGAAATGGATTATGCAAAAGAATCTTTAAGATTGCATGGAGAATGGAAAGGTAAGATTGAAGTTGTAACAAGAGTACCTGTAGAAAATAAGGATGATCTGTCTCTTGCCTATACACCAGGTGTTGCACAGCCTTGTCTCGAAATCCAGAAGGATGTGGATAAATCTTATGATCTTACCAGAAGATGGAACATGTGTCTGGTAGTAACTGACGGCTCAGCTGTTCTTGGACTTGGAAACATCGGACCAGAGGCCGGAATGCCGGTAATGGAAGGAAAATGTGTACTTTTCAAGGCGTTTGGCGATGTAGATGCATTCCCTCTTTGCATCAAGAGCAATGATGTGGATGAGATCGTTAATACAATTTATCTGATCTCCGGTTCTTTTGGCGGAGTAAATCTGGAAGATATTTCTGCTCCGAGATGTTTTGAGATTGAGAAAAAACTGAAAGAAAAATGTGCTATTCCGATCTTCCATGATGACCAGCACGGTACAGCGATTATCACTCTTGCCGGTCTGACCAACGCACTGAAGGTTGTAGGAAAGAAAAAAGAAGATGTTCGTATCGTTATGAACGGAGCAGGAGCTGCTGCAATTTCTATTGCACGTCTCCTTCTGACAGCAGGATTCAAAGATATCACTCTCTGCGACAGAAAGGGTGCAATCTACGAGGGACGCCCGGAAGGCATGAATCCGGTCAAAGATGAAATGGCTAAAGTTACTAACCTGGCTAAAAAATCCGGTTCTCTTGCAGATATGCTGGTTGGCGCAGATGTATTTATCGGTGTTTCTGCACCGGGTGCTGTTACAACAGAGATGGTTAAGACCATGAACAAAGATGCAGTTGTTTTTGCATGTGCGAACCCGATTCCGGAGATTTTCCCGGATGATGCAAAGGCAGGCGGAGCAAAAGTTGTTTCCACAGGAAGAAGTGATTTCCCGAACCAGATCAACAACGTACTTGCTTTCCCGGGAATCTTCCGTGGTGCATTTGATGTGAGAGCAAAAGAAATCAATGACGAAATGAAATTGGCAGCGTCTGAAGCACTTGCAAATCTGATCACAGATGAGGAACTTTCTCCGGAGTATATCATTCCGAAGGCATTTGATAAGCGAGTAGGACCAGCGGTAGCCAAAGCGGTTGCTGAGGCAGCAAAGAGAACCGGTGTAGCTCGTATTTAAACGAGATACGCAGGGGTAACACCGGAAAGTCATGAGACTGCACTGAAGGTCATGAAAGCGTGCCAGATAGAGGTTGTCGAATGAACGGATTATAAAAAGATATAGAATAAAGTAAAGCAGAAGGGGCTGTCGGTTTGAACTGCTCCCCGTCAAGTAGACAATTGAAAAAATATAAATTTTTCCTGCCAGTAGAAATTATCTGCTGGCAGTTTTTATGCAGCTTGCAAGTAAATTTCGTGTTTTTCTATCGGTGTTAAAATTCCGAGATTCCTTTGCAAGCGTTTATTGTTATAGTAATCTATATAATCTTCGATCATTTTTACGAGAGTACCTCTATCAGTAAATCGTTTTCCATAGTATCGCTCTCTCTTCAGAATTCCCCAAAAGCCCTCCATTGGTCCATTGTCGATACATTTAGCAACTCGCGACATGCTTTGTGTTATTCCAGCATTTACAAGTTTTGTATGAAATGTCCTGTTAGTATATTGGAATCCCCTGTCACTGTGAAACAGTGGCTGTGCACCAGGATTTCTAAGTAAAGCATTGTCTACCGTATCAAACACCAAAGCATTGTTATTCTTATCACGAATAACATACGAAACGATCCGTCTATCATATAGATCCAATATTGCACTTAGATAAACTTTATGCTTTTCCATCCCAATATAATAATGGAATTCTGTCACATCAGTGAGCCATTTTTCATTTGGTGCTTTGGCAGTGAACTCCCGATTAAGTATGTTTTCAGCTATATACTGAGGGTTTGCAGCCTGTCTTGTGCATCCGTTGTTAGAATACTTAATAGTTGATTTTATATTAAGTTTACGGCAAATGCGTAGCACACGTTTATCGTTTACATCAATACCATGATATCGTTCCAAATCATCTCTGATCCTTCGATAACCTTTATCCGGTGACTCTGTATGAATCTTTTCTATCTCATCAGCAATAAGTCTATTCTTTTGTTCACTTTCAGGAATTTCTCTATGTAACCATTTATAGTAAGCGGCTTTGGAAACTCTGCCAAGTTTACAAAGTGCAGCGATTGGATAATTGTGTTCTTTGTGTTCTTCTTTGATTGCCTGATATATATGTTCATGACGAATCAGGCCTAGCCCCGCCTCCTCTCTATTTCTTCGAGTTTTTTTAAGAAAGATGCCTCCATTTCAGCACGTTCTTTCTCTGCTTTTAAAATTTTAACTTCAGCATGCAGCTTTTCTAATTCACTCATCTCGTTGGGACTTTTTCGTTTGCCACGGTTATCTCTTAAAGCTTCCACTCCACCAGCTTCATATTCGACTATATAATTACGAGCCTGTTGATAGGACATCTGGTATTGTTCTGCTGTTTGGGCATAATTACGATCATGTGCGATACAATACTGTACTATTTCAACCCGTTCTTCAAAAGTAGTTTTTCTTCCTTTGGTCATGATAATGCTTCCTCCTGTTCCAGAAGATTTTAATTCTTCATGACCATTATACTTCTTTATCCAGATTTGTAACTTAGCTTTTGAACGGATTCCGTATTTTTTGCAAATATCATCTTGAGAACCATAGCCTGCTAAATAATCTAAGACTGCTTGTTGTTTCAATTCTTTGGAATATTTTTTATTCCCTTTCAATGTGAATGCATTTGCTTCCATAGATTCATAGTTTCGAATCCATTGCTGGACAGATGCGAGACTTACATCAAACATATCGGCAATTTGCCGTTGGCTTTCTTTTCCATCCAGATATAGATTTACAGCATATATCTTATCCTCAACAGATACTTTTCTTTTAGACATAAAATATGCTCCCTCCTAAGTGACAAGTTTTTATTATTTCACTTGTCTACCTAGAAGGGAGCATATCAGATAGTAGGAACGCTTGGGATTGACACATTTATGGACAATGAAATGTTTCCGGCCTTTTTTAGGAACCAGAGTATTGCCGCAATGAGGACATCTCAGTTTTACGGTGGAGAACCTGCTTTCATCAGGTGAGAACCTGAAATCACAGATCTTACACAGTAGTTGGCCTTTGGAACTGTTGTTCTTATAGAGAAACGGCTTAGGTGCATCACAGCGGGGGCAGGTACAGGAGTCTGGGATATCACACTCTGAGCGTCGGCTGATGGGGCGTATCTTCTTATCATAGCGTTTCTCGTAGTAAGGGATCAGCTCTTTGTATGTCCAGTCCTGACGGAAGTCAGTGATCAGAGGGAGTTCATCAATCTTGAATTTTTGATACTTCGGAGAATGGGAATCATCGAAAGCCCACTGTTTGAGAGGAATGTATCTGCAGATAAAATTTAGAAGCCAGCAGATTTGTTTATGTTGGTATTGAATTAAGTGAAGTAAATAAAGTATAATGTCCATGAGCAATTAAATTCCTTTCGTATAAGGTTGGTTTGGCGATTGACATTATACCAGAAAAGGGAGGTAATTGCTCTTTTTATTTGCAAACCTCCAATAAATCAAGGTTTTAAAGGATTTTGAACAATAAAAAAGAGGTAGTTTTTGACACTACCATTTCAACATTAAGAGAATATATAATGAATGCAGAAATAAAAGAATGTTTAAAACATATAAAAACTCAATTATGAGGAGGCAGAGTATTACAATGAAAATCGGAAATGATATTTATTATGTGGGCGTAAACGATCATCAGGTAGATCTTTTTGAGGGCCAGTATGATGTACCGAATGGCATGTCTTATAATTCCTATGTGATAATGGATGAAAAGATTGCAGTTATGGATACAGTAGATGCGAATTTTACAGAAGAATGGCTTGGCAATGTAGCAGAAGTTCTTAATGGAGTAAAACCGGATTATCTGATCGTACAGCACATGGAGCCGGATCATGCTGCCAATATTGAAAATTTTATGAAGGTATATCCGGAAACAATAGTCGTAGCGAACACAAAGACGTTTACTATGATGGAAAACTTCTTCAGAGGTATGGATCTGGAAGGAAAGAAGCTTGTCGTTGCTAATGGTGAGAGCCTGACTCTTGGCAAACATGTTCTGACCTTTGTATTTGCACCTATGGTTCACTGGCCGGAAGTTATGGTTACTTATGACAGCACAGATAAGGTTCTTTTCTCAGCTGACGGATTTGGTAAGTTTGGTGCGCTTGATGTAGAAGAGGACTGGGATTGCGAGGCACGCCGCTATTATATCGGTATCATTGGAAAATATGGCCCACAGGTTCAGAAACTTCTCAAGACAGCTGCAACACTGGATATTCAGACAATCTGTCCGCTCCATGGATCGGTTCTGACAGAAAACCTGGGTCACTACCTTGAGAAATATGACATCTGGTCTTCCTACAAAGTTGAGAGTGAAGGTGTCGTGATCGCATATTCATCTGTATATGGAAATACAAAGAAAGCAGTAGAAGTTCTGGCGCAGAAGCTGGAAGAAAAGAGCTGCCCGAAGGTTTCTGTATTTGATCTTGCAAGAGACGATATGGCAGAAGCTGTTGAAGACGCATTCCGTTATGGCAAGCTGGTGCTTGCAAGCATCACTTATAATGCAGATATGTTCCCGTTTATGAAGACATATATCGATCACCTGACAGAAAGAAATTATCAGAACCGTACCATTGGTCTGATCGAGAATGGAAGCTGGGCTCCGAACGCAGCGAAAGTGATGAAAGCAGAATTCGAAAAGAGCAAAAATATCACATGGCTTGATACAACTGTTAAGATCATGTCTTCTCTGAGTGAGGAAAACATGGAACAGCTGGATCAGATGGCAGAGGAACTCTGTAAATAAGAAAATAAAAATTTCAAGGATATCTTGAAAACAACTTCTTAAATGTTATAATTAAGCTATCATTATAACGAAAAAGGAAGGTATCCTGTGAAAAAGAATGAGAGATGTCTTGCTATTCTGGAGATACTCCAGAAACAGCATAAAGTAACAGTAACAGAGCTGTCAGAGAAATTTGACATTTCAGAAATGACAGTCCGCAGAGACTTGAATTCGTTAGCACGTGAGTACAATATTGCAAGAACTCATGGGGGTGCAGAACTTGGAAATCAGCCGGTAGTTCGAATGATTTCCTTTGATGAACCGAGAATTGCACATAAAGAAGATAAAGACAAGATTGCTGCGCTGGCAGCCACAATGATTCAGAATGGGCAGAGAATATTTATTGATGCCGGATCAACGACACGAATTATTTTGAACTATCTGGAAAAAGAAACCCGTGCTGTTGTTGTGACCCATCATCTTGCAGTTGCGGAACATGCACTTCAATTTGAAAATCTGGCAGTGATCATGCTTGGCGGTGATATGATTCGAATTACTAACTGCAGTTCCGGTCCGGTAGCAGAAGAACAGCTGAAAAAATATCAGCTTGATACTGCATTTATCGGAGCTGCAGCAATTGGATCAGATGGAAAATTATACGATGGATATTCTCCGGAGGCAAGGTTGAAGGGGACGCTTTTTTCAGTCGCAAAGAAGATTTATGTTCTGGCGGACTCGTCCAAGATGAATACTTATAACCTGAATGAGTTTGGAAGTCTTTCTCAGATTGATGGTCTGATTACAGATGCGAATATAGATGAGGAAGCAATGACACTTATGAAAAGACATCGTGTAAATGTAATTATAGCAGAATAAGTTGTATTTTTAATCAGCAGAGATAATCTGCTGATTTTTTTGACTTTTTTGTTTGTTAGATTGCTGAAAACGAACATTTATATAACGATAAATGAACATAAATAAAACAACATATAAATTGAAAAATGCAGTAAAAATCGTGCCTGCGATGTGAATGGAAAAGTAAAAACGAACAATAATTTCAAATATAACGAACATTAAAAAGAAGAAATGCACAAATAAATGACAGAATTATTGGTAATTAAGTGCATTGCAAATAAAAAATCCTTATGCTAATATGTTCATACAAACAAAAAACGAACGAATAATTCGCGAAACGAACAAAGGGAGGTTTTTCTATGAAGAAAAAAATGATCGCAACATTATTAACAGGTGCTATGGCATTATCGATGGTAGCAGGTGCAGCAACAGTTATGGCAGATGACACAACAGAAACAAAAGAAAAATATACCATTGGTTTTTCTCCATATACTCTGACCAATGAATATTTCACAGCTGTACTTGATGGTGTACAGAAAGCATGTGACGAAACAGGAAGCGAACTGATTTATTTCGATCCACAGAATGACCCGACACAGCAGGCATCTCAGATTGATGATATGATCGCAAGCGGAATCGATGCACTTATTTATATTCCATATGATTCAGCAGGAGCTCAGACAGTTCTTCAGACATGCAAAGATGCTGGCGTAAAAGTAATTAACGTAGATAACGTAATCACAGAAGACGACTATGATCTGGTAGATGGAATCATTGCTTCTGATAATGAACAGCTCGGATATCTTTCCGGACAGTGGGTTGCAGAAAATCATCCAGATGGAGCAAACATCCTGACAGTACATCTTCAGACAGCAGAATCTTGCATTATCAACGTAGATGGTTTCTGGAAAGGAATCAAAGAAAATGCAAAAGATCCAGATAAATACGTAGATGCACAGGTTGTTGAAGGTGAAGGATCTACAGAAACATCCTTTAACGTTGTATCAGATGCTCTTCAGGCAAATGATGATATCGATGTAATCTACTGCATCAATGATACTTCTGCTCTTGGTGCTGTACAGGCAGTTGAAGATGCTGGAAAGACAGGTCAGATTGATATTCTTGGTAAAGATGGTGCTCCGATCGGTAAACATGCGATCAAAGATGGAACAATGGTTCAGTCTTCTGCACAGAGACCTACATACATGGGATATCTTGGTGTAAAAGAAGCAATCGATGTTCTTGAAGGAAAAGAAATCGAATTTAATACAGCAATTGAATCTTACAGCATTACAAAAGACAACATTGATGATTTCGACCTGGACGCTTGGGATTCTCTGGACGAAGACAGCACAGATGATGCAGCAGCAGATACAACAGAAGCAGCTGACACAGAAGAAGCTGATACAGAAGAAGCAAAATAATTGCAGAATCGGGCGTTGCAAGAAAACTTGCAACGCCCACTTTAAAAAATGAGAGGTAGCATAATATGAGCGAAACAAAGCTGTTAGAGATGACAAATATAACGAAAGCATTTGCCTCCAATGTTGTGCTGAATGGTGTAAACCTTTCTGTAGATGAAGGGGAAGTTGTTGCTATCCTCGGCGAGAACGGAGCCGGAAAGTCAACCCTGATCAAAATCCTTGGTGGCATTTATAAGGCAGATTCCGGAGAAATCCGTATGCATGGAACTGTGAAAAATATAACTTCTGCCGCTATAGCAGGAGAAAATGGTATTCGTATTATTCATCAGGAAATTGTTCTTGTACCGGATAGAACAATAGCAGCAAATGTATTTCTGGGCAGAGAGCCCAAAAACAAATTCGGCTTTGTAGATGTACAGGCAATGGAACAGCAGACACAGAAGTTAATTGATGATCTGCATTTGAATTTAAGAGCGAATGAACTGGTAAGAAATTTAACGATGGGTATGCAGCAGCTGGTTGAGATTATTAAAGCAATATCAGCAGATGCAAAAGTAGTAGTTATGGATGAACCGACATCTTCTCTTTCACAGGGTGAAGTAGAGATTTTGTTTGGAATTATCCGTCTTCTTCAGAAAAAAAATATTGGAATTATCTATATTTCACATAGATTGGAAGAATTGTATGCTATCACGAACCGTATCGTAGTACTTCGAGATGGAAAAATGGTTGGAGATCTGGAAACTGCAAATGTAGATAAAGATCATCTGATCAGTTTGATGGTTGGTCGTGAGCTGGACAGTTTTTATACCAAAAACAAGCACAAAATCGGAGAGGTTGCATTGGAAACAAAGGATTTGTCACATCCTAAATTATTCAGAAATGCAAGTTTTAAAGCAAGATATGGTGAAATTGTTGGTTTTGCAGGGCTGGTAGGAGCCGGCCGTACAGAACTTATGAAAACAATTTTTGGTGCATATGAAAAGAGCGGAGGAGAAATCCTTCTGGATGGCAAGTCTGTCAATATTAAATCACCACGTGATGCAATCAACAATGGAATCGCATATGTATCAGAGGATCGTCGAGGTGAAGGGCTGATTCTGAAAAATGATGTGAAATTTAATATGGGCCTGGCCTGTCTGTCTGATTTTGTCAATGGAATTCATGTAAAAGACAAAGAGTGGAACAATATGGTGGAAGATTACCGCAAGAAGTTTTCCATAAAAATTACCTCGCCAAAGCAGCTGGCAGGAAACCTGAGCGGTGGAAACCAGCAGAAAGTTGTCCTTAGTAAATGGCTGGCAAACAAGCCAAAAGTCATTATACTTGATGAACCTACAAGAGGTATTGATGTTGCTGCCAAAGCAGAGATTTATGCAATTATTGATGAACTCGCAGCCAAAGGTGCATGCATCATCATGGTTTCTTCAGAACTTCCGGAGATTATCAATATGTGTAATCGTTGCTATGTTATGTGTGAAGGAAAAATCACAGGAGAAATTGATGAAACAGAGTTCTCACAGGAAGAAATGATGACACTGGCAACAAAAAGAGATTAAAAAAGGATATAAGTAAACTCTTGTCAATAAAAAAGTTAGGAGGTCTGGACATGGATACAAAAAATAAAATCCCAGGCGTAAGTTTTGTCAAAAGGAACATAGGTACGATCATAGGTCTGATTCTTTTGGTGATTATAGTTTCAATTTCTACACCGAAGTTTCTTACATCATCAAATATTCTGAACCTGTTAAAATCCAATTCGGTAAATGCAATTATCAGCTGCGGTATGCTGATGGCAATTCTGATGGGTGAAATTGATATTTCTGTTGGATCAACAGTAGGTTTATCAGGAATTATCGGAGCTTACATGATTACAAATGTGGGACTTCCAGTGGTCCCAACAGTATTTATCTGCCTTGGGGTAGGTGCACTGGTAGGTATTGTAAATGGTGTTGCGATTTCTTATTTAAAGGTTCCGGCTTTTGTAGCAACTCTTGCAACACAGAGTATTGGACGTGGTCTTACTGAAATTATTTCAGGCGGTGTAACGATCCGTGTACGTAACACAGGATATACAGCTCTTGGTAATCAGAATGTAGCAGGAATCTCTGTTATCATTATTTATGCAGCAGCAGTACTTATTTTTACATGGTTCTTATTAAACAGAACCCGTTTTGGATATTATATCTATGCGTTAGGTGGAAATAAACTTGCAGCTCAGTATTCAGGTGTAAATGTAAAGAAATATAATATGCTTCCATATGTTTTGATTGGTCTGTTCTGTGGACTTGGTGGTCTGATCTGGTCAGCAAGACTTGGTTCAGCAGCAGCGACTCTTGGAAGCGGCTTTGAAATGGATGCGATCGCAGCTGTTGTTATCGGTGGAACCAGTATGTCAGGTGGTGTAGGAACTGTTGGTGGTACTTTCATTGGTATTCTGATCATTGGTGTTATTACAAATGGTCTGAACCTGATGGGAATCAATTCTTTCTGGCAGGAAGTATTTAAAGGAATCATTATTCTTGTAGCGGTAATCATCGATGTAGTGAGAAAATCAAAATCAAAAGACTGATAGAAATTGAGAATCTATCAAACTGAATGGAGACCGTTATGGCAGACAGAATGTTATTCGCAGGTATAGATGTAGGTACCAGTGGATGTAAAATGCTGGTATATGATCTGGATGGAAATATTATATATCAATCCAGCAGAAAGTATCAGGAAGAAGGTAGCGGAGGACACCGTGAACTAAATCCGGAAGTTGTGATATCAAAGGTAAAAGAAGTTCTTAAGGATGTTGCCGGAGACTGTATAGAAGGAATTACGGCAATGGCGGTAACAAGTCTCGGGGAGTCTGTAGTATGTCTGGATAAAAACAATAAGGTACTTGCAAATTCCATGCTTACTGGGGATGACCGGGGAATTTCGGAAACCCAGGAGATCATAAAAATTCTTGGAGCAGACAGAATTTTTGAGACTACAGGTCTCCCGCCAAATGAATTGTATGGTCTTCCGAAATATATGTGGCTGAACCGTAACACAAATGCAATAAAAGATGCAGCCGCAATTTTATATTATGAAGATTTTGTTGGATATATTCTGACCGGACAGAGAAAGGTCAGTTATTCATCGGCTGCACGAAGTATGGCATTTGATAT
This sequence comes from Blautia intestinalis, assembly GCF_014297355.1. Classification (GTDB taxonomy): domain Bacteria; phylum Bacillota; class Clostridia; order Lachnospirales; family Lachnospiraceae; genus Blautia_A; species Blautia_A intestinalis. The sequence goes on along the minus strand of NZ_JACOQE010000005.1, from coordinate 5,715 downwards.
CAGAAAATTTGAATGGTCAGAAGAATTTCTGAAGCTTGCAGGTATCCGCAAAGAGCAGATGTCAGAACCCGTTCCGCCATGTACCGTAATTGGTACGATTCTTCCTGAAATGGCAGAAGAACTGGGACTTAACCAAGACCTGAAGATCGTAGCCGGCGGCCATGATCAGACGTGTGCAGCTCTTGGAAGCGGGTTGTTTATGCCGGAAGACGGAGAATGTGGAATGGGAACCTGTGAATTTATGTTTACGATGCTTCCCAGGGCAATGATGACACCGTATATGAAGAAAAACGATTTTACCTGTATACCATATGTTTTTCCGGACACTTATTTATCAAGTATTGAAGTAACAACCTGTGGAGCCTTGAAAAACTGGGCAAGAGACAGTATTTTTCAGGATATTTACAGAAAATGTCAGGAAGAAGGCAGAAACTTTTTTCAGTATATGGATGAACTTGCCAGAAATGTAAAGACAGATGTTATGGTTCTTCCTCAGTTTGGTTCAGCCGGAAATCCGGATTTGTCTATGGATGCAAAAGGCACGATAACAGGACTTACAATTCATACCAGGCCGGAAGAATTATATAAGGGAATTCTGGAAGGCATGGCATTTCAAATGTATCTGGCATATGAGCGAATGCAGGAACTGGGAATAACGATGCATCGTATTGCTGTTACAGGTGGTGGTGCAGCGTCAGAACTGACGCTTCAGATTCGTGCAGATGTTTTTGGAATGGAAGTTTATTCGCTGGAAAGTGCTGAAGCCGGAACTCTGGGCTGCATGCTTATGGCTGCAACGGCAGTAAAAGCATATCCTTCGATGCAGGAAGGCATTAAAAGAGCAGTAAAATCAAAGAAGAAATATGTTCCTGAGACAGACATGACAAATTATTATAAAAATAAATTTGAACGTTATAAGCGGTTCTATGAAGTAATGCATGACTTTCACTAACAGATAATACAACATCAGAGATATGGAGGAGATTACTATGAAACTTGTAAATGGATTTAAACTTATGGAGTACGCAAAAAGAAACAATCTCGTATTACCAGCTTTTAATACTACGAATCTGGAAATGACATATGCAATCGCAGATGGCCTGATGAGAGCCAATCTGCCTGGATATATTCAGATTTCTTCCAATAATCTGCGCCTTTCCAATCCTGGCATAATTGCAGAAATAGCTGCTGATGCAGTGAAGAAATCTGAAACACCGATTGGACTTCATCTGGATCACGGAAAATCATTCGAAGATGTTAAAGCCTGCATAGATGCCGGATTTACTTCTATCATGATCGATGCATCACATCTTCCGTTTGAGGAAAATGTAAAAGAATGCCGCAGAGCTGCAGACTATTGCCATTTCTATGGAATTCCGGTAGAAGCAGAGCTTGGCGCACTTCGTGGTAAAGAAGAAGACATTGTAAATGAAGCAGAATGCAAGACAGATCCGGATATGGTAGCAGAATTTGTCGAAAAAACAGGCTGCGATACACTGGCTGTTTCAGTGGGTAACGTGCATGGACTCTGCCTGAATCCACAGATTGATATTCCGTTGCTCGAGAAAATCAATCAGATTTCCAAAGTTCCGCTGGTTCTTCATGGTGGATCTGGTATCCCGAAAGAAGTTATCTGGGAAGCAAAGAAACATGGATTGATCAAAATTAACTATGGTTCTGATCTTCGCAAAGAATTTGTTAAAACATTTGGCCAGGCCTATGAAGAAAACCATAATGAATATGATGTGATTCATTTAAGTATTGAGGCTGTTGAAGAAGTAAGCAGAAAGGCCCAGGAGCTTGTGACAATGATCAACGAGCACTAATTTTTCTGTAAGGCGGGTGTTGGTGTGAACGATACATATTTAGGAATTGACGTAGGAACGTCTTCTATGAAGATGGTACTAACAGATTCGGAAAAACATATTCTGGGACAGATTTCAGAGGAATATGAGGCTGAACAGCAGCAAAATGGCTGGTCAGAAATTGATCCTGAAATCTGGTTTCAGGCCATGAAAAGAGGAATGCATCATATTTTTGAAGGCCAGATTCCAGAGAGATTAAAGGGAATTGGTGTGACCGGACAGATGCATACTTTGATTGTTGTTGGAGAAGATGGAAGACCAGTAAGACCGGCGATGATGTGGAACGACACCAGAACAAAAGACCTTCTTCCGGAATTAAAAGAAAAAATTCAGGAATTTCCGGAAGGAGAGTATCTTTCTCAGACAATATCAACAGGAAGTCCGGCAGCAAATCTGTACTGGATGAAAGTATATGAGCCAGAAAATCTGAAAAAAGTAAGAAAATTTCTGATTGGACCAGATTACCTGGTATATCGTCTGACGGGAAATCAGACAACAGATTATTGTGAAGCTTCCACATCCTGTCTTTATGAAATATGCAATAAACGTTGGTCAGAAGAAATCAGAAATCTGATAGGATTGGATCAGGAGTGTTATCCGAAACTTCGTGGAAGTGTAGAAAGTGCAGGCAAAATACTTTCTGAGATTGCCGAGGAATTTGAAATCAGCAAAGATGTGGAAGTGATTGTCGGAACTGGTGACAATCCGGCCACTGCGATTTCGACAGGATGTCTGGGACTTGGATATCCTGTGGTATCTCTTGGCACATCGGGTGTATTTATGATGCCGATCGACAAACCAGAAAGCCAGACAAAAGGAAAAAAGATTCTGTTTTCCTTTGATGATAAAAAATTTCAATATCTTGTGCAGGGTGTGGTCCAGTGTAATGGTAATACATTTGACTGGTGGAATAAAAACATCATGGAACTGAAGCGCTTTAAAGAATTGACAACATCCATTGATGTAAACAGTAATGCACAAAATGATCTGATTTTTTATCCGCATCTGGATGGTGACAAGACCATATATGCAGATCCCGAACTCCGTGGAGCATTTATCGGACTGAATCTGACAACCTCACAGGAAAATCTGTTCTACGCTGTGATTGAAGGATTGTGCTTCGGTTTTCGGGAGCTGGCAGAAAAAATGCATTTGCCACTGGAAAAATATGGTACAGTCAAAGTTGTAGGTGGTGGTGCGAAAAGCCCTGTATGGCTTCAGACAATGGCAAATGTATTAAATATTGCTGTTGAAAAAATGGAAGGAATGATTGGACCGGCATTTGGTATAGCACTTCTGGCTGCATACAAAGGAGGAAGTATTACATCTTTGGAGCAGATATCGGAAGGTAATGTGAAGATTGAGTGCCGACATGAACCAGATGCAGAGGCTGTTAAAGCATGTCAGCAAAAATATGAGAAATATTTGAGAATACGTTCCGGACTTCAGTATATTAAAAATGGAGTTATTGAGTAAGCGAAGAGAGCTGTCAAAGTTAATATCACATTTCGGCATCCTCAGTAGCAATTGAAAGGATCCCTGCAAGGACAAGGCTTGTTAGCCTTCCACCTTGCGTAGGATCCTTTTTTCTATGAAAGATGAAATTTATTTTTGGCCGCAAAAATCCCTTGTCTGGATTTTTACAGCCACACTTTTGAGTATGGGGAATCGGTAATGACAGCCGAATACAGACCTGTAGAATATGGAAAGGACTATGCTGTTGTCAATAATCCTGATAAATTTCAACTATATATAGATGGAAAAGAGATTAAATAGTAATTTCCTGAAGGTAAGCTTTTTGTTAGATTTTTCAAAGAAAAATTATAGGATAACAATACATAGTTTTAACCATGATATTCTGAAAAATTTATAGGAATGCGCTATTGTCAAATTGACATAGGAATGTGGTAGAGTATAATTATAATTGAATACACTGAAAAATGGAGGAATTACATGAAAGCACATAAATATTGGTCAGTTGGAGCATTAATTGCAATGTTTGGGACTTATTACACTGGATATAAAAAGCTAAAATCAAGTCATAAATACTTTGCTTTAAGTTCTATGTTATGTATGGTAATGGCGATATATACAGGTCATAAAATAATTACTGGGAATAGAAAAGAAAAGGCAAAAAAAGAGAAAGTTACAGATAGGGAGGAATAAATAATGTTGGAAGTAGGAATTAAGGCACCTGATTTTGAGTTGCCCGATCAAAATGGGAAAATACATAGATTATCGGATTATACAGGAAAAAAAGTGATTTTGTATTTTTATCCAAGGGATAATACACCAGGATGTACGAAGCAGGCATGTGGTTTTTCCGAGAGATACCCTCAGTTTACCGAAAAAGGTGCAGTTATTCTTGGAGTCAGTAAGGATTCTGTATCTTCTCATAAGAGATTTGAGGAAAAATATGGATTGGCATTTACACTTTTAGCAGATCCAGAGCGAAAAGTTATTGAAGCTTATGATGTATGGAAAGAAAAGAAAAATTATGGCAAAGTATCTATGGGAGTAGTAAGAACCACATATCTTATTGATGAACAGGGGGTTATTATAAAGGCAAATGATAAAGTCAAGGCTGTAGATGATCCTGAAAATATGCTTAAGGAATTAGATTAATGAAGATAATATTATCCCCTGCTAAAAAGATGATTACAGATACTGACAGCATAGCACCGGATGCATTGCCTGAATTTATTGAAAAGACGACGGAGATACAAAGTTGGTTGAAAAGTAAGTCAAAAGAGGAACTGAAAGGCATTTGGAAATGTAATGACAAGATTGCAGAACAAAATTTCAATAGATTGGGAAATATGAATCTTTATCAGATGCTCAGTCCGGCTGTTTTATCATATGAAGGAATTGCTTTTCAATATATGGCACCATCTGTGTTTGAAGATATGCAGCTTGAGTATGTGCAAAATCATTTGAGAATATTGTCTGCATTTTATGGTGCTCTGAAACCAATGGATGGTGTGACACCTTATCGTTTGGAAATGCAGGCAAAGATCAGGATTGGAGATGCCAAAAATCTGTATGAGTACTGGGGTGACTTGTTATACCGCTCAGTAATAGATGACAGCAGGATTATCATTAATCTTGCATCAAAAGAATACTCAAAATGTATAGAAAAGTATTTGACACCACAGGACAGATATATTTCGGTTACATTTTGTGAAGTTTCTGGAGATAAAATGGTAACAAAAGGTACATATGCCAAGATGGCTCGTGGTGAAATGGTCAGATTTATGGCAGAAAATAATATTGAGAATCCGCTGGATATTAAGAAATTCGACAGACTTGGTTATTCATTCCGTTCTGATTTATCATCAGAAACTGAATATGTTTTTGAACGAAAAAAGGATGATTAAATGATTAAAACAAAAAGTAGTCAGTAATGTTAATTTATTATAATAATAAGAATTGTTACTACTATTAATTGACAATAAATTAATATTGATATATAATTATAATTAATAATGAATCCTAATAAGCATGGAATGGATTACACTAAATACAAATCAAGGTATTTATAAAAAACAGCTAATTCCGGGATAGGAACCTATTGCGGATTTCTGCCTCTGTGGTGGAGAATATGTAGAAGAAGTATATGCATACTGCAATCTTCATGGGTTCTGGAAATGCTAAAAACACTTGACATTTGTGCCAAGATTACAAAATAATTCAGATACAACAGTAAAATATGCTGCGTATTAATATATTTTTAAGGAGGAACAAACTAATGAAATATGTATGTGACGTTTGCGGATGGGAATATGATGAAGAGGAAGGTTATCCTGAAGGTGGTATTGCACCAGGAACAAAGTGGGAGGATGTTCCGGAA
>NZ_JACOQE010000004.1 GCF_014297355.1 Blautia intestinalis | reverse complement strand
GTAGCCAAGCCCGGAAGGGATAAACGCTGAAGGCATCTAAGCGTGAAGCCCCCCTCAAGATGAGATATCCCATCCGAAAGGAGTAAACCCCCTTGAAGACGACGAGGTTGATAGGGCAGGGGTGGAAGTGTGGTAACACATGGAGCTGACTGCTACTAATAGGGTGAGGGCTTGACCAAGAAAGCATGGTCAGAAAGATTCAGTTGATTGTCAACATGTATGTGGTTTTGAAGATACGATATATCTTCTAAAAAATATAATCCTCCTTAGCTCAGTCGGTAGAGCATGCGGCTGTTAACCGCAGTGTCGTTGGTTCGAGTCCAACAGGGGGAGTTAGCTTTTCGGACTTTAGAGCCGATAGCAGATAATTGGCTCCATGGTCAAGCGGTTAAGACACCGCCCTTTCACGGCGGTAACAGGGGTTCAAATCCCCTTGGAGTCATCAAAAAATAAAAAAATGTGATTTTTGGTATGGCTTGATTACGACATTTGGTGTATAATACATCTAAGTGAGTTATATGCCGATGTGGCTCAATTGGCAGAGCAGCTGATTTGTAATCAGCAGGTTATCGGTTCGAGTCCGATCATCGGCTTTTTGGACCTTTAGCTCAGTTGGTTAGAGCAACCGGCTCATAACCGGTCGGTCCTGGGTTCGAGTCCCCGAAGGTCCATTTTACTTATTTTTTTGGCCCAGTGGCTCAGTTGGTTAGAGCGCCGCCCTGTCACGGCGGAGGTCGTGAGTTCGAGTCTCATCTGGGTCGTTTAAGGGGTCTTAGCTCAGCTGGGAGAGCATCTGCCTTACAAGCAGAGGGTCATAGGTTCGAGCCCTATAGGCCCCATTTTTCAATTTAATATGCCGCAGTGGCGGAACTGGCAGACGCCCGGGACTTAAAATCCCGTGGGTAGTGATACCCGTACCGGTTCGATTCCGGTCTGCGGCACGACTTAAAGGCTTCAAATTCTCTGATTCAGAGGGTTTGGAGTTTTTTTTGTACAACATTTGCACAAACTATGATAATTTATTGACAATCTCATGATTTTTATTCTTGTATTATGAGATTGTTTGCTATATACTATGGAGAAAGACATCGAAAGGCGGTCAGACCAATTGGAAATAATAAAGACATTCGGAAATTATATAGAGAAATGGTGTGAGAATACACCGGACAGAGCACGCTGGCTCCTCACGAAAGGATGGGATGCACAGGATCTGAAGTTCCGTCTGGCTCCTTCGAAAAAAATAAATTCGTCAGATCAGTATCTGGCACGTATGATGATGAAAGTGATGCTGCAGCCGTTGAAACATCCGGATCAGTCAGTACTGGTCAGCGTATTTACACCGTGTGAGCTGATGCAGGAGGCTGGTTTATATCCTTATAATGTAGAGAGTTTTTCCTGCTATCTGACAGCATCAAGCGCAGAGCGTGCATTTCTTCAGAGTGCAGAGGACTCCGGACTTTCTGAGACACTCTGCAGTTACCACAAAACATTTATCGGTGCAGCAGAGAAAGGACTTCTGCCGAAACCGAAATGTATCGTATATACCAATCTTGCATGTGATGCGAACCTGCTGACATTCCATCGTCTGGCGGAGTTTTTTCATGTGCCGGTGTTTTCCATTGATGTACCGTCAGGTCAGACTTCGGAGAATGTTGCTTATGTGGCAGCGCAGCTTCGAGCTCTGCGCGGTTTTCTTGAACAGACTACAGGTCATCAGATTGATGAGGACAGGCTGTTAGAACGGGTAAAAAGAGGGCGCAGGACTCTTGAACGATTTGATGCATTTCAGAGCGCACGTGCAGACCGTTTTATCCCGTCCGATCTGGTGTCGCCATTGTACAGCGGAATGACTAATAATATCCTTCTGGGAACAGAAGAGGAAGCGTTATATACCGAGAAACTTCTTCAGGACGTAAAGAAAGCACCGCCTAAAAAAGGTAAACATATCTATTGGATGCACACGATTCCATTCTGGTCAGATGCGGTAAAAGAAGCGCTTCTTTTAAATGATGACGCTCAGATCGTCGGATGTGAGCTCTCACAGGTAACAGATATTTCCAGGTATTCAGAAGATCCATATGAAGAAATGGCAATGCGTCTGATCTATCATGCATTGAATGGACCGATCTCACGCAGGATCAATGCCGGTATCCGTCATGCAAAACAGGCAGGCGCGGATGGTGTTGTCTGGTTTAATCACTGGGGCTGTAAGCATACACTTGGTGGCTCTCGAATTGCGAAAAAGTGTTTTGAAGAAGCTGGTCTTCCCACATTGATCCTGGACGGAGACGGCTGCGACCGAAGCCATGGTGGGGAAGGTCAGACCTCTACCCGTTTAGGTGCTTTTCTGGAAATGCTGGGGGACTTTGCTCATGAATAAAACATATTATGTCTGTAAATATACACCGGTGGAGCTTCTGACGGCTCTTGGCGGTGAATGTGAAATATTAAATGAAATGCCAAAAGGATTTGAACGTGCAGAACAGATCGCACATCCGAACATCTGTGGATTTGGTAAATCAGTACTCGAAGAAGTTCTTGCCGGAAACATAAAAGAACTGGTTCTTGTAAACTGTTGTGATACAATCCGCAGTGTTTATGATATACTGGAAGACAGTGGACAGATGGATTTCCTTTATATGATTGATATGTTACACTGTGACATAGAATGCAGCCGTGAGCGTACGGCAATGCAGTTAAAGGCGCTGGCATCTGCATATGCTTCTTATAAAGGAACTATTTTTGATAAAACTGCTTTTCTGAAAGCTTTTCAGCCAAAAGGGCGTACGCAGGAACCACATCTGGCAGTGCTTGGAGCACGTATGGGGCAGGAACTGTTTGAGATGACAAGTAAGTCCATGCCGCTTCCGGTCGTGAATGAAACCTGTGTTTATAACCGTTCCGTAGGAGAGAATCTTCCGTCAGAAGATATGGATTTTGACGCATTGATGGAATGGTATGCGGGAGAACTGCTTCATCAGATTCCGTGTATGCGCATGATGGATCATGCAGGACGTAAACAGTTATATCAGGATCCTTCACTGAAAGGAATTATCTATCATACTGTAAAATTCTGTGATTTTTACAGCTTTGAGTATGCGGATATCAAAGGTCATACCGATGTGCCTCTTCTGAAGATTGAGTCAGACTTTACTTTGCAGAGCAGCGGACAGCTGAGTACGCGTCTGGAAGCTTTTGCAGAGAGTCTTGGTATTCAGAAGGAAACAAAAAAGGAGAGAACAATGGGTAAAGGATACTATGCTGGAATCGACAGCGGATCCACAAGTACAGATGTGGTGATTTTGGATAAAGACAGAAAAATAATTTCCAGTGTGATCATGCCGACCGGAGCGGGTGCGGCAAATGGCGCTGAAAGAGCCCTCGAGGAAGCTCTTAAACATGCTGATATTACAAGAGAAGATCTGGATGCAGTTGTGACTACAGGTTACGGCAGAACAGCAATTTCAGACGGAGATAAGAGCATTACAGAGATTACCTGCCATGCACGTGGGGCTCATTTCCTCGATCCGAAAGTACGTACAGTCGTTGATATCGGAGGGCAGGACAGCAAGGTTATCCGCCTGAACGAAGATGGCAGTGTAAAGAATTTTGTTATGAATGACAAATGTGCTGCTGGAACCGGACGATTCCTTGAAATGATGGCAAAGACGATGGAAATGTCTCTCGATGAACTGAGCCGGGTGGGGCTTTCCTATCAGGAGGATATTACGATTTCCAGTATGTGTACAGTGTTTGCCGAGTCCGAAGTAGTTTCTTTGATTGCACAGAATAAGCGTACCGATGATATTGTACATGGACTGAACAAAGCTGTTGCTGCAAAGACGGCGTCTCTGGTCAAACGTGTAGGCGGTGAGGAGGCTTATATGATGACCGGTGGTGTTGCCCAGAACAAAGGCCTTGTAAAAACTCTTGAAGAGCGTCTTGGAACGAGTCTGGTCATCAGTGAGAAATCCCAGCTCTGCGGAGCTTTAGGCGCAGCATTATTTGCAACTGATATATAAATATAGTAAAATAGGAAACAGGATGTTGACGAACCGATAAAAGGGGAGGAAAGAAAGTTGGCTGATTCCAATATTACAAAAAGTGCACTTGCGTCAGCTCTGAAGGAATTGATGGAAACAACACCTTTTGCAAAGATCACCGTTTCGGATATCTGTGCAAAATGTAATATGAACCGAAAAAGTTTCTATTATCATTTCAGGGATAAATTTGATCTGGTAAACTGGATCTTTGATGTAGAATATCTGAACCATGTGCAGATCGGGAAGAATCTGATCGGATGGGACAGTGTGCTTCACCTTTGCAATTATTTTTATGAGAATAAAGATTTTTACAGAAAAGCAATGAAAGTAGAAGACCAGAATTCTTTTATCAATCATTTCCGTGAGTTGGTAAGTCCGTTGATGGCAGAGGATATCAGAGAGATTCTGGGAGAGCAGACAGATGCGGATTTTTATGTGAACTTTTTCTGCGATGCGGTTATCTGTGCATTTGGACGATGGATCTCACAGAAAGAACCGACTCCGCCGAAAAAATTTGTAGAGCTACTGAAATCCTGTATTCAGGTTGTGGTGATCACGCAGGAGCGTATGAACAGTTAAAACTTGAAAATATAATAAAATATAAAGCAAACAGCTTCATAAAACATATCGGAAATTACCGGATGATTTATGGAGCTGTTTCACTGTGTACGTATGTGAAAAGATTGCTTTATTGGTCAGTGACTTTTATTCATCCATAGAGAATGACTTCTGAAGAATATCACGAAGAGATTCTTTGAAGATGTTATGGGATAAAAGCCTGCCATTATTCCTGAGATTGTAGATCGTACCGTCAGGCTGGAAGCCGATTACACTGGACGGCGGAGAGATAATGTTTCCGACAGTTTCTGCATCATACATAAGATCAGTCGGAATGGTACGATATTTCTGTGCAACGCGTGTACCGACGGCTGCTTTGTAGACATTTCCACGGGTTTCACTGCTGCATGCCGGATCCGCAATGACTGCGGCAAACGGACAGTGAAGTTCTTCGGCATAGCGGTAGTATGAACCGGAAAAAATTTCAGAACTTTCATCTTCTGTATACATGCGATATACAGAATAAAGAAGTCTGTGATCGCGGAGTACGAGGCATGCAGCATCCGTATGATCGTCATAATTGACACCGATCAGAAGATGATTGATGTCCTTTGCAGAATCTGCGAAATCTTCTGTGATGCAGTTAGAACCACATAATAGAATGATGGCACAGTCTTCATTCTGACGGATGAGTGGAAGCAGTTTCTCCGGATCTTTGTTTGTATAAAGGAAATATACGTAGATACCGAGTTCTTTGCCCTGATCGAAAATCGGCTGATAACTTTCTGTAAGATTTTCATGTGCGGAATCAATGTTCAAAAACAGAAGCCACGGAACATTGATATTTTCGGTACGTTTGATCTTACGGACGATATGTGCGCCCATTGTGCAGCCATTGTATCCCAGATTCAGACCGAATTCGATCAGTTTGTCTTTATCCATGTGCTTGAGTGCATCTTCAATCAGTGGATAGTACGGGCTGTTTTCGTTGTTCAACATTGTACGTGCCATCTCAAAGAAGGATATCTGGAAACGCCCCTTCGAAAAATGAAGTGCCATATCGACCAGATTTCTGGTACAGCGCTCCGGTGCTTCATCGGCATCCTTTAATGCGGTTTTGACGAATGTTTTTATGATAATTCGAGAAGTTTTTGCTGTCATTTTTAATCCCTTCAATATGCATATATAAACAAAATATATATAAAAAATACAGACGGCAAAATACATTCACCGTCTGTATTTTATCTGCTTTTTATTTAATCACAAAGTGTTTTGGGATGCAATAGACACTATAGAAAACATGTCCAAAAATGAAAGGGTTCTTCTGAAAGGGAAGATCAGCCCTTGACAGCACCTGCAGAAACACCGTCTACGATAAATCTGGAAAGGAGGATATAAACAATGATTACCGGGAAGATCGAAAACGCGATCATCACGTAAACCTGGCCCATATCGAACTTCAGGAAGTCGGCACTGCGAAGCTGTGCGATCAGTACCGGAAGTGTTTTCTTCTTGTCAGAATGAAGTACCAGCGCCGGAATAAAGTAGTTGTTCCAGCTCTGAACAAAAGTGAAGATTGCCTGTACGGCGATAGCCGGTTTCATAAGCGGGAAGACAATCGTATTGAAAGTCTTGAATTCGCCGGAACCGTCAATACGGGCGGCCTCCACAAGCTCCAGAGGAAGGTTGCTTTCCATGTACTGTTTCATATAGAAGAAAGTAACCGGAGCGGCAATACTCGGAATGATCAGTGGAATAAAGGAATCATCCAGATGCATTTTGCCGAGTAACTGCAGGAAACCAAGTGCGGTTACCTGAGTCGGGATCATCATGACTGCGAGGATAAAGGTGAACATGAATTTTTTGCCTTTAAAGTCGTATGCGTGGATCGCATATGCAGTCATTGTGGAGAAGTATGTACATAAAACAGCAGAGCATGTAGCAATGAAGATACTGTTGAACATACCGTTCCATACCGGAAGGGTTCCTGCGAGAAGGTTTTTCCAGTTTATGATAAGCTGACCTCCCGGGATCGCCGTGAAACCTTTTTTCAGGGCTCCGTTTGATCTTGTTGCGTTGATAAACAGTACATAAAACCAGAACAGGCAGAAGAATGTGAGAATGATCAGTACCACATAAGCAAGGGTACGCTGACCTTTCATGCTCATTCCTTTTTTGGCTTTTTGATTTTTTTCATTCATTCTTCTCACCTCCCGTCAGTTGCTTTGTTGAATCGGAATACGATCATACTGAGTATACCGGTAATAATGAACAGAAATACGGACAATGCACCGCCCATACCATAGTTCTTGCTGAACAGATGCTTGTTCAGGAACATGATCAGTGTCATGGTTGAACGCATCGGATCACCGGTTCCATTTGTCAGGATCTGTGGTACATCGAACATCTGCATACCACCGATCAGTGATGTGATCATAACGTAAATCAGAATCGGACGAAGCAGCGGAAGAGTGATCTTACGGAAAATCTGTGAAGATGTAGCTCCGTCTACTTCGGCAGCTTCATAAAGTGATGGATCGATACCCATCATACCGGCCATCAGGAGGATGGTCGTGTTACCAAACCACATCAGGAAGTTCAGAATCGCAACCAGCGTTCTTGCACTCCAGGCGTGGCTGAAGAAAGAATATGCTTCTTTCAGGATGCCTGCATGTACGAGCATGGCATTGATCGGGCCGCCATCTGCGAACAATGTGAAGAATAACATTGCAAATGCAGATGCCATGATCAGGTTCGGGAGATAGATCACAGTCTTGAAGAACCGCTGACCTTTCAGCCGGAGACTCGGGTTGGAGAACCATGCACCGAGAAGCAGGGATACGAGGATCTGAGGAACAAATCCCATTACCCACATGATCATTGTGTTTTTTAAATAAATCCAGATCTCTCCACCCTCAAAGAGTTTGACATAATTGGCAAATCCCACAAAGTTCGGTCCAATCTGCGTCAATCCAGATCTGTAATTTTCAAAAAAGCTGTTATAAATTGTACTAATAAGCGGAACGAGCTGGAATATGAGGTATACTACTACAAACGGTATCAGAAAGATATAGCCCCATTTGTTATAGCTGACCGCTTTATGGTTATTATTCTTTGCCATTATCTTCCTCCATAAGTTAAAGTGTGCCTGCCTGAACCTCAGGCAGGCACATTTTTAGATAATCATGTTCTTTTCAGAATGTTCATTTGAAAATGAAGTCAGTCTGTCTGAATTAGTATGAAAGTTCCGGATATTTTTCAACAACTGCTTTGTAGAACAGGTCGAGTGCTTCTTCATAAGTTGCATTGCCTTCGAAGTAGTTCTTCATAGCGTTCTGGAATTCTTCGTTGCAGCCCTGATCATAGATGCTCATGTTGCTGAGGTCGATCTTGTCTGCACCTGCACAGAACATAGCCAGTGGGTTCTGTCCGCCGAGAACTGCGTCGCCGTAGCTCTCGTCTGCAGCCATTTCTTCCATAGCCGGTTTGTTGTTTACGAAGTCGTTGTCAGCTGTAACGATTTCTTTCATTACATCAACGTTTGTTGTCATAGTTCTCATGATATCAGCAACGAGTGTCGGGTTGTCTGTACCTGTAGCTGCTGTGATCCATGTTCCGCCCCAGTAGAAGCCCTGCGGTCCTTCTGTTGCAGCCCAGCCGCCGTCTTTACCAACGGAGCCATCCTGATCAGCACTCATAGAGAAGTCGATGAACCATGCCGGTCCGAAATATGAGAATACATTGCTGTCTGTGAAGAAGCCTTTGCTCCAGTCATCGCTCCACAGTTCGTATGTAGCTGTTTCGCCTGCATCAACCATTTCCTTGGACATGTCAACCCAGTTCTTAATATTGTCGTCAACTGTGATCTTTCCATCAACTACCCATGGGCTGGTTACGTTGTTGGAGAATACACGGTAGGAGTCGTTTACAGTAGAGGTCATCTGATAACCTTTTTCTTTCAGTTCTGCGGCAGTTGCTTTGAAGGTATCCCAGTCAGCAACTTTCTTCTGAACCTCTGCCGGATCGTCTGTTCCGAATACTTCTTTGGCGATATCTCTTCTGTAGATCATGGTTCCTGGGCAGCCCTGCCATGAAAGACCTTTCAGGTTTCCATCGGAATCTGTCATAACGTCTTTAGTGTACTGATACTGATCAGCAATCTCATCATCTGTGATTCCAAGATCTGCTACAGACATTGTGTAATCTGTGTTTACATATTTCAGTGCGTAGTCAGCTTCTACGAGGAAGAGGTCGATCTTGTCGTCAGCAGCTGCATCAGCCTGTTTCAGAAGTGTTTCGTCGAGATTGTTCTGATAAGCGTTGTCATCAGATGGAGTAATGTTCCATACAACATCTACATCACCGATCTTACCATGAGTTCCGTCTACTTCTTCATATCCCGGATAGTGATCGGTCAGACGGGTTTTGAATTCTTCGTTCCAGCAGTAAATGTTTAAAACTTTACCTTCGTCTGAGCCTGCGTCATCAGCCCATACCGGAACTGCTGCCAAACCTGCGAGCATAGCTGCTGTTAATGTGACTGCCATAATCTGTTTTTTCATGTTGTTACCTCCCTGTGATTTAATAATTTGGTTTTTATTTTTTTACATATTAAATTTTCATTATTTAGTTTTTGCAAATATGTTTTGCATTTTATTTTGCCAGATTCCTGACCGAAGCACCGGGGAAAAGCCTTCCGTCAACTGTGAACTTATCGATGATCGTTGCTTTTGGATTTTCGATGAGGCCAATCAGTTTCTTTGCGGCAAGCTGTCCGATTGTTTCTGTGTCCTGGCACAGCGTTGTCAGCCGGGGCTCAAGGATGCGGGCAAAAGTGAGTCCATCATATCCTGCGATGGAAATATCATCTGGTATCCGAAGTCCTCGTTCGTGGATTTCGTTGATACCGCCCAGAGCAGAAAAATCATCCGGATAAAGAATGCAGGTAGGCGGATCTTTCAGATCAAGAAGTTCTGAGGTCGCCATCGCTGCGGCTTCTGCATCGCGATAGGGGATGACCGGCATATATTCATCGGGTACATCGATATGTTTTTTCTGAAGCGTCCTGTAGAAGCTTCCCAGACGACTTCGTGTAACAGAAGAATCTTCTCCGTGAATATAGGCGATTTTTCTGTGCCCCCGTTGCAGAACATAGGTGACAAGATCTTCCATTCCCTGAATGTTGTTGGAAACAACAGCAATTCTTCCATCGAATACATGGTCGATCGTAACCACCGGAATTTCGGATTGTACCAGCTGTTGTACTTCTTCTGTAAAGAAGTCGATGCAGGCAATTACAACTCCGTCGACTCCCCGGTAGCGGCAGTGATCATAATAACTGATGTGCTGACCGGAAAGATTTCCGCTGGTAAAGGTGATGTCGTATCCTCTGGATTCAGCCGTGCGCTTGAAACTTTCTAATACATGATTGAAATAATCATGTGTGAGACCACTCATGGCTTCGTCTACGAATAGTACGCCGAGATTGTGGCTTCGCTTGGTTTTCAGCGACCGTGCTGAGGAATTAGGAAGATATCCCATTTCTGATGCAGTATTTAAAATAAGCTGCCGGGTCTCTTCGCTGATATCCGGATAACCATTGAGAGCTTTGCTGACACTTGCAACAGATACGTTGCATTGTTTTGCAATGTCTTTCATGGATACCATATGCATGTCCAGCCTTTTCTGTTTTTGTTTCTAAAACGTTTTCGCAAGCTCATCGTACTGTATTTTCGGACAATTTGCAAGGATAAATTGTTATATTTGCATAATTTATCCCTCTTGCACAAAAAATAATTGACGATAATTAACCGATTTCACAAAAAAGGTACTTCGTTTTTACGAAAAATTTCGTAAAAAACTTAACGTTTACGAAAACATGTCTGCACACGATTTCGTAAGCGAAAATGTGGTTGATTTTTTTGAATAAGTGAATTATACTGAGCTTAATCCAATCTAATCATATTATAGTTATAAAATTTCTAAACTTATTCGTTTTCGCAATTCTGTTTTCAGTCTTTAATTCGTGATCGCATACCCTTTACTTTATTTATATTGTTTTTTGAAGGAGGTTCTTTATGAAATTCGGACATTTTGACGATAAAGCCAAAGAATATGTAATCACTACACCACATACTCCGCAGCCATGGATCAATTATCTCGGAAGCAACGATTTTTTTTCACTGATCTCAAACACCTGCGGCGGATATAGTTTCTATAAAGATGCGAAACTTTTACGTATTACGAGATATCGCTACAATAACATTCCGGTAGATTCCAATGGAAAATATTACTATATCAATGATGACGGTGTGATCTGGAATCCGGGCACGATGCCGTCCGGTACAGAGACAGATACATATGAATGCCGTCACGGTCTGGGCTACAGCCGTTTCCATTCTTCAAAAAATAATCTGGAAGCGGATCTGCTGGCATTTGTACCGGTAGATGCAGCGTGCGAGATCAACTGCCTGACTTTAAAAAATAATTCCAATGTCGCAAAAAATGTCTCTTTGTTTTCTTATGTAGAGTTCTGTCTCTGGAATGCAGTGGATGATTCAACGAACTTCCAGCGAAACTTAAGTATTGGCGAAGTGGAAGTACATGGAAGTACGATTTATCATAAGACCGAATACAGAGAACGCCGCCGTCATTACAGTTTCTTTACTGTAAATGCACCGGTTCAGAATTTTGATACCAGCAGGGATGAATTTCTTGGAGCCGGTAACGGCAACGCATTTCCGGAAGCTGTCCGCAGAAAAAAATGCAGCAATTCCATAGCAAGCGGATGGTATCCGATCGCAGCACATCAGATCGATCTGACACTTGCTCCTGGCGAAGAAAAGACATTTGTATTTATGCTGGGTTACTGTGAAAACCCTGCAGACAATAAATGGGAAGCGCCGAACGTCATCCGTAAGGCACCGGCAAAAGCGCTTATTGAAAGATTTGATACAGCAGAAAAAGCAATGGCGGCATTTGCGGAGCTGAAAACATACTGGGAGACACTGCTTGCACGTTTTGCAGTCACAAGTTCGAACGAACACATTGACCGTATGGCAAATATATGGAACCAGTATCAGTGTATGGTAACATTTAATATGTCAAGATCTGCATCGTATTATGAATCCGGCACCGGACGAGGCATGGGATTCCGTGATTCATGTCAGGATCTTCTCGGATTTGTACATCTGATTCCGGAACGCGCAAGGGAAAGAATTATTGATATTGCATCCACACAGTTCCCGGACGGAAGCGCATATCATCAGTATCAGCCATTGACAAAGCAGGGTAATCTCGATGTCGGAAGCGGATTTAATGATGACCCGCTGTGGCTGATTGCGGCGGTTTCTGCATATCTGAAAGAGACCGGTGATTATGGTATTCTTGATGAGCCGGTACCATTTGACTGTAAAAAAGGTTCTGAAGTACCGCTGTTTGAACATCTGAACAAATCGTTCCATTATACAGCAACACATCTCGGACTGCACAAACTTCCGCTGATCGGAAGAGCTGACTGGAATGACTGCCTGAATTTGAACTGTTTCTCCAGTGAACCTGGTGAATCTTTCCAGACGACCGGACCATCTGAAGGACCGGTGGCAGAATCTGTATTTATTGCAGCAATGTTTGTCAAATATGGTAAAGAATTCAAAGAAATCTGTCTGCGTACAGGACATGAAGATCTTGCAAAAGAAGCAGAGAGTGCAGTAGCGGATATGTATCAGGCGGTTCTGGATGCAGGATGGGACGGAGAATGGTTCCTTCGTGCATATGATTCACAGTCTGCAAAAGTCGGATCAAAAGAATGTGAAGAAGGTAAGATTTATATTGAACCACAGGGATTCTGCGTTATGGCTGAAATCGGAAAAGAAGAAGGACTTGCTGAGAAAGCGCTGGATTCCGTACATAAACATCTGGAAACGAAATATGGTATCATGATACTCCAGCCGGCATATACCAGATATCATCTGGAACTTGGTGAAATTTCTTCTTATCCGCCGGGATACAAAGAAAATGCCGGAATTTTCTGCCATAACAATCCGTGGATTTCTATCGCAGAAGCAGTACTCGGAAGAGGAGATCTTGCATTTGATGTTTACCGTAAGATCTGCCCGTCTTATATTGAAGAAATCAGTGATGTACATCGTACAGAACCATACATTTATTCGCAGATGGTAGCCGGTGCCGATGCTGCAAGATTTGGTGAGGCGAAGAACAGTTGGCTGACCGGAACTGCAGCGTGGACTTTTGTTAATCTGTCACAGGCACTTCTCGGAATCCAGCCGGAATATGACGGCCTGGCAGTGAATCCGTGTCTGCCGAAAAACTTTGGAGATCTGAAGATCAAACGTCGCTACAGAGATGCGGAATATTATATTGATATCCGCAAACCGGACGGTGTGGAAAAAGGTGTTGCCTGGATGGAAGTAGACGGCAAAAAAATTGCCGGAAACCAGATTCCTCTGATCCCCGGCAAGAAAGAATACCATGTAACGGTACAGATGGGTTAAATATTTGTTCCCTGTGATGTGGTCATGGTGGAGGCGAGACCTTCCGGAAGGATGGTTCCTCCGCCGAGTACCATATCGTCATCATAAAGGACAGCAGCCTGTCCCGGAGTAACGGCTCTCTGTGGCTCATCGAAGGTGATCTTTATCAGGTCTTCTCCGATCTGCTCCACAGTTGCCGGCTGTTCCGGCTGACGGTAACGCGTTTTTACTTTACATTTGATCGGTGCATCGAGATGATCCCATGGAATCAGGTTGATGTCGTTGATATAACAATAATTACTCATCAGATCCTGTTTGCCACCGAGAATGACCTCGTTGGAATCCAGTGATTTGCCACAGACGTAAAGCGATTCCGGTGCGGAAATACCGAGACCGCGGCGCTGGCCGATCGTATAATGAATCTGACCTTTATGTTTACCAAGAACTTTTCCCTCTTTATCTACGAAATCTCCCGGCTCAGATGACTGACCGGTATACTGTTCAATAAATGAAGCGTAGTCTCCGTCCGGCACGAAGCAGATATCCTGGCTGTCCGGCTTATCAGCATTGATAAAGCCCTGCTCCTGTGCAATGTGGCGGATTTCTTTTTTGGTATAGCCGCCGAGTGGAAACAGAGTATGTGCAAGCTGATCCTGTGTCATGGCATAAAGAACGTAGCTCTGGTCTTTCGTCGGATCGAGTCCCTTTTTCAAAATGAAACGTCCTGTTTCCGGATCCTGCTCTCTGCGGGCATAATGGCCACTTGCAATGTACTCACATCCGAGTTCTCTTGCTTTATCAAGAAGTGCGGAAAATTTTAAAAAACGGTTACAGTCGATACATGGGTTCGGTGTGCCTCCGTGAAGGTAGGTGTCTGCGAATTTGTCGATAACACTGTGACGGAATTCGTCGTGCATCGGGAAAACGTAGTAGAGCATGCCAAGTCTTGCGGCAACACTTCTTGCATCCTCGGTATCAGACGGTGTGCAGCAGGCACGGTGACCCGGGAAACTGCACTGTGGATTATCATAAAGCTTCAGAGTGGCACCGGCACAGTCATACCCGTTCTGAACCATCAGGTAGGCAGCTACGCTGGAATCAACTCCGCCGCTCATGGCGATCATTGCTTTTTTCTGCATATATTTTCTCCTGTTGTATAAAATTGTTTTATATTTATGGTTTATATAGTTAGCTGCAAAATCTGCTTACAGGGGGAAATCCCCAGATAACCAGTATCATGGTATCATCATAGAAAAACAGTGTCAAGCAAGGAAAACAGAGTGTAAATAAAAAAATGAAAAAATGTGTTGACAGACAGAAAGAAGAGTAGTATATTAAACCTATCGGAAAGATAGGAAATAAA
This sequence comes from Blautia intestinalis, assembly GCF_014297355.1. Lineage (GTDB taxonomy): Bacteria > Bacillota > Clostridia > Lachnospirales > Lachnospiraceae > Blautia_A > Blautia_A intestinalis. The sequence continues at coordinate 294,449 of NZ_JACOQE010000004.1, read as the reverse complement.
AACCGGGAGAAAACATTAAGGAGGAAGAATCATGTTTACAGAGAAATCAGTACAGAGAAATGTCATGTGTATGATGGATAAGGAAATGCGAATGGGTATGTACATGTGCATGTCTATGTTAAACTGTGCTTCAATGTATCGGAAACTTCCTGTGACATCAGAGGATCATGGCAGAGTGGTCTGAGGTGAGATGTCAAGAATGTGAATATAGATGTATCAACCAGATACAATTTAGATTACATGAACAGGAAATTCCGAGGGAGTTCCTGTTTTTTCTTTGCCCAAAATCAGGTGAAGGACGTCAGGACAACAGGAAATCCTGAACTTACAACTGAATATGGAAAAATAGAAAGTAATAAAAATAAATCAGATAAAAAATAATGAATGAGAATAAGAGAGGTAAATAATTATGAAAAACAGAAAATTTGTCACAGTATCACTTGCAGCAGCACTTGCAATCGGAACAATCGCAGCAAACGGCGTACTTGTAAGCGCTGACGCAAAAAAAGGAACCATCAAAGTAGCAGCATCCGCAACACCACATGCAGAGATCCTTGAAGAAGCAAAACCAATCCTCGAAAAAGAAGGCTGGGATCTGGAAGTTACCGTATTTGATGACTATGTACAGCCAAACCTCGTAGTAGAGAGCGGCGATTTTGATGCAAACTATTTCCAGCATATTCCATACCTGGACAACTTTAACGAAGAACAGGGAACACATCTTGTAAATGCAGGCGGCATTCATTATGAGCCATTCGGAATCTATCCGGGAACAAAGAAAACACTGGATGAGCTGGAAGATGGTGATACCATTGCGGTTCCGAATGATACCACAAACGAAGCTAGAGCACTTCTTCTCCTTCAGGATAACGGAGTGATCACTCTGAAAGACGGAGCCGGACTGGAAGCAACTGTAAAAGATATCAAAGAAAATCCGAAGAACATCCAGATCGAAGAACTGGAAGCTGCACAGGTTTCCCGTGTAAAAGATGAAGTTGCATTTGTTGTATTAAATGGCAACTATGCACTGCAGGCAGGATATTCCGTATCCAAAGATTCCATTGCACATGAGGCATCTGATTCTGAAGCAGCAAAAACATATGTAAACATCATCGTAGTAAAAGAAGGCAACGAAGACAGCGAAGCAGTCAAAGCTCTGGTAGATGCACTGAAATCCGACGAGATCAAGGATTACATCAACGAGACATATGACGGAGCAGTTGTACCTTTTGAAGAATCCACAGATGATGCAGATGCTGCCAAAGAAGAGACAGCAGACGACACAGCAGATACGGATGCAGCAGAGGATGCAGAATAAATAAAATTGTAACACAGGGATGGGAGGAAACAGGCGAATGGAACCGATGATACAGGTCGAAAACCTCTGTAAAAGTTTTTCCACAAAGAGCGGAACAGTAGAGGCAGCCAGAAACATCAGTTTTTCCATTGAAAAAGGAGAGATCTTCGGCATAATCGGTCTCTCCGGTGCAGGTAAAAGCACACTTGTGCGATGTCTGAATTTACTGGAAAGACCGACATCCGGAACAATCCGGATCAAAGGAAAAAATCTTATGGAGCTTCCGGAAAGGAAGCTTCGCAAAGAACGTCAGAATATCGGAATGATTTTTCAGCATTTCAATCTTCTGATGCAGAGAACAGCACTTGACAATGTATGTTTTCCGATGGAAATTGTCGGAATCAGTAAGAAGGAAGCACGTAAAAAAGCTCTGGAGTACCTGAAGATTGTAGGACTTGAGGAAAAAGCCCTTTCCTATCCGTCTCAGCTTTCCGGTGGACAGAAACAGCGCGTGGCGATTGCCCGTGTGCTTGCAAGTGATCCGGAAATCCTGCTCTGTGATGAGGCAACAAGTGCATTAGATCCCCAGACGACGAAATCCATCCTTGAGCTGATCAGGAAAATAAATAAAGAGTATGGAATCACAGTCGTTGTGATCACACACGAAATGAGTGTTGTACAGGAAATCTGTAACCGTGTAGCAGTGCTGGAACGAGGAGTTCTGGTGGAATCCGGAACGGTGGAAGAACTTTTCAGAAGCCCGAAGACAGAAGCGGCACGGAGACTGGTATTCAGCGGACGTACACAGATTCAGGAAATGAACGGCAGGCGTCTGGTACGTGTGACCTTTAAAGACAGGTCATCTTATGAACCTGTGATTGCAAATCTGGTTCTGGCTTATCGCACACCGGTCAATATATTGTATGCAGATACAAAAAATATTGGCGGAGCCGCAGAGGGAGAAATGATTCTGCAGCTTCCCGAGATCGAGGAAACAGCAGAAAAAATGATCGAATATCTGCGGGAAACAAATATGGGAGTAGAGGAGTTGAGTTTTGATGTGGGATAATGCAACAATTACAATGCTTCTGGAAGGAACCAGAGATACTTTATATATGACACTTGTGTCCACTTTTTTCGGGTACGTACTTGGTCTGCCGCTGGGAATCCTCCTCGCAGTGACAGACAAAGAAGGTATCCACCCGAATGCTGCTGTTTATAAAGTTCTGGATGTGATCGTGAATATTCTCAGAAGTATTCCGTTCCTGATTCTTCTCATTCTCGTCATTCCGCTCACGAGACTGCTGGTGGGCAAGACATATGGATCTACCGCAACGATCGTACCACTTGTAATCGCTGCCGCACCGTTTATCGCACGTATGGTAGAATCCTCACTTAAGGAAGTTGATCCGGGTGTGGTTGAGGCAGCCGTCAGCATGGGTGCCGGAACACGGACGATCATCTGGAAAGTACTTCTTGCAGAATCCAGAACTTCCCTTCTGGTTGGTGTGACGATCGCAGTGGGAACGATCCTGGGCTATTCTGCAATGGCAGGAACTGTCGGTGGAGGCGGACTTGGTGATATCGCGATCCGCTATGGATATTACCGCTACCAGACAGACATCATGATCGTGACGATTATTATTCTGGTAGTTCTCGTACAGATTCTTCAGGGACTGGGTATGATGCTCTCAAGAAAGCTTGATAAAAGAAAAGCGTAATGATTATTTTAGAAATTTTATAAATATATTAGAAAAAGGACAAAAACTTCTCACATTTATATTGTATGATGTACTTGTCTTAAAGGAAAAGCCCTTTAAGATCTCCGGTAACACTTCAAATGCCGGAAGAGTTGCCGGAACTCTTTCCTTTCCCTAAAAATAAAACAGAACACGAAAACTCAACAGCCGCCACCTGACAAGAAACGTCGGGAGGGCGGCTGCTTTCGTTATGTCTGTATAGTATCTGTATCATGTATATTTGCAGTGGGTTTGCCGCGCGACATGATATCACTTTATCCGCGGTAGCGGTTAAAACAGGAATAGATTTCCTGGATTCTCGGAACTGCATACCCACATGGAAGAGAAGAACCTTCTGCAAATGCGGAAAGTCCCCTCCTGTGTAATTCTTCGGACAGTATCCGGATGATTTCCGGAATAGTACGTTGGCCATCAATAAGATTTTCCATAGCATATTTCAGTATCAGACCGAGAGCAGCGGTCTGCTCGGAATCTACGATCTGTTCGATATAGCGCAGATCAACGTCCTGATGTCCGAGAAGAAATCCGTCTTTTCCATGTACTTTTATTTTCAGGCGTTCCGGTTTGCCGGCGCCACGTCCATGACTGCGAATACCGGGCGATTTTTTGGACAGTATCCGATGATTCTGTGGCATGGAAAATGCAGACATTTTTTGCTCATTCAGAGGATATTTTCCACAAAGTGCACGGACTTTTGTGGAAATGTCCACAGGATGATAAGAATCCATCTGGATAACCGTATCGGCAATGTGGAAAAATGCACCGGAGCTTCCGGCTACCAGAATTGTGGAAATCCCGGCTTTTTCATAGAGATCTCCGGCACGTTCCAGAAACGGAGTGATCGGTTCTTTTTCACGGGAGATGACTTCCTGCATGAAGGTGTCCCGCACCATAAAATTGGTCGCGGAGGTATCTTCATCCAGCAGAAATACTTTGCTTCCGGCTTCGATTCCCTCCACAATACCTGCGGCCTGTGAGGTACTTCCACTGGCATCTTCCGTAGAAAAACAACGGGTGTCTTTTTTATTTGGAAGGTCATTGATAAAAAGAGAAATGTCTACATTGCGGATGAAACGTCCGTCTTCGGAGCGGAGTTTTAATGCGCTGTCATCTGTGATGACATACTCTCGTCCGTCACCGGCAATGTGATTGTATACACCGAGTTCCAGCGCATTCAGAAGCGTGGATTTACCGTGATAACCACCGCCAACGATCAGGGTGATTCCGGCGGGAATGCCCATACCGTAGATTGTTCCTTCATGCGGAAGTTTCATGGATACACGAAGAGATTGCGGTGACATAAATGGGACAGAATCCCTAAGCGGGCGGGAAGAAATACCGCTTTCTCTCGGCAGGACAGAGTGATCGGCCACGAAAGCAACAAGATTTTTTTCTTTTAGCTGTGTGCGAATCGAATCCTGATCTTCGGCAAGAAAGATTGCCTGTTCCAGTTTGGCGCAGTCGGTGTTTTTATAGAAAAAAGCTTTCTCGATACAGGCCGGGAGAAAATCAAAGAGGATTTTTTCCAGTTCCGTGGCATTAATGGTACGTCCGTTTGCCGGGAATCCAATAAAAAAACGTGCGGTGATTTCTTTGTCCGTAATTTCGCAGGCAGAACGTGAAAGCACTTCCTGCCCGCAGTGGCTGACGGAGATGAGGCCGCTTTTACCCGAGCCTTTTGCACGGAAAGTGTAGTGATTTATCTGAGTTTCGAACTGGCGGGTCAGATAATCTGCAAGTGTCACACGCGTAAGCGTATCTTTATAATAAGCGGCTGGAAAGCCTGCGGTTTTGTGACTGAGACGGATACGGATATGTGAAGGTGATGCAAAAGGATCCCCCTGTACATGGTCAATATGAAGAATGAAATCCCTGAACTGATAGCTGCCTTTCAGGGATTTGTACGCAGGATAACTTCTGTGGTGGATCGCCTGAAGCTGTGTTTTTAAATCAGATGCGTTCTGCATGAAAAGACTCCTTTTATGAAAAATTTGTGATATATTTACAGATTTAAAGTACATTTAAAGTTTGACTGTAACTATAAAAATAACGTAATTGTTCAGTACCTTCTACCTGCTGAACAGTTACAAAATAACTTAAATTATTATAATTCTCAAATACGAAAAAAGGCAAGCAGTTCGGGGCATAATAAGAAACATAAATTATAATAAAGGCTGTTGAATTTCTTATGTCTTTATTAAGAATCTGAAAGTATGTAGAAATACGTAAAATATTGGGGTATAATGTTGGAAGAATTTTGAGAATCAAACGAAAGGTGGTTTTGTATATTATGGAAAGAAGAAATGCATGGCTTTCTTACAATGAAGCAGATGAAAAAGCCCTGGAGAAGCTGGCAAAGGATTATCGCACATTTCTCGACAATGGCAAAACAGAACGTGAATGTGTGAGCGAACTGTCCAGAGAAGCGGAGGCTGCCGGTTATGTATCGCTGGATAAAAAACTTGCTTCCGGTGAGAAGATCCAGACAGGAGATAAAATTTATGCAGTCGGCATGAAAAAGATCATGGCACTGTTCCATATCGGAGAAGATCCGATGGAAAAAGGTATGAATATTCTGGGCGCACACATCGATTCTCCGCGCCTTGATGTGAAGCAGAATCCTTTATATGAAGATACAGATCTGGCATATCTCGATACACATTATTATGGTGGTGTAAAGAAATATCACTGGGTAGCACTGCCGCTTGCAATTCATGGTGTGATCGTCAAAAAAGACGGTACTGTGGTCAATGTGACAGTTGGTGAAGCTGAGGATGATCCGGTTGTATATATTACCGATCTTCTGATCCATCTTGCAGGAAAACAGCTTCAGAAAAAAGCAGCAGAAGTAATTGAGGGCGAGAACCTTGACATTCTGATTGGCAGCAGACCACTTAATGAGGAAAGAGATGAGAAGAAAAAAGAAGCAGTCAAAAACAATGTTCTTCGCATCCTGAAAGAAAAATATGATGTAGAAGAAGAGGATTTCCTTTCTGCGGAGCTTGAAATCGTTCCGGCAGGAAAAGCACGTGATTGTGGACTTGACAGGAGCATGATTGCAGCATACGGACAGGATGACCGTGTATGTGCATACACCTCCTTTGCAGCAATGCTGGAAATGGAAACACCGAAACGTACAAGCTGTTGTCTGCTGACAGACAAAGAAGAGATTGGCAGCGTCGGAGCAACCGGCATGCAGTCCAGATTCTTTGAGAATACAGTCGCAGAGCTCCTTGGCGGAATGGGATGTTATTCAGATCTTGCACTTCGCAGAACACTCGGCAATTCCTTTATGCTTTCTTCTGACGTAAGCGCAGGTTATGACCCGGCTTATGGTGAGTGCTTCGAAAAGAAAAATGCAGCATATCTTGGCCGTGGTATCGTTCTTAATAAATTTACAGGGGCAAGAGGAAAATCCGGTTCCAATGATGCAAATGCAGAATACGTGGCAAAGGTACGCAAGGTTGTTGACGACAGCAATGTTGCATTCCAGACAGCAGAACTTGGTAAAGTTGATGTCGGTGGCGGTGGAACGATTGCCTATATCGCTGCACTTTACGGTATGAATGTCATTGATAGTGGGGTGGCTGTTCTGAGCATGCATGCACCGTGGGAGGTGACAAGCAAGGCTGATATTTATGAGGCAGAAAAAGCATATAAGGCATTTCTTGAAAATGCATAAAAGCTGACAGCAGAGGAGAACAGAAATGGATGATACGTTAATCAAAGTAGAGGATTTGTGCAAGATTTACAATCCCGGCGAAAACGAAGTGCGGGCACTGGATCATGTCAGCCTCGAAATTAAGAAGGGAGAACTGGTGGCAATTATCGGACAGTCCGGATCAGGCAAGTCGACATTTATGAATATGCTCGGCTGTCTGGATGTGCCGACATCCGGTAAATATTATCTGAATGGAACGGACGTGTCCGAAATGTCGGACAATGAATTGTCTGAGGTTCGAAACCGTGAGATCGGATTTATCTTTCAGGGATTCAATCTGATCGCGAATCTGAATGCGATTGAAAATGTAGAACTGCCGCTGATCTATCGTGGCATTGACCGTAAGACAAGACATCAGCTGGCAATCGATTCTCTGAAAATGGTCGGACTTGAAAAACGTATGGACCATAAACCGAGTGAGATGTCAGGAGGACAGCAGCAGCGTGTGGCGATCGCAAGGGCAATTGCCGCTCAGCCACCGGTCATTCTCGCGGATGAACCGACTGGAAATCTGGATTCTGCCTCAAGCAGGGAAATACTCGGAATCCTCAAAAAGATGCATAAGACCGGAAGAACGGTCATACTGATCACGCATGATAACGGGATTGCTGCACAGGCAAGACGCGTGGTGCGGATCATGGATGGCAAAATAGAATCTGATACGATCAACCCGGATTTTGATCAGGAGGCAGCTGAATGAAGGTAAGTGGGAAAAAGAAAAAATCAAAAAAGAAGCTTGTGATCGGAGTCGGTATACTGGCGGTTGCTGCTGTGGCAGGTGCCAATATTTGCGGAAGCAGAAATGCAGCAGAAAATGCAGTGCCACAGATTGAAGTAGTAAAAGCTGTACGCGATAATGTACAGCAAACGGTGGAAACCAGTGGAATGGTTGTAAGTGAAGAACAGAAGACTTATTTTTCACCTGTCAATGCGAAGGTTGATGTAGCTGATGTCAAAGAAGGCGAAACGGTAAAAGCAGGGACAAAGCTGATTGAATTTGACCAGAAGGATCTTGAGCGCGAGGAAAAGAAAGCAGAGCTGAATGTAAAAAGTGGAAAGCTGGATATGCAGAATACGCTGAATAAATCAGCTGAAGCTGTACAGAAGCAGCAGAATGCGCAGGGCAATGCTGCATCTTTGAAACAGCAGGTAGCTGCGCAGGAGGATTACATAGCAAATATAAAAGCAAGGATTTCTCAGGCAAATACGAATGCACAGGTGGCAGCAGCGCAGGAAGAGGCAAGAAAACAGGCGGATGCGACCGCGGCTCAGGCGGCCCGGGCAGAGGCTGTTCAGAAGGCATATGCGGCAGCACAGAAGAAATATCAGAATGAGACACTGCCGGCATATCAGACGCAGCTGAATACGCTTGCTGATGAAATGAATCAGGCACAGACTACATACAATCAGACAGAAACAGATTATCAGATGGCATTCCAGACATGGAGCAGTGAGCAGAGTGATGAGAATGCCGCGGCTTTAGACGTGGCAGAGAGTGCCAGAAACGATGCGCAGATTGCATATCAGAATGCAAAAAGTGCCTACGAAGATTACAAGACACAGAAACCGGCAGCACCTGCGATGAATGATGTAAACAGTGGAAGCGTTTCAGACGGAAACGAGGCAGACAGTATTTTTTCTGATTCTGCGGAGACTGTTACGAACAACGGTTCAGACACGACTGTGACGGCAGATACTTCTGCTCTGGAAGCTGAACTTGAAAAGGCAGGCAACACACTTGCTGAACTGCAGTCCAGACTGTCTTCACAGCAGGCAGTTGCGGAGGCTGATCCATCAGCAGTCACTGCAGAAGAAAAAGAAAAGATGGAGATTACAAATAACCTTTCCGAACTGGATCAGATGTCTGCACAGGAACTTGTCGAGGCGGCGAAAAAGGGTATTACAGCGGACTTTAACGGAGTCATCACAAAAGTTTCTGTAGTAGAAGGTGCGATGACTGCTCTCGGGACAGAACTTTTTACCCTTCAGAATACAGATAAAATAAATGTTAATATCAATGTTTCTAAATATGATTATGACAAGCTGAAAGAAGGGCAGAGTGCCGATATTACTCTGGCCGGCAAGACGTATGAAGGCGAAGTAACAAGTATCAGCCATGTGGCAACACAGAATGAAAAAGGTGCATCGCTGATTTCAGCAGATGTGCGTATCAAAAATCCGGATGCCGATATTTTCCTTGGTGTTGATGCAAAAGTAACAATTCATGCAGAAGAGGCCGATGATGTTGTGGTGCTTCCGTCAGAGGTAGTAAATATCGGAAAAGACGGTTCTTTCTGTTATGTTATTGAAAACGGTGTTATCACCAGAAGGGATATTACAACAGGAATCAGCTCAGACGATTATGTAGAAGTGACAGCAGGGATCAAAGAGGGAGATGAGGTTATTCGAGACCTCGGCTCACTTGAAGAAGGAATGCAGGCGGAAGCGGCTTTGCATGAATCTGCTGATAATGGAAGCCAAAGTAATCTGACAGATGCAGAGGAAGGTGCCTGATGGGCGGTTTATTTGAATATATAAAAATGGCTGTTCAGAATATCCGTGCCAATAAGGGACGTTCCTTTCTGACGATGCTGGGTATTATTATCGGTATTGCGTCGGTTATTGCAATCGTTTCTATCGGCGAAGGAACCAAAAATCAGATGAACAGTGAAATTGACGGTATCGGTGGCGGGCAGATTGCAGTCAGTGTCAGTAATGATGCAATAACAGAATCGGAGTTTATCACGGCAGAGGATGTGCAGGCCGTCCGGGAGATCAATACCGTAGAGGGAGTCAATGTGTCGGAGAGTTATGATGGAGAAACTGTGACAGGAAAAGGAAATTTTTCCATCATGCTGACGGCAGAAGGTCCGGATGCAAAACTGCTCAATAATTCCGAGATGAAATATGGAAACTATTTTGGCGAAAATGAGATAGAGGAAGGTAAAAATGTATGTGTGATTTCGGATGCTGATGCAAAGCGTCTGTTTGGGACAGATGACGTTGTGGGAATGAATCTCGATATCACCTGTTATGATTCATCAAAATCTTTTCGCATCATGGGTGTGACAACACAAAAGGAAAATGGAACGTTTGTCAGCTATACATATGATGGGATGCCTGTTGCTGTCAATATTCCATATTCGTCAATGGAAGATCTGGTCGGCGCGGCGGATGAGTTTTATTCACTGACGATACAGGGAGATAAAACGCTGGATTCTCAGATTATTGCAGATCAGGTAGTGCACGTACTTGAAAAACGTCATCAATGTGCAGGTGAAGAATATTTTCAGGTGCAGAGTTTTCAGGATGTGATGCAGTCAATGAATGAAATGCTTGGTATGGTGACAGCTTTTATTTCATTTGTTGCAGGAATTTCGCTTCTGGTTGGCGGTATTGGTGTTATGAATATTATGCTTGTTTCAGTTACCGAAAGGACAAGAGAGATCGGCATCCGTAAATCCCTTGGAGCAAAGACTTCCTCAATTATGCTTCAGTTTCTTGCAGAAGCTGCGATACTGACGGTAATCGGCGGTCTGATCGGAATTATATTGGGAATACTGGCAGCATATGGAATCTGTTCTTTCATGAGCGGAAGTATCGGAATGACGATCACCCCGGGAATCAGTCCGACTGTGATTTTTGCAGCAACATTGTTCTCCTGTGCAGTCGGTGTGTTTTTTGGTATTTATCCGGCGAAAAAAGCGGCGCGTCTGAGCCCGATCGAAGCGTTAAGGAGAAATTAAGTGAATTGATTTTATAAAATATAGGAAAATGTAAGTGAAGAACAATAACGAATCTGGATTAAGAGACAGATTCGTTATTTGTTCTTTACGGTTTTTTCCCTGTGTTGTTTAACTACATATATGACATGATTCACATGCGGACGGTGCGGTCGCACAGCCGCCGAGTGCAGTTTCTCGCAGTTCAGCCGGAAGTTTTTTGCCGACGGTGTACATGACGTTGATCATTTCATCGAGCGGAATCAGCTGTGTGATTCCGGCAAGCGCCATTTCTGCGGCAACGAGGGCATTTGCAACACCGGCGGCATTGCGGTTCTGGCATGGATATTCGACAAGACCACCTACCGGGTCACAGACCAGTCCGAGCATATTCATGAGAACAGTAGAAGCCGCGTAGGTACACTGTTTTGAGGTGCCGCCCAGCAACTCCGTAGCAGCAGAAGCAGCCATGGCAGCAGCAATTCCGGTCTCTGCCTGACAGCCGCCGACAGCGCCTGCGACTGTGGCATTTCTCATTGCAAGATAACCGATCGCACCGGCATTAAAAAGCGCCTGCTGAATCTGTTCATCAGAAAAATGATAATGTTTCTGGACAGCCAGAAGAAGTCCGGGTACGATTCCGGCGGAACCGGCAGTCGGAGAGGCAACGATCAGCCCCATGGAAGCATTTGTCTCAAGTGTTGCCATGGCATAAGTGATCGCGTCATCCAGAAGATTACCGCAGATACTTTTGCCGGAAGTTTGATGTAAGGAAAGTTTTTTTGCCTCACCGCCAATCAGGCCGCCCATAGATTTGACTGTTTTTTTGACTGGAGAAAAAGCAGCGTCTTTCATAATTTCCAATACACGTGCCATACGTGCATCTACATCTTCGGCAGTCGTTTCTCCGAGGATGATCTCACGCTGACGCATAATTTCAGAAATCGGAAGATTTTTTTCTGTACATAATGTCAGAAGTTCTACAGCATTTTTAAATTCTTTCATGATTTTCCCTCCTTACATCTGCACGATCATAACTTCGTGGATATTCTGGTTCAAACGAATCGTATCGTCGATATCCTCCGGAAGATGTCCGTCTGATTCTACGATCGTATAAGCAATTTTACCTTTGGACTCGCGGAAAAGACGCATAAAGGCGATATTGACGTTGCGGTCGCTGAGGCATTTGGTGATGTATGCCACAACTCCGGGTTTATCCTGATGAGTTACGATTACAGCACTGTATTCGCCCGTGAAATCAACCTGTACGGAATTAATCTTTACGATGCGTACTTTGCCACCGCCGAGTGATTCGCCGCGGACAGTCATTTCCTGATTTTTTTCGTTGATCATATGAATATCAACTGTATTTGGGTGCACATCCGTCTCAATTTCATTTGGTGTGAATGAAAAGGAAAGTCCATTATGGTCTGCAATTTCGAAAGAATTTCGGATGCGCATATCGTCTGTGGCAAATCCCATGATACCGCCGAGCAGAGCTCGATCCGTTCCGTGGCCTTTGTAGGTGCGGGCAAAAGAGCCGTAAAGAGTAAATTCTACTTTTTTCAGAGGCCCGTTGATCATTTTCTGCGCAAGAAAACCAATGCGGGCGGCGCCGGCTGTGTGGGAGCTGGACGGACCGATCATATTTGGCCCCATGACATCGAATACACTGATAAAAGACATGTTCATTCTCCTTAAAATTTGTATAAAAATAGTGTTTACACTTATGCAAAAAAATACAATGGATGTCCTTGTGATTGTATTGTATCATTCCCTGAAGAAGGAAGCAAATTTATTAAAAGGAAAACGGCAGAATAGAATATATAAAACTGTTTAAAATAAAAAAATAAAAAAAATAGAAAAAAGTGTTGACAAATTGTTTTATTTACAGTAGAATAAATTTTGTTGTGAGCGACAAGTACTTGCAAATCAATAAAATGTGCGTTTAGCTCAGCTGGATAGAGCGTTTGGCTACGGACCAAAAGGTCGGGGGTTCGAATCCTCTAACGCACGTCATAAAAAATGGGACAGGACATAAAGTCTTGTCCCATTTTTTATTCGAGTCCAGTCGGACTCGAACGGGTTCGATCTACATTTCATTTCGGTCGTTGCTAAACGCGTGCCACCGGCACGCAGCAACCTCTAACGCACGCTATGGCGAAAGGCTGGAAATCTTGAAAAATAGTTTCCGGCTTTTTTTGTGCTTGTTGATTTGAGTTCGAACCTGTGACTTCCTGTGACAAGGCAAATTCGGGCAAAACCAGTTGGCAAATGCCTTTTCCATGATACTCAAACTTTCTTCTGGAGTCAGTGGATTGTAGATATACCCTAATGTTGCTGTGGTGTTGTGTAGAAGATGACTGCGAGAGGAGTAAGTTGTCTGGAGGTCAACGAAAATATAGGGGCCGAATGACTATGGAAAGGATAAGCTGTGTGGAGACCAACCAAAATTGTGGTGCTAGATGACCTGGGAAAGAGTAAGTCTGCTGGAAACCAACATAATTTAGATAAAATGGTTGGCCAGTGATAGAGCAAGTATCTTGCAGGTCATTGAAGGTAATAAAATTGGATGGTTTGTATATGAGTAACACCAAATTAAGCCAATAAAATGAATATATAATGGTCCCTATAGTTGAAGTGATTTTACCAAAAAATCAGAAAAATATGATAGAAAAAAACTGTTATTGTGAGAATTAATTGCGGATGAAGTGAAGATATTTGTTAGCTTTATAAAATATACATGTTATAATAGAACTATCTTAAATAGTAAGCAAGGGGGCATGCAATATGAACAGTATTTTTCACAGAATCAGTGTAAGAAAATATGAAGACAGACCAGTGGAAAAGGAAAAAATTATGGAGATCCTGAGGGCGGGAATGCAGGCACCAAGTGCATGTAATCAGCAACCATGGGAATTTTACGTGGTGACAGATAAAGAAAAAATCCAGAAATTATCCAAAGTAACACCATATACCGGCTGTGCGGCAGGGGCACCGGTAGTCATCGTTCCGGTGTATCATACAGAAGGTCTTGTTGCGCCATCTTTTGCGCAGATTGATATGGCAATTGCGCAGGAGAATATCTGGCTGGAAACAGATGCGCAGGGTCTTGGCGGTGTATGGTTTGGTATCGCACCAGTGGAAGACCGGATGGAAGAAGTACACAAACTTCTGGAACTCCCGGAAAATGTGAAGGTATTTTCTATGTTTGCACTGGGGTATCCGGCAGAAACAAGACCTCAGCAGAATCGTTTTGAGCCTGAAAGAATACATTTCATTGAGAATTAAAAACTAATACGGATAAGAAGGAAAGAATAAAAATGGAATTATTTGATGTTATAGACAGCAAGGGTAATCCAACCGGACAGATCGCATCAAGGGAAAAAGCGCATGCAGAAGGAATTCCGCACAGGACAGCACATATCTGGATTATCCGTGAAAAAGAGGGCAGAGTACAGATACTCTTACAGAAACGATCACAGAATAAGGATTCCTTTCCGGGAAAATTTGATACTTCTTCTGCAGGTCATATTCAGGCAGGAGATGAACCATTGGAATCTGCACTTCGGGAACTGAAAGAAGAACTGGGAATCAGTGCAGTACCGGAACAGCTGCATTTTGCCGGAACCTTCCCAATATCTTTTGCCAGAGAATTTCACGGGAAAATGTTCCGGGACGAAGAGATTGCATTTGTTTATATTTTCAACGAACCTGTAAATACAGACGAACTTATTCTTCAGACAGAAGAGGTAGAGAGCGTTCAGTGGTTTGATCTGGAGGAAGTCTGTGAAAAATGCGAAAAACACAGGGATATCTTCTGCGTACCCACTGGAGGTCTGGAAGTGGTACGGAAATATCTGGATAAGGTAAGAACTGCATGAAAGATGGAAACCGTGCGGAGAGTAAGTCAAATGAAAGTCCGCGTAAATTGGATGTTCCAGACATGAGAAAATCCAGTCACTCCTGCAGACGGATATTCCTTCCTTTTTTGGTGAGAATCCCCTCTTTTTCCAGATTTTTCAGCTCTCTGGTCATGGCGCTTCTGTCCACGGTAAGATATTGAGCCAGTGCGGTATAAGACATAGGAATCTGTACGCTATGGCTGTGAGTCTGGCTGGAAAGGTTGTTCAGATATGCCAGTAATTTTTTTTTGGTCGTGGTTCTGGATAATACATAAATCCGTTCCATTTGCTGCCTGGACTGCATAGCCGCCATCTGCAGCAGATTGCTGACCATCTGACTGTGATGGTGGCATGCTTTTTCACATCTTTTGATCACATGATCATAATCAATGAACATTACCTTTGTTTCTTCTTCGGCGGTCACATAATAATGCTGAGAGTCTGCCGGGAGAAGAAACGGTTCTCCAAAAACAGCATCTTTCTTAAGCTCATCGATCATATATTCATTTCCTTCTTCGTCGCAGCAGTAAAGAATTGCTCTGCCATAAAGAACCAGGCCGATCTTGTTCATAGAACGGGAATATTCCATGATCGTCTCTCCATTTCGGAAAATATCTTCTCTTGCATGAAAACAGACGCGCATTCGTTCCTGCTCTTCAGGAAGAATATCCGTAAAAAGTGTAATATGTTTTTCCATCATGTTTCCCCCTTTTTCCAGATTATAACATATTTTTTCAGGCAGATCATTAATTTGTGACTTTTGCAACAGAAATTCCTGCGCCATTCTGTTATTCTTTTAACAAAGTTATGAATTACAACAAAGTTACAGAATACAGGAAACAAAGACTATAAAACAAATAAAAGTAAAACAATAAAACTAAACCAGCACAAGTAAACAGAAAAAACGGAAACTTAATTATTCAATCTAAAAGAAACGGAGGAAATTATATGAAAATCACAGATACCATCAAATACGTAGGTGTAAACGATCACCGCATTGATCTTTTTGAAGGACAGTACAAAGTTCCGGGTGGAATGTCTTATAATTCTTATGTGATTCTGGACGAAAAAATAGCGGTTATGGATACCGTAGATGCAGATTTTACTCACCAGTGGCTTGACAATATCCAGCAGGTTCTGGATGGCCGTAAACCGGATTATCTGATTGTACAGCACATGGAACCTGATCATGCAGCCAATGTTGCAAATTTCCTGAAAGTATATCCGGACACTACAGTAGTTGCCACAGGTAAAGCGTTTGGCATGATCCGCAACTTCTTTGAACTGGATCTGGAAGGAAAGAAAATAGAAGCAGAAAACGGCAGTACACTTTCTCTCGGATATCATCAGCTTACTTTCGTATTTGCACCGATGGTTCACTGGCCGGAAGTTATGGTTACTTATGACAGCACAGAAAAGGTTCTTTTTTCCGCAGATGGTTTTGGCAAGTTCGGAGCGCTTGATGTGGAAGAACCATGGGATGACGAGGCAAGAAGATATTTTATCGGTATCGTAGGAAAATACGGTGAACAGGTACAGAAACTTCTCAAAGCAGCGGCCACTCTCGATATTCAGAAAATCTGTCCGCTTCATGGACCTGTTCTTACAGAAGATCTCGGACATTATATCGGGCTTTATGACACATGGTCTTCCTATACGCCGGAAGATGACGGAATTGTGATTGCCTATACTTCCGTATATGGACACACCAGAATGGCAGTTTCTCTTCTTGCTGAAAAATTAAAAGCAAAAGGATGTCCAAGGGTTCTGGTTTATGATCTTGCAAGAGATGATATGTCCCAGGCATTGAGTGATGCTTTCCGCTATTCAAAACTGATCCTGGCAACCACCACTTACAATGCAGGTATCTATCCGTTTATGAATGATTTTATTACCCGACTGGTAGAACACAATTACCAGAATCGTACCGTCGGCCTTATTGAAAATGGTTCATGGGCACCTCTGGCAGCAAAGATTATGAAAGAAATGATGTCTAAGTGCAAAAAAATCGACTGGCTGAAAAACTCTGTACACATCTGGTCTGCTGTAAAAGAAGAAAACCGTAAACAGATCGATGATATGACAGATGAACTTTGCAAAGAATATATTGCAAAAGATGATACTCTTGCAAACAAAAATGATATGACTGCGCTTTTCCGCATCGGTTATGGCCTTTATGTAGTCACCTCCAACGATGGAAGAAAAGACAATGGTCTTATTGTAAATACAGTTACTCAGCTGACGGACAATCCTTATCGTGTGGCTGTAAATATCAACAAGGCAAATTATTCTCATCATGTAATCCGGCAGACAGGTGTTCTCAATGTAAACTGCCTGTCCATAGATGCACCGTTCTCTGTTTTTCAGCAGTTTGGCTTCCAGTCCGGCAGAACTGTCGACAAATTTGCAGGACAGAAGATCAACCGTTCCGGAAACGGACTTGTATTTCTGGATAAATATATCAATGCATTCATGTCACTGAAAGTAGAACAGTATGTCGACCTTGATACGCATGGAATGTTCATCTGCAGCGTTACAGAAGCCCGTGTTATGAGTGATCAGGATACCATGACTTACACTTATTACCAGCAGAATGTAAAACCGAAGCCGGAAACAGAAGGCAAAAAAGGTTTTGTCTGCAAAGTCTGCGGCTATGTCTACGAAGGCGATGAACTTCCGGAAGACATCATTTGCCCGCTGTGCAAGCATGGAGCTGTGGATTTTGAACCGATACAGTAAAACTAAATAAAACGCAGATGTTCTTTAAACAGCTCCTGATATAATGCTTCTGCAGTCCAGAAGATATTGTGTGGAGTAATGATCGCTTTTAACGGAATAGACGCTGCGCCGGTCTGCTTATAGTCGGCGAGAAAGGCATCCATCTGTGTGGAGTCGGTCCCGGAGAATACCATCATTTCGAGTGGGAAATCCGGGCCGATATAATTTGTTTTTTCTTTGTGAAAGCCCTGGATTCCGGCAAGAAAGCCAAGCTTCTGCCCATAATTTATCCGGGAAATTTCTTTTACCAGCATTCCGTTTTTCAGGGCAGTACTGCGAACCGCTCTGAGTTTTTCTTTTTCGAGTCCGAAAGTTAATATAATCTGTGCCATTTTTCTACCTTTCTAAATCAGTTTTAGAGCCCATTCTGATACACGTCATTGATCACGCTCTGGGCCTGTTCCAGTTCTTTTTTCTGAATGATTGCATTTCGGTCACTTAAGATCGCAAGCATTTCATCTATGAGGTCTTCAATCCGCGGATTGCTTATTCGATAGAGATATCCGAGCATCCGGGTGGCAGTATAATCTGTATTCATATTTTTATATGCAATCTCTGCACAAAGTTCTTTGGGATATCCTTTGCTGAGTAAAATTTTATATAATTCATCAGTACGTTCTGATGCCATGATCTGTCACTCCTCTATAGTATTTCCATTTCGTGTTTTTATGTATCTTGATTATAGCAACAAATAAATCGAATGGCTATTCCATTTTCGGAAAAGTAAAAGCCTCACAAAATTTCTTGACTTTCGATATATTTGAACAGATAATCTTCTATAGAAGGAATTTGAATATCATTTTGGAGGGTGAAGGAAATGTATACAGCAGCAAAAGAACGATATACACAGATGGAGTATAAGCGCTGCGGAGACAGCGGTTTAATGCTTCCGAAGGTGTCTCTGGGACTGTGGCACAATTTTGGTGACACAGCGAATTTTGAGAATATGAAAAAGCTTTGTTTCACAGCATTTGACAATGGTATCACACAGTTTGACCTTGCAAATAATTACGGACCGGAGCCGGGAAGTGCCGAGAAAAACTTCGGCCGTATTCTGAAAGAGGATCTTGGAGTTTACCGAGATGAGCTGATCATTACAACAAAAGCAGGATATGATATGTGGGAGGGCCCTTACGGGAACTGGGGAAGCCGCAAATATCTTCTTGCAAGTCTTGATCAGAGCCTGAAACGAATGGGACTGGAATACGTCGATATTTTTTATCATCACAGAATGGATCCGGAAACTCCTCTTGAAGAGACAATGGGAGCACTGGCAAGCGCGGTGCAGAGTGGAAAAGCAATCTATGTCGGTCTTTCCAACTATGACGGCCCTACACTGGAAAAAGCAGCTGCAATCCTCAAAGAGCTGCATTGTCCGTTTGTAATTAACCAGAATCGCTATTCTATTTTTGACAGAACTGTAGAAAAAAATGGATTAAAAGATATGGCGGGCAAACTGAAAAAAGGTCTGATCACATTCAGCCCTCTTGCACAGGGACAGCTGACGGACCGCTATCTTCATGGTATTCCGGAAGACAGCCGAATCCGTACAGATGGAAGATTTTTAAAAGAAAGTACACTGGATGAGCACAGGATGGATCAGATTCGTAAGCTGAATGATCTGGCAGCGCAGCGAGGCGAGAAACTTGCCGACATGGCACTCGGATGGCTGCTTCATCACGACGAAGTTACAAGTGTACTGATCGGTGCATCAAAACCGCAGCAGATCCTTGACAATGTAAAAGCGATCAGCTGTGCACCATTTACAGAAGAAGAATTGAAACTGATTGATAAGATTTCAGCGTAATTATGGTGGAGTATACTTGATTCAGTACAACTTTTGGGGAAGGTATGAAACGTTTAAGGAGAAGAAGGATGGAACGATCAGTAAGATATGGAATACTGCCTTTGAAGCGCAGAAGCTGCAGGATCTTCTAATGTATCCCAAGAAGATTCTGTCCGATCGGATAGAGACATCTGAAGAGAAATATTATTACTATGCTGTAATAGCATCAGAGGATCGAAAGAGCATTATTTTATGCGATGAGAGTGCGAATACGAAAGACCTGAAGATAAAGAAGAACAGGAAATCCTTAAAACGATCGTCAATTGTGTGTAACATACATCAATGAGAACCTGCTTCAGGAGTTCCTGCCACACCTGAGTAAAAACAAAATTTTTAAGATTTTTCTTCCAGAAAATCGTACGCAAATTGTGCGTACATCGCAGCTCCGCGTTTTAAGACACTTTCATCTACGGTATAGTGATCGTTGTGATTTTTGGCGGTGATGCCAAGAGATTTATTCTGGCTTCCGACCAGCCCGAAGACACCCGGAACTTTTTCCATATAGTAGGCGAAGTCCTCACTGATCATCATTTTTGGGAATGGTTTCAGACAATCAGTACCGTACATTTTGGCAGCGGCATTTCTTGCAATCAGTACCAGATCTTCATGCTCATTGATGATCGGAGCCGGAAAATATTCAAAACTCAGAGTAGCCTTTGCTCCCATGGAAGCAGCTGTATTTTCAGCGATTCTGCGGAGCAGAGGCTCTGTTTTTTTGCGCATTTCAGGGGAATGGGTACGCGTAGTTCCCTCCAGAACGACCTTATCAGCAAGAATATTAAAGCGCTGTCCGCCTTCTATCTTACCGACGGTGACAACCAGTGGATTCAGAGGATCATTCATACGGGAAACGATTGCCTGAATTTCTGTGATGATATAAGCGGCAGTCAAAATCGCATCAACACCCTGATGCGGGGTGGAACCATGAGAAGAAACACCCTCGATTTCAATTCGGAAATTGTCACAGCTTGCCATACGTGGGCCAGATTCAAAATTCATGTAAGGTGCATCCAGCTCTCCCCAGATATGTGTGCCGTAAATGGCATCTACATCGTCCAGAAAACCATGCTCGACATAGTACTGTGCACCGTGGCAGGATTCTTCTGCAGCCTGAAGGATGATCTTTACATTTCCTTTTAGGTCTTCTTTTTTTGCCATCAGCATACGGATTCCGCCCAGAAGCATGGCAATATGGCAGTCATGTCCGCAGGCATGCATGACACCTGGATTCTGGCTGCAAAATGTAAGCCCGGTGTGTTCTTCGACAGGAAGTGCATCGATATCTGCACGAAGAGCGACTGTCTTGCTCTCAGGGGTAGCTTTGCCTCCCTCGATCATCGCCCAGAGACCGTTATAATCCGGATAATAGTGAGGAGTCAGCCCCATTTCTTCAAGTAGTTTTCCAATCTGTCCGGTGGTGTTTTTTTCCTCAAAAGAAAGCTCCGGATGCGCATGAAAATAACGCCTCTGCTCGATGATCCAGTCTTCATTTTGTTCTGCCAAATCCTTAAAATTCATATCAATTTCCCCTCATGTATGCTGATGATAACTGAGTAATATTATCTATTTAAGATGCCATATTTTATGAAATAATAGTAGCGAAAGTAGTAAAGAATGTCAAATGATTTCAGGGATAGAAATAAATGAAAGTTAAGAATAATTTGTCGAACATTTTTTGTTGACACTGCGCGTTTTTTCTTTTACATTATGTAATATACAGACAGTTGCAGGGAAATTGTCGATTACAATTTGTTATATCTATTATTTTCTAATGAATATTCTTATCTCGATTTCAGAGAAAATACCAACATAGAAATCATATAAACAGCAGAAAAGTATGTTGTCTGTAGTATTTTTTTTTGCTATATTGTAATTAGGTGATTTCTTTGAATACTTTTTTGCAGAAAGGATTCAAATGAAAGAAGAAATCAGTGTTACAAAAGAAGAAAAATCTTCAGTATATCAGCACGAAGATGCAATCATGAAGAGTATGATGCAGTTTTTTGCTAATGAATTATTGCCATATTTAGGAATCCATGAGAAAGTTATTGGAATCGCACCTACTGAATCTACTATATTGGAATTTCATAAGTATTTTCAGGACAATAACCTGATTATGGAAGATGGAAGCTGGAAACATTTCGAGTTTCAGAGCAGTAGTAAAGGCATTAAAGATTTGAAAAGATTTCGTTCGTATGAGGCGGTAATCAGTTATCAGTACAATGTTTCGGTAACAACATGTGTGCTGTTTTCTGGGAAAATTAAAAATCCGGTGACAGAATTTACGGAGGGACTGAATACATATCGAATAATGCCGATTATTATGGCAGATTGGAATGCAGATGAGTTTTTGATTGAACTGAGGCACAAAATAGACGAAAACGAAAAAATAACAAAAGAAGAATTAATCAGACTGGTTCTGATGCCGTTAATGGGTGGAGAATCAGCGCAGAAAGAGCGTATTACAGGTGCGTTCAGAATAATAGAAAAAGCAAAAGATATTTCGGAGGAGGATGTCCGAAGATTGGAGGCAGTGATATACACAATGGCTGACAAATTTTTAGAGAAAATTGATCTGGACGAAGTAAGGAGTGAAATGCGAATGACAGAGTTGGGAAAAATGCTATATAAAGAAGCCGAAAAAAAGGTTAAATTGGAATCAGCCAAAAATCTTCTCGGAATATTAAATGATGAACTGATTGCCGAAAAGATTGGAATACCGTTAGAAGATGTATTGAAATTAAAAGAAGAAATGAAATAGAATATTGACTATAAAACAGGAGCTGTCTATAAGATGGTTCCTGTTTTATTACAGGTAAAACAGGAAAAAAAGGAAAGCATCCTGGGAAACCTGGGTTCTACGAGCATCGTTGCAATATAAAGTATAGTATTTATAGAAATTAAAAAAATTTTTAAAAACTTAAAACCATCCGGGCTATTTAAGTGTCTATTAGACAGAAAGGCTAAAAAAACAACATTTTGATGGTATTGCGAAAGGGGAAAAAAGAAAATGAAAAAGTATGTAAAAAAAGTTTCTGTAATTATTTTAGCACTTCTGGTATCGCTGGCAATGGTAATGCCGGTATCGGCGGCATCTGTCAGCCTGAATCGCAGATCAGCATCCGTGACTGTTGGAAAAACGGTTAAATTAAAAGTAAAAGGAACACGTAAAAAAGCAAAATGGAGTTCTTCCAATTCCAAAATTGCTACAGTAAATAAAAATGGTGTTGTAAAAGGAAAAAAAGCCGGTCAGGTAAAAATTACTGCCAAGATTGGAAAAAAGAAACTGACATGTAAAGTAAATGTCAAGAAAGCAAAAAGCAAAGCTAAAACCAATACTAATACTGCACAGAACACAAATGTAAGAAAAGTGGTGGCAAAAGGAACGACATATGACCATGGAATTACCTATGAAGCATATCTGTATAATGACAGAACAATTGAAGTAGAAGTTACTAATGGAAGTAATTCTGGTATTGCTTTTGGATGGTCAACCAGTGATTTTAATATGGCTGTAAAAACAACTGCAGGTACTTATAATATTCCTGTAAATGTATTGAAGTCCGTAGAAAATGGGGGCGTAAGTTACCAGAGAGTGCAGCCGGGCGCAAAATCTGGCTGGATAATTACTCTGGGAAATAAAATACAGGGGAATGTTCAGAGCGTTATTTTCAGTGGCATTTATCCACTGAATGCAAATGGGCTTCCGACTTTTGACTGGAGCAGCAGAACCTATATTAATTATAGCGTCAGCATGAATTTAAGATAATTCAGAAAACGGTAAATAGTGGACAAAAAGAGAATCCAGAGTGAAAGTCTTAGGTTCTCTTTTGCAGATATGTGGAGGGGCAATATGAAAAAAGCAAAGACAAAAATCAGAATATGGATGTACCTGTTATTGTCCATAGTTGGTATTATACTGGGCGTGGTAACCTGTCAGGCCGACAACAATGTTCTGATTCCAATTACAGGTGTCTGCCATTACGGCGAAGCACAGAGATTTGTAAAAATTTTAAATGAAAAAAGAAAAGCAAAGAATCTTGCAGAATTAAAGCCCACCAGTGGGTTGACTGAAGCAGCTATGCAGAGAGCAGCAGAAATAGTAGTCAGTTTCACACATCGTTGTCCGTATAATGAAAATTCTACAGGGTGCTATGATGCGTTGGAAAGACTGGGATTTGTATATTCTAATCGAGGAATTACCCGCGAAGATCAGTATGGAACTATTTATGTGGCTAAAACAGGAGATTTTTATTTAGTTCATGAAAACATAGGTTCCGGATTTGGAAATGCGGAGACAGCAGATTATTTTTGGTCTGGATCACCATTACATAACGCTGCTATGATGGCATCCGAGATAAGATATTGTGGAGTAGGTGTTCTGGATTACCATAATACGTCCTATTGGGTGTTTGTGGGATCAGGAGATCCGTGTGGGGAGGTCATTAACACGCAGAGTGATAAGGAGAGGACTTTTCATGTAATTGCAGATGTACAGCAGTTACAATTAGAAACAGGAGCAAGTTCTATTCGGCTGCAGTATGGAACATCTACAAGAGACAATATGGAATTTTGTACAAAGTATTCAGAGGGATATACGTTCTATGCAGAGTCCTCTAATTTTTTTACGATTACAAATAATAATCCGGAACTTATTTCGGTAGACAGTCTGGGAAAAATCAGAGGTAAGAAAGTCGGAACCGGAAGTGTTACAGTCAAAATAAAAAACGGAGGAACTTATACAGTTCCTGTAACGGTTGAAAGACAGACAGGAGCACAATATGGAACCGAAGTAAAGAAAATCACAGCGTCACTTGAAAAAACAGAATATACATATAATGGCGAAGCGATTGAACCCAAACCTGTAGTCAGAGATATGGATGGTACGATTATGAAGGAAGGCACAGACTATGTGCTGGAATATGAAAACAGTGCAGGTTGCCCTCCGATTTCTACAGATGTGGATAAAGAAACAATATATGCCTGCGTGCGTATATATTCTGCCAAAGGATCTTCATATGGAAATTATGATGGCGCGCTATTGGCCAAAGTAGATTATCATATAAATACAAGCCGAAGCTATTATGAAATGACACTGGATAAGAAAATCTATGAAGGGATTCCGTACAGAGAAATAGAGCCGAAAGTAACTGTGAAAATTAAATCCAGCGGAAAGATTCTGAAAGAAGGCGTAGATTATTTCCTGCGCTACGATAACAATTATGTACCGGACAGCGGAATCAATGAAGGACAGATTACAGTATATTCCACTCTGAAAAATCAAAGTACTCATTGTACGGTGAATGGGAAGTTGATGAATTATCAGGGAACTCCTGTATATGGAATTCTGAAATTTCAGATAAAAAACAAAGATGAAAAAATCACACCTACAGTAAAGAATAATACAACAGTAAATACTGTAAAGATGAAAGCGTCATTCAAAAAGACAACAGTTGTTTATAATGGAAAGGCTCAGAAACCACAGATAAAAGAAGTAAAAGTCGGAAATAACAAAATTTCATCGAAATATTATTCGATATCCTATAAGAATAACAAGAACGTAGGAACCGGATATGCTGTAATCCGAGGAAAAGGAAAATATAAATCTTATTCCTGTACTGTGAAGTTTAAGATCATTCCGAAGTCGACAATGATTAAAAAAATAACTGCAGCAAAAAATACTGCAAAAGTAAAGTGGAAAAAGGTGAGTGGTGCAGGCGGTTATCAGATTCAGTGTTCGACAAGTAAGAATTTTAAGAATGCAAAGACAAAAACTGTAAAAAATATTACTGCTTTAAAGATATCAAAGCTGTCAGGAAAGAGAACATATTATGTAAGAATACGAAGCTGGAAAAAAGTCGGAAAAAATGTATATTACAGTGGTTGGAGCAAGGCGAAAAAAGTGAAAATAAAGTAGTGGATTTGAATTGACAGGATATATGCAGGGGGGTATTATAAAGCCATGAAATGCAAATAAAGAAGGGAAGAGAAAATAAAAGAACAAAGAAAAAAGCAAGAATCAAGAGTCTTCAATATAATGTGAATGGTCCTTTGACAATAGGATTTGTCATCTTGAATCAGGGAATAGGTTATAATATTTTCATCAGATGGATGTCGTATTAAAATATAAAGGAAAGAGTATTGCTACAGGATCATTTGGCTGGAATAATAAATGCATTTCGCCGCGTCCGCATGATGATACTATATGGGCTAAATTTACGAAGCAGCAGGTTAAAAGTGTAATAGATTTAACAAAATATGGTAATGATGTATGGTCTAGTATTGCCGCATACTAAGCAATAAATTGATTAGTATCAGTTGTGATGAAAATCCTCTTATGTAGAGTTAGGTTATTTAACTTGTCTGCTTAAGGGGATTTTTATTTTATAAAAATAAAACCAGTTACCGAAGTTAAGTGTTAAAAGATAAAAGGAATGCTTTCGAAAACAGATGGAAAGGAAAGAAAGAGAATGAAAATGAGTAGTGCAAGAACAGTTCTGATACTTGTAGCTGCCTGTTGCATATTCGGCTACGGGGGATACCGTTATGCAGGAGAAAAGTTACAGAAAAAGTACGATAAAGATCTTGAGGATATGCGTGATACGCTGAGTGAGCAGGCGCAAAAAGAAGAAACGGCAGAATTAGATGCAGATACAGAGAAAAATACAAACGATTTCGGAATTTCAGACGAAGAAATTAAAGAAACTATGAAGTTGCTTCGAAATACGGACGTCTACATGATTACAAGTGATGAAAAGATGAATATCCGCAAAGGGCCATCCACACAGGATGAAATTATTGGTAATATCGGACGTGGAAGCGTAGTGATGGCCACAGGAGAAAAATCGCAGGATCAAAAATGGGCGCGTGTTCTGTGGGATGCCGAGAATGAGCAGGAAGCATGGATGTACATAGCCGGAACCACGACAAAACACCTGGAAGGGAATGCAATTCAAGTGCTTTCAGAAATTGGTCTGTACTATAAGGAGGTGGCGAATCAGTCAATTAATGCGCACAATCAGGTTGTAGAAGAAGCAACCAGCAAATTAAATGCTGCATCCTCCAGCGCGCAGGAAATGTATGAGGAATATCAGAAGCTTGGCGATAAGTACGATACTGTTGTAACAGAATATAATACATTGACTGGGGAGTACAATAGTTTACAGGAAAAGTATAATGGACTATTGGCAGAATACAACAATCTTGTAGACACATACAATCAACTGAAAAATATATATGAAGATGCTTTTGCTCAGTAAGATTTAAATATTTGATAATTTTAAATACATTTTGACTATGATTAAGTCAAATGATTCTGTGAATTATATAGACAGAATAAAGTAAAAATGTAATAATAAGAAATATTAATAGCTGAGGCTAACAGGAAGGAGAAAAAAGATTGAAAAAAACATGGAAAAAATTAATGACAGTCATAATGGCGGCAATAATGCTTCTGATGACAGCGACACCGGCATTTGCAGCGAATGATACGGAATTGTATATTTCGGATAAGCTGACCCTGTCACTGTATTCTAAGGAAACAGTCAAAAATGCTTATTTTTCCAATACGTCATATATTGCATATTTAGGAAAAGGAAAGGTATCTGTAAAATCAAGTAATCCAAAGGTTGCAACTGCAAAGGCAAAATCTCAGATGCTTGAAGTTGTAGCAAAGAAACCGGGAAAGACAACAATTACTGTAAAAAAAGGATCAAAAAGCTATCGTTGTAAATTAACAGTAGCCAAATATGCAAGTCCGGTCAGCTCGATAAAAATTGGCAAGACAACGATTTCAGGAAAGAAATTCAACAAAAACGCTTATATCTACCAGAAATATTCCAAATATGCTGGCAAAAAGGTTGCAATCAATGTCAAAGCCAAAAAAGGATGGAAATTACTGGAATTGAGCTATGGCCAAAGAAACTGGAAAAAGGCAAAGAACATTAAAAACGGTTCAACAGTACGTGTAAAAGGCGGCGCAGGATTTGGAGTACTGGCATGCATGCAGAATACAGCTACACAGCAGATAGAGTTCGTTATTGTGCTTTATAAATAATATGGCAAAAGCTTATGTTGGGATTATGCTCAACATAAGCTTTTTGTGAAATAACTATTGTTGGGTTGAAGACGGAAACTTGTATTCTACGGTAGTGATAAGACAGAGGGGTATAGTAGTTATATGTTAAATGAGACTGGAACATTAAAGTTGGGAGGAAAGATATGAAAAAGATAATTACTATTATACTGCTATTTTTATTGGCAACAGGGCTGAGTGCAGGAACAGTTTGTGCAGATAATAAAGAAGATAAAAAGGAACTGGTACAAAATTGGTGTACAAATATCAATTCGGCTCAATCAATAGAGGAAGCAGAAAATATATCTGTTCAGATGAAGTGGAAGAAGGCAGGTTATATGTGATTCAACAGATAAAAGAGGCGGGAATATTGGAAGTAACTTCTGCTGAACTCGTTGACACAAGTGACGACAGAGAGTCGGTACTATTTACGTATACAACAGAAAGCCAGCAAGAAAACTATGGATTTTTATTGTTTTATAAAAACGCCGATGGTGAATATGTGGAATGCCAAGATACCGAAATTCAACAGAAAATAACAGAAGAACATCTTTGTAATATATGCAATGGAACTGGCAGTGTACTTTCAGCAGATGCTGTAGCATGTGCAATTTGTGGAGGAACAGGACAACAATATATGCCAAATCTTTATTATGATGCAGTCATGGGATGGACAGGTGGATATATAGGATGTAGTGGATGTGGTGGAAGTGGTTACACATCTGGGTATAATATTTGTAGTAACTGTAATGGAATAGGTATAGTTTACTAAATAATCTAGAACAAAACATAAATCTGTTTTTATAAATGCTTTACGTTTTTTGAAAGGAAGGAGAGTAATATCAAAATGGCGCGAGTAACGAAAGATGATTTTAGTCCGATAAAGGTGCTTATTATTGAAATATTTGTACTCGGAGCATTGACTGTTTTTACTTTATATTGGGGTGGATTATTATTCAATTCCGGTGCAGAAATTTGTGGTCATGCAACTTTTGAAGGAATGACTATAAAAGTTGACCAGAAACAGGGAAATATGATAAAGGTAATATTTGATAATCCAACAGATACAGAAATGAATATAGGTGGTTGGGATGCAAAGCAGGAAGCCTGTTTGACAACAACAAAAGGTGAGTATTGGTTTGACTTTGACAGTTTCATGGGATATACAATTCCTGCACATTCGAAAAGAGAAGCAATATTGGCATTTAATAATGTGGAGGGAGAGGCAATTAATTTAAAGATTGATTGTATCCAAACATTGGTACACGGTCTGCCGGCTTTTGGAGGTTCTAAGGCAATTGAAATTGATTTTACAAATGACGATAAGGAGGAAGACTGATGTTTTATTTGGAAAAAGGTGTTTCCTATATATTTAACTTCATTTCATTTGAAAGAAAATCTCCGGAAATACTGATAATATTGGCAGTAACATGTATAGTACTATATTCTGTTGCAAGAGGAATAGCAAATAGTTTATCTCCTAAAAAAACAGTTAAGGCAGTGGCTACGAAAAAGAAAATTGTAGAGACTACGCATTACCAAAATAATATGCCTACGGGAACAAGCAATGATTATTATATAACATTTGAAACAGAGAATAAGGAGCAATTTAAGATGAGTGTATCACGAAAAATTTACAATAATATTTCAGTGGGTGACAGTGGAATTCTAATGCGAAAAGGTTCTCGCTTTGTGGCTTTTCATTGTCTGGAAAACTCGGGTGAGCAGGAAATTAGCGAGTAGAGTGATAGATACATAAAAGAAACTGACCGAAGTTGTCTAAGTAAGATGACTTCGGTTTTTTAGAAATTCAACTTTTATATATACAATAAAAATGATAATATAAAAATATAAATAATCGAGGAAGTGTAAAATGATATATGATGTAGATTTTGAGGATACAATACGAGAATTTGATTATACAAAACGAGCGATAAAAGGAATGCATCGTATTGTTAATTCAGAAGAATTTCAAGAGATGGATTCGGAAGCCATATTCGAGTATCTATATCAGGGGATGGAGTTAGTTTCATTTAAAGACTATCTCAAAAGATATTTATATGAACGTGCCGGAATCAGAGAAAAATTTTCTGAAATAGATGATTCGGTGTACAGAGAAATAATTAATGATGCATTTAATGAGAATGCGGCTCCGCATTCATTTAATCCGACAACAAAAAAATGGACAGCGATTATGAAGGGATGGCTTTCAGCGTCTTGTGTGAAGAGGCAGACAGTATTTCTTTTAGGATTTGGATTGAGAATGCAGGTAGAGGATGTATCGGATTTTCTGGTGAAAATTATAAAAGAAGAAGACTTTAACTTCTATGATCAGGAGGAAGTTATATATTGGTACTGTTTCAGTAATCATAAGGGATATTTACAGGCTAAAAGATTATTAGAGAAGTATGACAAAGAGCTTCCGGCAGAAAGTTTTAAACAATATTCAGGAAAAAAATTTGAGGAAATATGGAATCATGAGGATACAGAAGAAATAAAAGAAGAAAAGCTTCTACAGTATTTATCATGGCTAAAGTCATCAGGAATATGCGAAAATAACAGGAAAAGAGCTTATAGAAGTTTTGAATCACTTTTGGAAAATGCCAAAGAAATAATTGCCGATATTTATAATAGAGATGCAGAAGAAGCAAATAAGAAACAAAAATGGAATGCAGAAAAAATAACACCGGGAGATGTAGAAAAAATCATTTGTAGTGGGATTCCGATGAATGAAAATGGGAATTTAAAAAGGATGTCGGCATCATTATTGCAAAAACAATTTCAACAATACAGAATTAGTCGCCAACGCATTGATGGGATTTTAAAAGGAAAGTTGCCAGTAGAGAGATTTGATATATTAACATTAAATTTTTTTATTTATTCTCAGAGAGAGGAACAATCAGCAGAGGAACGTTGTCGTGGTTTTGTAAAAAATACAAATGCAATCTTAAGAGGATGTGGGATGCTGGAAATTTATCCGGTTAATCCCTATGAAACGTATATATTGATCTGCTTATTATCAGAATGTCCATTGGCGATATATTCTGATATTTGGGAGCTGTCTTATCAAAATGAAACAATTTAGGAAAGTTAGGTGAGTGAATGCCTGAGGTTAAGCTGCCAGAAAAATGGAGTGAATGGAAAGTTATAGAACAGGTAGGAATGGGATCTTTCGGTACGGTTTATAAAGCTGAAAGAAAGCTGGGAAGTAACTGCTTTTATAGCGCAATTAAAGTTATACGTATTCCACTGGAAGAACAAGATATAGAAATTCTGAGGAGAGAATACAAGGATGAACAAAGTATTCGATTGTATTATGGAAATCTTGTTCAGGCATGTATAGAAGAAATTCATACAATGGATCAGTTAAAGGGAAATTCTAATATTGTATCTATTGAAGATTATTACGTAGAAGAATTGAAAGAAAAGGTTGGATGGGTAATTTATATTCGAATGGAGTATCTCCAAAATTTAGCGCAATACATTCAGGTAACACAACTTGACGAGAAACAAATTGTTCAAATTGGAATCGATATTTGTAATGCATTGGAGCAGTGTGAAAAGCTGCAGATTGTACATAGAGATATAAAGATAGATAATATTTTTGTATCTTCACTGGGGTGCTATAAGCTGGGGGATTTTGGGATTGCCAGAAAATTAGAACAATCAGTGGGCAGTTACTCTTCAAAGGGAACATTTTCCTATATGGCACCAGAAGTTTATCATGGGGAACATTACGGTATGCAGGCTGATGTTTATTCACTTGGGCTCGTTATATATAAGATTTTAAATAAAGGACGAGATCCTTTTGTCGATGTCACAAAACAGATGATATATTACCGTGACAAAGAAGATGCTTTTCAAAAACGAATGTCGGGAGAGACATTGCCCTTGCCGGTTGAGGCTTCTGAAAAACTGGGAAAGATAATTATAAAAGCCTGCGATTATAATCCGATACATCGTTATAAAAATGCAGAAGAATTTCGGAAGGCACTTGAGATAGCAATGAAGCCAGAACGTGCTTCTCCGTGTATAAAGCCGGATAAGAATAAAAAAACGTCAAAAGATAAGAAAAAAAAGAAGATTAATGTAACAAAGATAATTATGATTCCACTTGTGGTTTTTGTATTGGGACTGGGAATATGGGGAGTCAACAAAGTTGTAAAAAAACGGGATTTGAACGAATTTTCTATATCGGATGATACGACATGGAAGGAAATTGAAGCAGAAGAAAACAGTGCAGAAGAGGAACAGGAAGCGAAAGTGAATAGTGAAGAATATGAAGAGGAAACAGTAAATGTTTCAGATGTAGCAGGATTTGAAATTGCATATAGTGGAAAAATAAAAAGATGGATAAACAAAAACAAATTGAAGGAGATATTGGAAAAAAAAACAACAGCAACTGAAGAAAATATTGATAAAATTGTAGAGAATTTTAAAGATCAATTAAAATTTAATGTGGATATTGAGAATCTGAAGTTGGGAGATGAGATTATATTAAGGTATGAACCAGATGTGAATTATTTAGAAATTCTGGCTAATGCCCAGATTAAATTAAAATTTTCAAATAAACACGTTATTTATAAAAATTAAAACAAAAGGAGAGCGGAAAATATGAAAAGGAATATAATTTTATTAAGCAGTATAGTAATGTTGTCATTAGTAACTTTTAATGACTGTTATGCAGCGACAGAGCAGAAAACAAAGTTAGAAGTAGAAAAAATTGAACCTGAGGAATTTGAAGGTACACTAACAGAAGAAAATTCGTTTTGTGACACGTATACGTTTACAGCTGAAAATGCAGGTACATATGCTGTGAAATTATATGGGCAGACTGCAAATGTAGCAGTGGCATTTTATGTATATGATTATTTTGAAAATAAAATAACAATGGATTATGGAGCTGGAACTTTATATAAAAGTTTTGTATGTGAGGAGGGAAAAGAATATACAATAAAAGTAAAAACAAATACAGAGTGCTCAGAATATAAATTTTTATTGTATAGACCAAATGAAAAATATGAGTTGAACGGATTTACTCAAGTTAGTGATACTTTAATGTGTCGAGATTCTGCTAATCGTTATCTGTTTACAGCACCAGTGGACGGTGAATATGGATTTGGGTTTGATAAGGAAAGTTGTACCAAAAATGTTGATTTCATATGTGGCATTTATGACCCGGAGGGGCAGGAACTATCAGATGTTTGGGTGACTCATGATGGCATGATAGAAGTTACTCTTGAGAAAGGACAAACATATCCAATAAAGTTATATACAAATGCTGGAGATTGTGGAGAGTACGTATTAGAAATAGCCTATCCAGAAGGTGCAATATCTGAAGATACTATTACAGAATCCACTGAAGAAGTTAAGGAAGATACATCTATTGAACAGCAGTTAAAAGACTTGCAGGATGAAAATGCAACACTGAAGAAAATTCTTGAAGAAAATGGAATCGATTATGATGAGAACTAGTATTTGGAAGGTAAACTTATAAGCATATCCATCACTACAATAAACTGCTAGCAATTCTATCCTCCTTGGTAAGTGAAGCTCCACCCATCTATCTGCTTAAATACTCATAAACTATTTGCTTTTTTGAACTCCTTTTTGCTATTGTGGGAACTTGTTTTCTACGACAACAGAGTTACAAAATAATACAATACAATAAAGTAAATAAAAAATTAAAACCAAACGGGAGAATTAAGTGTCTTATAGGTGAAGTGAAAAAAATATGTAATATCAAAAGGGGAAATGAGAATGAAAAAAGGAAAGAAATGGATGGCATTAACAGGGGCATTGGCGATTAGTGTGATAGCATTAACAGGTGGAAGTGGCGCAAAGGCAGTACAGGCAGATGCATCGGATGAAGAAGTGTTTGAAGCAACGCAGGAGCTGAGGGATGAATTAAAAGAATATGCAGGAAATGATTATGAACATTTTGCAGAGTTATACAGAGATACTTCTGAGGAAACTATAAGAAATGATTTTGACGTGACAGAAGAAATGCTAAATAAGATAGGAAATTATGACCGCCAAATATTTCAGGTACTTGCAGAAGCAGATGGGTACTACGCAGTGGGAAATACTTTTTATATTGTAGCGGGTACACATCCAAATACACACATGGAATGTGGTTCTTATATTTGGCTGGTTTCTGAAAAAGATGGCGAATGGAAGTTCGACTATAGTGATGGAGCGAACGAAAAGCTATCGGATAAAATAGTTGATTTATATCCGGCAGGATATGCTCAGGCTGCAAATGAAGGAAAGAATACAGCCTTTTTTGGAACTGCTAATTATATGTACGTAGATGAAACAAAGGTCTATGAAGGCTGCAGTAATAGTGAGTTGAAATATATGTATCAGAATGATGACGGAAGTGTAGTGTTGGGAATATGGCTGGCAAATGGAACAAATAACAACATTTATTATTCGACAGGAACACTTACTGTAACCGATGAGACATTGGGTACTGTAATTGATCTTTCGGATTTGAATGTAGACACGTCAGTAAAAGCAATGAATAGTCGTGTGGTAGAACTTACCATACCGGCTTCAGAAGTTATGACAGGAACTCAGGGCTGGGGAAGGTTAGACAGTAATTTTGGCGTTGACTACAAATAGAAAGATACAATTGTAAAAAACACAAAATATTTTTTACAATTCAACAGGGAGACAAAAAATGGAATACTGGGACATTTATGATAGAGATAAGAAGCCAACAGGCCGTACAATGAAACGTAACGACTGGTGCCTGAAGGACGGGGAATACCACTTGACGGTACTTGGTGTGGTAGCGCGTCCGGATCACAAATTTCTGATCACGAAACGAGTCATGACGAAAGCATGGGCACCGGGATGCTGGGAGGTTTCCGGCGGAGCTGCACAGGCAGGTGAAGAGTCCCTCGAGGCGGTACTTCGTGAAGTAAAAGAAGAGACCGGGCTTGATGCACGGGATGCCGGCGGCGGTTATTTGTTTACTTATAAGCGTGAAAATCCGGGCGAAGGTGACAACTATTTTGTCGATGTATACCGCTTTATTATGGATGTTAAAGATGAAGATCTGCATCTGCAGGAAGCAGAGACAGATGGCCACATGTTTGCAACTCTGGATGAGATCAAAGCCTTTGCCGCAGAGGATAAATTCCTTCATTATGACAGCATCAAACAGGCGTTTGAATTCTGATAAAGTTGTCGTATTAAACCCGGCAAAATGCGATAAAAGCAAGTGCAATCTAGTCGATATCTTTTAATACAAAACTATTTTTGTGATAGTCCAGAAGCCCTTCTTTTTTCATTTTACCGAGTTCTTTTGACAGGGCGCTGCGATCCAGACTGAGGTAATCTGCAAGCTGCTGGCGGTTCAGCGGAATGTCGATGTAACGGCTTTTCTGCAGTCCTGCCTGATAGGAAAGATAGGAGAGCAGACGATCGCGGATCTTCTTGGAAGAGGTGTGCAGGATGCGGCGTGAGAGCAGCAGGTTTTTGCGTGCGCTGATTATCGCCATATTGTGGATCAGATGCGAATATTCACCTTTTCCGGAGGCGGAAAGCCTGAAAAGCTCCGGTACATTCAGAAAGAGGATTTCTGCTTCTTCCATTGCGATGACATCGACCATCATCGGTTCACCGGGAACACAGGCATAAGCTTCTGCAAACACTTCCCCGGTGTGTGCAAGACTGATGATATTTTTATTGCCCCACAGGTCGTTGTTTTCAATCTGGACAGTACCGTATAATACGATTCCTACGTCAGTGACAGAAGTTCCGGCAAGATAAACCGGGGCTCCTTTTTTATATTTTTTTGTAAAAGTTTTCAGCCCGTGCAGAAGCTTTTCTGTCTCAGCGAGGGAACACCCCTGAAAAAGTGATGTGTGGGAAATCAGTTCATAATCCATAACAATTCTCCGTTTTTGCTCAGTTCGTGGCTATAACCACATATTTTTTCTTATTAGTTTAGTATTCTTTGTGTACAAGGTCAAGGCACCAAAAGAAAAAGAGTAAGAAGAAAACAATAAAAATAAATAACAAAAACAGGAGGATATCTTATGATCAGAAGAATTATTCATATAGACGAAGAAAAATGCAACGGGTGTGGTGCGTGTGCGGCTGCCTGCCACGAGAGTGCAATCGGAATGGTTGACGGCAAAGCGAAGCTTCTGCGTGACGATTACTGCGACGGACTTGGTGACTGTCTGCCAGCCTGTCCGACCGGTGCGATCACATTCGTAGAGAGAGAAGCAGCAGCTTATGATGAAGAAGCGGTACTTGCAAATCAGCGAAAAAAAGCAGAAGAGAATAAATCAGCACATCATATGAGCGGTGGATGTCCGGGAAGCCGTATGCGTCAGATGAAGCGTGAGGCGGCAGCAGCTCCGACTGAAAATAAAATGGAATCTCAGCTGCAGCAGTGGCCGGTGCAGATTAAGCTTGTGCCGACTCAGGCACCGTATTTTGAGGGCGCGAAGCTTTTGATCGCGGCAGACTGTACTGCCTATGCCTACGCAAATTTTCATCAGGATTTTATCAGAGGGAAAGTTGTTTTAGTGGGCTGTCCGAAACTGGACAGTGTAGACTACAGTGAAAAACTGGAGGAGATTATCCGAAGCAATAATATCAGCAGTGTGACGGTTGTTCGCATGGAAGTTCCGTGTTGCGGCGGCCTGGAAATGACAGCCAAAAAAGCTCTCCAGAACAGCGGAAAATTTATTCCGTGGCAGGTTGTTACAATCTCCGTTGACGGAAAAATTCTGGACTGAAACAACAGTAACAAACAACGTTACCTGCTGAAATAATATGTAATAAGCATTGCCAATTTTGACAGAATCCCTTATAATGTGACATAGGAAATGACATTTTTTATGGAGGGATTCCGATGGGAAAGACCGTGACGATCTGTTTTACCAATAACAAAGGAGGCAGTGGTAAATCTACTACCTGTTCAAACCTCGGTGCGGCGATGGCGCGTGCCGGTAAAAAAGTACTTCTGGTGGATGGAGATATGCAGCTGAATCTGTCGCTTGCATTTTTTTCGGAGGAATGGGTGCTTGAGCATGCACAGGGAGAAAATAATCTCTATTACGCAATTGGAAAACAGGCGGATCTGACAGACTATATCGTGCATACACCGTACGAGAATCTGGATTTGGTTCCATCTTCCACACTGATGAGCTCGATCGAATATGAGCTTTTTACAAAGTGGCAGAGAGAGTTTATCCTGCGGAAATGTTTGCAGAGGATCAAGGATTCTGAGGTCTATGACTACATTTTGATTGATGCACCGCCGACACTTGGCGGCTGGGTAATGAATATCCTGTGTGCATCAGATAAAGTGATCATACCCGTGGAGGCAAGCCCGTGGGGAATGTTTGGTCTGGCAAATATGTTTGAATTTCTGAATGAAGTAAAGCAGATTTCACCGGAACTTGAGGTTGCCGGAATTGCCGTTACGAAGGTCGATACCCGCAAGAATTACTTCAAACAGACCATGGAAACTTTGCATCAGCTGGAGAGTATTTATGTATTTGAACATGTGATCCGTGTAGACAGCTCAGTAGAATGGTCACAGGACAACAGTGTTCCGGTAGTAGAATATAAGAAATCCAGCAGAAGCGCAAAAGAATATACAGAATTGGCAGAGGAGGTCATGAATCGTGTCAGTAGGTAAAGACAGCATCCTGCGTGCAGCAAATGCAGATGCAAAAACAACAGAAGTAAAAGCAGAAGCAAAGCCGGCAGAGGAAGTAAAGGCTCCGGCAAAATCAGAGGCAGCGAAAGCACCGGCAGCAAAGAAAGCTCCTGCAAAGAGAACCGCAGCCAAAAAGACAACAACTGCGAAAAAAACAACAACCACAAAGAAGACAACGACAAGAAAGAAAACTGTGAAGACATCTGTTCTCACACCACAGAATTCTGAAGAACTTCAGGCAGCATTTGTGAAAAATGCAGAGCCGGAAACGGTTGCAGGACCGGTTCACATCAACGAAGATCTGCCGGTATATCTTCTTTAACAAAAGGATTGTCAGAGGATAATTTTTTATAACGGTAAATAAGAGCAAATAAAAATCTGGTCATGCAGAGAATCCTATGAGATCTCCACAGACCAGATTTTTTATGTATTAAGACTTGTAGCTTCATTTTCTTTAAAAATATGTCTGAAAATAAAGCGTACGATCGGACCTGCATAGATCAGCTGCCAGAAGAATGCCATTGGGAAATTCATAGCAGTTGTCTGAAGCCATACTGCGACGAACTGACTTCCGGCATTTTTGAACAGGATTGTTGCAGCAAGGCTCATCAGCGGGCACATGAATGCGACAGATGCCACAGAGATCGCAAGAATCTTGCTGAACGGATGGCTGTTTCTGAAATCAGTCATACGTGCAGCGCACATGAAAGCAAGCTTGGATACAATGAAGAAATCAAGGATGAAAGCAATCGGCCCCATGATCACAAGTTCATGAAATGCGGAGAGAAAAACTTCGTTTGACATACCGCCGATGTTGAGAGAGATGTTGTAACAGATCATCGCATAAACCATAAAAAATACCATAATGATCGTAAAAATAACTTCCTGAAATTTGTTTTTAGGCATAAAAAAACCTCCTTAAAATGATTAAATTGATACACTACTGTTTATAGTAAGTTACGTGAGCATGTGTTGTTCGTTAATCATTCA
The DNA here is from genome assembly GCF_014297355.1 of Blautia intestinalis. Classification (GTDB taxonomy): domain Bacteria; phylum Bacillota; class Clostridia; order Lachnospirales; family Lachnospiraceae; genus Blautia_A; species Blautia_A intestinalis. The sequence continues at coordinate 256,665 of NZ_JACOQE010000004.1, read as the reverse complement.
TGGAGAATGTGCGTTTCCAATTAGACCATATTCAATTTTGCGTGGATTATATTAACACACAGAAAAAAAGATGTCAATTATAAATTTTGCAGTAAATAAAAACCAAAATACAAACTGGTCAGACCAAAATGGACAATTTTGTCAGAAAAGACAAAAAATTCTGCCCACAAATTCTGCCACATATTGTTTTATCTGTCGGAAATGTTATATACTGCGAACAGTTAAATGATCCGGCGAGTATGAAAACGAAAAACAGAAATACCCTGATGAGCACTGAGCATTTCAGTATTCATCAGGGTATTTTTTTGTATTTATCGGATCAAATGTAAATGACAGAAAATCAATCTGTGTCAGTCATTTTTTTCAGATGTTCGATGATTTGCTGAAGCATTGAGATGCTTTCTTCTATGCTATAAAAACAGTTTTCTTCCATATTTTCCAGATAGTCACGGAAAATTTCCACCAGTTTGGTTTCATTGATATTCAGTACAAGAATTTCTCCGACATTGTTTTTGAAGATCATCGTTCCGAAGTTTCCGCGGATGCAGAAATGAAGATTGGCAGGAAGATGATTCAGTGGTTTTTGAAGAAAACGGTAAGCACCGGATTCACAACATTTGCAGACTTCATTCAAGACATGGATTCTCTGGGCAATGGTCAGTGGGTGATAAAAAATCTCAGGAATTTCATCCGTACGTCCGGTTCGTACAAAATGCAAAAGCCCTTCGTAGGTAGAATAAATAAAAAACTGCTGATTCTGTATTTTGTACATGTTCATCTGAAAAGCCTGTTCAGCCAGCGGAAGGATCGATGTTGCCTGCGGAATTTCATAATTAAAGATAGCACGGAGCAGATCACCGGTAAAAAACGGTGTCAGGCAGGTTTCCGGCTGAATGCCGATCAGATCGTTTTCGGTAAATGCAGAGTTAAACATAGAACCAATCACCACAGCATGATTTTCCGGGGTAAGAGCCGCCGGAGTAAAAAACAGTGCACACTGATCCTGGTAGGAAGTATATATGCCATGAAGCATCCGGACAACTTCGGCAGAGCGGAAAAAGATTCCGGTCTGATAGTCGGAACTGCACAGCAGCGCAGCATCCGAAGTCAGGATCATACATGGATAAAGATTGAAACTGTGGTAATGTGCTTCGATCTTGTCGTAATAATAGTACAGCGAGTAGTCATGCCCTGCCATATAAAGCGGGAATACGCTGTGCAGATATTTCAGGTTGGTGAGCTGATGATCATCTGTAAAGGTTGTCTCGGTTCCAACGCATACAATCTGGCTGATCTTCAGCGAATCGGAAGGATTCAGGCTTGCAAGAAGATTAAACAGGAATTTGTAGTCCGGCTGCAAAAAGAGACTGATCTCACCGGAATCACGGTCTGCTTCCGAAAGGATCATCTGGTGGACATAATAGTTTATATGCTGCTGAGAAGTCAGTGAAATACAGTCGGACCGGTTTTCTGCATAAGTAACATCCGGAGTAAAAGAACAGCCGCAGAATTCTGAAGAAGGCTGATCCGGAAAATTGCAGATAAAACTTTCCACACTTTTTCTTTTATAATACGCATCTGCGCCGATTCTGGCGACATCCCAGCTTTCTTTTAATTTTTGCCATTCCATCGGAGAGAGATGCATAAACTGCGCCATTTTTTTTATGATTTCATCAGACGGAGGGTTACGCTTTCCACTGATAAATTTGTACATAGTTGAACGGTCTGTATCACAGTATTTTGCCATGGAATAGACCTTGATTTTTTTGTCATCGATAAATTGACTGAGTGTGTCGGAAAAAGCAGACATATAAGAAAACTCCTCATAGATTATTCGTTGATATAAGCATAGCATGAGATGCCCGAAAAGTCCTGTATTTATTGAAAAACAGTGGAAAAAATTTCTGAAAAAATCCGGAAAGACCGAAGAATGAATGTCGAACTTTATATGAAAAACACGAATAATATATGCAAAAATGACGCTGTAGGCTGCAATTCTGGAAGTTGTATACTCAATTACGCGCTGATAAACTATAGGTGTCACAGAAAACGGGGTAATGCTGAAACAGAAAGACATAAAAACTGTGACAAATATGAAAAAGGAGGAAGGGAGAAAAACGGAATGTTAAAAGGAATAAGAAAGATAATGGTATTCCTGTTGACGTTGGCTGTGGTCTTATCCTTTATCTGCCAGACAGATCCACAGATTTTTGCGCAGAATCCGGATGTTACTGACGATGAAGCAAAGGTGGCTGTTCAATCTGATGAGACGGCACTCCCTGAAGATGAGCAGACGGCAGAAGAGGGGTCGCAGGAGTCGGAACAAGCGGCACAGGAAGAAGTTACGAAAGAAGAAACACAGGAAAAAACTCAGGAGGCTGAGGCGATGCAGGCGAAGAATCCCGGGGCGGATGAAGCAGGTTCAGTCAGCGTACAGACAATCCTTATTGATCCGGAAACACACTTTACGGTAACCTGCCGTTTTTACAGAACAGAAGATAAATCAGAAGATCCGATTAATACCCAGATTCTTTCTGAAAATGAAATTCTGGTGAAACCACAGACACCAGTGGCATCCGGTGAAAATGCGGATAAGAAAAAATTTCTGGGGTGGTTTCGGGAAGACGGAACGGAATTTACAGCAGAGGATTTCTTGAAAACAGGTGCACAGATTGCCGGAAAACAGGACGGCATACTCACAGAAAATGTGGAACTCGATCTTTTTGCAAAGTTCAGTAATGTACATTATGTTTATTACAAAACAGATAAAGGAGAGCAGGGAAGAATCCTTCATACAGAAGCATTGGCAGATGGTGAAAAAATTATACCTGTTTCAGAAAATTATGGATACAAAGCAGAGGTGGGATATGTATTTGCCGGCTGGTCAGAAAATGCAGAGGCCGATCAACCGGACAGTGAATATACGGTCAGCAGCACAGATGGTGATTTTATCCTTTATCCGGTAGTAAAAAAAGCAAGCTGGATACGCTTTGTATCAAATGGTGGAACAGCAGTAGATCCGCAGCTGGTTTCCTGTGGTGATAAATCGCAGAAGCCTTCTGATCCGATGAAAGCAGGATATATATTTGACGGATGGTTCACCGATGAAGCCTGCAGTCAGGCATACACATTTGGACAGACGGTGGAAACAGATCTTACTTTGTATGCGAAATGGAGAGAAGGAACTGCCGGCTACAAGGTTGTGTACTGGAAAGAAACACTGACGGATGGTGTGTATGATTATGTCAGTCAGGAGTCGGCAAGCGGTGCGACCGGAAGTACTGTGAAAGCAGATACTTATGGAAAAGCTGCAAGTTATTCCTGTTTTCATTATGATTCAAAGGCATCAAAAGATGTGACGATCGCAGGTGACGGCTCTACGGTGCTGAATGTGCGGTATGCGAGAAATTCTTATGTTTTTAAATTCCATCTGAATGACGGAAATGGAAGTATTCAGATCGGAGGAAAAACATATACAGGAAGTAATTATTCGTTTATTGCAAAATTCGGTGAAGCGATTGCAGACCGATGGCCGGCCGGTAATGATGTGCAATACAGGAACAGCAGCTGGGGATGGAACTGGTATTTTAATGGATGGAAAGGCGGAAAAAATACAGAAATACTTAAAACATCAAAACGCCAGACAGTTACAGAGGACTTAATAAGGACAGATAAAGACAATGAAATACAGAATTATACAGCAGACTGGAAATCAGATCTGTATAAATTGGATGTACGTTATTGGGGACAGAATGTAGACGATGATGAATATACGGAATTAACAGATTACAGTCAGTTTGTATATGCGGCAGGAACTTTTAATCCTAAAAATATTACGGGATATGATTATGAGAAGCAGGAAGTGACAGATGGTGGAAGGGAGAATGCATACCAAACGTACAACTTCTATTACACACGAAAAACATATGACCTCCAATTCTACAATGTCAGTCAGAAGCCGGTAAAAACAGTTCAATCTATTCGTTTCGAGAAGGATATTTCCGATCAGAACTGGACACCGCAGCCGCCGCATTCACTTCCGGAATATATGACGGAGTTTGCAGGATGGTATACGACACCGGGATGTGAGGAGGGCTCTGAATTTTCCTTCGAAAATGCACAAATGCCGGCATCCAATCTGGCACTTTATGCAAAGTGGACAGCAGAGATGATCACAGTTACATTTGTGACAGGAGAGAATGCAACACAGATTCCGGAACAACAGTTTGAAGCAGATCATGTGGCGCAGAAGCCGGAAGATCCGGAGAGAACACACTACAGGTTTGTCGGCTGGACAATGGATGAGGCAGGAACGCGGCCATTTAACTTTGATCAGATTCTCACGAAGAATCTTACGTTGTATGCGCAGTGGGCAAATGAAGGCAGTTACACACTTACTTATGATGCAAATAACGGAGAAATAAATACTCCGACATTGCTTGATGCCAGACGTTATGCGGGCGGTGCCAAAGCAAAAATGACAGAAATTCCGACAGACTGGGCGGTACCGGAAAACTCGAAAGGATTTCTCTGCTGGAATACAGAGGCAGATGGTACCGGTATGGATTATTACCCGGGGAATGAATTTGTGATGCCGGAAGAGGATGTGATCCTTTATGCAAAATGGACACAAAAAAGGAAAACAACGCTTACCTATAATTACAACGGCGGTATGGTAAATGGAGAGAAAAAAGCAGACGATGTTGTGGAAATCGAAAATCCGAATGAGAACTATACAATCAATAACGATTGTGTTGATGTAAAGATGAGCGGATTTTACTTCGCCGGCTGGAGCACTTCTGCGGACGGAAGCGATAGAGTCCTTCTGAAGAAAGGTGATGTGATCCGAATCGATACATTGGATGAAGATAGCAACGTGCTTTATGCGCAGTGGAAAGAAGAAACACCGGCTCCGATGGGTATCACAGATGAGCCACTTCCGTTTGCTGTGATGTCACTTGCAGGAATCGGCGTGGCCGGACTTCTTCTGAAGCCGGCACGGCGGAAAAGATAAAAATCGGAGAGAAATATGAGAGCACTTCGTAATTTTCTGGTCAGGCTGTTTTTGCTGATCACGGTTATCGGGATTCTTTTTGGAGTGGTCTTTGGGCTAACGCCTATGGCAAATGCAGATATGCAGCCGGCGGTATGTGCGGGTGATCTGATGCTTTATTACAGATTGGACAAGAATCTGAAAAGTGATGATGTCGTGGTATTCCAAAAAGAAGGTATACAGTACACCGGACGGATCGTAGCAGTCCCCGGAGATGTCGTGGAGATTACGAATGAGTCCGATTTAATGGTTAATGAAAGTACGGTGACGGAAGAAAATATTTTTTATACGACACCGGTATATGATTCAGAGGTGGAATATCCGCTGACGCTGAAAGAAGATCAGTATTTTATTCTCTGCGACAACAGGGAAGGAGCAAAGGACAGCCGGTCTTTCGGGGCAGTTGATACAAGTGAAATAAAAGGAAAAGTCATTACCATCGTACGCCGTTCGGGTATCTGATGGATGAGTGACGGGGAAGCAAAAAAGATTACAGACAGGATAAGGTGAGAGTATGTGGCGGGATATAAAAGGATATGAAGGACTATATGAGATAAACGAAAATGCAGTTGTCCGCAGGGTGGACGGAACAGGAATTGACGGGAGAAAGGTTTCTACGCATGTGGTTGTGTCTTCACGTACGAAAAAAGGGACACGTTATATTGCACTCTGGAAGGAAGGCGGGCGCAGAACCTATATGCTCCATAAACTTTATGCGACAGCATTTCAGATGTCGGAAAATGAGGCGATACGGAGGCTGTACCGTGGTTTTACCGGAAACGGAGAAGCAATCCACAATGTATGCGGGACGCTTCTTGAAAATCTGAAACTTTACGAAAAAGAACAGGCGGAAGGAATGAATCGGAATGATGAGATCCTGTATATCCGTCAGTTTCTGGAAGAGCTGAAGACAGATATGGAAGAAAAAAACAGGTATCCGGAAGAAGTTCCGCAGAGGATGGCAGAGATGTAGCAGTAAAAAGATTTAAGGAGGAAATAGGTATGATGAGCAAAGCAAAATTTATGAAAAAAATGGCAGCTGTTGTGATAGCCGGTGCGATGATGACAGTAATGGCTGTGCCGGTCATGGCAGCGACCAGTCCGATCGGTGAAGGTGTTGACGGACTTAAGATTTCAAAGACACTCGAAAAATATGCAAACTCTTATATACCGAATACAGCTTTTAGTTTCGAGATTACTCCTGGTGCAGCGGATCCGGATAATAAAGTGGAGTCCGGTCCGGCAGGTGGTGTAACTTTTGGGAATGGATCGACGACAGGAAGTATTGAGTTTTCATCGGCAAAAGGTGACATTGGGAAAAACGAAGAAACGAAGAATGCAGCACTTACGGTCAATGTATCATCGTTTGCTGAACCGGGAATTTACCGTTATGTGATTAAAGAGAGTTCGACAAGTGGATTTGAAGGCATTGTTTATTCAGCAGAAAAAAAGATTCTGGATATCTACAAATATTCAGATGGTTCCTTTGATTATCGATTCTTTGATGAGGCAACCGGAGACAAACTGACGGAAGCAACTTTTACGAACACATATAATCATGCAGAAGGTCAGGTGCAGGATCTGACGGTATCAAAGACGGTAACCGGTAAGCTTGGCAACATGTCAAAAGAATTCGCATTTCATATTGCAATAAACAGCAGCAATGCCGGAGAAGTATATTATGTTACAAAAAATGGTGAAACAGCAATTGAACAGTGGGATGGAAGCAGTGCGGCAATCACGATGAAATCCGGTGAAAGTGTTACAATTCATGGCCTTTCTGCAAATGATTCCTATACCATTACGGAGGACGAAGCAAATGCTAACGGCTATACAACTACCATTGCAAATGCAGGATCTTCTAAAGATGGTACTGCTGCCGGAAAAATTACGGCAGATACGAACGTCAGCTATACAAATGCAAAAGATGCAACACCTCCGATGGGTATTGTAATGGATATTGCTCCATATGCAATTATGGTAGTGGCAGCATTTGTCCTTGGATTTGCATTCCTTCGTGTCAGACACTACGGAAAAAAATGAAAATAATTGTTTTTGTAGCAAAGACAGGTGACTGGCTGGTCAGCTTTGTGGCGGCAATTCTGGCAACTGTGATGCTTTTGTACGGCGGCTACGCCCTGTGGGATACGGCAATGCTGTATCAGGGGGCGTTTGCCTCCGGAAATCTGATGAAATATAAACCGTCTGTGTCGGTGGATGAGGATGATGCAAGTCTGGAAGAACTTCTGGCGATCAATCCGGATGTCCGTGGCTGGCTGACGATAGACGGAACCCATGTGGATTATCCAATCGTACAGGGCGAAGATGATATGGAATATGTAAATAAAGATGTATATGGAGAGTTTTCACTGTCAGGGACCGCTTTTTTGGACAGTGAAAACACATCAGATTTCAGCGACTGTTATAATCTGCTCTTTGGGCATCATATGGCAAATGGTGCCATGTTTGGGGATGTGGCTCGTTTTACTGACAGGACTTATTTTGAAAAGCATCAGACCGGACGACTTTTTTATACGGATGGAAGCAGCGTCAAAATTACTTTGTATGCGTGTCTTCAGACGGATGCCTATGACAGTCTGGTGTATCGGCCGGAAGTCAGGAAGCAGGAAAACATGGCAGAACTCCTTGCATATATCCAAAAAGAAGCTGTGCAGTACCGGGACATCGGAATTACTGAGCAGGATCAGCTGATCGGGCTGTCGACCTGTGCTGAAGCAGAAACAAATGGCCGTGTGATCCTATTTGGGCGGCTTGAAAAAGAAAAGCAGGTGAATCAGACATGATAGAAAAATTAAAAAAGTTATGCAGGCTGATCTGCATTTCGGTGCTGATCGGGATACTGCTCTTTCCGGGTCAGGTGATGGCGGATACAGGAGAAAACAGCTGCCGGGTCACACTTCCGGTCTCGGTTATTTACAGAAATCAGAACAGCGCTGACCGCAGAGTTTTTGAGTATGTGCTCTCTGCAAAGGAAAGCGGTGTACCGATGCCGCAGGAGACAGAACTTCGTATTACAGTATCAAATGGAATGGGCAGGGGTTCGTTTGGAATGAGCGAATATACGGAACCAGGAGAATACCATTATGAAATTTCTCAGAAATCCGGTTCTGTAAAAAATATAAGATATGATAAGAGTACCTATGAGGTGACGGTATATGTGCTGAATGATGGACAGGGTGGACTCGTATCAGAAGTCTGGGCATCGAAGAATGGGAGTGGAAGTAAAACGGATGCGATTCAGTTCGTGAATACAGGACGGACTGTAACACGGCATGCTGCGACACCGGTCACTACCCGGATGCCGGCAGTAAGACCGACTGCAGCGCTGAGAAGAGCAACGACTGTGCAGGGAAGACCGGGAGGCAGTACAACGGCTGTTTCACACAGTGTCAAAACCGTATCCAGTCCCAAGACGGAAGATAATACACCGCTTGAAGTATTTGTCGGAATCCTTGTCCTTTCGGGAGTGATGGCAGCGGCGATACTGGTACTTCGCAAACGGCAGAAAAAGCAGTAAAAGAGAAGAGGGAATTTGCTGTGGTAATGTTCCTGAAAGTAGTATAATACAAAAATACCGGTGGGATCGAATCAACATTCCACCGGTATCTGTAGTTCTGTAACATGCTGGGAAGTATCGTCTGTAAATCCATTTTCAGGTTTATTTGATCATTCATCCCAACCTTCATAAAATCTGATATTTACGGAAATATTCCGGACAATATCTCCATCCTGAAGTTCCAGATCATCCTCGTCGGAAACCGGCGGAAGCTGGCAGTCATCCTCATCAAGTTCAAGTGTGATCCAGTTGTAGGCAGCAGCATTTGCCTCTTCGATGGCCTCGTCAAGTGTGTCGCCCTCACCGTAACAGTCTTCAAGATCAGGGAAAAATCCCCGGTAAGTTCCTTTGTCAGTTTTGCGGAAAACCGCAGGATAAATAAATTTCATAGTGGATAAACTCCTTTTTATGATACGACAGTGCCTGTATGGTACTGCTTTTTTTCTTCGCTTATTATATCATATTCTCTGAAGTTTAAAAGAGGGGAATCACAAAGTTGAGAATAAAAAATGTGAAATCTGTCTAACCCTATTGACAATTAAAAAAAGTCATGGTATTTTATAGAAAATTTAATTTAATCAGTTAAACCGTTGAAGCGGAGATAAAAGCTGTTATGCGCGCACAGAGAGTCCGGGAGGGTGAGAGCCGGGTGGAAATGCAGGTATTCCGCAAAGTGCACGAGTCATTTCGTGAATCAAGGTGGCACCGCGAGTGAAGTTTATTGCTCGTCCTTGACAGAGGAAATCTTTGTCATGGACGGGCTTTTTGCGTTACAGGAAATTACTCGGTAATATTCCAATAACATAAAAAATCCATCAGACGCATTCTAAGAAGTGCATCAGGAGGAGGTAAAGATACATGTATCCTACACTGGAAAATATCAGAGAAATCGCAGCAAAAGGGCAATACAAAAGAGTTCCGGTCTGCCGGGAAGTATATGCAGACAGATACACACCGGTAGAAGTTATGAGGACTTTAAGAAAGGCAAGCAGACATTGCTATCTGCTGGAAAGCGCCAGCCAGACAGAGGTGTGGGGACGCTATTCTTTCCTCGGATATGAACCAGGCATGGAAATTACCTGTACAGATGGCTGCATGAAGATACGTCGTACAGAAGAAGAAAATAAAGAAGAAATTACAAAACAGGTCGCGCATCCGGGAGACACTTTAAGAGAGATTTTGAAAGAATATTTTCAGTGATGATATCGAACTTGCAGGTGCATCACCGGAGACTCTGGTAAAACTGGAAGATAAAAAACTGACAACATTTCCTCTTGCCGGAACGAGACCAAGGGGTAAGACAAGAGAAGAAGATCAGAAACTGGAAGCCGGTGTCCGTATGGCAGAAAAACTGATTGACAGTGGTGCGGCATTGAAAAAACTGGATGAATTTATCGCCTGCTCAAATGAGTAAGTGCTATAATAGAAAAGTCAGAGTATTGTTCCGAATGAAGGAATTGGATATCTGAACTATATAAGAAAAGGAAACTTGTTATTATGAATATATTGAATGAGATTGTCGAAAAGACGAGAGAGCGTATCGAAAGAGATAAAAAGGAAATGCCCCGTGAAGATCTGCTCAACGAGATCCGCCAGAAAAAAGTCCAGATGCTTCTGAATCCGCTGATTCAGTCTGAAACGGCAAAAACACCACACAGTTTCTACCAGGCACTGAAAAAACCGGGAATGTCTTATATCTGCGAGGTCAAAAAAGCCTCCCCGTCAAAGGGACTGATCGCATCGGATTTTCCGTATCTGGAGATCGCGAAAGAGTATAAAGCAGCCGGAGCAGCGGCTATTTCCTGCCTGACAGAACCGTTTTATTTTCAGGGTTCAGATCAGTATCTGTGGGAAATTGCATCGGAAGTGGACATTCCGGTCCTTCGAAAAGACTTCGTAATCGATGATTATATGATTTTGCAGGCAGCCGCTTATGGAGCCGCTGCGGTACTTCTGATCTGTGCGCTTCTGGATGATAAACAGCTTCGGGAATATCGTGAAATGGCAGAAGATCTCGGCATGGATGCACTTGTAGAAGCACATGATGAAGAAGAAGTAGAACGTGCGATAAAGAGTGGTGCAAGGATCATCGGTGTCAATAACCGTGATCTTAAGACGTTCGAAGTGGACATGCAGAACAGCATACGGCTTCGCAAACTTGCACCGGACAATGTGATTTTTGTATCTGAAAGCGGTATCCGAACATCAGAAGATATTAAAAAATTACATGAAAATCAGATCGAAGCTGTGTTGATTGGAGAGACACTGATGCGCAGTCCAGATAAAAAAGCAGCACTGGAAGAACTGAACGGAGCACCTCTGACGGAAGACTGAAAGCAGAGAGATGCAGGAGAATGACAGTAGAAAATTTCAACAAAACAAAGATTAAAATATGTGGTTTAAGACGCAGAGAAGATATCCTTGCAGTCAATGAAGCGAAGCCTGATTATTGTGGATTTATCATTGAATTTCCTAAAAGCATCCGCAGTGTGACGGCAGATGAGGTAAGAGAACTGTTGAATGACCTTTCACCGGATATTCAGCCGGTCGGGGTATTTGTCAATGCTCCGATGGAGCTGGTAAAAGCACTTATGGATGAGGGAACATTTGCCATGGCGCAGCTTCACGGACAGGAGAATGAGTCTTATATCACAGAATTAAAAGCACATACAGATAAGCCGGTCATCAAAGCTTTTTCCATAAAAACAGCCGATGATATGGAGAATGCATTGCAAAGTCCGGCAGATTATATCCTGCTTGATCAGGGAAGCGGTGGAACCGGTAAGACATTTGACTGGTCTTTGATTCCAAAGATTCGAAGACCGTTTTTTCTTGCAGGGGGAATCGGAGAGGAGAATCTGGAGCAGGCAATCCGGGAAATTCATCCCTTTGCGGTGGATTTAAGCAGCAGTGTAGAGACAGAAAAGTGGAAAGACCCGGAAAAGATCCGACGGGTTGTGGATATTGTAAGAAAAGCAGTACAGGATTAGAGAAGTGATTGCAGAGAAATAGAGAAGTGATTGCAGAGAAATAGGATTATTTTGAAGGAAGACATAGAGGAGAAAATCAAGCAAATGTCTAAAGGAAGATTTGGAATACATGGAGGGCAGTACATTCCGGAGACACATTATGTACTCGGTTCTGTCATGGGACCGCATCCGTTCCCGACAATTGTACGTGATTTTCAAGCTGTTATTTCTAAAGAAATCAAAGAACAGATCCTTGAAAAAGAAGGAAAACTTCCGGATGCCGTACTTGCCTGTGTCGGTGGCGGCTCCAATGCAATTGGTACATTTTATAACTTTATCGAGGATGAGGGTGTGCGTCTGATTGGCTGTGAAGCGGCTGGACGTGGTGTAAATACAGCAGAAACAGCAGCAACGATCGCAACTGGAAAACCTGGTATTTTCCATGGAATGAAATCTTATTTCTGTCAGGATGAATATGGTCAGATCGTAGTTATTACAATTTCAGGACGTGGAGATAAGGACTGTGCGGCAATAGCGCGTTACAGAGGGGAGGACATCCATGAATAAGAGAATTACAGAAGCATTTGCAAAAGGAAAGGCATTTATCCCGTTTGTTACCTGTGGGGATCCGTCTCTTGATGTTACTGAAAAAATTGTTTATGCAATGGATGAAGCAGGTGCAAATCTGCGCGCTTTATCCGGTGGGGTTACGACTGATAAAGTATTTGATATGGTAGAAAAAATCCGTAAAAGCACATCTATTCCGATGGTATTTATGACGTATGCGAATGTTGTTTTTTCTTACGGAGTGGAGCGTTTTTGTAAGAAAGCAGCGGAAGTGGGAATGGACGGAATGATCCTTCCGGATGTGCCGTTTGAGGAAAAAGATGAGTTTGCTTCTGTAGCAGAGAAGTACGGACTGGATCTGATTTCTTTGATTGCACCGACCTCTCATGAGCGTATTTCTATGATCGCAAAAGAGGCAGAAGGATTTGTTTACTGTGTGTCTTCTCTTGGTGTTACAGGCATGAGAAGTCAGATTACGACAGATATCGGGGCGATGGTTCAGCTTGTAAAAACGCAGAAGGATATTCCGTGTGCGGTTGGTTTTGGAATTTCCACACCGGAGCAGGCAAAGAAGATGGCAGCCCAGGCGGATGGCGTGATTGTAGGATCAGCTATTGTGAAGCTGTGTGAAACCTATGGGGAAGATTGCATGCCATATGTCGGAGAGTATGTGAAGAGCATGAAGGATGCAATAAGATAGATAAAGGATTTCCGGTGAGGGGGATTGATATTAAAAACTCCAGTGGAGGGGCTCACCTGTGAGGTATCCTCTGAACGTGGTTCAATTCAAAAATTCTAAAGTATCAGGAAGTACAGAACTTTGCTAGAAGCGATACAGAAAAGTGCTGAACTCGCATCAAAGATGCTCAGACAGCAGCATTTTCTGTATCAAAGCAAAAACCTGTACATTCCGATACTTGGACGAATTTTTTCAAGCGAACCAGATTCAGAGGATACTCACGGGCGAGCTCCCTGCCGCCGGAGTTTTTTGTCCCGGTGCACCGGACTTTATTTTGGGTAATGTCCCTGTACATGAGATATCGTTTTCCGTCATATAACAAATGATCAATTTTTATAAAATTTTCGCCATGTTCGCTTGCTTGTAAATGAAACTTCTTCATGTTATGATATGAATTAGTAAACTATTATTAGTAGGAGTAAATACTATATACAGGTGAGAGGGGTATGGCATGGAATTCCAGCATGAACTGGTGATCCCGGATGAGGGACTGCCATTTAAATTCTTTTTGTTTGAGGGAAGTCAGGGAAATTATGTACGGGAAAAGCACTGGCACACATCCGTTGAGATTTTTGCGGTGATGGAAGGTTCGCTGACATTTTACCTGAATGACGAGAAGCATCCGCTGAAGGCGGGAGAGCTGATGATCATTAATTCAAATGAAGTGCATTCAATTGATTCACCGGAGGAAAACCATACGGCAGTTTTGCAGATTCCGCTGAAACAGTTTGAAGATTATTTTACGGCACACCGTTTTATCCGTTTTGCGGGAAGCATACCGGAAATGGACGGAAAGCTTTCAAAACTTGTGCGTGAAATGTATAAACTTTACGGCAAACGCGGAACCGGGTATGAGTTTAAAATCCGTTCTTTTTATTATGATGTATTGTATCTTCTGGTAAATCATTATCGTCTTGATGAGGCAGGGGAGCAGGAAGTACGTCACAGCCGACGTTTGGATGCGCTTGCAAGAATCACTTCCTATATGAGAGAACATTATCAGGAAGAATTGAAACTGGCTGAAGTTGCGAATATGTTTGGCTATTCGGATGCATATTTATCCAGAATGTTTCAGAAATATGCAAATGTCAATTTTAAGACATACCTGCAGGATATCCGCATGACTTACGCATACAGAGAATTATTGAATACCGACAAGACGATCAGCCAGATCGCACTGGACAACGGATTCAGCAGCAGCCGCGCGTTTACAAGGGAATTTCAGAAGCGTTACGGCATTTTGCCGAGTGAACTCGATAAAGCAGATAAAAAATAAAGAAAGATGAAACAGGCGCTCTCGCAGGCGCCTGTTTTTTTGGAATTTTTATAAATGTTTTGACAACTAAAAAAATACAAGGTCAAAAAAGTGCACTAAAGAGGACAAAAAATCTGGCGCAATTGAAAGCAGCTCATGCTATACTGAATTCAACATAAAAAATAAAGGAGGTAACTTCAGGTGAGGATTCAGAATGTAGCAGATGATGCGTTCCGTAGATATGGTAAAGTACTGGAGGGGTATGATTTTACGGAACTTCTGAAGGAAATGAAACACACTCCGGTTCCGGAGGACGTGACATATGTTCCTTCCGTAGAAGAAATGGAAGCACTGCCGGTTGCAAAAGAACTGCAGAACAAGGGATATGGCGGTCTGCCGATTGAAATCGGATATTGCAACGGACATAACAAGAAATTAAACGGTCTGGAATACCACCGCAGCTCCGAGATCAATGTTGCAGTGACAGACCTTGTACTGCTGATCGGACATCAGCAGGATGTGGAGAAAGATTTTACATATGACACATCAAAAGTAGAAGCTTTCCTTGTTCCGGCAGGAACTGCAATCGAAGTATATGCAACTACACTGCATTATGCACCATGCCATGTAAATGAAAGCGGTTTCCAGTGCGTTGTTGTCCTTCCGAAAGGAACCAACACAGAACTGACTTTTGAAACAGCTTCCGAGGGAGAAGACAAGCTTCTCACAGCGAAGAACAAATGGCTGATCGGTCATGAAGAAGCAGCTATTGAAGGTGCATTCAACGGACTGAAAGGTGCAAATGTTGGAATCGACTGATCGTATTAAATAACAGAACTCAAAAATATATTCTATATAATATGGAGGAATTTATATCATGAATAATATACCGGTAGTAAAACTTGGAATCATTGCAGTAAGCCGTGACTGTTTCCCGATTCAGCTCTCCGAGAAGAGACGCGCAGCAATCAAAGCAGCTTATAAAGGAGAACTTTATGAATGTCCTGTAACTGTTGAGAACGAAAAAGATATGGAAAAAGCTCTCGAAGATGTAAACAAAGCAGAGTGTAACGCGCTGGTTGTTTTCCTTGGAAACTTCGGACCGGAAACACCGGAGACACTGATCGCAGAAAGATTTGACGGACCGTGCATGTATGTTGCAGCAGCAGAAGGCGATGGCGACATGATCAACGGACGTGGTGATGCTTACTGTGGTATGCTGAACTGCTCCTACAACTTAAAGATGCGTCATCTGGAAGCATACATTCCGGAATATCCGGTTGGAACAGCAGACGATATTGCAAAAATGATCGGTGATTTTGTACCGGTTGCACGTGCCGTTATCGGCGTTCGTAACCTCAAGATCATTACATTCGGACCACGTCCGCAGGATTTCTTTGCATGTAATGCACCGATCAAAGGTCTTTATGAGCTGGGCGTTGAGATCGAAGAAAACTCCGAACTTGATCTTCTTGTTGCTTTCAAAGAGCATGAAAACGATCCTCGTATCTCGGAAGTTTGTGCAGATATGGCAAAAGAAATGGGTGAAGGAAAATATTACGAAGACCTCAATGCAAGAATGGCACAGTTCGAACTTACTCTTCTTGACTGGGCAGAAGCTCACAAAGGAGCAAGAAAATACGTTGCATTTGCTGACAAATGCTGGCCGGCATTTCCGTCACAGTTTGGATTTGAACCTTGCTATGTAAACAGCCGCCTTGCTTCCAGAGGTATTCCGGTATCCTGTGAAGTTGATATCTACGGCGCACTCAGCGAGTACATCGGACTTTGCATTTCCAACGATGCTGTTACACTGCTTGACATTAACAACTCTGTTCCGAAATATATCTATGACGAAGATATCAAAGGAAAATATGACTACAAACTTACAGATACATTCATGGGCTTCCATTGCGGAAATACTCCTGCATGCAAGATGTGCGAATCCAGAGCCGTTAAATATCAGCTTATCCAGCACAGACTTCTTGAGCCGGCAGGATCTGAGCCTGATTTTACAAGAGGAACTCTTGAAGGTGACATCGCTGCTTCTGATATTACATTCTATCGTCTGCAGTGCAACTCCGAAGGTGAACTGGTAGCATACGTTGCAGAAGGTGAAGTCCTGGATGTACCGACAAGATCCTTCGGTGGTATCGGTATCTTCGCTATCAACGAAATGGGAAGATTCTACCGTCACGTACTGATCGAGGGCAACTATCCGCATCACGGAGCAGTTATGTTCGGACATTACGGAAAACAGTTCTTTGAAGTAGTGAAATTCCTTGGACTGGATGTAAAGAAGATCGGTTACAACCAGCCAGCAGGAGTAAGATACCCAACAGAAAATCCGTGGGGTTAATCTACACATTCTGACTATAACAAAATAAAACAATACAGGCATCCCGGGAGTTTTCCTGGGATGTCTTGGCAAAAAGAAAAATAAAGATAAAAAAATCGATAGCAATCGCAAACAGAATGTGCATGAGTTTTATACATATGATGGAGTGCACAGTTAGGAGGAGACATGTATTATATCGGCGTTGACCTTGGTACTTCCGCAGTAAAACTTCTTCTGATGGAAGAATCCGGCAAGATCTGTAATATCGTATCAAAAGAATATCCGCTGTTTTTCCCGCATCCGGGCTGGTCAGAACAGAATCCGGAAGACTGGTTTACCCAGAGTGTTGAGGGAATGAAAGAACTGACAGAAGGAATTGACCGCTCTCTGGTAGCCGGAATCGGTTTTGGAGGACAGATGCACGGACTGGTAACACTGGACGAAAATGATCAGGTGATCCGCCCGGCAATTCTCTGGAATGACGGACGTTCCCAGAAAGAAACAGAATATCTCAACAATGAGATCGGTAAAGATAAATTATCTGCATACACAGCAAACATTGCATTTGCAGGATTTACAGCTCCGAAGATCCTCTGGATGAAGAAAAACGAGCCTGATAAATTTGCAAAGATCGCAAAGATCATGCTTCCGAAAGATTATCTGGCATACAGACTTTCCGGATCTTTCTGCACAGATGTTTCTGATGCATCCGGTATGCTTCTTCTTGATGTGAAGAACCGCTGCTGGTCAGAAGAAATGATGGAAATCTGTGATGTAAAAGAAGAACAGCTTCCAAAGCTGTATGAAAGCTGGGAAGTTGTCGGTACACTGAAACCGGAAGTGGCAGAAGAACTTGGCTTCTCCGCAGATGTCAAAGTTGTAGCAGGTGCCGGTGACAATGCTGCAGCTGCTGTCGGAACAGGTACTGTTGGTGACGGACAGTGTAATATTTCTCTTGGTACTTCCGGAACTATCTTTATTTCCAGTAAAAACTTTGGTGTTGACGAAAACAATGCACTGCATTCTTTCTGCCATGCAGACGGAAGTTATCATCTGATGGGATGTATGCTGAGTGCAGCTTCCTGCAACAAATGGTGGGCAGAAGAAATCCTTCAGACAAAAGATTTCGCAGCGGAGCAGGCACCGATTCAGAAACTTGGTGAAAACAATGTATTCTTCCTTCCGTATCTGATGGGCGAGAGATCTCCACATAACAATCCGGATGCAAGAGGCGTTTTCTTCGGAATGTCCATGGACAGCACAAGAGCTGATATGACACAGGCTGTTCTGGAAGGTGTGGCTTTCGGTCTCCGTGATTCTCTGGAAGTTGCAAGAAAACTTGGTATTAAGATTGAGCGTACAAAGATCTGCGGCGGTGGTGCAAAGAGCCCTCTGTGGAAGAAAATCATCGCAAATGTCATGAACCTGAAAGTTGATGTACTGGAAGTAGAAGAAGGCCCGTCTATGGGTGGCGCAATGCTTGCGGCTGTTGGATGCGGAGCTTATCCGGATGTTGAGACAATCGGTAAAAAGATGGCGCATGTCGTAGATACCGTAGAACCGGAAGAAGAACTTGTGGCGAAATATGAGGAACGTTACCAGAAGTTCAGGGAGTTATACCCTGCCTTGAGACCACTCTTCTAGGGAAATGCCCTAGGACCCGTCAATGGTTTGACAACCTCAGAAAACCCCTGAGGGGGAGCATCTCGGAGTTGCGAAAGGCCGAAGCTCCCCCTCAGACTCCCCCTTTTTGGCCCCGCTGAAAAGCAAGAATATAGTTTAACCGATAGAATGTCAAAGTATCAGGATATCCTGCCTCATATATAGACGGGGGATTCTGGTACTTTTTGTATGTTTACATACATAGATAACCTGGGAGGAGTAAAAAAGCCCAGGGGTGTGCAGAGGGGACCGGCGAGGTCCCCTTTGCATAGAGTATATAGAGTCCTTGATTCTATGTGCAAAATATACAAAATTTATTTTGATTTTTTTGTACTTTTGCAAAAAGAAAAGAATAATTTTGATAATTTCTTGACGAACTAAAGCCTTTATGATAAAATTGTCTCAACAATTTAAAAGAATCTCTGATGACTGGCGGAGCAGTGGAAATCACCACATGGGAATCAGAGATTTGCAGAGCCGACCGTCTGGGCAGTATTTGAGGAAACCTCGGATACTGCTTTTTTTAACTAAAAAGTGACGCGGCGCCTACAGAAAGGAGACAATTATGGGATTCAAAAGTGACATCGAAATTGCACAGGAGTGCGAAATGCTTCCAATCACAGAGATTGCAGAAAAAGCAGGTATTGATGACAAATATCTGGAGCAGTACGGAAAATACAAAGCAAAAATTGATTACAATCTTCTGAAAGAAAGCGACAAAAAGGATGGTAAACTGATCCTTGTAACTGCAATCAACCCGACACCGGCAGGTGAAGGAAAGACCACAACAACCGTAGGTCTTGCAGATGGTATGCAGAAACTCGGCAAAAACGTAATGGTAGCTCTCCGTGAGCCATCCCTCGGACCGGTATTCGGTGTAAAGGGCGGCGCAGCAGGCGGCGGTTATGCACAGGTAGTTCCGATGGAAGATATCAACCTTCATTTCACAGGTGACTTCCATGCGATCGGTGCAGCCAACAACCTTCTTGCTGCAATGATCGACAACCATATCTTCCAGGGCAATGCACTGAACATTGACCCGAGAAAGATCACATGGAGAAGATGTGTGGATATGAACGACCGTCAGCTTCGTAACGTAGTAGACGGACTTGGCGGAAGAACAAACGGTATGCCTCGTGAAGACGGATACGACATCACAGTTGCATCCGAGATCATGGCAGTCCTTTGCCTTGCAAGTGACATCAAAGACCTGAAGGAAAGACTTTCCAAGATCATCATCGGATACACATATGGTAAAGTTGCAGAGCAGAAACCGGTAACAGCAGGTGACCTTCATGCAGAGGGCGCTATGACTGCACTTCTGAAAGATGCCCTGAAACCGAACCTTGTTCAGACACTGGAACACGTTCCGGCAATTGTACATGGCGGACCATTCGCAAATATCGCACACGGATGTAACTCCGTAACAGCAACAAAGATGGCTCTGAAACTTGCTGATTATGCGATCACAGAGGCTGGATTTGGTGCTGACCTTGGTGCTGAAAAATTCCTTGACATCAAGTGTCGTATGGCAGATCTGCATCCGAACGCTGTTGTAATCGTAGCAACTGTACGTGCCCTGAAATACAACGGTGGTGTAGCAAAAGCTGACCTCAACAACGAAAATCTGGAAGCACTGGAAAAAGGTATCCCGAACCTTCTGAAACATGTAAGCAACATCAAGAATGTATATAAACTTCCTTGCGTAGTTGCTATCAATGCATTCCCGACAGATACCAAGGCAGAGCTTGACTTTGTAGAGTCTAAGTGTAAAGAACTCGGCGTAAACGTAGCACTTTCCGAAGTATGGGCAAAAGGCGGCGAAGGCGGAATCAAACTTGCAGAAGAAGTTCTGCGTCTGGTTGAAGAGCCAAACGACTTTACTTATTCCTATGAACTGGAAGGCTCCATCGAGGACAAACTGAACCAGATCGTACAGAAAATCTACGGTGGCAAGAGAGTTGTACTTACAGCAAATGCCCAGAAACAGGCAAAACAGCTTGAGGCTCTTGGCTTCGGCAACTGCCCGATCTGCGTTGCTAAGACACAGTACAGCCTGACAGATGATCAGACAAAACTCGGTGCACCGACAGACTTCGAAGTTACAGTACGTAACCTGAAGATTTCCGCAGGCGCAGGATTCATCGTAGCTCTGACAGGCGAGATCATGACTATGCCGGGACTGCCGAAAGTACCGGCTGCAGAGAGAATCGATGTAGATGAGACCGGAAAAATTACTGGACTTTTCTAAGAAAATGTCTTTTGAACCAAAAGGTTGATCATTGCCTTAAAAGTCAGGGGAATGGTATTTTGTAAAATATGAAAACCCTATGCGAGGGGAGGGCGCTCACAGTTGCGAAGGCCGCTCTCCCCTCGCGCACCCCACCGGGCCACGCAAAGCAAGAAGTAATTCAATTAAATCAATAGAGTGTCAGAGTACCAGGATACCCTCCTCCACACATAGACAGGGTGTTCTGGTACTTTTGTATGTTTACATAGTCTCCTTGTTTGGTACTTTTGTATGAAAAACTAAAAATAAATATATGAATTTTGTCCAATTGTTATTATAATATAAATGTGCTATTCTTTAGTTACAAAATAATTTATAACAAAGTTCTGAAATACAGAACAGCAACAGGAGAACGTCAATGGATCAGGATGAGATCAAAGTTAAGTCATTAAAAAAAGCACTGGATGTTCTGAATTGTTTTCTGGTAAAGCCTACCTGGGGTGTCACAGAGATCAGCGACCGTCTTGGTCTGTACAAGAGTAATGTTTATGATATTCTGACGACACTGAAGGCAATGGATTATCTGGAGAAGGATGAAGAGACAGAGCGATATAAACTGGGAATGCAGGTTTTTGCATTGAGCAGGGCAATGGAAGAAACTTTTTCCATTATCAAGATAGCAATGCCATATATGCAGGAGCTTGCCAATTTTACAAATGAAAGAGTATATCTTGCCATTCCTCATGATGGAGAGGTTGTATATCTGGAAGCAACTTATCCGACTGAGTCTGTCAATCTGATGCGTTCTATTCTGGGTGAGAGAGCTGATATGCATTGTACCGGAATCGGTAAAGCAATGCTTGCAAATCTTTCGGAAGAAGAGATCAATGCATACCTTCAGAGGGATCTTGCTGTTTACACAGATCATACGATTTCTGATCCGGTCCAGCTTAGAGCAGAGCTTGAGGCAACAAGGCAGAGAGGATATGCAATCGATGACATGGAGCATGAGTTTGGGGTGAAATGTGTGGCAATGCCAATTTTTGACAAGACGCATAAGCTATATGCAGCAATCAGTGTCAGCGGTCTTGCGGTTCATTTTACAGATGATCAGATTCAGGAATGGGCGTTGCTGATCAAGAAATATGTAGCGAAGATCGAGAATCGTTTATCCTGAAAATACCTGTTAAGAAAGAATATATAGATAACAGACACGGTTATAAACAGCAGAAATTATTATAAATGTGAACGTGAGCTATTCGCGTTCACAAAAAAATATTTACACAACAGAACAGCGTTCTGAAATACAGAACACACTGAGACAAGGGAGGATGAAATGAAACTGATTATGGAAAAGTGTCCCACAGATATGTGTCATGCTTCCACATTACTGAAAATCGGACCGGACAGATTTCTTGCAGCCTGGTTTGGTGGGACCAAAGAAGGAAACGGTGATGTGGCAATCTGGTTCACCAGGGGAAATGAAGAACATTTTGAAGAACCGAAAATTCTGGCACAGTCCGAGGAAGCACACTGGAATCCGGTGTTGTTCCGGGTTGATGAAAAGAAGATCATCATTTTTTACAAAGTAGGAAATGAAATAAGTAAGTGGCGGACCATGTACCGGGTTTCAGAAGATAACGGAGAAACTTTTGGAGAAGAAAAAGAACTGGTTCCGGGAGATCAGGGCGGCAGAGGACCGGTGAGAAACAAACCGATCCGTCTGAAAAGTGGAAGAATTCTGGCACCGGGATCTACCGAACAGGGAATTTGGAAAGCATTTGTGGATCGTTCCGATGATGATGGAAAAACATGGAATAAATCACAGGAAGTTGAAATCAGTCAGCTGGAGTATAAGAGAGGAGAGCGAACAGTCGGAAAAGATGACAGTTCCATTCCGGTAAGTGAGCAGTCTTTTTATGGAAGAGGTGTGATTCAGCCAACTTTATGGGAAAGTATCCCGGATCAGGTGCACATGCTTCTTCGAAGTACTGAAGGCATGATCTACCGGAGCGACTCCAAAGACGGAGGGGATACCTGGACAGAAGCTTATGCCACGGAACTTCCGAATAACAACAGTGGAATCGACATGATACGTTCTGAAGACGGAAAATTATTTCTTGTATATAATCCGGTTGGAGTAAACTGGGGAGATCGAACACCGATTTCTCTTGCAGTTTCAAAAGACGATGGAAAAACATGGGAAAAAATCAGAGATCTGAGTACTGGTGAGGGTGAATTTGCATACCCGGCTATTATTCAGGATGAAGATTTTTTATATATCACATACACATACAAAAGGAAAAATATAGCTTTTTGGAAGATTAGAAAATAACAGGAAAGAGGAGGAAGAAAAAATGGAAAATCGTTTCCCGGGAGGTTCATGGCCGGTTATGCTGACTCCGTTTACAGAGGACAACAAAATCGACTATGATGGCCTGAAAGAACTGGTGGACTGGTACATCAAAAACGGTGTTTCCGGAATGTTTGCCGTATGTCAGTCAAGCGAAATGTTTTACCTGTCTCTTGAGGAGAGAGTAAAATACGCAGCCAAAACTGTGGAGTTTGCGGCAGGAAGAGTTCCGGTAATTGCATCCGGACATGTATCAGACAAGATTGAAGATCAGATTACAGAGCTTAATGAAATCGCCAAAACAGGAGTAGATGCAGTGATTTTAATAACTAACCGTCTGGCAAAAGAAGATGAAGATGATTCTGTGTGGATCGAAAACTGCAAAAAAATTCTGGAAAACATGGATCCGAATGTTCCGCTTGGTTTTTATGAGTGTCCGTATCCGTACAAGAGACTGCTTACACCGGAAACTATTTCCTGGTGTGCATCTACAGGAAGATTTTATTTCCTGAAAGATACCTGCTGTGATATTGCACAGATCCGAAAGAAGCTGGAAGTTATCGAAGGATCTAATCTGAAACTGTACAACGCAAATACAACGACATTGCTTGAATCTATGCGGGAAGGAGCAGCAGGTTTCTGTGGAGTTATGGATAATTTCCATCCGCAGCTTTACACATGGCTCTGCGAACACTATAAAGAAGAAAAAGCAAAAGAAGTTTCTGATTTCCTGACGATTGCATCGCTGATAGAGAGGCAGTATTATCCGGTAAATGCAAAATATCATCTTTCTGAGGTAGAAGGTCTTCATGTGACACTGAACAGCAGAACAAAAGATAAATCCGGACTGACAGAAACATTTAAAGAAGAAGTAAGAGATCTTAATGAACTTACAAAACGTGTAGAACAAAAGATTGTGAGATAATCAAGGGAGGAAAAAATTATGGAGTGTAAAAAAGTAGCAGCACTGGTACTCGCAGGAGCAATGGCAGTAACGACAATGGCAGGATGTGGAAGTGCAGGTGGATCAGCCAAGTATCCGAGCAAAGATATTTCCGTTATCATTCCGAAAGCAGCAGGTGGTGGAACTGATACCGCAGCAAGAGGTCTTATGCAGTATATGAAAGAAAATCTTGATGGAGCTAATTTTGTAGCAACCAACAAACCGGACGGCGGCGGTGTTACCGGTATGGTAGAAACCTCAGCAGCAAAAGCAGACGGATATACACTTGGAATGGTAACTGTTGAGCTGGCAATGTTCCCATGGCAGGATAAATGCCAGGTAACACCGGAAGATTATGCAGCAATCTGTGCACCGATCGCAGCACCGGCAGCACTGATCGTACCAGCGGATGCACCATATGATTCCGTTGATGATTTTGCAGCATACTGCAAAGAAAATCCTGGTACCGTTCAGGTAGGAAACTCCGGTATGGGAGCTATCTGGCATGTGGCAGCAGTAAGTTTTGAAAAAGAATTTGGTGTGGAACTGAAACACATTCCTTATCCGAATGGTTCCGCAGATATTGCTGCGGCACTTACCGGCGGACATATTGATGCAACGATCGCTGATCCGTCCAGCTATAAGTCACAGGTAGATGCTGGCGAGATGAAGATTCTTGGTGTTATGTCAGAAGAACGTTCCAGCATTTATCCAGATGTTCCTACTTTCAAAGAACTGGGACATGATTTGGTGATCCGTGCATGGGCAAGTCTTGTAGCTCCGAAAGATACACCGGAAGAAATTCTGACACAGCTGAGAGATGCAGCAAAGACAACCTGCGAAAGTGATGAATTCAAAGAATACTTCGAAAAACAGGGTATTGATCCACAGTGCATCATTGGAGATGACTGCCAGAAGATGATGGAAGATGACTATGCAATGTATGAAGATCTCTTAAAAGATATTGAGACTGAATAAACGGACTGTCATGCAGGCAGGAGGAAAATCCTTCTGTCTGCGTCATAGGAGGCAAATAAAATGGGAAACATGAAAAAAGCAAATTATATAATTTCTGTGATCATGCTTTTGGTCGGTGTGGGTGTTGTGGCGCTGGCTTCGTCACTTAAAATAAAAATTGGCGAAGGTGATCCGGGAGCCGGATTCTGGCCGATGATGCTTGGCATTCTGATCATTGTTTTTTCAGTATGCCTGCTGATTTCAACGATTAAAAATAAAGAAAAACTTGAAGCAAAGACATTTACGATCTCAACACCGGCAAATATCAGAGTTTATATCCTTTTTGGAATTATTGTTCTGTTCTGTGTGGTGCTGTATTTTCTAGGATTTTATATTGGTGCACTGTTGTTCATTCCGGCACTGATGTATCTGATGGAAGTACGGAGCGTAAAGAAGATTGCTCTTACAACGATTATTACACTGGCAGCTGTTTATATTCTGTTTGGCATGCTCCTGAACATTTCTCTGCCGGCACCGATATTTATGAGATAAGGAGGTAGAAGAATGTCTGACATTTTAGTAGCACTTGGCAATGTATTTACGATAGGCAATCTGGCAGGCCTTATTTTCGGAACCGGTGCAGGTATCCTGATTGGAGCAATGCCGGGACTTTCTGTAAACATGGGTATTGCGCTTTTGTTTCCACTTACGTTTGCCTTCCAGGGAGTCGGTGGAATCCTGATGCTCCTTGGTATATACTGTGGAGCGATATACGGAGGATCCATTTCGGCAATCCTTTTGAAAACACCGGGCACACCGGCATCTGTAGCAACCACTCTGGACGGATATCCAATGGCAACGAAATTGAAGCAGCCGGGACGGGCACTTGGTTTATCTACGTTTGGTTCCACATTTGGAGGAATTTTCAGTGCAATCTGCTTGATCATCTTTTCTCCGATGCTTGCATCTGTGGCACTGAAATTTTCAAAACCAGAGTACTTTGCACTTGCAGTATTCGGACTTAGTATCATCACCAGTGTTTCGTCTGGATCTATCTTAAAAGGTCTTCTGGGAGGATTCATCGGACTGTTTATCGCAACTATTGGAATTGATAATCTGAGCGGTTCTGTGCGTTTTGCTTTTGGTTCTACATATCTTCTGGGCGGTATTTCTTTCGTACCGATCCTGATCGGACTGTTTGCTTTTTCTCAGGTTCTTCAGAGTGTGGAGGACTGTTATAAAGAAAAATATGTAAAAACAGATGTAAAACTTACCAGAGTATTTCCTACATGGGAGGATCTTAAGAGAGTGTTTGTAACACTTCTCCGTTCCTCTATTATCGGAACTTTTATTGGATGTGTACCTGGAACAGGTGGTGACATCGCTTCGTTTGTTTCTTATGATCAGGCAAAGAGATGGTCAAAATATAAAGACAATTTTGGCAATGGTGAACCGGAAGGTATCGTTGCTCCGGAGGCCGGAAACAACTCTGTATCCGGTGGTGCAATGATCCCGATGCTGACACTTGGTATTCCTGGTGATGGTGCGACAGCAATCATGCTTGGAGCATTGATGGTTCAGGGAATGCAGCCTGGACCGCTGCTTTTTAAAGAGCAGGCAAGCTCTGTATATGCAATTTTTATCGGCCTTCTTCTTGCAAACGCAGTTATGGGTCTTATGGGATTTTCTCTGATCAGAGTATTTGTCAAGGTTGTAAATATTCCCAAAGAGATCCTGATTCCTGTTATTTTTACTCTTACTTTTGTTGGTGCCTATGCTTATAACAATTCCATGAATGATGTATTTGTAATGGTATTCTGTGGCTTCCTCGGATATTTTATGAATAAGACAGAGTTTTCCATGTCTGCGATTGTAATTGGTATCATTCTTGGAGCACTGGCAGAAACAAACTTCAGAGGCGCCCTTACCATGAGTGACGGAAACTTCTCCATTTTCCTGACGCACCCGATTTGCGCAGTTTTCCTTGCACTGGCAGCAATTTCCCTTCTGTCGCCGGTACTCGGACCTGTTGTAAAGAAACTTCTTGGCAAGGATAAAGCAAAACAGGAGACAGGAGTATGATTTTTGATAAAATAGAAAATCTTGATAGATACAGAGAATTTGCAGAATACGGAAAACTCATAAGAGATTTTATAAAACAGGACAAAAGTGAGCATCTTGCGGAAGGACGCTATGAGCTGGATGGTGAGAATCTGTTTGCTCTGGTGCAGACTTATGAGACAAAAGATAAAGACGATGCCCAGATGGAATCGCACAGAAAATATGCGGATCTTCAGTTTATGGAAGAAGGCGAAGAGCGTATTTATGTGGATTTTGCAGATGAACTGGAGGTGGAAGAAGACAGGACGCCAATTCAGGACATTTTGTTCTACAAAAAAGCAGGGGATCACGGGTTCAATATTCTTACAGAAGGAACATTCGGATATTATGCACCGCAGGATGCACATATGCCCTGCATAAAAAATAAAGAAAAGCAGAATGTCCGGAAAATCGTATTTAAGATTGCCGGGGACTGCCCGGCGGCCCGCCAATGATTTGGCAATCAGGTAAAACCCTATGCGAGGGGAGGGCGCTCACAGTTGCGAAGGCCGCTCTCCCCTCGCGCACCCCACCGGGCCACGCAAAGCAAGAATAAAATTTTAATTAAATCAATAGAATGACAGAGTACCAGGATACCTTCCTCCACACATAGATAGGGTGTTCTGGTACTTTTGTATGTTTACATATTTGGATAACCTGGGAGGTTTAAAGGAACCCAGGGGTTGTCAGGGGAGCGGCGAGGTTCCCTGACGGGTCTAAGGGCAGTTCCCTTAGTTGACAAACAGAAAGAATCTGTTTAACATGGATTACAGATTTACAGATTATCAGGCGGGAGGCGCAGGTTATGACAGTAAAAGAAAGGCTGAAAGCTCTTCGTATTCTTATGAAAGAAAAAGGAGTCGATGCATATCTGGTTCCGACGGATGATTTCCACGGTTCGGAATATGTGGGTGATTATTTTAAATGCAGAAAATATATTACAGGTTTTACGGGTTCAGCAGGAACAGCGGTTATCATGAAGGATATGGCAGGACTCTGGACGGATGGCAGATACTTTATTCAGGCGGCAGATCAGCTTAAGGGAAGTACGATCGAACTGTTTAAATCCGGGGAACCGGGAGTTCCGACCGTCCATGAATTTCTGAAAGAAAAACTGGAACAGAAGATGTGTCTGGGATTTGACGGACGTACAGTAAGTGCGAAAGAAGCGGAAGAATTGCAGCAGCTTCTGGGAGAAAAAGACATTAGTTTTTCGGTAGATGATGATCTGATCGGGGAAATCTGGAAAGACCGTCCGGCACTTTCATGTGAACCGGTGATGGAGCTTGATGTAAAGTGGGCCGGTGAGACAAGAGCAGATAAAATTGCAAAGATCCGCGAGCAGATGAAAGCAAAAAATGCAGACGTTTTTGTACTGACTTCACTGGATGATATTGCGTGGCTTTTGAATATCCGAGGCAATGATATTCACTGTTGCCCGGTGGTGCTTTCTTATCTGATCATGACAGATACCGAGCTTCGGTTATATGCAAATGTCAGTGCCTTTGCGCAGAAAATCTGTGAGAATCTGGAAGCTGACGGAGTGAAAATTTATCCATATAATGAAGTTTATTCTTACGTACAGGCGATACCGTCCGGCAGCAGAATCCTTCTCTCCAAATCCGGTGTCAACAGTCGCCTTGTGAGCAATATTCCGGCAGATGCGGTGATTTTGGATGAGGTAAATCTGACACTTCTTCCGAAAGCTGTCAAGAACTCTACAGAGATGGAAAATGAGCGGTTCGCACACATTAAAGACGGAGTGGCGGTTACTAAATTCATTCACTGGCTGAAAACAAATGTGGCAAAAGAGACGATCACAGAACTGAGTGCGGCGGAAAAACTCTATCAATTCCGAAGCGAACAGGAGCATTTTCTCGGGGACAGTTTCGATCCGATCATTGCATATGGAACACACGCAGCTATTGTACATTACAGTGCAACAAAGGAGACGGATATTCCGCTTGAAGCGAAAGGAATGGTACTTGCAGATACCGGTGGACACTATCTGGAAGGCACGACAGACATTACAAGAACGATAGTTCTCGGACCGGTCAGCGACAAAGAAAAGAAGTATTTTACCGCTGTTCTGCGTGGAAATCTGAATCTGGCAGCTGCGAAATTTAAGTATGGATGTACCGGATTAAACTTCGATTATCTTGCACGCGGACCACTCTGGGAACTGGGAGAGGACTATAATCATGGCACCGGACATGGCGTCGGTTATCTTTTAAATGTGCATGAGGGACCAAATGGTTTTCGCTGGAAAAATATTCCGGATCATCCGGCACCGGTATTAGAAGAAGGTATGCTTACTTCTGATGAACCGGGCTATTATCTGGAGGGAGAATTTGGAATCCGACATGAAAATCTTGTGCTTTGCAGAAAGGCAGAAAAGACTTCTTTCGGACAGTTTATGAGGTTTGAAACACTGACAATGGTTCCATTTGATCTGGATGGAATTGATCCTCAACAGATGTCTGACCATGAAAGAAAACTATTAAATGATTACCATCGCAAAGTGTATGAGACAATCACACCATACTTAAATGAGGATGAAAAAGAATGGCTGAAACAGGCAACCAGAGAGATCTGACCAAGGGAGAAAAAACGAAATACCGGCTCGCAAGAGCAATGAAAGAATGTATGAAATCCACTCTGGTAGAAAACATTACTGTAAAGCAGATTACGGAAGAATGCGGGCTTACCAGACAGACTTTTTACAGAAATTTTCTGGACAAATATGATTTGATCAACTGGTACTTTGATAAGCTTCTGGTGAAATCCTTTGAGCATATGGGAGAGGGAAAAACAGTTTACGATGCGCTTGTGAAGAAGTTTACTTATATTCAGGAAGAGCAGACATTTTTTGCTGCGGCATTTCGCTATGATGAACAGAACTCTCTCAGACAGCATGATTTTGAACTGATTCTGGAATTTTATGAAAATCTGATTTGTGAAAAAAGTGGCAAACAAGCTGGAGAAAACATCCATTATCTTTTGGAAATGTATTGCCAGAGCTCGATCTATATGACGGTCAGATGGGTGACAGGAGAGTTGACATGTACACCGGAGAAACTTGCTCAGACAGTGGTTGACGGTATGCCGGGAAAACTTGCAGAGGTTTTTGTGAAGCTTGAAATTTTAAATTGACATTACAAAAACCCTGTAAATAAAGGATTTTTATTGAAAAACAGACGCCATATAAAAAATACACTGTCATTTTTACTGAACATGAATATATAAATTTGGAACAAATCACGAAAGTTACAGGAAACGTTACACTTAACGAATTTTGTAACTTTCTTTTTTATGGATGCATTGTTAATATAATGACAAAGTTGAAGCAAATAATGCTGTACAGATGCAAAAGACAATGTGCAGGCAAGTAAGAAAGGAATGTTTAATCATGGCAAACAGAATCAATTTGAATGGAACCTCTTATCACGGAGCAGGCGCAATCGCTGAGATCGCAAACGAAGCAAAAGCACATGCATTTAAGAAAGCTTTTGTATGTTCCGACCCGGATCTGATTAAATTTAATGTTACAAGTAAGGTAACAGATGTCCTTGAAAAAGATGGTCTGGAATACGAAATTTACTCTGATATTAAGGCAAACCCGACAATCCAGAACGTACAGAATGGTGTGGTCGCATTTAAAAAATCCGGTGCAGATTATATCGTTGCAATCGGTGGCGGTTCTTCTATGGATACTGCAAAAGCAATTGGAATTATCATTGCGAATCCGGAATTTGAAGATGTAAGAAGTCTGGAAGGCACTGCACCGACAAAGAAACCTTGCGTACCGATCATTGCAGTTCCGACAACAGCAGGAACCGCTGCAGAAGTTACTATTAACTACGTTATTACTGATGTTGAAAAGAAACGTAAATTCGTATGTGTTGACCCACATGATATGCCGATCATCGCAGTTGTTGATCCGGAAATGATGTCTTCTATGCCTAAGGGCCTGACC
The DNA here is from genome assembly GCF_014297355.1 of Blautia intestinalis. GTDB lineage: Bacteria > Bacillota > Clostridia > Lachnospirales > Lachnospiraceae > Blautia_A > Blautia_A intestinalis. The sequence continues at coordinate 225,946 of NZ_JACOQE010000004.1, read as the reverse complement.
GCTTCTACAGGTATGGATGCACTGACACATGCAATCGAAGGATATACCACAAAAGCTGCATGGGAAATGACAGATATGTTCCATCTGAAAGCAATCGAACTGATTTCCAAATCTCTTCGCGGTGCAGTAGAAAACACAAAAGAAGGCCGTGAGGGAATGGCACTTGGACAGTATATTGCAGGTATGGGATTCTCAAATGTAGGTCTTGGAATTGCACATTCCATGGCTCATACACTGGGTGCTGTTTATGATACACCTCATGGTGTTGCATGCGCAATGATGCTCCCGATCGTTATGGAATATAACCAGGAATGTACAGGTGAAAAATATCGTGAAATCGCCCGTGCTATGGGTGTCAAAGATGTAGATTCTATGACACAGGAAGAGTACAGAAAAGCTGCAATCGATGCAGTCAGAAAGCTTTCTGTTGATGTAGGAATTCCGACAAAACTGGAAGCAATTAAAGAAGAAGATCTTCAGTTCCTTGCAGAATCTGCACACGCTGATGCATGCGCACCGGGCAACCCGAAAGATGCAAGTGTGGAAGATCTGAAAGATCTGTTCAGAAAGATTATGTGATTTAAAGAATCATACAAAACCGCAAAGGGACGTTGCTCGTCACTTTGTACACCCTGGGCTGGGTGTGAATAAGAAATTTTGTTGTATGGGGAATCCTTTGAAAATATCTCCTGGTGTTTCGGAAGGGGAGATTTTCGTATGAAGGATTCCTCTTTTTTTATTGAATTTTTGAGTCTGGGAAGATGGTAAGGCAAGGCTTTCCTGCGAAATGACATACTATGGGAGAAATAGCAGAAAAGTGAATCTGTATTAGGAAAGCCTGATTATTAAAAGTCAGGTTTGAAATGAGTTCTGAATGACTACTATATAATATGAGGTGTACTGTTCATGATATTTATACTGTGATATATTAGATGAAAAAGATCTGTCATTTTACAGGCAGTAAGAAGTGAAGTTACCTTAGTTCAGATGAGTTGTATGTTTTATAAGTGTTGAGAAATCAATCTGTATCAGTAACAGAAAATAACTGGTAATTGGACAGTATTTTAATGTAAGGAGCAGGAGCAAATATGAGTGTAGAAGTTGAGATTAAACTAAAGATAAACAGCAGGACAGATATAGAGAGGGTTCTGGAAGAAACGGGTTTTGTGAGAGCAGATCTTGTTCTGGAATCGGATACTTATTATACGTCAGATCATCATGATTTTGCCGCTTTGGATGAGGCTTTTCGTGTACGCAGTACGGAGAATCGAATGACAGGCAAGAGGAGTGCAGCCATTACATACAAGGGGGCAAAAATGGATAATATTTCCATGACCAGACAGGAGTTGGAAACAACTGTAGGTGATGCCAAAATCTGTCGTAAAATACTCGAACACATCGGTTTTCGACCGGTACCTCCGGTAGAAAAGCTGAGACAGTATTTTCACAAGGAGAATATCACAGCGTGCGTTGATACTGTTACCAATCTTGGGGATTATCTGGAACTGGAGATTATTGTTGAAACAGAAGAAAAAAAAGAAGCAGCACTGGATAAGGTTAAAGAAATACTGCAGACGATCGGCTATTCTATGCAGGACACCACGAGAACTTCTTATCTGTCCATGCTGCTTGCAAAGTAGTACAATAACATGCCACAGAGCCATACCCCTTCCAGTGACTCTGCGGTATTTTTTGCATGCGGAAATTTTTATGAAAAAATCTGCATCCTTTTTGGTGTTTTGCGCGTCTAATAAGTAGAAGCACATAAACAAAGCTTTTACACAACATTTCCTGATGACCGGTCAGATACAGGAGAATGGAGACTACGATGAATGAATTTTTGATACGAAAGGCGAAGAAAGGCGATAAAGATGCTTTCTGCCGGCTTATGGATGAGCAGGTGCAGAGCATGTACAAGGTCGCTTCTGCATATCTGAAAAATGATGAAGATGTTGCCGATGCGATACAGGATACTATTCTTTCCTGCTATGAAAATCTGAAAAGTTTGAAGCAGAACAGGTATTTTAAGACATGGATGATACGTATTCTGATCAATAAATGCAGAGATATTCTGCAGAGAAAAAAACAGATCACATATACGGATCAGATGCCGGAGATGCCCTTTTATGAAGAGGAGTATGCATCAAAGGAATGGGCACAGGTGCTGGAGCCACTGGATAATAAATATCGACTGGTTATTCTTCTGTATTATATGGAAGGATTTAATATCCGGGAGATCAGTGACATTCTGGATATGAAAGAAAGCACTGTAAAATCGCGGCTTCAGCGAGGAAGAAAACAGGTTGCAGAAATGTATCAGTATAAAGTCAGGGAGGGACGCGCTTAATGACGAATCTTAATAATAACGAAATGGATTTTCAGGAAAAACTTCAGAAAGATACAGAGATTCCGGTCATTGTACATGAACGGATCAATCAGGCATACCGCATGATTGAAAATGATACTGCCATGCAGAAAAAGGCTCCGAAAGACCCATATCACTGGATGAAAGTCGGAGGCAGAATTGCCGGTGGTGTGGCAGCAGCTTTGGCCGTTGGTTTTGTATTTTATGCGACAAATCCGGTCATGGCAAAAAATATTCCGGTTGTTGGTGGACTTTTTGACATCTTACAGGACAACGTAAGCTTCTTTGGCAATTTTGCAGATCATGCAACGACGCTGGAGACGATTGATGGGGCTGAGGCAGAAGGAACCGGAAATACTGCTTCCGACAGTGAGAAGGGAAATCAGACAGAAAGCAATACGGCAGGGAAAGAAGAAACTGCCCCAAATGCTACGGCAACAAAAGAAGATACCGCCTACACCAAAACCGCTGACGGTCTGACGATCACATGTTCCGAAGTATTTGCCAACAGCCAGGCAGTTTACATGACGATGCAGCTTAAAAGTGATACGCCATTTCCAGAGACGGAAACCATAGCAGAAAGCGGTACACCGGTTATTGACCTGGATATGACCGGTGGCGTTGATTTTAATGCAGATGCAGATCCGGTCATCGATGGTCAGGTGGAAGGGCAGTTCCTGGATGATAAAACTTATGCATGTATTTTCCGTTATGATCTTGCACAGGCGTCGAAAGATTATACGGAATATAATGAAAAGTATAACGAAATGACACAGCAGGTACTGGATGAGATGGGCGTGACACAGGATGATTTAAATGATGAAACGGATGAAGGATATGCGCTGCTGGAAGAATTTATCAATAAAGTATCTGAGCGTGGTGGAGAATATCAGAAATATATTAAAGATATTGAGATTCCGGATACCTTTAATCTGCATCTGGATATCACGAAGGTAAGAGGACTGGAAGCAGATTATGAATGGTCAGAAGATGACTATGAAAAATATGGAACAGATGCGGGCTACTACAAATATGAAGGTGACTGGAACTTTGATATTCCGGTTACAGTAGACGATTCTCAGACCGAGGTTCTGGAACTGAACGATACAAATGATGCAGGTATTGGCCTTAAATCTGTAATCCGTACACCATATGAGCTGACCGTAAATGAGCTTTATGAAGACGGCTCTGACAGTGATTGTTTTATGGTAGCGCTTGACGCGAACGGAAATAAACTTCCATATAATGATTCTGCCGGAAACTGCAATATTTTTGCAATCCAAGACAGAGACATTTCCACAGTTGATATCTACATTCTGGATTATACTCAATACATGGATGAACTGAAGGGACCGGATAATTACAACAATAACGAAAACAAACCGGAGGGACAGAGGTGGAGTGATCTGCTTGATCAGTACGCAAAATACCATAAAACGTTACACTTTAAATAAGCAGGACAATAACAATAGAGAATGTTCAAAATAAGAAGATAGTATTTTACTTTTTGTGTGAAAACAGGTATGATATAGATAAAATATTACTATAGAATTGTAAAGTGACGAAGAGGAGGCGCTGATAGTATTGTCAGTACCTGCATATGATCTGATGTTTTCACACAAGGAGGAAGATTATCATGAAAATTGGTTTTATCGGTTGTGGAAATATGGCGACTGCCATGTTAAAGGGAATTCTGAAAAGTGGTGAAGTAAAGAATGGAGATATGATCGCATCTGCAAAATCAGACAAAACCCGTGAAAAGATTGAGAAAGAACTGGGTATTCAGAAGGCAGACACAAATGCACAGGTTGTGGATTTTGCAGATGTTGTTTTTTTGGCAGTGAAACCGCAGTTTCTGGAAGAAGTGCTGGATGAAATCAAAGATAATGTAAAAGAAGGACAGATTTTTATTTCCATTGCACCGGGTAAAACTTTGCAGTGGCTCGGGGAACATCTGGGAGAAGGGACAAAAATCATCCGTACGATGCCGAACACTCCGGCGATGGTCGGCGAGGGCATGACAGCACTCTGCGTCAATGAACAGGTGACGGAAAAGGAAACACTTCTTGCAGTAACTCTCTGCAATACTTTCGGTAAAACAGAAGTGATCCCGGAACGTCTGATGGATGCAGTGGTTGGAGTTTCAGGAAGCTCCCCGGCATATGTATTTATGTTTCTTGAGGCGATGGCAGATGCTGCCGTGGCAGATGGAATGCCGCGTGCACAGGCGTATAAATTTGCTGCACAGGCCGTACTCGGAAGTGCAAAACTGATGCTGGAGACAGGCAAACATCCGGGCGAACTGAAAGATATGGTATGCTCACCGGCAGGAACGACGATTCAGGCAGTACGTGTTCTGGAAGAAAAGGGACTGCGCAGTGCTGTGTTCGAGGCACAGTTGGAGTGCGTAAAGAAGGCAAAAGGAATGTAATTTTTCTGAGAAAACAGAATAGCAGGTACGAGATTTTTCCACTGTAATAGAAAGCCGACAGTTACTTACTGTGAACGGGGAATATTACAGTGGATTTTTTTTATAGTAAATTACTCCGTAATGTTCCAATAAAGTCGAGGAGGTGGCAGTGGTACAGCTAGCACCCTAAAATTCTACAATTGTAGAAAAAAGAATTGACAGAAATGTTCTACAGATGTAGAATGAAAATAACTTCTACAAAAGTAGAAAATAAAAATCAAAGGGGGAATCTATTATGAAGATGAAATCTGCAAAATTAATGACACTGATGACAGCTGTGGCGCTGGGCATTTTTTCCGGTGGAAATGTTATGGCCGCCGGGAATGGTGATTTTTATATGCAGCCACCGGCAGATTCCGGATGGCAGAAGGCGAATACGGAAGGGGCTTATGCAAGTTACACAAATGGCAGTGATTATATAATTGTCTATAAATATTCGGTGGATGATGATAAGGTGGAAATTGCCAGATGTGATGATACATATGAGGCATGTTATCAGACGATTTATTCTGAGGGAAAAAGCTTGTATATGGCGGTTGGATATGCAAAAGATGCAGATGATATCAGTGAAGTAAGAAAACTGATAGAGGACATTTCCTATCCGGGAAATCCGTCTTCTGCAAGGCAGGAAAGTGATGCAGTTACTTATGATTCTACATCCAAGAATGCATCTGACAGCCAGAGTGTGGGAGCGGCCTCCTCTTCTTCAGATGCAGACGGAAGTGACTCGGATGGGGAAAGTTCTTCAGAAGAAAATGCAGATGTTCTTTCTACAGCTACTCTGACGTTATTTGACAGCAATGGAAACAGTGTTTCTGTAGACAGAATCATTTATAAAAACTATGACAGTGAATATATCGGTGATGATGGAACAGTCTACACGACCGACGATGAGATTTATTTTACAGACCAAAACGGTAAGACCTGGCAGGCATTGAATGATGATACACATTATATGGGAGCAGAGCTTGAACAGCACACCCTTACAGATGCAGACGGCAACAGCGTGACAGTTACACAGACTACAAATGGAGATTACTATTTCCGTGATGATAATGGGACAGGATTTACTGATAACGGTGACGGAACATGGAGTGATGAGAATGGAAACAATTATACAGAAAACTGATAAGTGAGTTGTCTCGTTTTGAAAAGGAAACAGTTGTAATTGGTTGCGGATATGATACAATTAAAATGATCCTACATTTGTAGAAATTAGTGACAGAGGGAGGCGAAAAAGTGAAAAAAGCATATCAGAGGCTTCCGGAATCAGAACTTGATATTATGCTTGTTCTGTGGAATGGCACTCCGCCGATGACGCGACCGGAGATCGAAAAAGTAATCAATACCAGGAAAAATCTTGCACCAACAACAATCCTGTCATTGTTGACCAGACTGGAAGCCAAAAATTTTGTAGAAGTGACCAAGCAGGGAAAAATGAATCTATATACGCCGTTGATTTCACAGACAGATTATCAGGCACATGAGAGCCAGAGCGTTCTTGAGAAACTCTATGGAAATTCACTGAAAAAATTTGTAACATCCCTTTATCAGGGGAAAAAAATCAGTTCGGAAGAAATTCATGAGCTCAGCGATTTTCTTAAGGAGATGGAAGACAGGGAGGAATAGTGGATTGTGGAAGTATTTGTTTTGCATATTCTGAAATTAAATATTATTGCGGCAATTGTGATTTTACTTGTGAAATTGCTTGCGCGTCCACTTAAAAATAAAGTATCAGCCAGGTGGAAATATTTTATATGGATGTTTGTCGTGCTCAGCCTTCTGATTCCGATACGTTTGCCGGCTACAGTTTCAATTGTGGATTTTAAAGTGAAGCAGTCTGTCACGGAAAGCGGTGGTCAGAGGAAAGTGCAGACTACAGAGTTCTCTGATACTGCACAGCCTGTGAATGAAAATATACAGAATCTCGCAGGAGTTTCCATTCAGAAGCCATCGGCTATTCATGAGAATGGTAAATGGGCGGGAATTGCAGCAGGTATTTTTCTTGCAGTCTGGCTGACTGTGGCAATCCTGAAAATGGCGGGAGAATTTGTGGCGTACTATCTGTCAGTGAAAAATCTGGAGAGAATGAGTCTTCCGGTCAGTGATCCGGTAAGCATTCAGATATACAGAAAGGCATGCAGAAACAGACATATTCGAAAAGCTCCGGAGCTGAGGCAGAATGCAGGACTTACGACACCGCTTCTGGCCGGACTTTTTTGTACAAGACTGTATCTTCCGGCAACCGGTTATTCGGCAGAAGAACGAAAACTTGTATTCTATCATGAACTGACACATTATTATCACAAAGACCTCTGGTATAAGATGCTTCTTCGAATCGGTGCTTCTGTGTACTGGTTTAATCCATTTCTTCTTCTGATGTTGAAGGAGGCAGATGAAGATATTGAGAATCTGTGTGATACGGCAGTCATACACAGCGTGAACAGGAAGGAATGCAGTATGTACAGACAGTTGCTTCTTCGAACTGTTGCGATGGATAATCAGGTTCCGTATGTAACAGCGAGCCTGAATGACAGCGGAATGGTATTCAGGGACAGAATTATGTATATGATAAATATACGAAAGCTTCGAAGAGGAATCCTTCCGGGAATTCTGATGGCGGCGCTTTTAGCAGGTGGTAATCTGGCGTTTAATATTTCGTCAGAACTAACGGAAGGTGCAGTGTCTGCCGGTACGGAAAGAACCGGTCAGGCAGAGGGGAATGAGATTCGTAATGAGAATCCGATGCAGCAGCCAGAGAAGACTTCTGAACTGGTAGATATGCAGGAAATCACGGAAACACAGAGCGGGCAGGATGATACAGAAGTAACGGCTACAGAGAATATGTCACAAAATGTGGAAAAACCCACAGAAAAAAATGCTACGGAAATGTCATCTGTATCTGACGGGGAAAACAATGCGCAGGCAACGGAAAATACAACCTCTGAAAATGATTATCCTACCGATGGTGATGGCTATTATTATGAGCAGCTGCCGGACGGAGTGCCATACACCAGTGGATTCAGTGGTTCTTCCGGAGTTGCATCAATCGTGGCAGCTGGCGAAGGTGATACCGAATCCAGAGTTCTTTACGATAACGGAAACGGAACTTATTCTGATGATAATGGCTTCCGTTACAGTTATCAGGGAAATGGTACCTGGGCAGACGCCAATGGAAATTCCTATAGTACATGGAATGATGAGAATTATAATTCCGGAATCGAACTGGAGCAGCGTGAGCTTCAGGGCGTCAATGGAACGGTGGATATAAAAGAGACTACAAACGGTGATTATTATTATCGTGATTCAAACGGTGTAGGCTATACCGACAATGGTGATGGTACCTGGACTGATGAGAATGGAAATACCTATACGGAATAGAAATATCCCGAGTGAGTCACACGTTGACTGATATTAGAATTTAAAAAGTATTTATATGCTCCTGAATTGCAGCGATAAACTGCTGCGCGGCAGGAGAGAGACCGGCATAGGAACGGATACCGATACCAAGTTCTCTGGAAAAATTGGGTTCCAGAGGCAATGCCTGAATCTGGGCACGTGCATTTCCGATAACAAGGTTTGGAAGCATGCTGATTCCGAGATTATTGGCAACCATAGAGATCACCACATGATCATCCATGGAGGAAAAACGGATATCCGGTTCGATGCCGGTTTCTTTCAGTACCTGATGGATGCCATAATCGATACCTTCCGCGGAAATAACGAAAGGCTGATTGGCCATTTCTGTGATTGGGAAAGCTTTTTTGTTAGGGCAAGGCCCTGTTTTACATTGTGAAGTTTTTCGTTGATCCGAAAAACGGAACTTTAAATGTTATGAAAGATCTGGCAAAAGAGGGTATGACAATGATCGTAGTCACTCATGAGATGGGATTTGCCCGTGATGTGGCGGACCGGGTTATTTTTATGGCAGACGGATATGTGGTGGAAGAGGGAAAACCTTCGGAAATGAATACATTTGACATTTTTATATAAAATAGTTATAATTCTAACGTTTGGAATTATAACTATTTTATTTTGCCCGAAAGGAAGGGAAAATGACATGGATACATCATTACATTATCTGACAATGGCAAATCAGATGCTGATCCAGAAGCGATTGCTGGAGCGTGTGAAAGCTTCGGGGCTTACGCTTGGACAGCCCAAAGTGCTGGATTATCTGAAAGATCATGACGGTGCCAGCCAGAAGGAAATCGCAGCCGGATGTTTAATAGAAGCCGGATCACTGACCTCAATCCTGAATCGTATGGAAGAAAAAAATCTGATTGAACGCCGGATGCTTAATGGCAACAGGAGAACCTTTCATATTTTTATGACTGAATCTGGAAAAAAAAGCCAGAAACTGGTTGAGGAAGTTTTCAGGGAAATTGAAACGACTGCCTGGAAAGATATTTCGCCGGAAGAAGCAGAAGCTTTTATGGCGGTTTATCATAAAATTTATAAGAACCTGTCTGAGGCAGGCTGTGAACATACAGGGAAAGAGGGAAGTAACAAATGAACAAACTAAAAAGATATGTGATTTTTCTGATCGGGCTTTTTGTGAACTCGCTCGGTGTCAGCCTGATCACGAAAGCAAGTCTTGGAACATCGCCAATTTCATCGATTCCATATGTACTGAGTCTCAGCTTTCCGTTTACACTTGGAAACTTTACAATATTTTTCAGTATATTTCTGATCTTGCTGCAGCTTTTGATCCTGCGCAAAAACTTCAAGCTGGAACACGTATTACAGATTCCGGTTTCCATCATCTTCGGATATTTTATTGATCTGACGATGCTTCTGTTTGCATGGGTAAATCCACAGGTATATATCATGAAGATTATTTATCTGCTGATCGGATGTCTGATCCTTGGTTTTGGTGTATATATGGAAGTGCTGGCGGATGTTGTCATGCTGCCGGGCGAATCTTTTGTCCGTGCAATTGTTCTGACATGGAAGACAAACTTCGGAACGACAAAAATCTGTTTTGATGTGTCAATGTCAGTGATCGCAGCAATCCTTTCATTTGTATTTACCGGACGTCTTAACGGAGTGCGTGAAGGTACGATCATTGCGGCACTTTTGGTTGGATTCATCGCGAGGGTGGCAGGTAAAAAACTCGCGTTTGTAAAACCGATGCTGTTCCCGGAAGAATATGCCGGAGAGAATGCAGAAAGTACAGACAAAGTGCAGGCTGACAGCAAATCAGTGCATGCTGCACAGCGTAATGTAATTCTGATCGGCAGACAGTTCGGAAGTGGTGGACACGACATTGGAAAAGCACTTGCAGAAAAACTCGGATATGCTTTTTATGATCAGGAAATTATTGAGATGACTGCCGGAACAACAGGGTATACACCGGAATTTATTCAGAAGAATGAAGAAATGATGACAAGCAGTTTCCTGTATGATCTTGTGAATCAGATGTATATGTATGCGCAGGCAGACGAGGAAGCACCGAAGGATAAAATCTACGAGGCAGAATCTAAAGTTGTAAAAGAACTGGCAGAAAAAGGAAACTGTGTGATCGTAGGCCGCTGCTCGGATTATGTGCTGCGGGATAACCGTAACTGTCTGAGAGTCTTTTTCTCTGCTCCAATGGAAAACAGAATGAAACGTGTTATGGAACGTCGGCATCTCTCTGAAAAAGATGCAAGACAGAAAATCCAGAAGGAAGATAAATGGCGCGCAGATAATTATCGTTATTATACGGGACGTATCTGGGGCGCTGCAGGGAACTTTGATCTGACAGTGAATACAGCGCTTGGAGAGGATTACATTGAGATGTGTATCCGTGAGGCGATGAAACGATAAGATAAATACAAAAACAACAAAATAAAGATATAAAAACCGACAGGTATTCGCTACAATAAAAGCAGAAAATACAGGTCGGTTTTTATATTATATAAGGCAGGATAAGATACCTGTCAGACAGAGAAAGGCAACAGAAATGGTAAGAATCAGTGATATTATACGTGCAGAATTAGATAAAAAAATTTTTCCTCTTTAAAAACAGATGCCAGGGTGCTAAGATAGGCAGGGCGAAAATCAATTATTACGGAGGAAATATAAATTGATAGAAAAAAACGAGACACAAAAGAAAAAAGATCTGCCGGTGCTGCGGGGTGAACTGGCATTGCTGGTGGTTGTACTGATCAACAGTCTGGGCGTTGTGCTGATGCTGTATTCCGGATCCGGAATTTCTGCAATCTCCAGCGTACCATATGCATTCTCAGAAGTATTTACGAAGGTTTCCCTCGGCACCTGGACCTATATTTTCCAGGGACTGCTGGTATTATCCCTGATGATTATGCGAAAGAAATTTGTCGCACCGTATCTTTTCAGTTTTGTTGTTGGATTTGCATTCAGCGAAATGCTCGATGTACATGAGATGTGGATTAATGTGCTGCCGACAGCAATCGGATACCGGGTCATTTATTTCATTATCAGTTATCTGCTTCTCTGCATCGGAATCGCACTTTCCAACCGCTGCGGCCTGCCGATCATTCCGACAGACCTGTTCCCGAGAGAGCTGGCAGATATCACGAAAGTACAATACTCCAGAATCAAGATAGGATATGATGTTACCTGTCTTACAGTAACTGCACTGATGACCTTAAGTATCCTCGGACATCTGGACGGACTCGGAATCGGTACGATCCTTGCCGCATTTACCATGGGAAAAGTAATCGGAATGATTGGTGACAAAATGGATCAGCATGTAAGATTCGTATCCTTTATGACAAAGAAAACAGCATAAAAAGCTATTGTTTACGAAACTGCGAAACGATGTACATAATTACACCGGCAACGATCACAACCGGGATCAGGATACCGAGAATCGTAACCAGCAGAAGTAATACGACAGCAGCAATCAAAATGACAGCAACTTTACCGTACCATGTGGAAAGATCCAGCTTAAAGCTGTGCTTCTTAACATGCCCCCGGGCGGAATCGGAGCTGTCATATTTGTTATAATCGGAATCTGCTTCATTGTATATAGCAGAATATGTGCTTCCGTTCTGCGGATTGCCGGCACCGACTTCTGTATCAAGAAGCGTCCGGGCAATCAGGCGGGGATCTCCGAGATCATTTAAAATATCGGTTTCGGTACGGCCTTTTTGCTGTTCGTCTTCGATATAATTGCGATAATACTGCACATGAGCAGCAACACTTCCTTCCGGTATCTGACCGGAAAGCTGATTATATAAAATATCAAGAAATTCTTTTTTACTCATCATTTATCTCCATATGAAACAAATTTATATCAGGATTTACACCCATTTTTCAGATTGGCAATATCATACCACACATATCCACATCGGCAAAGAGATTGAAGTATTAAATTTTTCTAAAAACAGTACTGCAAAATTGCGACAAAAAAGGAACTTGTCTGACAAAAAAGGAACTGGTATAGTATATAGCAGAGACTCTATATAATGAAAAGCAATAAGAGGGGTGGAGCAATGTTAAAGATTTTTCTGGCAGAAGATGAGGTCATTGTAAGAGAGACCATTAAACGTATGATTCCGTGGGAAGAACTTGGCTTTGAACTTGTGGGAGAAGCTGCGGATGGAGAGATGGCACTTCCATTATTGATCAGGCAGAAACCGGATCTTCTGATTACCGATATAAAAATGCCGTTTATGGATGGATTGACGCTTGCAAAGCTGGCAAAGAAAGAACTTCCAGAACTTAAAATTGTTATTCTTAGCGGATATGATGATTTTAATTATGCAAAACAGGCAATCAACATCGGAGTTGAGGATTATCTTCTGAAACCGATCACAAAAAATGCATTGATCGAGCGGCTTTCTGAAATACGAAGCCGTTATGAACACGAAAAGACACAGAAAGAATACTATGAGAAATTCCAGAGAGAAATGCAGGCTTATGAGAAGAACAGCAGCCGGGATTTTTTTGAAGCACTGGTACGTGGCTCCATGGATATGATGGAGGTATATAAAAAAGCTGAGAAACTGGGAGTGGATATTGTAGCAGAGGCATATAATATCCTGATTTTTACGATGAATTCCGAGGAGGATTTTTCAGGTCAGAAGGAAGGCTATTCCGAGTGGGAGGCAGAGACACTGGAAATGCTGGAAGAATTTTTTTCAGGGCATCCGTCAGCAATGCTTTTTAGAAGTAATATTTTTTCCTACGGTGTCCTGCTTAAAGGACAGAAAGAAAGCATAAAAGAAATTACAAAAGAATGCGTGGGAAAAATTCAGGGAATCCTGAATCGGAAAGAAAGCAAAAGAGAATGGTTCCTTGCAGTGGGACAGCCTGTTGAACGACTGAGCCAGATAAAGAAAAGTTATCACACAGCATCCAGAGCTTTTTCACAGAGATATCTGTATGGTGAAAATATTCTTTACTATGATGAGATGGAAATGATGGAGCATCGCAGTGGTCAGGCAGATACAAATGATAATGCCTATCTGAAAAAAGTGGATGTTAATGCACTGAATCCGGCTATTTTGCAGAAGTTTTTAAGCAATGGTATTCAGGAAGAAATCGAAAACTTTGTAAAGGACTATTTCTATGCAATCGGGCAGGAACCGATGGAATCACTTGTATTCAGAAATTATGTGATTCTGAATGTACGTTTTTCGGTGATTACTTTTCTGAAAGGTCTGGGTTGCGATACAGAAGGAATGGAACCGGAAAATACAGAGGAAATCCTTGTGGAGAGCGGAAAAAATATAGAAAATGCCATTGCATACGCGGAAAAAATGATTTCTCGGGCGATCACGATCCGGGATCAGAATTCCGGAAATAAGAATCGAAGCATTTTGAAGACAGCAGTGGATTTTATTGATGAACATTACATGGATGAAGATATTTCACTCAATACAGCTGCAAATGTTGCGAATGTGAGTTCCAATCATTTCAGTGCACTGTTTAGTCAGAATATGGGGCAGACTTTTATTGAATATCTAACTTCATTGCGTATGAATAAGGCAAAAGAACTTCTTCGATGTACCGGTATGCGGTCCAGTGAGATTGCGGGAGAAATCGGCTATAAAGATGCACATTATTTCAGTTATCTGTTCAAAAAGACACAGGGCATGACGCCGAGCGATTACCGTAAAGTACGGGAGGATAAAGCATGAGAGGCGTAGTTCCCAAAGTAAAAAAGCAGATGGGGCTTGAGAAAAAAATGAACCGTTTGCTTTTTAGTACGATGATTCCAATGGCGTGCCTGCTGGCTATTTTGCTTCTGATCTTCTGGCAGTATGCCGGACAGTATAATAAACTGTCAGAGAATCTGGCTGTCAGCAGTAAATTTAATCTGAGCTTTAAGGATGAGCTGGATCTGGAAATGTATTATCTGGCAATCGGTTCAAAGGAAGCCAGTGAACTGGATGATGTACTGGGACAGGTAGAAGATGCTCAGAATATCATGGAGAAGCTGCGTCAGAATACATATCATGCCAGTGGGGTGAAGTGTCTGAACAGTCTGGATGCTTATCTGGATAATCTGAAGAAACGAATGGTCCAGCTGATGGAGATCAAAGAGTATGACAGGCGAATGGAATTTATGGACAGCAACATTCGTATTATTACAGGTCTGATCATGCAGGAGATGCAGAACTATATTTATAATGAGTCCATGTACCTGGTACAGGTGGAAACAAGTCTGACGCATAGAGTCAAAATCCTGATCTCAGGAATGGCAGTGTTACTGCTTGCAACGCTTGGAATCCTGATGCGCAGATCGTTCCGCCTGACAGGAGGAGTCATCCGTCCAGTGACGGAGATGCTGGATAAGGTAAAGAAAGTCGGTCGCGGAAATTTTGATGTTCTTCCGGTAAGTGCAGAGATTGTGGAGATTGAGGAACTGGATCAGGGAATCAATAAGATGGCACACCGGATCAGCGGACTTTTGGAGAATGTCCGGCAGGAGAAGGAAATGCAGCATCTGACAGAACTGCAGCTGATTCAGGCGCAGGTGAATCCGCATTTCTTATATAATACACTGGATACGATCGTCTGGCTGATCGAAGGTGGTATGACGGAAGATGCGGTGGAGATGATCTCCAGTCTTTCGATTTTCTTCCGAACATCACTTTCCAAGGGAAATGATATCATTCCTCTTTCAGAAGAGAAACGGCATACGTTGAGTTATCTGGAGATTCAGCAGTTCCGCTACAGAGATATCCTGGAATTTGAGTTATCCATTCCACAGGAGCTTGATGGGGTACAGGTGCCGAAACTTTCCATTCAGCCGCTTGCGGAGAATGCTCTTTATCATGGAATCAAGAACCGGCGTGGCAAAGGCAAGATTACGATCACCGGAAGGGAAGAAGAGGATGCAATCGTTCTTACTGTCAACGATAACGGTCAGGGAATGTCACAGGAGAGGCTTCATGAAGTGCAGGAAGCGATACGCACAGGAGAACGGGCCGGATTTGGGCTTGCAGCAGTAGCGGAACGAATTGCTTTGTACTATGGACCGGGGTATGGAATGACGATTTCATCTGAAGAAGGTGTTGGAACTACCGTGGAGATCCGTCTTGGAAAAAATATTCAACCGAAATCGTAAAAAATCCAACTTGTTAAAATTAAGACAGATAAAAGAATAAAAGTATGAACTTTTTTCCGAAAATAATCCATGGAGTTTTCGTAACAAATTGCTATAATAAAATCATCTTAAAAAACACGAACAAATGTAAAGGGAGGATTACAAAATGAAGAAAAAAATGGTGACAGCACTCTTGGCAGTATCAATGCTCGCAGGACTTTCCGCAGTGAACGTAATGGCAGCGGATGACGACACAATTACAGTTGGTTTCTCACAGGTAGGAGCAGAATCTGACTGGCGTACTGCAAACACAGAGTCTATGAAATCCACTTTCTCAGAGGAAAACGGATATGAACTGATCTTTGATGATGCACAGCAGAAACAGGAAAATCAGCTTACAGCAATCCGTAACTTCATTCAGCAGGAAGTTGACTATATTGTACTTGCACCTGTAACCGAGACCGGTTGGGACACTGTTCTTCAGGAAGCAAAAGATGCAGGAATCCCGGTAATCATCGTTGACCGTATGGTAGATGTATCTGACGACAGCCTTTATACCGCATGGGTAGGCTCCAACTTCAAACTTGAAGGTCAGAAAGCAATGGCATGGCTGGATGCATATCTGGAAGCAAAAGGCCGCGGCGATGAAGAAATCAACCTTGTTGATATTCAGGGAACTATCGGAGCATCTGCTCAGATTGGACGTACAGAAGGATTTGATGAAGCTGTAGAAGCTCATGACAATTGGACAACACTTGCTCAGCAGTCCGGTGAATTTACACAGGCTAAAGGTCAGGAAGTTATGGAGTCCATCCTGAAACAGAGCGGCGATGACATCGATGTTGTATACTGCGAGAATGATAACGAAGCATTCGGTGCAATCGATGCAATCAAAGCAGCAGGATACGAAGTTGGAGGCGAAGAAGGACAGATCCTTGTAATGTCCTTTGATACAACAAACGCAGGACTTACTCAGACACTTTCCGGCGAGATTACATGTGATACAGAGTGTAACCCACTTCACGGACCACGTGTAGAAGAAATTATCCAGAAACTGGAAGCCGGCGAAGATGTTGACAAACAGGCATATGTAGATGAAGTTGCATTTGCAGCTGACGATACTGTAACAAAAGTTACAATCGATGGAACAGATTATGACATCACACCGATCACTCAGGAAATTATCGACGGACGTGCATACTAATCTTGAATAACTTGAAAATAAACTGAAGCGTAGTTATAAGAAATGAGCCCGGGGCGTGGAACAGGATCCAGATCAGAAGGATTTTATGGGCCACGCCCCTTTTGCGCTCAAAAACAGGCAAAATAAAGGGAAAATGAAAGAAAACAGGGAATGGAGGAAAGAAAATGGAACAAAACATTGTTTTGGAAATGCGTGATATAAGTAAAAATTTCACCGGTGTCCGTGCCCTTTCCCATGTGGATTTTACACTTCGAAAAGGTGAGATCCATGCACTGATGGGAGAAAACGGAGCCGGAAAATCAACACTGATCAAAGTTCTGACCGGTGTACATGAATTCGAAAGTGGTTCCATTCATATGAATGGTGAAAATAAAGATATCATCAATAACTCACCGCAGGAGGCACAGGCAAATGGTATCAGTACCGTATATCAGGAGGTAAACCTCTGTCCGAATCTGACAGTTGCGGAAAATCTGTTTATTGGCCGTGAACCGCGAAACAAGGCAGGAATGATCAGCTGGAAGGAAATGAATGCACGTTCTGCAAAGCTTCTGGAAAGTCTGAATATTAATGTTCCGTCGACACAGATGCTGGACGAATGTTCCGTAGCGATCCAGCAGATGATCGCAATCGCACGTGCAGTTGATATGAAATGTAAAGTACTGATTTTGGATGAGCCGACTTCCTCTCTGGATGATGAAGAAGTTGAGAAACTGTTTGTACTGATGCGTCGTCTCCGCGGTGAAGGGGTAGGAATTATTTTTGTTACGCATTTTCTTGAACAGGTATATGCAGTCTGTGACAGAATCACAGTCCTTCGAAACGGGGAACTTGTAGGAGAATACGAAACTAAAGATCTTCCGCGAGTTATGCTGGTTGCCAAGATGATGGGTAAAGATTTTGATGATCTGGCAGACATCAAGGGAGACCATAAAGATAAAAAAGTCTTCTCAGATACACCTGTTATTGAAGCAAAGGGTATCGGGCATAAAGGAACGATCAAACCGTTTGACCTTAAGATAAATAAAGGAGAAGTAATCGGACTTACCGGACTTCTTGGATCCGGACGTTCTGAACTGGTTCGTTCCATTTACGGTGCAGATAAAGCAGATTCCGGTACACTGAAAGTAAACGGAAAAGAAGTAAAAATAGGCAGTCCTCTGGATGCGATGAAACTTGGCATGGCATACCTTCCGGAAGATCGTAAGGCAGAGGGAATTATTGCAGATCTTTCTGTAAGAGAAAATATTATTATTGCAATGCAGGCAAAGAAAGGCATGTTCCATCCGATGAGTCGCAAAGAGATGGAAGAAGCGGCAGATAAGTATATTGATATGCTGCAGATCAAGACAGCAAGCCGTGAAACTCCAATCAAGAGTCTTTCCGGTGGTAACCAGCAGAAAGTTATCCTTGGACGCTGGCTTCTGACAAATCCGGAATATCTGATTCTGGACGAACCGACACGAGGAATCGATATTGGTACAAAGACAGAAATACAGAAGATTGTGCTTGATCTGGCAGATCAGGGAATGGCAGTAACCTTTATCTCATCAGAAGTAGAAGAGATGCTTCGTACGTGTTCCAGAATGGCTGTTCTCCGTGATGGAGAAAAAGTAGGCGAACTGGAAGAAAGTGAGCTTTCACAGAGCAACATCATGAAAGCAATTGCAGGAGGTGACGATAAGAATGAATAACAGTAAATTAAAAAAGATCACACATGCGAGACTTTTTCTTCCTATCGTGTGTCTGATCGCGGTCCTTCTGATCAATGTGATCAAAACACCGGATTTCTTTAATATTACAATTCGAAATGGCGTTCTTTATGGATATGTTATCGACGTTATCAACCGAGCATCAGAACTTGTTATTCTTGCTGTTGGTATGACGCTTGTTACGGCGGCATCCGGTGGACAGGATATCAGTGTTGGTGCGGTTATGGCAGTTGCAGCAGCTGTGTGCTGCCAGATTTTATCAGGTGGAGCATCTTCTGTAACAGCTTATCAGAATTCTATTATTCTTGCAGTTGTGGCAGCACTTCTTGCTTCTGCACTGTGTGGCGCATTCAACGGTCTGCTTGTAGCAAAATTGAACATTCAGCCGATGGTCGCAACTCTGATCCTTTATACTGCAGGACGTGGTATCGCACAGCTTGTTACCAACGGACAAATTACCTATATCCGTGTACCGTCTTTCCAGATGGCAGGTGGATATATCGGTAAATCCCCGGTTCCGACCCCGGTACTCTTTGCAATCGTAACTGTTGTGATCGTAGCTCTGATTTTGAAAAAAACAGCTCTCGGACTTTATATCGAAAGTGTTGGTATCAATGGTAAGGCGGCAAGACTGGTAGGTCTGAACTCCACCATGATTAAATTCCTGACTTATGTGATCTGCGGTGCGCTTGCAGGGATCGCCGGTCTCGTAGCATCCAGCCGTATCTATTCTGCAGATGCAAATAATATCGGACTGAACCTTGAAATGGATGCCATCCTTGCTGTTGCACTTGGCGGCAACTTCCTCGGCGGCGGTAAGTTCAGCCTGATTGGTTCCGTAATTGGAGCTTATACAATCCAGGCATTGACAACTACTCTGTATGCAATGAATGTAAAAGCTGATCAGCTTCCTGTTTACAAGGCAATCGTTGTTATTATCATTGTTACTTTACAGAGTGATGTATTTAAGAAATTCGTAGAAAGTCACAGAAGCAAAAAAGTTTCCGTTGCAGCAGAAGGAGGTCAGAAATAATGAAACAGAGAAAGAAAATGACAAGTACCGGATTTCTGCTGCTGATCACAATTGTCCTGTTTTTCGTTATGTATGCAGCAGGTATGGTGATTTTTGCAGACAAAGGTTTTGCTAAACCGCAGATGTTTCTGAATCTTTTTGTATCTAACGCAGGTCTTCTTGTAATTTCCTGTGGACTGACGATCGTTATGATCACAGGCGGTATTGATATTTCTGTTGGTTCCGTAACAGCGCTTGTCTGCATGGTTATGGCAGACCTTATGGAAAACAAAGGGGTAAGCGCATATGTTGCAGTACTTGCAGCACTTTTGATCGGTCTTGCTTTTGGCATCGTACAGGGCTTCCTGGTAACCTATATGGGCATCCAGCCATTTATCGTAACACTTGCAGGTATGTTCTTCGGACGTGGCATGACAGCAATCATCAGCACCGATATGATTTCCATTAAGAATGAATTATTTTTGAAATGGGCAAATTACAGATTCTATATGCCATTTGGTTCCACAAACAAAAAAGGAAAATTTATCCCGGCATATATACCGCCGACAGTTGTGATCGCAATTGTTGTAGTTCTGATCATTGCCATCCTTCTGAAATATTTTAAATTCGGACGTAAACTGTATGCAATCGGTGGAAACAGACAGAGTGCTCTTATGATGGGACTTGATGTAAAGAAAACAATGTTCCGAGCTTATGTACTGGATGGTTTTCTTGCAGGTCTAGGCGGATTCCTTTTCTGCCTGAACAGCTGCGCAGGATTCGTAGAGCAGGCAAAAGGTCTTGAAATGGATGCAATCTCATCAGCCGTTATCGGTGGAACACTTCTTTCCGGCGGTGTTGGTACCCCGATCGGATCTATGTTCGGTGTACTGATCAAAGGAACGATTTCCAGTCTGATCACTGCTCAGGGTACTTTATCAAGCTGGTGGGTACGAATCGTACTTTCCGCACTGCTCTGCTTCTTCATTGTTATCCAGTCTGTACTGGCATCTGCGAAAAAGAAAAAATCGTGAGATATTAGAAAATTAGAATATTCTTTAAAAAATACAATGTACTCGAGCTGTCAGGAATGATAGTATACCTAAAATGGCAGTATATGAAAACTGGAGGATCTTGAATTATGCTTACAGGAAAAAATTATAAATTCTGGTTCTGCACAGGTTCACAGGACCTTTATGGAGATGAGTGCTTAAGAAAAGTAGCAGAACATTCCAAAATTATTGTAGAAGAACTGAACAAATCCGATGCACTTCCGTTTGAACTGGTATGGAAGCCGACTCTGATCACAAATGAGCTGATCCGTAAAACATTCAACGAGGCAAATGATGACGATGAATGTGCAGGTGTGATTACATGGATGCATACCTTTTCACCGGCAAAATCATGGATTCTCGGTCTGAAAGAATACAGAAAACCTCTGTGCCATCTGCACACACAGTTCAATCAGGAAATTCCGTATGACACGATCGATATGGATTTCATGAATGAGAACCAGTCTGCACATGGTGGCAGAGAGTACGGTCATATTGTTACCCGTATGGGAATCGAGCGAAAAGTAATCGTCGGACACTGGGCTGATAAGAAAGTACAGGAGAGACTGGCATCCTGGATGCGTACCGCAGTCGGAATCATGGAAAGCAGTCATATCCGTGTATGCCGTGTTGCCGATAATATGAGAAACGTAGCCGTTACCGAAGGTGATAAAGTAGAAGCACAGATCAAATTCGGATGGGAAGTCGATGCTTATCCGATCAATGAAGTGTGCGATTATGTGAAGGATGTTTCAAAAGGCGATATTGATGTTTTAGTCGAAGAATATTATAATAAATATGACATTCTTCTTGAGGGCAGAGACCCGGAAGAATTCAAACGTCATGTAGCAGTACAGGCAGCAATTGAGATCGGATTTGAGAGATTTCTGGAAGAAAAGAATTACCAGGCAGTCGTTACTCATTTCGGCGATCTTGGCGGCTTACAGCAGCTTCCGGGACTGGCAATGCAGCGGCTCATGGAGAAGGGATATGGATTTGGCGCCGAAGGTGACTGGAAGACAGCGGCAATGGTACGTCTGATGAAAATCATGACTGCAGGTGTGAAGGATGCGAAGGGAACTTCTTTCATGGAAGATTATACATACAATCTTGTTCCGGGTAAGGAAGGCATTCTTCAGTCACATATGCTGGAAGTTTGCCCGACCATCGCTGACGGTAAGATCGGTATCAAAGTATGCCCGCTTTCTATGGGTGAAAGAGAGGATCCTGCAAGACTGGTGTTTACCTCCAAGACAGGCCCGGCAATTGCAACTTCTCTGATCGATCTTGGTGACAGATTCCGTCTGATCATCAATGATGTTGAGTGCAGGAAGACAGAAAAACCGATGCCGAAACTTCCGGTAGGAAGCGCATTCTGGACTCCGCAGCCGGATCTGGCAACAGGAGCTGAGGCATGGATCCTTGCCGGCGGTGCTCACCATACTGCATTTTCCTATGACCTTACAGCAGAACAGATGGGTGACTGGGCTGCTGCAATGGGAATTGAAGCTGTCTACATTGACAAAGATACGACTATCCGCAATTTCAAGAATGAGCTGAGATGGAATGAGCTTGTATTCAGGAAATAAAGAGTTACTGCGAATGAAGTGGACAGTAATAACAAAGCGGATGTGACAATCAAAACATTCGGGAGGATTTACAAAATGAGTGTAAATGAAGCAAAGACAGCAATTTTAAATAACAAAACAGCGCTTGGAATCGAGTTCGGATCTACAAGAATCAAAGCAGTTTTGGTGGATGATAAATACAATCCGATCGCATCCGGAAGCTATGATTGGGAGAACCGTTACGAAAACGGTGTCTGGACATATTCTCTGGATGATATTCATAAAGGTCTGCAGGGCTGTTACAGCGACCTTGTGAGGGATGTAAAGGAAAAATATGACGTGGAGCTTACCAGCGTCGGAGCACTTGGAATCAGTGCCATGATGCATGGCTACATGCCGTTTGATAAAGAAGGAAAGCTTCTGGTACCGTTCCGCACATGGCGAAATAATATTACCGGTGAAGCTTCCGGGAAACTGATGGAACTTTTCCAGTATAATATTCCACAGAGATGGAGTATTGCACATCTGTATCAGGCAATCCTGAACGGAGAAGAGCATGTAAAAGACATCGATTATATGTGCACTCTGGAAGCATATGTGCATCGTTTGCTGACCGGAAAAAGAGTTCTTGGTATCGGTGATGCGGCAGGTATGTTTCCGATTGACTCCACGACAAAAGATTACAACCGGGAGATGGTAGAGAAATTTGACAAACTGGTAGAGCCTTATGGATTCCCGTGGAAACTTCGTGATATTATGCCGGAAGTCATGGTTGCCGGACAGGATGCAGGTACTCTGACTGAAGAAGGTGCGAGATTCCTTGACCCGACAGGCAAACTCAAAGCAGGCATTCCGATGTGCCCGCCGGAAGGTGATGCAGGAACCGGTATGGTGGCAACCAACAGTGTAAAACAGCGCACCGGTAATGTTTCCGCAGGTACTTCTGTATTTGCCATGATCGTTCTGGAAAAAGCACTTTCCAAACCATACAAAGAGATCGATATGGTAACAACACCGGCCGGTGATGCAGTTGCCATGGCACATTCCAACAACTGTACTTCTGATCTGAATGCATGGGTAAATGTATTTAAAGAATTTGCAGAAGCAATGGGTATGGAAGTGGATATGAACAAACTGTTTGGAACTCTTTATAATAAAGCTCTGGAGGGTGATCCGGATTGCGGCGGACTTTTGTCCTACTGTTATTTCTCAGGAGAGCATATGACAGGATTTGAAGAAGGAAGACCGTTGTTTGTACGTTCTCCTGAAAGCAAATTCACACTTGCAAACTTTATGAGAACGAATCTTTATACCTGTCTCGGAGCAATGCGTGTAGGTTTAAATATTCTGATCGATCAGGAGCATGTCAAGATCGACAGACTTTTAGGACACGGCGGACTATTCAAGACCAAAGGTGTCGGACAGCAGATTCTTGCAGATGCAGTGAATGCACCGGTATCTGTTATGTCAACTGCCGGTGAGGGCGGTGCCTGGGGTATTGCGCTTCTGGCTGCGTACCTTGTGGACAAGAAGGATGGCGAGACTCTGGATGAGTTCCTGGATAACCGTGTATTTGCAGGAAATGAGGGAAGTACACTGGATCCGGAACCGGAAGGTGTCAAAGGATTTAATGAATTTATGGACAGATATCTGAAGGGACTGCCGATCGAAAGAGCAGCAGTAGAATCTAAAATCTGGTAATAAGATAAAATGAAGATTGAGAACGTAAGTTGCTGTGAAAGAAATGAATGGCGATTTACGTTCTTTGTAAAGGAGAAAAATATGCTTGAAAAATTAAAAGAAGAAGTTTACAAAGCAAACATAGATCTTCCGAAATACGGACTGGTTACTTTTACATGGGGAAATGTCAGCGGCATTGACCGTGAAAAGGGATTGTTCGTAATCAAGCCGAGTGGTGTGGAATATGATAAACTCAGACCGGAAGATATGGTAGTTGTTGACCTGAATGGAAACAAAGTTGAAGGTGAATATAATCCTTCTTCAGATACACCGACGCATGTGGTCCTTTATAATGCGTTTCCGGAGATCGGTGGAATCGTACATACACATTCAGAATGGGCGACGAGCTGGGCACAGGCAGGAAGAGCAATCCCGTGCTATGGCACAACCCATGCAGATTATATTTACGGAGAAGTTCCGTGCGTGCGGAATCTGACAAGGGATGAGATCGAAGAAGCGTATGAAAAGAATACAGGCGTGCTGATCGCAGATTATTTTAAAGATCTTGATTATAAAGCTGTTCCTGCAGTGCTCTGCAAGAATCATGGTCCTTTTACATGGGGAAAGGATGCACACGAGGCGGTTCATAATGCTGTTGTGCTTGAGGAAGTGGCGAAGATGGCATGCCGCTGTGAACTGATCAATCCGCAGGTAAAATCGGCACCGCAGGAACTGCAGGATAAGCATTACTACAGGAAACACGGGGCGAATGCATATTATGGACAGATAAAAAAGTGATAAAGGATTCCCGGTGAGAAGAGAATGATAAAGTGAAGACTTCAGGAGGAGGGCTGCCTGTGAAGGATCCTCTGGAGCTGGCTCAAATCAGAACTTCTAAGATACCAGGATATACAGAACTTTGTTAAAAACGATACATAAAATATCGAACTCGCATCACAGATGCTCAAACAGCGATATTTTATGTATCAACACAAAGCCCTGCATAATCCGGTATCTGAACGAAGTTCTTCAAGCGAGCCAGATCCAGAGGATACTCACAGGCAGCTCGCTCGCTGGAGTCTTTCTTTTTATCCAGCTATTTCTCCCCGTACTTTATCCGGGGTAGCGGAACGCGGCCCCGGGGCTTCCCTGAGGCTCCGAAAATACAGGGAGGATGGTGGAGATTTCTCGATAACTGGCTGTAAAACAAAAACTCTGCACAAAGATTGTCTGACTTCTGCAAGAGTTCATGGAAGTACTTTGAGATGGAATGTCTGCGTTATGTATCAAAAATATATTGTCTGAGCGTCAGCGAGGTATATATTTTTGATGCATGTATTTAGCAGACAGAACATATCATTAGTACTTCCGGACTCTGAAGCCGTCAGCATATCTTGTGCAGAGTTATATTGTTTATAGCCCTTTATCGAATACTACACCATGAAGGCTGTATTTCCGGAAACAGGTCCCCGATGTTTAAAATATGAATTATTTCTTCTTGAAATGTTTTAGAGCAAATAGTACTATAAATTCAAAGCATATTTTCTATAAGTATGAGGCATATGAAAATCTGATTGGGGAACCGAGACTGGAATTAAAAGTAGTTACCCTGAATATCAATGAAAGTCATAATAATGAACTGATGGAACAGTGTCAAATATTGAGAGAATATGCACAGTATGTGGCACGGGTACGTAAATATACAAAAGAGATGGAATTTCTCAGGAAAAACAAATCGGAGGTCATTGCGATGAGCATATTCGAGTATGACAAAGAAGAGGAAGAGAAAAAACTTCGGAAGGCGGAGTTTGAAGCTGGTGAAGAGAGTAAGGCAAAGGAAATTATTGGGTTGATGTTAAGTGCTGGTGAGCCGGTAGAAAAAATAGCCCAGTATACAGGCTATACCATAGAAGAAATACAAAAGTCATAAAGGATTCCCGGTGAGAAGAGAATGATAAAGTGATGATTTCAGGAGGGGCTGTATGTTAAGAATCCAGTGGATATTCACATGCAGTCCGCACGCTGGAGAAGAATTTAAAATTTCAACTTTCAGGCTGTGCAATGTATTGAATTTGATTGACACAGTAATCAGACAGATGCTATAATTTATCTATAGAAAACCGTAGAGAAAGAGAGAAAGGTATTCCTGACACTAGTGTGTTGAGAATGCCTTTTTTCTGTTTATGAAGCAGGAGAGCGCCTATGAAAAAACATAAGATTATGATTACAAACGATGACGGAATACAGTCAGCGGGATTACGGGCGGCGGTGATGGCTGCAAAAGAATTTGGAGATGTTATAGTAGTAGCGCCGGTAACACAGCAGACAGCAATGGGAAGGGCATACCCAAGAACAGAAAATGCGGGAATCATCCAAAAGGTAGACTATGCAATGAAAAATGTAGAAGCTTATGCGGTGAATGGATCTCCCGGGTATTGTGCCGCCTTTGGATTGATGGAGATTATGGAGACAGCACCGGATCTGGTGATCAGTGGAATTAATTTTGGCTGCAATATGGGGCTGGCACTGACATGCAGCGGTACACTAGGAGCAGCATTTGAGGCAAGCAGTGAGGGTGTGCCTGTTATGGCTGTTTCATTAGAAACAAAAGCAGAAGATATTATGGCCACTTCTTCCGAGTCAGTAGGTTTCGGTAAGGCAACGGAAGCAACAAAGCTGTGGATTGGAAGAGTTCTGGAAGAAGTATATGAAAAGAAAAACGAAGCATATCGTTTCCTTAACATTAATATTCCGGCAGGAGACATTGATGTTAAAGGCTATCGAATGACGTTTGTAGAAAACCAGAATTATTATGTGCTGCGCAGACCACCTGAAAGAGACTGGAGTAAGCCATATTGTTTAAGCTTTTCAATTGATGTTGACGAGGAAAAGCTTCACAGGGGAAGTGACATCCAGACAGTCTGTCAGGACAGGCTTATATCTGTGACACCGATAACTATGGATATGACAAGAAACACATTGAGCAGATTCTGATAAATCAGAAGAGGGCAAAGGTATGGTGGAAAAACTGAAAAAAGTAGGACTTATGATACTGAGCTGTGTTTTGTGCAGTATTGCTGTAAACTGGGTGGCGCTGCCTAATGGCTTTCCAGTGACAGGAATCGCCGGAATATCTATGGTACTCGAAAACTGGACAGGTATTAATTATGCAATCATATATTATGGGATTACACTTCTGATCCTTGCTGCAACTTTTTTTGTACTTGGGATAGCAGAGGTGAGAAGTATTCTGTTTTTGTCTGTATTGTATCCGGCAGTTTTGTGGATATTGAATCATATGACAATATCTGTTGTTTTGGAGGAAAGACTGATCGCGGTAGCTTTGTTTGGTGTGTTGTATGGCGGAGGTGCCGGGATTGTTCTTAGAATAGGCTATTCTTATGGTGGGATGGATACACTGTCAAAGATATTAAAAAAGCTGTTTTTCAAAAGTGGTGAGATCAGGTATATCATGTTGGGCGCTGACAGCTGTATCATGTTTTTCATGCTGACAGTTTTTTCGTTAGACAAGCTTGCTTATGCATTTGTCGGGCAGCTTATAACGGTAAATGTAATGAATTATATTATATTTAACGGTCCATCACTTTATGATGTTCAGATTATAGGAGAAGAAACGTCAGAAATTCGGAGATTTATGATCGAGATCCTGCATAAATCTATGACAAGTCATGAGGTTGTCGGAGCATACACGGACAAGACAAGAATTCAAATGGACTGTGTATGTACATCCGTGGAATACGTGAAATTAAAAGAATTTATATTTGAACAGAAAATAGAATGTTTTATAAAGGTAACGCCACTGATTTCTGTATTTGGGGCAAATAAGGATTTCCGAAGGCTGAAGGATGAAATATTATAAAATAAGAAAGCGTATCGAACGATAAGTCCGATACGCTTTTTGTGATCAATGCAGTAATTTATGAAACATCTGATCGAGGTTCTCTTTCTGCCCATTTTTCAGAATCCGTTTAGGAAGACATAAGGTAGTCTGCGCATCTGCACGGATTGCATATATGGTATCTGTTTCAAGAACACGGCTGTGCTTGTCTTCGCCAAGCGTTACGATGCAATGTCCGGTTTGGGTATCCCGGGACTGAGGGAGAGTGATCTGACCAAGCTGATTGACTGTGAATTGGTAATTTCCATTGAGCTTTGCGACCTTTGCAGCCCCCTTCCGTGCGGAAAAAACAGGGTAGTAAAGTAAATAAAAGAGAAGGACTGCTGCAAATATGGCAAGAAGACAAAGATGGACTTTGCGTGTATCCAAACCATAGAAGACCAAGGACAGGACTGCAATGGCAGTCAGGAGTATGCCATAGATTATTTTTTTCTTACGGGTCAATCTTGTAGCTAGAAGATAAAATGTATCATAGGCTTCCTGATAGGATAAGCGATAATGAAATGTGTAGTTGAAATCCATATATATCAGCGCCCTCCTTCGTTTAATTATGTAGTTTGAGTTTTTGCTTCTTTTTTTCGTGTTTTTTCTTCGTCCTGTTCGGATTTCAGGCGTTTGGATGGAATTGGCCGTCCAAGTTCATCATAGTCTTCAGTGAAGGTATCATATTTGGCAGGATTGCACATAACCTTCATGAAAGAAATCGAAATAATGATCAAAAGAAAGACAATCGGGAATCCACCAAGGTTGGACAGATATTTCAGTGCATCTGTTGATTTGAAAGCTCTTACAAAGATTACACAGAGGACACCAATGGTAATACCCCATACAAGCTTTAACCATGCAGGAGACTCTGCGTCGTTTTCGGATATGGAATCGGTACACAGACCTGCCATCGCGTTTGTATTGGAATCTGATGCAGTGATAAATGAAACAAATACGATTGACAGGAATACAGCAATACTGATTACCGGTATCGGGAGCTGTTTCAGAACTGCATAGGTAGCAGAAGCGGTACCTCCGGCAAGCATTGCATCGTTAATTCCTTTGCCAGCCAGTTCATAATATACAGAAGAAGCTGAGAAAAGACCGAGCCATGCTACCGAAAACAGAGCAGGGAATACAACGATAACCCGGATTGCTTCTTTTATTGAGTAACCTTTGGAAATCTTACCAAGGAAAATGGAGGTTACAGGCATCCATGCCATCCAGTTGCACCAATAGAATACTGGCCACCACATTGCCCAGCCGTCTCCGTCAGCAGCAGAAATGAAGAGGGAGGACTGGCAGAAGGTGGAAACGAAAGCACCAAAGCCTTCAACAGTCAGCTTCAGGATATAAGCGGTAGGTCCAAAAAGAAATACAAAAAGACCTAAGACCATGTAAATTCTGGAGTTAATAGTTGAAAGGATACGGATACCATTCATAACACCGGAGATTGCGGAGGTAACAAAAGCTGCAACAATGATAACTGCGATGATCGTCCAGGTAGAAGGAGTGGATGATACTGCATCATTTGTGATACTGCTCGTTCCGTCAGCTACAAGAAAGATGGCAGATCCCATACTTGCTGCCATACCACATACCAGTGCGAAAAGACAGATACAGTCGATAACAGGAGATGCCTTATCTGCCATTTTGCTGCTGAATGCAGGGAAAAGCATGGAACCGATAGAGTATTTCTTTTTTGCATTATAAAAAAGAAAAGCAAAAAGGATGGCAGGCATTCCATAAATGCACATTGGTGTAAAGGTCCATTCCAGAAAGATATCTTTCATAAGGAAGGTGATTGCCTCCGGAGATTTCGGAGTAATATTTCCCGGAGGTGCGTAATAGTGATACATTGGCTCCGCACAGGCCCAGAGAAGAATTCCGGCAGCCATGATCGTGCAGAGTACGATCCATATGTAGTTGGTTTGGTTCAGAATAGGCTTTGCTTTACTTCCACCGATACGAACATTTCCGAAAGGTGAGAAATATGCTGCAACAACAAGTACAACACAGATAAATGCCATTAATGCGAAAAGCCAGTCAAAATTACCGAGAATAAAAGAGGTAACAGTCATGATTAACGCATTAAATGTCTCTCCGTTCACAAGATTGAGGATAATTGTTGCAATTACCAGTAACCAGGGGATAAGAAATACAGCCCATCGTATATTAGATTTCTTTGTCATATGCTTCATCCTTTCTAGTCAAGAGTAGCCCAGATTTCCTCATTAGTTGTTGAAATGGCGATAGCTCCTGCAGACAGTGCACCCATGACATCACTTTTATCCAGAACAAGTCCACTGACAACCAGCGGTTTGCCGTTGATTTCCTCAAGTGCATAGGTGATCATTTTGGTCAGCCCGGCTGGCATCATTTCAACAATATCAGGAGAGGTTTCTCTGACATGCTTTTTGATATTGTTGTAAGTCAGGCGATCCAGCATAAAAAATCGCTGAATAGTGATAAGCTCCAGTTCGTTCCCCCTTTTTATAAGCTGCGGTTTGGTGCTGATGATACCGCTTGCTTTTGTATATTTTTTGATGAAGTCAACGCTGATTTCCCTGCTGGCAAGACCATTGATCAGGTCAAGATGAACGATTGCGGTTTTTCCTGCCGCAACAACTTCATCCACGATATCTGCGATGGTACAGATATTGCCGTAGAGTATGTAGACAATTTCGCAGGGTGCTGTTTTGCATGCCTCCAGAAGAGAATCATTGTTGATCGCTGCAATGATCGGGCAGCGTTCCATGCTTTCATAAAATGATGTAAAATGTTTTGAACTCATATAATCCTCGCTTTCTTTTACAATCAAATCCATGTATTTGCTATATTTTTGCTTTTTTGGTAGTCTTCAAAATTTTCAGGCAGGAAATTTACCTGAATATCGGAATTCTTGATGTGTGCATAAATGGAGGCACATAAATTTGCATCCTCCAGCGCCTGTATGATAGACAGGATGGTTTCCTGAAAACTGCGTCCTCTGGACAATGGCTTTACACCAAGTCGGATAATCCGATTGTCTTCATGGTGTTTCCGCTCGATAAACTGAATAACACTTTCTGTTGCAGCATGCCGAAGGCTGTGCATTTTGCGAATTTCTGTATATCCGGTGAGTGCCCAGGCAACATCGGGATCACTTCCGTATTCCGAAGTAATATCTATCAGCTCCATCAGTGCTTCATCCTGTGATTCTTCATTTCCTGCAATTTCCACGTAGATGACTGCTTTTGCGTCGGATGGAAGAGCGGGAACATCCTTTAATACAGAAATTAGTTCTCTTGAGGTATTTATCATTTTTATTGCCGTATTTCCTATATATTCCATGGAAATTATCAGGACATCTTTATTATCAGGAACATAATTCTGCAGCTTGTCGGCACATGCCAGCGCATTGCTCTCTGTATCAAAAAAGAAAGCGGCTCCGCATATGTTTGCCGGGCGTTTCAGAAGCTTCAGAGTTGCTTTTACAATACAGGTACCGGCAGGAAGCTGGAAGGGTTCGGGAATATCTGACAGAACTTCTGTGTGGCCGTTGCTGTGCAAAAGCGTAAGCTCGCGAAGATACAGGTTTTTAGTGCCATAGTAACAAGACGTCATGCCATAGGCACCGGTTGCGATTACACCACCTACAGTTGCACTGGATTCAGTGGGGGAAGGCGGCCATATATAATCATCAGTTTTCAGACTGCGCCGGATTTCCTGTGCAAGCTGGTCTAAAGTCACACCGGCCTCCACGATGGCATACCCTTCTGTGTCAGAAAGTTTTTGGATTTCCCGAATATGGTTCATTCTGGAAAAATTGATAATGCTGCCACCCTGCGGAACACTTCCGCCTTCTACTCCGGTGTTTGCACCCTGAAAGGTTATAGGAGCCGGAAGCGGGGAAGCGATGATCTGAAGCAGTTCTTCCGGAGAAGAGGGAAATGAAATAGTATCTGCAAAGCCTTCCTGTTTGGATTCGTCAGAAAGAAAACTGATATATTTTTCATCCACAGGATGAATCAGTTTTTTATTCATTGTGCTGATATTCCTCCTTAACTAATTTTGAAAATTTGGTAAATATTTCTGTACAGTCTCCACAAATAGCAAGGTCAGATTTTTTGGTGATCGGGGCGTCTTTATCAGTATTTATACTGATAATATGTTTGCACTTTTCTACGCCTGTATAAAAAGCAGGAGCACCGCTGACTCCGAGAAGAATGGCAAGATTATTTTTTAATATAGTACCGCTGACACCAATAAGACGATCTACAGGGAGCCATGCGTTCATGACACATGGTCTTGAACCTGCCACAGGAAGATTTATTTCATCGGCACAGTTCTCTACAGCTAAAACATGTTCTTTGTTGGAAAGTCCAAGTCCACATACGAGGATGCAGGGGGAATCTGTAAAAGATTCTTCTTTGACAACAGGAGTGAACTGCAGCTCATAGCCTGTAGATAAGGCAGTACGGTCATAGGATACTTCCACGGATTCGGAGTGGCTGGGAGAAGCAGCCTCGTCATAGCTCTTATTGATAGAGACAAGACATGGTTCACCAGTTAGTTCGAAAGAACCGAGTATATGTCCTGAGCAGATTTTTTTCTTTGCGAGAAAAAGGTTGCTTTTCCTGCAAAGTGAGGTGATGTCGGTAATACAAAGTCCTTTAAGACGTACACTTAAGCGAGCGCAAAGCTCGTTGCCCCAGATGTCTCCGATGAACAGGTATAAAGAGCTGCCATTATCCTGAGTAGTAAGATAATCAAGACAGATCTCCGGTACATACTGGTTGGAATAAACGTATCTGACATGGAAAACAGGCATAAGCTCTGTAATTGAATCCAGAGCCTGTATATTCTCAGCAGAATATTTATGAAAAACAATGGCGTATCCATCGTCCCTTTTTAAGTTGTTTTCTGAAAGAAAATGCCCAAGCTTTAGAAGCTGTTCTCTGACATTGTCGTAAAAGTTATTTATGATCAGTGTATATTTCATAGATCTATATCCATTTTTTGTAGTAATCAAACAGGACTCCGGCAGCTTTTGAAGCATCTGTCTCTTCAAAAATTTCAGAATCTCTCTGCTGTAATACAGGTTCAATATTTGTGAGACGGACAGTACCGGTTGTGGCTGGATTTAACTCTTCTGGAAAAGAAGAGGCTAATTCAGCTTCATGGTAAAGCGTGATCTTTTGGCCTCTGCTCTGCATTCTCTGACGGAGGGTAGGAACCCGGAGAAAGGTATTGGCAATATTACCGATTATCAAAAGGGAGGGACCGTGAACCGTCTCAGTACATATTTCAGCATCACGCTGTGATATGACTGAAAGACTTCCGTCGCCTGCAGGTGAAATACCTGTTACATTTGAGATACAGCGTATTCCGAGATATTCTGCCAGTAAAAAGGGGACTTTTCCCTGTGCGCCATCACCGCTCTGCAGACCACACAGAATAAAATCAAAAGCGGTCTGTTTTTTTATATAAGAATACAAAAGGCCGGCAGTTCTTTCAGAAGAAAGATTTTCTGTCGGAGAAGCATCATCAAGCTGAATAAGGTCTGTACCGGTAAAGCCAAGGGCAGCCATACGTTCTAGAAATGATTTGGTCTTCTGGTCAGATACTGTAACAGCGGTACATTCACAGCTGATATCAGACGAAATGGAGGCTTCCCGAACACGGCAGGAGAGCTCCAGTGCACTTTCGTCGTAACAGTTTAAAATTTGTTTCAGATAGCAGGTGTCTATATAACCAGACGAGCTGCCAGAGATCCAGTCATCCTCCGACAGCAGGTCCAGATCTGCTATTGTATGAAAGCAGTTTAATATTCGCATAATCCTCTTAAATTAGAAAATCCATGGGTTTTTATCATTTCTGTTGACAGGAATCAGTGTTCCGATATTCATGATACCGTTTGGATCAAATGCTTTTTTCAGTGTTTCCAGCATGTAAATGGATGAGCCGTATTCTTCATATACGTAGTGTGCTCTTGCCTTTCCAAGTCCATGGTGATGAGCAATAGAACCACCGAAACGAACGGTTTCCTCACAGATAATACGGTTGATCAGGTTGTGATATTTATTCATTTCTTCCTCTGGTTTGCAGTCAACTACATTGTAATAGTAAGTGAAATATACATTTGTTCCGTTGATGTAGCTGTGTGAGGAATGACCTCCGATCATTGTGAGATCCGGAACCTCTTTTGGTAAACGATCCATAACAGCTTCATAAATATCATTGATGACATCCCAGCATCCGGAAATTTCTGTAGTGATTCCAATGTTGTCTGTGGCAAGGATTTCTTCACGTTCTTTGGCAATTTCTTCCGGCCCCCAGTTCAGATGAGCAAACCATTTTTCGATAAGAACAGGATCAACAGGAGTGATGCCAGGGAGCTCTTTTACAAGGGCGTCGATACCGTCTGCAGTTGCACGGGTAATCGCAGCAGGACCCTCAGCCATGAAGAGAAGAACATTTTTGCCATCAGCCCAGTTAAAATGGGAAGCAGAGTCAGCAACGTCATAAAGTCGTGCAACGGAAGGCTTGTATCCTTCAACCATAACACGGCGAAGTCCTTCGAAACCTGTCTTCATTTCATCTACTTTATAGCCAAGATAGATGTTGTTTTCCGGCTGATATTTGAAAATTTTTACGGTTACCTCTGTAATGAAGCAAAGAGCACCTTCATTTCCAAGAACGATGTGGCGGATATCCGGTCCTACAGATCTTCTCGGAACATTTTTGATACGGCATACTTTGCCACCAGGGAATACAACCTCACAGCCTACCAGCATATCTTCAATTCCACCATATAATGTAGAAAACTGACCGATACTTCTTGTAGCAACAAGACCGCCCATCTGAGCAAGTGGCTTGGACTGCGGTGAGTGTCCTGTAGTGTAACCCATTGCACGAAGATCATCATCCAGCTTCTGAAGCGGAACACCACACTGACAGGTAACCTGCATATTGGTAGTATCTACTTTAAGAACCTTGTTCATGGTAGAACCATCTATTACGATGGAATTTTCTGCTAAAGTTTCAAGACCGCCTTCAATAGCAGACTGACCGGTACGCGGAACAACGTTGATTCTGTTGTCATCAGCAAATTTAAGAACCTTTGCGACCTCATCTGTATTGTGGACATAGATAACAGCAGCCGGGGTAGGAAGTGTATAAACCTTATGACACTGTTCGAATTTACGGTAGCGATCAAGGCTGCTTTCTTTTAAGACAGTTTCATCGGTAACAACCTGATCTGCTCCTAAGATGTTAATAAGTTCCCCAACGATTTTTTCTCTGGACAGTGTAGACATTGTTTTTTCTCCTTTCATATATAAAAACTATCCGTATGTGATGAGCTGGATTATGTGTTCTTTTTTTATGGAGGGAGAGTTTCAGAAAACAAAAAAACCCGTTCCAACACAGAAGAACAGAATCCACTCATGTTGAACGAGTTACATTTCTCTAACGTCTCTTACGTAACTTTATATAGATGATAGCGCAGAAATGTCGAAAATGTCAATATGATGATTGGAAAAATAAGAAAATTGTAAAAAATGCATAAAAATACTGCAAAATTGTGTGTAAAAACAACGAAAAATGGTTGAAATACAAAAAAATAGTTGTGTGATATTGACAATGCAAAAAATGGGTGCTATATTCTAAGCATCAAAAGCAATTACCGGAGAGATGAAGAAGAGAGAGGTAATTCTAAGCACATGATATGTGATAGCAGTGTGTTTAGAATTAACTCTCTCTCTTTTTGTCTGATCTGGTAAATGCAAAACTTACTACTTTTTTAGAAGGAGGAAAATATGGACAAAGCAGCAATCAAAAAATGGGGTACGCTTTTATTGTTGGCAGCAGGAGCAGGCATCATCTTCCAGCTTCCGTATATAAGAGAAACATTTTATCCCCAGATTCAGTCAGCTATGGGACTGACAAACGCACAGATGGGTCTTCTCTCATCAGGATATGCAACCATGGCTACACTTTCTTATTTTATAGGCGGAGCAATTGCTGACAGATTTTCACCGAGATTAATGCTGACGGTATCCTTTATCGGTACAGGGCTTCTCGGACTGTGGTTTTCTACATTCCCAAGTTTTACTACAGCAAGAATTATTTTCGTATTAATGGGTGTTACAAGTATCATTACATACTGGTCAGCATGTATCAAAGCAACACGTGCCCTTGGAACACCGGAGGAGCAGGGACGTCTCTTTGGGCTTCAGGAAGGTCTTCGTGGTATCATCAATGCGATCGTAGTATTCGCAATGACGGGAGCTTATGCTTATTTTGCCGCAACATCTGAAGTATTTGGTGCTTCTATGGCAATTAAGGTATGTGCGATCGTAGATATCATTATTGGTATTCTGAACTTTATCTTTATCCGTGATTCTGAAGAAGATAAGAAAGAAAAACCGGAAAGTGTTGTTGAACTGACAAAGGGTCTTTTCAAATGTCTTACTATTCCGAGAGTATGGATCCTTGTTGGTATCATCTTTACAGCATATAGTGTTTACGGTCTGATCGGTTATGTAAATACTTATGCAGTTAATTACTATGGACTTTCTGCAACAATGGGTTCTACACTTGGTGGAATCAGATATCTCCTTCAGGGTGTTGGCGGTATCGTCGGCGGTATTCTTGCAGATAAGCTTCATTCACGTATCAAGGTTGTAGGCGGCGGAGCCGTATTACTTGCAATTTCATTTGCACTGTATATCGTACTTCCGGTAAATGGAAGCCTTGTAATGGCAATTATTGTTAACTTTATCATGGGTCTGATCTTTATCTACGCAGTAAGAAGCCAGTATTTCGCAATTCATGATGACGCAGGCATTCCGATGGCACTGAGCGGACGTGTTTCCGGTATTGCTTCTGCACTTGGATATGCTCCTGACTTATTTATGTACACCTTAGTTGGTTCCTGGATGGATAAATATGGAGCAGCAGGTTTTAAAATGACATGGGCTTACGCAGCAGTTGCAGCACTTCTCTGTGTAGTACTCAGTGTAGTACTGAGCAAAGTGATCAAAGACGGCAAAGCCATTGATGCTGATAAAGCACTTTAATTAGACAATTAAATAGGGAACATATTAATATATTATCAGAACTGAAAGAAAAGAGGAATTTGACATGAAAAATATTAATGATTTTAATATGGACTTTTTTTCACTGAAAGGTAAAAATGCAATCGTTACAGGTGGCGTCAGTGGACTCGGACAGGCTTTTGCTCTGGCACTTGCAAAAGCAGGCGCAAATATTTTCGTATTTGCAGCAGTAGATGATGACGGAACAACGCAGAAGCTTATCGAGGCATGTGGTGTTAAATATGCATTTATGCTCGGCGATATTACAGAGGATGGTATCTGTGATAAGGTTGCTGATAAATGTGTAGAAACCTTTGGAAGTATAGATATTCTTGTTAACTGTGCAGGTATCTGCAAAATTGCAGATGTTCTTGATTTCGGAAGAGCAGAGTGGGATCCGATGATCGCAATCAACCTGACAGGTGCTTTTGATCTGAGCCACGCAGTTGCAAAATATATGATTCCACAGAGAAGCGGACGAATCATTAATATCTGCTCACTGTTCTCTTTCCTTGGCGGACTCGGCTCACCGGCATACGCTGCTATGAAGGCCGGCCTTTCCGGACTGACAAAAGCATATGCAGATGAACTTGGCAAATATGGCATTACAGTAAATGGTATTGCACCGGGATATTTCCAGACAGCTATGACAGCAGGAACAGGAAGTGGAAACGAAGACGATCCGAAATACATCAAGATTAAAGAACATATTCCGGCAGACCGTTGGGGCGAACGTCAGGATCTGATGGGAGCTATGGTATTCCTTGCAAGTAAAGCAGCAGATTATGTAAACGGAACATTACTTGTTGTTGATGGTGGATATCTGGTAAGATAAAGCTTTCAGATATGGCAATATTACGATGGATAAGCAGGTAGAGATATGAGCAAAAAATATTTAATGGGAATCGACGAAGGCTCCCAGAGCGCAAAAATTACTATTTTTGATATAGAAGGCAACATTGTATGCGAGGGAAAGGCTCCTCTTCGACCATACAATCTGCCAAAACCGGGATATGTAGAGCATCCGGATGATGACTGGTGGAATGCAATCTGTAAAGCAAGCAGGAACTGTATGGAAAAGTTTGCGGGAGATCCGAAGGATATCGTGGGAATCGGACTGTGTACGATTCGCTGCTGCCGGGCATATCTGAAAGAAGATGGCACACTGGCACAGCCGGCATTAAGCTGGATGGACATTCGCCTTTCACAGCCATATACACATGAGAATCCAGATGTAAAATATATTGTTGCATCTTCCGGATATATTACTCACAGACTGACCGGTGAGAAGAAGGATACAATTGCCAATTATGAATATGGCTGGCCGGTAGATGTAGATAACTGGAAATGGTCAGATGATCCAGAAGCATATAAAGCGACCGGTATGCCAAGAGAAATGTTGTTTGATCTTGTTATGCCGGGGGATATACTTGGTTATGTTACAGAAGAGGCAGCGAAAGCTACAGGGCTTCCGGTCGGAACACCGGTAGTTGCCACATCCAATGACAAAGCAGTAGAAGGTCTTGGAACAGGCTGTATGGGAGATTCCACTGTTTGTATCTCACTTGGAACATATACATCGGCAATGATGGAGGGCAAAGAAAACTTAAAAGGTACCAGTTATGCATGGCCGAAATTTTCCTGCATGCCGAACAAATATCTTTATGACAGTAATGGAATCCGCCGCGGTATGTGGACAGTAAGCTGGTACAGAGATATTCTTGGAGAAGGATATGCGAAGCTTGCAAAAGAACAGGGAATGTCCCCGGAGGAAGCTCTCGGCAGGGAAGCTGAAAAGGTACCGGTTGGAAGTGACGGTCTGATGACTGTTCTGAACTGGCTTGCAAATGTAGATGCACGTTACCAGAAGGGAATTATGATCGGCTTTGACGG
Organism: Blautia intestinalis; assembly: GCF_014297355.1. Lineage (GTDB taxonomy): Bacteria > Bacillota > Clostridia > Lachnospirales > Lachnospiraceae > Blautia_A > Blautia_A intestinalis. The sequence continues at coordinate 187,478 of NZ_JACOQE010000004.1, read as the reverse complement.
ACGTCATACAAGAGGCCACATTTATCGTTCTATTCTGGAAGCAGTTGCGATGACAATGAAGCGTCATGTTACTGATATGTGCAATGAGGTAGGCACAACGATCAATAAGCTGATCATTACAGGCGGTGGTTCCAACAGTGATCTGTTTATGCAGATTTTTGCAGATGTATTTGATATTCCGATAGTACGTAATGAAGTAAATGGCGCAGCAGGTCTTGGTTCGGCAATCTGTGCCGCTGTGGCAGCAAATGTATATGATTCTTTTGAAAGTGCAGTAGAACATATGGTAAGAATCAAAGATACATTTACACCAATTGCTGAAAATGTGGAAATATACGAAAAGCTGCTTCCTGTATATTCTGAGATTACCGGATGCACAGATCCGATATTGAAAAAATCCTACGAGATTTTTGATTAAACAAAGTACGGCTGAAAAAGTATGTAAGACAGAGATAGGGATATGTTTAAAAACATATCCCTATTGATGTATAATGGATAAAAAAGGAGAGCTTTATGAATATTTGTGTATGTGTGAAGCAGGTTCCGGATACTGCAGAAATACGAATTGATCCGGAAACAAACACATTGATCCGAAGTGGTGTTCCAAGTATTGTAAATCCATTTGATCTGTATGCACTGGAAACAGCTTTTCGGCTAAGAGAAGAAAAAGACGGAAAAATCTGGATTATCAGTATGGGACCTGCACAGGCGGAAAAAGCGGTAAGAGCATGTCTGGAGATGGGGGCAGATGAAGGAGTGCTTATTTCTGGCAGAGCATTTGGCGGATCGGATACCTTTTCAACTGGATATATTTTATCAGCAGGGATACGGGCAATAGAGGAAGCTGAAAATATAAAATTTGATCTGATCCTGTGTGGCAGACAGGCAATAGATGGAGATACGGCACAGGTAGGACCGGAGCTTGCAGAGCATCTGGGAATATCTCAGATCACAATGGCGCAGAGAGTATTTTTTGAGGAAGAAAAAATAATAGTCCGGCGAAGCAGCAGGGAAGGGTATGATCTTATAACGACGGAGCTTCCGGCAGTGATTACGGTGCTGAAATCTGATATTCCTCCACGGTGCCCGACATTGAAAACAAAGTTGGTCGCAAGAAAAAAGACAGTAGTTGTTCTTGATGAGACAAAAATGAAGGGGATTGTACTGGAACATTGCGGGCTGAAAGGATCACCGACAAGGGTTATCTCGACTTATGTGCCAACGGCAAAGAAAAACGGATATTTTATTGAAAATAAGGATGGACAGGCTGCGGTGGAAGAATTGATGGACAGACTGCAGAAAGATGGGGTGTTTTAGATATGGATACATATAAAGGTATCTGGGTTTTTGTGGAAACAGAGCAGGGATATACGCAAAAAGTCAGCTACGAGCTTATCAGTAAGGGAAAGGCTTTGGCTGAAGAAAAGAAATGCCGGATGACAGCTGTTGTGATCGGGAGTGATATTGATGCAGTTATAGGGGAAGCAGCAGCATATGGTGCAGACCAGATTATTGCCGTGGATGCTCCTGTCTATGAGTATTATTCTACGGACGGATATGCCGTAACCATGACGGAGCTGATCCGCAAATACAGGCCGGAAACGGTGCTGATCGGTGCGACTGATAATGGAAGAGATCTGGCTCCTCGCATTGCGTGTGCGCTTCAGACAGGACTGACAGCAGATTGTACGGGGATTGGAATTGATGCAAAGACAGGCTGTATCGCATGGACACGCCCGACATTTGGTGGGAACCTGATGGCAACGATCATTTGTCCGACAGAGCGCCCCCAGATGGGAACAGTTCGTCCGGGAGTGTTTGCGACAGGCCTTTATGAAGAAGAGAAAAAAAGAAAAATACTTGAAAAGGAGGAATGTGAGGTAGAGCTTATCCGGGAGAAAGCGAGGATAACAGAGCGGCAAATCCGTACAAAATTACTGAAGCGGATAAAAGAAATCACAGAAACTGTAGAGCTTGAAGGGGCGGAGATCATTGTTGCCGGAGGAAAAGGAATCGGTGGTGAAGGGGGCTTTAGTGAACTTAGAAAATTTGCCGATTCAATAGGCGGTGTGATCGCCTGCAGCAGGGCAGTGGTGGAAGTTGGCTGGCTTCCGCAAAATTATCAGGTAGGGCAGTCAGGGAAAACGGTCAGCCCGAGGATATATTTTGCCATTGGAATTTCGGGAGCTGTTCAGCATCTTGCAGGTATAGCGGGAGCTGATACAGTGATTGCGGTAAATACGGATCCCGAGGCAGAAATATTTAAGCGGGCAGATTACGGAATTGTGGGAGACTATAAAGAAATCTTGCCGATATTGAGCGAAAAAATAAAGAAAATTTGATAATTTTCTCCCCGTACTTTATCCGGGGTAGCGGAACGCGGCCCCGGGGCTTCCTTGAGGCTCCGGAAATACAGGGAGGACGGAGGAGGGGGATAATTATTGGATGGAGAACAAAAAAACTCTGCACAAAGATTGTCTGACTTCTGCAAGAGTTCGTAGAAGTACTTTGAGATGGAATGGCTGCGTTATGTATCAAAAATATATTGTCTGAGCGTCAGCGAGTTATATATTTTTGATGCATGCATTTAGCAGACAGAACATATCATTAGTACTTCCGGACTCTGAAGCCGTCAGCACATCCTGTGCAGAGTTATATTTTATATGGTCAGCCAATATTATCGAAAATCACACCGCGAAGTCTGTATTTCCGGAAACAGGTCCCCGATATTTTAATAATCCTTCCCTGTAAACACAGCTACGCTCCTCGATCTCATTACAAAGCTGTGATCGATCCGCGCCGCTTCCTCATCCGGATAGCAGTATTTTCCATTGCCGTCACCGTAAGTGTTGACATTCAGATGCCATGCACCACGTCCGTGAAGGTTCGGAAGAGTGATAGTAACATCTTCCCAGAAAGTATTGACCGCAATATAGATCAGATCATCGTGTCCTTTTTCCTTATCATATCCTGCAAAGCTTACACAGAATGTACGTGCATCACGCGGAATATCTGTCTGATCAGCATTTACATTGTGTGTATGGATCGGATCCATGCCACAGACAGAAGTAGGAAGCTGTTTGTGGATGACAGGATGCTGTTTACGGAATGCAATCATAAATTTGAAAAATTCAAACAAATCTCTATTCTTTTCCAGCATTCGCCAGTCAAGCCAGGAAGTAATATTGTCCTGACAGTAGCTGTTGTTGTTGCCAAATTTTGTATTGCCGAATTCATCTCCGGAAAGGAACATCGGCGTTCCACGGCTGCACATTAGTACAGCACAGGCGTTGCGGATCATACGGCTGCGAAGTGCGAGCACTTCCGGATCATCCGTGTCACCTTCCACACCACAGTTCCAGCTTCGGTTGTCGTCGGCACCATCGGTGTTGTTCCAGCCATTTGCCTCGTTGTGCTTTTCATTATAGGAATAAAGATCATAAAGCGTAAATCCGTCATGGCAGGTAAGGAAATTGACACAGGAATTATAACCGGCATAATTATTGTGATTATGATCATAAAATCCTCCATAGAGATCTCCGGATCCGGAAATACTCCATGCGGCATCCCACGCATTCCAGCACTCACCCTTCAGAAAACTTCGAAGGGCATCTCTGTAACGGCCATTCCATTCTGCCCAGCGGCCGCTTGCAGGGAAACTTCCTACCTGATAAAGTCCGCCGGCATCCCACGCTTCTGCAATCAGCTTGACATTGCTGAGGATCGGATCGTTTGCAAGAGTACGGAGAAGTGGGGGATTGTTCATTGGTGAACCATCTTCATTTCGTCCGAGGATACTTGCAAGATCAAAACGAAAACCATCGACACGATAGTTGATCGTCCAGTAGCGTAAACATTCCAGAATGAGCTGCTGAACAACCGGATGGTTACAGTTCAGAGTGTTGCCACAGCCACTGAAATTGTAATAATTTCCGTCTGGGGTGAGCATGTAATAAATGTTGTTGTCCAGTCCCTTGAAGCTGATGGTTTTGCCCTTTTCGTTGCCCTCCGCGGTATGGTTGAATACAACGTCCAGGATGACTTCAATACCGTTGGCATGAAGCTCACGAATCAGCGTCTTAAGCTCAGTGCCCTCCTGGTTGTGCTCATTGGCTGCAGCATAGCTGCTGTTCGGTGCAAAGAATCCGACTGTATTGTAGCCCCAGCATTCGAGAAGCTGTTTGCCGTCAACAGTACGGGAATTCATGGTTTCGTCAAATTCAAAGATCGGCATGAGTTCTACCGCGTTGATTCCGAGTTCTTTAAGGTATGGGATTTTTTCCATCAGGCCGGAAAAAGTACCTCTGTGTCTGACACCTGAAGACGGATGATGTGTAAAATCACGAACATGTAATTCGTAGATGATCAGATCACAGAGCTCTTTTTTTGACTGTGGAGTATCACCCCAGTCAAAACGGTCGCGGACAACTCGTGCATGATAGTTGTGATCCCAGCGGATTCCCCACGTACGCTGTCCTGCGACAGCTTTTGCATAAGGATCCAGAAGGATATTGTTTTTGTCGAAGAGAAGCCCTTTTTCCGGACGATAAGGACCATCCACACGATATGCGTACTCAAATTCTTCGATGTTAAGTCCATAAACGATCATGGAATAGACATCGCCAATCTTGTAGGCATCCGGGAATGGAATGACAGCAAAAGGCTCTTCCTGTGCGCGGTGGAACAGAAGCAGTTCGCAGGAGGTTCCGCCGCAGGTATGGATAGTAAAATTCACTCCGTTTTGAAGCGGAGTGGCTCCGTTCAGATCATAGATGCCCGGGCGCACAGGAAATCCGGAGATTTCCGCCATTGGCACGGATTCATATGGATGATTGGATATAAATTTCTGATGATACGATTTCATTTTTTGCTCCATTATAAGTCGTTAGTAAGACGTAATTTGTCAAGAATATAGAAAATAAGGCTCAGGATCATGGCAACCACACACGCAAGAACCATTCCTGTAAGCTTGACATTTCCGAGATTCAGTGCGATTCCGGAAAGACCGACGATGAAAACAACAGAGGTCAGCGCGAGATTACGGGATTTGCTGTAATCTACCTGATTATCAACCAGCATACGCAGACCGGAAGTTCCGATCATACCATACAGCAGGAATGAAATCCCGCCGATAACAGGTCCCGGAATCGTGTTGATCAGGGCGGCAAGTTTACCGAGGAAAGAACAGCAGATGGAAAGAACTGCAGCGCCTCCGATAACCTGTACACTGTAGACTTTTGTCATTGCCATGACACCGATGTTTTCTCCGTATGTTGTAGTCGGTACGGAACCGAGACATCCGGAAATCGTAGTAGAAAAGAAGTCCGCAAAAAGAGAACGGTGAAGTCCCGGATCTTTCAGAAGATCTTTGCCTACGATCTTGCTTGTTACGATCTGATGTCCGATGTGTTCGGAAGTTACCAGAAGCAGTGCCGGAAGAATAGTAAGGATGGCTTCCAGATTAAATATCGGTGTTTGAAAATTTGGAAGTGCGAAGAAAGCCGCTTCCTTTACTGCGGTGAAATCAAGGATTCCACATGCGGCAGCAGCAACATAACCTGCGATGATCGCGATCAGGATCGGAATAACGGACAGGAAACCGCGGAAAAGGATCTGGCCGAATACGGCAACTCCGAGTGTGATCAGGAACACAATTACATTTTTCATATCAATGTTTTCGTCCAGAAGACCGGCTGTGCTGGCAGCGCTTCCGGCAAGTTCCAGACCGATCAGTGCCACAACAGGTCCCATAGCTGCGGTTGGAAGAACAATGTCGATCCAGTTTGTTCCGCACTGACGGATGATCAGCGCAACGATCATTCCGCAGATACCGAGAACCACAAAACCGCCCAGTGCGTACTGGAAACCGAATTTTGATGCAACCAGAAGCCCCGGTGACAGGAATGCAAAGCTGGAACCCAGGTAAGCAGGTGCCTTGCCTTTGGTGATCAGAATAAATAAAAGTGTTCCGACACCGTTCATCAGAAGAACGATGGCAGGGTTGATTCCAAACATAAACGGAACCAGAACAGAAGCGCCGAACATGGCAAACATGTGCTGGATACTTAAAGGAATCAACAGATTAACAGGTACTTTGTCCTCTACTTGGATGATTTTTCTCTCCACTTTACCCTCTCTTTCTCATCTGCCCAAAGCAGATAAACTCAAATTCCAGACAATTATAACACAGCGCGGTTACTATGGGAACTTATTGACGAAATGTTGTTGCTTTTTTCAATAATTTATATTATAATCATCAGTGTAAAAAGGATTTACCCTTCAAAAATTCTTTTTTACATAACCCCTTATTTAATTATTTATACTCCCCTTGAAAGACCTGGTAGCTCCCCTACCGGGTCTTTCTCTTTGTCATTTTATAATTGTAAAAAATGAAATGGATAATATTGGAAAGACGAATATTATTTCGTAAAATTCTGAATAAACTTTCAGGTTCGAGGAACAATAACTGATGTAATGAAGTTGCATTACAAAATGAACCAGGAGGAATGTACAAATGGCAAAAAATTATGAGAGTGAAAACAAGGCAAAAAACTATACGGCTGACAAAACTTCCAACAGCAGAAATGCAATGGACAGCCAGAACTGCGGAAAAAACAGCTCAAAGAACGCTTCCAGAAACAGCTCAAAGAACAAAGCTTCCAATGCATATGATGCATACGACAAAACACAGGATGATTATTCTGACAGATACTAAAGAGAATTGCAGGTAAGATTTTCCCTTCTTATCAGAGAGGCCGACAGAGGTTGGCCTCTTTTTTCGAGTTTGCGAAAATAATAATTTTATATAGAGGAATGGAAGCTGATGAAACTGCACACACAAAAAGACAGGGACATATGATAAATAAAAAAGGAAGGTTTGTCATGTTTCCGATTGAGACGATTTCTGCGAAGATGCTTGATTATTATGTCGGGCGTTCGGATGCGTTGATCATAGACCTGCGGGATACGGTTTCTTATCACAAAAGTCATGTAAAAGGAGCAGTTAATGTTCCGTATGGAGAACTGGAAAATGGATATGCTTTTCCAAAAGAAAAAATGATTGTTTTTTACTGCGACAGAGGTGGTGCCAGTATGGCGGCGGCAAGGGAATTTGTGCGCAGAGGATACAAAACACGATCGGTCATAGGAGGATTTGCGGCATACAGAGGAAGAAATCTTGTAATTTCCAGATAACCATGATAAGGTAGAATGTAAAGAATAACTGCTGGTGCAGCCCGGGCAGGAGCTGTGGGAGTGAATCGGCAGAGCAGAGGAGAATTTATATGAAATACATGTTTGCATCTGATGTGCATGGTTCGGCATATTATTGCCGTAAAATGCTGGAAACATATAAAAAAGAACAGGCAGAACGCCTGGTATTACTGGGCGATCTGCTTTACCACGGACCCAGAAATGATCTTCCGAAGGAGTATGCTCCGAAGGAAGTGATCAAAATGCTTAACGGTATGAAGCAGGAAATCTATGCAGTACGTGGTAACTGCGAAGCAGAGGTAGACCAGATGGTACTGGAATTTCCGGTGATGGCAGATTATTGCATTCTGGCAATCGACGGGCTGACTTTTTATGCGACACATGGACATGTCTATAATGAAAATAATCTTCCGCCGTTTTGTCCGGGAGATATCCTGATCCATGGACATACACATGTGTTGAAAGCAGAGCAGAGAGAGAATTACATCCTTCTGAATCCGGGTTCCGTATCTATTCCGAAAGAAGGAAATCCGCCGACTTATGCGGTTCTGGAGGATAAAGTTTTTACGATTAAAGATTTTGACGGAAATATTGTCAAAGAAATGAGGCTCGGATGAAATATATGGAATTGATCGCACCATGCCATTTTGGTATGGAGGCAGTGCTGAAGCGCGAGATCCTTGATCTGGGATACGAGATCAGCAAAGTAGAAGATGGTAAAGTAACTTTTCTTGCCGATGCGGAGGGAATCGCACAGGCGAATATGTTCCTTCGTACGACAGAGAGGATCCTTCTCAAAGCAGGAGAGTTTAAAGCGGTCACATTTGATGAACTTTTTGAAAAAACAAAAGCAATCCCGTGGGAAGAATATATTCCGAAAGACGGTAAATTCTGGGTGGCAAAGGCAAACTCCGTGAAGAGTGCGTTGTTCAGCCCATCTGATATTCAGTCCATTATGAAAAAAGCAATTGTTGAAAGACTGAAAAGCGTTTATGGAATTTCATGGTTCCAGGAAGATGGGGCAAGCTTCCCGATCCGTGTTTCTTTTATGAAAGATATTGCAACGATCGGCATCGATACTTCCGGTGTTTCCCTTCATAAGAGAGGGTATCGTCAGATGACTGTCAAGGCTCCGATCACTGAAACACTTGCAGCAGCGCTTATCATGCTGACTCCATGGAATAAAGACAGAATCCTTGTCGACCCGTTTTGCGGAAGTGGTACTTTCCCGATTGAGGCGGCAATGATCGCGGCAGATATGGCACCGGGAATGAACCGTTCTTTCCTTGCAGAAGACTGGAAACATCTGGTTCCGCGTAAATGCTGGTATGATGCGCTTGAGGAAGCGCAGGATCGCGTCAATACAGATATCCGGACAGATATTCAGGGATATGACATTGATTCCGAGGCGCTGAAAGCGGCACGTTCCAATGCAAAGATGGCAGGTGTGGACGGACTGATTCATTTTCAGCAGCGTGCAGTAAAGGATCTCAGCCATCCGAAGCCGTATGGTTTTATTATCACCAATCCACCTTATGGCGAGCGGCTGGAAGAGAAAGAAGCACTCTCACAGCTTTACCGTGAGATAGGGGAGAGTTATAATCGTCTGGATAAATGGTCGATGTATCTGATCACATCCTATGACAGGGCGGAGAACGACATTGGAAGAAAAGCGGACAAGAACCGTAAGATATACAACGGAATGCTGAAAACATATTACTACCAGTTTTTAGGTCCGAAACCGCCAAGGAGGAAAAAAGATTGAAAAAAGTAATTTTTGCAACAGGAAATGAGGGGAAAATGAAAGAGATCCGTGAAATTCTGGGGGATCTTGATATCGAACTTCTTTCCCTAAAAGATGCCGGTATTCATGCAGATATCGTAGAAGATGGCAAAACTTTTGAGGAGAATGCGCAGATCAAGGCAAAAGCTATCTGTGAGCTTACAGGTGAGATTGTGCTGGCAGATGATTCCGGACTTGAGATTGATTATCTGAATAAAGAACCGGGAATTTATTCTGCGCGTTATATGGGGGAAGATACTTCTTACCACATCAAGAATGCGAAGCTGATCGAACGACTGGAAGGTGTGCCGGACGAAAAGAGGACTGCAAGATTTGTATGTGCCATTGCAGCAGCCTTCCCTGATGGAAGTGTGAAGACTGTACGCGCAGCGATGGAAGGCCGGATCGGATATAAAGAGAGCGGAGAAAACGGCTTCGGTTATGATCCAATCTTTTATCTTCCGGAATATGGCTGTACTTCAGCAGAAATTTCCATGGAAGAAAAAAATAAGATCAGCCACAGAGGAAAGGCACTGCGGGCAATTAAGGATGAACTTCGATGAAGGTACTGATCGTCAGTGACACACATGGCCGTGATGAAAATCTGGAGCATGTGGTAATGAATGAAGCACCGTTTGATATGTTTGTACATTGTGGTGATGTGGAAGGCAGAGAAATCTTTATTGAGGCACTTGTGGAATGTCCGTGCTGCATTGTGTCGGGAAATAATGATTTCTTTTCGGATCTTCCGAGAGAAGAGGAGATTGAGCTCGATGGAAATAAAGTGCTGGTGACGCACGGGCACTATTATGGAGTATCGATGGATATTTCCGGTGTGGCGGAAGAAGCTGCGTCCAGAGACTGTCAGGCGGTCTTTTTTGGACATACACACAAGCCGGTCGTTGAGGAAATAGATGGAGTACTTGCAATTAATCCCGGAAGTCTGTCTTATCCGAGGCAGCATGGCAGAAGACCAAGTTATGTTGTCTTAGAAAGCAAAAATGGAAAGATGTCGGCGGAGATTCGATATTTGTGATGAACGAGCCACTGTTCTGCAGAAGAATGTGAAACTGCAGGAGAGTGGCTTTTATGTTGCCGGAAAAATTTTGCACGGGGATGACTTAGAGAAAAATAAGTGCCGGAGGAGTCAATGAAATTTGCGGGCTACGGATGACTTGCTGAAGAGTAAGTAGAAATTAAATCAAAGAATTGGCAAAATCTGAATGATTTAAATAAGAGTAACAGAATCGAGGGTCAATCTGATTGGCAGAATGAAAAAAGAGACCGGTCAGGTCCCTTTTCGGTAGTGCGGATAACAGGAGTTGAACCTGCACGTCATAGACACCAGAACCTAAATCTGGCGCGTCTGCCAATTCCGCCATATCCGCTTATGTGTATTTAGATATGCAACTTCCGTATTTTTTATACAGGTATTGAAAAAGCACTATCAAGACGATAGTGCTCATTTCAATGAGACATCGGGGATTCGAACCCCGGACAACTTGATTAAAAGTCAAGTGCTCTACCAACTGAGCTAATATCCCATATTAAAAGACTGGGCTAGCTGGATTCGAACCAGCGAATGCAGCAGTCAAAGTGCTGTGCCTTACCGCTTGGCGATAGCCCAAAAGGCAGGGTGGATACAGGGATTCGAACCCTGGGCCTCCAGAGCCACAATCTGGCGCGCTAACCAACTGCGCTATACCCACCACAGCGTGCCTGAAGGGATTCGAACCCCCGACCCACGGCTTAGAAGGCCGTTGCTCTATCCAGCTGAGCTACAGACACATTTCTCTGCTATCTTACAGAGAAGCGGGTGATGGGAATCGAACCCACGTATCCAGCTTGGAAGGCTGGTGTTCTACCATTGAACTACACCCGCATGGTCGCTGAAACGGTATTTGTTTACAGCATCGGGGTGACAGGATTCGAACCTGCGGCCTCCTGGTCCCAAACCAGGCGCTCTAGCCAAGCTGAGCCACACCCCGTTAACGGTATTTAGTTGTCCGCGTTTTGCTTTGTCGCTCGACGCAAGACATATTATATTATAGCAATATTCAAATGTCAACAACTTTTTTTATATTTTTTTCAAAAAAAGTTTGAATATCGCAGGAAGCCTTATTTTTCAAGGCTTTTCGGATGAAAAAAGTTTTTGATTTTTATAAAATCAGAATAAAAAACATCGAAATGAGATACATTTAGTTGGAAAAAATACAGAAGAATGTTACAATAAAAAACAGCCAAAAGAAATAAGGAGAATCAAAATGAACGTACAGGAGTTTCAGAATAAATTAAAAGAAATTCAGGAAATTGCGAAACAGAATAAAAATACATTAAAAGCAGCTGACATTCGAGATGTTTTTGACGGCTGTGATCTTGATAAGAATCAGCTTAGCGGGGTGTTGAAATATCTGACTTCTCAGGGAATTATGATTGAAGGGATGGAGAAGGCTGAAAAAACTGCGAAAGAGCCGGAATACAAGAAGGTTCCGCTGACACAGGAGGAAGAATCATACCTTCATGATTATCTGGATAACCTGCCTGTTGTTGCAGATGTTGATCTTAACGACTTGTTTGAGCAGCTTTCGAAGGGAGAGCAGCCTGCTGTGCAGACACTTGCTTCTTATTATATGAAGGCGACGGCAGAGATTGCTGCGGATATGAATGCGGAGGAAATTCTTTTTGCAGATCTGATTCAGGAGGCGAACTTAAGCCTGATTCAGGCATTGGATAATGCCGGTGAAGAACTTCGTGACGAAGCATGGCTTCTTGGTGAAGTACGGAAAGGTATACGTCAGGTGATCGAAGAGCAGACACAGGTGAAATTTGCCGATGACAGTCTGGTTGCCCGGGTAGAAAAGCTTGAGAGCGCTGTCCGTGAGCTGAATGATGATGAGGACGATAAAAATGCGTTCAGTATTGAAGAACTTGCAATTATTCTGGATATGAAGGTCGACGAGATTCGGGATGTCCTTCGCCTGACAGGTGATGATAAATAAATTTTATGAAGTTAGCTGAGAAAAACAATCAGTTGGGATTTCGGGTATTTTGTTGAATACTGAGTAAAGTTGTGGTATTATAAAGCCATATGGGAGGTATTTTTATGCAAATCAGAGAATCGGCAGAGGATTACCTTGAGGCGATCCTTATATTGTCAAGAAAAGGCGGCGGGGTTCGTTCCGTTGATATAGCCACAATGCTCGGGGTATCCAAGCCAAGTGTCAGCCATGCGATGAAACTTCTCAGGGAAGATGGATATATTGCAATGGACCGTTATGGTACAGTGACACTGATGGAAAAAGGTGCAGAGATTGCCAACAGGATTTATGAGAGACATACTGTTCTGACAAAGATGCTTGAGGGATTAGGGGTATCAGCAGATACTGCGAGATGTGATGCATGCAAGATGGAGCATGATGTCAGTGATGAAAGTTTTGAGAAGATCAAAGAGCATTTGAGAGCGAAAGGTGAAATTTAAGTAGAATATAAAAGGTCATCATGATCAGAATTGAAAATGTAACAATTCTGAAAGTGATGACCTTTTTTGTAATAGGAAATTACTCCGTAATGTTCCTATTACAAAAAAACGCTCCGCGAGGATGCGACCAGATGCATGAGGAATATGTCTGCTTAAGCAGACTGCATCTGGCGCGCAAAGCGTAGCAAGTCCCTCAAAGATTGAGGGATTCAGGGAGTTTGAAGCGGACTTGTCCGCTTTGTTTATGGAAAAATGTCTGGTATTTATAAAACTGCAGATTCTTTTTGCGGCAGCTGTGCAAGAATGATCGCACCAAACATCAGAACACAGCCAAAGATTTCACGGCTGCTTAAGTGCTGTCCGAGGATTATCCATCCGGCAAGCACGGAAATACAGGATTCCAGGCTGAGAATCAGGGAAGCGACTGTCGGGTTCATGTTTTTCTGGCCGACGATCTGCAGGGTATAAGCCACACCGCTTGACATAACTCCGGCATAAAGAATCGGAAGCCATGCAGCGAGGATTCCGGAAAGATTCGGATGCTCAAAAAGCAATGCCGGGACACCGGACAGGATGCCGCAGACCAGAAACTGGATGCAGGACATTTTTACTCCATCAACGAGCGGAGAAAAATGATCAATAACCAAAATATGACCGGAAAAAAGAACTGCACAGATGATCAGAAGAAGTTCACCTTTGCCGACTGCAAGCCCCTCTCCAGGCGTCAGACACAGGAGATAAAGTCCGTACAGAGAAAGCAGGACTGCAATCCAGATAAAGGGACTGCATTTCTTTTTCAGGAAAATACCGATGATCGGAACAATGATGATGTAGCATGCAGTAATAAAACCGGCTTTTCCAACTGTTGTGTATTTAATACCAAACTGCTGAAAATTACTTGCAAGACAGAGCATGATACCACAGCAGATGCCTCCGATAAGCAGCGTTTTGCGTCCGGATGCGGAAGATTCCCTCTTTTTTTCTGCTTCGGAATGTGTTTTGTCAAGTACTTTAATGACCGGAAGCAGGGTCAGTGCACCGATAAGATTTCGCACGGCATTAAATGTAAATCCGCCAATGTAGTCCATGCTGACACTCTGGGCGACAAAGGCGACACCCCATATGGTAGCGGTCAAAAGAAGCAGAAGCGAATTTCTGACCGGGATTGAATTCTCTTTTTTCATAATAGCAGTTCTCCTCATAGTTTCTCTCAAGTCTGTATCCATGTATTATATAGCATAGCTATACAATGTTAAAGAGTGAAAATAAAAAATGCAGGCCCTGTATGAGCAGGACCCGCATGAATAATTATAAAATCATAAATAATAAAAATCAGATGAAGATGTATTTCAGTATAAATAATACGGCAAGAATGTACATCAGGAGACTGATCTTCTTTTCTTTTGCCTTTCCTGTGATCACGTTAATGACAACGTAGGAGATAACTCCCATGGAGATACCTTCGGAAATACTGTACATAAACGGCATGGCGATGATTGCGATGAAACAAGGGATTGCTTCGGTCATGTCGTTGAAATCGATCTTTGTAACAGATGTCAGCATCAGATAACCAACTACGATCAGAGCCGGTGCAGTGGCAAAGGAAGGAATTGCCAGAAAGATCGGGGAAAGCAGAAGAGAAAGCGCAAACAGTACACCGGCTACCAGAGAAGTAAGACCGGTACGTCCGCCTTCTGCAACCCCGGAGGCACTTTCTACAAAGGTGGTAACGGTAGAAGTACCGCATACAGCGCCTACAGTTGTTCCGACAGCGTCAGAGAGGAGCGCGCCTTTGATCTTCGGAAGCTTACCGTCTTTATCGAGCATGTCGGCTTTGGATGCAACACCGATCAGGGTTCCGAGTGTATCGAACATGTCAACAAACAGGAATGCAAACATGATAACAACGAAATCCAGAGAAAATACGATCGAGAAATCCATCTTCATAAAGGTTGGCATCATACTTGGCACAGAGATTCCGTTTGAAAAATCCGGAAGCAGGCTGTAATAACCAAGATCTGCATTTGGCACATAAAGGTGTGTCAGCTGACAGATGATACCAAGGATCCATGTGATCAGGATTCCCCAGAGGATACCGCCTTTGACATTTTTTGCAAGGAGAATCGCAGTAACAAGGACACCGATCAGTGCAAGCAGTACTGTGATTCCCTGAGAAGAAAATGTTCCTTCTGCAACGGAAGATTTGAAAGAAAAGATGCTGACAAGTGTAGAATCATTTCCGACAACGATCTTTGCATTCTGCAGTCCGATAAATGCGATAAAGAGACCAATACCTACGGATACTGCATGTTTCAGGTTCATCGGGATGGAGTTGAAGATTGCTTCACGCACATTTGTAAGAGAAAGTAAAATAAAAATGATACCTTCTGCAAATACTGCAGCAAGCGCCTGCTGCCATGTATATCCCATACCGAGGACTACTGTGTAGGTGAAGTATGCGTTCAGGCCCATGCCGGGAGCAAGAACGAACGGATAGTTGGATAAAAGAGCCATCAGGCAGGTTGCGATAAATGCGGACAGTGCGGTTGCAGTAAAGACGGCACCGCGGTCCATGCCGGAAGCGGACAGGATGTTCGGATTGACAGCCAGAATGTAGGCCATTGTCATAAAGGTTGTGATTCCTGCCATCACTTCTGTTTTGACGTCGGTGTGGTTTTCCTTCAGGTGAAAGATTTTGTCAAGATTCATAAAAGTACCCCCTTCGTATTGTGCAGATCGTGCACTAAAAGATTTTGTTTCCGGAAACATACTTTCCGGTGATGCAATGATCATCTGAAAGATAGACAAGCCGCTCCAGCCGTTCTCGTGCAGAGAGCTGCTGAGGATGGCGGAGACTGCTGTCATCCAGAATCAGTGCATCAAACTCGTAGCCTTCCAGGAATGAGCCGACTTTTCCGAAAAATGCACCGCCGCCCATCGTGGCCATATAAAAGGCTTCTTCGAGAGAAAGCGGTTTGAGAGTGTCATCCACAAGCCTCCAGCGGAGTTTTGATACCTGAATGGCATCTGCGACTGCGCGGAGCATGGAGAGCGAATGACCGCCTGCGATATCAGTGCCGAGTCCGATGTGAAGTCCTTCATCGAGATAACGCCGTGCCGGTGCGATCCCGGAGGAAAGATTGGTGTTGGACTGTGGACAGTGGGCAATAAATATGCCGCGCTTTTTCATAAGGGAGATTTCTGCGTCAGAACTGTAGACACAGTGTGCCATGATGGTCGGACAGTTTTCGCCGCCAAAAAGACCAAACTGGTCATAGGCTTCCCCATAAAATGAAGTACCCGGACATAATTCTTTTACCCATGCGATCTCGCTTCGGTTTTCGGAAAGATGAGACTGTACCGGAAGACAATAAGTTCTCTGGATTTCCGCCAGACCGGTCATAAGTTCATCTGTGCAGGAAGGAGTGAAACGTGGGGTGAGAATCGGTTTGACATTCTCATATTTTCCTGCAGTATCAGTTAACCAGCGGACAGTATCCCGAACAGAAACAACAGCACTTTTTTCCTGAAGAGCGGCAGAGCCGTTGCGGTCCATATTTACTTTGCCGATGAAAGTCCTGAGACCGGTTTTCTCCATAAGGTCCATCAGAAGCTCAGTTGCCTCTACATGTAAAGTGCCAAAGACAGAAGCACGGGTAGTGGCGCTCTTTTTTATGTCATCGGCAAAAATAGTATAGGCTTTTGCAGCGTAGTCCGGATCCGAATATCTGGATTCTTCCGGGAATGTGACGGTGTTCAGCCAGTCAAGCAGCTCCAGATCCATATACATGCCGTGGAATGCATACTGCGGGGCATGCAGATGAAGATCAGTCATTCCGGGGATGATCAGACATGGACTGACATCGTGTACCGGAATACCGGAAAAATACTCCGGAAGCTTCGGGAAAACACCGACACTTCTGCCATCCTGACAGACAAGATAAGCGTCTTCAAGACAGGTCAGATGCCGGGAATCTGTGCTGAAACAGACGGCGCCTTTCAGTGCAAAAGTGGTTGGATTCTGTGTCATATAATCTACCTCCTTTTTGATAAACAGAGCTTTCCGCGCAAAAAAAATACCGAATATTTATGCCCGACAAGTTCCGCAAAGAACTTATAGACAACTATTACGGTAGTTGGTAGAAACGTCCAACCAATTATGGACCTATATAAGTTTCGTGATGTTGTTTATAAAATTATTATAAAATAGAGGGCGTTTTCTGTCAAATGCAATTTCAAGAATATATAGGATAATATTGCACAAAAATGTACACAAAATTTTATACAAAAAGTTAAAAGCAGAATTTCGGAGCAGATATAAAAAACCGACAGACGATAGACCGCCTGCCGGTTTGTAAGATCAATGATTATTTGTTGTTTTTATTTTTTTCTACTTCGAGTAATTTCATGGCACGAACTTTCAGCGGAAGACCAAACAGTGTGATGAATCCGTCTGCATCGTGGTGGTCATACATATCACCGGTAGTGAAGGATGCAAGAGATTCATTGTACAGGCTGTATGGAGAAGTGGTTCCTGCCTTAATGATGTTTCCTTTGTAAAGTTTGAGTTTTACTTCACCGGTAACATATTCCTGAGTGGATTTTACGAATGCTTTGATTGCATCGCAAAGTGGTGTGAACCATTTTCCTTCGTATACGACCTGAGCAAACTGGCTGCCGAGTTTCTTTTTGGCTTCCATGGTATCACGGTCAAGGCACAGCTCTTCGAGCTGTTCGTGAGCTGCCATCAGGATCGTTCCGCCAGGAGTTTCGTATACACCACGGGATTTCATGCCAACAACACGGTTTTCTACAATGTCAATGATACCGATGCCGTTTTCACCGCCGAGACGGTTCAGCTCTGTGATGATCTCAGAAACTTTCATTGCCTTGCCATTCAGTGTTTTTGGCACACCTGCTTCGAAAGTCATTGTGATCTCGGTTTCTTTATCCGGTGCTTTTTCAGGAGTAACACTTAATACAAGCATGTCATCATAGTTTGGAGCCTGAGAAGGATCTTCGAGTTCCAGACCTTCATGGCTGATGTGCCATAAGTTACGGTCACGGCTGTAGCTGTGGCTTGCGTCGAACGGAAGGTTGATTCCGTGAGCCTGACAGAATGCGATTTCATCTTCACGGGACTGCATGGTCCATACATCTGTCATTCTCCATGGAGCAATGATCTTGATGTCCGGAGCAAGTGCTTTGATTCCGAGCTCAAAACGGATCTGGTCGTTACCTTTACCGGTAGCACCGTGGCAGATTGCAACGGCATTTTCCTTACGTGCGATCTCAACAAGTTTCTTGGCGATTGCAGGACGTGCCATAGAAGTTCCGAGCAGATATTTATGCTCATATACAGCGCCTGCCTGTACGCAAGGCATTACATAGTTGTCGCAGAAATCATCAACAATGTCTTCGATGTATAATTTGGAAGCTCCGGAAAGTTTTGCTCTTTCGTCCAGACCATCCAGTTCGTTACCCTGTCCGCAGTTTACACAGCAGCAGATAACTTCATAATCAAAAGTTTCTTTCAGCCACGGGATCAGTGCTGTGGTATCAAGACCACCTGAATATGCAAGTACAACTTTTTCTTTCATAATATATTCCTCCTGAAAATAATTCTCTGCCTATTGGCAGATGCGCGAATGTTTGTTATTATAAAAGTTAAAAGATTCATACGCTTTAGCGTGATTTTGTGATAAAGCAGTGAATCATGTAACGATGTCGTTTCTCGACAAAAGGTAATATACAACATTTTTAATAAATATGCAATAGCAATCTATGAAAAAATTCAAAAAAATTTTGCATAAAAATACGCCATTAAATAGGAAATAACTAATAAAAACACATGAAAAATGAGAAAAATAAATGTAAAACAAGTGAAAAATATGTATTGCATATTATGCAAATTAGATGTATAATTTGCGCAGAGAATATCCCGTGAAGTATTTTGCAGGATACAGTATAATCATCATAGTTTATGTGGTTACCGGGAAGTAACTGCTAATTTGTGATTCAGGAGGAGAGAGAAAAAATGATCAAAGCAGGAATTATCGGAGCAACAGGATACGCTGGAAATGAGCTGGCAAGACTGCTCCTTGGACATAAAGAAGTAGAAGTGGCATGGTACGGATCAAGAAGTTACATTGATCAGAAATATGCAGATGTTTATCAGAACTTTTTTAAACTGATTGATGCAAAATGCATGGATGACAATATGGCAGCGCTTGCTGACGAAGTCGATGTGATTTTTACTGCTACACCACAGGGGCTTTGTGCATCACTTGTAAATGAAGAAATCCTTTCCAAAGCAAAGGTCATTGATCTGAGCGCGGATTTCCGTATTAAAGATGTAAAGAAATATGAAAAATGGTATGGCATCGAGCACAAAGCACCGCAGTTTATTGATGAGGCGGTTTACGGACTCTGCGAGATCAACCGTGAGGATATCAAAAAAGCAAGACTCATTGCGAACCCGGGATGTTATCCGACCTGTTCGACATTATCTGTCTACCCGCTTCTGAAAGAAGGGCTGATTGACCCGAATACGATCATTATCGATGCAAAATCAGGAACTTCAGGTGCCGGCAGGGGCGCAAAAGTAGCAAACCTTTACTGCGAAGTAAACGAAAACATCAAAGCATACGGCGTAGCAACACATCGTCATACACCGGAGATTGAAGACCAGCTCGGTTATGCATGCGGACAGGAAGTACTGATCAACTTCACACCACATCTGATTCCGATGAACAGAGGTATTCTGATCACAGCATATGCTTCTCTCAAAAAAGAAGTTTCTTATGAAGAGATAAAGGCGGCTTATGACAAATACTATGAAAATGAGACATTTGTTCGTGTTCTGGACAAAGATGTATGCCCACAGACAAAATGTGTAGAGGGCAGCAATTATGTTGATGTAAACTTCAAGATCGACCCGAGAACCAAACGTGTCATCATGATGGGGGCAATGGACAACCTTGTAAAAGGTGCAGCCGGACAGGCAGTGCAGAATATGAATCTGATGTTCGGATTTGACGAGGCAGAGGGACTTCACCAGATCCCGATGCTGCCGTAAAGAAACAGCATTATATATGAAAATATTTTATAACGCAGAGAGGAGCGTCTTATTATGAAGATCATTACCGGCGGAGTTACCGCAGCAAAAGGTTTCCGGGCAGCATCTACAGCAGCCGGAATCAAATATCAGGGAAGAACAGATATGGCGATGGTTTACAGTGAAAAACCATGTGTGGCAGCAGGAACTTTTACGACAAATATCGTAAAAGCAGCACCTGTAAAATGGGATCAGGATATCGTGTACAATCATCCGAGTGCGCAGGTGATCATCTGTAACAGCGGTATTGCTAATGCATGTACCGGCGAAGAAGGGTTTGGTTACTGCCGTGCGACTGCGAAAGCGGCAGCAGAAACTTTAAATGTAGATGAAAACAGCGTTCTTGTTGCATCTACCGGTGTTATCGGTATGCAGCTTCCAATCGAAAAGCTTTCTGCCGGTGTCAAAGCAATGGCCCCGAAGCTTCAGGGAACACTGGAAGCAGGAAATGATGCGGCGAAGGCAATCATGACAACTGATACAAAAGAAAAAGAAGTGGCTGTAGAGATTGAGGTTGGTGGTAAGACCGTTACGATCGGTGGTATGTGTAAAGGTTCCGGAATGATTCATCCGAATATGTGCACCATGCTTGGCTTTGTCACCACAGATGCATGCATTTCCAAAAAACTTCTGCAGGAAGCACTGAGCGAAGATGTAAAAGATACCTATAATATGGTATCTGTTGACGGTGATACTTCCACAAATGATACCGTACTTCTGCTTGCAAACGGTATGGCAGAAAACCCGGAGATTAATGAGAAAAACGAAGATTATCAGAAGTTCTGTGAGGCATTGAATTATATCAATACTACACTTGCAAAGAAAATTGCCGGTGACGGTGAGGGTGCAACGGCGCTGTTTGAGGTCAAGATCATTGGTGCCGAGAGCAAAGAACAGGCAGTAACTTTAAGTAAATCCATTGTTACGTCTTCGCTGACTAAAGCAGCAATTTACGGACACGATGCAAACTGGGGAAGAATCCTTTGTGCAATGGGATATTCCGGTGCACAGTTTGATCCGGAAAAAGTGAATCTTTATTTTGAAAGCAAAGCAGGAAAGATTCAGATCATCGAAAATGGTGTGGCAGTTAACTACAGCGAAGAAGAGGCAACAAAGATCCTTTCCGAAGATGCAGTGACAGCAATCGCCGATGTAAAGATGGGTGACTGCACAGCAACTGCATGGGGCTGTGACCTGACCTATGATTATATAAAAATTAACGCAGACTACCGG
Organism: Blautia intestinalis; assembly: GCF_014297355.1. GTDB lineage: Bacteria > Bacillota > Clostridia > Lachnospirales > Lachnospiraceae > Blautia_A > Blautia_A intestinalis. The sequence goes on along the minus strand of NZ_JACOQE010000004.1, from coordinate 166,655 downwards.
TCTTAAGTAAAAACGAGGAGATATGAAAAATGGTAAATCAGAAATATCTGGATAAAGCAGAAACTTTGATTGAAGCGCTTCCTTATATACAGCGTTTCAATCGTAAGATTGTAGTAGTAAAATACGGCGGAAGCGCAATGCTTGATGAAGAACTGAAAGCAAACGTTATCAAAGATGTAGTTCTTCTGAAACTTATCGGATTCAAACCGATCATCGTTCATGGCGGCGGTAAGGAAATCAGCCGCTGGGTCAATAAAGTCGGCATGGAACCACGTTTTGTCAATGGGCTGCGTGTGACAGATAAGGACACAATGGAGATTGCTGAGATGGTTCTTGCAAAAGTAAACAAAGAACTTGTCACACTGGTAGAATCTCTCGGTGTACAGGCAGTCGGCATCAGCGGAAAAGACGGCGGCCTTCTTCAGTGCCATAAGAAACTTTCCAAAGGCGAAGATATCGGCTACGTAGGCGATATCGAAAAAGTAAATCCGAAGGTACTTCAGGATCTTCTTGAGAGAGATTTCCTTCCGATTGTTTTTCCTGTTGGATTTGATACAAACTTTGATTCTTACAATATTAATGCGGACGATGCGGCATGCGCGATCGCAGAAGCTGTCCATGCAGAAAAGCTGGTTTTCCTTTCTGATATTGAAGGTGTATACAAGGACAAAGATGATCCGGATACACTGATCTCTGAGTTGCATGTACATGAAGCGGAAAAACTGATCAGCGAAGGTTATGTAGGTGGTGGAATGATCCCGAAACTTCAGAACTGCATAGATGCGATCGAAGAGGGTGTAAACAGAGTGCATATTCTGGATGGACGTATTCCGCACAGCCTCCTTCTGGAGATATTCACAAACAAAGGTATCGGAACAGCTATTTTGAGAGAAGACGGGGAGAAATATTACAATGAGTATGAATGAACAGATGAATCATGCAGAAGAAAACATTCTGCATACATATAATCGTTTCCCGGTCATGTTTGACCATGGCGAGGGATGTTATCTTTATGATACAGAGGGCAAAAAATATCTCGACTTTGCTGCCGGAATTGCAGTAAACTCACTGGGATATCATTATCCTGGCTATGATGAGGCTCTGAAAGCCCAGATCGACAAACTGACACATATTTCCAATCTTTATTATAATGAGCCGATGAGTGAAGCCGGAGAAAAACTGGTCAAAGCAAGCGGACTGTCCAAAACCTTCTTTACAAACAGTGGTACCGAAGCAATTGAAGGTGCGCTGAAAGCGGCACGTAAATATGCTTATACAAAATACGGCAAAGAAGCAGAAAAATACGAGATCATTGCGATGAATCATTCCTTCCATGGAAGAAGCATGGGAGCACTTTCTGTTACAGGAACTGAGCATTACAGAGAGCCGTTTGAGCCACTGATCGGTGGCGTGAAATTCGCAGATTTTAATGATCTGGACAGCGTCAAAGCGCAGATTACAGACAAAACATGTGCGATCATTACAGAAGTTGTACAGGGTGAAGGCGGAATTTATCCGGCGGAGAAAGAATTTCTTGAAGGGCTCCGTGCACTGTGTGATGAAAAAGACATCATTTTGATTTTTGATGAGATCCAGTGTGGGATGGGACGTACCGGATATTATTTTGCGTGGCAGTCATACGGCGTGAAACCGGATGTGATGACGTGTGCAAAAGCTCTGGGCTGCGGTGTGCCGGTCGGTGCATTTGTCCTCGGAGAAAAAGCAGCATCAGCATCTCTTATACCGGGAGATCACGGCACAACTTATGGTGGAAACCCGTTCGTATGCGCAGCTGTCAGCAAAGTGTTTGATATTTATGAAAAAGACGATATCCTTGCACATGTGCAGGAACTGACTCCGTATCTGGAAGAAAAACTGGATAAACTTGTGGATAAGTATCTGGTCGTAGCAGCCCGTCGTGGAAAAGGTTTCATGCAGGGACTGGTCATCACCGGAACAACAGTCGGAAGTATCGTTACAAAAGCACTTGAGAACGGACTTCTGGTAATTTCCGCAGGAAGCGATGTACTGCGTCTTGTACCACCGCTTGTGATCACAAAAGAAAATATCGACGAAATGGTCGAAAAATTAGAAAAGAGCCTGGCGTAATCGCCGGGCTCAAATTATTTCATATTGTTCAGATCAATGTGTTTCTTAATCGCTGCGAAGCTCTCAGAACTGATCACATGCTCGATCTTGCAGGCATCGTTAGCTGCAACGACCGGATTGACACCAAGCTTTTCCAGCCATTCAGAAAGGAAAAGATGACGTTCGTAGATTTTTTCGGCAGTTGCGCGCCCTGTCTCTGTAAGATAAAGATATCCTTCAGGAGATACGGTGATCTGATCTGTTTCGCGAAGCTTTTTCATTGCAACACTGACACTGGATTTCTTGAAGCCAAGTTCAGAGGCAACATCTACGGAACGTACAACCGGATGTGATTTGCTTAAGATTAAAATAGTTTCCAGATAATTTTCGGCAGATTCGTTTGTTTGCATTCCTTACACCCCAATTTCTTTTGATCTAATTGAAAATGATTCCTCATTTAGTTGCATAAAAATTCAAGATTATTCCTCAAATTTGTATTACTTTTATGATAACATATTTTGGCTGCAGAGACAACAAAAATGTCACTGTTCGCTTCGCTTACGGTAACGTAAAAGTTACTGTGATATATAGGCTCTTTTTGATAAATACCGGTTATATGATGCGAATATAAGTTGTGCAGAACAAATCTAAGTTAAATACAACGAATAATAGTTTTGTAAAACGAAAAAAAGTACTTGACAGCTTACAAACGTTAGCATATACTAACCAATGTAAGAAAAGTAAACAGAGTTTAACTGTGAACTTTTTTCAATAAAGAAAAAAATTCTCAACAAGGTCCTGACAGCAGAATCTGAGAATCTGAATTCAAACAGAAAGTGAGCTGATACATATGATGCCTTTAACTATGGCAGGAATCGGTGAGAAATGTAAAATCCAGAAAGTTGGCGGAAATGACGAGACAAGACGTTTTCTTGCAAACCTCGGGTTTGTAAATGATGCAGAAGTGAGTATAGTGTCTGCAATCGGCGGAAACGTGATTGTTAACATCAAAGATGCCCGTGTAGCAGTCAACTCCGATATGGCAAGACATATAATGATATGAATTAATACCAGGGTTCAAAAGCTCATGCATTGAGCGTGCTTGCACGCAGAAATGCATGGATTTGGAACCCGCCCAAACATGAGAAAGAAGCAAGTTCCATTAAGACACTATGAACAACGTGAATAGTGAATTAATGAACGCCGCGGATTTCGAATGTTTGCAGAATTGCGAAAGCTGCAAGGCAGCGGAGCAATTCGTCAGGTATTAATTATTATAAAAGTTATAAAAGCTATAAAAGCTTTAAGCAATATAACAAAGAGGAGAAAGGAGACAGAACAATGACTTTAGGTGATGCAAAAGTCGGAACTACCGTTGTTGTAACGAAAATTGAAGGAGACGGCGCATACAAACGTCGTATCATGGACATGGGAATTACAAAAGGAAGTGAGCTGTACATCAGAAAAGTTGCTCCGCTTGGAGATCCTGTAGAGATCACTGTAAGAGGTTATGAGTTATCCGTAAGAAAGAACGATGCTCAGTGCGTGCAGGTAAAATAAGTGCGCAGTAGTGTTCTGTAGGAACTATTATGAAAAATGCAACTGTGTAAGAAGCATGCAGTTACAATAAGAGGGATTAAGGAGGTAAGAAAAAATGGCAATTAAGATTGCACTTGCCGGCAACCCGAACTGTGGTAAAACAACAATGTTCAACGCATTAACGGGCGCTAACCAGTACGTAGGAAACTGGCCGGGAGTTACTGTAGAGAAAAAAGAAGGTAAATTAAAGGGAAAGAAAGGTAAAGGCGAAGACATCATCGTAACTGACCTTCCAGGTATTTATTCTCTTTCACCATACACACTGGAAGAGGTAGTCAGCCGTGACTATGTTCTCAAAGAAAATCCAGACGTAATCATTGATCTTGTCGACGCAACAAACATCGAGCGTAACCTGTATCTGACCACACAGCTGATCGAGACAGGCGTTCCGGTTGTTATCGCACTGAACATGGCAGATCTTCTTGAAAAAAGAGGAATCAAGATCGACACCAAGCGCCTTTCCATGCTGCTTGACTGCCCGATCATTGAGACATCTGCACTGAAAGGTGAAGGTCTTGACAAGCTGATCGACGAAGCAGTAAAAACTGCAAAGAAGAGCAGTGCAGATCTTCCGAAAGAAATCTTTACAAAAGAGATGGAAGAAGCAATCAGTGAAGTAAAGGAAGTTCTTCCGTCCTCCATCACAGAAGACAAGAAGAGATGGTATGCAGTAAAATTCCTCGAGAACGACGAAAAAGTAAAAGAAGCTATGAAGCTTTCTGCTTCCGGACAGTCTCTGGTAGACAGCAAACGTCAGGATCTTGAGAAAAAACATGACGATGACCTGGAGAGTATCGTAACAGACGAGAGATACAAATTCATCCAGAAGATCGTTAACACAACCGTTAAAAAAGCAAAAGACAAACTGACTGTATCTGATAAGATCGACCGCATCGTTACCAACCGTATCCTCGGCATCCCGATCTTCGTTGCAGTCATGTGGCTTGTATATTATGTATCTGTTACAACTGTTGGTACATTCGTAACAGACTGGACAAACGATGTATTCGTAGTAGCTATTCAGAACTTCTTTACAAATATCCTTACCGGCATCGGTGCAAGTGACATGGTAATGGGACTTGTAGTTGATGGTATCATCGGTGGTCTCGGTGCAGTACTTGGATTCGTTCCGCAGATGGCAATCCTGTTCCTGTTCCTGTCTATCCTTGAAGACTGTGGCTACATGGTACGTATCGCATTCGTTATGGACCGTGTATTCCGTCACTTCGGACTTTCCGGTAAGAGTTTCATTCCGCTTCTGATCTCCTCAGGATGTGGTATCCCTGGTATCATGGCTTCCAAGACCATCGAGCAGGACAATGACAGACGTCTTACTATTATGACAGCAACCTTTATTCCCTGTGGTGCAAAACTTCCGGTTATCGCTCTTATGGGTGGTGTAATTGCCGGTGAGACTGCAGGATATGCAGAGAGCTCATTTATCGCTCCGCTGATGTACTTTATCGGTATTGTAGCTGTACTTGTAGCTGCAATCATCCTTAAGAAAACAAAACCGTTTTCCGGTAAACCGGCTCCTTTCGTAATGGAGCTTCCGCAGTATCATATTCCACAGGTTAAAACAGTTCTCCTTCATGTATGGGAAAGACTGAAAGGATTTATTATCAAAGCAGGTACAATCCTCTTCCTTGCCTGCGTAGTAATGTGGTTCCTTGGTGGATTCGGATTTACAGATGGTGGATTCGGTATGGTAGAAGACAGCGCAGACAGCCTTATGGCAGCAATTGGTGGTGTGATCGCTCCGATCTTTGCTCCGCTTGGATTTGGCGAGTGGCAGCCGGTTGCAGCTTCTATCTCCGGTTTCACAGCAAAAGAAGCTATCGTATCTACCATGGGTGTTCTGGCTAATGTGGCAGGTGATACAGAAGATGCAGTAAACGTTGCAGCAGGTGTTGCAAGCTGGTTCCCGACAGGAATCGCAGCGTTCTCCTTCCTGATGTTCAACCTTCTTGATTCTCCTTGCCTTGCAGCTATCGCAACGATGGCAAAAGAAATGAATGACAGAAAATGGTTCTGGTTCGCAATTCTCTTCCAGAATATATTTGCTTACATTGTTTGCCTCTGCTTCTATCAGATCGGTTCCTTCGTAACCGGTGGAGCATTTGGAATCGGTACTGTAGTAGGATTTGCAGTGCTTATCGTAATGCTCTTCCTGCTGTTCAGACCAGATCCGTACAAAGATCAGAAAGTTTATTCCAAACGTTCTGTACAGGCATAAAAAATTATGAAATAATAAAGAGGCTGGATACAGAAATGTGTCCGGCCTCTGCTTTCAATTTATAGAAATTACTCTGTAATGAACAGAGCAGTAACTCGTGTGGTTAGCAGTATTTCATTAAGAGAGGATGAGTAAAATGCTGGCAAATATTATTATAATGATTCTGATTCTCGGATATTGTGCATTCGTGATCTATAAAAGTGTAAAGAATTCCAAAGAGGGCAAACATATGGGATGCGCCGGATGCAGTGGAAACTGTGGAAGCTGCGGTGGCGGATGCGGATGTGGAAGTGCTGCTTTTAAGGGAAGTGCACAGGAGGCATCACATAAAAAAAATATCTGAAACAGGAGGCAGACATGGGAAATTCAACTGGCTCCACGATGTATATGTTTGGAGCAGTCATTGTAATTTATATTGTGGGAGTGCTGATTTATCAGGGATATCTCTGGTTTAAGAAAAAAAGAGAACAGAAAAGAGACGAAGAGTTCAGAAGAGGTGATGAATAATGGCAAATATCATTATTATACTGATCGTGATCGTGCTGCTTGGATTTGCGCTGAAAGGCACATTCAAGCATATGAAGGGGGAAAGCCCGTGCTGCGGTGGCGGCGGTGGAAGCATTGTCCTTGACATTCCTGATAAAAAGCTGGATAATCCGGTGCTCGGAAAAAAGGTTCTCAAGATTTCCGGTATGCACTGTGAACATTGTGCAAAGGCAGTAACAGAGGCAATCAACAAAATCGACGGAGCATCCGCAAAAGTAAAGCTTTCCGAAAACGAGGCAGTCGTATCCTATGACCGTGAACTTGACGAGGAACAGCTTAAAAGAATCGTCAAAGATGCCGGATACAGAGTCGTAAGCATCAAATAATATACGGTAAATGAAATTAGATATTATTATTTTACAGATCCCGTGGCATGAAGCTGCGGGATTTTTTTGTTATGAAGGGTTGCATATGATATTTTGCTAAAAGGGATGCCTGTATAAAATACAGATTTTGTGCATATGCTGATAATAAAATCAACAGGTGGATACAGGAAAAAGAGACCACCTGATCTGTACGGAGGTATTTTATGTGGGGATTTCTGGTGGCACTGATTTCCGGCGCATTGATGAGTGTTCAGGGTGTTTTTAATACGGAAGTGACAAAACAGACCAGTCTCTGGGTATCGACCGGGTGGGTACAGCTTTCTGCGTTTGTGGTATGCGTGGCAGCGTGGCTTTTTACCGGACGGCAGAGCATTGGAGCACTCTGGCAAATTGAAAATAAATATACACTGCTGGGTGGTGTGATCGGAGCTTTTATTACGATCACGGTGATTCAGAGTATGGGTGCGCTGGGTCCGGCAAAAGCGGCAATGCTGATCGTGATCTCGCAGCTTATCGTAGCATACGTGATTGAACTTTTCGGAATGTTTGGTGTAGAGCGAGAACCTTTTGTATGGAGGAAAGTCCTTGGAATGCTGATTGCGATTGCCGGGATCGTGATTTTTAAATGGGAATAGGGGTTGTAAAACCCTGTAAAATTCGTTAAAATGAAATATGGTTAAGTATGAAAATCGGGGAAGTCTGCCGTAATGCTACGGAGGGAAGTGAACCGAATGATCATAACAAAAAAATATAAACTGATCATCTGTATTTTCTGGCTGCTTTGCAGCGTCGGATTAAGTGGCTGCCGGGATCACCGGAGTGAAATGCTGCTGACGGGTCAGGCTGAGACAGAAAATACAAAGACACCGGAAGAGACGGAAGCTGTAGATGCAGAAATAACAAAGGCAGCCAAAGAGGAAGAACAGGCGGAGCCGGTTGAGACTCCGACAGAGACTGCCGAGACTCTGGCAAAGATATTTGTGGATGTCTGTGGAGCGGTCGTAAATCCCGGTGTATATGAAATGGAAGGTGACAGCCGGATTTTTCAGGCGATCGAAGCAGCGGGAGGTTTTTTGCCGGAAGCGGCGACGAGACTTGTCAATCAGGCGCAGCCGGTCAGTGATGGTCAGCAGATTTATGTACCTACACAGGAAGAAGCAGAAGCAGGCGATTATTCGATGCAGGAAGAAAGTACATCCACTGCCATAAGTTCAGGAGGCAATACGGATGAGAGTGTTTCCGGTATGGTCAATATCAATACCGCGGATGCTGCGGCACTGAAGACACTGACAGGAATCGGAGAGGCCAAGGCACAGGCAATCCTTTCTTATCGAGAAGAACACGGAGCTTTTTCTACGGTGGAGGAAATCATGCAGGTACCCGGGATCAAAGAAAGTACATTTTCGGCGATCAAGGATAAAATAGCAGTAAAATAAGGAGAAAAGAATGAGCAGGAAAGTTTTAGTGGTGGATGACGAGAAACTGATCGTAAAAGGAATCCGTTTCAATCTGGAGCAGGATGGCATGGAGGTTGACTGTGCATACGACGGCGAGGAAGCAGTCGAGAAAGCAAAGGCAAATAAATATGACATCATTCTTCTGGATCTGATGCTTCCGAAGATGGACGGACTGGAGGTATGCCAGCAGATCAGGGAATTTTCTAATGTTCCGATCGTTATGCTGACTGCAAAAGGTGAAGATATGGACAAGATTCTGGGACTGGATTACGGTGCAGATGACTATATCACAAAACCATTCAATATTCTGGAAGTCAAGGCACGTATTAAGGCGATCATGCGTCGTGCACGTTCCGAACATGAAGAAAAAGAAAAAGCAAAGACGATCGAGTCCGGAGATCTGAAACTGGACTGCGAGAGCCGCCGTGTATTTATTGCAGGCAAGGAGATCAATCTTACCGCAAAAGAGTTTGACGTGCTGGAACTTCTGGTGTTCAACCCGAACAAAGTTTACAGCCGTGAGAACCTTCTGAATATCGTTTGGGGATATGAGTATCCGGGAGATGTCAGAACTGTGGATGTACATATCCGTCGCCTCCGCGAAAAGATCGAGACCAACCCGAGCGAGCCCAAATATGTACACACCAAATGGGGTGTAGGATATTATTTCCAGGCGTAAGATATGGTAACAAAAAAGAAAACCAAATTTTTTAAGAGCCTGCGTTTTCGCATTCTGGTCATTCTGGTCATTCTCGGAATCGTGCCGGGAATCATTGCGACACAGCTCATGATCGGCAATTATAAACAGCAGGCGATTGAGGTACGGACAGGCGAGATACGGACGCAGTGCGCAATACTCTGCAACCAGATCATTAAAGAAAATTATCTCAATGATCCGAGCCCAGAGTCGATCAACAGCAAACTCGAGGTTCTGGCCAACGCTTACGGTGGCAGGATCATGCTGGTGGACCGTGATTTTAAGGTGGTGAAAGATACCTATAATGTAGATGAAGGTAAGATACTGATCTCGCCGAAAGTGGTCAAATGTTTTAAGAGCGGAGAGGCGACTGATTATCGTGAATATGGTCAGACACTGGAACTTGCTGTTCCGGTCAGAAGTGCAGATGTGCCGCAGATGCAGGGGGCGATGCTGGTAAATGTTTCTACAAGTGCGGTGATCGCGACAGTAAGTGAGCTGGAGCAGAGGGGCATGCTGATCGTTGGAATCATCATTGTGCTGTCTGTATTTCTGGCATATATTCTGGCGGCTGTACTTGTCAAACCGCTGGCGAGGGTTACAAAGTCCATCGAAGACCTTACGGATGGGTATCAGAAGGATGAAATTTCCGTACCGGATTATACGGAGACAGAACTGATCACAGATGCATTTAATAAAATGCTGACGAGAATGAAAGTACTGGATGAATCGCGATCCGAGTTTGTGTCCAATGTGTCACATGAATTAAAGACACCGATGACTTCTATGAAAGTGCTGGCTGATTCGCTGGTTGGTCAGGAAGGCGTGCCGGAGGAACTTTATCAGGAATTTATGCGTGACATTACAGCTGAGATCGACAGAGAAAACCGTATTATCACGGATCTTCTGACACTGGTTAAAATGGACAAGAAATCAGCTGACCTTCAGATCAGCCATATGAATATCAATCAGCTCCTTGAGGACATTCTCAAGCGTCTTCGTCCGATTGCAGACAAGCGTAATATAGACCTGATCCTTGACAGTTTCCGGCCGGTAGAAGCGGACGTAGATGAGCTGAAATTTACTTCTGCGATCAGCAATCTGGTTGAAAATGCAATCAAATATAATGTGGATGACGGATGGGTACGCGTCTCAATTGATGCGGATCACAAGGATTTTTATGTCACAGTAGCAGATTCCGGAATGGGTATACCGGAGGATTCACTGGATCGTATTTTTGAGCGTTTTTATCGTGTAGATAAATCGCATTCAAGGGAGATCGGTGGAACGGGCTTAGGACTTGCGATAACAAGAAGTACGATCACAATGCATCATGGTGTGATCAAAGTATTCAGCAAAGAAGGGGAAGGAACGACATTTTCCGTTCGTGTGCCCCTGTCATATATTCCGTAGGAGGTGCCGGATGAAGAAATCAGTTAGCATACTTCTTCTGGCAGCACTGATATGCAGTCTTTTTGCAGGATGCAGCATTGAGACGAAAACGCAGTCAGGCACGGAAGAAAGTAAATACAGTTTTTATTATCTGAATGCGTCAGAAACGGTACTGAAAGAAGAACCGTATGAGCCAAAGGAAGAAACAACCGAATTTATGGTTAAAGATCTGATGCAGAAACTTGGCAAGAAAGAAGTTCTGGACGGAGGAGTCAGCCTGCTTCCGGAAGAGGTGTCGATCAATTCATATGATGTACAGGACGATCTTCTGGTCATTGATTTCAGCAAAGAGTACAGTGATATGAGTAAAGTACGTGAGATCATGACACGTGCAGGAATCGTGCAGACGCTTTTGCAGGCGCCAGACATCGCAAAGATTCGATTTACCGTAGTCGGACAGGCACTCAAAGACTCACGAAACGAAGAAATTGGTGAAATGACCGGCAAAACATTTGCAGAGTATTCCGGAAAAGACACTGAAAGCTATCGGTATGATACGTTTACGCTGTATTTTGCAGACAAAAGCGGCAAAAAGCTTGTGAAGGAAGTACGAAATGTCTATTACAGACGTTCTCTTCCGAAAGAGCGCATTGTACTTGAACAGCTTGCGAAAGGACCGATGGAAGAGGGACATTATCCGACGATATCGGAACATTCTTCTGTATTGAGTGTGATAACGGCGGATAAGATCTGTTATGTCAATATGAACAGTGCTTTCCGTGAAGGAACAGCGGATGTGTCCGAGGACATTTCGGTTTATTCTGTTGTAAATTCTATTCTGGATTCCTGTGATGCAGAAAAAGTCCAGATTTCCGTTGAGGGCAGTATGGACGGTGATTTCCAGGAAAGTCTGCCGTTATACAAATTTTATGAAAAAAATGAAGATCTTATTGCGCAGGACGACAAAAAGAAGTCCTGAGAAAATTCTATAAACATGCAGAGCCATACAGAAAGGAAAGACAATGAAAAGACGCCCGGTGTGTCTGGTCTGTCTGTTTCTGATGCTTTGTCTCTATGTGACGGATCTGGTGGGGATTTCTATGATAAACGGAAATCCGCTGCCGGTGTCTGTACAGAAGTATATTTCGGAACATCCGAAACTTACTGTAAGCGGCGAGGTGCAGGAATGTCAGGCTGAAGAGTATTCTCTTTCTGTCTATCTGAAACAAGTCTGTCTGACTGTCGGGTCAGAACAAATTCCCATTGAAAATATAAAAGTTTATCTGAATAAAGAAGAGCAGATCCGAATCGGGATGTTTTTGCGGGTCTGTGGAAAATTAGAAGAGATTCCGGGATCTCGAAATCCCGGAGAATTTGATTCAAAACAGTATTATGCATGCCGGAAAATCTATTACCAGATGAAAGACGGGGAAGTCTGTGACAAAAGTACCGGTTATTCATACTTTGGACAGTTTTTGCAGGAAATCCGCCAGAAAGCGGAAACTATACTGGACGAAGCGGCCGGGGCATATGCAGGGATTTTTCAGGCAATGATCCTTGGAGAGAGAGGAAATCTTGATGCAGAAACAAAAATGCAGTACCAGATGGCCGGAATCATGCATATACTTGCGATTTCGGGACTGCATATCAGCTTTGTCGGTATGGGCTTCTTTCGATTGTTGAAAAAGGCAGGAGCCGGAAACGGTGTGGCCGGTGCGGTCTCGGCATTTCTGATCTATGCTTATGGGATCGTGACAGGGGGAAGCGTGTCTGCAATGCGTGCGGTCGGAATGTTTCTGGTGCTGGTCGGCGCCGGAATAGCGGGGAGAAGTTATGATCTCCTAAGTGCAATGGCGCTTTCAGCAATCGTGCTTTTGCTGGACGCGCCGGCATACCTGTACAATGTGAGTTTTTTGCTGTCGTTTGGGGCGGTGATTGGAATCGGTGCCCTGACACCGGAAATCTGTTCCCTGCTTAATCTGAAAAAAAGGACAGCAAAAAGTCTTGCCGGTTCGGTAATTGTGTGGTTGATAACACTTCCGATTGCATTACACGCGTATGGAGAAGTGTCGCTTGCCGGTGTGATTCTGAATCTGCTTGTGCTGCCGACATCGGGGATTGTGCTGGCAAGTGGGATTTTTGCATTGCCGGTGGGAATATTTGTGATTGAAATTGCGAAGAGGGTAGTATTTCCGGGAAAATGTGTGCTGTTTTTATACGAAAAACTATGTGAAGTGGTGGGCTGGATACCGCACAGCACCTGGATCGCGGGAAGTCCCCAGCTGTGGCAGTGTGCGGTGTATTATGTGATGCTGGGTGTGGCTTTTACGGGAGTGAAATGGGGGAAGAAGGCAGCGTCCGTTGCTTTAGTGATATTTGCAGTCGTTTTTCTTGGATATCATTCCCGTAATGGATTAGCGATCACCTGTCTGGACATCGGGCAGGGGGACTGTTGTGTACTTAAAATGCCCGGGGGAGAGAATTTCCTGATCGATGGTGGCAGCAGTAATAAGAAAAATACTGCAGTCTATCAGATTCTTCCGTATCTGAAAAATCAGGGAATTGCGATACTTGACGGGATTTTTGTTTCACATACAGATCAGGATCATATCAGTGGGATCGAGGAACTTCTGGAACTATGCGCACAGAAGCTTACGACAGTGCGTGTCAAAAATCTGATTTTGCCGGACTGGGATACGACAGGTGGGGAGTACGAGAAGCTGAAAATGCTGGCAGAGCAGACTGGAATTCGGGTACAGACTGTCCGGGAGGGGAATCTGCTTAAAACAAAGGAAGCTCAAATAGAGATTCTGGCACCGGAAAACGGGGCGGATGGCAGTGATACGAATGAAGACGGCATGGTCATGAAAGTTCATTTTGGAAAGTTTCGGGGACTTTTTACCGGGGATATCGGGGCAGAGACTGAGAAAAAGCTGCTGGATTCAATGGAAGATGTGGACTTTCTGAAGGTGGCACATCATGGATCAAAATATTCGACCTGTCAGGGATTTCTGGATGTTGTAAGTCCTGAGATTGCGGTGATTTCCTGTTCGGCAAAGAATACATACGGTCATCCGTCGGCAGATACAATAAAAAAGCTGGAAGATTGCGGTGCGCAGGTGGAATATACGATGAAAAACGGAGCGATTACTGTGCGGACAGACGGGGAAGGAATCTGGCTGGACAGATTTATAGATTGAGAAAAAAGAAAAAATCGTCTATACTAGAGAAACAGATAGGGTGATTTTCAGGAGGATTTGTCAGCATTGAAGAATTTACAGGAAGATATTAAGACAGGCAATTTTAAAAATGCGTACCTTTTATTTGGCGAAGAAACATATCTTAAAATCCAGTATAAAGAAAAACTGATACATGCGTTGAATCCCGATGATGATACCATGAATTTCAGTAAATATGAAGGCAAAGGAATCGAAGTAAGAGAAATGATCGATCTCTGCGAGACGATGCCCTTTTTTGCAGACCGCAGAGTAGTTTTGGTAGAAAATTCGGGATTTTTCAAAAATAAATGTGACGAGCTGGCGGATTATATGAAGGAGCTTCCTGACTACCTGCGTATTATTTTTGTGGAGGAAGAAGTCGACAAACGAAACAGGATGTACAAAGCAGTCAAAAGCTGTGGCAGAATTGTGGAATTTGCAAAGCAGGATGAGAAAACTCTGATGCGCTGGGCGGCAGGAATCCTTGCGAAGGAAGGCAGAAGAATCCGTCCGGGAGATATGGAACTGTTCCTGACAAAGACCGGCACGGACATGGGAAATATCCGTATGGAGCTGGAAAAGCTGATTACGTACACGATGGGAAAAGATGTCGTCACAGCAGAGGATATCGAGGAAATCTGTACCACACGGACTGAAAACAAAATTTTTGATATGGTACGTGCCGTTACAGAAAAGAATCAGCGTAAAGCGCTGGATCTGTACAATGATCTTTTGACACTTCGTGAGCCGCCAATGAGGATTCTGTTTCTGCTTTCGAAGCAGTTCCGGCAAATGTGTTTTGCGAAGAAGATGTCGGTGGAGGGCGCTTCCCAGAATGAGATAGCCACAAGACTGGGCGTGCCGTCGTTTGCGGTGAGAAATCTGCTGGTATGTGCGAGGGCGTACAAGATTGAGGAGCTTGAAAAAGCGGAGGCGGATTTTGTAGATGCAGAGGAGGCCGTGAAGACCGGAAGACTGCAGGATGTATTGAGTGTGGAATTGTTGATAGTAAAATATAGCATGAAATAAATAAAACAAACAGGTGAGAAAAGTCTGGTGGAAGGAACAAAACCTCTGACAGCTATCCCATCTGCGAGCAGTTTCGATATCTGGTTGTACTAGGTCATGATCTGTCTGCTAAACCCATTCAGGAATGCCAGCAAACTCGCTGACGCTCAGACAGAGCTGGCATTTCTGAATAACGCAGACATTTCAGAACCAAGTACAACTACAGATATCTGCAAAGGCTCGTGGAATGGGATAGTTGTCGAGGTTTTTGTGCTTTCAGGACAGAAATAGTCTCACCTGTTTCGCTTTATTTATCTCGAGGGGGCGGTGGATGGCCGGTTGACCGGAACCGGACCGGGCGGCGGGAAAGCCGCAAACAGCAGGAGTTGCGTCAGCGCCGCCCTACGAGGGAAGGATTGTGTCATATATTGGAAAGGTGTAGCGAAAGTTCAAAAGAATAGGATGTGCAGAATTGGAAAAGTGTAGAACAGGGTTAATGGATCCGAATGGGCAACCTCTGCAGAGACTGTAGAAACCCTTAGAATTTCTGAGACTGCATTATGAGAAAAAATCGCACTGCTTGAGCCGAAGGCGAGTTTGTGATTTTTTCGAATGAGTTTAGCAGTCGAAGAAGTTCATAGTGTTTCTCAGTCTCGAAGCCGTTTTCCCATTCGGATCCATTTAGCCCTGTTACCAAATTTTTCCTGGTTGCAGTTGTCTTATATAAATTTCTTTCACCTTTACAATAATATACACAGGTGTCTTGACACCTAACATGTCGGGTAGTATAATCACAAAACAGAAAACACAAATCCAAACTCATAAGAAAATCCGGCATCACCGGTACGAGGACACAAAAAATGAAAGAAAATTACGACGTCATTATCGTAGGAACAGGAGCAGCGGGCCTTTACTGTGCCCTGAACCTCCCGGAGCGCACAAGCATCCTGATGATCACCAAACAGGAAGCGGATCAGTCTGATTCCTTCCTTGCACAGGGCGGTATCTGCATGCTGCGCGGAGAAGACGATTATAATGATTACTTTGAAGATACCATGCGTGCAGGACATTACGAAAATGACAAAAAAGCGGTTGATCTTATGATCCGCAGCTCCAACAGCATCATCCGTGATCTTCTTCAGCGCAATGTTACATTTGCGAGAACTCCGGACGGAGAACTTGATTTTACAAGAGAAGGTGCACATTCCCAGCCGAGAATTCTTTTTTATAAAGATATCACAGGCAAACAGATTACACAGACTTTACTTGAACAGGCACGCACCAGAGATAATATCGAAATCTGCGAATACATGACGATGGTCGATCTGATTTCTGACGACAATATCTGCGGCGGTATAGTTATCATGGATGAGCAGAATGAGGTTTACCCGGTACATGCGTCCAACGTTGTACTGGCATGCGGCGGACTTGGAGGCCTTTATAAGAATTCCACGAACTTCCCGCATATTGCCGGTGATGGTCTCGGAATTGCGATGAAACATCAGGTCGTTCTTGAACATCTTGATTACATACAGATTCATCCGACAACACTTTATTCTCGTAAGCCGGGCAGAAGATTCCTGATTTCCGAATCTGTCCGTGGTGAAGGGGCACTTCTCTATGACAAGAACGGACAGCGTTTTACAGATGAGCTGCAGCCACGTGATCTTCTGAGTCAGAAGATTTTCGGGCAGATGAAAAAAGACGAGACAGAATTTGTCTGGGAAGATATGCGTCCGCTGGGCGAAGATACGATTATGAAACATTTCCCGAATATTTTCCACAGATGTCTTGAAGAAGGTTTTGATCCACGCAAAGAGCCGATTCCGGTCGTTCCGGCGCAGCACTATTTCATGGGCGGAATCAAAGTTGACCTGGGAAGCCGTACTTCTATGAAGGGGCTGTATGCCTGCGGTGAGACGAGCTGTAATGGTGTTCACGGCAAAAACAGACTGGCAAGTAATTCCCTGCTGGAATCTCTGGTCTTTGCAAGAAGAGCGGCAGATGATATAATTTTCGGAAAGAAGCATGAGCCGTGCAGACTCGGTTCTGTAGATATGAAACCATATGAAGACAAAGAAGCAGTACTGGATGGTTATCACAAAATGGTATTAAAGGAAATCGAAAGGATGAAAATGAGCCATGAATGAAATTACAATGAAAATGCAGGCGGATCAGTTAATCCGTATGGCGTTGCAGGAAGATATCACGAGCGAGGATGTTTCTACAAATGCAGTAATGCCGACTGCCACAAAGGGAACCGTTGACCTGATCGCAAAAGAAGATGGAGTGGTTGCCGGACTGGAAATCTACGCGAGAGTATTTACGATCCTTGATGAAAAGACAGAAATTGATCTTCATTGCAAGGACGGAGATGAAGTAAAAAAAGGTGAGCTGATGGCCACTGTAACCGGAGATATCCGCGTACTTCTTTCCGGAGAGCGTGTTGCCCTGAACTATCTGCAGAGAATGAGTGGCATTGCAACTTACACCAGACAGGTGGCAAAGCTTCTTGAAGGAAGTAATGTGACACTTCTTGATACAAGAAAAACAACACCAAACTGCCGTGTGTTTGAAAAATATGCAGTAAGAGTCGGGGGCGGACATAACCACAGATACAACCTGTCTGATGGTGTCCTGCTGAAAGACAACCATATCGGAGCTGCGGGCAGTGTTGCAAAAGCAGTCAAGATGGCAAAAGCATATGCTCCATTTGTACGCAAGATTGAGATTGAAGTAGAGACACTTGATCAGGTAAAGGAAGCAGTTGAAGCAGGTGCAGACATTATCATGCTGGATAATATGACACCGGAAGTTATGAAACAGGCAGTTGAACTGATTGACGGAAGAGCGCAGACAGAGTGCTCCGGCAACATCACAAAAGAAAATATCCAGAAGATCCGTGAGATCGGCGTTGATTTTGTTTCCAGCGGTGCGTTGACGCATTCTGCTCCGATTCTTGACATTTCCATGAAAAACCTTCATGCAGTATAAGGAGAAAATTCTATGAATACAGGAGAACGACGCGGAGAAATATTAAAGATCCTGAAACAGACGGAAGTTCCGATTGCAGCAAGAGAACTGGCAGGACGTTTTGGGGTCAGCCGCCAGGTGATCGTGCAGGATCTGGCGGTGATCCGTGCATCCACACCGGGAATCCTCTCCACAACAAAAGGCTATGTCATGGAGCAGGACAGCAGCTGTACCCGTGAATTCAAAGTACGTCACAGTCAGGACAAGGCAGCACAGGAGCTGAATCTGATCGTGGATTGCGGCGGACACGTAAAAAATATCAGCATCAGTCACAGGGTTTACGGGCGTGTCAGTGCGGAGATGGATATCCGCTCAAGACAGGATGTCAGAGAATTTATTCAGGCACTGCAAAACAGCCGTTCTACGGTGCTCAGCAGTGCAACTTCAGGATATCATTATCATCTGATTGAAGCATCAAGTGAGGAAAGGCTGGATCTGATCCGGAATCAGCTGGAGAAAGCAGGATTTCTTGCACCACTTCAGCCGTGGGAGCAGCATACAGAGAAAGGTAATATAAAATTATGACAATACAGGAAATTCAGCAGGAGATCCTGCGAATGAAAAAAGAGCAGGATGTCTGTATTCTGGCACATGCGTATCAGGGACAGGAAATACTGGAAGTTGCAGATTATATGGGGGATTCCTATGGACTGAGTGTACAGGGAGCAAAAAGTAAATGTAAAGGTATGATCATGTGTGGTGTCCGTTTCATGGCAGAGACATGTAAAGTACTGAGTCCGGAGAAAAAAGTATGGCTTGCAAATCCTTCAGCGGGATGCCCGATGGCAGAGCAGCTTGATCTAGAGGGACTCCGTAAACTGAAAGCAGAGCATCCGGATCATACGGTTGTGGCTTATATCAACACGACTTCTGAGCTGAAAACGGAATGTGATGTTTGTGTGACATCTTCTTCGGCGGTTCAGATATGCAGTAAGATTGAAAATGATAAGATTCTGTTTATTCCGGATCCGAATCTTGGAAGATTCGTATCCGAAAAACTTCCGGAAAAATCCTTTGTTTTCTATAAAGGTGGATGTCCGAGACATATTGTTGTCAGTGCAAAAGATGTCGAAAAAGCTCGAAAAGCGCATCCGGAGGCACTTCTTCTTGTTCATCCGGAATGCCGTCAGGAAGTAGTTGAGCAGGCAGATTATATAGGTTCTACAACAGGCATTATAGATTATGCAAAAAAATCCGATGCAAAAGAATTCATCATCGGTACAGAAAACAGCATCGTTGAACACCTGCAGTTTGCATGTCCGGATAAGCAGTTTTATCCCCTTTCCGTTATGCTTACCTGCATGAATATGAAAATTACAACGTTGATGGATATTTACAATTGTCTGAAAGGAACGGGCGGAGAAGTGATTGAACTTCCGCAGGATATCGTTGATGGGGCAGGACGCTGCATTCACCGTATGGTAGAACTTGGCGGCTGATCATGCGAATAAAAGAAGAAAAGGCGGGCAGATTTTTAAAGAGATCTGTCTGCCTGATTTATAGAAATAAAAAAGACAGTCACTGACGGTTGTGACTGTCCTTTTAATTATAAGCTTATAATTAAAAATAAGTGTTTCCTGAATTAGCCAATGCTGTTGACAGCTTTAGTAAGACGGGAAATTTTTCTTGCACAGTTGTTTTTGTGATAAACACCTTTGGAAGTTGCTTTGCTGATTGTAGAGATAGCCTCTGTAAGAGCAGCCTGTGCAGCAGCTTTATTGTTTTCCTGAACTGCAGCTTCTACTTTTTTGATAGAAGTTTTAACAGCAGAGCGGATAGATTTGTTTCTTGCAGCTTTAGTTCTGTTTACTAAAATTCTCTTCTTAGCAGATTTGATGTTAGCCAATTGGTACACCTCCGTTTCAAATTCTGATATTGTGTCGTTGTTACAGAAACAGACACGGGCGCTTCTGTAAACATGCTTATATATATTAGTACATTTGGCAGGGATTGTCAATACATAATTCACGTAAAAACTACAGATAATTCTTATAAATATTACAGAAAGCAAAAATATGAAAAAACAGGAGGATGCAGATATGTCGGGGAGCAGAAGAATCAGGACGGATCTTGCGCTTGAAACAACAGAACGGTTTGCGGAGGAAAATACGGAAATAAGGGGTGTAGAGGTACATGAAGAATACGATGAAGAAAAAGATGTGCGGACGACAGTTGTAAAAATCGTGACGGAAAATGGGGCAAAATCCATGGGACGGCCACAGGGAACGTATATTACGATCGAGGCACCGGAGCTTTCGACACCGGATGAGGACTATCACAGGGAAATATCCGAAGAGATTTCGACACATCTGCGAAAACTGATCGATCTGGAAAAAGAAAAGTCGGTCCTTGTCATTGGGTTGGGAAATGCAGCGATCACTGCCGATGCGCTTGGGCCTCAGGTTGTAGATAATCTTCTGATGACGCGCCATATTATAAAAGAATATGGGCTGCGTGGAATCAAACATAAAAAAATGCACCGGATCAGCGGAATCGCCCCCGGAGTGATGGCACAGACCGGTATGGAGACTGCGGAGATCGTGCAGGGAATTGTTTCTGAGACAAAACCGGATGTCGTGGTTGCAATTGATGCGCTTGCAGCAAGGAGTGTGCGCAGGCTCAGCCGTACGATACAGATTACGGACACGGGAATTCATCCGGGCTCGGGTGTCGGAAATCATAGAAATGGTCTGACTGAGGAAAATTTACAGGTGAAGGTGATTGGAATCGGTGTGCCGACTGTGGTGGACGCAGCTACGATCGTTCATGATTCGATGGCACACCTTTTGGATACACTGGAGGAAACGGAGCAGAAGGAGTTTTTGGACGAAATGATCACTCCTAATCTGTACAGTATGTTTGTTACGCCGAAAGATGTGGATGAAACTATAAAATATCTGAGTTTCACAATATCTGAAGGTCTGAACATTGCGTTCAGTCAAGTATAATCCGAAAAAAAATATCATAGGATTATCTGAAAGGGGTGATCCTGTGTCAAAGGTCCGGCAGGTACTTTATCTTGTTTTGGAGTGTTGCATATTTGTGGTTCTGGCGATTGTGCCGGGAGTATTTGCGCTGCAGAAAAATGTATTCCGGCAGCTCCCGCTGTATCGTTTTCTGGAAGGACAGGCCGTGGAAGATCTGCAGAGACAGGATCAGGAGACATATGAAAAGCTGGTGGAGAGTAATACGCGATATCTTGGAAAGATGGTGCGTGAAGAAAATAGAGATGCGAGAGTGACACCGGAAATTACGGAGAAGCCTCAAATTATGGATTTTGCTAAAAATGAAGAAAGATCGGAGGTGACAGAAACTCCGAAACCAGAGAAGGATAATGTTCAGACGGTCAGGACAGAAGCTCCTGCGGAAGAGGAGACTGCAACAGCAGCAGCGCAGGTCGTCCCGGTGCCGGAAATCGATCTGGCACCGGAAACACTGGCAGATTATGATTATCTGATGAATCATTTTTTTATTGTAGATTCTGCTACAGAAACAACGGCAGAGCAGATCAATGCTGCTTCTTTTCTGGCAGAAGACCTTACCCTGCAAAAAGAAACAGAGGCACCGCAGATTCTTATTTATCACAGCCATTCACAGGAGACTTTCTGCGATTCAAGGGAAGGGAAAGAGGAAGACACGATCGTCGGAGTGGGAGCTTATCTCACAAAACTTCTTTCAGAAACGTACGGCTATCAGGTGATGCATGTGACGGAAAAGTTTGACCTTGCGGGAGGTGAGCTTGATCGCAGCAAAGCATATGATTATGCACGGGCATGGCTGGAGCCTGTTCTGAAAGAAAATCCTTCCATACAGGTGGTGATCGATCTGCATCGGGACGGTGTACCGGATGACCGCCGTCTGGTGACAGAGATCAACGGAAAAGAGACGGCACAGTTACTTTTTTATAATGGACTCAGCCATACGATAAACAGCGGAGATCTTTCATATCTTCCGAATCCTTATATTCAGGACAATCTGGCATTTTCATTTCAGCTGGAATATCAGGCGGCGCTTTATTATCCGGAACTTTACAGGGGGATTTATCTTGCGGGACTTCGTTATAATCTGCATCTGCGTCCGCGTGCACTGCTTCTGGAAGCGGGGGCACAGACAAATACTGTGCAGGAGGTAAAAAATGCGATGGAGCCGTTTGCAGATATTCTGGATCGGGTGCTGCAGGGAAAATAAAAATGAAGTTTCAAAAAGAAAGACTTGCAAACTAGAACGTATGTTTGTATAATGGTAGCATACAGAGACAGAAGTGGCGGAAGAACTGGACTAAAGGTAAATTTCTATGCTATAATGCCCGTGATACAATTCTTTATTATAGAAAGATTATATAAGAAAGAACTTATTTGAAATAACAGTCAGATACATAAGGAGGAACACCGCAGAATGATAGATCAGAGCAAAATCCGCAATTTCTGCATTATTGCACATATAGACCACGGGAAATCCACACTGGCAGACCGTATTATTGAGCAGACGGGTACACTGACCGAGCGTGAGATGCAGTCTCAGGTTCTTGATAATATGGAACTTGAGAGGGAACGTGGAATTACGATCAAGTCACAGGCCGTACGAATCGTATATAAGGCAAGTGACGGGGAAGAATACATTTTCAACCTGATAGATACTCCCGGACATGTCGATTTTAACTACGAGGTGTCGAGAAGTCTTGCTGCCTGCGACGGCGCAGTACTGGTCGTAGATGCGGCACAGGGAATCGAAGCACAGACACTTGCGAATGTATATCTTGCGCTGGATCATGACCTGGATGTCCTTCCGGTCATCAATAAGATCGACCTGCCAAGTGCGGATCCTGATCGTGTTGTCAGTGAGATCGAAGATGTGATCGGACTTGAGGCAGAGGATGCACCGAGGATTTCTGCGAAGACCGGTCTGAATATCGGTGAAGTGCTTGAGCAGATCGTGACAAAGATTCCGGCACCTTGCGGGGATGTAGATGCACCGCTGAAGGCGCTGATCTTTGATTCGATTTATGACGCTTATAAGGGCGTTATTGTATTCTGTCGTATTATGGACGGACGCGTAAAGAAAGGCACACAGATCCGTATGATGGCAACCGGATTTACGACAGAGGTTGTTGAAGTGGGATATTTTGGCGCAGGACAGTTTATTCCGTGTGATGAGCTGACTGCCGGTATGGTTGGATATATTACAGCAAGCATTAAAAATCTTGGTGATACCCGTGTGGGTGATACCGTTACTGATAATGAGAGACCATGTGCTGAGGCACTTCCGGGCTATAAGAAAGTACAGCCGATGGTATACTGTGGTCTGTATCCGGCAGATGGTGCGAAGTATGGTGATCTCCGTGATGCGCTGGAGAAGCTTCAGCTCAATGATGCATCACTGTTTTTTGAGCCGGAGACATCTATTGCTCTTGGATTTGGTTTCCGCTGTGGTTTCCTTGGGCTGCTTCATCTTGAAATCATTCAGGAACGTCTGGAACGAGAATATAATCTTGACCTTGTAACGACAGCGCCGGGTGTAGTCTACAAGGTATACAAGACAAACGGAGATGTTATCGAGCTGACGAATCCGTCGAATCTTCCGGATCCATCCGAGATTGAATATATGGAAGAGCCGATGGTAAATGCCGAGATCATGGTAACGACAGAATTTATCGGTGCGATCATGGATCTCTGTCAGGAACGCCGTGGACAGTATGAAGGTATGGAATATATGGAAGAAACACGTGCGCTTCTGAAATATAAACTTCCGCTGAATGAGATTATTTATGATTTCTTTGATGCGCTGAAATCCAGATCTAGAGGATATGCCTCTCTTGATTATGAGCTGTG
This sequence comes from Blautia intestinalis, assembly GCF_014297355.1. Taxonomy (GTDB): domain Bacteria; phylum Bacillota; class Clostridia; order Lachnospirales; family Lachnospiraceae; genus Blautia_A; species Blautia_A intestinalis. The sequence goes on along the minus strand of NZ_JACOQE010000004.1, from coordinate 143,227 downwards.
TGGCTATGAGCGCAGTGAGCTTGTGAAGCTTGACATTCTTGTCAATAAAGAAGAAGTCGATGCACTTTCTTTTATTGTACATGCTGATACTGCTTACGAGCGTGGACGCAAGATGTGTGAGAAGCTTAAAGAAGAAATTCCGAGACAGCTCTTCGAAATTCCGATTCAGGCAGCAATCGGAAGCAAGATCATTGCCAGAGAGACCGTACGTGCCATGCGTAAGGATGTGCTTGCGAAGTGCTATGGTGGTGATATTTCCCGTAAAAAGAAACTTCTGGAGAAACAGAAGGAAGGTAAGAAACGAATGCGTCAGGTAGGTAATGTGGAGATTCCGCAGAAAGCCTTCATGAGCGTATTGAAACTGGATGATAAATAATCGTAACTGTGAGGGTACTGAACAGTTACAAATAATCTTTGTTCCCGAAGAAAGGGGAGAGGACTATGAAAATCAGATTGTTCAAAACAGTGCTTATATTATATATACTGGTTTGTTGTGTGACGCTTGCCGGATGTGGCTGTGGAAAGAAAAAGACAGATCCGGCATCGGAGCAGGTCCTTAAGATCAGCATCACACCGACGCCGTCTCCGACACCTGAACCGGAGCAGGTCGATTCCGCAGCAGTAACGACGAACGGTGATGTTACGATGGTGAATATCTATGCGGCAGAGAATCCGGGTGTAACGACATCAGCGGACAGTACCGCAGATTCAGGTAATACTGACAATTCTGAAAATACAGATAATTCGAGCGGTACGGATGATTCTGAAAATATGAGTGAATCTGACAGTTCAGATGAGTATGATAATTCCGGTGATTCATATGACTCCGAAGATCAGGGGGATGACAGTGAAGAATAACAGGAGAATTCCCCTCGAGCTGTATGTTCATATCCCGTTCTGTGTCCGTAAATGCCAGTACTGTGATTTTCTTTCCGGCCCATCGGATGAAGAGACGAAGGACAGATATATAGAAGCTTTGCTGAAAGAAATTCGTGCGGCAGAGCATACAGAAGACTATGAGATCGTTTCTGTTTTTATCGGAGGTGGAACACCTTCCGCACTGAAAGCAGAAGCGATTGCTTCTATTATGAGGACTTTACAGGAGAAATTTTTCTTCTGTGAGGATGCGGAAGTAACGATTGAAGCGAATCCGGGGACAGTAGATCCGGAGAAGCTGACGATTTACCGCAATGTCGGAATCAATCGGCTGAGTCTTGGACTGCAGTCGACAGATGCAGAAGAATTAAAGCTGCTTGGCAGGATCCACAGTTATGAAGAATTTCTGAAGAGCTATGAATGGGCGAGAGAAGCAGGATTTTCTAATATCAATATTGATCTGATGTTTGCCATTCCGGGGCAGACCGGTGAGGCATGGCGGCAGCATCTGTATCAGGTGGCAGAATTAAATCCTGAACACATTTCGGCATACAGTCTTATTATTGAAGAGGGAACTCCATTTGCAGAACAGAATCTTGATCTTCCGGATGAGGACACAGAGTATCAGATGTATGAGGACACTGCAGAGATTCTTGAAAGATATGGATATCGACAGTATGAGATTTCAAACTATGCGAAGCAGGGATATATGTGCCGGCATAATGCAGGATACTGGCAGCGCCTTGAATACCTGGGATTTGGTCTGGGTGCTTCATCTCTTTACGGGGGAATGCGTTTTTCGAATACGCATCAGATGCAGGAATACCTGACAGACAGTAGGAAACCGGAGCAGATCCGTAAAGATGTGACAGTTCTGTCACGCAATGAGCAGATCGAAGAATTTATGTTTCTTGGTCTTCGGATGACAGAGGGTATTTCTGAAAAAAATTTTGAAGAAAATTTTAATGTCCGGCTTATGGATATTTACGGAGATATCCTGCAAAAATATGAAGAAACAGGATTTATGGAACATATAGAGACAAAATGGCGACTCACACGTAAGGGAATACATGTGAGCAACCATATTCTGGCAGATTTTTTGCTGGATGAGTGACAGAGGAGAGAAAGATGGCAGAACGAACATCGGGGAAAAAATTTATTAAGATCAGAGGGGCAAATGTCAACAATCTTAAGAATTTAAGCGTGGACATTCCAAGGGACGAATTTGTGGTACTGACAGGTGTCAGTGGTTCCGGTAAGTCTTCGCTGGCTTTTGATACAATTTATGCGGAAGGGCAGAGACGGTACATGGAATCTCTGTCGTCATATGCGAGACAGTTCCTGGGACAGATGGAAAAACCGGATGTGGAATCGATCGAGGGACTTCCTCCGGCAATCTCTATTGACCAGAAATCGACCAACAGAAACCCACGTTCTACCGTGGGAACCGTTACGGAAATTTATGATTATTTTCGACTGCTGTATGCACGTATCGGTATTCCTCACTGTCCGAAATGCGGCAAAGAAATCAAGAAGCAGACTGTCGATCAGATGGTAGATCATATTATGGCACTGCCGGAGCGGACGAAACTGCAGCTGCTGGCACCGGTTGTCCGCGGTCGTAAGGGTACCCACGCAAAACTTCTGGAACAGGCAAAGAAAAGTGGCTATGTAAGGGTGCAGATTGATGGCAATCTTTATGAACTTTCCGAGGAAATCAAGCTGGATAAGAATATCAAGCATAATATTGAGGTCATTGTAGACCGTCTGGTGGTCAAACCGGGAATCGAAAAGCGCTTGTCTGATTCTATTGAGACAGTGCTGGATCTGTCAGACGGGCTTCTGATGGTCGATACGATGGATGGTAATATCCGTACATTCAGTCAGAGTTTTGCATGCCCGGATTGTCAGATCAGTATTGATGAGATTGAACCGAGAAGTTTTTCCTTCAACAATCCGTTCGGTGCATGCCCGGACTGTTTTGGTCTCGGATACAAAATGGAATTTGACATTGATCTGATGATACCGGATAAATCCTTAAGCATCTCGCAGGGCGCGATCGCTGTAATGGGCTGGCAGTCCTGTACGGATAAGGGAAGCTTTACGAGAGCAATTCTGGATGCTCTTGCAAAAGAATACAGGTTCAGTCTGGACACACCGTTTGAAGACTACCCAGACAAGATAAAAGATATTCTGATCCATGGTACAAACGGTCATGCAGTCAAAGTTTATTATAAAGGTCAGAGAGGAGAGGGAATCTATGATGTTGCTTTTCCGGGCCTGATAAAAAATGTCGAGCAGAGATACCGTGAGACAGGATCTGATGCGATGAAGCAGGAATACGAAACTTTTATGCGCATTACTCCGTGTAAGTCCTGTAAAGGCCAGCGTCTGAAAAAGGAATCTCTGGCAGTAACTGTGGGTGAACGTAATATCTATGAGCTGACTGCACTTTCCGTAGCGAAACTTAAAGTTTTTATGGAAGAACTGAAGCTGACGGAGCAACAGGAGCTGATCGGAAGACAGATTCTGAAAGAAATTCGTGCAAGAGTAGGTTTTCTTGCAGAAGTCGGACTGGATTACCTGTCTCTGAGCCGTGCGACAGCAACGCTTTCCGGGGGCGAGGCACAGAGGATCCGACTTGCGACACAGATTGGTTCCGGACTGGTCGGAGTTGCGTACATTCTGGATGAGCCGAGTATCGGTCTTCATCAGAGAGATAATGACAGACTTCTTCGTGCGTTGATGCGCCTTCGTGATCTCGGAAACAGCCTGATCGTGGTCGAGCATGATGAAGATACAATGCGTGCGGCAGACTGCGTGGTGGATATCGGACCGGGAGCCGGCGAACATGGCGGAGAACTCGTAGAAATCGGCACAGCTGAGGCGCTTATGAAGAATCCGCGTTCTGTGACAGGAGCATACTTAAGTGGCAGGTGCAAGATTCCGGTACCTTCTGAACGTAAAGCGCCGACCGGATGGCTGAAGATCCGGGGAGCAGCAGAAAACAATCTGAAACAGGTAAATGTTGATATTCCGCTTGGCATTATGACATGTGTGACAGGTGTGAGCGGATCCGGCAAGAGTTCTCTGATCAACGAGGTTCTGTACAAGACACTGGCACGCGATCTGAACCGTGCAAGAGTGATTCCGGGTAAACACAAAGAGATTCAGGGGCTGGATCAGCTTGATAAGGTGATCAGCATCGATCAGTCACCGATCGGAAGGACACCGAGATCTAATCCGGCTACTTATACAGGTGTGTTTGATCAGATCCGTGATTTGTTTGCATCGACAGCAGATGCAAAGGCAAGAGGTTACAAGAAAGGCCGTTTCAGCTTTAATGTCAAGGGTGGACGATGCGAAGCCTGCAGTGGAGACGGCATCATCAAAATCGAGATGCATTTCCTTGCCGATGTCTATGTACCGTGCGAGGTCTGCAAGGGCAGACGCTACAACAGAGAGACACTGGAAGTCAAATATAAAGACAAGAGCATTTATGATGTGCTGAACATGACGGTGGAAGAAGCGCTGACTTTCTTTGAGAATATTCCGTCTATCCGCAGAAAGATCCAGACACTCTATGATGTGGGACTTTCCTATATTCGTCTGGGACAGCCGTCCACGGAGCTTTCCGGCGGTGAGGCACAGCGAATCAAGCTTGCGACAGAACTGAGTAAGAGAAGCACCGGACGTACAATCTATATTCTGGATGAGCCGACGACAGGACTCCATTTTGCAGATGTACACAAGTTGGTAGAAATCCTGCAGCGACTGACTGAAAATGGAAATACGGTCGTTGTCATTGAACATAATCTGGATGTTATCAAGACTGCAGATTACATTGTTGACATGGGACCGGAAGGCGGCGACTGTGGCGGCACGGTTGTTGCAACCGGTACACCGGAAGAAATTGCAGGATGCCCGGATTCTTATACCGGCCAATATGTGGCTAAATATCTTAAATAAATACAGTGAGAAACAAGGGCTTTTCATTTTGATGAAAGTTGTTTATAATAATCTCTGATATAAGATTTGGAATTGTTACGGAAGGGGATTTATATGCCTGCAAATGATATAGGAATAGATCTTGGAACGACGAACTGTCTTGTATATTCTACAGGCAAAGGCCTTGTACTGCAGGAACCGTCTGTCGTTGTATATGATAAAGATACTGAGAAGATCCGTGCGATCGGAGAAGAAGCAAAGCAGATGAGTAATCATGTGAACTCTAACATGGAAGTGATCCGACCAATCCGCCAGGGAGTGATCGTGGATTTCGTGGTACTGGAAAAAATGCTGAAATACTTTATCACGAAAGCAATGGGACGCCGCGCGTTTCGAAAACCGCGAATCAGTGTCTGTGTACCGAGCGGGATCACAGAGATTGAGCGTAAAGCCGTAGAAGAGGCAACATATCAGGCGGGCGCGCGGGAAGTCTATCTGGTAGAAGAGCCGATCGCGGCGGCAATCGGAGCCGGAGTGGACATCACGAAACCATTTGGAAACCTGATTGTGGATATCGGAGGAGGAACGACAGATATTGCGGTGATCTCAATTGGCGGTGTGGTAGTTTCTTCAACGATCAAGGTGGCAGGGGATTCTTTTGATCAGGCAATCATCAGCTACATTCGCAAGACGCATGGGCTGTTTATCAGTGAGGATGCAGCGGAGACGATCAAAGTCAGAATCGGAACTGCGGTTGAGGAAGCAAACCCTCAGGTTATGGAAGTAAAAGGAAGAAACGTGCTTACCGGCCTTCCCAAAAAAATAAAACTTACATCAGAAGAAATCCGTGAAGCTCTTAAGGACGCTACAGGACAGATCGTGGAAGCAGTCCATGGCATTCTTGAAAAAACTCCGCCGGAACTGGTTGCAGATATTGTTGACCGGGGAATCGTTCTGGCAGGTGGTGGCGCACTTCTTAAAGGCATGGACACACTGATCGAACAGCGGACAGGAGTCAATACGCTGACTGTCCAGGACGCGATGCATGTTGTGGCTGTGGGTACAGGGATGTATGCGGAAATAATGAACAGAATGGATGCCTGACCGGCATTGGAGAAAAGCCATGAGTATTTGTGAAATGTATCATAGATATTCTGGCTTTTTGCTGTATTATGGTTTGAAGAGAAATTCCAGAAGAAAACAGGAAGAAAGAGGCAGGTATGAGTGAATGTGTGACCGGATATATTGATCATATCATTTTCCGGAACGAAGACAATGGATATACAGTGATGGTGCTGAAAGGCGTAAAAGACGAGGATGAACTGACCTGTGTCGGTACATTTCCGGTCATTACGCAGGGAGCATCGATAGAGGCAGAGGGAAGTTTTATACAGCATCCCGTATATGGCAAACAGTTTCAGGCAGTGCGGCTGACTGAAAAGATGCCGGAGGATGCAATGGCTATGGAACGATATCTGGGCTCCGGTGCGATCAAGGGCATTGGTGCAGCACTTGCAGGCAGAATCGTACGTCATTTTGGAGCGGACACTCTCAGAATCGTAGAGGAGGAGCCGGAGCGTCTTGCAGAAATTAAGGGGATCAGTGAGAAAAAAGCACATGAGATTGCGATACAGATTGCAGAGAAATCCGAAATGCGAAAAGTCATGATGTTTTTGCAAAAATATGGAATTTCTCTGAACCTCGGAGCAAAGATTTATCAGAAATACGGGGATTCTGTGTATAGCGTTTTACAGGAAAATCCATATCGCCTGGCAGATGATATCAGTGGCGTCGGATTCAAGATTGCCGATGAGATTGCATATCGGATCGGAATTCATACAGATTCAGATTACAGGATAAAGAGCGGGCTGGCGTATACTCTTTTGCAGGCAGGCGGCGAGGGTCATGTATATCTGCCAAGGGAAGAGCTGTTTCGGAGAGCAGAGCAGCTTCTGGGAGTAGATGCTTCTTACATGGAAAAGCACCTGGTGGATCTTTCAATGGAACGAAAGATCATTCAGAAAGAAGAAAACGGACAGGTATTTGTTTATCCGGCGCAGTATTATTATCTGGAATTAAATACTGCCCGGATGCTCAGGGAACTGGATATTGACTGCCCTGAGGACGAACACATTGTTGAGCGCAGGATCAGCCAGATTCAGAAAGAAACAGGCACAGTGCTGGATGAAATGCAGAAAAAAGCAGTCAAAGAGGCGGCCGGACATGGCCTTCTGGTGCTGACCGGAGGTCCGGGTACAGGTAAGACGACCACTATCAACGCAATTATCCGCTTTTTTGAAAGTGAGGGGGCAGAGCTTCGGCTGGCAGCACCTACCGGCAGAGCTGCGAAGCGTATGACGGAGGCAACCGGATATGAGGCACAGACTATTCACCGTATGCTGGAGCTGACCGGAATGCCGGAAGACGACCGGGAAGGACAGCCGGTTCACTTTGAACGAAATGCGGAGAACCCCCTGGAAGCAGATGTGATCATCATAGATGAGATGTCTATGGTAGACATTCATCTGATGCATTCTCTTCTGATGGCAGTGACTGCAGGGACAAGACTCATACTTGTCGGTGATGAAAATCAGCTTCCGAGTGTCGGTCCTGGAAATGTTCTGCGAGATATTATCCGAAGCGGACAGTTTCCGGTTGTAGAACTGACGAAAATCTTTCGTCAGGCGTCTGAGAGCGATATTGTCGTGAATGCACATAAGATCAATCGTGGAGAACAGGTTGAGATCAACAATAAAAGCCGTGACTTTTTCTTTTTGAAAAGATATGATGCAGACATTATCATTCGTGTTGTCATTGCACTCATTCAGGAAAAACTTCCCAAATATGTCGAAGCAAAGCCGTTTGAGATACAGGTACTTACACCGATGCGTAAAGGCCTTCTGGGTGTGGAACGTCTGAACCAGATTCTGCAGAGATATCTTAATCCGCCGGATCCGTCCAAAAAAGAAAAAGAAATCGGGCAGGGACTTTTCCGTGAAGGTGACAAAGTTATGCAGATTCGCAATAATTATCAGCTTGAGTGGGAAGTGCGCGGAAGATATGGAATCCCGGTAGACAAGGGAGTTGGCGTTTTTAATGGTGATACAGGAATCATCCGCACGATCAATGAATTTGCGGAGCTTGCCGAGGTTGAATTTGAGGACGGACGTTATGCACAGTATACATTTAAGCAGCTTGATGAACTGGAACTTGCCTATGCAGTTACGATACATAAGTCACAGGGGTCGGAATATCCGGCGGTAATTATTCCGATTTTGTCCGGACCGCGGATGCTGATGAACCGGAATCTTCTTTACACAGCAGTAACAAGAGCAAGAAAATGTGTTACAGTGGTCGGAAGTGAAGAGACTTTCCGGGAAATGATCAACAACGAAAAACAGCAGAGAAGATATAGTTCACTCGACAAGAGGATTCAGGAAGCAGAGTAAAGAGAGCGTGCCATCGGGGAGAAAGGCATATTCTGAATAAAGAAAATATAAGAATCAGGACTTTGAACTTTCTCAGAACAATATGGGAATTGTTTCTGGAAGCGTTGTATCCATCACGCTGTCCGGTATGTAACAGGATACTGCCGGGCAGAAAACTTCGAATCTGTCCGGTGTGCGGCGGAAGCTTCCATCTTATAGAAGAACATTACTGCCTGAAGTGTGGCAAACCTGTACCGGAGATGGAAGAATACTGTGTGGATTGTAAAGAAAGAAAACGGGAATTTTGTCAGGGACGAGGCGTTTTTCTGTATAATATGCAGATGAAAAACTCTCTCTTGCGATACAAATATTACGGCAGCCGGGAATATGGCCGGTACTATGCAGAGGAAATATTCAGGCATGTCGGAACTCAGATAAAGCACTGGAAGCCGGATGTTCTGGTGCCGGTGCCGATGACGCGCCGTAAGAAGCGCATCAGGGGATTCAATCAGGCAGAAGATCTTGCGGAAAAAATCGGTGAACTTTTACAGATTCCGGTGGCAGCAGGACTTGCTGTGAAGAAAAAAGAAACAAAATCACAGAAAAAGCTGAATGCAGCTGAGCGTATGGGGAATCTGAAAGATGCATTCGTAATCACGGAATCCGTGCAGGGGCTTAAAATCCTGATCGTTGACGATGTCTATACGACAGGGAGTACGATCGAAACGCTTGCAGGATGCCTGAAAGAAAGCGGTGCCGGAGAAATTTATTTTGTTACTTTGTGCATCGGACAGCTGTAGGACGGAGAAAAAACACTTTTCATGGTTGTGGATATATGTTACAATTAATCCAAATATGATTATTTCGTAACTGTTCAGTACTTTTTCTGCTGAATAGTTATATTATTTAATTCAGAATTAAAGTTTATGAGGAGCATAATATGATCAATGAAGAAAAGGTCAAGATAATGACAAAGCTTGCCATGTATGAGCAGGGTAAGGGCAGAAAATATCTTCCTGTCAGTCGATATTACAGAAGTGATTATATTGGGCTGGCACTGATTAAGAACTTTTTTCTCGTAACAATCGGATATGTGCTGATTGTGGCAGCGGTAGCTGTTTATTTCGGGGAATATCTTCTGGAAAACATTCATAAGATGAATCTGGTGGCACTTGGTGCTTATATTATTATCGGCTATCTGGTTGTTCTTGTGTTCTATTCTGTTTTGACCTATATACAGTATTCGGTCAAATATTACCGCGCAAAGAAGAGTGTCAGGGAGTACTACAGTCAGCTGACTTCACTGAGTAAGATCTATGCCAGGGAAGAAAGAAAAGCATCCGGCAAAGGAGCCGCAGGAGGGTATCGCAAATGACAGCATTACTGGAATTTAAACAAAAATTAAAAGGATTATATGCACAGTATGAAATATACTTGCTGCCTCTGCTGAAATTTATTCTTGCAGCGGTCTATTTTACCTGGATCAATACCAATATGGGATATATGAGAGCTCTGGACAACATGTTTGTAGTTCTGATCCTTTCGTTGATCTGCTGTATTCTTCCATCAGGTATGATGGTCTTTACAGGTTTTGCACTGATGATCGGACACAGTTATGCGCTTGGAATCGAAGTAGCAGGATTTATGCTTGTCCTGATTCTGTTTATGATGATTCTTTTTCTGCGTTTCAGCAATGGCAAAAATATGGTTCTTATTTTTGCACCACTTGCATTTGGTTTTGATCTTCCGGCACTTCTTCCGATCGGATGCGGTCTCCTGAGCAGCGCTGTTTCTGCACTTCCTGCAGCAGGCGGCGTGATCATCTACTATTTCGTACGTTTTATCAGAGTACAGTCTCAGGCTCTGATGGGAACTGATCTTGATATTATGGGCAAGATCACACTTCTGGCGGATGGTCTCATGAAAAACGGTGAGATGTGGCTGAATGTAATCGCGTTTGTAGTGGTTGTTCTTGCAGTAAATTTGATTCGTACCCGTATGATGGATTATGCATGGCGAATTGCCATTATTGCAGGTGGTGTACTTTACATTGTGATTATGCTTGCGGGAAGTATGAGTATTGGTGTTGAGGTTTCCATGGTGTCACTGATCATCTATACAGTAGTTGCGGTTCTGATCGGAATCATACTGGAATTTTTCGTTTTTGGTGGAGACTACACCAGAACAGAACGGCTTGAATACGAAGATGATGATTATTATTATTATGTAAAAGCTGTTCCGAAAGCTCTGGTTGCTACTTCTGAGAGAAGCATAAAGAAAATCAACGGTGAAGCGGACAGAGAAGAAAGAAGAACATCTGAGAAAACGGCGGACTATACATCATCGCTTTTCCAGAATGAGCCGAAATCTGAGAAGCGTTCTGCAAAGCGGAAACCGGTTCAGGAAGAAGCTTCCGTTGTCGAAAAAGCGGATATCGATGATATTGATTTTGAGAAGAAACTTGAAGAATCACTGAAAGATCTTTAAGTTCCGGCTGATTCCGGTATTACATAAAAATCTGCAGCAAAAGGAGAAGAGAGTTTATGCGAAATATTACAGATGTATTGGCAAGGTATTTATCAGATATTAATCTGCCGTCTGTCAGTATTATCGATGTAATTGAAATCATTCTGATCTCATTTTTTGTGTATCAGTTTATGGTATGGATCAAATTTACCCGCGCATATACTCTGCTCAAAGGTCTCCTTGTAATCGGTGCATTTCTGATCATAGCATATATTTTCAAGATGAACACGATCCTGTGGATCGTATCTCGTCTGGCAGGCGCGCTGATCACGGCGATAGTCGTTATTTTCCAGCCTGAACTACGTAAGGTGATCGAACAGCTCGGTCAGAAAAAAATCATGGCATCAATTATTCCGTTTGATGCAGGTAAAGAAGTAAAGGAACGTTTTACGGACAAGACAGTCAATGAACTGATCAAAGCATGTTATGATATGGCAGAAGTCAAGACGGGTGCCCTGATCGTTATTGAACAGGAAATCCGTCTGGACGAGTATGTCAGAACAGGCATTAATGTCGATGCAATCCTGACAAGTCAGCTTCTGATCAATATTTTTGAACATAATACACCGCTTCATGACGGAGCGGTCATTGTAAGAGAAAACCGTATTGTGGCTGCGACCTGTTATCTGCCGCTTTCTGATAATATGGAACTCAGTAAGCAGCTTGGAACAAGACATCGTGCCGGAGTGGGAATCAGTGAAGTAACAGATTCCGTTACGATCATCGTATCCGAAGAGACCGGACAGGTATCTGTGGCGCAGGGGGGCAGGCTGATCCGAAACATCAGCAGTACACAATTACGGGAAGTTCTGGAGAAAGCGCAGAACAAAAAAGTCGTAGATAATAACCGATTCAGACAGTTGTTGAAGGGCAGAGTGAAGCATGAAGAAAAAACTGGGAAATAATTTAGGCCTGAAAATTCTTTCTTTTATGATTGCGATCCTGGTGTGGCTGCTTGTAGTCAATATAAATAACCCGATCGGTACGAAGTCTTTTGTCATATCGGATGTACAGCTTTTGAATGAAGCGTATATAGATGCTGATGGCAAGATGTGCATGCAGGATGAACAACAGGTTCCAATTCGTGTGACGATCAAGGCACAGAGAAAAATCCTTGACAGAATATCGGTGAATGATATTCGGGCAGTGGCAGATCTTCAGCAGGCGGTCAGCCTGAACACAGACCCGGTAATGGTTCCGATTACGGTATCATGCGACCGTATTCTGCAGGACAATATAGAAGTCAGCCCTCAGAATCTCAGCCTTCATCTGGAGGATAAAGATACTCAGGAATTTGTAGTTAACGTTACAACAAATAACACAAAGCCGGACAGAGGATATGAGATAGGTTCACTTACTTCGAATCCGGAGAAAATTAAAATTACAGGACCGACTTCTCTGATTAATAAAATAGATAAAGTAAATGCGTCTATTGATGTGGATGGTGCGACAGAAGACATTACCACAGAAAAAGATGTAAAGATCATTGATAAGAATGGCGAAGAATTTACAGATTCTGATATGAGTTATCTGAACGTTTCACGAGTATATGTAACTGCAAAACTCTGGAAGGTACAGGCAGACGTCAAAATCAAAGCAGGATACAGCGGCTCTCCGAAATCCGGCTATCAGGTAGAAAGTGTAAGTACTACGCCGAATGTGGTCAGTGTTGCAGGAAGTGAAGAAGCACTTGCTGCCCTGAAAGAGCAGAACAATACGATTACAATTCCTGATTATGTTGCGGATATTTCTGACAGGGACAGTGATTTTGAAGAAAAAATCAACATTTCAGATTATCTTCCGGATGGACTGAAACTGACCAGTGATTCCAGCGAAGACATGTTTATCCGGGTAAATGTATTACCGATTGGAAGCAGTGTATGTGAAGTCCCTACGAAAAATATCGTAGTGAATCATGCTCCGGATGGTATGCAGGTATCTTTTGATACCGCAAATATAGAAGTTCGCGTCCAGAAGACGGACAGTTCACTTGATGATCTTACAGAAGATCAGATAAAAGCCTCTATAGATCTGAGTGATGTGAAGGAAGGCAGCCATGAGGTGTCGGTGAGCATTGAGATACCGGACGGATATGAACTTGTAGATGATGTGACAACAGGTGTGGAAGTATCTGTGATTTCCACAGCAGAAGGAAACAGCTGACAGGAGATAAAAAATGGTCAATCAGAAAATAATAATCAACAATCCGTCAGGCCTGCATTTACGGCCGGCCGGGAATTTGTGTAACGAAGCAATGAAATATCAGTCTGCAATCACGTTTGAATTTGAAGGCGGAACGGCCAATGCGAAAAGTGTTCTGAGCGTTCTGGGTGCCTGTGTAAAATGTGGCGATGAGATTGAACTGATCTGTGATGGCGCAGATGAGCAGGAAGCAATGAAAGCTTTGACTGATGCAATCAGCGGAGGTCTGGGTGAATAGATTTTTAACAAAAGGGAAATAGGAGGAGTAGTTGTGAAGAAACGAGTTGTGGCAATAATGTTGAGCCTGACAATGTGCCTGTCCATGACGGCAGAAGCAAGTGCTGCCAGTGAGGCTGATTTTACAGCTGAGACAGCTGTGTCAGATGTTTCAGAAGCGGCTGTATTTGATGATACAGCGGATGAAGGTTCTTCGGATGATGCAGTAGTTGTTGAGCCTGATGATACAGGAGCAGACGATGTACAGATTGATATGGGCTCTGATGAAGACACCAATACAGATGATACAAAAGAGACCAATGAACAGGAATCAGAAGGTGGTGCATTCAGTTCAGAGGATGAAGCAGTTGACATTCAGATATATGGTCCGGATGAAACTACAGGTGCAGAAGATTCATCTGATCAGATTGCTGCTGAATGGCTGAATGGTCAGGAAGCAGCCGTAAAAGAAACCAGATGGATCGAAGAAAATGGCAAGTGGAAGCTGGAAAAACCTGTTGCAAAACCGGTTGTAGTACCGAGTGAGGAATCCGTTGAAGCACCTGCGGAAGAGAATGCATCTGATGATGAAGTACTTGTTGCTTCAGAAGAAAATCAGGATGCAGAAATTGCAGCAGAACCACAGGATGAAGCATCTGCCGAAACAGTAGAAGCACAGGATCAAGCATCTGCCGAAACAGTAGAAGCACAGGATGAAGCATCTGCCGAAACAGTAGAAGCACAGGATGTGGAAGCAGCACAGGCAGCTTCTCCGTATTTTACTTCTGCAGATGGTCTTGTAAAAGTTACTACAATGAATACAGACAGTGCAAATACAGAGCTGGCTGAAGGATACTATACATTTGATAAGGATGGATATCTTGTTACAGGAAGAAGCCAGGTAGAGAATGATTATTACTACTTTAAGACTTCCGATGAAGTAAACGTAATAAAAGATCTGGGAACAGATGCAATCACTCCATATAATTCTGAACTCGGTCAGAAAATTACAAATGCATGGAAATGGAATGCAGCTGATCAGGTGTTCAATTACTATGGCAATGACGGTAAACAGGAGACAATCGCTCCAAACAAGATCTACACGATCAACGGAGATTCTTATTTCCTGCTGAGCGGCGGAAAGCCGTATGTTGGTACCCGTACTATTGACAAAGCAATCTACAGCTTCAGAAGTGCTGTAAATTCCAGTGATATTCCTGGTAAGATGATATGTAATGCATGGGTAAGCGAAAACACCAAGAATGGTGTGCAGTGGCGTTATTTCGGTTCTGATGGACGTTACCAGAAAAAAGGAATCGGAGCTTACAAAGTTTTAGCAGACAGCAAAGATTATTATCTCCTTGATGCAAATGGCTATCTGATCAAAGGCAAAATGGTAAAGGCAGCTAATAAGTACTATTATATGTCCAAGAAAAATGGTGTAGTTTACAGAGAAAAACTCGTAAAATACGGTAAATACAGATACTACTTTACATCAGACGGCCGCCGTGCAACATGGAAAAAACGCTGGGTACTCTGCAAAGGAGCCGGAAACAGATATTACTATTTCGGTAAGACAGCAGGCCGTGTACAGGAGAAAAAAGGAATTCAGAAAGTTACTGTAAAAGGTAAATTCAAAGGATGGTTCTATTTCTCCCAAAAAGGAAATATACTCCAGAATAAATGGGTAAGCGGAAGATACTACAAAGCAGACGGTTCTATGGCAAGTGGTCTGACAAAGATAGGAAGTAGATATTACTTTTTCCAGAGATCTACCCAAAAGGCATATAGAGGTAAAGTTTATAAGAGCCAGTGGATCAAATTCAATAATAAATATTACTGTGCATCCAAAAACGGAATCCTCTATGTAAATGGATGGAGAAGGGTAAGCTGTGGTGGTCACAAGTATTACTTCTACTTTAAAGACTGTGTGGCTCAGACAAACCAGAAGATCAAACGTGGTGATGTATATGGTACTCTTGACGGCAGAGGCCGTTTCATTGAGTCCGGCTGGGTTGTAGTAAACAGCTCAAGAAATCTTGTTCGTTACATGGATCCAAAGACCGGAAAGTACGTAAAAAATACTATAAAAGAAATCAATGGTATTCAGTATCGTTTTGATAAGAAGGGATACAGAGTAAATGACAGAACGAATGAAGTCAAACGCAGCAAATATTATCTGAGCTGTGATCGTGTCAATGGCCTTATGACTGTATATGCAGACAAGAGCCGTACGATTCCAATCAAGACTATCCGTGTTTCTGTAGGAAACCCGACCACACTGACACCAGCCGGAACTTTTACAGTTAAGAGATCACTCAGATGGCAGCCTTTGATGGGACCGTCATGGGGACAGTATGGATCACACGTTGTAGGTGGTATTTATGTTCACTCTGTTGCATGTGGTGAGAAGAATGATCATAACCTTCCGGTTGGAGAGTATCTGAGACTTGGTAATCCGGCATCTCACGGATGTATCCGCTGCTGTGTAGCAGATGCAAAATGGGTATTTGATAACTGCAATGGTTCAGAAATCAAAATCTACGATGGCATTTATAAGTCTGATGAAGCCTTAAAAGGACCTCTCGGAAGAAAAGCCCTTACACCACTTCGTGGAGCTAAGAACTTTGACCCGACAGATCCGGCATATAACTAATAAAATACAGGGCGCTCTCCCAGAGGAGGGCGCTTTTCAGGAGGAAAAGAAAATATGAGAACATACCTTGTAACAGGTGGAGCCGGATTTATCGGATCCAACTATATTCATTACATGTTTCAGAAATATGATAATGAGATCCGTATTATCAATGTAGATAAACTGACGTATGCGGGAAATCTTGAGAATCTTAAGGATATCGAGAATCGTGAAAACTATACATTTGTAAAAGCTGATATCTGTGACAGTGAAGCAATTATGAAAATCTTTGATGAAAATGATATCGACCGCGTTGTTCATTTTGCAGCAGAGAGTCATGTGGACAGAAGTATCCGTAACCCTGAAGTATTTGTAAAAACAAATGTACTTGGTACACTGGTTATGCTGAATGCAGCAAAATCTGCATGGGAGCTTCCTGACGGAACTTTTAGGCCGGACAAGAAATTCCTGCATGTTTCTACAGATGAAGTGTATGGTTCCCTTGAGGAAGATGGCGGCTTCTTCTATGAGACAACTCCATATGATCCGCACAGCCCATATTCTGCAAGTAAGGCATCTTCTGATATGCTGGTAAAATCCTATATGGATACTTACAAATTCCCGGCAAACATCACAAACTGCAGCAATAACTACGGACCATATCAGTTTCCGGAAAAACTGATTCCGCTGATCATCAACAATGCACTTCAGGGAAAGAAACTTCCGGTATATGGCGATGGTAAGAACGTGCGTGACTGGCTGTATGTAATGGATCATGCAAAGGGCATCGACATGGTACAGGAAAAAGGCCGCCTGTTTGAGACCTACAACATCGGTGGACACAATGAGAAACAGAATATCCAGATCATCCACATTATTCTGGATACATTACAGGAAATGCTGCCGGATAATGATCCACGTAAAGCTCTTGTAAGCGAAAATCTGATCACATATGTAGAAGATCGTAAAGGACATGACCGTCGTTATGCGATCGCACCGGATAAGATCAAAGAAGAAGTTGGCTGGTATCCGGAGACATGCTTTGAAGATGGTATCCGTCTGACTATTGAATGGTTCTTCGAGCATGAAGACTGGATGAAGAATGTGACCAGTGGTGATTATCAGAAATATTATGAAGAAATGTACAAAACCAGATAATCAGTTTTTACAGTGACCAAAATGCTGTGATTCCCGAATTTGTCAGGGAATTACAGCATTTTTTCTTTCAGGAGATAAAGAGTAACATTATTTTGGCGAAAATAGGCATTGAATTTACTCTATGATTGTGCGAAAATAATATGAGATATGTCTTGCGTTAGAAGAGACTTGAATTTAGTTTAATAGTGGAGGTACACAGATGAATAAAGGAATATACCGAATTGCGGCGGGGATAGGAGCTGCGGTGATTCTGGTGTCTTCTTGTACGGTACAGGCTTCTATGGTAACGACTAATGGTACACCGGCAGCGGTTGCCACGGACAGTATAGCGAACTGGCCGACTGCCCCGGCTGTAACTTCCGAGACAGCTGTTTTAATGGATGCAGATACAGGAGCGATTTTGTACGACAAAGGAATGGATGAATACCGTTATCCTGCAAGCACAACGAAACTAATGACACTTCTGGTTGCAATCGAAAACAGTTCACCAAAGGACGTTGTGACATTTACAGAAACAGGCGTCCGCGATGTGACCTGGGACAGCAGCAACATCAATGCACAGCTTGGCGAGACCATGACGATGAAGGACTGCTGGTTTGCTGCATATATTAAATCAGCGAATGAGGTCTGTGCGCAGATCGCAGAATATGTTGGTGGTACAGAAGCAAACTTTGTGGAGATGATGAATCAGAAAGCAAAGAAGCTGGGATGCACGCATACACATTTTGTAAATGCGAGCGGTCTTCCGGACGAAAACCATTATTCCTGCGCAGAAGATCTTGCGAAGATCATGCGGGCCGGGCTTAAGAATGCCAGATTTCGTAAAGTTCTGGAAACAGTAAACTATACAATACCGGCAACAAACTTAAGTGCAGCGAGATCTCTGCACACACACGTGCCGCTTCTGGCCAAAGAGTCCAGCCTGTATTATGAAGGCTGCATTGGCGGAAAGACCGGATTTTCCACAGAAGCACAGAACTGTCTTGCTGCGGCTGCAGAACGAAATGGAAGAACCTATATTGCAGTAACTATGCGTGATACGGATCTTGGTATCAACTGTGCAGACAGTACCGCACTGTTTGATTATGCATTTAACAGCTTTGACAGCATTGAGGTTGACGGAAAGGCAATGACAGTACCGAAAGGTGTAACAGCCGCTGACCTTACGATGGAAAGCAAACAAAAAGGCAAAAAAACATTAAATCAGTACTATTATCAGGGGCAGTTTGTCGGTTATGTAACGGTGAAAGATACACCGTCACCGGAACCGGCACAGGAAGCCAAAGAGATGCCGGCTGAAGAGGAGTCAGAAGCAGAAAGCACACCGGCGACAGCTCAGACAGATGAAGCAGATACAAATGATACTACTGCATCCGAACATAAATCAGTAGATGAGCAGATTCGTGAGATGCGTACAGAAGGAATTTCTTCGACAGTAAAAATGCTTCTGATCATCGGTGGTGCGATGATTGTAGTACTGATCGGACTTCTGATCGCGCTTTATTTCAAAGACAGATAACAGACAAAACAAATAAAAACAAAACAGAGAAAAAGGAGAAACCTTATGAAGGGAATTATCTTAGCAGGTGGTTCAGGAACCAGATTATATCCATTAACAAAAGCTATTTCCAAACAGATCATGCCGGTTTATGATAAGCCGATGATCTATTATCCATTATCAACTCTGATGCTTTCAGGAATCCGTGAGATCCTGATCATTTCCACACCAAGAGACCTTCCGGTCTTCCGTGATCTTCTCGGTGACGGAAGTCAGCTCGGCATGCGTTTTGAATATGCGGTTCAGGAACAGCCGAGAGGACTTGCAGATGCATTTATCATCGGTGAAGAATTTATCGGAAACGATGCGGTTGCACTTGTACTTGGTGACAATATCTTTTATGGTCAGAGCTTCTCAAGAGTACTGCAGAATGCTTACAAACGTACCGAAGAAGAAAAGGGCGCAACCATTTTCGGCTATTATGTAAGAGATCCTCGTGAATATGGCGTGGTAGAATTCGACGAAAACGGCAAGGCTCTTTCCATCGAGGAAAAACCGGAGCATCCGAAGTCAAACTATGCAGTTCCGGGACTGTATTTCTATGACAACGATGTTGTAGAGATTGCAAAAAATGTCAAACCATCTGCACGTGGTGAGATCGAGATCACAAGCATCAACAATGAATATCTCAACAGAGGTACACTGAAGGTTGAGACACTTGGACGCGGATTTGCATGGCTGGATACCGGAAACCATGATTCTCTTCTTGATGCTGCAGATTTCGTAGCTGCATTCCAGAAACGTCAGGGACTTTACATTTCCTGTATTGAGGAAATCGCATACAAACGTGGATTTATTACAAAAGAACAGCTTGTAGAACTGGCACAGCCACTTCTCAAGACAGCTTACGGCAAATATCTGATTGAAGTAGCGGAGGGATTATAAAATGGGTAAGATCACAGTAGAAACCTGTCATATCGAAGGATTAAAAGTAATTACACCAACCGTATTCGGGGATGAGCGTGGTTACTTCATGGAAACATATAACTATAACGATTATAAAGCAGCAGGAATTGACATGGAGTTTGTACAGGATAATCAGTCAAGTTCCCGCAAGGGCGTGCTGCGTGGACTTCATTTCCAGATCAACTATCCGCAGGATAAACTTGTGCGTGTAGTGAGTGGTGAAGTTTTTGACGTTGCTGTTGACCTGCGTGAAGGTTCTGCAACTTACGGACAGTGGTATGGAGTTCTTCTGTCTGCAGAAAACAAAAAACAGTTCTTCATTCCGAAAAACTTTGCACACGGATTTGTCGTACTTTCTGATACCGCAGAGTTTGCATACAAATGTACAGATTTTTATCATCCGAACGATGAGGGCGGTCTTGCGTACAATGACCCGGACATCGGTGTGGAATGGCCGATTCCGGAAGGCATGGAACTGATTCTTTCTGACAAAGACCAGAAATGGGGAAGCTTTAAAGAGTACACAGCCAACAGGAGTAAAAAAGATTGAAAAACGAGACATGGCTGCCGGGAGAAATCTACAAAAACAGAAAGTTAGTCTTCTCTCTGGCAAAAAATGATTTCAAAACAAAATATGCCGGTTCTTATTTCGGAACAATCTGGGCGTTCATTCAGCCGATCGTAACGATCTGCGTATATTGGTTTGTGTTCGGACTTGCACTTCGCAATGGTTCAGACAAGGGAGTTCCCTTTGTTCTGTGGCTGATCGCGGGGCTGATTCCGTGGTTTTTCTTTCAGGAAGGACTGATCGGGGGAACCAATGCGCTTCTCGAATACAATTATCTGGTCAAAAAGGTCGTATTTAATATCAGGATCCTTCCGGTTGTGAAAGTATTTTCAGCAGTTTTTGTACATGCATTTTTTATCATTATTGTACTGCTGATCTATACTTTTATGGGATATCCGCCGAGCCTGTATGCGATACAGCTTCTGTATTACAGTTTCTGTATTTTTATGCTGATCCTTGCAATGACTTATCTGACGAGTGCAGCGGTTGTATTTTTCCGTGACCTGAGTCAGATCATCAATATCGGACTGCAGGTAGGTGTGTGGGTGACACCGATCATGTGGGATTTCAATGACCTCGGGCTGAGCGGCATCCTTACAAAAATACTGAAACTGAATCCACTGTTTTATATTGTACAGGGATATCGTGATTCTCTGATAAACAAGGTGGCAATCTGGCAGCATCCGGTTTTTACCCTTTACTTCTGGGGATTTACGCTTATCGTATTTTTCCTTGGAACCAGATTGTTTAAAAAACTTCAGGTACATTTTGCGGATGTACTGTAAACGGAGAGTAGAATGAGTGAATTTGCAATTGAAGTAAAGCATCTGGACAAGATGTACAAATTATACAACAAGCCTTCCGACCGACTTCGGGAGGCGCTTGGATTTAAGGTTCCCGTGCGTGAGCACTATGCTCTCCGGGATGTAAATTTCGAAGTAAAAAGAGGCGAGACTGTGGGAATTATCGGAACGAACGGTTCCGGTAAATCCACCATTCTCAAGATCATCACAGGTGTGTTGAATCCTACTGCCGGTGAAGTGAAAGTTGACGGAAGGATTTCCGCACTTCTTGAACTCGGGGCCGGATTTAATATGGAATATACGGGAATCGAAAACGTATATCTCAACGGTACCATGATGGGATTTTCCAAAGAAGAAATTGATGCCAGACTACAGGATATTCTGGATTTTGCCGATATCGGTGATTTCGTACATCAGCCGGTTAAGGCATATTCCAGTGGTATGTTCGTTCGTCTGGCTTTTGCTGTTGCAATCAACATTGACCCGGAGATCCTGATCGTCGATGAGGCTCTTTCCGTCGGCGACGTGTTCTTTCAGGCAAAATGTTATCGTAAATTTGAAGAATTTAAAGATATGGGAAGAACCATTCTCTTTGTAAGCCACGATCTCAGCAGTATTTCCAGATACTGTGACCGTGTAGTCCTTCTTAATAAAGGTGTAAAGCTGGCGGAAGGTTCTCCGAAGAAGATGGTTGATATGTACAAACAGCTTCTGGTCGGACAGGATCCGGCAAAAGCTGCGGCAGAAAACGAAAAGAAAAAACGCGAAAGCTGGAGTGAGAAGTTCCAGGTCAATCCGAATATGCTGGAATACGGCAGCAAGCTTGCAGAGATCACGGATTTTGTCGTGATGGACGAAAAAGGCCGCTATACCAACACCATCGACAAAGGATCTGCCTTTACGATCAAGATGCGTGTGAAATTCCATGAAAGCATTCAGGAACCGATCATGGCATATACCTTTAAGGATATTCGTGGAACAGAGATTACCGGAACGAATACCATGTTTGAGAAAATGCATGTAGAGCATTCTGACGCCGGGGATGTGTGTACCGTAACCTTTACACAGGACATGTTTTTGCAGGGCGGAGAATATCTGCTTTCTTTCGGATGTACCGGTTACAAAGACGGTGATTTTACGGTATTCCACAGATTGTATGATGCATGCAACATCACGGTTATTTCAACACAGAATACCGTTGGCTTTTATGATATGAATTCAAAAGTAGAAATCTACTGTGGAGATGAGGATTAATGGAAAAAATCGGACAGGTTCTTCTGGATGATACACTTTATCCGGGCAAAGATTTATATACAGATGGTGCAATTGAAGATGAGATGCTGGAGATTGCACGCAATTACCGTGAAGAAGAATGGAATCAGGTGATCGCGGAGCGTGCAAGCTGGCCGATTCTTTATCATTTTTCTCATATCAGAGAAAACATTCTGAGCTGGCTTCCGTTTACCGGGGAGGAAAATGTTCTCGAGATCGGATCAGGATGCGGTGCAGTTACCGGTGCTCTCTGCAAGAAAGCAAAACAGGTGACCTGTATTGAACTTTCAAGAAAACGCAGCCACATCAATGCATGGAGACACCGGAACTGCGACAATCTGAAAATCCTGATGGGAAATTTTCAGGATATTGAAAAAACACTTACAGAAAAATATGATTACATTACCCTGATCGGGGTTTTTGAATATGGAGAAGCTTATATCCAGAGCGATACACCGTATGTAGATTTCTTAAAAATTATTTCAAAGCATCTGAAACCGGACGGAAAGATCGTCCTTGCAATCGAAAACCGTCTTGGACTGAAATACTGGGCAGGATGCACGGAAGACCATTTTGGTACCCTTTTTGAAGGGCTGGAAGGTTATCCGACGACCAAAGGTGTCAAAACTTTTTCAAGAAAAGAGTTTATGCAGATTCTTTCCGATGCCGGTGATCTGCAGGCAGAATGGTATTATCCATTCCCGGATTACAAGCTTCCGATGACGGTTTATTCTGACCGCCGTCTTCCGCTGAAGGGTGAGCTGAACCGTCTGGAGACAAACTACGACCGGCTTCGTCTGCAGCTCTTTCAGGAGTCTTCGGTATATGATACACTGCTTGCAAATGAGATGTATCCTGATTTTGCCAATTCTTTTCTGCTTTTGATCAGTAAGGAAAAAAT
The DNA here is from genome assembly GCF_014297355.1 of Blautia intestinalis. Classification (GTDB taxonomy): domain Bacteria; phylum Bacillota; class Clostridia; order Lachnospirales; family Lachnospiraceae; genus Blautia_A; species Blautia_A intestinalis. Next base: position 120,230 of record NZ_JACOQE010000004.1, on the reverse strand, counting down.
AGAGACCAGTACGATCTATGCGAAGTTTTCCAATGAGCGGGCGCCTGAATTTTCAATCATCACAGAAATCTGCGAAAATAATAAGAAAGAAAGAATTGTGCGCAAGGTTCCGACAGATACCAGAGCCGAAGCACATATAAAAAACCTTCCGAAGATTGAGGAAGAACTTTCCGGTTTCTATGGCAGGGAAGGGCTGAAATTGAATGCCTGCAGGACAGAAGCTGATGGAGTTGTTCTGGAATATCTGGATGGTGAGACACTGGAATCCCGTCTGGACAGCCTGCTTGAACAGGGCAAACTGGAAGAACTGGAAAAACTTTTGTTTACCTATATTGATAAGGTACGCCGCATCCATGCGGGTGAAATGTTTTTCAAGACACCGGAGTTTACCGGGGTATTTGGTGATGTTTCACTGGAAGAAAATTATCGGTGCAGTGGTATTTCCAATATTGATCTGGTTCCGGCAAATATTCTGCTTCAGGATTGTGGTGTATCGGTGATCGATTATGAATGGACATTCCGATTCCCGATTCCATGCAACTTTATTCTCTATCGAATGATTCATTATTATCTGGAAAGTGATGGCAAACGTGCAGTATTGCGTGAGCTTGACTTCTATAAAAAGGCAGGAATTTCAGAGGAAGAACTGGAAATCTATGCAGAAATGGAACGTAATTTCCAGAAGTATATGGAAGGCAGCCATGTGCCGCTTCGTTCTATGTATGATGAGGTTTCACCCGGAAAAGTAGATGTGATGGCTTATTATGACAGAATCCGCGTGGCATTTGCGCTGAGAAGACTGCAGGTATTTTATGACAGAGGCAGTGATTTCTCGGAAACGGATTCTGCTGTTTATCCGATGGCAAGATCCGGGCTGGATCTTTGTATCGCTGTTCCGGACGATGTACACAGACTGCGACTCGATCCGGGTGAGGCTGCCGGTGGACTGATTCTTAAGAAACTGACATTTGAAAACGGAAAAGCTGCTGTTTTTACTTCCAATGGTTTCCCGATGGGAGAAGGCAGATATTATTTTGGCGGCGGAGATCCGCAGTTTGTAATAGACAGTATTCCGGAGAATGCGGGAAAGCTTCATGTTGAGATTGAAGTAATGAAAGAGACTGAAGCGCAGGATGCATTCTGGAAGAGTTTTTCGAAAATTTCTTCTGAGAAAGATCAGGAGATACAGAGACTGAATCGCCGGATTCATGAAATGGAAAATACAAAGGCATGGAAACTGTACCGGAGTATTAAAAAGAAATAGGGGAGTATTTATGGACAAACTTTGTTTCAGCATTGATGAAGAACGATATGATGACAGACACGGACATGTGCTGAGTCTTGTAGGCTGGTATATGCATCCTGATAAGAAGGAATGTGGTTTTCAGCTGATTGGTGACGGATATGAAGTAATCGATATACCAGAAGTGGAGAGGTATGACCGACCGGATGTGGCACAGTCTCTGGAAGTGGAGACAGAGGGCTTTCTTCCGGGATTTACAGTTACGATTCCGGAGGTTCTGAAACTTCGCCAGAAGTATGACATACTGGAACTTCTTTTGCTGGACGGAGAAGAAAAGACCGTAATCTGGGAGCGTACAGGTGATGAGCTGGATGAACTGGTCAAAGATAAGCTGGTTGAATTTCATATTGACCGTGTAGAAGTTCTCTACGGACTGATGCTTGAGATTCAGGGATGGACAACAGATCAGAGAGGTGAAGTTGAAGTAACCGTTCATAAAGAAAATGCAGAACTTCTCGACTGCAAAATTACGAGAGGCCGCAGGCCGGACGTTGTAGAACGACGTCATCTTGATGACGATTACAGGAATCAGGAGATCGGTTTCAGTATTTCCGCGGCATTTCTCGAAATTCCGGGAAACAGGATCGTACTTCATTTCTGCGGTGATTCTACAACCAAAACATATGAGATTGATATAAAGGCTCTTCGCAGGGAACAGAAGGATAAAGAGAAAGCAAAAAGTTTCTGGGGACGTCTTTTCCGCAAAGACAAAAACGGAGAGCACAAAGAAGATTATGAAGAATGGTTTAACCGTCATAAAGCGGACAGAAAGACTCTTCGCAGACAGCGCCATGTACATTTTGAACAGAATCCGCTGATCAGTATTGTGATTCCGTTGTACTGTACACCGATACCATATCTGAAGGAACTGATTGATTCTGTATGCGCACAGACTTACACGAACTGGCAGCTTTGTCTGGCAGACGGAAGTCCGGATCAGAAAGTAGAAGAATACATTCAGAAGCGTTATGGTAAAGATAAAAGAATTCTCTATAAACATCTGGAGGATAATGGAGGAATCTCTGTCAATACAAATAAAGCAATCGAGATGGCAACCGGTGAATATCTGATGCTGAGCGACCATGATGATACACTGGAACCGGATGCGCTGTATGAGATTGTTAAGGCAGTCAACGATCATCACGGACCGGAGATCATTTATACAGATGAAGATAAGCTGAGCATGGACGGAGAATTCTATTTTGAGCCTCATTTCAAATCAGATTATAACCTGTTCCGTTTAAGGGATAATAATTATATCTGCCATATTTTTGTTGTAAAGAAAGCACTGGTGGATCAGGTCGGTGGCCTCAGACCGGAGTTTGACGGCTCTCAGGATTATGATTTTATTCTGCGCTGCTGCGAGCAGGCGAAACAGGTGATTCATATTCCGAAAGTGCTGTATCACTGGAGATGTCATATGAATTCTGTTGCGGCGAATCCGGAGAGCAAAGCTTATGCATATGAGGCTGGATGCCGTGCAATCCAGGAGCATTATCGCAGAGTCGGCATTGAAGCGGAAGTAGAGATGACGAAACACCCGGGCTGGTACCGGAGTCATGTAAAGATCCAGGGAGAACCGCTTGTTTCGATCATCATTCCAAACAAGGATCACACTGATGACCTTGAGAAATGTCTTTCTTCTGTTTATGAGAAATCTACCTGGAAGAATTACGAAATCCTGATCGTCGAGAACAACAGTGAAGAGCAGGAGACTTTTGAATATTATAAGAACCTTTCCTGGCGTTACCCGAAAGCACGGGTACTTACGTGGGAAGATGGATTTAATTATTCTGCGATCAATAATTTTGCTGTAAAAGAAGCTAAGGGAAGTTATCTTCTCTTCCTGAATAATGATGTGGAAGTGATCAGTCCGGGCTGGATCGAGGAAATGCTGATGATCTGTCAGCAGCAGGATGTCGCAATCGTCGGAGCAAAACTCTATTATCCTGACAATCTCATCCAGCATGCCGGAGTTGTTCTTGGCATGGGCGGTATTGCTGGCCATATCATGTGTATGGCATCCTGCGAAGATAAGGGATATTTCGGCAGGGCCGTAAATGTACAGGAAATCAGTGCCGTAACTGCGGCATGTATGCTCATGAAAGCAGAAGACTTCCGGTCAGTGGGCGGATTTGACGAAGAGTTTGTTGTCGCTTTTAATGACATCGACCTGTGTATGAAAGCGCGAGCAGCAGGTAAAAAGGTTGTATTTACACCGTATGCAGAGCTTTATCACTACGAATCCAAGTCAAGGGGAATGGAAGATACGCCGGAAAAACAGTTCCGTTTCGAAAAAGAAACGAAGCATTTTGAGGAAAAATGGGGAGACGAGATGGCAAAAGGAGACCCGTACTATAATCCGAATCTGTCTCTGAAAGAAGCTGACTGTTCCCTGAGAGAAGACTGAGAAACGAGGATGGGTATAGATATGTCGAGAGAAATATTTGAGGTAACAAAGGACAGATTCCATTTGCAGGATCCAAATTGTTATATTCTGCAGGGAACGTGGCCGAAAGAAGCAAAAATGCGTGCCATGCTTGACGGTTCCGAAATAAAATCCGAGATCCGGCGTCTGGAAGTGGTCAGTGCTCTGGAACGTTTTAAAGATCCGGATCTGATGCGCGGAGAGCGTATCACGGCAGCGGTCCGGCTTCCGGAGTCGCTGGAAGGATATCAGAAGCTGAGCGTCTATGCAGACATGCCGGATAAAACCTTCTGCTGGTTTTCTGTTTCAGCAAAAAATCTGGAAAAGCGCAGAGGAAAGCCTCAGTTTTATATTGAGGAAGAAAAAATTCAGCAGGGATTCCTGCGAATCCGCGGGTGGGCAGTAGCAGACTGTCCGGTGAAAATACAGATTTTTGACGAAAACAAAGAGAAAATACAGGCAGAAATCCTTCGTACAGAACGTGTCGATGTGGAGCAGATGTATGAGGAAATGGATCACGAGGACAAGACCGGATTTTTTGCAGAGCTGACAAATCTTACCGGAAAGGTCGTTTATGTGGTGTTTTATGCCGGAGAGACGAAGTCCGTACATGTGGTGAACTTACAGCCGACGGTTATTCTGCGCAAAAAAATAGAAAAATATGCACAGAAAGGTATGCGTTACTGGAAATCACAGGGAAGTGCCGCACTGGCAGGAAAAATTGCAAACAAGATCAAAACAGCTTCAACAAGAGAAATTCCGTACCAGAAATGGATCGTGCGTCATCTTCCGGGCGCAAAGGAACTGGAGCGCCAGAGGAGAGAAAAATTCGAATATCAGCCAAAGATCAGTATTGTGATTCCGCTGTACAAAACACCGGAGAAATATCTCCGTCAGCTTGTAGAGACTGTGAAGGCACAGACTTATCCGAACTGGGAACTCTGTCTTTCCGATGGAAGCGGAGAGAATTCACCGATTGCAGAACTTCTGAAATCTCTTGCGGCATCGGATGAGAGAATACGTGTCATTTCCCACAAAGAACCACTTCAGATTTCCGAAAATACCAATGCCGGAATTGAGATCGCGACCGGCGATTATATCGCATTTGCAGATCATGATGATGAACTGACTCCACATGCGCTGTTTGAGTGTGTGAAAGCTTTAAATAAAAACAGAGAGATTCGGCTTCTTTATTCAGATGAGGATAAAATGTCAATGGACGGGCATAAGTTTTTCCAGCCGCATTTTAAGCCGGACTACAATCCGGATCTGCTCTGTACAGTAAACTATATCTGCCATCTGTTTGTTGTAGACAGAAAAATCATTGATCAGGTAGGCATGCTTCGTAAAGAGTATGACGGAGCGCAGGATTATGACTTCATTTTCCGCTGCATCGAAGCTGTGAAGCCGGAGGAAATCTATCATGTGCCGAAAATCCTTTATCACTGGAGATGTCATGAGGATTCCACTGCGGAAAATCCGGAGAGTAAGACTTATGCGTTTGAAGCCGGAAAGCGTGCAATCGAGGCGCATTATCAGAGAACAGGGATTGACGCAGAAGTTCATCAGGGAGAATTTCTCGGACTGTACCGCACGAAATTCCACAGAGATCATGATCCGCTTATTTCGATCATCATTCCGAATAAGGATCACATCGATGATCTGAAACGCTGTATGGATTCGATCGAACAGAAATCTACTTACCGGAATTATGAATTTATCATTGTTGAGAATAACAGTACAGAGGATTCAACTTTCGAGTACTATAAGGAAATTGAAGCACAGAATCCGAAGGTGCATGTTGTTTACTGGGACAAAGAATTTAATTATTCTGCAATCAATAATTATGGTGCCACATTTGCAAAAGGAGAATATATTCTTTTGCTGAATAACGATACGGAGATCATTAATGAAGACTGTCTCGAAGAATTACTGGGCTACTGTATGCGCAGTGATGTCGGTGCTGTCGGAGCTCGTATGTATTACGAAGATGATACGATCCAGCATGCAGGAGTCGTGATCGGTTTTGGCGGAATTGCGGGACACTGTTTTGTACTGCAGCCGCGTGGAACGACCGGTTACTGCCACAGAATCATCTGCGCACAGGATTACAGTGCGGTGACGGCAGCCTGCATGATGGTAAAACGTTCTGCTTTTGAAGAAGTGGGCGGACTCACCGAGGAGCTGGCAGTTGCATTTAATGATATTGATTTTTGTATGAAACTGCGTACTGCCGGATACCTGATCGTATATAATCCATATGCAGAACTGTATCATTACGAGTCCAAGTCCAGAGGTCTGGAAGACACTCCGGAAAAGGTGGCACGATTTAATAAAGAAATTCAGATATTTGAAAGACGATGGCCGGATATCATGCGGGACGGAGATCCGTATTATAATCCGAATCTGACATTGAAGAGTCAGGATTTTTCGTTAAAACGGATATAGGAGGAATGAAAAATGAAAGTACTGGTTACAGGCGTAAAAGGTCAGCTTGGCTATGACGTTATGAACGAGCTTGCCAAAAGAGGCTATGAAGGTGTTGGTGTCGATGTGGAAGAGATGGATATCACAGACAGCGCAGCCGTTGAAAAAGTAATGACGGAAGTGCATCCGGACAAAGTGGTACACTGTGCAGCATGGACCGCAGTAGATGCCGCAGAGGATAACCAGGAAGTTTGCCACAGGGTAAATGTGGATGGAACAGCCAATATCGCAAAAATGTGTGGAAAACTTGATATTCCGATGGTTTATATCAGCACAGACTATGTATTTGACGGACAGGGAACCCGTCCGTGGGAGCCGGATGATCCGGTTGTAGAGCCCCTGAATGTGTATGGACATTCGAAATACGAGGGCGAAGTTGCAGTTGAAAAATGTGCGCCGCATTATTATATTGTCCGTATTGCATGGGTATTTGGCCTGAATGGAAAGAATTTCATCAAGACCATGCTGAATCTCGGAAAAACACATGATACACTGACTGTTGTCGATGACCAGATCGGAACTCCGACTTACACATATGACCTTGCAAGACTTCTGGTTGACATGCTGGAAAAAGAAGAATATGGAAAATATCATGCAACAAATGAAGGCGGATATATTTCCTGGTATGATTTTGCAAAAGAGATCTTCCGTCAGGCAGGAATGGATGTAAAGGTAATGCCGGTAAGCTCCGCAGAGTATCCTGCAAAGGCAAAACGTCCTTCCAACAGCCGTATGGAAAAGAAAAAACTGGAAGAGCATGGATTTACCCGTCTTCCGGACTGGAAAGATGCACTGGGACGTTATCTCAAAGAAATTATGTAAAAGAAAAGCAGCTGCCGTAAGCGACAGCTGCTTTTTATGTGCCGCGGCACATGTTTTTTGTTCTGATTTAAATATATCAGTTCAGGATTTTGCAACTTTAATGATACGAAGGAGAATCAGGAGAAGAAGCAGGATTCCCACACCGCCAATGATAAAGTATGGAAGATTATTACGACCTTCAGTATAATTCCTGGCTGCATCAATATTCTGTACACTTGCATCGACAAGAGAAGTATCTTCTTCCTGGGTGGCTGCCATGACAGATGTTCCAACAGCTGTTCCGCCAAAGAGATACTGGCGGCTGTACTGTCCGTCCTGAACTTCGCCGTCCTGGGTAGTCAGAGCATCGGCGGTGGTGCCGACTGGTACATATACATCCCCGCCGGATAACATATTAAAATCATTATCCCCGAGGGAAAGCATATTGAAATTATCAAATCCATAATTTAAAAGACTGGCTGCCTCGGTGGCGGTGGTTCCGGATGTTCCCTGAAGGACGACTGCGATCAGGGTGATACCGTTTTTCTGTGCACTGCAGACAAGTGTACTTCCGGAGGCTTCGGTGTATCCTTCTCGTCCGCCGGTACAATACTGATAATAAGCGGCATTTGTGTTGGTCAGCATGGAAAAGTTGTTGGTCAGAACCCGGTCTCCGCCGGAAACATTAGTTGCCGGGATCGTATAGGATGTAGTACTTGCAATGGTCTGGAATGATTCGTTATCAGCAGCAGCTTTCATGATCAGCGCCATATCGTGTGCCGTTGTATGCTGATTCTCATCCGGAAGACCGGTTGGATTCGTAAATACAGTGTTGGTACAGCCAAGTTCTGTTGCACGGGCATTCATCATTTGAACGAAACCATCGACAGAACCACCGATATGCTCGGCGAGCTGAAGGGCAACATCGTTTGCAGATGCGAGCATGATCGCATACAGACACTGCTCTACGGTAAATACTTCATCAATCTGCGCGGAGATATTGGCGCCTCCGTCTGTGACACCGGATACGCCGGTTGCAGTCATGGTGACCTGGTCGGAAAGCTGTGTGTTTTCCAGTGCAAGGAGTGTGGTCATGACTTTGACGGTAGCTCCGGGATAAAGAACCTGATCCATGTTTTTTGCATAGAGTGTTGTGTTGGTGCTGTCTTCCATGATGACAGCAGCGGTGGATGTGATATCCGGACCCTGCGGCCATCCGGCTATATCGTTCGTTGAGATCGCGGAAGCGGAAGCGGTATCGGCTGTTTCTTCGGCTGCAAAAACAGGTGTCTGAAGAAGCAGGGAACAGCAAAGACCGAGTGCGATCAGACCGGAATGTATTTTTTTAAATTTCATAAATCTGTACTCCCATTTCATATGTGTTTAAACTGATTATGCTTTTTTGTAAGTAATTCTCGAAATCTATCATATCCCATTTCGGGTGGTAATTCAAGCAGAACAGCCGAGCTTTTTATGACTGGATTTATGTTATGGTTCTGCGTGACAGAAAAGCGATGCATCTGCCCGAAATCCATTTCAGAATGAACGAAAAAAATACGATAAACACAAGCTCAACGGCAAAAAGAATGCTGACAGACCAGGAACCATGCAGATACGGTATGGAAGCCGGTGTAAGGATATATATGATAATGTGGTGCACGAGAAAAATCTCGTAGGAATACCTGCTTAATAAATCCATTAATTTCAGCTCTTTTTTCTGAAGAATCGGTTCAAGGTATGAGATGGAAATGCAAAAAGCAACAGCGAGGATCTCCACTTTCAGTTCGTAATGTATTCCCAGCCTGAACGGGGAAACAAAGAAAAATATAACCAGAGGAACGGAAAGAAAGGCCCACTGAGGTCTGAATTTATGGTTTGTATAGCCAAGCAGCATACCTAAAACAAAATCATATCCCTTGATCAGCAGGTTCACATGCACCGGAGTATGAAATGGATAATAAAACAGTAAAAGCAGATAGATACATGTGGAGCCGATGAAAAAGAGACATGGATTCTTTTTCATCAGGAAGCGGAGCAGAGGAAAAAGCAAATATAATATGATCAGTGCGCCGAGAAACCATTCACCGATACCAAGGGAAAATGTATGGATTCCGTGCTGACTGATCCATTCATCCATTCCGAAGAATGTAAAAATGATTTTCCATGCGGATGTTTCCGGTGGGAAGAAGGACGTAAAAGAACCGGTCGTTCCTGCTTTATATATAAAATAGGAAATATAGGTTATGTAAAATGGAATCAGGATTCTTATAAATCTTTTTTTGTAGAAGCGTCGAATGTCAAAATTCTCCCCTGTGGAATATGCGAGTCCGGCACCGGATAAGATAAAAAACACAGCGACACCCAGCATGGCGATGTTCATATTATCGTTTTCATAAAAAGGCAGAACCTTATCTAATGTAAATAATCCGGAAAAGTAAAGCTGGGATATCATATGATAAAAAATAATAAAGCAAAATGAAATACATCTTAACAGATCAAAATATCGAATTCTTTTCATAAAGAGCCTCCTCTCAGTGCAATGATAATAGAAAAGCAGTGGCAGCGCAAGCGAAATTGACTCCGCCCTTGCAAAAAACAGAGTGGAATGATAAAATAAATCCTATTATAAGAGGAATAAGCTGTTTTACTCTGGAATAAGCAGGGTGTAAGCAGCGTCAGAGGATACAGACAGATTATGAGCAAAAAAAAAGAAGTGACCGGACATATTCAGTGGGCACGAATGCTGAAAAAGCTTAATCCGTACACGATCCGTAAGGGATTGCGTTATTTCAAACATTATGGTCCGAAGGAATTCTGGATTCGTCTTCATGAACGCTTTGAGCCGGAAGAAGTGCCGTATGGTCCGTGGTACGAGGCTTATATTCCGGATGATACAGAACTGGAAAAACAGAGAAAATACAGGTTTTCCTACAGCCCGTTGATCAGCGTGGCAGTTCCGGCATTTCGTACACCGGAAGTTTTTCTGCGCCAGATGATAGATTCGCTGCTGGCACAGACATACAGCAACTGGGAACTCTGCATTGCGAACGGAAGTCCGGAAGATAAAAAAATGCAGGCAGTGCTGGATCAATATACGAATAAGGACAGCAGGATCCGTGTAAAAATACTGGATCAGAATCTCGGAATTGCAGGAAATACAAACGCAGCACTTGAGATGATACAGGGAGAGTATGCAGGAATTCTTGATCATGATGACCTGCTTGCACCAAATGCTCTTTATGAGATTGCACGTTATCTGGAAAATGATCCGGAGGCGGATGGTGTCTATACAGATGAAGACAAGGTAACTACCGAATTGGACGAGCATTTTCAGCCGCATCTGAAACCGGATTTTAACCTTGACCTTCTGCGTTCCAACAACTATATCTGCCATTTTTTTGTTGTCAGGCAGTCAATCATACGTAAAGTCGGTGGATTCCGTCAGGAATTTGACGGAGCACAGGATCATGACTTTATTTTCCGCTGCGTAGAAGAAGCCGGAAGGATCGGACATGTGCCGGAGATTTTATATCACTGGAGAACACACAAAGCGTCGACAGCGGATAACCCTGCAAGCAAAATGTATGCGTTTGAAGCAGGAAGACGCGCGATCGAGGCACATCTTGAGAGAATGGGACAGAAGGGAACTGTCACACACACACCGGATCTCGGCTTTTTTCGTGTGCAGTATCCGGTACAGGGCAGTCCGATGGTGTCCATTATCATTCCGAACAAAGATGAGAAGGAATCTCTGGAAGCCTGCCTTCATTCCATTAAAGAAAAGACGGCTTATCAGAACTATGAGATACTCATTATAGAAAATAACAGTGTATCAGAAGAAATTTTTGCGTACTATAAAGAAATAGAAAAAGATCCGAAGATCCGCGTGCTTCGCTGGGAGAGAGAATTTAACTATGCAGCGATCAATAATTTCGGGGTACAGCATGCGAATGGTGATTATCTGCTGTTCCTGAATAACGATGTTACAGTGATCACACCGGACTGGATCGAAGAGATGCTCGGCATGTGTCAGAGAGAAGAAGTGGGAGCCGTCGGTGTGAAGCTTCTTTATCCGGATGATACGATCCAGCATGCAGGATGTGTGATCGGAATCGGTGGGATTGCAGGACATATGTTTGTCGATATGCCGGCGAACCGTACCGGATATCTTCACAAGGCATCAATTATTCAGGATATGAGTGCGGTAACAGCAGCATGTATGATGATGAAACGTACCGCTTTTGAGGAAGCAGGTGGTTTTACAGAGAAGCTTGCAGTAGCTTTTAATGATGTGGATCTCTGCCTGAAAGTGAGAAAATCCGGCAGACTGATCGTGTATGATCCATACGTACAGCTTTATCATATGGAATCAAAGACAAGAGGCGCGGAAGACAGCGAGGCGAAGGTACGACGTTTTCAGGAAGAAATCGAGTATATGAGAGAGCACTGGATCGACATCCTGAAAAACGGTGATCCGTATTACAATAAGAATCTTTCGCTGACAAAGTGGAATTATTCACTTCGCCCGCTGAAAGGAATGGACAGTAAGGGTAAGGATAGGAGATAATATGGAAGTATCGGTGGTCATACCGAATTTTAATGGAATTGCATTTCTGGACAGTGTGCTTGCAAGTCTGGAAGGGCAGACACTGAGTAATTTTGAAGTCATACTGGTGGATAACGGATCTACAGATGGAAGCTGTTCTTTCGTGACAGCCAATTATCCGTGGGTACACCTGATTGAGCTGTCGGAGAATTTCGGATTCTGCGGAGCGGTCAATGCAGGTATACGTGCGGCAAAAGCACCGTATGTTCTGCTTTTGAATAATGATACAGAAGTAAAAGAAGATTTTGTGGAGGAAATGCTTGCTGCGATCAGACGTCACAAGAATGCGTTTTCCTGTGGTGCAAGAATGGTGCAGTACCATGATCGCGACAGACTGGACGATGTCGGGAATTATTACTGTGCACTGGGATGGTCGTTTGCCCGCGGCAGGGGGAAAGATATCCATGCATATGAGACGGAGGACAAAATATTTTCTGCATGTGCAGGGGCTGCAATCTACCGCAAAAAGATCTTAGAGAAGATCGGTTATTTTGATGAAGAGCATTTTGCATATCTGGAGGATACAGATATCGGTTATCGTGCAAGAATTTACGGCTATGAGAACTGGTATGCGCCGAAAGCAATTGTTTACCATGTCGGCAGCGGCACAAGCGGTTCACGTTACAATCAGTTTAAGACAAGATATTCATCCAGAAATAATATTTATCTGATCTATAAGAATATGCCGCTTTTGCAGATCATCTTAAACTTACCGTTTCTTGCAGCCGGTTTTCTTATAAAATTCCTGTTTTTTGCAATAAAGGGAATGGGTAAAGCGTATGCAGCAGGGATCAAAAACGGTTTTTCTATCAGCATGAAAAACCAAAAAGTACCGTTTCGGATAAAACATCTGCCAAATTACTGCAAAATTCAGCTGGAACTGTGGATCAACATCATCCGCCGGTTTCGTGCATAAAGGCAATTTTACATTACTTTATGGAATTTTAATATAATATACGGAAGATATTGTTGATTTTAGAGAGTAACTAGTATAAGATAAACGTGGCTGTCCGGAGTTGTTTTTCGGACAGAAATGTGAAAAACAAAGAATTGGATTGAGGTGGGAGAGAGTGATTCAGGACAATCAGAAGAACTTCACCCGGCTGCAGATGCTGATTGATGCAATCGTCATTGCGGTATGTTATATACTTGCGTGGATGATTCGTTTCATCGGTCCTTTTGCTTATTCCGCAGTCCGTGCACTTGCTTTTGAACAGTATATGTTTGCTCTGGTATTTATCATTCCGGGCTATTTATTGCTGTATCAGGCTTTTACTCTGTATGAGCCGCTGCATATGCAGGGACGCAGGCTTGTTCTTGCAAATATCATCAAGGCAAATGTACTTGGACTTCTGCTGGTCGTATTCAGTCTTTATATGATGGACGAGTCGGACTTCTCCAGACTGACCGTTTATATTTTCTGCGTGATAAATATTTTCGCAGAATGGATTGTACGACTGTTCATTTTTTCGATACTGCGCAATATGCGACGCAAAGGGTTGAACCAGAAGCAGATGATACTGGTAGGCTACAGCCGTGCGGCAGAAGAATATATTGACAGGATACAGCAGAACCCGCAGTGGGGGTATGTTGTAAGAGGAATTCTGGATGACAATGTTCCGGCAGGGACAATCTATAATGGAATCAAGGTTATTGGTCGTATTGCGAATCTGTCCGTGATCTTACCGGCCAACCGTCTGGACGAGATTGCGATCACACTTGGACTGAGTGAGTATTACCGCCTGGAAGAAATCGTTGCAATGTGCGAGAAATCAGGCGTTCATACGAAATTTATTCCGGATTACAACAAGATTATTCCGACCAAACCATATACCGAAGATATTCTGGGACTTCCGGTGATTAATATCCGCTATGTTCCGTTGAGTAATACCTTTAATTTCATGGTCAAGCGTGCGATGGATATTGTCGGTTCGATCATGGCGATCATTGTTTCGTCACCGGTCATGCTTGTGATGTGCATACTGATCAAACTGACATCACCGGGACCGCTGATCTATCGTCAGGAGCGTGTCGGACTTCACAATAAAACTTTCTGGATGTATAAATTCCGGTCTATGGAAGTACAGCCGGAGGCCGAAGAAAAGAAGGCGTGGACAGTCAAAGACGATCCACGTGTGACTGGAATCGGTAAATTTATGCGCAGGACAAGTATTGATGAGCTTCCACAGTTTTTTAATATTCTGCGGGGAGATATGAGTCTTGTAGGACCTCGTCCTGAAAGGCCGTTCTTTGTTGAAAAATTTCGGGAAGAGATTCCCAGATACATGGTCAAGCATCAGGTTCGTCCGGGACTGACCGGATGGGCACAGGTGAATGGATACCGTGGTGATACATCAATCAAAAAACGAATCGACTGTGACCTTTATTATATAGAGAACTGGTCGATCGGTTTTGATATAAAGATACTGTTTCTTACAATCTTTAAAGGATTTGTAAACAAAAACGCATACTAAAAAGTAAGGGGAGAAAAGATGGCAAGACCAAAAAAGAGATCCAAAACCAAAAAGATACTTTTTGCAGTAGAAATCATAGTGCTTCTTGTGTTTATCGGAGGTCTGTATGTATATGGACAGCTGATGTCCCGAATGGACAAGACAAATACACAGAAACTTGATACTGAGAAGATTCAGGTCAATGAAGAAGTACAGGACGCAATTAATTCCGAAGATTCACATCTGACCGGTTATACGACCTATGCTTTGTTCGGAATTGATTCCCGAAGTGCAAATATGAAGTTTTCCGGTAACCAGAACAGCGATACCATGATTATTGCGAGTGTCAACAATGATACAAAAGAGGTAAGGCTTGTATCTATTTACCGTGATACACTTCTGAACCTTGGTGATGATACCTATTCCAAAGCAAATGCAGCATATGCATATGGTGGTCCGGAACAGGCAATCACCATGCTGAATACCAACCTCGACCTGAATATTACAGATTATGCAACTGTTAAATTCGATGCACTTGCAACAATCATTGATGATCTGGGCGGTTTGGATATGGATATGTCCTATGCAGAGATCGTGCATATGAATAACTACTGTGTAGAGACAGCCGAAGATACAGGACTCAGCTACACACCAATCGAACTTCCGGAAAAACCGGAAGATCAGGAAAAAGTCCAGTACAGTTATCATCTGAACGGTGTACAGGCAACATCTTATTGCCGTATTCGTTACACAGCAAGTCTTGATATGGGACGTACAGAGCGTCAGCGTAAAGTTATTCAGATGATCGTTTATAAAGCAAAACATGCCGGATTGAGTAAAATCTTTAATATTATGGACGATGTCTTCCCGATGGTAACGACATCTCTGGGAAAAGAGGATATCCTTCAGCTTCTTCCGACACTGATCGGTTACAGTGTAGATGAGACGGCTGGTTTCCCGTCATCCTATAAATTCTCAAATGTAAAGGGAAGTATTATCGTACCGACAGACCTTGTATCAAACGTACAGGAACTGCACAAATTCCTCTATGGAGATGCAAACTATACACCATCTGCAACAGTAACTGCCAACAGTGAAAAGATTCTTGAGATCGTCGGTGGTGCAGGTAATCTGGATGATGTACAGAAAAACATCGGTGAAGAGAACACAGAAAATGATAGCGTTATATTCGAAAAGAACGGTTCCGGATGGACAGACACAAGCGGCAGTGGCGAACAGTACGATCCTGACAACAGTGGAGATAATACCGGTGGGGATAATAATTATGTGCCGGATGATACTACCGGAGGCGATACGACTGGTGGAGATAATACCGGTGGGGATAATAATTATGTGCCGGATGATACTACCGGAGGCGATACGTCCGGTGGTGATACTAGCGGAGGCGATACGTCCGGTGGTGATACCGGCGACGGAGGAGACGGTGGAGACATCGATGCCGGCGGTGATGCAAGTGATGCTGTGGAAGCCTTCGAGCAGGGCGCATCTGAAGCTGCATAAGCAAAATTGCATAACAACATGAGATAAAGATCAGAAGGGAATTTCTTATTGAAGAAATTCCCTTCTTCTGTTACCATACATCAATAAGGGCATAATTAATATCCGGTATGAAAAATACCGATAAGGAGATACTATGGAAAATAAAACAGTAGATGTGATCATTCCCGCCTATCATCCGGGAAATGAATTTGCCACACTTATTAAAAGACTGGAAAAACAGACTGTTCCGATCCACAGGATTATAGTAATGAATACAGAGGAATCCATGTGGAATAAAGAATGGGAAAAATTATCCGGAGTGATGGAGGTTCATCACCTTGCAAAATCAGAGTTCGATCACGGTGGTACGAGAGCGTGGGCAGCAGAACTTTCTGATGCGGATGTAATGGTATTTATGACACAGGATGCGATGCCGGCCGACCGTGAGCTGCTTGCAGAGCTTTTGAAAGCGCTTGATCAGGAGGAGAATATTGCAGCTGCTTATGCAAGACAGCTTCCGAACGCGGAATGCAGTTTTGTGGAACGGTATACAAGAGCATTTAATTATCCGGACAGATCCGTAGTTAAGACAAAAGATGATCTGGACAAATATGGAATCAAAACTTTTTTCTGTTCAAATGTCTGTGCAGCATACAAAAAAGATATTTACGAAAAGCAGGGTGGTTTTGTACGCCGTACTATTTTTAATGAGGATATGATCTATGCGGGAGGGCTGATCCAGAAAGGATATAGAATTGCCTATGCAGCAGAAGCCAGGGTGATACATTCCCATAATTATAACTGTATGCAGCAGTTCCACAGAAATTTTGATCTTGGTGTATCGCAGGCGGAGCATCCTGAAATATTTGAGGGAGTACCGTCTGAGGGAGAAGGCATGCGCCTTGTCAAAAAGACACTTGCCTACCTTATTCATTCAGGAAGGGTATGGCTCATACCGGGTTTTGTTTTGCAGTGTGCAGGTAAGTATGCCGGATATCTGGCGGGCAAAAAATTCCGTAAACTGCCGAAGAAATTTATTTTGTGGTGTACGATGAGTCCGAATTACTGGAAATGAGCAGAAACACGCTTTTTTAAAGGAGTTGTCACACTTTCAACACAATTGACTGATACACTGTTTTCATGGTAAGAAATAAGAAGAAAGCAGAAAGGAGCACAGCATGAACGACGAAGAAAAATGGAATTCGGGAAATGCTCCGCAGAATGATAGAGATACCAAACGGTTCAATGAACCGCCGATATATGAACATTATAATATGCATCAGACGTATGTGAATGAAACAGGGCAGGAACCGGAGAAAAAGAAACGCAGAAAGAAAAGCGGTGGCAGGAAACTGGCTTCGACAATTTCTCTTGCGGTAGTGTTCGGACTGGTTGCCGGTGTAGTATTTCAGGGTGTGAATTTTTTTGCAGCTCAGTATATGGGCACAACGACAGATGATGCAGAACCGCAGATTGAGACCGCGCAGCTTGCCGTGAGTGCATCGTCAGATGATGCAGCCTCAGAGGGTACAGATTCTTCTGAGAATGGTACAGATGATGCAGCACAGAGTGTTTCTGCGCAGACAGGAAGTGTTTCAGATGTTGCAAAAGCAGCAATGCCGACAGTTGTCGCGATTACATCTGTCAGCATACAGGAGATCCCGAATTATTTCCGCGCATTTGGATTTGGATATGGCGATACACAGCAGTATTCCAGTGAAGGCAGCGGATCCGGTATCATTGTAGGTGAGAATGATGACGAACTTCTGATCGCAACAAATAATCATGTTGTAGACGGTGCTACGACACTCAGCGTATGTTTTGCCGGAAGTGATGTAGTCAATGCAGAGGCAGAGACTGTGAATATGTCCTCAGAAAGTGACAGTGATGGAGATGTCAATGTGGAGGATGCCGTCAGTGCGAAGATAAAAGGTACAGATGAAACAAATGATCTGGCGGTAGTTGCGGTACAGAAATCTGATATTCCGGAGGATACCTTATCACAGATCAAGATTGCACAGCTTGGTGATTCTGATTCAGTGGAAGTCGGAGAACAGGTCGTCGCGATCGGTAATGCACTCGGCTATGGACAGTCTGTAACATCCGGGTGGATCAGTGCATTAAACAGAAGTATTTCGACAAGCGACGGTACGACAAGTGACGGACTGATTCAGACAGATGCAGCAATCAACCCGGGTAACAGCGGCGGCGCACTTCTTAATATGCAGGGAGAAGTGGTTGGTATCAATTCTGCGAAGTATGCAGACAGTGCGGTGGAAGGTATGGGTTATGCAATCCCGATTTCGAAAGCACAGCCGATACTGGAAAATCTTATGAATCGTCAGACGAGAGACAAAGTAGAGGATGACTCAAAAGCAGCATATCTTGGGGTTACTTCTGCCGATCTTTCGATGGAAGCAATCCAGATGTATGATATGCCGGAAGGCGCATTTGTGATCCGTGTCGATAAAGATTCAGCAGCAGGTGAGGCTGGTATTCAGAAGGGCGATATTATTGTAAGCTTTGACGGACAGACAGTAAGCGGCAGAGAAGATCTGGAAAATAAACTGGCTTATTATGAAGCCGGTGAGTCAGTGGATGTTGTTGTTTCCAGAGCTGATAACGGAGAATATGTACAGAAAACAATTTCCGTGACACTTGGAAACCGTTCAGATTACACGGGCTGACCGAATTTATAAAAACTTTAGTTTACAGTGTGATAGGTTATGTTATAATGAACGCATAGGTAAATGGACCGGGACAGGAGCCATTAGCCTGTGCGTTTTGCATATGAGAGCAGTTGCGAAGCGCTGTAAATGAAAGGAGTTTATATGACAGATAAATACAATGATGAGATCATAGATGAAGAAAATCAGGATACAGATGATCAGACCGATGATTATGAACCAGAGAAGTTCTGTACCCTCTGTCACCGTTCCGAGAGTCAGGCAGGAAAGATGATCGATCTTCCGAATAATATACATATATGTCCGGACTGCATGCAGAGAAGTTTCGACAGCATGAACACACAGATGCAGAGTGGCAATTTTAATTATGGCGATCTGTTTAACATGCCGAATATCAGTATGATCGATCTGAGCAGCCTCCAGAATCAGATGGGACAGCAGCCGAAACCAAAGAAGAAAAAAAGTGAAAAGAAAGATCCGGTCCTCGACCTGAAAAAGATTCCCGCACCACACAAGATCAAGGCAACACTTGATGAATATGTGATTGGACAGGAGTATGCGAAAAAGGTTATGTCCGTTGCCGTTTATAATCATTATAAACGTGTTGCGACCGATACAATGGATGAAATCGCAATCGAGAAATCCAATATGCTGATGATCGGACCGACCGGATGTGGTAAGACTTATCTGGTCAAGACACTTGCGAAACTTCTGGATGTGCCGCTTGCAATCGCAGATGCGACTTCCCTTACAGAAGCCGGGTACATTGGTGATGATATCGAGAGCGTTGTTTCAAAGCTTCTTGCGGCAGCAGATAATGATGTTGAGAAGGCTGAGCATGGAATTATTTTTATTGATGAGATCGACAAGATCGCGAAGAAGAAAAATACGAATCAGAGAGATGTCAGTGGTGAGGCAGTGCAGCAGGGAATGCTGAAGCTTCTCGAGGGCAGCGATGTTGAGGTGCCGGTCGGAGCCAACAGCAAAAATGCAATGGTTCCGCTGACAACCGTGAATACAAGAAATATTTTGTTCATCTGCGGAGGTGCTTTCCCGGATCTTGAGAATATCATAAAGGAGCGTCTGAATAAGCAGGCATCCATCGGATTTTATGCGGATCTGAAGGATAAGTATGACGATGATCCGAATCTTCTTGAGAAGGTTACTGTGGATGATCTTCGAAATTTCGGCATGATTCCGGAATTTATCGGACGACTTCCGATTATATTTACAATGAATGGTCTTACAGAAGATATGATGGTACAGATCCTGCGTGAGCCAAGAAATGCGATCCTTAAGCAGTATCAGAAGCTTCTGGCACTGGATGAAGTCAAGCTGGAATTTGAGGAGGATGCCCTTCGTGCAATTGCAGCGAAAGCAATGGAGAAACACACAGGAGCAAGAGCTCTTCGTGCGATCCTTGAGGAATACATGCTGGATATCATGTATGAGATTCCGAAGGATGACAATATTGGAGAGGTAGTGATCACCAGAGGTTATATTGAGGGAAACGGCGGACCGAAGATTCTGCTTCGCGGGCAGGAGGTACCGCTTCTTGAAAGCGGACAGTAATTTTGCAACATAGATTTCATATAGACTAAGAAAGAGAGGGAATGTATTATGGCAAAGGATTTTTTTGGTAATCTCGGACAGGCACTTTCAAAAACTGCAAAAGAATTAAGCGGACGTGCGGAAGATGTTTATGAAACACAGCGTCTTAAGAATAAAATATCCGCAGAAGAACGTCAGATTGATAAAATTATGGCAGATCTTGGAAAAATCGTGTACCAGCGTTACAAAGAAGAAGTGCCGGTAGACGATGTTCAGAAAGAACTCTGCGAGCAGATCGATCAGCGTATGGAACAGATCGAACAGTTACGTACAGATATCAAAGATCTGAAGATCAGAACCAGACGAATCTGCCCATCCTGCGGTAAAGAAGTTGAGAAGAATGCTGCATTCTGTAAATTCTGTGGTGCAGCGTGTCCGACACAGGAAGAGGAAGAAGATGCCGGGGATACAATCGATGGTACTGCCGAGGAGGTAGAGGAAGAAAAAAAGTCAGAAGAGTCCGCAGAGGAGGCGGCAGAGACAGAGGCCGAAACAGAAGCGGCAGATATTGCAGAGGATACCGAAGAACCGACAGCAGACGAAGCTGGAGAAGAAGTGGTAGAAGCTGAAGCGGAGGAAAAAGCGGACGAAGCTGCAGAAGAGATCACCGAAGAAGCAAAAACAGAAGAATAAACAGAGCTGACCGCAAGGTATAAATGCGCAGATAAAAACGGACAGATGGGAAAAGCTTCTCATCTGTCCGTTTTATCCACAGGAGATTTTGCGTTTATGTAACCGATAGATTAATTACAGTGTATAAACAATGATTCCGGCAATGATGATCAGATTGCCGATAAATTTGCCTCGTGTGATCTTTTCTTTCAGAATCACCTTTGAGAGCAGCAGGACGAATACATAGGCGGCGGTATCAATGACCGGTCCGTAGCGCATATCGACTTTTGTGTAGCACCAGGTATTCAGAAGAAGAATACCAAAAAAAAGAAAATAAGCGAGGATGACACGCCAGTTCAGATACTCTCTGATGGGATTACTGTATTTGATGTTTGCACTCTGCTTTAAAAGAATCTGGGAAATCGCAGAAAAAAAAGTTCCTCCCAGCATAATAAGAAGAAATGTTTTATTCATAACGCTGCACCGTCCATACTCCAAATAATACGATCAGGATCCCCAGAATGTTCTGTGGGGAAAGCTGTTCGTGAAAGATGAGCACTGCCCAGATCTGCGACCATAGAAGGTAGACGCTTTTGTTGGCATAGGCAGTTGACAGAGAAAATTTCTTGATGACCTGCTGCCAGGCAATCGCATAGATGCCGCAGTTGGCAATCATAAGAAACAGAAATACATAGAGAAGCGGTGCATGCAGTCCGTTTTGGTTATACTGGATCGATGCAAGCTTCGAAAAAACGCTTGTCAGCGAAAACAGCAGGATATTTAAATGAAGCTGTAGATAATTACGGAAATTTTTCATGGTTCCTCCGAAAAATATAAATGGTTTTCTGACATTGTACAACAAATACCGGGAATTTAAAACAGGAATCGACAGGAATTTTTTGATTGCTTTACAAGACATATCGAAAATGATATGATAAAAATGAATGCTAAAATTAGAAAGAGCGAGGAAAACATATGAGTTTGTATTCCGTTGTGGTTCCTGTGTACAATTCAGAACACACACTTGAGGAACTTTACCGCCGACTGGAAAAGGTTTTCCGGGAGGTTATAAAAGAAGATTTTGAGCTGATTCTTGTCGATGACGGATCGAAAGACCGTTCATTCGAAGTAATGACAGAGCTTCGAAACAAAGATCAGAGAGTCAGAATTATACAGATGGCAAGAAACTTTGGGCAGCATCCGGCGCTTCTGTGCGGTTTTGCGCATGTTCGCGGGGATTTTGTCGTAACAATGGACGATGATCTGCAGCATCAGCCGGAGGAACTGCCGAAGATGGTCAAGGTGATGAGAGAGCGTGATGACGTGGACGCGATCATTGCAAGCTATGAAGGCAGAAAACATGGTTTTATCCGCCGGCTTGGCACGAAGTTTTCCGTGTGGGCGACTTCCAGGATGCTCGGCAAAGACCCGAATCTTCAGATCACCAGTTACCGTCTGATCCGCCGCTTCCTTGTAGATGCGATGGTAAAGACGAATACATATCTGCCGCAGATCGGCAACCTTCTGGTGCTGACCTCGAACCGTATTATCAATGTGCCGGTACAGCATGCCGCCAGAGCTTACGGAAAGAGCGGCTACTCCTTCAAGAGACTCCTGAAGGATCTGATCTATGATATTACCGCACATACCGCATTTCCGCTTCTTATGGTTCGAAATATCGGAATTGTAAGTTTTCTGGTAAGTATGGTGATGGCAGTTTATTTTTTGGTCCGTTATTTTGCATTTGGAATTTCAGTCGAAGGCTGGACATCCTTAATGCTGGTGATGCTCGCTTTCTTCGGGCTGATCCTGTTATCAATCGGTATTATGGGGATTTATCTGATGAATATTTTGAATGAGGCGAAAAAGATGCCTCATTACGTGATCCGTAGGGAGGATACAGACTGATGAAAAAAGAAATTGGCGGTTATTTTGAGCTGGAGGAAATGGCGGGAGAGGAGTACTATCCGAACCTGTATAAAGTGAATCTCGGAAGGACTGCATTATTGTGGCTTCTTGAGACGCGCCAGTATAAGAAGATATATCTTCCGGTGTTTCTTTGCCGGTCCGTCATTGATATCTGTGTGGAGCATGATATTGAGGTGGAATTCTACCATCTTGATGCAGATTTAAACATTCTTCTGGAAGAACGGAAACTTCCGGCAGAGGAATGCCTCTATCTGGTCAGTTATTATGGTCAGCTTACAGACGAAAAAATCCTGTACTGTCAGAAGGTTTATGGCAACGTGATCGTGGATCATACACATGCGTTTTTTCAGAAACCGCTTAAGGGAGTGGATACCCTGTATTCTTGTCGGAAATTCTGGGGCGTCAGTGATGGGGCATACGTATCTTCAGATGTTGTTTTATCCGGGGAAAAGCCGGAGGACAGATCCGGTGCGCGTATGAGCCACATTCTGGGACGTTACGAAGAAAATGCCGGGAAATATTACCAGGCAATGCTTGACAATGCAGCCGGTTATGAGGGCATGGAGATCCGGAAGATGTCACGGTTGACGTGCAACTTTCTCAGAGCAATTGATTATGAGAAGGGCAAAAAGCAGCGAGAAGAGAATTATGCACTTCTTTCAGAACTGCTCCCGTCAGAGACTGTATTTAACCGTGTGATTCCGGAAGGTCCGTTTGCATATCCATATTATCATGAGAATGGGATGGAGCTTCGCAGATGGCTGGCGGGACACAAAATTTTTGTGCCGACTTACTGGAAAAACATGTTTGAACAGTGCAGTGAAGATTCGCTGGAATACCAGTGGGCAGCAAATATACTTCCTCTGCCGTGCGATCAGCGCTATGGTGAAGAGGAGATGAGATACATGGCAGCAAGGATCAGAGAATGGGAGGCATCCGCAGAATGAACCACAGATTATTGATTCTGGGAACGCTTGGGGAATTTGTACAGCTAGTACAGAAAGCAAAACAAAAAGGATATTATACGATCGTCTGTGACGGCTATCCAAATGGAGAAGCGAGAGCATATGCCGATGCTTCGTATATTCTGCCGGTGACAGATACAGATGCGATTGCAGAACTCTGTAAGAAAGAAAAGGTTGACGGGATCATCACTTCGTTTTCTGACCTTTTGATGGAATGCATGGTCAAAATTGCGGCGAAAGCAGATCTTCCGTGCTATCTGAAACCGGAGCAGCTTCCCTGGTACCGTGACAAATCCGTGTGCCGTCAGACACTTCGTGAGCTTGGTCTTCCGACACCGGGTTATGTAAAAATACCGGTAAGTCTGTCAGGCGAACCGGATAAAATAAAACAACTGGTTCAGAATCTGTCGTATCCTTTGATCAGCAAACCTATGGATAAATACGGTTCCAGAGGAATCTATATTATTCATGATGAAAACGAACTGACAGAGCAGATTGCACGTAGCGCGGAATTTACAGATCTGGACGAGGTACTGGTAGAAGAATACAACGATGGATTTGAATTCAATATGATGACCTGGGTCAATGATGGCAAAGTAAATGTGATCAGTATTGCGGACAGGGAAAAGACGCAGCCGGAGACGAGCATGCTTCCGATCAGTACGCGAAATGTCTATCCATCCCGCGTTCTTTCTCATGTGTATGAGCCGGCAAAGGACTTGTTACAGTCTTACATTGCACATACCGGACAGATGGACGGACCTCTTTCCATGCAGTTTTTCTGGAAGCCGGGAAAGGGAATTCAGGTCTGCGAGATTGCCGGAAGGTTTTTTGGATATGAGCACGAGCTGACCGATATGGTCTATGGCTTTAATATAGAAGAACTCCTGCTGGCTGGTGTTTACCAGAAGGAAAAGATATCGGAAATGTTTGTCGGACACGATATTTTTCACCCGGTGAAGCATGGAGCAGTTCTGTACTTCCACGGAAAACTCCATAAGATTGCTGATCAGACAAAAGCATACGAGCTTGCCGAAAATGAAGCAGTGGTTAAGCCCTGGATCTTTTATGAAACAGGAGATACAGTTGTTGAATACGGACCAAATCCATATCTGGCATTGTATTATATTTCTGCCGGGAGCAGAGAAAAGCTGGATGAGATTACCGGATATTTCTTTGACGAGATGAGTATGACTGATTCGGACGGGCAGGAGATTACATATCGAAACCAGATGCCGGATTATTTTATAACAGAAGAGTAGAGGAGACAGATGATCGATTTTAACAGACCGGCACTTGTCGGAAAAGAATTAAATTATATTCAGGATGCGGTTGCGCAGGGAATGCTCTGCGGTGATGGCAAATACACGAAGCTGTGTTCCGAATGGATGAAGAAACGTTTTGATGTCAATCAGGTGTTTCTGACGACATCCTGTACACATGCGCTGGAAATGGCCGCTTTTTTGAGCAATATCCAGCCGGGAGACGAAGTGATCATGCCGTCTTATACCTTTGTTTCGACGGCTGATGCTTTTGTGCTCCGCGGTGCAAAAATCGTATTTGTGGATATCAGACCAGATACGATGAATATTGACGAAAATCTTATTGAACAGGCAATCACTGACAAAACAAGGGCGATCGTTCCGGTCCACTATGCCGGTGTTGCATGTGAGATGGACAAGATTATGGAAATTGCACAGAAATACAATCTGAAAGTTGTGGAAGATGCTGCGCAGGGCGTAGATGCCTACTATCATGGAAAAGCTCTGGGAACGATCGGCGATTTCGGCTGTTACAGTTTCCACGAGACGAAGAACTTCACGATGGGTGAAGGCGGTGCGCTTGTTTTCCAGAAGAACGAATATCAGGAAAAAGCGGAAGTTCTCCGGGAAAAGGGCACGGACAGAAGTAAATTCTTCCGTGGACAGGTAGATAAATATCGCTGGATCGATTACGGTTCTTCTTATCTTCCAAGTGAGATGAATGCGGCATATCTGTATGCGCAGCTGGAAGAATGTGACAAGATCAACCGGAAACGTCATCAGGTTTATGACGGTTATCATGAGAGACTGGCAGATCTGGAAGCACAGGGCAAACTTGATCGTCCTTTTGTTCCGGATGGCTGTGCACATAATGCACATATGTACTATATCAAGGTGAAAGATCTGGCTGTCCGTACCAGACTGATCGCATACCTTCGTGAGAATGGAATTGCACCGGCATTTCATTATGTTCCGCTCCACAGTTCCCCTGCCGGAGAAAAGTTTGGAAGATTCTGTGGTGAAGATGTATATACGACGAGGGAGAGTGAACGTCTTCTGAGACTTCCGATGTTTTATGATCTTTCTATAGATGATGTGGATTATATTGCAGAAAAAATCCATCAGTTTGAATTTTGAGTGCAGTGGAGGAAAGAAATTTGAAACATAAAAAGATCAGTACAGAGACGACAGTGGAAATTTTATTTTTCCTGTTTCTTCTGGGCTTTTATCTGATGTGGGCGCGGGTTCAGCCAAATGGTGCGGGACCGGATGAGCCGATGCGCTATCAGATCGCATATTACATTTATGAGCATGGAAGCCTTCCCGTCGGAGATGATCCGGCAGTGCGAAATATCGTGTGGGGAATTTCCTATGCGTTTTCTCCGATACTGGATTACATGATCGCAGCAGTTTTCATGAAGATAGTCAGCTTTGTGACGACGGTACCATTTGCGCTTCTTATGGCGGCACGTTTTGTCAACATTCTTCTGGGGCTTGGTACGGTGTGGTTGGCGCTGGATATGGGCAAGCGTCTGTTTGACCGCAGAAAAGCCTGGATTTTTGCTGCATTTGTCGGTTTACTTCCGGGGTCGTTGTTTGTATTTACTTATGTCAACTGTGATGCTCTGGCGGTATTTTCTACGGCAGTGATCGTTTATGCGTGGGTGCGATATCTCACGGAAGGCTGGACATATAAGAACTGCATCATTCTTGCGGTTGGTGTGGCAGTATGTGCACTGTCTTATTACAATGCATATGGATTTATTTTGTGCAGTATTTTCTTCTTTGGGATTACGTTGTTTATGGAGGCAAAGAAGAACGGCAGCTACGGAGATTTTGCAAAAAAAGGTCTTCTTGTCTGCGCAATTGTTCTGATTCTGGCCGCATGGTGGTTTATCCGAAATGCCATCCTCTATGACGGGGATTTCCTTGGCATGAATGCGTCTTCTGTTTGTGCAGAGAAGTATGCAAAACCGGCTTACAAACCATCTCAGAAACAGACTCCGCAGATGGCAGGTTACACCTTCTGGGATATGCTGAATCAGGGATTTCCGAAATCTGAGGGATTTTCGTGGGTGGAACTTGTCAGTGAAAGCTTCGTGGGAAGATTCGGAAATATGGATGTGTTCATGCCAAAGTGGCTGATCAACAACTATATGGACTTTATTAAAGCAGGATTTCTGCTGATCTTCCTGCATCCGATTAAAACATTTGCGCTTCGTGTAAAGAAGCAGTGGAGCGTGAAAGGGATGTTCAACTGGTTCATGTTGATCGCGATGATCATCCCGAATATTTTGAATGCGTATTATTCTTATGCATCTGATTATCAGCCGCAGGGACGTTACAGTCTGCCGATGCTGATTCCGATGACTTATTTTATGGTGATGGGATATGGAAATCTCTTTGACGTGACGGTTAAGAGTGAAAAAGTACGAAAAGGTGTGTATGCGGCCATCTGTGTGGCACTGATCGTACTGGCGCTGTTCGTGTTCTTTGCTGTGATCTGGCCGGAGTACAGGGATGTGCCGTTCAGTATACGGGCATTTATAGCAGGAGCGTGAGAGGAAGAGACTGATAAAGGATTCCCGGTGTGGGGATATAATAAGAAAATCAGAAGGAAATTCCCGGCAGGTATCATCTGATACTGGCTCAAATCGGAACTTCTAAGATATCATGGTGTACAGAATTTTGCTAAAGGCGATACAGAAAATGCAGAACTCGCTGGCGCTCAGACAGCAGCATTTTCTGCATCAACGCAAAAACCTGTACAACCAGATACCTTCGCGAAGTTCCTCAAGCGAGCCGACACCAGATAATACCTGCCGGGAATTTTTCTGAAGTTTCCAGATATCCCGCACCGGACTTTATACGGGATAGCGCGGAGTGTGAGCGGCTCCCACATGTAAAACTAAAGAAAAGCTCTGAATATAAAGATACCCGATCCGGTAACCTCTGGAGGAATTTATGGTAACACAGACTGCGAATAGCCATAGTGTTTCCAAATTCCGAAGCTGTTACCAGACCGGGTATCTGTTATATCAGAGCATATCCTTTATTTTACGCTTTTTGTTTTAAGATAAAAAAAGAATGCAGGAGATGGGACTTGAACCCAACAACTGAAATTAATAATGAATAATTATAATGTTTTTTTGAAGGTGCTTTTGGAGAATGACCATTAAAGTGACCAAAGCCAAGAAAGGAGGAGACTGGTTCATCTGTTTATAGTTAATTTGGAAACAAATAAAGCGTACTGACAGTGGAATATCATGTCGGTACGCTTATTTTTCTGGGAATTTGTTTTTCTGATCGGTCAGGCAGCAGATGTAATTCATATCTACATTATAAAATTCTGCAAGCATTATCATAGAATCCAAAGGGATGCGTGTTTTTCCTCGCTCGTAATCAGAGTAAGTACGCTGACCAATATGAAGATAACTGGCAATATCTTCCTGAGAGTAATCATTATCTTCGCGTAAACTGCGGATCCTGTTTAAGTAATCCATAATATTTTCCTCCGGGACTTTTTATTATTTTATCCTAGAGGAATAAACACTATTGAATTTTAGAGTTATAAACTCTATAATATTTATAAAGGAATGGGAGAAGGTGAAAAATGCAAAAAGACAAATTAAGATTGATGGGAATGAAACTTAAAGGTATGCAGATTCAAATTTTGTTAAGGCTTGACAAGTTTCCGGATGATTGGAAAAATTTTGAAATGCCGGAAGAACAGAATTTAAAGAAAGGTTGAGGAGAGCAGGGCTGATATAAGTAATTGAGAAAATACAGTGGGAGATATTTGAAATCAGCCAGCTTATTTTGTCAAGTCTTCTGGAATATATTCCACAATTTCAGTGATGCTGAATACATTTAACATTTTGCAGATTGTTTCAATTGTACTTAAATTCAAAGATCGCCCTTTTCTCAAAGAATCTAAAGTTCCAGTGGAAAATGTTATTCTTATCATAGGCAGTGGAGCTTTCTTAGTTCAGTTGTTTCGTGTGGTAACTTAACAATAACGGATTATGAAAAGTAATTCCACTGCTTTTTTAATAAAAATAAAACTGCGCCACAGCCTTGGCAGGCCATCGCGCAGCGATTTTGTTCAATCGTAATTAAAACAAAAAATGAATAAAAAAAATGTTACCGGGAACATTGATACATGAATATTAGTATTATACTCTAAATCTTAGACTCCGATTATCCGCAATAATTAAGAGAAACTGTAATGAATGATAAGAAAAGGATGGTTAATTATGATTATCCCAAGAAAACAAATGCAGAAAATTGTGGAGGAACTGGAAGGTACAATACAGAAAAATATTAATATCATGGATGAAACTGGCTGTATAATAGCAAGTTCTGATCTGTCACGTATCGGAACCTATCATTCCGGAGCACAGAGAGTTATCAGACAGAAACTTGATGAACTTGTTATTTCTGATGCTGATGAATATGCAGGTGCCAAAAATGGAATCAATCTTCCTATTATTATCGAAGAAAAAATCGTGGGCGTTGTAGGGATTACCGGTGAAAAAGAAGAAGTCCAGATACTGGGAAAAATTATTCAGAAAATGACCAAGATTCTGATTATGGACAGTTATCAGAATATCCAGAAAAAGAATATGGAAAATATGCGCAATAATTTTCTGTTTTCGTGGCTTTTTGGAAACGATGACAGCGGAGAAAGTGAAGAAAATCTGCAACTGAGAGGACAGCTTCTTGGAATTGATATTGATTTTGATAGAGTTGTTGTGGTTTTCGGTGTGATTGAAAAAAAACTGCATGCGCAGCCCAAAGATGCAGAAGATGAACAGAGATTATACGATCAGGTTATTCGTGAGATTAAGAGATGCCTGAAAAAAGAGGCAAATCATCCGGTATGTCAGATTGGAACAAAAATTATAGGTTTTTTTCACAGCTCAGACCAGCAAGAAATATTGAAGTATGCTCAGGAGATAATCTATAATGTTGAAAAACAGTACAGTTGTCAGCTTTATGCGGGAGTAGGTGCGGTCGGAACAAACCGGTTGGAGATAAGAAGATCTTACAGAGAGGCAGATACAGCATGTAATCTTGCTATGCGTTTGAAAAATAAAAAAATAAAAGTATATAGCGATGTGGATATTGAGCTTCTTCTGGAAAATATTTCAAAGCAGGACAGAGAACTGTTTGTGAAACGTATATTCAAAGATTGTGAAGAAGAGGAAACGGTCCGCTGGGTACAACTTCTGAGATGTTATTCCGAAAATAATGGATCTATTACAAAAACTGCGGAAGATCTGTATATACACAAAAACACATTACAGTACCGTCTGAGCAAACTGAAAGAAGCGACGGGATATGATCCAAGAAATATAGTTGAATCAATCCCTCTTTATATTGCCATGCTGATATATGAATTTGATCATACAACAGAATAAAATAACAGAATAAACAAAAGCCTTTTGAAATGACCTGGTCTTATGGTTGGGAATATTTTGGAAGGCTTTTTTATTTTCACAAATTGAGAGATTTCTTTACAAAATTACAAAAAGTGTATGACAGAACTAAAAAAATATAAATTTCTTTGGTACAGGTAATATTGCTGAATTGCACACGCAAAAGTACAATCGTAATTAGTTAAAACATATAAGCAATCCAAAAAACAATGTATAAAATTATGCAATATGCATAAAACAAGGAGCGCCATATACAACAGAAGGCTGGTGAAGATATCAATGACAGAGATGAACAGCGGAAAAGGAATGAAAAGTAAGTATAGGAACATTTATGATGCGGTAAAGGAGTCCTCTTACAGATTTCCAGAAAAAACTGCCATCATTGAAGAAGAAAAAAGTATCACATATAGTGAGCTTGCAGAAAAAATAGATATTATAGCCGGATGGCTGAAAGAAGAGTTCAAAGTAAAAAAAGGTGAACGAATCGGTGTTCTTTTTGTAAACAGTATTGATTTTTATATTGTATTTTATGCGATAGTTAAACTTGGCTGCATAGCAGTCATGGTTAATACAAAGATGCAGAGCGAGGAAATCGAATACGTTCTGAAAGATACAGATACACACTGTCTGGTGCTAAATGAACGCTGGTTTGCAAAAGTTGAGAAGATTTTACCAGATATAAATGTTGACAGAATTCTTACAGATCATGTACCCGAAACAAAAATACAGGGTGTCAGAAGTTTTTCAATAGATGAGATCCTGAAACAGAAAAACAAGCGTTCAGGAAGCATGTACACAAGTATTCAGGAAGATGATCTGACAGCAGTTATACTCCATACATCAGGAACAACAGGAAAGCCGAAAGGAATCATGGTTTCCCATACTAATATGATGGAAACAGCCTATGGCTACCAGGAAGCCTTGCGAGTATCAGAAAAAGATATATCAGTTCTGTCAGTTCCGGTATTTCATATTTTAGGCCTTAGCTGTGTCTCAAATATGTTCCTCTATATGGGTGGAACGATAGTTGTTTTTGAAAAATTTGATTCAAACAAAGTACTCGGGGCAATTGAGAAATATCATGCGACACATTTTCATTCTGTACCGGCTGTTTATATAAAAATGATGCACGAGGCAGAAAGAAAATATAACCTTGACTCATTGAGAATTGCAGTTTGCGGAGGCGCTGTTATCAGCAATGAAAATAAAGAGAAATTTTACAGAATGGCTCCGAAAGCATCATTCCGAATCGCATACGGTTTAACTGAAACAGCAGGTTCCGGAGTATTATCTTACAGGCATGGTGATCCTGGAAGAGAAGTTATGAACTGCCATATCACGATATTGAATGAAGATGGCAGCATCACAGAATATGGTGAAGGCGAAGCTTTATGTGAGGGAAGTATCGTTACCACAAAGATTTGGGGACGAGAAGATAAAGATAAAGAAATTCTTCATACAGGTGACATTATAAGAAAAGAAAAAAACGGAGATATTTTTATCCTGGATCGTATAAAAGATGTGATCAACAGAGGCGGAGAAAAACTTTTCCCATCACTGATCGAACCAGTATTTCTTCAGTACCCGGGAGTTGAATATGCAAGCGTATTCCCGGTAAGTGATGAGATATTAGGTGAGATACCTGCAGCAATCCTTGTAGAAAAAGAAAATGAAAAAATCAATCTGGAAGAAATAAAAAAAGATCTTCCGGGAAAAATCGGTAAGTTTGAACTACCTCAGTATATAGAAATCTGGAAGGAAGAAGACATTCCTGTAACCGGAAACGGAAAGGTCAGAAAAAAAGCGTTAAGACAGATTTTTGAAGATAAACTGAAAAACAATTAAGAGGAGGAGAATATGAGAAAGCCTGATTTCATAACAGCACAGGAAGCTGTTGACAGAATTGAGAGTAATACTACAATCTGTACGATTGGAATGACATTGGTATCAGCCTGCGAAACAATTCTGAAAGAATTGGAGAACAGATTTCTGGAAACAGGACAGCCTAATCAGCTGACATATGTGCACACATGTGGACAGTCCGACAGAAAATCAGGTGCTGTTTACAGAATGGCACATGAAGGACTTACAAAACGGATTATTGGTGGACACTGGGGACTTTGTCCGAAGATGATGGATCTTATTTCTTCTAATAAAATAGAAGCCTATAACCTTCCGCAGGGACAGATGGCAAATATGTTCCACAGTATGGCGCTCAGAGAGCCGGGCAAGATCAGTAAAGTAGGTCTTGGAACATATATCGACCCGAGAATTGAAGGCGGCAAGATGAATGACCGCACAAAACTTCTGGGAGATATCGTAGACGTAGTGACAATTGACGGAGAAGAATATCTTCGTTACAAGGAAATTCCGATTGATACACTTCTTATCCGTGGAACATATGCAGACGAGAATGGAAATATCACAACACAGGAAGAAGCAATGGTATTAGAACTGCTTCCGGCAGTTATGGCAACTAAACGTTTTGGAGGTCAGGTAATCTGTCAGGTTAAACAGGTAGTAAAAGCTGGAACCTTAAGTCCGAAAGATGTAATTGTTCCAGGAGTGCTGGTAGATGCGGTTGTTGTGTGTGATGACGCGATAGAAAATCACCGTCAGACATCATCATGGTACTATGATCCGTCTTACAGTGGACAGGCATGGGCACCGGAATCCAAAACAGAGCCTATTCCGCTAAATGTGAGAAAGGTGATTGGCCGCAGGGCAATGATGGAATTGGAACCGGACGTAGTTATCAATGTCGGAACAGGAATCCCGAATGATGTTATCGGAGCGATCATTGCAGAAGAAAATATCGGAGATGATGTAACGATCACAGTTGAATCTGGTATTTATGGCGGTATTCCAGCAGGTGGAATTGATTTTGGAATTTCCCAAAATGCACAGGCGTTGATTCCACATGACAGACAGTTTGAATATTATAACGGGGCAGGAATTGACTATACCTTTATGGGTGCCGGCGAAATGGACGAAAAAGGTAATGTAAATGCCACCAGGATGGGAGATAAGGCACCTGGAGCAGGTGGATTTATTGATATTACTGCAAGAGCCAAAAATGTTATTTTCTGTTCTACTTTTACAGGAAAAGGCCTGAAAGTAGAATTTGATGAAAACGGAATGCACATTGTGGAAGAAGGAAAAATTCGCAAAATGGTAAAAGCGGTACAGCAGATTTCCTACAACGGAAAGATTGCAGCTGAAATGAATCAGAATATGGTCTTCGTTACAGAACGTGCAGTATTCCGTCTTACTTCTGAAGGACCGATGCTTGTGGAAATCGCAAAAGGAGTTGATCTTCAGAAAGACATTCTGGATCAGATGGATTTCGTACCGTTGATTGCAGATGATCTCAAATACACGGATACTCGGATCTATATGGAAAATTGGTCAGGGTTGAAGGAGATAATACAAAAAACAAAAAAAGAAAAATAAAAGGAGGTTTTTAAATGGGTGTAAACAAGGTAATGGTTGTAGGAGCCGGTATTATGGGAAGTGGTATTGCCCAGGTATGTATTGAACATGGGCTTACCACAGTTCTTACAGATGTGTCAAAAGAATTTGCTGACAAAGGTAAAGCAAAAATTGAACATTTCCTGCAGCGTAAGATCGAAAAAGGAAAAATTACACAGGAAGTTAAAGATCATGCAATGTCATTACTGACAACCAGCGGCGATTACAAAGATGGCGCAGATGCGGACTTTGTTATTGAAGCTGCAACAGAAAATGTACCGATCAAACTTAAAATTTTTGAACAGCTTGATGAAATCGTACAGGAAAATGCAATTCTTGCATCTAATACTTCAACTATTTCTATCACAAAGATCGCAGGGGCAACAAAACATCCTGATCGCGTAATTGGAACACATTTCTTCGTTCCGCCGCCGGCAATGAAACTTCTGGAGATCATTCCTGGAATTCTTACCAGCGAAGCTACAGAAAAAGCTGCATTTGATTTTGCTGAAGTTATTGAAAAAACAGCGATTAAAGCTCCGGATACATCAGGATTCCTGGTAAACAGAATGCTTGTTCCAATGCAGAATGAAGCTATTTTCCTTGCAATGGAAGGAAATGATCCGAAAGATATTGACCAGGCAATGAAGCTTGGCGCTAACTTCCCTATGGGACCACTTGAATTAACTGACTTTGCAGGACTGGATACAGTACTGGCAGTTATGACACAGATGTATGAAGATTTGGGGGATCCGAAATACAGACCGTGCCCATTACTGAAAAAGATGGTTAATGCACACTTATTAGGAAGAAAAACGGGAAAAGGTTTTTACGATTATACAAAATAAGAGAATATAAGGAGGGTATCTTATGAAGTGTAAAAAAGTGATCGCAGGTTTAATGGCAGGTGTACTTGCAAGTATGTCTCTGGCATCAGGTGCAGTGAGTGTTATGGCTGATGCAGAAGATGATCCGATTAAAGTGGGCTGTGTATTTCCTATCACCGGAAATAATGCTGACCAGGGTGTTTTCAATGTAGATGGATGCCAGTTTGCTATTGATTATATTAATGAAAATGGTGGAATCAAGTCTCTCGGCGGAAGAAAACTTGAACTTGTATCTTATGATAACCAGTCTGATGCTGACCAGTCAAAATCAGCAGCGGAACGTCTTATTAATGAAAACCCGGATATCGTTGCAGTAACAGGTGCAGCTTCCAGTTCCTTCGTACTTCCAATGCTTCCTGTATTTGAAAAGAACGGAATGCCTTTCCTGACAGCACAGGTTTCCGAATCCATCACAAACCAGGGATATCAGCATGTATTTCGTTTTGGTTCAACAGGTGGAAGCTTTGCAGAATATCAGGTTAAATTCCTTGAATGGCTCAATGAACAATATGGCCTTGGAATCAGCAAAGTAGGTATCGTTTATGAAGATACGGAATGGGGTATTTCCAATACTTCAGGTGCTGTAAATGCAATCGAAGAATCTGTAAAGAACGATTCCGGACTGGAAATTGCTTATAACGAATCCTTTACAGCGGGATCTTCTGACCTTACAAATATCGTTGTTGGTCTGAAACAGGCTGGTTGTGAAGTTGTATTCCCTACCTGCTATACACAGGACGCAAAACTTCTCTTTAACACAATGAAGAGTATGAACTACAGCCCACTTATCATTGGTGGCGGTGGTGGATTCCTGTATCCGTCATTTGGTGAAGAACTTGGTGAACTGGTAGACGGCGTTGTTTCCGTAAGTGGACATAACTATGATATTCAGACTATTACCGGTAATGAAGAAATCGCAGATATCGGCGAGAAATTTGAAGAAGAATATGGATACTTCATGCCAGAGCAGAGTACATCTGCATTCAGTGCTATTTATCTGATTGCACAGGCTCTTGAAAACGCTGCATCAACAGATCATGAAGCGGTTACAGAAGAACTTCGTAAACTGACATGCCCAGCAGCTACACCTGGCGGGGATGTTACATTTGATGAAACAGGTGCAAACACAAACGCACATGCAGTTATCGTACAGTGGCAGAAAGGCGACGATGATGTTTACAGAACACGCTGTGTATTCCCGGATACTGAAGCTGGTGCAGATTTCCAGCTGACTGAGGACTTAAAAGCAATGCAGAAATAAGTCGCAGAGGAGTTGTTACGGGATGTATGAAAATACATCCCGTATTACATAAAGGAGGTTACTAAATGACGTGGGTATTTTTTCAATCCTTGATTAGCGGTGTCCTTGCCGGCGGTGTATATGCATTGTTTGGTGTAGGTATCACAATCATCTTCGGTGTTATGAAAATGGTTGACTTCTCAGCCTGTGCACAGCTTATATGGGGCATGTATTTTACATATCTCTTCTATTCATGGACAGGCTTGAACTGTTATTGGGCAATCCCGTTTGTTGTAGTATGTATGGGTGCTCTTTCATGGGTAATTTTTAAACTGATCGTAAGACCTCTTCTTGGTTCAGACGATACTTCATTTATTCTTGTAACTCTTGGTTTATCTTATTTTCTCCAGAACCTTGCAGAATTTGTATTTGGTGCGGATCCGAAATCTGTGCCATCTGAAATAAAAACATCTTCAATCATTATTGGTGATTACAGTATAGGTCTTCCAAGACTTATCGCATTTTTTGCAATGATCATTCTTGTTCTTGGTGTTTATATGCTGCTGAACAAGACAACTCTCGGCCGTGCTATGAGAGCAACTTCCGAAAAACCTGAAGTTGCACAGATGCTTGGCATTAACACAAAAAAGACATTTACGATTGCTTTCATGATCGGTGTTATCTTTGCCGGAATTTCCGGTCTTCTGATCACTCCTTTGTATTATGTAACTCCTACTGCCGGAAACATGTTCCGTACGACAGCGTATATCGCAGTTATCATCGGTGGACTTGGCGATATCAAGGGTGCTCTGGTAGGTGGACTTGCAGTTGGTGTCATTGAAGCTCTTGTAACAGGTATGATTTCCAACGATCTTGGACCGGTTGGTGTATGTGTTGCACTTTTGGTTGTACTGTACCTGAGACCACAGGGATTCTTTGGGAAAGGAGAGAGACGGGCATGAAAAATATTTTATCGAAAAAATATATACCTGCATATGTTCTGTTGGTAATTTTCCTTCTCATACCTGCTGTAACAACAGGTAACTACATTATTTCAAACCTTGTAAACTGTATGTTCTTTGCAGCTATGGCAGGTTGCTGGAATATTATCGGTGGATATGGCGGACAGGTTTCCTGGTGTCATGCTTCATTTGTGGCAGTAGGAGCATATGCAAACTTTATTCTCAATACTGAATTCGGATGGTCTCCGTTCCTGACAATTCCGGTAGGTATGGTCATTGCAGCGATCATTGCTACGATCGTCGGATATTCAACATTTCGTCTTCACGGACCATATTTCTCTATTGCGACTATCGCATGTGGTGAAGCAATCCGAGTTCTGATCCAGCATTTCGACAAAGTAACAAAAGGTGCTGCCGGAATGTATGTAACTTACCGTCAGCATGATTTTTGGTTACTGACATTTGAAAACGATATTCCGTTTTATTACATTGCCTTGGTACTCGTACTTCTCATGGTACTGGTTACATATCTGTTTACAAAATCAAAAACAGGTTATTACTTAAGCGCTATTAAAGGTGATGAAACAGCAGCTGAATCTCTTGGAATCGAAACTTTCAAGATTAAACTGAAAGCTTTCCAGCTCAGTGCGATGATGGCAGCAGTTGTCGGATGTTTTTATGCATCATTCCTTACTTATATTGCACCTACCAGTACAGCAAGTTTTGACCTTTCAATGAAGATTGGTGTTGTTGCTATCGTTGGTGGTGTTGCAAGCCTCTGGGGTTCTGTTATCGGTGGTTTTGTAGTTGTATTACTGATCGAGGCAACCAGCGTTCTGTTTGGTTCAGCAGGTGGAAGCCAGATGGTATATGGTATTCTTCTGATGCTCGTTATTATTTTTAAACCAGAAGGTATCATCGGATTTTTCCAGAAAGATAATACTGTAAACAAAAGATCTGTCTTTCGTTTCAGCAGGAAAAAGGAGGGAGCATGATGGAGAGATTACTTGAAGTAAAAGATCTGTCTATTTCCTTTGGTGGTATTAAGGCAGTACAGGATCTTAATTTCCATATTGATAAAGGTGAAGTTCTTGCCCTGATAGGACCGAACGGTTCCGGAAAATCTACAACTGTAAATATGATATCCGGAGTATATATCCAGAATAAAGGTACCATCACATTTGACGGAAAAGAAATTCCAACAAAAATGAGTATCGCAGACAGAGCAAAACTTGGTATTGCACGTACATTCCAGACTCCGAAACCTTTTGCTCATCTCAATGTGTTTGACAATATTTATACAATCGCACTGCAGCAGAATTCAAAAGCACAGGCGGTGGAACTGACAAATGAAATTCTTAATCTGACAAAATTATATGATCTGAAAGACACAAAAAGTGCAAAACTATCCATTGAAAAAAGAAAGTGGATGGATCTTGCAAGATGTATGGCAACGAAACCGAAGATCATCATGATGGACGAAGTTATGGCAGGTCTGAACCCGTCAGAAATGGAATCCAGTCTTGACCTGATTCGTACGATCAATAAAGAAGGAATTACTGTCCTGTTTATTGAACACGTAATGAAAGCCGTAGTTTCTGTCTGCACAAGAGCTATCGTTCTTAATCAGGGAAAACTGCTCTGTGAAGGAGAACCGAGAACTGTTCTTAATGATCCGCAGGTAGTAGCTGCATATCTGGGAGGTGAAGCGAATGTTACTGGAAATTAAAGACTTATGTGCAGGATATGGAGATCTTCAGGTGCTGTTTAATATTTCCATGAATGTAGACGAAGGTGAAGTCGTTTCACTTGTTGGCTCTAATGGTGCCGGAAAAACCACATTGCTTCGTATCCTTTCAGGACTGGAACCTGTAAAATCAGGAACGATTACATATCGGGGTGAAGACCTTACCAGGATTAAAGCTTATGAGAAAGCGGACCACAGAATCGCACACATCCCTCAGGGACGTGGAATTCTGGGCAGCTTATCCGTCAGAGAAAATCTTGTTATGGGTGCATATCCAAAGGCGGCACGTGCAGCACTGGAAGAAAATATACAGAAATCTTTTGAGATGTTCCCTATACTCAAGGAACGTCAGAATCAGATGGCAGGATCATTAAGTGGTGGTGAGCAGCAGATGCTTGCAATTGCCAGAGCGCTGATGATCAGCCCAAAACTTTTAATGCTGGATGAGCCGTCACTGGGTCTGGCGCCTATTGTAGTAAAAGATATGTTTGAGATTATTTCAAATGTTGCAAAACAGGGTGTAAGTATCCTGATCGTTGAACAGAACCTTAATCAGGCGTTATCTGTAGCTGACCGTGGTTATGTTCTTGAAACCGGACAGATCGTAATGGAAGGTAAAGCTTCTGATCTGCTGGCTAATGAACAGATACAGGCAGCATATCTGGGAATCTGATAATTGGGTGCTGAGACGGGAAATGCCGGAGGGACAGAGAATGAATAAAAACATTCAGGTAGCAGTCGTTGGGGCCGGAATGATGGGACTAAGTATGAGTGTACTGCTTACATGCAATGGCATTCACACCCTGCTTTATGTCCGGCATAATCAGGAAAAATACATAAAAAGATATCAGAAAATACTGGATTTTCTCCGGGAAGAACGTATTCTGACCAGAGAAGAACAGAAACGGTGCAGTTCGTATTTACAAGTGGTAACCTCCTATGAAGAATTGCAGAAGGTAGACTGTGTTTTCGAGAGTGCTTCGGAGCAACTTGAGGTAAAGCACAGTATATATGAGGCACTGGCAGAACATTGTTTACACCTTAAAGCAGTTGCATCTTCTACCTCTGCAATTCCTTCTTTACAGCTGGCAGAAGGAAGCAGGATTAGAGATAAAATTTTAGTGGCGCATCCTTTTTATCCACCGCATCTTGTACCATGTGTGGAAATCGTACCAAATAAGTACACTTCCGAAGAAGCAGTACAGTATGTGGTTGATTTACTGAAATATGTCAGGAAGACTCCTGTAATCATAAAAAAGGACGCTCCTGGTTTTGTGGCCAACCGGCTTCAGTATGCATTACTGAGAGAAGCCATCCACATTGTGGAAAGCGGAATTGCGACATCTGAAGAAGTAGATGAGATTCTGATGAACAGTTTTGCACCAAGATATACATCTATAGGTATTTTTGAACATTTTGATAACTGTGGCCTTGATCTGGCACGGGATATCAGTGAAGAACTGTATCCAGATCTTGCTGATGACACAGAAGTACAGAAGCTGATCATGGACCACTGTGACAAAAAAGAATATGGGATAAAAACGGATAAAGGAATCTATGACTGGAAAAAGAAAGATGTGGAGGATTTTCAGCGGCGTGCGGAACGTCCATATCTGCAGAAAATTTCTTGGAATATTCCGGATTTTTACAGAGAGGAGGAAGATAAATGAAACCAATGAGACTGCATCATGTAGGAATCATAATGCCGTCCATGGAAAAGGCGGAAGCTTTTATGGATCAGTTTAGGCTAGAAACCGACTATATGGAATATGTTGAAGCCTATCACGCACACTGCCTTTTTACAAAATACGGAAAAGATGAATCTCCGGTGGAACTTATTATTCCGACAGAAGGTGTACTGACAGAATTCAGAAATGGAAAAGGAGGTCTTCATCACATTGCTTTTGAAGTGGAAGACGTGGAAAAAGCCCGCCGGGAATTTGAAGATAAGGGGCTGGAAATGCTGGAAAAAGAAGCAGTTCCGGGAGCAGGAGGAATCATTGTCAACTTCCTCAGACCCCGTTACGGATTTGGTGTTTTGGTAGAGTTTGTAGAACAGAAAAATTAAAATACTTGCAGGAGGTATAGTCATGGGTGAGTTTAAAGATGTAGTAATTGTCAGTGGATGCAGAACAGCCGTTGGTTCTTATGGTGGAAGCCTTAAAGGAGTATCTGCTATTGATCTTGGTGCGATTGTAGTCAAAGAAGCTGTTAATCGTGCAGGAATCAAACCTTCAGATGTTGATGAAGTTATTATCGGACAGGTTGGAGAAGTTGCAGAAAACGGATTCGTAGCAAGAGCAATCAGCCTGAAAGCCGGTATGCCGAAGGAAACAACCGCTTATTCCGTAAACAGACAGTGTGGTTCTTCCTTGCAGTCCATCGCAGATGCTGTTATGGAGATCCAGACAGGATTTGCTGATGTAGTTGTTGCTGGTGGTGCAGAGAATATTTCTCAGCTTCCATATTATGTAAAAGATGCCCGCTGGGGTGCACGTATGGGACACAAAGTATTCGAGGATGGAGTCATCGATATCCTGACCTGGCCATTGGATGGAAATCACAATGGTGTAACTGCAGAAAACGTTGCAACTAAATACGATGTAACAAGAGAAGAGCAGGATGCTTTTGCGATGCAGAGCCATCAGAGAGCATGCGCAGCAATCAAAGCAGGTAAATTTAAGGCTGAGATTGTTCCGGTAGAACTGAAAGACCGCAAGGGCAATGTAACAATTTTTGATACAGACGAGGGTCCGAGAGAAGGACAGACTATGGAAAAACTTGCAAAACTCCGTCCATGTTTCGTAAAAGGTGGCACAGTTACAGCAGGAAACTCTTCCAGTCTTAATGATGCGGCAGCAGCAGTTGTTGTTATGTCAAGAGAAAAAGCAGAAGAACTTGGTGTTATTCCGAAACTTGTCATCAAAGGCTGGACAGTTGCCGGATTTGATGCAGAGTTAATGGGTTATTCACCGAAACTTTCCAGTGAAAAACTTGCAAAACAGCTGAACCTGAACCTTAAAGACATTGATATGTTTGAGATCAATGAGGCATTTGCCAGCCAGGCAGTAGCTGTCAGCAGAGATCTTGGACTGGATATGGACAAAGTTAATATTTATGGTGGTGGTATTTCTATCGGACACCCAATTGGAGCAACAGGCTGTATCCTTACAGTTAAGGTAATGTATGAACTGATGCGTACAGATAAGAAGAATGCAATGATCAGCATGTGCATCGGCGGTGGGCAGGGAATTTCCATGTACGTTGAAAAATGTGAGGGCTAAATTATGAAAGAAAATATAGTAATCGTTTCAGGTGCCCGAACAGCTATTGGCAGTTTTGGAGGATCACTTAAGAATCTGGAAGCTACAGATCTTGGCGGAATCGCAATTAAAGAAGCTTTGAAAAGGGGCCAGGTTGCACCGGAAGATGTAAATGAAGTTGTTATGGGCTGTGTCGGACAGGCTGCTGAAAATGCATTTATGGCGCGTGTCAGCGCAATTAAAGCAGGAATTCCATATGAAGCTACAGCACTTACCGTAAACAGATTATGTTCATCAGGACTTCAGGCAATCGTTACAGCGGCAATGGAGATCGACGAGGGATTCTGTGAAATCGCAGTTGCAGGCGGCGGTGAAAGTATGAATAATATTCCATATTATATCCGTAAGATGCGGACAGGATATCGTATGGGACATGGTGAAGTAGAAGACGGACTGGTTACAGCTTTGTCAGATCCTATTACAAGAGATCATATGGGAATTACAGCAGAAAATGTTGCAGAAAGATATCATGTTTCCCGTGAAGATCAGGATAAATATGCTCTTCTGAGCCAGCAGCGTGCAGCGAAGGCAAGGGATGAGGGAAAATTCAAAGATGAGATCATTCCTCTGGAAGTCAAAGTAAATAAAAAAGAAACAAAAATCTTTGATACAGATGAATATATCCGCGACAATACAACTCTTGAAAAACTCGAAAAACTCCGTCCTGCATTCAAAAAAGATGGAACAGTAACAGCAGGAAATGCATCAGGAATTAATGACTGTGGTGCGGCAGTTGTTTTGATGAAAGCAGAAGAAGCAGAGAAACGTGGTCAGAAACCGATTGTCAGGATAGTTGAAGCGGCAGCAGCAGGTGTAGATCCTGCATATATGGGAATTGGACCTGTGCCGGCAGTCAGAAAACTTTTGAAAAAGACCGGACTTACCCTGGCTGATATAGGCCTGTTTGAATTAAATGAAGCATTTGCAAGCCAGACGTTGGCATGCATCAGAGAACTTGGTCTTGATATTAATAAAGTAAATGTAAATGGCAGTGGAATTTCCATGGGCCATCCAATAGGAGCAACCGGCTGTATCATCACCATCAAGCTTATGAATGAAATGGTAAGACGTAACGAACGTTATGGAATAGCTACACTGTGTATCGGTGGCGGACAGGGCCTGGCAGTACTATTTGAACTCTGCAAGTAATCCGACATTTTACATACAGAAAAAGAAGGCAGAAAGAGTGATAAATGAAACTTGATTTAACAGGTAAAAAAGCCATTGTAACAGGTGGTGGACGTGGATTATGTAGAAGTATTGCGGAAGCATTGCATGATTCGGGTGCCGAAGTTATTCTGGTCGGCAGTTTCAGATCAGCAGTGCAGACAGCGGAAGAGATGAATGTACACGGTGCAAATGTATATGCAGTAACAGGAAATCTCGGAGACAGACAGGAAATTACATCTATATTTAATAAATGTATGGAACTGTTTGATGGAAGAATAGATATTCTTGTTAATGGTGCAGGGGTTCAGTTTCGCAGTGACGCGGTTGATTTTCCGGCTGAGGAATGGGAACGTGTAATATCCATTAATCTAAGTGCGGTGTTCTATTTAGCACAGATGGTAGGAAAGGTAATGATTGAACATAAGTATGGCAAGATCATCAACATTGCCTCTATGACTTCTTTTTTTGGTAGTGAACGTATTCCGGCATATACCGCATCAAAAGCAGGAATTGCTCAGTTGACAAAAGCTCTTTCAAATGAATGGGCAAGGTCAGGTGTAAATGTAAATGCTATTGCACCTGGCTATATGGCAACAAAACTTACGCAGGATATGAAAGAAAAGAATCCGAAACAGTATCAGGAAATAACTTCCAGGATTCCCGCCGGCAGATGGGGAACTGGCGAAGATCTGAAAGGGCTGGCTGTATTTTTGGCTTCTGATGCATCAGCGTATATTTCTGGGGCGGTCATTCCAGTCGATGGAGGGTATTTAGGTAAATGATAAAAACTGACCTGCATTAGTTGAGGTTTTCGGTAAATTAAGCAGGTGGAATCATATTATGCAAAGAGCAGAAATAATTTCACCTGTGTATTAATAAGGCATGA
The DNA here is from genome assembly GCF_014297355.1 of Blautia intestinalis. Lineage (GTDB taxonomy): Bacteria > Bacillota > Clostridia > Lachnospirales > Lachnospiraceae > Blautia_A > Blautia_A intestinalis. Next base: position 76,459 of record NZ_JACOQE010000004.1, on the reverse strand, counting down.
AGAAGTAGGATTATCAGTCTATGCAGAAAGTGATGGCGTTTGAATGGGTAAAATGAAGCGAGTGGAAGAGTCTCGAACAGAAAATACATATTTGATCATGAAAAAACATATTAACTGTTACGGACGCCTTTTTGGAGGAGTGCTGATGCAGTGGATTGATGAAATGGCAGGAATTGTAGCCCGTCGCCATGCAGGTACTATTGTTACAACTGCCTGCGTAGATAATCTAAATTTTAAAGCAGGAGCTTATCTTGGAGATGTCGTTGTATTAATTGGAAAGATGACTTATGTGGGAAAAACATCTATGGAAGTCAGAATCGATACTTACGTAGAAGCTGCTGATGGAACACGCAAAATCATCAATCGTGCGTATGAAGTCATGGTTGCGCTGGATGAAAATGATAATAAAGTGGAAGTGCCGAAATTAATTGTGGAGACTGAGGCTGAAAAAGCAGAATGGATTGGCGGAGAAAAGCGTTATGCATTACGTAAAGAACGTCGAAGAGAAGGATATTGAGAATGCAAAAGGCAGAAATCGCATGCGATTTCTGCCTTTCATTATAGGAATTTATCTGTGGTAAAAAAGGGAGATTAGTTAATGTTAGCTTTTAATATCAACATTTGGTGAAATACATGGAAATACCCTGTCCACTGCCAATTAAAAGCAAATTTTTTTTAGACTTATATTGACAAAAGCAGAACTCGTAGCTTTACGGTATAAGGACATTGATTTGGAAAGGTCACAATTACACGTACATTGTCAGGAAACAAAGGAATATGCTTTCCGGGATGATGGAGAGTATCATCTTTCAGCACATAAGGTTGTGGGTTATACGAAATCTGATGCAGGAGACAGATATGTATATCTTGTTCCAGAAGCAAAAGAAATCATAAAAAGGATTCAGAATGCTAATGAGATCAATGGAGAATCACAGCAGGAATTCTTATTTGTGAAAAATGGAGAGAGAATAAAAGCGAGAGCAGTTGTTTATCAATTAGACAGGTGCTTGTCTGCTGTTTCGATTAAACATAAAAGTATTCATAAAGCTCGAAAGACATATGTTTCTGCGTTGATAGATGGTGGAGTGAATATCAATGAAATAAGAAAACAAGTTGGACATGCAGACGTAAGAACAACATATGCGTGTTATTGTTACAATCGATTTGGTGAAGAAGCGACGAACAGACAAATTGAGAGTGCGTTGGATTTTAATACAAAGAAAACAAACGAGAAATCAGTTCAAGATCAGTGCTACAAAAAAGTGACCACGAGTGACCACAAAATTATACCATTTCAAGACAATAGAAATCGGGAAATCCTCAGTAAATAAGAAGATTTCCCGAAATAAAAAAAGAATGCAGGAGATGGGACTTGAACCCACACGATCTTGCGACCACAGGCACCTGAAGCCTGCGCGTCTGCCAATTCCGCCACTCCTGCATTTCATTATGAATCAGTCGCTCTCGTCGACTGCCTGTTTATAATAACGCAACAAAACCTAAATGTCAATAGAAAAAATAAAAAAAATTAAATTTTTTTAATAATACTTGCAAAAGCAACAATTTACTCAATCAATCACCAGAACAAAGTTTTTTTGAACAACTTAATTATTTTTAGTGCTTTAACCTGTTGAAAAACAAAAACTCTTGTGATACAATTTTGAAGATTTAGGATAAAACAAGAGAAAGGGAGATTATATGAAAGCATTTCTGATATTAGAAGATGGCCATGTATTTAAAGGAACAAGCATCGGTTCGACAAGAGAAGTCATCAGTGAAATCGTTTTTAACACATCCATGACCGGATATCTTGAAGTAATGACTGACCCGTCGTATGCAGGACAGGCCGTTTGCATGACCTACCCTCTAATTGGTAACTATGGTATTTGTTATGAGGACCAGGAATCCAGAAAACCATGGATTGATGGTTTTATCGTTCGTGAATTATCACGTGTTCCAAGCAACTTCAGAAGCGTGGACACAATTCAGCATTTTCTTGAAAAACATGATATTCCGGGTATTGCCGGTATTGATACCCGTGCTCTCACCAAAATTCTTCGTGAAAAAGGTACCATGAATGGTATGATCACTGTCAATGAAAATTATGATTTAGACGAAATAATCCCCCGCTTAAAAGCATATACAACAGGAAAAGTAGTTGAAAAAGTTACCTGCAAAGAAAAAGAAGTACTCAAAGGTAACGGACCTAAAGTAGCACTCATGGACTTTGGCGCAAAACGCAATATCGCCCGTTCCCTGAACGAAAGAGGATGCCAGGTGACAATCTATCCGGCACTGACACCGGCAGAAGAGATCCTGAAAGATGCTCCGGACGGAATCATGCTGAGTAATGGCCCGGGAGACCCGAAAGAATGTACCACTATTATAGAAGAAATCCGTAAACTTTACGAATCTGATGTACCGATTTTTGCAATCTGTCTCGGACATCAGCTTATGGCTCTTGCAACAGGCGGAGATACACATAAGATGAAATACGGACACCGTGGTGGTAACCATCCGGTAAAAGACCTTGAAACAGGACGCGTTTACATTTCTTCACAGAACCATGGCTATGTGGTAGATGCAGAAGCCCTCGAGAAAAAGGGCATTGCCAAACCTGCATTTATCAACGTAAACGATGGTACAAATGAAGGAATGGCTTACGAAGGAAAGAACATCTTTACCGTTCAGTTCCATCCGGAAGCATGCCCGGGACCGCAGGATTCCAGCTACCTGTTTGACAGATTTATGAAAATGATGGGAGGAACAGATCATGCCGAGAAATAAAGATATACATAAAGTTCTTGTAATTGGTTCCGGTCCGATTATCATCGGTCAGGCGGCAGAGTTTGACTACGCAGGTACACAGGCATGCCGTTCTCTGAAAGAAGAAGGCATGGAAGTAGTTCTTCTGAATTCCAACCCTGCGACGATCATGACAGATAAAGACATTGCAGATAAGGTTTACATTGAGCCTCTGACAGTAGAGGTTGTAGAACAGCTCATCCTGAAAGAACAGCCGGACAGCGTACTTCCGACTCTTGGCGGACAGGCGGGTCTGAATCTTGCTATGGAACTGGAAGAAAAAGGCTTTCTTAAAGAACACAACGTACGCCTGATCGGTACCACTGCAGAAACCATCAAAAAAGCAGAAGACCGTCAGGAATTTAAAGATACCATGGAAAAGATTGGTGAACCGGTTGCGGCATCAAAAGTCGTAACAACTGTAGAAGATGGTGTGGCATTCACCAGAACCATCGGTTATCCGGTCGTTCTCCGTCCTGCTTACACACTCGGCGGAAGTGGCGGCGGTATCGCAAACAATGAATTCGAACTCAGAGAAATCCTCGAAAACGGTCTCCGTCTTTCACGAGTAGGAGAAGTTCTGGTAGAGCGCTGCATCGCAGGATGGAAAGAAATCGAATACGAAGTTATGCGTGACAGTGCAGGCAACTGTATCACAGTCTGCAACATGGAAAACATTGACCCGGTTGGTGTACATACCGGTGATTCTATCGTAGTTGCCCCATCCCAGACACTGGGTGACAAAGAATACCAGATGCTTCGTACTTCCGCACTGAACATTATTACAGAGCTTGGAATCACAGGTGGATGTAATGTACAGTATGCTCTTCATCCGGAGAGCTTTGAATATTGTGTTATCGAGGTAAATCCACGTGTAAGCCGATCTTCCGCACTGGCAAGTAAGGCTACCGGTTATCCGATCGCCAAAGTTGCTGCAAAGATCGCTCTGGGTTATACACTGGATGAAATCCCGAATGCTATTACAGGAAAAACATATGCAAGTTTTGAGCCGATGCTTGATTACTGTGTAGTTAAGATTCCGAGACTTCCATTCGATAAATTTATCACTGCAAAGAGAACCCTGACAACTCAGATGAAAGCAACCGGTGAAGTTATGAGTATCTGTCACAACTTCGAGGGCGCGCTCATGAAAGCTATCCGTTCTCTGGAACAGCATGTAGACAGCCTTATGTCCTATGACTTTACAGATCTTGATGAAAGTGAGCTGATTGAAGAACTGGCAGTTGTAGACGACCGTCGTATCTGGAAGATCGCAGAAGCAATCCGAAGAGATATTTCCAAAGAATACATTCACAGAATCACAAAGATCGACCGCTGGTTTATCGACAAGATTGCAATCCTTGTAGAGATGGAACAGGCACTTAAAACTCAGCCGCTTACAGAGGAACTTCTTCTGGAAGCAAAACGCATGGAATTTCCGGATTACGTGATCGCAAACCTCTGTGGAAGAACAGAAGCCGATATCAAGGCACTTCGTCAGGGATACAAGATCACAGCCGCTTACAAGATGGTAGATACCTGTGCAGCTGAGTTTGCTGCCGCAACACCATATTATTACTCTGTATATGGCGGACCGGATACGGAAAACGAAGCAGTAGCTGCTCATGATAAGAAGAAAGTCCTTGTTCTTGGTTCCGGACCGATCCGTATCGGACAGGGTATCGAATTCGACTTTTGCTCCGTACATTGTACCTGGGCATTCAAAAAAGAAGGCTACGAAACAATTATCGTAAACAACAACCCGGAAACTGTCAGCACCGACTTCGATATCGCGGACAAACTGTATTTCGAGCCACTGACACCGGAAGATGTGGAAAACATCGTAAATATTGAGAAACCGGATGGTGCAGTCGTACAGTTCGGTGGACAGACTGCAATCAAACTTACCGAAGCACTCATGAAAATGGGAGTAAAAATCCTTGGAACATCTGCAGAAGATGTAGATGCGGCCGAAGACCGTGAGTTGTTCGATGAAATTCTTGAGCAGTGCCAGATTCCGAGACCGAAGGGACATACCGTATTTACTGCCGAAGAAGCAAAAAAAGCAGCCAGCGAGCTTGGATATCCGGTACTTGTACGTCCTTCCTACGTTCTTGGCGGACAGGGTATGCGTATTGCGGTCAGCGATGAGGATGTAGAAGAATATATCGGAATCATCAACCAGATTGCACAGGAACATCCGATCCTTGTTGATAAATACCTGATGGGTAAAGAAATCGAGGTCGATGCTGTATGTGACGGTAATGACATTCTGATTCCTGGTATCATGGAGCATATCGAGCGTGCAGGTATCCATTCCGGAGACAGTATTTCCGTATATCCGGCACAGACGATCAGTAAGAAAGCCAAAGATACGATTGCGGAATATACACGTCGTCTGGCAAAAGCACTTCATGTAATCGGTATGATCAATATTCAGTTCATCGTATGCGGTGAAGAAGTATATGTTATCGAAGTAAACCCACGTTCCAGCCGTACCGTACCGTACATCAGCAAGGTAACAGGAATTCCGATCGTGCCGCTGGCAACAAAGGTTATTCTCGGATATAAACTGAAAGATATGGGATATGAACCTGGACTTCAGCCGGAGGCAAAACATATCGCAATCAAGATGCCGGTATTCTCCTTCGAGAAGATCCGCGGTGCAGATATCAGCCTTGGACCGGAAATGAAATCCACCGGTGAATGCCTTGGTATTGCAGAGACTTTCAATGAGGCTCTTTATAAAGCTTTCATTGGTGCCGGAATCAAACTTCCGAAATACAAAAACATGATCATTACTGTCAAGGATGAAGATCAGCAGGAAGTTGTTCCGATCGCAAGACGTTTTGAGGCTCTCGGATACCGTATTTATGCAACAAGAGGAACTGCAAGAGTTCTCAAAGAAAACGGAATCAAAGCAATCCGTACAAATAAACTGGAGCAGCCGGCACCAAACCTTATGGATCTCATCCTCGGACATAAGATCGACGTTGTTATTGATACACCGCCGCAGGGTGTGGAACATCAGAAAGATGGTTTCGTGATCCGCCGAAATGCGATCGAGACAGGTGTCAATGTTCTTACCAGTCTGGATACAGCAGAAGCACTTGTAACCAGCCTTGAGAACACAGACCTTCACAACCTGACACTGATTGATATTGCAACGATCGCAGACAGATAAAAGAATAAAAGTAACTTTACGACCGGAGAGACGAAACTGTTTCTCCGGTTTTTGCTTAGAAAAAATCACAGATATTACAGGAAAAATCTAAACAAAACTTTAACTTTGAACGAAAACCCGTGGAGAGGTTTACGAACCATGAAAACTGTAATATACTGATAAAGTATGAATTGTGGAAGGAAACAATTCGTAGGTATTGTAATGAAAAAATAAGACAGAGAAAGGAAAGAAAAATGAGTGTTCTGGAATTTATAAAAGTTGTGATACTCGGAATCGTCGAGGGTATTACGGAATGGCTTCCAATCAGCAGTACCGGACATATGATTCTTGTCGATGAATTTATCAAGATGGAAATGACACCGGAATTTAAGGAGTTTTTCCTTGTGGTGATCCAGCTTGGCGCGATTCTTGCGGTTGTTGTTTTGTACTGGAGCAAATTGTGGCCATTTTACATAAGGGAGATTTCACCGAAAAAACGTAAAGAACTTAACCGTATGAATCCGGTATCCCGTATGGCACTGACATTTGTCGAAAAATTTTGTGACAAGGATAAATGGATTCTGTGGTTCAAGATTCTTGTAGCATGTATCCCGACAATCGTGATCGCGCTTCCGTTTAATGATATTATCGAAGAAAAATTCAATAATTATGTAGTAGTTGCGATTGCCCTGATCGTATACGGTGTAATCTTCATTCTGGTAGAGAACTACAATAAAAGAAGAAAACCGGTATGTACATCCCTTGAAGAGTTAAGCTTCGGTACTGCATTCAAGATTGGTATCTTTCAGGTACTTTCTGTTATTCCCGGAACATCACGATCCGGTTCTACGATTATCGGAGGAATCCTCGTGGGGACTTCAAGAACAGTAGCAGCAGAGTTTACCTTTTTCCTGGCGATTCCGGTCATGTTTGGCGCAAGCCTTCTGAAACTTGTAAAATTTGGTTTCGCATTTACACCGTCAGAGATTTTGACACTGGTGACAGGCGTCGTTGTTGCATTTTTTGTATCCATTATCGCAATCAAATTCCTGATGGGTTACATTAAGAAACATGACTTCAAAGCATTCGGCTGGTATCGAATTGTCCTTGGTATCCTTGTACTGGGTTATTTTGCGGGCAGAAAATTCCTCTGATAAGCTGGAAATTTGACTTTTTGCGGATTACGTGGGATAATGTCTGTGATTTTATAAACAAGAAAATGTATCAACGGTCTCGCAGGGACCGGAAAGGATGGAAATAATGAAAGCAAAACATATCATCGCCGTTCTTGGCATGACAATGATTCTTGCACTTGCAGGATGCGGATCAAAGGGAAGTGTCGTTGAGGTAACTCCGACACCGGCAGCAACTCCGACACCTACCGAAGTTCCGGTAACAGTTACACCGGTACCGACCTCTACACCGGCACCGAAGGTAATTGGTGTAAAAACATCTCAGGCAAAATATATCTACCTGACCAACAGTCTTCAGAACGATATCAGAGAAATCTATCTGATGACATCCGGCGGAGAAGACTGGGGCAAAAACCTGATTCCGTCAGAATCTTCTGTAAAGGCGGCAGAACAGGTGCAGATGTATTACACAGCAGATTCTTCTTCAGCATCAGACAGTAGTGAAGAAAGCACAGATTCAACAACAGATACTTCCGGTGCATCTGCTCTGTATGATATGAAGATTGTGACTGCATCCGGTGATGCATACCAGATCTACAGTGTAAACCTTGGCGATATGGAAAAAGCTTCTCTTGCTTACGACGAAGAGAGTTCCGTTGCATATCTTCGTTATATGAGTCTTTCTGAAAAGAAAGAAAAAGATACAAAGGAAAATTCACAGCAGACATCTTCCTCTGACGATAGTTCTGAGGATACAAGTTATGATGACAGCAGCTATGATGACAGTTATGACGACAGCAGCTATGACAGTTCTGATGACAGTTCTGATGACAGTTCTGATGACGGAAGCTACGATGACGGCAGCTATGACGACAGTAATTACGATGATGGCAGTTATGACGATTCCTCCTATGATGATGGAAGCTCTGACGGTTCTTCCTACGATGATTATGTAGACGAAGGTTATGACACCGATGAAGAGGGCGGCGACTGGGATTATTAATCTATAAAAATTTCTTTAAGATTTATTGGTAAGTTCTATTGCAAAATAAGTCGGATAAATTGACAGAAATTTTCTGTACCGTTAAAATATTATCAACGCAGTAATGAAATTACTGGAAAGAGTACAGAAAAGAGGGGAGATTTATCATGAAGAAAAAAATTCTGACGATCATGCTGGCAGGTGCTATGGCGGCAGGTATGAGTGCAGGCAGCGTACAGGCAGCAGTCGCAGAGGATGCAAGTGGTGATCTTTATGTATTTATCGCAGCAAGCTTAAGCAATGCAATGGAAGATATCCAGAAGGATTTCAATAAGAAATATCCGGATGTAAATATTCTTTTTAATGCAGACAGCTCGGGAACACTTCAGACACAGATTGAGGAAGGCTCCAGATGTGACATCTTTTTCTCCGCAGCTACCAAACAGATGGATGCGCTTGTAGATGAAAAACTTGCAGAAAAAAATTCGGTTGTAGATCTTCTTGAAAACAAAGTCGTTCTGATCAAACCAAAGGATGGCGAGACAAAAGTTACAGGATTCGAAAACATCACAGATGCAGAGAACATTGCTCTTGCAGGCGAAGATGTTCCGGTTGGACAGTACTCCCGTGAAATCTTTAAGAATCTTGGTATTGAAGACGATGTCAACAAGATGGAGATCAACGAAGGAAAGAACGTTACAGAGGTGCTTGCATCTGTAAGTGAGGGAAGTAACGAAATCGGTATTGTTTATGCAACAGATGCAGCTTCCGTTGCTGACAAAGTAGACATTATCGCAGAAGCTCCGGCTGGTTCTCTGGAAACACCGGTTCTTTATCCGGCAGGGCTCACAATTGATTCTGAAGCATCTGATTCCGAAGCTGCAGCAGCAAAAGCTTTCTTAGAATATCTTCAGACAGATGATGCAATGAAAGTATTCGAAGAATATGGATTTGCACAGTACAAAGCAGATGATGAGAAAGAAGCAGCAGAAGAAACAAAATAATCAAAAATTACATACAAAAGGGGCGACAGATATGTCAGCTCCTTTTTGTGCATACAGGGGAATTAGAAAGAATGATGGAATTTATACAGGAAATTAACTGGAGTCCACTGTGGATTTCTTTAAAAACCGGTTTTGTGGCGACGGTCATTGCCTTTTTTCTCGGGATTTTCTGTGCAAGAAAGATCATGAAACTGAAACCGGTATCAAGAGCGGTTCTTGATGGTATTCTTACGATGCCGCTTGTCCTTCCGCCGACAGTAGCAGGATTTTTTCTGTTGCTGATCTTTAGTCTGCGCAGACCATTCGGCAAATTTTTGCTGGAGAGTTTTGACTTCAAGGTTGTTCAGACATGGAAAGGATGCGTGATCGCTGCGGCAGTCATTGCTTTTCCGCTGATGTACCGCAACGCACGCGCTGCGTTTGAGCAGGTGGACGCAAACCTTATCTATGCAGGACAGACACTTGGCATGAGTGACCGCAGGATTTTCTGGAAGGTCATCGTTCCGGCAGCAGCACCGGGTATCGCATCCGGTACCGTACTTGCATTTGCAAGGGCAATCGGCGAATACGGAGCAACTTCCATGCTGGCGGGAAATATTCTTGGTAAGACAAGGACTGTATCTGTTGCGATTGCAGCGGAAACTGCCGCAGGAAATTATGATGTGGCAGGTTTCTGGGTTGTGGTGATCGTTTTGATCTCGTTTGTGATCGTGGCACTGATAAATATTGTCTCAGGCAGAGGCATGAAGAGCAGAAGGTGGATCTGATGTCATTACAGGTAAATATAGAAAAAAATTTCAAAGGATTTTCTCTTAAGACCGCATTTGAGAGCACTACTTCGGCAACCGGAATCTTAGGAGCATCCGGCAGCGGAAAGAGCATGACGCTTCGCTGCGTTGCCGGGATCGAAACTCCGGATAAGGGAAAAATTGTAATCAATGGAAGAACCGTGTTTGACTCCGAAAAGAAAATCAATCTGAAACCGCAGGAACGCAGGATCGGTTATCTTTTTCAGAATTATGCACTGTTTCCGACAATGACGGTCAAAGACAATATTCTCTGCGGCTATCGTGGAGAAAAATCACAAAAAGAAGAAAAGGTACGTGACTATCTGAAGAGATATCAGCTTGATGGGCTGGAGAACCGTTATCCGGCACAGCTTTCCGGTGGTCAGCAGCAGCGAGTGGCACTGGCCCGAATGATGATCGGAGAACCGGAAGCGATCCTTTTGGATGAGCCATTTTCGGCATTGGATGGATATTTGAAGGATGTTTTACAGAAAGATATGCAGGAATTTCTGAAACAGTATCAGGGCGATATGCTGATGGTAACGCACAGCAGAGATGAGGCATTTCGCTTTTGTAATGAATTGATGCTTCTGAAAGAAGGAAAGACACTGATTTTCGGAAATACAAGAGATTTATTTGAACAGCCACAGCTTCTGGAAGCATCCAGACTGACCGGCTGCAAAAACAGTTCAAGAATTGAGAGAATGGGAGATTATGAAGTGTTTGCACTTGACTGGGGTGTATCACTTCATACTGCACAGAAGGTGGAATCAGATATGACGCATGTTGCCATCCGCGGACACTGGATCCGGCCGGCACAGGAAGCAGGTAAAAACTGCATTGCTTTCGAGGCGGCGGAATATGTGGAAACAACATTTGAACATCAGTATCTGGTCAGGAATCCGGGGATGGAAGAAGGAGCAGCCCTCTGGTGGATGCGCCCGAAAGAAAACTTCCGGGATCCACATGAAAAAAATCTGCCGCCATATCTGTATCTTCCGCCGGAGCATCTGATGTTATTGAAGTGATTTTGATTTCAGATAACCGACAACAAGCATAGCCAGTTTGAAGGTCATGGCATCTTCGAAAGTACGGAGGTCAAGACCAAATTTTTTCTGGATCTTTTCGAAACGGTAGACAAGCGTATTGCGATGTACATAGAGCTGTCTGGATGTTTCGGAGAGATTCAGGTTGTTTTCAAAGAAAGTACGAATGATCGCCAGCGTCTCACCGTCGATGGAATCCAGCGACTCATCGCCGAAGATTTCTTCGATGAACATCTCGCAGATGGAGACAGGGAGCTGGTAGATCAGACGCCCGATACCAAGGGTACGATATTCGAATACAGCACGTTCGGCATAAAAGATCTTACCGATCTCGAGTGCAGTACGTGCTTCTTTATATGCATTGGAAAGCTCTCTAAGATCATCAGCGGTATTGCTGCAGGCAACCCATGCCTGTGTCATGGCCTCTGCGCCGAGCATATCAACCAGCATATGAGCGGTATCTTCGAGATCCTCATAAGTTTCCGTAGAAGAAAGTTCACGAATAATGATGATGCCGCTGTCATCGATCGCAGTGATAAAATCGTGCGTGCGTGCAGAAAAGATATTCTTGATCGTTGCCAGGGCATGTTCATCCTGTGACTGTCTGGTTGCGACGAGGAAGACTGCCCTGCGTGCAGTGGTGGAAATGTGCAGTTTGCGCGCACGGTTAAAAGCCTCTACTTCTGTATAGTTTCCCAGAAGCAGTTTCTGCATAAAAGAGTTCTTGTCATTTTTTTCGGAAAAACCTTCCAGAATGCTTTGAATCTGGCAGACAGCCAGTTCACCGATCGTTGAGACAGAAGCATCGCTTCCCCATACGACGAGAAGATAGGGAACATCACTCTTTTCGGTAACTTTGTACAGACAGTATGTTGTATTGGCCAGACAGAGTGCGGTGCTCTGGCGGAATTTATCAAGTTTTGCCGTGGATGGAAGTCTTTTTTCGCAGGTCTCAACGAAAACGGAATTGTCCTCCAGAAGCAGGCAGAAGTCGAGATGACTGATGCGTTTCCAGTCATCCATATATTTTTGAAGTGTGCGTTGTACGGACATGAAATCAAATCATCCTTTCTGAAAAAAAGGACCCGGGGTAAACTGCCCCGGGTCTGATATTCTGATTGAATCTTAGTTAGTGATAACCAGTTCTGTATCTTTATCAAAGAAATGTGTTTTTTCCATGTTGAAATCGAATTTAACCGGATCACCTGTTTTTGCTTTTGTAGCCGGATCAACACGAGCTGTGATCTGTGTGCCGTTTACATCGAAGTACAGGAATACTTCTGCACCAAGAAGCTCGTAAACCTTAACGGTAGAAGACATGGAGCCGTTCGGTGTATCTGCAACGTCTTCCGGACGGATACCCATAACAACGGTCTTTCCTACATAACCGCCATCTTTGAGTGCTTTAGCTTTAGCTGCCGGAATAACGAGTTCATCACTTCCGATAACTGCAACAATGTCGGAACCTTTTTCTTTGATCTGGGCATCAAGGAAGTTCATCTGCGGAGATCCCATGAATCCTGCAACGAAGAGGTTGCCCGGTTTCTGATAGAGATTCTGAGGTGTATCAACCTGCTGAACAACACCGTCTTTCATAACAACGATTCTGGTACCAAGAGTCATAGCCTCTGTCTGGTCATGTGTTACGTAGATGATAGTAGCACCCAGTCTCTGGTGGATTTTGGAAATCTCGATACGCATCTGTACACGAAGTTTTGCATCCAGGTTGGAGAGAGGCTCATCCATAAGGAATACCTTAGGATTACGAACGATTGCACGTCCCATAGCAACACGCTGTCTCTGTCCACCGGAAAGAGCCTTCGGTTTACGGTCAAGAAGTTTCTCAAGGTCAAGGATTCTTGCAGCTTCACGAACTGCTTTGTCGATCTCGTCTTTCGGAACTTTACGAAGTTTCAGTCCAAATGCCATGTTATCATATACGGTCATATGAGGATACAGAGCGTAGTTCTGGAATACCATTGCGATATCACGGTCTTTCGGCTCTACATCGTTCATAACTTTGTCACCGATCTTTAAGGTACCGCTGGTGATCTCTTCCAGTCCGGCTACCATACGAAGTGTAGTAGATTTACCACATCCGGAAGGTCCTACGAAAATGATGAATTCTTTGTCTTCGATTTCAAGGTTGAAGTCTTTAACGGCTTCGAAACCGTTTGGATATGTCTTATTAATGTGCTGTAAAGATAAACTTGCCATTGTAAATTCCCTCCAAAATATTAAGTAAGTTTTGCTCGTGTTTTGAACTGTTATCAGTATACTGGAATTTCCCGGAGGAATCCAGAGTTGAATCTTACAAAGATTTCGGAGGTTTCTTGACAGATTGACGAAAAGCCCGGGAAGGTTTGGCAATCTGACAAAAACTGGCGGGATTTATCATTAAAAATATTATAGAAGATAAATTTTTGACTGGCAAGAAAACTTTTTGGTCAGATATTTAATAACCGCTGTATTTTGATGGCAGAGGATAACGAAATCAATGCCATGATTGCGGTGGAAATCCTGAATCAGATGGTCTTCGATGGCGAGGAGCCAGAAACCGGGCAAGTCGGAAGAATCGCAGGTAAAAATGAGCTGTCGGTAAATCCCGACAGCCCATTCATTATAGGAATTTATCTGTAGTAAAAAAAGGGAGATCAGTTAATATCAGCATTTGGTGAAATACATGGAAATACCCTGTCCACCGCCAATGCACATGCTGATCATTGCATCTTTCTTGTCGGTTCTCATTAATTCATAGAGAACTTTTACGGTAAGGACGCAGCCTGTTGCACCGATTGGATGTCCGATGGAGATGCCGCCGCCGTAGATGTTGACTTTGTCTTTATCAAGACCAAGGTCTCTTCTTACAGCATAAGCCTGGCTGGCAAATGCTTCGTTGATCTCGAACATGTCGATATCTTTCAGGTCAAGACCAAGTTTCTTGGCCAGTTTTTCACTGGAGAATTTCGGAGAGTAGCCCATCAGTTCAGCGTCAAAACCAGCAACTGCGAAATCAACGATTTTCAGTTTTGGTGTAACACCAAGTTCTTTGGCTTTGTCTGCAGACATAATAACAACTGCAGCAGCACCATCGTTGAGGCTGGAAGAGTTGCCGGCGGTAACAGTTCCGCCTTTTACGAAGCAAGGACGGAGTTTTGCCAGCTTTTCAAGGGTCTGGCCTTCTCTTGGACCTTCATCTGTGTCAAAAACAGTTACATTACCTTTGCGGTCTTTTAATTCAACAGGGAGAATTTCATCTTTAAATTTTCCTGCTTTGATAGCTGCTACGGCATGCTGATGACTTTCCAGAGCAAATTCGTCCTGCTCTTCTCTTGTTACGTTGTATTTTGCTGCCACGTTTTCTGCAGTTACACCGTTATGGTTTCCATCCAATGGCCAGGTCAGGATATCGATGACTCCATCCTCGAATACTTTGTGTCCCATACGTGCACCCCAGCGGGCATCTTTTACATAATACGGAAGCTGAGAAATATTTTCTGCACCTCCGGCAACTACTACATCAGCCTGTCCTGTCTGGATTTCCATAACAGCGTCAGCAATGGACTGTAAGGAAGAACCACACTGTCTGTTTACAGAATAAGCGGTTGTTTCTTTGGGCATGCCGGCTTTCAGGCTGATCGCTCTTGCTACAAATCCGTTTTCTGCAATCTGTCCAACCTGTCCGATAATAACTTCATCAACGTCTGCGGGCTGGATTCCTGCACGGTTAACAGCTTCTTTTACAACCATAGCACCCATGTCAATAGCAGAAAAACCTTTCAGGCTTCCACCGTAACTTCCTACAGGGAGACGTACACCACTTACAATTACTACATCTTTCATTACTCTTTTTCCTCCATATCTGTGATAAAATTCAGTCTGAATCAGTTTTATTAAACGATCATTCCGCCGCCAACGTTGATAACTTCGGAAGTGATATAAGCAGCTTCGTCAGATGCAAGGAAAGCAACCATGTTTCCGACATCAGAAGGTTTACCTGCATATCCCATAGGAATTCTCTGCATCATGCTGTCCCATGCAGCGCCGTCATTTACTTCTTTCAGTTTAAGAGTCATATCTGTTTCGATGAAGCCAGGGCAGATAACATTGCATGTGATGCCTTTGCGTGCGCTTTCACGTGCGGCAGTTTTTGTAAGACCTACAACACCTGCTTTTGCAGCAGCATAGTTAGCCTGACCGATATTTCCGAGCCAGCTTCCGGAAGAGATATTAATGATACGTCCGCTTCCCTGTGCACGCATATGCTTCAACGCTTCCTGTGTACCATAGAATACACCGGTCAGGTCAACGTCAATAACCATCTGCCAGTTTTCTACAGGCATTTTGTGGAGCATACCGTCACGGTTGATACCTGCGTTGTTTACCATGATATCCAGAGTTCCGTATGTGTCGATGGCGTATTTTATCAGAGCCTGTACTTCTTCCTGTTTGGAAACATTTACTGCGAAAGCAGAAGCAGTGCCGCCTTTTGCCACGATCTCAGCAACTGTATCATCTGCTGCAGCCATGTCTGCGATAACTACTTTGGCGCCTTCTTCAGCAAGTTTCATTGCGATTCCTTTTCCAAGGCCACGTCCGGAACCGGTTACGATTGCTACTTTGTCTTTTAATCTCATGATAATCCTCCTTGAATAATGAATAATTGTTTATATTTAATTTTTAATGGTTACGAATGATGTCTTTCAGTCCGTATGGAACTGCTTCTGAGAAGATCGCCGGATTCATTTCTTTCAGATTTTCGCTTATGACCGGTTTGAATTCCATCAGGTCAAGAATCTGAGTCTGAAGATCGATTCCAGGTGCAATTTCTGTAAGCACAAGTCCCTCCGGACGGAGTTCAAATACAGCTCGCTCTGTAACGTAATGCATTTTCTGCCGTTTTTCTCTTGCAATCTTTCCGTTGTAGGAAATCTGCTGTACTTTATTTACAAATTTGATGAGGCTGCCTTCTTTGTTAATGTGGAGACGTCCGTCTTCAAAAGAGCAGTCGAGTCCTTTTCCTGTGAAGGAAGAGCAGAAGACAACATGTTTGGCATTTGTTGTGATATCAATAAAACCACCGGCGCCTGTAGGATTCGGGCCAAGTTTTGTTGCGTTAACATTTCCGTCAGGATCAATTTCGCCTGCGCCCATGTAGGTTACATCTACACCAGCACCGTTGTAATAGTCAAACTGGTCATCGTGCCTTAATAATGCAAAGTTGTTTTTGGCGATACCAAAATCAACTCCACCCATAGGAATACCACCATAAATACCGGATTCTACAGTAACAGTAACGTCATCACCGACACCTTCTTCTGAAATAATCGGTCCTACCACATCGTTTGGAATACCGGTTCCGACATTCAAAACATCATCTACATGAAGTTCCATCAGGGCACGGCGTCCGATAACTTTACGAAGATTCAGTGGAAGCACATCAGATTCAGAAACCGGAACCTTGATATCACCGCAGTAAGCAGGATCAAAAGCGAAGCTGTGAGTCTGGCGGTGATCTTCTTCAGGATTCGGACACATAACAACTGCATCGATAAAAATTCCCGGAACAGTAACACGCTTGCAGTGGAGTGAACCTGCTTTTACTTTGTATTTCGCCTGAGCGATAACCTTGCCGCCAAATTTCTTGCAGGCCATAACTGCGGAAAATACTTCCAGCTGCATTGCTTCTTCATCTGTTGTGAGATTACCCATTTCATCCACATAGGTTCCTCGGATAATGCAGTAGTCGAGCGGAATCGGTTTATAACGCATGTACTCTTCACCGTCAATCGTGACAACGTCAACAATATCCGGGGCATCTTTTGTGATAGCATTCATCTTTCCACCGTCAATACGTGGATCAATAAAAGTTCCAAGACCTACCTTGGTGATTTTTCCGGGCTCGCCGCCTGCCATACTTCGGTACAGCTGAGCGAATTGTCCCTGAGGAATACAGTACGCAAGAATTTTGTTTTCTGCGATAAGCTTCATCATACGTGGCTGCAGACCCCAGTGCCCGCCGATGATGCGGTACAGCATTCCCTCATGCGAGAAGTGCTGAATACCTCTGTCGCGGTCACTCTGTCCACAGGAATGAACCAGTGTCAGGTGATTGGGACTTCCTGTCTCAAGAAAACGTTTCTCAACAGCTTTCAGAATGGTTTCTGATGCAGAAACCAGTGTCATACCAATTGTAGCAATGGTACTGTCATCTTTTATCATGGCTGCGGCTTCTTCGCCGGTCAAAAATTTTGGCTTTTTCATAGTGCCCTCCTGTCAGATTTATTATTCATTCAGAACATTTTCCGAATAGCTCGTTTATTTACTTTTCCGTTAGGTGTCAGTGGGATTTCATCAGCAATAAGTATCCGTTTCGGAATTTTGTATTTTGCGATTTTTTTGCGAAGCAGCTCCTGTATTTTTTTCTCGTCCAGATTACTTTCGGGATCAAGCTTCACAAGAGCGGCGGCAACCTCACCGTAAACCTCGTCCGGGATACCTACAACGGCTGCTTCATTCACACCCTCCAGTTTGTAAATTTCATTTTCTACATCAAAGCTGCAGATTTTTTCTCCGCCGCGGTTGATCATATCTTTTTTGCGGTCTACAACAAACAGATAACCTTCTTTATTGAAATATCCAAGGTCTCCCGTTCCGAGCCATCCGTCCTTCAGGGAAGGTGTTTCTAATTTGTAGTAGGAAGTCAGGACGACGTTGCCATAGATCCATATCTCGCCGATCTCGCCGTCTTTTACCAGGTTTCCGTTATCATCTCTGATCTCGAAAACAGTTCCCGGCACCGGAAGTCCGGAAGAACCGATATAGGGACTGGTACTTGCATCTCCGGGGAAAATAGTGGCCGGAGATGTAGTCTCTGTAAGTCCATATACTGTATGGAAATCAGAGTGAGGAAGCCAGTTATGTATGGCAGCCAGCTTTTCCTTTGGCATGTTGCTACTTCCGCAGGCGAACTGTTTCAGCGTCGGGAGAGAAGGAAAAGAATCCTTTTCTTCCAGAAGCATGGAAAATACAGTAGGTGAGGCGTGAAGGAAAGTAACATTGTGATCCTTTACGCACTGAAGAACCCTTCTGGCATTGAAGATTTTGTGCAGGTATAAAGTTCCTCCGCAGTGTACAAACAGACCAAGAAGCGCAACCATTCCTGTAACATGATAAATAGGAATAGGAATCACAGAAACATCATCGCTTGTAATGTTCAGGATCTTCTGATAAGTGGTCACGGCGTTCATAATATTGTAGTTTTTGATCACGACACCCTTGCTCTGAGAAGTTGTACCCGAAGTGAACATGATGATCGCATCATCAAAAGGATTATTGAATACAGGACTTTTACTGTCAGAATGATAAGCTTCCAGTCCGTAACCTTGTTCAATATCGGAACAGGCAATACGGTGAATACCCTGAGCTTCAAATTCTTCAAACCAGTCATAAAAGTCCTGATCGCAGATGATGCAGCTCACATCAGCCTTTTCTATTAAAGAAGCAACTTCCTGTTTCTTGTATTTACTTGGGAGCGGAACGGTAACAGCTCCGAGCTTTAACAATGCGAGAAAAGCTACACAGAACTCCAGGCAGTTGTACATCATCAGAGCAACATGACTGTTTCTCTCAACATGAAGTTCCTGATAAAGATAAGCGGCAAAAGAATCTGTCTTTGCCAGCAATTCTGCATAAGTACAGGGGCGATCGTAGTTATCTACGATTGCTGTTTTGTCTGGAAAGGTATTTGCTGTGTTGCGTAGGGTTTCGTATAAGGTTGGGGGAAGATTGGTATAACATAGAATGCTTGAACCAGTACTTAATGGTTCTAATTGAAAATCAATTAAATCTTCCCATTTATCTATGCCAGAAATCATGAAAAGTAACCTCCTTTGAGAAAACGGTTTCGTTTATGAGGACATAATATGATAAAATGAATTGAAAGTCAATATAGAAATAATATACAAAATGACAAGTAAATTTTCGTGAAATAAAACAAATATGATAAAAAATAACAAAAACTATTGACTTTAAATAAAAACAATCGTATATTTTGCTTATCAAAAC
This sequence comes from Blautia intestinalis, assembly GCF_014297355.1. Classification (GTDB taxonomy): domain Bacteria; phylum Bacillota; class Clostridia; order Lachnospirales; family Lachnospiraceae; genus Blautia_A; species Blautia_A intestinalis. The sequence continues at coordinate 57,471 of NZ_JACOQE010000004.1, read as the reverse complement.
GAGAAACCGATTTCTTAAAAAATACACAAATACAATAAAATATTTAGGAAATCGTTATTTAAAAAATGAAGGGAGGAACAATAATGGCAAAATGGACTGTACGGGCGATCCAAGTAGGAAGCATAGACCTTGATCGTTCGGCCATGACGCATTACAAGGGTAAAGGTGAACGTATTACAGTTCCTATTTGGTGTGCGGGAGCTACAGATGGAGTACATAAGGTAATAGTGGATACAGGTATTCGTGATTTAGAAGAATACAAAAAAGCTGAACCAGGAGTAAGCCAGACACCGGCTCAGATTACTACAGCAGCAATAAAAAGAATAATGGGCTGGGATCCAGAAGAGGTTGAAATTGTAATAAACACACATCTTCATTGTGATCATAGCGGCAGCAACAAAGAATTTAAAAATGCTAAATTTTTTGTTCAGAAGAAGGAGTGGGAAGCCGCATTTAATCCACTTGTGCCGGAAGCTCCTTTTTATGACAAACTTTGTTACGATAAGAGTGCAGTAAATTATTTCCAGTGGAATTTCCTTGAGGGGGATACAGAAATTCTGCCAGGATTAAGGGTAATTACAACACCTGGACATACAAGAGGACATCAGTCAGCAATGTTTGATACAAAAGACGGTGTTGTTTGTGTTTCAGGGGATATTTGTAATGTAGCTGAAAATGTTAATGGAAATTTAGAGCCTAATATTGTAGTGATGGTTCCGGAAACTTATGAGAGTTTTCAGCGTATACGACAGTTTGCGCATTATATTTTACCGGGACACGAACCTGCAATTGAGGATGGTTCTGAAAAGTTCATACCTGTTTTATAAGAAAAAATGTATTGGGAAAATAAAATAAAAATATAACAAATAAAGGAGAAGGTACTATGAAAAAAAGAGTGTTAGCAATTATTATGGCAGGTTTAATGGCAGCATCTATGAGCAGTGTATGTGCATATGCAGAGGCAGAAGAAAAAACAGAAGGTTTTTACATTGGTCTTTCAAATGGATATTGGGGAAATACCTGGCGTGCACAGATGGTAGAAGATTTTGAAACTAAAGCAGAAGAATATAAAGAACAGGGCATTCTGTCTGATTATATGATTTCCAATACAAACAGTGATGCGACAGAACAGCTGAATCAGATTAATGCAATGATTGATTCAGGGGTAGATGCCATTCTTATTGATGCAGTATCTCCTACTACAATTAAATCGGCAGTTGAAAAAGCAAAAGCAAAAGGAATTCTTGTAGTAATTGCCAATGATCCGGCTGCATATGAAGATACAATTTGTGTATGTGGAGATAACTATACATGGCAGAAAATTCAGGCAATGTGGCTGATGGAACAGATTGAAGGAAAAGGCGATATTGTTAAGATTACAGGTGTTTCAGGTAACGCAGCAGATACTATTCGTGAGCAGGCAAACGATGATGTTTTAGCAGATTATCCAGATGTAAATGTTCTTACTTCTGCTCCAGGAAACTGGTCGCAGACAGATGCACAGTCTGTTATGACGACTTTCTTATCCAGTTATGACAATATTGATGCAGTTCTTGAACAGGACGTAATGGCCGAGGGTGTTATAAAGGCATATGAAAATGCAAATAAAGATATTCCGGTTATGACAGGAGATTATACAAAATCATTCTTCACAAAATGGGCTGAAATGGAAGACTTAAATACAATAGGAGTTCCGTATGCACCAGGTAATGCAACTGTAGCACTTGAAGTGGCTGTGAGATTACTTCAGGGTAAAGAAATTGATGAATCTAATTTAGTTGCAAATCCAATGGATGAAAATATGATCAATACTATTATGGTAGCACCACCATATGTTGTTACCAAAGAGGCTCAGCCAGATGCTGCTTGGATGGAAGGTCTGGAAAACACAGAAGCTATCTCATTAGATGAAGCAATGGAACTGTTAAAAGATTCTGCTGATACAGCTGCATTAGATGGATATATGTCAGATGAAGCAGTTGATAAATTGTTCAAATAAGAAATAGTGTTTAGGGACTGGCGGTAGTTGATGCCTCCGCCAGTCCTGTTTTTAATATAGACAGGATATAGGAGGAGGCAATATGGGGCTTACTTTTCAAAAAATATCAAAGAAATATGGCGCTGTTGTTGCGATAAAGCACGCTGAGATGAAAATTGATAATGGAGAGGTCAGAGCTATTTTAGGTGGAAATGGATCCGGAAAATCAACGTTAGCGAAAGTTCTGGGAGGTTTAATAAGTAAGGATACAGGAGAGATTATTTTTGATGGAAATGTTATTGATTTTAAATCCCCAAAAGATGCAAAAAAGAACCATGTAATAATGACAAGTCAAGAATTGAGCTTATTTGGAAATTTGACAGTAGAAGAAAATATTTGTATATGTGATATTCCTGTAAAAGGAGTTTTCGCAGATAAAAAGAAAATTAAAGAAAAGTCACTGGAAATTCTCAAAGTGATGAGGCTGGAAAACATTGCGTCAAAAAAAGTTGAGGAGCTTGCGCCTAATCAGCAATATATGGTAGAACTTGCAAAAGCTTTGGTTCAGGATCCTAAAATACTTATCATTGATGAAATTACATCTGCATTATATAGAGAAGATGTAGAAATAGTTGATGATATAATAAAAAATCTTAAGAAAAAAGGTTGTATCGTTTTATTTATTTCGCATCGAATGGCTGAACTATATGCTATGTGTGATAGTGTTACAATAATGAAAAATGGAGAAACGCTTGGCACATATGCGATGCAGGAAAAAACAGAAAGCGAGTTGCTTTTACTGATGGTAGGAATGAAGGTTGACACGACACGAGAAAGAAAAAATCATCAGACAGAAAGTAGAAAAGATATTTTTATTAAAGCACCGCATATTAAAATTCCATCATATGGAACAGAGGAAAGTCTGGAAATTGGAAGAGGCGAAATTATAGGCGTTGCCGGATTGCAGGGACATGGACAGACGGACCTTATTGATGCTTTATATGGTGTATTTGGAGAAATAAAGTTAGAAATGGATGAAAACGAGATTTCTATTCACAACTCCAGACAGGCAGTTACAAGAGGCTTTGCATTCATTTCGGGTGATCGTGAACGTGATGGAACATTTCAGGAACGTAATCTGGCAGAAAATGTTGCGGCTGTAAAAGAGCTTGTTAAACATGAAAAAATTACGGACACGCGAGCCATTTTGGATAGTTTTAATGTTAAATATGATAATCCTGGACAATTAATTACAGCTCTAAGTGGTGGTAATCAACAGAAGGTGGTTGTAGGACGTTGGCTTAGTACAAAACCGAAACTTCTTCTTGCAAATGATCCTACAAAAGGAATTGATGTAAAGGCCAGATCTGATCTTCATAAAGAATTTGCGAAGCTTGCCGGAGAAGGAAGTGCAGTGATTATGATTTCGAGTGATGACGATGAACTTGTAAATGTTACATCTATGGTTGAATGTTCAAGAGTCATTGTAATGTATGAAGGTCATATTTCGGCGATTCTTGAAGGCGCTTCTATTACAAGAGAAAATATTTCTGCAGCAGCTATGCCGATAGAAGAAAAAACAAATGTAGATGTAGCTGAAAGGGGGGGATTAGATGAATAAAGTAAAAAAGTTGATATCTTGGAATGCATTTCCGGCGTTATTGCTATTTGTGATTTTTCTGGGAATTAACGGGATAATGACCGGTGGTTTAAGCGTATCTTTCTTTCGCTCTTTTATTTCAACTAATGCAGGTGCGATTTGTGTTGCAATTGGAGTAACAGCAACGATTCTTGTAGCAGGTACAGATATTTCACTTGGTTCAATAGTTTCATTGGTAAATGTTGTTATTGTCACAGCTTTTGAAAAAGGCTTTTCGGTACCACAGGCAGCGACGCTCGGTTTGTTGAGTGCACTCTTATGTGGAATGTTCAATGGGTTTATTGTAGGTGTTATGAGAATTAATCCATTGTTGGCGACATTTGCTACGTCTACAGCTTTTGCAGGAATTGCATTGTGGATATTACCATATCCGGGAGGCTATATTGATTTTAGCTTTGGAGACTGGTATCTGGGTAATATGTTTGGGTTTATTCCAACACCTGTCATTTTAATAGGAATTCTTGTAATATTATGGATACTTGTAATGAAGTTACCAATGGGATTACACATTTATGCGTTGGGCAAAGATGTAAAAAAAGCATATGCATCGGGTATAAACGTTGCGGCATTGAGATTTTTTGTACATACATTTGCTGGTTTGGCCGCAGGAATTGCAGGTATCTGTATAAGTGCTAATATATGTGCCGGCAGCCCAACTGTTGGATCTACAATGAGTATGAACTCTATTGCAGCAGCAGTAATTGGCGGTGTTTCATTAAATGGTGGAATTGGCGGAATCTGGGGTGGAATATTTGGAGCTTCATTTCTCAGTATTTTAATTTCTATTGTGGTATCTGCAAATTTAAGTTCAGTAGTACAAAGTTTTATTCAGGGATTAATCTTATTAATTGGAGTTACTGTATCCATTGCAGCTGCTGATAAAGAGCTGAAAACAAAAATAAAGAGGGCTATAGGAGGAAAAAGATGAAAATATTAAAAAAGATTAATAATCCATATCTTCCTGCAATCATAGGCACCATTGCTCTTTTGATTCTTGGACAATTTTTAAGCGCAGGATTTTTGTCCATGAATAATATATCTAGTATTTTGATGACAACATCTATTCTGACGCTTGCATCTATCGGTCAGGCAGCAGTAATTATATCTGGCGATAGTGGACTTGATATGTCTGTTGGTGCAATTATGTCAATGACAGCTCTTTTTGGACCAATGATAAATGTTGGTTCAGGAGTATTATCATTTATTTTGATGATTCCAGCAACTCTTTTGATGGGGGCAATAGTTGGAGCAATTAATGGACTGGGAGTTCAGGTATTAAAAGTTGTACCGTTAGTTATGACTTTGATTATGTCAAATGTTGTGAATGGATTTTCAATAATGGTAACAAAAGGACAGCCTTCGGTTATGGTTGGAAAGGAACTGCAGGGAATTTCTAAAACATTAGTTGGACCATTTCGTATTTTACCAACGGTAGTAATTGTTGTTTTGATTTTATTGGAAGTTTTTTTCTTAAGAAAAAGTCGGTATGGACGTAAATTATTCTTAGCTGGTAACAATAGAAATGCAGCAAATCTTTGCGGTATTAACAGTAAAAAAGTAATTGTATTAGCATATATATTTGGCGGAGCTATGGCAGGATTTGCCGGACTTATGTTAGTTGGATATGCGGGTACTGCACAGATGAATATGGCTAGTAGCTATACAATGTTATCAATAGCAGCAGTAGTTATTGGTGGTACAAAGTTGACTGGTGGAAAGGGAACATTTATTGGAGGTGCACTTGGTTCACTTGTTTTAGTACTTATTACTAATATTCTTCAGGCATTAAATATGGCTGCTGGTTTAAGATCTTTGATTCAGGGAATTATTCTGATTGTAATTTTGATGATGAACAGTAGAGCTCCTAAACTTAGACAATAATAATGGATAATATTACCAGAATAGCTATTGCGAAAAGAAAATTCATGAGTTAAAATCAAAGAGAAAAGGAGAAAATGCATGAAAAATGGAAAGTACGGCATTTCAGATGTTGCAGAGATGTTAGGCGTCTCAAAATCGACAGTTTCTCGAGTGATTAATGGAAATGAAGGAGTTGGACCAGAGCTTCGCAAAAAAGTAATGGATTTTATAAATGAAATAGGATATCAGCCTTCTACCCTTGCTCAAAGTTTGAGCAAGGGTAGAATGAACATAGTTGCATTGATATTAGGAGATATACGAAATCCTTTTTATGCGGATTTGGCATTCAATATTCAGAGAATCCTTAATGACAATAGCTATATGGTAATGGTTTTAAATAGCGAATATAATATTGAAAGAGAACTGGAGTTTTTGAAATTAACAGAACAGTTTAATTTTGCTGGATTGATTTTGATAACGGCACAGGAAGAAATTATAGAGGATAGATTAAAAAATATGAATTTACCTAAAGTGTTGGTAAATCGTATTTTGCCACATTATACAGGTGATTCTGTCCTGATTGACAATTTTCAAGCTGGCTATCAGGCAACTATGCATTTAATCGAACTGGGACACAGACATATCGGATTTATTAAGGGGCCAGGGGTGTCTTCTGCATCCAGTCAGCGTTTTGCAGGATACAGACAAGTCCTTCAGAATTATGGCTTGCCGTTTGAGGAAGAGTGTGTATTTATAAGTGATCTGAAATTAGAGACAGGACGAAGTCTGGCTGATGATTTTTGCAAACTGGAAAAACGCCCAAGTGCAATGGTAATAGTTAATGATATGACTGCGATTGGTTTTATGGATGGATGCAGGAATGCAGGAATCCGTATTCCGGAAGATCTGTCGATTGTAAGTTTTGATAATATTGCAATGGCGTCCATGTATGGCATTGAACTGACGACAATCAGTCAGCATGTAGATGAAATGGGCGAAAAAGCGGCGCATCTGATGTTGAAACAGTTGAATGACAAAGATGCGAAGCCGGAACGTATTATCATGGAACCTACATTGATTGTCCGAAAAACGACATGTGAGCATACGGAAAGTTAGTGTATAATATTATCAACAGAAAGTGGTGGCATAATAAATGTGTAAAATGAAGCGGGTGGAAGATTCCCGAACAGAAAATACATATCTTATCATGAAAAAACATATTAACTGCTACGGCAGGCTTTTTGGTGGTGTGCTGATGCAGTGGATTGATGAGATGGCAGGAATTGTAGCCCGTCGTCATGCTGGCACTATTGTTACGACTGCCTGTGTGGATAATCTGAATTTTAAGGCGGGAGCTTATCTCGGAGATGTGGTTGTACTGATCGGGAAGATGACATATGTAGGTCGGACTTCTATGGAAGTCAGAATCGATACTTACGTAGAAGATGCTGATGGAACCCGTAAGATTATTAACCGTGCGTATGAAGTTATGGTAGCACTGGATGAGAATGACAATAAGGTGGAAGTGCCGGGACTGATTGTAGAAACAGAATCGGAAAAGGCAGAATGGCTCGGCGGTGAAAAACGATACGCATTACGTAAAGAACGGCGAAGAGAAGGATATTGAGAAATAATGATGAGGCTGCAGGAAGTTCCTGCAGCCTTGTTTTAAGTTACTGATAGTAACTGTTCACTGGTAATATCCCATCACTGAAGGTGATTTGGAACGGATTTTGACCAAATTGCCCAGTATTTCTCCATGATGATATACGCATAAAAGCACACTTTCTTATCTTTTGCATACCCTAACAGAAGAAGTCTGTAAAGGAGTCTCCACATGAAAAATATAAAATGGATTTCACTGGCGGCAGCGATTGTTCTGGCGGTGACTGCACTGCCGATGACGGCTTTTGCTGCAAAGAAAGACGGAGAAGAGAAACCTGTAAAAGTCACTTTAAATGAGGTGGCGCACTCAATCTTTTATGCACCGCAGTATGTGGCAATCGAAGAGGGATATTTTGCGGAAGAAGGACTTGACCTGACACTTGTAACCGGGTTTGGGGCGGATAAAGTTCTGACTGCACTGATTTCCGGCGAGGCAGATATCGGTTTCATGGGAGCGGAAGCGTCGATTTACGCATATCAGGAAGGCGCAACCGATCCGGCGGTGAATTTCGCCCAGCTTACCCAGCGTGCGGGAAATTTCCTTGTGGCAAGAGAGGAAATGCAGGACTTTAAGTGGGAAAATTTGAAGGGAAAGAAAGTTCTTGGCGGACGTAAGGGTGGCATGCCGGAAATGGTATTTGAATACATCCTTCGAAAAAACGGTCTTGATCCACAGAAGGATCTGACGATCGATCAGAGCATTGATTTCGGATCTACAGCAGCTGCCTTTACAGGAGATAAAACAGCTGATTTCACTGTGGAATTTGAACCATCGGCAACCGCACTGGAAAAAGAGGGGGCAGGATATGTCGTTGCCTCGCTGGGAGTGGATTCCGGCTATGTGCCATACACTTCCTACAGTGCAAAGACCAGCTACATGGAAAAAAATCCGGAGATTATCCAGAAGTTCACCAATGCACTTCAGAAAGGTATGGAATATGTGCAGAGCCACACACCGGAAGAGATTGCCGAAGTCATTGCACCGCAGTTTGCGGAAACGGATCTCGACATAGTCACGACGATCGTGAAACGTTATTATGAGCAGGATACATGGAAATCTGACCTGATTTTTGAAAAAGAAAGCTTCGAACTTCTGGAGGATATCCTCGAGGATGCCGGAGAACTGAATGAACACGTATCATACGAAGATCTTGTGACAACTGAATACGCTGCAAAAGCAGCAGAAAAATAAGTTTATTCTTTTGTGGTCGAGATAAGATGATTCCAATACGGAGAGGATACTTTTTTAATAAAGTAGATTTTTTTCAGGACAGAGAAAATCAGAAATCATTCGGACTTCTTTATGCCGACTTTGGGTGGCTGGTAATGATATACAGCTTCATAAGATTTCAGTTCTTCTTCATCCACTGGTCCTGCCGGAATCAGTCCGGTACAGTCCTGAGAGGATGCGGCATTTGACATAAAATCATAAGAGTCAATGACCTCCTGATTTGCAGAGCTGTCAGATTTTGAATGAGCATTTTTTTTCATAACAAACCTCCGTGTATATATTGATTTTAAGATTTACGGAAAACCTTAAAGTTAATGTATACAGGAGGTTTCTTTTTTATACATCTGGCTGTAAACAGATTTTGATATTTCTTTACTGGCGGAAGATATGGTGTCCGGGGGCTTCCTTACTGTGCATCGGGAGGCTTGATAGCCTCGTTGCTGTGCCATTCTCTGCGGAATTTTAAGGGAGTACATCCTTCATGCTTTTTGAAGAGATTGATGTAATGACTTACCTGATGGAAGCCACAGGAATATGCAATTTCTTCGATCGTAAGGTCTTCATATTTTAAAAGGGTTTTAGAATGATTCAGACGGGTGACAATCAGATATTCATTAGGTGGCATACCGAGGTATTTTTTGAATTCGCGGGCAAGGTGATATTTGCTGACACCTGCTGTGATGGCGAGGGACTCAAGAGATAAGGGTTCCTGAAAATGCTGATCAATTTCCTTTAAAACTGTTTTCAGGTATGCAGGCATAAAACCCAGACTGAGATTTTCAGTGTCATTTTCAATCAGAATACGCGTCAGTATATCGGTAATCAGACATGACGAGAGTATTTCTGAATGAATATCTTTTCGCTGCGTAATAGAAAGGATTCTACGCAAGGAAATTATCGAGGCAGAAGGTGGCACAGCAATCATAAAACACCCGGAAACGGCAACTGCTGATGCACAGATTTCTGTAATCCAGTCACTGATTTCACAGCAGGTTGATGGAATCTGTATTGCAGGAAATGATGAGAACGCACTTCAGGCTGCACTGGAAGATGCTATGAATGAAGGCATCAAAGTTTCCTGTCTTGACGCTAAAGTTACAGAGGCATCTGACGGCGGTACAGAAGTTATTCTTGGTTCTCCGTTCAAATTTGATCCATCCAATATTGATGAATGGAAAGATGTTTATTAATCAGGCGTTAATTACAATTTAAATAACCCTTGGAAACAGGACTGCTGTACTGCTACTACGGCAGTCCTGAACTTTATGCCAAAGTATGCGAGAGAAGCTGCCAGTGGCAGGTTCTCTGTATGGTGAAAAATGCAGGAGGTATGGATATGATCAAAGCATTTACAATGAAATTGTATGAAGGACAGGAACAGGAATACGAGAGACGTCATAATCTGCTCTGGCCGGAAATGAAAGATATGATACATGAATATGGCGGAAAAAATTATTCCATTTTTCTGGATAAAGAAACACTCACATTGTTCGGATATATAGAAATCGAAGATGAAAAAAAATGGAGTAAGAGTGCAGATACAGAGATAAACCGTAAATGGTGGGATTTCATGGCAGATATTATGGAAACGAATCCGGATAACAGTCCGGTATGTATGGATCTCCATCCGGTTTTTCATCTGGACTAAATAAAAGAAAATGCGAAGGTATCATACACTTGCTCACAAAATCTTAAAAATTTAACATAAACCCTCGATTATGAACATTGACGATTTACCTTCCGATATGACAAAATAACTATAATGGATAATGCAGGATTACCGGGCGTGAAACATCGCCTGGTTTTCCGCGTTTACAAAAAACATATGGGAGGAATGAGAATGGCAAAGAAAAGAAAATGCGGTGTGCTGCTTCCGGTCAGCAGTCTGCCGTCAAAATATGGAATCGGCTGCTTTGACAAAAAAGCGTATGAGTTTGTGGATGCGCTGAAAGAAGCAGGACAGAGTTACTGGCAGATTCTGCCGCTTGGTCCGACAAGCTATGGCGATTCTCCGTATCAGTCATTTTCCACATTTGCAGGAAATCCGTATTTTATTAGTCTTGAAGAACTGATAAAAGAAGGTGTCCTGACAAAAAAAGAATGTGAGAGCGTGGATTTCGGAACGGATGCGACAAGCGTAGATTATGCAAAATTATATGAAGGACGTATGATTTTGCTCCGTAAAGCATATGAACGCAGCAACGTATACATGGATTCGGAATTTCGCAGATTTCAGGAAGAAGAGGCATGGTGGCTGAAAGATTATGCACTGTTTATGGCAGTGAAGAAACGCTTCGGCGGTATTCCGTGGAGTGAATGGGCTGAGGACATCCGTCTTCGCTGGCAGAATGCGCTCGATTATTACAGAGAAGAAATGTATTTTGAAATCGAATTTCAGGAGTATATGCAGTTCAAATTCCGCCAGCAGTGGATGAAACTGAAAGCTTATGCAAATGAAAAAGGAATCCAGATCATTGGTGATATCCCGATCTATGTGGCAATGGACAGTGCTGACACATGGGCAAATCCATGGCTTTTTAAACTCGATGAAAAAAACTGTCCGATACAGGTTGCAGGCTGCCCGCCGGACGGATTTTCTGCAACAGGACAGCTCTGGGGAAATCCACTGTACAAATGGGAAGTGCATCGCAATTCCGGATATGAATGGTGGGTAAAGCGAATCGCAAACTGTTTCCGTCTGTATGATGTAGTGCGAATTGATCATTTCCGCGGATTTGATGAATATTATGCAATCCCGTACGGTGATAAGACAGCAGAGAACGGCTGGTGGGAAAAAGGCCCGGGAATCGAGCTGTTCCGCACGATTTCAGAAAAACTCGGACATCGTGAGATCATTGCAGAAGATCTTGGTTATATGACCGACACGGTTAAGAAACTGGTCGAAGAAAGCGGCTACCCGAATATGAAGGTCATCGAATTTGCATTCGACGAGCGCGATACGGGTAATGCAAGCGATTATCTGCCGCATAATTATCCGAGAAACTGCGTGGTTTATACAGGAACTCATGACAATGAGACTCTGGTATCATGGCTTGATAATATTACACCACAGGAGCGCAGACAGGTTCGCAAATATCTGAATAATTTCCATGATTCCGGAAAAGAACTTTGTGACGATCTGATCTGCCTTGTGATGCAGAGCGTAGCTGATCTTTGTATCATACCGATGCAGGACTATCTGGGACTTGATAATTCCGCACGAATGAATCAGCCGTCCACACTTGGAAAGAACTGGAAATGGCGTTTGAAAGAAGGACAATTTTCTAAAGAACTGCGGGGAGAAATGCTGGAACTTGCAGGACGCTACGGAAGATTATAGGAAAATATATATGAAAGGTATTATCTGGTGAAAAACAAACACCGGATGGTACCTTTTTTGGTTATAAAAACTACGAAAAGCTGTTTTGGCTAATGAATGTTTTATTTGCCCGGAAATGAAGCTTCTGTTACAATAAATCCAAAGGAGGAACTGGTTTTACATATTACAAATGATAAAATAACAGAATCTAAATAAATTCTGTATGAACATAAAATAAACCAAAGACATTTTCAAAATACAAAAGCATACGATACTGAACGAAGAAAGAAAGGAAGCCTCATGGCAAATATAAAACATGAAGATGCGATTTTGAAAATGGGTTTTGAGTATTTCCGTGATACGATTCTGAAGACCTTGGGAATTAACTATGAGTTTGTAGAAACAGGAATTACGGAATTGGTAGAACTGACGATTCATTCTTTATATATGGATTTTACGTTTCTTACAACAGGAGATTTTTATATCCATATAGAATTTCAGACAACAGATTCCGGTAAAAAAGATCTGCGCAGATTTCGGGCATATGAAAGTGTATTGTCTCACAAAGCGGGGAAGAATGTAATTACATATGTGATATATTCAGGAGGAATCGAACATACCATTACGGAAATGGATTGTGGTGCATATGTTTATCGGGTGATTCCGATATATCTCGCAGATAAAAAGGCTGATACAGTCCTGAAACGGCTGGAAGAAAAGCAGAAAAATGGTGAGATATTCACAGAAGAAGATTTTGCACAGCTTGCATTGACACCGTTAATGAGCAGTGGGAAATCGCGCAAGGATGTCATATTGGAATCGTTGAAATTAAGCAAAACAGAAAAGAGTATCACAGCAGAAAAAACAATGGCAATGTTGTATACACTGGCAGATAAATTCCTGGAAGGAAAGGATTTGGAGAAGGTAAAGGAGGTAGTTGCTATGACAAGAATCGGACAGATGATATTTGACGATGGTGTTGTACGTGGAAGAGAAGAAGGAAGAGAGGAAGGAATGATTGGTGGTACAATTAAAACCTGTAAGAAGTTCAAGCTGAGCCGGGAGGAGGCAACTAAGAATATTATCGAAGAATTTTCTTTATCAAACGAAGAAGCAGAGAAGTATATGGAATTGTACTGGTAGAATAAATAGACAAGTCAGGCATAAGAACAGCCCCCGGTATTGTGCCGGGGGCTCAAATTTATTCCGCAAGATAATATACAGAGGAATACGGCGGCAGAGTCAGAAGGATTCTGCCGTCTTTGATTGTTTTTGCAGCACCTTTGCGTTTTTGTGTGCCGCCATAAACGGCCAGATTGCTGTTTAGAAGCTCTTTTAATTTCTGCGTATCAGAAAGTTTCAGTTCATATATCTGTTCCTGATCAGAGAAATTAAACAGAGAGAGGATGCGCTCTTTTTTACTGCTTCGTTCGAAGACATAAATACAGCGTCCTTCCTGATGGCAGTCTATCCATCGGAAACCGTCAGCCTCATAATCTTTTTCCCAGAAGGCGGAATGCTCCAGATACAGTTTATTCAGATCTTTCATAAAATGTGCGAAAGCATCATGAGCCGGATAATCCAGGAGCATCCAGTCCTGTTCTCTTTTTTCGTCCCATTCGCGGAACTGTCCGATTTCATTTCCCATGAAATTCAGTTTTTTGCCCGGGTGTGCGTACATGTACATATACAGGGAACGCGCCTGCGGGAATTTGTTTTCATAATTACCGCTCATTTTCTGCATGATGGTTGCCTTGCCGTGAACGACTTCATCATGAGAGAGTGGGAGCAGGAAACGGGCATCATAATAATACATCATCGAGAATGTGAGTTTGTGGTAATTTTCCGGACGGTATTCCGGCGCAGTGCGGAAATAATTGAGTGTATCATTCATCCATCCCATATCCCATTTGTAATCGAAGCCAAGACCTCCCTGATCGACAGGATCGGTCACCTTCGGGAAAGAGGTGGAATCTTCGGCGGCGAGAATGACTGATGGATGCATTCCCTTCAGGCCCTGATTCATATACTGGAGAAATTCTACGGCATTCAGATTGACACCACGAGCCGGGTCACCCTGCCAGTAGATCGCACGGCTGATTGCATCCATGCGGATACCGTCCATATGAAATTCGCTGATCCAGTAATTGGCGCAGGACTGCAGGAAACTTCTTGTCTCACCGCGGGAGTGCATGAAATTGCAGCTTCCCCATTCGCTGACACCGACAGCAGAATTCGGATATTCGAAAAGAGAAGTTCCGTCATAATTGGCAAGTCCGTAGGAGTCCACTGCAAAATGTACCGGGACAAAATCCATCAGGACACCGATGCCGTGTTTGTGGCAGGCATCAACAAAAGCTTTTAGCTGATCCGCAGTTCCGTAGCGGGAAGTCGGACTGAAAAATCCGGTTGCCTGATAGCCCCATGATTCGTCGCACGGATATTCATTCAGCGGCATGATCTCCAGATAGTTGTAACCGTTTTTGGTGAGATATGGGATCAGAATGTCGATCATTTCTTCATAGTTGTACCAGTCGTCCGCTTTATCAGAAGGCTTGCGAAAAGAACCGAAATGGATCTCATAAATATTGAGAGGCTTTTTGCGGCAGTCACTGCGGTTCTGCATCCACTGACTGTCTTTAAATTTGTATTTGTTCATATCGCGGATGATGGAAGCACTGTTTGGACGGAGTTCCATACCGAAACCATATGGATCGCAGTGCTCCACAGCATTTCCACTTCGGTCATAAATGCGGTATTTGTACATCTGTCCGGCTTTTGCCTGTGGAACATAACATTCCCAGAAATTTCCGTCAGATACTTTGTTCATATCCCATTCCTGCCAGTCATTAAATTCTCCGATCAGGGCAATGCGTGAAGCAGAAGGGGCAAACGTATGAAAAGTTACACCCTGTTTTTCTGTGTGGGCGCCGAGATATTTGTAGGCATCAAAAATTTTTCCTGTATAAAATCCGTAAAAATCCATAGTATTCTCCTTGCAGATAATAGACATTGGTTGTGTAGTTTAGTATACTATAAAAAGAAAACTCCCGCCTGTCCACCGACGATTTCGGACAAATGGCGGATAACCGACGATTTAAAAAAAATGTCGGAAAAGGAGAACGGTTATATGGATATCAGAATAGAAAAAACCGAAAAGGCGATCCGAAATGCATTTCTGGAATTACGCGCGGCAAAACCGCTGGAAAAAATCACCGTAAGGGAGCTGTGCAGTCTGGCATGCATTAACAAGTCAACATTTTACAGTCATTATGAGGATATCTATGCATTGTCACAGACACTTGAATCCGAGACGATCACGGCTGTTCTGACCAATATTTCCAGACAGCAGGAGGCACCGTTTAAGGATCCGGATGTGTTTACGAGAAATCTGTATATCGCGCTGGTATCCAATCATTCGCTGATCAATATTCTGTTTTCCGGTACAGAAAAAAGCCATCTGGGCGATTGTCTGGAAGCAGAACTGAAACGTCTGATTAAAGAAAACTTTCCGGAATACCAAAATGATCCGGAAAAAGATATTATGCTGTCGTTCTGCATTCAGGGATGCTTCCATGCATATCTGAACAATCAGGACAAGGAGCTGGATACGTTGATCCGCGTCAGCGAAGTGATCGTGCAGAAACTGGCACCGTTATACATCAACGAATAAACAAATCGAAAGAAGAAAAATAAATGAAAAAACTGGTTATCGGAATTCTGGCACATGTCGATGCCGGAAAGACAACTTTATCGGAAGGGCTTCTGTATCTGTGCGGTGAGATCCGAAAGATCGGACGGGTGGATCACGGAGATGCCTTTCTGGATACGTATGAACTCGAAAAAGAAAGAGGAATCACGATCTTTTCAAAGCAGGCACTGCTGAAAACAGACGATATGGAAGTGTCACTGCTTGACACTCCGGGACATGTCGACTTTTCGGCGGAGATGGAGCGTACGCTGCAGGTGCTTGATTATGCGATTCTTGTGATCAATGGTATGGATGGGGTACAGAGCCATACAATGACATTGTGGAGACTTTTGGAAAGATATCAGATTCCGACGTTTTTATTTATAAATAAAATGGATCAGCAGGGGACAGATCACGATGCACTCCTCGCAGATCTGAAAAATCGCCTTCATGAAAACTGTGTGGATTTCGGAAAGACAGAAGGCGCAGAAGATACTCTGTCATCGGAGCAGATGGAAAACATCGCAGTCTGTGATGAGAAGCTTTTGGAAAAATATCTGGAAACCGGCGAAGTGACTGTGGAGGAGAGTGCGGTGCTTATCGCACAGAGGAAAGTTTTTCCATGTTTTTTCGGTTCCGCATTGAAAATGGAAGGCGTGGAAGAATTTCTGAACGGACTTCGCACGTATACGAAAGAACCGAAGCGTCAGGAAGCTTTTGGCGCAAAAGTTTTCAAGATTGCCCGGGATGAGCAGGGCAACCGTCTCACGTATATGAAGGTCACGGGCGGAAGCCTGAAAGTAAAGACATTGCTCTCATCGGAAGGTGTGGGCCAAAGTCTGCCGGGTAGAAAAGTGAAAGAAACCTCGTGGGAAGAAAAAGTGGATCAGATCCGTCTGTATTCCGGGGCAAAATATGAGACAACGCAGGAAGCAGAGGCTGGTCTTGTCTGTGCAGTGACAGGTCTCACAAAAACTTATCCGGGTGAGGGACTTGGAGCAGAAAGCGAATCAGAACTCCCTGTACTGGAACCGGTTCTCAACTATCAGATCATCCTTCCAGATGACTGTGATCCACATCAGATGCTGCAGAAACTGAGAATGCTCGAGGAGGAAGAACCGCAGCTTCATATCCTGTGGGACAGCCAGCCCGGAGAGATCCACGCACAGCTGATGGGAGAAGTACAGATTGAAATTTTGAAAAAAATGATCTGGGACCGTTTTCATGTGGCAGTGGAATTCGGAGCAGGAAGTATTGTTTATAAAGAAACGATCGCAGAACCGGTCGAGGGCGTGGGTCATTTTGAGCCACTTCGCCACTATGCAGAAGTACATCTTCTGATCGAGCCGGGAGAACCGGGCAGTGGATGCCAGTTTTTTACAGCATGTAGTGAAGATGTGCTGGCGCGTAACTGGCAGAGACTGATCCTTACACACCTTGAAGAAAAAGAGCACATCGGAGTTCTGACCGGCTCACCGCTTACCGACGTGCAGATCACACTCCTGACCGGAAGGGCACATGCCAAACATACAGAGGGAGGTGATTTCCGTCAGGCGACATACCGTGCAGTACGTCAGGGACTGCGGAAGGCAAAGAGTATCCTTCTGGAGCCGTATTATGAATTCCGACTGGAAGTACCGGTGGAGATGATCGGCCGTGCAATGACCGATGTACAGAAGATGCAGGGAACATTCGAATCACCGGAGACGGATGGTGAGGTGGCAATTCTGAAAGGCACAGCAGCCGTTTCACAGATGCGGGATTATCAGAAAGAAGTGATCGCATATACACATGGAACGGGTAAACTTTTCTGTAATCTGAAAGGTTATGCGCCGTGCAGAAATCAGGATGAGATCGTATTGAATACGGGCTATGACCCGGAGGCTGATCTGGAGAATCCGACCGGTTCTGTTTTCTGTGCACATGGTGCCGGATTCGTTGTGCCATGGGATCAGGTGGAAGATTATATGCATCTGCAGAGCGGTGTGGATATGGATGCACTGGACAGTGAGAACTGGTATGAAAATGTGGAAAATGAGGATACAGGACTTTCACAGGGGGATAATCCGGCGCAGAGCAGAAGAAACAGTGGAAAGTCCGGAAAAAAATCCGAGAGTTTTTCCTATAGCGGCAGTTATGCGGAGGAGGAAGAGCTGCAGGCAATCTTTGAACGTACCTTCGGTCCGGTGAAACGTGACCGCGGTGCTTTCCAGAAAAAGACCGTTCATGCATCTGTACCGACGACACACTATAAAGCCGGCAAGCCGCGTAAAGAAGAATACCTGCTGGTTGATGGTTATAATATTATCTTTTCATGGGAAGAATTAAACGAGCTTGCAAAAGAAAATATTCATGCGGCATGTGATAAGCTGATGGATATTCTGAGCAATTATCAGGGATACCGCAAATGCACACTGATTCTTGTACTGGATGCTTACAAGGTGGAAGGACACAGGGAAGAAGTCATCCCATATCATAATATTTATGTGGTCTATACGAAGGAAGCGGAGACAGCCGACCAGTATATCGAAAAAACTGTCCATAAAATCGGACGGCAGTATCAGGTGACGGTAGCAACTTCGGATGGCCTGGAGCAGGTCATCATCATGGGGCAGGGTGCACACAGAATTTCAGCGCAGGGACTGAAAAAAGAAATCGAAGATACGGAAAAAGCCGCACGTGCAGAATGGCATCAGCGCCGGCAGAGCAGCAAAACCTATCTTTTTGATCATATGTCGGAGGAGATGCAGGAGCAGATGGAAAAGATCCGTCTGGGAGAAAAAGAATGATTTATTTATATGAAAGAAACAAAACAGGAATCTGTGTCAATCGTGTATTCGGATATGACGGGATTGTTGAGATTCCGGATACGTTGAACGGATTTCCGGTAACAGAACTTGGCGCCTATCTTTTTTCAGATCATATAGATGCGTCAGAATTAAATAAAAAGAAAGAGACCGGAAGTTACTGTACGGAAAACGGGACAGAAGAAATTCCAACGGATGATATGCCGCAGGCCGCAGGTAATAAGGTGGAGGAAATCCGCCTTCCGCGCTTCCTGCGTAAAATCGGCAGATATGCGTTTTACAACTGTTTTCAGCTTCGCCGTCTGAAATTCTACGGCGAAATGAAAGATCTCGGTGCCGGTGCACTGACAGGATGCCATAAGATGGAACAGATTATAGTGGAAACAGATGAAAACGGGCAGTCTGCACTACGTGATTTCCTTACGGAATTGCCGGAGACACTGCGCGTAGATATAAAAACAGATGGGGAACTGGGGCGTTTCTGGTTTCCGGAGTTTTTTGAGGAAGGTGTGGAAAATACACCGGCAAGAATCCTCGAAAATCATGTTCATGGAAGTGGCATCCGTTATCGGAACAGTTTTGTACACAAAAGGCTTCACGCGCTGGAGTATGACAAATTATTTCCGTATGCTGTTGCCTGGGAGCAGGAGCGTATCGTGCTGAATCTTGCACTTGACCGGATACTGTACCCAATGAGTATGACCGGGGAGGCACGCGAAAAATATCTTATCTATATAAAAGAACACAGTCAGCAGGCGGTCGCGCTTCTGGGAGAAAAGAAAGAATACGAAGCCATGCAGAAAATATTAAAAGAAATTGCCCCTGACAGGGAGACGACAGAAAAGATGCTGGAGACGGCACAGAGCTCCGGTGATTCCAGATGGGTAAGTGTTCTGATGAATGAACTCGGCAGGCATGGCAGGAAACAGAGAAAGGCATTTGAACTGTGAAAAAAGAGTACAGGGACAAGTTTGGAAATTTTGTTCATGAGGAAAGAAAAAAAGAAGAAGAGACACTGGCAATCTGCGAAGATATCCTGAAAAATTCCAGAAACGAAATGGCGGTTGCGATGCGGTTTCTGCAAAGTGCATTCGGCGCGCTGAAACCGGTTGTTTCCGGTGAGACAGGTGCGATGGGAACTGACGGAAAACTTCTGTATGCAGCCCCGGGATGGCTGATAGAGAGTTTTATGAAAGACCGGGTGCGGCTGAATCGCATGTATCTTCATGAGATTCTGCACTGCCTGTTCTGCCATCTGTGGAGCTGCAAAGAACGTGATCAGAGACTGTGGGATCTTGCAGCGGATATTGCCGTAGAAAACATCATGGATGATCTCTATGAAAAGGCTGTTTACATTCGTCCGAACAGTTTTCGAAGAGAAAAATACCGCCGGTGGAAGGAGAAGCGGAGCGTCCTGACAGCAGAGGCACTTTATTATCTTCTAACATCATGTGAGGAAGCGGAAATCGTCTGTCTTGAGCAGGAATTTCGGATGGACGATCATCATTTCTGGTATACACCGCAGAATAAGAGCGGGTTGGCAAGCCGTCAGAAAGAATGGGAAGAGATGCGCCGGAAAATGCAGACAGAGATCGAGCTTTTTTCCAAAGAGGCGGCAGGAGATTCGCCGGGACTGGTTGAACATCTGCAGGCGGAAAACAGGAAACGCTATGATTATAAAGAATTTCTGAGGAAGTTTTCTGTGCTGAAAGAGGAGATGCAGGTAGATATGGATTCTTTTGATCCGATCTATTATCATCTCGGTACAGAACTTTATGGAAATATGCCTCTGATCGAACCTCTGGAAACAAAGGAAATGAAAAAAATCGAAGACTTTGTAATTGTGCTGGATACTTCGATGTCCTGCAACGGAAGTCTGATCCGCAGATTCCTTGAGGAAACGTACAGTGTTTTGTCAGAGTCGGAGAGTTTTTTTCGGAAGATACAGGTGCACATCATCCAGTGTGACGAAAAGATACAGGATGATCAGGTAATCCATAATGAGAAAGAGATGGAGGCATACCTGTCTGATTTTACGATCCGTGGATTCGGCGGGACAGATTTTCGACCGGCATTTTCTTATGTGGATAAACTTTTGAATATGGGAGCTTTTCAGAGATTGCGCGGGCTTTTATATTTTACGGATGGTTACGGAACATTTCCGGCAAAGATGCCGCCGTATGATACTGCGTTTATTTTTATGAAAGATGATTACCGGGATGTGGACGTGCCGCCATGGGCGATCAAACTGATTCTGGATACACAGGCACTGGAAAGAGAGAGGACAGCTGAGCATGATGAATATTAAACAGGCAAAACAGGAAATTGTAGATACGGTGCAGGCGTATCTTCTGAAAAACGAATACGGGGAATACGTGATACCGAGGGTTCACCAGAGACCGGTATTGCTTCTGGGTGCACCGGGAATCGGAAAGACGCAGATCATGGAACAGGCGGCACGAGAGTGTAAAGTCGCGCTTGTGGCTTATACGATTACGCACCATACGAGACAGAGCGCGATCGGACTTCCTTTTATTTCAAAGAAGGAATATGGCGGAAAAGAGTATTCTGCGACAGAGTATACGATGAGTGAGATCGTTGCAAGTATTTACGACCGGATGCGCGAGACAGGACTTACCGAAGGAATCCTGTTTATTGATGAGATCAACTGCGTTTCGGAGACCCTGGCACCGGCAATGCTTCAGTTTCTGCAGTGCAAAACTTTCGGGAATCATGAGATTCCGGAAGGCTGGGTGATCGTAGCGGCAGGAAACCCGCCGGAATACAACAAGTCCGTGCGCGATTTTGATGTTGTAACACTTGACCGTGTGAAGAAGATTATGGTGGAGCCGGATTATCGGATCTGGAAAGAATATGCTTACAAAGAAAATATCCATCCGGCGATTCTGTCTTATCTGGAACTTCGCAGTAACTGCTTTTACCAGATGGAAACGACGATTGACGGCAGACAGTTTGCAACGCCGCGTGGCTGGGAAGATCTGTCACGCATGATGGAAGTCTATGAACGACTGAATAAAAATATCACGAAAGAAGTGATGGGGCAGTATATCCAGCATGAGAGGATTTCTGTAGAATTTGCTGAATATTACGAATTATATCAAAAATACCAGCAGGACTACCAGATTGCAGAGATCCTGAAAGGAAAACCATCCGAGGCAATGGTGAAGAAAGTTTCGCATGCACCGTTTGATGAGAGAGTCAGTGTTGTCAATCTGCTGTTCTCCGGGGTACGTCAGGCTGTTCGTGAAGTGGTTTTGCAGGAAGAAGTTCTGGAAAAAGTATTTGAGATCCTGAAATTGTTGAAAGAGCCACAGGAAGGTGGAAAGCTTTTGGAACGTTTGGGAGATTATGTGGATAATCTTCGAATGGAGCGAGAGCAGAAACAGAAAGAAGGTCTTCTTGAGAGAAGGGAAGACCGTACGATCCGAAAGGCACTCGAACTTTTGGAAAATTACAGACTACTTCTGAAAAAAGAGAGTGGAGAGAGCTGGGAAGAGGCTTTCGATATTTTGAGATCCGCTTTTGGAGAAACACGCGGAGAATGGGAAGAAGCGTGGGATCAGGCTGCGTCATCTCTGGAATGCGCATTTGATTTTATGGAGGCCGCTTTTTATAACAGCCAGGAAATGGTTATTTTTGTATCCGGGATTAATACAGACTATTCCTGTGTACGTTTCCTTGAAACATACGAGTGTGAGCGCTATATCCGTTACAACAAAGATCTGTTGTTTGAGGATGCAGGAGCGCAGATACGAAAAAGGATTGAAGAACTGTAAAATAATCTGAGACAGAAAGCGCAGGTTTTGTGCAGTTAGATTACGGGAGGGATAAAATATATGAAAAAACAAAACAGATTTGTGACATTTATACTGTCCGTGCTACTGGCACTGACCCTTGTTTTACCGGGAAGTGCTGTTACTGCGAAGGCAGACGGGCAGGGCAATATGGCTGTTCATTTTATTGATGTGGGTCAGGGACTGGCGATTCTTGTACAGTCGGGAGGAGAAAACCTTCTTTACGATGGCGGAAACAGGTCACATGCGGATGAAGTGGTGCAGTACCTGAAAAACCAGCAGGTAGAAACCATCAACTACATGATCTCATCTCATTACGATGAAGACCATCTGGGCGGCCTTGTAAAATGTCTGGATAATTTTGAAGTGGACCATGTGTTGGGTTCTGATTATGTACATACGTCGGATTTATTTAATACTTTTATGAATACGGCGACGGCACATGCGATCATTGTAGAATATCCGTCAGTCGGTGATACTTATGAGTTTGGAACCGGAAGTTTTACCGTGATGGCACCGGATGGAATTTCTCAGAACAGCAACGATAACTCCGTGGTTATCCGGCTGGTAAACGGAAACAACAGCTTTATGTTTATGGGAGATGCGGAAGAGACGAGTGAGCAGGACATGATCAGTACGGGAATGAATCTGGACTGTGACGTATTAAGCCTCGGACACCACGGTTCGGCATCCTCAACATCCTGGGATCTTCTGGAAGCAGCTTCACCGTCATGGGCAGTGATCAGCTGCGGACTGAACAATTCCTATGGTCATCCGGCAGCGGAGACCATGGGAAAACTTTCTGATATGGATATTCCGGTCTTCCGTACAGACGATCAGGGAACGGTCATCGCTCTTTCTGACGGAAATACGATAAGCTGGAATCAGGAACCGTGTAACGATTATACATCGGGAAGCGAAAAACAGAGTACAGACAGTTCTGCGGATCAGAGTGAACGGGATACGAATGATGCAGCCGCAACAGAATCCTATGCGGCGGAAACCGATACTTCCGACACACAGGGACGCATGGTCTGGATCTCCGCAACCGGAAGCAAATATCACAGCATTCCGGACTGCGGAAATATGAATCCGGACAAAGCTATGCAGGAGACAGAATCACAGGCACTTTCGCAGGGATATGAAGCATGCAAAAAATGCTGGTAATTCAGAATGTTCTGTAAAAATTCTGGACGAACTGGATAAACTGTCGTACGTGTGGTTTCAGGATACGGTTCTTACTGTAAACAATATAAAACGTTCTTTTATGAGCAGATTCTTCTAATGGAAAAAGAAGAATCTGCTTTGTTTTTTGCAGGTCGATGGCAGAGCGGGCAGAAAGTATAGAAATTCCCAGACCGTTGACGATAGATTTTTTGATGCCTTCAAGGTCATTCATGCGTGCGATAACATTGAGGTCACTGGGCGTGACACCGATCTGCTCGAGAAAAAGATCCATTTCTTTCTTTGTGCCGGAGCCTTTTTCTCGGATAATGACAGGATCTTTGATAAAATCTTCAAAAGTCACTGATTTGTTCTGCAGGCCGAGATAATGGCTGGTGATCGGTGTGGCAATGACCAGCTCATCCTGACAGAACGGAAGAAAGACGCAGGTCTCATCGCGTGTATTCTGTCCGACCAGAGCAAGATCTGCCGTTCCGTCAAGAACACGGTTGATGGATTCGGCGCTGTCTGCCTGAATCGAATGAAAATAGATATCCGGGTGTGTTTTGCCGAAGGCTGCCAGGATTTCAGGAAGCAGGTAAGAGGACGGGATAGTCGAAGCTGCGAGGTCGATCATGTGTTTTTTCACACCGGTGAAATTTTCCAGAAGATTATTGCGGATCTCCAACATACGGACAGCACTGTCATAAAGCTGATATCCTCTGGTCGTGATCGTTGTTTTTTTCGTAGTGCGCAGGATCAGCCTGGTATGCAGTTCTTCCTCAAGGGAACGCACATGTGCACTGATTGTAGGCTGTGTGAGATAAAGCTTGCGGGCTGCTTCCGAAAAGCTTCCGTAATCAACAACGGCAACAAAAGCTTCCAACTGTTTAAATTCCATGATGTAATCTCCTGGATAAAATATGATGCAAATATTATAAAATACAAAGTGTTCCAGTAATTTCTGCAAGTGCATGCAGTGCCTGATCTACGTCATGCCGCGTATTTTCCGAACCGAAGGAAAAACGAATCGTTCCTTCCGGGTAGGTGCCAAGTGTTTTGTGAGCGCTCGGGGCGCAGTGGAGTCCGACGCGCGTCATGATGCTGTAAGTGCTGTCAAGTTCGTAGGCAACCATGGACATATCAGGCTGGAGAGTCTGGAGTGATACAACTGCACACCGGTCAGTTGTATTTTTTTTACCGATGATACGGATGTTTTTTTCGAAGGGATCCAGTGCCTGAATTCCGTCTATAAATTCCTGTGTCAGCTTCATTTCATGCTGAAAGCTTTCTTCCATAGAAGTCTTTTCAAGATCGGAAAGTGCAGCGTGCAGACCCAGAATTCCCGGGATATTTGGTGTACCGGGTTCGAAGCGGTCAGGAAGAAAAGCAGGAACTTCCTCGGTGTGGGAAACACTGCCGGTGCCGCCGCTGATCAGAGGTTCGATCTGCGCTGCCAGTTCATTTGTGATCAGGAAACCACCGATTCCCTGCGGTCCGCGTAAGCTTTTGTGGCCGGTAAATGCAAGTGCGTCCAGATGCAGAGCTTCCATATCGATCGGGACGGTTCCGGCTGTCTGGGCAGTATCGAGAATAAACAGTAAATGATGTTTCTGACAAAAGGCACTCAGTTTCTGAACAGGCATCATCGTTCCACAGACATTAGAGGCATGCAGACAGACCAGAAGCCGTGTCTTGGGACGAAGAAGTGCCTCTGCCTTTTCTATAAGAAGAGACCCGTCTTTACGGCAGGGGATGCGGTCAAAAGTTACCCCGTTCCCGGCGAGCTGCACAAGTGGACGCATGATAGCATTGTGTTCCATGGAGGAGACAAGCACATGATCACCGGGCTTTAACAATCCTTTGAGAAGAATGTTCAGGCTTGTGGTGATATTTGGGGTAAAGATCACGTTTTTGCCTTTTCCTGAAGTGAAATGAAAAAGTCGGAGAAGCTGTTCTCTTGTCTCGAAAATTTGTTCTTCCACAGAATAAGCAGCCTGATAACCACCGCGGTTTACATTTACGGCAGAACCGCTCAGATAATCGTATACTGCCCGGGCAACAGAAGGCGCTTTGGGATAAGAAGTACTTGCCTGATCCAGATATATCTTTTTCATAAAAATCCACCTCACAATGTCAGAGTTAAATTGATTTATAAAAATTGTCTATAAATAACCATAAAATAAGACTATATTGAATTAGTGATTTTGTCAATAAGATGTTATGATTTATACAAAGAAAGTGTGCAGATTACAAAAAATTTAGCACAAGAGGGAAAGGAAGGTAACAAACAAATGAAAAAAGAGAAGACAACAATTGTTATAGCCGGAATCCTGATCGGTGTGATTTCGGCAATGCTGGTATTCTTCGGAAATCCGGCAAACATGGGATTCTGTATTGCATGTTTCCTGCGAGATACGACAGGAGCACTTGGTCTTCATTCCGCAGCAGCCGTACAGTATATCCGTCCGGAGATCATCGGTCTGGTACTGGGCGCATGTATTGTGTCACTGATCACAAAAGAATTTCGTCCACGCGGTGGTTCTGCACCGATCACGAGATTTACACTGGGTGCATTTGCTATGATCGGATGTCTGATGTTCCTTGGATGCCCGTTCCGTATGATCCTGCGTCTGGCAGGTGGTGACGGAAATGCCATCTTCGGTCTGGTTGGTTTTGTATGCGGTATCCTGACAGGAACATTTTTCCTGAAAAAAGGCTACACTCTGAAACGTTCTTACAAGATGCCGAAACTGGAAGGTGCTGTTTATCCGGCGTTCCAGATCGTAATGCTGATTCTTCTGGTGGCTGCTCCGGCATTTATCCACTTTACAGAACCGGAAGGCGGTCCGGGAGCAAAACATGCGGCAATCCTGATTTCTCTGGCAGCAGGTGTGATCGTTGGTATTGTTGCACAGAGAACCCGTCTCTGCATGGTTGGCGGTATCCGCGATGCAGTTTTGTTTGGTGAGTACAAACTGCTCTTCGGATTTGTGGCAATTCTTATAAGTGCACTTGTCATGAACCTGATTCTTGGCGCTGTGACAGGTACCGCATTCTTTAATCCGGGATTTGCAGGTCAGCCAATCGCACACACCAACGGACTGTGGAATGCACTTGGTATGTATCTGGCAGGTTTTGCCTGCATTCTTCTCGGTGGCTGCCCGATGCGCCAGCTCATTCTTTCCGGAGAGGGAAATACAGACTCTGTTGTAGCTGTTCTCGGACTGATGGCAGGTGCGGCTTTTTCACACAACTTTGGTCTGGCATCTTCAGCCGATGGTCCGACAGCAAACGGTAAGATCGCAGTTGTGATCGGCATTGTGGTTGTGGCAGTGATCGCGGTTGTGAATTCCACGAGAAAAGCAGAAGCCTGAAAGGAGAAAGAATATGAAAAGAGTAGATGCAAGAGGGCTTTCCTGCCCGGAACCGGTAATTCAGACAAAAAATGCGATGGCATCAAAAGAGGCCGCATATGAAGTACTTGTCGACAATGTCGTTGCAAAGGAAAACGTTTCTCGTTTTGTGCTGCATCAGGGCTATCAGGTAAAGGTACAAAAGCAGGGCGATGATTTCCTGCTCAAGATCACAAAATGATGACTTATATTGCAACTTTTTATTCGCATTACGGTGCCATCCAGTTCCGCAAAAACTGTGAAAAAATGAACCTGAAGGCAATGGTCATGCCGGTTCCACGGAACTTAAGTTCCTCCTGCGGAACCTGTGTGCAGTTTGAGGCGGACGGGATATTTCCGGACAGCACCGAGGAAACAGAGCAGATCGTCCGTGTGGAAGAAAGAGGATATGTAAGTATCTATCAGGCGGATGAGGAATAAAAAGAATATATAATAAGAAAAAGGAGAGTTCAACGTGGCGCATTCTGATCTTTATGGATGGGAAATGCCATGGAGGGCTCTCAGTTTATTTTTATAAAGAAGTTTTGGGGAGAAATTCTATAAGAAACGCCGGATGTTGACGGGTGTACAATTTCGATAAATTTGTGTATACTGATAGGCAATACAGAGAACCTGCCACTGGCAGCTTCTCTCGCATACTTTGGCATAAAAAGGCTGTCAGGGGAAATACTTCGGTGACAGTCGTATCATTGAAATTCAGTAGGAGTGAATAAAAATGGGAGAAAAACTTACAAAAAGAGACGTAGAAAAAATTGAGGAAGAGATCGAACACCGCAAGCTTGTCATAAGAAAGGAAGCAATCGAAGCGGTCAAAGAAGCCCGTGCACAGGGCGACCTCAGTGAGAATTTTGAATATTATGCAGCAAAGAAACACAAAAATCAGAATGAAAGCCGCATCCGTTATCTGGAGAGAATGTTAAAAACAGCGACAGTAGTGGATGACTCTTCGAAATCTGACGAGGTCGGAATGGATGATATCGTTGAGGTGGAATTTGAAGAAGACGGTGAAGTAGAAAAATACAAACTCGTTACATCTATTCGTGGAAATTCTATGGAGAATCGTGTCAGCATCGAATCACCGATCGGCAAAGCTCTCAAGGGACACAGGGTCGGAGACCGTGTACTGGTAAAAGTAAATGAGAATGTCAGTTATTATCTGCTCATCCGTTCCATTGACAAAACCGGTGATGAGGACGAAAATATCCGCAGTTTTTAGAATGTAAAATCCGACAAAGTTATGTAAAATTCGATTTTACAAAGATTTAACATAAAACTGGTGAGAACTTTACAAGCCGCAAATATGATGAAACCATATGAAATCTATGTAAAGGAGAATAATATGGACTTTTTCAGCATATTAACATTACTTGGAGGTCTCGCCATGTTCCTGTACGGAATGCAGGTTATGGGAGACGGGCTTGCCAAAGTATCAGGAGGAAAACTCGAGCAGATTCTTGAAAACCTGACTTCCAGCAAATGGAAAGCGGTACTTCTCGGCATGTGTGTGACTGCTGTGATCCAGTCGTCTTCTGCGACGACCGTTATGGTTGTCGGATTTGTAAACTCCGGCATCATGAAACTTACACAGGCAGTCGGCATCATTATGGGTGCCAATATCGGTACGACGATCACATCATGGATCTTAAGCCTTACCGGTATCGAGAGCAGCAACTTTTTTATCAGTCTTCTTAAACCGAGCGCATTTTCACCGATTCTTGCACTGATCGGAATTGTACTTCTGACTTTTACAAAAAGTTCCCGTAAAAAAGATGTCGGAACGATCCTTCTCGGTTTTGCAGTACTGATGTTTGGTATGGAAAGCATGAGCGGAGCAGTGAAACCTCTGGCAGATGTTCCGGAATTTACAGGACTTCTTCTGAAGTTTTCCAATCCGGTAGCAGGTATTCTTGCAGGTACGGTCCTGACTGCGATCATTCAGTCATCTTCTGCATCTGTAGGTATCCTGCAGGCTCTTTGTATGACCGGAGCGGTTCCGTATAGTTCTGCATTTCCGATCATTATGGGACAGAATATCGGTACCTGTGTGACCGCACTTCTTTCTGCAATCGGTGCAAACAAAAACGCAAAGCGTGCGGCAATGATCCATCTGTATTTCAACCTGATCGGAACCGTTGTATTTATGGTACTTTTCTATATGATTAACGCAGCTGTGCATTTTCCGTTTATGGCACAGATGGCAACACCGGCAACAATTGCGATCACACACAGTGTATTCAATATCACGGCAACACTTGTATGGCTTCCGTTCTCTAACCTTCTTGTAAAACTTGCCTGTCTTACGATCCGCGACGACAAAGTGGATGAGGTCAGCAGAGAAGACCAGGAATTTATGATTCTTGAATCCCGTTTTCTGGAAAAACCGGCTTTCGCAGTAGAGCAGGGAAGAAATGCGGCAAAACATATGGAGCAGGATTCCAGAAAGATACTGGATATTGCACTTGGACTGATATATTCATACAGTGATGAACAGGCAGAGAGAGTCCAGAAACTTGAGTCAAAAATTGACCGTTACGAGGATGAACTTGGTACATATCTGGTTAAGCTGAATAACAAGGATCTGTCAGAAAGAGACAGCCACAGTGTATCGATCATGCTGCACTGTATCGGCGATTTTGAACGTATTTCCGATCATGCGGTAAATATTATGGAATCCGCGCAGGAGCTCCATGAAAAGAATATCAGTTTTTCACCGCAGGCAAGGAATGAACTTCAGGTGCTGGTCGCAGTGGTAAGCAGGATTGTGGATACGGCATATCAGGTTTTTGACAGGCAGGATCTGAATCTTGTCAGCGATGTGGAACCACTTGAAGAAATCGTTGATGAGCTGAGCAAAGAACTGAAACGCCGTCATGTCAATCGTCTGCGTTTAGGAGAATGTACGATTGAAATGGGCTTTATCCTCACAGACCTTATTACGAGTCTGGAGCGTATTGCAGACCACTGTTCAAATATAAGTGTCTGTGTTACACAGGTAAGAGAAAATCTTTATGACACACACAGTCATCTGGAAAGCCTCAAAAATGAACCGGATGATTCCTATTATAACCGTCTGGGGGAACTGCATAAAGAATATGTACTTCCATAAAAAATCTGTTTTTACAGACAATTACAGTGAGAAAGGACGGATACAGAATGATCTATTGCGTAGAAGATGAAAAAAATATCAGGGAACTTCTGATCTATACTCTGGAAACGACCGGATTTTCTGCGAAAGGAATGGCGAATGCCAAAGAACTCCGCATTGCATTAAAAGAAGAACTTCCGGATCTGATTCTTCTGGATATCATGCTTCCGGGGGAAGACGGATACAGCATACTGGAAAGTCTGAAATTATCAAGAGATACCAGAGGAATCCCGGTGATCATGGTCACAGCGAAGGAAGCCGAGTATGACAAGGTAAAAGGTCTGGAGGCCGGCGCAGATGACTACATCACGAAGCCTTTCGGGATGATGGAGTTTGTGGCAAGGGTAAAAGCGGTTCTTCGCCGCTGTTCCAAACAGGAAGATGACAAAGAACTGAGAACTGGTGATCTGAGTCTGTCTGTAGGCAGGCATAAGGTTCGCTGGAAGGATACGAGTGTTGAACTGACACGTAAAGAATTTGAACTGCTTCAGTACCTGATGGAAAATCAGGGACTGGTCATGAGCAGAAATCAGATCCTCTGTCATGTATGGGGATATGATTTTGATGGTGAGACAAGAACAGTTGATGTCCATGTCCGTACACTACGCCAGAAGCTTGGCGAAGCAGGAAATCTGATAGAAACTGTACGAGGAGTCGGTTACCGGATCGGAGTATAATATGCGAAAAAAAATCTTGAATCATACCTGTTTTCTGATTGTTTTTTCTGTACTTCTTACGTTTCTTGCCGCAGGACTTGTCATGTATGGAAAGTACAATGAAGATTTGAAAGAGAGCGTTCGGGACAGTACAAAATACATTCAGGATGGAGTCGAAAAGATGGGCAATTCCTATCTGGATGAAGCCCTTGGTCAGGCAACTTCGGCTCGTATCACACTTCTGGATCCGAAAGGAAATGTATTGTTTGATTCTCTGGAAGATTCTGCAGAACTTGAGAACCACAGCAATCGTCCGGAGTTTATCCAGGCAGAAAAAAGTGGATATGCGGAATCACTGCGATATTCAGAAACCCTGTCCAAACAGAATTTTTACTGTGCGGTAAAGCTGGCAGACGGGGATATCCTTCGTGTCGGAAGAACAACGGACAGTGTCTTTTCCACGATGCTGTCGAGTTCTCTGCTTCTTGGAGGGCTGCTGATTGTGATCCTTGCAGTTGCATTTGTGCTGGTCCGCAGGCAGACACGTGACCTGATTGAACCGATCAATACACTGGATCTGGAGGAACCTCTGAAAGAAGTAAAGTATGAGGAGCTCCGGCCGCTTTTGAAAAGAGTTGACCAGCAGAACCGGCAGATTGCCAGGCAGATAGAAGAACTGAAAGAAGCAGAGGCCGTGCGAAGAGAATTTTCGGCAAATGTTTCCCATGAATTGAAAACACCGCTGATGTCAATCTCCGGTTATGCGGAGCTTATGGTGAATGGGATGGTTCCACCAGAAAAAGTACCGGAATTTTCAGGCAGGATCTATCATGAGGCACATCGCTTAAGTGCTCTGGTGGCAGATATCATCCAGCTTTCAAGACTGGACGAAAAGAGCAGTGGTCTGCCGTTTGAGAAAGTGGATCTTTATGAGATGGCAGAGGATATTGTGCATCATCTCGAAAGTGCTGCTGAAAAGAAAAATATCACCGTGTCACTGGATGGCAGTCCGGTAATAGTGAATGGTGTCCGTCATGTCATTTATGAGATGCTTTTCAATATTGCAGACAATGCAATTCGATATACCGACTCGAAAGGTATGGTGAAGATTTCACTCGGAATGCACGGAGAGCATCCGTATTACTGCGTGGAAGACAATGGAATCGGAATTGCAGAGGATGAACAGAAGAGGATCTTTGAACGCTTTTACCGGGTGGATAAGAGTCATTCACGGGAAACCGGAGGTACAGGCCTTGGGCTTTCTATTGTAAAACATGGTGCGATTCTTCATAACGCACAGATCAAACTGGAAAGTGAACCCGGAAAGGGTACAAAAATGGAGCTGGTGTTTTAGTACACCGGCTCCTTTTTGTTGGTGCGTATGATCAAATGTCCATTTCGGACAGAGCAGCTTCATCAGCAATGATCGTACAGTCCGGATGGAACTGGAGAATCGATCCCGGTACCTGTGAAGTTACAGGTCCCTGAACGACCTTTTTAAGAATCTGTGCTTTGTCACTTCCACTGACAACGAGCAGAATCTTTTTGCATCGCATGATCGTACCGATTCCCATAGTATAAGCCTGACGTGGAACGTCTGCTTCGCTTTCGAAGAAGCGCTTGTTTGCCTGAATCGTAGTTTCTGTCAGATCTACACAATGCGTTTCGTCTTCAAAGTGATCAGATGGTTCATTGAAACCGATATGGCCATCGTGGCCAAGACCGAGGATTTGAATGTCAGCAGGACCGACTTTGTGAAGCTGCTCGTTGTAAGCGGAGCATGCTTTTTCTGCATCCTGTTCAGTTCCGTCCGGAACGTAGGTATTTGAATAATTGATATTGATCTTGTGGAAAAGATGGGTGTTCATAAAATAACGGTAGCTTTGCCTGTCAGAACCGGACAGACCTTTGTATTCATCGAGGTTTACAGTTGTAACCTGTGAAAAATCAAGATCACCGTTTTCGTACATCTTAACAAGATGTTCATAGGTTCCGATCGGTGAAGAACCGGTAGCAAGGCCCAATACGCTGGCTGGTTTTAAAATCACCTGTGCAGCGATGAAATTGGCTGCCTTGCGGCTGAGTTCCTGATAATTTTTTGCTTTGCAGATATGCATATTTTCCTCCTTGCCCGACTGGCGGACTTTATATTCTATAGTTTTATATCCCTGCGATCAGGAATGACGCTGTGGAAGTTCAGATATAGCTTTGATGGATGTGGCATATTCCGTAGGAGTCATTCTGGACAGTTTTTTGAACTGTCTTGAAAAATAATGAATTGACGAATATCCCAGAAAATCGGAAATCTGGGTAAAATTCATATCGTTTTCACGGATAAGCTGTTTGGCAAAGTCGATTTTCATGCGTGAAAAAAATTCAATTACACCACATTGATACTGATCGCGAAAAAGCTTCTGAAGTTGTGAACGGCCGATCATATTGCTTTTTGAGATTTCATCGATCGTCATGGATTCCCGGATATGCTGTTCGAGATAATGAATGATATTGCGGCAGGTTTCAGAAGTGGACTGACAGGAATCATAGATACCGGCAGAGGCAGAATAATGGGCCATTGTGTAGCGTCGGATAACATGGATCAGCAGTTCTTCAAGATACAAAGTCAAAAGCTTCTGTGCGCCAAAAGGAATATCGTCTTTTTTTTCCATTTTTTCCAGACAGGGATTATCGAGAGGCGAAACAAAACAGTTTCGTGCCTCTGCAATGATGCGCCCGAGGATGCCACATTCAGTGTCTGAAAATTCAAGAACTTTATTTTCAAAAAAATTCATGCAGGGTGAATCACAGGAAAAAGAAATTACGATGATGTTTGGTGCGGTTCTGCCGGCGGCTTTCAGTGTATGAAATTCGTTCGGTCGATGAAAAATTACCTGACTGCGGTTCAGTATATGACTTCCGTTATCGGTCACAATTTCTGCAGAACCTTTATCCACACACTGAAATTCCCAGAAGTTATGACGTTCACCTGAAAAGTAAAAATCATTCTGGTATTCGTAGTAGTGGATCGTGTATATTTTTTCTATGGAAAGCTCTGAATCCAGATGTACGCTCTGATAAGCCACGAAAAAACATCCTTTCTGAACAGAATTTGTGGTTTTTGAATATTGTTTCTAAATATTATAGTAATAAAATTGTGGTAAATAGTCAAATGATATGCTTAAATGTATAAAAAAAGAATGAAATTGTGCAAATACTATTTATAATTAAAACGTCATCATAATGAAGGAACATTCAGATAAGGATTGTATATAAAAAGAAATTATTGTATTATGATGTTTTGTGTTGTACCATAAATCCAGTTGGAAAAAACAGGAGGAGAAATGATGAAGAAACCAGTTTTAGTAGTTATGGCTGCAGGAATGGGAAGTCGTTACGGCGGATTAAAACAGATCGATCCGATTGACAAAGAAGGCCATATCATCATGGATTTTTCTATCTATGATGCAGTGAGAGCAGGATTTGAAAAAGTTGTATTTATTATAAAGAGAGAAAATGAAGAAGCGTTCCGTGAAGCAATCGGAGACCGTCTGAGCAAACAGATCGAGGTTGCTTATGTATTCCAGGAGCTTACAAATATTCCGGAGGGATATTCTGTACCGGAAGGCAGAGTAAAACCATGGGGTACCGGACATGCGGTGTTAAGCTGTATTGATGAGATTGGCGGGCCATTTGCAGTAATCAATGCGGATGATTATTATGGTGTGCATGCATTTAAGATGGCATATGATTTCCTGACTTCCGAAGAGAAAGATAACGATGTATATCATTATATGATGGTAGGATACAGACTGGAAAATACACTGACAGAGAATGGTCACGTGGCACGAGGAGTCTGTGTGACAGATGAAGAAGGCCATCTGATCAAGATCAATGAGCGTACACATATCGAGAAGCATGATGGTGGTACTGCTTATACAGAAGATGATGGAAAGACATGGACGATGCTTCCGCAGGGCAGCATTGTTTCTATGAATATGTGGGGATTTTCAAACAGTATTTTACAGGAACTGAAAGCACGTTTCCGTCCGTTTCTGGATGATGCGATTGCAAATAATCCGATGAAGGGCGAATATTTCCTTCCGTTTGTTGTAGATGAACTTCTGCAGGAAAAGAAAGCAACTGTCAAGGTGCTGAAATCCGAAGACAAATGGTATGGTGTAACTTATAAAGAAGATAAACCAATGGTGATGGATGCAATCCAGAATCTGAAAGATCAGGGACTGTATCCGCAGAAACTGTGGGAGGAAGCATAAGTGGAAATAAACGAAAAAGTACAGGAAGCGATTGATGGATTTAAGCTTCCGGGAGAACTGAATGAATGTGTTGTTTATGGAAACGGACACATTAACGATACTTACCGCCTGACATATGAGATTCCAAACGGAACAAAGAGATATATTCTGCAGCGGATGAGCAAAAGCATTTTTAAAGATCCTGTCGGACTGATGGAAAATATTGGAGGCGTCACTTCATGGCTTCGCAAAAAGATCATCGCAAATGGCGGAGATCCGGAGAGAGAGACGCTTACGATCGTAAAGAGTCAGGAGAACCTTCCGTATTTCAGAGACTCCAAAGGTGAGTACTGGAGAGTTTACCTTTTTATTGAGGGCGCGACTTCTTATGATGCTGTAAAAGATGATAATGATTTCTACCAGAGTGCTGTTTCTTTCGGACACTTCCAGAGACTTCTGGCTGATTATCCGGCTGAGACATTGCATGAGACGATCAAAGATTTTCACAATACACCGGATCGTCTGGAAAAATTCAAAAAAGCAGTCAGAGAAGATGTCTGCGGAAGAGCTGCTTCTGTACAGAAAGAAATCAACTTCATTCTCGAGAGAGAAGAACTGACACATGCTTTATATGATTTACAGCAGGAAGGTAAGCTGCCGCTTCGTGTTACACACAATGATACAAAGCTTAACAATATCATGATCGATGATGAGACCGGAAAAGGTATCTGTGTAATCGAGCTGGATACAGTTATGCCGGGACTTGCAGCGCACGATTTTGGTGATTCTGTCCGTTTTGGCGCAAGTACTGCGGCAGAAGATGAAAAAGATCTGTCGAAAGTATCCTGCGATCTTCATTTATTTGAAGTATATGCAAAAGGCTTTATTGAGGGCTGTGGCGGTGCGCTGACAGATCTGGAGATTGAGACACTTCCGCTGGGTGCGATACTTATGACATTCGAAAACGGAATCCGTTTCCTTACCGACTATCTGGAGGGAGATCATTATTTTAAGATCCATCGTGAAGGACATAATCTGGATCGCTGCAGAACACAGCTGACACTGGTAAAAGATATGCAGGAAAAACTTCCGCAGATGAACGAGATCATAAAGAAATACCAATAATACATTAAAGAGCAATAAAAAAGCTTCGAAACTTTCCTGGTTTCGAAGCTTTTTTGATGTCATAAGATTTAGCCTTTGACACCGCCGGATGTAAGTCCGCCGACCAGATGTTTCTCGATCAGGACAAACAGGATGATGACCGGTACTGTTGCGAACAGAGAAGATGCAAACAGATACTGCCATTCTACCATGTTATATCCGTTGAAGATGGTAATGCCGACAGTCAGCGGTTTGAGAACATCTGTTGAGATCAGTGTCAGGGCAACGGTATATTCGTTCCATGCATTGATGAATACGAAGATCAGTGCAGTTACGATTCCCGGTGCAGCTACAGGCAGAAGAATGCGGATCAGAGCAGACACTTTGCCACAGCCGTCAACAGTTGCTGCCTGTTCCATTTCCGGAGAAATGGAGATGAAAGTACCGCGCAGAAGCCAGATCGCAAAGGCCTGGTTAAATGCTGCGTTGATAAATACAAGACCTACAAGACTGTCAGTCATTCCGAAGGTAGACATGATCTTGTAAATACCGACCAGAAGGACAACCGGTGCAAACATCTGGGAGATGATAACGATTCCCAGAAAGATTTTTTTGCCTTTGAATTTCATTCGTGCAAGTGCATAAGCAGCAGGAATGCCACATATGATCGCAATCAGGGTAGAACCGCCGGCAACGATCAGGGAGTTAATGAAATATCTGGAAAGCGGTGCCAGCGTCCAGATATCTTTGAAGTTCTGCCAGAGCCAGTGGATCGGAAGTAAGGTTCCGTCGGTAGAATAGATTTCTGCACGGCTTTTGGCTGCAGTTGTAAACATAACAAAATATGGATACAGGGTTACAAGTACGACCAGAATCACAAAAAGGTAAAGAAGAACACGGAGAATGACATGTTTTGTGCCGCGTGTATGATTATTCATTATTCTTCCTCCTTTCTGAGTGAAACGACCATATAAATGGATGCGCACAGACACAGGATCAGGAAACCGATCACGGATACTGCTGCTGCCTCACCGGATTTTCCTTTATAAAAGGCAAGTTTATAAAGGTATGTAACAAGAGTATCCGTACGGCTTGCCGGGTCACCCTTGGTTATTGTCCAGATAATAGGGAATGAGTTGAATACATAAATGATATTCAGCACAGTACTTACAGTCAGGGAGGATTTTACCAGCGGAAGAGTGATCTTGAAAAGTTTCTGCCAGTAGTTTGCTCCGTCGACAGTTGCTGCCTCGTAGTAGGAATTATCAATGCTCTGCAGTCCGGAAAGTACGCAGAAAGTTACAAACGGTACGGTAACAAAGATACCTACAAAAATTTCCCATGCAAAATATGCCTGAGGAGTCGGCGTCCAGTTAACAGGACTGGAAATCAGACCGATTTTCATTAAAAGGGTGTTTAATGCACCGTAGTCTTTATCAATGATGAATTTCCAGACACCTGCCTGAATGATCAGGGAAGTCGCCCATGGAAATACAACGATTGCACGAACCGCTTTACGGCAGCGGAATTTGTTGTTCAGTACAAGGGCGAGGATGAAGCCGAAGACAGTGGAGATTACAACAACGGCAACAGTCCATACGATTGTATTGTGTAATACAAGTTTGAAGGTAGAACCTCTGAGAACTTTGGTAAAGTTGTCAAGTCCGCAGAAGCCCTTGATAAGGCCGGCTTTACTTACCTCACTCATAGAAGTACGGAAAACTTCAAAGATCGGAAAGAGGATAAAGACCGTCATAAGCAGGATGCTGGGGAGGAGCCAGAGATAAGGCTCTACAGCAGCAAAAGGTTTCTTTTTTTTCATATTTTACACCACCAGATTATTTAGTTCAGACACAAGCGGGAGCCGGTCACTAAAGTTCCGGCTCCCGGTTAAGTTGCATTCAGTTCATAATATGCGATCAGCCTGCGATATCAGCCTGAAGATCGTCAAGGAGTGTCTGCACATCATCACCGAGAAGTGCGTTCTGCTCTACTTCGATAACACCCTGTTTTACGTCTGCCCATTCTGTCTTTGTTGCCGGATAGAAGTTGCAGCTCTGAAGGATGTCGATCCAGGATGCGAATGTGTCATCGTCTTTTGCAAGAAGATCAGCAGCTGTCTGTGTGGTAGGAAGGAATCCTTCGTATACCATGTAATCTGCATAACGTTCGTCATCATAGAAGAAGTCGAAGAATTTGGTGATGGCAGCTGTACGGGCATCCTGATCCTCTGCAGAATCATCCTTGAATACTTCGAGACGGTCACAAACACCCATAGCTACGGATTCGCAGCCTTCGTTAGCCGGGATAGTAGTTACATCGTAGTTGATGTCATATCCGCCGTCGGAAAGATAAGTCGGAATGTTGTTTGGTCCGATCATCATTGCAACTTTGCTTGCACCGAACATATCCTGAAGGTCATAACGTGTTTCGTTAGCCGGATCGGAGTTGGTGTAGCCGTCGTTTACAAGACCGACTGCAAAATTCAGAGCTTCTACATTCTTTTCGCTGTTCAGAGCCCAGTCACCGTTTTCATCAACGAATCCGCCGCCGTTGTTCCATGTGTAGTAGGAGAATGCAGCCTGACCTTCGTCAGTTGTCATATCAATACCCCATGGATAAACGTCGTCGCCGAATTTATCTTTGATCTTCTGTGCAGTTTCCTGAATCTCTGCCCATGTAGTCGGAACAGATGCACCTGCTTCATCAAGGATGTCCTTGTTGTAGAAGAGTGCACGACAGGATGCGAGAATCGGTAATGCATATACAGTATCATCGATGGTACTTGCGTCCCAGAATGCCGGGAAGAATTTGGACTGGAGATCTTCAGATGCATATTCGGTAGCCGGCATCAGCAGATCGTCAGCAACATAGTCTGCAAGAACGTCGATGTTCAGGATGTCAGGTGCATTGTTGTTTGCAACAAGTGTATTTACTTTTGTATAAAGATCATTCCATGAAACAATCTCTATATTCAGATCAACATCAGGATTTTCTGCTTCAAAATCTTTTTCGAACTGAGACCACCATGCCTGTGTCTGGGTACCATACTGGCTGATGATGACATCAAGAGTAGTTTTGCTGTCTGCTGCGAGAACAGGCTGAGCCATAGATGCTGTCATTGCCAGTACCATTGCTAATGCGAGTTTACGTTTCATAGATAAGTCCTCCCTTTTGTTTGTGATAACTGACGGAGTCGTCAGTTGTCTGTCGTGTCCGCGATTGCGCGGATGTAATGTATCAATTATATCGTTTACACAGAATAGTGTCAACAAAAATGAATAAAAAATGGATGAAATAATAAAAAAAATGATATATTTTGCATAAAAATATGGTATAACAGAATGCTCAGACATGAAAAATCGGAATTATAAGCTGCAAAATAAAAGGAGATCACCGAAATGCTTAATAGTAAAATCTGATGGAGTTTTAGTAAAATATGAGGGAGAAACGGGGAAAATATTGTGAAAAAAAAAGATTAGTGCTACAATGACTGCGAAAACAGAAACAGAGTAAACGTCAGGAGGAGAAAATCATGGCAATTTTAGTAACAGGCGGAGCAGGTTTCATCGGAAGTCATACAGTAGTGGAGCTGCAGAGCGCAGGATATGAAGTCGTAGTGCTGGATAATCTCAGTAACTCCAGCGAAAAGAGTCTTGAGAGAGTGCAGCAGATCACTGGGAAACCGGTGAAATTTTATAAAACAGATATTCTTGACAGAGAAGGCCTGAATGAAGTCTTCGAAAAAGAGCAGATTGATTCCTGTATTCATTTTGCAGGATTGAAGGCAGTCGGCGAATCTGTAGCAAAACCATGGGAATATTATGAAAACAATATTGCAGGTACACTTACACTTGTAGATGTGATGAGAAAACATGGTGTCAAAAATATTATTTTCTCCTCTTCAGCAACTGTATATGGAGATCCGGCAATTATTCCGATCACAGAAGAGTGCCCGAAAGGACAGTGCACCAACCCTTATGGATGGACAAAATCCATGCTGGAGCAGATCCTTACCGATATCCAGAAAGCAGATCCGGAATGGAATGTGGTACTTCTTCGTTACTTCAACCCGATTGGTGCTCATAAGAGTGGCCTGATCGGTGAAAATCCGAACGGTATCCCGAACAACCTGATGCCATATATTACACAGGTAGCAGTTGGCAAACTGAAAGAACTCGGCGTATTCGGAAATGACTATGACACACCGGACGGAACAGGTGTCAGAGATTATATCCATGTCGTAGACCTTGCAAAAGGCCATGTAAAAGCGGTTAAGAAACTGGAAGACAATTCAGGCTTAAGTATTTACAATCTTGGTACAGGTAAAGGGTACAGCGTATTGGATATCGTTAAGAACTTTGAAGCAGCTACAGGCATAAAGATTCCTTATTCTATCAAACCACGCCGTGCAGGTGATGTAGCTACATGCTACTCTGATGCAACAAAAGCCAAAAAAGAACTTGGCTGGGAAGCAGAATATGGCATCAAAGACATGTGCGCAGATTCCTGGAACTTCCAGCAGAAGAACCCGAACGGTTACGAAGACTAACGTACCGACAGTTGTATTACCAATAATTATATAAGGATACATAAAAATCCCGATGGATGTATGTCCATCGGGATTTTGCATAGTGCGCCCGGCGGCGCATGTTTCGGATTACTGATAACAAGATTTGATGTTTAGTGGTATTTCTTTTCTTTTTCAAATTTCGGCTCGCAGGTCAGCTCGATGCCGAGTTTGCGGAACTCCCAGATGTCTACGGAAGAGAGCATGACAGAAGTGTGCGCCTGACAGCCCTTCAGTGAACGGAGCTGTTCTAATGCCTGCCTTGCTTCCGGATTGCTGGCTGCGCTGACAGAGAGTGCAATCAGAGTTTCATCTGTATGCAGACGAGGGTTTTTGCTTCCGAGGTATTTGGTCTTTAACTCCTGAATCGGGTGGATTGCTTCAGGGGAGATCACATGATGTTCGTGATCGATTCCTGCAAGTTCTTTCAGTGCGTTCAGAAGAAGTGCGGAAGATGCGCCGAGCAGATCTGATGTTTTGCCATAAATGATACGTCCGTCCGGAAGTTCAAGAGCAGCAGCAGGAGCTTCTGTTTCCAGTTCTTTCTGAAGGCTTGCCGGTACGACTCTGCGGTCTTCGAGAGAAGCGTGTGCCTGTTTCAGAAGAAGCTCGATCTTGCGAACTTCATCTTCTTTGCCTGTGCCGGTAAGAAGAGCGGCACAGCTCTTATAATAACGGCGGATGATCTCCTGACGGGATGCCTCACAGCATGCTTCGTCATCAATAATGCAGTTTCCTGCCATATTGACACCCATATCTGTAGGAGATTTGTACGGGCATTCGCCCATGATCTTTTCGAACATTGCCTGAAGAACAGGGAAGATTTCTACATCACGGTTGTAGTTTACCGTTGTTTCACCATAAGCTTCCAGATGGAACGGGTCGATCATATTGACGTCATTTAAGTCTGCGGTAGCGGCTTCATATGCCAGATTGACCGGATGCTTCAGCGGGATATTCCAGATAGGGAAAGTTTCGAATTTGGCATAGCCGGCAGCAACACCACGTTTGTATTCATGATAGAGCTGTGAGAGGCAGGTCGCCATTTTTCCGCTTCCCGGTCCCGGAGCGGTGATGATTACGAGTGGTCTTGTTGTTTCGATGTATTCGTTTTTGCCGTATCCTTCATCACTTACGATGTGCGGGATATTGCTTGGATATCCGGGAATACTGTAGTGGAAGTATACTTTTTTACCGAGTTTTTCGAGACGCTTTTTGAAAAGGTCAGCACTTTCCTGACCTGCGTATCTTGTGATACACACGCTTCCTACATAAAGACCGCGTTCGGTAAACTCATCAATAAGACGGAGAACATCTTCGTCATAAGTGATGCCCAGGTCACCGCGCATTTTGTTTTTGTCGATGTCTGCAGCACTGATAACAATGACGATCTCAGCCTGATCACTGAGCTGCATAAGCATACGGAGCTTGCTGTCCGGTTCAAATCCCGGAAGAACACGGGAAGCGTGGTAATCGTCAAAAAGCTTTCCGCCGAATTCAAGATACAGTTTGTTGTCAAATTTGCTGATGCGGTCGCGAATATGCTCAGACTGCATCTTCAGATACTTTTGGTTGTCAAATCCTGTTTTCATTTATCGTTTTCCTTTCCCATCACATTTAGCCGGAATATAATTTTCCGGCTATCACGTTGATAGTATACTACAGTTGCTGTTCACAGGCAATATCCTTGCGGGGTGTTTTGCCATGAATATGGCAAAATCCCGAATCATACAGGGCAAACATTCACAGTTTTCCAGTTGATTTATACAAGAAATCTCTTTATAATATAAAAGATAATAAGAGGAGGACAAGAATGAACAATCACATGGATAACCGGCCGGATGGAAACCGTCCGAATCGAAACAATCCCGGAAATCAGGGACCGAATAAAAACCGCCAGTCAATCCTGGCTTTTTTGATTTGTCTGCTGATTTCGCTGGTATGCTTGAGCTTTGTGACAGATATGATGAGTGACAAGTCCAGTGAGATCACGTATGATAAATTTATTGAGATGGTAGATAAGGACCAGGTAAAAGAAGTTACGCTTCAGTCGGGAGTACTGACCGTTGTACCGAAGATCCAGAAATCATATTACCAGAATGCAAGTTATAAAGTAAATCAGATGGAAGATGTCGATGCTCTGACGAAACGTCTGGAAGGAACCGG
The DNA here is from genome assembly GCF_014297355.1 of Blautia intestinalis. Classification (GTDB taxonomy): domain Bacteria; phylum Bacillota; class Clostridia; order Lachnospirales; family Lachnospiraceae; genus Blautia_A; species Blautia_A intestinalis. Next base: position 14,974 of record NZ_JACOQE010000004.1, on the reverse strand, counting down.
AATTGTTTTTCATTATGAACAGCCTGACGCGATGGGCGAATTTGTTTCAACAATGATCAGTGTACTGCTTCCGACAGTAGTTTTGTTCTTTATGCTGATGTTCCTTATGCGGCGAATGAACAAGGGCGGCAGCGGAATTATGGGTGTCGGTAAGAGCCGCGCAAAAGCTTATATTCAGAAAGAAACCGGTGTGACTTTCAAGAATGTTGCCGGACAGGAAGAAGCGAAGGAGTCACTGCAGGAAGTTGTTGATTTTCTGCATAATCCGGGCAAATATACTGCAATCGGTGCCAAGCTTCCGAAAGGAGCGCTTCTTGTGGGACCTCCGGGAACAGGTAAGACCCTTCTTGCAAAAGCAGTGGCAGGCGAAGCAAATGTACCATTTTTTTCTCTGTCAGGCTCCGAGTTTGTTGAGATGTTTGTCGGTGTCGGTGCATCTCGAGTAAGAGATCTGTTTGAAGAAGCAAAGAAAAATGCACCGTGTATTGTATTTATTGATGAGATCGATGCCATTGGTAAGAGTCGTGATTCCAGATATGGCGGTGGCAATGATGAGCGTGAACAGACACTGAACCAGCTTCTTGCAGAGATGGATGGATTTGACACGTCCAAGGGTCTTTTGATCCTTGCGGCAACTAACCGTCCGGAAGTTCTGGACCCGGCACTTCTGCGTCCGGGAAGGTTTGACAGACGCATCATCGTAGATCGTCCGGATCTCAAAGGGCGTGTCGAGATTCTAAAAGTACATGCCAAAGATGTCATGCTGGATGAAACGGTTGATCTGGAAGCAATTGCGCTTGCAACTTCCGGAGCAGTCGGTTCCGATCTTGCCAATATGATCAATGAAGCTGCAATTCTTGCAGTTAAAAACGGCAGAAGAGCCGTTTCACAGAAAGATCTTCAGGAATCTGTTGAGGTTGTTCTTGTCGGTAAAGAAAAGAAAGACCGTATTTTAAGTCCGCAGGAGAGAAGAATTGTTTCCTATCATGAAGTCGGACATGCACTTGTCAATGCGCTGCAGAAAGATGCCGAGCCGGTACAGAAGATCACAATCGTTCCGAGAACGATGGGAGCTCTCGGCTATGTTATGCAGGTACCGGAAGAAGAAAAATACCTCAACACCCAGAAAGAACTGGAGGCAATGCTTGTGGGATATCTGGGCGGCCGTGCAGCAGAGGAAATCGTGTTTGATACGGTAACTACCGGTGCGGCAAATGATATCGAGCAGGCTACTAAGGTAGCGCGTGCGATGATCACACAGTATGGTATGTCTCAGAAATTCGGTCTGATGGGACTGGCAACACAGGAAAATCAGTATCTGTCAGGAAGAGCTGTGCTCAACTGTGGCGATGATACAGCAACTGAGATTGACCATGAAGTTATGCAGCTTCTTCATTATTCTTATGAGGAGGCAAAGCGACTTCTTAACGAACACAGAGAAGCACTGGATAAGATTGCCGGTTATCTGATCAGCAGAGAGACTATCACCGGTAAGGAATTTATGAAGATCTTCCGCGCAGTTGAGAAGGGACTTGAGATTCCGGAAAATCTGGATGATCTTCCGGATGAAGATGTGAAGGCAGAAGAGAAGTCTGAAGAAAAAACTGAGATGAAGACAGAGAATATAGAAGCTGTCCGGGATCCGGAAGTTACAGGCGTGCAGGAGGAAACATTGAATACCGGTGATGCAACTATATCGGATGATGTAGTTGCTGACGAAACAGACAATCACGTATCTGACTCTGAGGAGTAGTATGTTCCAGATTGAAGAAGAGTTAAAGAAGCTTCCCGCGAACCCGGGTGTTTATCTGATGCACGATGAGCGGGATGAGATCATCTATGTGGGCAAGGCAATCAGTCTGAAAAACCGTGTGCGGCAGTATTTTCAGAGCAGCCGCAACAAAGGTGCGAAGATTGAGCAGATGGTTACTCACATAGCCAGATTTGAATACATCATTACTGATTCCGAACTGGAAGCACTTGTTCTGGAAAGCAACCTGATCAAGGAACACCGTCCGAAGTACAATACCATGCTGAAAGATGACAAAAGTTATCCTTTCATCAAGGTAACGGTACAGGAGGCTTATCCGAGAGTGCTATTTGCCAGACGGATGAAGAAGGATAAGAATCGATATTTTGGTCCTTATACCAGTGGCGGGGCTGTCAAAGATGTCATAGAGCTGGTTCGAAAGCTTTATCAGGTACGCTCCTGCAACCGCAATCTTCCGAGAGACTGTGGCAAAGACCGGCCGTGCCTGTATTATCATATGAAACAGTGCATGGGACCATGTACCGGGCATGCAGACCAGCGTGTCTATAAAGAAAATATCCAGAAAGTACTGGCTTTTTTGAATGGTGATTTTCAGGATACGATCGATCAGCTTACTGAGAAGATGCAGAAAGCATCGGACGAGATGCGTTTTGAGGATGCTGCGGAAGCACGTGATCTGATACGCAGCATCCAGAAGATCGGTGAAAGGCAGAAAATCACTTCCTACGGAGAAGAAGACAGAGACATCATTGCCTGTGATATGGACGAAAGTTTGGATCTGCGGGAACAGGATGCTGTTGTTCAGGTGTTCTTTATGCGTGATGGCAGGCTGATAGGCAGAGATCATTTTTATCTGCGGGTTGCCAGAGGAGATACACGTTCACAGGTGCTTTCAAGTTTTGTAAAACAGTTTTATGCAGGCACTCCGTTTATTCCGGGAGAGATTACACTGCAGACGGAAATCGAAGATGCAGAAATAATCGAAGAATGGCTGACTTCCAGAAGAAAGCAGAAGGTTCGTATTGTGGTACCAAAGAAAGGCACAAAAGAAAAGCTTGTGGAACTTGCGTGGGAAAATGCCCGCATGGTACTCGAAAAAGACCGTGAACGTATTCGGAGAGAAGAAGGACGCACGATCGGAGCCGTGCATGAAGTAGAAGATTGGCTCGGCATGAAAGGACTCGATCGTATGGAGGCATTTGATATCTCGAATATCAGCGGTTTTGAGTCGGTAGGATCGATGGTCGTTTATGAGAAAGGCAAGCCGAAGAAAAGTGACTATCGTAAATTCCGTATTCAATCTGTACAGGGGCCGAATGATTATGCCAGCATGGAAGAAGTACTGACCAGGCGCTTTACGCATGAGAGTAATGGAGAATTTGACAGCTTTGCGAAAATGCCGGATCTGCTTTTGATGGATGGAGGCCGGGGACAGGTAAACATTGCTCTTGGTGTCCTTGATAAACTGGGGATACAGATTCCTGTCTGTGGCATGGTAAAGGATGACCACCACCGTACGAGAGGATTATACTTTAACAATATAGAAATACCGATCGATACAAACAGCGAGGGATTTCGGCTGATCACCAGGATTCAGGATGAAGCCCATCGCTTTGCGATAGAATATCACCGGTCACTGCGAAGCAAAGAACAGGTGCACTCGATACTGGATGACATTCCGGGAATCGGTGAGCGCAGACGGAAAGCACTGATGCGCCGGTACCGCTCCATAGAGGGTATTCGGGATGCGTCTGTAGAAGAACTGGCAGAAACCGAATCCATGAATATGGGAAGCGCAAAACAGGTGTATGATTTTTTTCACCCGAATAAATAAACATTACATTAAAGGAGAAGACATTATGAAAGGTGTATTGATGACAAAGATGGTACAGGAGCTGAATCTTACAAATCTGACTCCTGAGATTGACCTGTCTGATATGAGAATCATGACAGCAGAGATCAACCGACCGGCATTGCAGCTTACCGGATATCTGGAACATTTTGCAAATGAGCGTGTTCAGATTATCGGATATGTAGAATATACGTATCTGATGCAGCTCAGTGATGAGAAGCGTATGATGAAATATGAGCGTTTTATTTCCAGTAAGATTCCGTGCGTTATTTTCAGCACCATGACAAAGCCGTCTCAGGATATGATCGACATGGCGATCAAATATAATGTACCGACATTTGTGACAGAGAGGACAACATCCAGTCTTATGGCTGAGATCATCCGCTGGCTTGGTGTACAGCTTGCACCATGTATCTCCATTCATGGTGTACTTGTCGATGTTTATGGTGAAGGAATCCTGATTACAGGTGAGAGCGGAATCGGCAAGAGCGAGGCCGCTCTGGAACTGATCAAGCGTGGTCATCGTCTTGTAAGTGATGATGTCGTAGAACTTCGTAAAGTCAGTGACGTTACTCTGGTCGGATCGGCACCGGATATTACCCGTCATTTTATTGAACTTCGTGGTATCGGTATCATTGATGTCAAGACATTGTTTGGTGTAGAGAGTGTTAAGGATACACAGTCTGTTGACCTTGTTATCAAACTTGAAGAGTGGGATCGGGACAAAGAATATGACCGGCTTGGACTTCATGAAGAATATACCGAATATCTTGGAAACAAAATTGTCTGCCATTCTCTGCCAATCAGACCGGGACGTAACCTTGCAGTTATTGTAGAGTCTGCTGCTGTCAACCACAGACAGAAGAAGATGGGATACAATGCGGCAGAAGAACTGTACAAACGTGTACAGGCAAATATTGCAAAGAAGCGTGAAAGTTGATAAAGCAGCAGGCTGCTTTAACATAACAAACAACAGGGAAAGGTGGAAGAAAGATGAGTTCATATTGCTTCGGAATTGATGTAGGAGGTACAACTGTAAAATGTGGTCTTTTCCAGACAGACGGTACTCTGGTAGACAAATGGGAAATTCCTACAAGAACAGAGAATAAAGGAGAGAACATTCTTCCGGATGTTGCAAATGCAATCAATCTCAAACTCGAAGAAAAGAAAATCGATAAAGCAGATGTAGAAGGTGTGGGAATCGGCATCCCGGGACCGATCAATTCAAAAGGCGAGGCTGCATGTGCAGTGAATCTTTACTGGGGATTTACTCCGGTTGCGCAGATCCTTCATGACCTTACAGGACTGAAAGCAAAGGCAGGAAACGATGCAAACGTAGCCGCACTTGGTGAGGCATGGAAAGGTGCAGCGGCCGGAGCGCAGAATGTGATTCTTGTAACACTTGGAACAGGTGTCGGCGGCGGCATCATCATAGACGGAAAAATCGTAGCCGGAGCGCATGGTGCAGGCGGAGAAATCGGTCATGTTACAGTGGTACAGGATGAAAAAGAAGCATGTAACTGTGGAAATAAAGGCTGCCTGGAGCAGTATGCATCTGCAACAGGAATCGTCCGTGTGGCAGGAAGAATGCTGGCGGCATCTGAGGAAGACAGTACTCTGAGAGGTCTTCAGAATATTACAGCAAAAGATGTTCTCGATGCGTTTAAGGCAGGAGATACACTTGCAGGACGTATTATGGAATGTGTAGGAGGTTTGCTCGGAAGCGCTATCGCGGGATTTGCGGCAGTTGTTGATCCGGAAGCAATCGTAATCGGTGGAGGAGTGTCAAAAGCCGGACAGCCGCTGATCGACTGTATTCAGAAACACTACATAAGACATGCATTCCCATCCTGCAAGGAGACCCCTGTTAAGCTTGCGACACTTGGAAATGATGCCGGAATTTATGGCGCGGCAAAGATGGTTCTCTGAAAAATACATATTTAAAGATCAGAAGATTTTTACAGAAAGAGGGATTCCAGAATTTGGAATCCCTCTTTTGAGCTGGATTACAGACTTTTGGATGTAAAAGAGTATAATAGTTTCAGAAATATATTTTTGCAATTGTGAAGTTTTTAATTGGGGCTTTATTTACGATTTTTTATTTGCTATAATAGAACGGACTATAAAGGAGGAAAACCATGAATTACGGAAAAAAATCAGTCTCAAAAAAGCGAAATTCGCTGATTTCCCGTACTGCCATGATGGGCAAAAGAGCCCATGTGTCGCTGATCAGAGTTCTTTTTGTGGTATTGATCACGATCTGTGTGGTGATTGGCTGTACCGGAATTGGAGCTTTTCGGGGAATCATAGATAATGCTCCTGATGTAAATGACATTGATATTTCACCACTGGGTTATGCGACATTCTTATATGATGGAGATGGCAATCAGCTTCGCAAGCTGACGGCACCGAGTTCGAATCGACTTCCTGTATCTATTGATCAGATTCCGGTGGATCTTCAACATGCGGTTGTTGCAATCGAGGATGAACGTTTTTATGAGCATAATGGTATCGACGTAAGAGGTATTCTCCGTGCTTTTGTAAAGAACCTTTCCTCTGGAAATCTTTCAGAAGGTGCAAGTACGATTACACAGCAGCTTTTGAAGAATAATGTATTTACAAACTGGACGCAGGAGTCTACATGGCTTGAGCGTTTTACACGTAAGATTCAGGAACAGTATCTGGCTGTTGAAATCGAGAAAAAGATTAACAACAAAAATGTCATTCTTGAAAATTATCTTAATACGATCAACCTCGGAGCCGGAACATATGGTGTACAGGCAGCCGCTCGCAAATACTTTAATAAGGATGTCTGGGATCTGAATCTGTCAGAATGCACGACACTGGCAGGTATTACACAGAACCCGACACAGTACAATCCGATTGAGCATCCGGAGGCAAATGCAAAGAGACGTAAAGAAGTCCTGGATCATATGATCGATCAGGGATATATCACACAGGAACAATATGATCAGGTAATTAATGATGATATTTATTCAGAAATTCAGGCAGCGCAGGTGCTGAATGAAGAGACGGATAATACTGTATATTCCTATTTCGAAGATGAACTGATTGATCAGGTAATTAATGATCTGATGAATATCAAGGGCTATACCCGTACACAGGCACAGAACCTTGTTTACAGTGGTGGCCTGAGTATTTATACGACACAGGATGCTTCTATTCAGAAGATCCTGGATGAAGAATATGCAGATCCGTCCAATTATCCGGATTACGTACAGTATGCGTTGGATTATGCACTCACTGTTCAGAATCCGGATGGAGAAGAAGTGAACTACAGCAAAGAGATGCTTCGTCTGTATTTCCAGAATGAAGATCCGGAATTTGACCTTCTGTTCGATTCTCAGGAAGAAGGACAAAGCTATGTTGACCGATACAAAGAGCATGTTCTTGCTGATGGAAGTACTGTTGTTTCTGAACGAGTAAGCTTTGCACCGCAGCCACAGTCTTCTATGAGTATCATTGATCAGCACACCGGTTATGTAAAGGCGATCATCGGCGGACGTGGAGAAAAGACCGCGAGTCTGACATTGAACCGTGCAACAGATACGACAAGACAGCCGGGATCAACCTTTAAGATTCTGTCTACCTATGCACCGGCTCTCAATGAGAAGGGCATGACGCTGGCAACAACGTTCGAGGATGAACCATACAATTATCCGGATGGATCACCGGTAAATAATGCTTCCAAGAGTTATGGCGGAACGACAACGATACGTCGGGCTATCCAGAATTCCATCAACGTTGTAGCGGTCAAGTGCCTCGAAGAAGTAACGCCGGAGCTTGGACTTCAGTATCTGGATAATTTTGGGTTTACAACACTGGCACATGGTACAGAAGCAGACAAAGATGCTGACGGAACTATCTGGACAGATGCAAATCTTCCGATGGCCCTGGGCGGTCTTACTCATGGTGTCACGAACGTAGAGCTTTGTGCAGCATATGCGGCAATTGCAAATAATGGTAATTATATTGAGCCGATTTATTACACTAAGATTCTTGACCACAACGGAAATGTCCTCATTGAGAAAAATTCAGCAGGAAGATCTGTTATTAAAGAAAGCACTGCATGGCTGCTGACAAGTGCAATGGAAGATGTTGTAAATCAGGGTACAGGTACTGCATGCCAGCTGGATGATATGACAGTTGCCGGTAAGACCGGTACAACAGATGCATACAATGACCTCTGGTTTGTTGGTTATACCCCATATTATACTTGTGCGGTATGGTCTGGATTTGATAACAATGAGAAACTTCCGGAGGATGCGAGGGAGTTCCATAAGAATCTCTGGAAGAAGGTCATGACCCGTATTCATGAAGGTCTCCCGGATAAAGAATTTGATATGCCGGCAAGTGTAGAGAAGATTAGTATCTGCGAGGAGACAGGATTGCTTCCGAGAGCAGGCTGTCCTGTAATTACTGAATACTTTGATATTGGTGATGTGCCGACAGATTATTGCGATCAGCATTTCTACGAATCGGACGATACGGGGGAAGAGGATACGACTGATGAAGAGACCAATGTATCACCGACTCCGGATCCAGATAATAACAGCAATAACAATGGAGGCAACACCGGAGGAGACAACACCGGAGGAGACAACACCGGAGGAGATAACACCGGAGGAGATAACACCGGAGGAGATAACACCGGAGGAGACAACACCGGAGGAGATAATACCGGAGGAGATAATACCGGAGGAGATAACACCGGAGGAGACAATGCCGGAGGAGGAGACAATACCGGAGGCGACGACGGTGGCGGTGATACCGGCGGAGGAGATGACGGTGGAAACACAGAAGAATAAACTTACAGAATACAAAACCATATATGAGGGCGGCATTGGAGAAATAACCGAAAAAAAATCTCGATTTATTGCAACGGTCCGCCCCGTTGAAACAGAAGAAGATGCGTTGGCATTTCTGGAAGAAATGAAAAAGAAATACTGGGATGCCAGACATAACTGCTATGTATATTCTGTTGGGACAAACAGAGAGTTTACCAGATGCAGTGACGACGGGGAACCGTCAGGAACTGCCGGACGTCCGATGCTGGATGTGATTCTGGGAGAAGATATCTACAATGTAGCTGTTGTAGTGACCAGATATTTCGGAGGAGTGCTTCTTGGCACAGGCGGCCTTGTGCGCGCTTATTCAAAGGCTGTGCAGGAAGGACTGGCTGCAAGCACTGTTATATTAAAACAAAAGGGAATTGTGCTGCAGATTACGACGGATTACACCGGAATCGGCAAAATTCAGTATATTGCAGGAGAACGTTCTTTGCCGATACTGGACAGTGATTACACCGATCGGGTAGTTTTGAAACTTCTGGTTCCCGTACAGGAAATCGGATGTGTCGAGAAGGCAATTACAGAAGGGACGAACGGACGGGCACAGCTCGAACAGGATGGAGAATGCTACTATTCTGTGATTGATGGTGAAGTTCAGACGTTTGATCATTAATTAAAACATAAGAAGCGCCGCAGCAATCATGAAATAAATCATGGTTTCTGCGGCGTTTTAAGTCTGTGTGAAAAACACGATTTAATCTCTTGGTTATGCACCGAAATTAAATCAGCATTTCTCCGGTTCCGGATAATCTACACCGAATGTATCAACAGTCATGGATTTGATCTGCTGCTCATCAAGCGGCCTGTCACGGAAATCTGTTTCTGTTTCGGCAATTTTGTTTACAACATCCATGCCTTCGATTACTTTGCCGAATGCAGCATAGCTTCCGTTAAGATGTGGAGCTGCTTTGTGCATGATAAAAAACTGGCTTCCGCCTGAATTTGGATGCATGGCTCTTGCCATGGAAAGAACACCAGGTGTGTGTGCGAGGTCATTTGCAACACCGTTCTGTGTAAATTCACCTTTGATGCTGTAGCCAGGACCACCCATTCCGGTTCCATCCGGACATCCGCCCTGGATCATAAAGCCGTTGATGACACGATGGAAGATCAGGCCATCATAGAAGCCTTTTTTGACAAGACTGATAAAATTGTTTACTGTATTCGGTGCGATTTCCGGATAAAGCTCTGCTTTCATTACATCACCATTTTCCATGGTAATGGTTACGATCGGGTTTGCATTTGCCATAATCATAGTCTCCTTTTGCAAAAAGTATTGTTTTTCTTTGTGGGCTCTATTATAATATGCAAAGAACAATTCTGCAAGGAAAAAGGTGATTGGTAAAATGGTGACAGAGACAAGAAGCCCTGAAGAAACATATGAATTAGGTAAAAAAATCGGTCAGCAGGCAAGACCCGGACAGGTATATACGCTGACCGGAGATCTGGGAGTGGGGAAGACCGTATTTACACAGGGCGTTGCGGCAGGACTCGGGATTACAGAGCCGGTAAGCAGCCCGACATTTACAATTGTACAGATCTATGAGGAGGGGCGTCTGCCATTTTATCATTTTGATGTATACCGGATCGGAGATATCGAAGAAATGGAAGAAATCGGATATGACGATTATTTCTTTGGCGAAGGTATCTGTCTGATCGAGTGGGCAGAACTGATTGAGGAGATTTTGCCGAAAGACAGAATTTCCATTACAATAGAAAAGAATCTTGCACAGGGATTTGACTATCGACGGATTACTGTGGAAGGTTTGTAAGGAATTTTATCTGTTTTATCCGGACAGATGAAAAGAGGAGATAAGATATGAAGATTTTAGGACTTGACAGCTCCGGAATCGTGGCATCTGTTGCAATTGTAGAGGACGATGTACTGATTGCGGAATATACAGTCAATTACAAAAAAACACATTCTCAGACATTGCTGCCGATGCTGGATGAAATCGCAAAAATGACAGAGCTTGATCTGAATAGTATTGATGCGATTGCAGTAGCAGCAGGACCAGGCTCTTTTACCGGACTGCGAATCGGCTCAGCAACAGCGAAAGGACTCGGACTTGCCTTAAAGAAACCGCTGATCGCCATTCCTACTGTAGAGGGACTGGCATACAATCTGTATGATATACCGGGGCTGATCTGCCCGATTATGGATGCGCGTCGTAAACAGGTGTATACAGGTATTTATCGCTTTACAGATCATCAGCTGAAGGTGGTGGAAGATCAGATGGCAGTATCTATGGAAACTGTGATCGAGAAGCTGAATCAGTATGGAGAAGCGGTAACATTCCTTGGCGATGGAGTACCGGTCTTCCACGAGTTTATTGCAGAAAAAATGACAGTGCCGTATTCTTTTGCACCGGCACATGTAAACAAACAGAGAGCGGCTGCTGTAGCGGCGCTTGGCGAGATCTATTATCGTCAGGGAAAAACAGAAACGGCAATGGAACATGTTCCGGATTATCTACGTGTATCGCAGGCTGAAAGAGAGCGTGCAGAGCGGGAGGCGGCAAAAGCCGACGCTAATTCATGACGTTTCGTGAAATGTCAGTAGAGGATCTGGAGCAGGTAGTCGAGATAGAAAAAGCCCTTTTTTCTGATCCATGGACGAAAGAAGGTTTTTTTACATTTCTGACAAAAGAAAATACCATGTTTTTTGTGGTTGAAGAAAAAGAAAAGATTCTTGCCTATTGCAGTATGCAGACAGTTCTGGATGAAGGCGATATTCTGAATGTTGCTGTCCGTTCGGACAGACAAAAAGAAGGTATCGGATATTTTCTTGTGGACAGTATGCTTAAGATGGCAGAAATGAGCGGAATTCATATTGTGCATCTTGAAGTGCGGGAAGGCAACGGAACGGCAAGAAGACTGTACGAAAGACTTGGATTTAAAGAAGATGGACTTCGCAGGGATTATTATACTGATCCTACCGAAAATGCAGTTTTAATGACAAAAATGCAGTAAATGCAGGAGTGGAAAATATGTTGGATTTATGTTTGCTTGGCTGTGGTGGTATGATGCCGCTCCCGAAGCGCTGGCTGACTGCGCTTATGACCCGTTACAATGGGAGCAGTCTGCTGATCGACTGTGGAGAGGGAACACAGGTTGCAATTAAAGAAAAAGGATGGAGTTTCAAGCCAATCGATGTGATTTGTTTTACACATTATCATGGAGATCATATCAGTGGGCTGCCGGGGCTTCTTCTTACTATGGGAAATGCAGATCGGACGGAACCGCTTACGCTTGTCGGCCCTAAAGGACTGGAGCGAGTAGTAAATGCACTTCGTGTGATTGCGCCGGAGCTCCCTTTTGAGATCAAATTTATAGAAGTAACAAAACCATTTGAAGTTCTGGAACTCAATGGATATCGTATCAATGCATTTCGTGTGAATCACAATGTGATCTGTTATGGCTATACGATTGAGATTCTGCGTCAGGGCAAATTCTCACCGGAACGGGCCAGAGAGCAGGAAATTCCGCTGAAATACTGGAATCCTCTTCAGAAAGGCCGGACAATAGAAGCAGATGGCGTAGTATATACACCGGATATGGTTCTGGGACCGGACCGAAAGGGGATTAAGGTAACTTACACGACGGATACGCGGCCGACGGAATCTATTTTACGTAATGCTGTAAACTCAGATCTGTTCATCTGTGAGGGAATGTACGGAGAAGAAGATAAAATCGAAAAAGCAAAAGGTTATAAGCATATGACATTCCGGGAGGCGGCGACACTTGCAAAAGACGCAGGAGTGAAAGAACTCTGGCTGACGCATTACAGTCCGTCGCTGATTCGCCCGGATGAGTACATGGATATGGTACGTGGCATTTTCCCGAATGCATGGCCGGGTAAAGACGGAAAAAGTGTTGAGTTGAATTTTGAAGAAGAATAGAGGAGCCATATAATGAAAGATACGTTGATTCTGGCAATAGAAAGTTCATGTGATGAGACAGCGGCTTCTGTAGTAAAAAACGGAAGGACGATTCTGTCAAATGTCATATCATCGCAGATCGAGCTTCATAAGCTTTATGGAGGCGTTGTACCTGAAATTGCCTCCCGTAAACATATAGAAAAAGTAAATCAGGTAATTGAAGAGGCATTAAAAGATGCAGATGTCACGCTGGATGATCTGGATGCTATAGGTGTTACTTATGGACCAGGTTTGGTTGGTGCACTGCTGGTTGGTGTGGCAGAGGCAAAAGCAATTGCATACGCTAAGAAACTTCCTCTGGTGGGGGTGCATCATATCGAAGGACACGTTTCTGCAAACTATATCGAGCATCCGGATCTGGAACCACCGTTCCTCTGTTTGATCGTGTCAGGGGGACACACACATCTTGTAATTGTCAAAGATTATGGGGAATTTGAAATTCTCGGACGCACACGTGATGATGCGGCGGGAGAGGCTTTTGACAAAGTTGCACGCGCAATCGGACTGGGCTATCCGGGTGGACCGAAAATTGACAAGCTTTCAAAAGAGGGAAATTCGGAGGCTATTGTATTTCCGCGTGCAAAAATCGGTGATTGTCCGTATGATTTCAGCTTCAGCGGTGTGAAATCAGCTGTCCTGAATTATATCAACCAGGCGCAAATGAAAGGCGAAGAAGTAAACCGTGCAGATCTTGCGGCTTCTTTCCAGAAAGCAGTAGTAGATGTTCTTGTGGAGCATACGATGCTTGCAGCAAAAGATTACAGCATGGATAAAATCGCAATTGCGGGTGGAGTTGCGTCCAATGGAACGCTTCGCGCGGCAATGGAAAAAGCATGTGCGCAAAATGGTTATAAGTTTTATCGTCCGTCTCCGATCTTCTGTACAGATAATGCAGCAATGATTGGTGTGGCGGCATACTATGAATATATGAAAGGAACCCGTCATGGATGGGATCTCAATGCTGTGCCGAATTTAAAACTCGGTGAACGTTAAATGATATCAGGAGGTTCTGAAATGAAAGAAAAAATTACGGCAATCGTTCTGGCAGCAGGACAGGGGAAGCGTATGCACAGTAAGGTTCAGAAGCAGTTTCTGGAAATTCAGGATCATCCTATATTGTATTATTCACTGAGATGCTTTCAGGACAGTCTGCTGATTGACGACATCATTCTTGTGACAGGAAATGATATGATTTCCTATTGTAAGAATGAAATCGTGGATCGCTATTCTTTTACAAAAGTATCAATTGTCATTGCCGGTGGTAAAGAACGCTATGATTCTGTCTATCAGGGTCTCCTTGCCTGTACAGATACAGATTATGTGTTTATACATGACGGAGCACGTCCGTTTATTACAGAAGAGATTCTTGAACGGGGGCTTGCAGGTGTAAGAGAGACAGGCGCGTGTGTAGTGGGGATGCCATCAAAAGATACGGTCAAACTGTCTGATGAGGATGGATTTGTCGGAATGACTCCGGAACGCAAACAGGTCTGGACAATACAGACGCCGCAGATATTTTCTTATGATCTTATACGAAAAGCACATGAAAGTATTCGAAAGAAAGATATGAGTACGATTACAGATGATGCTATGGTTGTGGAACAGGAAAGTGGAGTAAAAGTCCGCCTCGTAGAGGGGTCTTATCATAATATAAAGATCACAACACCGGAGGATCTGGACGTAGCAGAGGTGTTTTTAAAAAAGATTAAAAAAATGTAAAATTATGTATTGACAGTAAAAAGATTTGATGATAGAATACATCTTGCGTCTGGCAAAGAGACGACGAACACTGAAAAGTGCATATGGAGAGATATCGAAGTGGTCATAACGAGGCGGTCTTGAAAACCGTTTGTCCGCAAGGGCGCGTGGGTTCGAATCCCACTCTCTCCGCTGTTAAGAACAAAAATAAATTAAAATAGTTCTTGACAAACAAAAAGCAATGCAATATAATATAAAACGTTTCTGAAATAATGAAGCGATTGCGTAGGGCAATTTGGAGAAGTACCCAAGCTGGCCGAAGGGGCTCCCCTGGAAAGGGAGTAGGTCGTTAATAGCGGCGCGAGGGTTCAAATCCCTCCTTCTCCGCTCAAGTTTGAAAAAAACTTGAAAAAAGTACTTGACACATCGAAAAGGATGTGGTAAAGTAAACAAGCTGTCTGAGAGACAGTGAGTTAAGAACCTTGATAACTAAACAGTGAAACACATACGATTCTCGAAAATTCTTTAACGAATCATCATTCAACAGAATGAACTTTTAAAAACAGTAATGACGAGAGATAACTAAGCTAGTTGGTTGTCTTGAGTACATCAAACACTTTATCAGAGAGTTTGATCCTGGCTCAGGATGAACGCTGGCGGCGTGCTTAACACATGCAAGTCGAACGGGAAACCTTTTATTGAAGCTTCGGCAGATTTAGCTGGTTTCTAGTGGCGGACGGGTGAGTAACGCGTGGGTAACCTGCCCTATACAGGGGGATAACAACCAGAAATGGTTGCTAATACCGCATAAGCGCACAGGACCGCATGGTCCGGTGTGAAA
>NZ_JACOQE010000003.1 GCF_014297355.1 Blautia intestinalis | reverse complement strand
GTATTATGAATACTATCACCTTGACGGAACGCAGGAAGTCCCGGCAGATTATAAAGAAATATCCTTTGTCTGCCTCAGACCGGATGGTAGTCTGGAACTGCCGAGTACACTCGGCATTGTATGCAGGTCAGTGTCAAAGAAGCTGGAAGGATTTGAAGATTTTCACTTTCACCAGTTACGGCACACCTACACCAGCAACCTGCTCTCGAATGGGGCGGCTCCGAAAGATGTACAGGAACTGTTAGGACATTCTGACGTAAGTACCACAATGAATATTTACGCTCACTCAACAAGAAAAGCTAAACGGGATTCCGCAAGACTTCTTGATAAAGTAGCGAGCAATGCTTAAATACAGAGAACTTGCCACTGGCAACTTCTCTTGCATACTTTGGCATAAAATTTCCCTTATTTCCCTTGCGGATTCCTCACAAGGGCAAAAATAAGGGAAAATACATATCATTTCACTATCTAAGGGGCTGGAAAGCCTGTAAAATAAGGAAAGTTCAGGAAATCTCTCCACAAAATCCGATTTGTCAAGTCGCTTCTTCAGCCATTCCCTCTGAATTTTGGTAAGAGTTGTCCGTTTCTGCAGCTTCTGCGCAGGCACCTTATGTCGGATTGCCTTAGTGATCTCGTCCATTGCGACCAGATCCTCCATACGCTTATTCCATGCAATGATCGCATCCGGATCCGCTGCATTAAATCCGGAACAAAGCGATTTTTTCTCTGCATTTCTCCATTGTTCGATATCAGCAGCAGATTCATCATTTACTATTCTGTACAGATTAAGTGCGGCATCTACCCCGTCCTGAATATTATCTGCTTCCGCATAAAGATTGGCTTCCCATAAACTGTGTGCAGAATTTTCCCACAGACGGACTCCAAGCTTCTGCTCCAGTTCATTCAGATCTTTGCCAAACAGTTTATTTTCTTTTGGATTGTCGCCAATACCAAAAATACGTACCACAAAGCTTCCGTCTCTCTGCTTCAGACCATGCAGCACCACATTGTCCGGAATTTCGCGGTCAGAAACTTCAATATAGGACAATACGCAATGATCGCCGATCTTAGAATTCCTATGTACATAGGAAATCTCCAGATAACAGCCTTCTCCGATCGTTGACCGGCTGCTGAGTACGCTGTTATATCCGGCCGTATCTCCCTTAATACTACTTCCGACTATACGGCTCCATCCAAGATCTTTGTACTCATCTACACCGCCGTTCATCAATCCGAGAATCTCACGGGTAGTTCCGAAATGGATAAATTTCGCCGGTGCAAGCCGCAACAGTTTCATTCTGTACGGACGCAACACATTCCATACACGCTCGCGCGCGGCTGTAAGCTCCGGACAAAATTCACCTTCCGGCTTCTCCTTATAGAACTCCTCCAATGTCGAATCCTCAGCCAGAGGATAAAGAAAATCTGCATATAAGGACAATCTTGTTTTTGCATTTACATGTCGGTCATAATCCTCCGGTGCTGCGATCAGAGAATACAGAGATTCCATCATTTCCGTACTGAAAATCAGCGCACCTGTATCAATATCTACACAATCGGAATCATTGACTGCACCAACTGATCTCAGTACCTCTACAGACTTCTTCTGCAGACAGCATTTCACATTTCCATTCTCACCATTCAGGTAAACACCATGGTTCTTGCCTGTCTCAACATGCTCTTTAAAGGAAATCGCAGCTGCGCCGACATTGTTATAATCAATCTGCAAAGGATTAAACAGCAGCAGCACATCGCCTGATAAGAGAACCATTCCCTCGCGGATACGTGACGGTACAGAACTCATGCAGATCATAAATTCATCAAACAATGTAGAATTACGTCCATTCGGCAGTTTATGCGGAACCGGTGAAAAAAGCTTGCCCAGTGCCGAATACTGCGGCACACGTTTACTGTCTCCACCGGAATGAATAACCAGCACACGAAGCTTTTCGAAAGATTCTTCCTTTGAACGGAGATATTTCAATACTTCCAGCGTCGCACCACCAGAGCCCACACGCAATCCATCACGATCAGGAATCGCTACAAATTTTGTGTGCTTTGGAAGAAAACTCTTACGTTCCTCCAGATGCTTCCTGAAACCTTCTGCCTGCTGCTCATTTGACGCGGTCAAAATCACATAATCCCATCTGGGGAATTTTTTCAGTTTTAAAGATCTGTTGTAATCATCCCAGCAATCTCTATATGCCTGGGATAAAAATAAAGATGGTATGTTCTTCATACGTAACTCTCTCCTTAAATATTAATCCTCAATAGTCAGTCTCGTTCTAGTTTACCATATTTCCTATAGCTATCTATGTGTAAGATTTTATTATTATTGCAATCCGCACATTTCATATTCTCATCTCCTGCCAAGCACTATCAAACATTTATTGTAACTGTTCAGTACCCTCACAGTTACGAGTCAAAATGCATTCTAAATCACCTTCGGTGATGGCATTTTGCCTTGTATGTCTCGGGATTTTGGCAGAAAACATGCCAAAACGCCTCGCGGGATACTACCTTCTGAATAGTTACCATTTATTTTCTTATTCCAAGTGAATACTTTGTCATCCGGATGCAGTTTTCTATGCCTTCTCTTACTTGCTGATCATCTTGAATATTCCGAATTTCGATTGGCATACACACTATTTGATTGCGGTCCACTTTCGTTGGTGTATTTGCTCCATATGCATTGGCGGTATAGTTCCAGAGGTCTTTGCAGCCAACAATCGTTACACACACATACATAGCAGTCGAACGTCCCAATTTTTGGTACATTGTTGATGTTCCATATATCAAGTTCTTGAGTTCTTCTACAAAGTCAAATATAATCAAATATCGCTCCGTTTTTAGCTGCTGGCTTTTTGAATTTTGTTCTCTTATCTCAAAATCTATTTTCAGCTCAACAGTACCATTATTAAAAATCTGTAGCTTCTCAAAATCTCGCAGTTTAGAATAATCAGGGAAATAGACACCGTCCACATTTGGAACTGCACGATCACGGATCATACCATTAAACAAATCATCAAAATCCAACTTTCCTTCTCTGTACATATCATACATCGGAACATAATCACTTCTAAATGTGGCTGGAATTATCTGTACAAGTGCAAATGGTTTTTTCGCTTCTGTGATGTGTTCTTCCAGTCGTTCTTTTCTAAAGCTCTTGATATCTTCTGACAGCATTGCAGCGTTTAAGAATCCATTTCGTATCTCTGTATAACTCATTGCCTGTTTTTTATTTCCATGTCTTATATAAAAATGAAACTGTCCTTCTGGTTCTTCTGTAATATATGGTTTATACAACCCCCGTTGAATATGAAGTACCACAACATATTTATCATCTTGTATTGAAATGAACGAAAAGTCAACCTCTGGCACAGTCGGGCGAATTGCCTGCAGTTCATTCCGGCGATCCAATTCAAAGCGATCAATATTAGAAATTGAAATACCCGCTAATATACTGGCTGCTCCAGAACTTTCTCCAATGCCAAAAAAGATGTAGCCCCCGTCTGCATTCGCAAAGGAGCAGACATCATTTCTGAACTCAGCTTGTTTTTCCCTCTTTTTGTCCTTATCTATAAGCGGTGCAAAATTCACCTTATAATCAATAAAATTATTCTCTCGATAGGCATCATTATTAAGAAGAACCTGAAGATCATCTGCGGTCCATTCTCTAAATTCTTTATTATTTATCTTCATGTGGTTTATTCCTCCTATCCAGAGTTGCTTCTTCACATCTGTTAATCTTCATTAAAAAGTGTCTAAAGCTCTGTACGGCACTTTTTCTTTTTAACTGTATCCCATTTCCGGGATCCTCATACGTCCTTTCTCCTGCCTTTCAGCCATAGTCATTTTTACTTTTCTGCCTCTTTTATAAAGTGTCCTTTTTTCACCGCTTCTGGTATAATGTTCTTATTAACACAGGCGGTGACACAACATGATCCAGTTATCAGATGAACAGTTAAATAATCTCGGCAAAGAAGCTCTCGTCGTTATCGTATCTTCTTTACAGGATCAGCTCCCTGCCCTGCGGTCCCAGCTGGATCATGCCAACGCTCAGCTCTCCCTGTTCGATTCCTTCAATGAAGTTGAATATCTGAAACAGAATTCTTTAAAATAAGCTGAGATCACTGGATCTTTTCTGTAACAGTATCGCTACCCCTGCACTGGTCGCTTCCATCATCAATGGTAAGTATACAAATGCCCTTCCTCTGGAACGACAGGGAAAACTTTTAAAACAAATGGTGTCCAGCTTTCCACAAATACCATGGCAAACTGGGTGATCAAAAGTACTTTATATATCTGTCCCTGATTTATGACCGCCTCCATGAACTGATCTATGACAGTAAGGTCATACATGCAGATGAGTCACCGGTAAAAGTTATGCGGATTGATCATGCAAAGATCAAAAACGGCAAGAAAACTTACATGTAGGTCTACCATAAGCTTGCAAAAGAACGCCAGGATCTTAAAGTCACAGGTTGCTGGATCCACACCAGAAGACCTTTTGCAGAATTCATAAAATCTGTCGGTCAGGACACTGCCAGAGGATTGATTGCCCAGGAAGCATACCGTATGATCACAGAGACCATGCACATCGACAATACCTTCGATGATCTCTCAGTTACAGACCGCAAAAAGCAGCGTCAGCTTGTTCTTTCTGAAAAAGTGGATGCTTATTTCGCATGGAAAAACAGAAGTACTTACAGGTGACTCACAACAGCACGATCGGAAAGGCTCTTGCTTACAGCATAAGTCAGGAAGAATATCTTCGTGTGTTTTTATCTGACGGGAATGTCCCAATGGACAACAGCTATGTAGAACAGCCAATCCAGCCTTTTACCATTGGCCGTAAAAACTTCGTAATGATTGAATCTTCCAATGGTACAAAGACAAGTGCGATCTTGTACAGCCTGGTCAAAACAGCGAAGGCAAACATGCTAAATATTTTTGAATATTTCAACCTACTGCTCACCGAGGTTCCACAGCACATGGAGGATAAAGATCTTCATTTTCTTGATGATCTCCTCCCATGGTCACCCAGAGTCCAGAAAGAATGCCCAAGTCGATACAAAAAGTCTTGATTTTTCAATGTGCCTATCTATTCTGTAAAATCTGCTCAATCCTCGCTAGAATGCGGGGATTTTTGATACCCATTACTCATGTTTGAGGATTTACTCTTGGTCCATAAGTTGTTCCTTTCCAACATCACTTTTTCCTTTGCTTATATCCAACTGGTGGGACTGCATCCTTTGGAATATGCCACGGCGATCCTTATTTCAATATGCCTTTGCATTTTAGACTCTTACCTTATTACCCATCTTTTATATAATTATCCATTGTTTCAAGCAATGAATCCATATTATTTTTTCCAAATCCTGCTCTAAAATTCACATATGCTAGACCCTTTTCAATTGTATGATACCATCTAGTAATAACAGCTTCATATTGTTCAAAATTCGAACATTTATTCCCTTTAAAAGCGCACTCATCAAAACGATTCTCGTATTCTTTACTTTTATTGTTCAGTTGTTTTTTTACATCTAATTTACGTTTAATCTTTCCCAAAATTTTCATTTATGTCCAATCCTTTCACTAAAAAGACTTAAATTATCCTTTTATTATTCTTACAATAAAATTCAACCTTGAAGGAAGAACTTTTTCTGCTAATGTGCAAATATATTTGAACTCGGCTGTTTTTCTAAAAAGTATAATGTATATGATATTAGGCAAAATAATACAAATAATTATTTTTATAGCAAACAACCATATACCCTTATCTGGAATTATTGCACAAATAATAAATGCAGGAATGACACCCAAGAACAGTACTATTATATACAGCCCAATTTTTTTCAAATAGTCTTTCATTTTACTTTCATACATCGTAGTAAACAAATTATGAAGCAACCATGGTATACTTATTACAACTTGACTTATAACTGTAGACAAAACAACTCCATATAAACCAAGCCATTTAACCGTCATCAAATTTAACACCAGATTGATTAGGGAACTTATTAATGGACGAAATCTATCCTGATGCCAAATTCCTGCTGCATCTTTGAACATACAAAACATTTTGACAAGCTCATATACAAAGAAATATATACATATACAGATAACAATACTATAATCTAATACTAATTTATCTCCCACCCATATCTTCATAAATGGCTGAAATAAGCATAACAAGCAAACTGTGCACCATCCTGTAAGCCAAAAAATGACAAGTGAAATCGCACTAAAAATCTGATAATTCTTTTCTTTGCTTTCAATAACGAGACTATTTCCAATACCTGCTGCACACGAATCATATATCACTGCAACAAACGCCATCAATGAGGAAATAACAAAATAGTAATTTTGATAAATAGCCAACACTGTAAGACCCAAAAAGGCAGATATCACAACCGTATCTGCTGAAGATGTAATTGTTCCTCCTACTTTTGCTGTAAATAAATCTTTAACCTTTCTATTTATCTCCCTAATTTCTTTATAATCTAGTTTTCCCTCTGGTCTAAAATTAGGAAACATTTTTTGAGCACAAATCGCTGTTACAACATTATTTATAATTTGTGATGCAATAGCAATAATCAAAAAAACATAATAGTTTTTAAATATAACCAACATAGAAATTTGGAGAAAATACTTGAAACTCTCGGCAAATAACGTGATTTTACTTATCACATCATTCCTCTGATGTGCAACGATAATGCAGTTCTTATATGCAAACAACCAATATGTCAAAACTGTCGCTCCCAGATTCAATCCGTATAAAATATATAGATTTAATCCACCTGGAATATCTCCCTTAATCAGTCTTGGCAAAAATGGCACTATAATAATTCCAGCACATAAAATTATCAATCCAATAATACGATAATACAATCTATATAGCCGCATTAAGGCACATATTTTTTTCTCATCATCATCTGCAATAGGTTTATACATACTATAAACCATTGCATTTCCTACCCCTAATTCTGCCATATTAAGAATCTGCAATATAGATGCAAATAGACTATTTAATCCCAAATATCCAACGCCAAGTTGATATATCATAACCGTTCTTATAATAAACGGCATCACGATTTGGTAGATTTTAAGTATTGAACCAAATACTATATTTTTTGATGTATTTTTTGATCTTTCTATTTTCATAAAAAATCTTCCTATTATTCCTCCATAAGTATATCAAAACAATTTTGACCCTGTACTACCTTACGAATACTCGAGATCTTTTGTGATTCTAATAAGTATCTTTCTTCCATCTCTTTTATTGCAGATACAAGTTTTTCCTCTCCAACTCCTTTGCGAATATCTAGCATATAATTATTCTGTTCAAATAAGGCCAATAACTCCACATATTTCGTTGCCCATCCCAATACAATACAAGGAACATCATTTTTATAAGCGTGTACAATTGAATGATATCTCGATGCTATTGCAAAATTCATTTGAGTAACAAATGCACTGTATTCCAGACAATTCAATTCTTGTTCTACTAACTCAACTCTTTCACTGTCCTCAAAACATGATTTTATTTTTCTGCAAAGTTCTAAATCTTCATGCGCATGGCTTACTAAATAAATTTTATATCGTACGTTTATACATTCAATTGCCTTAACAAAAAAAGAAATCACTTCTTTCTCCGTTTTATTTTCCAACAACTTGTAATTCGGCAAAACTGCTATATTAAACTTACCTGTTGCTTTAGGATAAATCAAAGATGGTCTATGGGAAAATACAAGAGAAAAATCCAAATTTTTATTTTCAAGAACTAAGTCTGTTGACACTCTGACATTACTTAATCCGTATTTATTTTGAAGCAAATCTGCACCTTCTTTTTCTCTTGCAAAAATTGTTTTACAATATGGCAGATACTCCTTAATATATTTTTCAATGGCAACCTTAGAGTTATTGTATTCAAACGGTCCGAATGATTGTGGAAACAAATACACTGTTGTATTATGCTTTTTTGCATACCGTATTAAGTTTATATAATTCATATTTGCGGCAATTGGCCAGTTGGATGCCAAACCATAGCCACTAATATCAACAATGGCAGTTTTCGATGTTAAAATTTGATTATAAATCTTCTCGATTTTTTTCAAATCGCCTGTAACCATATTTAATATACAATATTTCAAAAATGATTTTATTTTTTCCAAGCGAAAATCTCTAGCTAAATAACGACGTACTTCAACATTATCTTCTATAAATACAGTTCTTAAATTAGAGTGTTTTTTTTCCTCTAATTTAGCATTTCCAACTAATGTATAAATTTCCGCCTGTGGAAATCTTCTTCTAATTTCGCAAATCGCAATATACATCATTGCTTCTGCACCTTTATTGTTGAAATTACCTCCAACAATCAAAAAAGTATCAAAACTCATTTTGCGCCTCCTCATATGAGTCCATTACTTGCTCCAATAAGCACATAAACACTACAAGTATAAGAAAATTGCTCCAATACCAATGTGCTTCATTCATACATCCAATAATCCAATATAATGGCATTACAAAAAATAAATATACGCCATTTTTCAACAGTTTATACGCATATTTATAAATCTTTCCAAATATAGCAATTATCCACAGAAATCCTATTCCTCCGTAAAAGAACACTATACCAAATACCCCATTATCTACCCAAGATATCCCCTCTCCAGCTCGTGCTGCAACATATGCAGGATGCCACTGCGTATTTATATAGCCAGCTCCAAGAATAGGATGTTCATAAACTGTTTGAAGATAAAACTCTCGGCCAATATCTCTAATAGCTAATGTATCAATTTTCCCAGTTCTGTTAATTGCTGGCAGTATACTTTGTATTACCTCTGTATTGCTAATCATGACAGCAAAAACAACTCCTAATATCACAAAGAGCATTTTTACTGATCCTCCCTTTCTCCAAAGAAGAACGCCTATCATTATAGCTGCAGCGACAGAAATAAAATTCAATCTCATTTTTCCAACTGCAAGAATCACAAGCATAGCAGCGAGAATCACAAAAGAATTAAAAATAATCTTCTCTTTATGAAAAATTTTATCCAAACAAATAAAAATCAACAGACACAATAGTATCGTACTGATATAATATCTAGTTGATGAATACACATTATTCTTTTTCACTGCAAGAAATGTAACCATATTTCTTAGAATGAACTGTCCCAAGTACAAAATTATCTCAGCTATTCCAACTTTATAGATCAGTTTCTCGATTTTTTCATACGCTAATATCTCGTTACCCATCAACTTCCTTATTGGAAAATAGGACAACGCAAAAACTAAAAAGTAACGTTGTGGACGAATTCCCAAACCGATTCCCTGTCCATATAAACGGTAGCTTTGAATCGAACTAAGAAAAACCAAAAATACAGAGAATATCATAATCCACTTAAATCTGTATTTCACTTCATTAGTATTTTTATAATGTTGCGTTACTGCTATGATCCATATTACTGTAATAATAAGAACGCTATCAATTATTGGAACACCCATAATTCTTTGATCTGGTCCAATCAAACTCAAAAAATTTTCACTTAACAATACTGTAAGGATTAGTCCCCAGTATGCTAATGTACTTACTTTTACCAGCAAAAGCGCACCTCCATTTATCTTTTACAACCTCTTGATAAATTGTGCTGGATTTCCAGCCCAAACTTCATCGTGTGGAATAGACTTTGTTACAACAGATCCAGCTCCCACTATACTTCTTTCACCAATTGTGACACCTTTCAAAATAATAGAACGTGTTCCGATAAATGCTCCATCTTTAATCATAATAGGTGCAGCATTTATATTTTTGTCACCATGAATTCTATCTTCATAATTCACAGAGTGAAAATCATTATCATAAATTCTGCAATCAGACCCAATATTAACATCCTTGCCTATCGTTACCGATACCCTTGCCGTAATATGCGTATTGGATAATCCTGAATTTTCTCCTATGGTTATTGCCTCCCCACACAAGATTAAAGACAGTATATTCTCCGCCTATTGGATTTGCGCGCCAGTCTGATACAATACGAACATTTTTCTTGATTTTAAGCAAACCATCTCCGCCGCATAAACGCACTCGACCAAATATCTTTACATCTTTTGATATCTCTGCATGTTTTCTATAAAATTCAAGTTTATTCCATAAATTACAATAGCAATAATATATTTTTCTAAACATTTCTTTTCCTCGTTAGCAATGGTGTGTTGTATTAATTGTAATGTCCGGAGAAACAGTAATCTTAGTTTTGTTTCCAATTAAATATGTTCCCCACCATCCAAATGAACTATTTGTAATAATCGCATGTTTACAAAGACTAATTAATTGCATATCTCTATAACTCTCTTCGCCTTTATTCCAATCCACAAAATATACTTGATCTTTTTCAAAATTCAATCCAAAGATTTTTTCATTATCTTTACACCATTGTACACTTCCTGGATCACAGAAAAAAACAAAAACGGGATTATCTACATATTTTCTAATTAGATTTGTTGCCCTTTGAAAATAGCCATATTTATAACAGCTTCCATTAAAACTCAACATATCTCCACGCCTTGCGTGAATCGCTACCGAATTACAATTTCCCAAAAATCTAGCCATTTCATTATTTTTTTCATCTCGAAACTCAGGAAAAATAAATGTATTCCGAATTGCGGCATCAATTCTCTCAATATCATTATTTCGATACTTAAAAGATAACCATTGACCTGTAAATACATTATCTTGATTTGCATTCAAAAATATATTTTCTCTATTATCTACCTCTTGAAGTTTCTTTTTTTCTTGAATATGATACATTAATCTTTTCAATGTATCACCTAATTTCGTATCCACAATTTTCGAACGAAGTGTTTTCCTTCCTGAGTATCGCGCTAGAAAATTGGGTTCTTCAAAATCTCCTCTTATGTTCTTCACTGGAAATCCACAATCATTAAATGCCTTCGTAAACCAGACTGGATAGTTCCAATTCCTTTTCCAAAACTCACTCGATCGAATTTCTCCCATGAATTTTTCCCATTTTTTTTCGTCGAATCGTTCTCTAATATTAGGTGCATTTATCCCAAATATACGATTCAACTCATATCCATTCCATTGACAAATAATATCATTGCATTCCGGGATGTCATAAATAACAGTTTCAACATAGACATCATCCTCCGGATTCATCATTTTTAATGCTATATATTCGCAAAAGCTCAGCATCTGATTTCCCAAGCCTGATTCTATATGAACAATTTTCATGACGTTCCTCCTAATCCAATCTATCACAAATAAATATCTTAGAGCTATTTTCGCTTATTTTTTTTGCTGGATTTCCTGCAATTGTAATTCCTGGTTCCATAAACGACTTTACAACAACTGCACCTGCACCTATCGCTATATCATCAGCAATAACTATATCTCCTATAATTTTTGCACCGCTTCCAATAAATACATTGTTGCCAATTTGAGGTGCTTTTTCATTCCCAGATGCACCTATATTTACACCTTCTTGCATTCTACAATTTTTACCGATTTTGGCATTGGAATTCACAACGATTGTTCCATAATGTGCAATAGAAAGTCCAGGTCCAAATACATTAAGTGGAATACTAAAACCACATTTAACACTCCACCAATGAAACACTATTTTTCTCATTAATTTATATGGAAGATATAAAATTCCGTTTTTACAGTTAACCGCATACTCCGCTTTTCTTAAAGCTATTTGAAATTTCCACACCTCATCATAGAATGGTCGAGGCTTTTTTTCATTCTCATAAAGCATTAGTGCGATTTTATCTTGTTTTAGATAAAAAAGTAATTCTTCCTTATTTTTTATCATATTTCTCCTATCATTTCACTCTATATAAGAGTGCTACAGGAAATGCAAGGATACTTATACCTTTAGCTTCTGAATTCGCTAGCAATTCTTTTATACTTATTTTTCCATACATTCCATATCTATAGTAATTAATGCAAAAGAACAAACGTTCCTTAAATGGAATTTCTTTTATACCAGAACTTAGATTATCCGCACTAGCTCTTGATTTAGGGCTTTTTTTTGCCATCTCTTTTCCATTTCTGGTAAGACCATCTTCCAAATATTCAGTGATATAAATCACCGAATTAAACCACCTGAATTTATAATCATCTTTGCTCAGCTGATTCCATAAATATCTTTCTGGCATAAAACGCTCGTTAGTGTATGCTGGAAACTTATACTGTTTGAGAATATCTGTCCTTATAATTTCAGCTCTATCCCCAGCAATTTTCATTCCATAGCGATACTGAACTGATGTGGCATCAATAAAATCTCTTTTTTTATTTTCTTCTGTAATCTCAATATTTCCTTCTTGAATATTTCCTGTACTCCACACTTTACCTTTAGAGTCTCCTCGTAAACCAACTACGCCAGCAAACCCACTAAGAAAATCAATTTGATCGCAGTATCTTTTTGAAATTATAAGAGCATCCTCAGTTAGCATATCATCGCTATCAACAATAAAAAACCATTTTCCTCTGGCTTTTTCTGCCCCTATATTTATAGCTACATGCTTTCCTTCATTACACTTATATATATATCGAATATTTATTCTTTTCTCAGAAATAAACTCATTCACTAATTCTTTAGTGTCATCAGTCGATCCATCGTCGATAATCAGCCATTCGAAATCTCGAAAAGACTGTAATTTTAAAGAATTATATAAATCTCTCAACTTATAGGCTCTATTGTAAGTTGGAGTAAATATTGTAAAAAAAAATTCACTCATAATTTTCTCCTATTTTGTTCCTCAATTGCCTCTTCAACTGTTGCTGTCAATCTTTTTCCAACACTTCCCCAATTTAATGAGTCTTGATAAAATGCGAATGTATTCATCGCAAGCGATTTATACATTTCTTTGTCCGTTAAAACAGGAAGAATCTTTTTTACATATTCATTTGCAGTATCATCAGTTTCCAATAAAAAACCATTTCTTTCTGTGACTACACCACTTACTCCTCCTGTATTCGTTGCAATTACTGGAACACCAAATGCGCTTGCTTCAGTATATGCGATTCCTTGAGCCTCTTGTTTACTCGGCTGCAGATAAAAGTCCGATTTCAAAAATTCATTTTGAAGACGTTCATTTTCAGTTGGAATAGATTTATCTAAAAATCCTATCAGTTCAATATATTTTTTTTGAGAATCGTTAATAACCGGCTTGCATCCAACAACAATTAGACGAGAATGATACCCCATTTGATTCAACAAAGTTACAATCTCCAATGCCAACGGGCCACCTTTTCTTTCCCAATTTCTTCCGACAAATAAGAAACGATACTCACCCTTGGATGTCACGCAAGCTCTATTTTCTACCCACTTTCTTATATCATTCATTTTCAATCCATGATAGATATTAGCGCCCCTATTTATTACCACACATTTTTGAGGATCTATTCCATAACACTTTATTGCAGTATTAGTAGCCCATTGTGATGCATAAATTGCACGATTACAATTTTCCAATGCCATCTTCTCTACTAAATTACCATGTTTAAGACTAAATGAAGCCCAATCTTTAGGATTCCAATAGTAATCCAACATTCCACCAAACGATGCATCCGTATAAAATACAATAGGTTTTTTTCCTTTGTAAAATGCACAGAGTACACTTGTTTGAGAAAATACTGCATCAAAATCTAAATTTTTTGATCGTTTCTCAATTTCAGAAGCCATTTTTTTCAATACATAGGGTTCTCGCAGAATATCTGTCTGTTTAGACGAAAGCTTACTTACTATTTTCAAAAAAAATGAAAACCATTTTGGAATATGTAAATCATCAATTACTGTCACTTCATTTCCAGCATCAATCAATGCATTTTTAACAGATACTACTGTACCTGATGAAACTCCATTATCATTAATTTTGTAAGGAGTGATATATAATATTTTCATTTATTTCCCTTCTCTTTACATTTATTATCAATTCTTAGTAGTTCTTCTCTTTACAATTTTTCTAAGAAAACGATATGGTTTTCCTCCTAGTAAGCTAGCAAGAAATTTCTTTATGGCTAGTTGTAGCTTAAAACTACTTGTTCCCCAAGTTGCCATACAGTGATGAACCAAATATGTATTCTTCGTAATTTCAAAGCTTGAATTATCTGCGTCAAAAGCGCCAAATGTTTTATAATTAAACACATGAATATCTCCAATATTTTGTGCCTTTCCGTTTATTATAAGACCATATTTTTTCAGGCATTCAGTAACGTAGACCGTGTTCGCAGTCAGATCATTGCTTCCGTCTTGGTTAATAAAGCTCCTTGTTAAATACGCTTCCAATAATTCATTAATCACCTGACTATCTTTTTGGGCTGCCATAAACCCTGTCATTAATAATGTATCTGATTCAAAGGAAAAAATCTCACTCGCATCCAATTCAGATGTAAAATCTTTCAAAATCTCTACATCTGTATCCAAATAAACTCCACCGTATGTTTTCAAAGCATATAGTCTCGCAACATCTGAAACAAAGGCATATTTTCTCCGCTGATATGCTTCTTCCGTGTATCTACAATAATCTATTGAAAAATTTTTCTCATTCCATTCTATTATCTGATATCCCGGTAAAATATTTTTCCATCCATCAATGTATTTTTGTACTTTTTCCGGTTTATCTAATCCTCCAAACCAACAATAATGAATTATTTTGGGAATCATCACTTCACCTTGCTTTCATACAGTTTTTCTAGTTGTTTGATATGTGCTGCAAACGAATATTTTTCTTTTACAATTTTCTGGCTTTGCTTTCCTGCTTGTTTTCTATACTGATCATTACTAAGTAACAGTACTAAGTAATTCGTAAACCCCTGTATATCTCCTGGATCACAACAATATCCATTCTCTCCATTATGAACAATCTTAGGAATTCCACCAACATTCGTACTTACAACAGGTAAACCATACCCCATTGCATCTAACACAGACATGGGCATTCCTTCGTTATAAGATGGCAAGAAAAAAACATCTGCCTCTTTTAACGCTTTATCCTTTTTTGCTTCACGAATCCAACCAGGGAAAACAATATTATCCATAATATTTTTTTCCCTGATTAATTTTTTTATAGCCTCTTCGTCAGTCTCCGATCCTGCCCCTGCCATAATACACTTAACGTTTGGTATTTTTTCTTTTACACGTTTAATAACTTCCGGTATATCATAACACCCTTTTCGTCTACCAAGTTCGCCCAAAAAAAGAATCATTTCATTGCATTTTCTCTTTTGACGTTGCTCTAAAACGTCCTCATAAAGAGTGCTATAATTTTCTATGACAACTATCTTCTCATTTGAAACTATTTGGCATAGATTTTTTTTCCACTCTTCTGATAAAGCAATCAAGACAGTACACTTGTTATATATTTTTTTTATTCTCTTTTTCTTATTTTCTGAAGCATTCACATAAAAGTCATCAAAGTCTGCCCCATGAATATGATTAATAACCGGCACCTTGGCCCAAGTTGCCATATAAATAAAAGGCATTTTCCGGTAAAATGATGGTCCAAATGAAGAGTGGATATGTACTAAATCTGGTTTATGCAATAAAAGGACTCGAATAAAATGAAGATAGCCACAAATTCCTTTTAAGAGTTTTTCAAACTTACTCCCATCTTTATACGACTCAACATATGTAATATCATATTTTTTTTCTAATTCTGATCCTCTATATCCATTAACAACAGCTGCTATTCCACCTTTTACCATTGGATTTGGAACCACCATACAAATCCGTTTTTTCATAGAATTCACTCCAATATTTTTGTTATTACTTTTTTTGATTTTTTTCCAATAAAGTGCCAAGATAACCACGCCAATAAAAATGTAACACCCAAATATAGCAGCAATGGCATAATCCACGGCAGGTAATTCATCAGCTTGAAATGCACAATTATATTAAGTACAATCCAATGGTACAAAAACATTCCGTATGTGATGTCACATCTGAATCGAATCGCAGGCAACTTATACGCCCCCCCTATAGTAATTAACGGACACAAAACTCCTACAACAATATCAGCATAATATCCAGGAATTGCGAAAGGTATTAACCGAATGAATATATAAAGAACTAACAGTGGGAAGAAAAACTTACTCAATTTAGTCAAAACATCTTCTCTTCGTACGTAACAAAACACTCCGATAAAAAACCATATCGCATATGGTAAAAACACTCTCTCAAGCAGTTTGGCTGGTAAGCCACCCATTTTTTCTGCAATATATCCAGCAAAAATATTAATAGCCACTAACACACCAAGAAAAATATACCATTCTTTATTCACTAATTTTTTCAATTTCGGATATATGACTCCCAGTACAACGTAAAGTTGAATTTCTACAAATATCGTCCATAATGCCCCATTCACGCTTCCTGTTGCAAATTTAACCAAACAAGACGGTGTGTTAGCTATTCCGAATATTTGTGTTCCCAACCACACTATAATAGATTTGTCCAGCTGTTTTCGAACCAGAAGAACAATAACTCCCAGATTAACTACCGTACACATCCACAACTCTGGATACATTCTAAAAACACGTTTAACAAAAAATTCCTTTCTATTTTTTGAACGTTCAAAGGAAGCAGCTATTAAATATCCACTCATTGAGAATAAAATTACCACTCCAGGAAAAAAAGCCGCAACATTTCGCAAGAAATGCATAATTTCAAGTCCTTCTGTTGATAATGTCAAAGCATATCTTGTATAATGAAGCATCATAACTGATAATGCTGCCCAATATCGGATGAGATCGAAGCAATTACTTGAAAATATATTTTTTTACTTTCCCATTTTTTACTTTCCCCTTATCATAGCATTCCAAATAAATTTTGTATTTGTATGCCAGTACCTTCCAAATAACCGCTTTGGATCTTGCAGAAGCCTATATACCCATTCCAAATTACTTTTCTGCATCCACTCTGGTGCCCGATCAATATTTCCTGCATGGTAGTCAAATCCGGCTCCCACACCTACCATTAATCCATTAATTTTTCCCTGATGGACAGCCATCCACTTTTCTTGCTTCGGTGCGCCAAGTCCAATCCACACAAAATCAGGATTGGTTTTATTGATTCTCTCGACAATTGCTTTATCCTCTTCTTCTGTCATTGGTCGAAAAGGCGGGCTATACATTCCTGCAATTTGAATTCCAGGATATGTCTCCATCAGCACTGAGTAAAGCTTTTCGAGTGTTTCATCAGTTGATCCATAAAAATAATGCCGGTAACCTTTTGATGCAGAAATTTTGAAAATTTCCCCCATCAAACTGGGTCCGGTAGTACGTTTCATATTTTTAAATCCACGCTTTTGACCAACTGAAGAAAGTGGCCCACCATCCGGAATCGCCATAATTCCACCATTCTGAACTTTCCGATATGCCTCTTCTTCATACGCAGTAACAGTGGTATGTACATTAGACACACAAATATAATCACCAGCCAAGGCTTTAATATTATTATCCAGATACGTCAACAGCCACTCCATATCAATGGCGGCAATATCCACTCCTAAAATATTACAAGTTGGGATTTCGGCCTTCTTCACAGTGCGATGAAACTCCTTGTTATACGTCGCTGTGTTCATTTTCCTCTACCCTCCTTCTTCTTTCGTTTTCTCTTAATCACGCTGGAAAATATCGCGTGTATAAACCTTATCCTTCACATCATCAAGGCACTTGTCATAGCGGTTTGCGATGATGGCGTGGCTCATTTCCTTGAACTTCGCCAAATCATTGACTACGACAGAGCCGAAGAAGGTCTCTCCGTCTTTCAGGGTTGGCTCGTAGATGATAACAGTTGCGCCCTTAGCCTTGATGCGCTTCATGACGCCCTGAATAGAACTCTGGCGGAAGTTGTCGCTGTTACTCTTCATGGTCAGACGGTACACGCCGATGGTCACAGATTTTTCCTGTTCCTTGTCGTACTCGTTATCTTCGTCATAACCATAATATCCAGCCAGCTTCAAAACACGATCAGCAATGAAATCTTTACGAGTTCTGTTACTTTCCACAATTGCTTCGATCAGATTTTCCGGCACATCGGCATAGTTAGCCAGCAGCTGTTTGGTGTCTTTCGGCAGGCAGTATCCGCCATAACCGAAGGACGGGTTGTTGTAGTGGCTGCCAATACGAGGATCGAGGCAGACACCATCAATGATCTGCTGAGTGTTCAAGCCCTTGCTCTCCGCATAGGTGTCCAGCTCGTTGAAATAAGCAACACGAAGAGCCAAATATGTATTGGCAAACAGCTTGACAGCCTCTGCCTCGGTGAAGCCCATAAACAGAGTGTCAATGTTCTCCTTGATAGCACCTTCCTGCAGCAGACCAGCGAACTCATGAGCAGCCTCAACCAGACGCTCATCACTTAAATCAGTGCCAACGATGATACGAGAAGGATACAGGTTATCATAGAGAGCCTTGGACTCACGCAGGAACTCCGGGCTGAAGATGATATTCTTGCTGTTGAACTTCTCACGCACGGATGCGGTGTAGCCCACAGGGATCGTGGACTTAATGACCATGATGGCGTTCGGGTTATATTCCATGACTAGCTTGATCACAGCTTCGACCGCAGATGTGTCGAAGTGCTGAGTGTGGCTGTCATAGTTCGTAGGAGCCGCAATTACAACAAAATCCGCATCAGCGTATGCAGCCTTTGCATCCAGAGTTGCGGTCAGATTCAGTTCTTTTTCTGCCAGATATTTTTCAATATATTCATCCTGAATCGGAGATTTCCGATTATTGAGCATCTCGACTTTCTCCGGGATAATATCCACAGCAGTCACATGATGGGTCTGGGAAAGCAAAGTCGCAATCGACAACCCTACATAGCCAGTTCCTGCTACCGCAATTTTATAGTCCTTTTTCATAATCCTATATCCCCCTAAAGTTAATTATGTAAGGCTCTCTTCGAGCCAGTTAATTCGTCTTGAAACAAATATGTCTTGCTATTTTTTTACATCGAACCGTCTTTTCTGAATACAACCAGTACTGTTTTTAACAAAATCTTTATATCCAGTCCGATATTCCAGTTTTCGATGTATTCTTTATCAAGTCGCACAACCTCTTCGAAATCTGTAATATCACTTCGTCCGCTTACCTGCCACATACCGGTAATTCCCGGTTTGATAGCCAGTCTTGCCCGATGATGAAGCTCATACAGGGAAGTTTCCGAAAGAAGGGGCGGACGGGTTCCTGCTAATGTCAATATAGGAACAACTTTTTTTCAAAATTAGCTCATAAAGCATAAGATTATTAAATCACCCTCAAAACAAGCATAAAAAAAGAACCTCTGATTTCTCAGAAGTCCTATAATCTTCGTTTTTTCTTCTATTCACTTTCCCCAACTTGCACGACAACAGCCTGTTTTAAGTCAAATTCCACCAGATTATATTCTGGATAATGTGTTCCTGCTATTCGATATGTGGCATTTTCACTCCAGTCACACACTTTCCAGATCATTCTTTGCATCTGAATACTACATATTTTAAAATCCCAGTCCTTTGGATTATATTCTGGCACACGAAAACACTCCGCTTCCTTTCTTTTCGCTGCCTGGACTGCCAGTGTCCTCTTTTCCGGATTAAATAAGAAGCGAATATACTTCGGATCACTTAATTCTTTTATTGTTGATCGAAAAATTCTTATTGTTCCTGTTTTTTGGCACAGAGATACCCCTGTGATGTTTGCTGTGATTTTCGACATCTGCACTCCTCCTTTCAAAATGAGTGCTATTCTTCTATCACCTTGCCGATGAAAATTCTATATAGCCGTCTGTTAAATTAGTTTCCAATGCTTTTTTATGCTCCTCTACTGGCAAACCAAAAGAATCCTTCCATCCTTTTGGATAAAATGGTATTCTATTCAGCTTTCTAGCCACTTTCGCTGCGATTTCATCCTGTTGCTGCTCTGGTGTCTGATTTGTTGATGTAGAAACAGTTGTTTCCTTTGCAGAAGATTCTGCTTTTACTTTTTTCTTTCTCTTAGTGTCCATGAAAATCTCTGTTTCCAATAAATCAAAGATATACATAGTCTCATCTTCATGCGTTATTTTATGTCCCAAAATCTTGTACCGGCAGTCCATGTCCCATCCCATCATGTCATACATCATGGCTGAGAATAATTTGTTTGACATTTTTCTACTTTTTCTTTTATCTGGTTTCGCAATACACCAACGCAAAGCATCCTTATCATTTTCTTCGCATTTACGCACTACCATTCTTTTATTATCCTGATTCACCAAAATTTGAATATAAACCGCATCTTCTAAACCAGCAATACAAGCAGTATTAAATGTCACACTGTCCCTCCGTATTACAACCGCCGGTTCTCGTAAATGGGCAAAAAGCTCCCTTCTTACAACCTGGTAGCCATCATAACTAAAGTCCTGTGCCAGTTCCAGTGCCTTTTGATCTACATTTTCCGTATTATCATTAGCCTGACGCATCATCATTTCACTCATACTGCACACCTCATTTTCTCTATCATGTTCTGTGCTTCATTATCCAGCTTTTTTAAAAGATTTTCCGATATAACTTCCATACCTTCTATTGTTTTAGCTGGACGCAGCACATCCCAGTTCCCGCAATACTTAACTCTATGTAAAAGAACAACTTCCTCTGTCCGACATCCAAAATGATTCTTCCACTGCTTCGGAAAAAGTGTTCTGACAATCTTCTTTATTTTATTTTCTTCTTTATTCTCTGTATCTTTTACACCTTCAGATGTATTAACATCTGGTAAATCTTCCTGAATTATTTCATGTTTAATTACTTCTGGTTCTTCTAAATCGAATAATAAGATTTGCTCATTATTTTCCTTTGAATACTGCCCTCTAAAGCGATATTTACATTCATCATTCCAGTTCATCAAGTCGAATAATGGTTCTGAAAAACCCTTGCAGCTTTTCGGCAAAACCACCCATTTTCCGTTTCGTATAGTTCCCCATTTTACTGCGTTTATATCATCTTTATCACATGGTCTTACAGCAATACACTTTTCAACGGAATTGAATAGTATTTCAACATATTCCACATTTTCAAATTTTTTCAGACAGGCAGTATTAAACGTAACCTTTCCTTCTGAAATTGTCATTGCCGGATTCAATCTGGTAGAAAAGAACTGTGCCCGGACAATCTCATATCCCGATAAATCGAAGCCGCTGTCTTTTCTTTCTTCTTTTTCAGTATCATTTATATCTGTCTGATCAGAATAGGCACTCTGACTTGCTTTTTCATAATCTTCCCCAGTAAATCCTGTCCATGACCGGTTGACAGAAACAAATCCTTTTAACGCTCCTTCATCCACCACTTTTAAATTTGGAAACGGAAATCCCTTCTTAGCATATCTGGCTGCAGTCAGCATCTTCTGTGCCGCATTGTAAATATCCCTGTCAACAATAGCTTCATGGTGGTCTGATTGTCTATACTGGTTACGATCATGACGATTTTTCTTTGCCTTATGGTCAAGATAATTTGGTGTAAATGTTTTTCTGGAAAGTACATCTCCACAATATCGTTCATTTCTCAGTAAACTCACTATGCTGCTACTTGACCACTTGATATTTCCCGGTTTTGTCTTTCTCTTTAGTTGTGTCAGTATGTCTGCAATTTCTGCTGTCGGAAATCCATTAAGAAACAAATAATAGCATAAACGCACTGTTTCCGCTTCTTCCTCATTAATCACCAGATTTCCATCTTCACCAATATCATATCCTAACAATTTAGGTGTAAGAAAGATTCCTCTGGAAAAACGCTGCTCTATGGAAATGTTCATAATCTCACTCTTCGTATGAGATTCTTCCTGTGCAGCTGCCGATAAGACCGCCAGCATCATTTCACTGGTATTATCCAATGTATAAATATGTTCTGTTTCAAAAAATACTCCCACCTGCGGCCGCATATTTGCCAGTTCACGAACCTTTGCAATGCAGTCCACAATATTTCTGGCGAATCTGGAAACACTTTTTGTAACAATCAGGTCTATTTTCCCTGCCTTACAGTCCTCTATCATCTGGTTAAATTCATCCCTATGCTGCAAGGACGTTCCAGATATTCCTTCATCAGCATAAATCCCGACTAATTCCCACCCCTGATGTTCCTTAATCATGTCCTCATAATGATTTTTCTGTAACTCATAGGATGAAGTCTGGTTAACATCATCAGTAGAAACACGGCAATAGGCACAAACTCGCTTCGTTCCTGTATCTTCAAATAGCTTCTCTTTTTGCTTTGCCGGAATAAACTCCAATTCGCTACGATCTACACCTTTATATCTGGCACGAATCTTCTCTTTCCGTTCTTCCTGGCTTACAGCATATCTCTCCTGTTCCGTCATCTGCTGCACCCCTCTCCATGTGCCAATACCATGCATTTCCCTTTTTATATGCCTGGATTCCTGCTTCTTTCTTTGCATTTTGTACAGTTCTTTTTGAGAATCCATACCGGCTCATCTCTTCAAAGATTTTTACGCTCGCTACATCATTCTCCGCCAGAATCGTATGCAAATAATTGACCGCCATATCTTTCTTGGCAGAAGATTTCTGTCCTGCTGCCAACTCATTTATATCTATCTCACATTTACCAATCCACGAAAATCCTTTATCTCGATCCAGTTCAAAAGCTATTGGTTCCCCTTCTGGAGCAAGACTTGATTTAATTGGAAGCATATATCGTTTTGAAGGCTCATCCTTATCCCTGGCAACCAACAACACACTTCTTGCAGCTGCCGCTATATCTATACTTCCAAGTCCCCTGTATATGTTCTTTCCCCCATTGGTTTTGTTCATGTGTCCAACTAAAACAATCGCACAGGCATATTCTGATGCAATGTTTGCCAGCTTTGTCATCGTTTCTCTCATTCTGACAGCACTCTGCATATTCCCATTCTTTCCTATAAAAGCCTGTATCGGGTCCAGCACCAGTAGCCTTGCACCAGTCATTTTTACTGCAAGTTCTATACGCTCATCATCCAGTGTCAAATCCCCATCATCGTCTTTAATAAATGCTACTTTACGACAATCAGCACCAGCTCTTTCCAGTCTTGGCTTTATCGTATCACCCTTGCTGTCCTCAGAACATTGGTAAATCACTGTCATCGGATTCTGTATCTTATTTCCATCTGGCAAAGTAGCACCTTTAGTCAATATTGCAGCTATATGAAGAATCAAGGTTGACTTTCCTTCCCCCGGATCTCCCTGCAATATTGTAATCTTCCCACAAGGAATGTATGGATACCATATCCATTCAACACTTGAAGATTTCACATTGGAATAATATTCAATTCCGCTGAATGAATTATCCCATTTCAAATTTATCTAACCCGCCCATTTTTCTAGTATTAATATACTTTTCTTTTAAACTTCTAGTTATACTTAATTATAATATAACTTATTTGGGAATACAATAAGAAATATCAATTATCAGTTAAAGTTTCCGCAAAACATCAACATTCAGTTAAAGTTTGGGAGGTGACACTTTGGAAGTAGATATTGATTATATTGCAATCGGAAAGCGAATCCGTTCTGCTCGTCTGGCAAAAAAGATGACCCAAGAAACCCTTTCAAATATGATTGACGTTACACCGACCTATATCAGTACCATAGAAAATGGACATACCAAGCTGAGCCTTTCTACTTTACTCAGTATTGCACAAATCCTTGACACCACCGTAGATCAGCTGCTCTATGACAATACGCCGGTACTCATTTCACAATTTGATGCTGATATTAAGGAATTGACAAGTGACTGTTCCAAACAGGAAAAAGATTTCCTGCTGGAAATAATAAAATCAACCAAGGCGGCACTGCGTAATTATAAGCCTGGAAAATAACAAGAGTGCAGAGATTATTGTATCTCTGCACTCTTGTCATATCGCATTGCGTTCTTGCTTCCTTGCGTTCTTAAAGTACCTTTATTTTGTATAATTTATTCTTCTGCAATCATAACCTCGAACTTTTTAGCAATGCTCCATTCATTTGCTATATCTTTTTGAATAGATTCTGCAATGGTTTCCAGTCCATTTACAATGTCACTGTGATAATATTCTATGCTATCCGCTAACCCATTACCAGCATTACCCTCTTCATCAAATTCAATATATCCTACTGTAAGACTCACTCGTCCTTTGGCTATAATATTTCCCTCATGATCTTCTATTGATAAATCAATATCTTCTTGATCTCCAGCTGTTGCCATTCCAGAAAACTCACCAATATTTAATTGATATGTTTCTAGTCCGTTATGTATTTCTATTGTATCCCCATATATAAAGTTATCTGGTAAGCTTTTCTGTTCACTAAGTTTACACAATCTTTCATACGATTGATCCACCCATAAAACAATCTCATCTTTTTCTTCAGAATCTATATCATTTACATTATGCGGAGTTGGAAATCCTTCAACATCTTTTAGAGCAAACGATAATTTTTTTATAACCTCTGATGATTCTGCGTCCTTAATAACTGATAGAAGTTCATCATATACTATCGCTATTTCCTCATACTCTTCGTATAGCTTGTTTATTTTTTCAAATTTTTCCACAATATCATTCATAAATGATGATTCTATCAAATCTTCATCTAAATAATCAGCATAGCAATCTAATGAACATAGTCCTACATCTTCTCTTTCTTGATTTATTAGATCCATTTCATCATTATTTTCGGTTATTTCAAACCTATCACACAACGTATCTCCATTTAAGATTATTTTAAATGGAATAATTCTTATACTGTTTTCTTTACGATTTAATTCAATTCTCAATGCAAATCTTGCTGTATGTTTCTCAAGATTTGTTCTAGTTTCCAAATAAAAATATGCTTTATTTTCAGAATCCCATATTGCATTACCATAATCTTCATAAGAACATGCCACTTCCATATCTACCGTACCCAATAATGTAGCCCATGCTATTTCATCTGTAATTTCATCAATAGTTCTTACACGACAGCTTATGTTTTTAACAGATACAACCTCAATATCGCTATAATCAAATCCACTTTCTATACCATCTTTATCATATGACAACCCATGAACTTCAACACAGTCCTCATTTTTTAACATATTTTGAATTTCAGGAATGTAATTTGCAATCAGGCAATTAATTTCTTGAAGAATATTCTTATATTCTGTCTCCTGAATATTTATTGCATTATATAATTCACCTAATGTTTTATAAAAAATGTGATTTTGGGAATTACCACAAGCTTTTTTTAATCCATTATCGTTGCATACAATCGCAATTACCTCATCCTTACCAAATCTTTTACGAATCTGATTTGCAATAAACGCATCTGGAAATTCCTTTCTTTTTTTCTCTCCAGATTCAAATGGCGGTTTAATATCAAAATAATCATCAACTATATCATTCAAATCTATCAATGACAAATCTAGTATTTCAGGGTTTAAATTCTCCAAAAATTTTCTCCACACATCTAAACTCTTCTCTTGATATTTCTCCTTATCAAGCAACAACAAATCCGTTTTTACCCCAATTTGCTCTAAGAGACCCTTAGATACTATTTTCAGCACCTCTTTCCTTAATCCTCGAAATGCGGAACATATATCTTCACTTGCCCTTACAATATGTTTTTCAACTTCTTTGACAACAATATTGCTCAATACAATCTTTATTTTTCCCGTCTCAACATAATTGATAAGTAAACTCAATGTACTGTCCTTGCTAAAATCCAATTTATTAGAATCAAAAATATTTGTATCTAGCGTAACATACAACGGAAATTTTATCATATATCTTCTCCTACTCATGTAATCGTTTATATTTCTGCCACAAAGTTCTATTTTTATATTAACACAAAATAGCAACACTGTATATCTTCTATACATAATGCTGCTATTTTCTATAAACGCTCCTGCTTATTATGTTATATATGATTTTCTAAAAATCATTCTCAAACATCGACAGCCCTGCCATCATCATTTCCTCATCCATATCCATTCCATCATTCTTCACTTCTCCCTGTTCCTTTTCTGATTCCCCTTCCATATTCATACCCACTTTAAGTTGTTGCATGAACTCTTTATCCTCCAGTAGCTGCCGTTTTAATTCTTCTACACTGACATTTACATTATTATAGGAAGAAACACCTTTATTTTCTTTATGTAGCCAGGCATATACTAATTCTGTAATCAATGCAGTTTTACATCTTTTCTGAGATTTTAGGTATTCCCCTATTTCTTTTTGCCGTTCATTATCTTCATTGAATATCAATACTACTCGTATCTGTCCCACATCTGCACCCCCTTATCTTTTCTGGAGACGCATTGCTGTCAACTTCTCATATCCGATTGCATTTGCTCTGACATCCTCAATAAACTCTATGTATTTAAAATCCGGCGATTTCTCAATCTGTGGTTTCAATAACAGGCTTCCTCCACCAAGAAATACTGCTGGATTGGTTCGGAAATCCGGTACATACGCATGAAGTTTATTTGTAATTCTTTGCATCCAGTCCTCTGCCATTTTCTGAATTTCTCTGATTACTTCTTCATCCAAAATGGTCGCCTCCTGCATTAACACCTGTTCTACATCAGAAGATTCCAGATGAATACCAAAATTCTGCTGAATTACATTGGAAATTTCCGAACGGAGAATCGCCATACCGGAACGATCACTGACTCTGACTGATAAATCTGGCTGTCCTTTTCGGATCACCAGCAAGTCTACGGTTCCATCTCCAATGTCAATGCAGTTAACTGTCCGGTACTGTTTGAACAGACTTGCTTTATAGCACATAACCGCTGCAAAATTTTGAGGACTCACAAATGTATCTTTCAGATAACAGTTAACCGATTTTCCGTTAAACTTAAAGGAGATACCATGCTTGGAATGTTCCATAAAATATCTCTTGAATCCAGGAGCCTGCTGTCCGAAATCTGCCGGCGGAAGTCCAATTCCAAGTACAATATCCTTTCCAGATAAAGTAATTCCCCTGCTCTTGGCTTCTAATGCTAATGCAAATAATGTGAGAATAAAATAATCTTCATCCACTGTTTTATCCGCCTTAAAAGGCATCCTGGTTTCTGACAATGTATAAAATGTTCCCTGATATTCAAGAATGTCCTCATTCATAAATCTTCCAGGTTCAGAAGTATATCTAACCAATCCACATGGAAAATCCACATTGCTTCCCTTCATATTTCCATTTCCATGATCAATTCCAAAAATAATCTCTGCCATATCTACTCTACCCTTTCTTCATTAATGATGTACCTATGTGTCACTTAACTTTAACTGACGAATTTTTGAACCATTTTTTCTTTTATTTTGGTGACAGCTAGGTGTAATTTTACTTGTACTTTTGTGTCTGTCCTGTCAGTTAAGTGTTACTTTTGTATCTATCGTTATTATAAGTGTTACATTTATGTCTGTCAATATTTTTCTGAAACTTTTGTAGCACTTTCTTCTGAAAATATGGTATACTTCTTTCATTGGAGGACTTTGCCTATGAATACAGGAGAAAAAATCAAATATTTTCGGCTGGCTCGTAATATGACACAGGAACAACTTGCACAGG
Source organism: Blautia intestinalis (assembly GCF_014297355.1). Taxonomy (GTDB): domain Bacteria; phylum Bacillota; class Clostridia; order Lachnospirales; family Lachnospiraceae; genus Blautia_A; species Blautia_A intestinalis. Next base: position 364,188 of record NZ_JACOQE010000003.1, on the reverse strand, counting down.
AAGCAGACATCAGTTTCAGCACTCTCCGCAAGTATGAAGCCAATGAACGAAATCCCAAGTACGAACAGCTATCGAAAATTGCCGCTGCACTTGAGATTAGTGTAAATATCTTTATGGATTTTGACATCGAATCCGTATCAGACTTACTTTCCATACTCTTTAAAATGGAAAGTCAGGCAGATTTAGAAATCACTACTACAAAAGAATCAGACCCATCATTATCCGATGATACTCTTTTTCTACATTTCAAAAATAAATATATAAACTCTATTTTAAGAATGTATTATCTTTCCGTAGAAGATATAAAAGACATGGATATTCAACAACAGGAAAAGGCTTTAGCAGAAATCCAGAACAGACTATTAGATAATAATTCAAGTATTCATTCCGATAATCCCATATCCACTGACTCTAAGAAATCTGTTCTTCCTCTTTCTTCTGCCGATCAGATGTGGCTTGAATTATCCTCTGACTGCTCAGAAGAAGAAAAAGAAAAAATGCTCAAAGCAGCCACATTTACAAAGAACTGTTTACGTCATTCAGATAAATAAAAGTGAGTACAAAAAGAGACAGATGTTTATTTGCACCTGTCTCTTTCTTTTCGTTTACACATTTCTCTTTACTCATGAATTTCCAACGGAAGTCCATCTGGATCATGGAAAAAGGTCATTTTCTTTCCAGTATAATCATCAAATCGTACTGGTTCTGTTTCAATTCCTTTCTCATTCAATTCTTTTACGGTATCGTCCACACTCTTCACTTTAAACGCCAGATGTCTTAATCCAAGAGCCTCCGGATAATTTACACGAGCTGGAGCGTTCTTTATAATGAACAATTCTATTTCCTGCTGCCCACATGCCAGATCAATCTTATAATCGTCACGCTCTGCCCGGTAATTTTCCCTGATTATCTGAAACCCCAGCAGATCTACATAAAAGTGTTTTGATCTTTCGTAATCACTTCCTATAATTGCTATATGGTGAATGGTATCGAACATCTTTCCGTCCTCCGTTTTCTTTTCACTGATATGAACTTCATAAATATTTTACCACAGCAAAAGTGAACTGAAAACAGTCTTTCCTAAATAGTTGCTTTCTTCAGCTTTTCTGCCAGTTCAAACCTAAATTCCAGTTCAAGCATATTCTTTCCGTCCCGATCAGAGTTTCCTATATAAACCCAGTCAGCTTCATTAAGTAAGCACTGCATAGTTTCCTTATCTTCAAGTGCTGTTTCTCCGTCACTGAGAAGCCAAATACATCCTGTCTGCAGTTTTATAAGTGCCGACATATCTGGAAATGTCTGAACTTTTATATTGCATCCGGAGATTTTTGAAAACTGCATAGCCTGTTCCGATAAATAAACAAATCTCTGATATTTTGCAGCATTGACAATCTGGTAATGTTCTCTTTTCTTTTGCTCTGCATTTTCCATGATTGCCCGTGCTTCCTGCAATGACTTTTTGCGTTCTTTTTCCCGTTCTTCTGGAGATAATGACTGATCGTGTTCTTCCATTTCTCTTTTCATTTCTTCAATCATTTTCTCCTGCTCATCATAATAAAATTTTTCAATATTCACTTATACAGTTCCTCCCATACACCCTTCATCCTTCTCTTACAATATTCTACTATATTTCCCTTTATTTTACATTACGCCTTGTTAAGATTATATCCTTTATGGTGAATATGTCCACCATATTTTTTATTTTATTCGACAATTATAATTAGAATTAATGGTATTTTATGCCAAAACATAGGAAAGGCGGGGATACCGTGATTGATTATAGTCCGTTATGGAAAACTATGAAGGAATGTGGCATTTCTCAATATACTCTCATCAACCGGGGCATCGACAAACACACTCTCGATCAGCTTCGTAAAAATCAAAATGTCACTGTTCTCACTATTGAAAAATTATGTGATATTCTTCACTGTACACCTAATGATATATTTTCGTTTAAAAAAGAAAATGATTCATAATACCGTCATAGCATAGCATCTTTTCTATGACGGTATTTCTGTATAACCATAACATAATAAAACCGCAAGCTCTCTGGCCTGCGGTTTTATTGTCTTTAAATCTGTATTTGATATTTCCAGTTTAAATATTCCTCATCAGATATAAGCCCCCTTGCTCGTTTTCCCCGTATCACTCCCCATGCAAACAGAAAATCATTGAGTTTTTTATTGTGAAAGTTGATTACAACATCTCCTGTCTTAGAGTTTCTCTCCAACTTCATTTCTGGAAAATAATCTTCCAGTACAAGAAGCCTGTATATCATATCTTCTTCCTTGTAACCAATCGGAATAGCAATATTTCTTGGATCAGCTTCTAACACTTCTGCTATTTTATTCAGCATTTTTTCTTTTGGAGTACGCTTTCCAGTTTCGTACTGTGCCATTCTCGGTCCTGCACTTTCTTCTCCAATCCCTACTGCTATTCCAAGTTCTTTCTGCGTTATTCCTCTTATGTTCCGGATTCTTTTAATGTTCTCGCCTGTACTCATATTTTACTTCGCCCCTTTCGTATTAAAACACTCACTGGAAATGTAATTACATACCAGACTGCTCGTACTGCAATCCCGATTGCAACAATGAAACCAAATACAGCTCCGATAATCACACTCATAGCTGCCATGCCAACTGTTCCAGATAAATCCCATCTTGACGGAATAATAATGAACATATATGGTATCCCTATTGGAACACCATATACCAACATAAACCGGAACCAGTCAATCGAACCATCTACTATAAATATGTACTGTCCAAGCCAGGTAATTGTTCCAAGTAACAACAGCGGTAAAATACCTTTTGTAATAAAACTTTTCATTATGCGATGTCCTCCGTTTTCTTCTTGATCCTATCTGCCATTCCAATAAGCAAATCATCAAATACAAACCTTATCTCTATCTTCTCAGAATCATAAATCGTGATTTCCTCTACAAATGTTTCAGCTATGTGTCTGGTCATCTTTTTCAAAATATTTACTTCTTCTGCATTTTTCTCTACGGTTCTTATATCTTTCATTAAGTCATCTTCCACACTGGTAACTTCTTGTATCTGTTCATATTTATCCTGTATTATTTCTATCTTTTCATTTAGATCTTTTTTATTCTTCAGATAAGTCTCCTGATTCACCACACCTTCAGCATATGCTTCGTACTGCCGTATACGTTCCGCCTTCAATTTTTCTAATTCCTGTTCCATATTTCTTTGCATTGCTGGTAAATTTGTTTTGTTTTTTTCTTCACCCTCTTCCAGTATCTTTGCCATACTTTGAAATATCTCCAGTTGCTTTCGTAAGGCTACAAGCACGATTCTTTCTATTTTGGCTGCTGAATATCTGGTTTTATCACAGGTTGACATACTTCCAACTGCTGCTGTATGCCCACAATACACCACTGGCATTGCTCCATAGTTATACATCATTTTTAATCCGCAGTTTCCGCACTTTACTTTTCCCTTCAAAGAAAACCCTGCATCTCTGGCAAACCCTTTTTGTTTCTGGTTTCCAATCACAAGCTGTGCCAACTCAAATTCTTCATGTGTTACGATTCCTTTGTGATGATTCTCTGTAATAAACTGCTGATGTTTTTTCGTCCTTCGTGTTTCTGAACCACCTACCCGAATACGGGATGTCTTTCCCTGAACTAAGGCACCTGTATACGCATAATTTCTAAGTACCATCCATACAATTCTCGTATCCCAGAGCCATTCTTCTTCTGTTACTTTTCTGTTCCATGCTATTTTCTCATTTCTCTGAACCCTAAACTTTCCTGGAGTAGGTATTCCTCTTTCATTCAATTCATTAGCAATCATCGCTGTATTATAGTCTTTCATCGCCAATTCAAAGACCATCCGCACAATCTTTGCAGGTTCCTCGTCAATCTCCCACTGTCTGTCCTCTGCTTTTTTATATCCAAATGGAATCCTTCCTCCAGTAGATACACCCTGTTTCCATTTTGTCTGGATACAACTTTTATATTTCTTAGAAAGATCTCTGCTGTAAAGTGTATTGACCAGATTAGTGATACTCATTTCGAGTCCCATTGTTTTTCCAACATAATTGTTGCTGTCATACTGTGAATTGATTGCAATTACCCGGACACCCATGATTGGAAATATCTGTTCCAGATAATCTCCAACTCCAATGTAATCTCTACCAAGCCTGGATAAATCCTTCACCAACAGAACATCTATCTTTCCCTTTTTCGCATCCTCTATCATCTCCTGAAATGCCGGACGGTTAAAATTTGTCCCACTGTAACCATCATCTATATATTCTTTAATTTCTCCATCCAGCTCATCCATAGACTCTACGAAACTTTGTAAAAGAAGTCTCTGATTCTCTATACTATTACTTTCATCCTTATTGTTTTTTCCAAGATCTCCATCTGCTAACGACAATCGTAAATAAAATGCTATTATATCCATTATTCATCACTCCATTATCTCCATTACCTTTTGAAATACATCTGAGCATTTCATCCTTACTTCAATCATTCCTTTAGAACTTACAAAAATTTTATCTACCAGCTTGTCTATCAACTTTTGATTGAATGAACGATCATCCAGATATTGTTCCAGATTCTTTTCAACTTCCAGAAATTCTTCTATACTTTTCTCAACCATACGTTTTCTGACCTGTGCCTGATTGATGCCTTCTGTAAGTTTTTCTTTTTCCTGCACATAATGCTCTTTTAATGCTAGATACTCCTGCTCATCCAATAATCCTGTGGCAAAGTTTTCATACAGCGTTGCACTTGTCTCCTCCGCTTTCATAAGTCGGTACTGCATATTCTGAATCTTCACTCTTAACGAAACCAGTTCACCTTTTTCACAAGTTCCTTCCTTCATTTTTTCCAGAACTTCTTTCTTATCACACATAACCTTAATCATATGATGAATCTGATCCATGACTGTTATCTTCAGTAAATCCTCATGAACTTTCTGTCTGCAATATCCCGGCTTACCATCATACTCTTTGCAATAATAGAAGCCCTTTCGTACTCCCTGAGACTGTCCAAAGTTTGTATAACGCATATATGTCATCGTCGTTCCGCACTCCATACATTTTACTTTTTGAGGAAAACTATCTTCCACACCTGCCCATCTGCTACGTCCACGTCTGAAACTTTCCTTCATAAAATCACTTCGCTTTTCCCAGCGTTCCTGCACTTCCTCAAAATCTGGTTCTGCTACAATAGCCTCATGTGTATTTTCATGGATAATCCACTCACTTGGGTCGGTATGATGCTCTGGCATATTCCGGTACTTTGCAGCTTTCCTTTTTCCATATACAGTAGAGCCAATATATGATTGATTTAATAAAATAGTCTTGATTCTGTCCCCAGTCCAGCGGTCTGTTTCTGGAATCTCCATTTCAATTTCGTGTGTTGCTTTATATGCAAATGGAGTCATAATATCCAACATTTTTAATCTCTTTACAATATCACCTGTTCCCTTTCCCATCTGATACCAGCGAAAGATTGCCTGCACGATTGGAGCAGTTTCTAGATTTACCTTCAACTGATTTTTTTCTTTATCAACATAATATCCATAAATGCTTTTTGCGATTTTCATATCACCACGTTGGCTGTGCATTTCAAAAGACAGCACTCTCTTTTTTGACGCATCCTTTGCATACATTTCGTTTATCATGTTTTTTATCGGCATCACCATGCTGTTTCTATCTTCTGCCCTGCTGCTGTCGAATTCATCATTGATAGAAATAAGCCGGACATTCAAACACGGAAAAATGGTTTCTATATAGTATCCAGTTTCTATAAAATTTCTTCCAAACCTTGATAAATCCTTTACGATGATAGCCTGTATCTTTCCCGTCCGGACATCATCCATCAATCGTATAAATTCTGGTCTGTCAAAATCTGTTCCTGTGTAACCATCATCTACATAAGTGTCTACCAGCTTATATTCTTCATGATCCTGGATATACTGATGCAATAACTCAATCTGAGTCTGGATACTTTCATCATTTTCCTTTTCAACAGAAAGTCTGGCATACGCAGCTGTTGCAAGCTGTTTTTGCGTTATTATTGATGCGAAAACCTGTAATTCTTCTTTTTTCTCCTGAACAACATTTGCTCTCCTACTCTTTCGTGCCATCTTCAAAATCCCCCTCAAACCATTTCTGTGGTAATCTTTCTTTCCAATCCTGATATTTAAACTGTACTTCTACCTCTTCATATCTGACGCACTCAATCCGTTCTATCCACGCTTTCACATGCTTTCTCGTGATTTCTTCTGGAACTATCATTTCTGAAAAAGTCTTTATCCAAAGATTATCTTTACTGAAACATTTTTCGATTTCCTTAATCTGTTCCAGATAATCCTGAAGTTTTTCATCGCACTCTTCAAATTCTTCTATATTGACTTCTCTTTGCATTGCATATTCATCTTCTGAAATTTTTCCGGCTATCATGCTGTTATACAAAGGAAGATTTCTGGATTCAATCAAAAGCATTTTTTGAAATATCAATTTTGCTTCTGCCTTTATTTTCAGAATACGGATTTCTTTTTCGTATTCCCAGTCAAAGCTACCGATCATCCCGACAATCCTTTCTGCCTGCCGTTTTTCATTCTCAATTATCTTATGAACTTTCTCATAAACCTCATCAAAGGGAATATGCCCTCTTTCGTATACAATCTCTTTTGGTTTTGGATAACTCAACCGGAAAATCCGAATCTTTAATCTCTGATGTGGATACAGTTTCAATGCTATCCCAGAATCTTTATCAAAAATCCTGTTTGAAAATGGATTAAGTGGCGTTTTCCCTCTGACATGATCACTATATTTCCTCACAGATAATTTTGAATGGGCTTTTTCAAAAGTCTCCTTATCAATAAGGACTGGACAACTAAACATTTTCTTTTTTCCATCAATCGTCCGTTCCCACTCTCCTATGTACTGGCGGTTATAAATAATTCTCTTTACCTGTGCCATTTTCCATGGTGCATTTTCATCCTTGATAGGTCTGCCCCAAAGTTTATTTACATAATTCCCAGAACATTCAATTCCGTCTGCTGTCATTATCTTTGCTGTCTCATTACAGCTATGTCCCTCACAAATCAGCTCAAAGATTCTTCTGACATGTTTAGCTGCTTCCGGATCAATTTCCAACTCCATCTTTCCTTCTTTATATTTGAACCCATACTTCGGATAAATTTTACTTTCGTTATATTTTCTTACCTGATCTGTTGTGAATTTATTTCTGTAAGCCGCTGCTTTCTCATCCAGATATTTATATGTTTCCTCTTCACTCACATCACAGGAGCAAAAATCATCCTCCACTACGGCAAAATACACACTTGCCGGAACAAACATGCTCCTGAACATCTCTGCTGCTACATTGGAATTTCTTCCACATCGAAACATTGAATCCAGAACTACGCAATCAAATTCTCTTGCGATTGCGTCCATTTTCATTTGAAGATATGCTGTTTCTTCATATACATCCTTTTTACGGTCTGAATATTTTTTTCCGAGTGTCCATCCTCTTTTCTTTATGTAGTCCTGTATTCTCTGATTCTGCTGACCGATAATATCTTTTGAAATCTCACCATTCTCCATACAGGAAACCGTCCGGGTATAACTTACGCATCTCATAACTCTCCTACCTTTCTCAGCAGATCACCATTTGCAAACGCATACTTAACAAACTCCGTGATTTCATCTTCATAATTAAAATGAATTTCTATTCTGTCAGTACTATACACAACAATCCTGTCAATCAACATTACTACGGTTTTTCTATCCAAAGATTTTATGTTTCTATATTGTTTAAACTCAGTTACCCATTGCTGTGTACGCATCTCATTCGACAGCATTCTTTTTTTCTTCTCTTCCAATCCTTTCATAGATACTTTTGCATTCTCTATCTTTTTAGAAAAGTTCTGTTTCAGCTCTCGGTATTCCTCTCTGGAAATAATCTTGTCCACCATATCCTGATATAGATTAGCTTTCAGTTCTTCATATTTCTGGATTTCCTTATGAAGAGTTTTCATCTGTGTATCCAGTATCTTCACGCCAAACTGCTGCTGTGGAAGATTTTCTATCTGTGCGATAATCTCATCAGCTTTTACAATCAATGCAACCTGACTTCGGATTGCCTCCAACACTGCTTTTCGCAATTTTATATCACTGATATTATGAGAACTGCATCCCTCTTTCCGTTTATAGGTTGAACAATGATAGTAAAAATATTTCTTTCCTTTTTTAGTCGTTGTCCGTCGTACCAAATTCTGTCCACAGTCTCCACATCGAAGAAGACCAGAAAATTCATAAATACTTTCTTCTTCTGGAGAAGTCCTTGTATCAAGTTCCATCAGTTTCTGCACACATTCAAAGATTTCCTTTGAGACAATCGGTTCATGTGTACCTTCCACTCGAATCCAGTTCTCTGGCTCTATCTTCTGTCGGACATTCACCTTGTAATTAATTTTTCTGGTTTTGCCCTGCACCATGGTTCCTGTATACAGTTCATTCTTTAAAATTCTTAAAACCGATGATACGTCCCATTTTGGTTTTTTCCCTGCCATAAAACCTGAACTGTAATTAAAGCCACAGGCTCTCTTATACTCGGCTGGTATCAGCACTCCCATTTCATTTAATCGTGCTGCAATATTCTTTGCACTATACCCATCAATCTTCATGTTAAAAATCATCCGTACAATTTCTGCTGCATATTCATCAATTACCAGATGGTTTTTATCTTTCGGATCTTTAAAATATCCATAGCCTGCATAGTTTCCTATAAACTGACCTTTTTTTCTTTTTATATCTAACTGACTTCGGATTTTAATTGAGATGTCCCTGCAATATGCATCATTCACTAAATTTTTGAAGGGAACTATGATTTGATCTGAATCGTTTGTCGTATCAGCACTATCATAGTGATCATTCACTGCTATAAACCGAATACCCAAAACCGGAAAAATCTTTTCAAGATACCTTCCTGTCTCAATATAGTTTCGACCTAATCGGGATAAATCCTTGACGATGATACAGTTAATCTTATGATTTCTTGCATCCTCCAACATTCTCTGAAAATCTGGACGCTCAAAATTTGTACCACTGAATCCATCGTCAACATATTCTTTGACCAGTGTAATGTCACTATGTTGCTTTACGAAGTCACGAAGCAAACTTCTTTGATTGCGTATACTATCGCTTTCCACTTTATCTCCATCATCTTTGGAAAGTCTCATATATAACGCTGCTAAAAATGAATTTTGACTTTTTAAATACATAAAGCCATCAACCTCCTAATTTACTCGCTTTGTAGCTGTAAACCAAGAAATTCATGGCTCTTTAGATGCTCTTTAAATTTTGACCCACATCCATGTTAACATAACTTCTGGTCTCTTGCCACACCTTTTTTCAAATTTTTAAAACTTTTTTTCTGGAGAGATACATCTGCTCAAACATGCTTCCAAGGTATCCTGTCCAGCAAAGCTAATCTTTACAATCATTCCATTTGATATATGACAATAAGGATTCTTTACCTGTCTGATATAATCAGCAATTCTTTCTTCCAGCGGAAGCTCTGTATGAATCTCCACATCATCCAGATCAACCAAGGTGCTTTTATCTACATTGCGGATGTCAACTGCTGCCATTTCCTGCAATTCTTCTATCGTCGGCATTTTTCTGTTGTCCATTTCTTTACCTCCTACGATTTCTCTTTTTCCATTAATCACAGGCGGCAGAGGGCAAAAGGTCATATAAATTTTAAATTTTTTTATTTTTTGTATTTTCGTCTGTCTTTTTGGTGTCTCCCACGCATGATTAGGGGAAAGTATTCTCTCTTAGAGCAAGTTTCGCAATGTAGCACAATAACCCCTTCCGGGGTTACTGGCCACTTGCAACTTGATGGGGATTTCGTTTCCCCATACCCTCGACCGCAATCAAAGATATGCGTATTGGTTCCCATTGTCATGGTCACAGCGTGATGATTCTACATCACTTGTTTTCACAGCAAGCTGTAAAATTTTCTCTTTCCCGTGCGGAGCCTTTATGCAGAAAGGAGCATTTAATGACAAGACCAAAAAAAGATGAATCACTTGCCAAGACCAAAGACGTTCACCTGCGTATGAGCGAAACAGAATATGAGATTCTTCTGGAAAGAGCCACTGCATCCAACATGACTGTTTCTGATTTTATACGCAATGCCTTGAACAGTCAGAATGTTATTATCAAATATGAAATCACTGCAGATGTTCCAGAAATAAAAAGACTGATTGGGGAATTAGGTAAGATAGGAAGCAACCTCAATCAGATTGCCCGATATTTTAATCAGGGTGGAATTATCTCCTCAGAAATGAGAACAGAGATAAAAAAATCTCTCCGGGATATTTATGAAATGAAATATGAAGTGATGAGAATGGCAGGTGATTTCCGTGGCAGTGATTAAACATATCGCAAGCAAAAATGCTGACTATGGAGAATCCGAACGGTATCTCATCTTTCAGCATAATGAATACACCCAAAAGCCAATCCTCGATGATGAGGGGCATATGATATTACGAGAGGAATATTACCTGGATGGTCTGAACTGTGACCCGTTTACTTTTGCATCTGAATGTCAGGAACTAAACAGCTACTACCATAAAAATAAAAATTTCAATGAGATCAAGTCTCATCATTACATTATCAGCTTTGACCCAAAAGACAGAGAGGAATGTGGACTGACTGGTGAACGGGCACAACAGCTTGGAATGACTTTTGCAAAGAAGAACTTTCCCGGTCATCAGGCTTTAGTTTGTACTCATACAGACGGTCATAATGAAAGCGGCAATATCCATGTGCATATTGTAATCAACAGCCTTCGGAAATATGACGTACCCCAAGAATCCTATATGGAATTTGACTGTGAATCAAAAGCCGGATATAAACACCACCTAAACACAGCCTACCTTGCTCACTTAAAACAAGATGTTATGGACATGTGTCAGAAAGAGGGCCTGCATCAAGTTGACTTGCTCTCTCCTGCTGAAAGAAAAATCACGGAAAAAGAATACTGGGCACAGCGTCGTGGACAGGAAACACTTGACAAGCTCAACCAGAAAATGCTTGAAGATGGTATCACACCAAAAGAGACTCGCTATCAAACAGAGAAACAGTTTCTCCGGGATGCTATTGATGATGCTGCAAGCACCGCTAAGTCACCAGAAGAGTTTGCACAAATCCTCGATAAAAAATATCATATCATCTTCAAGATCAGCAGAAACCGGTACAGCTATCTTCATCCAGGCAGAAAAAAATATATCACTGGACGAAATCTCGGAACACGATATGAAGAGGATTTTCTATTACAGACATTTAAGGAAAATGAAAAATCACTCTCTGATAGGAAAATGAAAATTGAAGAACCACAAGTTCCAAACACTGTGAAAGATTTGCAGACAGCACTTTCTCCTGATTCTTCCGATATTCCTGTACCGTTCATTTTCATAAAATCAGATCTCCGACTTGTGATAGATTTACAGACCTGTATCAAAGCACAGCAGAGTGAAGCCTATGCTCAAAAAGTCAAACTCTCCAATCTGAAACAGATGGCTCAGACGGTTGCCTATATTCAGGAACATGGATATAACTCTCTTGAAGATTTCCATACGGCACTTGACCAGGCATCCAATCAGACCAGTGCCGCCAGAAAATCTTTAAAGGATACAGAACAACAGCTTAAAGATGTGAATGAGCAAATACATTTTACCGGACAGTACCTTGCATACAAAAACGTATATGCCGACTATCGTAAGAGCCGCAATAAGGATAAATTTTACGAAGAACACCGGGCAGAGCTTTCCCTTTATGATACAGCTCTCCGAACACTGAAAGAAAAATCTGACAGAAATAAGATTCCTTCTATGAAAGCCCTCTATGCTGAAAAAGACCGGCTTATTGAATTGCGAGATACACAACGGGAAAATTTTTCTAACCACCGGGATTATGAACGGGAGCTTCATAGCGTTTCCGCTAATATTGATATAATCCTTGGGAAGAGTCACGAGCAGGAACAATTCCAAAAGAAAGAACCTAATTTGTGAATTTTTTTTATATAAGCTTCATTAGTTATGGGTAGTATTTTTTTATTCTTCTCTCTACCCATAACTAATTCGCAAGCACTCTTCTCAAATCAATTTAGGGTAATGCTCCGAAATATATTCTTGCATAAATATTGGATCAACCGATATATTCATTTCTTTTCCTCTTTGATTCGCTTGATCGTGTTCTTTTTCAAATAAAATTGTATCATTCGGAAGTATATTTAACAATTTTTCATATACCTCTATATCCTTTTTATCTTTTGTCCTAACACTAAAGGGATTAATACAAAATATGCCACAATAATTTTCTAATTTCCATGGATCAAATCCTTCTATTTTTCGTATATGTCCTTCAACTATATTCGTTAAGTAAATAACATCAACTGCATCAAAGTCATTGTGTTTTACATCCTTTCCACTTTTATCATAAAAACTATTTTTAAAATCTTCTGTAAAAATTCCTGTAAATGGATTATATATATATCCCCAATAATCTTGCATTTGCTGCGAAGAAACAGATATAACCAATACATTTATAGAATTTGCTTCATAATTAAATTTTGTTTGACAAGATCTTAAATATTCTATCACTTTATTATCATTTATTTTGGATATATTATAACCTGTATACATTCCGTCTGGCTTATTGATTATTTGAGGAAAAACTTCTTTTTCTAACTTATCAATATATGTTTTTTGTGTATCTTTATTTTTAAAACTGCGAAAAGGTATGTTAACCCCCAATACTTTATCATCATCTTCTTTTACTTGTTTCGGTGTTTTTATTTCAATGTTAAATTTATATCCATATTTTAAAAGTTGTATATCAACATCTGTATTTTCTTGATTTTTTAATTTCTTATCCATTTCGTAAGTATAACTATTTTTAATAGCATAAAGCCAAAAGACCATCTCGGATAACCCCTGTAAGCATTGATCCCTGTCATAGCCAGTTCTAATTCGTAATTTATCGCAAAATCTCTTTACCGCTTTATTATTTTGAAGAACTCCCGCTTTATATAATACAGATATATTTTCCCAAAAAAGACTAACTGACTCATTTGTCATATTTTCCATTATAATATGCTCATTTTGATTTTTTAAATATCCGTATATCTTATTTATTACTTCATTTTCTGTCATAATATTTATATCTCCCATTTAAAGCTTGTATATTTAAACTTCTCAAAATTCATACACCTATTATACAATCCCTCGTTTCTTTTTTTCAACAAAAATGGCCCCGCCACATAAGTAGCAAGACCACTTTCGTTGAAAATTACTTCTTCTTCCTCTCCATCTCCTCTTCCACTGCTCTTTGTTGCTGCGGCTGTCCTTTGCCTTGATTGGCTATCTTTTGCTGATGTTTACGAAGCCGTTTCAGCACAGATCTCCGGGGAGCATTTTTATTTTTTTTCTTTGGAGTATTGTTCATCAGTCCATCAATCATATTGTAGTTGGCTTCTTCTGCCATCTCTGCACTACGAAGATACTCTCCGTTGTCCATGACCTTCTGCCAGTTTGCCAGCTCTGGTTTCTTTTTCTGCTGCTCTGGTAACTGCTGTGTCTGATTCGGTTGCATCTGCTGTTGCCTTTGCTGTTCCTGTTCTTTTGCTATCTGCTGTTGCATAAAGTTCTGGATGTTCCGTCTTGCTTCTTCGTCAAAGCCATTGTAACAGTCATTCATAACTACTGCCCCATCTTCACTGAGAATCACATAGGCGGCTCTTGTCCCATACTCTTCATGTTCCATCAGAAACCATTTTTTCTCATTCATCAAAATATAATCCTGAGCAAGCCATGTACCTTTCTTTCCTTCGATTTCATATCCCGTTGTATCAATGGAAAGTCTGGTATCAGAGGAATTTTTGATTGTGAGAAATTCTGGAACAATGATGAATCCGTCTTTATTAATATAGTAAGCTGTGGTTTTTCCCTCATCTGTGATAACCAGAACATCGCTGCATCCGATGGAATGACCTTTGAAGTTCTTCGGTCGTTGTTTCTGCAGGCGTATTTTTATATCCGCCGGAGTTTCCCCCGGCTGGATTCTTCCAATGTACACCTGCTGATAGTTCTCAATGCTGACGCTCTTTCCTTCGCTTCTCAGCTTTTCATAGGAACGGAAACGAACATCCCGGTACTCTGGTGTTTCTTTTACCTGATATACTGCACACTGACTTGTACTCATTCCTCGTCCTCCTCTTCCAGTTCCGCTTTATAATCTTCCAGATCCATAAGAAAAATCTCATAGCCTTCGTCACTCATGCAGAACAACTTTCTTATGGTATTGCAGACCAGCCCGATCATATCCGCATCCCCTTTCAGAAATGGAATGATATTGTCGATGGCTTCCATCGTGTCATTTCTGTTTCCTTTATCAAACATTGCCGTTACTAAACATTCGTCTGTATCAAAGTTCATTGCCAGATCCATCATAATTCTACATCCCCCTTCTTATGTGCTTTAGGTTTTTCTGCTTCTTTATTTTTCTGCTCCTGTGCTTTTGCCCTTGCCTGAAACTCTTTTAACGACTGCAGCACAGATTTTTTCAGTTCCCCTTTTTCACCCTTTGCAGGCTCTTTGTTTTGTTCCCGGTTCGGTTCTACTGATACGGATTCTTTCTTGACTGGTGTTTCTGAAACTTCCTGTTTCACTTCCACGGTCTGTTCTGCTTCCTGCACTTTTCCATGTTTCTCATTCAGATACTTTTCCATATCGTTAATTGCTTTCTGTACCAATGGGCTTTCCTTATAATGAGGAATCATATCTATCAGTTCCCTGTCCACTCTATCCCAACACATCAGTTCATATTCCCCGGAATAATCCTTATCCCCGTCCTGCAGGTCAAAACCAATCCCTTTGCCTCCATGTAGTCGATCTGCCGGAATACTTTCATAAATCTTAATCGCTTCTTCCAGAGTAAGATTATTATGGTACTCACCCATGACCGGGAACTCCATGCACTCTGCTACATAGAAACTGATCGTAGCTTCTGGCTGTTCCTGCTCAGGCTGTCTGGTAAAGATAGAAAGGGTTTCTGCATTTTCCAGACGGGAAAGTAATGACCGGGCAGTTATCACATCACTGTCTATATCAGATTCTTCCGATACTTCAACGAGCCAGTCCTTTAAACACTCTGTTTTCTTATTCAAAATGTCCTCTGTGATTTTCTCCACCTGTTCTTCCCTGTTCTCAACGGTATCTTTATATTCGTAAGAGTCATATTCATAGCTGAAATTATCTAAATCAGCCGCCAGCTTTTTGATTTCCTGCTGATCAAGGTAAGCATCTGCTTCCTTCATATATTCTGCCAAAGTGATTCTTTCTTCAGCAATAGGATTGATGTCCACCTTAATACCTGCCATTGCTATACCATGAGCATTTAATTCATTGAAGAAACTGTCCTCCCGGATATTGCCACGATAAGAAAGCACCACATCAAGGTCAGAATCATCTCTGTAAAGTTCCTCTCTGCTTCTGGAACCATGCACCCTTGCTGCAAGTAGCTCTACTTCATTTTCTAATCCCATTTCTTCCAGAATACCCTGTGCATGATACAAGACACCCTGTTCCACTTCTGCCCTGCTAAGACCATTTAATGCTACTTCATCTCTTCCAATCTCAGAAGTCGCACGAAGCTCACCTGCCTGTAGTAAATCCTTTGAATGTTGGATGGTCATTGCCTCAAATTCTTTATAGTCCACTTTAACACATTCCATATCATCCATTCTTTCACTTTTCAGGATTTCATAAGTAGCTTTCTGAATGGATGCGTCTGGATTATCGTAATCACCACTCTGGATTTCATGCAAATCAGAGTCATAAAAAATAAAGGAATATCCTTCTTCTGTTGCCTGTATGCTCAGATACCCTTTGCTCTCGGTAAACTGCATTGCGATTCCTTCATAGGTTTGCAGTGCTTTTTCCCTGTGAAATCCTTCAAAAATACTTGCCGGGCAGTTTTTTTCTAATTGTATCCGCTGCATCTGTTCTTCCTGAACTTCTTCCACATCTGCCATCAATTCTTCATAATCCACTACTTTTGCGTCTTCCAATGAGTACCCTTTATCTTCCAAAATATCACCGGCAGCTTCATCTACATAAATTGTCGGATTGTCATAGATCCCTCCATCATCCTCCTGATAATCTTCATTGTAAAATGTATAATCATAGCCATCTTCTGCAGTCTGGATTGTAAAGTATTGTTTTCCAATCTGATATGCAATCTGTACCTCATTCCAGTCCAGCATATTTTCCATTTTATTTACCGCTTCATATATTTCCGGATTCAGCCACCCTCCAATCTGTTCATATGCATGGGTCAGCTGATCTATTCCGTTTTCACATCGGATAAAATCCATGCTTTCCTGCATTGTTTCCGTATTCTGGATACCAAGCACTTTTTCCTGATGATTTGGCAGGCGTAAATATTCCTGCATCGCTTCATCCAGTGATTCATACCGGTTTACTTTTACTACACCCTCTGCATTTACATCTTCCATCACATAAAAATTATCAACGTAATGAATCTCTGGCATTTTCAACTTTATGCCTTCTGGCAGCTGCACCTCACTGACTGCATGGAAATTAAACCGGACATCCGTTCCAGATTCATTTTTTCCTGCCATCGTTTCTTCCCAGGTATCTTTCTGTACTGCCTGTATTTCTTCGATTGTAAGTGTCTGTCCACTCCGCAGGGTTACAACAGAATCTTTCGGGAATTCCATCAAGTCATAAAGTGTTGTTCCATTTTCCTGCAAATATTCTGATACAGCTTCTAACGCTCCTGCATCAAACCCATTCCATAAATCCTCCGCTACAAGCTGTCCATTTTCTGCTACGATAATCCCTGCCACATCGGAGCCAAATTCATCATGTTCCATTAAGAAGAACTTCTCCCCCGCATATTCCTTTTCATCAACCGTATGCCATGTCCCGTTATGTCCTTCTGCTTCATATCCTCTTGTCTCTGCCGTGATTGTCACTTCGTTTTCTCCTATCGCCTGTTCTATCCTCTGCATCCGGATCTCAGCTCTTGCCATGTCGATAAAACCATCCAAAACTGCCGGGTGGCTTTCGATCACATAATCCAGGTTCAGATTTCTACCCCGGCTGACATTTTCCGGGACTTCGATATGCTCCGCCCAGTCTTTGTTCTGTCTGGAAAATCTTCCATCATGGGAAAGTTCACGGATGGTATTTGCCATAACAAAATTCATACGTTCTTCCCCGAAGCGTTCCACGACTTCTTTTGCCGCATCCTGCTTTAAGTGCAGCCCGTCAAAATTCTCCCGGATGGCTTCTTCGATTGCTTTCTTACAGTCCAGGTTTAACTTTCTGGAATCCAGATAAGCATCCACATCCCGTTCTCCCATTGCCTGTTCCAATGTTCCTTTATAAACTGGCGGATATGCCCTGACGGAATTATGTTCCAGCATATTCATTCTCTGCTGGACAAACTCTGGAAGTTCTTGAAATCCAAAAGAATCTACATAATAGGCTGTAATCTCTGCACCCCTGTTTATCACGATCACATCACTTACCGATAAGGAATGACCACGGAAATCTTCCGGTCGGTCAATGTTAAAGCGTTCAAATATATTGTCTAACGTGATCGTTGGCATCCACGGTGCTGCATAAACCATCCGGTAATCCTTTCCGTCAATGGTATAGCCCAGACTCTTTGCGGATTCTATTCCCATAAACTGATAAGTATGCTCATCTCCACTATCCATCTGATAAATGGCAAACCTTCTGCTTTCTCCATGCAGAAGAAGTGTCTCATCAATCTTTTCCGCACTGTCCTGTTCCAGTTTTTCCTGTCTGGCGGCAGCTGCTTCTCTTTCTTTATGTACTTCCCATTCTGCTTCCGTAATACCAAAAATACCGTCATGTCCCAGGATTGCATTTTCTGTTTCTGCAAGAATCTGTCCTGCCTGCTCTGGATTGTCTGGATTTCCATGTAAGAGAAAAACTTCCGTACCCTCACGATACAATTCTACTGCCCTGTTTTTTTCAAGAGGATACATGTGTTCCAGTCGGATTCCTGCTTCGTGCATTTCTGTAAAACCGATCATGCCATCTGGAAAATTGTCAATCTGTGCCTGTGTTTCATTCATAAGGCTTCTCGTATATTCACTTCCCGGTCTGCGGATTGCAGTCATCATACGGTTCACCAGTCCAAGCACTTCGTCTTTGTCATCCATCTTATATGCAAAATTCACAATAAGATTTCTCTGGGAATCTGTGAAGTTTCCCGTATTGGCAGCTTCTGCCGTTTCAATCAGACGGTGGGCATACTGCATTGTTGTTTCTTCTTCAATTTCTGGTTCCTTCACTGGAAAGTTCGCCCTTGCTGCCTGGATCACTTCATACACCAGTTTTGAACCGGCTTCATCATAAGATTCTCTCATGTCCCATACCAGGTCATTCAGTCTGTCCACCTGTCCGGGAAAGGTTTCTGCATATTCACTTACAAATGCCTTTTCTTCTTCTGAAAAAATATGTCTCGGAAACTCTGCTTTTTGCACGATCATCTCTGCCTGCTCTTTCGGAGAAAGGTCAGAAAAAGAAGTAACTCCTGTGTCAGCATCATACTCCACATCATAAAAATCAATCGGATAGTTCTCTCCGTGCCCACTGCTGTCATACAGTGGTGTGACGGCAGCACCTTTTTCTTCCAGAAAACTTTCCAGAGGTTTCTCATTCTCCTCTATCTCACCACTTTCCAGAAGGCTGACATATTCTTCCACATTCTGTTCTAACTGTTCCCTGCTCATATTTTCGATCAGATCATAAGTAAACTCGGAACCCATTCTGCCCGAAAGATGCAGGATCAAATCTTCCTTATGGAAGGTATCCCGGATTGGTCTTTCCATTTCCAACTCGTGCATCCGTGCCTCGATATTCTCAATGACTTCTGAAGATGTTTTTCGGATGGTATCCATAGACGCTTTCAACGCCTTCATATCCCTGCTCTCGCACCAGCTGGCGATATAGGTAAACGAATATTCTGAAGTATCCAGACCAAAGTGGTTGCAGACAATATAGGCAATACTCTCCGCTTCTACTTCTTTTGTTGTCCGGTCTTTTAAAATCCCTTCCGCATCCATTACCTCCCGGTCATGCAGCAATGCGTGGCTCACCTCATGGACTCCTGTTTTCATGGTCTGGACATTACTCATATCTTCCTTTATCGCAATATATTTTTCTGTCTGGTGATAATAGCCTTTTGCTTCCCCTTCCACATTCATCATGCGGATCGGTACAGGAGAAATATTCTGCAATGCCTGCATGAACGTATCATAAAACTGTACACTTCCGGTAAGCTCCGGCACCTCCAGTTCTGCGATCGGTTCTCCCTCTGTCTGGCTGACATCAAACACTGTCGTTATGCGGAATCTCGGTATCACCATCTCCACAATCTCTGTTTCCGGCTGTCCATCATCCCCGATCACAGGCTCTTTTGTTACCGGGTCGATCTTTTCAATCTCCTGTTTCTCCCGGATCGGTGCTGGTGCAATGATCTGGATTCCTTTCTCTCCACGTTTTACATGACGGTTAAACTTCTTCTGCCATGCCTGATACCCTGCCACCAGTGTTGCTTCCGGTTTCTGCATGGTGATCAGCAGCGTGTTATTAAAGCTGTAATTATGGAACTTTGACATAGTATTCAGATATTCGGTATATCGCTCCGATGTAAAGATTTCCTTTACTCCCTGCTCCAGCCGTTCCGATATTTCTTTTAACTGTTTTTCTATATTATTTGCCATAAACAAACCCTCCATTTTATGTCCCCGCCAGAGAAAACTCTGACGGGAAATCTTTTATAACTCCTGTTCGTGTTTTTTCTTTGCAGCTTTCTGTACAGGTGGCTGTTCCGCTGTATTCTGCTGTGCCTTCTCCTGCTTTAAGCGTTCCAGAATAGATGGCTTATGGATTCTGTCTGCTGTTTCCGGAAGTTCTTTTTCTTCTGCAGTATCCCTGCTGTCTGTGCTGCTTCCTTCTCTGCCAATATCCTCATCTGCCATAATCGTCTCATTACCCTTTTCATCCATGTTCAGCAAGGCATTTAACTCGGATAACCGTTCCATCTTTTCATTCAGCTCTGCTTCTTTCGGGAATGGTTTCTTTACCTCTTCCTGTGCAGTAGCAAGCTGCTGTTGTACGGTTTCCAATTTCTGCTCACTTTCCGTCAGCTTCCTGTCAATGGAAGAAAGGGTGTTATGGATACGCTGCATATTTCCTACCGGGTCTTTTCCGATTTCCAGCTTATAAGAACATTTTCCTTTGACCGTCAGTTCAAATGCATTGGAGAACATATTGTAGGAAGCAGATAAAGTAAACCCATGATATTCCCCGACCTTTCCGCCGGTGCTAACGGTTTTTAGCCCTGCACAGGCAGCGATCAACGCTTCGCCTGCTTCTTTCTTATCTTCATAAAGGACATTTCCTACCGTCATGGCAAATGTGTCATTATCCTGTAAATCCACGCTTTTTACTACCTGCGAATCCACCTGCATCCCGGCAATCCGTTCTTTCAATGCACTGATCTGTACCGGGAAATTCTTTGCAATATCGGATTCCAGACGGTAAATCTGACTGGTATGGTTTGCCTTTAAGAGTTTCAGCTTACTCACCTGCACATCCAGATCCATTTTTTCCTTAATATACGGATTTCCTGTAGCAAGTGCCTTGATCTCTGCATAGGACAGTGCCGTATCATCCACATCTTCACATGCCCTGACTGGTGATTTACTGGTCATGATCTGACTGATGAACTTCTGCTTATTCTCCAAAATCTGCCACATATACGCATCAAAAGTGTTCTCCGTCACATATCGGAATATCTTTACTTTGTCATTCTGGTTTCCCTGTCTTAAAATACGTCCTTCCTGCTGTTCCAGATCAGACGGCTTCCACGGACAGTCAAGGTGATGCAGAGCAATGAGCCTGTCCTGTACATTGGTACCAGCACCAAGTTTCGGTGTAGAACCCATTAGGATTCTCACCTGTCCGGCCCGCACCTTTGCAAACAGTTCCGCTTTCTTTGCCTCCGTGTTGTATTCATGGATAAAAGCAATCTCTTCTTTCGGGATTCCTCTGGCAGCCAGTTTGTTCCGGACATCATCATATACGTTGAACGTCCCGTCTCCTTTTGGGGTGGACAGGTCACAGAAGATCAGCTGGGTTGTCCGGTCTGTTTTTCCTTCCTCCCATACCTGGAAAGCATTTTCCACACAGGTATTGACCTTGCTTTTTTCCGCATCCGGAAGGAGTTCGTTCAGAAGCCTTTGGTCTAACGCACATTTTCTTCCGTCATTGGTGATCTTGAGCATATTATCTTCTGTCGGATTTACCATTCCTGCTCTTACTGATTCTGCACGTTCTGAAAATGCTGCTACCATATCCTGCTGTTCTTCACTTGGCTTCAAGACTTCATTGATAAACTCTGCTTCCGGCACGGGAAGATTCAGCATATCAGAAGTCTGAATATCCGCAGCTTCCTTAAAAATGGAGATCAGCTCCGGAAGATTAAAAAAACGGGCAAACCGTGTTTTTGCACGATAGCCCGTTCCTTCCGGTGATAATTCGATTGCGGTTACTGTCTCCCCGAACGTTGCCGCCCAGGAATCAAAGTGTCCCATACCCATACGCATGAGTGTGTCATACTGGAGATAACGCATG
Organism: Blautia intestinalis; assembly: GCF_014297355.1. Taxonomy (GTDB): domain Bacteria; phylum Bacillota; class Clostridia; order Lachnospirales; family Lachnospiraceae; genus Blautia_A; species Blautia_A intestinalis. Next base: position 342,430 of record NZ_JACOQE010000003.1, on the reverse strand, counting down.
ATAGTGTAAAGCTCCGTCATACTGTTCGATACGGGAGTACCTGTAGCAAAGGTGATTCCTCTGCCGGCGGTCAGTTCATCCATGTACCGGCATTTCATAAACATATCCGAACTTTTCTGTGCATCCGTCTGTGAGATTCCCGCCACATTCCGCATTTTTGTATACAAAAAAAGGTTCTTAAAACTATGGCTTTCATCCACAAACAGCCGGTCTACGCCTAACTGCTCAAAAGTTACTACATCATCCTTTCTGGTCTGGTCATTAAGTTTCTTCATCCTCGTCTGCAGACTCTTTTTTGTTTTTTCCAACTGCTTGATGGTATAATTCTGCCCTGCCTGATGTGCTGCTTCTTCAATGGAAAACGTAATATCTGCGATCTGATCTTCCAGCATGGCAATCTGCCGTTCTTTTGAAAGAGGGATTTTCTCAAACTGCGTATGTCCGATGATCACGGCATCATAATCCCCTGTCGCAATACGGGAACAGAAACGTTTTCGGTTCGCCGGCTCAAAGTCTTTCTTCGTTGCCACCAGGATATTTGCCCCAGGATAAAGTCGTAAGAAATCACTGCCCCACTGCTCGGTCAGATGGTTTGGCACAACATAAAGATTCTTCTGTGAGAGTCCCAGCCGTTTTGATTCCATACCGGCTGCGATCATCTGGAACGTCTTTCCAGCTCCTACGCAATGAGCCAGTAACGTATTATTTCCATACAGCACATGAGCCACTGCGTTTTTCTGATGCGGCATCAGGGTGATCTCCGGATTCATGCCAACAAACTGAATATGGCTTCCATCATATTCCCGTGGACGGATGCTGTTAAATCGTTCATTATAGATCTTACAGAGATCTTCCCGTCGGTGCAGGTCTTTAAATATCCACTCCTTAAATTCCTCTTTGATCAGTTCCTGCTTCTGCTGTGCCAGCATCGTTTCCTTCCGGTTTAATTCCCGGTGTTCTCCATCGGCATCCTGTACCGTGTCATAAATCTTGGTATCCCGGAGGTTTAAGGCATCTTCCAAAAGGCGGTAGGCATTGGCTCTCTGTGTTCCGTATGTGGAAGTAACAAGAGCATTTCCGTAGCTGTCCACATTCTTTCCCATAACATTCCACTGTCCGGTCACTTCGGCATACTGGACTTTAACCTTGCTCCCTATATAATATCTTGGTGTATGGAATGTCTCTGCCATAAACCGTGTAATGTAATCCTCGGAAATCCAGGTTGCCCCAAGTCTTGCCTCAATCTCTGACGCATCCAGATCTTTTGGCTGTACCTGCTCCAAATACTGCACATTCACCTGATATTCCGGATGATCTTCTGCAAACTGTTTGGCGGTCTGAAGTTTTTCCCTCACATTTCCAGAAAGATATTCGTCTGATGGCTCCCATTTTTCACCGATCGGGTTCTTAAAGATTACCCCTTCCAGTTCTTCGGTAAGCTCCTCTTCTGTTTTTCCGGAAAGCTGTGACATATAGGAAAGGTCAACACCTGCCCTCTCACCAATGGAAACAGCAAGAGCTTCACTGGCAGTATCCACAGAAGTCACCGTTTCTGCCCGGCGGATCGTCCGCTTGCTGAAAATATCCGCTTTCCGTTTCAGTTCTCCCTTATCATCCAGAAATTCCAGAGAAGTCAAAAGACAATAGCTGCTGTCCTGGCTAAATGCCCGCTTATTGGCATTGCTACTGAGAAGACCATATTTTGCTGTAAAGGTATCGTATTCTTCATTGAGTTTTCCCTGCAGCTTTGTGATCTGTTCATCGCTTCCCTCTTCCATCTGGCACTGGATCAGTTCATTCGTAATATCACGAATCTTCACCATCCCTTTGACACGTTCCGCTGTCATTGCCGGAAGCTCCATGCGGTTCATCACAGAGTTTTCCCGGTAATAAACTTCATCATCTACCACAGTAAAACTAAAATTCTTTACCTCCGGGTCTGCCGGGATAGAGACAACATCCTCCTCCAGCTCTGTATCCGAAAGTTCCAGTTCCTTGATCGTGCCATGGATATTCCTAATCGCTTCTTTTAACTGTTCTTCTAAGGTAATGCCTTCTTTTGGTTTTACGGTCACTTCCTGCTTTCCGTACTGGGTACTTTCTGTAGTAAAATCACCAAGCACCATTTCCGGATGCTCTGCAAAATAAGCATTAACCGAATAGCCTTCCGGTGTTTCCTTTAGATTTAACCATTCCGGTTCCTCAAGGGATGCCCTGTCCCTTTTCTGGAAAAACAAAATATCAGAAACAACACTGGTATTGGCATTTCTCTGAAACGCATTATTCGGTAATCGGATAGCTCCAAGCAGTTCTGCCCGGTTTGCGATATATTGTCTCACTGCCGGATTCTGCTTATCCAGCGTTCCACTGGAAGTTACCACAGCAACTACGCCGCCCGGACGGATCAGATCAAGGGATTTTGCAATAAAATAATCATGGATCATAAAATGATGCCGGTCATATCTTCGGTCACTGACCTGATACGCTCCAAATGGAACATTACCTATCACACAGTCGAAAAAGCTGTCTGGATAACTGGTTTCCTCAAATCCCTGCACGGCAATCTTATTTTTCTGGTAAAGCTGTTTTGCGATCCTGCCCGTAACCGGGTCAAGTTCCACACCATACATATTGGCTTTGCTCATACTCTCAGGGATCATTCCCATAAAGTTACCGACACCACAGGACGGTTCCAGAATATTTCCCTGTTTCAGTCCCATATTTTCCAGTGCTTCATACATACTTCGGATCACGGTTGGGGACGTATAAAAAGCATTTAAGGTCGATGCCCTTGCTGCACTGTATTCTTCTGGTGATAAGGTATTCTTTAACTCCAGATACTCATTCGCCCAGCTGCTGTTATTTTCCTCAAATGCCTGTGGGATACCGCCCCAGCCAACATAACGGGATAAGATTTCCTGTTCTTCGGGTGTTGCCAGACGTTCTTCTTTCTCCAAAGTCTGTAACAAATGGATGGCTTCCATATTTGCCTTATACTTTGCCTTCGGACCGCCTGCCCCAAGGTCATTATCCTGAATCCGAAAATTATGCGGTTCTGTTACAATCTTTTCTACTTCCGGTTTTAAATATGGCTGGAATTCTCCCTCATATCCAAACAGTTCATTTTCTCCGGGAATATAATTGCGTCCGGTTTCCAGACACCGGAATACATCGGCAGTCGGTGCATTGCTGACTGCATAAAAATCATCATACGAATACTTTGGGAAATCTTCTGTATGGTAGGTTGATAAATGCAGTTCTGTATTGGAACGGGTCTGTGCAACCAGATCTTTTCCTTCTATTCCTTCCGGCAATACCCCTACTGCTTCAAAATGATACCCCTGATACGCAAAAACACCTTCATCCCAGGACTCCGCCAATTCTTCTACTGTTTTAGCTGTTACCTCTTCTTCTGGTTCTTTTTGTTCCTGTCCCTCAGAAGTTTCTATTATTTCCTGCTCCTGACTCTCTGAAATAGATTCTTCAGCAGTAACTTCTTCCTCTTCTATTTCCTCTACATCTGACATATCTACTACGGTCGGTTCTGTCACTGCCTTCGTATCTAAGAAATCAAACATGGTCATCTGGCGCCCGGATGGTTCCGCAAAAGACGGTTTTACTTCCGGTGTCGGGAAAATCGTATAGGTTCCTTCTGCATACTGGTGGAGTTCTGAAAGAAGTTCTGTTTTCTGCTGATAGTTTGTCCCATACGCTTCAAAATCCAATGGAAGAGCTGCCAATGCTGCATCCATCTTCTGTAACAGTTCCTCTGTCTGCTCTGGATTCTCTAATACTGCCTCCATTTCTTTTCCTGGTTTTTCCCAGAAGAAGTCCTCCGTAAATGGTCTGTCCATCTCTTCCGGAAGACGGTCATAAAAGCGGAGTACCTTGTTCGCCATCTGTTCCCGTTCATATTCCGGCATACGAGCATAATCTTCTGCCTGCAGGAACTGGTCATTCTTGATCAGATAAGCTACTCTGTTTGCAACTTTATTCCAGGATAATAAAATTGACGTATATGGATTCCCATAAGCACCTCTTGCAAGAAACAATCCTTTTCCATCATAGTTTGCATGTGAATCATCGGCACCAGACAGTGCATGACTGCTTCCACCAATCCCATACTGTTCCTTGATAAAACCTGTCCTCGCTCTTTCATCCTCATGCAGCAGATAAAAGGAATACGTCCTAAGCCTGCCCTGTGAATACGCTCCACCTCCTGCAAGATAAGCATCAATCTCATCCTGTGTAATGAACATCGGATGTTCTTTCCAGGCAAACCCATCCCTTGCCTGATAAGGGATGATCTCATCCGCAAACTTCTGAAACTGCTTTGAGATATTTACAGGATTATAATGATGGAAACGCATAATGGAATGATTTTCCTCATAGGCTTCTGCCAGTGCATCCAGTCTTTCATTTAGTTCCGAAAGCCACTGGGAATCTTCCAATTTTTCTTCCAGATAATCTGTGATCTCCGGATAGATACTGCGAAGATGTGGTAAGTCCTCTTCGTCAAAAACAATCTCGGCTACTCCTTCTGCCATATCCCCTTTCATATAGGCAAGAGCCTGGGCGTGTTCTTTTACTGCATTACTTCTTGCTGCATCCAATACAGACTGTGGTGCATATTCACCCTGGTCTAAAAGCTGATGGATACGTCCGCTGACATCTTCCCATGATAAAAATGCCTTATCTAAGATATGGTCTGTAACCGTATGCCCCACTGCGATCTGCATCCCGGTTTCATCAAACCAGACTGAATATTCCTTTCCATCAATCTGAAAGCCTTTTCCACCTTTACGGTATTCACGCTTTACAAACTCCGTATATTCCTCCGGTGTCTGTTCGCTCATGAAATTATAGATGATCCGGAGCTGGCTGGCTTTCCGGTTTCCTCCTGTCCGTAAGATCTCATCAACAACTTCCTCTGGAATCGGGATTTCTCCTGCATAAAGGGCAGCTGCCCTTTCCTCGATGTTCCGCCTTTGTTCATCTGCAGTTGGATATTCGGGCAAAGATAAAGCAGAGGCGATCTCTTCCTCTGCTTTACTCAATCCATCTTCTCTTGTATCTTCGACTAACTGTATACCAATTCCGTCAAGATGCTCTCTTCCGCTGTTGCCATCAGTGCGTTCATGTGTGCTGTCCATGCCATCGGATCTGCTTCCTTGTCCGGTGCCGGATTCTTCTCCAGTAATTTCTCCATCTAGCTGTCCATTCTCTCCTGTGCTGCTTTCTCGATCTGTTCCAGATGGCTGTTCAGCTTCCCGGTCAGGAACAGGCTCTGATAAAGGCTGTTCTTGTGTTCCTTCAGAAATGTCCTCCGCAGCATCCCGTATTTCCCGATCGTCACTTCTTCCTCTTCGACGGTCAGATTCGGAAACAGGTAATCTCCCTTGCGATGATATGTCAGTTCCATAATCGGTTCCTCCTTCATTTTCAATATTTTCTTCTTTTTTCGTTTCTGCATCCCGGTTTTTAGTTTCACGCATTAACGTGGTAAAGTTATTATAATTCCTTTCATTGGAATTTTCAACCTCTTTTCTCGCTTCTTCCAGAGAAATTTTATGTACGGTCTTTCCAATATCAATCAGAATACTCTCACTGAGCTGGCTTGCCGTATTTCCAAGAAAGGTGAGAACTGACAGACGGTTATAATCTGTGATATGCATGAAGTCCTCTTCTTCCAGAAGTTCCATCGGATCAAGCCCGCATCGCCTGGAAAGCAGATAGTAAACACTGTCTGTTGCCAACTGACGGAAATCACTGCGAATCGTCACCTCGTCCAGATCTTCCAGATAAGTACCTTCTACAGCATATTCCAATCCGTCTAGGTATTCCTCCAGATTATCACTGACCATTTCCCTTGCGACTGCCATCAATGCATCCTGCAAAGTTGCTGTATCCTTTTCTTCCAGAGCATAGACCTCTGCCAGATGGGTGAGGATCTCTTCTCTCTGATGTTCCTGCATCTGCCAAAGATACGGGCTTCTGCCCCCGGCTACCATGTGGGTATCCGAAATATCAAACACATAACGGAGTCTGGTATGCTGCCCTGTTTCATCAAGCAGGGCGATTCCCCTTGCACCACGGTTCACCCATCGGAACATCTTTTCATTCCATAATTCCAGTGATGCACAGGCCGTTGCTTCCGGATGCTGTGCATGGATCAGAAGCTGGTCTGAAAAAGAATAACGATATAACCTTGATGCTGTGTCCATATAATCCATCCAGTCTCTGGGGGAACCGCTCACTGATACAGCATGTTCCTGTGCCAGATCCCGGATGTCCTGTAATTTAGACATATCGCTTTACCTCCTTGTCTTATTTCTTTTTCTTCTTTGGGAATTCCAGATGGAATCTCGGCTTGCCATCCTCCAGTGTGAGTAACAGATCTGCATCAAATTTCATATCTTTCTTTTTAGAATACAGACCTTTTACATGGGTACAAGCCTTATCAAGAAGTTCTCTTGCCATCTTTTTATCCAGATTTTTCTCCATGCTTCCCAAGAAACGGTTTTCTTTCCAAAGGGCAAAATCACACTGACGGTTTGAGCAGTAAAAATTCTGTTTGCCCTCGAAAACATCACAACCACAGACCGGACATTTGCCGATCACTTCCCTTGCAGTCTGGAATCTCCTGCGTTCCTCTTCCGGTATCTCCCTGCATACCTCTAAAATCTTACGGACAAGAGAAGTAATCTCTCCCATGAACTGAGTATCTGTAATCTGTCCCTTTTCCATCATCAACAGCTGGTTCTCCCATTCCGCTGTCATTACTGCTGATTTCAGATACTCTGGCATGACCTTTACCAATTCCTTTCCCTCGGTACTTGGCAATATCTGCTTACCCTTTCTCTGTGCATAACCGGAAGAAACCAATTTTTCAATGATACTTGCCCTTGTTGCCGGAGTCCCCAGCCCTTTCTTTTCTGTTTCAGAATCAAACTCCTTATTACCGGCTGTTTCCATTGCAGCAAGGAGCGTATCTTCATTGAATGGTTTCGGCGGAGAGGTATAATGTGTGGTTTTCTCTGCTTTTACTGGAAAAAGCCTCATTCCTTCTTCATACCCAGCAGGAATCGAAGTCTCTTTTTCCTTTTCCTCCACTGGTTCCGCTTTGACACACAGCTGTTTAAATGCCTTTTCTACTTCCTTAAATCCCATCTGTACTGGAATCTTCCCTCTGGCTTTAAAATCATGTTCCTGGCACTTTACCGTAATATCTGTCTGCTCATACAGATATTCTTCTCCAGTTGCCTGTACCAGCTGCTGACAGATCAGCATCATCAGATTCTTTTTATCTGCCGGTAAATCAGCAATTCCTTTCTCCACGACTTCTTTTGTCGGAAGAATCGCATGGTGATCAGATACCTTTGCATTGTTGATTACCCTTTTTATGCCATGTCCCAACTGTCCATAATCTACAAACGAAAGTAATACTGGCATTTTTTCTACCAGTTCCTCTACCGAATCTTTCATATCCTCCGTTACAAACTGACTGTCTGTTCTTGGATAAGTAACCAGCTTTTCTTCATATAATTCCTGTAGCATATCCAGTGTACGTTTCGCTGTATATCCAAAGTAACGGTTGGCCTCTCTCTGCAGGCTTGTCAGATCATAAAGTTTCGGTGGAAATGATTTCTTACGTTCTTTCTTCATCTGTGTGACCACAGCGGTCGAACCATTACATAACGCTGCAAGCAGCTCCGCAGCTTCTTCATTTGCAATGTTCTCGGAAACTACTGTAAGTTTTCCATCTGTCAGTGCTACCTTATAAAACGCTTCTTTTTGAAAATGCTCGATCCTCTCCTGCCGTTCTGCAAGCATGGCAAGGGTTGGGGTCTGTACCCTGCCCACAACCAATCGTTTAAAATATCTCGTGGTGTATGCTCTGGTTCCATTCATTCCAATCAGCCAGTCAGCCTGTGCCCTGCACACCGCAGCCATACAGAGATTCTTATATTCTTCCTCACTTTTCATTGTCTGAAAACCTTTCTGAATGGCGGCATCTTCCATCGAGCTGATCCACAGACGTTTCACTGGTTTCCTGCATCCGGCAAGCACATACACCCTTTGAAAGATCAGTTCTCCTTCTCTTCCTGCATCACAGCCATTGACCAGATACTCCACATCACTTCGATTCATCAGAGTTTTTATGACTTCAAACTGCTTCTTTTTATCCTTGGAAACTTTCAGCTTCCATGCTTCTGGAAGGATTGGCAGATCATCAAACTGCCATTTTTCATATTTCGGGTCATATTCCTCTGGCTGTGCGTATTCTGCCAGATGTCCTAAGCACCAGCTGACAATACAGCTTTCTCCCTCCAGATAACCGTCCTCCCTCTTATAAGCGGACAGATTTTTCGCATAACTTTGTGCTACACTTGGCTTCTCTGCGATCACTAAAAATTTAGACATAATCCTTTCCTTTCTACCAAAAAAGGCAGCCAAGATTTCTGGCTGCCCCTGTCCTTATTACTGTTTCCATCTTTTAAAAACGCTTATTCTTCTTTTTCATCGTCCTCTTCATTTACATACGGACCGTCTGAAAATTCAAGCTGTTCACTTACATAATCTTCGTCCTTACTGCGTCCATGTTTCTTATAGACTGCGATTCCTGCAAAGCCTAAGATTGCTGCAACTACGATAGCTGCAAGACCTTTCACATTCATTCCGCTTTTCTCTTCTTTCTTCACTTTGGTTTCCTCCTCTGCTGCTGGTGTAGTCTCCGGTGTGGTTTCCGGGATCACTACGGTTGATTCTTCAGTTTCCTTGTCTTTTTCTGTTTCATCCAGAAATTCTGCCAGATCGTTCTCATCAACCAGAGACATCATATATACGTTCTCTGTATTACTGGAACGGTCAATGACCATGTAAAAAGTATTCCCCTTTTTCGTCTGGATAGTAAGGAACTGTTTTGTATCATCATTTTCCTTATCATCTACAAGCTGGGCATTTCCCGGTGTAGAAAAAGCAGAATTATTACTCTCTCCGGTAACTCTTCCCGTATCCTCTGCTTTCTCCGTATCTTTATTCTTTTCTGTTGTTGTCTCTTCCACCACCGCTGTCGTTGTCTCTTCTGCCGGTGGATTTGCATTTGCATAAACAGTAGCAATGGACGTTCCCGAAATCATTGTTACCGCCATAGCAATTATCAGAAGTTTCTTTACCACTTTATTCCTCATCGTCTAAAACCTCTCTTTCTGCCACCTGCCCCACAGGTGGTCTGTTATCGCTTTCTTTTTGGGGTGTCTCCTTGGTATCCTCCACTGTGATACCGCCGTCCTCATTCATCTGAATCGTAACGGTTCCTTTCTGAATCCCGTCAAGCAATACCAGTAACTCCCGGCTGTCCAGTTTCATAGAACGGAAAGATTTGATGATCTCCACATCTTCCATCTGCTGTTTTAATGTATTCTGCCGTTTCAGATGTTCCTGCAGCTCTGCAATCTTATCCTCTGTCTTCTGAATATCATCCAGAATCTTTTTTAATTTCATGTTCATCTGCCTGTCACCTCCTCTAATGCAGACGACCAAATGCCATAAAATGTTCCTGCCAGTAGGCACTTGCGATACTTGTATATTGCACCGGCTTACCACAATGGATCATCATGTTATTGCCGACATAGATTCCAACATGACTCGCTCCACTTGTGTTATAAGTGCCCTGGAAGAAGATCAAGTCTCCCGGTTTTGCTTCCGATGGAGATACCTGCGAACAGTGAGAACGAAGTCCGTCGGCAGTACATCTTCCAATATTCCATCCATTTCCACAATTATTGATAACCCAGCTTACAAATCCGGAACAATCAAATCCACTTGGGGAATAACCACCCCAGACATAAGGAACTCCCAGATATTTCTCTGCTTCCCGGATCATCTTTGCAAACTGTGGATCAGATAAAGCATCTGTCGGTATGGTATAACCAAATCCTCCACTTCCGGTGGGTATGCTGTTTAAGTCAAACAGGTAATCACGATTTCCATAATATTTGTTATATGCATCGTATCTTTCCTGTTCTTCTTCCGTCATGCGGCTTCTCAATATGGTATCCAGATTGCGGTTTGTCATCGTCACATCCAGACGGTTTACTTCTTTCGTTGTCGTAACCTGCACTTCCTGGCTTCCATTGCTGTCTGCTATGTATGCCTCCCATGTCTGGTGCCCATGTGCGGAAGCTGCTGCATGATTATCATAATAAACATCAAACTGAACACCATATCTTGCAAAAGCTCCGGTATCTTCTACTACATATTCCACACCATTCATAATGACATGGGTTCCCATCGGTACAAAAGGATTCGATGCATCTACTGCGATCGTATGATTAGCTGTCGGCATCGCACCGCTGGCTGTCGGTCCTCCACTCCACTGCCCACAGCAGATGGAGCAGTTACAATACCCACTGGTGACAACCTGTCCCAGTGATTCTCCTACCCGGACTGTCTTTGTTTCGGTAACTGTCTCTCTGGTAGAATCTGTCGTAATACCATACTGCTGACGGAAAATGGACTCTATCTCCTCTGCTACTTCATCATAAGTAAAACCACCGTATTTAACTGTCAGATAAGAGATCAGCTGATATGGATTATGTCCGATCTCATCAATCTGGTACCGGTATTCATCGTAATCCGGATGCGTGGATTCCATCTGATTGATCTGCGTATTTAAGGCTTCTTCTAATGCCCGGTATGCATTTTCAGCGGCATAAATGTCCTCATCTGTACTGGAATAACTGGTGGAAATAATGGCAGACGAAGCTCCCTGCAGGGATGCACTGCAACTGGTAAAACTTGCTGCAATCAAGACAAAGATCAATCCAAAGATAGCAACTGTAGCAAAAATCCCACGGTTTTGTGCCGCAATCATTTTGACCGCATCTTTCGCCTTTTCTGTAAATTTCTGTGCTGAAGTAATCATGGCATCCTTTGCCTTTTTACTCTGCTTTGCTGCCTGATACTGTTTCTGATAGCGTTTCTTCTGGAACAGTTTTTGCAATGCAGATTTTCTTTTCTGCTCCGCTTCCTTCTTCACCATATTTTTTGCTTCATTTCCATAAACAGATTCAAACATCAGCCTGCTTTTTTCTGCTTCATCAAGAACGCTTTCTTTCAGTCTTTTTGTCTGTTCCCTCCTTTGCTTTAAGCGTTCCCTTGTATAAATGGATTTTCTTGCAAGGCTTTCTCCTGCAAGCTCTGCCCGGTGTGCCCCTTCTACCGCAGCATTATCCTCTTCTGCCTCATGGGTTTTCCAATGAGCCGCCGTAGCCGCAGCATCTTTCACGGCAGATGCAGAACTTCGGATACCGATACCGGCTCCATGTACCATGCCATCACTTTCATCGTCAAACGATAATCTGGAACTCTTTTTCCGCTGTTCTTTCAGCACACGTTCCCGCTTCGATTTGCCTTTGATCTCCTCCGAAAATCCATCCAGAGACTCTTCTGCCACTTCTGAAGTTTCCCTGTACCGGGCAGCTTCTCTCTTTGCCGTCTTGCTTTCTTCGGACGCCTCCTTTTCCTTCCGTCTTTCTTTTGACGCATAATCTCTGACCATCTTTTTCTTACGGAGATCCCGGCTGTCTGCAACCGTTTCCAGATAAGCCCGTTCTCCCCTTGGCTGTCCACGGATGCTCTCACTGCGAAATGCGGATTTCGTTGCAGCTGTGCTTTCATCGGCTACTTGTTCCCCATCCAGTTCTCCATCTATATCTTGTTCTGACTTCTCATCCAGTACAGTTTCTCTACTATATCTGGCTTTTGGGGAACTTTTCTCCGAATGTTCTGTTTCCCTTTTTCCATTGCTATGCTCACGCCTTCTCTTACTGAAATCCAGTTCATCCTTTTTTTCACTACGGGAAACCTCTGTATCCATGTCCCGTCCAGTGATCCTTTTTTCTTCTTTATTCCGAAGATTCTCTTCTCTAAGACCATCACGACTCATCTTCTGGACGGTTTTATCTCTCGCCTTATACTCATGCTCCTGCAAATCTCACCATCCCCTTTACTGTTTACCTGTTATTCTGCTTTATCCTGATAGTTCTCCCATTTTTCCAGTACCTCATCTGCCAGTCCTGCAATGGAATCTGTCAGCTTATCTGTAAGCCTTTCACTCAATGTTCCTCTTGCAGCCAGACAGGAAGTAATCCCCATAAAGTCAATCAGTTCCGCTAAATACAGCAGATCATCTAACATCTCGCCAAACACCTCCTCCCCGTTACTGTCCTTTCCTTTTTCTAAAAGTTCTTTATAATTGTCTGCACAGATCCTCTCTGCAAATACACAGCAAGGTTCTCCATTGCATCTCTCAAAATTCGTATAATCTCTCATGTAGTAATCCTCCATTTCATTTTTGGGCAGAAAAAAGGCCGGAAATCCTTTCCGGCTCATCCCCTGCTTTTGTTCTATTTTGTTTTTTATATTTTTTAATCATCTCTTTCTCCGATACCAAGTTTTTTACGCTTCTCTACCTCATCTGGCTTAGAAGTCATCAACGCATACAGCATCAGAGAATTATCAAATTTATCCTTAAACGGGATAATGGTACTGCCATAAAAGACCAGTCCCTCACCTTCTCCACTGTTGGTAACATAAGAAAGCTGATGTGGTGAAATGTTCAGCTGCTTTGCAAGAATCTGCCTGTCACCGGATGCCTGGTTTAACATCAGGATAAAGTCAGAATTTTCAAAGATATTTTCTATCTCACGGCTGGCAAGCAGGTCTTTTACATTCTGTGTGATACCCGTCGGAATACCGCCCCATTTACGGAATCGCTTCCAGATCTCCACGCTGTACGAAGCTGTCTGCTCTTCTTTTAAAAGCAGATGAAATTCATCAATGTAATATCTGGTACTCTTATTCGCTGAACGGTTAATCGTTACTCTGTTCCATACCTGATCCTGTACGATCAGCATACCAAGTTTTTTCAGCTGTTTTCCTAAGTCTTTGATGTCGAAACATACCATGCGGTTATTCAGTTCCACGTTGGTTCTGTGGTTGAATACTTTCAGAGAACCGTTAACGTAGATTTCCAATGCAGTCGCAAGACGCTGTGCCTCCTGCTCTTTCTGCTCACGGAGAAGATTATATAAATCCTCTAAGATTGGCATCTTTTCCGGTACTGGGTCAGAAAGGAAGTCCTGATACACCAGACGTACACAACGGTCAATAACTGTTTTTTCTACCGGCTCCAGTCCATTTTTCCCACCAACTACCAGCTCACAAAGAGACAGGATAAAATCGGACTTTAAGGAAAGTGGGTCATCATCATCTGCATAATCCAGATTGATGTCCATCGGATTGATATAATCATGGCTGGTTGGTGAAATGCGGATAACCTGTCCATGAAATGCCCGGAACAACGGATAATACTCTCCTTCCGGATCACACACGATAATGTCATCTTTTGTCACGATAAATGCGTTGGTGATCTCACGCTTTGCCGCAAATGACTTACCGGCACCCGGTGTACCCAAAATCAAACCATTCGGGTTTTTCAGTTTCTTTCTGTCTGCCATGATCAGGTTATTGGAAAGGGCATTTAAACCATAGTAAATGGATTCCCCGCCCATAAACAATTCCTGTGTGGTAAACGGAACAAAGATTGCCGTAGATGTTGTAGTAAGTGCCCTTTTGATCGGCACAAGATTCATAGCAAGCGGCAGGCAGCTCATAAGCCCCGGCTCCTGCTGATAATCCAGACGTTTCAATGCACAGTTATATTTCTGTGCAATACCGGCAGTCTGGAATACGACATTTTCAAGCTCCTGCTTTGTCTCTGCCGTATTTAAAAACAGTGCCGTTACAAGGAACATCCTCTCATTCCTGGACTGTAAATCTTCCAAAAGTCTCTTGGCTTCTCCACCATATGTATTTAAGTCTGATGGGATAATGTCCATGTCATATCCGGCACGGACTGCCTTTTTCTGCTCCTCAATCTTCATCCGGTTAATATCGGTCACCTTGCTCTTTACCAGCTTGATCGCTTTCATCTGGTCAATGGACTGGATATGGAAATTCACCATAAGGTTACTGTCCATCTCCAAAAACTCTGCCAGCATCTTGTCTGTAAGCTCCGGTGCAAGAATCTGAAGATAAGAAACGGCTCCTATCGTTCCACCCATCTGAAAGTCTTTTCCATTCTTAAATACGAAGCTGGTCGGTGCGATATAATCCTTTGTGCTAAGACCTGTCCGAAGTACCTCATCATAAGAAAAATGGAAAGGGACTTTACTATCCTGATTGAATGTCTCGTACATGATCTGCAGCCTTTCCGTTCCATTCAGCGGATAAGCTGTCACTCCAAGAATCTTGAAGTTATTCATAATATCCGACTCGATACGTTCCAGCTTCGGTCGTGCTTCCCGGATATTCTCTGCTTCAATACCAAACGTGATATACTTGGTACGCATCAGACCATTATTTCCTTTCGCCAGCTGATTATTAAGCATCTGTGCAAACTCCATACGCAGATCATCAAACTCATCCTCCTGCGGATTGATATGGATAACCTTTTCATACTCCGCCATGTTGCTGTGCTGATTGATAAAGGAAAGCTGAAAATGAATCGTGCTGTCAAAATAATTTAAGAAGTCACACCAGTTTTCAAAGATCGCATTTTTATCCTCATTCTGAGCTAACTGGTAGTTGATGTCATAAAAACGGATGGTCTTGGAATAAAATCTATCCTGCACACGGCAGATACCATCTCTCCCCATCTCATGATAAGGAATGGACTGCTGTGCTGTAATCCGTTTATCTTTGGCAGTATTTGCCACTTTCTTTTCTGTGGTTCCGCCTTTTCCTCCCGAAACCTTCTTTCCTTCCGGCTGCTGTCTTGGCGGTGCTGTAGATAAACTGCTCTTTTTCTTCTTTGCACTTTTCTTTGCTTCACGCATTGCCTGTTTCTCTGCTTTCGCCGCAAGCTTCGCTTCTTTCTTCGCATTTTTCTTATCGGCTTTTTCATGCTCTTTATGAAGTTTCGCTTCATATTTCTGTGCCCTTTTCAAAGCCTTCTTTTCCCTGCGGGTCAGCTTTCTGTTTGGTCGGCGTACCCCTCTCTGTCTTTCCAATGCTTCATAACCTGTTACCATTGGCTCGCTGTGCAGTCTGCCGCTTACCGGCTTACTACTGACCGCCGGATCTGGAATATCATCTCCACCATCCTCTTCATCCAGCCAGTAATCATTTGGATAACGTTCTTCTTCCAGTCTCTGCGGCTGTCTATCGTTTTTTCTTTTTAACACTCTTCTGTCCTCCCTTCTTTTTTCTGACCATGATAAATTTCTTCTCATACAGATTTTCCATCTGATACTTCCGTACCGGAGGACGGATAAATTTCACGGTGATCATATTTTTCAAAACCTTTTCTAACGGAAGTCCATCCTTTTCATACATGGCAAATAAAAATGCCGGAAGCATCAAAAGGCACATCCCGGTGGCTGCGTTACTGGAACCGATGATCCCTCTGGTAAGGAAATAAAACGGGACTCCCACTGCCGCTGCAATCCCAAAACAGATCAGCTGCCGTTTGGTCAGGTTGAAGATGATCTTATTTTTGACCTTGGTTAAGTCTTTAGGCACTGATACAAATGCCATTGCCAGTTCCTCCTTTCTTAGTGAGCGTTGAAGATACTACGGGCAAAGTTTCCTGTTTTCATCAAACTGAAACAAAGGATTACCGTGTATGCCATCACGCCGAACAATGCAGAATGAATGTTATCTGACATCTGAATATTCGCTACTAAGACTGCGTAAATTCCCACGCAGACCATCATAAAGAATCCCTGAAATGCCAGTGCAAACAATCCACGAAGATAGTTGTTTCCAATCTGCCCCCATTCCCGGTTAGACATGGTTGCAAATGGAATAGCTCCAACGGACGAATAGAGATAGATTTCAATCATACGCCCATACAAAATCACTGTAATAAAGACTGAGATAACCTTCATACACAGGCTCACAAGCATTGTTTCCAGTGCCAGTATGACAAGTTCACCGATTTCCATAGATTCCATTGCCGTTTCCATCGTGGTAATCATCGTATCTATATTGATCGCTGTATCGGAACTGATGACACCAGCTGCCCGGCTCACTACTGACTGCCCGACATCAAATACCGCCATGGTAATCGTGAATGTATGGCTGACGATCCAGACTGCCACCCACATCTTGAAAAAATATTTAAAGAACATCCATGTATCAATGTCATGCATATTGTTCTTTTCTGTTAACATGGAAATCAGCTCATAACAAAGCACAAAGGTAATAATCATACCGGCAATCGGTACAATGACCGAATCGGAAAGATTTTGTATCATACTGTAAATGTTCCCATTCCAGCCCTGCGGTGTCTGCCCAACCTGAGCAGCAATCTGACCGGTCTTTTCATTGACATCGGTATACATTGTTGTCAGGTTGGAACTTACCATGCCTGTCAGAAGATTCCTCATCCATTCTTCAATCGCTTCAAATATCCGATCCATGAGTCATCTCCCTCCTAAGTTTCTCAGCTAAACAAACCGGAAAGTAACGGTACAAGCTGGGTGCCGATCAAAACAACACCACCTCCCGCCATCAGCTGCTTAATCCCCTGGGATTTTGCACCTGGGTTGTCATTACCATATCCTTCCAGCAGGTTGATGACACCCCATACTGCAAGACCAGCTCCGATCGCTACTACAAGAGTCTGTAAAATATTAATTGCCTGATTAAAAAACGCCATAGTCGTTGTCTCCTTTCAAATCATTGCTTTTTATCAGTTTCTATCTATGTTTTAAGAAGTCTCTTCCGGCTCTGCCCTTATGGGCGGCCTTTCATGATCTCTCAAATCCATCACCTCCCTATAAGGGCAAAGAAAAAAGAGCTATGTGTTTAAATCTTTCACATGCCCTGCTTCCTTGTTTTCTGTATTTAATTCTTCTGCCAGACTTTCCTCTGAAAAGGCATACAGGTCAAATTCCTGTGTCCTTGTCAGCTTCACTTCCATCCGATGCCGCATATACGCTTCCACATCAAATTCATTTTTCTTATCATAGTCCGACAATTCCTTGTATCGTTTATGCTTGGTAATATCAAACTTGTCACTGAAAAACGGTCTGACACCTCGAAGCTGCAGGATACATTTACTGCCATCCATGACCGCAAGCTCGTCCCGGCTCATCAATTCCTTTCCTGTTTTCTGATAATTCATCCCATAAGAACGGCTCTGTCCACGGGTATCAGAAGTGTTGTATAAATCAATCGTTTCCTTTCCCAGTGTCTCGGAAATCTCCTTTAATGTAGAACTTTCCTTGCCGCCAAGGAACAACATCGTATCGCAGTTACCTAAAATAGTTTCAGCAGCATCTTTATAGATGGTCTTGAGCTGTGACTGCGACTGGAGGATAATGGATGCTGAAATCTCACGGCTACGAATAGTTGCGATCAGCTTGTCAAATTTCGGGATTTGTCCGATATTTGCAAATTCATCAGCTAATATTCTGACATGATATGGTAATCGTCCATGGTGTACATCGTCTGCCCTGTCACATAACAGGTTAAATAACTGGCTGTACATCATTGCCACAACAAAGTTAAACGTATCATCGGTATCTGAAATAATGATAAACAATGCTGTCCTCTGATCTCCTACCATATCCAGTTCCATTTCATCATAGCTCATGATCTCACGAAGCTCCGCAATATCAAATGGAGCAAGTCTGGCTCCACAGCTGATCAGAATCGACTTCGCTGTTTTGCCGGCGGCTAATTTATATTTCTTATACTGACGTACTGCAAAGTGTTCCGGTTCTTCTTTCTCCAGTTCCTCAAACAGCATATCTACTGCATTTTTAAATGTCTCATCATCTTCCCTTGTTTCCGATGCGTTGATAAATTCAAGCAGCGTTGCAAAGTTCTGTTCCTCCTCCGGTGCTTCATACCAGATATAGCCAATCAATGCACAGTACAGAAGCCTTTCTGCCTTCGTCCAGAAATCCTCACTGGACTTCTCCCCTTCCCCTTTGGTGTTTACCATGATAGTATTCACCAGTTTCAGAATATCTTTTTCTGAATGGATATAGTGGAACGGGTTATAATGCATACTCTTGGAAAAATTGATCGTATTCAATACTTTCACTTTATATCCATGCCGTACCAGCATCTTTCCGCACTCAATGATGATCGTTCCCTTGGGGTCCGTGACCACATAACTGATATATTTTCCCATCTGCATCAGATTTGGTTTTACATAAAACCGGGTCTTTCCGGAACCAGATCCGCCAATTACAATCACGTTCTTGTTCCTTGCAAATTTCGGATTCTTGGGTCTGCCGTTCATAGTCAGCCGTTCGGTCATGGTAAGGAGAATATTGTTCTCAAATATTGGGTCGATAAAGGGTGCAATGTCTTTTGCTGTCCCCCATCTAGCCGAACCATACTCCACTCCCTGCCGGAACTTTTTGGCATTTTTCCCTTTTAGATAAACCATGAGCTTCACTTCCACGGCTCCGGTCAACCCAACCAGCAATTCATTTTTATGCATACTTGGAAGAATCCTGCTAAATGCCAGCTGGAAATTCAAGATCAGCACCATCAGTCTTTCTATCATGGAATTACCTGCACAGTATTGATACAACCATGCCAGCTTATTTCCCACATAAAAAATCATGATATACGGAAGATTCAGCAGAATGATCCGAAGCAGCTTATGTACATCCACCGGCGGTAATCTCTCCAAGTATCCTTTTCCTACACCAAGCAACTTCTGTAATCTGCTCATAATGACGGCTCTTTCTCCTTTCCTTTTGTTTTCTCCAGTTCTCTGTGCTTTTTAAGCGACTTGGAAATCGCCTGCTGAAGCTTTTTCCTTACAGATGGCTTTTTATCCTTGTTCAGCGATTGTCCTGTATATTCTTTAAAAGCCGCAGTCATTACATCTGCATCTCTGGCTTTAAAGAACACATAATATCTTGGCGGATCAGCGTTCACATCTTTTTTCAGGCTGAAATCAATGCTGTACTTTTTAGCTACACGCTCAAACGATTTGATATTTCCATCCGTGATCTCAATATTGGAAAGCTGTACATTCTGCTTCATCAGCTTATCCATACTCTGCTTTCCCTTATAGGTTTTATCCTCTTTATCCTGCTTAGGCTGTTTCTGCCCCTGCAGCTTTTGTTTCTCCTGTTCCATCTTAGTAAGAGCTTTTTTCATTGCTGCCTTTAACAGATTCGCAGTAACCTTCCCACATCGGATACAAAGCGATACGGTTTTTTCATTTACTTCATCCTGCACTTATCTCACTCCTCCTTTCCTTATTCTTCACTGTCACCATACATATCGTGCTGTACCAGTGCGGAATAATAATTGCTGATCGTAAGTGGTGCGTTATATAAAACTGTCAGTAAATACTGCCGGATATTGATTACCTTACTGGTGTTCTCCTTCAAGCATTTCAGGACAAACCGGATGTGTTCAGAATTTAGTTTCAAAAACTGACTTTTAACCACATCCTTTGGCTTTCTGTCCCCACCTATCCGTATCATTTCCTGTTCGGAACAGACAGTATCCACAATCAGTTCCACAATCTCGTTCAGCATATCCCGGTTATACACATCAACCAGATATTCATACCCAATGTTAGTCAAGATCATCTGGTGGTATACCTCTCTTTCCATTCGTTTCCTGTGCATTTCTTCACTCTCTTCAGAATAGAAAGAAAGATACTCAGTATCACTCCTATCAGTGTCACTTATTTCAGTCTTATTATCCTCAGTATCATTACCCGGCATTTCTGACATATCCGTACCTGTCATTTTGGCATTTCCAGAAATGTCATTTTGACGTGTCTGGATATTCCTTTTATACATATCCTGTTGCGTACATTTGCGTACATAAATCCTATCCGGTCTTCCTAACCCCTGCCGTATCCTCGTAATCAATCCAATTCCTTTCCGACTGTCAAGCTCTGCTAACAGATTCCCTACCTTTTTCAAGCCACATCCCATCATGCCGGAGATCTGCTCCTGGGAAAAATAGATATATACCTTTCCCTCTTCATCCAGCCACCGGTTCTTTATAGATAGCTGCATACGGTCAAGCAAAAGTCCATAAAGCAATTTCGCTTCACAGGAAAGGCTCTTAAACTGCGTATTGGTAAAAAGGACTTTAGGCACACGGTAAAAAGAATAGGACTCCGCTTCTTCACCGTAATGATACGGAAATTCATATGTATTATCCTGTGTTCCGATGTTCCTTCACTTCTTTCATAGCCTTCACAATGCAGTAACCCAGACAGGGAGTATGTTTTCCATAAGGACAGCCTTCACATGGCTCCCAGTGAGTTACCTTCCTGCGAAGTGGCGGAGAAGAAATACGATAAAAACATTCTTTCCTTTTGCATTTCTTTCTCCCTGCACTAAAGAAGTAACAATACGCACAGTCCGAAGGCTTATCACTTGCATACCCTACTTCTGTCATCTTCCTGCTCCTTTCCTTCTCTCAGCTTGTTATACTGTTCATCGGATTCCTTTCCAACTCTTATGCAGCAATATAAAACAAACCCATATACCAGGAATACGATAATCCCTGCAACGATCAATACTGTTTTCATCCCATTTCTTCTCCCTTCACTTTTTTATCAGTATTGGCAAAAAGGGCATCTATGAAACACTTGTCCATAAATGCCCTCTTCCTCTTTAAGAAATCTTAGGATCTCTTATTTTTTCTTCTTTTTGCGGAGAATCACAGTACCTCCGACTCCTGCCATTCCAACTCCTGCAAGCAGGATCCAGAAAAGGATCGGTGTGTTATCTCCTGTCTTCGGTGAAGTAGATGTCTTTGTTGTCTCAGTATCTTTTGTTTCTGGTGTTGATGTTGTTTCTGGTGTTTCTGGTGTTTCCTCTGGAGTCTCTGTTGGTGTTTCCGTCGGCTTCACTTCGTCCTTCATCACTACTTTCTGAATCTCTCCTGTATCTTTTACTGTAAACTTCACATCTTCTGCTACCAGGTATCCATCCGGTGCAGTCTCTTCCCGAAGTGTATATTCTCCAATCGGAAGCATTTCAATATAGTGTGGTTTTTCCTCAGATGTCCAGCTCTCTACTGTCTTTCCATCTTTATCAAGGATTGTCAGTTTTGCTCCTGGCAGTTCCTTACCAGAAATATCAGTCTTGGAAATCTGCACTTTTGTCACATCATCCTTCATTTCCACCTTCTGTACCTCACTGGTATCTTCAACCGTAAAGGTAATGCTCTCTGCTGTAACATAGCCATCCGCTGGAAGTGTCTCTGTCATGGTATACTTCTTACCAACTGTCAGTTCTTTAATGATATGTGGCTCTTTTCCGGAAGTCCATTCATCCACGGTATTTCCACTTTCATCGGTCACTTTCAGTTTTGCTCCCTCAATCTCTTTTCCATCCGTCAGAGATGTCTTGGTAAATTCTACGGTTGTTGCCTCATCTTCAAAAGTAAACTCATAGGAAAGAGTCTCTTTTTCAGCCCCACCATACTCAAAAGTAAACTCCTGTACCTGATCTGTAGTCGCAAATCCCGGTGCTGGTGAAGTTTCCTTCACATAGTAGGTATGACCAAGAGGAAGATCCGCAGTAAAAGTCAGTTTTCCATCTTTATCTGTAGCCTGTTCCTCAATCACCGTATCCGCTTTCAGGATTACATCACCTTTTGCATTGACAATATCATCCTTATTGCACAGAGCAAATACGGCTCCTTCCAGTACACGGTCAGAATCTTTCGCTTTTTTCAGCACTTTCACTTCTGCCTTCTGACGTTTGTTCTGCCAGTCCGCAGAGTAAGTAACTTCCGCAGTATTCTGATCACGGTAAGTCAGGTCAACCTCACGGGTTTCTCCATCAAGAACATAACCGTTTGCTGTCTCTTTCTCTTTGACATAGTATTTGCCAAGAGGAAGATCAGTCAGTTTTGCCACACCAGTCTCATCCGTTGTAATGGTTGCTACCAGTGCATCCTTTTTATAATAATCCTCACTCTCACCATCAGCCGCTTTAATATCCTCTAAGGCATAAACTTCAAAAGTAACCTCTTTCAAGGAACCAGAGAAATATTCAAACAGGTGCTTAATCCAGCCACCAACGGAATCCAGTACAGATACTTTGTCCAGGAACTCACCTTTTTTATTGATGATCAGTGTTCCAGTCGGTACGTCATCTTTCATTTCCACCTTCTGAATTTCTGCAGTATCCTCCACAGTAAATGTGATTTCTTCTGCCATCAGATAACCATAAGGAGCCATTTCTTCACGAAGTGTATAAGTCTCCCCTGCAGTCAGTCGTTCAATCAGATGTTCTTCCCCTTTTACAGATTTCCATGTATCTACCACATTTCCATCTTTATCAAGCACTGTAAGAGTGGCACCAGAAAGTTCTACTCCTGTAGTAATATCTGACTTCTTGAATGTTACTTTTGTTGGCTGGTTCTTAAATATAGATTCCAGTTTTACCACTTTCACATCCTGTCCCTGATATTTCGCAGTTACTTCCAATGTCTCAAATGAAGATACATAACCGGCAGGAGCCGCAAGCTCTTTGATATAGTAGCTTCCGAATGGAAGATCCAGTTCAAATACTGCCTTTCCATCTTCATTGCTGACTGCTTTTCCAAGCAGAGTGTCTGCTTTCACAGCTACTTCTCCATGAGCAAGAATATCTTCCTTTGCATAAAGTCCAAATTCTGCACCTGCTACAACCGTCTCATTCTCAGCATCCTGTTTTACCACGGATACCTCTACTTTCTGACGGTCATTCTCAAAAGCTGCTGTCTGCTCGATCACTGGTGTTTTCTGGTCTTTATAAGAGAAAGTAACAGTCTGTGCCTCTTCGTTTAACACAAAGCCCTCTGGTGCTGTCTTTTCGACAACCTTATACGTTCCAAGCGGAAGGTCAGCAATCTGAGCCTTTCCGTCTTTATCGGTCGTAACCGTTCCCACTAATGCTCCAGAAGCATATTCCAGAATACGGCTGCCCTGGTCATCTTTCTGGAAATCTGCTGTGTAAATGTCCTCAGCTGCATATACTTCAAAAACTGCACCTTCCAGATTTTCTTTCTGGTAAGTGAAATCATCCTTAAATCCATTCAGAACTTCACCCTGCTTTACAATGTTCAGTTCCCCTTTGACCGGATGGTTTTCATAAGCGATCTCAATAATGACATCGCCAGAAGTTCCGTCCATCTGATATGCAGTGTTGGAATCTACATTCACCTCATAGTAATTCTCATTCAGAGTATATCCATAAGGTGCGTTTACTTCCTCAATGCGGTAATGCCCGATTTTAAGATTCTGCGGAAGGATCAAATATCCCTGCTCATCTGTAAAATAGGATTTATGTTTTACTGTAGTCGGATAAGTCGTTACCTGCTCCACATATTTCTCAGTGTTCATGTTGAAAATCTTGAACTCTGTATTCTTCTGAAGCACTGCTTTCTTTGTCTCGTCATCCTGTTTGATGATTTTCAGCTTCGCTTCAAATTCTTTATCCAGCATCACTCTCCACACCTGCGGAGTGCTTGGATGGTTCTCTGTAATCTGTACAATGAAATCATCTACCGGAGTATAGTTATGCGGAGTTGTTGTCTCACGGACAATATATGTTCCATAAGGAATTGCAATACTGCAGGCATAACCTTTCTCGTCTGTAAAAATTTCCGTTGCACTGTTTTCTCCGATTACTACTGGTTTGGCAGAATCAAAATCATAGCTGCCATCTTCATTTACTTTCAGGGAAGATACCAGATAAGCGGTAAATCCTGCCCCTTTCAGTAAGTCTGCATCGGTCTTTCCGTTGTTCGCTGCTTTAATGATCTGGAATGGCTGTTTCATCACCTGCTCCAGAGACAGACAATCACGTTTTACTTCTGCTACAAGGTCACCCTCGTAATTGCAGACCAGATCATGTTCTTCCTCATCTGCCAGATAACCGGTTGGAGGAGTGATCTCTTTTACATAGTAATTGCCAAGATATAATCCATCCACAGAAGCCTGTCCATTCTTATCTGTCGTAAGAGTGGCAACCTGTTCTCCTGCTTTATAGACCACACCAGTCGCACCGTCCGGATGCACAATATCCGCACGGGCATAAAGTCCGTACACTGCTTTTTCCAAAGTGGCATCGCCCTGTGGAACTGCCTTTTTGGTTTCCTTATCCTGCTTCTGCAGAGAAATCTTAGCTGTCACACGTTCATTTTTGAATGTATGCTTAAATGTCTGTTTTGCCTCTTTATCATTTGTATATGAGAAAGCAAACGTATAAACATCTTCTGTATTTCTCACATAACCTTCCGGAGCCTGCACTTCCTTCACATCATAAGAAAATCCAAGTGGCAGGTCTGCTGTAAACTTTGCTGTACCGTCTGCTCCTGTTGTCGCTTTCTGGATCAGCGTACCTTTCTTCACAACAACTGCACCATCTGCATTGGTAATATCACTTGCAGAATAAAGTCCAAAGATTCCTCCATCCAGAGGATTTTCTGTATCTTTATCCTGTTTTGTAACAATCACTTCTGCTTTCTGTCTGTCGTTCGTAAAAGTTGTCTCAGAAAAAACAACATCCACATTTTGTCCGGCATAAGAAAGAGTTACCTTCTTCTCCTCTCCGGCATTATAAAATCCTGTCGGAGCCTGCTTTTCCTTTACAACATATGTACCAAGATGCAGATTTTTAAGAACGATGGCACCATTTGTATCTGTTGTCAGATTCTCTTTTACCAGATCTCCCTTACTGTAAACTTTTGTACCGTAGGCAGTTTTAATATCTGCTCCGGCATACACATCGTAAACCGCACCTTTCTGTCTGCGTTTCTCATACTTAAATGTTGTACCGTTCTCTGTCACATCTGCACCAACCAGTACCTCACCTTCTTTATAAACGGTAAGCTGTCCCAGCTGTTCTTCATCTGAAACTGTAACGGTTGTAGTCTTGCTGACTTCCAGTTTCACATTGTAAGCAGTTGCATTGATACGGTATCCGCTTGGAGCTGTAATCTCTTTTAGATATATGGTATCCTGTGTCTTAACGATCTGCACAGACGCTTCACCATTTGCATCTGTTGCCGGTAACTTTGTGATCAGCTTCGTACAGTTTGCATCGCTGTATAAGCCAAACACCGCCCCGGACAGCTTCGCATTCGCTTTGGCATCTTTCTTAATCACCTTAACGCTTGCATACTGTACCCAGGTTACTTTAAAGTCCACATATTTCTCATCATCCACACCTTCACCAAATACCAGTGCTAAGTCCTGTGAACCTGACCCTGTGCTGATCTTATAAGCAGAATAGTCTTTGGTTACGCTTCCTTTCATCGTAGCTGACCAGCTTCCTGCAACATCCTGCACCTGTGTCAATGGTGCTGATAAATAAAACTTCGTTCCACCACTGATCTCTACGGCTTCCCCGGCTTTACTTGTCTTTCCGGTTGTTACATTATGAAGCTTCACGCCACTTGGAAGTTTCATCGTGATACTCTGTAGTTTGTCTGCCTTAAATGTAATCTCCTTTGTTCTCTGGCTGCTGCCATCTACATAAGCAGTTACATTTGCATCCGAAAAACTCATATCGACATCCGGGATCTCCGGCTGTGAAATACAGTAGTTATACAGTTTCATAGCAAGTGTTTTTGCTTTGCTGCTTGCTCCGGAAAAAGCGGAATCTCCACCATTTGCATAAGATGCAGCAAGATGAACCAGAATAAATCTGGCACCTGCACTTAAATTGCCATAACCGTTCTCTTCTGTAAAGAATCCTTCATCACCTGCCGCCTTCGTTCCATAATAGCAAACCTTAGCCAGTTTCTTACCGTCACTCAGCTTTGTAATATCGTATGTTCCGGTTCCAGGACTGGATTTCTCCGGCTGGATACAATAAGCGGTTGCGGAAACATTTCCGAACTTCACGGTGTACTGATACGTCAGATAACTTCCATACCCATAATCAGAATAATGATAGCAGTTTCCTCTGGTTACTGTTACTTTCTTGGTGCTTCGGCTTGATGCTTCCCTTGCCATAAAAGTAACCACTTCCCCTTCTTCCATTGAATAAAGGTCAATACCACTATCCTCTGCCTGATCCATTACTTCAGAAACAGTTAATCCAGACTCTTCATCTGTTGTGACTTCCTCCTCTTCTGCCAGATCTGTTACTATTTCCGTCTGCCCTTCTGCATCGGCATCTTCTTCCGCATTACCAGAATCTTCTGTCTCGCCAGCATTTCCTTCACCGACGGTATTTTCAGAAGTATTTGGTTCTGTCAGCTGTTCCGTTTCCGGCTCTTTTACGGTTACATTTCGGCTGATACGATAAGAAGGATTTCCACTGACCGGTTCTACCTTATAAACTGCTTTATAGGTATCTGCCTGGTATGTGTCAAAATCATCTCCTGCTTCATTCTTCGCTTCATACAGCTCTACTTTCACTTTGGCATCATTGATTCCTTCAATACCGGAAAAATCCACCTTAATGTCAAAATCAGAACCATAATCAATGCTGTAATCATTGGCAATTAAAATCTCATCCTCAGCCAGTTTATCTTTCACTGTTTCCAGTTCCGGATACTGTGCTTCAAAAGACGATGCTGCCTTTTCCGGTTCTGCTGCATAAGCAGTTATTGGCTGTGCCACAGCACTTGCAATCGTAATAACAGATAATACGCCAGACATTACTCTTTTCAATGTCCCTTTCATTCTCAATACCTCACTTTGCTTTATTTTTTCTGTTACCGGTTTACAGGCTTTCACCTGTCTGATACAATCAAATCATAGGCATCACCCCATTTTAAATTATTTGTGCCAAAATCATTACTGATGACAGCACAGTCATACGCCGGAACCTGCAAAAGCAAAAGCTCCGACGCATGGTCTACTGTCATCGCCCGGCGAACCGGGCATAACAAAAATAAGGATTGAGCATTTCCGATCAGAAGAGAACTTCCACTGGCCGCAAAATGCGTAGCTGAGCTTTCATCCTCTCCTGACCTTTTATTCAGTTATCAAGGTACGGCGGATTGGGATTAAATCATTTAGAAATGTTGTCTTGAATGACTTTGCCCTCTTTCCACTAATCACAGGCGGCAGAGGGCAAAAGGTCAGAAAAATTTCAAAAAAATTTTTTAGAATATAAATGCTATTTAGAATTGAAAATTAACTTACAGGGAAACTGCTTTACACATGCAGCTTCCCCTTCTCATTTTACTTATCTTTTTTTGCCATCTTCATCATAATTTTTCTCTATTTTATTAAGAGCATATTTCAATATTTCTGTTACGGCATTTCTCTTTACTCCATTTTCCTTTGCAATCTGTTTATGTGTTTTCTGATTCCAGTAAAATTCCTGAACTACTTTTTTCTGCTTATCACTAAGTACACTCATCATCTCTTCTGCAATCTGCTGACGGTTCACACGTTCTTCTACATCCATCAATTCATCTTCCATTCCTTCAAAATCCTCAGAAATGCCATTGAATGAAATGCAGCGTCCCCGATCACGAGTAGCCAGATTATGTGCCAGCCGGTCCTCGCCAATCAGCATCAGACGCAGATACCATTCTTCCTTTTCAAAAAAGCTTTCCTCTAATTCACAGAAATACTTCTTCTCACGAAGTCCTGTCTCTGGATTCCAGGTATTATACTTCTCATCTTCTTTTCTCTTCTTTTCTGTCACAGAAGAATAACCATAACCAAGTTCCAGATTTACCGGGAATACCGTTGCTCTGTTTCCGATACCATAAACCGCATATCCGGACTGATATACGATAATATGTACCTCATTCACACCTGCTCCTGTTGTTTTATGAGCAACTACCGGTGATTCCCCTGTACGAAGCTGCTTCGGTGTAGGAAGTTTCTCTCCTCTCTTTGGTGTGTCGATCAGTTCTTTCAATGTTCTTAATGTCAGCATAATTGCCACCTTTCCCGCAGAAACCGGTGACAAAAAGAAAGGCAGCTAAGCTAAATAGACCCCGATTCCGCTAATTTTTTTTATTAGCGGAACCGAAGCTCCAACCTGCTGCCTTCTGTATGGAAAAATCTGCTGCACAATCACAGTGTTAAGATTCAACCAACATTATTTACTTCTATTTACTACTGATACGGTATCCGTCTTGTTCTCTTTTTCTTTCTGACGGATTTCCTTTAATACATCTGAATAATCACCAAAGGCATCGTAGGGACACCTGCGGCGAAACTCCAATTCTTCCTGCGTCATGAGCTTTTCCTCCTCCATTTGATGTAATAAAATTCTAACAAACATCTGTCCGAAACTCTTCACAGCCCATAATGTAATTTTTTATTATTTCACAATCTGCAATGTTGACATAAAAAAAGTGATATAAATAATCTCTATAAAAAAGATTACTTATATCACTATGTATTTGGTAAAAGCCGCTTCATACAGGGCATTACCATATTAAAAATAAGTTCTTGATCTGCCTCACTTAATTGTTTCATCATATGTTCAAATTCAAAAAATTTATTAGATGCTGTCTTTGCCTCACCCGGCAATAATTTGTTTGGTGTAACATCCAGTACTTCGGCTATACGAAACAGCTTTTCCAATTTCATTTCTGATTGAGCTGTTTCTATTAGGTAAATGGTATTCTGTGTTACACCTATTGCCTCAGCAAGTTCAAGCTGAGACATCTTTTTCTTTTCTCTGTAATGTCTGATCTTCCTTCCGACTTCCTGTAAGTTTTCAGATTTTGAGACTTGTGGCAATACCATTCACCTCCTTTGTAAATAAAAAATAACCCCAAAGCAAATAATTAGATTTAATCTAAAAATGGGCAGACTTCTAGCGTAATATTACACTAATCATCCTTACAATCATATTTTTGGTACAGCACCTAATAAATTGTTGCCATCTTAGTGCAGCGATTTATTAGATGCTGTACCAATTTTTTAATCCATTTCTTTGACTAAATTTTTCTAATTATTTGCTTTAGGGTTATATCTATTACATATACGGAGTTTGATACCCCTCACAAATCTCAACTGAATAAAAATATTTCCAAAAATCTTAAAATACGTCCATAAAAATTAATCTAATCCTTAATTTCATTGTCGCATTGTTATATCCCTCCTGCTATAAAATTTTGGAATTAATAAGTCATTAACTACCGAAAAAAATAAAGTTATTTGAAGTTATGTGGTAGTTAGAAATAGATTAACATACTTGTTATTTTTTGTCTAGTGTTTAAATGATTTAATCACTACTTAAAAAAAGAAAACCCGACAAAACACTATGCTTAATCGCTATGTTGATAATATATAGGTATACTATCTCCATAAACTTCCTGCATATGTTTTGCCGGGTTCCTGATGTTTCTGTGCCATCTCCAACACGTTCAGCAAACTCTTGAATATCCATGCTGTATGTGAAGATTCCTGCCGTCTAATATTACAGATTCACGGATATTCTCATTCCTGCATATTAAATTGTATCACTATACTTTACTTCTTCTCATTCTTCCGTATCCCGGAGAACTCCTACCAGATGTGACATATACATCTCTAAGCGATCAACTTCTTCCTTCGACCGCTTCTTATTCATATCAATGCCAACAACTACACCCAAATCTGCAAATGCTGTCAGCTCTCTATGACATCTCTGGCAACGCACCTCTGAATAGGTAAAAAGGCTTTTCTGGTTCACTTTGCCGCATACCGGGCATGTAACAAATAATGGTTCTTTGCTCATCAATAATCCTCCAAGTAATATCTACACAAACTATCACTCAAACGGATAAGGGAAATGAAAACCGTTGATGAGTTAATAGCAGGCGATTCCGTAGCACCGAAGCCATGCCACCTGCTATATGATCTTCCCCTGGGATTGGCTCTGACAATCTCATCGCAACCTACACCTGCTACTGTTCATGTCATCTACTCCAATGACTTGATCACATGAACAGCAACACCCTGAACAGTACAATTTTGTGTATAAATATCCGGGTACTTCGGATTCTCCGGATGCAACCGTACACACCTTCTTTCTGTATCAAGGAAAAACCGCTTTAATGTGGATTCATTATCTACAAGTGCTACAACAATGTCTCCATCCGAAGCTGTATTCTGCTTCCGAATTACAATCATATCTCCACTGTTGATACCTGCTCCAATCATAGAATCTCCACTGGCCCGCAAGATAAAGAACTCACCCTCTCCAAATAATGAAACAGGAAGAGAAACATATTCCTCAATATACTCTTCCTCCAGCTGCGGCATACCACAGGATACTGACCCAAGTACTGCCGCCGGCTTCGTAAGTAGAGATATTTTATTCGTTCTCTCAGTAACAATCTCCCCATTGCGGTAGCTTAACATTCCTCTGTCATTCATAGCAACAAGGTACTTGTATACTGTACTCTTGACTATACCGAGCGCATCTGCGATTTCGCTGGTATAAGGTGAACGATGATTCAGCAACTGAAACTGTTCTGCATAATCCATAATCTGCTTCATCAATTCTTCGCTTTTATGCCGCATCTTTTCACCTTACCTTTCTATCGGAAACGTTGCGTTTCTGATAGAAATAATTATACCGAACAAATTTTCGTAAGTCAATATGTTTTTTCAATTTTCCGAACATATTTTCTTTCATTCATCCTCAAATTCCATTTCGTTCATTTCTGGAAAATCCAGTAACTCAGAAACAGTCATATTAAATCCCATAGCAATCTTACGCAAAGTCTTCAGCTTTGGATTCTTTGTTTCTCCTCTCATCATACTATTAAGCGTTGATTGCGTAATCCCTGACAATGTAGCAAGTTTATTTGTCGTTATCCCTCTCTCAACACACAGATCAGTTAATCTCTTTATTATGGCATCTGAATACGTCATGCAAATTCTCCTTAAATCACAATATATATTCAGTATAAATGATTTCCCCTTCATTTATTAACGGTATACCGTTGACATTTCTGCAAACCGATGATAAATTAACGTTATACCGTTATTTACTTGTACAACTTTAAGGAGGAATTTATCTAATGAGCAAAAAAGAACAGAAACTAAAAAAGAATCTCTATAAAGCACTCACAGAATATTTCATTCATAATCCTAAAAACAATCTGACATCATCAGAAAGTTTTCTGGATCAGCTTGCAGCTTTTCGTATGGAAACAACATTACCTATTGCAATAAAGCACGATGTAAAATATCAAAAAGCTCAGAAAAAATGCAATAAAGCCAATGAAAAAATACGGGATCTTAATCTAACTCCTCAACAATGGGACACTGTTGATGCCGCTATCACTGCTGAAAACATTTCATCTATAGAATATATACGGGTTGCCTATAAACAAGGAATCATTGATGCATTTTCTATTTTACGAGAAACTCTTTAATATATCCATGTTAATCTAATCGCTAACAGACAATGAAGCAGGGATTTATCTCTGCTTTCCCATTTTCTTCTCTATTGCTTCCGGAACTCGGATTAAGCCAAATCGCCATAGTATCGGATAAATATATGAAACTCCTCTAATATCTCCAAGTGCCTTCGGCTTCTTCACTTCTTCTGAAATCCTCTTACTATTTTCAAACGCCAGCACCACACTACTCCAGGCAAGACTCTTACTTTTCTCTCGCCGGTCTATCAGCAACTCTCTGTTATACTCTCCGTTTTTACCAACCTTTAATTTATACCGGAACGGTAATCCTGTTGCCGTTTTAAATGGATACTCCTGAAATGCAATAACCGCTTGCCACAGATTTTCCTCTGATAGTGTTTCCTTTAGAAGCCGAACCTGCTCCTGTCTGATCTTATATGTCCGGCATCGTTCCGCATTTAGACTTATCTCTGTTGCATTATAAAGTCCCTTAGTGTAGGGCAAATAGGAATGAACTGATGCTCTGGAAAGACCCGTGAGTTTCATAATCTCCGAAATCTTTTTTCCTGACTGATGCAGATTATTAATTTCTGTACATATATCTGATGTGAACACATCAGCAGTAATAAGTAGCTTACGAAGTTTCAGCAGGCTAATATTTAACTCATCTGCCAGTGATCTTAAGGAAGCTGCTTCTTCATAGGCATCTCTTAATTCTTGAAGAAAATTATTAAATTGAAGTTCTGGATTATATTCTGGTTTCTTTTTTGGTCTTCCTGCCATTTTATAACTCCTATTTCCATGTGAATCCAATCAATTTGCACCTAAAACAGAGGATTCCCTGCTCCGGACTAATGCCCCGATTGCTATCCTCTGTTTCTTATTTTATTTTTTCGCTTTCCCTTTCGACAATATCCCAAATAATAGATGACACCACCTACTGCTCCACCAAGTGTATTATAGGTCAGATCTGATATTTGGAATGTTCCAAGATGGAATAATAGCTGAGTAAATTCTATCATAAAAGAAAATACTGCTACAACTTTTGTGGCTTTCCAAACGGTCTTTCCAAATCTAATATTCTCAGATTCATCAAGTAATTCTTTTCGAAATGCCCATAATAGTAAAATAGAAAATGGAACAAATAACATGAAATTCTCTATAGATTCTGTTGTAAACTGTCCATCTTCATATAATCCCCATCCTCCAAAAATCTTTCCAAGCGAATCAAACCATATCTCACGATTTAAAACTGTTCGGAGTAATATCATTGCTGTATAAAAAGCTAATAAGAATGTCCGGCGAAAATTTGAAGAACTTTTAAATGCTCTCCACCATGTTGCAAACATATTTCGGATAAAATTATTCTTTTTCCACCCATGCTCCTTACCATATAAATATAAGAACATTGTTAAAAAGGCAAGGAGAACGGCAGCCCAAAAGGGCTGATAAAGTGCTGATAATACATTATATACTATTTTATTAAATATTTCGATTATCTTACTTTCCATTGTTCTCCTTCACTGCTTATTTCAAATCTTCAAACAAATCTTTTTGATATACACCAGCTTCTATCAGCTTGGCAAATGATTTCACTACATAGTCTTTATCCTCTTTATAGGTTACCCCAAACCATTTGTCATTCGTATCTAACACTTTTACAGAAACTCTACCTGCCTGAAGAAGTTCGTCTATGTAGATTGGCAGTAAATATTCTGCTTTCATAATATCTTTGTTTCCCATATTTGCAAAGAACTCTTTAAATCCATCTTCTAAAATCTGCATGAATTCCGGTGTAAGTCCCCACATATTCATGGATGCGTAGGATTCAGCATTAATTGAAGTGAGCTGTCCATCGTTGTCTACTGCTGCACCCTCTGAAGTCTTGACAATATTGGAAGTTTCATGTACTGCTGTGAGATAACCTTCCTCATTTGTCTCACAAATTCCTCTAGTAACAGCACCATTCTCACTTAAAGTATTCTTTAAAATGAAACCTGCCATACAAAACTGATTCGCTTTTTCCGGTGTGTAGCCTACAAGGAAATCATGAAGCTTAACAAATGCTTCTTTTCCATAGTAGTCATCTGCATTGATAACTGCAAATGGCTCATGCAGGACTTCTTTACAAGCAAGAACAGCTTGTCCTGTTCCCCAAGGTTTGGTACGTCCTGCTGGAAGCTCCACACCTTCTGGAAGTTCATTTAATTCCTGATATGCGTAGGCAATCTCTACATCAAGATCTTTACAAATCTTTTCAATACGATCACCGATTGCTTCTTTAAAGGCATCCTTAATATCTTTACGGATAATAAAAACTATTTTGTTGAACCCTGCTTCTATTGCATCATGGATAGAATAATCCATGATGATTTCTCCATTTAAACCAACTGGAGCAAGTTGTTTGATTCCACCACCGAATCGGGAACCGATACCGGCAGCCATGATAACTAATGTTGTTTTCATAATTTGTTCTTTCCCTTAAAGATAATTATTCTACAGTTACACTTTTCGCCAGATTTCGTGGTTTATCTACATCCAAGCCTTTAGCTACACTGATGTAATATCCCAGTAACTGTAATGGAATCACTGCAAGTGATGTTGCAAAAAGTGGATCTGTCTTTGGAATATAAACCGTAAAATCCACAGTGTCTTCAATATCATATCTTCCAAAAGTAGTTAACCCCATCAAATATGCTCCACGACTCTTACACTCCAACATATTAGAAATTGTTTTTTCATATAATTCTGACTGAGTTAATACACCAACTACCAAAATATCATCTTCAATTAAGGAAATTGTTCCATGTTTTAATTCTCCGGCAGCATATGCTTCTGAATGAATGTAGCTAATTTCTTTCATCTTTAAGCTACCTTCCATACAAATCGCATAATCAATGCCTCTTCCTACAAAAAATACATCATGTGCATTTACCTGCTTTGAAGCAAACCATTGAATACGTTCTTTATCCTTTAAAATCTTTTCAATTTTTTCTGGTAAAGTTTTTATCTCTCTAATAAGTTCAACATATCTTTCCTCTGAGATTTCTTCTCGAACTTTTGCAAATTGGATAGCCAACGCATACGTTGCAACAAGCTGTGTGCTATATGCTTTTGTTGTAGCAACAGCAATCTCTGGACCGGCTAAAGTATAAAATACTGAATCGGCTTCTCTAGCAATAGATGATCCAACTACATTTACAATTCCTAATGTTCGTACTCCTTTTTCCTTTGCCTCCCGAAGTGCTGCTAAACTATCTGCTGTTTCTCCCGACTGGCTTATAACTACTACCAAACCATTCTTGTCAAGCAATGGTTTTCTGTAACGAAACTCCGAACCAAGTTCTACACGAACAGGAATTTTTGCTAAATCTTCGATTACATATTGTGCTGCAATTCCAACATGGTAGGCTGATCCACATGCAACAATATACATCTGGCTAATCTTCTTTATATCTTCTTCTGAAAGACCAATATCTGTCAAATCAATAAAATTCTCTTTTACAACAGAATTAATTGTATCTCCCACAACTTTAGGCTGCTCATGGATTTCTTTCATCATAAAATGTTCGTATCCTGCTTTTTCAGCCGCTTCTGCGTTCCAGTCAATAGTTTTTAATTCTTTCTCAATTTCATCTCCATCAAGATTATAGAAAGTAATTTCGCCCTTCCTTACACGAGCCATCTCCATGTTACCAATATAATATACATTTCTTGTATATTTTAAAATAGCAGGTACATCAGATGCGATATAAGATTCTCCATCTTCAATACCAAGAATCATTGGACTATCTTTTCTTGCGACATAAATTTCTTCTGGATATTCATTAAACATTACGGCTAAAGCATATGAACCACGAATACGCACCATTGCATGATTAATTGCATCTACTGGTGTCCCCTCATATTTTTTATAATAGTAATCAACAAGCTTCACTGCGACTTCCGTATCAGTATCAGAATAGAATGCATAGCCCTTTCTTACAAGTTTCTCTTTCAATTCCTGATAATTCTCAATGATACCGTTATGTACTGCTACAACATTTCCATCATCACTTCTATGCGGATGAGCATTATTCTCTGATGGTTCTCCATGAGTTGCCCACCTAGTATGACCAATTCCACATGAACCAATTACTGCTTTCCCATCATTGGTTTTTTCAGCAAGAATTTTAAGTCGTCCCTTTGCTTTTATAATATCAACATCCCTATCTCCATCACGAACTGCAATTCCTGCAGAGTCATAACCACGATATTCTAACTTAGACAAACCATCTAATAAAATAGGTGCTGCCTGTTCTTTACCTGTAAATCCTACAATTCCACACATAATTATTTACTCCCTTTTACTTGTAATCTTGCCTTATGATAAATCTTATAGCAAAATTATTATCTTAGCTTTTACTTTATTGTTTCCCTCTTATTTTATTATGTTTCTTTAAATGGACATACCTTCAGACATTGATAGCATTTAATACACTTCTTTTCGTCTATCTGAGGATATTCAAATCCTTCTTCATCTTCAATCATTGAAATTGCCATTTGAGAACAAATTGCATAACAAGCGGTACACCCACAACATTCTTTTTTTTCTTTAAATAGTACAGGTATTTTCCTGTCCATCTTTTCCTCCTTTATACGCCTATTATATAAGCATGTTTTCCTAGTATTCTATGTGCCATCATAACGCACACTGTAGAAATCATGATTACAAATATTGCATTTATCGGAAATACATTTGCCATTGGAACTAACTTATTTAAGATTCTAATTATCAACATATGACACAGATATATTCCAAAAGAATTATCGCCCAAAACTTTTAAAAATTTTTTTAAAACAACTGGTTGCTCATTCAAATTTAAATCACCAGCTTCTATGTATATGTATGCACTTATACAAAAAAGCCCCGTTGTTATAATAGAACTCATTTTTAATTGTGTTGTCGCCATATCAAAGTTTCCCATCCAATACCAAATAAATCCTTCAACACCTTGAATTACCAATGAAAACAGGCACAAGTTAGTTAAACATTTTGGGGATAATTGTAAATTGATATACCCATTTTTTAAACTTACCCCTAAGTAATAAAATCCAAACCAAAAAACAAATAATTCACCCTGAAATGGAAAGCCTAATTCAATATTAAACCACAAGCTTATATAACGAATTAGAAAAATGCTAACGGGTGTTACAAACCACCCTAATTTAGAAAATCTACTTCGCAAAAGTTTAAACGTAACTGGTATTAATAGTACCATCTGTATATAAACCAGAATAAAATAATATATTCCATTACATTTTGACATGAAAACATCCGGTATAAAGGTATTTATTCTACGATTCACTATCGCAAATATAAATGACCAAATTATATAAGGAACAATTATTTTTTTAATTCTGCGATATATTATATCTCTATATACTCCATTTTCGTTTTCTTTGGTTAAATAACCAGAAAGAAATATAAACATACCTACTGCAAAATTAACCAATGGCCGAATTATTACTCCGTCCCCCCCCACGCATATGTATTATATGTATGGATAACAATTACTGCAATAATTGATAACCCTCGCATTATTTGTATTTTTTTATTCATTCTTCTCTCCCACATTGAACTGCATTAACATACCGTAATCAAGATTTGACTTTATACCCCCCCGTCTTGCTCTTTTAAGCACCGGTTTTAATATCTTCTTAATAGCATTTTTTATTCTTTGTTTTATTGGCAAAGATAAATAACTTTTTCTTAACTCTTCAAAATCCATTTTCTTCATATCTATAAAAAAAGTCTCTCTCTCTTTTGGTCTATAAACAGAACGGAACTCTGCTGGATTTTCTTTTGTAGCATCGTCATATTCTACTTCCATAACTTTTACAGATGACTTAGATATGAGCCTGTTAAATATTTTTTCTCCTTGATTCGTTCGAACAATTACCAAAGATGTTCCTTTACTATCATTCATTTCTGGAGCAATAGTGTCAATCCCCCAGAAATCTCCTATCGTTAAATCTGATAATCTTAATGTCTTTGCTTTACATTCATAGCAGGATGGTCTAAGGCAGAAATCACTTAAAAACATTTGCATATACGGGTCTTTGCTTTTAGAGATATAAACTTCTTTAGACGAACCATACTCCTTCATTCCAAAGTTTTCCCATCCTTGATCTTTACATCTAAAATTAACTTTCTCCATCTTGCCTTGCATTTTATTTTCCATATAACCTACATATTCTTTCCACAATGCAGGTGATGGAACCCCATGGCAAATAATATCAACACAAATAAGATTTTTATAATCTTTCTGAAGAAATTTCTTTAATCCATTAATTTGACATCCTGTTCCAGTAAATAAAACCAATCTATTTAACACTAAATTTTCACGAACATTCTTAAAAATATTTTTAATTTTAGCTTGTAAATATTTGGATCCCAGGAGTTTCTCTAAATCTTGCTTTTCTGTAATGCCAATATACTCAGCTTCTGTGCAAGATGCATTCATTGCAACTCCATAAACAATTCCTTTTTTTTCAAGAACCTCATTTGCCAACAAAGAAAAAATTGCACCTGAAGAGCTTTTCATCCTTATGTCATTGTCATAATATGCCGCATACGCTTTTTTTTCGTTTATCGCCATATTCTATCTCCCTCCAAACTGTAAATTTCCCCAAATACACCTTATTTAATCTTATCCAAATCCATGAGTTCTCCCCATTTCAAATCTGTCTCAAGCGTAATATCCGTATCAAAACCGCCTTGATCAAAAAAGGTCAGTTCTCCAAAATAAATTTGCCCATCTATATTATATAAATCCACTCTCATATGAACCAAATTCTCTGAGAGTTGTTCGGCAATCCTTATCATTTTTTCATAGTTTTCCGGTCTTTCCACATTTGATTCAGGTTCTAATTCCGGTTTTTGATATAATAAGCGATTCCACCCTTTATCATAAAAACGAAAAGTTGGATGTCCAGATGCCCTATTCGTACATACCATCACGCTATCCATTTTTCCATTAAACATAAAAAATTTATAATCATTTGGTACCGTATTCGTTATCATTTTTTCTGCTATAATCCGATGCTTCAAGTTTTTATATGGCCATTCTCTGCATAGATAATAATAATTATTTTTTAAACTCTTTTCCAATACATTTTTTGTTTTATCTATATCCATATTGTTTTTATCATTTATAAGTACTACTCCACCAGAATCATGTGTTGTTTTTAAAACAAAATTAGATGGCAATTTTGAAAAGTCTATATCTTCAAAACGATCCCACACACCGTAAGTAGGTATAACATATTGTTCACCAATTTTATCTGCAACATATTTTTTTGCCTCATATTTATCTACCATTATTTGGTAGTGTTCTTTTCGGTCATTTATTTTCAACCAATTAAGTTTTTCATTATAGGATCTTGGATTACTCAAATCCAGCTTTCTCTTCAATTTACTAAAAAAAACCATTCTTAAATAAATTGAATCCGGCAAGACTTTAGCTAAATTTACAAAAACTTTTTTATATAATTTCATATGTTTTTCCTTTCATTTACTTTCTTTTGACAAATTTATGAATTATCGCTTTCATTTCCTCACGATACATAAACGAAGTTATTATCAAAGAAACTATTCCAAATAAAAATGCCTGTATTTCACCAAATGAAATAAGAATAAGTGAATGTATGATTAGCAATACAAACGAAAAAATATTACGCTTGAAACTTATCCCTATGTTCATTTCTATTTTCATATCACGTGCCCTTATCAAAAGCACAGCAAAATATCCTAAACAAGTTCCAATCGCAATTCCCTGCATTCCAAGCGGCCTAACTAAAATAAAATTGAATAAAAGATTGGTCGCAGCACCTAATGCAGTTGTAATAAAAACTTTATTTGTTTTAGCCCCTACCGTATACACAACACTAAAGAAAGAAGCATAGCAACTAATAATTGTTGACACCGATAATAAAGGTACATATTCCCATGCTATGGCAAACTCTTTGCTCATAACGCCTACATAAACCGGCTTAATAAGCATAACAATTCCAATTGTAATAAATACCATTCCAAATGACGTAACATTGAAAACATTTTGATAAAATCCTTTTTTGTCTTCACTTGATTCAACCTCAATAGCAGACATTTGCCAGGCCTGAATAAACAAAGAATAGACCATATTTATGATTTGAGGTATTTTTAAAGCAAGTGAATATATTCCATTTGCACTATCCCCCAAAAAGTAATTGATAATATATTTGTCACCAGCTGCCATAATCCACCACATTAAACTGTTCGGGACTAACGGGATACTATATTTCAAAATCATTTTCAATATTTTTTTATCAATACATTTAAAGGAGACAACTTTAAAAAAATCACTGAATACAAGAATATATATTGTGCCAATAACTGCTGCTAACAACGTCGCATATAAATATCCAGCCATTCCCCACTTAAAAACTAAAAGAAAAAGTACATTGAATCCCAATGTCGTAGCTGTTGTAATTAGACCAAAAATTGTAAATTTTACATTCTGATTTATTGCCCGAAAATACTCACTATATATCTGATTAAATGTTCTAACAACTAGAAGAGCAACAAATATCCAAATATATTCATCAAATTTGAAAATCATTTTATACACTGGAGTAAATGCTATAGATATTGCAGCTCCAAATAAAAAAACTGCAAAGCAATTACTTGCTGCTTCTTTTGGCGTTAAGTCTTTTCCAAGAACAAAACGTATAAGTGCTTCATTAACCATCATAGTTGAAAATGGAATTACCATGCCTAATGACGTTATAAACAAATCAATTGTTCCATATTCTGCTGTTGTCAACACATATGTATATAATGGAACAATCAAAAAGGTTAATATTTTACTTCCAAAATTACCCACTGCAAAAATTGCGGTATTATATACTAATTTTTTATAATTATTCTCACTCATTTATTTAACCTCGCATTATCCTTTTTGTACTATCATTATTCATCTAATGCATGGTGAATAAATCTGTATGCCTTTTCCCTTTCCTTTTTTAACGACTGATTGGTTATTGAAAAATCATATTCAAACTTGACATCTTGAAAGTTTCCAGTATAATGCAGTTTTTCCAAATGAAATGTTTTTAATAAAGTGTTTATTCTACTTCCCATTCCTGTATGTTTCCCATTTCTATCAAATACTAGAAATGGTCTATTATATAAAATTGAGAAAACCGACGCATGAAATGAATCTGTACATACAAATTCAGCTGTTTTTATAAGATATACAAACTCAGACGGTCCACAACAATAAAATTCACTTTCTAAATTAGATAAATCAATAATTTCACAATCTTTTTCTGCTGCAATTTTATGTATAGCACTTATATATTCCTTTGTTTCAGTTCCCAAAAAATAGCAAACAATATATTTATCCGGAAGCATTTCCTTTGGTTTTTTTACAATTCGATCCCATTCTTCTTTTTGTAACATCATTGTTGGATCAATCAATATTTCTATGTCCTGGCGATTTGTTATTCTTTCTATAATATTTTTTGCGGCCTCCTCTCTTACTGATATTGCATCAAATTTCGAAATATACTGTTTCACTCTTCCTTTATAGTCTAACGGTATCTCTTCTATTCCGAATGATGCACTTATTGCAATCTTTTTTTTCTGAGTAAAAGTAAGCAAATCCAAATCACTCAGTCCACCATAAATCGGATTCCATATCTGATCTGAACCGACAAAATAGTAATCATATTTATCAAATTCTTGCAATCTTGAGAAAGAAAAAAAATGTTTTGAGTTTGCAATTTTTTTGTTAAATTCCAAAAAGTTTTTCTTTCTTTCTTTAGGATCTTTTGGATCAACGCAGTCCTTTATTTTGTCTCCTTTTAAAATATAACGGAACCAACCTTTTATGTATAATTTTATTACTTCAGTATGATTCACCTTATTGTTATTCAAACAAGGAACATTTACAATATTAACTGTATTTAATCCTTCTTTTTTCAGAATCTCTTGCACCGCATAGTTTTGTAGTTTATTTCCAAAATTTGAATTACCATACAGTGAAACGATTGCTGCTGTTTTTTTATTATTATTCATAATTAATCCTCTATATAAGTTCCTTATAGCCCAAAATATAACAATATATAATTTCAACACTCTTATTCATACTTTTTTTTGCTAATCAATAAAAGTATCCTATATATTAATATTTTAATATGTTTTTTCCCACTTGGTTTTATAACAACTTTATTTTTTTTCAAAATTCCAGCAATTTTTTGAATATTTTCATTTATTACCTTTGAATTATAAGAAGTATCATTTTTCACTCGTGCTTTCCAATACGTGGTAAAAAGAAGTGCCATCCATAATTCTAAACTATATCTAAGTGAGCTTCTCTCCAATTTTGCATGTACCATCAAAATCATCTTTAATGATCTTGCGAAAGATTCTGCCGTAGGTTTTGAAGATAATGAGGATGAATCAACATCATGATATATAGTATAATAACATTTAGATGAATAGAAATAATTATTGCATTTATCCAAATAGATATATGTGGTATATAAATCTTCAAATATAGTTGACTCATAAAACATATCTTCTGTTAATATACTTTTTCTAAAAATCTTTGCCCCCAAACCCGGTCTAACAACCTCATCTAATTCTTCAATATTGTGCAATCCTTCCCTAGTCTCATTGAATCCTGGAATAATATCTTTCGTATCGCCAATAATATCCTCTCTATCAAAAAAAAGAACATCTATTTTTTCATTTTTTTCAAACAAATCATTAATTTCTCTAAATACATCAGAAGTCGTAACCCAATCATCACTATCCACAAAGAAAAACAAATCTCCTGACGATTTTTCAAATCCAAATTTTCTTGTTAAACCTGGTCCCGTATTTTCTTTCGTGTACGCCTTGATTCTACTATCCATTTCTTGGTATTTTTTCATCAATAAATAACTATTGTCTTTTGAGCTATCATCCACTAATATTAATTCATAATCCTCATATGTTTGACTCAAAACAGACTGTACTAATTTATCTAAATATCTTTCTGCATTATATACAGGTACAATTACACTAATTTTCATACCTCTTCCTTTCCTTGTAAGCTTGTCCTAAAATAATTCCATATGCAACAGCTATTGGCTGTATAATATTTGATTCTTCAAAAAAATAACTAAACGCACTTAGGAAAATCGTAATAATCAATAACATCCCCATAACTGGAGCATACTTATTTTTTTCTCGTATAAACTTTATTTCTATAATAATTAAAAATAAAACGAATAATACTAATAATGATAAGCCTATTATTCCATAATCATATAGGTACTCTATGTAACTATTATGTGAAAAGCGAGAAAATCCGCCTGGTCTAAGACGATAATAAACACTTTGAAAACCATGTCCCCAAATTTTTTCTCTTAAATTTGACACATTAAATGCTTGAAGAGTAATCGCCCAAATAACATCTCGACCGCTCCCTCCATCCGTACTTAATTTTGAAAAACGGTCAAAAATCTCAAGCCCCGATCTATTTTCAAGATACAATACTGCTCCACTACCTATACAAATAGCAATAAAAAGATACATATATCTTTTCCATTTTTCTTTCAACGACCCTTGTATGTGTGCATCTAATACTAGCATCACGAATATCCCTAAAATTAATGCTATCGTACCAGTTCTTTTTGTTGATGCGACAGATATAGCAACACATAATAATATACACAAATTTCGCGAGTTCTTTCCTTTAACAAAAATGACAACCAGTGGCAATGCAGTTAAACAATAATATGTTAGAAATACTACCTGCCCTATATTTCCATTTCCTGCTAAATGTATTTTTATAAGGAATACAGAAATAAGACACATTATAAAGTAATATATTAATGTCTTATTTTCAGTATTTTTATTCATTTCATTATGACAAGTAAAGTTATAATACACAATAACACTTAACGGC
The DNA here is from genome assembly GCF_014297355.1 of Blautia intestinalis. Taxonomy (GTDB): domain Bacteria; phylum Bacillota; class Clostridia; order Lachnospirales; family Lachnospiraceae; genus Blautia_A; species Blautia_A intestinalis. Next base: position 299,105 of record NZ_JACOQE010000003.1, on the reverse strand, counting down.
CAAATAAATATATCAATTGGCGTATAAGGTAAATAAATTGAATCATTTAATATAGTAATTACACATTGATATACAACTAGAATCCCTAAAATCAAAGTAATACAATTTATTGATTTTCTTTTTAATGTTATCAATTCCTCCAAAAAATAACACAGCAAAACTATTGCCTGCATACCAAATCCCAAAAGTCTTATAGTGCTATTTTGGTTTGTTTGATATAGCATTTTAAGCATGATGGAAAAAAACAAACAGTTATATGATAACCACATTAAAATTTTATTAGGTTTTATTTTTAGTTCCACAAATATTCCTCCTGAATAAATGACCATTTCATAATTGAAATTATAATTTTTGTTATATTTTTATGTATTACATTCAATTTTCTATCATTTATTATTCAGTGTCGAATATTTATGTCGTTACTCACATTTTCCTAAAAAAGCTCCTATCATCATAGCTATCGGTACCGCTATCGGATGCACGAAAGCAGATTCTGCCATTGATACAATTATCAAATAACATATTCCACTCATTGCTGCAGCATAATATGAATTTTCTACTCTTCTAATTCCTTGGATTGCTTTGAGTAACATCATTACTGCAAAAATGTACGAAAACAGTCCAAAATATCCTGATTGCCCTAATATCATTGGCCAAAACGAATCACTTATAAATTGTGATGCCCCGATGCGTAACCCATTAATATTAGATAATCCATATGCTGCATATACCGATGAATAGTATACTCCAGAATAATATGAACCGAATGTAGCAAATCCTGCACCTAATGGAAACATATCTCTTGCAATTTCAAACGCTTTTGTAAGTAATTGATACCTAGCAGAATCCGGAATGATTGAACTGAAAAAATAATATTGTATTTGATCCCATCCTAAAATCACAACCAAAGGAATAAATAGCAACATTGTTCTCAGCGTTATTTTTTTCTTTCGAACAAACACAAAATAACATATTAATATGATTGCAAGTGCGGCTCCAAAAGCTTTGCTTCTTAAAGTAGAACACATTATGAGCAATAGCATTATTATATATTTCTTGCTTCCTGTTACATAATTTTTAAGTGAAAGGAGAATCATAATCAAAAACACACAGCAAGCTACAAGTACCGTTGGATGCGTGTACATCAATTGTTCAGATCTTAAACCATATCTTTCTGTCGCTTGGAAAATGTGAAGTGAATAATCAATAACAATTAACACTCCATACAATATCGTAATGCATTTTACATGAAAATATATTTTGCTTGCATATTTTTGCATATCTATTTTTGCAAAAATCTTTTTTCCAACATATAATGCAAGCCAAAATTTTATACATAAAAATGCATCCGATACTTCTGCTTTCAATATACTTTGATATCTATAAATGACACTAGATAGAAAACCAAAACATAAGAATACTAGAATGAACCTAGCATACCCCCCCATGTACATTTTTGTATTTTAAGTTTAAATTGATTCTTTTTTAGTTCAAATACAAAAACAGGGATAGATAATACCGCAAATAGTTCATCCATATAACCAACAACGGGTATATACTGTTCCATCCAATCTTTGAATACAAATATATATACTAGACATATGAAAATAGCATATCGCTTTGTAGTCTTACTTTTTGTTATAGAATACATTTTTATTTCTCCATCTGTTTTGCAATATCTTCATCAACAATCTGTTCTCCAGATTTATGTTTCAGTTGCTCTTTCGAAGCTTCACTTAATCCATTGTTAATTACACAATTAACATCACACGTACTACATTTATCAAGTTCTTCTTTTGTGACTTTTCCATCACGATAGTCACAGCAAATACGATTTTCATACATACTGTATGGTGTTTTACTAAACAAAGATTTAAATTTATGTATCAAAACCCATGTTGCTGGTTTCCAGATATATTTGTGCATAGCAGGTGAAACAGAGCCAATCATCCAACAATCACGATCACAGCAACGAACTTTCTTTCGTACCTCTTCTGCCTGTGGACTATTCCACAGTTCATCCCAAGACTGATTATTTAAATTACCCATAACTTCTTTATCCTTAGTTCCATTGCAAGGCATAACATCACCATATGGATCAATAAAGAATGTATCAAAACTCATATCACATGGAAGAAGTCTTTTTTGACCATAAATATAATTAATTAATCCATGATTAAAATATGCTCTAAACCATTTTTTAGGACTATTGCTACGTAACAACTCATTAACTAACTTTTCAAAATTTTTTGCAACCATTGGTCGGTCATGTATGATATTTTTTGCTTCTACGAAATAAAAACTATTATGTAAAGAAGCCGTTGCAAATTCCATTCCCATTTCATTACTAATTTTATATAGCGGTACAAGATCTGGTGCATTTTTATCCTGTACAGTCATACCAAACCCAACATCTTTCATACCCATTTCTCTAAGTTTTTTTAATGTGCCATATCCACGCTGATAACCGTTCTGGAGACCTCGTATTTCATTATTTGTCTCCTCAAGTCCTTCGATAGAAATACGTATACCAATATTAGGAAATTCTTTACAAAGATCTACAATACGATCTGTAAAAAATCCATTAGTTGAAATAACAATACGATCAGATTTTTTATATAACTCACGTACAATATCTTTCAAATCTGTTCTAATAAAAGGTTCTCCGCCTGTGATATTCGTAAAATACATTTTCGGCAATTTTTTTATTGTATCCAAGCTGATTTCCTCTTCTGGCTTAGATGGTGCTTTATAACGATTACACATTGAACATCTTGCATTACAACGATATGTAACGATTACTGTACCATTTAATTTTTTTTCTGCATTTTTTTTCATTTTTATTAATTACCTCTTTACTTTCTACTCTTGACAGCCTCATTAAAAATCTTCATCAAATCTTCATAATGTGTTTGTGGTGCAAATCTACTTTCAAGCCTTTTTCTACTAGCTTGCCCCATCTTTTTAACCAAGGTATCATCATCTAACATCTTAATTTTTTTTATAAGATCTTCAACATTTGATGGTTTAAATAAATATCCATTTTCTCCATCAATAACTAATTCAGGAAGACTTCCTATATTACTAGCAATAACTGGCTTTGAATATTGAAACGACTCTAAAGCAGTATTAGGTAAGTTATCATACCAAATTGAAGGAATTAATGTAAATCTAGCTCCTTTAATAACATTCTCTAGTTCCGCTCCACTCTTAAACCCAAGAAATTCAACATTCTTCATTTTATGATTCTCTACATATTTTTTCAGCCGTTTTGCCTCATCTGTTGTATCATCTCCCATAATTTTAACAGTATATTCAGGCAGTTTTTCATACGCTTTTATAACAGTTTCAACTCCCTTTTCTTCAGTAACACGTCCGAAATATAGTCCATACGATCCAATCTGCTGTTTCCCTATTGTTGTTTTACTTGCTGTAAAAGTAGGAATGCAATGAATTCTTTTTTCTTCAAATCCATTTAATGATAATTTTTTCTTCAAAAATTCTGATGGTGTTATAAATGCATATACATTTTTATATACATTTATCATTTTATGAAATTTCATAGAAAACACTCTTACAACAGATGCAAATAACGATCCTTTCACACATCTCTTTTTAATACAACTCTTATATCCCTTTGATAAACACTCCTCACAGACTTTCTTTTCATACATAAAATCAAATCTTGGACATAACAGAAAATAATCCGATAATCTTAATACAACAGGGACTCCCATTTTATTTGCACCTGTAATTACACTCGGAGACAATTTATTAACAAAATGAATAATATATACTAAATCTGGTTTTACATCATTTATTTCTTTTTTTAGTGCCTTTTCTACTTCACGAGAATAAATACTTCGTGTAAGTAACTGCCAAATTGATTTAGGTGTCTTTTTCACTTCATCAAAATATGTTGTATCTCGTCCACCAATTGGTTCTACAAAGTATTTTGAATATTCTGTTTCGACATTTTTATTGGAATGTATGGAAAAGGGTATAACCTCATGTCCATTATCTTCAAGCATCTTTTTAATATTAAACATATATTTTTCAGGGCCACCTGAAATGAAATATCTATAATTTACAATAAGTATTCTCAATGTCTTCTCCTTTCACTTTCAAATTCATCAATCCCTTTGAAAAATATCTCTTGTATATACTTTGTCTTTAACATCATCCAAACAACTATCATAACGATTAGCAATAATTGCCTGACTCTGCTTCTTAAACTCATCTAAATTATTAACTACTCTACTTCCAAAGAAAGTTTCTCCATCTTTCAGTGTAGGCTCATAAATAATAACCGTAGAACCTTTTGCCTTAATTCTCTTCATGACTCCCTGGATAGAACTCTGACGGAAATTATCACTATTACTCTTCATCGTGAGACGATATACACCTACCACAACATCTTTTTCTTTGCTTTCATCCCAGTCATCATTCGCTTCATATGCTCCAGCAAGTTCCAATACTCGATCAGCAATAAAATCCTTTCTCGTTCTATTAGACTCAACAATTGCTTCAATAAGATTTTCAGGAACATCTGCGTAGTTAGCAAGCAACTGCTTTGTATCTTTTGGTAAACAGTATCCACCATATCCAAAAGATGGATTATTATAATGTGTTCCAATACGAGGATCGAGACATACTCCATTAATAATCTGCTGTGTATTCAGACCTTTCATTTCGGCATAAGTATCTAACTCATTGAAATAAGAAACCCGTAATGCCAAATATGTATTTGCAAACAATTTGACTGCTTCTGCCTCTGTAAAGCCCATAAATAAAGTATCAATATCTTCTTTAATAGCACCTTCCTGTAAGAGCTGTGCAAACGTATGTGCAGCTTTTACTAAACGTGCATTATTAATATCTGTTCCAACAATAATTCGGCTTGGATACAAATTGTCGTATAACGCCTTACTTTCTCTTAAAAATTCCGGACTAAAAATAATATTATCACAATGAAATTTTTCTCTAATACTTGTTGTATATCCAACAGGAATAGTCGATTTAATAACCATAATCGCTTCCGGATTATATTCAATGACTAATTTTATAACTGCTTCTACTGCAGAAGTATCAAAAAAATTCTTTTTGCTATCATAATTTGTTGGAGCTGCAATAACAACAAAATCTGCATCCTTATAAGCTTCTTCTGCATCCAATGTAGCTGTTAAATTCAAATTTTTTTCTTCTAAATATTTTTCAATATAATCATCCTGAATTGGAGATTTCTTATTGTTAATTAACTCTACCTTTTCTGAAATAATATCTACTGCTGTCACCTGATGATGCTGACTCAATAAAGTAGCAATAGATAATCCAACATATCCTGTCCCTGCCACAGCAATTTTCAATGAATTAAAATCTCTCATTTTTTCTCTCTTCTTCCTATTCTTAAAATATATTTACATATAAAACTCTTTGTACCATTCTGCAAACTTGCGTAATCCTTCACGTAAAGTTGTCGATGGCTTAAAACCATAGTCCCTTTCCAATGCTTGCGTATCAGCATATGTCACAGGAACATCTCCCGGCTGCATCGGAACAAGTTCTTTATGTGACTCAAAATCATAATCTTCTGGCAAAACCCTTGCTCTAATTAATTCTTCCTGAAGAATTTGTACAAAATCTAATAAGTTCTCTGGATGATTATTTCCAATATTGTAAACAGCATATGGCGGAATCGGCAAACCATCTTCTCCGTTCTTTTTCTCTGGTGCCCCCTGCATTATCCGTACAACGCCTTCCACAATATCCTCAACATAAGTAAAATCTCTTTTACAATTTCCATAATTAAAAATTTTAATAGTTTCTCCATTTAACAATTTATTTGTGAATCCAAAGTATGCCATATCGGGTCTTCCTGCCGGTCCATAAACAGTAAAGAAACGTAAACCAGTTGATGGAATATTATAGAGTTTTGAATATGCATGAGCCATCAACTCATTGCTTTTTTTCGTTGCCGCATATAACGATACTGGATTATCTACTTTATCATCTGTACTATACGGAACTTTCTTATTACTTCCATATACTGAAGAACTCGATGCATATACCAAATGTTCTACCGGATAATGTCTACATCCCTCTAATATGTTATAAAATCCAATCAAATTACCTTCTATATATGCGTCTGGATTTGTAATAGAATATCTCACACCTGCCTGTGCCCCTAAATTCACAACCACTTGAGGAGTATACTTCTCAAAAATCGAATTAATAAGTTCCTTATCTGCCAAATTTCCTTTTACAAAGGAAAATGTCTTACTAGATGAAAGTTTTTCTAATCTATATTCTTTTAAACGAACATCATAATAATCATTCATATTATCGAGTCCAACTATTTTTATTCCTTCTATTTCTTTTAATAACCTTTCAGCCAAGTTTGATCCAATAAATCCAGCTACACCTGTAATAAAAATCGTCTTGTTTTTCAATTCAATAAATTCTTTGCTCATTTTATCTCCTATACAATTCTAATGTTCTCTCCACAACATCATCCCAATTATATTTTTCACAAATATAACCTGCTGCTTCATCTTTATATTTCTGTACCTGTTGTGCATCCTCACATGCTTCTTGAAGCTTACTCTGCAAATCTGCTACATTACTTTTTTTAAATATGATTGCCTTATCTTCCACTACAGAAGCACATTCATCTATGTCAGATACCAAACAACAATTTCCATAACTCATTGCTTCTAAAAGACTTAATGGCATTCCCTCTAAATCGCTTGGTAAACTATAAATATAAGCATTGCTGTATAGTTCATCTAACAACTGTCCCTGAACAAATCCGGTAAAAATAATTCTGTCATCGTCTTTTGCCATTTCTTTTAACTGGTTAGCAAATTCATCAGTATCCGAACTGCCCCCTGCAATGACTAACTTCTTATCTGTTTTTACGTTCTTAAAGCCTTCAATCAGATAAGTAATTCCTTTTTCCGGAACAAGGCGTCCTAAAAATAAAATATAATCATCTTTCTTTAAACCAAATTTCTTGTCAATAAGTTCTGCCTTTCTAATAACTGGACGATTCACACCATTAGGGATAAACTTTGTATCACGTCCATAAGTCTCTTTAAAATAATTTTGTACTCCCTCACTGAGAACAATAATTTCATCTGCAAATTTAACAGCACATTTTTCGCCAAGCATAATATATGTGCTGGCTAACTTGCCCCATTTTGCTCTTTGATGATCAAGTCCATGAATCGTAGCGATACAACGTTTTCCAAATAATTTTGGCAACCATAACATTGCACATGGTCCTTCTGCATGAAAATGTACCACATCATATTTTCCAAACGCTGCTGCTACCGCTGCAAAAAATGAAGCACTCATCGCTGCTAGTCCTTTTTTATCTATCGTTGGTACATATTTCATTCGGATACCTTTATATTCTTTTAATTTCTTCTCATCAAATTCTTTACCACTTACATGATGTCCATTACGGTTATATACTGTTATCTTATGTCCTAGTTTTGCCATGCGAACCGTTAATTCTTCAACGACAATTTCAATTCCACCTTGACGACTCGGAATTGTCTTATGTCCAAGAACTGCAATTTTAAGTGGAAAAGTATTAATTTTCCTTTTATTCATAACTTCCTCTTATTATATTTATTACTTATCTATTATTACCTTCTGTGGCTTAAATTCTATTTACGGAAATCAAGCCACAATCATTTCATCACATAGATCCATCTTTTCTAAGAACTACCATTACTGTTTTAAGCAATATTTTTATATCTAGCCCAATGTTCCAATTTGTGATATACTCTTTGTCAAGACGAACCACTTCTTCAAAATCAGTAATGTCACTACGTCCGCTGACCTGCCACATACCGGTTATTCCTGGCTTAATTGCCAATCTTGCACGATGGTGCAGCTCATAAAAATTCGTTTCCGAAATCAAAGGTGGCCTGGTTCCAATTATTGACATATCACCTTTCAACACGTTAAAAAACTGCGGAAATTCGTCAATGCTTGTTCTTCTAATAAAATCCCCAATACCAGTCTTATGTGTTCCATCTGGAAGAATCTTATTTCCAATAACTCGTGGGTCAAAATCCAATTTGAACATCTTTTCATCACCCAGCTTGTTATCTTTCATAAGTTCAGCCTTACGTTCTTCTGCATCCATATACATGCTTCGGAACTTATACATTTTGAATCTCTTTCCATTCTTTCCTACACGTTCCTGTGCAAAGAAAATCGGTCCCGGTGATGCTATGTAAATTGCTGGAGCAACAAATATAAACAAGATTCCAGTAATCAGGCATCCTACCAAACCTCCGGCAATATCCATCAATCGTTTCAGCATCAGATCTCTTGTAGATGCATAGTTAATACTGGTAGTCAGTACTGTATAATCTCCAACTTTTTCTACAAACTGTTTTTTCCCCGGCACGCTTTGTACCTTTGCAAGATTCAGATGAACGGTTACTCCGGTTTCTGTAAACTGCTCGATCAGTTCTTTTGGATATGGAACTACACCGGATGTCACAATCAGAACTTCATCAATCCATTCCTTGCAGACATATTCAGCAGCATTTTCCATATTTGCAACTACTTTCACACCATCAATATACTTTCCTGTCATTTCTTTATCTATGACAGCAATTCCAGCAATCTTATACCGGGCATAATTATGCTCTTTCATGCTCTCTACTACTGAACTCACTACATCTGCTGAAACAACAAGAAGTAAGGAACGATTTTCACCATCTTCCATTTTCTTTCTAAGCAAATGTTTCCACAGCTCTCGTACCAGATAAGTAAGTAGAATATAGATAACGATATTCAGTACCAATGCCAGTCTGGAATATTGTTGTCCTTCCTGAAGCATAAACAGATAAAGCAATAAACATGCTCCGAGAATTATTCCATGCTGTGCTGTTACAACAAAATCTTTATAGTAGCCTCTTTTCAAAACGTTTTTCAATGTTCCCATCGCAAACAGTACTACCAAATCTGCTACTTCCATAAAGACAGCCATATTTCTGTAAAGAATTAGCTGGTATGGATTAGCTCCATATCCGCTTAACGCATACGCCAAAACGAACGCCACCTGCAAGCAGATTAAGTCCAAGATGATAAAATCCACATGTTTTATCCATCCTGTAGAATCTTTTCTATACATACTTTCTTTCCCCTTTACTCATTTTTCAGATCCCATTACGTTCGTTTTCAACTAACTGCTACAATCCTCTGACTTACCAACGAACAAAGACTTTTTATAAGAAAATACGCAGTCCTTCACAGAACTTTGTATATTACATTCAATACTACTAAGAAACAATCTATGCCCGGCACATAACCCAATTATCAGGGCAGGCAAAGCACAATAAAAAAATGGATTTCGATTAATTAAGAAATGTGATGCTATTTGATAATAGATAGCAGCCATAAGCAGACAGCCTATAGAAACTGCCAGATAGATTTTCCGATGTTTCATCAGATTCTTGCCATATTCAATTTTTCCGTTTGCTTCTTTCCCACTATAAGGGGCTAGGGAATTGCATTTGCACTCAGCGATCCGCTTCTGCTTCATTTTTCATACCTCGCTTTACCCCCCCCCCACACATACACACTCTGGGGGATTTTAATTTTTTAGTTTTTCATTGTTCATATCTGCAACTAACGTCCCTTAGCCTGTCATTCTTTTCAGACTAACAGGCTCAAGTTTTCTCCTTTTCGATTTTTTTATTGCTCTGTGATTGGGTCAAACTGAGCATCCAAAGAGCCATCCAATATCTATGAACCGCTATAATGTGACCCTGCTGCAGCAATGAAAAATCGAATTATCATAAAACGCTTAAGCCACACATGCCGCATAAATACTGGAGTTTTCTCTGGTTGTCCCTATTATATCTCGGACTCCGATGATCGACATGTCTCCTTTTAATACATTGAAGAACTGTGGAAATTCATCCAGACTTGTCCTTCTGATAAAATCTCCGATACCTGTTTTGTGTGTACCGTCCGGGAGAATCTTATTTCCGATAACACGTGGATCAAAGTCAAGCTTGAACATTTTTCCATCGCCTAATTTATTGTCTTTCATAAGCTCTGCCTTACGTTCTTCCGCATCCATATACATGCTTCGGAACTTATACATTTTGAACTTCTTTCCGTTCTTTCCCACGCGTTCCTGCGAGAAGAAGATCGGTCCCGGAGACGCAATATAAATGGCAGGTCCTACGAAGATGCAAATAATCCCTGTAAGGATGCATCCGACAAGACCGCCGGCAATATCCATCAAACGTTTCAGCATCAGCTGTCTGCTTGACGCATAGTTGATGCTTGTAGTCAGAACCGTGTAATTTCCAACCTTTTCTACAAACTGTTTTTTACCCGGAACATTGGTGATCTTTGCCAGATTCAGATGTACGGTTACTCCGGTTTCTGTTAATTTGGAAATTAAATCAGCCGGATATGGGAGTTCTTCTGAAATGACGATCAGCACTTCATCGATCCATTCCTGACACACGTACATAGGAGCAACTTCTTCATCAGCGACTACCGGTACACCATGGATTTCTCTTCCTGTCCAGTCGGCATCAATTACAGCCGCACCCGCAATGGTAAATCTGGCATAATTATTTTCCTGCATGTTCAGGACAACCTTCTCGGCCATATCCTTTGAGGTAATAATGAGCAGCTTCCGTTCTCCGCCATCTTCCATCTGCTTTCTGAGAAGCTTCTTCCAAAGTTCCCTTGCCAGATAGGTAAGTCCAAGATAAATGACTATGGTGAGGATCAGGGTCAGTCGTGAAAACAGCTGTCCCTCCTGCAGCAAAAACAGGTATAAGATTGCCAGTGCGCCTACTATGATGCAGTGGTTCAAAGTGACGATAAAATTACGGTAATATCCTCGTTTCAGTACACTTTTCATGGTGCCGTATCCAAAGATCACGACAAGATCTGCCAGTTCAAGGAATACTGCCATATTACGGTAAATAATAGTTGCATATGGATTAAATCCATATCCGCTGATCGCATATGCCAATACATAAGCCAACTGCAGGCAGAGCATATCCAGAATTATAAAGTCCGCGTGTTTTAGCCATCCCTCAGAATCTTTTCTATACATACGTTTTCCTTCCCCTTACATTTTTATAATATATTTGTCAACTTACGATTATCCCCACAACGGTGTAAGTAACATTCTAAGTAAAACAAAATAAAACCAGACACAATAAACATTCCAAAGAAAAGGAAGTTTATTCCAATTACATTTTTAATACATGGATTTAGTAAAATATGCCATCTTCCAAAGACCCATACAGAAAGCAGAATGAAACAACTCAAGGGAAGTGCATCAAGATTTTCAAGATATGTAACATAAGGGTTTCGATTTTCAATTTTCTTTTTCACATTTCTCCAATTACCAGAGGTTGGGGAATCTGTCCTGCGACTAAACCTGTACACTCGCAACATTCTATCTCAATCTTTCCTATACCCCCCCCCGTGAAATTTCGGGGCTGTTTGTTGTCCTTCCGCAATTGTGTTGCTTTTGAATTTAATGATTTTCCATACGCGAATGTATTATATCACATACTTTCATTTATGCAAACCCCAAAACGCAAAGCGAACATAAATAGCCATAGTTTTCGTAAGTTTTGACATAACTCTGTGTTATCGCGGATGGGAATTTAACTATATTTTCTGTTGGAATTATTGTGCGTTTCAGTCATGCATCCCAACAGCTTTTTTATGGTAACCCGATGAGATTCGACACACAATACAATAAGTTCGATATTTTTCGACATTCTCAAGCTCTTTCCTATGTAAAAAGCCGCCCGGATATCTTACGATAAGTGGGCGACTTCTTATTGCTCCAGAAAAGGACTTTCAACATACAAGAACTACTTCTTCAAATATTAAGAAATGCAAAACTATCATTGAGCACTTCATTTTCTTCCCAATTATATGCTTTCAATATTCTTGCCCTTTCATCGTATTTTTCCTCTGGCATTCTGATAGCAAAGTATGTATTGACTATTGCTTTTGAAACCAATGATTTTTTCTGTAGGTATCTGTCCTGATTTTCCGCTTCTGTTTCTATAAATTGTCTGCTGTCCTGAATTATTTTGCTTTCTATCGAATCCGTATCCAATGCCTGTAGCATAATTGATTCAATTGCACCAACTTCGCTTTCCGGGAGACATTTGATATATATGTCTAATTCTGTCGACTCCAAAAAATCATTGTCAACAGCCCACTTTCGTAATACATTAATGTCCTCTTCAAGAAAATACGTTCCTATTTTTTCATTAATTTTATCCAGGAATTCTCTGTTGCTAGAAACTGTATCATGGTCAATCAATATAATTACCTTATTGACTAACTCCTCTTCTCTCGTTGTATTTTGAATCTGCTCCTGCAACTCCTGCATCCTTTTAGGAATGTTCATTATTCCTCCACAGCTTTCAATATCTACAATATCCGTATCTCTCTTTAATGTCTTTTTTCTCAGTCTGTTTGTTTCTGCATTTTCCAGAAATCCATTGTAATGCCATCCATATTTATATTGAAGCACATATTGAATCATCAATAAATCAGTTGTTCCCTCACAAAAAATCATTGTTTTCATCTATCTTAACTCCAATCCATACTGCTCCTTCAGCTTTATAGCTTTTGTAGCATCCACATTACGTGCTTTTATGCCATTTAAAGTTTCTACCAATGTAATCATTCTTATATCTTTTTCCATATCTGGGCAGCACTTTAGCACTTTCGATATAGCCTCAATGCTATGAGATGTCATAAAAACCTGTACATTCAGTTTTTTACAGGTTTCCAGTATCCATTTAAATGTTCTTTCCATTGCAGAAGTGTGGATTGCGGTTTCAAACTCATCCAAAAGCAAAATTCCATCGTTTGCCTTGACAACTGCGCTCATTAATAAAATTGCCTTTTTCATTCCATCACCATAAACATTTAACGGTAATGCTTTATTATTAGATTTTGAAAGGATTTTGTATGTCCCTCTGCCAAAATTATTTTTATCATAATTTATACTTAATATATTTTCATCAAACTCCTTCAAAATTGAAAGCATTTCCTCATAAAGGTCTGGCCTGTTTAATACTTCGCCTAAAAAGACTTCTCCTGAAGCATGTCTTGTTGGAGAAATATAGACTATATTTTGAGTAAGACTCTTTTGTCTTCTCAAAGGACGTGGATATACAGATGCATTCATTTGTCCCTCATAAATTTTTTCTTTTAATATCGCTTTTCCATTTAATGCAACTTTAAACTCTATCCTGGCAATTTCCCTCGTCTGATCTTCTAACTCTTCTCGATTTTCTTTTTCTATATAAGATAGCCCGGATATAGCTTCATAACGTTTCTCTGTAATTTCCTCCACACTCTCAACAGCATCAGCCCAAAGTGTTACGATGTCATCTTCCGTCTTAAAAGTATACTCCAGCCTCTTATCTTCTATATTTATATCAAACAAATCATAAATACCTTCATAAAAAGACATTCTGTTACGCATAGATGTCGTCGTTCTTCTGCTCAAAGAGCTCCACATCAAAATGTCATCTGGCTGTCTCAGACTCTCAATTATCTCCAAAACACTTGTTTTTCCACAGTTATTATTTCCTGCTATAATATTGACTTGTGCAAGATCAGTTAATCTAAGATTTCTAATTCCTCTAAACGATTTTATATTAATCTCATTTATATTTTTCATATTTATATTTTACTCCCTTTCAGAGATAATACCTTCAACTTATCAGTATTATTTTTAGTATAACGGATAAATAATCAAAATACAATTTTAAGTTTTAGATATGTTCGACATACAATACAATAAATCGACTACATTTATATCCACCCATTCCTTACTTCTGCAAATTCTTTACAGGAGCGTTCACCCCGGCATATATCCTTCCAGAGCAAAGTACCCTCTGCATGCTCCATATTTTGCTTTTCTTCATATAAATACAGCTGATACGCCAGATGTGCACAGAGCATTCTGGTCATGATAATTTCCTTTATCTGTGTTTCTGATTCGTCTGTAATTTGATTGTAATCTGTCTGTAAATCGATATCTGCCAGTATTGTACTTAATCTCTTCTGACGGAATTCACTTAATTCCATTTTGTCAAGATACATACTGATATCTAACAGACGCAGAAAATCATGCAGACCTGGCTCTTTTCGATAAAAGCAAAGCTCCAGCAACGAGTCGCATATCTTATTCATCCATGTTTTTTCGATATCCGCCAACAGCAATACCAGTATTGCCTCTGCTGCTGAAGTTACGATTTCCTTATCCACTGATCTGCATCCTTCCAGTATTTGATCTGTGATATTTTTTAACTCTTCATCCGTGCATATCAGTACCCGGAGTTCCATGCATTCAATATTGTACGAGCTGATTTCTGCTTCCATCTGTGCTATTTTTACCCGAGATTCCTCTGATATATTTTTTATATTGTTGCTTCAGCATCAGTAGTACCAGTTTTTTCTGTTCTGCAATTGTTGCTGCCGAAGCCAGTCTGCGCAAGATTTCCATGCCATTTTTGATTATATGACCATATGCATTTCCCCGAAAATCCTCATCTTTTCCATGCATCTCATCAGTCGTTCTTTCAACAGCCCCATAAACATATTTGAATATAAGCCGCACATGTTCTCCATCTTTTTCATTGAGTTTTATGCACTTTTTCCTCGTCAGTACTTTTTTCACTGTATTCAGGGATTCAAACCTCAGGAGCATATACCAGCCGACATATGATGTAGTGCCTGTCAGGCCTGATATAAATTCCGACTCATCGTTATCCAGCAGTCTGACCCAGTTTATATGCAGCGGAACAGCTATACGGTCAAGCATTCTGTAAAATGCGTAGTCATGTCTTGCACGTATATCTGCACGGCATATTACTTTGATATCTCTGTTCATTTCAAACGGAACTTCTTTGCGTGCTTTGTTCTGCTGTCTCTGCATTTCTTTGCAGAATGTATTTCTCTCTTTTTCGTAGTCAAAATAATCTCTGTACAGTCGGATTTTTCGGTTAAGCCTGTGCAGTGGGATATCATCCCTCATAGGCTCCAGTCCATAAAGTACAAATCTGTGCAAAAAGTAACTGCTCGCCAATATGGAACGGTGATAAACAATTTCCAGTCTGTCTCTGTTGTTTTCCTCTTTTATCTTTCTTTCAAGTTTTGCTTCAAGTAATGTCAGTTCTTTCTCCGCATCATCCAGCATCCCACATTCCGCCATGAGTCCTGCAGCCTGCATTCGTACGCTGTAAGCTTCTTTGCTGAATTTTACTTCTTTTAGCTGCAGTCGGACATCGGTAATTTTCATCTGCATGAAAGAATACTTGATTTTCTCAATCTGCAGCTGATCTTTTCCTGTGTCTATTACATCCGCACATTTATCTGTTATCTCGAATATCCGTTTCCATTCTTCATCACATATGTTTTCCCTGTGTAGTCTTAATAATGTCTGTCCTATAAAAAAGAATTTTTCTTTTCTCTCCGGAAGATGAAGTTCCCATTTTAAGAGTTTTTCATCTTCTGAAAGTGTCTCCTGTTCATTATCTGTAAGCACGGGTTCATTTACAGTTGCAGGCACAAAATTTCCGGATGCAATAAAGGCCGAAATTGCCTCTCCCATCTCCAGAATATTGTCATGCATTTCCCGAACTTCCTGAAGCAGCTCTTCTCCCCATATTTCATACGCTAGTCTTCTGTCATTTTTGTAAATGCATTTTTTGAACATTTTGATAAATTCATTTACAAAATGCTCTGCATCTACCTCATACGCTTCGCACAATCTGCCAAGTTTTTCTCTCAACATTTCGATATATTCATATCCGGGAGTTTCCTTTAAACTCAGATAAATTTCCCGCATGTTCTCTTCCGAAAATACTGCTGCTATTTTATCAGCAAACAGTTTTTTGTTTTCGGACTGCGTGGAAATTACTCCTTCTATTCATTTATTACATAATATCCAAAAAAGCCGTCCAGCTTATGATACGTGAACGACTTTTCATTATTTTACTGCTCATCTTTTTTTTCTTTATCAGCTCTGGCGGCAGGGGTATCCTGCATGGCTGTGATCTGGCCTTCTTCGACGCCTTCTGTGCTCTCCGGCATAAATAATATTTTTACGGTTGCAAACATGATCATCATATCTTCCAGAAGGCTCGGACGACTGATATATGTCAGATCCATCAGTAGTTTATCATATGGTGTCGTATTGTACTTGCCGTAAACCTGTGCATACCCGGTCAGACCTGCTTTGGCCTGAAGGCGCAGGCGAAATTCCGGCATAACTTTCTCGTATTCTGCTGCAATAGACGGTCTTTCCGGACGTGGGCCGACGATTGTCATATCCCCTTTCAGAATATTAAAAAGCTGTGGCAGTTCATCGATACGGCATTTTCTGATAACTCTGCCGACCGGTGTGATCCTCGGATCATTCTCACCACTTGAAAGACGCGCCACACCATCTTTCTCTGCATTTACTTTCATGGAACGGAATTTCAGCACGCCAAACTCTCTCCCGTTTTTGGTCAGACGGGTCTGTGAGTAAAAAACAGGACCGCCATCATAAGCTTTGATCGCAATTGCTGTAATAAGCATGATCGGTGACAATATAATGGCTGCAGCACCGGCAAAGACGATATCCGCCAGCCGTTTCAGAAAAAGGTATTCCGGCTGTGGATCGTATCTTCCAATCCGCAGCATAGGCAGATGGAACATGTGGATCTGTTTGGCTCCACTCATCAGGACATCTCCCACACGTGGAATCACATATACACGCACATGCCTGTCAATACAGTATTTCAGGATGATATTTCTTTCACGGCTGTGGATACCGCTGAGAAAAACCGTCTCCATCTCATCCAGTTTTTTCATATCGTTCAGGCATTCTTCTACCTGAAGTACTTCTTCCACTTTGAATTTTTTCTGCATGTCATACTGGCTGATCAGTTTCTCCATTCCTTCACGGACATCATAAACGATCATGGTCTTCTGTGGCGGAAACGTACGGAAATACCAGAGATGTGCCAGTGTACACCATACAAAAGAGATCGCAGTCTGACCGGCGATTGCCAGCAGTCCCGGTATCACACTCGGAAATCCCTTAACAAGAAGTACGATCACCAGATAGGTGATTCCATCTGTGATCAGCACCG
This sequence comes from Blautia intestinalis, assembly GCF_014297355.1. Lineage (GTDB taxonomy): Bacteria > Bacillota > Clostridia > Lachnospirales > Lachnospiraceae > Blautia_A > Blautia_A intestinalis. The sequence goes on along the minus strand of NZ_JACOQE010000003.1, from coordinate 281,922 downwards.
CCAGCACCTGACTGTAGACCATTTCGGATATACGATTTACTGACACGAGGAATGCGCTGTATACTCTGGCAAACATAAAATATACCAGCATAAAGAGAACCAGCATCAGCAGGTTTCCTTTTTTATAGAAGCTGTTTTCCATCTGTCCGACATAGTACCCATACCAGCACCAGGCAAACGGTATTGTCATAAGAATGACATTCAACAGTTTTACAACACGAAGCGGAATGTCATGAGCAAGCATTTTGGTTCTTGATTGTTCTTTCATGTTTTCTCCTAATTATTTTCTCCTGCTCACGGACGGCTCCAGCAGTACCTTCAGTGTTGACGCAATAATGCTCAGATCCAGTGCAAAGGAGTAGTTCTGGATATAATAGAAATCCATTTTTAACTGATTTGACTTGGAACTGCTGTATTTGCCGTGAACTTTGGCATATCCGGTCAGGCCTGCTTTGACTGCCTGACGATACGTAAATTCCGGAAGTTTTTTCTGAATGTGTTCTGCCGACTCCACCTGTTCCGGATACGGACCGACTACTGACATATCTCCTTTAAGGATATTGAAAAACTGCGGAAGTTCATCAAGGTGCGATACCATCAGGAAATATCCGCCCGGGATCCACGGATCCGGATCCTCGATCGTTTTGCCCGGCTTCATGGTGCGGAATTTGTACTGCCAGAAATGCTTTCCGTTTCTTGTAAGGCATTCCCTCTTAGTCAGAATCGGGGCACCTGCCGCAATCCTTACGTATAAGGCAAGAATCAGATACAGCCATGACAAAAGCACCAGCACCAGCGCAGAAAAAGCAATATCAAAAACTCTTTTTGCCACTCTCTGCTCGACCGTCAGGCCGCAGTTACGAAACAGCTGCAAAGTCTTATCTGAAAGTGAGATTTTTTCGGAACTCATCAGCAGAATATCGGCTAATGTCGTCTGGCAATAGCATCTCTTCTTCTGTTCGTAACAATAACGGATATAAAAAGTTCTTTCTTCCTCCGGCATTTCCCCGAGCATGACTGATTCGTGCCGCCGGATTTCACGAATGATGGCTTCCCGGCCTTCCTTTAACGAAATTCTGGTTTTAAGATGGAAACGTTCACCCTGTTTCAGAAGTTCTTCTTCTAAGGATTCCATGTTGTTTTTGCCATAGATCAGAAGTACTTCGTGTGCCGGATAAATGTTGGCATACAGCCACCGTACCAAAAGTGACCACACCAGACCGATCAGCAGGTTGATTGCTGCTACAGCGATCATCGGTGCAATATGCATACGGAATCTCCATCGTCCGATCAGAGCCAGCTCGATATATGTCGCAGCGTTTGCCAGAATTACGGTAAATCCATGCGAAAGCAATATTTCGATATATTGCTGATGCACAACACGAAAAACAGAAAACACCTTTCCGATCAGGATATTTAATGCCGCATACAAAACAAATAATGCCACATATCCCCAGAAGGAATACTGTCGTCCGATAATCGCTTTATAGTTGTATTTCTGATACCATGCATGCGCAAATACGCTTGTCCATGCAAGGAGCAGCAGTGCATTCATGATCATCAGAAACAGTTTTTTGAACCGTTCTTTTCTCATCATCAGACGATAACTTCTCCACCATAACATGGAATATTTACTGAGTCCATGCAGGGTATAGCTTACCATATAATAAACGCGGCTTACCGTCGGCACACCGGCTTTAATGTATGTCTGCCAGTTCATATGCGCGGACTTGCCCTTTTTGCCTGATTTGGACGCAAGTGCTCTTCGATAAACAAGCAGCGGCTCATCTACCCCATATGCGCATGGAATTTTGGAAAGGATGGCGAGCCATGTAGCAAAATCCTCGTGAATTCCGTCTTCTTCCGGCATCGGAAATTCCAGCATCAGTTCTCTTCGGATCAACACGGATGAGCAGGAAATCACATTTTGCTTCAGAAGTTTTTTCCTGCTTACTTTCTCCGGTACATGAAGTACATGGGCAATGGTCATTCCATCATCTTCTATAAAGGCCGATCCTGTAAACAGAAACGCAGCATCCGGATGTTTTCTCAGAACTGACATCTGCCGTTGCAGCTTCTCCGGTCTCCACAGATCGTCACTGTCCAGAAACGCGATCCACTCACCTCTCGCCTGTCGGATACCATTATTTCGGGTTGCCGCTGAACCGGAATTGTGCTGATTCTGAAAAATTCGTATTCTATTATCTTTCTTTGCAAGTGCCTGCATCCGCAGCCAGGTTGCATCCTTTGAACAGTCATCAATGATCAGCAGTTCCCATTCTTCGAAACTCTGTGCAAGGACACTGTTTACTGCCTCTTCTAAATATTTTTCACAGTTATAAGCCGGAGTAACGATTGATATTTTTGGCATAAGAGCCCCTTTCTTTTCTCCTCGTAATTCTCTGATGTCTGTATTTTACCACAACATTCCCATAATTGTCATCTTTTTGAAAAATAATCACATTTACTCCCTTTTTCAGAACAGTTCTCATTTAATGAAAAAAGCACCACCCTTGTCTGACCTCTCAGAAATCATTCTCAGGTGATGCATTTTATTATTTTATTTCTGCTGAAAAATTATTCTACAGTAACGCTCTTTGCAAGGTTTCTCGGCTTATCAACGTCAAGACCTTTTGCAACGCTGACAAAGTAACCCAGAAGCTGCAGTGGGATTACCGCAAGGGACGTTGCAAAATGCGGATCTGTCTTCGGAATATATACGGTAAAGTCTGCAGTGTCCTCAATATTGTAATTGCCAAATGTGGTCAGTCCCATCAGATATGCACCACGGCTCTTGCACTCTACCATGTTGCTAACTGTTTTTTCATAAAGAGCCGGCTGTGTCAGCACACCGATAACCAGTGTACCATCCTCAATAAGGGAGATGGTTCCATGTTTCAGCTCACCTGCTGCATACGCCTCAGAATGGATATAGCTGATTTCTTTCATCTTCAGGCTGCCTTCCATACTGATTGCATAATCAATACCACGGCCGATGAAGAACACATCTTTTGAGTTCGCCTGTTTGGATGCAAACCACTGCAGGCGTTCTTTGTCATCAATGATCCGCTGGATTTTATCCGGCAGAGTCTCAAGTTCTTTGATATATGTGCAGTACTGTTCTTCGGAAATCGTACCTTTTACTTTTGCGAACTGGATTGCCAGTACATATGCTGCGATCAGCTGTGTACTGTATGCCTTCGTAGTTGCAACGGAAATCTCCGGACCTGCAAGTGTGTAGAATACATTATCTGCTTCACGCGCAATAGAGGAACCGACTACGTTTACGATACCCATTGTGCGGATACCTTCATTTTTGCAAAGACGCAGTGCCGCAAGGCTGTCTGCAGTCTCACCTGACTGGCTGATGATCACTGCCAGTGCTTTCTGATCCAGAATCGGGTTGCGGTAACGGAACTCAGATGCAAGCTCTACACGTACCGGTACACGCACTATATCTTCAAATACATACTGTGATGCCATGCCTACGTGGTAAGCGGAGCCGCAGGCAATGATATACACCTGGCTGATCTCCTGAATTTCTTCGTCGGAAAGTCCGATTTCAGAAAGATCGATCTGTCCGTCTTTGAGTACGGAATTAAGTGTGTCTCTGACTGCTTTTGGCTGCTCATGGATTTCTTTCATCATGAAATGCTCGAATCCGGCTTTTTCGGCTGCTTCTGCATCCCATTCGATCGTCTTCATTTCTTTCTGGATTTCTTCGCCATCAAGATTGTAGAAAGTGATCTCACCCTTGCGGACGCGAGCCATCTCCAGGTTGCCGATATAGTAAACATTTCTTGTGTATTTCAGAATCGCCGGAACGTCGGATGCCACATAGGATTCTCCATCGGCCACACCAAGGATCATCGGGCTGTCTTTACGTGCCACATAAAGTTCTTCCGGATAATCTTTAAACATAATTGCAAGTGCGTAGGAACCACGGATACGAACCATTGCATGGTTGATTGCATCGACCGGAGTTCCTTCGTATTTTTTGTAATAGTAATCTACCAGCTTGACGGCAACCTCTGTGTCTGTCTCTGAATAGAAAGTGTATCCTTTGCGGAGCAGTTTGTCTTTCAGTTCCTGATAATTCTCGATAATACCATTGTGTACGGCAACTACGTTTCCGTCATCGCTCACATGCGGATGTGCATTGTTTTCGGACGGTTCTCCATGTGTTGCCCAGCGGGTATGTCCGATACCACAGGTTCCCGGAACAGATTCTCCGCCGTTTGTTTTTTCTGCGAGTACTTTCAGACGCCCCTTTGCCTTGATGACTTCTGTCTTGCCTTCTCCGCTGCGAATAGCGATTCCGGCTGAATCATATCCACGGTATTCAAGCTTGGACAGTCCATCCAGAAGAATCGGTGCTGCCTGATGGTTTCCTGTAAAACCTACGATTCCACACATAAATATTTCTCCTCTTCTCTTTTGCTTAATATATGCAGCTTACAATATAATGTAAAAAATAAACATAATTATACAAAAATCAATTTTTCGTCTATGATAACACAAAACCGGCAGATGTTCAACCCGGTTTCGCCGGACAGCTCTTATCTGAGTATGATGTAGATGGTGTAGATCAGGTACAGACACACCATCGACGCGCCCTCTGCTCTGGTGACTTTTTTGCCCGTTATTGCATAAAACAGAACAAGGATTGAAAATCCAATAAGCACCAGAATATCGATCAGATTGACGCTGATCAGAGCTACAGGACTGATGGATGCCGCAACACCAAGTACCATCAGGATATTAAAAATATTGGAACCGACTGCGTTTCCGACTGCCATGTCAATTTCGTTTTTACGTGCTGCCACAAGTGAAGTAACAAGCTCCGGAAGGGATGTTCCGATGGAAACGATCGTAAGACCTACCAGCGTCTGGCTCATACCGAGGTCAATCGCGATCCGGCTTGCTGCATCTACTGTCAGGTCTCCGCCAAAAGCGATTGCTGCTGCGCCGCCTACAATATAAAGGATGCTCCTCGGATAGGAAAGAAGTTTCTGTGTGCTTTCTTCTGCTTCTTCAATACTCTCGATTTCTGTCTTTTTTCCCTCTGCCCTGGCTTTCATTGCTGTGCGAATCATCACGACAATGTAGGCTGCAAACAGTACCAGAAAAATGACTCCATCGAGGTGTCCCAGAATCATGTTGTGTTTATCTCCGATTGCCAGATATCCAAGTCCGAGCAAAAGCAGGGCGCAGATGATAGAAAGCGGGATGTCTCTTGTGATGGTCTCATACTGTACCATAATCGGTGTGATAACAGCGCAAACTCCGACAACAAACATCAGGTTAAAAATATTCGAGCCGACTACGTTGCTGACGGCAAGTTCATTATTATGTGCCAGAGATGCGGTCACGCTGACTGCTGTTTCCGGCAGGGATGTTCCCATTGCTACGATCGTAAGTCCGATGATAATGGACGGAACTTTTAGTTTGTGTGCAATACTGGAACTGCCTTCTACAAAGAAGTCTGCTCCTTTTATCAGAAATACAAATCCTATTACAAGAAATACCAGCACCAGTGCAAATGGTGACTGATTAATAAAATTTTCCATAGTCTGCCTGTCTCCTTTTTCGTTTTCGCTTCAGTTGTTGACAGTATATCCCAATTTGACAGATACAGCAAGGGGAAGTATGATTGAGTTGTTTTATAGAAGAAATAATGTTATAGAAAAGTATGATTATATTTTTGCAGAATTATATTTTATGAGAAAGGACTACCCTATGCAGATCACACGCCCTGATTTTTATAAAGAATTTTCCTGTATTGCCGGATCCTGCCCAGATACATGCTGCGCAGGCTGGCAGATCATGATTGATAAAAAAAGTCTGAAAAAGTACCAAAAACTCAAAGGACCTTTTCGTAACCGACTGCACAATGATATTGACTGGTCAGAACAGGCTTTTCGCCAGTATGACCATCGCTGTGCATTCCTGAATGAAGAAAATCTCTGTGATATTTACAGTGAGGCCGGAGCGGATATGCTCTGTGATACCTGCCGTAAATATCCGCGTCATATTGAGGAATTTGAGGGACTCCGCGAATACTCGCTTTCTCTTTCCTGCCCGGAGGCTGCGCGGATTTTTCTTTCACACAGGAATAAAATTTCTTTTGTGACACAGGAAGTTCCTTCAAAGGAAGAAACTTATGAAGAGTTTGATTATTTTCTTTTTACAGCTCTGATGGATACGAGAGATTATCTTTTTTCCATTATTCAGGATCGATCTGTTCCGGTGAAGTTGCGCTGTCAAAAACTGCTGGTATGTGCGCATGATTTCCAACTGGCGTTGGATAAAAATGAACTTTTCCAGTGGGAGGATATTCGTGCACGACATGAAAGGTCAGGATTTACGGCAGAATTTCAGGCTAAAGTGCGGAGCTGGACTGCAGGTAAAGGTGTTACTACAAACAAAGATACTGATGTTATGGCATCTGATTCAAATTTCCGGAATTGTGATTCTGCCTCATTGGAATTAAGGAAGCAGATCTGGCAGACAGTAATTCCGCAGATGGAAGTCCTTCGTCCGGGCTGGCATGAATATCTGGAGGAAACGCTGGTGCCGCTTTATGACGGTGATTTTGCTGAGGAACCTGATATTTACAAATCCTTTATCACAGCATACCCCGACTGGGAAATTCAGGAAGAACAGCTCCTGCTCTACTGGATTTACACATATTTCTGCGGTGCTGTATACGACGGGCGTATCTTCGCCAAAGTAAAAATGGCGATTGTATGTACTTTTATGATCCATGATCTGGCAGTCGGAACTTATCTGAAAAATGGCGGAAGTTTTTCTTTTGATGAGATGGTTTCCATCTGTTATCGCTTCTCACGCGAGCTGGAACACTCTGATCTGAATCTGAATAAATTTGAAGAGTTGATGGATGAAGAAAATGTATTTAGATTCAGTAACTTCATATCTAAAACCACTTAATCTTCTCGACATTCCAGCCTTTTTAGTAAGCAAAAACACATGGCATCATATTACTCATATGATATCATGTGTTTTCATAAACTATGGAGAATATCTATATTTTTTTATAATATTCAGATGATTATGCATACCATGCCGCCTTTGCTGTCGTTGACAATTTTCTGCATGGTATCCTGTAATTTTGACTGGCTTTCTTCACCGATGGATGCGATTTTGCTGCGGATGCCATCCTGCACAAGCTGCTCGATGGATTTGCCGAAAATATTGGTCTCCCAGATGCTTTCGCCTCTTTGTCCACTCTCGCCAATGTACTGAATCAGGTCTTTTGCCTGCTGCTCCGTGCCTACGATCGGCGCGATCTCCGTCTCAATCTCCGCTTTGATCATATGGACAGATGGACTTTTTGACTTGATTTTTACTCCGAATTTACTTCCCTGTCGAATTACAGACGGATCCTCAATCTGGATTTCATCAAGCTCCGGAACAACGACACCATAGCCGGTATCGCGAACTGCTTCCAGTGCCGACTGCACCTTTACATACTGCTTTTTCATTGCAGCAAGCTCTTTCATCGTGTGGATCAGATCGTATTCACTTTCCATCTGAATCCCACTCATTTCACTGAGTATTTTGTAATAATATTCGTCTTTGACCTGCACTCGAACACGGACACAGCCACTCGACAGACAGACTTCCTCCAACATGGTTTCCTGTACACATGGAATCCCGAGGCTGACCGATTCTCTGGTGATGTCTTTGATATGATGAAATTCTTTCATCTTCGTGCGAATGCAGTCCAGAATCTGTGCTTTCAGCTCGTGATCTGCCGGAAGCATCTCCACCCATTTCGGAACAAAAAACTGAATTTCTGTCACAGGGAATTCATACAGCACATTCGAAAGAATTTTGGTGACATCTTCTTTGCGAAGCTGTTCACAGTTTGCTGCCATGGTGATGACACCATATTTTTCCTGCAGGGAGCGGACAAGGTTCTGTGTTTCTTCTTTGTATGGTGCCTGAGAATTCACAAGAAGCAGAAACGGCTTGCGTTGTTTTTTTAACTGATTGATGGTCGCTGCCTCCGCCTCGGCAAAGTTTTCCCGTGGTAATTCTCCGAAGCTGCCATCCGTCGTAATCACAAGGCCGATTGTTGCATGCTCTTCGATAACTTTACGTGTTCCGGTCTCTGCTGCCTCATGAAACGGAATTGCTTTTTCAAACCACGGGGTCTTTACCATTCGTTCTTTTCCTTCTTCGATGTGTCCGCTGGCATCTTTTACCAGAAATCCAACGCAGTCAATCAGACGGATGCGGACTTTCTGCTCATCTCCGAGCGGCACTTCTACCGCCTCTTTCGGTATGAATTTCGGTTCAACTGTCGTGATCAGTTTTCCGGATCCACTTAACGGAAGCTGATCACGTACCTCTGCCTGTTTTGCCGGTTCCATCTCCGGCAGTGCGACCAGCTCCATAAATCTGCGGATAAATGTGGATTTTCCGGTGCGGACGGGTCCTACAACGCCTATGTATATATCGCCGCCGGTTCTTGCCTGAATATCCCGGTAAACCTGAAATTTTTCCATAAAAAAGCCCCCTTGCATATACTCACACAATCCCATGTATTGTTACATATATATGCATAAGGGGCTTCTGTTATGATTTTGTCTGTTTCCTTATAGAATAAATCTGCACAACTAATTCATGTTTGGCATAAGATTTATGCTTCTTTTGTACCATGTTCTTTCAGGTATGATGCTCTTCCCTGTTCGTAAAGATTATTTCCTTCGCAGTCAATGATAACTACCAGTGGCATTTCTTCTACATAAAGACGGCGAAGCGCCTCTGACTGGAGATCTTCATAAGCCACCAGTTCTGCTTTTTTGATGCATTTGGCAAGAAGCGCACCTGCTCCACCGATCGCACCGAAATAAACTCCATTATATTTTTTCATTGCTTCTATGACTTCCGGAAGGCGGGCACCTTTTCCGATCATGCCGCGCGCACCCACGGACATCATCGTTGGTGCGTAAGCATCCATTCGTCCACTTGTAGTCGGTCCTGCGGAACCGATAACCTGCCCCGGTTTGGCAGGGGTTGGTCCTACATAATAAATCGTTGCATCTTTCGGATCAAAAGGAAGTTCTTCTCCTCTGGCAAGTGCCTCGCACATTCTCTTATGTCCGGCATCACGGGATGTGTAAATGGTTCCGGTAAGGTAAACGGTATCACCGGCATGAAGGCTTTTTGCAAGTTCCTCTGTCAGAGGAAGTGTAATATGTCGTTCCATTCTCAGATCACCTCCGTTTTGTGTCTTGTCACATGGCAGCTGATGTTGATCGCACATGGCATGCCGGCAATGTGAGTCGGCATGGTCTCGATGTTCAGACCAAGTGCGGTTGTTCTTCCTCCGAATCCCTGCGGTCCGATGCCAAGCTGATTGATTTTTTCCAGCATTTCTTTCTCAAGGTCTGCATAATATGGATCTTCGTTTTCGGAATCTATCGGACGCATCAGAGCTTTTTTCGCAAGAAGAGCTGCCTTATCAAAAGTACCGCCGATTCCTACTCCGACAACCATCGGAGGACATGGGTTCGGACCTGCTGTCTCTACTGTTTCGAGGATAAAATCTTTGATTCCTTCGATTCCCGCGGATGGCTTAAACATGCGGATCGCGCTCATGTTTTCACTGCCAAAGCCTTTCGGACCAACGGTGATTTTGATGTTTTCGCCCGGAACGATTTCTGTATAAAACATTGCCGGTGTGTTGTCTCCGGTATTTCCTCTGCGAACCGGATCTTTGACAACGGATTTACGCAGATAACCGTTGGTGTAGCCACGGCGTACTCCTTCGTCTACTGCCTCGCTCAGATCTCCGCCTGTAATATGTACGTCCTGTCCGATTTCAAGAAAAACGCAGGCCATTCCGGTATCCTGACAGATCGGAACTTGTTCGTTTTCGGCAATCTCATAATTTTCGATAATGTTGTCAAGGATACCGCAGGCAATCTGTCCGTCCTCACAGGAACGACAGGCCTGAATGGATTTTTTGATGTCATCCGGAAGCACCTGATTGGCTTCGATGCAAAGTCTCTCGATGGTGTCCGTAATCATGGATGCTTGTATTTCACGCATGTCGGTTGCACTCCTTCGTGTTGTGTATTTTTATTTTTATGTTTTTTGTTTTATTGTATCGTATCGAGAATTTTTGTGCAAGGGTGGATGAAGGAATTTGTGCGGAGGAGAACCGATAGTTCACGAAAGAAAGGCAGGCGGTCCGGTGACACGCTGAGTCACCGGACCGCCTGCCTTTCTTTCTGTGAATTGGTATCCCCTCCGCACAATTTAATTCCATCGCATCCGTCAAAAATTTGCCTGGATGCGAAGTTGGCTCAGGGTCGGGGCGGAACGCCCCTACCGGGAGCTCTAATGAACCGGAGTCATAATGCTTGATTCATTTGAACTTGAAGGTATCTATGAGAGCATGTGATATAACCGCCGAAATGACAATCATAAAACATGAGGAACTAGAAAAAGCTGACCGGGATCTGTCTCCTGTAACCTGGTGCAGCTTCCGAAATTTTTTCGTTCCAGCGATAACTGCGTTGCACTGTCTGAGCGCTTCAGCGCGAGTTTGCAAAAGCAGTTATCAATAGGCGAATGAAAGAATTTCGAGAAACGCAAGCCGGTTGCAGGGACAGATCCCGTGTCAGCTCTTCTCATTGCACCTCAGTGATACGTCCCTCACCTCGGTGTTATATCACATTACTCTCATCATACCCTCAAATTACAAATCAATAAAACTCATTATGAAGCAGTTCATGCTCCTTGCCTTTGAGCAATCCGGCATACAGTTCCTGTACAAGCGGGTTCTCATCGGACTTCTTGATGATCATGGTATTATCTGCATTGTACAGACCTTTTGCTCTCGCATACTTGGTTCTGTCACCTGCTCTGGTCGGCTGACCACCACCCATGATACATCCACGACGACATGCCATGATCTCAATCAGATGATACTCGGCTTCGCCGTTCTTTACACGTTCCATAACGGTTCTTGCATTTGCAAGACCGCTGGCAACGCAGACTTTTACATCAATTCCTTTATACGGAACTGTGAATTCTTTGATGCCTTCTTCTCCACGAACACCGCACTCTGCGATTTCATTCATGGTCTCCTTGGAATGATCCGGATTCAGACGACGGAGAACTGCCTCTGTAACACCACCGGTAACACCAAAGATTACACCACCGCCGGAACCAAATCCAAATGGCATATCACATGCTTCCGGATCAAGTGACGCAAAGTCAAGACCGAAGTTATCGATCATACGGATCAGTTCGGTAGTCGTAATAACGATATCTGTATCTTTCTCTCCGTGTGTATAGCTGTTCGGCCGAACTGCTTCTGCTTTCTTTGCAGTACATGGCATAACAGAAACCATGATGGTCTTCTTTCCTGCCGCATGCTCCGGATCACGGAAATATTCTTTAATTACTGCGGACATCATTCCCTGTGGGGATCTGCAGGTAGAAAGATTCGGAATAAATTCCTGATACTGGTCAGTGATGAATTTTACCCATGCAGGACAACAGGATGTCAGAAGAGGAAGTTTTTCACCTTTTTCAATTCGGTCAAGGAACTCTGCTGATTCTTCCATAATGGTAAGGTCAGCACTGAAGCTTGTATCATAAACTTCATCAAATCCCATACGGTGAAGTGCATTGACGATTTTGCCCATTACACTTCTGCCTTTCTGAAGGCCGTAATGGTCACCAACAGCTACACGAACTGCCGGAGCGATCTGTGCAACCACACGGATTTCCGGATCCGCCAGAGCCTTCCAGACTTTATCAGAATTTGTATGAATGGAAATCGCTCCGGTCGGACAGAATACACGGCACTGGCCGCAGTTTACGCACTGTGTCTCTGCAATCTTTTTGTTGAATGCCGGCATAACCATAGCTTCTGTTCCACGGAATGCAAATCCAAGTGCTCCGATTCCCTGAATTTCTTCGCAGGCACGTACACAGTTGCCACAGAGGATACATTTATTCGGATCACGCACAATAGATGGCGAACTGAAATCCAGTTCATGCTGCTCTCTTGTATTTTCGAATCGGATGTTTCTTACTCCGAGACGATGTGCCAGTTCCTGAAGCACACATTCGCCGCTCTTGATACAGGTTGTACAGTCACGGCAATGTGCTGCAAGAAGAAGCTCCACGATCAGTTTGCGATAATTTCTCAGTCTTCCGGTATTGGTATAGATTACCATTCCGTCTCTCGGCTGTTCGGAACAGGATGCAAATGTTTTGCCTCTGTCATCTTCAACCGTACATAAACGACAGGCTCCGAATGTGGAAATCTCTGAATGATAGCACAGTGTCGGAATGTTGATGCCTGCATTACGGATCACGGTAAGGATATTTTTTTCATCGGTAAATTCCACTTTTCTACCGTCAATTGTCATTGTACCCATAAGTCAGCCCCCTTCCTATGCTTCCACATAAATTGCATCAAAGTTACAGTTATCTTTACAGGTACCGCACTTGATACAAAGCTCATTGTCAATATGATACGGATGTTTGATCTTTCCGGAGATTGCCGCTGCCGGACAGTTCTTCGCACACTTGCCGCAGCCGATACAGAATTCCGGATTGATGTGGAACTGACGAAGTGCGGTGCAGACTTTTGCACGGCATTTCTTGTCTCGGATGTGTTCTTCGTATTCATCGCGGAAGCGTTTCAGAGTGCTGATGACCGGAAGCGGTGCACTCTTTCCAAGTCCACAGAGAGCCATACTCTGAACCATGGTTGCAAGCTCTTCCAGTTCATCAAGGTCGGACATTTCGCCCTTTCCTTCTACGATTCTTTCGAGGATTTCAAGCATACGTTTGGTTCCCTCACGACATGGAACACATTTGCCGCAGCTTTCACGCTGTGTAAAGTTCATAAAGAATCTGGCCACTTCTACCATACAGGTGTTTTCGTCCATTACTACCAGTCCACCGGAACCCATGATCGCATCCAGTGATTTTACGGAGTCAAAATCAAGTGGACGGTCGATCTGATCTTCAATCAGACATCCACCGGAAGGTCCACCTATCTGTACACCCTTGAATGCCGCTCCGCTCTTTAAACCGCCACCGATATCATAAATAATATGACGAAGGCTTGTTCCCATCGGAACTTCGATAAGACCTGTGTTTTCGATTGCACCGGTCAGGGAGAAAGTCTTTGTTCCCGGGCTTCCTTCTGTACCGATGGTACGGAACCAGTCAGCACCCTGAAGAATGATCTTCGGAACATTTGCATATGTCTCTACGTTATTAAGAACTGTTGGTTTTTCCCAGAGTCCTTTTTCTACGGTACGCGGCGGTTTTACACGCGGCATACCACGCTTTCCTTCGATGGATGCGGTAAGGGCAGAACCTTCACCACAGACAAACGCGCCGGCTCCACGATTGATATGTAAGTGGAAATTTATTCCGGAACCAAGGATATTGTCACCGAGGAGACCATACGCTTCCGCCTGCTCGATAGCCATGCGGAGACGTTTTACGGAAAGAGGATATTCTGCACGTACATAAATATATCCATTCTCAGCGCCTACTGCATATGCTGCAATGACCATACCTTCGATCATCTTATATGGATCACCTTCCATTACGGAGCCATCCATAAATGCACCCGGATCACCCTCGTCACCGTTACATACAACGTAGCGGACTTTTTCTTTCTGACGGGCTACCTGTGACCATTTCTTACCGGCAGGGAAACCGGCTCCGCCACGTCCGCGAAGACCGGATTTTGTCACTTCATCGATAACCTCCTGCGGAGACATATCAAAGAAAGCTTTTGCCATAGCCTGAAATCCACCGGCTGCAATATATTCATCAATAGATTCTGCATCGATATTTCCACAGTTTTCAAGAACGATTCTTGTCTGCTGATTCAGGAACGGAATATCAGATGGATGTGGACAGACGGTATCATGATCACGATAAAACAGTCTGCTTACCGGCTGGCCTTCCATAACAGTACGCTCTACGATTTCCTTACAGTCTTCCACCTGTACATGCACATACTGATAATCGTAAGGCTCGATTTTCATAAGAGGCCCAAGTTCGCAAAGTCCCTGACATCCGGTCTTAACAACACCGACATGTGGAACATCTTTCTGCATTTCCACGCTTACCCAATCCAGATTCTCGCATAATTTCATCATTTCGTCGTAAATCTTCTGTGCGCCGGAAGCAATACATCCTGTACCGGAACAGACAAGCACACGACAGGTAAAGGATTCCAGGGTATTTTTTGCTTCAGTCTGCTTGTTGAGCAGATCTTCTTTACTCACAATACTCATACCGTCTCACCTCTCAATTCATTTAACAGCTCGATTGCCTTTTCTGGTGTCATCTTCGGGTGTACTTCATCATTTACCGTAAGTGTTGGTGCCAGTCCGCACGCACCAAGACAGGATACGGTTTCTACTGTAAAAAGCATATCGTCCGTCGTATGCTTCTTATTGCTAAGTCCAAGCTCTTTCATCAACGCTTCCTTAACCGGCATGGATTTACGCACATGACAGGCAGTTCCGTCACAGACTTTGATCACGTATTTTCCTTTCGGCTCAAAAGAAAAATTCTCATAGAAAGTAGCTACACTGTACGCCTTAGCCTCTGTAACTCCTATCTTTGATGCGACATAGGTCAGAAGTTCTCCCGGAAGATAACGGTATTCTGCCTGAATGTCCTGCATGATCGGAATCAGTGAGGCTGGTTTGCGTCCGTAATGCTCGATGATCTCATCTGTCTTCGCGTAATAAGACTGATCTAACATTCAATTCCCTCCTTGTTTGAAAATAGATTTTCCTGCGCTCATCGTTTTTGTCTAATTTACACAGCTTTGTTAGCTCCAATTATACATTAAATATATATTTTAAACAAGGAAAATATAGATATTTTGAATTAATTTATTATATTTTTTTATTTTTCGCGACTTTTTCGTGACGTTTTTAACATATTATATAATTTTTTATCAATCTTGTTTTCTTCATCTAACTTTCACATAATTTGTTATTCTCATGTGACTTTATTTAAAATGTATTGCTATTCATTTTTTTGTTCTTCTAAAAGTACATATATTTTGTTGCTTTTGGAAATTCTTTACACTATTATAGTGAAAGGTAGATGAAAAAAATTTCTTATTAAGTTTAAGGAGATATACATATGCGAAATTATGACACACCAGTCAGGGCAATCCGACACAAAGTCTTTGCCGAAGTTGCTAAAGCCGGATTCGAATCTTCTGATGAAACTCTGATCCATGATATTGAAGCAATTCCTTACAATATTGTGGAAGAAAAAGCAAAATACCGCGAAAGTATCTACAGAGAACGCGCCGTTGCCAGCGAAAGAGTCCGTCTTGCCATGGGTCTTTCTCTTCGCCCGGAAAACAAAGCCGTCCATCTGACAGACGGTCTTGCAGCCAGCAATATCAACGAAAAATATTATGAGCCGCCTCTTATGCAGGTCATCCCATCTGCATGTGCAGCCTGTCCGCCAAACAAATACATCGTCAGCAATATGTGCCGTGGCTGTGTGGCTCATCCATGTATGCAGGCCTGTCCAAAAGGTGCAATTTCCATGAAAGACGGCAAATCTTATATCGATCAGGAAAAATGTATCAAATGCGGCAAATGCAAGGCAGCCTGTCCATACGATGCCATCTCACACAACGTACGTCCATGCGAGCAGGCATGTGGAGTCAAAGCGATTGGAAGTGATGAGCAGGGCCGTGCAAGCATTCTGGAAGACAAATGTGTATCATGTGGTATGTGTATGGTAAGCTGCCCGTTTGGTGCAATTTCTGATAAATCTCAGATTTTCCAGCTTTCTCACGCGCTTCGCGACGGAGACAAAATTATTGCGATCGTCGCCCCGGCATATATCAGTCAGTTTGGCGATGATGTAACACCAGGTAAATTCAAAACCGCGCTGCAGGTTCTGGGCTTTTCCGATGTACATGAAGTTGCTTTCGGTGCTGATGTCGGTGCAATTTCCGAAGCACACCATTATGCCAAAGAAGTCGCTACCGGTAATCTTCCGTTCCTTCTGACCTCCTGCTGTCCATCCTGGTCCATGATGGCAAAGAAATTTTTCCCGACCATGATCGACAATATTTCTCAGGAACTGACACCGATGGTTGCCACTGCACGTAAGGTAAAACAGGAACAGCCTGACGCAAAAGTCGTTTTTATCGGACCATGCGCTTCCAAAAAGCTTGAGGCAATGCGCCGCACCGTCCGCAGTGATGTTGATTTTGTTCTTACCTTCGAAGAACTAGATGCCATGTTTGATGCACGTGAAATTGATCCTGCTTCTTTTGAAGAAGATGGTTCACTCCATGATGCAACGGCAGCCGGACGTGGTTACGCTGTTGCAGGCGGTGTTGCCGGTGCAATCGAAGCGTGCCTGAAAGAATATTATCCAGATGTACCGGTTCACATCGAACATGCAGAAAGTCTTGTCGAATGTAAAAAAGTCCTCGCGCTTGCCAAAGCCGGCAAACTCAATGGCTGTATGATTGAAGGTATGGCATGCCCTGGTGGATGTATGGGCGGTGCCGGAACCAATGTACCGGTTGCAAAATCTTCGAAAGAACTGAAGAAATTCCTTGCTTCCTGTTCTAAGAAACTTCCACCGAAGGGACTTGTCGATATAGAGCTGAACTAGTTTTGATTTTTCATTTCCGGAGGCTCGTTTCATAAATGGCTCAGTAAAATTTAAAGGATTGCTCAGTTTTCTGGCTGACCAATCCTTTTTTACGACAAACATATTTATTTAAAAAGTCCCGGTTCATTCTCGATTAAATCTTCCGCCAAATACTTCGCATCCATATTTTCTATTCCACAACTATCATGTTCAATTTGATCAGCCAGCTTACTTGAATAATAAATATCAAATGCTTTTCTCAAATCTATTCCCTTGATTTCAGCAATTGCATTGATAATATCGTTTTCCAAATTCTGCTTATAAACTTCTTCCAGTTGCTTTTTATCTACCATTATTTTATACCTCGTACGCTCTTTTAAAAGTAATAAGCTGATTCAGTGTTTCTTGATTTATAATACATATCTGATCATTCATCTTATAATACCGTAATTCGCTCAAAACCTTTTCTTTATTCCACAAACCTCTAAAATACATATCAACAGTCTTAAACACATCATCATCTGCGACATTTCCTATAATAATATCATATTCTTCGTTGAGCGGCTGCCCTTTTCTACATCCACACACAAAATCAAGCCATTTCTCATTTTCCTTTTCAAAAGACAATACTCTATAGTCATCCCATTTCTCGGACAACTCGTAGATATTAACTATCGCTTTTTTCTCTTGTCTCATTCCCTTTCGAACTGCCCATTTTTTCGCCTGATTCTCAAAAGTAGTAATATAAAATCCTCTGCCAAAATCCAAATATTTCTTCGAATGCACTACATCTGGATTCCTTATAATTTCTGTTGATCCATGATATACAATCATACATTAATGCCCTTTTCCCTCACGAAATCTGTAATATCCTCCACCAAATATTCTTTTCCTTGTGTATGAAGAACATCATAACATTTAATGATGTAATTATCCAAAATCCCAGTTGCATTTAATATTTTATACACTTTAGCCGGAGACATCTTCCATTTATCCGCAAGACTATATAACATGAATATGGAAAAACTGAGTTCCTTTTTCTCACACATACTCTTCACCAACCTTTCATTTATTTCTTCTAATTAGATTATAACAAGTATTTCATTTTCATTCACTATTTTTTCAATCAATATATTAAAATATATTAAAATGGTTGATTATTTTAATATTTCCTGTTGCTAAAAAAGGCCCGCCGGGCCTTTTTACAGTTCTATCTTCATCATTCAGCTTTCAGCTGAGCAAGTAATTTTCTGAGTTTTTCTCCGTAATCAGATCCGGCCGCCCATCCGCCGCCATTCGGATTTTCCTGCTGACCAAGCCATTCTACATAAGGTGCGCTTCCTCTGGTCACAAGGTCAAATCTTGTATCTACACAGTCCTGATTGAGCGCATCTTCACATGCATAAGCCTTCAAATGCTGCACCTGTGCGCGGATTCCTGTACGGACATCAGGATAAGATACCCCCGCAACTCCGCCTCCGGTCGTGCCAATGCCTGCAAAATTAAACTGTGATGCACCGGAATCTCCTCCATATTGAAGCCATCCGGTCTCGAGCATTGCCTGTTCATATACAACTTCTCCACGTACACCTTCTGCGTTCGCTTCCTCAAGAATTATTGTGCAAAATTCATCAATCGTCTCTGCTCCGCCTTCCTTTAACGTGGCTGACGGATATTCCACTCCCTGTTCTTCATATTGGGAGGTCATCTGTGCAAGGGAAACTGTCGTCTCTCCCATAATTGTGTAATAACCATACGTATTGTCTGTAGAATCATCTACAAAATCCGGATCCGCTGTAAAATCCGGAGCATCTAAGCTCTCCGGTTTATGGATCTGACCTTCTCCGGAATGATCTGGTTCTTCGCTTTCCGGTGCTGTATCCGAACTGCCAAAGACGCTATCCGAAATATTATTATCTGTTTCTGTATTCTCATCTGCATTTGCTCCTGTCGCCCCAGAAGCCAGACAAGGTGCCCCTGTTAAAAGGGCACCCGTCAGTATTATCTGAGAACAAAAGAGCATTGCTTTTTTGTTTCTGATCATCCATTAACCTTTCTCATTGCGGCTTCTACTACATGTCCTACAAGAACAGATGTAGTAACACTTCCAACACCGCCCGGTACCGGAGTGATTGCATCAACGATCGGTTCAACTGCTGCATAGTCAACATCACCACAAAGTTTTCCTTCTGCATTTACGTTGATACCTACATCGATGATAGTCTGTCCTTCTTTGACATATTCTGCACCGACAACGCCGGCACGGCCGGCTGCTACGATCACGATATCTGCCTCTCTTGCTACAGACGGCATATCCACTGTTCTTGTGTGGCAGATTGTTACAGTTGCGTTTTTCTTAACCAGCATCATTGCTGCAGGTTTTCCAACAACAAGGCTTCTTCCGATAACAACGGCTTTTTTGCCTGTGCAGTCGATTCCGTAATGATCAAGGATTTCCATGCAGGCCTGTGGTGTACATGGTGGGAAACCGATTTTCTTTCCTGTATAAACACCGGACATAGAAAGATCTGTCATACAGTCTACGTCTTTTTCTGCTGCAAGCGCATTCTCGATTACTGCCTGATCCAGATGTTTCGGCAGTGGACGGAACAGAAGAACGCCATGAATGTGGTCGTCTTTGTTTACTTTATCGATGGTTGCAAGAAGTTCTTCCTGAGTTACATCTCCCGGAAGAAGGATTTTTTCACATGCAACACCCAGTGTTTCGCAACGTTTTGTTGCTCCTCTTTCATAAGAGATATCACTTGGGTTTTCGCCAACGCGGATGATGCACAGAGTCGGATTTACACCCTTTCCCTGTAACTCAGCTACGTTTGCTTTGATTCTTTCGTTCAGTGCTGCTGTTACTTCTTTACCTAATAACTGCTTTGCCATTTTTTATATTTCCTCCGCTAATTTTGTTGCTGCTTATTTCAGACGTCCCAGAACGCTTTCGAATGTTTCATCTGCAATTTTGGTATATTTTTCAAGCATTGCATCTGCTTTTTTGTTCAGTTCCTCTGCGTATTCTCTGTCAGCCATGGATTTTGTATTGATGTAAACATTCAGGCTGGCACCTTTTAATGCCGCCTTGCAGAATGCTGCACCGACACCTGCATCACTGATTGCAAGTTTGGAACCTTTTGCACCGAATTCTACGATGAGCTCGATTGCTTCACAGCATTTTTCCATAATCTCCATCGGAACGGAACATGCATCTTTCAGCACGATTTCCATAACGCGTGCTTTTTCTGCTTTTTCTTCTTCTGTTTCTCTCGGCATTCCATATGCTTTGGAAAGCGGTTCAAAAACTTCTGCATCTCTTTCGATCAGACGCAGAAAATCTTTCTGAAGCTGGTCGCATTTCGCTTTCAGTTCCCACATCTCGTCTTCAACATCTGCATATTTTTTCTTGCCTACTGTCAGGCTGCCTACCATGTTACCAAGTGCAGTTCCTACTGCACCAACCAGAGCAGACGCTCCGCCGCCACCCGGTACCGGGGCTTTAGAAGCGAGTACCTCTACAAATTCTGTACATGTGCTTGTGGAAAATCCCATTTTTTTATTTTCCTCCTGTAATAAAATAAATCTAAACAAAAGGGGAAGCCTTTTGAATTTTATTCTTTTTTATAAGATGGAAATCTTATATATCTTTTTCAGGATAAATCCTGGAAACCTGTTCATATTTGGAAATATGATAAAACCTGCGAGGGGAGGCGCTCAAAGTTGCGAAGGCCGCTCTCCCCTCGCGCACCCCACCTGGCCACGCAAAATGGAAATCACAGGTATTGGATATCAATGTTACATACAGACACCAACACCATATGTCCCCTGACGCTTCTCTATACAAGTATCACACGCATTGCCAAATTATTACATCTCCGCAACTTGCTCTTATCTTTTCAGCGGGGCCAAAAAGGGGGAGTCTGAGGGGGAGCTTCGGCCTTTCGCAACTATGAGATGCTCCCCCTCAGGGTTTTCACAGGTTGCCAAACCATTGACGGGCTGACGGGCAGTTCCCGCCCTGTGCAACTATGAGATGCTCCCCCTCAGGGTTTTCACAGGTTGCCAAACCATTGACGGGCTGACGGGCAGTTCCCGCCCTGTGCAACTATGAGATGCTCCCCCTCAGGGTTTTCCTGATTGTCAAATCATTGACGGGCTGACGGGCAGTTCCCGGCAGCTTTTTAGAAAAGTCCGGTAATCTTTCCGGTCTCATCTACATCGATTCTCTCTGCAGCCGGTACTTTCGGCAGTCCCGGCATGGTCATGATCTCGCCTGTCAGGGCTACGATGAATCCTGCGCCTGCGGAAATCTTCAGGTTACGTACTGTAACTTCGAAATCTGTCGGTGCACCGAGTTTTGTCTGGTCGTCTGTCAGGCTATACTGTGTCTTAGCCACACAGATCGGGCAGTTGCCGAAACCAAGAGCCTCGAGCTGTTTTGCCTGTTTCTGGGCATTTGCTGTAAGTACAACTCTCTTGCCACCGTAGATTTTCTGTACGATCTGGTTCAGTTTGTCCTCGATGGAGCCTTCCAGTTCATAGGAATAAGTAAAGTCGTTTGGCTCTTCAACCAGACGCAGAACTTCTTCCGCAAGCTTGATTCCACCTTCGCCGCCTTTTGCCCATACTTCGGAAAGGGCTACGTTTACACCAAGTTCTTTACATTTTGCTTCTACAAGATCAAGCTCTGCCTTTGTATCTGTCGGGAATGCATTGATAGCAACAACACAAGGAAGCTTGTATACATTCTTGATATTGCTTACATGTTTCAGAAGGTTCGGAAGTCCTTTTTCAAGTGCTTCCAGATTTTCATTGTTCAAGTCTGCCTTCGGAACACCACCGTTGTATTTCAGGGCACGTACAGTTGCTACGATAACTACTGCGCTCGGATGCAGTCCTGCCATACGGCATTTGATGTCAAGGAATTTCTCGGCACCGAGGTCAGCACCAAAGCCAGCCTCTGTGATGGTGTAATCAGCAAGTTTCATACACATCTTTGTAGCTGTTACGGAGTTACATCCGTGAGCGATGTTTGCGAATGGTCCGCCATGTACGATTGCCGGAACGTGTTCCAGTGTCTGAACGAGGTTTGGTTTCAGTGCATCTTTCAGAAGTGCTGTCATAGCACCTTCTGCGTGAAGGTCACCTGCTGTTACCGGTTTCTGCTCAGAAACTTTACCATATGTGTAACCAATGATGATCTTGGAAAGTCTTTCTTTCAAGTCTGAAATATCGCTTGCAAGACAGAGAACTGCCATGATCTCAGATGCAACTGTAATGTCATATCCGTCTTCACGAGGCATACCGTTTGTTCTTCCGCCAAGTCCGTCTACTACATTACGGAGCTGACGGTCGTTCATATCTACGCATCTTTTCCATGTAATTTTTCTCGGGTCGATATTCAGTGCGTTGCCCTGGAAAATATGGTTGTCGATCATTGCTGCAAGAAGGTTGTTTGCTGCACCGATTGCATGGAAGTCACCTGTGAAGTGAAGGTTGATGTCCTCCATCGGAACAACCTGTGCATAACCGCCGCCTGCTGCGCCACCCTTAACACCGAATACCGGTCCGAGGGATGGCTCACGGAGAGCTACCATGACGCTCTTGCCAAGTTTCTGCATTGCATCTGCAAGACCTACGGTTGTAGTAGTTTTTCCTTCACCTGCCGGTGTCGGGTTGATTGCTGTCATAAGGATCAGCTTTCCGTCTTTTTTGTCGCTTTCTTTCAGAAGATTGTAATCAATCTTTGCTTTGTATTTTCCGTACTGCTCCAGATATTTGTCATCAATACCTGCTTTTTCTGCAATCTTTGTGATTGGCTGCATTTCGCACTCCTGTGCAATTTCGATGTCGCTTTTGAATCCCATAAAAGTTACCTCCTTTTTTATGCACATATTCTTCTATTAAAAAGGCTGGCCGCCTCTTTTTCAAAAAACATTTATAAAAACGATCATTTAGCAGATTGCCACTTTTGCATATGATTTCAATGATCCGATGATCACATCTCCCATAACTGCCATATCTTCTGCCTGAAAAGATATCGGGAAGTTGTCCGAAAACAGGATCTGAGAGGACGGTGGAAACTCTTCATCACCCTCCCACAGGATCATCTGCACCAGATATCCCGGAAAAATTTCAAGCTGATAAGCAATGTCTCCGTGTTTCACCGGAATGCAATGCATATGTTCCATGATCGTCTGAAAATCTTTGATACGGTTTCCATAGGAAAAAGCCAGTCGCTTGATACATCTTCCATCAAACTGACGGAGATACACTTCGCCCCACGGCATTTCCCGATAAGTTTTAAATTTACCGGTTCCCTGCGCACAGGCACCGTTCAGCAAAAAGCGAATGGTCAGAGTTCTGGCATAAACCATCATTTCCAGAGGATAAAATCCCATATCATCCTCTTCATGACTGACCTCAAAATCCGGCCACGAAATCTGATATACTGTCCCAAGGAATTTCAGAGCAAAATATTTCTCTGCCTCATTGTAAGAAATGCCAAGTCTTGTGGCAATTTCCTTTGGATCAGCGTCTCTGTACTGGCTCAGATAATGTTCCCATGGGAGACGTTCTTTGCTGTCTTTTTCATATCCGAGTTTATCTCCTACAGATTCATTTTCTGTCGGATCTAATGTTGTTTTTGCGTCAGAACTCATAACACACCTCTTAAAATTTAAGTATTGTCATATTTACGACTCGCTCCGCTGTAACACAGCTTCACGATTCTAAATATCATCTTTGCTTCACGTTAGGAAACATGGATGCATCGGTATGCGGGATAAAGCAGGCTCCCACAAATTCATCCATGTAAGTCGGAACTGTCGAAAGTTCCATATAAGTCATATTGGATGCAAGCTCATATGTTTTCTTCTCTGCTGCTGTTGAAAGAAGCATCAGATATGCACCGGTCAGGGAAGAGTTGCCAATATAATGGAATTTATCCAGCGGTACATCCGGGAACATTCCGATATTGACTGCATTCTGCATATTGATTCCGCTGCCGATACCACCAGCAACATAAACATCATCAATCATGGATACATCGAAATCCAGTGAAGACAGCATGGTACGGATTGCTGAGAAAATTGCGCCTTTTGCACGGATGAAGTTGTCAATATCTACTTCTGTGATCTCGACATCTTTTGCAGATCCTGCCTCTTCTTCAAATGCGATCACATAACTTCCCATTCCATAATGGTCGTGACGGACTCTCTTTCCTTCACGGACAAATTTGCCCTTTGGATTGATAATTCCGGTCATATAAAGTTCACTGATCACATCAATGATACCTGATCCGCATAATCCAACCGGCTTCGTACCCGGTTCACCGACAACTTTGTAAGTCGGCTCCATCGTTTCTTTGTCGATTGTACATGCTTCAATAGCTCCGTCAGTTGCACGCATACCACAGCTGATATCGCCGCCCTCGAAAGCAGGTCCTGCTGAGCAGGCACAACTCATCATGAAATCAGAGTTTCCAAAAACAAGCTCGCCATTGGTACCAAGGTCAATGAACAGTGAAAACTCCGGTCTGTTCCAGATCATACTTACCAGAGTACCTGCTGTAATATCTCCGCCGACATAGCTTCCGATATTCGGCGCCATGATGATGTGTGCATCTTTGTTGATTTCAATTCCCACATCCGATGCAAACAGAGAATTTGTCTTAAAGAATGCCGGAATATACGGCTCTGTACGCAGATAATCCGCATTGATTCCTGCAAAAAGATGATTCATTGTTGTATTGGATGCCACACACATACGATAGATCTGGCTTTCCGGAAAATGAATGCTTCTGCACATCTCGTGAATCATCGGATTGATCGTCTCTTTGATCACAGCATCCTGCAGTTTCTTGATTCCGCCCGGTTTTGTCGTCTCAATGATACGGTTGATTACATCTGCACCATAACGGATCTGGCCATTACCGGAAGAACTTTTTGCAAGGATTTCTCCGGTTGCCATGTCAATGATCACAGCCGAAACCGTTGTCGTACCTATATCCACAGCAAGTCCGCCCATCACAACGTCTTCTTTGCTGTCAAAAATATCGTATACAAACATATCATCCGGTGTCACACGCACCACGCATTTTACTGAAAAATTGCTTGCGCGGAGAACATCCGGCAGTTTACGAAGAACTGTATACGGAACTCTGATTCTTTTCAGATTCATAAATTTCCGAAGTGCTCTTGTCAGTCTCTCTACATCCGGCATGGTATCATCCAGAGTAGGTTCATTCATCTGAAGTTCAACTACTTCCAGACTGTTTCTTAACTGAATCCCGGTTTCTTCTACCTGATCTTTTGCTTTTTCAAAAATTGCAATTTCTTCCCTGGAACTTAAGTCAGCCACTTTCATTCTGCTCTTATATGCAGAAGCGATATCCGGCACCAGCACTTCCACGTCAGCACTGATCTTGCTCATACATGCAAGACGCCAGCCCTTCTCAAATTCCTCATCAGAAATATGAAGTGTTTTCTTTGAGTCCAGTTCTCCGCTTTTTAACTGCACCCGGCACTTTCCGCAGGCTCCGTTTCCGGAACATGGGGCATCGATTGCTACATTGGCACCACGTGCAACCTCCAGAAGATTATCCCCCGCATTGGCAAATGCTTCTACCTCACTGCCATTTTCAAATGTAAATGTCACCTTAAACATGCGGTAACCACCTTTCTCGCCTCAATATGCAATGCAAAAAAGGCCAGAGGCCGCAAAGCCTCCAGCCCTTTTGTACCTACAGTCGTAAAAAACGACAGACTGATTAGATTTCCAGATAAGAATCTGCGTACAGATAGTTATTTTTGATGATGTCACAGGATTTGATTGTTTCCATCAGACGAAGGTCGTTAGGGTTAACGATTGCTGAGGTAAGTCCCTGCATCATAGCCATAGCTACCATAGCGGAGTCCATGATCGGACGGATATGTTTCGGCATACCGTTGGAGTTATTGGAAAGACCACCGGTGCTCTTCATTCCCATGTCAGAGATCATTTTGATGAATTCAAGAACTTCCATCTGTTTGTCCTGCATTCCTTTGATAACGAGGAATAACGGGTCGAACCACATATCATTCTCAACGTCCATACCCTGTTCCATACCTCTCTCCATCAGAGTCTGCATGTACATCATACGTTCGTCATTGTCTTTTGCGATTCCTTCGCCGTTGCAAAGAGCGATAACGATTGCATCGTTTGCTGCCGCAACATCAACATATCCGATTCTTCCAGCTGCATCAGCGGAGTTTACGATCGGTTTTCCTTTGGAACGGTTGTATACAGAAATACCAGCTTCGATAGCTGCTACGTTGGAAGTATCCAGTGCAAGCGGAACATTGTCGAAGTTGCTCTGCAGAAGTTCTACAGCCCATTTCATAAGTTCCGGTCCATCGTTTTCTGCTGGTCCGATATTAACATCCAGATATGTAGCACCTGCGTCGAGCTGCTGTTTTGCTCTCTTGAGGATCGGCTCAGCATCTCTTTCTGTGAATGCTTTATTAACTGCCGGTGCTGTTGTGGAAAGTCTCTCTCCGATTGTAACAAATTTTGCCATACCTGTGTTCTCCTTTACATGGTTTTAGATGTCCCAGAGAGTATTCGTTCTCCCTGAGCATAATTTTTATTTTATGCGGCTTATGCCTGCATGTCTTTTAAGAATTTCACAAGCTGTACTGCTTCTCTAGGTCCTACGATAATCTCCCATCCCGGAAGTTTTGCTTCAAGGTCACCCTTGAGGACTGCTACTTTACCCGGAATAACGAGTTTACGGCATTTTACCTTCGGCTCTACTTCTTCTTTGATGTACTCAGAAATGCTGGTGCTGGAGAATTTACCAGCTGCCCAGGATGTCAGTACGGAAAGTCCGCCTGCATCATTGATCACAAGGTTAAGCGGAACACCGGAACGCTCAAGTTCACCGGAAACTACGAAATATGTAAGAGCAAAGTCTACGGTTGTAACAACGAGAGAATTCTCATCTGCACCGTTGAGTGGGTAGATACCCGGTTCTACTTTCATCGGTTTCTGCGGGTCTGTGTAAACGTTCTGACGAAGACCGAACAGTGGAAGTGCCTCTGCATAGGTCATCTGTTCCATAACGATGATGGAACCGTATTTCATTGTAAATACGGAAGCAAGTGCTGCCTGTAAATGATGATCTCCCTTAGCAATTTTAACCAGGTTAACGATGGATGGATATCCAAATGTTCTGTCCTGATCTTTCAGAGCTGCACGGCGAACCTGTACAGTGTTTGCGAAGGTTTCTTTGACGTCAGCGCCTGTTGTATCAAGAACAAGGTTCTTGTTGCCAAGTTTTTCAAGTGCTGCTACTGTGTCATATAATTCGTTCAGGTCTTTACCGGATACACCAAGAACAACACCAGCTTCTGTAGCAACAGCATTCATTGCTTCATAGTTGGAAGCATTTGCACCGTTCAGAACCGGTTTGCCGTCTTTGCATACTTCAAGAGCTGCTTTTGCGATCTCAGGATCTGTACATCCGAGAACCAGAGTTCTTCCAAGACCTTTTGCTTTTTCTACAAGTGCTGTATATTTTGCTGCGTCTGCATCTGCATCACAGTTTACATATACAAGCTCTACATGCATTCTCTCACCGATACGGTCATAGTCTACATGTGGGATTGCTGCAAGCTTAGCATCTACTTCTGCATCATCCATGCATGTGCAAAGGGATACAGCATATCTTGGTTTGCTTACAAATGTTTTTTCATGTCTGAACAGAACAGTTTCTCCTCCGAGAGTGAATTCTGCATCACCTGTTCCGATTTTGATTGTCTTCATCGGCGGAGCAGTTGCCTCAGACAGAGAAGCCAGTGCTTCGTCAGACATATGTGGACACTGCTCAATCTGCATTGCGCCCTGTGCAACTTTCATGGAGAAAGCCATACATGTCGGACATCCACATTCCTTACAGTTTTTCTTTGGTGTTAATTTAAATATCTGAATACCATTCAGTGCCATAGCTATTTTTCCTCCTATTATTCCTTACGCAAGTGCTTTGATCAGTTTGGAAATAGTCTTGACAGATTCCGGATGTCTTAAGATTACGGCATCAGAACCAGCTGCAAGGTCTGCTGCTGCTGTCATAACTTCCATATCGATTCCACGCTCGTCTGCTGATCCCCATTCAGGCATATCAGCTTCAGAAGCGGTTGCTTCTTTAACTGCCCATGTCTCTGCGGATACAGGTGTAATAATAGGCATCTGCAGCATGTTGTCGTTCTGACCTAATGCTGCACCTTTGATACGGTCCATTGTAGAAACAACGTACTCATATCCGTAACCAGCTGCTGCACTGCCGATGTTCATAACGATCTTCTTCGCATCAACACCAAGCTGTGTAGTAACAACGTTTAACTGTTTTGCAAGGTTGATATCAACGGCTGATTCAGCGCCGACGATCTGATTGTAAGCAAGACCTGCTGCTGCACCGATTGCTTTGTAGTTTTCTTCTTTTTCGGAAAGAAGAAGGGCATTTCTTCCCTGAAGGACTTCTGCTACTTTCGGGAGAAGTTCCGCATCCTTCTCTACGTTTTTGCAGCCTTCTACAACCAGTGGACAGTCAATAGCGCCTGCTACTTCTTTAACAACCTCGATCAGTTCATCGATAGATTTGTTTGCCCCGTTCGGATCTCCACCGTCAAGGATGAGGGCAACAAAATCTGCGCCTTCGATAGCTGCTGCTTTTTTTGCGATATCAGCCATGGAAACAGCGCCTTCATAATAAGCTTTTACACCTTCAGAAAACTCATCCAGACCCAGATCTGAAATCTCAACACCGATCTTTGGTGTGTTCTCTGTCGGTGCATCAAAGGTGTAGAACGGAAAAGAATTTTCTCCGCCGATTGTCACAGTCTTATCTCCGCTTCCGATTGTGACAGCGTTAATCTTTGCATTAAATTTCTGTGGTTTCTGATTAAACGGCATTTCTCATAAGCCTCCTCTAAATTATTAAAAACTCAACTGTTATTATACTACATAAAATCACCAGTGACAAGATAACACGGGGCTTTTACGTTAAAAAAATATCAAAAATCGTCACATGTGCAAAGATTTTGCACTGTCACAGCCGGTTGTTTGCAACAGCTTTACGTTGTGATTCGATTTTTATTTCAGATAAACCCTGAATTTTTCCTGCGTAAACCTTAAAACTCTCTCTCAGCTCGTTGCTTACGCAACTTTACGCTGCGATTCGAGTTTCAAGGTTAAACCCCCGGGTCAGGAGTTCAAGCACTCCTGGCCCTCGAGGGGTTTACATCATTGGATCCATTGCAAGTGCC
Organism: Blautia intestinalis; assembly: GCF_014297355.1. GTDB lineage: Bacteria > Bacillota > Clostridia > Lachnospirales > Lachnospiraceae > Blautia_A > Blautia_A intestinalis. The sequence continues at coordinate 252,943 of NZ_JACOQE010000003.1, read as the reverse complement.
GGATGTCCTTTTTCGGTAAGGTATTCAACCAGTGCTTCCGGATCTGTTGCTACTGTCTCATCACCGATCATATCAGTGAAGTTTTCGATTCCGTAAAGTTCCTGAGCTGTCTTGTTCAGACGTTCAGCAACGAATTCTTTCAGTTCTTTCGGCATCCATACGATACGTTCGATACCACCCTCAGCCTTCATGAATTTCTTGGAGGAAATGAAGTGTTTTCCATGTCCCATGAAACCAGGTGTCTGAACACCGCCGCCTGTCATGGAAGCCATCTCAGGGAAGGTCATTCCAAGTGGTGTCATGCCTGCATACTCACGGTTAGCGATTACAACACCGTTGGAGAACGGCTCGATACCACAGATACACTCGAAGCATCCGCAGGAAGTCATAGGATCCTGCATGATAGAGTACAGTGTAACGTGCTCCAGAGCACCCTGTGAGAATTTCTGAACAGCTTCATCAACGTCTTCGTAAGAACCAAGGTTCTCATCGATTGGACGTTCTTTTGTGATTACCTGACAAGGTCCGTTCGGATCAAGCTGATGTGTAGCTTTTGCATCCAGCCATGAAACGGCACCGCAGAGACCAAGTCTTTCTGGTGTTACTACGCAGACATGGCTCGGGGAGAATGCCTGGCAGAGGATACAGCTGTAATATACGTCTACAGATTCATCTGTCAGAGTATCAAGACGTTCATCACGTTTGTCAAAGATCGGGATTGCAACTTCATGACGTACTCTTGTACATTCTGCCGGATCTGTATAGATAACAACTTCACACTTATCAACAACTGCGTCAAATTCATTTTTAACAGATGCGTAAAGAACTTCACCAATATGTTTGATCTTGAATCCTGCGTTGAATGCATCAATGCTGATACGGATACGCTGCATATCACGCTGTCCTGTATGATATACACCTTCGATACAGTTGATGTAGTTGTGGAATTTACGCTCGATAACCGGTTCAAAGTCTGGCTGCATGTTCTTGCCGGCAACTTTTACAACATATGCAATGCTGTTCTTGCTTCCAAGTTCCATGTCATCTACTTCAGGTCCGACTACTGTGATCTTGTGGTCTTCAATTTCAGAAGCGTCACATGTCTGAACAAGCTCTGCACAGTCTACACGGGAACCATCGAACTCAACCTGCATGTCTTTACGACGGATGATCTCACCTTCGAATGCAGATGCAAATGCAACAGGGATATCGATATTTGTAATTTTGATCTTGATGTCACGTGCTTCAAGAGATGTAGCATTGAATTTGCTTACGTCTTCCTGAACGATCAGGCTCTTTGGCACACGGAAGATATTTTCTGTTTCGTTTGTGATAACAGGGAAACCAAGTGCGATCGCACCTGCACCACAGGCTACGATCACGTCATCCAGAGGTTTGAATGCGTTTACGAATGCCGGTACACGGTCCATTGTATATTTCATAAGTGTGCCTGCATCACCCGGTGTTACATTACCGAAGATCAGTGCTGCACGAAGTGCAACGGATACTACATGGATAACTGCTGTAACGTCTTTGCCGAGCGGAATAACACGTACGTTTGCACCTGTCTTCATTCCTGCTTCTGCAACCTGGTCGATGATTCCGCCAACCAGTGTTACGAGGATACCCTGTGCCTGATAGCTCTTTACAAGAGCAACACCTTCTTCTACGGATGGAGCAGAGCCAAGGATTACAGCTACACCAGGGATATCTCCTGTTACAAGCGGTACACCAAGCTCACGGATTACTGCATCTGCAAGATGTCCGTAGCATGGTTCTTCGTATGGTGTTGCACCATCAATATATTTGAGAACTTCAATGAATTCTGCGCAAAGTGCTGTAGCAACACCGGACATGAATGCATCGTTTAATCTTTTTTCTCTTGTCATAAGTGTTTTAACAACACCAAGAGCTTCTTTTAATTCTTTTAAAGTCGTAACTTTGGTTCCTGTTACAGCATAGTAACATGGAAGGCTGTAAGCGGTGTTCGGGAAGCTGACAGCTTTGTCTTCGCCATACTGAGCGATTGCTCCGTCAATAGCGCCCTCTGTTAAACCATATACAGCATCATTTCCGCCGAATACTCTATCAAATAAAGTCACTTTAATACCTCCTGTTTTTACAGATTTGAATTCTGATCAATCTTTTCTTTTATTTTTGTGATTTCAGCTGTTACAGTCTCACTGAAATCATAAGGGGATTTACCCTGACGGTCAGCGTCGATAACCTCCGTATTGTAATGGAGTATGCCAAGAAGGTCTTCTGCCGGAATTCTGGAACGGATAAATTCCTCATCTTCTGTGTTTCTGACCTTGTTTGCCACAACCTTAACCTGTGCTACTCCAAGATCACTGGCAAGTCTCTTGACATTCTTGTAGGTCTGTACGCTTCTTGCACCTGGTTCGATCACTACGATAAATGCGTCAACTCCCTCTGTGGTTCCTCTGCCGAGATGTTCCAGGCCGGCTTCCATATCAAGAATCACCACATCTTCTCTTCTCAACACCAGATTGTTAATAATACGTTTCAGCATTACATGCTCCGGACATACACATCCGCCGCCGCCTGTCTCGACAGTTCCCAGGACAAGGAGCCGTACGCCGTTGCAGACCTTACCGTATTTATCCGGAATATCGTCTACCTTTGGGTTCAGATGATAGAACTGATTTCCTGCAGTTGCTCCTGTGCGTTCCTCCACAAGCTTACGCATTTTGGAAATCGGCACGATAGAATCCAGTGTTTCTTCATCAAATCCCAGCGCCAGGCCAAGATTTGCATCCGGGTCCACATCTGCTGCAAGTACCGGTCTGCCCTCTGCTGCATACAATCTCGCGAGCGTTGCTGCAAAAGTAGTTTTGCCTACGCCGCCTTTTCCTGTAACTGCTATTTTCATTTTATGTCATCCACCTTTTATTACAATTTTAGATTACAGCAAATTAGATTCCTAATGCTGTTCTCTTTTCTTCAATTCTTTCGATCATCAGATCAACTAATTTCTCGATATCTGTTTCTACTGTGTAAGCAGCACCTGTCCATTTTCTTGTTCCTTCTGTAAGAAGTTCACCCATCTCTGAAGAACCGGAAACATATGGATCAACACCAAGGAAGGTATCAATACCAGTACCTACTACGTAGTTACCGATGGATACAGCTTTTTCAGACATCCACTCAGGAGCACATCCGACTACCGGAAGCTGATTGATCTGAAGTCCTGAATCTTTTGCAAGTTCAGCAGCCAGGATCATCATACGGGAGATATCTACGCAGGATCCCATGTGGAGTACCGGTGGGATATCAGCCAGCTCACAGACACGTTTCAGACCTGCACCGCAGAGTTCTCTTGCGGATTTGTCCATCAGACCAGCTTTTGCAGCGGCCTGTGCAGAACATCCGGAAGCGATGATCACGATATCGTTTGCGATACATTTCTTCATCAGTTCAATATGTGCGTAGTCAGGACGGATCTTCGGATTGTTACATCCAACCATAGCAACGGCACCACGGATAACACCGGAAGTGATACACTCAAGTAACGGTTTTGTTGTTCCTGTTTCGTCTACCTGAGAGTTTGTAACTCCATCAAGGACTTTAACGATTGCTTCTACGGAGTAACCAACAGTAGCTTTCTGTTTCAGCTGTGGGATATGTACAAGCTCTGGTTTTCTGTTCTTGAAGTTGTCGATTGCCATCTTAACGATTGCTTTTGCATTTTCTCCGGCTGTCTCAGCATTGAATCTGATGAACTCAGCATCCGGCATCTGGGCAATCGGAGAAGTTGTGATGAATTTGGTGTGGAAGCATTTGCTCAGAGGTCCTAATGCAGGGAAGATACACTGAACGTCAACTACGATTGCTTCACAGGCTCCAGTCAGTACTACGTTCTCCTGCTGCAGGAAGTTACCGGCCATCGGAACGCCACGACGCATAGCTACTTCGTTTGAAGTACAGCATACACCTGAAACTGTGATTCCTTTAGCTCCTACGGATTTTGCATAATCAATCATTTCTTTGCTGTCTGCATATTCACAGATCATCTCAGAAAGGCTCGGATCATGTCCGTGTACAACGATGTTTACGTTTTCTTCAACCATTACACCAAGGTTTGCTTCTGTATCCAATGGCTTCGGTGTTCCGAATAATACGTCAGAGAACTCTGTTCCCATCATGGAACCGCCCCATCCATCAGCCAGGCCACAGCGAAGGGACTGTTTTACAAGCGCTTCCGGAAGAGAAGAACATCCCATATGAGCCATGTGCATAGAAGTTGCAACCTCACGGTCGATAGCACGTGGTGCGATTTCGTTCTCGATCAGTTTTTCTTTCTGTCCTTCCGGCATTCTGTCAAGGAATCTCTGATATCCGAATGGTTTACCATATTCCATCAGACCGATCTCAGCCATCTCATGAGCCAGATCATAGATATCTTTTCCTTCTGTTTCTACGCCCCATTCTTTTGCAATACGGATCAGTTTCGCAGGATCTTTTACCTTATAGTTTCCATCTTCTTTTGCACAGTACAGTGTGTGGCAGATTTCACGACCGTGATCAGAATGAGTAGCAGCACCGCCTGCAGTGAATTTCAGGAAGTTTCTTCCTACGATACCGTGTGCGTCACATCCGCAGACTCCTCTCGGAGCTTTAGGTGTGATACGGCATGGTCCCATAGCACAGATTCGACAGCAGATACCCTGCTCACCGAACTTACAGTGTGGAGTCTGGTTTTTTACACGAAACTGCCATGCATCTGCGCCTACCTTTGCGCCAGTTTCCAACAGTCTGTCGGTAGCAGCTTCAAATTCTTCCACTGTAGTTAATTTGAATTCACTCATTATAGACCTCCTTTAATGATACATGAATTGACATGTACTTTTCTTTCTTTTTTATGTAATAACCTCACTGACAGAACCCATCCCCCGCCATGGGTTATTTTTGAATTAATAAAAAGTGCTTTTTCCAGCACAAATGCCCTTGCCGTCAGATCCGACAGCAAGGGTCTTTCTTTACAGATTTAAATTTTTGATAATTTCTTTCAGTGCGGCCTTCACCGGATTATCTTCCGGAAGAGACGCTGTCGGACGGCCTTCGCAGTCATATTCATAGACTGTATCGTCCTGTGGAACTACACCGAGAAGGTGCAGACCCTGTTTCTCTATTTCTTCTTTGATTCCATCGTTCAGTTCGCCTTTCGGCGCACGGTTCACAATAAGTCCTACTGATTCCGGGTGCATATTGCATTCATCGATCAGTTTTGCAATTCTGCCAACCGCCTGAATCCCTCTTCTGGAACAGTCACTGACAAGGATTGCTGTCTGCATGGACGGAAGGACACCCCGGCTGATATGCTCCATACCCGCCTCGTTATCCACAACGATATATGGATAATGGTTCTGATATTTTGCGAGCTGCGCCTGAAGCAGGCCATTTACATAACAGTAACAGCCTTTTCCCTGTGTTCTTCCCATAACGAGAAGGTCAAAATCATCTTCTTCAGTTAACGCATCTTCAAAACGCATCTCTGCGTAATCTGCTTTGGACATTCCTTTCGGAATCGGGCTTTCTTTCACCAGTTCTGCCTGTGCAATTTCTTCCCTGACGTCGCCGAGAGTTGTCTCAACTTCCACTCCGAGAACTTCATTCAGATTGGAGTTTGCATCTGCATCTACTGCAAGGATCGGTCCTTTGCCCTGTTCACAGAGATACTGAATCAACATTCCGCATAAAGTAGTTTTACCAACGCCGCCTTTTCCGGCGACAGCAATCACGTGTGCCATAATAATAGAGTGCCTCCTGCTCTAATTCCGCATTTATGAAATTATAAATCCGTAATTTAATCTTTCTAGTCTTACTTCGAGTTATACAAGTGTACGCATACCGGATTCTTTGATGATCTCGCTTACGTCTTTCCACTTGTTCAGTGCATACAGATGGATACCTTCTACGCCGAGAGCGCGATATTTATCAATCTGTTTGATAGTGTATTCGATACCGGCTTTCTTGAAATCTTCTTTCTTCTGCTCAAGAGCATCGTCGAATGGAGCTTTGTCGAATGGGTTCGGGAAAATCCAGTATTTGGAAATCAGTCTGGAAAGTTCACGATCCATTACGCAGCCGTTACGGGACAGTGCCATGTTGATTGTAGCAGCCTGATCAAGGATTGGCATAATACCTACATCGATTGGCATTGTAACACCGGCTTTGCGGATTTTGTCCTGCCAGCGTGCAAACTGTTCCATATCCCAGCAAAGCTGAGTCATGATATAGTCAGCACCGTTGTCCTGTTTCATTTTAAGGACAGATATATCAGCATCCAGACTGCGACATGCAATATGTCCTTCCGGTGAACCTGCTACTGCGATTTCAAATTTGTCGCCAAATTCTTTACGGATAAATTTAACAAGGTCTGTTGCGTAGTTAAAATCTCCGCCTGTGGAATTCTCTCCACGCGGGAAGTCACCACGAAGTGCAAGGATATGATCAACGCCTTCGCTTAAATAAGTTTCAAGCTGATCTTTGATTCCCTCTTTTGTGTTTTTGATAACTGTGAAATGAGTTACCGGTACAGTGCCGGCTTTCTTAACCATCTGACATACTTCTCTGTTGGTGCCGACGTTTCCGCCGCCTGCTCCGTATGTAACAGAAATGTATTCCGGTTTGAACTCACAGAGATGTTCGATCGTTCCCGGAAGGTTTTCCATTCCCTTGTCTGTCTTCGGCGGGAAGAGTTCGAAGGAGAGGAGCTGTCTTTCTTTCATCAGTTCTGTTAATTTTACTGTTGCCATAATACATACCTCCACATATATGTTTTTTATCTAATGGGTTTTCGTTATCACCCTTAAGATCTGACTGAGATTTATTCACAGGCAAGTTTTACAATGCTGTTGGCCAGATCCACCATAAGGATACGGCCTTCTACAACTCTTTCATCACCCATGATATCTCTGAGTACAAGTTTGTTACCGTCCACATCGATTCTGGCTACATTTTTGAAGATTACAGAATCGTCACTTTCTTTATATACTGTTGCAAGACACATATTTCTGCCTCCTGACTATGTCACTGTCTTTCTTTGTACTTACGAATTGCTTCATTATTTAGTAATTTTCGCATTCCTGTGAGTCTTCGAAACCCGCTGACTTATTTCATTTCTTCTTTAACCAAAGTCAGCGCAAGGCCCAGACGCATGTTGCCTTTCTGGAAATCAGCCACTGCTTCTTTAATTGTCTTAGCAGAGCTGCTCAGTCCCATTTTTTCGAGGTTATCAGCCATCTGATCAAGTTCCGCTGCGTGATGTTCGTTATGCTGAAGCATATATGTCAGCAGTGCAACGGTTTCTTTCTTGCAGTCACCACCCTCGCAGGATCCACAGTGATCTGTACTTCCACAGTCACCATGAGAATGTGCATGTTCCCCATCACCATGTACATGGGAATGTGTATGTGTCACACCGTCCGCATGAGTATGTTCATGAGAATGCTCCGGTGTATGTTCATGTCCGTGATGAACGAGATTTCCGTTCTCATCTTTAATAAGATGCATATCGTGCTCCTTTCTCCGGTTCTACCTCCGGAACGCCTGTAAACAGGCGCACTTATGACAAGAATTTATCAATTAAATCCATTATACATCTTTTATTTCTGTTTATCAAGGATATAATAAGAAAAAATAGACAAAAACAGTTGTCGTTCACTCACTTTTTTTTACATTTTTTTAAATCGACATGTTTTTATTCGTTACATAAATAACGCCCCTGTCAAATAAATAACAACTAGTTGTTTACGCTTTTCTTTCCCACTTGTATTAATTTTTTAACATATTTGATGTTCTTCTTTCACAATTTTATGTTATAATAAACAAAAATTGTGAATTTTGCTAACAAGGAGGAATCATTTTGACCACTTCCGTATTTTTAAACAATGATCGTACCATGCCATTGCTTGGTCTGGGATTATATAAGATTACTGACGATGCCGAGGCAGAAACAGCTATTACCGCTGCTGTTCAGAACGGTTACCGCCTGTTTGATACGGCATCTGCTTATAAAAACGAAGAGTTCGTCGGACATGCACTTGCAAAATGCGGTATTCCCCGAAAAGATCTTTTTGTTACCACAAAGATCTGGAATAATGCACAGCGGCTTGGTGATGTAGAAGGTTCTCTGCAGCGAAGCCTTGACCGTCTCAGCCTGGATTACATTGATCTGTACCTGATTCACTGGCCGGTTCCCGGCTGTTTCTTAAACACATGGAAGGACATGGAAAAAATCCTTGAATCCGGTCGTGCTCTTTCTATCGGAGTCAGCAATTTTGAAATTCGCCACCTTGAAGAGCTTCGCAGAATTTCCGGTATTGTTCCTGTTGTTAACCAAATTGAATGCCACCCTCTCTGCTACCCGAAAGAACTGATCGAATACTGTCAGGCAAACGGCATACAGGTACAGGCTTATGCTCCGCTGGCGCGAGGTGCTTATCTTGACAATGATATTCTTTGTGTTCTCGGCACCAAATACGCGCATACACCGGCTCAGATCGGACTTCGCTGGGCAATCCAGAAGGGAATTTCCGTAATACCAAAGTCCACCCACCCGGAACGTATTGCTTCTAATGCCAGAATTTTTGATTTTACTATTGAGCAGGAAGATATGGATCTTCTTGACACACTGAATCAGAATTATCACAGTTCTTCCATCCCGGAAGATCTCAGGGATATTGTGTTTTAATTTTTATTTTAGAACTCAGAACTACATCCACACATTAATGCAACAAAATAAAACCGACTGGTCAGAGCGATCAGTCGGTTTTTCTTATGCATATTTCTCTTGCATCATCTTTTGTATTTCATATCGGTAGTTTTATCTTTATGTTCATTACCACGGAAGCATCGGTGTTTCCACTTTTTTATCGCGGATCATCAGATCGCGTACCGCATCGGCAGCCGGCTTGTCCTCAAATAGTACTTTATTTACTTCCATGATGATCGGCATATCCACATCATATTTTTCTGCAAGGCTCTTTGCAGCTTTTGCGGAATATACACCTTCTACTACCATCTTTACTTCATCCATCGCCTGTTGCATAGTATAACCTTTGCCCATAAGATATCCGGCTTTACGGTTACGGCTGTGTACACTTGCACATGTTACGATCAGATCCCCCATACCGGAAAGACCATAGAAAGTCTCCTGGCTTGCTCCCATTTTTGTGCCAAGGCGGGCAATCTCTGCGATTCCACGCGTGATCAGAGCTGCCTTTGTATTGTCTCCGTATCCAAGGCCATCTGCGGTGCCTGCCGCAAGTGCAATGACATTTTTCAGCGCTCCGCCAAGTTCTACCCCAAGGATATCCGGGGTCGTGTACACACGAAATACCGGACTCATAAAAATCCCCTGAAGATATTCTGCCGTTTCTCTTTTTGCAGCACTGACCACACAAGTTGTCGGAAGGCCTCTTCCCACCTCTTCTGCATGGCTCGGACCGGAAAGAACGCAGACATTCGCTGCCGGAATCTCTTCACTGATAATATCACTCAGCGTCATCAGTGTGTCTTCTTCAACGCCCTTTGCTACATTAACAATAATCTGACCTTCTTTGACAAACGGGGCCATCTGTTTCGCCGTACTTCTGGTAAAAGGGGATGGCACGGCAAGAACTGCTACATCAACATCCCTCAGACATCCCTCAAGATCTGTCGTAATTTCCACTTCTTCCGGAATTCGTACTCCCGGAAGTTTTGATTCGTGTTCACGTTTTTCATTCAGCATCTTTACTTCATTTTCAAGTGCCGACCACAGTTTTACCTGATGTCCGTTTTTGTGCAGGAGCAGTGAAAGGGCCGTTCCCCAGCTTCCAGCTCCCAGTACATTTACTTTTGCCATTTTCCCCACCATTTAACCTTTCTTTGTTTTTGATTTGCTCAGAAAGACCTTGCTTTCTGTTCCTTTTGATAATCGTACAATATTCGCTCTGTGACGCCAGAATGCCAGTACAGTCAGCGCAGTCATCACAAGGTACATTTCCGTCGTATGTATTCTGTCCATACCATATCCGCCAGCCTCTCCAAAGACAATCATCGCAATCAGAGCCGACAGATAAGATGTCAATGAACACAAAGAAACATAGTGCGTCGTAAAGAAGAGTGCAAAAAATACCACTGCACATATCACAAACATTCTCCAGTCAAATGCGATCAGGAATCCAACAGACGCTGCAATTCCCTTTCCGCCTCTGAATCCAAGAGTGATTGGGAAATTATGCCCGAGAATACATCCTGCAGCAGCATAAATGCAGAGCAACGGCATCATCTCTGTCTCCCTGCCCGCAAAAATCAGTCTGACCACCACAATCGCAAGTACACATTTCAGGCAGTCTCCAAGCAAAGTCATTGCACCGGCTTTCTTGCCGAAGGTACGCAGTGCATTTGTCGTTCCTGCATTACCGCTTCCATGCTCGCGAATATCGGTTTTATGCATTTTCCCAATGATATAGGATGTCTGAAAAAGTCCAAACACATAACCGATCAGAATACTAATCAAACGTTCCGTCATTTTACTCAGCTCTTTTCCCCGCGTTCACGGATAATAAATTTCAGGGAAGTTCCCCGAAAACCAAACGCATCTCTTACTTTGTTTTCAATGTATCTGGTATAAGAGAAATGCATCAGTTCTTTGTCATTGACAAAAATAACAAATGTCGGTGGTTTTACCCCCACCTGCGTCATATAAAAGATCTTCAGACGTTTTCCTCTGTCTGACGGCGGCTGCTGCATTGCAACTGCCTCGGAAAGGATCTCATTCAGGACACCTGTCTGAATACGTAAAGTCTGGTTCTCGATAACGGCATCAATTGTTTCAAACAGTCTCGGCAGACGCTGACCTGATTTCGCAGAAATAAATACCAGTTCTGCATATGGCATGTATGCAAGTACTTCACGGATACGGTTTGTATGCTTGTAAATGGTCTTGTCATCTTTTTCGACTGCATCCCATTTGTTAACTGCGATCACAACGCCCTTGCCGCGTTCATGTGCAATACCGGCAATCTTTGCGTCCTGCTCGGTCACACCTTCCGTTGCATCAATCACAACAACGACCACATCTGCGCGCTCTACTGCAGTAACTGTACGGATTACACTATAACGTTCCAGTTCTTCTTTGATTTTGCCTTTACGGCGAAGTCCTGCCGTATCAATAAAGATATATTCTCTGTCCTTCCATTTGACTTTTGCATCGACGGCATCTCTGGTCGTTCCGGCAATGTCAGAAACAATCACGCGATCCTCACCGAGCAGTTTGTTGATCAGAGAAGATTTACCTACATTTGGTTTTCCAACGACTGCAATCTTCGGAATATCATCATCTTCATCTGTGTCTGCATCTTCCGGGAATTCCTTTACGATTTCATCCAGCATATCACCAATACCGGTACGGTTTGCTGCAGAAATTGCAATCGGTTCTCCGATTCCCAGATTGTAAAACTCATAGACATCCATCATGTATTTCTGGACACTGTCTACTTTATTTACAACCAGAACAACCGGTTTCTGGCTTCTGCGCAGCATATCCGCTACTTTTGCATCAGAATCCACAAGTCCCTGCTGTACATCTGTAATAAACACGATCACGTCTGCTGTATCGATGGCGATCTGCGCCTGTTCTCTCATCTGTGATAAGATAATATCTCCACTGTCAGGTTCAATACCGCCTGTATCAATCAATGTAAATGACTTGTCCAGCCACGTCACATCTGCATAAATTCTGTCGCGGGTAACACCCGGGGTATCTTTTACAATTGATATCATTTCGCCTGCCAGCGCATTAAATAACGTGGATTTGCCTACATTAGGCCTGCCCACTATTGCCACTACCGGTTTGCTCATACATTTGTCTCCTTATCTGTTTTTTATTTTCTGTCGGATCCAGCACTGCCGATACAAGATCAGCCCCTGCCGGATCTACAACGATAATCTCTCTTCCAAGTTTCTCGGAAAGTTCCGTTACTGTAATATCATCAAGAAAAACATTTTCTCCGCTTCTCAGCATATTGCACGGAATCAGAAGCCTGTCTCCAAGTTCCCGTCCGGAAAGCTGCTCACTCAGATCCTGTCCGGTAATAAGTCCCGACACTGTGATCTTCTCTCCGAAAAAATCATTCCTTATTGCGATCACTTCGAATGTAATCTTCGGGTATTTTTCCTGAATGGTTTCCATACACTTCTTTATATATGGTGCCGCAAGTCTGCCTGTAGCAACAGTAACATGATATGCTCTGTCGTCTCCGTCTCTTGCTGCAACAGCTTCACGTACCTCGGTATCCAGAAGCCGGAGCATGCCAACTCCGTTTTCGAGCTGCAGATAACCATCATAACGGTCTTCTTCCGGAAGCTCCTCTCCTGCAAGAATATACCACTCATCTGAAGCATGGATAAAATGGATTCCATGTTTTTCGTACATAATCTTCTGCCAGCGGTGTATCTGCTCCAGAACTGCCTTTGCATCTTCTTTTGTAAATGGTTCCAAAGGATAAAGTCCGTCACGAAATTTCGTCAGACCGACCGGAACAACGGACACACTCTGAAGAACCGGTGCATATTTCGCCATTTCCCAAAGGCTGTATTCCAGCTCCTCACCATCATTGACGCCTTTGCACAGAACAATCTGCCCGTTCATCGTGATCCCCGCTTCATAGAGCCGGTCCACTTTTTTCAGCGCATCTCCCGCAAAACGGTTGTGCAGCATTTTGCAGCGAAGCTTTGGATTCATCGCCTGAAAAGATACATTGATCGGTGAAAGATGGTATTTGATCACACGCTCTATATCCTCCTGACTCATATTGGTCAGTGTCACATAGTTACCCTGCAAAAAAGAAAGTCTGGAATCATCGTCTTTAAAATACAGGGTCTCTCTCATACCCGGCGGCATCTGATCAATAAAGCAGAACATACAGTGATTGCTGCAGGAACGGTAATCATCCATCAGACCATTTTCAAACTCGATGCCGAGATCTTCGTCGTAATCCTTCTCAACTTCAAGTTCCCAGATCTCACCATTTGCTTTCTCTATCAAAAGTTCTATATATTCATCATTCAGGAGATAACGGTAGTCAAACACATCTTCTACCGGCTGGTGATTGATCTCCGCCAGCACATCTCCCGGTTCCAGTTCCAGTTCTTCACCGATACTGCCGGGAAGAACTCCGGAAATCACATGTTTCTTTTTTTTCATAGAATTCCTTTCTGATTATGACCATATCTGGTTTGCATTATATGAGAATTTACTCTTAATGTCCCAATAGACATATTACCCCAGATATTACTACTATAACAATTTCACAAGTAAAAATCAATAAATTCCTTGACTGGATTTAGGGCAAATGTTATAAATGTATTAGGACTCAGTTTGAATACTACACCTAGGAGGAATATTATGCCAAATATAGAGTTACTTGAAAAATCAACTCCAACTGCTCCGATTCGTATCGTAGCACTTGCAGGATGTCAGGATCTGGCGAAGGAGGTTGACAAGAAACTTGTAAAATTCCGTAAAGAACTTGCGGCAAAGAAAAAGCCAAGTACGATTCCACAGGGGTACAGCCTGCCTTCTTTCCTGGTTGATTCCGAGATCATCCGTTTCGGTACAGGTGAAGGTAAGGGATACATCAAAGAATCTGTTCGTGGTACAGATCTTTTTATCATGGTTGATATCACAAACTACAGCCTTACTTACAAGGTCTGCGGTCATGAGAACCATATGTCTCCGGATAACCACTATCAGGATCTGAAACGTATCATTTCTGCTGCTACCGGTAAAGCACACAGAATCAATGTCATCATGCCATTCCTTTATGAAGGCCGTCAGCACCGTCGTACCAAGAGAGAATCTCTTGACTGTGCACTGATGCTTCAGGAATTAAGAGATATGGGTGTCTCCAACTTCATTACCTTTGATGCACATGACCCACGTGTTCAGAATGCAATTCCTCTGGACGGCTTTGATAACTTTTTCCCGACTTATCAGTTTCTGAAAGCTCTGGTAAAAGAAGTCAAAGATTTCAAACTGGACAATGATCATCTGATGATCATCAGCCCGGATGAAGGTGCTATGTCAAGAGCCGTGTACTTCTCCAACATTCTCGGTGTAGACATGGGTATGTTCTACAAACGCCGTGACTACTCTACCGTTATCAACGGAAAGAACCCGATCGTTGCACACGAGTTCCTCGGTGATTCCGTAGAAGGAAAAGATGTTGTTATCATCGACGATATGATTTCTTCCGGCGAAAGTATGCTGGATGTTGCAAAGCAGATCAAAGAGCGCCACGCAAAACGTGTATTCATCTGCACCACATACGGTCTGTTTACAGATGGTCTCGACAAATTTGATGAATATTATGAGAAAGGCTGGATTGATAAAGTTATCACGACCAACCTCAACTACCGTCTGCCGGAGCTTCTGACAAAACCTTACTACATTGAAGCAAATATGAGCAAATATCTTGCAAGTATTATTGACATCATCAATCATGATGTTTCCGTAGAAAAGGTTCGTTCCAGCAACGAAAAGATCATGGAACTTATGGAAAAAGTAAATAACCGCTAAATTCAATGGGAGTTCGCATTATGCGAGCTCCCACTTTTACTGTATTATTCAGATACATTCATCATTTTCTCTATTTTAATCCGAGAAATGCCCCAAGATTTCCTCTTTTGCCATGCGATGCACGATGAGAAAACAAAAATTCCGGATTGCAGCAGGTACAGATTCCCGGCATTGAAATGTGATTCTCCGTGATGCCTGTTTCCATAAAAATAATTTTATTCGCTTCCCAGAGATTTAACTGATACTTTCCGTTTTCTTTTTTATAAAATAATGTTTTCCAGTGTTCCGGAGCAAAAGAGTTCTGAAATTCCTGTATTACATCTTCGCTGACTTCGTAACAGTCCTGACAGATAGACGGCCCGATAGCCGCATAAACATCTTTCGGATCTGTGCCATATGTTTCCTGCATTTTCTTTACCGTAACTGCCCCGATCTTTGAAACCGTTCCCCTCCATCCGGAATGAGATAAGCCAATTGCATGATGCACCGGATCAATGAAATACAGCGGTACACAATCAGCATAAAACGTTGCCAGAACCAGTCCACGCACATTTGTAATCATGCCGTCCACATCCGTGTACGGTCGCGGTTTCGTAATCCCATTTCCACGGTCTTCATCTGTAACGATACGCACATTTGCCGTATGCGTCTGATCCGAAGTCACGATGTCTTTTTCCGAAAAGCCAAGTGCGGCTGCAAATCTCCTGTAATTTTCGCGGACAGCAGCGTCCTCATCTCCCCTTGTAAAGCTGAGATTCATAGATGCATAAATTCCTTTGCTTACACCACCCAGTCTGGTACTGAATCCATGCACAATATCTTTAAACTGTTCAAATGCCGGGTATGTAAGCCAGGTCACACCTTTATTTTCTTTTATCTGCATATGTAAGGCTGTTCCCTCATGCCATCTTATTTCCGTCATCCTGTTCTTCCTCTCTTTTGTCACTCACAATAATCAAATGCATTTTTGATCCACCGGATCTGCTGTCCGTCAATCGCAACAACATCAAATCTGCACGGCGGCTCCCGATACCCATAACGAATCAGAAAAAAACTTGCCGCACGGCTGATTCGTTTCTGTTTATGCCAGTCTACTGCTGCGGATGCGTACCCATTTCCCCCAGAACTTCGATATTTCACCTCGACAAACACCAGATATTTCCCATCTCTGGCTACCAGATCAATTTCTCCACTCTTGCAGCGAAAATTCCTCTCGATCACCAACAGACCCTGTTTTTCCAGAAAGGCAGCCGCCTGATCTTCATAGCGACTGCCTGTTTTTCTTTTATTGATACAAAACACTCTTTTCTGATTTTATGTCGGTATCTTTCGTATAGATTTTTATATCATTATAACACAACTTCACTATCATACAAAATTTTTAATAAACGTTACACGATGGATTGGTGTCGGACCAAATTTCTTCAATGCCTCGATGTGTTCTGTCGATCCATAGCCTTTATTGGATGCAAAACCATATCCCGGCAGTGTTTTATCGTATTCGGCCATCAGGCGGTCTCTCGTAACCTTTGCCACAATGCTTGCCGCTGCAATGGACGCACTTTTGGCATCCCCTTTTATGATCGGCACCTGCGGAATCTCAATTCCCGGAATCGTAACCGCATCATTCAAAAGAAGCTGCGGAGTAACTTTCAGCTTGCTTATTGCCTGACGCATGGCTTCATAGGTTGCCTGTAGAATATTAATCTCGTCAATCTTCGCCGGTCCGACCATCCCAATTCCAACAGCCACTGCTTCCCGCAGGATAACATCATAGAGTTCTTCTCTTTTATGTGCTGTCAATTTCTTTGAATCGTTCAGATACAAAATCTGATGATCCGCCGGAAGAATCACTGCGCATGCTACTACCGGACCTGCCAGCGGTCCTCTGCCTACCTCATCAATCCCACAGAGATATCCCAGATGTTCGTATTTGTGCTCATACTGCATCATCTGTTCCATACGAAGTTTTTCCGCTTCCAGAGCTTTTATTTTCTTTTCATACTGAAGGATCAGTTTCTGTACACCGCTTCTGGAATCTTCACGGTACAGATCACACATATTTTGCCAGTCGGCTTCTCCCGCCGCTGCAAATTCATCTTTTATTTCACCGATTTTTTTCATCAGTTTTTCTCCTGCTCTGCCCACTCCAGAGTGATGCGTCCGATCTTTCCGCTTCGGAAATCATCAAACAGAAGTCCGGAAGCCTTTGTATAATCAAGCTCTTCCCCTTTTTTGAGGCAGCCTCGCGCTTTTGCGATCTCACCAAGAATTTCCACGGCATTTCCCTCTTCAGAGATACCATAACGTTTCTCGAGGAGTCCTGTATAATGTTCTTTCAGATAGTCGATCAGTTTTAATGCCAGCTCTTCCATATTCAGAATATCGTCTTTGATCGAACCGACAAATGCCAGACGAATTCCAACTTCCTGATCCTCAAATTTCGGCCAGAGGATTCCCGGTGTATCCAGAAGCTCCACATTTTTATTCAGGCGGATCCACTGTTTGCCCTTTGTAACACCCGGTCTGTTGCCGGTCTTTGCACAGGCCTTACCTGCAAAGGTATTAATAAATGTAGATTTTCCTACATTCGGGATTCCCGCAACCATGGCACGGATCGGACGATTCTTGATTCCTCTTCTGCGGTCACGTTCTATCTTTTCTTTGCATGCCTCCTGAATCACATTCTGTATTGTCTTCATGCCGGCTCCATTTCTGGAATCCACCTTCACTACATGAAAACCTTTACTCTGAAAAAACTCTTTCCATGCCTCATTCTGTCTCTCATCTGCAAGATCCGCCTTATTTAGAAGAATCAGGCGTGATTTGTTCTGTCCGAGCTGATCAATGTCCGGATTTCTGCTGGAAAGCGGCACTCTGGCATCTACCAGCTCTATAATCAGATCTATCAGTTTCAGATCTTCCTGCATCTGTCTCTTTGCTTTGGTCATATGACCCGGATACCACTGTACGTTCATATATTACCTAACCTTTCGTAAATCCCAGTTTTTCAAAGGGTGCACACGTAAACCAGATTTTGCCTGCGATATAGCGCTTCTTTATCATACCGACATCTGCATAACGGCTGTCTTCACTGTTGTTCCTGTTATCTCCAAGAACAAAATATTCACCGGATTCCAGCGTAATAGAACTGGACGCAAGTCCCGGATTACTGATCATAGGAAAATCTTTGCCCTCTTTGTAAACTTCCCCGTCGATCAGGATTCGTCCACCCGAAATCTGGATGGTTTCTCCCGGAAGTCCGATCACACGCCGGATATGCAGTGCCGCATCATCACTGGCATTCGTTCGAAACACGATCAGATCTCCTCTTTTTGGGGAAGAAAATTTATATACCACACGGTTTATAAAAAAGCGGTCGCCTACCTCGATCGTCGGTTCCATCGAACTTTCCTGCATCGTCACTGTCTGAAACAGCATAATGCCGACCATAGCCGCCAGCACCAATGTCACAACGATCTCAAACACCCAGCGCATAAAGCCGCGTACTTTTTCGTCTTCTAGTTTTTCTTTTGCTTCCTGAATTTTTGGACTTTGTTTCCAGTTTTTTATATCCATATTCATTCTCCCATAATGGAATCAGCAGACACACTGCCGCTTCTTCGATATGCAATGCAAAAAGAGGGACAATAGCTGTCGTTATTGTCCCTGCTTCTGAAACCTTTGAAATTTTCTTATCTGACGCGTTCTTTAACTTTAGCAGCTTTACCTACACGATCTCTCAGGTAGTTCAGCTTAGCACGGCGAACTTTACCATGACGGATAACTTCTACTTTAACAACGTGTGGGGAGTGAAGCGGCCATGTTTTCTCAACGCCTACACCATTGGAGCTCTTTCTTACTGTGAAAGTTTCTCTGGTGCTTCCACCCTGTCTCTTAAGAACAGTTCCCTCAAAGATCTGAATTCTCTCACGGTTTCCTTCTTTGATCAGAGCGTGTACTCTTACTGTGTCACCTACACGAAACTCCGGTACTTCTGCTTTTAACTGAGCAGCTTCGATGTTTTTGATAATGTCGTTCATTTTATTCTCTCCTATTCTTATCTGGATGTTCTTAATACATACGACTGTAACAGAGGACCATCTTTTTTACAACATTGTTGATTATACTATACTCTCCATGCTAATGCAAGAAGATTTTAATTGTTTTCTGTATTTTCCGCATCTGTTTGGTTTGCGGCATCTGACTGACTGTCTGTGCCTGCAAGAAGCTGATTCAATTCCTCAATCATTTCTTCGTCTTTCAGACGGAATTTGACTTCCACTCGTCTGGACGCGTCTTTATCTACATTTCCGTCTGCATCCAGCACCGGATTTGCCATGGAATGTCCGTTGACTGTCAGATACTTCTCGAGTTCCTGTGACTGCTCGTCATTCAGGAAATTGCCCTGAATATCGATCAGATACTGCGCCACTGCCAGTGATCTCTGCTGAGAGAGCTGCAGATTGTAACTGTAATCTCCGTCTGTATCCGTGTATCCGTCAATGATGATCTCTGCGAGGTAATCTTTGTAATCGTCCTGCAGAAGTACTTTACAGTAGATCGGAAGGATCTGCTCCAGTGCCTGTTTACCGGAATCGGTCAATTCTGCCTGATCATAATCAAACATAACACTTGCTTCCAGAGTCAGCGCACCGGTCTGTGCATCAATGTCAACATTTATATTGTTTTTGGAAAATTCATTTTTGAGTGCCTCAATAACATCCGCTTTTACACCGATGATCTGATCGATCTGCACCTGCTGGTCTTTCAGCTGTGCCGTCTTCTCATCAAGTGCTGTCTGCTGTGCATTCAGCGTTGATTCCTGTTCTTTCAGTTTTGCAGCAAGAGCCTCCAGCTGTTTCTGCTGCTCGGCAAGCTTCTCATCCTGTGTCTTTAACTGCTCATCCTGATTCTGCAGTGTCTCATCCTTTTCATCAATGGCATTCTGTTTATCCAGAAGTTCCTGCGTGTACTGCTCCTGTATCGCAATCTTCTCATCTCGCTCCTGCAGACTTTCATTATAGCTTTTCTGTGCCTGAAAAAGCGTCACGCACATAATAAGTACAAAAAGCAGAAGCACACCTGCCATCATATCAGAATAAGAACGCCAGACGTTAAATCCATTGCCTTCTGATTTTTTCTTTTTGCGCATCTGTTTCTCCTTTTATCTGAATAAACCGAATTTGCCTTTCTGGACTCCCTTGGAAAGCTCACGGATATTTCTGGAGATTTCTTCCAGAAGTTCCTCCTGCCGGTCACCCCGTTCCTGAATAGTTTCCTGAAGTCTTTCCAGCGTCTCTTTCTGAGCAATCTGTCCGCCGCTGAGCTGAACATTATTTCCGTTTCCTGTCGCCGAGATATCTGCAAGCAGACGACGAACCTGTTCCATCGTCTTACAGGACAGTTTCTGATACTGAGCAAAATCCTGAAGTTTCTGTTCAAATTCCTCAACCACTTCACGATTTGCTTTTGCCACATCTGCATTACCTTTGCCCGCTGCGGAAATACGTTCCATTCCCTGCGCTGCAGCCTCAACATATTTCTGCATGGTCTGGTTACATGCAACCCAGAATTTTGCAGAAGAGGTCTCTGCTTCCTTAAGATAATCAGCAAGATGCTGGTAATCTGCCTGCTGCTGTTTCTGGATTGTCTGATTGTCCCGTACAATACGGCCAGCCACAGAAATATATTCTTTCTGAATGCTTACGGACTCTTCAAGCATCTTTTTCATTGTAGTCTCATGCTCTACATATGCGTCACTGAGCTGCCTGCTCATAGCCTGATAGAGGTTTGTCGTATAGTTTACATTGTCCGTCTGCGCATCTTTCAGCTGAGTAAGTGCTTTCCCGAAATCAGCAAACTGTGTTTCAAATGATGCATTCATTTCTTTCAGGAATGCATCCAGTATCTCTTTTACTGCATCTTCCTGGCATCTGGTCACAGAATCAACCAGTGTATCCATAGAATCGTTCATTTTTTTGAAAGTTGGTGTAATGACTTTCTCAAAGCTGTCTGCCATTTTTACGGAAAACTGCTCTGCCATCTGATTCATTGCTGCAGTCTGATTCTTCTGGCTCGCAACAAGAAGATTCATGGACTCAGTCTCTGCACTCGGCATGACATATGTATGGAAACGGTCAAGAAACATCTGAAGATTCTCTGTCATAGAAGAATATTCGCTCTTCATTCCGGATGTGTAAACGATAGAAAACGCAATACCATAAATGGAAGTCAGGAATGCGACCTTGATGCCATCAACCAGCGAAGATACGGAACTCGTCATTGCCGCATAATCTGATGGCTGAAAATCCTTAAGTCCCCATACCAGACCTACAAAGGTACCTAAGATACCGATGCTGGTAAAAAGATCCGGTGCCATTTCCAGAAGCCGTTTATGCACGTGCATATCGAGATCATCTTCATTCAGAAACTCTTCAATATCCACGATTCCTTCCTGGCTCTTCGCAATACTGTCTGTAAATGCCTTCATCTTGCCATCCAGATAGGCATGATGAAAAATTCCGTTCAGTGATGCCACTTTATCCGGTGCTACTCTTCCCGGCATTTTAAAGGCATCCTCCAGCTCGTCCGCCGCATCCTTCAATGCAAGCGAAAGCTTATTCATGCGAAACATTCCGCCCAACAGCCCCACGATATAGACAACTGCAATAATACCGAGAAAAATAAAGTTGTAGATCAGCACGCTTGCCGCACTGTTGCCTACGTACAATGTCATTCCGAGAGCAGCTGCAAGTACAGCCAGAAACAACACGACATTCATGATTTTTTTCCTCATAGCTAACCTCCCTGTAGTGTTTAATTTATTCTTGTTTTTTTGCAAAAAAGCATTAATTTCATACTATTTTCTGCCTTTTCTATCATATCATATCACAATTTTACGAACAAGCTGTTTTCCTGACTTTACCCGTTTCTCACAAATTTTTCATATTTCTGGAACAAAGCGGACAAGTCCGCTTCAACCTCCCTAAATCCCTCAATCTTTGATGGACTTGTTACGCTTTGCGCGCCAGATGCAGTCTGCTTTGGCAGACATATTCCTCATGCATCTGGTCGCATCCTCGCGGAGCGTTTTCATGTGATAGGAAAATTACGGAGTAATTTCCTATTACATGAAAAAACAGGCGGCTCTTTTACGAACCGCCTGTCTCATTATGCATATACTTTATCTTCTTCCAGAAGCACAGCTTCGCCGTCCTTTACCTCAACAATATTTACACCGCAGTTCGGCGGAACGCTTCCATGCCAGAAATTTTTCGGATCCTGATAAATGTTCTGCAGAAGTGCGCGCACTGCACAGCCGTGTGATGCGATCAGAATCGTTTTGTTTTGATAATCCGGATTACCGGTCACCTCTTCCCAGAAATCTTTCGTCCGTGCAAGAATATCTGAAATATTTTCTCCGTTCTTCGGACGTTCAAATTTCCATGGATCATTAAAAAACTTCTCCAACTGCTCATTCAGAAATACATGCTCATCTGTAAAGCAGACAACACCTTCCATTTCACCAAAATTGATCTCCTGGATTCTTTTGTCCTCGATGACCGGCACCTTATGTGGCTGCTTTTCAAGAATCAGTTCTGCCGTCCTTCGCGCTCTCACAAGTGGGCTTGTGATGCAGAGATCAAACGGGACTTCTTTTAATGCCTCACCCGTTTTCTCTGCAAGATCAATTCCCTTCTCTGCAAGTGGGATATCCGCCGCCCCCTGCACTTTGTGGAGTTTGTTCCACACGGTTTCCCCGTGCCGTACAACATAAAGTTTCATCAGCTTCTCAGCTCGATTCCAAGGTTTGTCAGGCCATTCAGGATTTTCTTCATTGTAGCTGTGATCTCAGCCTCTTCCAGAGTCTTGTCATGATCACGGAACACAACAGAATAAGCCATAGATTTGTATCCGGATTTGATCTGTGCACCTTCATAAATATCAAAGAGCTGATAAGATTCAAGGATCTTTCCGCCTCTCTGCTCCAGAACGTCTTCGATCTGGCCTGCAAGCACATGTTTCGGAACAACCATACTTAAGTCACGGGTAACTGCCGGATATTTGGCAATTCCGCTGAATTTGTGGTTGAATCCACAGAATTCAAGGATATCCAGAATATCGATCACTGCGACATATGTTCTTTCTCCGATTCCATAATTATCTGCAACGATCGGATGTACCTCACCGAGATAGCCGACTACTTTGCCTTCGTAGCTGATGCTGGCCTGTCTGCCCGGATGCAGGTATGTCTTGTTGCTGTCCGGTGTATAGTGAACTTTTTTCTTCATGCCGGATTTTTCGAAGAACTCTTCTACAACTCCCTTCATGTCAAAGAAATCACCCGCTCCGTACATGCCAAGAGTAAAATGTGTTCTCTCATCCGGAAGTTCTGTCAGCGGAAGTGCCTTTGGCAGATAAACTTTACCGATTTCATACAGACGAACACCTTTGTTTCTTCTGTTGTAGTTGGTCGCCAGAGAAGACAGCATACCGTGCAGTGTGGTCGTACGCATGATACTGTAATCTTCACCAAGCGGATTACTGATCGTAATAACTTTACGAAGATCACTGTCCTGCGGAATGCGAAGTTTATCGAATACCTTCGGGCTTTCGAAAGAATAAGTCATTCCCTCGGAGAATCCACAGTATTCTGCGATATCTCTTGCCACATTCTCGATGCGGAGTTTGAACGGAAGTTTACCTGTAGTAGCTTCTCCGTTTGGAAGTGTGGTCGGAATTTTATCATATCCGAAGAACCTTGCAACTTCCTCTGCTACGTCTGCCATGCAGTGGATATCCTGACGGAAAGTAGGCGCCACGATCTCGTTTGTCTCCGGATCCAGTGTCAGTTCAACTTTTGCAAGGTATGCAAGCATTTCTTCTTTTGTAAGGTCTGTTCCGAGAAGTGCATTGATGCGTTCCGGCTCAAACGGCACTCTGGAAGGCTCTCTTACTTCATTGCAGATGTCTACGCAGCCACCAACGACCTCACCAGCACCCAGTTCTTCCATAAGCTGGCATGCACGGTCGATTGCTGCTTTGGCATTGTTCGGGTCAAGACCTTTTTCGAATTTACCGGATGCATCAGTACGAAGTCCGATTCTCTTTGAAGAAAGACGGATGTTTGTGCCATTGAAGCATGCAGCCTCAAACAGAACCGTATGAACATTGTCTGTGATCATGGAGTTTTCGCCACCCATGATACCTGCGATACCGACAGCCTTCCTGCCATCGCAGATCATCAGAACCTGATCGTCCATCTCACGTTCCTGACCATCCAGTGTTACGAATTTCTCTCCTGCTTTCGCACGACGCACAATGATTTCTCTGCCTTCGATGGTATCCAGATCATATGCGTGCATCGGCTGGCCGTATTCTTCCATAACATAGTTTGTAATGTCTACAAGGTTGTTGATCGGACGGATGCCGTTAGAAGCGAGGCATCTCTGCATCCATTTCGGTGACGGTCCGATCTTGACATTTTTCACAACTCTTGCTGTATATCTCGGGCAAAGTTCCGGGTCTTCTACGGTAACTTTGATATAGTCAGATGCTTTTTCATCGTTTCCTGTTTCTTTGACTACAGGAGGAATAAATTTCTTATCAAAAGTAGCAGCTGCTTCTCTTGCAATTCCAAGTACTCCGTAGCAGTCTACACGATTGGATGTGATCTCATATTCGATAACAACATCATCAAGACCAAGTGCTTTGACTGCACTTTCTCCTACTACTGCATCTTCCGGGAAAATGTAAATGCCGTATTCCGGTGCTTCCGGATACATTTCTCTTGAGCTTCCCAGTTCTTCGATGGAGCACATCATACCGCAGGATTCTACGCCTCTGAGTTTTCCTTTTTTGATCTTGATTCCGCCAGAAGTCATCTTACCGTCATGTCCGCCGGCAACGCGTCCGCCATCCAGAACAACCGGTACTTTATCACCTTCTTTGACGTTCGGAGCACCTGTTACGATCTGAACAGTCTCTGTTCCGATATTCACCTGACAGATGATCAGTTTATCTGCATCAGGATGTTTTTCTATTTTTTCAATCTGTCCGATCACGATCTTGTCCAGATCTGCATCCAGTTTTTCGAAGCTTTCCACTTTTGTTCCTGACAGTGTCATGGCATCTGTGTATTCCTGGGCTGTTACATCCAGATCCGGCACATACATTTTAATCCAGGACATTGATGTATTCATGTTTTATATCCACCTTTCGAATTTTCATTATACTGCTGTGCAACTTAAAACTGTTTTAAGAATCTGACATCATTCTCATAGAGGAGACGCATATCATCGATCTCATATTTGAGAAGTGCAATACGTTCCAGACCTACACCAAACGCAAATCCTGTATATTCATCCGGATCAATGCCACACATTCTAAGCACGTTCGGATGAACGGTACCGCAGCCGAGGATTTCGATCCAGCCGGAACCTTTACAGAAACGGCAGCCTTTTCCGCCGCATTTAAAGCAGGAAACATCAACCTCTGCACTCGGCTCTGTAAACGGGAAATGATGTGGTCTGAATTTTGTCTTTGTCTCCGGCCCGAACAGTTCCTGTGCAAACTCCTGCAGAGTTCCCTTAAGATCTGCAAATGTAATATTCTTGTCGATGACAAGGCCTTCAATCTGATGGAAGGACGGAGAATGTGTTGCATCTACTTCGTCAGAACGGAATACACGTCCCGGTGCGATCATACGGATCGGCAGTTTGCCCTTTTCCATGGTACGTGCCTGTACCGGGGAAGTCTGAGAACGAAGAAGAATAGAATCATTGATAAAGAATGTATCCTGCTCATCTCTTGCCGGATGATCTTCCGGAATATTCAGTTTTGTAAAGTTATAATCTGCATATTCTACTTCCGGCCCCTCTACTACTTCGTAGCCCATCCCGATGAAAATACGTTCTACTTCTTCGAGTGCAATGCTGTTTGGATGACGATGACCGATCATTGCTTTCTTTGCCGGAAGTGTAACGTCGATCACTTCTGCTTTCATTTTTTCTTCACGAAGTGCTTCTTCCAGTTTCTTTCTGGTTGCTTCCAGATGTTCTTCGATCTTCACACGGGTCTCATTTACCATCTGACCTACTTTCGGACGATCTTCCGGAGCAACATCTTTCATACTCTTTAAGATTGCAGTCAGCTCACCCTTTTTGCCGAGGTAAGCAACTTTTACTTCATTCAGCCTCTCCGGACGATCTGATTCCTCGATCCGTTTTCTGGCTGCTTCAGCTAATTCCTGAAGTCTTTCCTTCATATCCATGATTTTACTCTCCTTTTTTTGACATAAAAAAAACCGTCCCCAAAAAGGGACGGAATTATAACCGCGGTACCACCCTGCTTCCCGTGAAACTATCCACAGGCACTTGAGTCATGCTTAACGCGCATCCACGTCGCTTCCTACTGAAAGTTCAGAAACGAAGCTCCGGCGGGAAAATAAGAAAATGTCTGAACTTAAAGGAGCTTACAGCCGATGACTCCTTCTCTCTGTAAGAAAACAATTTCCTGAAACGCCTTCACAGCTTTTCGCCTATCAGCCTTTATGATGCCACAGCGCAAAAAATCTGTCAAGCAGTTTTTTTATCTGCTGCCATACGGTATACTGCGCCTGGCGGAACTGTTTTTCAAAATATGCATTTAATTCTGCCCCGTAAAGCAAGAGATTCATGCACACATAAAGCCACAGCATGACCATGATCAGTGCGGACAGACTTCCGTACATATTACTGAAATTCGGAAAAAATGTAAAATAAAACGAAAAGAAATAGGAAAACAAGGACCATGCCACAGCAATGATAAATGCCCCCGGCACCTGACTTTTCAATGAAGCCTTTCTGTTTGGCAGGTATCTGTACAACACCAGAAAAACAAGAAAGAGCACAACAAAAACAAGAAATGTCTTGGCACTCAAAATTCTTCCTACTACCTTCCCGAGTAAGGGCATATGAACGATCAGTTCCGCATGTATCCGGTTACCCATAACCAGAAGAAGAAGACTGGTGATAATTGCAATAATAAACAAAAACATATATAACATCGAATACAACCGGTTCGTCAGCCAGTTTCGAGTCTCCTTTACGTGATAGATCACGTTCAGTCCCGCAATCAGGGACTGCATGCCCTTGCCGGAAGACCACAGTGCGAACAGACCGGAAATCGGTACGACTGCTGCACTCTTCGAGAATACTTCTGCGATGATCTTGAGGACAAAATCCTGCAAATTATCCGGAACAAACCCGATGATCACCTGTCTGAGCATCCGGTAAGTAAGCGGCGTATACTGAACAAGTGCGGTAAGCACCAGCACAAAAGGAATAAACGACATGATCAGGAAATATGCCGCCTGCGCAGCATATGCACCGATATGATCCTCCTGCATGCGCTTTATGAAACCAAGGATCAGCGCTATCGTGCCTTTTTCTGATTTTTTTTCCATATTTTTTCTCCCAGGGTCAAATATGTTTGTTGTACATTTTACCACGAAATCAACTTTCTGTCATCCCAGATTTTCGATTGTAATATTTTTGAAAAAATAATCCAGAATTTTCCTGTAATCATATCCCTGTTCTGCCATCACATTGGCTGCTGTCTGGCTCATCCCGACACCATGCCCGTAGCCGCCGCCTGTAATCTTCACGGATTCATCTTTTTTCATTTCCAGTTCAAAATATGCACTCGGTAACAGCTTTCCTCCTTCCGTCTCTGTGCCATCCTTTTCTGTGATCGTGCAGCCCTCCGGAGAAAGGAACTGCCGGATTTCATATTCATTTTTTAATTCAAAAGAACTGTCTTCCATACTTACTGTCAGCCCTGTCACTGCACCGCTTTCATTTCTTGTATTTATGGTAATCGCTGTCAACATACTGTTTTTGTCCTGATATGCTTTTGCCTTCTCTTCTATTGTTTTCCACGGAATTTCAACACTCCAGTGACTCCATGGTTCCCGTTCATCAAATTTGCATGGAACACTTTGCAGATAGGACGCAGCCTTTGCAGCACCCCAAATCTCATCTGTACTGGTCGCACCTGCCGAAGTTGAAAAATAATACGCGTCAATTGCTTCTCCATTCTGACATATGATCTGCCCGGTCGTCTCCTCAACTGCCTGTGTGGCAGAATCCTGCGGCAGAACATTTCCATACACCTGAAAGCTCACACTGTCATCCACATCCGCATCATATTCTGTCAGTCTGCCCTCCTGTATCTGTTTCCATGCATAAGTTCTGGCACATACTGCCTGTGCTTTCAGTGCCTCAAGCGAATACGATGACGGCATTTCACTTGGCACAACACCTTTCAGATATTCTTCCAGATACAGTTCATTTATCAGCAGAATCCCCTGCTCATCCGGTATAAGTTCCATACTTCCCTGATATACCGGTGCACCATCCTGACGCTTCAACGATTGAATACAGATGCCATTTTTTTGTGCCGGAATACGTATGGTTGTTTTTTTCTTTTGAAGTTCTTCCGCTTCATATCGTATTTCCCTGCCGTTATAAGCAACTGTCACAGACGAATGATAATACGATTGGAAATCACTGTCCGATATCAGCACACGAATTACCGGATCCGGCACTTCCGCATAAATTTCTGCCACGCATTTTGCCACTGTGACACTATAAAAAATCATACTTATCCCAATAAAAAATCCGACTTTCTTCATATTGCATTATATGAAGAAAGCCGGAAAAATAACTTTTATTTATTTTCTGACAGAGAAACAATAAATGGTCTCGGAATAATAGCGCTCACCGGCATCCAGAACCGGGGAATGGAACGCTTCTACATTGACTGCATTCGGCTCTACCTGTGTTTCCAGACAGAACGCTTCTCTCTGATTGTAGACATGTCCATTCTTGCCATGCTCGTTTTCTACAAAGTTTGCTGCATAGAACTGCACGCATGGGCAGTCACTCAGTACGCTCATCTCGATACCGGTCTTTTCGGACCATGCACGGGCAATCTCACGGACACTGGCTTTGTTATAATAATCGGTCACATAGTTGTGATCATAGCCGCCTGTAATCTTTAACTGCTCGAAGTCGGCTTCAATCTCATCGCCAATCTGATGTGGTATGCGGAAATCCATCGGGGTACCCTCAACCGGCGCATTCTCTCCAAGCGGAATAGATCCTTCTCCAACCGGTGTATAGGATTCAGCATGAATCGTCAGGTACTGATCCATTGCTTTCCCACTGCCCTCTCCTGCAAGATTAAAATAAGAATGGTTGGTCATATTTGCAACTGTTGTCTTGTCACAGACTCCTCCGTATACGATTCGAAGCTCATTGTTTTCTGTCATTTCATATGTAACAGAAACCTGAAATTCTCCCGGAAATCCATTCTCACCATCCGGACTGATTCTCGAAAACATTACTGCATTTTTATCTTCGGAAATCTCTGCTGCATTCCAGATTTTTTTCTCAAATCCATTCGGTCCACTGTGCAGATTGTTTTTGCCCTCGTTCGGTGTAAGGGTGATCTCCTGTCCGTCCAGCGCAAATCTGGAATCCGCAATACGGTTCCCGCTTCTTCCGATCGTCGCGCCAAAGAAGCATCCGTTAACCTCATAGCCTGCAAGATCATCATACCCCAGAACTACATCTGTAAGTTTACCTTCTCTGTCCGGTACACAAAGCTTTACCAGAATTGCACCAAACTGTGAAATTTCTGCATAGGCACCGGATTTATTTTCCAGATGGAAAATCTGAATTTCTTCTCCTGATGATAATTTTCCAAATGTTCGTTTTGTTACCATAACTTCCTCCCAAACCTGACTATACATCATACTTCTTCAAAAAAAGAGCCATATCTCTATGACTCATTTCTTTCTTAAGATCCGGAATGCCGTTCCCTTCCATTTGACGCCTAGCCTAAGCCAGGATGGGTGTCCGCAACCGAAGATCTGCCTACCACAACGAGAGGTCTGACATCACTCCGGCAATTTAGGAGTCCCTATTTGTCAATGTAGGTTCAAATAAAAAAGGGGGCTCGCACATTCCAGAAGTTATTTTCTTTTTTTATTGTACTCTATTATATGTGATTTTTCAACACATAATACTGGAAAAAAATTCTGTAAAAGGATTCTTTTCTGTGTGTGTTAAATCAGTGAATGCCAAGAACCTTTTTGACGGTATCCGGCATATCCGGTGCATCCACTACAATATCATGCAGTACCGGTGCTGTACGGATTTCTTCTACGGCTTTCGGTACTTTGACACCGGAAATAGCAGAAAGCTGATCCGCCAGTGCAAAGTCATCTTTATCTTCTGCTTTATCTGCGACAGCATCCATCACACTTCTTGTAAACTTATATGGACTTGCTGTAGATGCGATCACCGTCACAGTATGGTCATCTGTATCTTTCAGATATTTCTTATAAACACCTGCTGCAACAGCTGTATGCGGATCGATCACATAATCACTGTTTTTGTAAACATTATGAATGGTCTCTTTGGTCTCTTCTTCACTACAGTAATTTCCATAAAAATCAACAAGGCCTTTTTTCATTTCATCGGTGATCGTATACTCCCCGCCTTCACTTAAGGACTTCATCAGTTCTGCACATTTCTGTGCATCTTCGCCTGTCAGACGATAAATCAGACGTTCCAGATTGCTGGAGATCAGAATATCCATGGACGGAGAAGTTGTGAGGATAAAGTCTCTCTTTCTGTCATAAGTTCCTGTACGGAAGAAGTCAAAAAGGACTTTATTCTCATTAGATGCACAGACCAGTTTGTTGATCGGAAGTCCCATCTGTTTTGCATAGTAAGCAGCAAGAATATTTCCGAAGTTACCTGTCGGAACTACAACATTGATTTTTTCACCAGCTTTTACTTTGCCCTGTCCAACCAGTCTCGAATAAGCATACACATAATAAACGATCTGCGGAACCAGTCTTCCGATGTTGATAGAGTTCGCGGAGGAGAACTGGAATCCTGCTGCATCAAGCTCCGCTGCAAGTTCACGGTCATTGAACATCTTCTTGACTGCTGTCTGCGCGTCGTCAAAGTTTCCGGTGATTCCAACTACATAAGTATTGTCACCCTTCTGTGTTACCATCTGCTTTTCCTGGATCGGGCTGACACCGTGTTTCGGATAGAATACGATGATTCTGGTTCCCGGAACATCCGCAAAACCTGCAAGTGCCGCCTTTCCGGTATCACCGGATGTTGCAGTAAGGATAACGATCTCATTCTTAACTGCGTTTTTCTTTGCAGCAGTTGTCATAAGATGTGGCAGGATGGAAAGTGCCATATCTTTAAATGCAATCGTCGCACCATGGAACAGTTCCAGATAATAAGCACCATCTGCCTCATGAAGCGGTGCAATTTCAGAAGTGTCAAATTTCTCATCATATGCATTTGCAATACAGTTTTTCAGTTCTTCTTCTG
The DNA here is from genome assembly GCF_014297355.1 of Blautia intestinalis. Lineage (GTDB taxonomy): Bacteria > Bacillota > Clostridia > Lachnospirales > Lachnospiraceae > Blautia_A > Blautia_A intestinalis. Next base: position 221,944 of record NZ_JACOQE010000003.1, on the reverse strand, counting down.
TAAAATCTGTAAGGAAACGGCTCATAACCTCATATGCAGTTTCCTGATATGTCATCTGTGCAAGCTTCTCTGCCGGCACATCCAGTTTCGGAATCTCAGTGGGTACAAACAGACCTCCATCTTCAGAAAGTCCTTTTAAAATTGCCATGGAAGCAGTTACTGTTTCACCTTTGCCTCTTGTGCTCTTGTATAATACCTGCATGTATCCTTCCTGCCTTTCTTCGGGTTTGTTTCATTTTTGGTCACAGTATACCACGTTGCCGTGTAAAATTCCATACAAAATTGCAGAAAAACTTTTCCGCCTGTTTATTCATTACCTGCTGTAAAAAAAGGATTCCGGTAAAACATCATGTCTCTCCGGAATCCCTGTTATATATTTTGTAAAAATTCACTGCTGAACTGCTTCAGGATATGTATAGAATTCATGCACACCATGCTTGAACAGCTTTTTAAGGTTCTTATCAAACCACTTAATGTTATTCTTGGCTGCTGCTGATTTCTGGATAAAAAACAACGCACCTTCTGAATAATCTACACCTTCCAGTGCCTGTCTGACAGCTTCTTTTGTTTCGTCAGTAGGTACAACTTCTGAAATTCTGCCATCAGCTACCGGTGAAAACTGTGCCACACCATCTATATACTGCCAGATGACATCTGTCGCATTATTCGGAAACTCCGGATAATTAATACGATTCATGATTACGTTTGCTACCAGAACGCGACCTTTAATGTCCTCTGTGCCAGCTTCTGCCTCTACGATCTGCAGAAGATTCTCATAATCCTCATCCGACATCATCTTCGCAGAAGAAGAATGAGAAACTACCTGCGCATCAAAGTTATCTACTGTGGTCGTCATCAAATCGCTGACATTCATCTCCACCGCACTGCTGGTAACTTTGCTGACACGCTGACCAACAATCACATCATCACAGGAAATACCGATACGCTTGACAGTCATACCGGCTGACGGCGTTGCGTTTACTCCTGAAACCACACCTGCAATTCCGGTTGGCAGAGAATCATCCGTATAGTACGTATATGTGCTGCTTTTCTGCTCAGACGCTGCATAAACCTGATTCTGTCTTCCGCTTCCAATGAGCTTACATCCTCCGGTCACAGTCAGTACTGTAAGCGCACAGACACTAAGCGATACAAATCCATGAAGGGAAGAATTCTGTACTTTGCCGCCTTTATCCTTTCTGTTATGCTGTTTTGTTAATCCTGTTTTTCTCATACTCAAACATTCCTTGCATCTTTGTCATTACTTTTTTCGTTACTGTTTCGTGTTTTTAACTTTTCGTAACATTTCTGTAATGCATAAGAAAATTATATTTAATATGCATAGATATGTCAAGTAATTTTTTCCAGTACTGTTTTTCCTGACAGGATCATTATAACTTTCATGCCTCTGTATGGTCAATCATTTTCGTTCGACGTTTGTCCCTCAGATCCGACAATCGTTACCGTTCACAGCTGAAAACTCGTTTTAATTCGTCAGTTTTATTGTATATATGATGATTTATTTTTGTTTTATTTTGTTTTTTTATTGAAATTTTCCAAAAATTATACTATTATAAAAGCAAATAAAAGTTTGATTCTTTGAGAGGAGGCAACTATATGAGTAAACGTATTATCACAATCAATCGTATGTATGGAAGTAATGGACGGATAATCGGAAAGGCTCTTGCCGAAGAAATGGGAATCGGATTTTATGACCGGGAACTGATCGAGATGGCCAGCAGTAAAAAGCAGGTTCCGCTCAGCCAGTTTGCAGAGGTAGATGAGAAACGCCCAAGTCCATGGGGATTCCCTATTGACAGCGAACTACAGCTCGGTGTTGACCGTTATCCAATCCCCATGAATGATGTTTTATTTGGCATCCAGAGGGAAATCATTCTTTCTTTAAGCGATCAGGAAGACTGTGTGATCGTCGGCAGGTGTGCGAATAACATTCTCACTGACCATGCTCTGAAAGTTTTTATCTATGCACCATTTGAAGACCGTGTACAGACAGTTATGAAACGGCTGGATCGTGAGGAAAAGAGTGCCAGAAAGCTTGTTAAGAGAATGGACAAGGAACGTCGTGCGTATTTTGAGTTTTTTACGGATCAGAAATGGCTGGATATGGGACAGTATGATCTGTGTATTGACAGCAGTAAGTTCAGTCAGGAGGAGGTTGTGAAGATTCTGAAGGAAGCTGCGATGAAGAAGTAGATGGGGTTGCAGGTAACGAGCTGGAAAAAGGATATTATTTATATAATTCACGAAAGAGCCCTGTAGCAGGGAGTTCGCAGACGGCTTCGTCGTCGGTAATTTCTAAGATATGATCTGTCTGTAAAAGACATCCCCTGAAATCGTAAACTCGCGTCTTGCTCGAACAGTACGATTTCAGGGGATAATACAGCCAGAACATATCTAAGAAATTGCACGACTTCTGCAGATGTCTGCGAGACTCCCTGCTCAGGGTTCTTTCTGTGAGTTCTTATAATTAATATGGCTTCCGGCTCTTGAACTTTGGAATTGAGGGGAAGTGAGGTTTCCTGCCGTGAGTGTATTCAATAATTTAAGAGAGCATTCAAAAGAAAGTGTAAGTTCCTGTTACTGAAATCTTAAATAGTTCTCTAAAGATAAAAAAGCAACTTATCTCCGTCCTTTAATAATGTAAATAAATTCCGGTTTCTTCTCTAAGAATGCTTTGCAATGTAATCTTTCAAATATTCGTAAATCTGAGTTTCGGTTGGTGGACAGCCTTCTACGTGGCATCGGAAGTTTCGGGTGCAGTGGCCGACTCCGAGTTCGCCGGTCTTTCCGCGATAGCCCTGTCCAATGCAGATTTTTTCGTGCAGCTTTTCGAAAAGTCCTTCTTGTTTCAGCATATCGAGTGCAGGAATCAGGTAACCGTAGCAGGCGCTGCAGGATTCTACTTCTTCTACTGCATCTGCCACATCGACTACTTTTCGTCGTTCTGCGATGTGATGTTCTGCTGCTTCTCCCAGAATTTGGATATCTGCTTTTGAAATATCAGCGCAGCCCACGCCAAGTTCTGCTGCCATTTTTACATATGCTACTTCTTCTGCTTCATAATGTAACTGTTTGCAGACATAGGCATCAACCAGTACCGGATCCATCGCAGTCCAGATGCGGTTCATCACAACCGGATTGCCTCCGTCTTCAAAATCCAGATCTCCGCAGATATTATCAACCACAATGAAGTCCTGATGTATCCCTGTATTCAGATGTGCGATCGGCTTGTGCAGTCCCATTGCATGGAAGTGTCTTTTTTCTGTGTTTGGAATCAGCCCTTTCATGTTTTTCAGCGCACAGGTGATTTTTGTCTGACAGTGTCCTTTCATGACCGGCACATTGATAAGAAAATCGATTTTTTTTACACTCTCGCATATTTTCAGTTCCAGTCCACTGCAGTCTTTCACATAACTCTTATCTTTCTGTGTATCATAAAATCTGACATCATAATCCTCACAGAGACTGCGATATCCACAGACTTCAAAGGCATCCGCCGTACGATCTCCCACCCAGGATCCCTCCAGGATCATCATATTCTGAAAGCCATTTTCTTTCAGATATTCCAAAATCCCGGCTACGATTTCCGGATGTGTGGTGCCGCCATCGGACGGATCGGACGGCGATACCAGATTCGGTTTGATCCCGACCATTTTATTCCGGTCACCGATCAGCTCTGCAAGATTGCTTTCTGCAAGAAGCTCCTTTGTCATCTTTTTGTATTCTGTGCCATTTTTTATAAAAATCTGATTCTTATCCATAAGCAAGTACTCCTTCGTTTTATCTAAAATATTACTGTTCGCAGCAACTTTAAAATTCTTTGTTGTTTATAATCCTGCAACTGCATCCAACGGAAATCAGAACCACCACTGCAAATATGACAACACCTGATAACATGATATTTCCTGCAGAAAGTGAATCCAAAATCTCTGCTATATTATAAATTGTTCCATGAGATATTTCTATAATTTTTTTGCCGGCTATCCCCACAAGAAAAATTGCCGCAATAACCCCGAGCATTATAATCCTGCTTTTTTCAGCCTCATATTTTATGCGCAGCGGAATCACAAGTGCCAGAAGCAGACCTGCCACAAACAATGCCACAGCTGTTCCGACCAGAATATCTTCCACCATGCCATTTCCGGAAAGCTGCACTTTCATAATTCCAGCCAGAAATGAAACAGCACCTGTTATTAGTGTGATCAACATGCTCAGAAGATATTTTTCATAAACGTATTGTTTTCTGGTAACCGGCAGTGTCATAAGAAAATTCATTCCTTTTTCATAGCTGTCATATGACACAGTTCCGGCTGAAAGCCCGACGCTCATAACAATCATATAAGATGTAAAAAAAGCTGCACTGTCCTTTTTAGCTATCAGATAAACAACTCCAATCGCAAACACTGCCAGATATATTTTTATATTTACTCTGATCAATTCCAGATCTTTCACGATCAAGCCACTCATATGCTTTCTCCCTTTACCATCATTGTAATCACTTCGTCCACTGAGCCCTTTTCAATAACAATTCCCGGATAATTTTCCAGATAATAATTTTTCTGATCCGTCAGGCAGCTATAACCAAAGTTTTCTTTTTTTATACGCAGAATATATTCTTTATCCAGTTTTGCAAATTCTTGTTCTGGCACTTTTATAAAACCATATTCATCCAAAATGCGGTCCGTTTCTTCATGAAGTACTATTTTTCCATTGTGGATCATATAAACATCGTCACAAAAATGTTCCAGATCCCCGGAAATATGCGAACTTATCACAATCGAGCGTCCGGGAGTATCCATATAGTCACGCAGTAAATTAAGGATTTCTTCTCTGGCAATGACATCCAGACCTGCTGTCGGTTCATCCAGAATCAATAGTTTACTGTCGTGGCTGATTGCCAGGATCACTTTTAATTTTGCTTTCATTCCTGTTGAAAATTCTTTTATCTGTTTTTTCAATGGAATTTCCAGTTTTTCGCATTGTTTCTGAAAAAGATTCTCATTAAAATCTGTGTAAAAATTTTTCATAATGTGAATCACCTGCTGTACAGTCAGATATTCAGAAAAACCACTATCGGAAAATACAGTACCTATTTTTTCCTTTTCCATTACAGTCATATCTGATGCCTTTCTGTCCAGCACATTCACTGTCCCGTAATCCGGTCTGATCAGACCAAGCATCAGTTTAAATGCTGTACTTTTGCCCGCTCCATTTGCACCGATCAACCCGGTCACACAATTCTCCGGTATCTGCATATTCAGTTCCAGCGCAAAGTCATCATAAATCTTTTTTACATGATCCAGCTGTACTAACATACCCTGTCCTCCATTATAATCTGAAACGTTTCCTGTATCTCCTGATTCGTCAGGCCGCCTGCACGTGCCTTTCGCACTGCCTCCTCCAGTTCTTTTTCCAGTTCCTTTTTGCGCTCCTCCATCAGAAGCTCCTGATTTGTTTCCGCTATAAAGCTGCCTTTCCCATGTACTGTTACGACCAGACCTTCTGTTTCCAGATTATCATAGGCCTTCTTTACCGTAAGGGCACTTATCTTGAGATCTTTGGACAATGCCCGTACAGATGGCAAAGCACTCCCTGCCGGAAGGGTCCCGTCAATCACTTCTGCTTTGATCTGTGTCATTATCTGTTCATATATTGGCTCCATGGAAGTATGGTTAATTATAAGCTTCATATCTGCCTCCTTCACAAACAGTATATAACAGTATATTACTGTTGTCAACTGTTATATACTGTTTGTTTTATTAATTGTGACATTACCGCTTAATTCTTTGCAAAACAAAAGTCCTCTTTCTACCAGTTGCGGTAAAAAAAGAACTTTTGATATCGTCTTTGCTGACTTGCTTCTAATATTTAATTTTTCTGGTTTCACCTTTCAAGTATCTGTATTTGATATAATGAAGCAGTTTTTCTTCCCCATGATCATTCAAAATACGTAGAAGCGCTTCAAGTTCTTTCTTTGTCTGCGGATGGATAAACCAGAGCTTTTCTTTACTTTTCAGGAAATAATCCAGCGGCTGGCTGTCATCATAAGCATCTCCCAGATAATTTCTGGATGCACTGATCCGGTCAACCACCATCTCAGCTACATATTTTCGCGGCATCTGTGCGCCCATGATGACATGTTCCCCGTCAATGGAATAATCTACCCAGTGTTCAAAGTGGTGTTTGTTTCGACCTTTGTGATGCAGCCAGGAGGTAGATACACCAATGTCTTCTCTCTCTGCATTATTCGGACTTCTCGTTCCCTGATAGTATCTGCATCCGACAAAAAATTCTGTCGGAGAATACTTTGAAAGATCGTGAAGCAGTCCCTGCTTATATAACCCTATACGAAAACAATATTTCATTACGAGCAGTTTATGCCTCGTTATCGTTTTGAAGTGGAGCCACGGATGCATGTTCTGATTCCTCCTGCCTTGCTGTCAGCACCACGATCGTTCGTGGATTGATCTTGACAGCTTTTTTGTATGGTTCCTCCTGTTCACGGAACCACGGTTCTCCCGTCTCGGATGTGTCTGCTATCTTTTTCCAGTTCATTCCCTCCGGAAGATTCGGGAGTGCAATATTACGTTTTTCCCAGTGAAAATTCATTCCTATGTAAAGGAAATCATCTTCTGTGCCATCGTCCTTCTGTGCATAGGCACCGCAGTACATGATACCAAGGAGGCGGCTCGTGTTATCGCGGTTTAAAAACCATGCGCGCTCCCCGTGCACAGAAACATCCGGGAAACCTTTTGCCATATAATCTACTCCACGCATTTCTTTCGGCATATGAAGAATCGGATGATTTTTACGAAAAGCGATTGCCTCCTTCACAAAAGATGAAAGTCCGGTATATCTTCTGGCATTTTTCCAGTCGGTCCATCCGGTCGGATTGTCCTGACACCATGCATTGTTGTTACCATCCTGTGAATTGGCAAATTCATCTCCGCCATAGATCATTGGCGTACCCTGACCGAGCAACAGCATCAGAAAAGCATTTCGCATCTGCTGTTCTCTCATCCTGCGCACCGCCGTCTTTCGCGTACTGCCTTCTACTCCGCAGTTCCATGAATAATTAAATTCACTGCCATCCCGGTTATCCTCGCCATTTGCTTCATTGTGGCGATAATTATAAGAAACAGTATCATACAGCGTAAAACCATCCTGCGCCGCCATATAATTAACTGTACCAAAATTCCCGGTATTTCTTCGCATATGGAACTCTGCGCCGGAGATCATTCCTTCATCACTCTTGAGAAAACGTCTCATATCCAGCATAAATCCGGCATTATATTCCGCAAGCATATTTTCTGCATCTGCTTCCCCTGAAACATTTGAAAACAGCTTTTTTGTTCCATAAAGGATTGGGTCACGCTCAATCACATCCTGCTGCACCCCATCTCCCAACAGATGAAAACCATCCACATGATAGTAAAGCTTCCAGAACCACAGTGAGCGTATCATCTGTAAGGAAGGAGTTCCCTTAGGGAAATACATTTCCATAATGCACTCGATTCCTGCTTTGTGCAATGCCCGGATCATATCGCGAAACTCTCTGTCCGGTTCCTTCGTTGCACAGTACGAAGCTTTCGGTGCAAAATAAAATCCCCTGGTATATCCCCAGTAATTTATTCTGTCATCGGATTTCTTACGAACTGCCAGATTCACAGCATGATCTGCCTGCACACATTCCTGAAATTCATATGCCGGCATCAGTTCCACCGCATTGATTCCAAGCTCTTTCCAGTACGGAATCATCTCAGTAAGTCCTGCAAAAGTACCTCTTTTACGAAGTGCAAGCTTCGCCTGTCTGGTATATCCACGTACATGTATTTTGTAAAGGATCATTTCACTGTACGGAATCTCCGGTGCGGCGTCCCCCTCCCAGTCGTATTCTTTTTCTGAAAGAAATGCACAGCGAACCTCATGTTCATCTTTCGACAACGGCGCACCAAACTTCTCGCGCCCGCGAATCACACAGGCAAAAGGATCCTGTACGATTTTTCCAGCTATACGGAAATTATATTCATATCGTTCCTGTCTCAACCCGGTTACCAGCATTGCGCACATCCTGCCGGTGCGATACTCCTCTGTAAAGGGAAGCTCTGTTTCCGGTTCCGCAGCCCCCTTTCGATATAATACCAGTGAAGCTTCAGTATCTCCCGGAACCTCCACTGCAAAATTAATGCCGCTTTTCTTTTTGTTTACACCGGGGACTACCGGATCTCCCTTATACGCACAGATTCTGTTCTTTTTTTCCATTCCCGGTTCTCCTTGTCACTTTATTTCGCTCAGATCCATTATTTCTCAAAATCAATATCCAACTCTACCGGGCAATGATCTGAGCCCATAATTTCTGTATGGATCGATGCATCCTGAAGTCTATCTTTCAACGACGGAGACACAATAAAATAATCGATTCTCCATCCGGCATTCTTTTCACGTGCCTTAAAGCGATAAGACCACCAGGAATAGATTCCTTCTTTGTCTGGATAAAAATAGCGGAAAGTATCAACAAATCCACTTTCCAGCATACGTGAAAAGCATGCTCGTTCTTCATCGGTAAAACCTGCATTTTTGCGGTTGGTCTTCGGATTCTTCAGATCAATCTCCTGATGTGCCACATTCATGTCTCCACAACAGATCACAGGCTTCTTTTCCTGCAATTTCAGAAGATAGGCCAGAAAATCCCGTTCCCATTCCATTCTGTATTCCAGACGACGGAGTTCGCTCTGCGAATTCGGTGTATATACCGTAACAAAATAGAATTCTTCAAATTCAAGTGTGATCACGCGGCCTTCTTTGTCATGCGCTTCTATCCCGATTCCGTTCACTACCGACAATGGCTCTTTCTTTGTAAATACAGCTGTGCCAGAATAACCTCTGCGGTTCGCATAATTCCAGTACTGATGATACCCCGGAAGCTCCAGTTCCACCTGTCCCTGCTGGCATTTCGTCTCCTGCAGACAAAAAACATCTGCATTCAGCTCCTTAAATCTATCCTCAAAGCCCTTTGTAATACAGGCTCTGATTCCATTAACGTTCCATGAAATCAATTTCATTGTCTCATTTACTCCTTCAAATCGATCAAATGTCTGATATTTCCATTATACATGATTCATGATACAGTTTAAACATATTTTTTTATTTTCTTCTCACGCATTTTCTCTGTCTTTTCTCCGGCATTTTTGCTTTCCCGTTGTATTCGCTTCGGTTATCTGTTAAAATAGACTGATAATGAAAACAAAGTGAGGAAAATCAAATGAGTGACGAACTGAAAAATGGCTGTACGCCAAGCGACTGTGCTTCCTGCGGACTGGACTGCGGCAGCAATTCTTCCACCGAAAGCCATAATACCATCACCCTGACTCTGGACGATGACACCGAGATCGAATGCGCGATTCTGACTGTCTTCCCGGTAGATGCCCAGGAATATATTGCCCTGCTTCCACTTGATGAAAACGGACAGAATCAGGATGGAGAAGTTTATCTTTACAAATTCTCCCGTACCGAAAAAGGTGATCCGGTTCTTGCAAACATCGAATCCGATGACGAATATGCAAAAGCTGCCGAAGCTTTTGATATCGTACTGGACAATGCACGTAAAGCAGAAGCTGCCGGTGCACCGCTTGAATAATTTATTTTTTCTTAAAGAAAACGGAGGTTTCCGCCATTACCGGCTGAAACCTCCGTTTTAATTACGTCTTATTTCTTTTCTGTGGTGCTTCCGAATCCACCATTGCGGACTCCGGTTGCATCATCGTCTACTGTAATTCCGTATTCCACAAAAATCCCCTGCATAAAGCCTGTACCGGCTGTAATGCTGACAGTCTTATCTTCGTTGCTGTCATTTGTGATCTTTGCGAAAATATGACCTTCATTATCTGAATAGAAATAATCACTGTCGATGATACCGACAGTATTGTTTAACTGCAGACGGAATTTGAATCCAAGTCCGCTTCTCGGGTAACATTTCAGTACCCAGTCCTGTTCCATTTCCACACGGATACCAGTCGGGATCTTTGCAGTCTCTCCCGGTGCCAGTGTAATATCAACAGGAGCAAAAAAATCATATCCGGCACTTCCGGCGGTTGCCCTTAATGGAAGACGGATGTTTGCGTAAACAGATGAAATCTCTGTCTCATCTGCTGTCGGAAAAGTATCTTTCCAATCCTTTACAAACTGTGCAGGACTTACTTTATGAAATTTTGCGATTCGTCTCATGCTGCCTCCTGTGCCTCATTATATAACAGGTATTTTGCTTTTGATCTTGCAATTTAATCTTGCTTAATTTGCACAATGTAAAACAATTTTCCCCTCGCGAAGTGTCGCGGGAACATTAATGACACGCTGATTGGAAGATCCTTTCCATCGAAGAGAGGTATCTGCTTTATCAACCTGAAACTCTCCGTCTACACAGACATCCAGATACTGTACGACTGCTTCATTCTGTATTTCCTCCCATGTAGAACCGGTATACAGCCAGATTGTCTTGTTCGGATATCTTTCACGGATTTTTTTTGCAAAAGCGGTAACTGCTGAAATGTTTGATGGATGCAGTGGATCACCTCCTGAGAAGGTGATCCCACTGACATAATCTTTATCCAGCTCTGTAAATATCTCGGCTTCCTCCGCTTCTGTAAATGCAAGTCCACCATTTGGATCCCAGGTGATCGGGTTCTGACAATCCCGGCAGCAGTGATTGCAGCCGGCAACCCACAGAACGACCCGAAGCCCGTCTCCGTTCAGCATATCATCTTTGGTTATATTATGATATCTCATATTTATGCTTCTTCCGGTACATCCTTAATACTAAAACTCATTCTTCCCATCTTGTCTTTACCAAGGCAGATAACTTTTACCTTATCACCAAGAGTCAGAACATCTTCTACACGGTTGATTCTGTGATCACTGATCTTGGAGATATGAACCATACCTTCTTTGCCAGGAGCAAACTCAACGAATGCACCGAATTCTTTGATGCTTACAACAGTACCTTCAAAAATCTGTCCTGCTTCGAAATCCGTTGCGATCGTCTTGATCATTTTCTTTGCTTCATCCATACCGTGCTGGTCAACACCGCAGATAGAGACTGCTCCTTCATCTGTAATGTCGATCTGTACACCTGTACGCTCGATGATCGCGTTGATGGTCTTTCCTCTCTGACCTACGACATCACCGATCTTCTGAGGATCGATCTGGATCTGAACGATCTTCGGTGCATATTTGTTTACATGATCACGAGGTGCTGCGATACATTTTTCCATAACCTCTGTGAGGATGTACTCTCTTGCTTCTTTTGTTCTGCGGATTGCTTCTTCTACGATCTGTCTTGTCAGACCATGAATCTTGATATCCATCTGAATTGCAGTAATACCGTCATGTGTACCGGCAACCTTGAAGTCCATATCTCCGAAGAAGTCTTCCAGACCCTGGATATCTGTCAGAACGATGTAATCATCATCTGTAGCACCTGTTACCAGACCACAGGAAATACCTGCAACCGGTTTGCGGATCGGTACACCTGCTGCCATAAGAGACATGGTAGATGCACAGATACTCGCCTGAGAAGTAGAACCGTTGGATTCGAATGTCTCAGATACTGTACGGATTGCGTACGGGAATTCCTCTGCTGACGGAAGTACCGGTACAAGAGCTCGCTCAGCCAGTGCTCCATGTCCGATTTCACGACGTCCCGGTCCTCTGGACGGTTTGGTCTCACCTACAGAATAGGACGGGAAGTTGTAGTGGTGCATATATCTCTTGGATGTTTCGAATTCATCCAGTCCGTCGATTCTCTGTGCTTCGGAAAGCGGAGCCAGAGTTGTCATTGTACAGATCTGTGTCTGTCCACGTGTGAACATTGCGGAACCATGAACTCTCGGGATGATGTCTACTTCTGCAGCCAGAGGACGGATCTGTGTGATCTGACGGCCGTCCGGACGTTTGTGATCTTTGAGGATCATCTTACGTACAGTCTTCTTCTGGTACTGGTATACAGCCTCACCGAGAACTGCCAGCCATTCTTCATTGTCTGCAAATGCATCCTGAAGTCTTGCTGTAATCTCACGGATATTTTCTTCTCTTGTCTGTTTGTCGTCTGTGAATACAGCTTCTTCCATTTCTTCAGAAGGAACAATCTTTTTGATTGCCTCAAACAGTTCTTCCGGAACTGCACAGGAAGCATAAAGATGTTTTTCTTTGCCGCACTCTGCAACAATCTTATCGATAAAGCGGATGATCTCCTGGTTTACATCATGTGCTTTGTAAATTGCTTCGATCATGGTGTCTTCCGGAACTTCATTTGCACCGGCTTCGATCATGATAACTTTTTCTCTGGTAGAAGCAACAGTAAGCTGAAGATCAGAAAGTTCTTTCTGAGCAAGTGACGGGTTGATGATGAACTCGCCATCGATCAGACCTACCTGTGTGGTTGCGCATGGACCATCAAACGGAATATCTGAAATACAGGTTGCAATGGAAGAACCAAGCATAGCCGGGATTTCCGGATTACATTCCGGATCTACAGACATAACCATGTTTACCAGAGTAACATCGTTTCTGTAATCTTTTGGGAACAGCGGACGCATCGGACGGTCGATAACACGGGAAGTCAGGATTGCATGCTCGCTTGCCTTTCCTTCTCTCTTATTGAATCCACCCGGAATTTTGCCTACTGCATACATTTTTTCTTCGTATTCAACGCTCAGAGGGAAGAAATCAATTCCTTCTCTCGGCTCTTTGGATGCTGTTGCTGTGGAAAGTACAGTAGTGTCACCGTAATGCATCAGCGCTGCACCATTTGCCTGCTTTGCAACACGACCGATATCTACAGTCAGCGTTCTGCCGGCTAATTCCATAGAATAACTTTTGTACATACTTTTTCTCCTTTAAAATCTGTGTTTGACATTGTAAACAGAAGCCCGAAACAACTGAAAAAACCATTGGCCGCAATGAGCTTTTCAGTAGTCTCGGAAATAACTTCTGTTATTGTTTTTTGGAATTTTGTGTCTGACAGGTTCAGATGTTTTTATATGCAAAAATGGGGCGGATGGTTATCCGCCCCGTCCGCATACTAATTATTTTCTTAAACCTAATTTTTCAATCAGTGCACGGTATCTTTCGATGTCTGTTTTCTTCAGGTATGCCAGAAGTCCACGTCTCTGTCCAACCATCTTCAGCAGACCGCGTCTGGAGTGATGATCTTTGTGATGTGTCTGTAAATGCTCTGTCAGTTCCTGAATTCTTGCTGTAAGAACTGCAACCTGTACTTCCGGTGAACCTGTGTCGCCTTCACATCTTGCATATTCTTTCATGATTGCCTGTTTTTTTTCTTTTGAAATCATTCTGATTTCCTCCTTAAAATAATTTGATAATTAATGAACCGCCACATATTAAGAAACGGTTGGAGATTCCAATCTCTGAATATGGGCTGATTTACACCTCGACTAGTATAGCATAAAACAAATGACGTGTAAATAATTATTTTGATTCAAAGCGTAAAGTTTTTTGCGAACTATTCTCATTCTGAAAATATTCTTTTCCGGACTGAATATCTTTCCGAATCTGCGCCTTGAGCGCTTCAAATGAAGTAAACTTCTGCTCCGGACGGGTAAATTTATAAAAATCAACGGTACATTCTCTTCCGTAAAGATCCAGATCACAGTCAAACAGATTCGTCTCCACACCAAGAAAACTTTCTCCGACCGTCGGTTTGTATCCGACATTGGTGATTCCCGGATAATCTCCGTCTTCAAAATGAGACATAGTGACATACACTCCATTTGGCGGCATCAGCTTCGATTTTGGCGGAATGATATTGGCAGTAGGAAAGAAATCCCTGTGTCCCAGCCCCCGGCCATGTTCAATTCTTCCTGACACGCAAAAAGGTCTTCCGAGAAGATCCCGTATCTTTTCCATGTTGCCCTTTTTTAATTCTTCACGGATATAAGTACTGCTGATCTTACGGTTTCCCTCCATCTCTTTTGAAATGACAACCGTCTCGTATTCATATTTTTCACCGAATTTCTGCAGTAATTCCGGTGTTCCCTTCCGTTCATATCCAAAGCGGAAATCCTCACCGACAACTACGCATTCTGCCTGCAGATCACCTTTTAAAATCTGACGGATAAAATTTTCGGCCTTCATATGCTTGATTTCATCATTCAGCGGACACTCCAGAAGAACATCGACTCCCATTTTTGCGAGATATGTCCGCCGTTCTTCGGAAGTAAAAATCATCTGCCTGTCAGAAACAAACGCCATCACTACGGCAAGTTCTCCATATTCTTTTTTGCGCTCCAGAATTGTCCGGATCAGTTTCCTGTGTCCACGGTGGATACCATCAAATTTGCCAAGTGTCACTGCACTTTTGGTAAGCTTCGGAAACTGCCCGCTCAGTCTTACGTATTCCATATTATGCTGTTACTCCTGCCTACAAAAACATCTTCTGGGGCTGATAGCGGTTTTTTGCCTCATCCCACTGATAAATCCCTTTAAATTCACCCTGACTGTCACACATCCGAACCCATCCTTCTTTGTGGCTGCCTTTTACAAAATATTCCGTAAGGGCATTTCCGTTTTCAAGAAGGCGGTCACCTTCACGTGTGCAAAAAATTTCCGGATAATCTTTCAGTACCTGCCCGATACGGATCACCCGGTCTTCAATCGTACCATCTTTGACTGCATCTTCTACTTCTGCAAGTGTCATGCTGTCTTCCCATGTAAAGTTTCCTGATCTGGTACGGATCAGTTCTTCCATACAGCCGCCGCATCCAAGCTTCTGCCCGATATCATGGCAGAGCGTACGAATGTAAGTTCCCTTACTGCACGTAACAGAAAAACGAACATACGGAAGATTTATTTCTTTTATATCAATTTCATAGAAATGAACCGTCCTTGCCTTACGCTCCACGGTTTTTCCTTCTCGTGCAAGCTCATAGAGCTTTTTGCCGTCTACTTTCAGAGCAGAGTACATCGGCGGAATCTGCTGGTATTCTCCGACAAATTCCCGAATCACAGCCTCGACTTCCTCTTCTGACACTTCAACAGTTTTCTCACAGAGAACGGTTCCTGTCATATCCTGTGTGTCAGTCTCCAGTCCAAGATGCAGAAGCGCCTCGTATGTCTTCTGCTTATCAGTCAGAAGATCTACAAGTTTGGTTGCTTTTCCAAGGACTACCGGAAGCACACCTTCTGCTTCCGGATCAAGTGTCCCTGTATGTCCGATTTTTTTCATATGGAGGATTCCGCGCAGCTTCGCAACGACATCAAAGGAAGTAAAACCCTTTTCTTTGCGGATATTCAGTACGCCATCCATTATGCGTCTTCCTCCTCAGCCAGCTGTCGTTCAATCTCTGCCGTGATATTATTGATCACATCGTACATAGAGCCATGCAGATCACATCCTGCTGCCCTTGTATGTCCGCCGCCGCCAAAGAAAACAGCAACTTTACTTACGTCCACTTTGCCATTCGAGCGAAGAGAAACTTTGAAAGTCTGTGTCTCTGTCTCATAAATAAACATTGCAACTTCTACTCCTTTTGTAAGGCGGAGCTGACTTACGATACCATCCAGATCGCTGCCCTCAACACCGTAGAAATCCATATCTCTTCTTCGCAGATAGCCAATAATGCATGTACCGTTCTGGAGAAGGATGCTTTCTGCAAGCACACGTCCCATAACCTGATTCTGAATATATGTTTTCTGATAGAAAGATTCATCAATGATCCTGCTGAACGGAATTCCGGTCTTCATCAGCTCACCGGCAATGCGCATGGTCTCCGGTGAAGTAGATGAATACTGGAATACACCGGTGTCGTGCACCATTCCTGTGTAGATTGCGGTTGCGATCGGAAGTGTCACCTTCTCAGGATCGAGGATTCCGTACAGCACCTCACAACAGGAACTGATATCTCCCTGAACATGGTTGATATCCGCAAATCCCTGATTGCTCACATGATGGTCAATGCAGACAGTCTTCTTAGCTTTTTCAAAAAGTTCACCTGCAAGTGCCAGACGGTCTCTGGCACTGACATCGCAGGTAATAAAGAGGTCAAATACTCTGTCATCTGCCTCTGTTTTTATTTCATCGATACATTCAATATGTCCGAAGATCGGCTTCGGATGATCCAGATAAACGTTCACATCAATGTCCGGAAAATATGTTCTGATATACAGATACAGTGCCATACAGGAGCCGACACAGTCGCCATCCGGACGGATATGTCCGCCAATCCCGACAGTTTTTACACTTTCCAGTACTTCTGCTATATTTTTCATGGTCATTCCTCTTATTCTTCCTCAGATTTTCCCAAAGAAGCATCTTTTTTTGCAACATCGTCAATTAATTTTGACATATTTACACCGTATTCGATTGATTCGTCCAGAATAAAACGAATCTCCGGTGTATTCCGAAGGTTCAGGTTTCTGGCAAGCTGACGGCGGATATATCCTTCCGCACTGTTCAGTCCCCTGATCGTAGCTTCCTTTGCTTCCTGATTGCCCAGCACACTGATATATGCCCTGCAGGTCTTCAAATCCGGAGCCACTTCCACAGCCATGACAGAGGTCATCGGGTGAATCCGCGGATCTTTGATTTCTCCGCGGATGATGGAACTGAGTTCCTTCTGAACCTCACCATTGATCCTTGTATTCTTAATGCTGTTTTTTCTCATTTATGCTCTACTCCTATCTTGGTACCTCTACCATGATATACGCTTCTACTTTATCTTCTTCTTTGACATCGTTGAATCCATCAAATACAAGACCACATTCGTATCCTGCTTTTACTTCTTTAACGTCATCTTTAAATCGTTTCAGAGATGCAAGCTCACCTTCAAATATCTGCTCACCCTCTCTTGTAATACGTACTTTGCAGTTTCTCTGGAAAATACCATCCAGTACATAGCTTCCTGCGATCGTACCGACACCGGATGCCTTGAAAAGCTGACGTACTTCCGCATGACCGATAACTTTTTCTTCATATACCGGATCAAGCATACCTTTCATTGCAGCTTCCACATCTTCGATTGCCTGATAAATAACTTTGTACAGACGAAGGTCTACACCCTCCTGATCTGCAAGCTGTTTTGCCATCGCATCCGGACGAACGTTAAATCCGATGATGATCGCATTGGAAGTTGCTGCCAGAGATACGTCGGATTCATTGACTGCACCAACACCGCCGTGGATCACACGAACAACAACCTCTTCATTAGAAAGTTTGAGCAGACTCTGTTTCACGGCTTCTACCGAACCCTGTACGTCTGCTTTGACAATGATCGGCAGTTCTTTCAGATCGCTTGCCTGAATCTGATCAAAGAGATTATCAAGGGAAAGTTTGCCTTTTGTTTCTTCAAGGAGGTGTTTCTTATTCTCGGTAACAAATGCTGCAGCGAAGTTTTTCGCTTCTTTGTCACTCGGGAATGCCATCAGGATCTCACCCGCATTCGGCACATCACCAAGGCCAAGAATTTCAACCGGTGTGGACGGTCCTGCTTCTTTGACACGTCTTCCTCTGTCATCCATCATTGCACGTACTTTACCGCTGCATGCACCTGCTGCAATAAAGTCACCTACATGAAGAGTACCCTTCTGTACAAGGATCGTTGCAACAGAGCCTTTACCTTTGTCAAGCTGAGCCTCGATAACAAGACCTCTGGCTGCACGGTTCGGGTTCGCTTTCAGTTCGAGTACTTCTGCTGAAAGAAGGATCATCTCAAGCAGTGTATCGATTCCCTCTCCTGTATGTGCGGATACCGGTACGAAGATGGTGCTTCCGCCCCAGTCTTCCGGAATCAGTTCATATTCGGAAAGTTCCTGTTTTACTCTTTCAATGTTTGCACTTGGTTTATCAATCTTATTGATTGCAACAATGATCTCTACGCCTGCTGCTTTTGCATGGCTGATAGCCTCAACCGTCTGCGGCATGACACCATCATCAGCCGCAACGACGAGTACTGCAATATCCGTAGAGTTTGCACCACGCATACGCATTGCTGTGAATGCTTCATGTCCCGGTGTATCAAGGAAAGTGATCTTCTGTCCGTTGATTTCAACAACAGATGCACCGATGTGCTGTGTGATTCCACCTGCCTCACCTCTTGTTACATGTGTATTACGGATTGCATCCAAAAGGGAGGTCTTACCATGGTCAACGTGTCCCATAACACAGACAACCGGCGGTCTGGAAACCATTGTAGCTTCGTCTTCCTCTTCTTCTTTCAGAAGTTCTTCGATAACATCTACTTTTTCTTCCGGTTCTGCAATGATATCGTAATCAAGTGCGATTTCCTGTGCTTTTTCGAAATCGATCTCATGGTTTACAGTTACCATGATGCCTTCCATAAAGAGCTTCTTAACAATTACAGACGGCTGCATCTTCATTGCTTCTGCAAGCTCGCGGATTGTCATTTTCTCCGGAAGTGTGATTTCTTTTACTTCTGGTTTCTTCTCTTCCTGTTTTGGCTGAGGAGCAGGTTTCTGAAGAGCTTTCGGAATTCTGGAAATATTTCTTCTTCCACCCTGATTCGGTCTGTTGTGACCTGCACCGGAATTCTTCTCGAAATCTTTCTTTTTGTTCTTGTTTTCTCTGTCACGCTCTCTCTTACTGTCCTTGGAAGTTTTTGTCAGTTCCGGTGTGAATACGGCATCGTTATCTCTTCTTCCGCCGCCGGCTCTCTGGCCGCTGCGGTTATTTCCACCAAAGCGTCCTTCACCCCTGTTGTCCGGTCTTCCGTTTCCGCCCTGTCCCGGTCTGCTCTGACCACCCTGCTGCGGACGGCCATTGCCTCTCATCGGACGGCCATTGCCTTCACCCTGACGTGCCGGACGGCCTTCTCCCTGTCTCTGCGGACGGCCACCACCGTTGCGGTTGCCCTGCGGTCCACGGTCAGACGGTCTCCTGTCTCCGTTGTTACGGAAATCACGGTTTCCTCTGTTATCCCCGCGGTTGTCTCCACGATTATCACGATTGTCTCTGTTTGGACGGTTCTGATTTCTGTTGTTATTATAGCTGCCCTGCTCGCTTCTCTGCGGTCTTGCCTGAGTCTGAGCTGCTTCTGCTGCCGGTTTCTCAGCCGGTTTCTTAGCTGTCGGTGTTTCCTGTACCGGAACACTCTGCGGCTTCTTCGGTGCAGTCTCTGCTGCCGGTTTCTGAGCTACTGTCTCGGCCGGTTTTGCTGCCTGTGTTCTCTGCTGCGGTCTTGCAGCCGGTTTTTTATCTGATGCCGGACGTTTCGGTCTGTTTTTGCCGCCGTCACTGGCATTCTGTGCGTGATATACGCGAATAATATTTTTTTTCTTTTTGGGAGCCTCTGTCTTTTCTGCTTCCGCCTTCGTTGTTACCATCTTTTCATCTGCCACCTTGGTAATCTGCTCCTTTCCCTCTTGTGTTGATTTTTCTTTTATTCTGACATGTTCTTGCTCTTTGATCTTCGGCACATTGGTTCCTCCTTTACGTCAATGAATCAAAACCAGTTTTCATTCTTACTTTTCGGTTTTCGCAAGTTCTTTCATCATTGCTTTCGCAAAGTTTTCATCCTGTACCGCCAGACTGGCACGAAATTCTTTTCCGCAGAATTTTCCGAGTTCTTCTTTATTTGCGATGAAGTAAATCGGAACTTCATAAAATTCACACATATTACTGAATTTCTTTCTGGTGTTTTCTGATGCGTCAGCCGCTACCAGAACCAGAAATCCTTTGCCGGTCTTTACAGATTTTTCTGTAGAAAATTCACCGCTGGCAATCTTGCCCGCTTTTGTTGCAAGACCAACCAGTGATAACACTTTATTGTTGTTTTTCAATATTAGCTAACTCCTTTTTCAGGTCTTCGTAGACCTCAGCCGGTACCGCCATCTTCAATGAGCGCTCGATCCCACGGCTTTTGACTGCTTTTTCCAGACACTCCTGTGACAGACAGACATAGGCACCTCTGCCGTTCTTTCTTCCGGTAGCATCCAGCACAATCTCATTTTCCGGGGTTTTCAGTACTCGGATCATTTCTTTTTTGCTTTTCATCTCTCTGCATCCGGTACACTGACGCAGAGGTGTTTTATTTTTTGTAGCCATAGATTATTCTTCTGTCAGCTCTTCGGAAACAGCTTCTTCTGCTTCTGTATCTTCAGCAGTTTCTTCTGTATCTTCTTCGCTGTACTCGTCCTCATCATAGTACTCATCTTCATCATCATAATCATAGAGCTCACCGGATTCTCTTGCCTGTGTCTCGCTCTTGATATCAATCTTGAATCCTGTCAGGCGGGCTGCCAGACGTGCATTCTGTCCCTCTTTACCGATTGCAAGAGAAAGCTGATAATCCGGAACGACTACCAGTGCTGTCTTTTCGTCCGGATCTGCCATAACAGCGATTACTTTCGCCGGGCTCAGTGCATTCTCGATCAGGATTGCCGGGTTTTCATCCCAGTTGATGATATCAATCTTTTCACCGCGGAGTTCCTCTACGATGGAGTTTACTCTGGCACCGTTCATACCAACACATGCACCAACCGGATCTACATCCGGATCATTGCTCCATACAGCGATCTTTGTACGGGAGCCTGCTTCTCTGGCAATGCTCTTGATCTCAACAGTTCCGTCTTTCACTTCTGCAACTTCAGATTCGAAGAGACGTTTTACCAGTCCCGGATGAGTTCTGGAAAGAAGAATACGTGGTCCCTTCGGTGTATCCTTAACTTCAAGGATATAAACCTTGATTCTCTCGGTTGGTTTGAATTCTTCACCTTTTACCTGCTCGTTTTCACTGAGGACACCGTCTGCCTTACCGAGGTTTACGCTGACGTTCTTGCCCATCACACGCTGTACGATACCGGTAACAACTTCTTTTTCCATTCCGAAATACTGATCATAAAGAACTTTACGTTCTTCTTCACGGATTTTCTGAAGGATAACATTCTTTGCATTCTGTGTTGCGATACGTCCAAACTCTTTGGAATGGATCTCTACTTTAATGATATCACCAATTTCTGCATTGGTATTAAGCTTCTGTGCTTCTACCAGTGAAATCTCCATTGCAGGATCTTCTACGAATTCCTTAACCTCACGCTCTGCATAAACGCTGAAATCGCAGGTTTCCGGATTAATTGTCACATGCACATTATCTGCTTTACCGAAATGGTTCTTGCAAGCCTGGATCAGGGACTGCTCGATAGCTCCCAGTAATGTATCCTTGCTGATATTTTTTTCTTTTTCCAGGATATCCAGCGCTTCCATTAACTCTTTGTTCATTTTTTTTATTTCCTCCTCATTTTATCAAAGCATATCTGAATCGTACCTAAAATTCAATTGCCAGTCGGATCAGGGCAATGTCCTTCTTTTCAAATGTGCGTAAGACACCGTCCTCATTGATCGTAACACTGTTTTCATCATATGCATCCAGAACACCACAGAATTCTTTCTGTTTGTCGATTGGACGATATGTCCGGACTTCTACCAGTCTGCCCATGCTTCTGGCAAAATCCTTTTCTTTTTTCAGTGGTCTGTCAAGACCCGGCGAACTGATTTCCATAATATAACTGTCTTCAATAAAATCGTTTTCATCCAGTTTGTCGCTGAATGCCCTGCTGACTGCCTCACAGTCATTGACCGTGATTCCGCCCGGTTTGTCAATGTATCCGCGAAGATACCAGTTACCTGCTTCTTTTACGTATTCTACATCTACAAGCTCGAATCCCTCTCGCTCTACGATCGGTAAAAGCAAAGCTTCTGCTTTCTGTTCATATTCATCCCGTCTGCTCATTTTTACACCTGCCTTTCGCACATCCGGATTATCTCGCAAAAAGAGTGGACCGAAGCCCACTCTCTTGTTTATCCGTTATCATGTTGTCCCTATCATATCACCATCACTGATGAAAAGCAAGGAGTTTTTTATATTCTGGGCTTTACACCCTTTGTATCACGTTTTGCCAGACGCACTTTGTTCAGGGAATATTCTTTGTCATGATAAGTGATCGTATATTCCTGATGTCCCGCCAGAAGATATGCATGTTCCAGATAGTCATCGCCGGCAAGTTTCATTCCACGCACACCAATGGCCGTCTTTTTCATAATGGAAATCTCCTGTTTCAGGAAACGCAGGAAGCATCCGCCATGACTCTGTAATACGATCTGCTCCATTTCCGCTGAACCGCCTATAAAGATCAGTTCATCATCTTCTGCAAGTTTCGTCGATGCGATCGTACGTTTCGCCACATCAAACTCAGCGCCCTCTACCAGTTTGCACATAGATGACTTTGTCACAAACAGCAGGCGGTCTGTGCGGATCTGTCCGACCGGTGCCACATACAGCATCCGTTCTTCTGCACTGTTGTAATTGCTTAAGTTATCTGCCGGAGTACCTTTGTCTCTGAAGCGTACCAGTGGAATATCTGCCGCCTTGATCGTATGCATCTTGCCTTTGTCTGTAAAGATACAGATCTTATCTGTATTCATACAGTTGAAGACATATTTGCTTTCGTTGTGAATTGCTTCTTTATTTCGTTCGTACGCATTTTGGTCGATCAGTTTCATATAGCCGAAGCGATCCATCAGGAAGCAGACTTCCATCTCTTCCATCTTCTTTTCTTCGTAAACGGCTTCCTCTGCATTCTCGACTGCCGTACGGCGTTTTCTTCCATATTCTTTCTTGATCTCATCCATGTCTTTTATGATCACTGCCGCCATGGAATCATAGTTTTCCAGAATATCTTTATAAAGTGCGATATTTTTCATCGTCTCCTGGTATTCTGCCTGCAGCGCTTCGATTTCCAGACCAATCAGTTTATACAGACGCATATCCAGAATCGCATTTGCCTGTCTTTCTGTAAACAAAAGTTTCGCAGCCGCCTTTTCACTTGCTTTTGATTTAAACCTGATGCCCTCTGTAATTCCTTCGACCAGACATTTCTTTACCTGCTCACGGTTCTTGCTTCCGCGAAGGATCTCAATGATCAGGTCAATAACATCGCAGGCTTTGATCAGACCTTCCTGCACTTCCTGTTTTTCCAGTTCTTTGTCCAGAAGTGTATGATATTTTCTTGTGGTGATCTCAAAGACGAAATCTACATGATACTCGATGATCTGTTTCAGGCTGAGTGTTTCCGGACGTCCGTCTGCAACTGCCAGCATATTAACACCGAAAGTATCTTCCAGACGAGTCTTCTTGTACAGCATATTGGTCAGGTTTTCCACATCGGTATCTTTTTTCAGTTCAAGCACGATACGGATGCCTTCTTTGGAAGACTGGTTTGAAATATCTACAATGTCGGTCGTCTTCTTTGTCTCGACAAGAGATGCCACGTCATTGAGGAACTTGCCGATGTTTGCTCCGAGCATGGTATACGGAATCTCGGTAATAACAAGTTGCTTTTTGCCGCCTTTGAGTTTCTCTACTTCTACTTTTCCTCTCAAACGGATCTTACCGCTTCCTGTCTCGTAAATCTTACGCAGATCATCTTTATTTACTACAATACCGCCAGTCGGAAAATCAGGACCTTTGATATAACGCATCAAACCTCTTACGCTGATGGTATTATCTTTCATATAAGCCTTGACCGCATCGATCACCTCACCGAGGTTGTGCGGCGGAATACTGGTCGCCATACCAACCGCGATACCATCAGCACCATTGACAAGAATATTCGGAATACGAACCGGAAGCACGGATGGTTCTTTCTCCGTCTCATCAAAGTTCGGCACAAAATCCACTACGTTTTTATCGAGATCACTCAGAAAAACTTCCTGCGTGAGCTTTTCCAGACGCGCTTCGGTATATCGCATGGCCGCTGCTCCGTCACCTTCGATAGAACCAAAGTTTCCATGTCCGTCTACCAGCGTCCTGCCCTTCTTGAAATCCTGCGCCATCACAACCAGCGCATCATAAATGGAACTATCACCATGCGGATGATATTTACCCATGGTATCACCGACAATACGGGCGCATTTACGATATGGGCGGTCATAACGGATCCCCAGTTCATACATATCATAAAGTGTTCTTCTCTGAACCGGTTTCAGACCATCTCTCACATCCGGAAGTGCACGTGAAATAATGACACTCATCGCATAATCAATATAGGATTTCTGCATAATTTCCGAATAATCGGTACGAATTACATTTTCCTGTTTTGTTTCCATATCATTCTCCCACCTTATACATCAAGTTCCGCATCTGCCGCATGTTCATAGATAAATGCTTTACGCGGAGGTACTTCACTGCCCATCAGAACTTCCGTTACGCTGGAAGCAAGACGTGCATCTTCGATCTCAACACGTTTCATTCTTCTTGTCTCAGGATTCAGAGTTGTCTCCCAGAGCTGTTCTGCATCCATTTCTCCAAGACCTTTGTAGCGCTGTAGTGTAAAACTGCCCGGTTTGTGAATCTTACGGTATTTTTCCAGAGCTTTATCATCATAGAGGTATTCTTCCGGACCTTTTTTCGGCATGGCCTTATAAAGAGGCGGCATCGCAATATACACATGTCCCTCATAAATCAGTTCCGGCATAAAACGATAAAACAGTGTCAGGAGCAAGGTAGAGATATGCGCACCATCCACATCGGCATCAGCCATGATCACAATTTTGTCATAACGAAGCTTACTGATGTCAAAGTCATTGCCGTACCCTTCGGAAAAGCCACAGCCAAATGCATTGATCATGGTTTTGATCTCAGCATTCGCAAGCACTTTATCGATTGTCGCTTTTTCTACATTCAGGATCTTGCCACGGATCGGGAGGATTGCCTGATAGTTACGGTTACGCGCTGTCTTTGCTGAGCCGCCCGCAGAATCACCCTCGACAATAAAAATCTCACACTGTGCCGGGTCTTTTTTTTCACAATTGGCAAGTTTACCATTGGAATCAAAGGAATATTTCTGTTTTGTAAGAAGGTTGGTCTTTGCACGTTCTTCCGTCTTGCGAATCTTTGCAGCCTTTTCCGCACAGGACAGAATGGTTTTCAATGTTTCCAGATTACGGTCGAAATAAAGCACCAGCTGTTCGCCCAGCACTTTACCTGTTGCTTTGGCTGCATCCTGATTATCCAGCTTTGTCTTTGTCTGGCCTTCAAAACGAGGTGCAGGATGTTTGATAGAAACAACTGCAGTCATTCCGTTACGGATATCAGCGCCTGTAAAATTCGGATCTTTGTCCTTGAGGACACCAATCTCTCTGGCATAGGTATTCATAACGGTCGTAAACGTTGTCTTAAATCCGGTCAGATGTGTACCGCCCTCTGCGTTGTAGATATTGTTGCAGAATCCCAGTACGTTTTCACGGAACTCATTGGTATACTGAAATGCCACTTCCACCTGAATGCCATCTGCCTCGCCTTTCAGATAAACAGGCTCATGAAGTGATTCCGTATTGTGGTTCATGTCACGGATATAGCCAACGATGCCCTCCGGTTCATGATATTCTTCTTTTACCGGTTCTGTTCCTCTGAGATCCTCAAATACGATCGTCAGTTCCGGATTCAGATAAGCGGTCTCATGAAGACGGCTCTTGACATCTGTCGCAGAAAAACGTGTCTTCTCAAAAATCTCCGGATCCGGAAGAAAGTTGATACAGGTTCCGGTTTCTTTTGTCCGGCCAAGTTTTGGAAGGAGGCCGTTTTCAAGTTCAAGAGTCGGAACTCCCCGTTCATAATGGTCATGATGTACATAGCCATCACGACTTACTTTAATATCCAGATAAGTAGAAAGTGCATTTACTACCGAAGAACCTACACCATGAAGTCCACCACTTGTCTTATAAGCAGAATTATCGAATTTGCCACCTGCATGAAGCGTCGTAAACACCAGTCGCTCCGCAGACATTCCCTTTTCGTGCATATCTACCGGAATTCCACGTCCGTTGTCTGTTACAGTACAGGAACCGTCCTTCTCCAGAACTACATTGATCAGGCTGCAGTATCCTGCCAGATGTTCATCTACTGCATTATCCACGATCTCGTAGATCAGATGATTCAGTCCCTTCCGGGATACACTTCCAATATACATGCCCGGACGTTTGCGTACCGCTTCCAGTCCTTCAAGAACAGATATACTCCCAGCATCGTAGGTTTCCTTTTTCGCCATCGGTCTATTTTCCTTTCTTTTCTTACTTTACTCATTCAAACATTTGTTCTTTATCATACATGATTTTCCCCGAAAAAGTCAAATATTAATCTTAATCGATTTCAGGGCAAAAAAATAATCAGGACCTCGATCCTGATTATCTGTAAAATATTTATAGCAGCCAGTACGGGAATCGAACCCGTGTTTTCGCCGTGAGAGGGCGACGTCTTAACCCCTTGACCAACTGGCCTTGCGTCAACCGACTTGCTTAGTATATATCAGCGAGTCGGAAAATGCAAGCCTTTTTTTCAATTTTTTTAAAAAATTTTAAAAAAGCAATTTTTATGACACTTTTCAGCCCAGATCAATCTTCAGATCTCCCGGCTTGATGATTCCTTTTGCACGGAAAATCTTACCGATCACCCAGGTGAGCACAAGCGGCAGCACAAAACAGATCAGGATCATGCCTGCCCACTCAAATGCTCCTGTCTGATATCCCTCCGGCATCTGTGCCCATCCGGTTACAACACCGATTGGTCCAACCAGGCCGGAAGTTCCCATTCCTGATGAGATTGCAGGTCCGTTATTTCTCATATGGAACACACAGGTAGCAATCGGTCCTGTAATTGCAGATGTGATCACAGGAGGGAGCCAGAGAACCGGCTTTTTCATAAGGTTCGGTACCTGAAGCATGGAAGTTCCAAGTCCCTGCGCCACAAAACCGCCGATTCCATTATCCGGAAAGCTCAAGATTGCAAAACCAAGCATATGCGCACAGCATCCTGCGGTTGCCGCACCACCTGCCAGCGCAAGGCCATTCCAGATCTCCACTGTCACACTTCCGTCTGTAAGTCCGGCAAGCACGGCTCCGCCGCTGATGCCTACAGCCGCACAGATTGCCGCTGAACTGATCGGCAGTGTCAGTACGATTCCTACCACTACTGAAATGATCATGCCCATCCAGAACGGACGCAGGTCAGTTGCCCATCCGATAAATGCACCAAGCGCATTACAGATATTTTTGCATACTGGTGCAAGCAGCATCGCCAGTACTACACCGACAATAACCGTTACTGCCGGAGTTACAATAATATCGATTTTCGTCTCTTTGGAAACCAATTTGCCGATCTCACAGGTGATCACTGCGACAAAAAATACCGCCAGTGGTCCGCCTGAACCGCCTATTGCATTGCAGGCCGCACCGACCGCACAAAGAGAATACATGACAAGCGGCGGTGCCTGTAAGGCATATCCGATTGCAAGCGCCATAGCTGCACCTGTCACACTCGTTGCATAACCACCGATTTCCAGCAGTTTCTCTGATACGAAACTTCCCGGGCAGACGTTTTGCCCAATCGTATTAATGATCGTACCGATCAAAAGTGATGCAAAAAGTCCAAGTGCCATGGACCCCATCGCATCAATGCCATATCTTTTGAAGGATATGATCACGTTCTTTCTTTTCAGAAAGCTTTCTTTTTCGTTATTCATTTTCTCTTTCCTCTCGTTTTAATTACTCCGGATCAGCTACCGGTTCAGCCGGAATAAAGACGCGAGTATGCTTCTTTTCTTCTCTTTTCTGCTTTTTGGCTTTCTGCTGTGCTTCTTTGCAGAATTCCATCTGGGAATTTACAAGCGTTTTGCCACGTTTATCCTGTTTTTCGTATGTGCCGTCCGGCTGTAAAATATGTGCTTTGACATTGTCGCGGAATTCAAGATCCAGCACATGCAGAATTTCCTTTTTGATATTTTCGTCCTCTACCGGAAAGACAATTTCCACTCTTCGATCCAGATTTCGCGGCATCCAGTCCGCACTTCCCATATAGATTTCATCAATGCCATCATTTTTGAAATAGAAAATACGACTGTGCTCCAGAAATTCTCCGACGATTGATCGCACCTGGATGTTTTCACTGATTCCCGGAATACCGGTTCTCAGGCAGCAGATTCCACGGACAAGCAGATTGATCTGCACACCACAGGAAGATGCATAATAAAGTGCTGCAATGATTGCAGGATCGCAAAGTGAATTCATCTTTGCAGTGATTTCTGCCGGTTTTCCCTGTTTTGCATGCTCGGCCTCTCTTTCGATCATCTGAACGAAACGGTCCTTCATCCAAATCGGGGCTACGATCAGGCGGTTCCATTTCTTCGGTTCAGAATATCCGGAAAGCATATTAAAGACTGCAGTTGCATCCTCACCGAAACGTTCATCGCAGGTAAAAATACCACAGTCTGTATACAATTTTGCAGTGGAATCATTATAGTTACCGGTTGCCAGATGTACATATCTGCGGATGCCTGTCTCTTCCCTTCTTACCACAAGTGTGATTTTGCTGTGTGTCTTCAGTCCTACCAGACCGTAGATAACATGGCAGCCTGCTTTTTCAAGCATTTTCGCCCAGACAATGTTGTTTTCCTCGTCGAATCGTGCTTTCAGTTCAACCAGCACGGAAACCTGTTTGCCATTTTCGGCAGCCTGTGCGAGCGCCGCAATGATCGGGGAATGACCGCTGACACGATACAAAGTCTGCTTGATTGCAAGTACGCCTGGATCCTTTGCCGCCTGACGGACAAAATCCACAACCGGATCAAAACTCATATATGGATGATGCAGGAATACATCGCCTTCACGAATCACTTCAAAGATATCTTTGTCATTCTGGAACTGCGGAACCGGTGCCGGTGTATATTTCGGGCTCTTGTACTCATCAAATCCATCCAGACCGTAAACTTTCATCAGCATAGTCAGATCCAGAGGTCCCGGAATATTATAAATGTCTGCATCTTTGATCTCGAATTCTTTTTTCAGAATGTCCAGCAGACGTTTATCCATCTTTTCTTCTGCTTCAAGACGAATCACCTCGCCCCACTGGCGTTTCTTGAGCTGTTTCTGGATTTCTACCAGAAGATCTTCTGCCTCATCCTCATCAATCGTAAGATCTGCATTTCGCATGATTCTGTACGGATGTGCGCAGACCACATCATTGCTCAGGAAAAGTTTGCCGATGTTTCTCTCGATAATCTCTTCGAGAAGAATTACCGTTCTCTCACCTTTCTTTACAGAAGGGATCTCGACGATTCTCGGAAGGACGGACGGCACCTGAACAGTTGCAAATTCCAGTTCTTTTGTATGCTTTTTATTGTTTTTCTTTGCAATCAGTGCACCGATATTCAGTGTCTTATTACGGATCAGCGGAAATGGTCTGGAAGAATCCATTGCCATCGGTGTCAGTACCGGATAAACGTTATCTTCAAAATAACGGTCTACAAATTCTGCCTGTTTATCATTCAGATTTTCGTGTTCTGCCACCAGATGAAGGCCGACCTTTTCCAGTGCCGGAAGCACAGAACGGTTGAACGTACTGTACTGTACACGTACCAGCTCATGGGTCTGTGTGCTGATTTCCTTTAACTGCTCCTCGGAAGACATTCCGGCAATATCTTTTTTCTTATAGCCGGCATGCACCTGATCTTTCAGCGATGCCACACGGACCATAAAAAACTCATCCAGGTTTGAGGATGTGATGCTCAAAAATTTCAGTCTCTCAAATAATGGCAGATTTTTGTCCCTTGCCTCACTTAAAACACGTTCATCGAATTTCAGCCAGCTTAATTCTCTGTTTACATAGTATTCCGGTTTTTCATATTTACTAAAATCCATATTTTCCCTCCTCAGCCGCTCACACTCTGCGTTTGCGCTTTAATACCAGACGAATGCCAAAAACTTCTTCAAAGAACTGTACCTTATCACGAAGCAGTCCAAGTTCCAGAGAAATATCTCTGCTTGAATCAATGATCATCTGCAATTCACGGTCTTTCAGCACCACTCTCAGTGCCTCAACCTTCTGATAATGGCTGCGGTCCATGGCATTGGCAAGCCGAAGAATTGCCGTCAGTTTTGCTACAAGCAGATACTGCTGCCTGTCAATGCCCGGTCCTCTGTCATAATTTCCGCAATATACAAACTCTGTTGTATTGTATCTCACTGCACTTGCAATGATCTTTCGTTCTTCGGTAGAAAGTCCGATAATTTCCGTCGCCATAATGATCCGGTAGGAACACTCAGCCACATCTGCCATACTGATATACTTGCCACAGTCATGGAGCTGAACCGCAATCTGCAGAAGCAGCCGTTCTCTTGCTCCCATTCCATGAATTTTTTTCATGCTGTCAAAAATAGTCAGTGCGATATCCGTCGTACCTTTGATATGGTCTTTGCCGGTAGAATAACGCTTTGCAATATTTCGCGATGCCACCAGAATATCATTTTCGAAATTATGGACGCTTTTGATGAATTTTTTCTTTTCGCCGTAGTCATAAGCAATTCCATCCAGAAGTGAAACACCCGGAACCCAGACAGACTCCGCCTGAAAGATTTCCAGAAAGCTCTTGCAGATGACCATTGTCGGGATTACAAGTGACGCATATTCCGGATCAATGTCCATCTCCTCTGCCAGAGCATGCTCGGTCTTGTAAATCGTCTTTTCGTAACTCTTTGTAAATTCTTCGCTGGTGATAATATGATCTTCGAGTTCTTCCTGAAAGATCGTATCTGTCAGAAAATCACCCATCAGGATCACATTTTTGATATCCCGGTCTTTCAGATACAGTCTCTGAAAGGCTGTCAGATCATTACGGATAAATTCCTTGATCAGCTGGTCGTAATGCGTTGTCGTTTTTTCCAGTTCTTTCAACCGCTCACGAATACGCATGCTTCCCATCTTGAAACTCTGCGTCGTTACCAGCGCATCCTTGTCAAACAGAGACACCTGAAGATTACCACCACCAACATCAAGGATCGCCGTTCCTTTCTGAATGATCTTTTTGAATCCGGATTCAATCGCAGCAATAGATTTGTATCCCAGAAAATGCTGCTCGGCATTGCTTAAAATCTCGACTCGGATCCCTGTCCGCTGAAAGATCTGTTCCTGCACGATTACCGGATTTACAATCTCACGAAAAGCACTTGTCGCACATGCACGATAATCTGTTACCCCAAATTCTTTCATCATGCCGGAGAAATCTTTTAAGATCACGCAAATCGTATCTACTGTTTCCGGTTCCAGCCTGCCGCTGGAATAAGCCCCCTTACCGATTTCCAGACGATATCTGACATCATTCAGTTCCTGAAATCCGATCTTCTTCGAAAATTCAAAGATCTTCATACTGATCTCATAAGAACCTATGTCGATCGCCGCAAAAGTTGTCATTGCCATACACTCCCGCTCCTTCCCAATTATTATGCTTCCTGTGTCTCCTCTTTTCCAAGAAGATGATCAATAAACTGCTGCGCCGTACGTCCTGTCAGACCGCCATGGGAAATTTCCCATTTGCCGGCTTCCAGAAGAAGCTGATCTTCCGGCATTGAGATTCCGTTACGTTTCGCAAGCGTTTTGACAATCATGTGGAACTCTTTGCGATCCGGCGCACCAAAGTAAATACGAACGCCAAAACGATATACCAGTGAAAGCTTTTCCTGCACGGTATCGGAGGAATGGATATCGTCATCTGCGCCTACTTCCAGCTTATCCCCTGCACGCTCTCTTACGAGATGGCGGCGGTTGCTTGTCGCATAGATCAGAATATTCTCCGGTTTGCGTTCCAGTCCACCCTCGATCACGGCTTTCAGATATTTATATTCAATCTCAAATTCTTCGAAAGAAAGATCATCCATGTAGATAATAAATTTGTAGTTGCGGTCTTTGATCTGGGCAATAACCTGATTCAGATCTACAAACTGATGCTTATATACTTCGATGATTCGCAGTCCCTCATCATAATACTGATTCAGAATACCTTTGATGCTGGAAGATTTACCTGTTCCTGCATCACCGAACAGCAGACAGTTATTTGCCTTTCTTCCACGTACAAATGCCTCTGTATTTTCGATGAGTTTCTGTTTTGGTATCTCATAGCCGACCAGATCATCCAGACGTACATGCGCGATCCTTGTCACCGGTACGATCACTGCCCTGCCGTTCTCATCATGGTCAATGCGGAATGCTTTGTGAAGTCCGAGTTTTCCTACACCGAAGTCTTTGTAAAACTGGACCATGTCTGCCATAAATTCTTCAGTATCTTTGGCAACTGCCAGTGTTTTGCTCATCTCACAGATACGGTCACGGATACGTTTGTTAAACATTTTGCCGGTATCCTGCGGTGCTTCATAATTGCAGAGGATTCCACAGCAGGATGTATGGAACAGTTTGTCCAGCACTGTCAGATCAAAATCATAGAGTTCTTTAAAAATCGCAAAATCATGAAGTGCAAGCTGATTGATACTGCCCTCGATCGCACCTCTGATCTCGCTCGCAGTACTGAATGCATTTTCATGATTTACAAGAAGAAGTGTAAGATAATCGTGCCACAGATTTCCCGTAAATCCATAAGAACCTGCAATTTCGATCAGACCGTTGACGCATTCATAAAATTCTTCTTCCATCTCGCTTGCATTGACTGCTGATTTTTCACTTGCATCCATAAGTGCTGTCATTTTGTCCAGTATATCTCCATGCTCAAATCCCCGATAGAGCACGCATTCTTTTACACGTGTCATTTTATTCTTCCTCCTGCTGTCCGTAATTTCCAAGTACTCTCATTCGATTTGCCTCTGCTTCAAGACCGCGGAGTGCATTTTTGACTGCCGGTTCTTCCAGATTACCTTCAAAATCTACAAAAAATCTGTATTCCCATTTCTTTCCGGTGATCGGGCGGGATTCGATCTTTGTCATGCTCAGTCCGTTATAAATAAAATGTGACAGCATATGATAAAGTGTTCCGCTCTCATGAGGCAGCTCGAAGCTTACGCTGATTTTGGCTGCGCTCTTTTCGTAAACCGGATGTGCACTTACAATAATAAATCTGGTGACATTTTCCTCATTATAGCAGATGTTTTCCGCCATAACAGAAAGTCCGTAAAGCTCTCCTGCTGCACGGCTTGCGATTGCCGCCTGTGTTCTGTCCAGTTCTTCATGGATTTTCTTTGCTGCACCTGCTGTATTTTCGGTCTTGACAGTTTTCCAGTCCGAATGACTTTCCAGATATTTTTTGCACTGCGCAAGTGCCTGCGGATGAGAATAAACGGTTTTGATCTCTTCAAGAGAAGTTCCCGGAATGCCGAGCAGTACATGTTCTACTTTCATCCCCTGCTCTCCGACAATATAGAGCTGATATTCTGTAAGCAGATCGTAGATATCTGTCACGATTCCCTCCGTCGAATTTTCAATCGGAAGCACTGCATAATCCGCCTTGCCGGAAGCAACTTCTTCCATCGCATCGCGGAATGTCTTTACGTGGTAGCTGTTGATCGCATCAGAAAAATATGCACGCATGGCGGCATAGCTGTATGCGCCCTCGACACCCTGAAATACTACATTGACTCCGGTCAGCGGCAGTGCATCGACCATCTTGTAGTCTTTGATGTCATTTTCGACACCATTTTTTGTCAGGAGCTGATACTGACGTTTGCGGCTGATCGCCATGATCTGCTGAAACAGTTCCTGTGCACCAAGTTCATTAAATTCACCATGCGCAGAATCCTTAAGAACCGTGATTTTGTCCTGTTCCCTTTTAGGATCCAGTACCTTCTTGCCTGTATGTATCTTGTATTCTGCAACATTTTCGCAGACTTTCATTCTTTTTTCAAAAAGCCGTAAGATTTCCTTATCAATGATATCTATTTCTTTACGGCATTCCTGTAAATCTGTCATAAGTTCTTTTCCTCCCGGTTTTTGACAATTGTTGTGATCTCTCCGATAAAAGAAAGAGATCCAAAGGAAAGGATGACATCCTCTCGGTCTGCCATGGTAAACACCTTATTTACCGCATCCTGTATATTCTCTGCTGCCTGTACATGTGGATTGCACTCCCGCACGGCTTCTGCCAGTTCCTGCGCCGGCAGTGCCCGTGGGTTATCCGGTGTCTCGATCGTAACGATCTGCTCTGCATAAGGACATAACTTCCGGATAATATAAGAATAATCTTTGTCGCGGAAAACGCCCATGATAAAGTACATATTCCGTCCTTTAAAATATTTGCGAACTGAATCTTCAAGCATATCTGCTGCTGCCGGATTGTGTGCCCCATCCACAATAAACAAAGGATCTCTGTGGATGATCGTCAGGCGTCCGTTCCATTTTGTCTCTCTAAGTCCCTTTTTACGCTGTTCGACAGTTGTCGGATAGCCTTTATGATTCAAAACCTCCAGTGCGTCCAGTGCAAGTGCTGCATTCTCTGTCTGATAGGATCCTGCCAGTGAAAGCTCATATGTTTCTCCCCGGTACTCCAGTGTCTGTCCGGCAAAGTCTTCCTTAACCGCTTTTGCAGAACTTAAATCTGTCTCGGTCAGATCTGCTCCTTTTTCCCGGCATACCTCCCGGATAACTTCCATCGTCTCCGGCCTCTGTCCGACCGTCACAACACTGCAGCCCGGTTTGATGATACCGGCCTTTTTCTGCGTGATCTCGGCAAGTGTATTTCCAAGAAAAGCCTGATGATCCATACTGATCGGAACCAGAACTGCAAGCACCGTATTTTTAATAATATTTGTCGCATCCAGATCACCGCCCATTCCGACTTCCAGAATGACAAGATCACATTTTTCTTCTGCAAAAAATAAAAATGCCACCGCCGTTTCTATTTCAAATGGGGTGGGATGTGCAAGACCTTCTTCTGTCATTTCTTCAATTGCTGCAGCAACCCTTGTGATATATCCGGCAAACGCTTCCCGGCTGACTGCCCTGCCATCCACTTCCATCTTCTCCCTGTAAGAATATACCGAAGGAGAAATATATCTTCCGACACGATATCCTGCATCTGAAAGAGTGGTATACAGATAAGCGATCACCGAACCCTTGCCGTTGGTTCCTGCCACGTGTACGTATTTTAACCGATCCTGGGGATTCCCAAGCCGGTTCATCAGTTCTTTTATATTTGTAAGATCCAGAGCGCCTCCCGCGTACTGATCCGCGTCTTTTACATACGCTCTGCTTTGCTGATAATCCATTTTGTGTACTCCTAATACTGATAATTGTTTATTACTAGTTAATATAGCATTTACGTATCTTTTTTTCAAGACCGGGACATACTAGAATCAAAGTTTTACAACAATTTTACATGATCAGGAGGGTCTGCCATGAATCAGAATCTCTCGAATTTTTTCCTCTGCGGATCTGCCGGATGGTGTCTCGAAATACTCTGGACCGGACTGCATTCTCTGCTCGCCGGTCAGCGCACCATGAACGGCAAAACTTCTCTTCTGATGTTTCCCATCTACGGCTGCGCAGCGGTTATCGCCCCTCTGTATGCCAGAATTTACACGTTTCCTTTTTTCTGCCGGGGACTGCTTTATATGTTCGGTTTTTATCTTGTGGAATTTGTCAGTGGAAGTATTCTGAAAGAGTTTGAAATGTGTCCATGGGACTACAGCGGTGCCGCATTTCAGTACCGCGGAATCATCCGTCTTGATTATGCTCCGCTGTGGTTTGCAGCCGGATTGATTTTTGAAAAAATCCTTACGAAAGCATCTTGAAAAAATGATTCCACTAGTATATGATTGTGCAAGAGAGAATTTTTACAATTTTCCGCACCAACAAGGGAGGTATTACATGAGACATTTAATGAGCCCGTTGGACCTCACAAAAGAAGAACTCGACGATCTTCTTACACTGGCCAGCGACATCGAAAAAAATCCAGTCAAATACGCGCATGTCTGCGATGATAAGCGACTTGCCACCTGTTTTTACGAACCAAGTACACGTACACGATTAAGTTTTGAAGCTGCTATGATGAACCTCGGCGGCAAGGTTTTAGGTTTCTCATCAGCCGGTTCCAGTTCCGCAGCCAAAGGCGAAAGCGTTGCCGATACAATTCGTGTTGTTTCCTGTTATGCAGATATCTGTGCTATGCGTCACCCGAAAGAAGGTGCTCCGCTGGTCGCTTCTATGGCATCTTCTATTCCTGTTATCAACGCCGGTGACGGTGGTCATCAGCA
Source organism: Blautia intestinalis (assembly GCF_014297355.1). Taxonomy (GTDB): domain Bacteria; phylum Bacillota; class Clostridia; order Lachnospirales; family Lachnospiraceae; genus Blautia_A; species Blautia_A intestinalis. The sequence continues at coordinate 185,880 of NZ_JACOQE010000003.1, read as the reverse complement.
TCCTACTCAGACACTCACCGATCTTCTTACTATTCGTTCCCTTAAAGGAAGACTTGACAATCTTACCATCGGTCTGTGCGGTGACCTGAAGTTCGGACGTACCGTTCATTCTCTGATCGAAGCTCTGGTACTTCGCTATTCAAATGTTAAATTTGTCCTGATCTCACCGGAGGAACTTCGCGTACCAAGCTATATCCGCGAAGATATCCTTGAGAAACACAATGTGGAATTCGAAGAAGTAGAACGTCTGGAAGATGCACTTCCGAAACTCGACATTCTCTACATGACACGTGTACAGAAAGAACGTTTCTTTAACGAAGAGGATTACGTACGCATGAAAGACTTCTACATACTGGACAAACAGAAAATGGAACTTGCTCCGAAGGACATGTACATTCTTCATCCTCTTCCGCGAGTAAATGAAATTGCCGTTGAAGTTGATGATGATCCGCGTGCCGCATATTTCAAGCAGGCACAGTACGGTGTCTATGTTCGTATGGCACTGATTCTCAGATTACTGGAGGTGGAAGTATAATGTTAAACGTTGGAGCACTTCACGAAGGTTTTGTCCTTGACCATATCAAGGCCGGCAAAGCCATGACAATCTATCATGACCTGAAACTTGACAAACTTGACTGCACAGTTGCAATCATCAAAAATGCAAAGAGCAACAAGATGGGTGTCAAAGATATCATCAAAGTAGAATGCCCGATTGAAAACCTTGATCTGGACATCCTCGGTTTCATCGATCACAACATTACCGTAAACATCATCAAAGATGAAAAGATCGTCGAAAAAAGGATCCTGAAACTTCCAAAACAGATAACAAACGTTATCAAATGTAAAAACCCTCGCTGCATCACTTCGATCGAGCAGGGGCTGGATCATGTATTCATCCTTGCTGATCCTGAAAAAGAAGTATACCGCTGCAAATACTGCGAAGAGAAATACAGAGGCAAACGTAATAAATAATTACATAACAAAAAAGAAACGTCGTAATGACGTTTCTTTTTTGTTGCAAGCAGGCCGATAAGCCGGGTTATGTCGTTGAGTGATCATCTGTCTAGGCCATCCGTTGCCAGATGGCTCAAGCGACCTACCTGAAAGCACGACGGGCAGCCGTATCGCTTTCGTTTCGGTCTTGCTTCGAATGGAGTTTACATGTGCCCGTTCTGTTACCACAACGGCGGTAGTCTCTTACACTGCCTTTCCACCCTTACCTTCACGAAGAAGGCGGTTTATTTCTGTTGCACTGGTCTGGGAGTCACCTCCACCGGACGTTATCCGGCATCCTGCCCTGTGAAGCCCGGACTTTCCTCGTCTGTACCCTTTCGTCTGTACAGCCGCGATCACCTGGCCTGCTTGCGCAAATGCTATTCTAACACAAATATACCATTAAAGTAAAGATTTAATTTCAACGCACGGTAATTTTGCATTTTACTTTAATCTTTCCGGATTTTACAGTTATAACTGCAGTTCCTTTCTTCTTCGCTGTAACCTTTCCCTTAGAGGTGACAGTTGCCACTTTTTTGTTTGATGAGGTAAAGGTTATCTTCTCCACTGATGTAATTGGCAGAATCTGTGGAACCAGCGTACAGGATTTCTTCTTCCGAAGCCTTATTTTCTTTTGGATTCCCTGTATTTTTGTTGTCTTTACCGGTGTCTTCTGAAGCTTTACAGCGATCTGTTTTTGCAGTCCACTTTGAAGCTTAACAGAAATCTTAGCATTTCCGGTTTTCTTACCTGCCCGAATCTTTCCTGAAGAATTTACTGTCACGATTTTATTATTGCCGGATGTCCATGACGCAATTCTGTCCCCTTTTGCAAGCCCGGTAACTTTACCTTTGTTGTGCTCTGTCCCGTTTTCAGAACGATACTGGATACATTTACCTTCATTTTCGGACTCAGTTTTGCAAGCTGCTTTGATTCTGTCTTGCCGCAGACTGTACATTTTCGTTCTGCCCTTCCATATACCAGCGCCGTAGGCTCTTTGACTGTCTTCATAGGCCCATTCCACCTGTGAGCTTCGATCACATAGGAAATCTCTTTTGTTCCAAAGAATTTTCCAATGCCGGTAATCACTGCTGTTGCTGTTCCGATATTAACATTATTCTTCCATGATACCGTGTAATCTGCATTTTCCGTAAGCAGCTCATCCTGATATTTCACAGTAAATGTTGGTTTTATTTCCGTTCCGTTATAACAGCTTGCCGGAATATCACTGATCCGGGCATCTTTGATATCCTGCCGGAAAACAGCATAAAACTCCTTATCATCATTAAGAATCTGGTCGTCTTCTGCTTCTTTCCCGTCACAGAACCATCCGGCGAATTTACCATCACCCTGTGGAGCCTGAGGCAGTTCCAATGCTTCACCTGCCTGATAGATATTTTCTTCAAGCAGCTCTCCTTCTGAGTCGTATAAAGATTTTCAGAAACCGCAAGATCTGTAAGGCCTACTGTTATTTCAGCTGAATTATTATCATCCGACAGCTCTGCAACCTTCTCACCGTCTTTCATCTCCCATATCTGAATATTCAGTTTTCTGGAAGAAATATTCTCCGGAATCATAATGCATAACAGAATCCAAACAGGTAAGACAGGGACACACTTATTCCGATGAAAAGTGCCTGAGTTTTAACTTTTTAAAAACACATTTTCCAAGTCTCAAAGATGTCTTATTAAAGTACGTCATTTTTAGAAAATATCAGAAGAAATCTAATAAACAATCCCCAAAACGGCATAAATGAAGCTGCCGCTTCACGAAATTTTATTCGTTAAAGCGACAGCCCCTTCCTAAAAAAATCAACTTATTATACATCAAAGCAACTTCCGCCAACGAATTCTCTCAGCAGAGAATTATGAGGAATATCTTCGCTTGGAACGGAGATAAAATAATCCAAAAATTTCAACAGACGCTTCGCTTCCAGATATTCCGGTTCGCTCTTGTCAATTCCAAACAGAAGCGGTTCGGCATATACTTTCAGGCAGGCAAGTTCATATACAAGCGCTGAGTTAAACATCACATCTGCCTCTTCCTGATACGGAAAAATATTTGCCTCTTCTCCTCTTCTGACAGAAGGCCATCTTGCGATCGTCTCCTTTGCTGAAGTGCCTCTCGTACGTGCATCACGTACAATTCTGCGGATCAGACGTCCATCCGTTGTCGGAATACGATTATGCTCATCAATATTTAACTGCGTCAGTGCGCTGATATAGATTTTGAATTTACTTTCTGCCGGCAGTGCATAACTGAGTTTATCATTCAGTCCGTGAATTCCCTCGATCACCAGTACATCATCCTTTCCAAGCTTCAGGAAATCACCTTTGTACTCTCTCAGTCCTGTCTTAAAATTAAATACCGGGAGTTCCACACGCTCTCCATTAAGAAGTGCCAGCATGTCTTTATTGAACTGCTCCACATCAATTGCTTCGAGGCATTCATAATTTTTTTCACCGAATTCATCAAACGGAGTGTCTTCACGGTTTTTAAAATAATTGTCCACACCGATAGGGTGCGGTTTCATGCCATGTGCAGTAAGCTGAATGGAAAGTCTGTGCGAAAACGAGGTCTTTCCTGATGAAGACGGACCTGCGATCATGATAAACTTCTTATTTCCTTCTGATACGATCCGCTGTGCGATATCAGAAATTTTCGCTTCCTGCAAAGCTTCCTGTACAAGCAGAATATTGCTGATTCCTTCTTTCGTAATTCGGTCATTCAGATCGCCGACATACGAAATATCCATCTTTTCTGCCCATTCCTGCGATTCTTTCTGCACATGAAAAATTTTATCCTGCGGATGGAACGGCGGAATCACGGACGGGTTCTTCCGCTCCGGAAGTTCCAGAACAAATCCCTCATCATACAGTTTCAGGTCAAAATACTGTACATATCCTGCATGGTCTGCCATATAGCCATAAAAATAATCATCATAGTAACCGATATTGTAGATGTTTACCTTTGAGACACGGCGGAACCGGAACAATTTTTCCTTATCATACATCCGATGCTTATGAAAAAGTGCTACTGCCTCATCTGTATTGACAGAACGTTTCCCGATCGGAGTACATTCGTCCGCCAGTTTGTGCATCTGTACCTTTACTTTATCAAGAAAATCCTGATCAAGAGCTGCTTTTCCTTCCATTGTAAAATAGTAACCATTTCCCACAGAATAGTGGATCATTACTTTATCAACGTTTTCCCTGCCTGCCACATCATATATTGCACGCAGGAGCACGAGACACACGCTTCGCTTATAAGTTTCAAAACCGATATGGTCTTTCGTTGTCACAAATTCCAGTGTACAGTCCGATTTCAGTCTCTTCTGAAGTTCACGAAGTTTTCCGTTTACCATCACGAGGATGACCGGAGTTTCCGTGTGTATACCGATCTCGTCAACAATTTCTCTGTACGTGGTTCCTTCCGGATACATCCTTGTCTCTCCGGCGATCACGACCTTAAACATCTTTTTATCCATAAAACAGACCTCCTGTTCACGGCATCTTTTATTTATTATAATATCATATACGGACTCTGCACCTTTGCACATGTGATCTGAAGATTCGGATACTGTTCTTTCAGAACGTTCTCCATCGCTTTCATAAAAATATATTCTGTACCGTAATGACCGGCATCTACGATAGTCAATCCCTGTGCTACCGCATCAATTCCTGTATGATGATCAATGTCTCCTGTGACATAAACCTGCGCACCCTTTGCAAGAACATCCGAAATCATACTCTTGCCGCTTCCGGTACAGATGGCAGCCTTTTCGACCTGTGTATCCGGATCTCCGTAAATCTTTACATCATTTAAAGACAATGCATTTTTAACAAATTCTCCGCATTCTTTTAATGACATCTTGCGAGGCAGCTCTCCTACACGGCCAAATCCATCCTGACCATCCTGCGTCTCCGCGGTAACGGAAAGAACTTCTCTGTCTGTCAGCTGCAGATAATCTGCACTCAGCTCAGCCATTCCAAGTATGTCATAGTTAGTATGCATTGCATAATACTGAATATTATGCTTTATAAGAGAAAGAATCCTGCGTCCTGTAAATGTATGATTATTGATTTTTTTCTGTCCTTCAAAGATCATCGGATGATGAGTAATGATCATATCCGCTCCGGCATCTATTGCCTGCGCAAGTGTCGACTCCGTAAGGTCAAGCGCCAGAAATACATGACTGACCTCTTCTTCATCATCTCCGACCAGAAGTCCTACATTATCCCAGTGCTCTGCTGCGGATGACGGATATCTGCCATCCAGCCAGCCGGTCAGTTCTTTAACTTTCATATCGTTTTAAAGCAGTCAGAATCAACTGCTTTTCCTCCTCTACTTCCATTCTGCGCTTCTTCACTGCATCACCGGAAGCCGACTCCAGCTGTGCCGAAATCTCACTTCGGATGCGTAGTTCACGCTCCAGATATAATTTCAGTACCGGATGTTTTCTCTCAAGAAGCAGGCGTCCAAACATTTCTTCCGCTCGACTCCATACAGCAGGCCGTTCTCCTTCATACGGAACCGCTTTCATGATCGGATAAAACTTACCGTCTTCAAGAATCATCTCTTCCTGAATGATCTGATAACCGTTCTGCATAACAAAACGTCTGAAGTGGGGAATATCCGACTGTGGCTGCAGAATCAGCTCCTGAAATCCCGGCAATGCATGTCTGCCTTCACTTAAGATTCGCTCCATCAGTGGTCCGCCCATTCCCGCGATCACAAGGGTGTCTCCCTCACCTGGCCGGATTTCGGACAAACCGTTGCACAATCTCGTTTCTATGTATGCTTCCATATGATACTGTGCGATGTGTTCCTGCGCTCTTGCCAGAGGACCTTTGCCCACATCTGTGGCAATTGCTCTAGGAATCTTATGCTGAAGCATCAGGTACACCGGCAGATATCCATGATCACACCCCACATCAACCAGCCGGTTTCCTTCTGTTACCATTTCCGCGATCGCTGTCAACCGCTCTGACAGCTGCACCTTGCCTGCCATCAATCCAGATAATCCTTAAGTTTACGGCTGCGGCTCGGATGGCGGAGTTTACGGAGTGCTTTTGCCTCAATCTGACGGATACGTTCTCTGGTAACGTTAAATTCTTTTCCAACTTCTTCCAGGGTACGTGCACGTCCGTCGTCCAGTCCAAAACGAAGGCGCAGTACTTTCTGTTCTCTCTCTGTCAGTGTACCCAGTACCTCTATCAGCTGCTCTTTCAGAAGTGTAAATGCAGCTGCATCTGCCGGTACCGGTACATTATCATCCTGAATGAAATCCCCAAGATGGCTGTCTTCCTCTTCGCCGATAGGCGTTTCCAGAGATACCGGTTCCTGAGAGATCTTGAGAATCTCACGCACACGCTCTACCGGCATCTTCATTTCTTCTGCGATTTCTTCCGGAGTAGGTTCACGTCCGAGTTCCTGCAGTAACTGACGGGAAACACGAATCAGTTTGTTGATCGTCTCTACCATATGAACCGGAATACGGATGGTTCTCGCCTGATCGGCGATTGCTCTTGTGATTGCCTGACGAATCCACCATGTCGCATAGGTACTGAATTTGTAACCTTTACGATAATCAAATTTCTCAACGGCTTTAATCAGACCAAGGTTACCTTCCTGAATCAGATCCAGGAACAGCATACCACGTCCTACGTATCTTTTGGCAATGCTGACTACCAGACGGAGGTTGGCCTCTGCCAGACGTTTCTTTGCCTCCTCATCACCCTGTTCCATACGTTTTGCAAGCTCAATTTCTTCGTCTGCCGTAAGAAGGCTTACCTTACCGATCTCTTTCAGATACATACGAACCGGATCTTCAATGCTGACACCTTCCGGAACAGAAAGATCAATCTTGTCAAGTTCGATTTCTTCCTCGTCATCCATCTTTTCGATGTCGGCATCGTCGTCCACATCAAGTATCAGTTCTTCATCATTTCCTGAAATACGAAGCACATCCACTCCACTGGCTTCCAGAAAATCCAGAACCTTTTCCATCTGCTCGACTTCCAGCGGCTGATCTTTAAAGAAATCACTGATTTCCTGATATTCCAGTACATTTTTCTTCTTTTTTGCAAGCTCCAGAAGTTCTACCAGTTTCTCGCTGAATTTGCCCATATTCATTTCCATAGGTGCTCATTCCCTCCATATAGTGTTTATATTTTAACCTTATTCAAAAGAAATATGCAGTTCCTGACGTTTTCGTCCAAGTTCTTCCAATTCTTTTTTCTCTTTGAGGATCTGCTGCAGTCCCACCATATCTGTCGGATCCAGATTACGGTTTTTTTCTGCAAGGCTTTCTGCCTTGATACGAAGAAGCGTATCTGCAAAAGCCCGATCCTGTTCCTGCTGTGTCTCCAGATGGATCGTCGCATTAAAAAGTGATGCGACTTCCCGCTGCTCTTCACTGTCCGTAAAGCTGTTCAGAAGCTTGGCAGGATTGACCTGACCTTCTTCCTCTCTCTGACGAAACAGCATCTGTGCCACTTCCTTATACAGCGGAACGATAAAATCCTCTGCATTCAGATACTGTGCCACTTTATCGAAAATTCCCGGATAAGTAACCAGCCATGTCAGCATCAGTTTCTGTGCCTGATCCGAAGCGGATTCTTTTTTCTTTTTATTCTGTCCGCCACTGGTCTTTGGCTGTGTTCTGTTTTCCGCCGGAGTTCCCTTCAGTGCCAGTGTATTGACCCTTTTTCTTAAATCCTCGACACTGACACCATACTGTCCCCTGTATTTCTTAACGATTGCCTCAATATAGAGGTTACGTTCCAGTTCATCTTTTAATTCGAGCAACAGCTCTGCACACCGTTCGAAGAAACGATTCTGCCCCTGCGGCTCATCCATCGAAAATTCTGATTCTGCAATACTCACACGGAACATAAAACTGTCAGATGCCTGTCTGAGACGTTCTTCGAAAGCTTCTGCTCCCATGTTTTTGATAAATTCATCCGGGTCTTTGTATGGTTTCAGATTCACGACTCTCGAGTTGACTCCGGCATCCCGAAGGATCGGAATTCCTCGAAGAGCCGCCCGGATTCCCGCCTCATCACTGTCATACAGAAGAAGAACTTCCTGTGTATAACGTTTCAGAAGGCTGGCATGACCGGATGTCAACGCTGTTCCGAGCGATGCCACCGCATTCGTAAATCCTGCCTGATGCATGGAGATCACATCCATGTAGCCTTCACAGAGGATCAGATACTTTTTCCTCGTTGTCCTTGCAATATTCAGTCCGTAAAGATTTCGGCTCTTATCAAAGATTTTGGTTTCCGGTGAGTTCAGGTATTTCGGTTTGCCGTCACCCATCACTCGTCCGCCAAAACCGATCACACGGTTGTTCACATCCATAATTGGAAAAATCACACGATTCCAGAACTTGTCGTACATTCCATGGCGTTCATCAACATTAAAAAGTCCGGATTCCCGAAGTCTCTCATCACTGTATCCCTTTGATTTCAGGAATTTGTAAAGTCCGCCGCCAAACTTATCAGAATAACCAAGTCCAAACTTACGCATTGTTTCTTCGCTCAGCCCTCTGCCGGAAAGATACTGATATCCGATCTTTCCGCCCTCGGTACGGAGCTGATAATAGTAATACTGTGCAGCCTGCTTATTGATTTCAAGCAGTTCCGCTCTTTGCTCTGCTTTCTCTCTGACTTCTCTGGAATACTCGATCTTCGGAAGCTCTACTCCGGCTCTGTCTGCCAGATGTTTCAGTGCTTCACCGAATGTATAATTCTCGTATTCCATAATAAAATTGTATACATTTCCTCCTGCGCCACATCCGAAACAGTAATACATCTGTTTGCCCGGTGTCACAGAAAACGAAGGAGTCTTTTCATTATGAAACGGACAGAGTCCAAAATATGTACTGCCCCTTCTTGTTAATCTGACGTATTGCGATACTACATCTACAATATCATTTTTCTGTCGCACTTCTTCAATGATATCGTCCGAATAACGCATACTCATCCTCCTCTGCCATTTAATAGACCTCCCAGGACTTTGGTATGAAGATCTTCCGGAATTTCGCCATGGAATACTGGTCCGTCATACCTGACAGATAATCACACACAACCTGCGCTTTCGATTCTCCCCTCTTCATCAGAAGGCGGTATTCCTCAGACATCTCTTCCGGATTTTCTGTATAATATACATAAAGCTTTTTCAGCATTTTGATTGCTTTTAATTCTTCTTCTTTTGCTCCAGGATGTGTATATACATTCTGAAACATGATTCCACGAAGATCCATAAGTGCCTCATAAATCTCCGAAGACATCTCTATATGATCTTTTTCAAGACTGTTTTCGATAATATCATGAACAAAGGTATTCAGTCTCTCACGCGTCGTGTATCCCAGAAGCATCCGGAGCGTGACCGGTATATCATCTTCCGTGATAACGCCTGCCCGCTGTGCATCATCCATATCATGATGAATATATGCAAGTTTGTCAGAAAAACGCACAACCTGACCTTCCAGAGTTGTCGGTGAGCCACTGATCCTGTGATTCAGGATTCCGTCTCTTACTTCCCATGTAAGATTCAGACCTTCACCGCTTTTTTCGAGGATCTGGACTACCCTGATACTCTGCTGATAATGTGTAAAACCACCCGGATGGATTTCATCCAGCGCCCGTTCACCTGCATGTCCGAAAGGTGTATGTCCCAGATCATGTCCGAGCGCAATTGCCTCAACCAGATCTTCGTTCAATCGCAATGCCTTCGCAATCGTACGCGCAATCTGAGAAACTTCCAGCGTATGCGTCAGGCGGTTTCTGTAATGATCTCCCTGCGGTGCAAGAAAAACCTGCGTCTTATCTTTCATCCGCCGGAATGCCTTGCAATGCAATATCCGGTCACGGTCTCTCTGATAAACCGTACGTACATCACACTCTTCCTCTATCCGCTCTCTGCCCCGTGAATGGCCGCTATGTGCAGCATAGGGACTGAGAAGCTCAAGTTCTCTCTGTTCCATGTTTTCTCGAATATTCATAGGCATGTCCTCCACAGGCTCCATAGACTGACAAAATACCTCTTATTAATTATATTCTGCACAAAGTCTCAAATTCCTCTTTTTTTCAAAAAAATCATTCAGATTAAATATTTCGACATCTGAATAACTGATTTCGCGTCAAAAAAGAGTCTCCGGCGTCTGTTTTGCCAAAAGAAAAAGCCCTTGAAAATCAAGGGCTTCTTATGCGGAAGATGGGACTTGAACCCACACGAGCGCAATGCTCACAAGATCCTTAGTCTTGCTCGTCTGCCAGTTCCGACACTTCCGCATATCGCATTTCACGGATAACTTATTCGCGACAACAGATATTATACAAAAAGTTCTGAACAATGTCAACGTCTTTTTTGTATTATGCGGAAGATGGGACTTGAACCCACACGAGCGCAATGCTCACAAGATCCTTAGTCTTGCTCGTCTGCCAGTTCCGACACTTCCGCATATTCTGTTTCGCAGGATTGTTTCCTCGCGACAAGTGATAGAATACCAGAGATATGACATAAAGTCAACACTTTTTTATAAATTTTTTTATTTTTTTGTATTTTTAGTTCAATTCCGCAATTCTGCTGACCGCAACATAGATTTCCTGTATCTTATACCATGTCGGATAATCCGTGATTCCCGTTTCCGGAAGCCCGAACACATTCTGGAATTTACGCACGGACGCGCTGGTCTGTTCCCCGTAAATCCCATCCGCATTTACTTTCGGAATTGCCGGATAAGCGTCTGCGATCACATTAAGCTGTTCCTGAATCTGGAGCACTTTTTCTCCTGTCGCACCGATATTCAGATCATATCCCGGCCATGAGGATGGAATACCTGAAATTTCTTCTGCTACATTGATATACATGTCATTTCCATAAAAATATCTGAGGATCTCAATCGGTGAATATCCCTGATCTCCCAGTGACTTGCTGCCCCACTGTGTCATCCAGCCACGATTTCTGCACTGTACCCGATGCCCGTCACAGTACTGTGTAAGAATCGGCTGGCGCACATCCGGCCTGGAGAGATAATTTTCAAAAAGTTCATCCGTAATTCGGGAAATACTGTCAAATACATTTCTTCCCCGGATCCACTTGTGGTCATACGCTGTGGAGGATGTGATCGTAAAATCTTTGCCCTTATTCCGATACCATTCCGTATAAACACGGTTCAATGTAAAAGACATGATTGCAAGGATATTTGCACGGATCGTATCATCCGGCCAGGTCGCATAGATTTCACTGCTCGCAACATTTTTTATATAGTCTCGATACCGTTCGTAATAGTTCGGTGCTGTCGTATCATTTACCGAACCGTCATGTACAACAATGTATTCCGGTATTACCACTCTGCTGAGAACAATTTCCCCGCTCTCATCAATCGGTTTGATCTCTGCCTCCTCGATCTTTGGCGGATATTCTGCAAACAGTGTATGTGGTCCGATCACAAGCCGTTCAAACGATGTCTCTGCCCGAAATGCCATTTTTACCGACTGCTGCGCCTGTACTCCCGGAAGCACCTGCGTACCGGCAATCTCTGTATTTTCGAACCCCTCCGCCTCTACCTGTACCGTATATTCCGCATACGGCTGTTCTTCTACCGGCTCCATACTGTACTCCAGCGGCGGTGTTTTCAGATCCAGTACAGGTGTCTGCCCTGATGAATCCGTCCGCACTTCCTCCACCGTCTGTCCGCTCTCTCCCGTGTAAGATATTCGCACCAGCGCATCTTCCACCGGACGTGTACCATCTTCTGTAAATACACTAACTTTCAGCGTTCCATCGTCCACCTGCTCCTGCTGCGCCCGAACTTTTCTGTAAAAATCCATTTATTTCTCCTGACAAAGGTCTCTCAGGATAGTTTATGCAACACCATTGGAAAACTTTCTTAAAATAGTTTTCAACTTTCTTACCGGACAGGTTATCGCGCGTCCAATCTTCCATGAAGTAGATTCTTTCATCTCTTTAATCTTTTTATTCGCTTTTTTAAGATCTTTATTGGTTTCTTTTATTTTTTTCTGGAGGTCTTTTTTTATTTTTTCATTTCTCTCCTGCTCTTGTTTCCTGTCTGCTTCCAGCTTTGTAAGCTGCTGTTCTAAGTTCAGTATCCTGATTTCCTGTTTCTGACGTACTTCCTTATTTTCTCTGTTCACACGCTCCAGAAACTTGCTTTTGGCATCCATTCTGTCTTCTGCCTCAATTTCCCTGCGAATAAGTGTATCAAAATAGAATTTCTGTTCTTCTGTCAAGCGCTCTTCTAAACTCTTTTTTTCCTCCTCATCCAGCAGACGATAGGTTCTTTTTATATCCCTCCGTGCAATATCCAGCGGAAAACCCATATCCATATTCGGTGATTTCACATCCCTATAATCTGCAATAAGATAAAGATCCTGAACAAAATTCACAAGATAACCTTCTACATTTTTATGTGTTACTTTCTGTGTCATGATTGAATTTTCACGAATTCTTCTCTCAAACAAAACATCTTTAACCGCGGTTGTTCTGTCTGTCAGATACATACACATAAATGTTACATAATTATCTTCATGGAGCTGTCCTTCTGTATAGTAAACATTATTATCCTGCAAAAACTTTCGTCTGTAAATTCTGGTTGACTGTTGAACTGCCCATTCTCCATTTCTCTGCAATTCAGCCATCAGTTCTGTTCCCTTCATTATACGAGGATACTCATGCTCTATTCGATAACTTTTTTCATAATATGAATATTTCTTATAAAACTCTTCTGTTTCAAAAAAACTTTTGCCAGCTCCTATCAATATGTCTAACTGATCTTCCTGCATTTTCTCGCAGCACTTTTCCAGAATTGCAACATCTTTTACTTTATCGTCACTATCCAGAAAATAGATAAATTTTCCCTTCGCAATATGCAGACCCTGATTCCTTGCCACTGAAACACCTTTGTTTTCCTGATTTATAACAATAACCCGGGCATCTTTTTGTTTCCACTGCTCAAGTATATCTAAAGTACCATCCGTCGACCCGTCATTCACACAGATCACTTCTATATCGGCATCTCGATCATTGCATACAGATTCCAGACATTCCTCAATATATTTTTCCACATTGTAACAAGGTATAATAATGCTTAATGTCTTATCCAACTTTATCTCCTGCCTTTCTCTCAATATTCTATCATTCGTTTTCTTATTTCGAAAAAGAGTGTGAAACTATTCCACAATATTCACACTCTTTTTTAACCAGCTTATCCAATTTTAAAATATTTTCAAAATATCATTATACATGACAACAACCATCAGTGCCATCAGAAGCATCAGCCCCGCCAAGTGAATCCTGCCCTCGATTTCACGGTTGACCGGTTTTCTCCTGATTGCCTCAATGACCAGAAATACCAGTCGGCCGCCGTCAAGTGCCGGAAGCGGAAGCAGATTCATTACACCAAGGTTCGCAGAAAGAAGCACTGCCATATTCAGCATATTCATCCAGAGCATCAGTGCTCCTTCACTCTTACTCTGCTCATATGTCGTTCCGATAGCATCTACAACTCCTACCGGGCCGCTTAAGTTCTGGAATCCAAGCTGTCCTGTCACCAGTTCTTTCAGGCTGAGGAGGGTCGTTCTGACCATATATTTAATCTCCAGTGCTCCGTATTTCAGCACCTGCAGCCCGGAGGTCTTTGTATATCCCAGATTATAAGAAAATCCAAGCTGCGGTGTCCGGTACTCTCTCGGTGTAATCGTAGCTGTATAATCCAGTCCGTCGCGATCATAAGTGATTTCTACCGGCTCATTAGACAACGGATGCTCTTCCAGATATGCATCATACGCTTCTCCATCCGCAATCTCCGTACCATTGATCGCCGTGATCGTATCTCCAGCCTGAAGTCCTGCCTCCTGAAGCGGCATACCATCAATCAGAGACTCTACCGTCATGGACGATGCATCCGAACGGTTAAACCCAAGAAGATACCGTACTGAAACATCCGGTGTATAGGTGATCGTCCTGGTCTCTCCGTCATGTTTCACCTTCATTATGACTGTATCACCTTCTTTAAGGTCATTCAGATACATATAAACATACAGATCTTTTGCCAGATCTACATGATAACCATTGTATTCGGTAATTACATCACCCTTTTCAAGGCCTGCCTCTGCTACCGGTGATCCGCTATCCACTTCAACGACCTCTGCCGGATCATAACCAACAAAACCTACAATGATCACTGCCAGTACAAATGCCAGAATAAAATTAAACACCGGGCCTGCCGCAACAACAGAGATTCGTCCTCCTACCGACGCTGCATTAAAAGAACCCGGGAGATCTTCCTCATCTGTGTCCTCACCGACCATTGCACAGGAGCCACCGATCGGAAGCAATTTCAGAGAATAACGAGTTTCCCCCTTCTGGAAACTGAAAAGTCTCGGTCCCATCCCCAGAGAAAACTCTGTAACCCCGATGCCATTTAATTTTGCAAACAAAAAATGTCCAAATTCATGAAAAAGAATGATTGCGCTGAAAATGATTACAGCAATCAGTATCTTCAAATTACCACCTGCTTTCGATCCATTGATAAGTTTCACTCTCTACTGCAAGAATTTCTTCAAGATTCGGATTCTCAATCACTTTATGTTGCTCCATCGACTGTGCGATAATATCATAAATATCAAGAAAACCGATCTTTTGACGAAGGAATTTGCTTACTGCCAGTTCATTTGCCGCATTAAAGACCGTTGGCATCGAACCACCTGCTCTGGATGCCTGCATTGCCATCGGAAGTCCCAGAAACGTCTCCATATCCGGTTCTTCAAATGTAATCTGTTTAAGTGAAGCAAAATCCAGACGGTCTCCTCCGAGGTATCTTCTGTGCGGATAATATAACGCATACTGTATTGGCAGACGCATATCCGGAGTTCCAAGCTGCGCAATAATTCCTCCATCCTTAAATTCTACCATGGAGTGAATCACACTCTGCGGCTGGACAACTACCTGAATATGATTCAGGTCCACATCAAACAGCCACCTTGCTTCCATAACTTCCAGACCTTTATTGACCAGTGTCGCAGAATCTACGGTAATCTTCTGTCCCATCACCCAGTTTGGATGTTTCAGAGTATCAGCAAGCGTAACTGTTTCCAAATCTTTACGCTTTCTTCCACGGAAAGGTCCTCCCGATGCAGTGATCAGCAGTTTATGTATCTCCGAACGGTGTTCTCCATTCAACGACTGAAAGATCGCACTGTGCTCACTGTCCACAGGCAGAATCTGCACACCATATTCTTTTGCCATAGGCATAATCAAATGACCGGCTGTCACAAGTGTCTCTTTATTTGCAAGCGCGATGTCCTTACCTGCACGGATGGCTTCGATCGTCGGACGAATTCCAAGCATACCCACAATTGCTGTAACAAGAATTTCTGTCTCCGGCATAGCAGCCAGTTCCAAAAGCCCGTCCATTCCGGAAACAACTTTTGTATCTGTATCTTTAATCTTATCCGCAAGATCTTTCGCTGCGTTTTCGTCCCATACAGCAACAAGACGTGGTGAAAACTCCCGAACCTGTTCTTCCAGTTTCCGGATGTTTCTTCCGGCACTGATGCCCAGCACTTCGATATCTCCATTGGCCCGGACTACATCCAGCGTCTGTGTTCCGATCGAGCCCGTAGATCCTAAAATCGCAATTTTTTTCATGCTTTTCTCCTTTTGCAACATCAGATACCAAGAATAATTTTGGCGAGATAGTAAATGACCGGCGCTGTAAAGATCACACTGTCAAAACGATCCAGAATGCCGCCATGTCCCGGTATCAGTTTACCATAGTCTTTGATTCCCTGGTTTCTCTTGATTGCGGACGCTGCAAGATCCCCAACCATGGAAATCAATGCACCGATGCCGCAAATTACTGCATATTCCACCATCGGTCCCTTTATCGCAGCAGCATAGATTGCTCCCAGAAGTGCAGCTCCGACAACTCCACCGATGCCGCCTTCTACAGATTTCTTCGGACTGAGTACCGGTGCCATCTTATGCTTACCAATGAGCATTCCCACACAATACGCACAGGTATCGCATCCCCATGAGCAAAGGAAAATCAGCCAGACAATAAATTTACCCTCCGGAAGATTTCTGGTCAGAAAAATAAAAGACAACATTACTGCCACATAAACCACACCGAAAAACGCAGACATTATCTGATGTGCATTATATTTCGGATATGTAAACACATAAACAAACATGAGCAAAATCAGAGATACCAGAACAGTCATCAAACCATAGCTTTCAAATCCCAAAAGCAGACTGACATAATAAAGGATTGCTCCCAGATATCCAATAATTTCCAATAATCCAGTACTCTCTCCATGTACTCCCATTGCCTTATAAAGTTCCTGCATTCCGATCAGCGAAATACATAACAATGTGAAAAAAAGCACATAACCACCACTTATGATCGTAAGCAGTGCTGCAATCACAAGTAAAATTCCACTTATGAGTCGTGTTTTAAACATAATTATTCCCCTTTCACGCCTCCAAAGCGACGATCTCTGCTATTGTATTTTTCGATTGCTTTAATCAGATCTTCTTTATGAAAATCCGGCCACGGCACATCTGTAAAGTAGAACTCCGTATACGCAAGCTGCCACATCAGGAAATTAGACAGTCTCTGCTCCCCACTTGTACGAATCAGAAGATCAGGGTCCGGAACTCCGGCTGTATCCAGATAACTTTCAAAAAAAGGTTCATCTATCTCTGCCGGATCACACTTGCCATCAGCAACATCCTGCGCCAGTTTGCGAACTCCACGAATGATTTCATCCCTGCTGCCATAGTTTAATGCAATCTGAAAGTACAGTTCATCATAATCTTTCGAGAACTCTTCCAACTCGCGGATTTTGTCCTGAATATCCGGTGCAAATGCAGAAGGATCCCCAATAATCTTTACACGCATATGGTTTTTCTCTGCACTCTTCATACATTTCTTAAGATAGCTGCGAAACAGTTTCATCAGTCCCTCAACTTCTTCTCTGGAACGTTTCCAGTTTTCTGTGGAAAAAGCATAAACCGTCAGATACTTTACTCCAAGATCTTTGATGTCATCACAAATGTCTTCAAGGTTGGCACAGCCTTTAATATGTCCATATCCTCTCGGCATCCCCTTGGCTTTTGCCCATCTGCCGTTGCCGTCAAGAATAATCGCAATATGATTCGGTACTTTCATATGTTCTCCTTTTATTTTCGACAAGATTCCTGTATTTCAACAGAAAGAGAGCCTTAATGCGGCTCTCCCTCCTCTTTCTGTCTGTGTGATTATACAGTCAGAATTTCTTTCGCTTTTGTATCTACTGCTGCGTCAATCTTTTTGATAAACTTATCTGTAAGTTTCTGTACAGAATCTTCCAGATCTTTGATTTCATCTTCGGATACGTCCTGTTTAGTCAGTTTTTTGAATGCATCGTTTGCATCACGACGGATGTTTCTTACTGCGACCTTAGCTGCCTCACCTTTTTTCTTAACGTCCTTTACAAGTTCTTTACGGCGTTCTTCAGTAAGTTCCGGCAGAACCAGACGGATAAGCTTTCCGTCATTGCTTGGATTCAGGCCGAGATCTGATGTAAGGATTGCTTTTTCGATGCTCTTGATCAGACTTGATTCCCAAGGCTGAATCTGGATCATACGAGCTTCCGGAACAGTAATATTTGCTACCTGCTGAAGCGGTGTCGGGCTCCCATAATAATCTACTGTAATTTTATCAAGGATATGCGGATTCGCACGACCTGCACGGATCGTTGTAAGCTCCTCCTCAAAGCCATTTAATGTCTTTGTCATTTTCTGCTCATATTTCTGAACTCTTTCATCCATTTGTCAAAATCTCCCTCTTATAATTTTTATTACCTTCTCTTTATTAATTTATACAGTTACTTTTGTACCTGTAAATTTGCCATGTACAGCATTTACGATGCTGTCTTTTTCTTCCAGCCCAAACACCAGCATCGGCATCTTCTGCTCCAGACACATAATGGATGCTGTCAGATCCATTGCAGCCAGTTTCTTGTCTACAACTTCTTCGATAGAGATTTCATCATACTTCACTGCATTCGGGTTAATCTTCGGATCGCTGTCATAAATTCCATCTACTGCTTTTGCAAGGAGAATTGCTTCAGCCTCAATTTCAACTGCACGGAGTACAGTTGCTGTATCTGTAGAAAAATACGGATGTCCTGTGCCGCCTGCAAAAAAGAGAATCTTACCTTCTGTAAAAGCTTCTTCTACAGCATCTTTAGAATAAAGACTGGTAAAAGCGCCGCATACAAATGGCGTAAAAATTTCTGTCTTAAGGCCGAGATATCTGCAGATATCAGAAACATAAATACAGTTCATAACCGTAGCAAGCATTCCGATCTGATCCGCTTTGTTGCGGTTGATCGTCTCGCTGGTACGTCCTCTCCAGAAGTTACCGCCGCCGATTACAATACCTACCTGTGTACCTTCCTCTGCAATCGTGCGGATCTGTCTTGCAACAGCAATGACTGTTTCCTCATCAAATCCTCTTTTGGCAGCTCCGGCAAGAGCTTCTCCGCTTAATTTGAGTAAAATTCTTTTCATAAATTTATCCTTTCTGTAATCCGGTTCCGGTAAAATCAGAATTCTTTACCATATACCTGTTACAATTTCATTTCCAGCCTCATCTACAGAAGTAGCTACTGTAAAATCTGGATAGTAATAATATCCGGTTGTTCCTGCCGTATCATCTTCATCATATTCTGACGACTGGGCAGAGCCAACAGCGCTTTCCAGATCATCGATAGACATGCCGATATATCCTTTTGCGGTCTGAATCGTGGAGTTCGTCGGATCTGTATTGTCACCATCTGAACCCGAGTTATTATCTGCAGATGGTGTACTCGTCGGACTTGCATTATTACCGTCAGAATCCGAAGAATTGTTAGAATCAGATTTGTCCGAATCTGTCGGTGTCGGTGTTGCAGAAGAATCACTGTCTGAATCATCAGTTGACAGACCAAGTCGTTTCTTGACATCACTTAATGTAGAAACTTCTTTCGTGCTGCTTGCTGTCAGATAAGTCGCGTAAGGGATCGAATCCTCTCCGCTTCCATCCATACGAAGCGTGATCTGCTTCATCGTTGTCAATGGCAGTTTACGGAAAAAGCACTCATTTTTTTCTTCATCAGAATACGTAATACGGATATCGTATGTTGCAGAAGAGTTTCCCTTCTCATAGTAGTAAACTGCATTTTCGCTGTTTTTAAGGGTAAACATACCATTTACCAGGTCATCGCCCCATTCATCATCTTCTGAATCATCTGAAGGAGTTTCTCGGACATAAATAGCAGCCACTTCTGACCCGGTCTTATTTACAATCGTGACCTTCGATGCAGTGGAAGTCTTCTCTCCCATCACATTCTTCTCAACAGTTTCTTCCATATTTATCAGCTCCGGTGTAGGGGTAGCCGTCACTGCTGTCTCCTGCGTCGGTGTTGGAGTTGCCTGCACTACGGAGTCTCCTGAATTCTTCTTTCCGCAACCGGAAATCACAACCGCAAGAGCCATCAATCCGGCAACTGCAAGATATTTTTTCTTAAACATATATATTCCTCCTATTCTGAATATGGAATAGTTATATAACATCATCTTTTAATACAATTATACAGAGTATCCGAATCTTGTCAACTGAATGTACAGCAATTCACACATTTTTTAGAGTTATAGATTCTTTACTTTAAACTCTCTCTCCGCCTCTCTGCGCTGATCTTTCTTCGCAATATCCTGACGTTTGTCGTAGAGCTTTTTGCCTCGTGCCACACCTATCTCAAGCTTGACAAGACTGTTTTTGAAATAGACTTTCAGCGGTACAAGTGTCAGACCTTTTTCCTGAAGACTGCCTTCGATCTTGTTAATTTCATGTCTGTGAAGAAGCAATTTTCTTACACGCATCGGGTCTTTATTAAAGATGTTGCCTTTCTCATACGGGCTGATATGCATACCATATATATATACCTCACCCTTTTCTACACGGATAAAGGATTCTTTAATACTGCATTTTCCGGCACGAAGTGATTTTACTTCGGTACCTGCAAGTGCGATTCCTGCCTCATAAGTATCTTCAATAAAATAATCATGAAATGCTTTTTTGTTGTTGGCTATCAGCTTCATTCCTGCTTTTTTTGCCACGAGCCACACCTCCCTCCTTCAATCATTCAACAATTGTAAAATCTACCGTCCTGCTGAGCGCATCTGCATCAGTCACACGCACTCGCACTTTTTGTCCCAGATGATATATTTTCTTTGTGAGTTCTCCGCTCAGTTCATAATTTTCTTCATCAAATGTATAGTAATCGTCAGACAATGTACTGATATGTACAAGTCCTTCGACCGTATTGTGCAGTTCCACGTAAAGTCCGTATGCAGTCACTCCGGAGATAATCCCATCAAACTCTTCCCCCAGATGATATGACATATACTCAGCTTTCTTAAGACGTTCAGACTCGCGCTCTGCTTCCTGCGCCCTGCGCTCACATATACTGGACTGTTCCGCAACACTTTCCAGAATTTCCCGGTAATGTTCGGTCTTGCCTTCCCGCTGTAACCTTCCTCTTATATTATCACGAATGATACGGTGAATCTGTAAATCCGGATATCTGCGAATCGGAGACGTGAAATGGCAGTAATATTTTGCAGCCAGTCCGAAATGCCCGCTGCACTCTGTCGTATATTTCGCCTGTTTCATTGTACGGAGTATCAGACGGCTGAGCATTGCCTCATTCGGAATCCCCTGTATCTTCTCCAGTATTTCCTGAATCTCTTTCGGTGAAATTTCTTCTCCTGCTTTTTGTACCTGAATTCCCTGATGACGCAGTAGTGTCAGAAGAGACTCCACTCTTTCAGGATCCGGATTTTCATGTGTACGATATACAAATGGATATTCGCCCTTACAATACTCTTTTGCGACCGTCTCGTTTGCCATCAGCATAAAATCTTCTATAATATCTGTCGCAACGTTATGTTCATAAGGCTGTACATCGATTGCCCTTCCGGCACCGTTTAATATGATCTTGCTCTCCGGGAAATCAAAATCAATCGAACCACGATTATGTCTCTTACTTCTCAGAAGAGCAGAAAGTTCTTTCATCAGGAAAAACATCGGTAAAAATTCCTGGTATTCCCGGCTGGTTTTTGTATCTCCGTCTTCAAGAATCATTCTCACCTGATTGTAACTCATGCGGCGGTCTACACGAATGATCGTTTCTGCAATCTGATGATGTATGATACAGCCGGACTCATCAATATCCATCAGGCAGCTGAGTGTCAGCCGGTCTTCTCCCTGATTCAGCGAACAAATGCCATTTGAAAGTCGCTCCGGCAACATCGGTACCACCCGATCTGCAAGATAAACACTTGTTCCACGTTTCAGTGCTTCTTTATCCAGCGCACTTCCGCCCTGTACATAATTACTGACATCTGCAATATGAACTCCCAGATGATAGATTCCGTTCTCTTTTGTCAGAGACACCGCATCATCCAGATCCTTTGCATCTTCACCGTCAATTGTTACCGTACGAAGTACCGTAAGATCCAGACGACCATCCCGGTCGGCTTCCTGCACATGATCAGGCACACGCATTGCCTGATTGATCACCTTTATCGGAAATTCAGATGGAATCTTATAGCTTTTGACAATGGCAAGAATATCTGTCCCAGGTGCATTGATGCTACCGAGATTTTCTGTAATACGACCTTCCGGCTTATGCGAAGCATCCCCGTAATCTATGATCTCGGCAACTACCTTGTCACCGTCGCGGACCCCTTTGCTGTTCTTGGCTGAAATATACACATCTTTCGAAAATTTCTGATTATCACAGAGAATAAAACCATAATCACGTTCTCGCTGGAATGTCCCGACTATTTCCTGATTGGCACGTTCCAGAATGCGAATAACCGTTCCTTCCTGCCTTTTGCCTTTCTTTGGCTCTTTCCCGAGCAGCACCTGCACATGATCCTGATGCATGGCTGTCCCGGTCGCATTTGCAGGAATAAAAATATCCTCTTCTTCACCCTCAACTTCTACAAATCCAAAACCCTTCTGGTTTCCGATAAAGGTTCCCTCACGGATCAGCCCCTGCTTCTCCCATTCGCGGATCTCTCTTTTTTTCGGTTTTACAGTCTTTTGTTTTACTGCCTTAGCCTTTACAAATTTCTTTTTTCCGGAAAACTTCTTCTTTTCCTGAACTTTCTTTCTGCTCACTTAAACTCCTTTGTTTTGAGAAAAAAAAGCACTCTTGTGATCATACAAGAGTGTTTTCTTCTGACAATTCTTAAAAATTCATATTCAAAACTGCTGCCAGTACAAAAAATAACACTGCCATAATCGTGGTAGCCCTAACAAGACCACCCTCCATAGAACGACCTTTGTTCTTTCCCCAATAGGAATCTGCTGCACCGGAAATCGCGCCGCCAAGTCCCTGCTGCTTACCTTCCTGCATAAGAACAACAACAGTAAGAGCAATACAATCTATGGCAAAAATTACAGTAAGAATAGTTCTCAAAATCTGCATTTCAGTTACACCTCCTAATCAACTAGAAGATATTGTAACATAACAACATTCTGATTTCAACTATTTTAATTAATTCTCCTTTTGATAATTCTCATTTTCACCCACAAATGGATTTTCGTAAACCGCTGTATTTTCCAGTGTGTCACAGATTCGAAGAAGCTGATTATATTTCGAAGTACGGTCAGAACGGCATGGCGCCCCCGTTTTGATCTGCCCTGCACCGACTGCAACCGCCAGATCTGCGATAAACGAATCCTCCGTTTCACCGGAACGATGTGACACAACCGCCCGATATCCGGCTTTTTGGGCCATTTCGACTGCATCCATCGCTTCACTTAAAGTTCCGATCTGATTCATCTTGATCAAAATGGCATTCGCTGTCTGAAGCCGGATCCCACATTTGAGTCTCTTAATATTTGTCACAAACAGATCATCTCCGACAAGCTGCACGCGCCCGCCGAGTGTTTCTGTCATTTGTTTCCATCCCTCCCAGTCATCTTCCTGCAGACCGTCTTCGATGGAAATGATCGGAAACTCATCCAGAAGGTCCTCATAATATGCAATCATCTCTTTTGTATCGCGAAGGATTTCTTTACCTTTCTGTCTGCTCTCTCCCGGGAAATAATAACATCCTTTTTCCTCATCATACAGTTCACTTGCCGCTGCATCAATCGCAATCTTCACGTCTTCTCCCGGTTTGTATCCTGCTTTCTGTATTGCGTCTGTCATAAGTTCCAGAACAGCACGGGCATCTTTAAGATCCGGTGCAAAACCGCCTTCATCTCCGACAGCCGTAGAAAGATTTCGTTCTTTCAGAAGGATTCGAAGAAACTGATAAATTTCCACACACATCCGGATCCCCTCACGAAAATCCGGTGAGCCAACCGGCATGATCATAAACTCCTGAAGGTCAACCGTGTTGTCGGCATGCCTTCCCCCGTTCAGGATATTCATCATAGGTACCGGGAGTCTGCTTGCATGACATCCTCCCAGATACTGATAAAGCGGAATTCTCAGTGCCATCGCCGCTGCCCTTGCCACCGCCATGGAAACACCAAGTGTAGCATTGGCTCCGACACTGCTTTTGTTATCTGTACCATCTGTACGAATCAGAATTTCATCAATTCTTTTCTGATCAAGTGCATTTTCCCCTACAATTGCCTCTGCCAGTTTTGTATTGACATTTTCCACTGCATTTTCGACACTTAAGCCTGTATAATATCCTTTTTTGCCGTCACGCAACTCTACAGCTTCAAATTTTCCTGTAGATGCACCGGACGGTACACTGGCAATTGCCGTATACCCTTCCGTTCCTACAACGCCTTCTCCCACTGTAGCTTCCACTTCCACGGTAGGATTTCCTCTGGAGTCCAGAACCTGTCTTGCAAAAATTCTTCGTACCGGAAGATATCGAAACATGTTTTTACCTCCTTTAGATTTGTTTGATAGTATTTTTCCATATTATTTTTCCCTGCCCATCTGTTTCTATGCAAATGTTTGCGCCGATATTTTCAGTCTATTTTGCGTTCTTTTTTATTTTGACGGATTATATATAATTATTTTAAATTTTATCTATTTTCTTCTTGACATATTTCTTTTTATCTGTTATAGTTAGCTCATAAAACAAAAGGATGTACAAAATAAATAAAAGGAGCGTGAAACCACCGAAAACATAAGTGATTTCCCATAATTCAGGAAAGAGAGGTACAGACCACCAGAAACGAAATGAATTTCCTTTATATTTTATGAAAGAGAGGTACGGACCACCAAGAACGCAAATTTTTAATTCCAGATGTTTTAAACAAATACAGGAGGTAAGATCCATTGGATAATGAATTTTAAAAGAGCCACCAGAAAATAAAAATCTGATGGCTCTATTTTTTTTTTGCGTTTCTGCATATATTTTTAAAAAGAGTTTTCTGTGAGGTACCATGAAATCCATCCAACGTTACCTGTTTATACCAAAACTTTTCTTTCTTTTCAGCGGCATGTTTATCCTCGGCGCACAGCTCGGAAAGCTGCATGCAGGCCTCCGTGACGCCATTCCTGCTTCTGTCAGTTCTGAATCGGACAGCTGGGGGCTCAGTTTTCAGACCGAAGGCGAGCGTCCTGTCGGAAATGCTTCCATCGAAGAACTTCGCCCGTACAATGCTTATTATGCCGACGATACCAATGATAAAAAAATTTATCTCACATTTGACTGCGGATACGAAAACGGAAATACACCACTTATACTCGATGCCCTGAAAAAACATCAGGCACCTGCCGTTTTTTTTGTCGTCGGAAATTTTATTTCAGATAATCCTGATCTTATCAAGCGTATTGTTTCGGAAGGGCATATCGTCGGAAATCATACCATGACACATCCCGATATGTCCGGAATTTCCTCCCTCGACGCCTTTCGAAAACAGTTAAATGGTGTAGAAGAATTATACGAATCTGTCACCGGTGAAAAAATGACAAAATTTTACCGACCACCACAGGGAGTCTACAGTACCTCTAATCTTAAAATGGCAAAAGACCTCGGATATTCTACTTTTTTCTGGAGTCTTGCCTATGTAGACTGGATACAAAATCAGCAGCCTTCAAAAGACGAAGCCTTTCAAAAGCTGCTGAGCCGTATCCATCCCGGTGCCATTGTACTTCTCCATAATACTTCGACTACCAACGGGCAGATTCTCGATGAACTGCTCACAAAATGGGAAGATATGGACTATCAGTTTCATTCGCTGAAAGAGCTCTCCGAAACCTGATTCAGATAAAAATCTTCCATTTTATTGATCCGTTCCTCATAATTTTCTTTTGTGATCAAACCGGTTCCCTCGTAGATCCAGTCAATGATTTTCTCACTGATTTCTGCATTATAGTGCTTGTCATCTTTATAGTTGTCAAGATTCTGTGTCAGATCAAACATATCTGCAAAGGAATATAATTTTACATTATCATACTTAAGAAGCATCTCCGCCTGCAGTTTTTCAGCCTCAAAGTAACGCAGAAGATTTCCGGAACACTGTCTGGCATACCACCAGACAACACTGTAAGGCGGAGTATAAAAATAGAACGTCGTATCAGGATGCGCCTTCACCATATCGAGAACATTTTCTTCAACGTTTTTGCGTACATTCTGCGCGTCTTTCTCTGAAAATTCTTTCTGCACTTCTGCTTTCTTTTGGGGTATCCTGTAATTACTGAGTACAGCTTTTCTGCCGGACGGATACAAAGAGCCCCATTCGCTGTATGTATCCATATCTGTAGACTTTCCGCCTTGCAGATTATATTTAATAACTTCCAGTGTGTCATCCAGTAAAACATCTTTATTAAAAATATACTGCACATCATTGAATGGATTGTCATCATACAAATATGTCGGAACATTGTCGTAATTATAATCCGTCTTATTTTTCAGTACCATATTGTAATCCAGACAACGAAAAATATATTTTACATCAGGATTCACATCAAAAATTTTGCGTACTTCCTGATCAATTGACCAGTAGTTTTCTCCTGTCAAAGTCACCTTGATTGATTTTGTCCCAAACAGCTCATCAAACTGTGATGTTTTAAAGTTCTGCATCATGGACGTCCCCGCAATTGCTGCATCATAATCAAAATGCCTTATAATTCCGTCATTCAGGTAACGCTCACTTCCTCTGTTTAACGGGTATTCCAGATTCTTAAGCGGCTTATGAAAATGAAAAAACGGATCGATCAGAGCGGTCAGCCCGCCGGCTATGACCAGAAGTGTTACAGTTCCTGCAAGAACTGTTTTTACAAATCTGCGACTGTTCATAATGCCTCCTAAAAATTAAAATAAAGGAATTCCGAAACACCGGACAAAGAAAAAATTCCCCAGATCAGACATAGCACAGTAAAAACCGCCTTTTTCGTATCTGGTTTAAGTTCCATTTCCTGATTATTTTTGAACGCAAGGCACAAAACAAGAGATGCTGTAAGCAAAATCAGCATATCAAATCCATGCACCGAAGCAATCAATCTGTTTAATATCGGTATATGACAGTATATGAACTTCAATTCTTTTAAACCAAATGTATTCAAAAGTCCATCTCTTACGCCGAAGCTCTGAAATCCGAATATACGCCTGATAAAGTTCACTGCCTGTGAAATGGAATCCGCACGGAAAAATATCCAGGTAAGATTTACAAACAGAAACGTAATGCCCCATTGAATCACTGTATGCAGATGTCCCCACTGTTTTCGGAACATACGGGTAAGCGCATTTCCTATTCCATGCAGAAATCCCCAGAAGATAAACGTCCAGTTTGCCCCATGCCAGAGTCCGCTCACAAGGAAAACTGCCAGAATATTGAGGTATGTCTTCACTTCTCCTTTTCGACTTCCGCCCAACGGAAAATACACATATGTACGAAGGAATCTGGTCAGTGTCAGATGCCAGCGTTTCCAAAAATCCACAACAGAAGTTGCCTTGTACGGTGAATTAAAGTTCATCGGAATATGAATATTGAACAGATATCCGAGTCCTGTTGCCATATCACAATATCCACTGAAATCAAAATAAATCTGAAACGTATAGGCAAGCATTGTGATAATTGCTTCTGCCGATGTAAGATCTTGCCCGAGATGTCCATACCCCCAGGCAACCGCCCTGCTCAAAGTATCTGCGATAACCACCTTTTTGACTAACCCGGCAGCAAATATGTAAGCTCCATGGGCCAGATTGTCCCATTGTAATTTCCAGTTTTTTTTATCTTCAAACTGCGGCAGAATTTCATTATGCAGCACGATCGGTCCCGCAATTAACTGGGGAAAAAAGGTCACAAACAGTGCATAATCCACAAAGTTGTATTCCTTCGTCTCTCCGCGCCACGAATCCACCATATACGATATCTGCTGGAATGTAAAAAAACTGATTCCAAGAGGGAGCACCACATGACGAAGCTGAAAATCAGCCGAAAAGACCTTATTCAGATTTTCCACAAAGAAGTCATAATATTTGAAATAAAAAATAAGCCCCAGATTAAAGAACAGTCCAACGCATAACAGACCATTTTTCAACATCTGAAGTTTTTTCCCTGAAGTCTCCCATTGTTTCTGAAGAAGCTGTGACAACACATAATTTACAAGAATACTGCTGCACATGATCCAAAGGTAACTTGGATTAAAATATCCATAAAACCAGAAAGACATCAGTATCAGTTCTATTTTAGCCAAAACCGGGCTGCCCAGTCGGTGCAGCCCGTAATATCCGCCAAGAGTCAGCGGTAAAAATACAAATATAAAAATATAGGAATTAAACAGCATTTTTGTTCTCTTTCGTGTAAAGGTCCTCTTTAATCTGGGAACTGGAAATCTCCGGTGTTCTCGGAAGGTACACAACTTCGCAGCCCTCTTCTTTCAGAAAGTCAAATTTGCCCTTCCAGTCATCTCCCATCACAAACGTATCCACATGATATTCCTTTACATCGGTACGTTTCTGCTCCCAATTTTCTTCCGGAATAACGAGATCAACATAGCGGATTGCTTCCAGAAGCTGCTTGCGTTTTTCATAGGAAAAATAACATTTTTTCTGTTTTTCATTCCAGTTGAACTCATCTGTGGAAAGTCCTACGATCAGATAATCTCCCAGCTGTCTGGCTCTCCGCAGCAAGTTGATATGCCCATAGTGGAGCAGATCAAAAGTTCCATAAGTGATCACTCGTTTCATTTTAGATTACCTCGTTTGTCTAAATATTATCGTTTCAGTACCCTCATACAATAGTCGTAGATCCTCAGATATGTTTCTTTAGAATAATGCACTCCATCAAATATGCCTGCATTATTCTTATTACTGATCCAGCCATTTTTTCTAAGCATACCATATGTATTAATGTAATTAAACGGTGCTTTTTTTCCTGAACACAGTTTATTATAAATGTACTTATTAAATGCCAGAACCTTTGCTTCTGTCTTGGAATTTGTAGAATGTCCTCGATATTTTGTAATCATAGCATTATTCACCGGATTGACCGATAAATAATACATCGTACAATTATATCCCTTTAACTTTTTCGCTATGTTCTTCATATATTTCACATACGCAGTTGTATTATTAAGGTCATTCACACCAAGATTAATGATTACCGCTTTTTTTATATTCTTAGGCTGACTTTTGACGTCTTTATATAAAGCAGAAAAGCCTGACTTCTTAAACCATCGGAGTCCTTCGCCTGCTTTGAAAATAAATTTTGTATTTTCGGGAGCTTGGGATTTTAAAGCATTTCTCAACCCCAAAGTTCTGGAATCTCCCACAAAATATACATGTGCAAACTTATTCTGTGCAGCCCTCACTGTCGGAGCCGTATCCTGACTTTTTTTGAATACGACCATATAATATTTCCCCGAAAGGTTCGGAATCGCATCACCCGCATAGTACTCCGGATCAGATGCCTTGCCTTTTTTACGTGACCATCCCAGAAACATGTCTCCATTCCAGGTTGTAACAGATGGAAACACCGCTTTCTGATTCTGAACCGTTGTAAGTGTTTTCCAGAAAGTCCCGTTATTTTTATATAGTTTTGCTCCTGAATTATTATTCTGAGTTATACTCCCTAAATTAGCTGAAGTACTTGTCTGCGTAGAATCCTTTTTATAAAATTTCAGGCAAAACTTTATGCTCTTTTTGATCGTAACTTTACTTCCTGGATTATATTGCTTTGTTTTGCCGGAAATCTTTGTTTCCCATGCCGCTTTATATCCCGTTTTTGTAACTTTTGGAAGCTTGATCACTGCCCCCTTCTTTACAGTTCGAGCCCAACGACGGTATTTCTCTGTAGACACCCTGCCTTCAGAATTTGCAAAAGTTACCTTACATTGATTTTCCCCACTGGTTGCAGCAAAAACCGTTTTGTTTCCCCCGTGTACAAGTACTACAGTCAGAAATAGCATCATAAAACAAAACAATATCCGTCTGCTTATACACTTTTTCATAAATTCCCCATTTACTCCCTTCTTACATTCAGGCAGACATGTATTCAACTGCTCTATCCGCGATTTAACGTTTTCATACAATAATCAAAGATTTTCAGATACGTTGCATTTGAATAATGCAGTCCATCATAAATACCGGCATTATGTCTGTTACTGATCCAGCCTTTTTTCAAAAGATTGGTACAGGTATTGATATATGTGAATGATTTATTCTTTCCTCTGCACAGACTACGGTAAATCTTTGTATTAAATGCATCTACCTGTGCCTGTGTACGATTGCCGGCTCCTGCTTTCTTTATCATCGCTGTGTTGACCGGATTCACTGACAAATAATACATTTTGCAATTGTATCTCTTCAGATTTTTTGCAATGGTCTGCATATATGTGACATAAGCATCTGCATTTCCCAGATCATTTACACCCAGATTCACCACAACTGCCTTACGTGCTGTCCTTGACCGCTTTGAAACTGCCCTGAGCAAGTCTTTATAACCGGTACGCTTGAACCAGCTCAGTCCCTGCTGGCCTTTCGCCACAAACTGCACATTAGATGGAACCAATCCGCCAAGCGCCAGTTTCGTATCAACCATTCTGGAATCGCCGACAAAATAAATGCTGTCATAAGATGATGCTGTCGTTATAGACGATGGCGTTTTGTCCATAGAACCCCTATACACTACCATGTAGTAGCTCCTGTTTCCCGATGGAATTATGTCACCGGCCTTGAAATCAGATGCAGAAAGCGTTGATTTTCCCTTTGTTCTCGACCATCCCAGACACATATCACCATTTGTCATTGCCACTTCCGGAAATTTTGCTGTACCGGAAGCCGAAACTGTCTTCCATATCTTTCCGTTATTTCTGCATAAAACAGCTCCTGATACTTTCTTAAAAACCGAGTACAGTTTTATATTGTTTTTTACCCTGATATATTTACCACTTTTGTATGCAACAGCGCCACCGGTCTTCGTTGACCAGCCCATAAACTGATATGTCGCATTCGACGAACCTGCCGGCAATTTCACACGTCCTCCCGATGACACTGTCTGACGCAGCTTCTTGTACTCTTTCTTACCATTCGCCGTGTAATAACGTACAGTATATATTTTATACAGATTCAGGCAGAATTTTGTATTTCGATTAATTGTAACTTTCTGCCCCGGAGAGTATTTGTATTTCTTTCCGTTGATCGTTGTCACCCATTTTGCTTCGTATCCTTTTCTGGATATTTTAGGTAACTGAACCTGCTCACCGGCATTCACAGTCTTTGACCATTTACGGTAATTTCCTGTAGAACTTCCCTTTGCATTGGCATAAGTCACCTTATATGTAGTGGTATCTGCAGATACCATTCTCGTTTCTCCAAAAACAAGCAATCCTGCCATAAACAGCAGAAGCAATCCTGCATTTCGCCATTTTGCTGCATATTTTTTCATAAAATCTCCTCTTTCAACCTATCCTCGCCAGTAACCCGCCTTCACTCAGGCAAGCTCCTTTTCACACATATCCAAAGCAGATGCAATTACTGCATCCATATCATAATACTTGTATTCGCCCAGTCTTCCGCCAAATACTACATGATGTTCTGCCTGCGCAAGTTCTTTGTATTTTGCGTAAAGTGCACCATTCTTATCATCATTGACCGGATAATATGGCTCATCTCCCGGCTTCCATTCAGAACTGTACTCCCGGCTGATCACAGTCTTCGGCAGATCATTTCCATCCGCATCTTTTCCGAATTCAAACCACTTGTGCTCAATTATTCTTGTCCATGGTGTTTCTCTGTCCGTGTAATTAACTGCCGCATTTCCCTGAAAATTCGGCTTGTCCAGAAGTTCTGTCTCAAAACGTACAGAACG
Source organism: Blautia intestinalis (assembly GCF_014297355.1). Taxonomy (GTDB): domain Bacteria; phylum Bacillota; class Clostridia; order Lachnospirales; family Lachnospiraceae; genus Blautia_A; species Blautia_A intestinalis. Next base: position 154,526 of record NZ_JACOQE010000003.1, on the reverse strand, counting down.
ATATTCCAGATATCCCATAGAATAACCAAAGTATGCATCGATCGGACCTGTATAAATTACTTTATCTGCAAGTGCATCATACTCTGCCTTTTTCTCCAGATAATCTTCTCCAAGACGTACTTCCACACCATCCAGCATATTGGCAACCATCTGTGTATATCCACCTACCGGAATCCCCTGATAGAGAGCATTAAAGTAATTGTTATCAAAAGTCAGTCTTACCGGAAGACGCTTAATGATAAATGCGGGAAGATCCCTGCAGTCACGTCCCCACTGTTTCTCTGTGTAACCTTTGATCAGCTTCTCAAAGATATCACGTCCTACAAGAGAAATTGCCTGTTCTTCCAGATTCTTCGGCTCTGTGATACCTGCTTCTTTCTTCTGCTCTTCAATCTTGGCTGCTGCTTCCTCAGGAGTCACTACACCCCACATTTTATTAAATGTGTACATATTGAACGGAAGTGAGTAAAGTTCTCCATGGTAATTTGCCACCGGACTGTTCGTGAAACGGTTAAACTCCGCAAACTGAGTAATGTAGTTCCAGACTTTTTTGTTATTTGTATGGAAAATATGCGCGCCATATTTATGCACATGGATTCCTTCTACATCCTCTGTAAAAACATTTCCCGCAATGTTCGGACGCTTGTCAATCACCAAAACAGATTTCCCTGCTTTCTTTGCTTCGTGCGCAAATACTGCACCATACAATCCCGCACCTACTACCAGATAATCATATTTCTTACTCATATCTTCTCCTCTTTTACTCCATAGATAATTTTATTATAATTCTTTTGATTTTACAGTTGTAATTTCATTTTTCCAGTTTCTATATGATAACATGAATTCATTTCTCCGTAAAGGAAAAACAATATTTTTGAAACAATGCACAAAGGCCACTGCACTTTTACGCAGTAGCCCTAAAGTTTATCATTTTAATTCTTTTATTTTCAAACAACCTTTATACAATCCATTATAAATGCAGTTAATAATAAAGGATAATCCCATCGAACATATAAATACAAGAGGAACCATAACAAAAATATATTTCAGCTTATCTGGCATGTAACTCATCTTGCTATTCAAGACAGCGTAAAACATATTATCAAATATTGAAGATAATAAATAAATCCCCAAACTTAATCCTGAAACAAATTTAAACATTTTTTTAAGCCACTCTGGTATTTTACTATAATCCAATTTAAAAAACAAATCAAATACTAACGCAGCTAGCACAAGCACAAAAAGTGAATAATATTCGCTCCATGGTCCATTAACAAAATTATTTTCATAGCTTCTCCAATATACATACGCTCCAAATACAAGCTCTAAAAGTATTATAAATATAAGCGACGTTCTTTTCTTTATTGGCAATTTGTATTCTCTAAGATAACACCCCATAAAGTAATATGTAATTGGATAAACTGTATACCACTTATCTGGAATTAATTTCGTATATTCCAAGTTTATAGCTGGGTGAAGCCACCATACAATACCATCTACTCTGCTAAATCTATATACATTTATTATCGACGGCAACGATGTTATTATTATAAGAGACATAACTAAAACTATTTTACCTTTTTTGTTGGAGATGGAATTCCACATGATATTTAAAAACGGAATAAGCAAAGCTAGTCCAATATACATTTCCACATACCACGAATACTTCGCCGAAGTGAACGACAAAATTCCTTTAATACAACTAAGTAATGTTCTGGCTTGATGTAAGTAGACTATATTATATATTTCGCACATGATACTTGCTAATATGTAAATACCTATAATCCTTATTCGTTTTACATAATACGAATAATTTAAAACAGCTTTATTCATTAAATAGCCTGATAAAATAAGGAAAAGCGGCACACATATTGTACATGCGCATCGTATAAGCACCGCCAAAAACATTTTCTTTCCGTAGACAGTTGTTGAATAAAAACCACTATTCATCAAAAAATGAATTGATATCACTAAATAGCAAGCCACACATCTGAGCACATCAGCTGCTACCATACGTGATTTTCCATTTTCGTTTTTATTATCCACCCTCATATTTCACCCTCTTTTTACTACTATTACTCCATCTATAATTTTAATCGAACCATCTTGTGGATAATTTGGCATATCTTTTGCTTTTAATTCAGCCCTTTTCTTTTCATCCTCCGTTGCTGGAATATATGAATACCCTAAATAATTCATCATTAATTTATCCGTCGAGTAACAATTAATCAATTCTGGCATATGTCCACCATACCAAAATGGTGTCTCTGTCCATATATTTGAAAAGGATTCATCATCATAAAAATCTCCCACAAAAGAAATCGGTAACTCTGGCGAATACCCCTCTGTACTCTTTATCCTGGTAACCAATGTTTGAAAATAAGATACCGTCTGCTCTGTTGTATAATAACCAGCCATATAATTACCATTTGACTGCCATACAAAATTTATAATAATAAGCGTTATCGAAATTGTAACCAGTCATTCACCACCAAGCTTTATTTTTTCACAGATTTGTGTCATTCCTTTTTCAGGGTATACTTCATATAAAATAACCGGCGCAATGAACAATCCAGACATACCGTACATCATTAAACAGTATTTTACATTATAACTATTGTCCGGGCACATGATTTCAATGCTGTCAGCGGCAATCATTAAAAATACCCCTAATATTAATACACTAACTATATTTCCAATATTTGATTTTTGTAAAATCAAATATATAATGAGAAATAATAAAGTACCACACATAAGCACAAATATAGCATGATGAACAATAGTTGTAATTGCTATAGAATAATAATCATTCTTATACAACAATATACAATTACTAATCATTTTTTTCAAAAGAGCTGGTAATGTTTTCCACTCAATCTTTCCCATCGAATCAATTCCTTTATATGAAGCAAGGCTTGCATCGTAATACCAAAGGAAAAATTTTAAAAAAACATAATAAAAAATAATCCCAAGTAAAATCGTACTCACACTTTTAATACCTTTTTTTAAAGTTTCTATAATTCCCCATTCTTTTCTAATGCATTCTGTCAGTAAAAAAAGTACAAACAGTGTAATTGTCAATGGCAAATACGCCTGGTAAATTCCCATAGAAATTGCAATACATATTGCAGAAATGATAAACCCAAATTGAAATTGTTTATATAAACAAACTGCAATTACAGAAAAACATATAGCTAATCCATAATACGGTGCTGTAAAAGAATAAAACATCATACTCGTAATTGAAGGAAATGCAATCATAATTCCTCCAATCAGAATACAATTTACTATATTTTTTTCATCGAACAACCAAACTATCAAATATGCTGCACAAGAAACCAATATCAACGCGAGCAATGCATTAAAAAATGGAATATTATATACCCCCCAAATCCTATGCCACCCTCTATTGATTAGTTCAAGCCCCCATCTCCCTGATGAAATTCCTGCCCCTGCCGAAAATGGAGAACAGTTTATATTATCTGAATTTTGTATTACATTTACTAAAATAAAGAAATGTGCAAAAAACCAATCCCTAATGTTCCGGCAAAAGTTATCTTGCATCTTTTATCTAATTTTTTCAATATATTCTTAAAACTTTCCTGCGGACTCATTCCACTCTCCTAATCTTCTAATAATCATCTGCCAATAATCTTTTTTATTACAGGTATCTTATTCAGTGCCCACACAATGCATAATGCAATACCATATGTCATCGGTACAAAAATTGTCCTCCAACTCCACATTGATGTTGTCTTATTAAAAAGTCTTAATTCATAATAAATCACTATCATATGAATCAGATAAATTCCAAAACTATATGATGCTAATACATGTAAAACTCTTTTGCCTTTTTGTTTTAATATACTATCCCACTTAATATTTTTAATCAACACAAATACCGCGGCGGCAAGTAAAACAGAATAAAACTTTTCATATCCTTTTATTGATACATCTGTAGTTTCTGTCCTGTATGACCAAATATATGTATAAATATATCTAAACATTGTTGCCATTATAGCGCTGGCATACAGCCAAAATCTGGTTTTCCTTCTCAATTCCATTGTTGCCAGCAAATATCCTAATACCGGAAATATAATCAATCCTGACGCTACCGGTATGGTAATTGACATGTTAATTCCTATAATCTGGTTAATCACCGGAAAACATGAATACATTATAAAAGCAGTTCCAACAATATACCATAGTACTTTTCGATTTTTTACTAAATTCGCCAAAACAGGCATACAAAGATAGATTCCAAATAAAGTCATGAAAAACCAGTATACATTTTCAACCTTATTTCCCAATATAAGATTCATTATATACAACATGTTATATGACTCCAAAGTAATCTGTCCCGTCGAAACCTTCCATATTAAAATAATAATACTCCAACAAAGCCACGGTATCACAGTACGAATAAATCTTTTTTTGAAAAAAGTCCGTGTCGAATACTTTTCTCTGTAATTCATCAGCGTTGCCCCAGACAACATCAGAAATATTGGTACCGCCCAGTAAAAGGCACATTCCACCAGTAAGCTTATTCTCCACGACCAACTTTTGCTAAACTGCCAGACAATTCCATTATGATGTAATATCAATACTGCCAGACATGCAATAATATTTAACACATCAAAATATGTAACAAATTTTTCTTTATTACTGATTTCTGGAGTATTCTTCTTCATCCGTTTACCTTCACTTTCCTATTGATTATTCATCCTTTGTATATTTTTCAAACGGTGTAGTAAAAATTCTCAGGAACTGATTATACTCCTTCTGACTGTAAAAATACGCTCGATCATGACGTGTAATATCGAATCTCTCGAACCCTTCTTTTTTCAAAAGATTATATGTCTTTTCATAAGCATCTCCCGTCATTGTATTTAACTGCCATAAAGAAAAATTAAGTGCCCAATTGACAAATGCCCTTTCCATTCTTTCATATAAACGTCTGCTCTTTAATTCTTTCTGCATTTCCAGAAGTGCTATATAAAAACAATTCCATGATTTTTCTCTCGTTCTTGACAAAGATGTTTTTACATTCACTCTCTGATGAATGAGTACTTTATCTACCGTTACAATTCTTTTTGCACACGCAAGCGCAATAAATACAAAAAGCATATCATTCGTGGTTCTGAGATTCTGATACTCAATTCCAATCCTCTGAATATACTCCCGCTTGTACAGTTTATCCCATGGCCATCCATTAAACATTCTGAAGATATTGTCTCTCACATCTTCATCACGTGCTGCAAATGGCTCGTTTTCTGGAAAATACTGTTTTCGAAATGCCCATGTACACTTTTTATAAGTTTTTTCCGCACAGTCATAAAGATCCGCATTAAACACACAGATTTCTGCATTCTTAACACATGCAGCATTATATGACTCTTCCAACATATTTTTCTCAAAAAAATCATCCGCATCCAAAAAGGACAAATACTCTCCCTGTGCAATGGCCATTCCGTTATTTCTTGCCGCACCAGCGCCCTGATTTTCCTGATCTATAACCTTGATGCGACTGTCCTTTTTTTCATATTCTTTTAAAATCTCTAATGATTTATCACTTGATCCATCATTCACACAGATTATTTCTATGTCATGTAATGTCTGATTCAGCAAACTGTCCAGTCCCTGTCCTAAAAATTCCGCCGCATTATACACAGGTATAATTACTGATACTTTAAAAATATTGTCCATTTTTATTCCTCTTTATTTGCGTAATGCCTTTTTTATTTTTCTTGGAATACACGTAATTGCTCTACCCACCTTTAAGGATGTAGATGCTTCCATATCATCAATCTTTTTCTGCAGTTTTTTTGACTTTTTCCAATATTTATTCGCTGCAACCGATAATTCTTCTACACTTCCATATTTCTTCAATTCACCACGACAGGTGTCATCAAAATAGCCATCCATATCATCCACGATTCTGTTGGCATTTTCCCATGCTCTGTCTGTGAAATACGACTTATCAAATAATCCTTTTTCACGTGCCTCTACCAGTTCTTTATGCATCGTCAATAAAAATGCGTATTTATATTCCAGTGCCAGTCTAAACAGATTCCAGCGATAGGATTCATATTTCAAAGAAACTACAAGTTTTTCAACCTTTTCTTTTACTTCAGGATTATCTAGAATGAACGCATCTATAGACGCAAATTCATCACACAGACAATAAATTTTGGCTGCAGCCTTCACAGATGAATTAGTGTTATCTGTTCGATAATGCAAATATGCATTTTTTACCAAAACAGCCCGTTCAGCGCTTGCCCATATTTTAAATGCAAAGCCAGTATCTTGATAAGATGCTCCCGGTGTTTCTGCAAAGCGAACCTTCTTTTCTAATAGCATTTCTCTGCGGTAAATTCCTGACCAGATACAAGGTCTTACACGAAAAATATCCTGATGTTCAACCGGCTTGAAGACTTTATCATACAAATCATATTCTTTCAGTACTTCAAAATACGTACTCTGCGGTTCTGGGTGTGATACATAAGTATAATAATTAGACTTTACAACATCTGCATTACATCTTTTTGCAACTGCATATAATTCTTCGAACATATTTAAGTCCGCAAAATCATCTGTTTCAACGATTCCAATATATTCTCCCGTAGCATTATCAATTCCCACATTCATACTATGACCATATCCGGAATTAGGTTTATGAATCACCTTGATTCTGCTGTCTTTTTCAGCATACTCATCTAAGATATCTCCTGTAGCATCTTTTGATCCATCATCTATACAAATAATCTCGATATCTTCCAGCGTCTGATTTACAACACTGTCCATACATTCTCTCAGAAATTTTTCCACATTACATGCCGGCATTAATATTGATACTTTAGGCATCTCGAATTCCTCCCTTATCGCACTTTATTCACAATTTTTTTCACAGTCAATTTGCATGTATAAGCAAATCCATGTTGTTTCCAACATTTAATCCCCCCCTTAACAAGACGTGCAGGTAAGGTTATTTTTCTACCAATTTTGTAAGATTTAGAGTTTTTCAATCGCTTTATCTGCTTTTTGACTTTGTTTACTTCTCGTTTCTGCTCGTTCATTGATTTGACAAGAACTGCTTTAAAGAAATATCTTTCATATATTGTACAAGAATTCAAAAACTTTTCTTTTTCATTTATTGAAATATCTTCGTAAATCCGTTCTACATGTTTTAGCAACAGCCAAAGAATATTCTCAATTTCGCTAACTGTCTCAAGGTTTTTGATTTCTCGGATCTTCAAAAATTCCATCTGATCCATAAATGCAGAAAAATATCCCTTCAAATTTCGCCAATTTTCTCCACCTGTCATAACAGAATTCGATCTTACTCTTCTGTAGAAATAAATGTCGTTAACACAAAACGTTCTTTCCGCACTTAAAAGCGTTCTAAATGAAAAGCAATTATCTTCATGAATAATTCCCTCATAAAATCTGATGTTATTTTCCATTAAGAAAGCTCTTCTGATAATCTGCAGACATGGAGAAACCAGATAATCTTTGTTTTTTCTTAATTCCAGCAGCATCTCTTCTCCATTTAAAACTTTTGTGTATTCACCTTTTCTGTAGTAAATGTTTGCAAAACTACTGTGTATCTGTGCCAATTCTTCTGATTCGTAAAAACTAGTTCCTGAAAAATAGAGAACATCTAATTGTTTCTCTCGACATATCTTCCATAATTCTTCTAAAGCAAACGAAGTAAGAAGATCATCTCCGTCCATAAAGTATACATATTCTCCAGCAGCAACGTTCAATGCCACATTTCTCGCTGTAGACTGTCCCCCATTTATCTGATCAATCACTTTTATCTGCTCATACTGTTTTTCATATTTTCTTAATATTTCCAGAGAAGTATCTGTCGATCCATCATTTACACAGATTATCTCCAACTCATCAATAATTGACTGTGCCAGAATTGAATCCAGACATTCCTTTATATATTTTTCTGTATTCCACACTGGAATAACTACTGAAACCTTTTTCATATTTATTCTCCAACTAAATCTATTCTTTATTTGACTTCTGCAATCAACAAAACTTCTCTTGAAACAGAGTAATCTATCAGCTTATGAATTCTAAATTTATATCCCAAATTCCAGCTCTCTATCATAGGCTTAATATTAAAAAAATCATCTGCATTATGATAAATACTCATCAACAATACAGGCTTGTATTTTTCTATTGTTCTGCGAGCCCCTCGCAAAAAACTTTGCTCAGTCCCCTCAATATCAACTTTTATTAACCCTACATCCATTGGATGAGTTTCCTCATACCTATCCAATGTACCTAACGGCACACTCTCTGCCCCAGTAATCTGTACCACTTCATTTGGATTAATGGAACTTGACGAGTCTGCTACTTCTATCTCAATTTTACCTTCATGATCACCTAATGCCATTCTTTCTATAATAACATTATCTAAACCATTCATCGCTACTGTCTTTTTAATCAGATTGTAATGTTTTTCAACCGCTTCAAATGAAAAAATTCGCTTCTTCGTCAACGGTTCTAATACTAAAACAGAATCTCCAATAAATCCGCCTATATCTAAAATATCCTTTTGTCTAATTTTTTCCGGATTTTCAATACAATCAATTCCATGTCGATAATAAAATACCCTTGGTTCAAAATGTCTAATTGGCAAGAAATAATGTTTATAACAATACATATCATCCGCAACTCGCAGAATTTCCCCTGCTAATTCTTTTTTCATTTTCAATATTTGCTGCTGTTCTTCCATACTAAATAGATCTGCTTCTCTTCCCTCTGTTTCTTTTGCTCGTCGCTGGCGCTGCAAAATTTTTACAATCATAGCAATATCTTCAGCTTCCATTCCATGAACTAAATTCATAAATAATTCTTTAAAATCATCTCTTTCATAATATTCATAAAAGGATTTTATTGCTTTACGTTCATATTCATTGTTATATAAATATACATTTTTCATTTGATTCACAGATGTCTTAATCTGCGTCAGATCTTTTCCCTCATTTCGTAAAAGATTTTTCATTTCTTCCCGAAACTGGCTCTGTACCCTTTCATTTGTAGTCTGTAGTTGCTCATTTTCTTTTCCTATCGTTTCTATTTCCTTTTTTAATGCAGATATATCGTGTTCCAAACCCTTTGTTTCTTTCATTAAATTTTTAATTTCTTTTACAATCTTATTATTCGCACTTTCTACTTGGCTATATGTTGCTGGAACTATTTTCTTTAATGTATCTTTGCTCCTATCATTTTTCTCCCTATATCACATCACGCCATAGTTATTTTAAATTATAACATATTTTTCGCTTGTATTGCAAATTTATATTAGCCAAGACATCTATTCCTAAATTTTTTATTTAAATCCCCCCAATTACTCTTTCACTGAAATTTAACTTTTCAAGTCAGCGAAGCTCCCAAAAGGAGCATCTGTTGCCATCTTTCTGGATAGCAACAAATGCCCCTCTTTTCATACCACCATTATCATTTTATCAAATCTCATACCACTTAATCTCATTTGCTTCCATATGCAGATCAAAGCTGCTTCCGTCACCTCTGTACACAGTCGTATCCTGCGGCTCGTAAGTGTTGTTTACAACACAGTACTTGCTATTCTTGACATATGCATGAACTTCTACATTATAATTTGCAGAATACCAGCAGTGCAGTTCTTCTTCTGCGGATGCTGACCAGAGAACTGCGCGGTACAGGACGCGGCTGTTTTTGAAACTGTACGGAAGTCCGCTGATATACACTCCACGGCCTTTTCCGAAGCTTCTGACTGCCATCTGCACTTCATGATCTTTTTGAATCAGAATTTCAGTTCCGTCAAGTGCATAAATATTTTTCTTACCTTCTCCAAAGTTTACTTCTCCGTCGCTGTCTGCGAGAATGAAATGATCCTTATGTTCTTCCCAGTTGTATTTGTCTTTGTTGAGGTTGAATCCGTTTTCTTCCTCTACGCCGAGTACATCGTCGAGCTGGAAGAAATGCCCCTGCCACTGATGTGCTGCCGGCTCTCCGACACCGATAAATCCGCCGCCGTTGTATACAAACTCTTTGACTGCAGTGATAACCGTCTCATCGATCCAGTTTTCACCACCGCTCTGTGCGGTATCTGCATCTCCAACATTCAGAACGACATCAAACTGTTTCAGAAGCTCCGGATTTTCACGGATGTCATCAAAGCTGATAAAAGATACATCAAACGGTGCACCGCTCAACGCTTCAATGATTCCGAAATAAGAATAATTCTGTTTGTAGTAGATTGCATGGTGTACCATATGGTTTCCCCAGGAACGCATCTTTCCCCAGCAGTTCAGAACTGCTACTTTTTTCACACAATAAGGTGTTGTTCCCTGAATATTATCATATAATGTACGGAATTCCTGGCACACGGACTTGATGTATTCTACAAAGTCCGGGAACTGGATTGCCAGTTTCAGATATCCGCCGTAACCGATTCTCTGGATCGGACTTCTAAGGATCGCACGTCTTGCAGTCACCCAGTTGATTTTTGCCTCTTTTACCGGATCTCCACCCTCATGGAAGGTATCCGGGAAGAAATATGGCAAAAATCTTCCTTCTGTGTATTTCACATGTTTAATATCACTGAAAAGGCGCAGTGTTGCACCGTTTCCAACGCTTCCGACAACTGCATCCAGTCCGATGGATGCAAATTCATCCATAAACGGTTCCATGCCGATCCAGTGATCGCCCATAAACATCATGGCTTCTCTTCCGTATTCATGCACGATATCTACCATTTCTTTTGCAAGTGCAGCTACTTCACGACGCTGGAAAGCCTGAAAATCTTTAAATTCTTTTGACGGAATACGGTAAGTATTATTCATATAGCCCTGATCGATGATATATTCCGGGCGGAATTTATACCCCACTTCTTTTTCAAACTGTTCCAGGATATACGGACTTACAGAAGCTGAATAACCGAACCAGTCTACATATTTTTCCCTTGCCATCTCATCAAAAATCAATGTAAACTGATGGAAAAATGTGGTAAAACGTACCACATCAACATATTCATGGCTTTCCAGATAACGACGGAGGCGTTCCAGAGAATGTGCTCTTGTCGCAGGCTGGCGTACATCAAAAGTGATCTGCGGCTCTACATCCTTCCATTCATTTACCACTGCATTGTACATATGTACCGGGTCCCACATGATGTATGCAAGAAAGCTTACCGTATACTCGTGGAATTTCTTCGCCGGATGGATCACGACATTTCCGCTCTCTGCATCGTAAGACCAGTCTTTATTTTCCACGGTCTCACCTGTCGTACGGTCAATCACTTCCCACCATCTGTAAATATCATCTCTAGTATTGACTGCGAGCATGTCCGGGTACAGATGATCCATCAGATGAATTTCAAGTTTTTCCTCCACCGCTGTATGAAAAGAAGTCATAATATACATCTGCTGGATTTCTTCCGGATGTGCCTTCGCCCATGCATTGTCTTTACGTGTTGTATAATAGGTTGCATAGATCTTTGCGCCGGTATCTTTCAGTTCCTGCGGAAACTCGGTTCCATCACAGTCACGGATTGCATCTGCGCCCCATTCCCCCATAATATCCAGTGTTTCCTTAATCACATCAAGGTCTGTCGGTATTGTCACACGTCCTTTTTCTGCTGCCATTTTTATATCCTCCCCATCTAAGCCTTTTGGTATTTTTACTTATTTTCAATACTTATAGAATACTTTGTTTACGCACGAAATGCAATCCCGTTTCTTGCACTTTTCTTTATCATTTTTGCACAATCATCCATTTGACAGAATTCCTCACCTGTGCTAGTCTTCTGATAAAACAAATTGATATCCGGGGGGGGTGAATTATGAATCGAATTTTTCATTATCAAATCACAGAAAATGAACAGGGTACGACCGTATTGGACTTTCTTCGGAAGAAGGGATTTTCCAGACACATCCTCTCTTCTATGAAAGCTGACAAAGAAGCTCTTACAAGGAACGGTCAGCGGATCGGCGGCAGAGAACAGCTTCTGGCCGGAGATCATTTCCGGGTCCGTCTTCTGGAAACTGTTGATTCCGACGGAATCGTCCCTGTTTCGATGCCGCTTTCCATTCTTTATGAAGACGAAGATATCCTGGTCATAAACAAACCTGCCGATATGCCGGTACATCCTTCCATCGGCAACTACACGAATACTCTGGCAAACGGTGTTGCCGCTTATCTTGATGCAAAGGATGAGCACAGTCCTTTCCGATGTATCAACCGCCTCGACCGCGACACCTCCGGGGCCCTGATTCTTGCCAAAAATGCCTTCAGTGCCGCCGTACTCTCCACACAAATGAGAAACCGCCAGATAAGACGAACTTATCTGGCGGTCGTTGAAGGTATCACCCCGCCAAACGGTACAATTTCTGCACCGATCAGTCGGGTGGATGATTCAGTTATTGAACGGCATGTAGACTTTCTTCGCGGAGAACCTGCTGTCACTCACTATGAACGACTGGAAGTCAAAAACGAACATTCTCTTCTGGAAATTCATCTTGAAACCGGGCGCACCCATCAAATTCGGGTGCATATGGGATACATCGGCCATCCGCTTCCTGCGGATTATCTGTACCATCCGGTATATGATTGCTTCAACCGTCAGCCTCTCCACTCTCTTCAGCTGGAATTCCGACATCCGGTCACTGATAAGCCTATGTGCCTGCTTGCACCGGTTTCTGAAGATATGTGCAATGCCTTTTGATTTTATTTGTTTTTGTCGTATATGATCTGAAGTCCCTTCAGGAGAAGATCTCCGTCCAGAATCATCTCGCGTTTACAGTGCGGGACGATTTTTCTGGACATTCCTCCTGTCGCGATCACTGTAACTTTCTGTCCCAGTTCTTCCTCGATCCGATCAATGATACCGTCTACCGCAGCTGCATTTCCATAGAGAATTCCACTCTTCATACAATCCACTGTATTCTTGCCGATAATCTTCTTTGGTTCTTCAATGCTGATTCCACTTAACTGTGATGCTCTGCTTGTCAGTGCATCCAGCGAAATCTGTACCCCCGGAAGGATCATTCCCCCGATGTAATGCTTCTTATCGTCCACTACAGAGATTGTTGTTGCTGTCCCCATATCTACGATCACAAGCGGAACAGGATACTGTGCAAGAGCTGCCACTGCATCAGCCACGCGGTCAGCTCCCATCTCTCCCGGATTATCCAGAAGGATATTCAGCCCGGTCTTCACTCCCGGACCTACGATCATCGCATCTTTCTTAAGAATCTTCTGTACCGCAAGACGCGCGGCGAATGTGATCTGCGGAACAACGGAAGAAATGATTGCTCCTTCAATATCTGCACGATTGATATGATGAATATCAAGAATCGTCTTGATATCGATTGCATACTCCAGTTCGGTCTTGGTACGGATCGTAGAAATACGCTCTGTCAGATATATTTTTTCTTTGTCAATGCAGCCAACAACAATGTTGGTATTTCCGATATCAATAGCTAAAATCATAGTTTTTCATTCCAATCCTGTATGTCCACACCTGTGGATCTATATACTTTTTATGCAGCAGTATCTGGTTTTGCAATCTGGGCTGCCGGAATCAGATGTGCTTTTGAAAGAGCAGTTCCTACTGCAGCAGTGATGATCGTAGAAGAAATCATCTCACTGATTGCATTGAACCCAACCATCACGCAGCATCCTACGATGATGTTTCTTCCACCCATAAGATTCTGGATCAGTTCTGTATTTCCAAACATCATAACAAGTGCGCTCATAAAGAACAGCGTGTTCAGAAAAGCGGAAAAGAATCCTGTAACTGCGCAGGATACATAGGTGTTCGCTTTTTTGTGTACGACTCTGTAAATTAATCCGAGGCAGATACCATCCAGAATACGCGGTACAAAGCACTGAATGGCAGTCAGTACCGGGCTGATCTGAAAAAGAGCTGAGCCGAGAGCACTTACTCCACCGATTCCCATAGCCTGCATATAGCTGGTCAGTCCAAATACGGCACCTGCAACAGCGCCTCCTGTCGGTCCAAGGACAATGGCACAGATTGCAACCGGAATCACATTAAAGGTGACTGCCAGCGGTCCTACATTGAGATAACCAAGCGGTGTGTAGGCCATCAGAAAAAGGATGCCGGACATAAGTCCCAGAATGGTGAGCTGTGATGTGTTAAATTTCTTTGTTTTCATGTTTTCCTCCTTGTTATCGTTCCCTTACGCGGGATACAATACGGTGCGGAATTGCGGGCATATGAATTTTATTTACCCGCTTCCTGGTGAACGGGTTACTGTTTCCTTTCTTTCATGATCGAAAGGATTTTATCCAGGATGATATTGGCTGCATCCTCCTTGCTCATAAGCTGGAGTGATACGTCCTCATCCTGTGTAATCAGAGTCAGCACATTGGTATCTCCCTGGAATCCGGCTCCTGCCACTTTAAGATTATTGGCTGCCACCATATCCAGATGTTTCTTGCCAAGTTTGGCTCTGGAATTACCAAGCATATTTTGTGTTTCCATCGAAAATCCACATAAAAACTGTCCCGGAACACGGTTGTCCCCCAGATACTGAAGGATATCATCCGTTTTTTCCAGTTCAATGCTCATCTGGCCTTCCTGCTTCTTGACCTTATCATCAAACACCTTCGCAGGACGATAATCTGCAACTGCGGCCGCTTTAATAATAATGTCCTGCTCAAAGCTTACAGAGGTCACTGCATCAAACATCTCTTTAGCCGTTACTATCGGAACAAGCTTTACAAACGGCGGCGGTTCGATGGCACACGGACCACTGACCAGAGTCACCTGTGCTCCACGGAGCATTGCTGCTTTTGCCAGGGCATATCCCATCTTTCCCGATGAATGATTCGTAATATAGCGTACCGGATCGATGGCTTCCTGTGTCGGACCTGCGGTTACCAGAACTTTACGCCCTGACAGATCTTTTTCCTTCGCGATCTCCCGAAGGATATATTCAAGAAGCATTTCCGGCTCCGGCATCTTACCGGCTCCCGTATCTCCACATGCAAGATAACCGCTTGCAGGTTCGATCACTTCATAGCCATAATGCTGCAGAATTGCCAGATTGTCCTGAACAATCGGATTTTCGTACATATTGGTGTTCATGGCTGGTGAAATGATTTTTTTACATTTACATGCCATGATCGTAGTTGTCAGCATGTCATCTGCAATTCCATGTGCAAGCTTGCCGATCACATTTGCGCTCGCCGGTGCGATCATCACCACATCCGCCTGCTTTGCAATTGATACATGCTCCACCTGAAACTGAAAATTCCGGTCAAAGGTATCTACCAGACATTTGTTTCCTGTCAGAGATTCAAATGTGATCGGATTGATAAAGTTTGTGGCATTTTTTGTCATCAGTACATGAACCTGTGCATGAAGTTTCTTCAGTGCACTGGCAAGATATGCAATCTTATATGCCGCAATACTTCCGGTCACTCCCAGAAGAACGGTCTTCCCCTGTAACATAGTCTTCTCCTCCTTTGACGTTCACGCTTTTTACATCTGTTTCATTATAACAGTCCTGTCTGTAATTGCAACGTATTTTTCCAGTGTTCGATTTTTTATACAGCATTTTATTGAAGAAATAAAAAATCTGTACTATAGTATCCAGAAGAATACAGTTTTACGGAGGTCTTTATGAAAGCAGTTCAGATCACGCAATGGTGTGCCCGCTTTATCACAGAACAGGTGCAGCCCGGAGACATCTGCATTGATGCCACAATGGGAAATGGCAACGATACCATTCTTCTTAGTTCATTATGTAAGGAAACAGGTCATGTATATGCCTTTGATATCCAGGAACAGGCACTTGCTCATACACGTCAGAAACTTCTGGATGCAGATGTTCCCCAAAATTACACACTGCTTCTGGAATCTCATACAAACATGGATCACTATGTACAGTCCGAATCTGTCAGCTGTATTGTGTTTAATCTTGGCTATCTTCCCGGTGGCGATCACACAAAAGCCACCCACGCTTCTTCCAGCATCGAAGCACTTACGAAGAGCCTTTCCCTTCTGAAAAAAGGCGGGCTCATCTCTCTTTGTATCTACAGCGGAGGTGATTCCGGTTTTGAAGAACGCGATGCCGTCCTCTCCTGGCTGAAAAATCTGGATTCGCACAAGTATCTGGTAATACGAAGCGACTATTACAACCGTCCGAACAATCCGCCCATCCCTGTGCTGATCATACGCCAGTAACAATGTCTGCCAAATTTTTCACTTCTTTATAGCGATAAAAAAGACCGGTATACCTTAATTTGATATATCGGCCTTTCTTAATCTGAAATCAGTCTGTCATTCGAATGCTCTCGATCACCGGCTGCTCGTCTGCCTTGATCGAACCATTATCATCTGTAGGCTTTGCTTCCTTACAGATCTTATCTACGATGTCCATTCCTTCTGTAACATGTCCGAATGCTGCATAATCTCCATCCAGAAAAGTACTGTCTGACTGTACAATAAAGAACTGGGAGCTTGCACTGTCCGGATCGGTAGATCTCGCCATAGAGATCGTTCCCCGCATATGAGAAATGTCATTGTCCACACCATTGCCGGAAAATTCACCCTTGATCGTCTCACCGGAACCGCCTGTACCATTCCCCTTCGGATCTCCGCCCTGCATCATAAATCCATCCATGATGCGCCAGAAAGTAAGCCCGTCATAGAACTGATCCTGTACCAGCTTCACGAAGTTTGTTACCGTGACCGGCGCTGTATCTGCGTCCAGTTCTACCTGAATATCTCCATAATCACGGATAGAAATATCTGCATGATGGATTCCTGTCAGTTCCCTGCTCGTATCAAGTACTACGATTGCATCATCATTTTCGGAAGCATCTGTAAAGCCTGCGGCCTCTGCTTCTTCTTCTGTTGCCATTTTCGGTGTCACTGTAGGCTCAGCCTCGGAAGTATCTTTATCGTTTTCTGCATCATTCGTATCTTCTTTTGTGTTTTCTGTTTTGGTCTCTGTGTTTTCTGCTGCTTTGCTGCCGCATCCGGCAAGTGTACCCGCTGCCAGCATTGCCGCAAAAAGCACTGCAAGAACTCTGGATTTCATGATCTGATCCTCCTTATCTTTTTCTTACAATATCCACAGTGTAACATTATGCACAAATAAAGTCAATTCCGGTGCTGTTCATACGTAATATCCCGCGAGGTGTTTTGCCATGAATATGGCAAAATCCCGAGACATACGGAGCAAAATCACCGCTTGTATCAAACGCGATGCTCTGTTACAATAGACACAGAAATATCATACAAAATATACATCTAAACCATATACGAAAGGAATGAATTTTTAATGAAAAAAATCGCAAGTTTTACGATTGACCATATCAAACTGCAGCCGGGCATTTATGTTTCCCGTAAGGATTATCTCGGCGAGGAAGTAATCACCACTTTTGATATTCGTATGACCTCCCCAAATGAAGAACCCGTCATGAACACAGCGGAACTGCATGCCATGGAACATCTCGCAGCTACGTTTCTCCGCAACCATGCAGAATTCGGTTCAAAGATTATCTACTGGGGACCGATGGGCTGCCGTACCGGCAACTATCTGCTTCTCGCAGGGGATTATGAGTCCAAAGACATCGTACCTCTGATGATCGAAATGTTTGAATTTATCCGTGATTTCGAGGGAGCGATTCCGGGAGCATCCGCAAAAGACTGCGGTAACTATCTTGATATGAATCTTGGCATGGCAAAATATCTTGCCGACAAGTATCTCAAAAATGTCCTCTATGACATTCAGCCGAACCGCCTTACTTATCCAGAATAAACTGACCAGACCATTACCTGAATGTACTTTCAGACAAGGAACAAAAACACCGGACTTACATAAAGTCCGGTGTTTCTTTGTGCATATATAGTATGTGATTTACTGTGCAGTCGTATCTGTCGTCGCAGTACCGGCCGGTGCCTCCGTTGAAACATACTGGGAACTTACATAACCGGTCTGATCATTGACAGTTACTTCTACCCACTGTCCGTCTTCACTGACACCTGTGCTTGTCAGTGCCTGTCCTACTGTCGTACCGGTAATGATCTGAGCATCTGTGCTGCAGTCCGAACGAACATTGACACCTTCAATCGCATAGTATGTAGCATTTTGTTTTATGATATTTACACCTGCTGCTGTCTGAGACATTTCCGGTGCCGGAGTCGGCGTAGCTTCCGGAGTCGGTGTAGCTTCCGGTGTAGGAGTTGCAGTTGGAGTCGGAGTTGCTTCAATCACAGTCACAGTGGAATCTTCTCCTCCGGTGCTGTATCCGCATCCGGACGCTGCCACTGCCAGAGCTGCAAGCAGGATCAGTAATCTGGATTTCTTCATAAAAATATTTCCTCCTTTATAGCATAACAACGCATATAAACACTATACCCCAACTTCGGGGCATTATGCAAGCCTTTTTTCTTGTTATACACTTCTCCTGCATCTGTCCGTCACTTTTTCTTATAATCTCCTCTGTCTGTAACAATTTCACAGCCAATTTGTTGCATCCGCCCCGACAGACAGCTTCTGCACTGTGCAGATTCATCTCCCGTACAGATTTTGCCATCGTAGAGCATATATTTTTTTCGTACTGAAACCGGTGAAAGGTTCGGCATTACGACATTTGCCCCCGAAAGCACTCCCATCTCACGCCCTTTCGGATGAATCGTTCCAAGCGCCGTCGTCGCCGGCAGCAGCACATGCGGAAGCATCAGGCGCAAAAGTGCCAGATAAAACAACGTGTCCTCCAGTCTCCCTCTCCGTTCCTCAGCAAACGGGGTATCCTTATGCGGAATAAAAGGTCCGATTCCCACCATCTCCGGATCCAGATCTTTCAGAAACAGAAAATCCTCTACCAGATCATCAATTGTCTGAAGCGGTGAGCCGACCATAAATCCGGCGCCTGTCTGAAAACCCAGTTTCTTCAAAGTCCGCAGACAGTTTTTACGATGTTCACACGACATTTCATATGGATGCAGGCGCCTGTAATGACGTGGATCCGCAGTTTCATGCCGCAGGAGATAACGGTCGGCTCCGGCCTCGCGAAAGGCACGATAGCTTTCTTCAGATTTTTCACCAATGGAAAGTGTCAGTGCACAATCAGGATATTTTTTCTTGATTTCTTGAATCAGATGCACTATCTTTTCATCGGTAAAAAACGGATCTTCTCCCCCCTGAAGAACAAATGTCCGAAACCCGAGTTCATATCCTTCGGCACAGCATGTCATGATGTCTTCTTCTGTCAGGCGATATCTCTGTGCCTCCCTGTTACTTCTCCGGATGCCACAGTAAAAACAATCATTTTTGCAGTAGTTTGTAAACTCGATCAGTCCACGTACATAGATTTTATTTCCATGCACCTGCTGCCGTACCTGATTTGCAAGATTTCTCGCATACTCTTCATCTTCCTGTGAGCGGTTTGCAAGTAGCCGGTGAAATTCCTCTGCACTTAAGAAATTCTCCTGGTGCAGTTTATCTATTAAATTTTTCATATTCTATCCCCATTCGGTCAGATTTGTTTCTTGCCTCTGAAAATGTATTTTCCCAGTTTTTCCTGAACCAGTTTACCATCATCAACTGCAAGATTTCCACGAAGAAAGACCTTGTCAATGCCACATTTCAGTTCAAATCCCTCGAATGGATTGTTGTCAGTATTATACGCATGTGTTGCTGCAGAAATTGTGCTTTCTTTTTTCGGATCAATCAATACGATATCTGCGTCACTTCCCGGTGCGATCACACCTTTTTGCGGATAAATGCCATACAGTTTTGCCGGATTTTCTGACAGAAATTTACACATCTGCTCCTGCGTGATCCTGCCCTCACGTACTCCATATGTATAAAGAAGTGTTCCCCGTGTCTGCACGCCCGGAAGGCCTCCCGGTATCTTTGTAAAATCCTCTTTTCCAAGTGCCTTCTGTGCCAGTGTAAAGCTGCACTGATCCGTAGCTATGGTCTGAAGCTCTTCTTCTGCCAGAGCTTTCCACAGACATTCCTGATCTTCTTTCTTACGGATCGGAGGTGCGCATACATAAACAGCGCCCTGAAAATCCGGTTTTGAATAAACACTGTCTTCAAGCAGCAGATACTGCGGGCAGGTCTCTGCATAAACAGTCTGTCCTGCTTTTCTTGCCCTGCGTACTTCTTCCAGTGCTTTTTTGTTTGTCAGATGTACGACCATTACAGACGCTTTGGCTTCTTTTGCTATTACCAGCAGGCGGTGAACTGCCTCTGCTTCCATATCGTCCGGACGGACAAGCGGATGATTTTCCGGTCCGAGTCTGCCTGCTTTTTTGGCCTCATCGATCAGAGCATCGATCACTCCGGCATTTTCACAGTGTACACCGGCAAAGCAGCCACATTCACCGAGTTTTTTGAGGATTTTGTACATATCACAGTCATTAACGATCATTGCCGGATAAGTCATATACAGCTTGAAGCTGGTAATTCCCTGATCGATCATATCCTGAACTTCCTCTTCCGTCTTTTCGTTCCACTCTACGATCGACATGTGGAAAGAATAGTCACAGGAACATTTGTTATCCGCTTTCTGATGCCATTTTTTGAGACCTTCTTTGAGCGTATGACCGCCCTTGTCCTGCGATGCATAATCAATGACCAGCGTCGTTCCGCCGAGGATTGCCGCTTTTGTACCGGTCTCAAAATCATCTGCCGTCACAGTTCCGGCAACTTCCAGGTCAAAATGCGTATGACCGTCAATAAATCCCGGAAACAGAAGTTTTCCCTCTGCGTCAATCACTTTTGCATCTTCAGCCTGCAGATCATGTCCGACTGCTGCAATCTTTTCCCCTTCTATCAGTATATCCATCTGCTCTGATTTTTCTCCTGAAACAACAGTTCCGTTCTTTAATAAATATCTCATAAATCCACCCCCGAAATATGATTGTTTTACTACGAAAAAAAACATTCTATATGATATATAAATATAACATTCTTCCATGCTACTATCAACTACTGTCTATGCATTCCGGTCAGTTTCAAACAATTTTTTTAAGGGCTCCTTATTTTTTCTTTGGAAAAATCTTTATCTTAAAAATAATTTATGTTATATTAATACTAACACTATGACATGGAGGAGGAATAATAATGGGACGTCTGACTGTATTAAAGCAGATTGCAAGTGATCTCGCTTCTCAATTTGGTCCTGATTGTGAAATCGTGATCCACGATCTTAAGACAAACGATCCGGAACATTCTATTGTATATATTGAAAATGGTCATGTTACCGGCAGAGGGATCGGCGATGGTCCTTCCAATGCCGTTTTTGATGTCATCCGCCATAACAACAAAAAAGGCAGCGATCCGACGGATGAAATTCAGGATCATCCCGGATATCTGATGAAGACTTCTGATGGCAAGATTCTGAAATGCAGTACTTCCTATATTCGTGACGATGACGGCAGTCTTCACTATGTATTTGGAATCAACTACGATATTACCAAACTTACTATGATTGAAAGTGCACTGCACTCTCTGATCACTCCTGTAAACAAAGAAGAAAAGCCAAAGGAAATCACTCACAGCGTCAATGATCTTCTGGATCACCTGATTAAGGAATCCGTTGCTCTGGTCGGAAAACCGGTTGCCCTCATGAATAAAGAGGACAAAGTAACTGCCATTCAGTTTCTGAATGATTCCGGTGCATTCCTGATCACAAAATCCGGTGACAAAGTTGCAAGTTTTTTTGGTATATCAAAATATACTCTGTACAGTTACATTGATGTAAACAAATAATTTACCTTTTTTATATTTTCCATAAAAAATCCGCAGTCTGCTGTCCATTCTTAGGACAACATCCTGCGGATTTTCTTTTCGCTTTATTTAATTGCGCTGCACGGTCTGCTGATTCAAAAGACGTTTGATCACATCAATCGTCTCTTTGATTCCGTAATTTGCACTGTTGATACAGAGGTCATAATTCTCCGGTTTACCCCATTTCTCACCGGTATAAAACTCATAATATCTCTTATGCTGTCTGTCCATTTTTTTGAGAAAACGAACAGCTTCCTTCATATCCATATTTCGTACATCCATGACATGCTGTATACGAACCTGGAATGGTGCACTGATAAAAATACTGATATGCGGAATGTGGTTATTTTTCAGGATTGCATCTGCACAACGTCCCATGATCAGACAGTCTTCTGTCCGTGCAAGGTCGCAGATCAGATCACTCATATTGAAGAAAACTGCATCCTGCTTTGAAAGTCCGTGATATCGGTTCAGCTCTTTCAGTTTCGTGCGAAGACTTTCGTGTGTTTTCTTTCCATATTTGTTGAACTCTGTAAAATTCTCTTTGTCCTGTACGGCATCTTTTTCTGCTTCCAGACGTTTCAGAACCTGGTCAAAGATTTCAACATCATAGTAATTGATTCTGAGATTATCCGCCAGTTCAAATCCGATATCATTTCCGGCACTTCCCTGAGTACGGCTGATACAGATCACAAGGTGGTCGTCCTCTGAAATCTTCTCACGTCTTGCGGCAAGGTTCAATGCCACACGCTCTGCATCGATGATATCTGTCTTTCCGAACATATCCGGAAGTTTCTCAATTGCCTTCAGGATCTCATCATATTCCGTCATCAGGCGACTTCTCTCGGCATCATCCTTGATAGTTCTAGCCATGTTACTGATCAGTGCCAGTTCGCTTCGAAGAAGATGTCCATCCGGTTTTGTGTACATCAGCATGCTCAGCGTACGGATCGTTGTGTCACGGTTTCCGGTAAAGGTACGTCCCAGAGACGATCCCAGTACACGATAAACCTCTCCATCCAGATCATAAATCCGATTGGCAAGTTCCGTATATATTTCCTGATTGATATTTTCTGACATAATTCTCCCCCCTTACATAAAGAACACAAGCATATCCAGTATGAATACCGGAACAAGGAATACAAGTGACCATAATATGTATCCGAAGAAGGACGGCATTTTAACACCGTTTTCGTCAGAGATTGATTTTACCATAAAGTTCGGCGCATTACCGATATATGTATTGGCTCCCATAAATACAGCCCCGCAGGAAATAGCAGACAGAAGTTTGACCGGTACGATTCCAAGACTTGTTGTCACACCATTCATAAAACCAAGTGTACCTGCAGTTGTAAGGAATACCAGATAGGTCGGTGTATTATCCAGGAAGCTGGACAGCGCACCTGTCGCCCAGAACATTTCCAGCGGTCTTGACAGACCAAGATGCGGACCAAGTGATTTCAACATCATCAGAGCCGGCTGCATCGTAACAAAAATACCAATAAACAATACGGCGACTTCTTTGATTGCACCCCAAGTAAAATGGTTTCTTCTGCGAATGCTCTTATCTGTCGTTTTAAAGGACAAAAATGCTGCAAGAAGAATCAAAACGATCTCGATCAGTGCCGGGAAAGTCAGTGTCACTTCTCCGAAAATATGGATTCCCATTACCTCTCCTGCTGCATTCTGGAATGCAGAAAGTCCCGGAAGAACACCACTTAAAATAACCGCTGCCACGATCATTACAAGGAATATAATGTTATGTAATCCATCAATATGAAATTCTGTACCCGGTTTGCTGATATCCGGTTTACGGCCCTGTGCAATATCTTTGCGGTATGCAAGTTTGTCTACATGATAGAATACAAACAGCAGGATCACCATATTAAACAGAAGCACCGGGAACAGATGCAGACTCCAGAAAAACGGAACGCCACGCATAAAGCCCATCAGAAGCGGCGGATCTCCGATTGGTGTCAGACACCCTCCCATGTTGGAAACCATAAAGATGAAGAATACCATGATATGGCTCTTTCTTTTTCTCCATGAGTTCATCTTGATGACAGGACGAACCATCAGCATACTTGCTCCGGTAGTTCCGATGCAGCTTGACAAAAGTGTTCCGAAAGCAAGCAGACACGCATTGACGCGCGGCGAGCCGGCGAAATCTCCCTCCATCGTAATGTTACCGGAAACGCAGAAAAGTCCAAACAAAAGAACAATAAAAGTAAGATAATCATTTACAATGCATTCGAGAACGGTTTCCGTTGCCTTTCCTGCACCATAAACAACAGCAAAAGGAATTATCATCAGAAGGATCCACATAAGTACAACATGTGGCTGATGTGCTTCCCACCATTCTGCTTTGATCAGCGGCATCACTGCAATACAGAGCAGAAGTCCTGCAAACGGAATACAAAGCCATACCGGCACCTGAGTGGTGGTCTCAGTGCTGCCTGCGGCCCAGACACCCGTCGGACACATCAAAAGCATGGTCAGAAGCATTCCAAAAAATGTTACTGTTTTTTTCAAAGATGTCACCCCCACGTTTAGTTTTTAACCAGTGCAAATTATATCATAACCATTGCAAATTACAATTGCACTTTCGCTCAACAAATCTTGCGTTTCTCCTGTTTATTTTGTGCAATTTTCCTATGTATTGTATTTTTATCAGTACAACGCTGTACTTCTTCAAAGTATTTATGTGTCATATTGTGCAGTTTTGATGCAAATTCACTGTATACAAAAAAGCGGCTCAGTTTCCGGAATCCACCGGGGACTGAACCATTTTTGTACGCTCTTTTAATAGTCACTGCTGGAGCCGGAAAAGCTCTCTCCGCCACTGGAAAAACTTCCGGAATCACTGTCATTATCATCATTCTTTGGTTTTTCTGTTTTTGTCATGGTTGTATAAAGGAAAATATCCCTTTTTTCAGTAAGCTCCAGTCCGCCATCTGCCGTGTACTGGTCGGCATTGGACTGCTGCACTCTTGTTTTCATTTTGCGTACCTGATACCATGTCATGAGTGCTGTCGGAATCGCCATGATTACAAAAGCCATGAGCAGATCTGTAAAAAAGCGAGAGGCCACTGTACCGTCATCTATGTCCATCGGGCGTATTTTTTTGCCCTCAGAGATTCTCGAAAGCCCTCTTTTCAAATCCCTGATCAATGACTGATAACCGCCAAACGGATCATCTGCTTTCAGCCTTTCCTTACACTTATCCAGCATTTCTTCCTGAATGCTTTCTGTGAAATCATCCTGCGTTTCCCCACGGAATACGATCGTAATATTTCTTGCATCCGGCTGATGAAAAATACACATTCCCTCATGAGTATCGCCATATCCGATTTCATTCGTCTGCATAAATGTCGCTACATACTGCCTGTAATCATGCTCCTCTCCTATATCAGGAGAAATAGCCAGCACCACATCATATTTATACTCATCATATATTTCAGCGAGCTCGTCCTCAAGTTCTGTATACTGTTCATCATTTAAGAGACCATACGCATCATATACCCATGTAAATTCTCCACCATCCGTTGTCTCATCTGCGTTATTTTCATCTGTCGATGAAGCGGCGGACGTATCTGTAGCTGCAAAGGAAACTGCAGACAAAGCCATTCCCAGGCTGACACTGAGTAACAAACCGCTTAATAACAATCTTGTTTTTTTCACTCAGATCACCCCTTTCAGACGCAGTGCTGTAACAATTGCCGCCATTATAAGAGTCAGTGGAATATGATGCTTAAACCAGTATTTGACTGCCAGCGTTTTTCCGACAGGAAGATCTCCTATCAGATGTCCGGTCTGACCATTCATTGCAAATGAATATGTCTTTCCATTCCATTTTGTATTAAGGAACCATACCGGAAACAGGCCGTATTTTACCTGTCCTTTATTTGTCACAGTAATCTTTTCTTTTTTGGTGGTTACTGTTTCATAGCATTCAACAGAAGACCGGAAGCCCTCCCGCACACTCTGTTCCATTCGCTCATAAACTCTTGCAGTCAGATCATCCGGCTCCTGATCATATTTATCCGCCATATACCCGGAAAGATAGGACAGGTTAAATTCCTTGAGATCAGCATAATCATAAGGCTCTATTGCCTCCATCATCGTGTCATCGATTGCTTTTGAACCATCAACCGGAATTTTTTGAAACTTCATTTTACCGGCACGTACTACGCGATAATGGCTGGTCTCTGTATATGTATAATCATCATCATCCCATACTCTGCTTCTGGTTGCATCATACTGGAATCTTCCTGCCGTATCCAGATCAAACAGCCAGAACGGAACATAAACCGCCTTGATCTCCTCAATATGATTTTCATTTTTGAACACCCTGGGCAGAAGCGGTTTCTTTTCGTAGTGCTTCTTAAGCGCCTCTATTGCTTCTTTTTTGGATTTTTTAAACGGGATCACATAATCCGGGCGATAGGTATCTGCAAACTGCTCCGGCATGATCATCGGGTTATCACAGTACGGACAGATGGTTGCACCTGTTGTCTTTTCCGCAAGTACTTCAGCTCCGCAGGACGGACAGCTCCATACCGCCATGTTTGATTTTTCATCTGACTGCCACTGTTCCGGTTCAAATCCCTCCCAGTGAGTCGTCGTATCTTCTTTAACTGTATCCTGCTGCTCTGCAAGCTGTTCCAGTTCCTCCAGTGAATATGTGTTTCCACAGTATTCACATTTCATTTTCTGCGATTTACTGTCAAACGCAAGGCCGGCAGAACAATTTGGGCATTTGTAATTTACTGTATCCATACATTATTCCTTCCTCACTGCTTATGGTCTCGGTTTTCCACATTCCTGACAGAATTTACCGGTGTTCGTTGCTCCACAGCTGCAGGTCCACGGTCCCGCCGGGCGCGGCTGACCACACTCCTGACAGAATTTTCCGGTATTGACTGCTCCGCAGCTGCAGGTCCATCCTCCTGCTGCCTGAGCCTGCGGCTGCACCGGCTGTGCCTGCTGTGCTCCCATCGCAAATAGATTCTGTGCATTCACTCCGCCGGCATTTGCCGCCATATTCAGTCCTGCAAATGCCATTGCCGGCCCGGCATTCTGATTGGAAGCTGCCGCCTGCATCGCACTTGCCTGTGCGCCAACCATATGAGCTGCTGCCATTGTCGGATTACGGAACGCGGCATTTCTCTGAAGCTCTTTGATCATTGCCTCATCTTCTTCGGAGGCTTTTACGCTGGATACACCAAGTGAAACGATACAGATACCACGTAAATTGTTCCATTTTTCGGAAAGTACCTGATTCAGTGCATCAGAAAGTTCCTGTGTATGTCCCGGAAGTGCACTGTAACGGATTCCCTGCTCGGAAATTCTGGCAAATGCCGGCTGCAGGGCAGTCATAAGTTCACTCTTTAACTGGCCGTCGATTTCCTCTCTCTCGTAGTCTTCTTCCACATTGCCACATACATTGGTATAAAAAAGAATCGGGTTTGCAATACGATAGCTGTATTCACCAAAACATTTAATGGAAATATCAATATCCAGTCCGACATTGGTATCTACTACACGGAAAGGTACCGGATTCGGTGTACCGTATTTGTTACCTACGAGTTCTTTGGTATTGACAAAGTAAACTCTCTGATCCTTCGGTGCTTCTCCTCCGAATGTGAAACGTTTGCCGATCTGCTGGAACACATTGCGAATTCCCTCTCCCAGATCCCCGCAGAAAACGGACGGCTCTGTAGACATATCATATTTGTATTCTCCCGGTTCTGCGCATACATCTACAACCTTTCCCTGCTCTACGATCAACATACACTGTCCGTCATTGACTGCAATTACAGAACCATTTGAAATAACATTCTCTGAGCCGTGTTTGTTGGATGATCTTCCGGATACTTTTTTGTGCGCCTTTGTGATCAGAACATCCGCCGGCATGGCTTCACAGTAAAAATATTCTTTCCACTGGTCAGCCAGTACACCACCTGCTGCCCCTGATGCTGCTTTGATCAGTCCCATACGTAAATACCTCCTTATTATTGGTTATGAAAGTTTATGAATAAACAATCCGCTTCGAAGTTTCGGTTCAAACCAGGTCGACTTCGGCGGCATCAGTTTACTTTCGTCTGCAATCTGCATCAGATCCTCCATCGCAGTCGGGAACATGGCAAACGCCACGCCTCCCGTCGAATCCGCAATCTGTGCAAGTTCGCTTAATTTGTGGCTGCCTCCTACAAAACGGATACGCTGATCCGTGCGAGGGTCTCCGATTCCGAGAATCGGTGAAAGGATTTTTTCCTGAAGGATCGAGACATCAAGCTGTCCTACAATGTCCTTCTTCGCATAGACATCATCCCAC
Source organism: Blautia intestinalis (assembly GCF_014297355.1). Taxonomy (GTDB): domain Bacteria; phylum Bacillota; class Clostridia; order Lachnospirales; family Lachnospiraceae; genus Blautia_A; species Blautia_A intestinalis. The sequence continues at coordinate 126,404 of NZ_JACOQE010000003.1, read as the reverse complement.
GCTTTCAGATGATACCAGTTTCCGCCCACATACATACCCATGCAGTGCTTTTCAACCGGTTTGCACGGAAATCCCGGCATGATCATCAGTTCAAAATTAAATTTCAGACTGGCGATAAACGCATGTTCATCCATACCATGAAGATCCTTTACCACTCGATTATATGCAAGAATCGTGAGCTGATCGTACGGAAATACTACAGAAAGGAAATAATTGAATTCCTCGGTTCCATCATAATCCGGATGCTCCGCACGTCTTTTCAGTCCGACTTTTACTGCTGAAGCAGCTCTGTGATGACCGTCTGCAATATATATAGAAGGAATCTCTCCAAACTGCTGTGCGATCGTTGCCTTTTCTTTCTCGCCGTCGATCACCCATGCCCGGTGTCCGATCCCGTCATCAGCCGTAAAATTGTAGACTGCATCATGTGATGCTTTCCATTCTTCCATCAGGTCAAGAAGTTCCTGCGGATATCTGCATGCCAGAAAGATCGGACCGGTATTTGCATCACAGGTATCTACATGGCGGATACGGTCCTGCTCTTTATCCTCTCTCGTAAGTTCATGCTTCTTTACAACGCCATTCATATAGTCATCGATAGAGCAGCAGCCTACCAGTCCTGTCTGTGTCCTGCCGTTTCTTGTCAGTTCATAAATATAATAACACGGTATCTCATCCTGCTTAAGGATTCCGTTTCTTTCCATATTCCGAAGATTTTCTCCTGCCTTGTCATAGACCTTCGGATCATACAGGTCGGTCTCATCCGGCAGATCCATCTCCGGGCGGTCTACATGCAAAAATGAATCCGGATTCTTGTCTCCGATCAGCTTTGCTTCTTCGCGGGTTACAACATCATACGGAAGTGCCGCTACAGAAGAAGCCTTTTCCGGTATCGGCCGCAATGCTCGAAAAGCCTGAAAAACAGCCATATTTCTAGTCTCCTTTTTGTTTCATCTGTTGTGTATCTACATGAGATATATTGTAGCATATCCTCTCTCTCTTTTCAATGAATGCAACTTTTTTCTGGTGTGCTAACTTTTTTTGTTAAAACCTAAAATTTTTTTTGATTTCTATTGAAAAATCACATATTTATGATATGATAGAATCAGCTGGAAAAGAAAAATTATGAGTTCTAAAGATTTTTTTTAAGGAGGTTTTTCTCATGACTGAAGGTTTAAAATGGACCGTCAATCACGTTGCAAAGTCAGACGATAAACATCTCGAATTAATGTCTGAAGAAAACGTGAAAAAAGCCAATGAATTTCACAAAAGTTTCCCACAATACACCGTTACTCCGCTTCAGGATCTCGCCGCTCTGGCATCCTATCTTGGTGTAAAAAGTATCCATTGCAAAGATGAGTCCTACCGTTTCGGCCTGAATGCATTCAAGGTTCTCGGTGGTTCCTACGCAATGGGACGTTACATAGCCAAAGAAGTCGGCAAGGATATCAGTGAACTTCCATATGCAGTTCTTTCTTCTGAAGCATTGAGAAAAGAATTCGGGCAGGCTACTTTCTTTACCGCAACTGACGGAAATCACGGACGCGGTGTTGCATGGGCTGCCAACCGTCTTGGACAGAAAGCCGTTGTACGTATGCCGAAAGGTACTACCAAAACACGTTTTGACAACATTGCCAAAGAAGGGGCTACCGTTACTATTGAGGAAGTCAATTATGATGACTGCGTAAGAATGGCTGCTGCCGAAGCTGCAAAGACCGAACATGGTGTTATGGTTCAGGATACCGCATGGGAAGGCTACGAAGAAATTCCTTCCTGGATCATGCAGGGATACGGAACCATGGTCATGGAAGCTGACCAGCAGTTAAAAGAAGCCGGTATCGACCGTCCGACACATGTATTTGTACAGGCTGGTGTTGGTTCCCTCGCCGGAGCTGTTGTCGGATATTTTGCTCACAAATATAAAGAAAATCCGCCGGTTATGGTTGTCTGCGAGGCAAGCGCTGCCGACTGCCTGTATCGTTCCGCCATGAAAGAATCCGGTGAACTCGTAAACGTCGGTGGTGACCTTGAAACCATCATGGCAGGCCTTGCATGCGGTGAAGCCAATACGATCGGATGGGATATCCTTCGAAACCATGTTTCCGTATTTGCATCATGCCCTGACTGGATGAGCGCAAAAGCAACCAGAATCTACGCAAACCCGCTCGGCAACGATCCGCACATCGTTTCGGGTGAATCCGGTTCTGTTCCGCTTGGACTCTGTTACACCGCGCTTCATGATGAAGATGCAAAAGACCTCAAAGAGGCTCTGAAGCTTGACGAAACCTCCAACGTACTCGTTATCTCCACAGAAGGCGACACCGACCCGGTACGTTATCGTGAGATCGTCTGGGACGGACTTTATGGAACCGATAAATCTTTAAGTAAATAAGCAACTATATATGGGAGGAACTAAAATGGATTACGAAAAAATCAAAGAAGCTGCTCAGAACTATCAGGATGATATGACCCGATTCTTAAGAGCCATCGTCAAAAACCCGGGCGAAAGCTGCGATGAGAGAAAACATATCGAAACCATCGAAGCAGAAATGAAAAAGCTGAACTTCGACGAAGTTACCATTGATCCACAGGGTAACGTTATCGGCTATATGGGTAATGGTGACAAGATTCTTGCATTCGATGCACATATTGATACCGTTGGTATCGGTAACATCGAAAACTGGAACTTCGATCCATACGAAGGATACGAAACAGACGAAGAAATCGGCGGCCGTGGTGTGTCCGACCAGTGCGGTGGTCTCGTATCTGCTGTATACGGTGCAAAGATCATGAAAGACATGGATCTGATCCCGGAAGGATACAAGATCATGGTTGTCGGAACTGTTCAGGAAGAAGACTGTGACGGTCTCTGCTGGCAGTATATCATTAATGAAGATAAGATCCGTCCGGAATTCGTTGTTTCCACAGAACCGACAGATGGCGGTATCTACAGAGGACAGCGTGGCCGTATGGAGATCCGTGTTGATGTCAAAGGTGTTTCCTGCCATGGTTCCGCACCGGAGCGTGGTGACAATGCCATCTATAAAATGGCCGACATCCTTCAGGACGTACGTTCCCTCAACGAAAACGATGATGCCGATGAGACAGAAATCAAAGGTCTCGTAAAAATGCTCAATCCGAAATACAATCCTGACTGGGAAGAGGCTCGTTTCCTCGGACGCGGTACTGTAACTGTATCCCAGATTTTCTACACCTCTCCAAGCCGCTGTGCTGTTGCCGACTCCTGTGCAGTATCACTTGACCGTCGTATGACATTCGGTGAAACATGGGAAAGCTGCCTGGATGAGATCCGCGCACTTCCAAATGTTAAAAAATACGGAGATGACGTAGTCGTTTCCATGTACAACTATGACCGTCCATCTTACACAGGATGCAAATACGAAATCGAATGCTACTTCCCGACATGGGCTATCCCGAAAGATCACAAAGTAACAAAAGCATTCGAAGACGCTTACAAACACCTTTACGGAGAAACACGTCTCGGAAACGCTGAAACAGAAGCAATGAGAAAAGCTCGCCCGCTGACCGACAAATGGACTTTCTCCACAAACGGCGTATCCATCATGGGACGTAACGGAATCCCCTGCATCGGCTTCGGACCTGGTGCAGAAGCACAGGCACATGCACCGAACGAAAAAACATGGAAAGCAGACCTCGTAAGATGCGCCGCTGTATACGCAGCACTGCCAACTTCTTACTGCAAATAAAACTCAACCATCTACACAAAAAGGAGAAAACATGAAAACTTTACAGGATTACATCGACAAGCTCAACAAACTCAACTTCAAAGAAATGTACAACAACGACTTCTTCTGGACCTGGGACAAAACAGACGACGAACTGGAAGCAGTCTTCACCGTTGCTGACGCTCTCCGTTTCATGAGAGAACACAACATCTCCACAAAAGTATTCGAAAGCGGTCTCGGAATCTCCATTTTCCGTGACAACTCCACACGTACACGTTTCTCTTTCGCTTCTGCATGCAACCTTCTTGGTCTGGAAGTGCAGGATCTCGATGAGAAAAAATCACAGATCGCACACGGCGAAACCGTTCGCGAAACAGCAAACATGGTATCCTTCATGGCTGATGTAATCGGTATCCGCGATGACATGTACATCGGTAAAGGCCATGCATACCAGAAAGAATTTATGGATGCAGTAACCGAAGGAAACAAAGATGGAATTCTCGAGCAGAGACCGGCCCTCGTAAACCTTCAGTGCGATGTTGACCATCCGACACAGTGCATGGCAGATATGCTCCACATCATCCACGAATTCGGCGGTGTTGAGAACCTCAAAGGCAAAAAACTTGCCATGACATGGGCTTACTCCCCATCCTACGGTAAACCACTCTCTGTTCCACAGGGTGTGATCGGTCTGATGACACGTTTCGGTATGGACGTTGTTCTTGCTCATCCGGAAGGATATGACGTAATGCCGGAAGTTGAAGAAATCGCAAAGAAAAACGCAGAAGCAACAGGCGGTTCCTTCACAAAAACAAACAGCATGGAAGAAGCATTCAAAGATGCAGATATCGTATATCCAAAGAGCTGGGCTCCATTCGCAGCTATGGAAAAACGTACTAACCTCTATGCAGATGGTGATTTCGACGGAATCGATAAACTCGAAAAAGAACTTCTCGCTCAGAATGCAGAGCATAAAGACTGGGCATGCACAGAAGAACTCATGAAAACAACAAAAGATGGCAAAGCTCTGTATCTCCACTGCCTGCCGGCTGACATTACAGGTGTAAGCTGTGAAACAGGTGAAGTTGACGCATCCGTATTTGACCGTTACAGAATCCCGCTTTACAAAGAGGCAAGCTTCAAACCATACATCATCGCAGCTATGATCCTTCTCGCTAAATTCGAAAATCCACAGGATATCCTGAAAAAACTGGAAGTAAAAGCTGCACCAAGAATTTTCGAATAATCTTTTTGAATAAGGGTTTTTACAATGTATAAAAGAAAACGAATCGTTATCGCCCTTGGGGGAAATGCACTGGGCAATACGCTTCCGGAACAGATGCAGGCGGTCAAAACTACCGCCCGCGCTCTGTGCGATCTGATTGAAGAAGGTCATCAGGTCGTTGTCGTTCATGGCAACGGTCCGCAGGTCGGCATGATCAACAATGCGATGGCTGCACTTTCCAGAGAAGATGAAAATCAGCCCAATACACCGCTCTCCGTCTGTGTTGCCATGAGTCAGGCTTACATCGGCTATGACTTACAGAACGCACTTCGTGAAGAGCTCCGGAAACGTGGATTCATGCGTACTCCTGTCGTCACTGTCGTAACACAGGTGCGTGTAGATGCAAATGACCCTGCATTTCAGAATCCCAGCAAACCAATCGGGCATTTTATGACAAAAGAACAGGCTGAACATGCCGAAAAGGCATACGGCTATATCATGAAAGAAGATGCCGGCCGTGGCTATCGCCGTGTTGTCGCATCTCCAAAACCTGTCGAGATCGTCGAACAGGATGCCATCAACAGCCTTGTAGATGCAAATAAAATCGTTATCTGCTGCGGTGGCGGCGGAATCCCTGTCACACTACAGGGTGATCACCTGAAAGGTTCTTCTGCCGTGATCGACAAAGATTTCGCAAGTTGTCTGCTTGCAAAGGAACTTGATGCAGATATGCTGATCATTCTCACCGCTGTTGAAAAAGTTGCCGTAAACTTCGGTAAAGAAAATGAGAAATGGCTCGATGAAATGACTGTAGCCGAAGCTCAGAAATATGTGGACGAAGGACAGTTTTCTCCCGGCTCCATGCTTCCGAAAGTTCAGGCTGCCATGGATTTTGCATCATCCGGACCGGAGCGGACTGCTATGATCACGCTTCTTGAAAAAGCAAAAGATGGAATCCTCGGCAAAACAGGAACCAAAATCCATATGTGATACAAATGACAAAAGGAGTATAATTCCGCTCATCCGATCGGGTTATACTCCTTTTATAATATGCATTCCAAATATGAACAACGGATCCAGAATGATATTTAAAACTGCGCCAATGTCATCAGAAGCGATACCTCAATTTCCAGTTATTCCGCCACACTCCGTAAAAAGTAAAATACACTCCTCAAAGATTTTCTTTCCACGCCTCAACACAACACAATTCCACTGCTTTTTATCCTGTTTTCATCAAAAAACCACATTTCTGTTTCTTTAAAATCCACAAAAATGCATAATTGTCTCTTGTTTTTCCCATCAAAAAACGGTATAATAAGTTTAGTTTAGGAAGATTTTATATTCCAGAGTGAATAGATGGAGGTATTATGGCTGAAAATTATAATGGTATGGCAGTGGGGATTTTTGAACTTGACAGTTTTGCTGCCTGCTTTGTAGCACTTGATGCTGCTTCCAAAGCAGCAAATGTAAGAATCCAGAATATTGAACGTAACCGTCTCGGTGCCGGTGCATGTGTTAAGATGCGTGGTTCCGTTTCCGACGTAACAGCTGCTATGGAAGCTGCTATCCGTACCGCAGAACCAATTGCCAAAGTAGTTTCCCATACAGTAATTGCATCTCCGGCTCACGATACAGAACCGGCTATGTATATGACTGCAAACAAGTAATATCAAATACGAATACATACTTAAAGTGAGGATTATATAATGAGATATGGAGCATTTGGATTAGTAGAAGTGGTCGGAAGCAGCAACGCAATCATCGTAACCGACCAGATGCTTAAAACAGCTGATGTGTCTTTTCTTACACGAAACGGCAAATGTGGCGGACATGAGACAGTTTTTGTGACAGGTGATGTTTCTGCTGTTACCGCTGCTGTACAGGCTGTCAAAGAAAACCCTCCGTGTGATGTCTGCTTCGCAGCAGTAATTTCCAATCCATCAGAAGAAACTGTACGTCTTGCAGAAGAAGACGCCCAGAAACACGGATTTATGAAAAAAACTAATACAAAGAAATAATATTACTGATATTTTTTAATTATGATACACGATTATTTAAAAAGGAATAAAGTATGTATCCAGAATTATTGGAACATACTCTATTCCTTTTTTGCATGGTCATCTTTTATTCTGCACCACGAACCCCACTGTTACAGTATTCCTGTCAAACGAAATCACAACGGTACATCTACATCCTGCAGTTCCCTCTCATCACTTATTTTAAGATATGCTACATCTTCAGGATGCTTTTTTATAATCTGCTTACCGCCTTTATCTCCGGAAATTGCCATCAGTTCTTTATAATATTTCTCAGAAAAAATACAGGGATTTCCTGTTTTTTCGCCCCAAACGGTGCATGCCATTCCCTTGTTTTCGCTCTGAAACGCGTCATGAAGCGCAATGATTGTTTCCGCCGTGAGCCATGGCTGATCGGATACCGTAAAGAGACATGCATCCGCGTCTTTTGCGATTTCCAGTCCGATCTGCATAGAGGAAGAAATCCCTCTCTCCGGCTGTGGATTAATCAAAACCTCCGCACCGATTTCTTTTGCTGCATCTATGATCTCCGCATACTTTTCCTGTGTTACCACCACGATACGGCTGTTCTGCATTTTTGCTGCTGCTTTCTGAAGCTGTCTTAAAGTCCGCAGATACATTGTATTCCCCTCTACCTCATACATCAGCTTATTCGAACCGAAGCGGCGGCTGTTTCCCGCCGCCAGCATAATAAGTGCCAATTTTACTCTCTTAGATGGGATCTGAGCTGTTCTCTTACGCTCTGTTTCTAACTTACCGCAGGTATGATATTCTTTCTCTCTCAGGCTTCCCCAGACTGCATGGATGCCCTGTTCTTCCAGTCTGTCAGCAATACTCTCTGCTGCCTGAAATTTCCCCGGGATATCTGCTTTATTCAGCAGTACACGGTATTCTCGTCCATCCACGCATTTTCGGAGAGCTTCTGTGGATAACACAATCCTTACAATATCTTCTTCTGTAAGCTTCTTTTCTGTCTCTTTTCCAAGGAAATCCGCAACGTTCTCCGGTCTGTGGCATACTTCCCTTATTGGTCTGCCAACCGCATCTATCCCTGCTACCGCAATCACCAGATCCGTCTGCTCCCAGATCACGGGTTCCCAGCCTGCCGGTACTTTCAACGGATATCTTTTTGCACCATCTGCTTCGATCAGCATCACATCCGCCAAAACTTTAATTTCTTTCAGCTTTTCTTCCGACAGTGCACCGATCTTACGTTTTTCTCTGTCCAATGAAGCAGCAATCGTATATCCGCATTCTTCCAGATTCTGCTTTATACTTATCATATCTCCATCTTCAGCAAACGGCCGCTCCGGATCATACGCCATGTGTGTAGTTGTCGTTATGATCACCTTTTTGCCTGCAGCCGTCAGTTCCTCCATCATCCGGAAAATCAGACTTGTCTTTCCGCCTCCACCAACGACCGAAAGCACCGGATATCTGTCTGCATCTATATCCAGTGCTTTCAGGATGGAGTCCGTCCGTATCACGGCAGTACTCCTTCTGACAATAAGATTTCAACCACACTGCCCGCAATACAGCGTGCTTTATCCGAAATTGTATCGCATTTTTTCTTCTGCTCTTTGCGGGGATCAATATCCGCTATCTTCATTCCTTCCGGCACCACGAATCCATCCCGGATGATGCCTCTTAATACACCGGTCAGAGATGCATATACCGGTGTTTCGTCCACCATGGCAATAATCTGGTCTTTTTCCACAATATCGCCGATTTCTGAATAGTTGTGCATCATCCCGACAGCCGGTGAGTGAATCACACGCTCTTTTCCATATCCGGCAATCATCCCCGGAATTCCTGTATTCGGCGCTGCTGTGCCTTTTTCGATCACTCTTGCGAGATTATGTCCTCTCTGCGTTTCTACTACATAATCAACATCCATACGTGCTGTAAATCCCGGTCCAAGCCCAATCGTAAGCGGTGCCATTGCTCTTGTCGTCCCGAGATTCTTTTTGGCAAGGATTGCATCGATCAGCGCATCCGGTTTTAATTCAGAAACTGCATCTGCAGCCTCATCAACCAGAATCGGAATTTCTTTTTCATCCCATACTTTCCGGCACTCTGAAATATCTTTGATCAGCCTTCCGGTAACACCCTCAACACTCGATGTTCCGTCATAGACTGCTTCACCAAAAGAAACTCGCCGCCGTATCGCACTCGGCTTCGCACATTCCATCACCAGCACCTGATACCCGCATTTATATAGTCTGTGGATCACTCCGCTTGCAAGATCCCCGCCGCCACGTACGATCAGTGTTGTTTTATGTTTCATCTCAGCTGTCATTCCTTTCATGCATCACTTTTTCTACCGCATTGACGATATTCTGGTATCCCGTACAGCGGCAGAGATTTCCGGACATTTTTTTCTTGATTTCTTCTCTGGTCAGTTCTTTTCCCTGCTCCAGCAGAACCGTTGCAGACATGATAAATCCCGGTGTGCAGAACCCGCACTGCACCGCGCCTTCCTCAATAAACGCTTCCTGGATCCGTGTCAGTTCACCGTTTTTTTCCAGGCCTTCCAGTGTACGGATGTTTTTGCCCTCCGCCCAGACCGCCAGATAAATACAGGAATCAATGGTTTCACCATCGATGATCACAGTACAGGCGCCACACTCTCCGACTTCACAGCCTCTCTTTACAGAGGTCAGCCCGAGGTGATTACGAAGCATATCCAGAAGAGATTCTCTCGGATCAACATACTCTGCCACTTCTTCTCCGTTTACCACGCACTGAACAAGTATTTTTTCTTTTTTCATGCTTCTTCACCTCCCATGCCGTTATCTATTCTGGCAAGCTCTGCTGTCCGAAGCAGCGCTCTTTTTGCAATTTCTCCGCCAATCTGAAGGCGGAAATCTCTCGAAGCTCTCCAGGAATCTCTCGGATGGATTTCACCTCGAATACTTTCTTCCAGTTCCTGATAAAGACTCTCATCCAAAATTCTGCCTTTCAGTTTTTCTTCCGTCTCCACACATCTGTACGGAACCGGTGCTGCCACGCCAAAGGTAATGCGTACATCTTCCAGAATGTTTGTTTTTGTATCAATTTTGCTGACCACACTGCAGCTCAACGTTGCAATATCCATTGCATTTCGCATCGAATATTTAATATAGTGTCCGTGATATCCTGCATATTCTTTTTTCGGGATTATCACATGGGTAAGTACCTCGCCCGGATGCAGGTCTACACGTCCCGGTCCCAGATAAAATTCCCGTACCGGTGCAATCCTGCCTCCGTCTTCATTTGCAATGTGCAGAAGTGAATTGTAGGAAAAAACCGTTGGTACACTGTCCGCACTGACCGCTCCATTACAGATATTTCCACCGATCGTACCTATATTTCGAATCTGTGGGCCGCCAACCTGGTCAACGGCTTCTCCCAGAACCGGAATGTATTTCTGTATGATCGGATCCGCTGTAATATGCGAAAATACAGTTCCTGCGCCAATCAGAATATCGCCGTCCTCGTTCCTTGCAATACCTTTAATTTCCTCAACATCCCGGATAGATACCAGAGAAGTACCTGCCATTCTGCCCTCACGGATCTTGATCAGGACATCACTGCCACCTGATATAATTCTGGCATCCGGGTGTTCTTTCAGAAGCAAGACTGCCTCTGATACGGTTTTTGCATTATAGTATTTCTCAATATCATACATAATCTGCGCCCCCTCTCAGATAAGTCCTGCTTTTTTGAATCCGTCGATCAGACGCTGTGGTGTCAGCGGATTTTCATTAAATGCAACACCGGTTGCATGAAGCACTGCATTACGAATTGCCGGTGCACTCGGAATTGCCGGCGGTTCTCCAAGAGCTTTGTTTCCATATGGACCCATCGGATCATCCATTTCCACAAAACCTGCTTTGATGTCCGGCGTATCCAGCATCGTCATCAGTTTATAGTCCAGAAGATTACCGTTTAAAGGTCTTCCTGTCTTTTCGTCAAGAATCAGCTGCTCACTGATGCCATAGCCCATGCCCATCGACATACCACCATGTACCTGCATTTCGGCAAGCTGTGGATTCAGAAGTTTTCCACTGTCATGTACATTGATGATATGAAGAATCTTTATCTTTCCAAGTTTGATGTCTACTTCAACTTCGGCAAAACAACAGCCGGTTGCAATCGTATTTTTCTTTACCTGTTCAGATACTTCTGCTGTCAGTACAGAAGAATTCGTCAGGCTGTAATAACTTTCTTCTGCCAAAGCAGCAAGTGAAATTACCTGTTCTTCGTCTGCCCAGATCCAGTTATCACGAAGACTTAATTCTCTGGTATCTATCTCCGGCAGTAAAGTCTTTGCATAAGCCAGAATCTTGTCTCTTAAAATTTCTGCACAGTGTTTCACTGCGGTTCCGGTTACAAAAGACTGTCTGGAAGCATAGGCTCCCGTATCAAACGGGGATACGTCCGTATCCTGCACAGTCTGGATGTGTACATGAGCCATATCTGTATGAAGTGTTTCTGCAACCATCTGTGAAAATACTGTATCCGCTCCCTGTCCGATCTCCGTTGCACCAAGCTGAAGCTGCACACTGCCATCCTGATTCAGCGAAAGACGTGCCCCTGCGATTTCCAGTGAGATCGGCCATACACCGGTTTTATACGAAAACAGAGCCATACCTACCCCTCTGCGTACCGCTCCTGTCTGCTTTGCATATTTTTTTCTTTTTTCATCCCAATGAATATATTCTGCACCCTTTTTCAAACATTCAAAAATACCGTTCGTATTTGCAGCGATCGGTTTCAGATAACGGTCTTCATAATATCCTTCAATTAAGTTTTTCCTGCGGAATTCCAGTGGATCCATGTGGATTGCCTCTGCCACATCATCCATAAAGCACTCTATTGCGAAGCATACCTGCGGAATGCCGTAACCTCGCATTGCACCGCCTACCGGTGTGTTGGTATAGATCGTATAAGCCTCTCCGCGGATATTAGGACAGGCATATTGCAGTCTCCATGAAGTCAGACCGTTCGCTGCGATCGCATGACCGTGTGATGCATAAGCGCCCTGATTGGAATAAGAGTGCATATCCTTTGCAACAAGCTTTCCTTCTTTATCCACGCCTGCGGCAAGATCAAATTCAATAGCATGACGGGTTCTCGTATTGCAGAAAGTTTCTTCTCTGCTGATATCCAGTTTGACCGGTCTGCCGCCCACCTGCGTTGTCAGGAAAGCATTCAGTGGTTCATATAAGACATCCTGCTTATTTCCGAATCCACCTCCGATATATGGCTTGATCACACGGACATCGCCCCACGGGATTCCCAGCGCCTGACCAATGACACGACGCACGATATGCGGAATCTGCGTAGATGTCACAACCACGATCCGCCCTTTTTCCATATAGGCATACGAAATCGGGTTTTCGATATGACAATGCTGTACGATTGGAGTCTTATATGTGCCTTTTACCATCGTTTCAGCTTCTTCCATACCTTTATCGACATCTCCGATAAAATAATTTGAACGTGCAAGTACGTTATCTTTTTTATCGAAATGAATCGGCGGTTTGCTTCCATACATGGATTTACGCGGATGAATCTCAACCGGATATTCCTCATATTCTACTTTGATCTTTTTCAACGCTCTGGATGCAATAATTTCATCCTCCGCAACAACCGCTGCAATATCATCTCCATAATAGCGCACACGACCGGTCAGCAGATTCCTGTCTGCCACATCCTGATGTGCCAGTTCCACAGACCATGGATGTCCCGGTGTCGGATAGCAATGATCCGGGACATCATGGAACGTCACAACCTTCACCACCCCTTCCATGATCTCGGCCTCACTTGTATCAATAGATTTTACGATTCCATTTCCAATTGTTGCATGCAACACTTTCGCCACCAGACATCTTTTCGGAAGTAGATCTTCTGTAAATTTTGCTCTTCCGGTGACTTTCTCATATGCGTCTACACGCGGAACACTTTTTCCGATCATGATTACTCACCTTCTTCATAAAATTTTCTCAATCAAATCTTTTGAATAGAAAAAAACTTACCTGTTAAAATACTTCTGTCATTTTATTTCTGTATATATTCCGCGCAGATCATAAATTGCATGCTGTGGACATTTCACCGCGCACATCCCACAGCTTAAACACAGTTCTTCATTGATCACGGCATGATTCTCTGTAATCTGAATGGCACCTGCCGTACAGGTCTTTTCGCAGATACCGCAGCCGATACAGCTTACTTCACACTGTTTCTTTGCCGCTGCTCCTTTGCTCTTATTAGAGCATTTTACAACAATATAGTTTGCACACTCGTGAATGTGAATAATCTCCTGTGGACAGACCTTTGCGCATTTCCCACAGGCAATACATTTCTCCTCATCCACTTCTGCCGCACCATATTCATTTAGAAAAATCGCCCCTAATTTACATGCCTGTATGCAGGCGCCACAGCCGATACAGCCATCAGCGCATCCCTGTCCGTCTTTTGCCGTCCGACACCCACCATTACACGCCACAAGGGCTGCACGGTACGGAAATCTTTTTTTCACAGCCATATCACCACTTCCTTTCGTATGGTGTATCTGTAAGCGGCAGACTGTATCTCCGTATTCCGTCATAGCGGAAATATGCGTCTGCAATCGCCGGTGCTGTAGGAATCGACGTGATTTCTCCGATACCGATTGCACCGCACGCTACATTTAATCCCGGCTTATCTACAACAATTGCTTTGATCTTCGGAACTTCATGAGAGCGGAACAAGCCGAGTGACCCATATTTCTGGATTGGCCTGCAGTTTTCGTCAATCGGATATTTTTCTCTGAGTGCATATCCCATCGACATTACAACACCGCCTTCAATCTGACCTTCGCAGGACAGCGGGTTGACTGCTTTACCGACATCATGTGCCGCAACGATATGTTCCAGCTCACCGGTCTTTTTATCCAGTATACACATCTGCGTTGCATATCCATATGCTACATGTGAAACCGGATTCGGTACATTGGCTCCAAGTGGGTCTGTCTTTGCAAGATATTCTCCGTAATACACTTTTCCCTTCATATCACTCAGACTTTTCCCTGATTTTCGGTCTTCCATCAGCTTTTCACAGGCTCTCCGGCATGCTTCTCCGGTGATCAGTGTCTGTCTCGAACCGGACGTCGTACCGGAATCCGGTGCGATCCAGGTATTGCTTCTTTCGTATACAATATCCTGATGTTTCAGATCAGTATTGGTCACAACCATCTGTACAAGAACCGTACCGAGTCCCTGACCGATGCAGGATGCTCCGGAATAGATATGCAGTTTCTCATCGTCTTCCACGATCAGCTTCACACGTCCGGTATCCGGGATGCCAACACCGACACCGGCATTTTTCATTGCACAACCGATTCCGACCGGTTTTCCCTCTGCCAGAGCAGTCTCATAATCCTCCCGAACCGCCTCCAGTGTCTCAATAAGACCGGTAGACTCATCTACAATCTGACCGTTCGGAAGCACTTCTCCCGGACGTATCGCATTACGGTAACGAATTTCCCACGGTGTGATTCCCACTCTATCTGCCATCATATTCAGAAGTGTTTCTGTTGCAAAACAGGTCTGGGTGACACCAAATCCACGAAAAGCACCCGCTGGCGGATTATTTGTATAATAGGCAGTCCCTTCAATTTCGAAATTCTCATAATGATATGGTCCTGCCGCATGCGTGCAGGCACGTTCGAGCACCGGTCCGCCAAGAGATGCATATGCTCCGGTATCAGAAACTACAGTAGCTTTTACTCCCATAATATTTCCATGTTCATCACATCCCATTGTCATATCCATATAGAACGGATGACGTTTCGGATGCACCAGAAGGGACTCTGCCCTGGTCAGTTTTACTTTGACCGGTTTTTTTGTCACATAAGTAAGAAGTGCTGCCAGATGCTGAACCGTCATATCTTCTTTTCCACCGAATCCGCCTCCGACCAGTGCATTCTGCACTTTTACTTTGTCCGTTCCAAGAACAAGGGAACATTCATGCAATGTCTGGTGTGCTGACTGGTCTGTCGAATAAATAAATACATCCCCATCCTCATCATAAAATGCAACCGCGCATTCCGGTTCCAGAAAAGCATGTTCCGTCCACGGTGTCTCAAAGTGATGCGAGATCACATATTTGGAATTCTGAATTGCTTCTTCTGCGTTTCCACGGCTGATATGTTTATGCGCGCAGATATTGTTTTCCTCTTCGTCAAACACCTTGTATGCGTCCGGTGCAGCTGCCTCTTCAATCGTGTGTACAGGTGGCAGTACTTCGTATTCTACTTTTATCAGTTTCTTTGCTTCTTCCGCTGTTTCTCTGTCCTGCGCGGCAACCAGCGCGATCGCATCTCCCAGATAATGTGTAAGGCCACCGACCGGAATCAGCGTATACTGATCATGTTTCAGATGTCCGATTTTGTTTTCTCCCGGTATATCTTCAGCAGTCACAACAGCTTCTACACCCTCAAGTGCTCTGGCTTTGGATGTATCAATGGAAAGGACTCTGGCACGCGCATATTTACTTCGAAGTGCCGTTCCATAAAGCATTCCATCAAGATAAAAATCATCCGGGTATCTGCCTGTTCCAAGCACTTTTTCCTCTACGTCGATCCTCGACACACGGTTTCCAAGTGTCCAGTTCTGATCTCCATCATCCGGAATGACACCGGTATCCAGAATTTTTGCAGCAAGTCGAACTGCATCCATGATCTTTACATAACCGGTACAGCGACAATAGTTATTTCGCAATGCATACCGGATTTCATCATCAGAGGGCGTTTTATTTACGTCCAGAAGCACCTTTGTACACATCACCATTCCCGGGATGCAAAAACCGCACTGTACAGCTCCCGCCTTTCCGTATGCATAGGTGTAAACCTGTTTTTCCCATTCCGTCAGCCCTTCCACCGTGATCACTTCCCTGCCTTCCAGCAAATCCGTATCCGGGACACATGCCTTGCAGGTCTTTCCGTCAATGATCACAGTGCAGGCTCCACATGCCCCTTCACTGCATCCATCCTTTACAGAAGTCAGATGAAGCTCATCCCGCAGAAATCGTAACAGTTTTTGATTTTTTTCAGTCTGAACAGTCCTGCCGTTCACCTTAAATGTTGCCATAGTGGCTCTCCTTTTCACTGCTCATATGATACCTGTGGAGTTTTTGCAATATGCTTTTCCCGCTATCACATAAACAGGTATGTATAGTCGTTTATCACAGTACAGATCAGTTTGCCGAGATCCTCATTAAGAATTTCTGATGGCTGGTCAGCTTTTACTTTTTCCTGTCTGTCTCCGATACGTACCAATACCTCTTTTGTTTCGGCATCAAGTACGGTAAATCCATTATTGGTGCTGTCCTCCATATCTTCTTCTGTTGCAAATAGCGTAAATTTGTCTTTATACGGTGCACCTGCATACTGACAGAAAGAACGACAGTTTCCACATTCGTTGCACATATAATCTATGTGAAGAATCTGCAAAAGTTCCATCTCCGGCACTTCAATCAGCACATTTGCACGGTTTGGACATACGTCTGCACAGTTTCCACAGACACGTTTATGTCTGGTAAATTCTTTTACTTTCGGTGCATCTTTTTTCTTCAGGCAGTCAAGAAGAGGTGATTTTTCCTCAGTTTGTTTAGCTGCCGCTTTTTTGACTGTTTTTTGATAATGTGCATCTGTAAGTGAATCCTCTGCAAGTTTCTTCAGTGTTTCAACCTGAACCTCTCCACATTTTCCGATTTCACAGGTATCTGCTTTCTCGGCAATACGCGTCAGCCATTTGTATCCGCCCGGTTTCAGAAGTACCGTTGCAACTGTAACCGGCCAGATGCCGCAGCCCACGATCTGATCAATGTTTTTCTGATCCGCCCCTCCCGAGAAAGACATCGGAAGTTTTCCGTCAAAGGATTCCGCAAGTCGTGACGCAACTGAAATAGACAGCGGGAACAACGCCTTGCCGGACATGTACATTTCTTCTCCCGGAAGTTCCTGCCTCTTAATATCAACAGGAAATGTATTGGTCAGCTTCACCCCGAAAGAAAGTCCTTCCTGTGAAGCGGTTTCCAGCAGACGTTTCAGCATCGGAACTGCATCCTCATACTGCAGGTCATCTTTGAAATGGAAATCCGTAAATGCCATATAATCATAGCCAAGATCATCCATTGCCTTTCTCACAAATTCATAGCCGAGAAGTGTCGGATTGCATTTTACGTAAGTGTTGATATGTTTTTCTTTCAGAAGATATGTCACAATATTTTCAATTTCCTGTGGCGGACATCCGTGCATTGTGGAAAGTGTGATCGAATTGCAGATTTCTGCAGGGACCGCCTCGATATCTTCTTTTGTCACATGTTCAAAAAGACTGATATGCTCCAGAAGCCACTGTTTGCATTCTTTGAAGATTGCCGTATCTCCGGCATCTTTCAGCCCTTCAATAAAGTCATCAATCTTTTTGTCTTTGATGCCCTCAAGGTTGTAGCCACAGGACATGTTGAACTGGAATCCGTCCGGACTTCCAAGTCCGAATTCTTTTGCGATCACATGAATAAGTATCCAGCCTTTAATATACTCTGCCATTGCCTGCGGTACATAAAGTTCTGTTGACCATTCGCAGTTGTATGCTTCATCTTCCGCCACGATACACGGCTTCGGAATGCATGCAGAAAGCTCCGGTCCATCCATTTTCTGTACAGTTTTTAATTCAAAAAATCTGGCACCTGCGACATATGCAGCCACAAGATTCTGTGCAAGCTGTGTATGTGGACCTGCTGCCGGTCCCACTGGATTTTCAAGTTTTCTTCCGAATATTTCGATTGTTTTTGACTGATCAGCCACATAAGCTTTCTGAATACCAAACACCTGACCTGTTTTTTTATATTCATTCAAGATCCATTCCGTCAGCTGTCCGAATGGAATACTTTTCATAATATCACTCATATTGTATCCTCCCTGAATTCCTGAACTGCTTCCCCATCCGTCAGGAAATTAATTATCCGTTGATATCCTCTGAAAGTTCCCCTGCCGCCTGACGGCAGTCTGCCATAATCTTTTTCTCATCACATACCAGCAATTCACGGTCTTTCATCAGAATTTCTCCGTTACATACGGTTGTCTGTACCATACTTCCATTTACCCCAAACAGGAGATGACTGTTGCAGTTGGACGCATCCATCGGTGTCAGCGGATCATAATCGATCACGATCACATCGGCAGCGGCTCCCACTTTCAGAATACCAAGAGGTTTCTTAAAATAACGATTCGCAATCTTTGCATTTCCCTCAAACAACATCTGCGGAATTTCACTCCATGCTGCTGTCGGATCACAGAGATGGTGTTTATGCAGAATGTTTGCCACTTTCCAGGACTCCATCATATCATGGGTATATCCGTCTGTACCAAGGCCCGTCAGAATGCCCTTGTGTACCAGTTCCATCGTCGGAGGACATCCACAGGCATTCCCCATATTCGATTCCGGATTGTGCACTACCATTGTATCTGTCTCTTTGATCAGATCCATCTCGTGTTCATTGATATAAATACAGTGTCCGAGAAGAGTCTTCGGACCAAGAATATTCCAGTCATAAAGGCGGTCAACAATACGTTTGCTGTGCTCTTTCAGGCACTGATGCAGATCATAAATCCCCTCTGCTACATGGATGTGATAACCGACACCTTCCGGTTTCAGCTCATTACAGAGAGCCATCGTCTCATCAGAGATTGTAAAAGATGCATGCATTCCCATCATGGCAGCCAGCATATCACTGTCATCTTCACTCGCATGCCGGATGAAGTTTACATTCTCCATCACAGATTCCCGTGATTTTTCCATTCCGTCTCTGTCAGAAATTTCATAGCAGAGACAGGTGCGGACTCCAAGATCTTTTGCCGCTTCTTCGATCATATACAGTGAGCCTTCGATATGTCCAAAACTTGCATGATGGTCAAATACCGTTGTCACACCATTCTTTATAGAATCAATGTATGTCGCATACGCAGAAAGCTTCGTCTGCTCCAGCGTCAGATGACGGTCGATGTTCCACCACATCCCATCCAGAATATCAAGAAAGCCTTTCGGACTGTAGCCGTTGACATTTAATCCTCTCGCAAATGCACTGTAAATATGTTCATGTACATTGATAAAAGCCGGCATAATAACTCCGCCATGTGCATCTATAAATTCCGCATCCGGATATGTGTTTTTTACTTCTTCTGTTGTCCCCACCATGGTTATGGTGTTCCCATCCATTGCTACTGCTCCATTTTCATAAAAAGCGTTGGATTCGTCCCGTGTGATCATTCTTCCGTTTCCAATAATCCGCATATGCGCCCTCCCTGCCTTGTGAAATTTTTCCAAACCGCGATGAAATCTTCCATAAGTTTTCGGTATTTTGTACTATATAATGTAACATATTTTCTATCTTATTTCAACTATATTCGCAAGATTAGTTTGGTGTTCAAATTTTTTTTGTACATTCAATATAAAAACAGCGACGGAACCCTGTCTGCTCCGTCGCTGTTTTTACTATATCATATTTTTTTCCTTCTGAAAAGCTATTTTTGCTCTCCCAGAAGCTTCAGATTTCTCCTGTCTTTTTTCCAAAGGACAGGATCAAGTTCCACAAGATAACCGCATCCATTCCCGATATGCCACTCATAAAATTCTTTTTTAGGAAGTGCATATTTTTCCATGATATTCATGATCGTACCCCCATGCACGACCAGTGCTGCCTCTGTAATTTCTTCCCGTATGCATACAGTAACCGCTCTCTGAAAACCTTCCAGATTTCGCGCTGCACACTCCTCTTTGCTTTCGCCTCCCGGGAAGGCCAGAATTCCATTGCTGTCTATCCATGCCTGATATCTCGGATCACCGGAAAGTTCTTTGTAATTTTTATTTTCAAATTCTCCGAAATTACATTCTGCAAGCTGATCAATGATCCGTACCTTCGGATCATCAAACAGAATTGCCGCTGTCTCAAGGCACCTCTTAAGTGGACTTACAAATACCGCCTGCGGCTTTGGATATGTAAACTTTCCGAGCAGTTTCCTGCCTTCCTCACACAAAGGTTCATCAGTCACACCAATATAACGCTGATGGCGGTTTCCCTCCGTCATGCCATGACGGATCAGCCAGATCTTAAGCATCTTTGATCACCGTCCCTATTCCACATACAACTCTCGTCACCTGCGTGCTGTATGCGGCAAGTTTCGTACATACTCTGCCAACTGCTTCACGATATGCCCTATCAAATGCATCAATGGGTACAATGCCATATCCCACTTCATTTGATACAAGAACTACCTGCGGATTGACCTGAATCAGCCGTTCTGCAAGTTCGCTGACATCATTTCCGGTTTGCATCTCTTTTCGGATAAATTCGTGAAAACTAAGGATTCCCTGTGCAGATGCAATCATCTCCCAGTCAGCATCCCCACCGTTTGCCCAGACAATCTCCGGGTATATTTTGTTTGCCAGAAGTGTTTTTCCCTGAAACGCTCCCCCTATGATCATCTTCATATTTTATCCTCACACTTTATAAATCACCATGACAACCGCCAGTACTAAAGGCATCCATGCCTCGCAAAGGCAAAGGAAATATCCCGAAAGATCGCCGGTCGTGCCGCCGAAATATTTCATTGCTTTATATCTGTAAAACGCAAATACAAGCAGGGCCGTCACAAACATGGAAGCGCCCCATACCGGCTGGATCCAAGTCATCACTGCCGTCAGAATCACAAGATAGATCACCAGTGTATTTCGCACTTTTTTATCTTCTGCCTTACGAGAAAACTCTGCAACCGTACCACTTGCATTCGCCTTTGGCAACGTGATCACACCAAGTCCTGAAAGACATCTTGAAACCATATAGTCACATGCAAGAAGGTACATTGCCGGCCGGTTGTCTGCTTCTGTAATCTGCATCATTGTCCCAAACAATACAAAAAAATATACACATGCCGTAATAACTGCAAATGCACCCGCATGTGAATCTTTGAGAATCTCCAGACGTTTTTCCCTGTCACGCCAGGAACTTAAGGCATCCGAAGTATCCAGAAGTCCGTCTATATGAATTCCACCCGTGAGGATCACCGGCACAAGAACCAGTACCATTGCCGTAAATGAATTTCCGAACCCCAGATATCTGCAGATCCATTCTGCCGCCAGAAGTACAATACCGATTGCCGTTCCGATGAACGGAAAAAAGCAAAGCATATATTTCATATTTTCTTCTGTCCATTCTGCCTGAGGCATCGGAATCTTTGAAAACATGGAAAATGCAATTTTAAAACTGTTCCAAAGACTTTTCATCGGATTTCTGACCTCCTGTCCACATCAGAAGCCTTATATTTTTTGTGGTAAACCGGAATTCCGTAAACGACTTCCACCACTTCATCCGCCATATCTGACAGCTTCTGATTGATCATTCCTAAATATTTCTGATAAAGTTTTGTATCACCCTGGTATTCTGCCGCTTCTGAAAAGATCTCATTTGTTACGATCACAAGATTTTCGGTCTGTTTTTGCAGAAACTCCACACCATCAACTACTGCTTTCACTGTATTTTCGTGTGCACCATTTTCCTGAAACATCTCATTTGCCACCAGATTAGACATACACTCCAGAAGTACCGTACTGCCTTCCGGAATCGCAGCCCGGGCAAGTCCGGTGTAACACTCCAGTGTATCAAATCCTTTGCCCTGACGCATAGCCTGATGACGTTTCACACGCTTCCTGCTCTCTTCGTCAAACGGGTACATAGTTGCTATATAAATGCGTCTGGCATTTCCAAAAGCAACAATACAGTCTTCCGCGAAGGCAGATTTTCCACTGCCACTGCCGCCAGTTACAAGTATCATCATTTTTATACAAGCTCCTCATACTGGTCCACATGGATATCCTCAAATGTACTCATCGATTCATAGACGGCAACTCCCATATCAAGGAACGGGAACAGCGCCACGGCTCCGCTTCCCTCTCCCAGACACATTTCTCCATGAAGTACTGCCTCTTTGCCAAGTGCTTCGAGAAGCAGATGCGCTGCCGGTTCTTTCGAAACATGAGACGCGATCATATAATCTCCCGTCTGCGGACAGATACGCTGCGCGATCAGTGCTGCCACACAGGAAATAAATCCATCGATCACGACCGGGACACCAAATGCCGCACCGCCAAGGAACATTCCAGCCATACCGGCAATATCAAATCCCCCGACTTTTGCCAGTACATCAATCGCATCTTCCTGATTCGGCTGATTAATCTCAATTGCTTTTTTGATTGCATGAATCTTACGATTCAGTCCGTCTCCGGAAAGCCCGGCACCACGTCCTGTCATTTCTTCAACCGGACGGTTCAGAAGTACAGATGCCACCGCACTGCTGGTCGTAGTATTACCGATTCCCATTTCTCCCGTTGCCAGAAGTCCATAACCATCTTCTTTCAGACGACATACCATTTCGATACCTGCCTCCAGTGCCTGTACAGCCTGTTCTCTTGTCATTGCCGGACCTTTGGTCATATTTGCAGTCCCACATGCAACTTTCAGATCTGTCGCAACCTTTGTGTCCACTGCCATACCGATGTCAACCGGAATAACTTTGGTTCCGCACTGTCTGCACATCACGCACGCAGAGGTATCGCCGGAAAGGAAATTTTCTGCGACGATTGCCGTCACTTCCTGTCCTGTCTGGGTAACGCCTTCCTCTACCACGCCATTATCTGCGCACATCGGAACCAGTGCCCTTTTGTTTATATGCATATCCGGATTTCCGGTGATTCCTGCAATCTGAATAACCATTTTTTCCATTTTGCCGAGTGAATGCAGAGGTTTTGCAATGCTGTCCCAGCGTTTCGCCGCAGTCTCCATCGCTCTTTCATCTAATGGTTTTATTTGAGCAAGAGTTTCTTCCAGTGTCATTTTTCCATCTCCCTGTTATCTCTGTGTATCCTGTAGTATTTATTTACCTGTAGTAAATACAAAAAATTTGCTGAATATGTAATTCAATGCCAGTACTATAAACTGAGTCACAAATTTTCCAATCATATCACTGAATCCCATTTGGGCTACCAGAAGCCAGACTCCTCCGACTTCAATCACCATAGTCAGCAGTCTTGCACTGACAAATTTACAGAAAGGCTGTACATGGTCCCTCAATGTCTCACATTTATCCAGAAATACAAACTTTGAATTTACTACATATGCAAATATAATCGCTGCAATAATAGAAATGATGTTTGCAATATTTAATCCAAGATTGCATTTACGAAGTACATAGAAACATACCAGATTTACCAGTGTCGTACAGCCTCCGAAAAAAATGTATCTGATCACATCATTTTCATAGAATCGCAGAATCAGATTGATAAGTTTTTTCATTATTTTCTCCTCTTACGCATCATCTCTGACAGAACCTGTCACATCTTTATTCCCATGGATGATCTGAGATACAATATATCTCGGACGACGTTTGACTTCTTCATAAATTTTTGCAAGATAATAGCCGATCACTCCGAGGCTCAGCATGATTGCGCTTCCGATCAGAAGTAGCAGCAAAATTGTCGTTGTATAGCCTTCAATTGCATGTCCCCGAAAATATTGTATCAGTGAATAAATAATCATGACAAGCGAACATACAAAACAAATACCTCCGCCAAACGACACAAACTGAAGTGGAGCAGTCGTAAATGCAACAATATTGGTAAATGCATATTTGATCAGCGACCAGGCAGACCACTTTGATTCACCTCCTTCCCGTTCATGCACTTCAAATTCCACATATGCCGTCTTGTATCCTACCCATGACGAAGTTGCACGAAAAAACATATTTCTTTCCGGCAGAGAAAGAATACTGTTTACCACCTTGCGATCCATCATTTTAAAATCAGAGGTATTTTGCATGTCTACTTTTGTTGCTTTGGACATAATCCCATAAAAAAATCCTGCGCACTTTTTATGAAGAAAGCTTTCATTTCCGCGGCTTTTCTTGATGCCTTCAATGACTTCATAGCCTTCTTCCCATTTCCGGTACATCTCAATCAAAGTTTCTGCCGGATGCTGCAGATCACAGTCCATAACAGCCACCACTTCTCCGGTCGCCTGTGCCATTCCGGCAAAAACAGCTGCCTCTTTACCAAAGTTACGTGAAAAATGCACCCCCAGAATATTCGAATCCTTTCCCCCTGCTTTTAGTATTTCTTCCCATGTATGATCTTTAGATCCATCATCCACAAGAACCAGCTCATACGAAATCCCGGCTTCTGCCAGAACCTCATGAAGAACCCTGCATGTTTTTCCAACCATCAGTTCCTCATTATAAGCCGGAAGTACGACAGATAATCTACTCATGTTTCTTTATTTCCTCTTCTCTTTTTGCAAACTAACACCACACAAATGTAGCACAATATCCCCACACACGTCAAGACAAGCCCTGTCTTCAGATATGGAGTATAGTATGTAATACGGATCTCATGATCCCCCTTCGTGAGTTCCAGTGCCATGTACATGGTGTTTGCCTGTTTTAACTCTGTTTTCTGACCATCTACATATGCCTGAAAGCCTTTGCTGTAAGGCAGTGAAATCACAAGGACTTTATCCTTCGATACAGAAATACTGCCTGTAAGTTCATGATTCTTTATCTTGACATCTTTCAGGCTTTCCGTGCCCAGTCTGCTGGTCTGACTCTCTATATTTTTCATCGGCTGGCATACAACTTTCATATCTTTATATGAGTATACACCTGTATTTTCAAAAGTGAGCGTAATGGATTTTTTCCCCTTTTCACTGTAACCGGTATTGCAAAGGAAATCTGATCGACCACTGTATGCATTGTATTTGTCTGTAAAAATACTGATCGTCTTGTCAAGGAATTGTCCTGTAACATCAATATATGCCTTCTGACTTTCTTTCCAGTATCTCCACTTACTGTTTTCGTATTGAACTTTTTTCTGCTCGTAGAGCGTCATTTTATTCCATTTCTTATCACTGATCAGCTCACGTGGAGAAAGCGCCTCATAGTCAACGCCTTCTGTAATGAGATATGTTTCACATTCATCCAGCCCGTCGAAAACCAGTTTTGCCTGTGCATTTTCCTTTGTAATGATCAGTTTCCCATCTTTTTCTTTGCAGCCTGAACCTGTCACCAGTTTATATGGCACTTCTCTGTCATTAAATTCCGGTGTCGTTTCCGGTACTGCGCTGTCTGCCAGTACCACTCCCTGCAACAGAGCCTGCTGCTTTTCAACAGTCGACATTTTCGCATATTTTTTTTCTGGAATATAGGAATCATAAGTATATCCTATTGGAAGTGCATTTTTGCATTCATATGCGCGATATAATCTATCCTTTTTTTCCGCTTCTGCTGCAAGTGTATCATACCCATACGGCAAATACTCTTCTTCGCCGGCTTTTACTACAAAATATTTTACTGCTGCAAGACGATCCAGAATCGTTCTGCTGTCCAGATTTTCATAATGATAATCCCATGGTGTATTCAGATCAACTTCATTAAAAAAATTTGTAATATCACCACTCGCCACGCTGAAATAATACGATGTACCGTTTGTACCTGTCTGCATGGAAGAATTTTCATAGCTGTGTGTTCCCATCTGGTCATAACGATAAACTGATTTATCTCCTGTTTTCAGTACCGCAAGATCCGTCCCCGTTTCCAGTTTGTCCAGTGCTTCTCCCTGACCTGAAAACTCCGAAAGATAATCTTTTTCGTAAGAATACTGATAATACATATTAAAGAGAACACCCGCAATTAAAAAGCCGCCTGTCATTAACATCAGGTTTTTTCTTTTTGTAAATACTGCGCCAAAAGATAATACAGTAAATGTCGCCAGTACCAGTAAAAGAACCGCCACCAGATTTCTCTGTGTTCTTGCCGCATCCGGCAAAAGTGCCAGTACACAATATCCCATCAGAAAAACAAAAATTGTACGTTTTTCCTTTAATGAAAGATTAAACAACTCCGGATATATCTTCACAAAAATATATGCCATAAGCATACCATATGCCCATATCCAGCGATTGGAAACATAAGAAAATCCATTAAGTACATGCCCCGCAAATGGAAACAGCAAAAAGAGATTTATCAGAATAAATCCTGTTTTTAACGTTCTGTATTTCTTTTTCTTCGCAAACAAAACAAATATTCCAGTCATTGAAACTGCTGAGAATCCGGCAACACCCCACTGGATCATGTTCTCACCGATCAGACAGCTCAGATATTTCTGGTAGTACACTTTGTCATAAAACAATGGTACATAGTTCTCCGCCTTAAAGCGGTCTGTTCCCAATACCGGAAAAATAACCGGAAGCAATATGACTGCCGCAATCAGAACGGCTATTACGGAATATATTGCAAAAACACCCAGCCATTTTCCGACATTTTTTAAAGAATGAACTCCAAACTGTTCAAAATACCGGAACACGGCATACAAAACCATAAAAATGCCCAACATGTAAAAAAAGTAAAAATTAGATAATCCAGCTACCGCCACCGACCAGATAAACAAATATGGTTTTTCTTTTTTGTATATCTTGTCAATTCCCATAAGGATCAACGGCAGATAGATCATCGGGTTTGAAAAATATGGATGTTTCATGGCTGCATAAATTGTCCAGCCCGCAAAGATATAGATCATGCATCCCATAAAAGTTGCCTGTCTGCTGTTTTTGTGATAAAAACAATATCTGCTGAACGCAATCCCAGCCAGATATATTCTCAGAAAGATCAGGAATTCATATAAGATCTCAGTTTTGGAAGAGGGACAAAACACTGCCAGCAACGTCAACGGATCTCCAATGACATAATAATTCAGTGTTGTCAGGATATCCGAACCATAGCCTATATGGAGATCCCACATTGGTATCGAAAAACGATGTTCTACAAATATCGTATATAAAATTCCTCTGAGATATCTTCCATAGTATGCCAGGGAATTCAAATGCTGCGGCACTCCGTCATGGCTCCACACAAGAGACTTTCCATTCAGATAAAATCTCAGATAGAGAAAACAAGCGATCAGCAGAAATGCCACCGTATATACAATATAAAATTCCGTATTTTTGCTATTTGTACTTCTGTTACTTCTTTTGTTTTTTTTGTTTTTTGTATTTTGTATGTTCATATTCTCTCTTATAAATTTTATGTCATATTTAATGCAAAAAGCCGCGGTACAAAAGTACCGCGGCTATATCTCTGAATTATTCCGTCACTGCACGCAGTAAGAATTATTCTTCTTCGCCGTACATTGCTACCAGTTTATTCAGATATGCATATCTAGCTTTTGCTTCAGACTCATTCTTAGCAAACAGTCTTGCAGCTTTTTCAGGATTCTGACGCTGTAAGGAGTTGTAACGAACTTCGCCGTTCAGGAAGTCCATGTAGTTCTCCATATCCGGTGTCTTGGAATCCAGAGCAAATTTCTTGTCTGCTGCCGGGTTGAAGCGGAAGTTGTGCCAGTATCCGCACTTAACTGCCAGTTCTTCTTCTGTCTGAGCTTTTGCCATACCTTTCTTGATACCATGGTTGATACATGGAGCGTATGCAATGATCAGAGACGGTCCCGGATAAGCTTCTGCTTCAGCGATTGCTTTAACAGTCTGGTTGAAGTCGGCACCCATAGAAATCTGTGCTACGTATACATAGCCATAGCTCATTGCGATGGAAGCCATATCTTTCTTCTTGGTTTCTTTACCGCCTGCTGCGAACTGAGCGATCGCACCTGTAGGTGTAGATTTAGAGGACTGTCCGCCTGTATTGGAATAAACCTCTGTATCGAATACCATAACGTTGATGTCACGTCCACTTGCGAGAACGTGGTCAACACCACCGAATCCGATATCATAAGCCCATCCGTCACCACCGAAGATCCACTGGGATTTCTTGGACAGATAATCTTTCTGAGTAAGGATCTCTTTAGCAGCGTCACATCCGCATGCTTCCAGAGCAGCGATGAGTTTGTCTGTTGCTGCACCGTTTGTTGCTCCAACAGAGAATGTATCCAGCCATTCCTGACCAGCTTCTTTAACTGCTTCGTCTTTTCCTTCTGCTACAACAGCTTCAACTTTTGCTTTGAGGCCATCACGGATAGCTCTCTGAGCAAGAAGCATACCATAACCGAACTCAGCGTTGTCTTCGAACAGTGAGTTAGCCCATGCAGGACCCTGTCCTTTAGCGTTGGTTGTGTATGGTGTAGACGGTGAAGAGTTACCCCAGATAGAGGAACATCCTGTAGCATTTGCAATGTACATTCTGTCACCGAACAGCTGTGTGATCAGTTTTGCGTAAGGTGTTTCACCACAACCTGCACATGCTCCGGAGAACTCAAGCAGAGGCTGTTTGAACTGACTTCCCTTAACAGTTGTTTCTTTGAATTTAGCAATAACGTCTTCTTTGATCGGAAGTTCTCTTCCATAATCGAAGAATTTCTGAAGTCCTGCGTTTGCTTCCATGTTTTCCATAGCAAGGGCTTTTGCACCTTTCTTGCCAGGGCATACATTAGCACAGGAACCACATCCTGTACAGTCATAAGCTGATACAGTCATGGTGAATTTGTAATCTTTCATGCCTGTCATCGGAAGTGTAGCCATTCCCTCAGGAGCATTTGCTGCTTCTTCTTCTGTCAGTGCTACCGGACGGATTGCTGCATGCGGGCAGACATATGCACAACGGTTGCACTGGATACAGTTTTCTGGCTGCCATACCGGTACGTTTACTGCGATACCACGTTTTTCGTATGCAGCTGTTCCGGATGGTGTAGTACCATCAACATATTCTGTAAATGCGGATACAGGAAGTGTGTTACCTTCCTGTGCATTGATCTTGCACTGGATGTTGTTTACAAAGTCCTGAGCTTCCTGAGCGCCGTGAGTTGCATGAGCCATGAAGAGGCCTTCATCTTCTGCATCTTTCCAGCTTTCCGGAACTTTAACTTCTACAACCTGTTTTGCACCTGCATCGATAGCTGCCCAGTTCTTCTGAACAACGTCATCACCCTTACGTCCGTAAGTAGCTTTCGCAGCTGCTTTCATCAGTTCGATAGCCTGATCTTCCGGAATGATTCCTGTAAGTTTGAAGAATGCAGACTGAAGGATTGTATTGATACGTGTTGGTCCCATGCCGGTCTCAATACCGATCTTCACACCGTCGATGGTGTAGAATTTGATATTGTGGTTAGCGATGAATGCTTTAACCTGTCCCGGAAGATGTTTTTCAAGACCTTCCATATCCCATGCACAGTTAAGAAGGAATGTACCGCCATCAACAAGTTCCTGAACCATGTTGTACTTATTTACATAAGATGGATTATGACATGCAACAAAGTTTGCTTTGTGGATCAGGTATGTTGATTTGATCGGTTTCTTACCGAAACGAAGGTGAGACATTGTAACACCGCCGGATTTCTTGGAGTCATAATCGAAGTAAGCCTGAGCATACATGTCTGTGTTGTCACCAATGATCTTGATAGAGTTCTTGTTGGCACCTACAGTACCGTCAGCTCCAAGACCCCAGAACTTACAGTTTGTAGTTCCTTCCGGTGTTGTAACAATCGGAGCACCTGTTTCAAGAGAAAGGTTTGTAACATCATCAACGATACCGATTGTGAATTTTTCTTTTGTTGTGTTCTCATATACTGCAACGATCTGTGCCGGTGTAGTATCTTTGGAACCAAGACCATAACGTCCTGTAAAGATCTTAACATCTTTAAACTTGCTGTCTTTTAATGCGGCAACAACGTCAAGATACAGAGGCTCGCCAAGTGCTCCCGGCTCTTTTGTTCTGTCAAGAACGCTGATCTGTTTCACTGTTTCCGGGATAGCATCGATGAGTGCCTGTGCGCAGAACGGTCTGTAAAGACGAACTTTAACAACACCGACTTTTTTACCTGCTGCTGTAAGGTAATCGATAGTCTCCTCGATTGTATCGTTTACGGAACCCATAGCGATGATGATGTGTTCAGCATCTTCTGCTCCGTAGTAGTTGAACAGTTTGTAGTCTGTTCCGATCTTTTCATTTACTTTGTCCATGTATTCCTGAACCACTGCCGGAAGGGCATCGTAGAACGGGTTACATGCTTCTCTTGCCTGGAAGAAGATATCCGGGTTCTGAGCAGAACCTCTCTGACATGGATGGTTCGGGTTCAGAGCATGATCACGGAATGCCTGAATTGCTTCCATATCTGCCATATCTTTCAGATCTTCGTAATCCCATGTCTCAATCTTCTGGATTTCGTGAGATGTACGGAAACCATCGAAGAAGTTGATGAACGGAACTTTACCTTTGATTGCTGCAAGATGAGCAACCGGTGTCAGATCCATAACTTCCTGCACGGATGATTCGCAAAGCATTGCGCATCCGGTCTGACGACAGGCCATAACGTCGGAATGATCTCCGAAAATGGAAAGTGCGTGAGAAGCAAGTGCTCGAGCAGATACGTTGATAACGCCCGGAAGCTGCTCACCAGCGATTTTGTAAAGGTTCGGGATCATCAGAAGAAGACCCTGAGATGCAGTGTAAGTAGTTGTCAGGGCACCAGCTGCCAGAGATCCGTGTACTGCACCTGCAGCACCTGCTTCAGACTGCATCTCTGTAACCTGTACTTCCTGTCCAAAGATGTTCTTTCTTCCCTGTGTTGCCCACTCATCTGTTGCTTCCGCCATAACAGATGAAGGAGTGATCGGGTAGATAGCAGCTACATCTGAATATGCATAAGAAGCATGAGCGGCTGCATGGTTACCATCCATGGTTTTCATCTTTCTTGCCATAGTTTGTTTTCCTCCTTAAAGGTATGATGAAAATTATAATTTATTTCAGGCCAGTGAAAGGGCCTAAAAATCCAATAGTTATTATAGCATAGCTATTTCGGATTGTCCAATCAGGATTATCTATTTCCTGTATCTATTTACATACAAAAAAGTTAGTAATAAGCAAGTTTTATGGGGTTTTCAGGTTTCTCCTCTTCCTAATTATATGTTTTTATGATTTAAGGCTTGCAAATTCCTGACTTTACTGTAAAATGGGAATGAATGGCCAAAACGGCCTGAACCAAAAT
The DNA here is from genome assembly GCF_014297355.1 of Blautia intestinalis. Taxonomy (GTDB): domain Bacteria; phylum Bacillota; class Clostridia; order Lachnospirales; family Lachnospiraceae; genus Blautia_A; species Blautia_A intestinalis. Next base: position 95,377 of record NZ_JACOQE010000003.1, on the reverse strand, counting down.
GACTGAACGAAACCATAACGAAGAAAAGAGGTACCTTATGATTTCAGCAAATAATATTACACTGCGTGTTGGCAAAAAAGCACTTTTTGAAGATGTCAACATCAAATTTACCGAGGGCAACTGCTATGGTCTGATCGGAGCAAACGGTGCCGGTAAATCTACATTCCTTAAAATCCTGTCCGGACAGCTTGAGCCGACTAACGGTGATATCGTCATCACACCGGGACAGCGTCTTTCTTTCCTGCAGCAGGATCACTTCAAATACGATTCATACAATGTTCTGGATACCGTTATTATGGGAAATGCCAGATTGTATGAGATCATGAAAGAAAAAGAAGCCATCTACGCCAAAGAAGACTTCACTGACGAAGATGGTATCCGTGCCAGCGAACTTGAAGGTGAATTCGCTGAGATGAACGGATGGGAGGCAGAGTCCGATGCTGCCACTCTTCTGAACGGACTCGGAATCGAAACCGAACTCCATTATACTCAGATGGCAGACCTGACCGGCAGCCAGAAAGTCAAAGTGCTTCTTGCACAGGCACTTTTCGGAAATCCGGACATTCTGCTCCTCGACGAACCGACCAACCACCTGGATCTGCCGGCTATTGAATGGCTCGAAGAATTCCTGATCAATTTTGACAATACCGTCATCGTTGTATCCCATGACCGTTACTTCCTGAACAAAGTCTGCACACATACCGCAGACATTGATTACGGAAAAATTCAGCTGTATGCCGGAAACTATGACTTCTGGTTCGAATCCAGCCAGCTTCTTATCAAACAGATGAAAGAGGCCAACAAGAAAAAGGAAGAAAAGATCAAAGAACTTCAGGAATTTATTTCCCGATTCAGTGCAAACGCTTCCAAATCCAAACAGGCAACTTCACGTAAACGTGCCCTGGAAAAAATCCAGCTTGATGACATGCGTCCATCCAGCCGTAAATATCCATATATCGATTTCCGTCCGAACCGTGAAATCGGCAATGAAGTACTTATGGTAGAAAACCTTTCCAAAACCATCGACGGTGTAAAAGTTCTCGACAACATCAGTTTTACACTCGGACATGATGATAAAGTTGCCTTTGTCGGTGCAAACGAGCAGGCCATCACTACTTTCTTCCGTATCCTTATCGGAGAGCTCGAACCGGATGAAGGAAATTACAAATGGGGTGTTACAACCTCTCAGGCATATTTCCCGAAGGACAATACACAGGAATTCGATAACGACCTGACCATTACCGACTGGCTGACTCAGTATTCCGAGATCAAAGATGCAACTTATGTACGTGGTTTCCTCGGAAGAATGCTCTTCCCGGGTGAAGACGGAGTCAAGAAAGTCCGCGTTCTCTCCGGTGGTGAAAAAGTTCGTTGTCTGTTATCCAAGATGATGATCTCCGGTGCAAACATCCTGCTCCTTGATGAGCCGACCAACCACCTGGATATGGAATCCATCACCGCACTGAACAACGGTCTGATCAAATTCCCGGGAGTCATCCTTTTTGCTTCCCACGACCATCAGTTCGTACAGACAACTGCCAACCGCATCATGGAAATCCTTCCTGACGGAAGACTGATTGACAAGATCACCACATACGATGAATACCTTGCAAGCGATGAAATGGCGAAAAAACGTCATGTCTTCCAGGTCAATGAAGAAGACGCTGCCGATAACTAAATATGTATGACAAAAGCTCCCGGATTTGACAATTCCGGGAACTTTTCTTATGCGTATCGATAATATTTTGTTTAATTTTTCAGTTTATGTTCAATCTTTCATGGTAATATCTGCCAGTTTTCCATTTGTTACCTTAAGCAGAGACTCCAGATTTACTTTCAGCGTAAGTCCGATTCTTCCACCACTGACATAGATTTCGTCAAAGTTCTCTGCCGAAGCATCAAATACTGTCGGATATAATTTCTTCATCCCCAGTGGACTGCACCCTCCTCTGACATAGCCGGTAATCTTGAGAATGTCTTTTACGTGGATCATATCTACCGTCTTTTCACCGACTGCTTTTGCTGCCGCCTTCCTGTCCACTTCTTTTTCGATCGGTACGACAAACACATAGTAGCCGCCACTTTTTCCTTCCATCACAAGTGTCTTAAATGACTGATCATACGGTGCACCGATCAGGTCCGCACTGTGAAGTCCGTCAATAAATTCATCACATTCATATGTAAATGCTTCGTATTTTACTTTTTGTCGATCCAGCATTCGCATTGCATTTGTTTTTGCTTCTTTTGCCATGTTGTCCTTCTTTCCCGTCTTATCTCGTTGTATGTTTTTCTTTATTTTTGCGGTTTGCTTCACGTCTTGAGATTTTTTTCCAGAGTTCTTCGCCTTCACGGTCATCATCATCCATCATCTCTCTGACAATTTCTTCATCCAGGCGCTCCTCTTCCGCTGCCGACAGTGTTCTTCTGTTTTCCTGTCTTACAGGTCTTCTTTTGATTCTTTTCTGTGGAATGTATTCTTTTGGATCTACATAGTCAGAACTGTTTTCAGCCTCTTCATAAAATTCATCCTCATCTTCAGCCGCATCATCTTCATCCCTTTTACGACGGTTCGTTGCAAACTGAATCAGCATTCCGAGAATTGCAAATCCTGCACTCATCCCCAGTCCATAAGGAAAATCTGCAAGTCCGCCAAGCTTTGCTGCTGAAACACCAGCCATAGCACCACCCAAAAGAGAAGTCCCGACGATCAGAATTTCTCTCGCCTGCCGCATGGCAAGCACACCAAGACCAGCTCCCAAAAGCAGACAGAAGAAGAATACCAGTGAAGAAGTCGGATGAAAAATATAAATTCCAAGCCCGATCCCAATACCGGCTCCAAGAATAAAAATACCAATCTTATAGCTGACAAACGCGATCACCGCAAGCACTACACCAATTCCTACCATAATCACAGCATACATATATTTCTCAGTCACACCGCCAGAATAAGCTACTCCGAATCCAACTCCGGCTCCAATGATAAATCCACAGAGCATCATCCAGAACCGAAGCAGACGATATCCCAGAATACAGTTTATTGCGCCTAAAACGAGCAATACAGCAAACCCGATCATGGAAATATCAGTCAGAGCCGGTATTGTCCTGGTATTTTCAATCATATTCATTAACTGCTGTAACATATCGTTCATAATAGCCTCCTTTTTTAAAAGATAAAATATAATGTTTTCAGATTCTGCAGGATCCCGTAATGATACTGAACCGTGCTGAGGCCATGCAGACTCATATAATATCCTGCCACATCCTGTATTTTTTCTTCCTGTATATATTGCCGACAGGCAGCGTCAAAAGCCTCCTCTGATGCATATTTGAGGCGAATCACTGCTGCCCCGTTATCCAGCCGCATGCAACAGAAATCGTAAAACTCCTGTGCATCATATGTATCAAAACATGCCTGATTCAGCACATAAAAATTGTAATCCGTTGCTGTGCAGGCCGGCAACGAAAATTCATCCGATGCAGTATATATCTTCTCATATTCTTCCGGAAAAGGACACAGATAATCATAAATGATTGTCTTGTGTTCCGCAAGCTGTACGGCATCTCCCTGCAAAAATCCCGGCTGATCACCATTTGTCACATCCACATAATAATACTGTCCATCTATCTCTACAATATCCCAGGCATGACCTTCATCACTGTCTCTGCTGTCACCCTCTACGTAAATACAGGGGACATCCATCCGCTCCAGGAGATATTGTACAGCTCTCGCATAGCCGGCACAAACTGCTCTTTTCTTCCAGAAGATTCCGGCAATATTCTGGTCATCATCTGATGATTCATATTCCGCAAGATCAATAAGATATGAATAGACTATCTTTACTTTATCATATGTATCTGTCCCTTCCGTAATCTGTCCATTCACCTCGGTAAATGCCTGTTCCATTGCCGCCGCAATTTCCGTAATTTCTGCTTCTGTATAAGTATATCCCGGTGAAAAACAGCAGTATGCATTCCCTTTATAACTCGTTGTATATACATTTTCACGGTTATGCACCCAGAACAATTCCGAATGATCTTTCAACACTGCATGATATACCTTGCTGACCAGATTTTCATCCGCAGTGGTAAGATAAATATCCTCCTGTCGCTCCCGGATGCCATCAAGCATCTCCCGATATATTTTCTGCTCTTCTTCATCCAGAAGATGAAAATAGTATTCCTGATGTCCTGCATCCGTCTGCACAGTTTTTTTCTGCCGGAGTGATCTCACCTCTTCCGGCTCCAGATCCAACAGCCCCTTTGGGTTGCTCATACATAAGATGCCGGTAAATACCAAAACTGCAAAAACAAACAGAACTTTTCCTGTTTTTCGATGCCTTTGCCGCTTTCTACTCATCTGACGCTCCTTTGTCCTGCGTTCAAGAATCAAAACACCCGTGACAGGCCACGAAAGACCTGCACGGGCTGAACTTTAATCTTCAAATACGATTTCTATATCGCCGTCATCTGCATCCGGTTTCTTAGGAAGGATTTCAAATTCGCTCTCTGATGAATCAAATACATTCTGATCAAGGATTTCCTGAAGAACATCATTTACCGGAGCTGTCGCCATCGCGCTGCTGTCTGAAGTAAATGTCTCATCTTCGTCATCATCCACAATCGTGATTTCCATTTCATCACTACTGTCATCGGCAGTCTCATCTGCCGCTCCTGTCTCAGATGTAAGTGTTTCATCTGGCGCTGCAGTCAGGTTTTTCTCTGTATCTGCTGTCTCTGCAGCACTGGCTGCCTCAGCATTGCTTGCAGACGCTCCTTCGCTTTCCATCCGTGTAACTTCTTCCTGTGTCGGATAAAAAGATGGCTGTCTGATATAGCGGAAACTTGCACCATATGCTTCACCTACGGTAACTCCGTTCTTACTGGAAGAACAGTGCACTGCAATCCAGTCACCGGCATCGGTTTTTCCACAGATAATACCGACATGATTGTCGCTTCCTGCTTCCGGTCCTTTCTGGAAAACGAGATCGCCAGGCTGTGCATCCTGCTCGCTGACCACATTGGCCTTTTCCCACTGATCGGATGTACCGTCACCAACACTGTCCTGCATTCCCTGATTCAGATAACCATTGATCACAGACCAGGTAACAAATCCGCTGCAGTCAAGCCCGTACGCTCTGACTGTACCGGTGCTGGCACTGCCTGTGACAGAAACCTTCTCAGCTGTTCCCCAGCTCGGGTCTCCGCCGATTGTTGTAGATTTTCCACCCCAGAAATATCCGACTTCTCCCACCAGCGAATATGCAGCAGTGATAACATTTACTCGTTCTTCCGATACATCATCACCAACGCTCTGGCGTACAAACCCTTTTGCATCAGTAACGATCGCACAGAGAAGCTTACAGTCGGTTTCTACATATTTCTTGAGAACACTTCTGTCGTTCTGAGAAATATCATTCTGCTTAATGTAGTTGTTGATGTGATAGTTTCCATAGGAAACATGTGTAATATTGTCTTTGTCTCTGACAATCGGATTCATCTGTGCAAAAATCTTCGCAAGTTCATCCTTACTTGATGCATCCAGTGTAAATTCCTTTACTCCATTCTGACTCTGCTCATATACATATACTGCCAGAATATCCTGCCAGTTTCGTACAAGTAGTGAATCTGCAGAAGTAGTGAGTCCGTCTGATCTGTTGTCGCTCACGTCGGAAAGTTTATTTTTTTCTTTGTATTCTGCCTCGATTTCATTCATGACAGATGCAAAATCATCAGAAAATGTAAGCTGATAATTTCCTTTCAGGCTGTCCAGATAAAATTCCTTACCTGCATGGAGGTTAGAAACATAATAAACCGGTGTTCCGGTCTCACTTGCCTTACTTCCATCTGTAAAGTCTGGTATATCTGCATTCTGCTTCTTCTGAAGCTCGGCAATCTTGCTCTCAAAATCGACCAGTAAATTATAATTTGTCACAAGTTTCTTCTGATCTGCCGAAATACTGTTATATATCTCACGAAGTTCCTGAACCTTCGCGGCCTGATTCAGTGTCAGAGTCTGTCCTGCCAGAGCATTAATATCGTCGATCAGTTTCTGTACAGCCGCCGATTTCGAACCATCATCAAAATCCGGATCCGGTGTCGGTGTATCTGGGTTCGGCGTTGGTGTATCCGGATTCGTTGGTGTCGGATCTATCGGATCCGGATCTGGTGTCGGTGTATCTGTTCCGGGATCCGGTGTCGGTGTATCTGTTCCGGGATCCGGTGTCGGTGTGTCCGTTCCGGGATCCGGTGTCGGTGTATCTGTTCCGGGATCCGGTGTCGGTGTATCCGTTCCCGGATTGGTAATCTCACTGCCATCCCCCAGATTGTCTCCCTCGCTGCTTACCGCAACATCTTCCTCAGCCGCCATGACACTCAGCGGACTGGTCAGAACCATTGCAGATAATATAGTCATGCATAAACATTTGGTCAGATATTTGTTCTTCATTCTGGTAAAAAATTGCTCCCTTCTGTCTAAGAACACATCTTCATTCCTGTAAAATATGTTTCTTCATTCTAACTTACCCACACAATAACTGCCGTAATTTTATCATATTGATCTTCAAAAATCAACCGCCGGAGGAATCCTCCGGCGGTATTTCATACTTTTTTCATATTTTGCTTACATCACCACAGTTGCATATTCTGCCATCGGATCTTTCATACAAAGCTGAAAAAGGCCCTGAAATACTTGATAGCAGACGCTGAGAATATAATGAATGTCCTCCTCTACGCTGCGTTTGCAGTTCATATATCTGCGATGGTGAACTTTAATGTACTCGAGAAGCTGATTCAAGGTCTCAAAATGAATCACATGCTCCGCATAGGCTTCTGCCTTCCCCTCCTGAACAAATGTCTTCAATTCATTTTTCAGGTGTTTCTCATAGGAGTTATGCTGACGAAGCGTTCCGTCAAACGTCTTATTGTGCGGAAATGTAAAATAATCTGCAATATAATGCATAACCTCCCCCGCACGACGCCAGAACACACGGTCATTATAATTTTCTCCCACCTGAACGAGACGTCGGATTTTTCCCTGTACTTCATCGAATGTGCCAAAATATTCATGCCTTTTGGTTATAAATGACGGCTGAATGTCCGGAAGGATATTGCCCAGACAAAATGCTTTTCTATGTGACTGAAGACTTTCATTGGCAGGCATCTGATCTGCCAGATATCTTGCCAGTAATATATGTGACTTTTTTCTCAAACTAAACACTTCTTTCTTTATTCAAAGCACGTTTACCATAACCAACATATACTATAGCAGATTTGTAACTATTCTTCAAATAAAGTTTTTATAAAGTTCTGTTTTATATCCGTACCGGTTACTGTTCCAATTGCCATACTGTGTTGTGCTGCATGCCTTTTTTCCACAAGATCTCTCTCATAACCGATCACGCCATTGTTATCATACGGGTCATTGAAGTAATACTTTTCCTCATCATACCCCACCAGCAGCATACAGTGCTCATTCGAAGTCCAGCAGAAAGTATCTCCAGAATCCAGCAGTTTCCATTCCGGTCCCGGGATTTCTTTTCGCATATTGATGCATGCCCAGAACACCACCGGCATCCCCTGATCAATATATTTTTCCAAAAGTTTCTGTATCGGTGTGCCGGACTCATCTGTAAATTGAAAGTCTTTTCCTGCTGCTTTTTCAAGCGCTTTTAAAAGTCCTTTTGCATAAATCCCGAAAGAATCTTCATCATAAGGACTTCCACAGAAATATTCATTCGGATCCGGTCCATAAAGCTTTCCATCTCTCATTTCCATATCTCTGCATTCCAGACAGTTCTTTATAAATTCATCAACAGTGATCTCATATCCCAGATACTTAAGGAGCATCACCGCCGACACACTCTCACAGCCGGTCGGATATTTTACACTCTGATCAATATACGGTACCTCAATTTTATGCACGTTTTTTCACTCCGTCTTTCTCATCTGAAGTCACTGCTTTTATCACAAACAGTACCACAAGAAGCAATATAGCACTGATACCGAGAACCAGCCACCAGATATGTACGAAACCTGCGATCACATAACCGATTGCAGAAACAACTGCAACAACTACCGCATACTGCATCTGTGTGGTAACATGGTTAATATGGTTACTCTGTGCTCCTGCCGAAGACATAACCGTTGTATCCGAAATCGGTGATACATGATCACCACATACTGCTCCGGAAAGCACAGATGCCACTGCAATGATCATCATCTGCATATTATCCGTACCCGGGAACATTGCGATTGCGATCGGTACAAGAATTGCAAATGTTCCCCAGCTTGTTCCTGTAGAGAAAGAAAGGAAAATTGCTACAAGGAACAGAATTGCCGGAAGCAGAACACTCGCAGAAGCATTGGATCCTACCAGCTTCTCTACGAAAGAAGCAATTTCAAGCGCATCGCCCATTCCTTTCAGTGACCACGCAAAGATAAGAATTCCTATTGCCGGTATCATCATCTTGAAACCTTCCACAAAACTGTCCATAAATCCCTTAAATGTGATAACTTTACGCGGAAGATAGAGCACCAGCATAAACATTACAGTGATCAGTGTTGCAAAAATAAGACTTGTTTCCGCATCACATCCGGCAAAAGCAGTTACCACATCCGTAGCACCGCCAAGAAATCCGGTATAGATCATTGCGCCGATTGCAGTTACGATCAGAACCAACACCGGAAGCACCAGATCAATTACTTTTCCGTTTGAAGAAATTTCCTCTTCTTTTACCTGATCAAATTCTTCACCGCCCGAGGTAAACAGATCACCATTTGCTGCATTCTTTTCATGTTTCTTCATAAGTCCGAAATCAAGGCCCGACAGGATGACTGTAAATACCATAAGCAGTGTCAGGATTGCGTACAGATTATATGGTATCGTCCGAAGAAACAGCTGGAATCCGCTGATTCCCGCATCTTCAGGAACATAAGAGTTTACAGCCGCCGCCCAGCTTGAGATCGGTGCAATAATGCAGACAGGTGCTGCTGTTGCATCGATAATGTAGGCCAGTTTTGCACGGGATACTTTGAAGCGGTCTGTCACAGGACGCATAACAGAGCCAACTGTCAGGCAGTTAAAATAATCATCCACAAAAATCAGCACACCAAGTCCTGTTGTTGCCAGCATTGCACTCTTTTTGCTTTTAATCTTGGTTCCGGCCCATTTACCATACGCAGCTGAACCACCCGATTTCGACATCAGAACAATAATCATTCCCAGCAGCACATCAAATATCAGAATATTTAAGTTCATGCTGTTCTTCATGATATCAAAAAAAGCAACAAATGCATTCCACGGATGGAAACCTGTATAAAGCAGTGCTCCCATTGCAACACCGATAAAAAGTGAGCTGTATACTTCTTTAGTTGCTAATGCCAGCACAATTGCCAGCAACGGCGGCACCAGTGACCACCATGTTCCAATAAACATTGATCCGTCCATTTGAGTTCCCCCTCATATTTTTTAACAATTTAAACTATTATACACCACCTCTATTATCATGTATACAAAAAAATACGAAGTCCGAAATTTAATTTTTCAGACTTCTATTTTTCAGCACCCCCTTTTATGTTATTTTACAGACAGTCAACCAATATTTCAGATGCTTTTTCAAGCATGGCAGAAAAACGTTCCGGTTCTGTTAGGGCTTTTCCCTTATCAGCTTCAATACAGTTAAGAAGTTCACAATATGTTTTATTATCAGGGTCATTATTGCATATAATCCGACACAGTCTGGAAGCAGCTTCAGTAAGTCTGATTGAGCCGTAACTTGCCGGCTCTTCAGGAAGCGCTCTGGCACTGGTGATCAGATATACCAGTAATTCGAATTCAGGATTATTCATCAATTCTCTCCTCTTCCTCAATATGATCAAAATAGCATATCTGTTCTACCGGAGGACGCTTCGGGCAACGAGGGGTGCCATCCGGATAACCTATGGAGATAAGCATCTCAATACGATATCTGTCTGGAAGCTCCAATATTTTACGAACCGCTGTATCATTGTATGATTTGACCGCACATGTTCCAAGTCCTAATTCAGCAGCTTTTAGCATGAGATTCTCAGCAGCCATTGATGCATCCATAAGGCATCCGTACACTTCAGAATTTTTACCACCCTTTCTTGATGCCTTCTCCATATCTGAGCAGACTACAAGGATGACTGGCGGTTTGCCAGAAAGCCCCGGACTAAAAAGATCTACTTTTTCTTTAAGCTGTGGATCTGTAATAAACAGAAATCTCCAGGCCTGCAGATTACTGGCCGAAGGTGCCTGTTGAGCCGCATCTGCCAAAGTAAACAGCAACGCTCTGTCTACAGGATCAGGACGGAAAGACCGTGTGCTGTGACGGCTCAGAATAGCTTCATTTAATAACATATCTTTGCTACCTTTCTGACAGCATATAGCTGATCGTTATGAACTTGTATTATTATTTTTTTCTGAGATATTCGAAATAAGCGAACAATCCTTCTGCCATAACCGGATCAATAACAGGAAGCCCTGTTTCTTTTTCCAGATCTTTGGCTATACCAATCGTTGCAAGACCAGTGCAGGCAAGTGCAATTACTTCTGCGCCTTGTTCTTTTAACTTCAGGCCAAGTTTCAGTACACTTTCTTTTCCTTCTGGTGTCATCAGATCCAGTGTGCTGTGTACACCTTCAGGTCTGCCTAGTATCATCTGATCAGGAATCATTCTCCTATATGCCTGAGGTGCATAGTCTGTGATTCCAAGCACACCAATCCTGCTGCCATATTTAAGAGCCAGTGCTACAGTTGTCTCACCGCCGCCAGTAACAGGAATATCCGGGAGAACCTTACGAATCTCCGCAACACCCGGATCATCCGCACAGCTTACGATAATCATATCAACATCTGTGAAAGATTGAGCTGTTTTGACAATTTTGGGGATAGCCAGTTCACCGAGTTCAGGACTGTGTATTCCTTCATACTGATCCGGTATACATTTAGTTTCAACCTGAAGTTCAGGGAAATATGACATAATCTGTTTGCCATGTGCGGAAAGCACTTCTTCATCTTCTGTTGTAAGGACTCTAATCAGACCTATTTTAAATTTTTTATCCATTTTCAATTCCTCCTTTATCGAAAAAAATCAGATAAGAAAAACGCCATTTTCGATAACTTTAATATCATCCAGATATAATGTCGGACGCAGAACAATTCCGTCCATATGACATTCCGCTTTATTTACACCGCCAAATGACGTATTGGTTCCGAAAGCAATGTGTACGGTTCCATATACTTTTTCATCTTCAAGGATGATTCCATTCAGTATAGCTGCTTCGTTAGTTCCGATTCCAAGTTCACAGAGTGTTCCGTTGGTCTCGTTTTTAAGAAGGATATCAAGATTTTCGCTCTTATCTCCTTTTACTGAACGAAGCTTTCCTCCTGAAATTGTCATATGTAAAGGACTTGCAAGTTTTCCAATACCGACCATAGATCCATCAATGATCATCTCACCATCGGAACCATCTTCCAGCGGAGCAATGTAAGCTTCACCAGAGGGAAGATTTCCACATTTTCCGGCCTCCTTGTATACTCCGGGACTTGGAACTCCATTTCTGCCATCAAGATTGATTGTAAGAACATTTCCCTCTTTTTCGATCCGTGCTTTTGAAGCCTTAGTGAGCATTTCTGTTACTTTTGCAGTTAATTCTTCTACTTTACTGTAGTCGGCAGTCATGGCACCCTGTGAAAACATTTCGCTGGTAATACCTGGCATTGTTGCTACTCTTGTGCCTGCTTTCGCCGCCTCAATTCTGGCATTAGTATGAGTGAGTGACTGAGCTGTCGGAGCAATCACAACATCAGCCGCTTTCATGGCTTCAGCAATTACCTTAGGTGGCTCCTGCCCACTTACTTCTCTTTCTTTCATAACCATAAGGATTTTTTCGCATCCAAGATTTCCAGCTGCTTCATAGATTGCTTCACCGATTTCTTTTCGGCTGTCATCTGTAATAACCAGAATTTCCTCGCCAGGTTTTACAGCCAGACATGAAGTAAGAACTCCCTCTGCTATTTTAACTAAATTTTCCATTATTGCTTCCTCTTTTCGTTAATTTTTTTATTTTGTAAAAAACGGACATTCCGCCGGACTTTGATGGACCTGCGAAATGTCCGGAAAATACTGAACATATATAACTTATATGTCTATTCAGATGTCAGTTAATTCAGAGACAACTCTGGCCAGAAGTGTTCTTGGAAGAACAACTTTCTTACCGGTTTTTTCTGCAAACATTTTTTTCATTTCCTGTGTATAACCTATACAGTCAAGAACAATCAGATCCGCATCAAGATCTTTAATCTCTTCAGCTGCCTTTTCGAGTGCATCCCAGTCGCCATATGGTGAAGCCGCAATTGCTGTTACATGATCAACATAGTTTTTCCATTTTTCTTCACATTGTTCTGTCTGAAGTGGTGATGGAGTCATGCAGATTATGCTTGATTTCTTAGTCATCAGCGGAACAAGGCGATTGAGCAGCTCACATGGATAGATCATAGGAATATTCTTGGCTGAAAGTGTCTCCGGAAAACTTCCTGTACAGAACATCATGATAAGACTGCATCCCTCATCTTCCATGTGGTTAATAGCATCCTGAAGTCTTGGCAGGATATGACGCTCGGCAAATGTCACAGAACTCCCATCTGTCAATCTGGAGACAAGGACATAATCATCCTTGCCGGGAGCAAACTCAGCAATCTCTTCTTTTGTAAGTCCATCCAGACCGCCTGCCTGGACAAGTTCCAGTGAATCATCAAAGATTCTTAGAATGTCTGCTGTTACATCAGTTCGCGGAGCCTGACCGATGGTAATTGCACCTATTTTCATACCAAAACCTCCTTATTCGTTTCCGAGAGTCTGAAGATGTTTCATGCTTCCATATAATTTCTGGAGACGTGCATATTCATCAGCATCATAGAAACTACACTGTTTTCTTCCATATGCTTTGGCAACTTCTAACATAAATCTTGCAGCTTCCTCTACGTCTGTAGCATGAGTAGCGCCTGTAGCGCATCCAGGTACCATTGTCTCTGCTGTGATAGCTACACCAACAACAGGTGCATCTGTAGCTGTACATGGCTGAAGAATACTATTTAAGTGGTGCACATCATTTCCGTAAGGTGTGATATCCTGGGTAGCCAGTGGGAATACATATGGAAGACGTCCTGTAGTGATCTGCATCAGATCAAGAAGATCTTCAGAAGTTCTTAATACATATCCCTCTTTTACTGTTGGAGAAATTGCAAAACCTCTTGTATTGATAACGCGGTTTCCTTTTGTTGTATCAACAACAAGCAGAGCATCAAGGTCAGGAGATACTTCTTCTTTGTTTACCTGTGCCATTTCTACTGGTGAACCCATGAAAGGAACCGGATCATGCGGAGCTGTCGGAGCGTGTGGACAGATATGTGTGGAAATAAATACATCACCATCAAGATAGTCTCCTTTGTTTTGCATATCAAGCAGTTTTGCAGCGAGAGCTACCGCGCAGAGTGCGCCATCACCGTCAGATACAAAGCCAATACGTTCCGGACGTGCGCCAATTCCGCCAAGTCTGCCAAGGAGTCCGATTGTAGGAGCATCTCCACCATTTGTCTTGCCGTTTTTACCAGGAATACGCACTTTAAGCATATCTGTGCTTCCCTTAGGACCTACCAGTTCATAGACTTCTACATTGGCATCGGCTTTGATCCCGAGAAGATATTTTTTAACTTCTTCTCCTGTTACAAACGAACTGTCAAGTACATCATAAGCAGCAATAATTTCTTTCATTAACATGTTATTATTCCTCCCGACTATTTACTCAGATGACTGATTAAGTCTTTTTTAATTACATCTTCGGTTGCTTTCAGCAATTCCGGCGCATACATGGTCGGCGAAAGCTTCAGATTCTTTTTGTCTGTGGCAATTACATAAACATCAAGTCCCTCTTCCATCATGGCAGTTGTAACAGGCTCTCCTGTTTTGGCATTGATCGTCATAATTAGATCCGGGAAAGTTGCAAGACGCTCGCCATCTTTTTCGGCAGTAGCATATTCATTCCAGAATGTCATTTCACAGCCGTCAACAGCAGCATAACCTACATCGAAGCCACCAGTTGTCTCGATAGAAAAATTCTGTACAGGTCCTCTTGCAAGAACACGGCCATTCAGGAAAGTACATACACTGTTGACTGCATCCTCAACAGAAGATTCCAATCCTTTTAAGAACGCTTTTCCTGTATCGATTGCATAACTTACACCACCAAGGGCACAGTTTTCACGTGCATAAGACACTTTTACCGGATTTCGTGCTACTGCGACCAGTCCACCTGCTTCAATAGAAGCAAGACGCACCATCTTGGACGTATGATCGATCGTTCCTTCAAAGAAGCATTCGATATGATTTCCAGTATCTGGATTACCGCCAACACAGGCCTGTACTGTTGTATAATCTGCAAGTCTGTGAAGATTCATGCTTCCCATTACACCTGTTGGATGAGCTCGTCCGTTACAAGGGGCATCAACAACCGGAAGTCCTGTAACAGCAGCCTGAAGCCAGCCATTTACTGTTGCTTCTCCGCCCTGTTCGTTTGTAATAATTCCGCCAATATTAAAATCACAGTTTTTCTGAAGGATTTCAACAGTTTTTGCGATATCCTTCGGAGTCATGAACTGGGCTGGCGCATTTGGTGCACCTACCAGAGAAGCTGTCAATAGTACATCATTTTCATCCAGTTCATCGATTGTAATAAGTCTGAGATCGGTATAATCAACTGCAATCTCAGCGTATTTTCTGCCTTTTTTCGGATCGCCGCCACCACCGCCGCCGAGGATGGTTCCTCCGGCGAGTGCGGCATCAAGGACATCTTTTGTAAGACGGATTCCTTTAGTTTTCATTTTATTAGTCATCTCCCGTTATTATTTCTTTTTACCAAGTGATAATGTAGCTGTAAAGAAACTGTACAGAGCTGCTCCGGCAAGTGAACCGGCACCCAGAATATTGAGGGTCTGCTCGTTTTCTTTGTCCTTTTTAACAAGAATGTAGCGAATAAGCAATGCGATCAGAATTGTCAGACCGTTAATAGTGGAACCAACAAGAAGACCAGTTGCAAAAAGAATACCAATCTGTCTGGATCCGCCAAGGAACTGGATGATTGCTCCCGGAATTGCCCAGATAAGCAGCCATTTAGCTACATCTCCGCCGGCGCCAGCTTCAATCGTTGCTGCAAAAGTAGCATCAACCGGAGCAAAGAGTCCCTGCGCAAAGTACTGTTTTGCCATAATTGCCACAAGTATAAAAGCTACCACAAAACCTACAATTTCACTGATGTACTGCTGTTTTCTTCCTTCAAGCTCAAGTTCCTGATCTTTTCCGCATCCACGAAGGATGTAACCGCATTTAAGATCATATGCCATATCAGAGAAAGCAGGACCGGTTGCAGAAGTATAAGCAACAAGGATTCCAAGTGGAAGTGATGGGAATCCGATCAACATTCCAACGATCAGGAAAATAAGAGCTGTCGCAAATCCCGGGAACCATCCTGAGTACATTGCTGAAATACCAACGATCAGTTCAGAAGCAATAGCTGCAAAAGCTGAGAAGATAATCCAAATAATCAGCTGAACAACACCCATTTCTGACCAGATGCCTGTAATTATTGCCAATAAAATTGCTACTACCAGATATGCAACATATCCACCACCAAGGGCTTTTTTCATATTTGCCATGCTGGAGGTAAACTTACCTGCTGCACTGTCTCCGTCACCTTTCTTGAAAAGCATGCGGCCGCATTGGATAAGGGACACAAGACCTGCTCCGATCATAATACCATGAGGCATGTATTTGAACATGTTTGAAGCCATCAGATCAGCACCTTCACCGAAGATGTTTGTAATGATCGGAAAGCTACGGCCGAAGATATCAATAATAAATCCATTTGTCTTAATGATACCGATCACAATTGATCCTACACCAAGAGCTGTCATCGCTGCAAAATCGCCGAACCATGAAACACCAAGAAGATCCGTAGGAATACCGATCATTTTACCACCAACACCGATGACCATACCTACAATGAGCAAAAAAGCTTTCTTTCCTTTTTCAACAACTGCAAGGATAGATTCTGCAGATGCAACTCCCGGAGGCCATGCTCCTTCTGCCGGAAACATTTCGCTGTCAAATGTCTTATAAAGAATTGTTGCATCAATAATGGTTGCAAGAAATACACCAACAAGCATAGGATACATAAGATCCATTCTGCCCATAATAACCGGAACACCAATCGGAAGCAGGAAGCAGTTTGCTGCTGAGAATGTTGCTCCCGAAATTGATGTCTGAATCATATTCTGGCAGTGAATACTCTGATATTTCTTTAAAAATGCGATAGGCAAACGTGAAATGATGATTGCAAATAACGCTCCTACGATAGATGTGTTTGGTGCTACACCCGTACGCACGATCAATTCAAGACCGATGATAGCACCAAGGACACTCATCACAATATTCAGAATAAGAATATGCGGTGAATATGCTTTGGGATGTTCTGATGCTTTGATATGCATCTGTGTGTAATCTTTCTTTGTGTTACTAGCCATGTTATCTCCTCCATTTCCTGTAAAATATATGTGCTCGTATCCGGTTGACAGCAGGCCAGAGTACAAAATTAGCCGATGTAGGAACGCCTACATCGGCTTCACATATGTTGTTTTATATTATATCACTTTAATTCGTTAAAAGCATTGGTGATAACACACTTTTTTTGATTAAATATTGTGCATGACGCACATTTGTTTTTAATGTATATACATTTTTAATTTTATAGCAAATTCTAATCTATCCATCATATCCGGATCCTCCAGACTGCAATGTAGTATTTCTTCTATCTTGCTGATTCTGTGTGCCATGGTATTTCGATGAAGAAACAGTGCCTCTGCTGCCAGTTTACGTGAACAATTATTATGAATAAATGCTTCAAGAGTATCAAGAAGTTTTGTGCCATGTGCACGGTCATAAGTTACCAATGGACCTAGCTTCTTTTTGATAAATGTCAGTACTTCCTTATCAGCAGACATGCGTAACATAATACGATCATATTGAAGATTAGATAAAAAAGCCTGAGACCATTGCTGTTTTCTTATATTGCGAACAAAAAATCCCTCTTTTATCTGCTGATAGGTATTTGGAAGCGCAAGATAATCTTCTACTATATCGCTGATGATCGCAGAGCACATACAGTTATTGATTTCGCATGTCTTTTGAATCATATCTTCTGTCATTTTCTTGATCATGGACTCATTTATTGAAGAAGTTGTGATTGCATAACATATTTCTTTACCGCATATAACTACATTTTTGATATGATGATTATTAAGAACCCGGGATATACCCTTTATCTGGGATTCCTTCTTTATTTCCAAAAGAAAAGAATTCTCTGATGTTTCCAGAGAAAGGGCAATCACACGAAATGGTTCAGATGGCCACTGAAGAGAAGCGATTCTATATTCTACTTCCTCGGTCTGTGTAACTTTTCCATTAATAATATCAAAAAATAATTTTCGATCCAGTTCAGATTTATTCTGACGTCCGATCTGATAACGGGTATCAAGTGCAACATTGCTTCTGGATTCCACAATTGCAGTCATTATTGGAAAGGTAAGTTCTGTAAAGCCCGCATTATTGTCGAGAAAGAACAGAGGAAGTTTTAATTCATCTGCCAGCTGAAGAGCTTCCTTGGGAAAATCGTCAAAAAAACGTGTTTTTATTGCAAGAGCTGACGCATTCGCATCGTTCATATCTCTTATAATCTGAAGAAGAGCCTCTTTATCATTTCGTATCACATATCCGGTAGTTATCAAAATCAAATGTTCTCTGAGCCACGGTTTGATATTTGGCTGCTCCATCATATCAAATACTTCAACCTTACGTAAAATACCTTCTTTTCCTGCAACAAGCGAAGCTGCTCCATTATTCCAAATTTTAACTATATCTTTAACAAGTAAATCCATTTTTCTCTCCTATAATGATATCAGACAGAAAAGCAGCGGTATGATCAACATACAAAGCAGAGTTGTCGTTACCACAGCTGTAGAGGCATATTCTCCGTCCAGATTATATTGTTCTGCAATCATACTGGAAGTTGTCATTGCTGGTGCTGCACAGATCAGCATAAGGATCATACTTTCAATTTCTGAAAGAAAATGACGAGAAATGAAGTATATGATCAGTGGGAGTGCAAATGATTTTGTAAAAAACAGGACCAGTATGGACTTATATTTAAAAATATTGGTGAGTTTCATAAATCCAAGACTGCATCCAAGGTAAACCAGTCCCCAGCTGTAGCAGGTATTGCCAACAGAACCAATGGTACTCAAAATTATGTCCGGAACAGAAATATGAAAACTGGTCAGACATAAACCCAGCAGGATTGAAAGGAAAATTGGATTCATAATGATCTTTTTCCAGGGATTCTCTTTCGGTCCGATTCCATTTGTAAATAATGTAAAACCCAGAGTCCAGACCAGAGTCGTGTCTATAACGGAACATATAGGAATATATACATTGCCGCCTTGAGCACCAAACAGTGTCATGATCAGAGGAATCACCAAAAAACCATAATTGCCACCTACAGAACATCCACAATGAACATTGGCTGTAGCTCCTTTAAGATGACAAATGTGGCTTCCAAGGATTCCTCCTGCTGCCATAACAAAATACATAAGAATCTGTGATAGGACCATTTTTCCATATTGAGTCATTGTCTGAAATGTGGTCTGATTTTCCAGGATCAGACCAATCGTCAGTGCCGGCAGCGCAATCCTAAGTAAAAATCCGGAAATGGAGGGCATTGCTTCTTTTTTTATTATACCTGTGCGTGAAGCAGTAAAGCCTATGAGAACAAGTAAAAGGAAACCACCCATTTTAGGCAGAATCGCCATCATATAATTCATAAACTCCTCCTGTGACCCGTTAGTATCCTTTTAATAAGAATAACATAATCAATTACTTATGTTATTATACGAGACTGATTTTTCATTTTCAACCCTGTGTAGAATTTCATTACAACAGATATCGTAATTATTCAATTCTTGATTTATTTCAGTTCAAAAAAAGAGGATCGCCATGACCCTCTCTTTGTACTCAATCTATCTATTATTTTGCAAAATCTCAATTATAGCAGCAGACTTTACCACCCCATCTGCCACCCCATTTAGTACCCCATTTTTGTAGCGACTTATAAAAATATGCGGTGATTTACGGGGTTTTCCGCCATTTCCAGAAGTCCTTATTTTCCGTCGTTAATACTGTTAAAATCAGGCGTTCCGTACAGATCGAACGGTGTACTCTGGTATACATAATAATTCAGCCAGTTTGTATACAAATTGTTTGCATGTGCGCGCCACAGAAGCAGTGGTTTACTTTCCGGATCGTTGTCTTTGTAATAATTTTTTGGAAGATCGATAGGCAGTCCCTTACCCAGATCGCGCTTATACTCTCCATCCAGCGTGATGCGGTCGTATTCCGGGTGTCCCATTACAAAAATTCGGCGTCCGCCCTGTGCCATCGCAAGGAAAAGGCCTGCTTCTTCGGATTCTGCAAGAATGGTAATCTCTTTGCATGCACGGATATCTTCGATCGGCACTTCGGTATGTCTGGAATGTGGTGCCAGAAAAGCATCATCAAATCCTCTTACAAGCGGAATCTTACGGTTGAGGACTTTGTGCCAGAAAAGGCCGAACATCTTATGGTCAAGCTGTTGTTTCTGAAGTCCATAAAAATGGTAAAGACTCGCCTGTGCAGCCCAGCACAAAAAGATCGTTGAAGTTACATGGCTTTCTGTCCAGTCCATGATTTCTTCCAGTTCTTTCCAGTAGTCCACTTCTTCGAATTCAATCTGTTCTACCGGTGCTCCTGTTACGATCATTCCGTCAAATTTCTGGTCTTTTACCTCAGAGAAAGTCTGATAAAATTTATTCAAATGGCTGACAGAAGTGTTTTTGGCCTGATGGCTTTCAACCACCATAAACGTTACATCCACCTGCAGTGGTGTATTTGACAGAGAACGTAAAAGCTGAAGTTCTGTCTCCTCTTTCAGCGGCATCAGATTCAGAATCAGAATCTGAATTGGACGGATATCCTGATGAATTGCTCTTCCCTCATCCATCACGAATATATTTTCTCTTTCCAGAATTTCTTTTACAGGCAGATCACCCTGTATCTTAATCGGCATTTCCCGTTCCTCCTTTAGTTCATACTTCTATATTATTTCATTCTATTTTGATTCTTCTGTCAACTTCAGGAAATCTTCTTCGGAAAGAATCGGAATCCCAAGCTCTCTTGCTTTTTTGTTCTTTGAAGAGTTCGAAGTGACATCGTTGTTGATCAGGTAATTCGTCTTACCGGTTACAGAACCGGTCACCTTACCTCCCAGAGACTCGATCAGATTTTTTGCTTCTCCACGGTTACTGAAATGTTCCAGACTTCCCGTAATCACGAAATTCATCCCTGCAAAAATCTGATTGTCAGATTTTTCTTCTTTTACAATATGAAGATATCCAATCAGATGGTCAACCTTCTGATTGTTTTCCGACTTCGCAAAATATTTTGTCAGACTTCCTGCAATGACCGGGCCGATGCCGTCAATCGCACTGATTTCTTCCTCTTTTGCCGAACGGATCTTATCCAGATCATCGTCAAAATACCGACAGATGACTTTTGCATTCGACAGTCCGATATTGCTGATTCCAAGACTGTATATTACCTTTGCAAGTGTAGTCTCTTTTGCCTTCTCAATGCTGGATATGAGGTTGTCGAAAGATTTCTCTCCAAAACCGTCCATCGTAACTATCTCGTCTCTGTATTTCTCAATTTCAAAAATATCTCCGAAATTGTGAATAAAACCTTTTGCAATAAATTTCTCCAGAGTAGCTTCTGAAAGTCCGTCAATATTCATTGCATCCCTGCTGACAAACAGTGTAAATGCCTTGATTTTCTTTGCTACACAGTCCGGATTCATGCAGTACAGGGCTTCTACATCATTTTCACGAATCACCCTTGCCTCCTGACCGCACACCGGACAGGTATTCGGAATCTCCAGTTTTCCACTCTGTGTAAGGTTTTCCGCAATCTGTGGAATGATCATATTTGCCTTATAAACCTGAATTGTATCACCAATACCAAGTTTCAGCTCTTTCACGATGCTGACATTATGAACACTGGCCCGGCTGACCGTCGTCCCCTCCAGTTCCACCGGATCAAAGACTGCGACCGGATTGATCAACCCGGTTCTTGACGGACTCCATTCGATCTCCCGAAGTGTTGTTTCCCGCACTTCATCTGCCCATTTAAAAGCGAATGCATTTCGCGGAAACTTCGCTGTGCTTCCGAGGGACTCTCCATACGCAATATCATCATATAATGCTACAAGCCCATCCGATGGAAAATCATTGGTTGTGATCCTTTCAGCAAAATAATCCATTGCCTCATCAAGATTCTCTGATGTCACCACACGGTACTCCACCACTTCAAATCCCTGTGTCCGCAGCCATTCCATCTGGAACTCTCTGGAATTATGCATGTCCACACCCTGCGCAGATACAAGCGCAAACGCCAAAAAGCGTACATTCCTTTCTGCCGTAATCTGATTATTAAGCTGACGTACCGATCCACTGCAGAGATTTCGCGGATTCTTGTATTTAGCATCTACATCCTCAATAGAATTATTTATTCGTTCAAAATCAGAGTAAGTAATGATTGCCTCTCCGCGAAGCACCAGTCTTCCCTGATATGCGATTTTCAGTGGAATGTTTCGAAAAACACGCGCATTGTTGGTTATAACTTCTCCGACAATCCCGTTTCCCCTGGTAACTGCCTTCTGCAATTCTCCATTTTCATAAGTAAGAACGATAGTCAGACCATCCATCTTCCATGACAGAAGCGTCTTATGGCTTCCTACAAAACCTCTTAAAACTTCCTTTTCTTTCGTCTTGTCCAGAGAAAGCATCGGAGAATCATGTGTTTCCTTCGGAAGCGCGTTCACTGCCTCATATCCGACACGAACGGTCGGACTGTCAGCAAGAACGATTCCGGTTATTTTTTCTGTCTGCTCCAGTTCGTCGTACAGCGCGTCGTACTCCCTGTTGCTCATGATTTCTCTGTCTTCCTGATAATATGCCTTTGCCGCCTCGTTCAGCTTCTGAACCAGTTCTTTCATTCGGGTTACTTCTGCTGTTTCCATGATGGCCTCCTGTTTCTGTTATTGTTTCACTTGAGGAATTATGAATCAGCTCTTTAAGCTCACTCCACTCATCTCTCCGTATTTCACGATATGCCCCACATTTCAGTCCATCGAGTGTAAGATTCATGATCCGTACACGCTTCAGTGTACGTACATGATATCCATGATACTCACACATCCTGCGGATCTGTCGGTTCAGCCCCTGCGTCAGAACAATGGTAAAACTGTTCCTGCCAGTCTTTCGCACGATGCATGGGCGCGTAACAGTCCCAAGTATCGGCACTCCATTCTGCATATGACGTACAAATTCATCTGTAATTTCGTGGTCCACAGTCACCTGATATTCCTTTTCGTGGTAATTGCCTGCCCTCATGATTCGATTGACAAGCTCACCCTGATTAGTCATCAGAAGAAGTCCCTCTGAGTCTTTATCGAGTCTTCCCACCGGATAGATCCGTGTCGGATAATCAATATACTCGGTTACTGTTGTCTCCTGTCGCTGTTTTTTCGTGCTGCAGACGATTCCCCGTGGTTTATAAAAAAGAAGCAGTACCTCCTTTTCTTCTCGCTCCACTGGTTTGCCATCCAGACAGATCACCGCATCAACAGGTATTCTCTCTCCTGTGCCTATTTTTTTCCCGTTCATAGTAACTCTTCCGGCTTCTGTCAGACGATCCGCATCTCTTCTGGAACACACTCCGGCACTGCTCAGATATTTATTTATCCTTATTGTATTCTGATCTTCTGATTTCATTTTTTTGTCCATTGCTTTATTATATAGTGTTTTCAATTCGTCCGCAACCGGCAGTTTTATATTTTACACTCCTCTTGTATTTTTTTGCCATATCATGTATGATGAAGAAAACATATAATTGTACGCTTGTACAAAGGAGGGAAATTCATGTCAGATCATAATCGACAGACAAATCCCCTGCTGCTTATTATCGTCATTTTGCTTTGTCTTTCTTCTGGTTTTTTCCTGCGCCAGTCATCGTACGATCCGGATTATTTTACAAAAGAGTCCGTGGCCTCCAGGGAATCAGACAAAGCTTCATCAGCAAAGGATTCAAAAGAAAAAAACACCACTCAAAATTCAGATAAAAAGAAAACCTCAAGGAAAGCACCATCCGTAACTCCAAAAGCGACTCAGAAACCGACTGAAACACCGGCTGTTTCTGACGACAGTGACATTTCTCCGGAAGCATCCAAAGGTACTTGGACTGCAAGCGGAAGCAACTGGCTGTTTCTGGTTGACGGACAGCCTTACACCGGATGGCTTACCGACACAGATCATAAGAAATATTATTTCAACAAAGACGGAATCATGCAGACTGGTTGGATCGATGTAGACAAAAAGCGTTACTACATGGATCAGGATGGAATCATGCAGACCGGTACAATCACTGTAGACGGCGAAACATACGAACTTCAGCCGGATGGTTCTCTTAAGAAGTAGAAAAGACACAGGAAAATCTCCTGTGTCTTTTGTCTGTTCTTATTTACTGAAGCAATCCACTGTAGACATATCCCGTCTCGCCATCGTAATCGATCTGAATCCAGTCACCCTCCTGACCTACTTTCACAACCTGATCACCAGCGTCAAGACCACCTATGATATCACTGTCGCTGCTTGCTTCTGCCCTGACATTACATCCTTCTGTAACTGTCAGAGTCGTGCCGTCTGCACTCGTGCCGGAAGAAGTATCTACTTCTTCACCTAGTCCATTCAAAAACTGTGCCAGAGCCGGATCATCTTTCTGTGCCTGCTCATATGCTGCCTGCACTTCTGCAGTCAGCTTCTGCACATCTTCGTCTGACTTCAGTGAATCCATATACTCAGAAACCTGTGTGTTCTGCGCGAGATCACCAAGTATCTTGTAATTATTATCACTGTCTTTTACTACATAAGAACTCCACAAAGATGGTGCCGGTGTATCAATTCCTTTGCATACAAAACTTCCCCGTGTATACACTACAAAGGAATTATCGTCCAGACCTTTCTTTGTATAAACATTGCTGACCTGATATCCTTCGATGTAATCTTTGGCATTTGTGATCTTTGATTCATCTGAAGGTGTCAGATTGTTGACAACAGTTCTCAATGCGGTAATGTCTTTGTCCCCTAAAGCTTTGTAGTAACTGTTCATAAGCGCAGTGATTTCTTCACTGCCATCCTCCAAGGGATTCGTGTCTTCTTCTTTCTTCCCGTCGTTTGTCTCCCCATCATCTTCCGGAGAAGAAGGATCAGTTCCCTGGTCGTTGTCCTGAGCTGTTGTTTGTTCTCCGTCTGAAGTTCCCTTCCCACTTCCGACACAGGCGCGAACACCAACGAACAACACAGCTACGATCACCAGAATTGCTCCGCCAAGCATAAAATAGCGAAGGTTATCTGACAACCATTCCCTGAAATTATCCAAGTTCTTGTCCTCCTTAACTTACAACGCACCGAGGCAGACCCGTACCTCGTGCAACACACCTGAAGGGAATCGAACCCCCGCACATGGTACCGGAAACCACTGCTCTATCCACTGAGCTACAGGTGCAGGCCATTAAAGCTTTCTATAATATAACACATATTTTACTATTTGTAAAGTTTTTGAATAATTTGCTTTTTATAGACAACTTCCTCAATCGCCTAATATTTTTGTATTTCTGTAATCTGTGACATGATTTCCCAGACGGAATATGGTATATCTTCCAATGCTTCCAATCTCCTGATATCCTGCCTCAGCCAGCACTTCTTTTTGCTCATCTGCCGTAATTTTTAATGCCAGATAATTACACTTCAGTTTTTTTCCACCTCTAGCGATTATTCGGTAGTCTGGCTCCGGCGAATTAATCTCATAATAAAGCTTCCTTGCTCTGCCCTGTGTCGAACGTGCATTTCTTCCCAGCAAATTGTAAATAGACGGATCATATACACGCACATATGAACTTATATCGTCGTCTGATGCAAATGTGAATTTTTCGCCCTGCGCATCCGCCTGAATGAGCTCGCAAATTCCGGCAACCTCATCCGGCACCTGCTGATAATTATGAACACGTGTATAATTTCCAGCCAGATATACTTCCTTTCCACTCACTGCAACGATTCCTATACACAATACCACTAAAAGCATCTGCATGTTTTTCTGATGATCTTTTATCAATTCTGTCATTGCCAATGCAATTACAGGAGAAGAAGGAATCAGCCATAACACTCGCCAGTAAACGCTCTCACCAATGCATTTCTGAATAACAGCAGCTGTAAGAGGACAGAAAAACAAAAAGAGCATGATCAGAAGATAGTTGAGCACATATTTTACATTTTCTTCTTTTCTTTTAAAAATGAGCAAATAAGCAGCTGCAAGTATCAACAAATATGAGAAAAGGCTGTCCCCCCAGTAATTGCTCCAGAAATTCAATATCTGATTGATTAATTCTTTCATTCAAGTTTTCTCCTGTTTACAGAACATATAAAAAAATCAGTCCCAAAACCAATGTCGGAATGCAGCACAATGCGCACTTCCAAATACACATAAAATCTTTTTTATAAATCAGCTTCACGACTGCAAAGCTTCCGATCAACAATGGTGCCAGTATGATTCCCATAGAAGATACCAGACAACAGCTCAAATTTGCCATCAGCATCAATCCCCATGAATAATCCGCTTTTTCTTTCATAACTATCGTCAGGCACAGATACACCAGCATCGGAATCAGGATTGCTGCCAAAATCGCCTTTCCCTGCCACAGGCGAACCATCTGAAAATTACCTGCATTATAAACAGAATACGCCGAAAAACTACTGATCACCGCCACGAGCAGCAAATAAATATCCCGGGCTTTTCGGTCATTCGGAAACCAGCATCTGCTCAAAAGACTTTGAACCATATAAACCACAATCAAAAATACTGCCGGAAATACCATATGCGCCATAATCGCAGGGTGCAGTCCGGCACTCAACTGACTGACTACTGCAAGAAATACCGGAAACGGAGAAAGAATATATCTCTCCGGTAATACCATATAATATCTGCCTGTATCAGGGTTCACTTCAAAAATAGTGTCCGTATAAACATCTGTTGTTGCACTTGCCACAAAGAAACTGTCATCTGCATCCATATGTGCCAGAAGCGTACACATTACAATCTGGCATATAATAAGAAGAAGTGCCAACGCAAAGTAAAACGTAATCTTACTTTCTCTTTTTTGTACACTAATCATATTTTGTCTCTTCTCTTTATTTCCAACAACCGATACAACTCCCGCTGCTGCCAGAAGTACTGCCACCCCACCATACAATGCAGTCAGAATATGAAGGGGTGCCTTCAAAAAAGTCAATGGAAGTGTGAATATCTCCATCACTGAAAATAAGACCAGATATCCAAACGGCAGGCATGCTTCCGGACAGATGTCTTTTCTTTTTGACATAACCAGAATTCCGATTGCCGCCGGTACCAGCAGCAACCAGAATAATGCAAGTATTCCTTTCAGAATAATACTCATTTTATTTCTCCAATTTCTTTTTGAGGATTCCCATCGCAACCTTCTCCGGTGTGATCGGAAGTTCACGCACCCGGACGCCTGTTGCATTATAGATTGCTTCTGCGATTGCCGGACATGGAGTATCAATAACAAGTTCTCCGATAGATTTCGCTCCAAACGGACCACTCTCTTCATAACTGCTCTCGAATGCCACACGGATGTTGCCGAAATCTTCTCTGGTCGGAATTTTGTACTGCATAAAAGAATTGTTACGTACCTTACCTTTTTCAGTATACTGTACATCCTCAAACAGAGCCATTCCGATTCCCTGTGCAATACCGCCTTCTGTCTGCACGCGGGCAAGATTCGGGTTGATCGGAGTTCCGCAGTCCACTGCTGCCACATAGTCCAGTACCTCCACAGTTCCTGTCTCTGTGTCAACTTCTACTTCTGCCATACCAACCATAAACGGCGGTGGAGACAATGGGGAAGAATGCTGTTTTACAACCTGAAGTTCAATATTATTGAAAAATGTGCCTTTCAAGGCAACCTGTTCCAGAGATACGCGCTTCTCTTCGTCTTCTCCGTCACAGAAAACATACGATCCGTCAAAATCCACTTTTTCCTGATCTACTTCGAGCATCTGTGCACCAAGTTCACAGATCTTTTTTCGAAGCTCCTGGCAGGCTTTCATAACTGCCACACCTGTGGTATATGTGGTTGAAGAAGCATAAGATCCGGAATCATATGGTGAAATATCGGTATCCACACTGAATACAACAATATTTTCCATCGGTGTCTCAAGACAGTCTGCCGCGATCTGCGCCATGATGGTATCACATCCGGTTCCCATATCTGTACATCCGAGTGCCAGAGTATAAGATCCGTCTTCATTTAACTTGATATCTGCGCCACCAACATCAACACCGGCAATCGAAGAACCCTGCATTGCCATCGCTACACCAACGCCACGCACCTTACCATTACCCATATCACGGAACGGATATTTGGAATCCCAGTCCATCATCTCTTTGGCTCTGGCCATACATTTATCCATGGTACAGCTCTGTGCATACGGAACATCCGGATATCCCGGAAGTGGACCGCCCTCGATCGGCATGTTCAGCTCTTTGATTCTTACCGGATCCATGCCCATCTTGTGTGCCAGCTCATTCACTGCAGATTCGACAGCAAAGATTCCCTGCGTCGCACCATATCCACGATAAGCTCCTGCTGCCTGTACATTCGTATAAACTACATCAAACGCAAAACGGTATGCTTCTGTATGACGATAAAGTCCGATGGATTTGTGACCACTTAATCCAACTGTTGTAGAGCTGTGCTCTCCGTAGGCTCCCGTGTTGGACAATGTATAAACGTCAATTGCTTTAATGATTCCGTTTTCGTCTGCACCGGCACGCACTGTAATTTCCATCTCGTGACGCGGTGAAGAACAGATCATAGATTCATATCGTGAAAAGATCATCTTTGACGGTCGTCCGGTCTTCCATGTAACGATTGCCGGATAAATTTCACTGACGGATGTCTGCTTTGCGCCAAAACCACCACCGATCCTCGGCTTGATGACACGCACTTTAGATGCCGGAATGTCCAGCGCCCTTCCTACGATTCTTCGTACATGGAACGGAATCTGTGTAGATGAAAGTACAACCAGTCTGCCAAAATGATCCATATAACATGCCGTACGGAAAGTCTCCATCATAGTCTGCTGATTTGCTTTTGTGTGATAAGTCTGCTCTACTGTATATTTACACTCGCTCAAGACTTTATCCACATCGCCGTGCTCTTCAAGTGCTTCCGCGCACAGGTTACGCTTATTATTTCCACCAAGCGGGATTTTTAGTTTCCAGTCTTCTTCCGGATGAACCAGAATCGGATTGTCTTTTGCTTTATGCATATCAAGAACCGGTGCCTCGACACGATACTGTACTCTAATTCTTTTTAATGCCTTGTCTACCGCATCCTCAGTTTCTCCGGCAACGATTGCAACCACATCTCCGACAAAACGTACATGGCGGTCAATGATCAGGCGGTCATCCGGACTCATCTCCGGTGCGGTCTGTCCTGCAAGTGTAAAACGTTTCTGCGGCACATCTTTATAAGTAAGAATGCAGGCAATTCCGGCAACCTTTTCCGCATTTCCGGTCTTGATGTCCTCTACCCATGCATTTGCATGCGGACTTCGCAGGATTTTTACGATCAGGCAGTCTTTCGGTGCCAGATCATCGGTATATACCGGTTTGCCCATTACCAGTGCCATTGCATCTGTTTTCCGTACAGGCTGGTTTACATATTTCATTTTATGCCTCCTCCTGTGCTTTTTTGTATTTCAGAAATTTCAAAATACTCGCCGTCTGAGAAACAAATCCGGAACATCTGCACAAATTTCCGGCAAGATATTCTTTGATCTGTTCTTCTGTAGGTTCTTTGAGTTCATTCAGCATTGCGAATACATTCATAATAAATCCAGGGTTGCAGAATCCACACTGCTCCGCCCCCTCGTTTGCAAGAAAGCTTCCAAACTCCTGCGCCTCTCTCTGCATACCTTCCAGTGTTACGACTTTTTTGCCATCAATCCGTGCTGCAAGCATTGAACAGGAAAGAACCGGTCTCTCATCAAGTAATACGGTACAAAGTCCACAGTTTGCCGTCTCACATCCTCTCTTTACACTGAAACAGCCTTTTTCTCTCAGGAAATCAAGGAGAAGCATCCCCGGTTCTATCTCTTCCTGACGGTAAGCGCCATTCAGCCAGAAACTAATATTCATCTTTCATTCCTCCTATTGTTTCCCATGTTCTTTTTGTGAGCACTTCAACAAGAAGTGTTCTATATTCTGCGGAAGCACGCATATTTCCGGAAGTTTTGACATTTGCGGCCGCATATTCTGCAAACTTCCTGATAGCTTCCTCTCGCTGCTTTTTCGTCATATTTTTAAAATTCTTAAGAATATGATCTTTATCTTCAACCACAACAGCATGTCCCGGTCTTGCACCAATCACTGTCCGCGCCTCTTCTCCGATCATAGATGCTACGCATGTCAGCACCGGGAAATCCGTCTTTGTATTACGCTGGCTCATATAACAGACACGAAGAGGCTGTTTTTTTACAATAATATTGACCAGAATGTCATTGTCCTTCTTACGGTTTACAAATTCTGTCAGTGGAATCTTTCCCGCATCGTAAAGTTCTACCCATGTATCCATACCCAGAAACATGGTCAGCACATCAGAAAATCCATAGCGGCCCCAAATGCTTCCTCCTACTGTCGCACAGTTACGGAACTGCACTCCGACAATGTGGCGCAGACTTTCCTGTATTGCTCCATGTGTGTATTCATTCAGACTTTCATTTATCTCCAGTTCCCGAAGCGGTGTCATACAACCAATCACAAATTCATCATCAAACTCCTGAATCGTATCCAGCCCCAGTCCTGAAAGATCGATGGCCGTAGAAATATTACGGTTTCCCATTTTCAGCCACACCATTCCGCCAAGCACAAGTGCTGTCTTCTTTTGATTCAGTTCATACGCTTCTGCAACGTTTTTTACTTTCACATAGCTTTTAATCTTTAGCATCTGTGTATCGATTCCTTTCTGTTATCCAATTTCATAATGTATGTAGGCATACTTATTTTAAGTTTAGCAGAATTTTTTTTAAATTTCCATATCCATATCTCTGGTTTTTTTGTCTGTTTTCTGTGAAATATGCATAAAAAAGCCTTTTTTACCTCGACAGTTTCTTTTTACTATCGAAGTAAAAAAGGCTTATATTCAATAAAATCAGCGATTATTGATAGCAGTCACAAGGGCATCAATGGAAGCTCTGATGATATCCGAATCTACTCCTGCACCCCATGCAAGGGTTCCGTCCGGTTTCTGGATACCGACATATGCAATTGCTTTGGAACTGGAACTCTTTTCAAGTGCATGTTCCTGATAAGTTACCAGCGTAAACTTCATCTCATATGCTTTCTTCAGCGCATTGCTGACTGCATCCAGACGTCCGTTTCCGGCCGCTTCTGTTGTGATGGTCTTACCGTTAAAGGTAGAAGTTACCTGAGTTGTAATACCGCCATCTTTCTGCTGAAAATGAACTTCATTGATACTGTATGGTTCCACAACATTTTCAAATGTAGATTTGAACAGGTTAAAGATCTCATCCGGATGAAGTTCTTTATGGCTGTGATCAGAAACAGCTTTTGCTGCATATCCCATAGCTTCGCGCATTTTCGTAGGCAGGTTCAGACCGTATTTTGTTTCAAGAATATATCCGACTCCTCCCTTACCAGACTGGCTGTTGATACGGATAACATCAGCATCGTAGTTTCTTCCGACATCGGTCGGGTCGATCGGCAGATACGGAACCGTCCAGCGGCTCGGATCTTTTTCTTCTCTCCAGTGCATGCCCTTTGCGATGGCATCCTGATGAGAACCGGAGAATGCTGCAAATACAAGTGCACCACTGTACGGGCTTCTCTCATCTACTTTCATGCCGGTACATTCTTCGTAAACTTCACATACATGAGGCATATTTGAGAAATCCAGTTCCGGATCTACGCCCTGTGAGAACATGTTCATGGCCAGTGTTACAATATCCACATTACCGGTACGTTCTCCGTTACCAAACAGAGTTCCTTCGATTCTGTCTGCACCTGCAAGCAGTCCCATCTCAGAGTCTGCAACACCGCATCCACGGTCATTATGCGGGTGAAGAGATACAATTACATTTTCACGATATTTTAAATTGTCACACATGTACTCGATCTGGCTCGCATATACATGCGGCATGGAATGCTGTACAGTAACCGGCAGGTTGATGATTGCTTTGTTATCTGCAGTTGGTTTCCATACATCCAGAACTGCATTGCACACTTCCAGTGCATATTCCGGCTCTGTTCCGGTAAAGCTCTCCGGGCTGTATTCAAACTGGAAGTTTCCTTCTGTCTGGTCAGCCAGTTCTTTCAGAAGTGTTGCACCATCTACGGCAATCTTTAAGATTTCTTCTTTTGATTTCTTAAATACCTGTTCTCTCTGTGCAACAGAAGTAGAGTTATATACATGTACGATTGCCTTCGGAGCACCTTTGACTGCTTCAAAAGTCCTACGGATGATGTGCTCTCTGGCCTGTGTCAGTACCTGGATCGTTACATCGTCCGGAATCAGGTTCTGCTCGATCAATGTACGGATAAAGGTGTATTCTGTTTCAGATGCTGCCGGGAACCCAACTTCAATCTCCTTAAAACCGATCTCAACAAGCAGTTTGAAAAATTCCACTTTCTGCTCAAGGCTCATCGGGATTACCAGCGCCTGGTTTCCGTCACGCAGGTCTACACTGCACCAGATCGGGGCCTTATCTACGTATTCTTTTTCTGCCCATTTCATGCATTTTACCGGTGGCATAAAATACTGTCTTTTGTATTTTGTTACGTTTTTCATGATCATTCCTCCATTTTCGCTGAATGTTTTGCTATACAGAGCAAAAAAAAATCTCTCATCTCTACAGACTACTGTAAGAGACGAAAGACAACTGTTTTCGCGGTACCACTCTTATTTATGAACGGTTCATACACTCATGGGATACGGGACTAAAAAGTACTTATATCCTCTCCATATAACGGTGGATACCGTCTGCGCCTACTATCCATTATGGGATTCGGACAGATGCTCAAAGGCGAGTTCCATGAATTCCTTCTACTGTCTCACACCACCCGACAGTTCTCTGTGCTCCAGTCCTCACGTACTATTCCTCATCAAAGCATTTCGCATATTTTGTCGATGAGTAAAGACTAACATGTCAACGTATGATTGTCAAGTAGGAATTTCCTGCCATATATTCCTGCCTGTGCAAAAACGCCCTGCCATAAGCAGAGCGTCTCTACACTTTTCTGATATCAGCCTTTTAATCTGCACACCATATCCCAGAGCGCTTTTGCTGAATTGAAGTTGTCCGGAATGATATCTGCCGGAGTGATCGTGATATCAAATTCATCCTGTAATTCGCTTACGATAGACAGAATTGCAAAAGAATCCAAAATACCATCATCGATTAAAGTTGTACAGCTTTCATAATCTGCATCCGGCTGAATGTCTTCCAGAATTTCAATTAATTTTTCCATTTTAGTTCTCCCTTTAATTTTCTGAATTTAAAATATCGGTATGTATGCCATCCCGCACCAGGCAAAGTCCATCTGCCTGTGTCCAGAAATAGATTTTCGGAAGCGGACGGCTCAGAAACAGATAAATTCCTTCTGTTACAGAATATGCACCTACTCTTTCAAAAACCAGTATATCACAAATTTCCGGATTGCGCAGAGGAAATTGTTTTACGATTACATCACTGACTGTACAAAGTGCACCGCACAAATTCCAGTTTTCTTCTTTACCTTCAGTCTTTTCACTGCCTTTAGAATTCAACTGACTGCAGTATGGGCGTTTCATTGCCATTGCCTGTCCGTAATAGTTTAAATGATTGATTCCTCCATCCAGTATTGCATATGGCTGTTCTTTGTTGACTTTCATATCTACAATTGATGTGATGTAATATCCACAGGAGGCAGCCAGAAATCTGCCCATCTCAAGTACAATTTTGCCATGAAACTGCAATGCTTCAAGAATTTTCTTAAATTCCTCCAGCAAATCTTCTGTCCGTTCACTTTTATCTTTCACAAAATATGGCACAAAGAATCCCGGACCATATTCAAGTGTCCTGATTTCCATCCCATTAATGTCCTCTAAATCTCTGATAAAAGCATCCAGATGCTCCAGTTCCTCCTGCATCTGAGACAGATTTCTTTTCTGTGTTCCGGAATAAAACTGTATTCCCTCTATCTCTATACCAGCATATTTTTCTCTTTCTGAAATTATTTTACGTATTTCCGCTTCATCAATACCAAACTGATTTCCGCTTGTAACACGTATCAACACCGAAAGGATTATTCCGTGACGGACTGCAGTATCATTCAGCACTTTCAGATGCTGCAAAGACTCTACCGTATAAGTTCCGCTGTTTCCATATCTGTCCAGCATATAAGCTATATCATCCGGATTTTTGTATACACCTGAAAGTACAATTTTCTCCATTGGAATCCCGGCTCTTTCACAAATTCGAAATTCGCCCGGTGAGCATACTTCCAGAGAAGAAACAATCTCCAGCATTGGTTTTATCAGAAATGGATTTGCCTTCATCGCATAGCAGATTTCTGCTTTCCCGGTCAGACATCTTTTGACTTTTTCAGCGAATTCTTTCATTTCATCCAGATCAAAAACATATGCCGGTGTCGGTATTTGCTCTTTTTCTGTCAGTTGGTTCATAAATCTGTATTCTGACATTATCTGTTGTCCTCCTGATATTCTGTCATAAGTGTTTTGCGGTCGATTTTTCCGTTTTTAGTAAGCGGCATCTGTTCCACCTGACGAAATACATTCGGAACCATAAACGCGGGCAAATACTGCTTTAATGCTCTGACGATTTCTTTTCGCTCAACATTTCCTTCATAAAAAGCTACAATTTTACTTTTACCCTGATCGAACAGACAGCAGCTTCTTATTATCTCAGGGATTTTATCCATTGATGCCTCTATTTCTCCCAATTCAATCCGATGTCCCATGTGTTTAATCTGAAAATCTTTTCTTGTTGCAAAGCATAATTCGCCCAGATTATTATAATATGCCAGATCGCCGGTACGATACATCGGTTCCAGATATCTGTCATTAAGCGGGTTCTGTACAAAAGCCTTTGCTGTCTGCTCCGGATTTCTGTAATACCCAAGTGCAAGTGCACTTCCGGTTACACATACTTCGCCATTCTGATTTTTTTCTTCCACAAGGTGATTCTCTTCATCCAAAAGGAATACTTTTTCATTCGGAAAAGCTTTTCCCATTGGAAGGACATCGCCCGGCTGAAATTCTCTGTTTACAACGTAATATGTACAGTTACAGGTGATTTCTGTCGGACCGTAAATATTTACATACATCGTATCCGGCAGATATTTTCTCCAGATATTCAGATGCTTCACCGGCATGCTCTCACCTGAAAAAAGGATTTTATTTATCTTTTCCGGCACCTTATATTCAAATCCATTCAGAGTTGAAATAATACACAATGCTGAAACTGCCCATACTAATGTAGTAACTTCTCTCTCAATCAGAAAATCGATCAGTTTCGTCGGGAAAGAAAATAACTGCTTCGGTATAATCTGTACCGTCGCGCCGGTCTTCAGTGCGGAATAAATATCCTTTACAGATACGTCAAAATCCCACGGTGCCTGATTTCCGATAACATCCTTTTCTGTAATATTAAACAGTTCTGTAAAACAGTCAATAAAATCCAGAACTGAACGATGTCCCACAACAACACCTTTGGGAGTTCCGGTAGAACCCGAAGTAAAAATACCATACAGCGGATCTACATCTACTGCCTGATTTCTGACGGTCTCCAATATTATCGGATCTTCCTGTACAGCATTAAGCTCCGAAAGCATAAGAACCTTCCCCTCAAATCCCAGTTTTTCCAGATCCTTTAAATATTTTTCTGATGTGATGATGACTTCACTTTTCAGGATATCCAGAATCTGATTCAGACGGCTGGCCGGCTGTTTCGTATCAATCAAAACATAAAAACAGCCTGCATAGACAACTCCCATAAACGCTCCTATTGTCTCAACACTCTTTTCCATAAAAATCGGAATCGGATTTCCCGGAACAATATATCTGCTCAATGCTGTTCCTATCTTTCTGCCGGTGCATTCCAGTTCCTTAAAAGTACAGGAGGTGTTTTCATCTGCAAATGCGGTTTTATCTGGATATTTTTGTGCCGACTTCTCCAGATATTCCAGAATGTTTTTCTTCATTTTTCTCCCCTCTTTCTTTCAGTCAGTCTGCCGACTCTGTTTGGTTCAGTACCTGTGCAAGGACTTTTGAGTATGCTCTTGCAGCATCTCCGTTCATATGACCGTCATAATCGGTATATGCCTTTGCATTATGTGTGAATGCTTTAAAATATTGTGTATTAAAATTGATATAATCCACACCCTGTTCCTCAAAGAATTTACCGAAATATTTCCATGCGGCATTGTAATTGTCGCTGTGGTCTTTCAGTGCCGCAATTGGAACCGGTGTTGTTACTGCCACAAATTCAATATCATTCTCTTTGCAGAAATCTATCAGCTTCTTCAGATATTTCATATTGGACGGAGCGACTTTGCCATCTTCATATAATTTAATATCTGTCTTTTTCAGTTTAGAAGTGTCCACTGGATATCTCTCAATAAAACCGCTCTCATGATATTCCTGTGAATCGCTCTTAAGATCTGTAATGCTGTAATCCTTTTTTATTTTCTGAAGGAATGTTTCCTTCACTTTCGGCACTTCATAGCTCAGGGAATATTCATACCATGGAAACAGGATCGTACGGAAATTGCATTTTGCGATTGAGTTCCAGAAATATTCCAGTTTTGCCTTTGAAAAAGGAAATTCATGATAAAACAGCAGGTAATTGTTGCCTTCTTCTTTCTCAGAAACAAAATATCCCGGATCCACTTCATAAATAATTCTTTTCGGATTCTGTTTCTCAGCAACCAGTCGGGCAAGATAATACGCATCAATTCCGTATTCTCCGCCAACGCATAAATTGTGTCCTGTTCTTCCGGTAATTTCTTCCATCACTTCAGGATCAATATCCATTTTTCCATGAGAGGTGCCCAGAATAATATCATCAAACTGTTCCGTGACGACAGCGTGAACATCATTTCTCATAAATGTACATGGATATAGTGCAGTATCCAGCCCTTTCAGGAGAATGCCACATATTACAAGTATAAGAACTGTTTTTAATATTTTTTTAGAACTGTGCATAAATAAAACCTCTCGCTACTGCTGTAGAACCAAAGAATCCGATGGAAATCAGCAGACAAAAATATACTGCAGCTGTAACAGGAAGAGGAAGTTTTGCCAGAGATTCCCTGATCTTCATACCTCTCTCCTGAAGTACACTGACTACAAACAAGATCACACATCCTACCGCAAGGATAAGAAGTGCATATGGTGTGAATGCGGTTCCCTGCTTGCCTGCCGGGATCAGCAGGATCTGTGACGGATTGAATCTGGTCACTGACAGCTTCATCATATGCAGTGCAACTCCCATATTGTCCGGACGGTCAAAATACATACTGATCACGGTAATAATAAATGTTCTGACCACCGTGAACACATAATACCATGTTTCTTTTCCGCTGATATGAAGTTTCTTTTTCCAGCTGCGGTAATTGCCCGCCATAAGACCACTGAATGCAATGATCAGTCCGTTATACAGACCATAAATAATAAATTTCCACGCTGCACCATGCCATACACCGACTACGAAGAAAACAACAATATTTGCAATGCAGATTGGAAGGGTACGTCCTGTCTTTCTGCCGAAGACTTTTTTGGCCCATTTGCTAAAACTTCCCATCCATCGTGACAATGTAACCGGATAAAAAACATAATCCTTCATCCATGTACCAAGTGTGATATGCCAGCGATGCCAGAAATCTGTAACGGAGACTGCAAAGAACGGGCGCTTGAAGTTTTCATCCAGTTCAATTCCAAACATAGATGCAATACCAATGACAACATCCATTCCTCCGGAAAAGTCTGCGTACAGCTGAAGTGTATACAAAAGAATCCCGATCAGCGCAAGTCCACTGTACTGATCTGGATTTGCAAAAATCTCATCTACAAATACCGCTGCCCAGTCTGCAAGGATCATCTTTTTGAAAAAGCCCCATAAAATACGTTCAAACCCTCTGGCAATATTTTTACCCTCGAATTTATGTGGCGCGTAAAGCTGATTTGCAAGACGGCTGTATCTTCCGATCGGTCCCTGAAGGATCTGCGGAAAGAAAGATACAAACAATGCATATTTCAAAGGATGTTTCTCTGCTTCGCAGCGTTTCCAGTAGACATCCAGAAGATAGCCGGATGACTGGAAAGTATAGAAGGAAATTCCAAGAGGAAGAAGGATCGCCATACCTCTTAAATTCATATGAAACAGTGCGTTCAGATTTTCGATTGCAAAATTGGTATACTTAACTCCCCCAAGCATACCAAAGTTCAAGATCAGACCGAAAATCAATATTTTCCGTGCCGCTTTATGATTTCCCTTCGTTTCCACTTTCTCAATCATAAGAGCTGCAAGCCACGTAACGATCGTAGAAAACAGGATGAACACGACGAATCTCAGACCGCCTGCTATGTAATAAATATAGCTGAATACCAGAAGTGCCAGCCACTGCCATTTATGAGGCACTATGTAATAAACCAGTACAGATGCCAATACAAACAACAGAAACAGATTTGATACTAACGACATAATAATTTCTCCTGCATAGACCACAACAGGGCGCTGCACTAATTCCTTAATGCAGCGCCCTGCCTCTTTGTATTAATTTAGTGTAACTGTTCAGTACCCTCACAGTTACGAGTCAAAATGCATTCCAAATCACCTTCGGTGATGGCATTTTGCCTTATATGTCTCGGGATTTTGGCAAAAAACATGCCAAAACGCCTCGCGGGATACTGCCTTCTGAATAGTTACAATTTAGTTCAAAATTGCATTGTCCAGACATCCGTCATCGGCACCATCATCAGAGCTATCATCAGAGCTATCATCATAATCATAGCTGTTATCATAATCATAGCTGTTATCATAATCGTAGCTGTCGTCATAATCGTAGCTTTCGTTGTAATCATAACTTTCTGCAGTTGCCTGTGCTGCCGGCGCTGCTGTTG
The DNA here is from genome assembly GCF_014297355.1 of Blautia intestinalis. Lineage (GTDB taxonomy): Bacteria > Bacillota > Clostridia > Lachnospirales > Lachnospiraceae > Blautia_A > Blautia_A intestinalis. Next base: position 56,884 of record NZ_JACOQE010000003.1, on the reverse strand, counting down.
GTGTCGGTGCCAGTGCTTTCTCGGTATCCAGAGTATTGATGGATTTCTTCTGGCTTGTGCTGTCAAATACGAGGTATGCTACACTGCCTTCCAGATGAAGCTCAGCTTCTTCTGTATCACCAAACGGGAATGTATGGATTTCAGCGGTTGTTCCATCTTCAAACGTAAGCTGAATGTTGTATTTCTGAACTTCATTTTCTTTTGCTTTGGTCTCGTCCGTCTTTTCTGTATCTGCAGTTTCATCTTTTTTGTTTGTGTCAAACCACAGTTCGCGTTCTTCGTCTGCTGCAAACTTGTCGTCTTCTTTCAGAAAGTTTTCCGGATATTTCTCATCTTTTTCATTCTTAACGGCAAATCCTGTGACTACTTTACCGGTCAGATTTTTAAGTTTGACATCCAGAACACCTTCTGTTTCTTTCTCTGGTTTCTCGCCGATGGTCTTTAACTCTTCTGTATTAGCTTCGGAAGTCTCGTCTGCTTTTGCAGTATCTTCTGTCTGTGCAGTCGTATCTGCTGCCATAGCTGTCTGTGCAAATAACATGTTGCTTCCGATTATCGCTGTCATTAATACTGTTACAAGTTTTCTTTTCATGATTCTAATCTCTCCTGTGATCTCTTATCTGACTTTGCTTGTTTTAACATACTGAAGGGTACCCTTCTGTCCATAAGTGATCTTGTATCCGGTGTAACCCTTCTTGCCAAATTCACTCTGGAAATTCGGATCATATACATAAGTCTTTCCGTTGGATTTGATTTCTACCCATGCATGTGGTGCCAGACCTTTTCCTTTATTTACAGATCCTTTTACATATTTTGCATCATATCCGGCAACTTTCGCCATCTGATAGAAAGTAGCCGCCTGTACATAGCAATCACCACGGAGTGTCTGGAAGCCATATTTTGCGTAATTAGCAACGTTTTTCTTCGCAACTTTGTAGTTTCCTGCATAGCGAACGGAAGCTGACCAGTTAAATGCCTTCTTAAGGTTGCCGCCACATTTCTTCAGGCGGATAGCCGCCAGTGTCTCTACAGCGGACAGTTTCTTTGCACGACCGTTTTTGGCAATCTTATAATAAGTTTTCGCATTGTATTTGTAATATTTTTTATTTGTTACAAGTTTGCCGTTCTTTGCAAATACATAAGTATACTTGCCTATTTTCTTTACACCGGTGACCTTCTTACCATTTTTGTCATAATAATATTTATGATTTTGGCTCCATGCATTCTTAAGTGTTTTTGTGGTTGTAGTTGCTGCCGCAACTGTCTGCACATCCATGATCGGAGCTGCTGCAGGTGCTGCCGCGATCACTGCACTGAGAAGCATTGCAGTAATTTTCTTATTTACTTTCATTTTTCATTCTCCTTTTCGCTTATTTATTTTTAGTATCTCTGTGATACACTTTCCACGATTTCAGCACTTGCATCCTTACCTGTCGGGCGGAATACACTCAATTCAATATTGTCATATACATAAACGACATCGCTTCCCTTTCCATTACCAAAGCAGCTTTCACCGATAACAGATACCTTTTTGTATTTGCCGAGAAGTTTCTTGATCTGAGTTGCATTGCTGTTGATTTTGGCTGCGTTTCTGTACATTGCAGTTTTTTTCTTGTCGTATACACCTTTTGAATTAAAGAAATACAGATTAGGCATACTATATGCAGGAGAACTTCCACCACGAAGGCCTTTGACCATATGTCCCTGATAGTCAAATCCATAATATTTACCCTTGATTTTTTTGACAAGAACGCCTGTCTTGCCCATCGCAGCTTTGTTTGCCTGATAAGCTCTGCCTTTTTTGTCAAAGTAGAATCTGTATTTTTTCTTTCCCACTTTAATGGTACGCCATTTGTTGCAGACTTTCTTTCCGTTTTCGTAAGCATAATACTTGCCTTTTACTTTTTTCAGTTTGGTCTTTGTCCTGGCTGCTGCCTCTACCGTAACCGGCTGTGTGGCTGCTGTAACCACCGGTGCTGCAATAAGAAGCATGAGCAGCAGAACCGCAAATACTTTTTTGAATTTTTTCATGTTTCCTCTCCTTATTTAATATTAAAATTTTATTTTGTACTGCACTGTATATGCAGGACGAGAACTTGCTCCAAATAATGTGCCGTACATGTTGTCATAATACAGTCCATCAATCATAACAAAACTATGTCCATCCGGAATTGTAATGACATACGGCTGATAGCCAAGCTCCTTCGCTACTGCCGCTACTGAACTGGAAATACCATAACAATTGCCAGTCAGTCCATTCTGGAACATCTGAAGTGCATATTTATACACCCAGGTTTTTTTCTTAAATTCAGCCGGTGTCGGATCCATATTTCCGACAAACCGATTATACCATATAATCTGATTAAAACAAGCGCGTAATTTCTGCCGTTTGCTCATTTTTGACGTGGTATGCAGTGAAATAAATCTCCTGGCAGCTGCCTTGCAAAGAGCTTTCGTGGATGTGGCATAACCGTTTTTATTTAGCCGAATGCCATCTACAGTCTGATTCACCGCACATTTTCCTGTTTTGGATGCATAATATACCTTATTTCCAAGCTTCTTCCATCCTTTTACTGCCTTGCCTTTTTTGTCAACGAGATATGTTCTGTTCTGTATTCTGACAGCTTTCGTCTTCCCTGGAGTAAGCTTGCGTGCCAGCGAATCAAACACATAATATGTTCCTTTCACTTTGCAGGCACCGTTTCGTGCTGCAACACCATCTGACTTAAACCAGTAATACCTGCCTTTGATTTTTTTCCATTTGTTCTTTATGGTTTTGCCTTTTATGTAATAGTGGTAGCCGTCTTTCTCCCTGACCAGTCCTTTTTTGACTGTTCTGGTAACAGTTGCTACCGTGGTTTCGGCCACTTCCGGCCGTCCTTCTGTACTATCAGCATACACAGCTGTTCGTCCGGATACAATCACTAACATAATAGCAAATACCATTGCACACATTGTAATATTCAGTTTCTTTTTACCCATATCTTTTCTCACTCCTTCTATACGTTACATTTTAATATATACTCTATATAAATTCAATCTTTCAGAACTGATTTTTCGCATAAAAAACACCGATATACATCACTGTATTTCGGTGTTTCTGTCATCCATATCCTCAATCGGGGCAACAGGATTTGAACCTGCGACCTCACGGCCCCCAGCCGTGCGCGCTACCAAGCTACGCCATACCCCGGTGAGAATTATTATAGCAATCTGTTTTCTGTTTTGCAACCGTTTTCTCTCTGATTTCATCTATTATATCAGTTCTGAATATGAATCTGATTCCGCGCAGCATCGGTGTGGCTATATCTGTCATATCTTGTCTTTTTATTTGTAAAGGTTACAGCTGCCACTTTATTATTTCGATCCAGCACAACAATCCCGTTTCTGTCATTCAGACTTACATTCGAAGTCTGTGCCGTGATACTCTCAAACACATAACGCAGAGTTTTCTTTTCGCTGACCGTATACTTTCCCATCGGAAGATTGGTAAATGTGCAGCTTATCACTGCATACTCTCCGTCTGTCAGATACTCTCCTTTTCTGAATTCCACATAATCTTCATATATATGTGTAATATCACTGGTATCTGTTCCGCGGACACTGAAGCGAAACACAGGATTTCCGTGCGCCCATGTAATATCCTGTTCCCGAATCCTTTTTGTGACAGTAATCTGCCCGTCTACCGGTTCTTTTGGGATTTCTCCTTTTACCCATGAGGAATTTGTCTGCTGTGTATCCTGCATTTTATCCGAAATAATAGTTCTGGAAGCCTTGTTTTCAATAGTATAAATATTTTCATTTTTTCTGTAATGTCCATGGACTTCTATCGTGTCATTATTTCCGGCCGTGACTTTTATCCGGAAATAATAAGTCACATCGTTATATGCCTCATCCGTCTTCAGAAATGCCGTATTAGCTGTAAACGTTACTGTATTCTGTATATTTTGAATACTAAACCGATCTGTTACATCTTTTCCGGATGCAGTTGTCACACTGGCACTTTGAAACTGGAGGCATGGATCCAGTGTATCCTGTAGCGTGAAAGCTGAATAAGAACCAGGCAGAAGTCTCTGGCTGATTATGTAATCATAATTTTTTCCTTCTGTTATTTCATAAGGTGGATCAGTCTGTGTATATTCATGCCTGCTCATCTGTTCATAATCCATCCCGTCATCTCCGACTTTCTTTTCGGGACCCGGATTTGGTTCATATGTTCCCACTGTTTTACCTGTTGTCGAAAAATACGCATTTTGTGGGTATGTAGCAGTTTTCCAGTTTTCCTGTGAATTCCAGTTCACCATAAAATAACCGTCAAAATCAAGCTGACACCACGCCTTTACATCGTCACTTTCTGTATCTATCCCTTCTGGGCTTGCTATCTCATTATAAATCGAACCATTTGCTATACTTCCGGTTGTTTTCTTCAGATAATTATAACCTTTTCGCAAATATATATGATTTACACCCCATCCGTCATAAACACGAATTCCCTGTCCGGCATCCAGATCTTTCATTGTTACATGTCCTTTAGGAGATATTTTGTTTTGTGTTGCATGATCCAGAAATTCAAAGCGAAATCTTACGGTTCCTACGGCAATTGTATTTAATGCAAGTTTATCTTTGTAAAATAATACACAGGGAATAATTTTTTTGCCATTTTTCCCAACATGATTTTTATTTACAGCACCCCATTTTACAGCTGTCACTTTCAGATCCACGATTTTTCCATTATATTCCCCTACATTGCTGTATATGGCTGTGATCGGATCTGTATAATCCTTATCATCAATTGCACATCCGTAAAATGTTTTACAATAATTTTCCGTAAATCCACGTTCATCACCATACCAGTCATGCATCTTTGCATTCAGTGTTCCATTATGCCTGCTGATAGATGTAAGCTTTGTCGTATTCTTGCGAAATGCATATGTAAATGCATATTCATCCCGCATTTTATATCCTGCCTCTACCCACTGCACCGGAACACGGCTTGCCGCTCTCGCTACCATGGCTTCCGGATCAGCTGTTTCCGCTTCCTGATGATCTTCTTCTAACTCCTCGTCTCCATCCGAAAATGTTTCATCTGTATTAAATTCAATAGCCGAAACTTCTTCTGAATCAGATTCTGTGTCAGAAATCTCCACATCCTCACTTTCTGTCAGATCAATATCCGCTCCATCCTCTTCACTTTCATCTACAATAATTTCCCCGGTGTCGTTGTCTCCCACGCCATTTTCATTATCCCCGAGCGTTTCTCCGGTGTTTTCGCTTTCCGCGTCTCCCAAAATGTCTTCCAACTCTGTCACTTCTTCCGATTCTGCATAAGCCGATGCAAATTCAATAGATGTCTGTGCTCCGCACCACATACCCAAAGTTACGGCAAGTGCAAGGCAGACCCCTGTAATTTTTCTTTTCATGGCTTTTTCGCTCCTTTCCATTTCTTTATCACCGGTATACTGATGCCAGCCGCCAGCAACAGCAAGAGCATAAGTTCTACCGGCATGGAATCGCCTGTTTTTACAGAGGATTTCTGTCTGCTTCCGGTATCTTTAACAGATGCCTGTGCAGAATCTCCGGAAAGGCTCTGCGCTCCGTTTTGTTTCTGTTCTTCTGTCTGATTCACCCCGGAAGTTTCATCCTGCACAGCAAATATCCACGAAACATCTGTTTTCTTCAAAGCCCATGCATTATCCCATTCTTTCGGAATCTCCAGCAAAAATTTAAGTTCACCTGATGCCTTACTTTTGAACACTCCAAGTGAATGATTCTTTTGAAGTTTTGCAGCATCCAGTGTTCCCCTGTAAAGCACTTTTTTCCCCATAGCAATCTGAAAGCGGATATTTTTCAGCATATCAGTTTTTTCTTTTGATCTTCCCTCTGTACTGATTCTGAAAAAAATCTCCGCATCATTCTTTGTAGTATTTGACACCTTTACTGTATCCGTCAGAACATCTCCTGGCATTGCTGTTTCCAGATTCGCAAAGAAATCATCCGGGACTGCAATCAGTTTGTGGGCTTTTCCCTGAAATTCCACAGACAGTTTCCGCTCGCCTTTTTTGCAGGTCATTGTTCCGTTTGTTTCGTGAACACAATCCTGAATTTCCTGATTACCCCACGGTGACATGGCAGTAAAGTCCGGTTTGAAATTAGCCGCCTGTATCGCATCTGCCTGTACCGTAACGCTTAATTTCTGTCCGCCATGTTCTTCTGTCCACACAGCCGGAACAGATACACTCTGAAAAAGATCCACAGATTCCTGTTTTTTCAAAACCTTCGTATAATAATAGTAATCCCCGCGCTTTATCCACCCTGATGAAATTCCTTCTATATTACGGTCACTCAGCATTTCCATATCGTCTTTATCGCTTCCGTAACTGATATGCGCCCGTATCCAACATGGAAGAGCCCTGTTCTTAATACGCGGAATCTTTGAAATCCGTTCACCAGGAAATATATATGCCGGATCACGATATTTCACTTCTCCGTTCCCTTTTCGCGCAAACTCTGTCATATTTATCCGAATATCTCCCATGGTAATATGATTTTTGATTTCCAGACTATCCGAAAAATAACCATAAGCACCTGTTGCCATACAAAGCAGCGCAGCAAGAATTCCAACCAGCATTTTTCTTTTTTTCTTCACATGTCCACCTGCCTTCTCAGCCCTGTTTTTCATAAGCCTCCCATGCTGCCTGATAGGACTCATATGGTTTTGCCTCTACAGACTCCTCATACACCTGAATTTGGAAATCCTTCAATTCCTTCCAGTATGTTTTTTCAATTTTTTCCGCTTCCACCATAAATCCTGTACATAATGGTCTGGTCGATTCTCCTTCTTTCAATACATTTTTGTAATAATAAAATCCATCATCACTGTATACCCAGTCAGTCGTATTCTGCCCTTTCATCGTGACAGCCCTGCCGATATCACTGTTTGAATACGCCAGAGAAACACGTACATAACAGTCTACACTTACCCCATCCGCACCCTGTTCACGATTTGTCACCCATATTTTTTTCGTGATATCTGTATTTTTATCTGGCGCAACCGGCGTCGGAGAAGGAAATTCTTCCCCGATTTCAGTTGTATTGCTTCCCGCACGTATGATATTTTCTGCTGCATCAAAAGCACTCTGATATGCTGCTATTCCCTGCACAGTCACCAGAATCCCCATTGTAGCCGCCAGAACTGTGATTCTCTTTTTCCTTCCTGTCATACTGTTTCCCGCTTTCCGTTATTCTGTTACTTTTCCATCCTGATTCTTATTCTGATTTACATATTTTTCATAAGCTGCTTTAATCTGCTCTGGCAGATTATCTGAACTGCCACCTGTATAAGAGGTCTGTATTGCATAGGCTCTGACCGGAATTTCAAGTGTCTGTCCGTCCAGCTGCCCCTCAATCAGATTCAGAAATTTTACAGTATCAAATAAAGTTTCCGAAGTCTCCTGTGGTTTCAGTATTTTCTTGTATGCATATGTATATGTCCGTCGACTTTCTGCGTTCTGTACACTCAGCTGCGTCCAGCTGTCTTTTGCTTCAAAGGAAAATAACTCCTGCACTTTTTTACCAAGACGCTCACCATTTTCTGCCGCCGCCTCTACATTCGCCATTGGGATTGAAACCTCCATATACACAAAGGCATCATTTGTCCCTGTATTCGTGATCTGCGGATCTTTATAAATTACTTTTGACGGTTCAATCATCCTATTTTCCTCTGGTTTCCATTCCGGTTCTTTCAGTTCGATATCAACCTTTCCGACGGTAAACTCATTGGATACTTTCTCATAATCCGTCAGATACGCAGACACGCCTCCAACTGATGCCAGGCATAAAATTCCTGCCAGTGCCATAATTTTCACTGTATTTTTTTTCATATTTGTTTTCTGCGCCTTTTTTCGATGCGCTCTCCTTTCCATTCAATTACCAGAAAGACCAGTTCCTGAAAGATCATGAGCAGCAACAGCATTCCCACCGTTTTTTCCTTTAAAAGCTCTGCTGCATAACCTACAAGTGGAACTGTCAGAATCACCGTTCCTATAATCTGTTCCGATTCCAGCAGTGATACATCCTCCATATTATTTGCATCACCTTTTGTTATGTAACTCTGTTTCTGTTTTGCAACTACTCTGTGACTGACTTTTCCCTGCGCATTTCGAAACGTTACAATATCTCCGACAGATGGCTCTGTTCTTTTTGTATCTGTAAAAACAATTCCTCCTGTTTTTAGCGTCGGTTCCATAGAACCGGACATAACAATATCCACAGAAATACCGATCTTCGGTAGAAAAAAAACAGCAAGACCGAAAAGGCCGATCACAGTCAGTAAAATTCTTGCGGCTTTTTCCGCAATTCGCATAAATCACCTGCTTTCTTATCGTGGAATAAAATACAAAAATAAATGGATTTTTTGCAGATCTGCATTGATTGATAAAATCAAGATTGTCTTAAGATGGTTTAATCTTATGCCCTGAGCCCATAAAAGTCAATAAAATTCGTTCGTCATGTTCTGACAGGATTATAAGACAAAAAACGACACATCCAAAAGGATGCGCCGTTTTAATCAAAATTTACTTAGTTGTTAATGAGCTTGTCTTCGCCGTTCCAGCTGTACAGTTTACGGATTTCTTCGCCAACTTTTTCTGACGGATGTTCGGAAGCAAGTTTTCTCATTGCTTTGAAGTGAACCTGTTTTCCTGCATCAGACATATCAAGCAGGAAATCTTTTGCAAATGTACCATCCTGGATGTCTGTCAGAATCTGTTTCATAGCTTTCTTTGTTTCTGCTGTAACAATCTTCGGTCCTGTGATATAATCGCCGTACTCAGCAGTATTGGAGATGGAATATCTCATTCCTGCGAATCCTGACTGATAAATCAGGTCAACGATCAGTTTCATCTCATGGATACATTCGAAATATGCATTTCTCGGGTCATATCCGGCTTCGCAAAGTGTTTCGAAACCAGCCTGCATAAGTGCAACAACACCACCACAGAGAACTGCCTGCTCTCCGAAAAGGTCTGTTTCTGTCTCTGTACGGAATGTAGTTTCAAGAAGACCAGCTCTTGCTCCACCAATTGCAAGTCCATAAGCAAGTGCTTTGTCAAGTGCTTTTCCTGTGTAATCCTGCTCTACAGCTACCAGACAAGGAGTTCCTTTTCCAGCCTGATATTCGCTTCTTACTGTATGTCCAGGTGCTTTTGGTGCAATCATAGTAACATCGACATATTTTGGTGGAACGATACATCCAAAATGAATGTTGAAACCATGAGCAAACATCAGCATGTTGCCTTCTTCAAGGTTCGGCTCGATATCTTCTTTGTAAAGTTTGGCCTGTTTTTCATCATTGATCAGGATCATGATGATGTCAGCCTGTTTTGCAGCCTCTGCTGCTGTATATACTTTAAAGCCCTGTTCTTCGGCTTTTTTCCAGGACTTGCTTCCTTCATACAGACCAACAATGACATTGCATCCGGACTCCTTTAAGTTCAGCGCATGTGCATGTCCCTGGCTGCCATAACCGATAATCGCAATTGTCTTACCATCCAGTAATCCTAAATTACAGTCTTCCTGGTAAAAAATCCTGTTTGCCATCTTTGTTTCCTCCTAAGCTATTCGTAAAATAATGTTTATCGTTAAAGGGCTGTACCCCTTAGCAAACGTAATAAACTACTATGTAAAATGCCCTGCATCCTACAGAAATTTTACATCGCTGGCACCACGTGAAAGTCCTGTGATACCTGTTCTTGCAAGTTCCAGTATCTCATATTCACCGAGAAGGTCAATAAAAGCACCGAGCTTACTCTTACTTCCGGTCATCTCAATGACTAAAGAAGTCTTACCGACATCAATGACATTGGCACGGAAAATATTTGCAATGGAAATAATTCCCTCTCTCTGCTCCGGCCGCGCTGCGACCTTCACAAGTACCAGTTCACGGCTTACACTGTTATCCGGTTCGAGAACCTTAATATCTCTTACATCTACCAGCTTTGCGAGCTGTTTTGTAATCTGTTCCAGAATCATTGAGTCCCCACTGCATACGACTGTCATTCTGGAATATCGTTCATCCGCAGTCACGCCGACTGTCAGACTGTCAATATTATAACCTCTGCGGCTGAAAAGACCGGCAATACGACTTAATACACCGGCAGTGTTATCTACTAACAGGGACAAAATTCTTTTCTGCATAACGCACCTGCTTTCAAGTTACTGTTCACTGCATTTACAGCAGTGTTTTCAATACTTTAATCTTTTAAACAATTCCATTGTAAAATTGTCTGCATGTTTATCATTATAGCAATATTACATCGTTTGTCAATGCAAAATTTTGTATACATTACAATTTTAAAACACTTTTTTGTATTTTTATACAAGGTATTTTTTGCGCAGAGCCTCGATCGTTTTCGGATTCATGTACAGTGCTTTTTTCATAAACTGTTCAACTGAACCATAGTCTTTTTCGATGGTTTCGAATACACAGTCAAGGTATTCTTCTTTTACACGATAAAGCAGACGTATCTTGTCCATGGTTTGGTTGTCCACGATCATCTTTGACTCCAGATAGCGAACCATATGATTCATTTCCCCATCCAGATAAAGATTTGTTTTCATATAGTCTTCATAGATTGTCTCTCTCGGAACCCCCAGTGCACATAGGAGAAGCACCGTTCCCACACCTGCACGGTCTTTGCCGATGCTGCAGTGCCACAATACTGCCCCTTCTTCCTGATGAAGCAATACATCCAGAAAACGTGCATACTGTCTGACACTGTAGGAATCGTGCACCAGTGAAGCATACTGGTTCAGTACAAAATCTTCCGGAATATCTTTAAAACTTTTTATAATCTCATCCAGTCTTCCGGATCTGGTAATGCCGGTCGTTTCCTCATCCACAATCGGTATATCGCAGTATTGTACTCCCCCCATGACTGTATCCGGTTTTTCCAGAACTTCCGATTTTGTACGGAAGTCGATCACAGTCGTCAGATGATAGTCTTTCATCAGGGTGTCCTGGTCTGCGATCGAAATATGATACAGTGTTCCGCTTCGGAGAAGTCTGTGCGGAAGAATATGACGTCCGTCTGATGTCATCAGTGCACCCAGATCTCTTGTATTCGGCAGACTCTGGAGAGGGATTCTGCCGCCTTTCGGAAAACCTGTCACAATATTCGGATTCAGCGCTTTCAATAACTGAATACAGTCCTGAATCTCACGGTCCGTCAGATCAAACTGATATCTTTTTTTACGGCGTGTAATGATCACCAGCGAGCTGGTACTGAACTGCTTCTGTGCCCCGCCTTCTATTCCTTCTTTTCTTTTATATGCCCATAAGATATCTTTGCACGGAAGATAATTCATCATCATGTGTTTCGCAAAAATGAAATTACCATCCTCGATTCTTATTTTTCCGTATTTCATATTTTCTCCTTCTATATAAGCCCTAAATGTTCAAGTCCGTTACGGATACCGTAATGGAACATATCCGTCGTTACATAATCGGCCAGTTCTTTAATCTTCGGTGAAGCATTTCCCATTGCCACCTTTGTTGCTGCATATTCAAACATGGACAGATCATTGTTACTGTCTCCGAATACGATCGTGTCTTCCCATGCGATATGAAAAATCCTGCAGACTGCTGCAATTCCGACTGCTTTATTACATCCCTTCGGAACCATTTCAATCGTATTTCCCACAAAGTTATTAGATTCGTGATAGATCATATCATAATACGGAGAAAGTTCTGAGCATGCCTGCTGCGCATTGCAGCCTTTTTGTTTCTTCGCGCTGATCTTGTTGATGTGCATGCAGTTTTCATTTCCACGGATCGGTCTCCACTTTTCTCCAAGTGATTCTGTGATCAGATCAGTATACCAGTTCACATCTGTCGTATATTCATCCTTATCATAATACATATAGTCGGCACCTTCCATGACCGGAATCAGCCCATATTTACGAAGTATCTCAACAGAAAGCTTTGCTACCTCCGGTGTTCTTTCGTTATTATACAGTCTTTTTCCGTCTTTTTCGATGGTCGCACCACATGCACTGATAATACCGGTAAACGGAACTTCTTCCAGATACCGGGACACAAATGCACGGCTTCTTCCGGTACAGAGCCATGCCAGATGTCCGTTGGCAACCAGCTTTTTGATTGATTCTACTGCACTGTCCGGTACTCCTTTTTCCATATCGCAGATAGTTCCATCTGCATCAAAAAAAACTGCTTTTTTATCACTCATTGTATTGTCCTTCTTTTCTACTCTATATGGCAATCTGTTATGCAAAAAGTTCCCCTGCCACCCGGATCAGATATTCAGTGTCTTTTACGCCTGCGGTCTCATAAGGAGAATGCATGGCAAGCTGTGGAAGTCCGATATCTACTGTATTCATGGCAACCTGTGTATTGGAAATATTGCCTAGTGTCGAGCCACCGGCAATATCAGACCGGTTTACAAACGTCTGATATGGAACATCCGCCTTTGCACAAAGCTCTATAAACTCTGCAGCAGATACTGCATCTGTACAATACTTCTGATTTGCATTATATTTGATGACAATTCCCTTATTCAGAACAGGATGATTCACCGGATCCGTCTTGTCTGCGTAATTCGGATGAAGCGCATGTGCATTGTCCGCCGAAACCATAAAACTTCCGGCAAGAGTCATCAGATATTCTTCATAAGTTCTGCCAAGCCCTGTATTGATACGAAGAAGTGTATCCTTCAAAAAAGTAGATGCCGCCCCCTGTTTTGTGCTGCTGCCGACTTCTTCATTATCCAGCACACAATGTACTGCAATATTTTCTCTCGGTTCTGCCCGCAGAAGTCCCTCCATAGAAGAAAACGCACACTGCAAGTCATCCAGCCGTGCAGAGGAAACAAATTCCTGATCTACGCCCCATATCGTACCCGGCATACGATTATACAAAAATAAATCGTGGCTGAGAATATCTGATCTGTCGGCCCCGATCTGCTCTGCAATCATTTCCAGCAGCGTTCTGTCTGTATTTTCTGCTGCAAAAAGAGGCAGCATGTCTTTCTGCGGATTATATGCGGTTCCGTTATTTGCCTCACGATTCATATGAATAGCAAGATTCGGGATCATCACCAGATCACGTTCTATGTTTACCAGCTTTTCCACAAGTCTGCCATTCTCTTTTACAACAACTCTTCCGGCTACAGAAAGCGGGCGGTCAAACCACGGTGCCATCAGCATTCCGCCATATTTTTCCACATTCAGTTTTACATAGCTGCCGTCCACTTTCATTTCCGGATTTTCTTTTATCTTGAATGCCGGAGAATCACTGTGGCTTGCCATAATATGAAATGCAAACGGCGGATCTTCCGGTATTGCAAAAGCAATCAGTGCGGAATTATTTCTGGTCACTACATATTTTCCACCCGGTATGAGATTCCAGTGTTCTCTCTCCGAAAGCACCTGAAATCCACCTTCCGTAAATCGTTTTTTCATTTCATCCACTGCCTGAAATGCAGTCGGACTTTTCTCTATAAATTCCAGTAATTTTTCTGTTGTTTCTATGTACATCTGTAACAACTCCTCAGTCCCGGATCGGGTATTTTCTTAACTGTTCAGTTCCCGCACAGTTACGGGATACTGCCTGCTGAATACTGCTTATATTCTTAAATTATTTCACTACGATTATACGGTATATTTTTTCGTATGGCAACGAAAAAGAGGCAGTTTGTCAAAAACCACCTCTTTACACTGCCCAAAGGCATGATTGTTTATTCAAATTTTTATAATGCCTTGATTCTTCTGAGAGCTTCCTGTGTATTTTCATAGCTTCCGAAAGCAGTCAGACGGAAGAAGCCTTCTCCATGAGCACCAAATCCTGATCCCGGTGTACCTACTACATGTGCATTTTCAAGCAGATAATCAAAGAAATCCCAGGAACTCATATTGTTCGGAGTCTTCAGCCAGATGTACGGTGCATTCACGCCACCTGATACGGAGTATCCTGCCTCTTTCAGTCCGTTGTAGATCGTATGTGCATTTTTCATATAATATGCAACCTGCTCTTTCAGCTGTGCCTTTCCTTCCGGAGAATAAACAGCTTCACCGGCGCGCTGTACAATATACGGTGCACCGTTAAATTTTGTTCCATGCCGTCTTGCCCAAAGGTCATGCAGTGCAACACCTTCTCTTATAAGATCTTTCGGAACAACGGTAAATCCAAGGCGGACACCTGTAAATCCGGCATTTTTTGAAAAGCTTCTAAGCTCGATCGCACAGGTACGTGCACCTTCACATTCATAAATACTGTGCGGAACATTTTCTTCTGTAATATAAGCCTCGTATGCCGCATCATAAATGATCACTGCACCATTTTTATTTGCATAATCTACCCATTCCTGAAGCTTGTCCTTTGTGATTGCCGCACCACTCGGATTGTTCGGGAAGCAGAGATAGATCAGATCCGGAGTCTCTGTCGGAAATTCCGGAAGGAATCCGTTTTCCTCCAGACACGGCATATAGATCACACCGTCAAAGTTTTCTCTTTTTGTATTATACGCTCCGGTACGGCCCGCCATAACATTTGTGTCAACATAAACCGGGTAAACCGGGTCACATACAGCTACTTTATTCTCAATACCAAAGATTTCCTGAATGTTACCGGAATCACTCTTTGCTCCGTCAGAAACAAAGATTTCATCTGCATGAATGTCACATCCGCGTGCTTCGTAATCGTTTTTTGCAATTGCACTGCGCAAGAATTCATAACCGAGATCCGGTGCATATCCATGAAATGTTTCTGCATTAGCCATCTCGTCAACGGATTTATGCAACGCATTGATAATTGCCGGTGCCAGCGGCTGTGTGACATCTCCGATTCCCAGACGTACGATCTGTACATCCGGATTTGCTTCCTGATATGCAGCTACTTTCTTTGCAATTGTGGAAAAAAGATAACTTCCCGGAAGCTTCAGATAATTTTTATTTACTGTAACCATAATATTCTCTCCTAATCTGTCTACAGATTCTTTCTTCGTTCTACTTCTTTTACAAGAGCCTCGCGTACTGCATCCGGACTTGCCTTGCCCTTCAGTTCCCTCATCATCTTACCGACAAAGAATCCGAAAACTTTTTCTTTACCGCCAAGAAGTTCTTCCAGCGGTCCCGGGTTCTCATCCATGATCTTCTGTAATGTATCATTGAGAAGTCCGGTGTCTTCAACAATTTTCAGACCGTGTTCTTCAATATAAACTACCGGCTCAATGTCTTCTTCAAAGACTTTTTCAAAGACTTTCTTTGCATTTTGGGCGCTTACTTCTTTTTTCTCCACCATGGAAATCAGATCTGAAAGATGTTTTGGTGCAAAGGAAACTTTTTCTACATCAAGTCCTTTATCTTTGGTAAGGCGGAGAACTTCTCCCATAAACCAGTTGGCTGCTTTCTTCGGATTTCCGCAGAGCTTTGCCACTTCCTCAAACAGCAGCGAAAGATGTCTGGACTCTGTAAGAATCCCTGCGTCATATGCGGACAGTTCATATTCTGACTGATAACGAAGCTGCTTTTCTTCTCTGAGTTCCGGCTGTGATTCACGTATCTGCTGAATCCACTCATCAGATATATGAATCGGTGGAAGATCCGGATCCGGGAAATAACGGTAATCTTTGGCATCTTCTTTTGATCTCATTGCATGGGAAGATTCTTTATTATCATCCCAGCGACGTGTTTCCTGGATAACAGTTCTTCCCTCTTCGATCAGTTCAATCTGACGTTCTCTTTCTCCCTCGATGGCTCTTGCAATTGCCTTAAAGGAGTTCAGGTTCTTCATCTCTGTTCTTGTTCCAAAAGATTCACTTCCGACTTCACGAACAGACAGGTTGACGTCAGCTCGCATGGAACCTTCCTGCAATTTGCAGTCGGATACACCGAGATACTGCATCATACAGCGCAGTTTTTCAAGGTATGCAATAACCTCTTCTGAACTTCTCATGTCCGGTTCGGAAACGATCTCTATCAGCGGCACACCGCTTCGGTTATAATCTACCAGTGAACAATCTTCCCACTCATCATGAATCAGTTTACCTGCGTCTTCTTCCATATGCATTTCGTGAATGCGGACTTTTTTATTTCCTGCAGAAGTCTCGATTTCTACCCATCCGTCATGGCAGATTGGCAGATACAGCTGGGAAATCTGATAATTCTGCGGGTTATCCGGATAAAAATAGTTCTTTCTGTCAAATTTACAATACTGATTAATCTGGCAGTTTGCCGCAATTCCGGCCTTCAGTGCAAATTCTACTACCTTACGGTTCAGAACAGGCAGCGATCCCGGCATACCGGTGCAGACCGGGCAGGTATGTGTATTCGGAGCACCCCCGAATTCTGTGGAGCATCCGCAGAAAATCTTTGTTTTTGTTGCAAGTTCTACATGGACTTCAAGGCCAATGACTGTCTCATACTGTTTCATGCCTTTTTGCCTCCTTTCTCCGGAGTGGGGAATGCTCCCCTTACTGCCTCATAGGCAGCGGCTGCACGGAGGATCTTCTTCTCTGCAAAACAGTCACCGATCATCTGGATACCGATTGGCATTCCGGCTTTGTCCATTCCACATGGAACCGTGATTCCCGGCAAACCACAGAGATTGACTGCAACGGTATAAATATCACCAAGATACATGGCAAGCGGGTCTTTCAGACTTTCCCCGATCTTTGGTGCTGTATAAGGTGCCGCCGGTGCAAGGATCACATCATATTTTTCAAATGCCTGATCAAACTCTTTCTTGATCAGCGCTTTTGTACGCAGTGCTTTCAGATAATATGCGTCATAATATCCGGAACTTAATACAAATGAACCAAGCATAATACGACGTTTGACTTCCTCACCGAAAGCTTCGGTTCTTGTTTTTTTGTACATATCATGCAAACCTTCATACTCAGCTGCACGATAACCATATTTTACACCGTCAAAACGCTCCAGGTTTGAGCTTGCCTCTGCGCTGGCAATGATATAATATGCAGGAATCATATATTCCATAGTCTCTACAGAGAAAAACTCTACGATTGCGCCCTGTTCAGTAAGTGTCTTCAACACATTCATAAAAGAATCTCTTACTTCCGGCTCAAGGCCTTTTGCAAGAAATTCTTTCGGTACACCGAATTTCATTCCGAGAAGCTTCTTATCTTCCAGACTCTTTGAAAAATCAAGATCCTGTCTGTCGAGTGAAGTGCTGTCTTTCGGATCATGTCCGGCAATCACTTCAAGAAGCGCGGCACAGTCTGCCACATTCTTTCCTACCGGTCCGATCTGATCCAGCGAAGACGCATAGGCAACCAGACCATAACGGGATACGGTACCGTAAGTTGGCTTAATTCCGGTCACACCACAAAAAGAGCTCGGCTGACGGATAGATCCACCTGTATCAGATCCTAGTGCCATAAACGTTTCTCCTGCTGCAACTGCCGCACAGGAACCACCGGAAGAGCCGCCCGGAACATGTTCTGTGTTCCACGGGTTTCTTGTCACTCCGTAAGCTGAAGTCTCTGTAGTACTTCCCATGGCAAACTCATCCATATTTGTCTTACCTATAATGATCATTCCTGCTTTTTCCAGACGGTCAATGACCTCCGCATTGTACTGTGGAACAAAATTCTCAAGGATTCTGGATGCACAGGTTGTTTTCTTTCCTTTGATACAGATATTATCTTTTATTGCAATCGGAACACCTGCAAGCGAACCCGTATAAGTACCGTCTGCAATTCCTTTTTCCACTTCTTTTGCGCGTGCATATGCTTCTTTTTTATAAAGGTCAAGGTAAGCATGCACCGTTCCTTCCTTACTCTCAATCTGGTCAAAGACTGCTTTCACGCCATCCACTACATGGATCTGACGCTGTTTTATCTTTGCAGCCAGTTCTAATGCTGTCATTGTTTCCAGTTCCATAATTCATCTCCTCTATCCGGATCACTTCTGTTATCCGATGGTCTTCGGTACCTGATACTGTCCTTCTTTTGCCTTCGGTGCATTTGCAAGCATTGCTTCTTTATTGTCTCCGTTTGTTACCACATCTTCACGGAATACATTCTGATCACCAAAGATATGTGAAAGCGGTTCAACCCCTTTGGTATCCAGTTCATCCAGCTTTTCCACATAATCCAGCATCTTCTGCATGTCTTCTTTTGCTTTTTCCTTTGCTTCCTCATTCAAAGAAAGTTTCGCAAGAATGCATACATTTTCTATTGTTTCATCATCTATGATCTTTGCCATTTTTGTTCCTCCTGCTTATCCTACGGCTCCAGTCTGTTCAGATCTCTCGGGAACAGACATGCTTCACGGACATTCTCCTCACCAAGAAGCTGCATAGTCAGACGTTCCAGTCCGATACCAAGACCTCCGTGCGGCGGCATTCCATGTTTGAAAGTATCCAGATACTGCTCCATACCATCTTCTTCCATACCACGGGCAGCAATCTTCGCTTTGAGCTGATTGTAATCATGGATACGCTGGCCTCCGGTTGTTACTTCCAGTCCGTGGAACAGAAGGTCAAAACTTAATGTAAACTTATCATCTGCCGGATCATCCATTGCATAGAATGGACGTTTCTTTGACGGATAATGTGTTACAAAAACAAAATCAGCATCATATTCTTCTTTGAAATATCTTCCGATCAGTGCTTCTTCTTCCGGTTCCAGATCATACGGGTTACGGATCTTGCGGTTATATTTTTCAGCGACAAGTTCTTTTGCCTTGTCAAAACGTACCGCCGGAATCTGATCTACTTTCGGAAGTTCGATCTTAAGGATCTGAAGTTCCTTTGCATAGTCCTTCTTAAGCAGTTCCATCGCATACTGAAGAAATCCTGTTTCCATTCCCATGATATCTTCGAATCCGTCAATATATCCCATCTCAAAATCAAGACTGGTATATTCGTTCAGATGACGTTTGGTATTATGTTTCTCGGCACGGAATACCGGTCCGGTCTCAAACACGCGATCAAAAACACCTACCATCATCTGTTTGTAAAACTGCGGGCTCTGTGCAAGGACGGCCGGTTTGTGGAAATAGCTGAATTTGAAAAGGTTTGCACCACCCTCGGCTCCTCTTGCCCCGATCTTCGGTGTATGGATTTCAGTAAATCCCTGTTCGTAGAGGAAATCACGGAAAGCACGTGTCAACGCTTCCTGAATCTTGAATTTGGAGCGCTCCTGCACATTACGAAGTGCGATCGGACGTAAATTCAGTTTTGCCTCCAGAGAAGTATTTAATTTCCATTTATCAATTGCCAGCGGCATCGGTTCTGCCGGTGTTGAAAGAATCTCTACCTCCCGGATACGGATTTCTCTTCCATGAGGAGCTCTTTCTTCCTCATTCAGAATTCCTTTTACACGGAGGGTCATCGCTTCTTTCAGATCATGAACGGAAAGATTTGCTTTTTCATTCTCAACAACGGTCTGAAAAAGTCCCTCTCTTCTTCTCAGGATCACAAAAGCCACATCGCCCATATTACGGATGCTGTGAACGGCTCCTTCCAGAATAACTTCCTGATTTAAGAGAGAAGTACCTAACAGTTCATCCCATTCGGTTACTTCTTTTTTGTAAATACCGTTCAAAAACTCCATTTCCTCATCCTCCATATATCTCGTCTTTTTATATTGTGAAGTCCGGATCAAAAAAATCCGTTTCTTACTTCCATCATTACTGTATCAGCTTTCATACAACAGCATCAGAAGCATCTGTGCTGTCTCCACCATATTCGTTCCGGAATCCATACTGGATTTCTGGATATACCTGTATGCATCTTCTTCATTTAAATGATTTCGCTGCATCAGCATCATCTTCGCATTGGAAATATAATTCTGTTCTTTCTCCGAACGAAGTTTGGGTTTCTTTTTTTCTTTACGTCTCTTGCGATCCTGCTGCATCAGGATCATGCTGACCGTGTTGACCAGATCACCGGACTTTATCGGCATCTCCACTGAAAGAATAGAGGATGGCACTTCACAGATCACCCTCGCAGATGCCAACAGCAACATTTCAAAATCTCTCGGCAGACACTCAGACAGATCCAGATAGTTCATATCCGGCAGACGATGTCCGCAGATCAGAACACCGCTTCCAAGTTCCGAGGCATTCGAAAGGGCACTTGATGCAGTACTGCATACAGAGGCTACCGTAAATCCGTGACGTTCAAGAACGCTGCGGATTTTTTTGGCATCTTCTATTTTGGGCAATGCAATAACAATACTGCTCATAAAAGTGTCTCTCCTCTTCCCCTTGTCTTATTCATCTCACTTACAGTATGTGTAAAGTCTCATTACAGTCGATACAGATATTCTGCGATTTCCCAGTCAGTTACCTGCCTGGTATATCTCAGCCATTCATTCTTTTTCGCTGCAACATACTGCCTGCAAAATTCCTCACCAAGTACTTCTTTTACCCATGAACTGGACTCAAAATAATCAATTGCTTCCTTTAATGTTTCCGGAAGATGTTCTGCCTGCTGATCCTGTGTCGCAAGATTTGATGATTTTGTCGGTGTAATCTTGTTTTTGATTCCGTCAAGACCTGCGGCAAGGCAGACTGCCAGTACCACATATGGGTTTGCAGAAGCATCAGGGCTTCGGAGTTCTACGCGGATCCCCTCTCCTCTGGTTACCGGAATACGGACCAGCGAATTTTGGTTATTCTCAGTCCATGTAAGTTCTGTCGGTGCATCATATCCCGGAACAAGTCGCTTATAGGAATTGACCAGCGGATTGGTGATCAGCGCCATTTCCTTGCTGTGTGCCAGAAGACCTCCTATAAAATAATATGCATCTTCACTGAGTTCTCCCGGACGGTCTGCGCATTCAAATACATTTTCCCCGTTTTTGATCAGAGAAAACTGGATGTGCATACCGGAACCATTTGCTTCTGTCTTTGGCTTCGGCATAAATGTGGCATGAAGTCCATGGCGTTTTGCCACAATACGAACTGCCATCTTGAAAGTCATGATACAGTCTGCAATGTCACGCACCTCACCATAGCTGAAATCAATCTCATGCTGTGCCGGTGCTGCCTCATGGTGAGAGGATTCTACTTCCATTCCCATATCTTCCAGTGTCAGTACCATATCACGTCTTGCATTCTCACCAAGATCCAGCGGGCTCATATCCAGATAGCCTGCCTTTTCATGTGTTACGGTTGTCGGCATTCCATTATCATCTGTATGGAATAAAAAAAACTCACATTCCGGATCGATATAGCAGGTGTATCCCTCCTGCTCTGCCTCTTTTGCCACACGCTCCAGAATATATCTCGGACTGTTTTTGTATGGTGTGCCATCCGGACAGTAAAGATCACAGATCATTCTCGCAACCTTTCCCTGCTGCGGACGCCACGGCAGAATTGCAAAGGTATCCAGTATCGGGCTGAGATAAAGGTCTGAACCTTTCTCCATATCCATCCCCGCAATCTGTTCGCCGTTGATCATACAGCGATTATCTAACGCACGGGGAAGTTCCCGAGCCGTCACAGCGATATTCTTAATTGCCCCAAACATATCGGTGAACTGAAGACGAATAAATTCTACGTCTTCCTCCTCAACCATCTGCAATATTTCCTCTCTGGTATAATTCCCCATAGTATTCTCTCCTTATATTTGAAAAATAAATAAAAAAAGGGCGTACTTTCGGAAGGTTACCCTCCAAAAGAACGCCTTTGTTCATGCAGGTATTATAGCAACCGACATGGTCTTTGTCAACGTTTTTTTCCACGTACGGACCGCTTTATCTGCCGGCAGAGCTGACGCATCCACAGACGCTCCTCCTCAGTCACCGGTTCATTTCCATAGCTTGCCCTCAGGATCAGTTTCTGAAGTCTGTTGCCATCTTCCTCCGTAAATACAGGACAGAAATCCCTGATAAAGCGAATCGTTCCGCCATCTGCCGCCGTGCAGTCCTTCGACATGCCCTTTTTGTACAGAATACGACAGATATAGCGATAAATCGCCCTCACCGCCTCTGCCGGATCTTCTCCCACTCCGTAACGAGCCCTATGTGCGGCACGGATCTTTATTCCGCTTCCGAGAACAAGCATCAGCAAGCACAGTACAGCGCATAACTTCAGAATATCTGCAAGGTGTCCTGTGAACCACCCAGCAATACGGACTGCAAAACCGGATACACTGATTTCCTCCTCTTCCGTCTCCGTCTTCGCTTCCTCCGGAACACGGTCACTCTGCTCTTTCTCTTCTGTCTGGTCAACAAACTCTGTTTCCATACCCGGTGTCACTTCCACCGGAGTCCATCCGAGAAACGGCTGATAGATCTCCACCCAGGTATGCGCATTGTCATCCTCCAGAACGGCAGTATAAGTCTGGTCAGCATTTTCCGAAAAAAGCTCCTGTGGTGCCACATATCCCACCACATAACGCGCCGGAACGCCAAACATACGGAACATCATCGTCGCAGCCGCCGCAAAATGCATACTGTAGCCTTCCTTTGTGTCATAAAGAAAAGTCTCCACAAAATCCTGGCCGTCCTTCAGCTTGTCCGTATCTGTCTCATAGCTGCAGTCACGAAGAAGTCTTTTTACCACATACTTGCGAATCTCTTCATACTCATCTGCAACTGCCCAGTCCGGCATCTCTGCACCCGTCTCAGATTCTCCCCAGTGATTCTCTTCCTTCGCTTCCGCACATTCCTTCTTCAGCCTTTCAAGCCCTTTTTCCGGAATCTGAAGATCATAGGTACTGCAAAAATTCCGATACGATTTTTCCGTATCATTCAGCACACCGGAAGTATCCTTACCGTCACGATAGCTTTCCAGGATCTCTTTGGCATTGCTTCTCCAGTAGCAGGAAAAAATATCCTCCTGCCTGCTCTGTCCGCACACTGCCCCATCCCCGTTGCTGATCTGATATACATCATTCAAAAAAGCATCATATGGAACATACGTGTACTCCGGGTTGGCATTCAGGTTTTCTACTGTGATCTGGTTCACTGCACTCTCCGACTCCCCGGCATTCTTTCCTGACGACTGCTTCTCATAATACATCGTCCTCAGAAAAGGAAGATTCTGTATATAGATTGTGGAATCTCCGTCTGTTTTCCAGACAGCCGCTGCATTCTGAAAGTTTTCCTCCGCTCCCGGCTCAAAACTGTTCCCTGTATAAGTCTCACCGATATATCCTCTCAGATAGACCGTCTCCGAAGGTCTCTGCACACTGGTCACTTTCAGGGCATCCACCCCGGTAAAAAACACACCGTCTGTCGTTCCGAGTTCTCCGTTGTCCACCCCTCCGGCGATTCCTTCCAGAGAGAGCTGCAGATTTCCCCCTGAAATCTTCGGTAGAAAACTCCACAGAGACTGCAGGAGCCGATTCTGTATTCTTGTCGTGCCTCTTTGAATTGCCGGGATCTCCACTCCTGCCAATGGCATGGAAATACACCATGACGGGACAGATACTACCACGGCAGCAAGAAGTGCCGTCAGCCCCGCTTTCCATCCACAGAAATAGCTCCGCCCTGCAGTAAACAAAAGCAGAATGCTCATTGCCAGAAAATACATCCAGAGATTTCCCGGTCTGCCTCCGGCGATCATCATCAGCGCGACCAGCGGAAACAGTATGGAAAGAATCAGAAGCCAGTTTCTCCTTCTGACAATTCCAGCCCCCAGAAGCCCCGTCACCGGAAAAAGTACAGGCAGCCAGAAGATCACCATATCACCGCTTTCATATGCTCCATACAGCCTCATGTTTCCATGATAGACCTGATTGATCCTGCTCATCACAAAATCAGCTGTCTGATAAAAGCCTGCGGTGATTCTGTTCTGCAGAACAAAACAGACTGCCATATAAAGGATCACGATTGCAAGAAAACCATAGATTCTTCTCGAATCCAACCTTCTGTCCGCATAAAACCAGCTGAAAAACAGGCTGAACAGAAAGATTCCCGGTATCAGAAGCCACAATCTCTCATCCCTTATCGAAAACGCTGAAACCAGACTTCCGGCAAGAACTCCGACCGCCCCAAAAAGCACCAGAAAAGACAGCAACATTCCGCCTTTCTCTGTCTGCTTCTTTTGTGACTGAGGAACATACCCTGAATCCAGGATAAGCACCTCCATATTGTTCTGTTCCTTCTGTGTCTGTTTTTTTCTCATAAACGTCCTTCACCTTCCGGAAAATATCGCTGTATCCGTCCGTCCATCGTGATTCTGACGCCACCATGCTCCGGCACCAGAACATTGTCGGATATTCCCTGACAGATTCCCGGAATACACTCCAGTGCCTGATAAAAAGCTTCCCTTCCGTTCACCTCGAAATGCAGGGCTTCCTTCGTCCCCTTTTCCATCCAGACATATTCAAACAACTGTTCTTTCTCAACCAGCGCATTTCCCAGAGATGCCGCAAGATCCAGAAACTCATCCAGCTGATCAGGCGTTGTCTGTTCTTCCGTCCCGTCCGATGTATCCAGATAAACACTGACCATCCTTCCGGCCGGCATACTGAATTCCTTTACAAGAAGTTCATCTTCCTTGGCACTGAGCTTCCAGTGGATATTTTTGAGCATATCTCCCTGATGGTAATATCTCGTATCAAAAATCTCCTGACTGTCCGTACCTGCCCTGGCTGCATTTTCGTTGTCTTCCTCTTCCCCGTAAAATCCCTGTACTGTTTCCTCGTCCATCAGATGGATCCTGGGGATGACTGCGATTGTCCTGGCAAGAGAAGGAATCCTGATCTTTGCCGAAAAAAGTCCAAGATAGTCGAATACTCTGAGTTCTGTCACACCGACTCTGAAAAAACCGCAATGTACCGGTTCCAGAAAAATCTGCCACGAATCCCTGCTCTTTCTGTCTGCCGCAGTGTGCCGGATGATCCTGCCTGCGCCTGTGACATCCATCACGATCTGGATATCTCCGACCGGAAAAACCGTCGAGTTCTCGATCTCAAGAATAAATTTTTCCCGCTCGCCTCTGGTGACTGCAGAACTTTCCGTCTTCGCCGATACGCGAAGCTTTCCCGCCACATACCATACACCGGCTGCCATACACACTGCAAAAAGAAGCTCAAAAACCAGCAGAAAAAAAGCAAACTCTCCTCTGCCGGCTGCTGCCGCCCACAACGTAGCCAGCACCAGTACCATATATATGATCTTACTTTTCATACCTTATCTCTCCGGTCGCGGCTGTCTGACAGATTTCAGGATCTCCCCGATGATCTGCCTCTGATCTCCCTGACTTAACTTCGCCCTCGCACTGCATTTGAGACGATGCACTGCAGCCGCTGGAAAAACCTCCGCCACATCCTGCGGCAGTACAAATGTACGGTCCTGCATATATGCACTGGCTTTTGCCATCCTGGTCACTGCTATGGCACCACGGGTACTCAGTCCCAGAGACACCAGTTCATGTGAGCGCGTTGCATTTACAAGATCCACGATATATCGACAGACCGTCTCATGGACAAAAATCTCCGAGACTTCTCTCTGCATCCGGGCGAGATCATCCGCACTGATCACAGCCTTTACATCCTTCATTGCCCCAAACCCGGACTGCTCCATCAGAATCTGCACTTCATCCTGAATATCCGGATAGCCCATCTCAATACAGACCATAAAACGGTCCAACTGAGATTCCGGAAGTCTCTGCGTTCCGGCAGACCCGATCGGGTTTTCTGTCGCAATGACGATAAACGGATCCGGAACATTCCTTGTCACACCATCTACGGTAACCGTTCCTTCCTCCATAACCTCAAGAAGCGCAGACTGCGTCTTGGCAGAAGTTCGGTTGATCTCATCTGCAAGAAACAGGTTGCACATCACCGCTCCGGGCTGATAGACAAATGCCTCTTTTTCCTTGATAAACATGGAAAATCCGACAATATCCGACGGCAGTACGTCAGGAGTAAACTGAACACGGTTCTGTGTCAGGTTCATTGCCCTTGCAAAAGCAAGTGCCATGGAGGTCTTGCCGACCCCCGGGATATCCTCGATCAGAATATGACCGCCCGCAAGAATCGCCGTCATTACCTGACGGATACATTCATCCTTGCCGAAAATCACCTTACGGACCTCTCTCATGATCTCTTCTGTTTTTTTATTTTCCATTTTTCACTTTCTCCTGTCTTTCTCAGTATCATCACGATTCACTCTGACCCTGGGTCAGAGTGCTTTTATCCTTTTTTCTTCTTATCATGGTGCCTCTTTATGAGGATCAGTAAAATGATCACACCTTCTGTTACTGCCACACCTGCCATCATAAACAGGAACCATGGCCATACATCTACCACTCGCTTCGCCATTGCCGCCGGGCGGATCTGCGAAACTGTTTTTGCCTTCTCCTCCCCTGTATACGGCACACGGTGTCCTCTCACAAGAAGGCGGTATGTATTGACAGCATACGGTGTGCAGGTGACAAGCGTCACATAATCCTTTCCTTCCACAATATCCAGATCCGAAGTATCCTCCGGATCGACCACCTTGATCTGATCAACTTCATACGCAAGTACCTCATCCAGCACATGAATATAAAACTGATCTTTTTTCTGTACTTTGTCCATATCTGTAAAAAGCTTGGCATCCGGAAGTCCTCTGTGCCCTGTCAGCACACTGTGTGTGCTCTCTCCTCCCAGCGGAAAAGAAGTTTCCGGAATGTAGCCAACTCCCTTGGCCAGAACATCCTGTGATGTACCTTTATATATAGGAAGATTTACATTGATCACCGGCACGGTCAGATAGCCGATCACATCTCCGATATCCAGCATATCCACATGACTGGTGCCTGTCTGCTGCTCACCGATGGCATCCTGGGTAACTGCATTTCCAAGCTGTTCATTATACTGCTGCATGGCTTCCTTTACCGCATCGATTTTTTCTTCATCCATGTCTTTAATCTCATCATTGTACTCCGTGATCGCCTGCGAAGCATGCTTCTGCGCGAGTATATTGCTGATAGTCGGATATAATGCGAGCGAGATTCCCGCAAAGATCAGGATCATACTGAAAATCGTCGTCAGCCTTGGTTTCTTCATGACCTGTAGTTCCTTTCCCTGTGATAGCCGGGGCTTTTGACCCTGCCTCTCATTTGTCTTATATGAAGCGACCTGAGCTGTTTTTCAGACAACTTCATATAAGGCAAATAAGACACACCCACACTCTGCCTTGCGGCAGAGTGACGAGTCTGTCCTGTAGGATTTATTCAAAAAGAGGATTTATGGTAGCTAATTAATGAATTCATGTAACTGTTCAGTACCCTCACAGTCACGAGTCAAAATGCTCTTTAGTCGTTCCTCAATTCTTATTTCACAGTTTTCTTTCTGGATGCGCCGATGATCAGAACACCTGCGAATGCAAGGGCAACACCAAGAGCTGTGATAGCGATTGTACCCATACCACCAGTTACAGGGAGAACAAAACCTTTCTTATTAACAATGGTTTGAACACCTGTAAAATCAAGTCCAGTGTTAGAAGCATCTTTGTCATATTTGAATGTTGCACTGGTTTTCTCATGTTTTACCAAATGCCAAACATCATCTTCACCTTTCGTAAATTCCTTATTATCTGTCCAAGTAGTTGTGTACTTCACATTTAACTCTTTAATTTCTACCGGTTTTGTAAGAAGATTGTATCCTTCTGGTGCCTTTGTTTCTATTACATAATAGTAACCTGCTTCAAGTTTGTCTGCTTCAAAGGTTGATATATTTTCATCCGTCCATTCCTTAACTTTTGTACCCTTTTTAATTTTAGTTTCTGAAGTCAAACCTGCATTATCACATTTATACAGTGCAAAATTTGCACCTTTCAATTCATTATTGTCTTTGTCTGTTTTCTTAATTGTAAATTTAAATGTATAGACAACTGCCTTGTCCTCGATATATGCATGATCCTGTTCTTTTCCCGGATTTGGTTTATCTGTTTCATTGGATTTCGGATAAATTCCGTTTGAATAATCCAGTTTTACAGTGTTTGGATTGCCAGCAACTGTTGTAACAGCATTCCCTGTTAATTTTGCTTTGTAGTATACATAAATATTCCTATTAGCATAAGTTGCAAAAGCATTTGTTACTTTATTCGTATCTTTATTAATAAAATCTAAAATAAATCCATTGCTATTTTTAGTAATTGTATAATCTGTATCTTTTACAAGATCCGTTATTTTATTTGTACACGCTTCATCACTATATAGTTCTACAGTATTCACATCATCTGTAATGTTCATTGGTGTATCTGTAATTTTGAATGTATTAAGTTTTGCAATATTTCCCGGTACAGATACTTTTACACGATATTCAATATCTTTATTAGCTGCTGTATCTGCATCTTTTTGCCATTTAGTATTCTCTTTTACTGTCTTTTCAACATCAGGTCTTTCGTTCTTTACGGTAATAATTGCAGATTTTTTATTATCTGCTTCTCCATCTTTTACATAAGACAGATAATTTCCAGAATTTGCAGCCGGCTTTGTAATTTCACCATTATTTGCAATATCAAATTCATATGCAATGGCTCCATCCATAATATAACCATTCTCTGCACTTACCTCAAAAAGTCTGTAAGAACCATTTCCAAGACCGGAAATCGCGGCACCCTGTCCAAACTGTGTAGCATCTTTCAAGATTGCAACTTCATAATTGTATGCTTTTGTTGTAGCATTATAGCTCACATATTTCCAGGTATTGTCACTGGCTTTTTTCTGAAGTACGAATTGCGCATTTGCCTCAATTGGGACATCTGCAGCATTAACCTTTTTTATAGTAACACCCGCTTCAGTTTTTACATTTTTCGGATATACTGTTACATCATAAATCCATTTTGTTCCAGCATCTGTTTTTTTATTTGTCATCGGAACTGAAACAACAAATTCTGCTGGTGTAGATGAGATATTTGCTGGTGTTTTTGTCTCTTTCACATAGTAGTATCCAAGTTCAAGTGTATTTGTTTCAGTTTTATCTTTTCCAAATACAGCTATACCATCTGCGTTTGTTGTTTGTATAGCATCTGCTTCTTCACCTGCAACCAGCTCTCGTGCCTTTGTCACATCTGATGTGTCACCGACAACTTCAAATTTTTGACCTGTCTTTCCTTTAATGGTTACATTTCCATCAATGTCTGCAACTCGCCAAATTGAAAACTCTGCTCCTTCCAAAGGAAGTGCCTCGGCTGGAAGCTTTTCTACCGCTTCTCCTGTTCCTTCTTCAAGAGTACCCGGCTGACTATTTTTAAAATAATACTTATGGATTGTCAATGATCCTTTCAGCGATGTATCAATTGTAGCAGCAGTCATTTTCGGTGTATTTGTCTCTTCTGCTGCAAATGCAGTTACTGACATGCTGCCCAGCATCATTGCGCCGGCAAGGAGACCGGCAAGGAGTTTTTTGAATTTCTTCATACTCATTTCCTCTCTTTCTCTTTCTTCATTTCCTTTTCCATTTGGTTTTTAAAGATACCTACGTATTGTATCGCGCATTGCACTTTTGGACCCTGGTATCATATATTGAATCATCTGTCTGTTTCTTCAAGCGGTCAGGAAGTTTTGCCCTCCTTTCTCCGCTTTTGTAACAATAGATACATGATTATCACAGTTCCGGCGATGATTGCACCGGTAAAGCCAAGGATCAGTCTGCTCCAGCTTCCTGTTGCCGGCAGCTGGAATTTTGCCTGATTGGCAACCTGGATCGTAAGTGTATTCTTCTTGAGAAATCTAATGGAATTCTCGCCATCTACTGTGATGAAGTTTTCTCTTCTGTTGATCACAACCTTAATCGGTGATTTCAAAAGATTGTATCTTTCCGGAGCTTTTGTCTCTGGATTGTATCCTTCCGGAGCTTTTGTCTCTGTGATCTGATAGGTTCCATCTTCCAGATTTTCAAATTTTGCAACTCCAAGTTCTTCATTTTCTTTACCCGTTGTAACAGTCTGTGCTGTAAAGGCAGAATCAATAGTTCCATCGACAGTCAGTTTTTCAAGCTTAAATTCTGCTCCGGCAAGTTTTTCCGGATTATCTCCTGCTGTTCCTGCCTTTATTTTCAAAATCTGAATATTAGTCTTTGGTGGCTGATAGGTATTGGTAATCGTTGCAGAACCATTATTATCTTCCCCAATAGAGATTCCTGAATCACTATTGGGATTAGCATAATCATAAGAAACCTTAAACATACTCCGTTTCCCGCTAGCGTCCGTGAACTCGATGCAGCCTCCATTTTCCACAGGTGTTACTGCTGTCACATTTCCAGCTGTATCTTTTGTCAGTTTTACCTCAACAATCCGATATTGGTATTGAACCCGATCTTCAAGTGTATAGTTCACATATTTATCCAGGTCTTTAAATGAGGTTTTCCATTCATTAGTGTAAATGTTATATGTCAGCCCTGTATAAATGCTGTTGTTATATTCTACTGCCTCCCATGTGTCTGTATCTGACGACCTTCTCTGCAGCTGGATGTAAATCTCATCTGGAAGTTTTCCTGTATAAGTTTCACCTGCTGCTGTTTTCCAGAATTTTTCCACAGACAGATTTACCTTTGGTTTTTTCGTATTCTTAAATACTACTTCTGCCTGTGATTCTTCTCCCGTTGTATTTGCTGGTTTGATATATCCCTGAAGTACGGTCGTTCCGACTTTCTGCGGCACTTGCACTCCATTCAGCTTCAGCAAAATACTGTCGAGGGTGGATCCATCGGTCGGTGTTATCTCTTCGATCGTAAAGAAGGTTCCTATCGGGATCCCTGTGATCGTATAGGATTCATTGGCTTTCAGGAAAATATCCGGCACCACAATCGGTGCTGTCTCCAGACCTGCACCACCAACATTGGTAAATGTAAGTTTAAATTTATAAGTACCATCCAACTGATCTGTATGATATGCAGCTTCTTTCTTGATTGTCAGTGAACCTGTCTTAACTTTGTTGTAAAAGACTGCCTTCAATTTGGTTAACGTTGTAGTATCATCCGGTTTCGCATAAGAACGGAATACGAAGGTATCCTCCGGTACTTCTTCTGAAGTATTCTCTGAAGATTGTTTTTTGGGTCTATCTCCATCATACTTGTTATTTTCCTGAGGGTTCTTTCCTTCGGCATCAGGCAAAACTTTATTTTCTGTTCTTCCATCATTAACGGAAAACCCTGGCACCTTATTGAGACTGCTCACGCTTCCATTTGTTACAGTGCTTCCTGTTCCCATGGACGTCACCGGCTGTCCATTCTCAAGCATGGTCCAAGTCGTATCAAACAGATTTGGATCGACTTTTTCTTTCAGGTAAATATAACTGCCTCGACGGAACTGATCCTTAAATGTAATGGTTTCCTTATCCCGCAATACAAAGCTTCCATCATCCTCAATTGCATAGGCTCCTGACTTTGCAGAAGAAGTGTACACCGCACCTTTTGGATTTTCCAGTTTACCTGATCTGGCTGAATCATAGTCCGCAATATCATACTGCTTCGTCACAAATCCAGTAGAAGCTGTCAGTTCTGCCGTCGGACGGAATATAAAATCCTTCAGATAAATATTTCTTGGATAGTTATAACCGAAACGGATTTTTTTCAAGTTGCCAAAGCCTTTAATTCCTGACAATTTTGTGAGATCCAGTTTTACAGTTATCCACTTTTTGCTTGCAACGGAAACAGTACCATAAGTTCGTCCGGAAAGGGTTTCCTGTCCCAGACAGCCTGCTATCATGCCATTTGCATCTACCAATTGCAGATACATATTGGAAAGTGATGGGATATCTGCATAGTCGTAATAGAATTTAAATTTCAGATACTGCATATTGGAAATATCTAACGGATCGTTTAAAGTCAGTTCTCCATATCGCTGTGACCGACAAGTACTTTCCACGTCCTGTTCTTTCGCATACCAGTGAACAGCAGCTGATCCCTCTTTTGTAGTTTTTTCAAATATATTACTGCGGTGTGCCGGAGCAACGGTGTAAGCCAAATCACTGATCTTCACCGGTGCTGTTGTTGTGGCTGAAGCAGCTTTTTCTCCATAATGTGTTGCAAGGTTCTTAATTTTGAAATCAAACAGGTCTGTACCTTCGAATAAGCCTTTGAACAGCTCATTTACATCTGTAGTGTCCAGCTGCTTCTCCACCTGAAGCTGGTTCTCATCCGGAAAGTTAAAGGTAATCTTCATATTCGATTCCCAAAGTCCACGCTCCATGTAGAACATGGTCAAAGTATGTTCTTTTTTGTAAAAATCCAAATCATTTTTTAAAGCTTCCGGAAAAGCTGTTGTTATATTATCAGTAAATCCGCCGCCTGACTGATTCTTTACTTTACTTACCCAGGCAGTCCTGTCTTTGAAATTGATACGGCCGGATACAACATCATGAGCGCCGCCCACATCAAGAACCAGCTGATCATCTATGAACACCCATACATCATCATCACCTGAAAAGTTGAATTCTATCGGAACTTCTTTATTGCTTGTAGTTGTAACTGTTCCATCCTGTGTCAGACGAAATTTAAGCTGAAGTTTCTGTCCAAATCCATAATTCAGCTTACAGGCATTTCCGCTCTCTGATGATGAGTTTAAAGGAAAATAATTTCCAACTTCTGTGGCTGGATATCCATCCCCTACTGTCTGACCATTTACAATGTCATTCGTTGACTGCAGAAAATATCCATTCGAGGAATCATATTTCAGACGAAGATTTTTGTTTGAGTTAGTTTGATCTGCACTGTCAAAGCACCAGTAGTCAACGGTTCCTTCCTTTGAGGTATCAGCAGAACTGGTCAGTGCTTTTTTTATAAATGGAAAAGTAACATTATGGTATACATTTCCCAGGACTGTATTTTTACTGTTATTGCCTTTCAGAAAATCTTCATTAAAGAACGGGGCGATCGCACCTCCTGCCAGTGTCAGTGATCCACTTGCCAACTGTGCTCCACTTAAGCCCTGTGTTGCATTCTGTCCTCCCTGTTTTATTTCCACTCCATTAATATCCCACATCGAGTTGTTTTCATAAAAGAACTGATTATTATTAGAATATCCATACAGATTTAAAGTATCTGCAATCTCTTTAAAATGAGAACCATTATAGTTCTGGAAGTTTCCCCAATAAAGCGGATAGGTTACATTATTATTTTTATAATATGTACTTAAAGCCTGATTAAACTGTCTGAACGGCTGATAGATTCTGTGACTGG
This sequence comes from Blautia intestinalis, assembly GCF_014297355.1. Lineage (GTDB taxonomy): Bacteria > Bacillota > Clostridia > Lachnospirales > Lachnospiraceae > Blautia_A > Blautia_A intestinalis. Next base: position 23,778 of record NZ_JACOQE010000003.1, on the reverse strand, counting down.
CAATATTTACTGAATCATATGCATCACGGTTCTGTCCGTTCAGCTCATAGTCTGTATAATAATCGTACAGGGTAGTATCTACATACAGAGTATTGGAATCCTTGGTGAAAGTCCCCTCTGGCACATTGACAACCGTCGTATTCTTGCCACTCTCCGCATCTCGGACGCTGCCTTTCTCGCCCCAGTATCCGCCGCGGTTGCCGCCTTTGTAGATCACATCGTCACTGTCATCTCCAAAATAACATGGATTTTTCAGGTTTTCTGGAATTTTCTCCAGTTTTGTTCCGGCACCATTCTCCGAAATAGTTTCATTTTCCACTGCATATCCTGCAAAACGGATCTTTGTGTAAACTCCAGAAAGACTAACACTCCACAGATCTGAATCTTCCACAGATGTCATCTCACCATGAACTGGATCCTCTCCATTCTCTTTGGTGGCATAGTAGTAGACCTTTGAATTACTATCATATGGAATTCCCTTGCCGCCATTTCTATCACTGCTTCTTGCATAAGACATCTTTGACAGGGTCGCATCGTAATAAACGGTTCTCTCTCCCAGCACTCCCCAGGTGGAATTTTCGGCTTTTCCGGCATATTTATAACAGTCCATGGAGCCGGCTGCAAAAAGGAAACTCTCGACATCCGCTTCGTCTGCTCCCTGATTGTAGAAGTTTGAGTAAGTATCACCTAAAAATATCTTTCCCGATGCATCCGTAAACTGTACATACGAACATGCCGCTGTTGGGATCGTTACTGAAAAACCATTCTGAATGGCTGTCATCGAAACAGGTTCTCCTACCTGCTGTAAGTTTCCCTCTGTGTTTTTCTCGTAAAAGACTGCCTTAACTTCATCCAGCGAATTTCCTGTTTTATTCTCAAAATACATGGTTTTTCCGGCGAAGAAAGTGTGATCATTCAATGGATCATACCACTCGTTGCCCCAGGCTCCGTTATTGTCACTATTTGCTATATAGAGATTTGAGTCATTATTCTGAGTGAAAGATAAATTATCTCCACTCGGCATCCATATTGCATTCCCACCATTTGCATTATCCAGAGTAAATTTAAAACTGTTGTTCGTACCAACAATCTCCTCAGTAAGCTGGATCCGAAATCTTCCATCTCTTCCTTTTGTCATTGGTTTCTTATCCCAACTAGGCGCGTTCGTAACTCCATAATTGATGGATACCTGTGCATTATCGAGCTTCCAACTAGTAGTCTGCTCCACATCCAGGAACAACCAGTCTCCAGCCTTCAACGGCCTCGCTTCCCCTACATCCTCGGCTGCCAGTTCTTCCATCTCCACCAGAACATCATCTTCCGTTTCCTGCTCTGCCTGGCTGTTCCAGATAAGTGTAAGTCTGCTTTCCTCTTCGTTCAGTGAAATCTCTTCGCCGGTTCCTTCTGGCTCACGGAACATTCTGGCTCTGAGTTTTGCCTGGAAATCATATTCTTCGGCATCTGTTGTATAAGTGAAAGATGCCTCGAACTCTGTACTTCCACCAGACGGTACTTCATATTCCAGATAGTAAGCTGAAATCTGATAATTACCGTCTTCGTCAAATACATAATCGCCATCTTCATCCAGCTGGTATTCCGTAACCGGTGTGACTGTAAGAGGCTCATTCTGGTTCAGAGCTTCCGGAAGCTGAACCGGATCCTCTGCGATCTCCTGTATACTCTCTCCACTTGAAAGAGTGACCTTAAGGTCTGTCACCGGAGTTTCATTCTGCGCATCTGTCAGATAAAGTCTGACTTTTGCCGCCTCCTGTCCTGCAGGAACGCTTGAAGAAATTTTTGCTTTGTGTACCTCTCCCTGTGCCAGCTCTGTGTTTTCTGTCTCGTCTGCCTTCTGAAGAACTGTCACAGCGGAAGCAGAATCTGGACTGACATTTTCTGTATTGCTTGTGTCTTCACATGAAAAATCTTCAATACAGTCTATGCTGTCTGTTTCGTTATTTTCCGAACCTTCCTCGGCGGCTGTTTCACTTCCGAAATTCTCTTCAGGTTCCTCTGTTGTTTCAAAAAAATCTTCTGTTGTATCTGAGAAGTCTTCTGCCGCTCTTGAGATGTTTTCTTCGTTTTCGCTTGCCGGAATAGTTTCCTCAGATATTGGTACCATATCAACAAATTCAGTTGACGATCCTTTCACCAGATCTGTAATTCCCGGCGATGACAGTATTACAGCAACAGTTGCCAGAGCTGCTGTTATCTTATGCCACTTGCGCTTCTTCATCCTCTCACCCTTCCCTCAATATTGCTTTACATCTTTTTCAATTATGTGTATATTCACATAATTTCCTCACTGCATATTTTAAATATTATTTCATTTTTTCACATGGTCTCTCTCTGAATCTCATTTTTTCTAAAACGATCCGGACTGCATCCATAGTATTCGCGGAAGCTCTTGCAGAAATACGATGGATTCGTAAATCCTGTTTCCGCACAAACCTGTACAATCTTTTTATTTGTTGTACACAAAAGCTCCTTTGCCTTTTCCAGTCTGAATTTCCTGATGAACTGAGCAAGACCTTCGCCTGTCTCTTTCTTAAAAATATAACTCATATAGCCCGGTGACAGGTACACTTCCGCACTCAGGAATTCAAGATTTATGTCTTCCTGATAATGTGCATAGATATAGCTTTTTACTTTTTCAACTTCACTCCTGTTACTGTTTTTGACAGAAAACAGTTTTTGCTCAAAAAGATGTATCGTCTCTTCCAGTGCCTCTGCAACTTCCTGAATATTTTCTACATGAAACATTTTTTCAATCACATTTGAATATTTTTCAACCGGATAATCCATCTGCGTATACATGCTCTTGATCAGATTAGTGCATACGAAATTCATATAAATATAAGAAAATCCTGCTCCATATTCCTTATATTTCATAAACTTGTTGTAATGCTCCCACAGATGTGCAATATCATGAAGCCTGATATCTTCCTCCATTTTTTCGACCATTTCAAGAGGAAGCTCATAATTCTCTTTGTTTTCCCAGTTTGTATCCGGCATAAAAATCCACTGATCAGTTCGGTAATACCTGTTTTCCATGAGACTTTCCAGTTCTTTCATTCCCTGTGGAATTGCCTCTTTCCCTTCGAGCTGACTGGAAACTGCAATATAAATCTGTCTGCCGCAGCTTTTTTCAACAAACTCAAATATATGTTTCGCAAGAATCTGAAAATCTACTTTAACATTCTGTTCAAAACAAAGGATGGAACTGTCCGAGTCATAATTCAGATAATGAAATGAAAATGGAAGTTCTTCTGTCAGCATCTGTTCAAAATCGCCGTCATAGTTCTCAAAAAAGCCATCATCACCATTCAGCAGCAGCATTCTTCCGGTTCTGTTCCACCAGGAAACATCCAGAATTTTCATTGCATCATCCATAATTTCAGATTTTCCATTATGGATAAATTTATGCAGAAAATACTGCCCAAGAAACTCCTGATTTTTCTGCATTGCTTCTTCGTTCTGTTTCTTTTTGTCCAGATATGACATGACACTATCCATGACATTTTTAAATTCCTGTGGATCTACCGGTTTCAGGATATATTCCAGCACGCCATTGCGGATTGCTTCTTTAGCATAATTAAAATCACTGAATCCACTGAAGATCACAACTGCCATATCTGGATTCATAATTTTTGCCTGGCGTGTAAGCTCAATTCCATCCATAAATGGCATCCGGATATCACTCAGCAAAATCTCCGGATTTTTTTCTTTCAATATTGTTAATGCTTCTTTTCCATTCACTGCCTCCAGAATTTCAAGATTATAATTTCCCATCTGGAGAAGAGCTGCGATTCCTTCTCGTTCGATTCTCTCATCGTCAACAATCAGAACGCTTCTCATTTAGTCTACCCCCCCCCCGAATATTTTCGGATTCGATATCTCTATTTTTTTCCTTTCTTTATTTTAACAGATACTGCCAGTCCTGCGCATGCACCTGCTGCCAGAAGGAACACAAACAATGCGATCGGTGTATTGTCTCCTGTCTTTACGCTCGTTTTCGTACTGCTTCCCGAATCATGGCTGCCTGGATTTCCTGATCCTGGTGGTGTTTCCTTTTCCGGCTGGTTAATTACCTGAAGCTCCTCTACCGTTCCTGACAGGGTTTCATATTTTCCTCCGTTTTCTGTAACTTCCCCGGCTTTGGAAATTTCAAATGAAACTGGCTTGTCGGATTTTACAAATCCATCCGGTGCTTTTGTCTCAACAAACTGATATTTTCCAAAAGGAAGCCCGGAAACCTGCAGTTGTCCATTTTTATTTGTTGTCAGTGAAACATTTAACTCTTTCCAGGAATCTCCGTTCTTTTGCTGCAGCCTGAAGCAGGCGCCTTCCAAAACGTTTCCATCCGGATCTGTTTTGTTCAGGATCACTGCACCCACCTGTGAAACACATTTCACTGTAACCTCAGGATGATAGTTTTTTTCTCCGCTTTCTGTAGATGGAAGCAGGATCAGCGTGCTCTCTGCAAGTGCCTTATCCTGTCCGGCTGTCTGTACTGCAAAATACAGTCCCGGAGGGAGTCCTTCATAAAGAAGTATTTCATTTGCTTTTTTTGTTTTCTGTATGCCCTTCAGTTTCTGTGCTGCCACATATTTTTCCAGTGTCTCTGTAATCTGTGAAACGTTTTTTGTTTCTGAAAGCTGTTTCGTCGTGATGCCACAACCCTGAAATTCTTCTGTCATTGTATATTCTTCATCTGCATACGCAGCAACCTTATACAACGTCATTTCTACTTCTGCTGCATCTGAATGAAGCTGTATTGCAATGCTTCCTGTTGTTTCTGCCTTTACCGGCAGCACCATCATCAGCAGCAGACAGATCAGTGCCAATACTGTCCATTTCTTATTCTTTTTCATTCGATCTCCTCCTTTTACGTTTGAACCATATATAAAACACGATCAGAATGATTCCCGCAAAAACTGCATAAACGACTGTACTTACAGGTTTGTCTGCCTTCTCCTGTGAATCCGCAGTCACCGGATTCTCTGTACGTTCTCCCCTGACCAGAAGCCTGTGACTGTTTACGCCATAGGGGATACACGTCAGAAGTGTTACATAATCTTTTCCTTCTTCTATCTGAAGGGCATCTGTTTCATCTGGAAGTACCACACTGATCCGGTCCACTTTATAGGTCAGTATTTCATCCAGTTCATGAATATAAAACAGATCTCCTTCTTTCATTTTATCCAGATGTGTAAAAAGCTTTGCTGTAGGAAGTCCTGTGTGTCCGGCAAGTACACAGTGCGTAGAAGCCCCACCCACTGGAAGAGATGTCTGCTCCATGTGTCCAACTCCTCTTGCCAGAACATCTTCCTCTGTTCCTTCATATATAGGAAGCATCAGCTGAAGCCTCGGAATCTCCAGATAACCAATGGCATCTGTTGCTGCAAGCATCTCATCATAGCTTATCGATGACTTACTTTCTTCTGATGCCAGACTGTGATTATATTCTATCACATTTTCTTTGATATGTTTCAACTCATCCTGACTGGTATTTCTGACAGTCTCACTGTAAATTTCAATTTCATTTCCGGCTCTATATTCACAATACCAGTTGCTTACTGTGGCATACATTGCCAGACACAGGCCCGCTGCTGTGATCAGAATCCCAATCATGAAAATAACTTTTCTGAATTTCTCTTTCATAATGATATTATACCTCATTCTCTTTATATTTTAGAAAGTTTTTCTGTTTTATTGAATATAAAAAAAACAAGAATGATGTAAATAATTTTATGTGATTTCGTATTAATGTATAAAGTAAAAAAAGAGCCATGACAATATCGCCATAACTCTTTAAAAAAAATACTATATTAGAGATTTGTATATCCCATCAGGGATTCATCTACTGCTCTGGCAGCCTCACGTCCTTCACGAATTGCCCACACAACCAGAGACTGTCCACGGTGCATATCACCCGCTGTGAACACCCGCGGAACAGATGTTTCATACGCTTCAGGTTTCGTTTCAACATTTGTGCGTCCGTTAATCGATACTTTAAATGCATCGGTAACATATTTCTGACTTCCGAGGAAACCTGCTGCGATCAGCACTACCTCTGCCGGAATTACTTCTTCTGTTCCCTCGACCGGTACCATCATCATTCTTCCGGTCTTTTCGTCTTTCTGCGGTTTCAGTTTGACAGTTTTGGCCTTGCACACGTTTCCTTTTTTATCTGCAATAAATTCTGTGACTGTTGTCTGATATACTCGCGGATCATGTCCGAATACAGCAATTGCCTCTTCCTGACCATAATCCGTCTTAAGTACTCTCGGCCACTCCGGCCAAGGATTATTTGCAGCACGTTCTACCGGTGGTTTCGGCATCATTTCAAGCTGTGTCACAGATTTTGCTCCGAGACGTATACTTGTACCTACACAGTCGTTACCGGTATCACCACCACCGATGACCAGCACATGTTTATCTTTTGCCAGTTCATACGGAACTTTCTCGAAATTCGAATCCAGAAGAGTCTTTGTTACTTGTCCGAGGAAATCTACGGCGAAATAAATTCCTTTTGCTTCTCTTCCCGGGGCTTTGATATCTCTTGGATTGGATGCTCCACATGCAAGAATGACGCGGTCATATTTCTTAAGAAGTTCTTCTGCTGTAATGTCTTTTCCTACATTTGTATTCAGAACAAATTTAACGCCTTCTTCTTCCATCAGTTGAATTCTTCTGTCCACAACTGATTTTTCAAGCTTCATATTCGGAATACCATATCTGAGCAGACCTCCTGGTCTGTCATTTCTCTCATAAACAGTAACACTATGGCCTCTTCTGTTCAGCTGCTGTGCAGCTGCCAGTCCGGATGGACCACTTCCTATGACCGCAATTGTTTTTCCTGTACGTACATGTGGAATCTGTGGTTTTACCCATCCCTCCTGCCATGCAGTTTCAATAATTGCTCTTTCATTTTCTTTTGTGGATACTGGTTCGCTGTCCAGATTGCAGGTACAGGCCGCTTCACAGAGTGCCGGACATACTCTGGAGGTAAACTCCGGAAAACTGTGTGTCTTGGAAAGTCTTAAGTATGCCTGTTTCCAATTACCTGTATAAACCAGATCATTGGTTTCCGGCACCAGATTGTGCAGCGGACATCCGGAAGCCATTCCATTAAGCATCATGCCTGACTGACAGAACGGAACACCGCATGCCATACAGCGTGCGCCCTGAATGGTCTGTTTTTCTTTGCTGATCGGAGTCCGGAATTCATTGAAGTTGGCGATCCGGACTTTTGGAGGCAGCACTTTGGCTGTCTCTCTTTTATATTCTAAAAATCCTGTTGGCTTTCCCATGTTTCCTCATCCTCCTTAATGCTTTGCTCCGATGCTTTCGTAAAATGCTTCCATCTGCGCCTGTTCACTTGTCAGACCTTTTTCTTCCAGTTTTGCACTGAGTGTGATCATCTTCTTGTACTCATTTGGAATCAGTTTCTTAAAGTGAGGCAGATAATAATCAAAGTCGGCAAGCACTTTTGCACCTAATTCGGAACCTGTAGCCGCAACATGGGCTTCGATCAGATCACGAAGTTCTTTTTTGTCATATTTATTTTCCACTTTTTCAATAGAGATCATTGCCTTGTTGATGTTCTTATACAGCTTGTTCTCCACATCCAGAACATATGCAATACCGCCGCTCATACCTGCTGCAAAGTTCTTTCCGGTTCTTCCGAGAACAACAACACGACCACCTGTCATGTACTCACATCCATGTTCACCGACACCTTCTACAACAGCATAGGCACCGGAGTTACGCACTGCAAAACGTTCACCGGCAACACCATTGATAAACGCATAGCCACTGGTTGCACCATACAGAGCAACGTTACCGATAATGATATTTTCTTCTGGTTTGTATGCAGCTTTTTCCGGAACCCTGACGATCAGCTTACCACCGGAAAGTCCTTTTCCGAAGTAATCGTTGCTGTCACCGGTCAGATTCAGTGTAAGACCTTTCGGAATAAATGCACCAAAGCTCTGTCCACCTGCTCCATGGCAGTTGATCACTACTGTGTCATCCGGCAGCCCTGTTCCGGTCTGTCTGGTGATCTCCGCACCAAGGATTGTACCGAAAGTACGGTCTGTATTGGTAACATCCACACTTAATTCCACATGTTCTCCTTTTGAGATTGCCTTTGCACATTTCTTAAGAAGAACTTTTTCATCGAGTGTCTTCTCCAGTTCAAAATTATATACTGCTTTCGGGTCAAAGGTCGCTTTCTGACCATTTCCGGCATATGGATTATTCAGAATTGCACTTAAATCCAGTTTTCCTTTATGTGGTTCGACTGCATCCGGAGACTGTTTTAAGAGATCTGTACGTCCAACCATTTCATCTACTGTATGAACGCCAAGACGTGCCATATATTCTCTCAGTTCCTGTGCAATAAATCTCATAAAGTTTTCTACATATTCCGGTTTTCCGCGGAAGCGTTTACGAAGCTCCGGATTCTGTGTTGCAACACCTACCGGACATGTGTCCAGATTACATACACGCATCATTACGCAGCCCATAGTTACAAGCGGAGCTGTCGCAAAGCCGAATTCTTCTGCACCGAGAAGTGCTGCAATTGCAACATCACGGCCACTCATCAGTTTACCGTCTGTCTCAATACGAACACGGTTACGCAGTCCGTTCATAAGAAGTGTCTGATGTGTCTCTGCAAGGCCGAGTTCCCACGGAAGTCCTGCATTGTGGATAGAGCTTCTCGGTGCGGCACCTGTTCCACCGTCATATCCGGAAATCAGGACTGTCTGTGCACCGGCTTTTGCAACACCTGCTGCGACAGTACCGACACCTGCCTCTGAAACCAGTTTGACAGAAATATCTGCATATACATTTGAATTCTTTAAATCGTAGATCAGCTGAGCCAGATCCTCGATGGAATAAATATCATGATGCGGCGGTGGTGAGATCAGAGAAACACCCGGTGTGGAATGACGTGTTTTGGCAATCCACGGATATACCTTCTTTGCAGGAAGATGTCCGCCCTCACCAGGTTTTGCGCCCTGTGCCATCTTGATCTGGATTTCTCTTGCAGATACAAGATAACGGCTTGTTACACCAAATCGGCCACTGGCAACCTGTTTGATTGCGGAACAGCGGTCATTCTTGCTTCCGGCAGAAGCAATACGTTCTGCACTCTCTCCACCTTCACCTGTATTGGATTTACCATGCAGATGGTTCATTGCGATTGCAAGTGTCTCATGTGCTTCCTGAGAAATAGATCCATAGGACATTGCACCTGTCTTGAATCGTTTTACAATTTCATCCACACTCTCGACTTCTTCGATCGGGATTGCCTTTTCCGGATAATTAAACTCCAGAAGACCTCTGAGTGCACCATGGCTTTCTTTATCTGCCAGCGCTGTATATTGTTTGAAAAGATCGTAGCTTCCGGTCCACGTAGACTCCTGCAGAAGATGGATTGTCTGTGGGTTGTAACGATGTTCCTCTCCCTGACTTCTCATTTTATGTGCGCCGACACTGTCCAGTGTAAGGTCTGTATCAAGACCTAACGGATCAAATGCCTCGGAATGCAGTTTTTCCACATTATCTTCAATGTCTTCCAGTGTAATTCCACCTACACGGCTTACGGTTCCTGTAAAGTATTTGTCAATCACTTCCTGAGAAATACCGATTGCCTCAAAGATCTGGGAGCCCTGATAAGACTGAATCGTGGAAATACCCATTTTGGACGCAATCTTGACAATACCGCTTAATACCGCATGGTTATAGTCTTCTACTGCTGCATAATAATCTTTATCCAGCATATGATTGTCAATCAGCTCACGGATGGTTTCCAGAGCAAGATAAGGGTTAACAGCACTTGCGCCATAGCCGAGCAGTGTTGCAAAATGATGTACTTCTCTTGGTTCTCCGGATTCCAGTATGATAGCAAGAGATGTACTCTTCTTTGTCTTTACCAGATGCTGATGTACCGCGGATACTGCAAGTAATGACGGGATCGGCATATGGTTTTCATCCACACCTCTGTCTGAAAGCACCAGAATATTTGCACCATCACGGTATGCTTTATCTACTTCTACAAACAGGCGGTCAATCGCACGTTCCAGTTTTGTACTCTTATAATAAAGAGTTGAAACTACCACTACTTTAAATCCCTCATGTTGCATATTCTTGATTTTCAGCATATCGGTATTTGTCAGGATCGGATGAACGATCTTCAGTACATGACAGTTCTCCGGCTGCTGTACCAGAAGGTTTCCGTCTTTACCGACATATACACTGGTAGAAGTAACAATTTCTTCACGGATCGCATCGATTGGCGGGTTTGTAACCTGTGCAAAAAGCTGTTTGAAATAATCAAATAACGGGCGGTCCTGATCAGACAGTACAGCAAGTGGTGTATCCACACCCATTGCACCGATACTCTCAGCTCCGTTCAGCGCCATGTTGCGGATAGAAGTACGATATTGTTCATACGTATAGCCGAATGCTTTCTGCAGACGTGCACGCTGTTCATCTGTATATTCTTCCATACGGATGTTCGGGATCTTAATATCTTTAAGCTGTACCAGATTGCTGTTCAGCCACTCACCATATGGCTGCATGGTTGCATATTTTTCTTTCAGTTCATCATCATCAATAACTTTTCCCTGAATGGTATCCACAAGCAGCATTTTGCCCGGATGCAGACGCTCTTTTAATACGATCTTGTCTTCCGGTACCGGCATGACACCAACTTCAGAAGAAAGGATCATATAACCATCAGAAGTAATATAATATCTGGACGGACGCAGACCATTACGGTCAAGGACTGCTCCCATCACATCACCATCAGAAAACAGAATGGACGCAGGTCCATCCCATGGTTCCATCATTGTTGCATAATACTGATAAAAGTCTCTCTTTTCCTGAGAAATCGTATCGTTATATGCCCATGGTTCCGGAATCGTGATCATGACTGCAAGCGGAAGCTCCATACCACTCATAACCAGAAATTCCAGTGTATTATCCAGCATTGCAGAGTCAGAACCATTGCGATTTACTACCGGGAGCACTTTATGAAGCTGACCTTTCAGATAAGGAGATTCCATATTCTCTTCTCTTGCCAGCATTTTATCTGCATTTCCACGGATGGTATTGATCTCACCATTGTGTACCATAAAGCGGTTCGGATGTGCTCTCTCCCAGCTCGGATTGGTGTTTGTACTGAATCTTGAATGTACCATGGCGATCGCAGATTCATAATCCGGGCTCTGCAGATCTGCAAAGAACGTGCGAAGCTGTCCTACAAGAAACATACCTTTATATACGATCGTACGGCTGCTCATAGACACAACATAAGTATTATCATTACTCTGTTCAAACTCGCGGCGTGCAATATACAGCATTCTGTCAAAAGGCAGCCCCTTCTCTACTTCTTCCGGTTTTTTGATAAATGCCTGCATAATATAAGGCATACATTCTCTTGCTTTATGTCCAAGAACCTCCGGAATTACCGGAACAGTTCTCCAGCCAAGAAGTTCAAGTCCTTCTTTTTCCACAATAATCTCAAACATCTTTTTCGCCTGTGCACGTTTGATCTCATGTTGTGGGAAAAAGAACTGGGCAATTCCGTATTCTCTCTCGTCGCCGATCTCAAATCCTTCTTTCTTACAGGCTTTTTTGAAAAATTTATGTGAAATCTGCAGAAGGATGCCAACACCATCACCGGTCTTTCCCTCTGCATCTTTACCGGCACGATGCTCCAGATGTTCTACAATCCTGAGCGCATTGGCAACTGTATCATGAGTTTTTTTACCTTTTATATTTACAACAGCACCGATCCCGCAGTTGTCGTGTTCAAATTCACTGCGGTACAGACCATGATTTTCTCTGCTTACTTCCTGCATATTCATTTACCCTTTCTTATTCCTGATTTTTCGCCTGCCGGCTTTTTTTCAGTTTTGCATAATCATCTGCAGCCTTTACAAATCCACGAAACAGCGGATGTGCATGGTTCGGTCTGGATTTAAATTCCGGATGTCCCTGTGTTCCTTCGTAAAATGGATGATCCTTGATCTCGATCATCTCTACGATGTGTCCGTCAGGAGAAGTACCTGCAATTGTCATACCTTTTGTGGCAAATTCTTCACGATATGCATTGTTGACTTCGTAACGATGTCTGTGACGCTCCTGAATTTCTTTCTTTCCAAACAATTCCAGTGCTTTGGAGCTGTCTGCAAGTACGCATGGATAGCTTCCGAGTCTTAAAGTACCTCCCAGATCTTCCACGCTCTCCTGATCCGGCATCAATGCAATTACCGGATGTTTTGTTGACGGATCCAGTTCGATACTATTGGCATCTTCATATCCGAGCACGTGACGGGCAAATTCCACAATTGCCATCTGCATGCCGAGGCAGATACCCAGATATGGAATCTTGTGTACACGTGCATACTGTGCTGCAAGAATCATACCTTCGGTTCCTCTGTTTCCAAATCCTCCCGGAACAAGAATACCGTCTACTTTATGAAGTGTCTGATCCAGATTTTTCTCATTCAGTTCTTCAGAATCGATCCAGGTGATCTCAACCTTTGCCTTGCAGGAAATACCACCATGTTTCAGAGCTTCTACCACACTTAAATAAGCATCATGAAGCTGTGTATATTTTCCTACCATTGCAATATTTACAACGCTTTCCGGATTTCTGAGGTCATTGACCATCTGAATCCACTCACTTAAGTCCGGTTTACGATTTTCAAGTCTTAAGGATTCCAGTACTACATCTGCCAGTTTCTCACGTTCCATGGCAAGCGGTGCTTCATATAGATATTCCACATCCAGATTCTGCAGTACATGGCTGACCGGTACGTTGCAGAACAAAGCGATCTTTCCTTTGATTTCATCAGTCAGCGGATGTTCGCTTCTGCATACCAGTACATCCGGCTGTATTCCCATTCCCTGCAGTTCCTTAACACTCGCCTGTGTCGGTTTAGTCTTCATTTCTTCGGAAGCTCTCAGATACGGAATCAGTGTTACATGTAGAAGAATTGCATTGTCATGTCCTACATCATGCTGGAACTGACGGATAGATTCCAGAAACGGCTGGCTTTCAATATCTCCGACGGTTCCGCCAACTTCAATAATTGCAATTTTCTCTTCATCCTGTGATTTTGCACGATAGAAACGACTCTTAATCTCATTTGTAATATGAGGGATAACCTGCACGGTTCCTCCGCCGAAATCTCCGTGACGTTCCTTCTGTAATACAGACCAGTAAACCTTACCGGTCGTTACATTGGAATTTTTGTCGAGGCTTTCATCAATAAATCTTTCATAATGCCCCAGATCCAGGTCCGTCTCTGTACCATCGTCCGTAACAAAAACTTCTCCATGCTGGATCGGATTCATTGTACCCGGGTCAATATTGATATAAGGATCAAACTTCTGCATAGTCACCTGATATCCGCGCGCTTTCAGAAGTCTTCCGAGAGACGCTGCCGTAATACCTTTACCAAGTCCGGATACTACACCACCTGTTACAAAAACATATTTTACTGCCATTACCGATTTCCTCCTCTATCCTGTATCTTAAAATAAAAAAGGCGCCAGAAGCGTATAAGGGACTATCCCCAATCGCTCCTGACGCCTTTGTCAGAATAAGATCCTAAAATATGAAATTTACTATACCTTATTTTTTTTCGTTTGTAAATATGTATTTTTGTAAAAATATCAACATCCACAGTCGATTTTTTTGTTGAGTTCTGCTTCCACATCCATCGGATACTTACCGTCGAAGCAGGCTTTACATAACGGAAGATTACCTGCCATTCCCTCAAGATATTCACTCTGCATATATCCAAGAGAATCAGCTCCGATCATCTCACAGATTTCCTGTGCACTGTGATTGCTTGCAATCAGCTGATCATTGGACGGTACATCTGTTCCGAAATAACATGGATGCAGGAACGGCGGTGAACTGATTCTTACATGAACCTCCAGCGCACCTGCCTTCTTCAGCATACGGATCAGATTTGCGATCGTAGTTCCTCGCACGATGGAATCGTCTACCAGTACGATACGTTTACCTTTAACTGCTGAATCCAGTACACTCAGTTTCAGATGGACACTGGACTCACGTTCTTTCTGTGTCGGTTTGATAAAGGTTCTTCCGATATAGCTGTTCTTATAAAATGCAAATCCAAACGGGATTCCCGATTCTTCTGAATAACCTTTCGCTGCCGGAATACCGGATTCCGGAACACCTGTAACCAGATCCGCATCTACCGGGTAGGATTTTGCAAGGGATTTACCGCCACGGATACGTGCATCATAAATCTTTACCCCATCCATCATACTGTCCAGTCTTGCAAAATAAATATATTCAAATACACAATGGGCATGTTTGCCGGTACTCAGTTCTTTGTTGGATTCGATTCCGTTCTTTGAAATCGTGATCATCTCACCCGGTTCAATGTCTCTGACGAATTCAGCACCTACAGAAGTAAGTGCACAGCTTTCAGAAGCAAGCACATACGTATTGTCACGCTTACCAAGGCAAAGTGGTTTCAATCCAAGCGGATCACGGACACCGATCAGTTTTCTCGGGCTCATGATTACAAGCGCATAGCCTCCCTTTAGCTTGCGGGCGGTTTTCAGAACTGCTTCCTGAACAGTTTTAGAATGTACCCTTTCTCTTGCCACATGGAATGCAATAACCTCTGAGTCTGTTGTCGTATGGAAAATCGCTCCATTCTGAATCAGTTCCCATTTCAATTCAGGGGTATTGATCAGGTTACCATTATGTGCAAGTGCGAGTGTTCCCTTAATATAAGACAGAACCAGCGGCTGTGCATTCTCCGCAACAGATGCACCGGTTGTGGAATAACGTACATGTCCGATTCCGAGATCCCCCTCCATATTCCGTATGGTATCTTCACGGAGAACTTCACTTACCAGTCCGAGATCCTTATGAAACTGAACATTACCGCGCTCTCCGTTCGTTTTGGAAACTGCAAGTCCGCAAGACTCCTGTCCACGATGCTGAAGTGATGTAAGGCCATAATAAATGGATGGAACAACATTACCTCCATCCAGATCATAAATACCAAATACACCACAGGCTTCCTTAATTCCTGCCATCAGAATTTCCTCCCATTATCTATGAAATTTACCTGTGAATCTACCTGAAATTATAATAGAAGATCGACTTTTGTCAACCCTTGTCCCTGCAAAAAGCCATACAAATAAATTCATCTGACCAAACAAAAAATTTGAAATTTTTTTCACAAAAAATGTTGACAAGAGTTTTTTTTTGTGTATACTACATCACATAAGCAACGGCGCTTTGGATTAGATTCCAAGGCGCCTTTTTTGTTTATCACTAAGATCATAACGATTAATGGAATCGAAAATCGAAAGGAGACTTTACTATGGGACATAGCATTCCTGAAATTTATGGCAGTCTTGTTTTTAACGACAAGATCATGCGTGAGAAATTACCGAAAGATATGTACAAGGCGCTGAAGAAAACAATCGAGAACGGTACACATCTGGAGCTTGATGTTGCCAACTCTGTAGCAGTTGCCATGAAAGAATGGGCACTGGAACACGGCGCTACCCATTATACTCACTGGTTCCAGCCAATGACCAATTTTACAGCAGAGAAACATGACAGTTTCATTTCTCCTACTGTTGACGGTCAGGTTATTATGGACTTCTCCGGCAAGGAACTTGTAAAAGGTGAACCGGATGCATCCAGTTTCCCGTCAGGCGGTCTTCGCGCCACCTTCGAAGCAAGAGGTTATACAGCATGGGATCCTACTTCACCGGCATTCATTAAAGACCGTACACTTTATATCCCGACAGCTTTCTGTTCTTACAGCGGCGAAGCACTGGATAAGAAAACTCCTCTTCTTCGTTCCATGGATACCTTAAATAAAGAGGCTGTTAAGATTCTTCGTCTTCTTGGCAATACAGAAGTCAAACACATCAACACAACCGTAGGTCCGGAGCAGGAATATTTCCTTGTAGACAAAGACCTCTACAATAAGAGAAAGGACCTGATCTTCTGCGGACGTACACTGGTCGGTGCTCCGGCTCCTAAAGGACAGGAAATGGAAGATCATTATTTCGGAACTCTGAAGCCACGTGTTGCCGCTTACATGCATGATCTGGACGAAGAGCTCTGGAAACTCGGTATTCCGGCAAAAACGAAACATAATGAAGTTGCTCCTGCACAGCATGAGCTTGCTCCTGTATTTGATACAACAAATGTGGCTGTCGATCACAACCAGCTGACTATGGAAATCATGAAAAAAGTTGCAGCAAAACACAACATGGTTTGCCTGCTTCATGAAAAACCATTCGAAGGAATCAACGGCAGTGGTAAACACAATAACTGGTCCATGAGCACAGACACCGGAGTCAACCTTCTGGATCCTGGCAAAACACCTGCCGAAAATACACAGTTCCTTGTATTCCTTGTAGCTGTTATCAAAGCAGTTGATGACTACGCTGATCTGCTTCGTATTTCTGTTGCAAGTGCCGGAAACGACCACCGCCTCGGTGCAAACGAAGCTCCGCCGGCTGTAGTATCCATCTTCCTCGGTGATGAACTTACCGAAGTACTCAAGGCAATCGAAAACGATGAATTCTTTGCCGGACACGGTGCTGTTCAGATGGATATCGGTGCAAAAGTACTTCCTCACTTCGTAAAAGATAACACAGACAGAAACCGTACTTCACCGTTTGCATTTACCGGAAATAAGTTTGAATTCCGTATGCTTGGCTCCTCTTCTTCTGTAGCCAACCCGAACATCATCCTCAACACTGCTGTTGCAGAGGTACTTCATCAGTTCTATGAGGAACTGAAAGATGTTCCGGCTGAAAATATGGATACCGCTGTTCATGAACTGCTGAAAAAGACGATCATTGATCACAAACGAGTTATCTTCAACGGAAACGGTTATACAGATGAATGGATTGAAGAAGCAGAAAAACGTGGTCTCTACAATCTGGTTTCCACACCGGATGCACTGCCGCACTTCATCGATGAAAAAAATGAAAAACTGCTTACCAGTCATCATATCTTCACTGATGCAGAACTTCATTCACGTTATGAGATCAAGCTCGACAACTATGTGAAAACTCTTCACATTGAAGCAGGTACTTTAGCTGAGATCATTCAGAAAGATCTTCTTCCGAGCATTACTACATACATGGAAAAAATTGCACAGACCGCAGCACTTAAGAAATCAGTCGTTCCGGATATTTCCGTATCCGCAGAGGCTTCTCTTCTTACACAGCTGACAGAGCTTTCCGAGGCCATGACAAAAGATCTCGAAACCCTGAAAAAAGATACTGCTATGGCTGAATATGAAGCCGGCAAAGATCTTCTTAAAAGTGCTAAACTTTATCAGAGCGTTGTCCTTTCTGATATGGAAAAGGTTCGTGCTTCCGCTGATGCAGCCGAAGTTCTGATCCCGGATTCCATCCTTCCATATCCGACATACGGAAAACTTCTGTTTTCTATCTCTGACTGAGGAAAAACAATTTCACAATGGTAAAATCAGGGGATGTCACTATGAACATGAACTACTTCATACTTCATAATTCATTATCGATTTCCTCATCCATTAATCACACGATACAACATCCCCTGTTTTACATATATATATTTGATTCGTAAAGGCGCGGAGAATGATATAACATCATTCCCGTGCCTTTTCAATTTTGTAACCATTAACTTATTCAACTTTTTTAGGGAAAGAGAGGTAACTTTATGGATTATTCAGCAGTAAACACAATATGGGTACTTTTAGGTGCCGCACTTGTCTTCTTTATGCAGGCCGGTTTTGCAATGGTCGAAACTGGTTTTACCAGAGCCAAAAATGCCGGTAACATTATTATGAAAAACCTGATGGACTTTTGTATCGGTACTCCTACATTCTGGATCGTCGGATTCGGAATCATGTTCGGAGCCGGAAACGGATTCTTCGGAAAGATCGGTGGAATTGCTACCGAAGCTAATTATGGTTCCGCAATGCTCCCTGACGGTGTTCCGTTCTGGGCATTCCTGATCTTCCAGACAGTCTTCTGCGCAACATCCGCTACAATCGTATCCGGAGCTATGGCAGAACGTACAAAGTTCTCATCCTACTGTATCTACAGTTTTCTGATCAGCCTGATCGTTTATCCGGTATCCGGACACTGGATCTGGGGCGGTGGTTTTATCAGCCAGATGGGATTCCATGATTTTGCCGGTTCCTGTGCAGTACATATGGTCGGTGGTGTTGCCGCATTTGTCGGTGCTCTCATCCTCGGACCTCGTATCGGAAAATACTCTAAGAGCGGCAAATCAAAAGCCATTCCGGGACACAACCTTACCATCGGTGCTTTAGGTGTATTCATCCTCTGGTTCTGCTGGTTCGGATTTAACGGTGCATCTACTGTCAGCATGGAAGGCGATGCTATCGTAAGTGCAGGTAAGATTTTTGTAACTACCAACCTTGCTGCTGCTGTTGCGACAGTTGCCGTTATGCTCATCACATGGGTAAGATACAAAAAACCTGATGTTTCCATGTCTCTGAACGGATCTCTTGCAGGTCTTGTTGCTATTACAGCCGGATGTGATACCGTATCTCCGGTATCTGCTGCTATCATTGGTATTATCTCTGGTTTTGTAGTTGTATTCGGTATTGAATTTATTGACAAAGTACTTAAAGTAGATGATCCGGTTGGTGCAGTCGGTGTCCACGGATTAAACGGTGCTTTTGGTACCCTTGCAGTTGGTCTTTTCTCTGACGGAGCTGGCACAGGCTGGAAAGGTCTTCTGGTTGGCGGCGGTCTCCATGGATTCGGCGTACAGCTCGTCGGTATGCTCATCACAATCGCATGGGTTGCTGTTACTATGACAATTATTTTCCAGGCGATCAAACATACCATCGGCCTTCGTGTATCCGCCGAAGAAGAAATCGAAGGTCTGGATTCCAAAGAACATGGTCTTACAAGTGCTTATGACGGATTTGTTGTACATGACACCATGACTGTTCCTACTCCTATGGGCGTTGCAAAGAAAGCAGCCTCTGCAAATGTTTCTGCAAATGTAGCTCCGGCTGAAGTTGTTAACACAATTCCGGAACTTCCAAAAGAAGGCGTACACAAGCTGACAAAAGTAGTTATTATCACACGTCAGAGCAAACTTGAAGAATTCATGCATGCAATGAATGAAATCGGTGTTACCGGTATCACAATTACAAACGTTATGGGATGTGGTGTACAGAAAGGTGCCCGCTCCTACTACCGTGGTGTTGAGATGGATATGAACCTGCTGCCTAAGATTAAGATTGAGATTGTTGTCAGCCTGGTACCAGTCAAAACAGTTATCGAAACTGCCAAGAGAGTTCTTCATACCGGTCAGTACGGTGACGGTAAAGTATTTGTATACGATATCGAAAATGTTGTCAAGATCCGTACCGGTGAAGAAGGATTTGAGGCACTCCAGGACACACAGCCTCTGGAATAAACTTCCGGTAAACCCTTAAAATTTCCTCTATAAGTAAAATGAACAAAAGCAGCTCCTCTCCGATTCGGAGAAGGGCTGCTTCTTTGTCTGCAACAATATTCAATTCTCTTCTTCACGTGCAAGTTTCGGAAGATTCCAGCGGTAATGTGCGGCCAGATACCGGATCAGAACTACGACTGCCGATGCTCCTACCATAGATGCAACCGCACCAAAATGACGGTACAGAACCACACAGACGATTGCTCCTACGATTGATGCACATGCATAAATATGGCGCACAAGAATGTATGGTGGTACTCCTGCCATAATATCTCTCAGTAATCCACCACCAACGCCGGTAATCGTCCCAAGAAACACAAGCAGAAACATATAATCCACATATCCATGTGAAATTCCGGTGTTTACACCTACTACCGTAAATATCCCAAGTCCGATCGAGTCCATCACAAGCATGACTTTGTCATAAGTCTCACGATTGTGCCCCTGTAAAAGCTCTTTCTTTAAATATAAAATCAGAAAGACTACACAGGATGTAATCGTTGCCACCAGTGTATAAATCGGATTTCTGAACATTGCAGGTGGTACGATTCCAAGAATCACATCACGTATCGCCCCACCGCCGACAGCTGTCGTAACTCCGAGCACGATCACACCGAAAATATCCATGGCACGATCTACCGCTACCATAGCTCCGGACGCTGCAAACGCCACTGTTCCGAGCATTTCCATGATAAATGTAATAAGCTGCTGATAATCCATAATTTTCCCTCTCCAGTTCCCCCATCATTATCTTCTTATTAGAAGTCCTGATGTTCATTATAACTGTCTGAGAGAGTTCTTGCAATCAGATATCGCAAAACGCTTTCCTTCTTTTCACTCTGCTGCAACTTTTTTGTTCCTCCATTCTGTTTGACTTTAAAATAGTTCTTTGTTAGTATAATTATAATTAACTCAAGGAGGCATACAATGAAAATAATTTCCATAAAAGATTTTGACAATATCCGCATTGGTAATGCCCAAAACACCTCGGCCGGAACAGGCTGTACCGTCATTATAAGCGAAACCGGCATGTGCGCAGGACTCGATGTACGTGGAGGCGGACCGGCTTCCCGTGAAAGCGAGCTGTTGAAACCTCTTGCTGCTGCCGATCGGATTCACGCAGTCCTGCTCGGCGGTGGAAGTGCTTTCGGACTTGATGCTGCCGGCGGTGTTATGCAGTTTCTGGAAGAAAAAGGAATCGGGCTCGATGTCGGCATCGCGAAAGTTCCTCTCGTATGTCAGTCAGATATTTTTGATCTGACTGTTGCTGATCCATATACCCGTCCGGATAAAGCCATGGGATACGAAGCCTGTGTCGGTGCCTGGCAGAATAATTACCAGGATGGCTGCTTTGGTGTCGGAACCGGTGCAACCATTGGCAAATTAAACGGCATGGAACACTGCATGAAATCCGGCATCGGAAGTTATGCAGTACAGATTGGAGAATTAAAGATCGGCGCTATCGTCGCTGTCAATGCCCTGGGGGATATTTATGATCATCACAATGGTCAGATCATCGCCGGCATGCTCTCTGATGACCGGAAATCTTTTGCTGATTCTGCACAGTTTCTTTACCGGTCATATGACATCCACGAAAACAAATTTGTGGAAAATACCACAATCGGTGCGATCATCACCAATGCTGCCTTCACCAAAAGCCAGCTCTGTAAAATTGCCGGCATGACACACAATGGCTATGCACGTTCGATCCGTCCTGTGCATACCTCAGCTGACGGAGACAGTATTTACGCACTTTCTGTCGGAAACATACCTGCTGACTGTGATATGGTCGGAACACTTGCTGCAGATGTGATGGCAGAAGCAATTCTCTGCGCAATCAGAAACAGCGAATCAGCTTATGGTTTTCCTGCTTATAAAGATCTCAGTTTCGTATAAAATTTGGGGTTACTTACTAAGTACGTGTGTATAGAAATTGCTTTTGAGGAATTAAATTATTTAATGAAATCTTTTTTCCAGATAGGGTCTGTTTGTTTCATTGATCTTTCTTTTTGTATTGTGTTCGATCCCAGATTCCTTTTATTTTTTTCCATCCTCCTGTTGCAACGAGGAAGAATTTGGCGTCAATCTATTTTTTCGAAATAATAACAAACTGACCCTCACTCCGGAGGGAGAGCTTTTTTATAAAAGTGCAGAAGAACTTCTTGCACATGCGGATTCCGTAGAATCTGAATTTCTAAATCTATTCATAACCAAAAAGATAGCTGACACAAGGTCAACTATCTTTTTTTCGGTTCCACGCTCCGGTCTCATCTTTGATACCGAATTTTGCCGGATCAAACACCGGATTCTTACCGCTTTTCTTTTGTTTTTCGTAATCTCGCAGGATTTCTACAGCTTTTGGTGCAAGAAGTGCGATTGCAATGATATTTGCCCATGCCATAAGTCCATATCCGATATCACCCATTGCCCATACAGCATCTGCATTTACAATTGCCCCAAGGAAAGATGCTGCAAGGAACACTGCTCTGGCGATTGCAACTGCCTTTTTGCTGTTACCTGTCAGATAACGGATATTGGATTCTGCCTGATAACAATATCCCGTCATAGACGTAAATACAAACAAAACAATAATGATGGCAAGTGCCTTGCCACTCCACGTTCCAAAAGTACTTATCAATGCATGCTGTGTCCATTTGATTCCAGATTCCAGACCGCCGGTCTGACTGATCAGAAGATTTCCGGCTGCATCAGCTACATCAAATGTACCTGTCAAAAGAACGATCATGGCTGTTGCTGTTCCGATAAATAATGTATCCACATAAATGGAAAATGACTGGATCAGTCCCTGTTTTGCAGGATGTGAACATTCTGCCGCTGCCGAAACGATCGCACCACATCCCATTCCCGCTTCATTGGAATAAATACCACGTTTGACTCCCCATGAAACTGCAGAACCAACAATACCTCCCAGTACTGCATGCACTCCGAATGCAGACTGAATGATCAGCTTCAGGATTCCCGGAAGTTTGGTAATATTGAGTCCCAAAATAATAACTGCTGCAAGAATATATACCGCACACATCGCCGGTGCAAGTAATTCCGCAATCTGTGCAATTCTTTTAATACTTCCATAAACAACAATACCGAGAATTACACAGCAGATAGCACCGACAAGAATTTTATTTACAGAAAATGCTTCTTCAAAAACTGTTACAAGTGAGTTGATCTGCACACCCGGCATGAGAAATCCAGGTCCCAGAAATGCAACAATTGCAAAAAGGATCGCATACGGTTTGCATTTTAAACCTTTTTCTATGTAATATGCAGGGCCTCCTGAAAACTCTCCATCCGGATTTTTGACCTTGTAAGCCTGTCCCAGCGCAGATTCTACAAATGCAGAAGCCGCTCCGATTGCCGCGATCATCCACATCCAGAATACCGAACCCGGACCTCCGTAAAAAATTGCAGAAGCAACACCGGCAATATTTCCCATGCCAACACGAGCACCTACCGTTGTCGCAAATGCCTGAAACGGAGTAATTCCGCTTTCACTTTCTTCTTTATCCATTAAAAGATGAATCATTTCTTTCATCAGTCGAATCTGTGGAAATTTCATTCTGATTGAAAGATACAATCCCACACCGAGACATAATGCAACAAGTACCATGCTCCATACTAACGAGTCTACGTTGTTCACAAATACTGAAAAACTTTCCATACATTCCTCTTTTCTGATTTTCTTTTTATCTGATATTCAAAAAATAAAAGGCTCCCCATGGTACGCACACTTTATCGTGTTATCGTGGAGAGCTGTTAACTCATTAAATTTATAATACACTTTGTTTCAATAAAAAGCAATAAAAAGTGACAATTTGGTGTCCTCTCTGGTGCTCCTGTATCCTGTATATTCTATGAAACGCAAAAAGCCGGAAAGTCTTAATTTAAAAGACTTCCCGACTCACTAAGAACAGGGGATGAGAGAATCGAACTCCCACCAAAGGTTTTGGAGACCCCTATCATACCATTTGACCAATCCCCTACATTATCGTATCTTCAAAACCACATACATGTTGACATTTGCAACCAAATCATGACCATGCTTTCTTGGTCAAGCCCTCACCCTATTAGTAGCAGTCAGCTCCATGTGTTACCACACTTCCACCTCTGCCCTATCAACCTCGTCGTCTTCAAGGGGGTTTACTCCTTTCGGATGGGATATCTCATCTTGAGGGGGGCTTCACGCTTAGATGCCTTCAGCGTTTATCCCTTCCGGGCTTGGCTAC
>NZ_JACOQE010000002.1 GCF_014297355.1 Blautia intestinalis | reverse complement strand
AATTGTTTGTCATGTTGCTTTGCCATATGAGATCCTCCTTCAGCATGTTTCTATTGTACCATGCTTATGTGTATTTGGAATTTCTCATTTTGGCTTGTACTATTTATATTCTAGCAACAAAGAATTGACACATACAAATGAAATCCTTACTTACGAGAATCAGGGTCTCCGATCAAAAATGGATAGCATGGACAATATGCCGATATTATATTTGGGCGAAGAAGAGGAGTTTTTCCAAGATGAAATCAAAGCTATGCTCCTCGATGCCCTTGAGCAGGCTCTTCCTAATTATGCTTCCGGTAACACGCAGAAGAGCAGTTTTCGAAGATATAATCAAGAGCAATAATTGTAAACGCAGAGCCAATGACCGTTCTGAACAATTAAAGAACTCGTTGAGAGGCTATAAGACCATGTCCGGCTCAATGAAGCGTACATTGCAAGACATGGGATTTGTGATTACCGAGGAGGGTAAGCACTATAAATTCATTTACTATGGTGACGGACGTTACATGGCAACGTTGGCTAAGACTCCAAGTGACAACCGCTCCGGTATGAATATAGCGTTAGAAATCATAAAAGATATGTTCTAACGGATTTAGAAGGAAATGATTTATTTCCGAGAACTATTAATATCAGCTGGGACGAGGACTGATAGTCGATTTGTTTCCGAGAACGAACAGGGGCAATCAGACATCAATACTGTTTCCTCGTCCCATGCGGAGACGATAGGTTTGTCGAGTAAAGTACATAATTGATAGTGTGAAATATAAGGTTTTCCGGGATTTCAGACGTAAATCCAGATCCTTGGATTTTCTACATTTTAGGTGCTGTAAATAAATTAATTTTTTATAGAGAGATATTCAAAACCAGAAGTAAAATATGTGTGGATTTTTTCAAGAAGATTATTGACATGCAGAAAACTACATGCTATTTTATTTTTGAAAAAATGGAAATTATTTTAAAGGCAAACCTGCTGAAAGGCAGGGACGCAAAGCCAGAAGGGGCTAAAGTCAGAAAGTTTGACCAGGTCAGCCGGTTGCCACTGTTTCCATATCATATATGGAAAAATGTGAAAACGGAAGAGATTTCGATAACTTTTATACTATATAGATGTGTGATCTTGAAGAAATGTAGTAGGGACACTGGCATATTTTGGCAGGTGTCCTTTTTATATGCCAAAATGAGTACGAAAACCGGCAGGGACAGGTTCTCTGTATAAAGATAAAAGCAGAATAAAGCAGGCATAAGACAGAAAGAGGATTTTTATAAAATGGGAAATTATGAAGACAAAATATATTCTTTGGGTGAGAATGTAACGGGACAGACGCAGGCAATGTCGCAGGCAGTACAGAAAACACTGGAAAATAATGGCGGGGTAGGTATAATAACAGGATATTATGACCAAAACCTGTCTGTTTTGTCTGTGAGTAATCTGCTGTTACATAGTACAGGATATACATTCGATACTTTCATGGAACAGACAAAAGGCTCATTGAAAAATTTCTTTTATAAGGAGAAAGATATACTGGATCGAGACCGTTTTTTGCAGCTTTACGGAGCAGGTGAAGCACAGATCTTAACTGCGGACGGTACAGTGAATAATGTACGGCTTTATAAAGAAGATGCGACAGATGAAGCGGGCAGACAGATCTGGGTTATGTCCGTACAGGTCAACTGGGATCATGTAAATCTGGCACTGATCAATGAGGTTATCTGTTCCGGCTTCTGGTATTTTGACTGTGATGAGAACAGTAAGATTGTGAATGCTAACTGGAGTCATGAGTTTCGAAAAATGCTTGGCTTTCACGACACTCTGGATTTTCCGAATAAACTGGAATCCTGGTCAAATCTTCTGCATCCACAGGATAAAGAAAGAGTAATGGCGCAGCTTCAGGCGGCAATTGCGGATAAGACGAACCAGATAAAATATTGCGTAGAGTATCGTATGAGAATGAAGAATCATCAGTACCAGTGGTTTCGGGCATCGGCAGAAGTGATACGCCGGCTGGATGGTTCTGCCAGCAGGATTGCCGGGATTTTTATTAACATTGATGCGGAGAAAAAAGAAATCATGCAGGCACAAAAATCTGCTGCTTTCCACCGGGCTTTTACAAAAACGGATTTGTGCGAGTATTATGTGAATCTGGAAGAGAACACTTTTGATACCTTTAAGGTTGAGCCGTCCCTGATGACAGTCTTTGAACAGAGTCATACATGGGATGAACTGATCCGGCATTTTGTGGATTCCTATGTTGTCGAGACAGATAAGAAGGCAGTATCCACTTTTTATGATCGTGATTATGTTGCGGAAAAACTGAAAGGTCTTGAAACCGAATTATCTTTGGAGTGCAGAATTGCTCTGAATGGAGAAGAACGATGGGTCCGTAATGTGATCATACGCGGCGAGATAGAGGATTCAGAATATGCCATGATCTTTCTGCGGGATATCACGGAGGCAAAGGTGGAGAGTGCACGGCATCTGCAGATGGCAGCGGATAATGCTTCCATGGAGCAGCTGATCCAGAGTATTGTGCGTCTGGTTGACCGTTTTGTTGTTTGTGATCTGGAAAATGACAGATATGAATTCTACAGCCTGAATGGACAGATGATATATAAGCCCCTGGGATTTTATCATGATTTTCAGATGCAGGTTCTTGAAAAGTATAAGACACTGGAACCACTGGAAGCTATGGATATCCTGATAACCCCGGATAATATTCGAAAGAATCTGAAAAGTGAAAATAATATTTATAAGTTCGAGTACTGCAGTCTGGATGAAAAGACTTATAAAATCGCTTCCTACATTCCCATGGAATGGAAGAATGGAAAACTGTTAAAAGTATTGCTGGCATCTATGGACGTGACACAGGAGAAGAAAGCAGAGATTGAATCTCGCCAGGCACTGAAAGAGGCTTACCGTTCCGCAGAAAATGCAAATCGTGCGAAAACAGAATTCCTTTCGAATATGTCTCATGATATCAGGACACCGATGAATGCGATTGTCGGTCTGACGGCAATCGCAGGAGCTAATATTGAGAGTCAGGACAGAGTCATTGAATGTCTTGGCAAGATTACAGAATCAAGCCGTCACCTGCTGGGGCTGATCAATGAAGTGCTGGATATGGCACGTATTGAAAGCGGAAAAATGACACTGGCACAGGAAGATTTCAATCTGTCAGAGCTGGTGGATAATCTTATTACACTTACGCAACCGGTGCTTGATGAACATAAACATAATTTTGATATACACATTAATCACATTGAACATGAGGATGTCTGCGGTGACAGTCTGAGAATTCAGCAGGTATTTGTGAATCTGATGAGTAATGCGATCAAGTATACACCGGATGGTGGGAATATTATTTTTTCCATAGAGGAAAAGCCAAATGGATTTTCAGAACTTGGATGCTATGAATTTACGATTGAGGATGATGGAATCGGTATGTCACCGGAATTCCAGAAAATTATGTTTGATCCCTTCAGCCGCGCAGATGACCATCGGACAACCAGAGTTCAGGGAACCGGTCTGGGAATGGCAATCAGCAGAAATATTGTAAATCTGATGAATGGTAATATTAAAGTGGACAGCACCTTACACCAGGGAACTAAAATTACGGTAACAATTTATCTTGAACTTCAGAAAAAAGAGAAAGAACGGGATGAAAATCTGATGAATTTGCCGGTTCTGGTTGTGGATGATGATAAGACATGCTGTGAAAGTACAGTTGCCACATTGAAGGAGATTGGAATTACTGGCGAATGGGTACTCTCCGGCAGAGAAGCCGTTGAGCGCTGTTATGCACGTCATGAGCTAAAAAATGATTACTTTGCTGTTATTTTAGATTGGAAGATGCCAGATATGGATGGCATAGAAACTGCCAGACAGATCCGGAAACGGATCGGAAAAGAGATTACTATTATTGTACTGACATCCTATGAATTCAGTGAGATTGAAGAAGAAGCAAAGGCTGCAGGCATAGATGCTTTTATTGCAAAACCACTGTTCCCTTCCAGGCTGACGGCTACATTGCGACAGTTTACTTCCTGCAAAAAAGAAAAAACAGCAAGAAATTTTCTGGAGAAACTGTCAGAAGCAGATTACACTGGAAAAAGAATTCTGCTGGTCGAGGATAATGAGTTAAACAGAGAAATTGCTGTTGAAATCCTGCAGATGACAGGGGCAGAAGTGGAAATAGCAGAAAATGGAAAAATTGCAGTTGAAAAAGTGGAAGGTTCTCCGAAAGGCTTGTATGATCTTGTTTTTATGGATATCCAAATGCCTGTCATGAATGGTTATGAGGCAACCGCAGCAATTAGAAGCCTTCCGGGTGAACAGGGAAAACTGCCGATTGTTGCCATGACTGCCAATGCTTTTGCAGAAGATGTACAGCTGGCCAAAAATACGGGTATGAATGGACACATTGCGAAACCGCTGGATATGAATAAGCTGAATGATGTTCTGGAAAACTGGCTATAATCGCTTCACAGGTGAATGGGAAAATCGTTTAATTACTAAATTTTTAGGAATTTTATAAAATAAGATGTTATTATATTAGTGACATAGGTTAATTGAAGAAAATAGGAGCAAAGACATGATAAAACACACAATTCCACCGGTCTATGATGCAAACTCCCGTATTCTGGTCCTGGGAAGCTTTCCATCTGTAAAATCCAGAGAACAACAGTTTTTTTACGGACATAAACAGAATCGTTTCTGGAAGGTACTTGCCGGGGTCCTGGAATGTGAAGTCCCACAGACGATAGAAGAAAAGAAAGCAATGCTGCTTGCAAATCACATTGCAGTCTGGGATGTGATCAGAAGCTGTGAAATTGAAGGATCGTCTGATGCAAGCATCCGCGATGTTGTACCGAATGATCTGTCGGAAATTCTTAAGATCGCAGATATTCAGACTATTTATACTAACGGTGGCAAGGCATATGAGCTATACTGTAAATACATTTATCCGGCAAACGGAATCAAAGCACATAAACTGCCGTCTACAAGCCCTGCCAATGCGGGCTATTCACTGGATCGTCTGAAAGAAGCATGGGCAGAGATTAAAGAGTAAGCATAGATTAAGAGAGAAAATGAGATATCGGAGCAGGTGAAAGGACATGAAATCCATTTCAATTTATACGATCACAAGAAATCAGAATATTGAGTGCCTGCAGAAGCTGGAGCGGCAGTTATCGGGAAGAACATATTTCCTGAAAATACGGGAATGGGAACTGGATAGTATGAAAGCACTTGTGCGGCAGTTGGAGATGCGTCTTCCGGATGTGTATGCTCTGCGCTTTTTCTATTCGTTTCAGATTCCCAGACTTGGTAAGGAATTTGATCTTCTTCAGATAAAAGATGATCAGATTGTAAACGTTGAATTAAAGAGCGGAATAGTATCAGATGAGGCAGTACGTAAACAGCTATTACAGAATCGATATTATCTGTCTGTACAGGGAAAAACAATTCAGTCTTATACATACATCAGCAGTCAGAACCGCCTCGTACGTCTGAGTAATCACGATCATATTGTGGAAGCGGACTGGGAACAGCTGTGTACTGTCCTGCAGAGACAGAGCAAAGATTATGAAGGTGATATTGAAGATCTTTTTCAGGCAGAAATGTATCTGTTTTCACCATTGACAGAGCCGGAAAGGTTTTTGAATAAAGAATATTTTCTGACTTCGCAACAGAAAGATATTGAGAGGAGAATACTGGATAAAATACGAAAAGTCGGGTCCGGTTACTTCTGGTTCAGTGGTCTGCCGGGGACAGGTAAGACGTTGCTGCTTTATGACATTGCCATGAGGCTCTCTGCACATCAGAAAGTGTGTATAATCCACTGTGGAGAAGCGGGAAAAGAATGGAAAGTCTTGCATGACCGATTATTACGGATTGCATTTTTTACAGACAGTCAGCTTGAAGAGCAATCGGATCTGAATGAATACAGTGCAATTCTGGTAGATGAGGCGCATTTGCTTACGGAGGAGAAGCTACACGTGATACTGGAATTGAGCGAGAAGCATCCGGTAATCTTTTCCAGCGACGATGAAGATATGATTTCGGATGAAGAAATGGACAGGACTATGATCCATGAGATCGAACATCTGCCGGATATTCAGAGCTTCCATCTGACAAATCGCATCCGTACAAATGCAGAACTTTCATCTTTCATTCAAAATATGATGCATTTACCTGAAAAGAGAGCGGTACGCTATTATCCTCATATTCAGGTGGTGTATGCAAATGATGAGGAAGAAGCAGAGCTTCTTTTGAAAGGCTATCAGGATCAACTCGTTTTTATAATGGATGAACGTTATTATTATGATGAAAAAGGCTATCTGCGTGAACAGAGGCAGAAGCAGCAGAAACCGACTGCGGTGCGTGCGCTTTTTCACCGTCTGAATGAGGCAAGAGAGGAATTTGCAATCATTGTAAAAGGGAATGAAGCAGTCTATGAAGTCCTGTTGGATCTGTTACAGTTCAGCAAAAAGGAAACAGTGAAGCAATGGAAGATTTCATTCATGTAAATACTTGTATCAGATTCGGTATGATCGAAGGTGGAAGACATAAGTTATGAAGTAATAAAAAGTGCTGTTTCTGAAAGAAAAATCTGACAGAAACAGCACTTTTTGGATTGTTTAAGATTCTGTAGATACATCAGAATCGTTTGCTTCGGGTTCATCGGGTTCCTTTTCGGGAAGAAATACACGTACATTTTCGATACGGTTTTTATCAAGCTTGTCAACGACAAGGCGGATACCGTCGGAGGTGATTACCTGATCTCCTGCGACGGGCAGACGATCCAGATGTTCAATCACAAGACCGCCAAGTGAATCATAGTCCTCTGATTCAAGATGTGTTCCAAGATGGTCATTAACATCATCAAGACTCATAGATCCTTCAATGACATATTCGCGATCAGAAAGCTTTTTGATCAGTTCATTTTCATTTTCATCGTATTCATCATGTATCTCACCGACAATCTCCTCCAGAATATCTTCCAGAGTAATGAGTCCTGTCATTTCACCGTACTCGTCAAGAACAATGGCAATATTGAAAGTAGATTCACGCATCTCCACAAGAAGCTCGGAAATGTCTTTGTACTCATATGTGAAATGAGGTTTACGGAGAAAACTACGGATATCAAATCGTTCATCGGGATCATAGAGAAGGAGATCCTTCATATTGATGATTCCGACGATATTGTCCTGTGTGCACTCGTAAACAGGAAGACGGGTGAAACGGTCTTCGCGGAAAATATCAATCAATTCTTCATAAGTTGAATTTACATCAGCAAATGTGACATTGACACGTGGAACCATGATGTCTTTGGCATCGGCATCCCCGAGATCAAACACATTGTATATCATTTTCTTTTCATCTGATTCGATAACACCATCTTCATGACTGACATCTACGATCGTACGAAGTTCTTCCTCCGTCATTGCCTTATTGGCGGCATCAGGATCCACACGCAGAAGCTTCATAAAGATTCTTGAAAACAGATTGATGATGAAGATGAACGGAGTCATAATCGTCATAAAAAAGCTGAGAACCGGAATATAGCGTAATGTGATTTTTTCTGCGTTTAATGTTGCATAATTTTTTGGTGTAATTTCACCGAAAATAAGGATTGCCACCGTTAATGCTGCTGTGGCGATACTTACCATATAGCCGCCGAAGCTGTATGCCAGTGAAGTGGCAAGAGAGGAAGCGGTGATATTAACAAGATTATTTCCAATCAGTATGGCACTGAGCATTTTGGAAGTATGGTTCTCAACAATGTCCAGAACTTTGGCTGCCCGTTTATTGCCTTCATCGGCGAGCGTACGAAGACGGATTTTATTGACTGCCATAAGTGCAGTCTCGTTTGATGAAAAAAATGCAGATAATGCCAGTAGTATGATCAGAATAATCAACTGGTAAGTGTCACTTGCGTCCACTCGTATAATTCACTCCTTTAATGTATATTAGTCAAGATCTTTGCCGGTAAGCATTTTGTATGCCTGCAGGTATTTTTCGATGGTTTTGTCCACAATTTCCTGTGGAAGTGTCCAGTCATTTCCCGGATTAGAGGTCAGCCAGTCACGTGCAAACTGCTTGTCGAAGGACGGCTGTCCATGTCCTGGTTCGTAACCGTCTGCAGGCCAGAAACGGGAGCTGTCCGGTGTCAGCATTTCATCACCGATTACCATATTTCCGTCTTCATCCAGACCGAACTCGAATTTGGTGTCGGCAATGATGATACCTTTGCTCAGTGCGTATTCTGCACATTTTTTATAAAGAGCAATTGTATTGTCACGAAGTTTTTCTGCGAGTTCCTGACCTCTGCCCGGAAAATATTTTTCGAGATGTTCTACACTCTGCTCGAAAGAAATGTTTTCATCGTGGTCACCGATCTCGGCTTTTGTTGACGGGGTGTAAATTGGCTCCGGAAGCTTGTCGGATTCTTTTAAACCTTCAGGAAGTGTGATGCCGCATACGGTTCCGTTTTCCTGATAGCTCTTCCAGCCGCTGCCTGTGATATAGCCACGAACAATGCACTCGATCGGGAGCATGTTCAGCTTACGGCACATCATGGATTTTCCGGTGTATTTTTCCTGCTGGAAAAATTCCGGCATGTCTTTTACATCAACAGAAATCATGTGATTAGGCAGAATGTCTTCGGTCAGGTCGAACCAGAACTTGGACATCTGTGTCAGTACTGTTCCTTTTTTGGTCACTTCATTATTCAGTATAACATCGAAACAGCTGATACGGTCAGTAGCCACCATGATCAGACTGTCTCCGTTATCATAAATCTCACGTACTTTGCCTTCTTTAATTGGTTTTAATTCCTGCATGTCTTTGCACCTCGTCATATGATTTTTAAAATTTCACAGTAAAAATAGCACTTTTCACTGCGTACTGTCAAGATATTTCTCGAATAAGTACAACAATCCATGGATTTTGTACATCACACCGGTTGCCTGCAAAAAATTCCATAACAGTGAGAATATATTCATTATTCAACTGACGGCGAAATTGATAGCTGAGCTGTTTTTTGCCGTCAAAAAAGAAATCATGCAGTGAGGACAAGGTGATCCTGGCGCGATACAGTTCTTCATCATCCGGATAGATCAGCTTTTCGTTTAATATGCGACGGTTGTATGATTCAAAATCATCTTCCATTTCAAGTCCACATCCATGAAGGCGGTAATCTCTCTTTAAAATTTCGTATTCACCGTTATTTAGATTTAATCTGGCGAGAACCAGTGAATTTTCGGCAAGAATCTTGAAAATAGAATGCGTAACTGAGGTTTCATGAAACGTATCCGTGGCATTTCGGGAATCATGCGGATCCTGTTTGAGCACGTGCCGGTATTTCTCGTGAGGAACTGTGGTCAGAAGATCCTCTGCATCACTGATCGGCATTGGTTTGTAGAAATAATATCCCTGCACATAAATACAGTTCATAGAATGCAGCATTGCAATCTGTTCAGGTCTTTCTACACCTTCTGCAATAATCGGAAGGTTGAGTTTATGTGCCATATTGACAATGGAATCGATGATCTGAATTCCTTTTTGACAGTTCCCCGGATTCATTTCGATGAACTTCATATCAAGTTTCAGAATATCCACATTTGTGTCTTTTAACATATTGAGAGAAGAGTAGCCGCTTCCGAAATCGTCCATCAGAACGCAGAAACCGTGTTGATGAAGCTGATCGATGGTTTTTCTTACAATGATATTGTTTTCCGAAAAGGCCGTCTCTGTAATTTCAACAAGCAGCATCTCAGGAGAAAGGTCGTATTTTGTGATGAGATCCTGCAGGTATTCAGGAACATTGATCGTTTCGATATCAGTAACAGATACATTGATTGAAATAGGAACAACATAAAGGTGATCATGTTTCCAGTAGGAAAGCGTCTGGCACACGGCATCCCAGATATATGTATCAAGTGAAGTAATCATGCCATTATTTTCAAGAAACGGGATGAACTCACCGGGGGCAACAAAACCACGAACCGGACTGATCCAGCGAGAGAGTGCCTCCATACTGACGATAGCACCTGTCTCGCTGTTGCATTTTGGTTGGAGATAAAAGGTGAATTCTTTATTTTCCAGACCGACTGTTACATCGTGGATCAGCTGCTGTTCCTTTTCGAGCTGATTTATGATTTCATCAGTGAAATAAGAAATACGTTTATTAAAATTGCCCTTTATATCAGAACCTGCGAGCTGTGCATTGTTGCACATCGTTGCAACATCCGGATGATCATCAGGGATAGAATAGATGCCAATGATAGGCAGAAATCCCTCGTTCTGGCTGTGGATGCCGATATAGCTCCGGATCGTTTTATAAATCAGGCTGATAAGCTGGTCATCGTCCGGAATACACATGAAGAAATGATCTCCCCCAAAATAACCGGCGAGATAGCCTCTCATCTGCTGAATACGAAGCAGATACTGACTGATATTGGTAAGCAGGATATCTCCGGCTTCCTGACCGTACCAGTTATTAAATAATTTGAATCGTTCAATATCAATAGATATAATACACCAGTTAGACAGTGCATGACTTTCAAGGAAATCATTTACGTTCTCGAGAAACTCTGAGCGGCTGTACAGCACATTTGATATACTCATAAAAATACGCCCTTTTACTCTAATATTAAGAATAATTATACCATTATATGAGAGTATATTCAACAGAATGGTGGATAAATTGTAATAATTCTGATATAGTAATATCGAATAAATCAGAAAGAAAACGAAAACGATAGAAAGAAGGAATCAAAATGAGTACAAAAGCAGAACAGGCAATCACATTTCATGACAAAGGATACAATTGTGCACAGGCAGTTGCATGTTCATTCTGTAAAGAATTCGGAGTGGACGAGGAAGAGATGTTCCGTATTGCAGAAGGATTCGGACTCGGCATGGGAATGATGGAGGTGTGCGGCGCACTTTCCGGAATGATGATGATCATTGGTCTGCAGAACAGTGTGGGCAATCCGGAAAAAGGAAAAATGACGAAAGGCGATACCTACAAAAAAGTCAGAGAGTATGCTGCAAAATTTAAAGAGCAGAACGGCTCATATCTCTGTAAAGAATTAAAGGGTGTAGAGACAGGCAAAGTTCTCAGAAGCTGCCCGGACTGTATCCGTGATGCGGTGGCACTCACAGAAGAATATTTGGCTGCACAGAAAGACATAGAAGAATGACAGCAGTCCTTCAGTTAAACAAATAAAAACCAAAAAGAAAACCCGTCGGGGCAGATGGCATAAAACCAGCTGTTCTGACGGGTTTTGTAATACATAAAATTATTCGGCCACTTTTACGAACTGACTGTTGTACAGATTCTGATAGAATCCGCCTTTTGCCATAAGTTCATCATGAGAACCCTGTTCGATGATACTTCCGTCTTTCATAACAAGAATTTCATCGGCATTGCGGATCGTGGAGAGACGATGGGCTACGATGAAACTGGTACGTCCTTCCATTAGACGGTCAAATGCCTCCTGAACAATAAGTTCTGTTCGAGTATCGATGCTTGAGGTTGCTTCGTCCAGAATCAGCATAGGCGGCAGACACAGCATGACACGTGTGATGCAGAGAAGCTGCTTTTCACCCTGGCTTAAGCTGTCTTCTTTTAACTGTGAGTCCAGTCCGCTTGGAAGACGGCGGATAAATTCCCAGCTGTGGGAACGTTTGGCTGCTTCTATAATCTCTTCATCGGTAGCATCCGGTTTTCCTATATTGATATTTTCACGGACGGTTCCGTTCTTGATCCATGTATCCTGAAGTACCATACCGAAACTGTTTCTCAGGGAATGGCGGGAAATTTCATTGATCGGATGTCCGTCAATGGAAATCGTGCCGCCGGTCACATCGTAGAAGCGCATCAGCAGGTTGATAAAGGTGGTCTTTCCACAGCCGGTCGGACCGACGATCGCGATACGTTTGCCCGGTTCTGCATGGAGATTGAAGTTTTCAATCAGTTTTTTATCAGGAACATAGCGGAAGCTGACATTATCAATATTGACCTCGCCTTTTGCATCGGTAAGGGCTTCCTTCGGATCTGCACTTTCCGGAGCTTCTTCGAGAAGTGCAAAGATTCTGGTCGCACATGCAAGTGCGTTCTGAAGTTCTGTAATAACAGAACTGATGTCGTTGAATGGTTTCATGTACTGGTTTGCGTAGGAAAGCAATACAGAGAGACCGCCGACAGTAAGTGCACCGCCCGGAATCATAAATGCACCGACAAGTGCAACACCTGCGTAAATAACATTGTTTACGAAACGGGTGGACGGATTGGTCAGACTGCTGTAGAAGACGGCTTTTTGGCTGCATTCTTTCAACTCATTGTTAATTTCTGCAAAACGTGCCGAAGATTTATCTTCATATCCAAAAGCCTGTACGATCTTCTGGTTACCGATCATTTCTTCAATAAGGGCTGTCTGACGGCCACGTGCATCGCTCTGTTTCCGGAACATATGGAAAGAGCGGGAAGAAATGAATCTTGCTACAAAAAAACTGACCGGGGTGAGGATAATGACCATCAGGGTGATCCGGATGTTTTTGGAAAACATAAAGATCAGAGTTCCGATGATGGTTACAATTCCGGAAAACAACTGTGTAAATCCGAGAAGAAGACCATCGGAAAGGATATCGGTATCGGCGATGATACGGCTGATGATGTCACCGGTGCTGTGGCTGTCCAGATAGGAGAGCGGCAGTACCTGAATCTGACGGATCGCTTTTGCGCGGATATCCTGTACCGTATGGAAAGTCATGCGGTTGTTGATGATGTTCATGATCCAGGTAGCGACACTGGAGATGATGACCATGACAAGAATTCTTGTCAAATAGTACCACATCATACTGAAGTTTACGTCGTGTTCGGCAACGACCTGATCGATCGCGTTACCAAAAAGTACCGGCACGTATAATTGAAGAATAACAGATATAGCTGCCAGAATAATGCTTAAGATCAGGAGAAAACGGTATTTTCCGATGAAACGGAGTACTTTCCAGAGAGTCTCCATACTGCTTGCATTTGCTGTATCATTTGTTGTTTTGTTCATGATACCACCTCCATAGTTCCACCGGATACGGCAGTATTTGATACAGTATATTTCGCCCGTTCTTCCGGAAACTGGGAGAAATAGATCTCACGGTAAATGTCACAGGTACGGATCAGGTCATCATGGATGCCCTTGCCGACAAGTTCACCGTCATTCAGAACAAGGATCAGATCGGCCTGACGGATACTTGCTGCACGCTGTGAGACGAGGAAAGTGGTAATATTTCCGCTTAACTGATGAAGAGATTTACGAAGTGCGGCATCTGTGGCAAAGTCAAGTGCGCTTGCACTGTCATCAAGGATCAGAAATTCAGGTTTCTTAACGACAGCACGGGCAATTGTCAGTCGCTGACGCTGACCGCCGGAAAGATTTCGGCCATTCTGTTCCAGTTTGAAATTAAGCTGACCGTCTTTTCCCTCAACGATTTCACGTGCCTGGGCAGTGGTCAGTGCATCCCAGATTTCTTCATCGGTTGCATCTTCGCGTCCCCATTTCATATTTTCACGGATCGTCCCCTTAAAAAGTGCTGCACGCTGCGGTACAACACCGATTTTTTCACGAAGATCATGCTGGCTGTAGGTTCGGATATCCTGCCCATTTATCATAATCGTTCCCTTTGTGGCATCGTAAAAACGTGCGATCAGGTTGACGAGAGTGGATTTACCACTGCCGGTACCACCGATGATTCCGACAGTCTGGCCTTTCTTTACAGAAAAGCAGATATCAGAAAGACTTGGTGCGCCTGTGCCTGCATAGGCAAAGGTAACATCCTGAAATTCTACGGCATTTTCAGCGGCTGCGGAAGCAGAAGCGGTGTCATCCGGATAATCCATGGAAGTTTTTATTTTAAGGATGTCGGCAACACGGTTTGCACATGCGGCAGATTTGTTCAGAGTAATGATCAGAGATGCAAGTTTGATGAGCTCAATGATCATTTGTGCCATGTAATTGTAAAGCGCAACAACTTCACCCTGCTGCATGTTACCTAAGTTTACCTGAAGTCCTGCATTGTTGATCAGGATAACAGTAGCAATGTTGATGAGCACATAGGTGACTGGATTGAGGAGAGCGGAAAGCTTTCCGACAAATTCATTTAATTTTGTAAGTGCGGCATTGCTCTCGTCAAATTCACGGACTGATTCTTCTTCACGGCAGAAAGCACGAATGACACGTACACCGGTCAGGTTTTCTCTGGTGAGACCGGTAACTGTATCAAGGCGTCCCTGTACTTTACCAAAAAGTGGGATGCTGAGGTACATGATAACAAATACCACAAGGAAAAGTACCGGAATGGCAACGGCAAAAATCAGGGCACAGCGAGTATTGATCGTGAATGCCATGACCATGGAACCGAGCACAATAAAAGGACTTCGAAGAAGAAGGCGAAGTCCCATGTTTACGCCATTCTGTACCTGGTTGATATCGTCGGTGAGACGGGTGATCAGTGTATCGGTTCCCAGAGTATCAAGTTCTGTATAGGAAAGCTTCTGAATATGGTCATAAACAGCCTGCCTCAGTTCTGTGGCAAATCCTACACTGGCTTTCGCTGCAAAAAACTGGGCAGTGATACTGACTGTAAGTCCGGCGGCAGCCATAAGCACTAGGATAAAAAATCGTTCAATGATGTATGGACGGTTATTTCCTGTGATACCCACATCAATGATCTGGGCAATTACTACCGGAACAAGCAGATCGAACACAACTTCCAGAAATTTGAAGAAAGGTGCAAGAATGCTTTCTTTCTTATAGCTTTTTAGATAGATTGCGAGAGATCGCATTTTCTGTTCCTCCGTTTTCTTGATGATTGACAAGCACTATTATAGTCCTGTATCATAAGTCATGCAAGCAATATAGGAACAGTATAGGAAGAAAGAGGAAAATCTATGCGACGTGAAGTAACTCTGGAAGAAATTTCAGATGGAAAATTATATGATGCAAATGATATGGTAAAAGCGGACTGTCAGGAATGCAAAGGCTGCTGTGACTGCTGTAAGGGGATGGGGGATTCTGTGCTTCTGGATCCATATGATGTCTGTCGATTGAGTCGGGGGCTTCAGAGAACTCCTGAAGATTTGATCGGCAATGTGCTGGAACTTGGCATTTCGGACGGAAATATTCTTCCGCATCTTGCGATGAAAGGAGCAGAAGAACGATGTGTGTTTCTGAACGGCGAGGGAAGATGCTCGATTCATGTAATCCGTCCGGGATTCTGCCGGTTGTTCCCTCTCGGAAGATATTATTCTGAAGACGGATTCAAGTACATTCTCCAGATTCATGAATGTGCGAAGAAAAATCGTTCAAAGATCAAAGTAAAAAAATGGCTCGATACACCGGATTTGAAACAATATGAAAAATTTGTATGGGATTGGCATCAGTTCCTTCTTGATGTGCAGGAGGTTTTTTACCAGACGGAAGATACGGAGCTGATCAGAAATCTGAATATGTATGTGCTCAGCCGTTTCTATTATAAAGTGTATGAAGAGAAACGTGATTTCTACGAACAGTTTTATGAACGCCTTGAAGAAGCAAAAAAACTTCTGAGTCTTGGTGTATAGCCAGAAACTCAGAAGTTTTAGAATTTTAGCTGCTTTATGAATTAAGTTCAGTAAGAAGCTGATGGATGGTTTTGTTCAGAACCGGATGACGGTAATATGGTGCAATTTCATCCAGCGGTTTCAGCACAAAATCACGGTTTTCCATATCAATATGCGGAATATGGAGATCCGGTGTATCAATGATTTCATTGTCATAAAACAAAATATCCAGATCAAGGGTACGAGGCCCCCAGTGGATGATACGTTCTCTGTTGGCTGCCGCTTCCAGTTCATGAAGACGGTCAAGCAGCTCTTCAGGAGTCAGAAGCGTGCGGAGACGAAGTACACCATTGAGGAACTCATCCTGTTCTACACCTCCATATGGCTCTGTGACAAGATATTCTGATACAGCTTCGACTTCGCAGCCCGGAGCGTTCTTAAGACCCTGAATTCCATCATCGATATATTTCTTCTTATCTCCGAGGTTGGAGCCAAAGGCAACATAAGTGGTATGCCAGCCGCGGGTAATTTCAACGGCAACTGTATCCAGTGGAAGTCCGACCGGCGCCCATGGTTTTTCGATACGCAGAGTAATTGCATTCATCAGTGGGAATTCATGCAAAAGCATCTGACAGAGGTTTTCAGCAAGAGTTTCCAGAAGCTTGTAGGTATGCTCTTTGGTGAACTTTGTGATCATCTGACTGACTTCTCCATAGTGAATGGAAGCAGTCAGATCGTCCGTCAGACCGGCTTTACGTGTACTGGTATAAAGTTTGGCTGATACGACGAATTTCTGACCGAGTACATTTTCCTCCGGAAAAACTCCATGGTTAGCAAAAATCTCAAGGTTTTTAATCTCAATAATATCCATTTATTTTTAATCCTTTTAATTATTTCTTTATTTGATGTTTCTGCCGAGAATCGCTTCGGTCATCAGTACAGCACGTCTGTTTTCTTTTACATCATGGACTCGCACGAAAGCACAGCCTTTCATAACTCCAATGACAGAAGTGGCAATTGTTCCTTCGACACGCTGGTCAACCGGAAGATCGAGTGTAAGACCGATCATCGATTTACGGGAAGTGCCGAGAAGTACCGGGAATCCGAGATGCTGAAAAAGCTCCAGATGGTTCATGGTTTCAAGGTTCATTTCATATGTTTTTCCAAATCCGACACCCGGGTCAAGAATAATACGTTCATCTTTGATGCCTGCCTTGCGCGCGATGTTTACGCATTCCTGCGTTTCGGTAAGCATGTCGGTGAGAAAATTGTTGTATTCTGTGTTGGCCTTGTTGTGCATCAGACAGCAGGCTACATCGTGTTTGGCTATTACACCTGCCATTTTCGGATCATATTTCAGTCCCCATACATCATTGACAAGATCAGCGCCTGCCTGTACGGCAACGTCAGCAACACTTCCTTTATATGTATCTACAGAAATCGGAACATCAAAATGTTTGCGAAGCGCCTCAATGATCGGAACGACACGGGCCGCCTCTTCTTCGGCGCTTACCGGAGTATGTCCCGGTCGGGTGGATTCTCCGCCGACATCCAGAATATCAGCACCCTCGGCAATCATTGTCTCAGCATGCTTCAGAGCATGATCCATAGAGTCCCATTTACCGCCATCAGAGAAAGAATCCGGTGTGACATTCAGGATTCCCATAATATAGGTTCTGTTTTTTACGTCAAATTCACGATTTCCAATTTTCATTTTAAAGATTCTCCTTTTAATATTGAATCGTCATATTTTTTTTCTCAGGAGCCCAGTAACATTCTTTTTCGGCAGAACATAAAAAACAATTGCGGGATTTTTTGTCTGCTTCATAAATAATCTGGCTGAGTATCGGAAGATTTCCGGTGGAAGAACGATGCTCTCCGATTGCCGTCAGAATCTGAGCTTTTTCTGATTCTGAGAAGTTTAGATCTGCTAAAATCTGCCCAGCAATGGTGACACCTGCTTCATCGTGCGGTGTACCGTTTGAGTACTGTTCGGCACGGCCAATATCATGGAGAAGGGCAGTGCAGTAGATCAGTTCACGGGAACAGTCAAGATTTCGCTCCAGCGCAAAAATGTAGGCCAGTCTTGCTACATCCAGAAAATGCTCCGGGGTGTGGCGGCAGAAAATACGGTCAGATTCCAGACGGGTAAGTGCATTCAGATGTTTTTGATAAAGCGGATGCTGCCAGATGGCCTGAACTCTTGTCATACCAGCAGACATCAGTCTTTTACCATGGAGAGGAATTGCTTCTGAAGTTCACGGTCTGTCTTGAAATCCCCTCGTGTTACAGTAGTGATGGTCTTACTGCCGGGCTTTTTAATGCCGCGCATTGTCATGCAGGTATGTTCGGCCTCAAGCATGACCATAACGCCTCTGGGATTCAAAGCACGCTCCAGAGCATCTGCAATCTGTACAGTCAGACGTTCCTGAATCTGAGGTCTTCTTGCATAGACATCTACGGTGCGGGCAAGTTTGCTGAGTCCGGTAACTCTGCCGTTTGGTATGTAAGCAATGTGGGCCTTGCCGTAAAATGGCATCAGATGATGCTCGCACATGGAATAGAATGTGATGTCTTTTTCCAGGACCATTTCGTTATTTTCTACTTTAAATTGTTTGGCGAGGTGCTGATCTGCTTCCTCATCCAGACCACCGTAGATTTCCATGCACATACGTGCAATGCGGTCCGGGGTATCTTTCAGTCCTTCACGTTCTGTATCTTCGCCGATTCCTTCAAGGAGAAGTCGGATTGCCTGTTCTACTTTTTGTTTGTCTACCATAAAAAAACAACCTCCTATTATAATGATATTGTGTATCGTGGAGATTGTCTGCTTTTTGTCAATGTATTTGTAAAATAAAACAAAAAAAAGATATCTCCAATTGTGATAGAACGTATGTCGAAAAACGTATCCCTACACAATATGAGATAGCCTCTTATATTGTCGCAACGGGTGCGGATCCTATACCGTAAGACGGACTTTTCGTTTCGGCGACAACTCCCCATTCGCTGAACACTTGACGCATAAGATCCTATTTTGCATATCATTCATTTCCCGTACAGTATAGCATAGATGTATTTGATAGAAAAGGGGTAATTTGTTGAAAAAAATATTCAGGTTGAATAATTATTGACGTGAAATGAGAGATATGATAGCATAAAGCTATCTATAGAAGAAAAGCAAAGAAACAGATAAAAATTTCACAGATTACGGACCAATCAGGGATAACGACTGTGTGCATGAAAATACGCACACTCGTTGTCTCTTTTTTTATTTTATCCGCGATTTGATGACAGGGAGGACGCTATGTATTTAATGATCGACAACTATGATTCATTTGTCTATAACCTGAAGGCTTACTTTGAGGAGCTTGGAAGGGAGATTGTTGTAAAAAGAAGTGATCAGATCACCGTGGA
Source organism: Blautia intestinalis (assembly GCF_014297355.1). GTDB lineage: Bacteria > Bacillota > Clostridia > Lachnospirales > Lachnospiraceae > Blautia_A > Blautia_A intestinalis. The sequence goes on along the minus strand of NZ_JACOQE010000002.1, from coordinate 479,406 downwards.
TGAAATAGAAAAAATGCAGCCACAGGGAATCATTCTGTCCCCCGGACCGAAACGTCCGTGGGATGCAGAAGTCTGTGTACAGACTGTGGAACGTTTGCGGGGAAAAATCCCGATTCTTGGCGTCTGTCTCGGACATCAGGTACTTGGATACTGTTGTGGCGCAACGGTAAAAAAAGGTGAGCGGCCGATGCATGGAAAGGTGACGGATATCACAAATATGGGAACCGGTGTTTTTGAAGGACTTCCGAAAAAGTTCAAAGTAACGCGTTATCATTCGCTGATCGTAAAAGAGGACAGCATTCCGGCGGATTACCATGTCGATGCTGTGTCAGAGGATGGTGCGGTGATGGGGCTTTCACATAAAACCCTTCCGTTGTATGGGGTTCAGTTTCACCCGGAGGCAGTACTTACAGAGTATGGACATGAGCTGCTTGAAAACTTCTGCCACATCGCGGAATGTGCATATTAACTAAAACGATATAGTACAAAATGTACATGAAAAAACACAAAGAAATGTCCTTGCTAATGGACAGAGAGGAAAAAACGATGTATAATAAACGGCGTATTATAAAAGAAATGAAGCCTGCCAGAGGTGCAGCAGAGCTTTATACATATTTTGCAGGAACAGATGACAGTGTGTTTCTGGATTCTTCGCTGGTTAACAAGCTTGGAAGATATTCTGTTATAGGTGCAGTGCCATATCTTAAACTTGTGAAAGAAGGCAATAACTTCTATATTAATGGAGAGAAAGAAACAACGTGTTCTTTCGAAACATATCTGAAAACATATCTGGCGGAACACAAAGACAAAAATAATACAGAGCTTCCGATAATTTCCGGTGCGATAGGATATTTTTCCTATGAATATGGAAGGAAATTGATGGAAGTGGATTCTGTGAAGGAAGATCTTGTTTCGATTCCGGATGCTGTACTTGTCTTTTATGACTTCTATATTATAGAGGACAGACACGAGCAGCGGACATATCTGATTGCGAATGGCATCACGAGGGAAGCTGCGAAACTACTGGATGAGATGGAGAGCCGGATAAATGGGAAGCCGGTGTATATGCAGAAAGAGTCAGATACAGAATATCCGATCGAGGTGCAGCCGAATTTTGCGAAGGACGAATACAAGCAGGCAGTAGATCGCATGATCCGTTATATTATAGAGGGAGATATCTACATTACCAATATGACACAGCAGCTCACTGTGAAAAGTGATAAAGTACCGCTGGATGTGTTTTACGATCTTCGGGAAAATAATCCGTCTCCGTTTGGTGGTTATTTTGACTATGGAGATTTTCAGATTGTATGTGCATCGCCGGAACGCTTCCTTAAAATGCAGAAAGGTCATGTGAATACACGACCAATTAAGGGCACGCGTAAGCGTGGAGAGACACCGGAAGAAGATATGTTTATGCGGACAGAACTTGAAAACTCTGAGAAAGACAAAAGTGAACTTCTGATGATCGTGGATCTTGAGCGAAATGATCTGAACAGGGTGTGTCGTCCGGGAAGTGTCAAGGTGACTGAGCTTTTTTCGGTAGAAGAATATGCGACGGTATTTCATCTGGTTTCTGATATCGAGGGGGATCTGGAAGAGAGCAAAAACGTTATGGATCTTCTCGAGGCAGCTTTTCCCGGAGGTTCGATTACCGGAGCACCGAAGTATCGTGCAATGGAGATCATTGATGAGCTGGAAAATAATAAACGAAATCTTTACACCGGATCTATCGGCTATCTGACGCTGGATGGTGGCTGTGATTTCAATATTGTGATCAGGACTGCGCTGTATAAAGATGGAAAGTATTATCTGGGTGTGGGCGGCGGTATTACCGCAGAGTCCGATCTGGAATTTGAATATGAAGAAACACTTCAGAAAGCGAAGGCGGTTCTTCTGGCTATGAGATAAGTAATTGGAGAGTGAAGTATGGATATCAGGTTAGATGAAGGTTTTCTGTTCGGGATGGGGGCGTTTGAAACGATTGCTGTCGAAAAAGGAAAACCGATATTACTTGAAAAGCATATAGAAAGACTGGAAAAGGCAGCTGATTTCCTGCGGCTGGGTTCCTGCAGTGAAAGGGGAGTTTCAAAAGAAAAAGTATTTTCGTATCTTGCCGGTCAGGATTCGGAGATAACGGATCATGGTGTATTGAAAATCGTCTGTTCAGCCGAAAATATGTTTTTTCAGATGCGAAAGAATATATATTCTGAAGAAGATTATGCAAAGGGATTTGTGACAGATATCAGTAAAGTGCGTAGAAATGAGACATCTCCGCTGGTCTATCACAAGACTTTGAATTATGGTGACTGTATCCTTGAAAAAAGAGCTGCAATGGCAGCCGGTATCAATGAGAAGGTCTTTATCAATACAAAGGGCCAGATCAGCGAGGGAACAGTCAGCAATATTTTCTTTGTGCGCAAAAATATGATCTATACACCGCAACTGTCCTGCGGATTATTGCCGGGAATCCTGCGGGAATACGTAATGTCAAAATTCAGCGTGGTAGAGACGATTATTTATCCGGATGAACTGATGTATTATGAAGAATGCTTTGTTACAAATTCTCTGATGGGAGTCATGCCGGTAAAACAGCTTGGAAATATCTGCTTTCCGCATCGAACCAGAGCAGAGGAAGTCAGAACAATATACGAAAGCGAAAAAATGTCCTTATAATGGGACATTTTTTTAACTTTATAGGAAATTATTCCGTAATGTTCCAATAAAGCAAAAACGCTCCGCGAGGTTGTTCTAATAAAAATCTGAAAGATGGTTGTAAATTGTGTCCCAAAAGACACAAAAAAGCTGTTGACTTTCCGCATGATGATTTGTATAATGTCAAAAGTTAGGACGCGAACTAAAATTGAGAAAGGAGAGAAAATGTGCGAATTTGATGAAAAACTGGAAAATGCTCACATGGGAAGACTGATTCATATGTTGTCGCATCAGATGAAGCGGAATTCAAATGGTATGGAGTCTGTAATTGGAAATGATGAACTGACGGTCATGCAAAAACATGTGTTGAAATTTGTTCTTCTGGAATCTCTCCACAGGGATCTTTATCAAAAAGATATTGAAGAAGAATTTCAGATTCGTAAATCTACGGTAACCGGAATCCTGAAGCTGATGGAGAAGCATGGATATATATACCGAGAAAGTGTAGAAAAAGATGCCCGTCTGAAAAAAATAGTGCCAACTCCAAAAGCGGAAGAACTGAGACCGATTCTTCTGAAGCATATTGCGTTTACGGAGAATTATCTTACAAAAGGAATTTCGGAGGAAGATGTTATAATCTGTAAAAAAGTATTGTGTCAGATGTATCACAATCTTTCGGAAATGAATAAAAAGACAGATAAGGAGGCTGACAGAAAAAATGAACAAGAAACTGTTTAAATCAATCAGGGAATACAAAAAAGAGTCTATACTGGCTCCGATACTGGTAATTCTGGAGGTATTGATGGAAGTGCTCATTCCGCTGGAAATGGCAAAGATCATTGATGTGGGTATTGCAAATGGTGATCTGGGATATATTGTACAGCGTGGAGTGATTCTTGTGATTATGGCGATGCTTGCTCTGTTTTTTGGTGTGCAGGCAGGAAATATGGCGGCTGTGGCAGCTGCCGGATATGCAAAAAATCTTCGTCATGATATTTTCTACAAGGTACAGGATTTTTCCTTCAAAAATATTGACCATTTCTCCACATCGGGACTGGTCACACGAATGACAACAGATATTACAAATGTCCAGATGGCATATATGATGAGTATCCGCCTTCTGGCAAGGGCACCGATCATGATACTTCTTTCCTGGATCATGACCCTGATGATCAATGTAAAGATTGCCCTGCTTTTCCTGGTTGTTATCCCGCTTCTTGGCGGAACACTGCTGTTTATTGCAAAAAAGGCACATCCGCATTTTATAAAGGTATTTGATGAGTATGATGAACTGAATAATTCTGTTCAGGAAAATGTCAATGCAGCTCGTGTTGTCAAGGCCTTTGTAAGAGAGGACTATGAAGTAAATAAATTCCATGGTGTATCTGATTATGTATATACGCTGTTCACAAAAGCAGAAAAAATCGTGGCATGGAACTCTCCGGTTCTGCAGTTTATGATGTACGCGGTTGTGATTCTGATCGCACTGATCGGCGGACGCAGTATTGTGTTCGGAACTATGGAGACAGGTGAACTGACAAGCGTGATCGTATATGCACTGCAGATTCTGATGTCACTGAATATGGTAACATTTGTATTTGTTATGATCATGATCGCAGAGGCATCTACAGACCGTATCACAGAAGTACTTGATGAAGTTCCGGAGATGCAGGATAAGACTGATGCGGTAAAAGAAGTCAAAAACGGTGAAATTGTTTTCAACCATGTAGATTTCAGCTATGCAGGTGAGGGTGGAAATCTTTCCCTGAAGGATGTAAATCTTCATATCAAATCAGGCCAGACAGTCGGAATCATTGGTGGTACAGGAAGTGCAAAATCCACTCTTGTGCAGATGATCCCGCGTCTTTATGATGTTACTTCCGGAGCTGTTAAGGTAGCCGGAGTTGACGTACGTGACTACAATCTGGAAGTTCTGAGAGATCAGGTATCCATGGTTTTGCAGAAAAACGTATTATTTTCCGGTACGATCTATGAGAATATTCGCTGGGGCGACGAACATGCCAGTGACGAAGAGGTCAAAAGAGTATGTCGTTTGGCACAGGCGGACGGATTTGTCAGCGAGTTTCCGGAAGGATACAGCACTATGATCGTACAGGGCGGAAACAATGTCTCCGGTGGACAGAAACAGCGTCTCTGTATTGCACGTGCGTTGCTTAAGAAACCGAAGATCCTGATTCTGGATGATTCTACCAGCGCGGTAGATACAAAGACAGATGCACTGATCCGTAAGGCATTCCGTGAAGAAATTCCGGATACGACCAAGATCATCATTGCACAGAGAGTTTCCTCAATTGAAGATGCCGACCAGATCATTGTGCTCGATGGTGGTAAGATTGCAGGTGTGGGAACCTCTGAGGAGCTTTTGAAGACAAATGCTATTTACAGAGAAGTGTACGAATCTCAGGTGAAAGGAGGAGAAGAGGATGAATAAGAAAAAGAAAATAAGAATGACTCAAAATGACATAAAGACTGCGAAACGTCTTTTGAAATATGTGACAGAAAAATATAAGCTTCAGTTTATTCTGGTATTCATCTGCATTTTGATCAGTGCAGTTGCGACAACGGCAGTATCCCTTTCTCTTCGTTACCTTCTGGATGATTTTATCCTTCCGCTGATTGGACAGAAACAACCGGACTTTGCCGGGCTTTATAAAGCACTGGCAGTTCTTGGATGCATTTTCTTTGCAGGTGTTGTTGCCACATTTATCTATACAAGAATGATGGTCTATATCGGACAGGGTGTGCTCAAAAGAGTACGTGACGATATGTTTGAACATATGCAGACACTTCCGATCCGTTATTTTGATCAGAACACAAATGGATCTGTCATGAGTCTTTATACCAATGATACGGACACTTTGCGTCAGATGATCAGCCAGGCAATTCCACAGGCACTGATGGCATTGTTCACGATTGTTGTAACATTTATTTCGATGCTGGTGTTAAGCCCGCTTCTGACCATCCTTGCAGTGCTGATCATTTTTGTGATGATGACTGTCACAGGAAAGATTGGCGGAAAGAGTGGAAAATATTTTGTACGCCAGCAGATGTCACTTGCAGATGTAACAGGATTCGTAGAAGAACGAATGAACGGTCAGCGTGTTGTAAAGGTGTTCAACCATGAGAAAAAATCGGAAGAAGAGTTTGACAGACTGAATGAAGCACTTTTTGAGAGCGCAGCGCAGGCAAACAAGTACGGGAATATGATGGGGCCGGTGATCGGAAATATCGGTAACCTACAGTTTGTACTGACAGCGGTTCTCGGAGGTGTGCTTTCCGTTGCCGGAGTCGGCGGAATCACGCTCGGTGTCATGGCTTCTTATCTTCAGTTTACGAAGAGCTTTACACAGCCGTTTATGCAGGTGGCACAGCAGTTCAATTCCATCGTTATGGCACTTGCCGGAGCGGAGCGTATCTTTAATCTGATCGATGAAAAACCGGAAGAGGATGAGGGATATGTCACTCTTGTCAATGCCAGAAAAGATGAAAATGGTAGCATTGTAGAATGCAAAGAAAGAACCGGTATGTGGGCATGGAAACATCCGCATTCCGCAGATGGCTCCGTATCCTATACAGAACTGAAGGGTGATGTGCGTTTCGAAGATGTAACTTTCGGATACAATGAGGACAAGACAATTCTCCACGACATCAGTCTGTATGCAAAACCGGGACAGAAACTTGCATTTGTAGGTTCTACCGGTGCAGGAAAGACAACGATCACCAACCTGATCAATCGTTTCTACGATATTCAGGAAGGTAAGATCCGCTACGATGGAATCAACATTACAAAGATTAAAAAAGATGATCTGCGCCATTCACTGGGAATTGTTTTACAGGATACACATCTTTTTACCGGAACAATCCGTGACAATATCCGGTATGGTAAACTGGATGCAACGGATGAGGAGATTTATGCAGCTGCAAAACTGGCACATGCAGATCAGTTTATCAAGATGCTTCCAAAGGGATATGATACCATGTTGAGCGGGGATGGTGAGGAACTGTCACAGGGACAGAGACAGCTTCTGTCTATCGCGCGTGCGGCAGTTGCGGACCCGCCGGTACTGATCCTGGATGAAGCGACCTCCAGTATTGATACCCGTACAGAGAGTATTGTGCAGAAGGGTATGGATAACTTGATGAAGGGTCGTACTGTGTTTGTCATCGCACACCGTCTTTCGACAATCCGTAACAGTGATGCGATCATTGTACTTGAACATGGAAAGATCATCGAGAGAGGTGATCATAAAGATCTGATCAGACAGAAGGGTACCTATTACCAGTTATATACCGGAAAACTGGAACTTTCCTGATCTTGTTTATAAAATAAAAGACAGAATCGTCCGAAAACAGATGGTTCTGTTTTTTTATGTGCTTTTTCACATAAATAGTAAAAAATGCACAAAAATAATTTATATTCTATGATTAAATATGATATACTATGTACAAAAAAAGAAATGAGGGATCCATATGTTAAAATCATGGACGCCGGGCGAAATGCCGGACAGGGAAGAAATGAAAATACAGCTTGAAAAAACGAAAAGCAGTCTGTATGATCTCCAGATGAAGATCAAGGAGCATAAGCTGCCGGTGCTGGTTCTTTTTGAAGGATGGAGCGCGGCAGGTAAAGGCAGTATGATCGGCAAAGTGATCAAAAATATTGATCCTCGTTTTTTCAAAGTTGCAACGATGTCTTCACCGACAGAAGAGGAACTGCGCAGACCGTTTTTGTATCGTTATATGAAACAGATCCCGGAAGAAGGCAAATTTACATTCCTCGATTCTGGCTGGATGGAGCAGACTGTCATGGATGTTCTCACCGGTGATCTGGAAGGTGATTTGTATGAAAAAAGAATTGAAAGTATCCGCCGATTTGAACGCCAGCTGACCGATAATGGATATCTTGTACTGAAATTTTTCATGCAGATCGATAAAGATGAGCAAGGAAAGCGCATGGAGAAGCTTCTGGGCAAAGAAGATACGAAGTGGCGTGTGACCGGTGCTGATAAATGGCAGCACAAGCATTACAAAAAATGCGAAAATGTGATCGACCGTTATATGAAAGATACCAACATGTCAACTTCCCCATGGTATATCATAGATGCGGAGGATAAAAAGTGGGCAGAACTGCAGGTTATGGATATACTGGTAAGCAGTATAGAGGTTGCATTGCAGAATCAGAGTCATTCCGTACCGATTCTCCAGAATGTATTTCCACTTGTGAAAATGCCGAAACTGAAAGATGTTGAGCTGGAAGGCAAGACAATAGATGAAGAGGAATATCAGAAAGAATTAAAGAAATTACAGAGCAGGCTCGGAGAATTGCATAACCGCCTGTATCGTAAACGTGTGCCGGTAATTATTACCTATGAAGGATGGGATGCTGCCGGAAAGGGCGGAAACATCAAGAGAGTCACCGGTGCGCTGGACCCGCGCGGATATGAGGTGCAGCCGATCGCAAGTCCGGAGCCGCATGAAAAAGCACGACATTATCTCTGGAGATTCTGGACAAGGCTTCCGAAGGACGGACATATCGCAATTTTTGACCGTACATGGTATGGACGTGTTATGGTGGAACGTCTTGAAGGATTCTGCAGTGAAAATGACTGGAAACGTGCGTATAATGAAATGAATGAGTTTGAAAAAGAACTGCATGACTGGGGCGCTGTGATTATTAAATTCTGGGTACAGATCGACAAAGATACGCAGTTGGAACGTTTTACAGAGCGTCAGAACAACCCGGAAAAACAGTGGAAGATCACGGATGAAGACTGGCGTAATCGTGAAAAATGGGATCAGTATGAGGATGCTGTCAATGAAATGCTCAAAAAGACAAGTACTACATTTGCACCATGGCATATCCTTGAGTCCGTGGATAAAAAATATGCCCGAATCAAGGCATTAAAAATCATTATTAAAGAACTGGAAAAAGCTCTGAAATGATATATGAGTCTCCTTAAGCAGATATGGTAAATAACCAAAATCTTCTTAAGGGGACATTTTTTGTGGGAAGCTTATAATGTCGGATCAGGGACGGAGATAATTTCGCATGGTCTTGAGTGCGTTTTTTTCGAGGCGGCTGACCTGCGCCTGAGAAATGCCGATTTCATCCGCGACTTCCATCTGTGTTTTGCCCTCATAAAAACGCATTTCAATGATATGCCGCTCTCGACTGCCGAGGCGGTTCATGGCTTCTTTGAGAGATAAATTTTCCAGCCAGTGTTCTTCTTTGTTTTTGCGGTCACTGATCTGATCCATGACATAAAGCGTATCGCCGCCTTCGGAATAGACGGGTTCATAGAGGCTGACCGGACTCTGGATAGCATCAAGTGCATAGACGATCATTTCTTTTTCTATGCCGATTTCTTCTGCGATTTCTTCCATGGTAGGCTCTTTCAGGTTCTGCCGGATATAATTTTCTTTGGCATAAATAGCTTTGTATGCAATATCACGCAGAGAACGACTGACGCGGATACTGTTGTAGTCACGCAGATAGCGGCGGATCTCACCAATGATCATCGGAACTGCATACGTCGAAAATTTGACCATCAGGGTATCATCAAAATTATCAACTGCCTTCATAAGCCCGATACAGCCGATCTGAAACAGATCATCAGGATTTTCATTGCTGTTCTGAAAACGTCGGATAACACTTAATACAAGACGCAGATTTCCCTTAATATACTGTTCCCTTGCTTTTGTGTCACCCTGTTTGATACGTCGGAACAGCTCATCTTTTTCTTCCTGTTTTAGAATCGGAAGACTGGAAGTATTTACCCCGCAGATTTCTACTTTATTAAGTGCCATCGAAATATCCTCCTTATTTCATTTGGTATTACAAATGATTCACAGGGAGGACGGGAAATATTCTTTTTTGGAAAAAATATAAAAAATAAAAGACCTTGACAGGGTCAGAGAAGGTGCTCTTTGTGAAAACATTTTTCTTCTTTAATTTCTACAAGGATGATGTCATCACCAATCTGGCAGATACAGTTCCAGGGAATAATGTATTCATTTTCGCGTCCGAGAAAACTGCAGAATTTACCGGGGCCCGGAACAATCAGGGAATTAATGCGTCCTGTGGCACAGTCAAATTCCAGATCAATGGGACAACCGAGGCTTTTGCAGGTACAGGTATTAATGATTTCTTTCTGTCGAAGCTCACAAAGTCTCATAAAAATACCGTTTTTATTAATATATGAATAATTTTTACAGATATACATGAGCTTTTGTTGACACTGTCAGAAAAAATAAATATAATTATTTTATTAAAGGGGAAAGAGGGGTAAATACTGTGAGATGTCCATTTTGTAATCAGGATAACAGTAAAGTTGTAGACTCAAGACCGGTAGAAGACACCAATTCCATCCGCAGAAGAAGAATGTGCGAATCCTGTGGCAAACGTTTTACTACATACGAAAAGGTAGAGACGATTCCGTTGAGTGTGATCAAGAAAGATCAGACACGTGAACCGTATGACCGCGCCAAGATTCAGGGAGGAATCTTACGTGCCTGCTATAAGCGTCCGATTCCGGTAGAAAAGATTGAAATGACGATAGATTCCATTGAGGGGGACATTTTTGACAGTGCGGATCGGGAAATTCCAAGTACCCGTATTGGCGAGATTGTGATGGAACATCTGAAAGATCTGGATGCAGTTGCTTATGTGCGTTTTGCATCAGTATATCGTGAATTCAAAGATGTCAGTACATTTATGGATGAATTGAAGAAATTTATGGAACCATAAGAAAAATAAGAGAAATAAGAGAAATAAGAGAAGTGTAAGAGAGAGGTAGCTGAATCTATATAGCAAAAAGGCGCTCCGGTCGAGCCGGAACGCCTTAAAAATTATGTTTTTATGCAATTGTAGGATTAAACAATACCCTGAGCAATCATAGCATCTACAACTTTTTCGAAACCTGCAATGTTTGCGCCGGCAACATAGTTGTCTGTCAGGTCATAACGTTTTGCAGCATCACTGATCTTAGCGTAGATGTCAACCATGATCTGATGAAGTTTTGCATCAACTTCTTCGGATGTCCAGGAAAGTCTCTGGGAGTTCTGGCTCATTTCCAGTGCGGAGGTAGCAACACCACCAGCGTTTGCAGCTTTTCCCGGAAGGAAGAGAATACCGTTATCCATAGCGCACTCAGTAGCTTCTCTTGTAGTAGGCATGTTAGCACCTTCTACAATATATTTGCATCCGTTTGCAACGAGTGTTTTTACGCCGTCAACATCAAGCTCATTCTGAGTTGCACATGGAAGATATACATCACATTTGATGTTCCAGATGCCAACACCTTCTGTATAGGTAGCACCTTCTACACGGTCAGCGTATTCTTTGATACGTCCGCGTTTTACTTCTTTGATATCTTTAACTACATCAAGGTTGATACCGTTTGGATCATAGATGTATCCGTTGGAGTCGCACATAGCAACAACTTTTGCACCCAGCTGAGTAGCTTTCTGTACGGCATAGATAGCTACATTTCCGGAACCTGTAACAACAACAGTCTTTCCGTTGAGAGAATCGTTGTGATCTTTCATCAGTTCGTTAAGGATATATACAACACCGTATCCGGTTGCTTCTGTACGGATCAGAGAACCGCCATAGGTAAGTCCTTTACCTGTCAGAACACCTTCATAGAGATCGCGAACACGTTTGTACTGTCCGAAAAGATAACCGATCTCACGTCCGCCAACACCGATGTCGCCAGCCGGTACGTCTGTGTCTGCACCGATATATTTGCAGAGCTCTGTCATAAAGCTCTGGCAGAATGCCATAACTTCTCTGTCGGATTTGCCCTTAGGATTGAAGTTGGAACCACCTTTACCACCGCCAATCGGAAGACCTGTCAGAGAGTTTTTGAATACCTGTTCGAAACCGAGGAATTTGAGAATGCTCTGGTTTACAGTAGGATGGAAACGAAGACCACCCTTGTAAGGTCCGATTGCGCTGTTGAACTGTACACGGTATCCTTTGTTAACCTGTACGGTTCCGTTGTCATCTACCCACGGAACACGGAAAGAAATAATTCTTTCTGGCTCTACCAGACGTTCCAGAATGGAAAGACTGCGGTATTTTTCTTCGTTACGGTCGATAACAACTTTAAGAGAATCCAGAACTTCTTTTACTGCCTGATGGAATTCCGGTTCGCCAGGATTCTGTGCAACGACTCTTTCATAAACTTCTTCTGTGTAAGACATGTTGATTTCCTCCTCATTCGCTTATTGAATCATGTCTATCTGTGTAAGACATTTATCCACGGACTATTATACACGAAAGTGGTAAAGTTGCAAAGAAAATTGTAAAAAAAAATAAAAAAATATATTTCGGGGCGCAAACAAAATTTTGTGTGGAATTTTACCTTGCGAAAAGTGTCTGAATATGAGATTATATTACAATACGAATAGAAAACTCACGGAGAGGAGTGAAAAAATGAGAACATTTAACAAATCAACGAAACTCGATAATGTACTGTATGATGTGAGAGGCCCGGTGGTTGACGAGGCGGCGAGAATGGAAGATGAAGGAAAGGAAATCCTGAAACTGAATATCGGAAATCCATATCCGTTCGGTTTTTCCGCTCCTCAGGAAGTCATTCTGGACATGCTCAGCAATATCCGTACATCTCAGGGATATTCTGATTCGAAAGGGATTTTTTCAGCACGCAAGGCAATTATGCAGTATGCGCAGCTTCGAAATATCCCGAATGTTTCAATGAATGATATTTATACAGGAAATGGTGTCAGCGAGCTGATCAATCTCTGCATGCAGGCACTTCTTGATAATGGTGATGAGATCCTGATCCCGGCACCGGATTATCCGCTTTGGACAGCGACAGCAACACTGGCCGGTGGTAATGTGGTACATTACGTTTGTGATGAACAGTCCGACTGGTATCCGGATATTGACGATATCCGAAGCAAGATTACAGACAAAACAAAGGCAATCGTTATCATCAATCCAAACAACCCAACCGGAGCAGTTTATCCGAAGGAAATTCTGGAGCAGATCGTACAGATTGCAAGAGAGAAGGAGCTGATCATCTTTTCAGATGAAATCTATGACCGTCTGGTTATGGATGGATATGAACATACTTCCATCGCATCTCTGGCCCCGGATGTTTTCTGCGTAACATTTTCCGGACTTTCGAAGTCACATATGATCGCAGGTTTCCGTATTGGCTGGATGATTTTAAGCGGTGCGAAGGACAAGGCAAAAGGTTATATAGAAGGAATCAAGATGCTTTCTTCCATGCGTCTGTGTTCCAATGTTCCGGCTCAGTCCATTGTGCAGACTGCACTGGGGGGATATCAGAGCGTTACCGAATATATTAAACCGGGCGGAAGAGTTTATGAACAGAGAGAATGCATCTATAATGCACTGAGAGATATTCCGGGAATTTCTGTTGTCAAACCACATGCGGCATTTTATATTTTCCCGAAGATCGATACAGAGAAATTCAACATCACGGATGATGAACAGTTTGCACTGGATTTTCTTCATGAGAAGCAGGTACTGCTTGTTCCGGGTAAGGGATTTAACTGGATGCAGCCGGATCACTTCAGAGTGGTTTATCTGCCGAACATCAGACAGCTTGAGCGCGCATCAGAAAAGCTGCGTGAGTTCCTGAGTACTTACCGTCAGCGGTAGGCAGACACTCATATAGGAAATGTTATAATTAGATGTTCTGTTTTTGAGGAGGAAGAGCGGGAAAAAGAAACTGAATTTCTGAAAGGAGCATTATCTACATGGCAGGATTTAACACAAAGGTAACACCGGAAATCGAACGACTGACACAGGAATGCAAAGATCATTCCAGTATAGATCTTTCTCTTTATGGAAAATACGATGTAAAGAGAGGCCTTCGTGATATCAATGGTAAGGGTGTCCTTGCCGGACTGACGCAGGTTTCCAATGTACGGGCAGTAAAAGTCGTAGACGGAAAGGAAGTTCCCTGTGCGGGAAGTCTTTATTACCGTGGGTATAATATCAAAGATTTGACAGCGGGATTTGTAAAGGATAATCGCTTTGGGTTTGAAGAGACGACATATCTTCTTCTTTACGGAAAGCTGCCTGACAGAAAAGAACTGGAGGATTTTCAGAATCTGCTTGCAAATCAGCGTTCATTGCCGACAAATTTTGTAAGAGATGTCATTATGAAAGCACCGGGACGTGACATTATGAATGCGCTTTCCAGAAGTGTGTTAACACTGTATTCTTATGATAATAATCCGGATGATATTTCACTTCCGAATGTCATGCGTCAGTGCCTGAATCTTATCAGCGTTTTTCCACTACTTTCGGTTTACGGGTATCAGGCATATAATCATTATGTAAGAGGAAAGAGTCTTTATATACACAATCCTAAAAAGAATCTTTCCACAGCGGAAAATATCCTGCGTATGTTGAGACCGGACAAAAAATACACAGATCTGGAAGCAAAGATTCTTGATCTTGCGCTGATTCTTCATATGGAGCACGGCGGTGGTAATAACTCTACCTTTACAACACATGTAGTTTCTTCATCCGGAACGGATACATATTCTGCGATAGCGGCTGCACTTGGCTCCCTGAAAGGACCAAAACACGGTGGTGCCAACATCAAGGTTATTCAGATGTTCCAGGACATGAAGAAAGAAGTGCATAACTGGGAGGACGAAGACGAAGTAAGAAATTATCTGAAACGCCTTCTGCATAAAGAAGCATTTGATAAGAGGGGTCTTATCTATGGTATGGGACATGCAATCTATTCTGTATCAGATCCGAGAGCAGAAGTCCTGAAAGGCTTCGTAGAAAGCCTTGCAAAAGAAAAAGGCCGCATGAAAGATTATCGCCTGTATTCCATGGTAGAGTGGATGGCTCCGGAAGTAATTGCAGAAGAGAGACGAATCTACAAAGGTGTCAGTGCTAATGTCGATTTTTACAGTGGATTTGTATATAGTATGCTGGATCTTCCTCATGAGCTCTATACACCGATGTTTGCGGTAGCACGTATCGTAGGCTGGAGCGCACATCGTATGGAGGAGCTGATCAATACAGACAAGATCATTCGTCCTGCATACAAGAATGTTCTTCCGGAAGCGTCATACGTTCCGCTTGATGAACGATAAAAGTTACAGACAGGAGAAAAGAATGTTTCGTTGTTTCTTTCCGGATGAATATCTGGATTCAGCATATGAGATCGACTACGAGAGGCTTTACGAAGAAGGATATCGTGGACTGATCTATGATATTGACAATACGCTGGTGCCTCACGGGGCACCGGCTGATGAACGTGCGATAGCTCTTTTTGAACGGCTTCGTAGAATTGGCTTTGGTTACTGCCTGCTGTCAAACAATCAGATTGACCGGGTGGCACCTTTTGCAGATGAGATTCAGGCCGGATATATTGAAAATGCCCATAAGCCGTCTGTGAAGAATTACCGGAAGGCAATGGAACTTCTGGGAACAGATACCGGCAATACGATTTTTATAGGGGATCAGCTTTTTACAGATGTATACGGAGCCAAAAGAACCGGCATCCGCAATATTCTCGTAAAGCCGATCCATCCCAAAGAAGAAATCCAGATCGTTCTGAAACGATATCTGGAAAAAATAGTACTACATTTTTACAAAAAGGAGGAGGGGATTTCATGAACCACGTGGTTATCATTGGGTTTATGGGTTCAGGTAAAACAAGAGCAGGAAAGCAGCTTTCCAAAGATCTGGGGCTGCAGTTTGTCGATCTTGACAAACTCATCACCAAAAAAATGAATCTTTCAGCGCGGGAAATTTTTGAAAAATTCGGAGAACCATATTATCGAGCACTGGAAACAGTTGCCTTAAAGCAGCTAATTCAGGATTCCGAACGAAAAGTAATTTCACTGGGGGCAGGAGTTCCGCTTCAGGAACAGAATGAAAAATATCTTAAAGAACTGGGAACGATCGTATATCTGAAAGGTTCGCTGACTACGCTGAAAAAGCGTCTGGCAGATTCCAAGAAAGATCCGATGCTTGACGGAGAAGACCGGGATGACAAGATCAAGAAGCTTCTGAAACAGAGAGATCCGGTATATCAGAAGTTTGCAGACATTCAGGTTGTCACCGGAGAAGTGCCGTTTGAGGAGCTTATTAAAGAAATTGAAGAGAAATTGTCTACATATGAAAAAAATAGTTGAAAAAACTTTCTGTATATTATAAAATAGTTGGTAGCGAACACACAAAGAAGGAGGATATTAAAATGATTTCTGCAGGTGATTTCAGAAACGGTGTCACTATTGAAATTGAAGGAAATGTATGTCAGATCGTTGAGTTCCAGCATGTAAAACCTGGAAAGGGCGCTGCATTCGTAAGAACAAAATATAAAAATATTATCACAGGAGCTGTACTGGAAAAATCTTTCCGTCCTACAGAGAAGTTCCCGCAGGCACGTATTGACCGTGTTGATATGAGTTATCTGTACAATGATGGAGACCTTTACAACTTCATGAATACAGAAACTTATGATCAGGTAGCACTTACAAAAGAGCAGGTAGGTGACTCCCTCAAATTCGTTAAAGAAAACGAAGTTGTTAAAGTCTGCTCCTGGAATGGCAATGTATATGCTATCGAGCCGCCTCTGTTTGTAGAGCTTGAAGTTATCGAGACAGAGCCGGGATTTGCTGGAAATACTGCACAGGGTGCAACCAAACCGGCAACTGTTGAGACAGGTGCACAGGTAATGGTTCCGCTGTTTGTAAACCAGGGAGACAAACTGAAAATTGATACAAGAACAGGTGAATATCTGTCTCGTGTATAATTGATTAGAAGTGATGATACCACCGGAGAGATTCGGTGGTATTTTTTTATATAAAGAAGAGTTTTGATGAAGAATATTTTTCAACAGGATAAGGAGAATGACATCATGGAATACAGAACACTTGGAAAGACGGGATTAAAGATTTCACGTATGGGATTTGGAGGTATTCCGATCCAGAAGATCGATGAGGAAGGAACAAGAAAGCTTCTTCATACAATGATGGAGAAAGGACTCAACTATATTGATTCTGCACGAGGATATACAGTCAGTGAGAAGTATATCGGATATGGACTGGAAGGAATCCGTGAAAAATTTGTGCTTGCAACAAAGTCCATGGCAAGAACGAAAGAAGCAATGGCAGCTGATATAGAAACCAGTCTGAAAAATTTCCGCACAGATTATATTGATCTTTATCAGGTACATAATCCGAGCATGGAACAGCTTGATCAGGTAATCGGTGAGGGCGGTGCTCTGGAGGCGCTTATGGAGGCAAAAGAAGCAGGCAAGATTGGTCATATCGGTCTTACCGCGCATTCCACAGCTGTATTTGAGCGTGCGCTTGATCTGGATTGGGTAGAAACGATTATGTTCCCGTACAATATCGTTGAGCAGCAGGGAGCAGAGCTGATCCACAGATGTGCAGAGAAAAATATCGGATTTATTGATATGAAGCCACTGGCGGGCGGAGCCATTGAAGATGCGACACTGGCACTGCGCTACGTCTGTTCCAATCCGGATGTGACGGTTGTCATCCCGGGAATGGCAGAAGTTCATGAGTTGGATGAAAATATGGAAGCATGTTCTGATACAGAACCACTTACCGAAGAGGAACTGGCTAAGATGGACAGGGTTCGTGAACAGCTTGGTAACGATTTCTGCCGTCGCTGCAATTATTGCGCACCTTGTACAGTCGGCATCAATATTCCGAGTGTCTTCCTTTTTGCAGGATATTTGCAGAGATATGATCTGGCAGACTGGGCAAAAGACCGATACAGCACATTGCCGGTAAAGGCATCCGCATGTATCGAATGTGGCAAATGTGAGCCGAGATGTCCGTATCACCTGCCAATCAGAGAAAAGCTGAAACAGTGCGCGAAAGATATGGGAGAATGATATGTTTAAAGATATAGTAAAAGCAAGCAGAAGTTACAGAGGATATGATGAGTCATATCATTTTATCAAAGAAGAGATGGAGGATTTTGTAGATTGTGCGCGTTACGCACCGTCCAGCGTGAATGCACAGCCGTTCCGTTATTATTTGGCATGGGAAAAAGAAGAAGTTTCACGCATCCAGAAACTGACAAACTGGGCGAGAGCACTGCCGCAGATGAAACTTCCGCACCCGGGGATGTGCCCGACAGGATTTATCATCATCTGTCAGGACTTAAATCTGGGAGCATCCATTCCGAGATATCAGAAAGATGTCGGAATCGTAGCACAGACCATGCTTCTTGCGGCAGCTGAGAAAGGACTTGGCGGCTGCATGATTGGAAATTATAATGCAGATTCTGTCAAAAAAGAACTGAATCTGGCCGAGAACCTTGCACCGGTGCTGATCGTGGCATTCGGCAAACCGACCGAGAAAATCATTATCAAAGAAATCGAAGAAGGCGAAGATATCGCCTATTACCGCGACGAAAACGACGTACATTACGTGCCAAAACGCAAACTGTCCGATATCATCATAAAACAATAAACCAACTCCGATACAAGAACATCTGCAGGAGTTCTTTTATGAAACTGCATATGGCAATTGCAGGTAATGAATGATAAGGCCAAAAATTGACATTAATAAAATTTTTTAATAAAAAATCGCCTGAAATATGGCGATTTTTTGTACTTTATTTGACTTGTTACGACAAAAGACGGTGTGCTATAATAAGTGACGATTTGTTGTTCATAAAAACAAAAAAGATATGAACAATGACCAGATTTTAATTCGGGAGGCGAATATTGTGAAATACCTGAGACAGTTTGGAATCATTCTTGCTGTGACATGTGCGGGAGAGGTTATGAAGTATTTTATCCCGCTTCCGATACCCGGCAGCATTTACGGACTGATTCTGATGTTTGTACTTCTTCTGACAAAGGTGATCAAAGTAGATCATGTGAAAGAAACAGGAGAGTTTTTGATCGAGATCATGCCGCTTATGTTTATTCCTGCGGGAGTCGGGCTGATCACTTCATGGAGTCAGCTGCAGTCTTTTCTGGTGCCACTGCTTGTGATCACAGTGGTATCTACATTTGTAGTCATGATCGTGACCGGAAAAGTAACAGATTTTTTAATTTCAAAAAAAGAGGGGTAAAAGTAATATGGATAATCTGATCTTAAGTTCTGCAACGATAGGAATTGTGATCAGCCTGCTTGCATATGAGATTGGCCTTGCAGCACAGCGTAAATGGAAACTGGCGATTTTAAATCCGCTTCTGATTTCCATAGCACTTGTGATTGTATTTCTTGTTGTTTTTCATGTAGATTATGACAGCTATAATATGAGTGCAAAATACCTGAGCTATCTTTTGACTCCTGCAACAGTCTGTCTGGCAATTCCACTGTATCTGCAACTGGATCTTCTGAAAAATAATATCGTAGCAATTCTGACGGGTGTTTTTTCAGGAGTGCTTGCAAGTCTGGGTTGCGTACTGGCAATGTCAGTGGTGTTTGGATTGAACCATAAAGAATATGTAACCATGCTTCCGAAATCAATCACAACCGCGATCGGAATGGGTATTTCAGAAGAACTCGGCGGTTATGTGACGATTTCCGTTGCAGTTATCATTATTACCGGTGTACTCGGAAATATGTCGGCAGAATTTATCTGCAAGATGTTCCGTATCCGTAATTCCATTTCAAAAGGTCTTGCAATTGGTACAGCATCCCATGCGGTAGGTACGGCAAGAGCAATGGAGATGGGAGAAGTAGAAGGAGCTATGAGCAGTCTTGCAATCGTTGTATGCGGACTCTGTACAGTTATAGGAGCTTCGATATTCTCTTATATATGGTAGACTATAATTCAATACAGGACAGAAAAAGAACCGTGGAACAGAAAAGATTCTGTTTTCACGGTTCTTTTGCATACGGTTGAAATAAAAAGTATGTTTTACTCTGCCATTTTTTTCTGTACCAGATCAAATTCAGCGGTGATTTCTTTGGATGGTGCTTTTGTAGCAAGGCTCACCAGAATGATCAGGATACTGGAAAACAGAAATGCAGGGAGCAGTTCATAGAAATTCAGGAAAGATACATTTGGACGGACAAGGTATTTCCATACGAATACCATAACACCGCCGGAAACCATTCCTGCGAGAGCACCCTGCCAGTTGGTACGACGCCAGAATAAGGCAAACAGTACAACCGGGCCGAATACAGCACCGAAACCTGCCCATGCAAAGGAAACGATGTTGAATACGGAACTGTCCGGGTTACGGGCAATGATAACAGCAATTACTGCAATCAGAAGCAGTGTAACACGGTCAGCAACCATGCTTTCTTTCTTGTCTGCTTTTTTCTTAAGGATGCTTCCGAGAAGATCGGAAGAAACCGCGGAAGAAGCAGCCAGCAGCTGCGAATCAGCTGTGGACATGGTAGAAGCAAGGATACCGGCCAGAATCGTACCACCTAGCAGTGCCGGAATTATACCATATGTACTCAAAAGATCTGCAATCTTAACGATAATCGTTTCGGAAGCAGAACCCTGAAGCATTTCGAGTTTGCCGGCTTCTGTCATACCAAGACCGATTACACCGATCAGTACGGCAACAGCAAGTGAAATGACAACCCATGTAGTTGCAACTTTTCTGGATAAAGAAAGCTTCTTTTCATCTTCGATTGCCATGAAACGAAGAAGAATATGCGGCATTCCG
Source organism: Blautia intestinalis (assembly GCF_014297355.1). Taxonomy (GTDB): domain Bacteria; phylum Bacillota; class Clostridia; order Lachnospirales; family Lachnospiraceae; genus Blautia_A; species Blautia_A intestinalis. The sequence continues at coordinate 459,082 of NZ_JACOQE010000002.1, read as the reverse complement.
AAATATCCAAGTCCCCATGCAAGCATGGATATGATATTAATGAGTGGGTAGGCAGCTTCTGTGCCACTTACCGGATCGTAAGTTGTCATCATGGTGAGATATCCCGGAAGGGATTTTGCATGATCAATAACTGCGGAAGGACCGCCTGCTACAGAAACACCGAAGCCAAATACAATGATCAGTGCGATGGACATGATGATGCTTTGGATAAAGTCTGTTGTGGATGCTGCAAGGAAACCACCCAGAGTTGTATATCCGACAATGACAAGTGCACTGATGATCATTGCTGTCAGATAGCTTACTCCAAAAAGACTGGAGAAAAGCTTTCCGCATGCAGCAAATCCGGAAGCTGTATATGGAATAAAGAAAATAACAATAAAAATAGCTCCGATAGACTTCAGAATTTTTCGGTTATCGCGGAAACGGTTGCTGAAAAAGGATGGCAGTGTGATAGAATTGCCGGATACATGTGTATAGAGGCGAATCCTTTTTGCTACGATCTTCCAGTTGAGATAGGTTCCAATCGCCAGGCCGATAGCTGTCCATCCGGCATCTGCGATTCCGGAAAGATAGGCCAGTCCGGGAAGTCCCATCAGAAGCCAGCTGCTCATATCGGATGCCTCAGCGCTCATTGCAGTAACAAGTGGTCCGAGTTTTCGACCGCCCAGATAGAAATCAGAGGTGTCGTTGTTTTTCTTGGAACACAGGTATCCAACATAGAGCATTGCACCCAGATAGACGATGATCGCTATCATAATACAGATGTGTGATGTTGTCATAAGTTCCTCTCCCTTCTGTTGAATGCATATTTATTCATCTGCGGATATGCATATACCTACAATATTATTCGAAAACATGAAAAAAGTAAAGAAAATTCTAGGAAAAATGATGGACGAGCTGCGGAAAAAAACAAAACTCACAAAAAAGGATGATAAAGCGCATAAAATCAGGGAAAAACGACTAACTCAATGGACTGGATTTGTCGAAAAAGCTATGTAATTGTATGACGAATTGAGTTGACGTAAAGACGAGTCGGAATATAGAATGATGATGAAACCTATAGTTATTGCACAAACGGAGGAAGAAAATTGGAAAATAAAACTGAAATCGTAATCTCAAATTACATTGAAACAATGATGAAAGAAAGGAGACAGAGAATATTGGCTTCTGATGAATATATTCAGCAGGACAACGGAGATCTTGTTTATCTGGAAGAACGGTACAACAGCCTGAATATTCCCCATACGATCAGAAGAGTAATTGATGACTATATAGCATGCCTGGAATCAAGAGATGAAAGATATGCAGACATGTCGTATGTGGCCGGAATGGGAGATGCAATAAAAATGCTCATGAATATGGGCGTATTAAATAATCAGGGTCAGTGCCTTGCACATGCGGAATAGTATCACAGAAACAAAAATCTGTAAAATTGGAACTTATTAACGTTTATGCAATAAAAGACTATATTTATTTTAATAAAAAGGCATAGCCGGGGAAATCTGGTGACGCAAAACTATAGGGTCTAAGCAAATGTATGACAGCCAGTTGCAGGAGAGATATATATAATTCTTTTAGAACAATAACTTTTTAATTAAAACTAAATAATTGATTCCGTTGAAAAAAATTGGCGTCCATCCCGCGGTTTCAGGATGAACGCCAGTTTTTTGTTGTGTTTTAATCTCATCAGATCTATGAGATGTTCCCAAATGAAAATGGACCTGGCGGGAATCGAACCCGCGTCCGAAAGCCTATCCCTTGCGGTATCTCCCATCACAGTCGCTGATTTGACATTCCCTCGGCAGCACGCCCACCGACAGGCTTACTGCTTCAGTAGCTTCATGATACATCTACCGGGGCAAAGCTTACCCGGCAAGGTTTCTCACATAGTCGACGCCAGATTCCTAAAGTGTGAGTGCTCTAGGGCTGACGAGCAGCGCTTAGGCTGCTAACGCGTACTGTTCGTCTGCGTTTATATTTAGTTTCCCGGTTGATGCGCAGTCCAGGAGTCTGCGGATGGCTGCCTCAACTTCAAAGCCCCCGTCGAAACCAGTACAAGCCCTGAAAAGGTACGAAAGACGAATAAAAAATCTTCCGGTATTACTGGTAAACAGACGATGCTTTTGTTCTGACTGATTCTTATTATATGAAAGAACACGGTTGCTTGTCAAGTATAGTTGCGTTGTTTTTGATGGAATTTATAAAAATAAGAAAAAATCTTGACAGCATCAGTTAGAAGATATAAACTTGTGATAGCTAAAACAAACTACAGTTACCGAAAGCGAAGCACGGTAACAGAAAACAAACCGGTCGGATCAGGAGGAGCGAAAATGGAAGTACTACAAGAAGAAATATATGATCATACATCAGATTCTGCTCGGGAATCCTTCCGTAATCAGCAGTATCAGAGAGGCAGTATGCAGCGCAGTGCCATTGTGGACAGACTCAGACGTGAGGGCTGCAGAATTACAAAACAGAGAAAAATCATACTTGATATTATTCTTCAGGAAGAATGTACATGCTGTAAAGAAATCTATTTCCTTGCATCGAAGAAAGATCCCAACATCGGAATGGCAACGATATACAGAATGATCAATCTTCTGGAGGAAATCGGTGCATTAAAAAGAAAAAGTGCTTACCGGCTCTGCGATGAGCAGGCAGGGGTACCAATCTGTTGTGTGCAGCTGGATGACCAGACGAACATCCGCCTTGATAATGAAAAGCTTTGTAAAATTATTGAAAAGGGTATGGAATCCTGCGGCTATCTTCAGTCAAGAAGAGTAAGTAAAGTACTGGTAGAAAGCGGCAACTAACCGGTTTCTGCCGAAAAAATATACAAAGCGGTGAAATAACTTTGATTTTTGACGATATTGAGAAAATTTCTCATTTGCTCAAGTTAGTCTGGACTTTTGCTTTGAAGAATTTATAATATGTGTAATGCCAAGGCAACGAGGCGGTGAAAACGATAAAAAATAATAATATAGAGGAGGAACTTACCATGATCAAAATTGATAAGAAACACAGTGGAGTATTTGCAGCAGGAGTATTATTCGGCACAGCAGGAATCAAACTTCTTTCCAGTAAAGATGCAAAAAAAGTTTACGCAAACTGCACAGCAGCAGTTCTTCGTGCAAAAGACTGCGTAATGAAGACTGTATCTAAAGTTCAGGAAAACGCAGAAGACATTTACGCAGAAGCACAGCAGATCAATGAAGACCGTGCAGCAGCTGAGGAAGTATTTGAAGATGCTGCTGAGGAAGAGTCCTTTAAAGAAACAGAAGAAACTGCAGCAGAAGAGGAATAAATAAAAGACACCTGTGGTCAAGCACTGCAGGTGTTTTTATAACTAAAGGTGATGATAATATGAGATTTAAAATAGAACATGAGATCAGAGGCAGAGTAAGACTTCATATCTGTCAGAAACGAATGACGTGCAGACAGGCAGATCAGCTGGAATATTTCCTGACAAATCTCGAGGGAGTAACAGCTGCAAAGGTCGTAGAACGAAACCAGGATGCTGTGATCAGCTTTTCCGGAAACAGAGAAGAGATTCTGAAAGCGGTACAGGGATTTTCTTATGAGAAGGCAGAGGCACCAGAGAGCTATCTTCAGAATTCCGGCAGAGAAATGAACGGGGAATACTGGGAAAAAATGGTCAACCATGTGGTACTTCATTATGGAAAGAAAATTTTCCTTCCTCTTCCGATCCGTACATTCCTTACCACACTTAAATCCGTAAAATACATCTGGAAGGGTGTCTGTACACTTGCAAAATGCAGAATCGAGGTACCGGTACTGGATGCAACTGCAATTGGTGTGTCTATCTTAAGAGGTGATTTCAGTACAGCATCTTCCGTCATGTTCCTGCTTGGATTTGGTGAGATACTGGAAGACTGGACGCATAAGAAATCTGTGGATGATCTTGCGCGAAGCATGTCCCTGAATGTAAGTAAAGTATGGCTGGTTACGGACGACACAGAAGTTCAGGTCGGCACAGATACGATCAAACCGGGTGATCGGGTACGTATACATATGGGAACTGTGATTCCGTTTGACGGTGTTGTTACAGATGGAGAGGCAACGGTCAATGAGGCTTCCCTGACAGGTGAATCCATGCCGGTTGCCAAACATACAGAAAGCTATGTTTATGCAGGAACTGTTCTCGAAGAGGGCGAACTTACCATCCGTGTAAAAGAAACATCCGGATCTACCAAGTTCGAAAAGATCGTGACAATGATCGAAGAAACAGAGAAACTGAAATCTGCGGTAGAAAGTAAGGCAGAGCATCTTGCAGACAGCCTTGTTCCGTATACACTTGCCGGAACTGCACTTACCTATGCACTTACCAGAAATGTGACGAAGGCACTGTCTATTCTAATGGTTGACTTCTCATGTGCACTGAAACTTGCCATGCCGATTTCTGTACTTGCAGCAATCCGCGAGGCAAATGCGCATCATATCACGGTAAAAGGCGGCAAGTTCATGGAAGCAGTGGCAGAGGCTGATACAATCGTATTTGATAAGACGGGTACGCTGACAAAAGCGCAGCCGACAGTTGCAGATGTAGTATCTTTCAACGGCGACTCCAAAGAAAATCTGCTGAGACTGGCGGCCTGCATGGAAGAACACTTCCCGCATTCTATGGCGAAAGCGGTTATGGACGCTGCGAAAGAACGTGGCCTGACACATGAAGAAATGCACTCAAAAGTTGAATATATCGTGGCACATGGTATTTCTACAACTGTAAACGGACGAAAAGCAATCATTGGAAGCCATCATTTTGTCTTTGAAGATGAGAAATGCGCGATTCCGACAGGAAAAGAAGAGATTTTCAAAAACCTTCCGGAAGAATATTCTCATCTGTATCTTGGTATCGAGGGAGAACTGGCAGCGGTAATCTGTATTGAAGATCCGCTCCGCCCGGAGGGACCGGAGGTAATTAAGGCATTAAGAAAAGCCGGATTTACCCAGATCGTTATGATGACCGGCGACAGTGATCGTACTGCAAAAGCAATCGCAGCGAAAGTCGGTGTCGACAAATATTATTCAGAAGTTCTTCCTGAGGATAAGGCAAAATTTGTAGAAGAAGCAAAAGCACAGGGCCGCAAAGTGTTGATGGTAGGGGATGGTATCAATGATTCACCGGCTCTGTCAGCAGCCGATGTCGGTATTGCAATCAGTGACGGGGCAGAACTTGCAAGAGAAATTGCAGATATCACGATTGGTGCGGATGATCTGAGTGTTATGGTAACACTCAAAGAAATCAGTAATGGTCTGATGGACAAGATCCACAAGAATTACAGGCGTATCGTTGGCATCAACGGAAGTCTGATCGCGCTTGGTGTGACCGGAGTGATCCAGCCGACAATGTCTGCATTGCTTCATAATACATCAACGCTTTTGATTGGCATGGATTCCATGAAATCTGTACTTTGATCCGATAATAAACTATAAAAAGTTAATCACAAAAAACTCTTGACAGCACGCGGAAAATATTGTACTATCATACCAGTTAGAAATAACTAACAGATAATAAATTTACGGGTATGGAAACATATCCGTAAATTTAAAACCGATAGTTAGATAAAACTAATTTACAAGGGGATCTGAGGATGTTAGAAGCTGAAATCATAGCACACTGCGCGCCTACGCTGGCAGGAATCAAAACTGCAAACATGTTTACTTACACACCTGGGAACAGGGATGATCTTCAAAAAGAAATTGAAGAGGAAAATGAAAAACTGAATAACAGAGGCGTTTTTGTGGAAGTACTCAGAAGAAGCGAGCATAAAGCACTTGTTTATGTATATCGTAAGAAAAGACTGCAGCAGGATTTAAGCTGTGAGGGTGCATGCACTTTGCTGAAAAACTGTGGTTATGAGTGTCAGGAAGCTGACTGCTGTATCCGAAAGCTACAGGAGCGCTTCTTTGAAAATGAATGTTTTCCTCATGAAGTAGGTTTGTTTCTTGGATATCCGCTGGATGATGTGACAGGTTTTATCGAACAGAAGGGTAAAAATTATAAGTGTTGCGGCATCTGGAAAGTATACGGGGATGAACAGCAGACCCGGATCCTTTTCCGTAAATTGAAGAGATGCTCGGAAATCTACAGACGTTTGTTTGCAGACGGACGCTCGATCCTTCAGTTGACCGTGGCAGCATAAAGAAGAAAGGATAAGGTAAAGTAAGATGAGTAAAGTAGCAGTAGTTTATTGGAGTTCCACGGGAAACACAGAATCTATGGCAAATGCTGTTGCAGAAGGTGCAAAGGCAGCAGGCGCAGAAGTAACTGCTTTTGAAGCTTCCGATTTCTCCGCTGATAAAATGGATGAGTTTGATGCAATCGCGTTTGGCTGTCCGGCTATGGGCGATGAAGTTCTTGAGGAAGACGAATTTGAACCAATGTTCAGCTCCTGCGAAGCAAAGCTTTCCGGCAAAAAAATCGGACTTTTCGGTTCCTATGGATGGGGAGACGGAGAATGGATGCATGATTGGGAAGAAAAATGCAAAGAAGACGGTGCAGTTCTTGTATCCGACGGTGTCATTTGCCAGGAAGAACCAGATGACGATGCAGTAGAAAGCTGCAAAGCACTTGGCAAGGCACTTGCATAATCTTATAAAACTGAATATAACGATGCGAGAAGAAGTCGGGAACCGGTGTCAGGTTTCCGACTTTTTGACGAAATGCCTGAAATTTCCGTAATACGTTCACAAAACCTACATAAATCTCTGCTAAGATAAAGAAAAAGTAAAACTGTTGATGGAGGTAGGAATAATGGAAGCCCCGAAGATTCTTGTAGTAGATGATGAAAGCCGTATGCGCAAGCTTGTAAAAGATTTCCTTGAGAAGAAAAATTTTCACGTACTGGAAGCCGGTGACGGCGAAGAGGCAATGGACATTTTTTATAAAGAAAAAGATATCGCGCTGTTGATACTTGATGTAATGATGCCGAAGATGGATGGATGGGAGGTGTGCCGTGAAATCCGCAAAAACTCCAAAGTGCCGATCATTATGCTGACGGCCAGAGGAGATGAGCGGGATGAACTTCTCGGATTTGAACTGGGCGTGGATGAATATATTTCAAAGCCGTTCAGTCCGAAAATCCTTGTTGCACGCGTGGAGGCAATCCTTCGAAGAACCGGTCAGGATGCCGGTAATGATGTACTTTCCGCCGGAGGAATTGTGATCGACAAATCTGCACATCAGGCTACCGTAGATGGCAGGCAGATGGAACTGAGTTTCAAAGAATTTGAACTTCTGACATATTTCCTTGAAAATCAGGGAATTGCCCTTTCCAGAGAGAAAATCTTAAATTCTGTGTGGAACTATGATTATTTTGGTGATGCACGTACCATTGACACCCATGTCAAGAAACTGCGAAGCAAAATGGGTGATAAAGGAGAATACATTAAGACTGTCTGGGGAATGGGATACAAATTTGAGGTAGATGCACAATGAAAAAACCACAGAGATCTGGTGTGAAAGAAAAAAAGAAAAAATTTCACCCACTGCGTCTGCAGATCTCGGTCTGGTTTATCGGGCTTCTGCTTCTTTCCATGGTCATCACGACTGTGATCAATGGCCTGTTTTTGGAGCATTATTACATCAGCAAAAAAACGGAGGTGCTGCAGGATGCGGTCAGGAATCTGGAGGATCTTAAAGTCGAAACTGCATCGGACGGAAGCAGCAGTGCAGAAGTTTCAGATGCAATGTTTAAGGACAGCTCCGAGAATAACCTGACCTGGATCGTGATCACTGCGGACGGACAGACTGTATGTGCGGTAGGAAGTAATGAAGATCTTCTGGAAGCACGACTTGTAGGGTATGTGTATGATCTTGATAAGAAGAAAGACCATGCAAAAGTGATTCAGCAGAATGATAGTTATGTGATCCAGCAGGTGAGTGACCGCTTTGCCGGCATGGAATACGTGGAAAGCTGGGGCGAGATGGATAACGGCTGTTATTTCCTGATTCGTACACCGCTGGAAAGCATTCGGGAGAGCGTTTCCATATCTAATAAATTCTATTTCTATGTCGGCATTATGATCATTGTCATCAGTGGCCTTGTAATCTGGTTTGTGACGAAGCGCATCACACGTCCGATCAGTGAATTGACGCTTCTGTCTACGAAGATGAGTGATCTGGATTTTGAAGCGAAATATCAGAGTCATTCCGGCAATGAAATCGATGAACTGGGTGAGAATTTTAACAGGATGTCAGAACAGCTTGAAAAGACAATTTCCGAACTGAAATCCGCGAACAATCAGCTTCAGAAAGACATTGAGAACAAAGAACGAATCGATCAGATGAGACAGGAGTTTCTGAATAATGTATCTCATGAGTTAAAGACACCAATCGCGCTGGTACAGGGTTATGCAGAAGGTCTGAAAGAAAATATTTCCGAAGATCCGGAGAGCAGGGAATTTTACTGTGATGTCATTATGGATGAAGCCGGTAAGATGAACAAACTTGTCCGTAATCTTCTCACTTTGAATCAGCTGGAATCCGGAAGGGATGAGATGACGGTAGAGCGCTTTGATATTGTGAGCGTAATCCGTGGTGTCCTGCAGTCGATGGATATCATGATCCAGCAAAAAGAAGCGAAAGTAAGCTTCAATGCTGATAAGCCGGTTTATGTATGGGCAGATGAATTCAAGATTGAAGAAGTTGTAACGAACTATACAAGTAATGCGCTGAATCATTTGGATGGAGAAAAAGAAATTGAGATTCGTGTATTTACGGAAGGCGACCATGTGAAAGTTACTGTGTTTAATACAGGTACGCCGATACCGGAAGCAGATGTCCCGAATCTCTGGAACAAGTTCTACAAGGTAGATAAGGCAAGAACGAGAGAGTACGGCGGAAGTGGTATTGGTCTGTCGATTGTCAAGGCAATCATGGAAGGACTCCATCAGCAATACGGTGTCAAAAACTATGACAATGGTGTTGAATTCTGGTTCACATTAGATAAGAAGAATCAGTAAAACCGTACAAAATGGGACAGATGTGAAGAAATAGCTTTGCATCTGTCTTTTTTTGGGGTATACTTGTAAATATTCGATAAAGACAGGGTGTGAGAGACAATGATTGGAATTATTGACTATGATGCAGGCAATATCCGCAGCGTAGAAAAGGCGCTTGCGTATCTTGGAGAGGAAACCGTTGTTTCCAGAGATCCGCAGGTGCTTTTAAAAGCAGATAAGGTGATTCTTCCGGGTGTCGGAAGCTTCGGACAGGCAATGGAGAATCTTCACAGATACAATCTGGTTCCGGTAATTAAAGAAATGGTAAAGAATAACACACCATTTCTGGGAATCTGTCTGGGATTGCAGCTTCTTTTTGAGAGCAGCGAAGAGACTCCGGGAGTAGAGGGAATTGGTATCCTGAAGGGCCGTATATTAAGAATTCCACCGTCGGAGGGGCTTAAGATTCCACATATGGGCTGGAATTCTCTTCATCTTCAGAATGATGGCAGACTGTTTCGTGGTATTCCGGAAGACACGTATGTATATTTTGTACATTCTTATTATTTGCAGGCGGAAGATCCGCAGATTGTCAAAGCTGTGACTGATTACAGTACAACGATCCATGCATCTGTAGAGAAAGACAATGTATTTGCCTGCCAGTTCCATCCGGAGAAAAGCAGCAAATATGGACTGAAAATACTGGAAAATTTTGCAAAGCTTGAAAAGGAGGGGAACTGAGATGTTTACAAAAAGAATCATTCCCTGTCTGGATGTCAATAAGGGACGTGTTGTAAAGGGTGTAAATTTCGTGGATCTCAAAGATGCCGGTGATCCGGTTGAGATTGCGAAGGCCTATGATGCAGCCGGTGCAGATGAGCTTGTTTTTCTTGATATTACGGCATCCTGCGAGCAGCGTGAGACAGTAGTTGATATGGTACGCAAAGTTGCTGCCTGTGTATTTATCCCTTTTACAGTAGGTGGCGGCATCCGCACGGTCGATGATTTTAAGATGCTTCTCCGTGAAGGCGCGGACAAGATTTCAGTAAATTCCGCGGCAATCGACCGTCCGGAATTGATTCGTGAGGCGGCTGAGAAATTTGGCAGTCAGTGCGTGGTGCTTGCAATTGATGCAAAGAGAAGACCGGACGGAGGCTGGAATATCTACAAACATGGCGGACGTCTGGATACAGGACTGGATGCCATTGAATGGGCCAGGAAAGCTGAAGCACTCGGTGCCGGTGAAATTCTCCTTACCAGCATGGACTGTGACGGAACAAAAGCCGGATATGACATTGAGCTTACACGTGCGATCGCGGATGCAGTCAGTATTCCGGTCATTGCTTCCGGCGGTGCAGGAACGCTTGAACATTTTTATGATGCACTGACAGCGGGTGGCGCGGATGCCGCGCTGGCAGCATCTTTATTCCATTACAAAGAACTGGAGATCCGTCAGGTGAAGGAGTATCTGGCAGGCAGGGGAATCTCCGTAAGAAGATAAGAGGTGAAGGAAAATGGCTCCTTTGTCAGGAGAATGGCTGGAAGCCCTGAAAGGTGAATTCCATCAGCCATATTATATAAAATTATATAAAACCGTCATGCAGGAATATCAGTCACGAAAGATTTTTCCTCCGGCAGATGATATGTTCAATGCATTTCATTTTACACCGTTAAGTCAGGTAAAGGTTGTGATACTTGGACAGGATCCGTATCACAATGACGGACAGGCACATGGACTTTGTTTTTCTGTAAAAAAGGATGTAGAGATCCCGCCGTCACTGGTGAACATTTATCAGGAGCTTCATGATGATCTTGGCTGTTATATCCCGGATAACGGTTATCTGGAAAAGTGGGCAAGACAGGGTGTACTGATGCTGAACACGGTACTGACTGTGCGCGCACATCAGGCTAATTCACACAGAGGAATCGGATGGGAGCAGTTTACAGATGCGGCGATCCGTATCCTCAATGAGCAGGACAGACCGATCGTATTTCTTCTGTGGGGACGTCCGGCACAGACGAAAAAATCAATGCTCAATAACCCGAAACATCTGATTCTGGAAGCACCTCATCCGAGCCCGCTTTCTGCATACAGAGGCTTTTTCGGATGCAGACATTTCAGCAAGACAAATGAATTTTTAATTCAGAACGGTCTGGAGCCGATTGACTGGCAGATCGAAAATAAAACACAACAGGAAATCAAGGAGTAAACATGGGTCAGAAGAACAATCTTGTAAAAAATGCATCTTTTCTGATGATTGCGGCGATGATCTCGAAGGTCATCGGTCTTCTCTATAAGAGTCCGCTTTCGTCGATCGTAGGCAATATGGGAATGGGATATATCAGTCTTGCCCAGAATGCCTATATGATTCTTCTGATGATCGCCTCTTTCAGTATTCCGCAGGCGGTGTCGAAACTGATTTCAGAACGAATAGCTTTAAAAGATTACAAAAATGCACAGAAGATTTTTCGCGGTTCCCTGATCTATGCAGCAATCGTAGGAGGAATTGTGGCGCTGGTGTGTCTGTTTGGGGCGAGATTTATTATCCCGAGCAATCAGCCAAATGCGATACTGGCACTTCAGATTTTATCACCGACAATTTTTCTGTCCGGTATCCTCGGAGTGTACAGAGGATATTTTCAGGCATATCGTAATATGATGCCGACCTCGATCTCGCAGATTCTGGAGCAGATCTTTAATGCGGCAGTCAGCCTGATTGCTGCATGGATGTTTATCAGATATTTTGCAGACGGCAGTGACGGAAGCGTGGCTAAATGGGGCGCAGCCGGTTCGACAGTAGGTACGACTGCAGGTGTTGTCATTGCGCTTTTGTTTATGTTGATGGTATATGGTGTTAACCGAAGGGCAATCCGAAGAAGAGTGGACAGAGACCGTGTCCACAAAGAAGAATCTTATGGAGAGATCCTGAGACTGATCATTCTTATCGTTTCCCCGATCATCTTAAGTTCTTTTATTTACAATATTAACGGCTATCTGAATGGTGTTCTGTATTCTGAAATCATGGGTAAACACGGTGTGGATGCAGATACAATCAGTATGTTATATGCAGAATATGCGACATACTTTATGAGCATCATCAATATTCCACTGACACTTTCCAGCGCGGCACCGACTTCCATGATTCCGGAAGTTTCCGCATTGTATGCGACCGGCGATATTGATGAGACAAGAAGAAGAGTAGATCAGACAGTACAGCTTTCTATGTTCATTTCCATTCCATGTGCGGTGGGGCTTGCCGTACTGGCGCAGCCGATTGTGTCGCTTCTTTTTCATGGAACGAACGGTGTGGCAGGACAGCTCCTTATGATGGGTTCTTTTACCATCCTTCTGAATGGCATGTCTAATATTTCAAACGGTGTTCTTCAGGGAATCGGTAAACCGAAGATCCCGATGATAACAGCAGCTGTGGCACTCGTGGTTGACGTGGTTGTAGTAGTAGTGCTTCTGATGTTTACGAATCTTGGTATTTACGCACTGTTGGTAGCGATGATTGTTTATGCAATCGTGGTATGTGTGCTGAATGATTTCTTTATGAAAAAATATCTGGATTATAAGAATCCGTGGAAAGCAGCATATGTAAGTCCGATCGTTGCATCTGCCGTGATGGGTGTTGTGGCAGCAGGTGTGTATTATGGACTGCATGTACTGCTTCCATCCAATATCATCTGTCTCGGTGTGGCAATCATTCTGGCAGCTATGGCATATTTTCTGGTATACATTCTCGTGGACAAAACAGCATCCGAGAGACTTTCCAGAATGCCGGGTGGTGCCTATCTCGTCAGAATTGCCCAGAAGATCAGACGATAGGGGGAAGATGACCTGATAATAAGAAAAAATAAGGAATATCTGCTGAACAGAGGGCAGATATTCTTTTTTTTATAAAGTTTGATAATCAAACAAATTTGTGCCGTGGGATGTGAGACAAATTGTGAAAGTTGGTCATTGTCATTTGTAAAACTTTGTCGTATAATGTTACGGAATTGGATTTTGAAAAATACTTTTAATAAGAAAGAATACGTTATATTCATATCTGAAGATACAGATTTATGACGAGGAGGTCGATTCATTGAATACATATACATTGGGAATTGATATCGGATCTACGACAGTAAAGATCGCGATTCTTGATGAAAATGAAAAGCTTTTGTTTGCAGATTACGAACGACATTTTGCAAATATTCAGGAGACCCTGGCGGATCTTCTGGAAAAAGCACATGCACAGCTGGGAGAGATGACACTTTGCCCGGTAATCACAGGTTCCGGCGGACTGACACTGGCAAATCATCTGGAAATCCCATTTGTGCAGGAGGTAATCGCTGTATCTACATCCTTACAGAAGATTGCACCGCAGACAGACGTTGCAATCGAGCTTGGTGGTGAGGATGCAAAGATCATTTATTTTGAAGGCGGAAATATCGAGCAGCGAATGAATGGTATCTGTGCCGGTGGTACAGGTTCCTTTATTGACCAGATGGCATCACTTCTGCAGACAGATGCTACCGGTCTGAACGAATATGCAAAGAATTACAAGGCACTTTATCCGATCGCTGCACGATGCGGTGTATTTGCGAAGACGGATATCCAGCCGCTGATCAATGAAGGTGCGACGAAAGAAGACCTTTCTGCATCTATTTTCCAAGCAGTTGTCAATCAGACGATTTCCGGTCTTGCCTGTGGTAAGCCAATCCGTGGACATGTGGCATTTCTGGGCGGTCCGCTGCATTTCCTTTCTGAGTTAAAAACTGCGTTTATCCGTACGCTGAAACTGGACGATGAGCATACGATCGTGCCGGAGAATTCGCATCTGTTTGCGGCTATTGGTTCTGCACTGAATGCAAAAGAGGATGTCAAAGTTTCTCTTATTGAACTGAAAGACAGACTGCGCCACTCCATCAAACTTGACTTTGAAGTAGAGCGTATGGAACCTCTGTTTGCGACAGAACAGGATTATGAAGAATTTAATAAGAGACAGTCTTCCTACAAGGTTACGACGGGAGATCTGGCTTCCTATAAAGGAAACTGTTACCTTGGTATTGATGCAGGATCAACGACGACAAAGACTGCACTGGTAGGAGAGGACGGAAGTCTTCTGTATTCTTTCTACAGCAACAACAATGGAAGCCCACTCAAGACTGCAATTCGTTCTATTCAGGAAATTTATACGAAACTCCCGAAAAAAGCGAAGATTGCTTATGCATGTTCTACCGGTTATGGAGAGGCGCTGATCAAGGCAGCACTCCTTCTTGATGAGGGCGAGGTTGAGACTGTTTCCCATTATTATGCCGCTGCATTTTTTGATCCGGAAGTAGACTGTATTCTCGACATCGGTGGTCAGGATATGAAATGTATCAAGATCAAGAACCAGACCGTAGACAGTGTACAGCTTAATGAAGCATGCTCCTCCGGCTGTGGTTCCTTTATCGAGACATTTGCAAAATCCCTGAATTACAGTGTGCAGGATTTTGCAAAGGCAGCTCTTTATGCAAAACATCCGATTGATCTGGGAACACGCTGTACCGTATTTATGAACTCAAAAGTAAAACAGGCACAAAAGGAAGGTGCAGAAGTATCTGATATCTCTGCGGGTCTGGCTTACTCTGTTATCAAGAACGCTCTTTACAAAGTTATCAAAGTTTCCGATGCGACTGAACTTGGCAGACATATCGTTGTACAGGGTGGTACCTTCTACAATGACGCTGTTCTTCGAAGCTTTGAACGTATTGCCAACTGTGAAGCCATCCGTCCGGATATTGCAGGTATTATGGGAGCTTTTGGTGCGGCACTGATTGCAAGAGAGCGTTATGAAGATGGCAAAGAGACCACAATGCTTTCCATTGACAAGATCAATGAACTGAAATATACAACATCTATGGCGAACTGCCGCGGATGTACCAACAACTGCCGTCTGACGATCAACAAATTCACCGGCGGACGTCAGTTTGTCAGCGGAAACCGCTGCGAACGAGGCATCGGTAAAGAAAAGAACAAAGATCACGTTCCGAATCTTTATGAATATAAATACAAACGACTGTTTTCCTACGAACCGCTCAGTGCGGATCAGGCAACCAGAGGTCAGGTAGGTATTCCGCGTGTCCTGAACATGTTCGAAAACTATCCGTTCTGGTATACATTCTTTACAAAACTGAAATACGAGGTTGTACTTTCGCCGACTTCTACCCGTAAGATTTATGAGCTGGGTATTGAGTCTATTCCAAGTGAATCCGAATGTTATCCGGCAAAACTGGCACACGGTCATGTGAGCTGGCTGATCAAAAAAGGTGTGAAATTTATTTTCTATCCCTGTGTACCATATGAGCGTAATGAGTTCCCGGATGCAGTCAATCATTACAACTGTCCGATCGTCACGTCTTATGCGGAGAATATCAAGAACAATGTGGACGAATTGAAAGATCCGAGCATTAAATTTATGAATCCGTTCATGGCATTTACGACGGAAGCAATCCTTACAGACCGTCTTGTCGAAGTGTTTAAAGATCTTCCGGCAGAAGAGGTCAAAGCAGCAGCCCATGCTGCATGGGAAGAACTTGCACAGGCGCGTAAAGATGTTCAGAAAAAGGGCGAAGAGACCATTCAGTATCTGAAAGAGACAGGAAGACGAGGTATCGTACTTGCAGGCCGCCCGTATCATATCGACCCGGAAATTCATCATGGTATTCCGGATCTGATCAACAGCTACGGTATTGCGGTGCTGACAGAAGATTCTGTTTCTCACCTCGGGGAAGTAGAGCGCCCGATTCGTGTCAATGACCAGTGGATGTATCACTCCCGTCTGTATGCGGCAGCAAACTATGTCAAAACACAGGATAATCTGGATCTGATCCAGTTGAACTCTTTTGGTTGTGGTCTGGACGCAGTTACTACAGATGAAGTTTATGAGATCCTTGACAGAAGCGGCAAGATCTATACCTGCTTAAAGATAGATGAGGTTAATAATCTCGGTGCGGCACGTATCCGTGTACGTTCCCTGCTGGCTGCGCTCCGTGCAAAAGATGCACAGCACAAAGAGCGTGAGATCAGACCGTCCTCTATCGAAAAAGTAGTATTCACCAGGCAGATGCGCAAGGATTACACGATCCTCTGCCCGCAGATGTCACCGTTTCATTTCGGAATCTTACAGGCTGCATTTAAAACCTGCGGCTATCACCTGGAAGTCCTTCCGAATGACAACAAACATGCGGTAGATGTCGGACTGAAATATGTAAACAATGATGCATGCTATCCTTCTCTGATGGTAGTCGGTCAGGTTATGGATGCCCTTCTTTCCGGTAAATATGATTTGAATAAGACGGCTGTCATCATGTCACAGACGGGCGGCGGATGCCGTGCATCCAACTATATTGCGTTTATCCGCCGTGCGTTAAAGAAGGCAAATATGGAACAGGTCCCGGTTATTTCCATCAACTTAAGTGGTCTGGAAAGCAATCCGGGATTCAAACTGACACTTCCGCTTATCAAGCGTATCTGCTATGGAGCGGTATTTGGCGACATTCTGATGAAATGTGTTTATCGTATGCGTCCATATGAGGTGGAGCCGGGAATTGTTAACCGTAAGCATAAAATCTGGGAACAGAGAGTAATCTCTTTCCTGGAGGGAAGCAGTGTCAGCCATGGTCAGTTTAAGAAGATGTGCCGTGAGATGGTACATGAGTTTGATATGATTCCAGTTACCGGAGAGAAGAAGCCAAGAGTTGGTATCGTCGGAGAAATTCTTGTCAAATTCCTTCCGGCAGCAAACAATCATCTGGCAGAACTTCTGGAAGCAGAGGGCGCCGAGGCGGTATGCCCGGATCTGATAGATTTTATCAATTACTGCTTCTACAATCAGAACTTCAAATCCGAGTTCCTTGGATTTAAGAAAAATAAAGCAACGATCGCAAACTGGGGAATCAAAGCTATCGAATGGCTCAGAGGACCGGCAAATGAAGCGCTTGCACAGAGCCGCCATTTTACACCGTCTGCAAATATTGCGGATCTGGCAAAACTGGCAGAGCCGATCGTATCACCGGGTAACCAGACTGGTGAAGGATGGTTCCTGACCGGTGAAATGATGGAACTGATTCACGGCGGTGTACCGAACATTGTCTGCATCCAGCCATTCGCATGCCTTCCGAACCATATTGTAGGAAAGGGAGTTATCAAGGCAATCCGTAGGGAACATCCGGAAGCAAATATCGTTGCAATCGATTATGACCCGGGTGCAAGTGAAGTAAACCAGCTGAATCGAATCAAACTGATGCTGTCCACAGCACAGAAGAATTTAAACGGAAAATAGAATTAAAAAGGCAGTAAAATTGAAAAAGACAATAAAGAAAACAGTAGTCGCAGCAATATTACTTCTGGTATTGTCTGCCTGCATCGGGGTTACTGCTCAGGCAGCAACCCGGGTGCTGTATGTCGGCAGAATTTACAGCATCAACGTGAAGGGCAGTTATAAATGGCACAGTACAAATAAAAGAATCGTAAGAGTTAATTCAAAAACCAAAAAGATCACACCGCGAAAAGCAGGGATTACATACATAAAAGGTGTGAAAAAGGTACATAATAAAAAAATTGTCAAAAAAATCAAAGTTATAGTAAAGAAACCTTACCTGAATAAAAAGAAGGCGACTGTAACTGCGGGAAAGAAACTGACACTGAAACTGAGAGGTATGGTAGTTGCCCGCTGGACATCGTCCAACAAAAAAATCGCTACAGTATCCTCGTCCGGTGTTGTTAAGACCCGGAAAAGCGGAACGGTAAAAATTACGGCGACCGGGAAAGATAAGAAGAAATACACCTGTATGATCAAAGTCAATGCAAAACCGAAACCGGTAGTTCCTACGGCAACGCCGACACCGGAGCCGACAAAAGCACCGGAAAATCATACATCTTATATGATTGCTCATCGAGGAGATACGTCGACTGCACCGGAAAATACAATGTCTGCTTTTCAGAGCGCGCTTCTTCGAGGTTATAAAGCAGTAGAAACGGATGTGCAGTTTACGAAGGACAATGTGCCGGTAATATTGCATGATTCCACGATAAACAGAACTTCCAACGGAACCGGCAGGATTATGGATCTTACCTTTGATGAAGTCAGAGAATATGATTTCGGTTCCTGGAAATCTGAAGCATATGCGGGCGAAAAGATTCCGAGTTTTCAGGAATTCATTGAATTCTGCAGAGAAAATTCCATCCACCCTTATATTGAACTGAAAACTACGATTACACAGAATGATATTGATAAGATACAGCTGCTTCTGGAAATAGTCAGTGCAGCAGGAATGCAGAAAGATGTTTCCTGGTTTTCGTTCAGTTATAATCTGGTAGAAATGGTGAAAGAAGTAGATCCGACTGCAGACATAGGAGTTGTACTGCATGCGGGAGATGTGGTGACTGAACAGTTTATAGAGCAGATGAAAAGCCTCAAAACAGGATTGAATACAGTCTTTTTCAGCCATTATGCAAGAAAGATCACACCAGTTGTTTTAGAAAGATGCAAAGAGGAACAAATCCAGCTGGTAGCGCGAGATATTAAAAATATCCAGTCGTTGTATGCACTGGACCTGTATTACAGAGCCGCGTTTGCAGATGGATTCTGATATTTCGACAGAAAGAGGAAATATATGGCACAGTATACATTAATGAAAACGGAGGGACGTGCGAAGCGTGCAAAATTTGAGACAGTGCATGGCACGATCCAGACTCCTGTGTTTATGAATGTAGGAACGATCGGCGCAATCAAAGGTGCGGTTTCTACACAGGATCTTTATGAGATCGGTACACAGGTGGAGCTTTCCAATACTTATCATTTGCATGTCCGGCCGGGTGACAAAATCGTCAAACAGCTCGGAGGTCTGCATAAGTTTATGAACTGGGAGAGACCGATTCTGACCGATTCCGGCGGATTTCAGGTATTTTCCCTTGCAAAGCTTCGTAAGATCAAAGAAGAAGGTGTACATTTCCAGTCGCATATTGACGGACACAAGATCTTTATGGGACCGGAAGAAAGTATGCAGATCCAGTCCAACTTAGGATCTACGATCGCGATGGCGTTCGATGAATGTCCGAGCAGCGTGGCAGACAGAGATTATGTACAGAAATCAGTAGAACGTACGACACGCTGGCTTGCACGATGTAAAAAAGAGATGGCACGGCTCAACAGTCTGCCGGACACCATCAATAAAGAACAGCTTCTGTTTGGTATCAATCAGGGGGCTGTATACGAAGATATCCGTATTGAACATGCAAAAGAGATTGCAAAGATGGATCTGGACGGATATGCAGTCGGCGGACTTGCAGTTGGCGAGACACATGAAGAAATGTATCGTATCCTTGATGCAGTCGTACCGTATCTTCCACAGGATAAGCCAACCTATCTTATGGGTGTCGGAACCCCGGCAAACATTCTGGAAGGTGTCGATCGAGGCATTGATTTCTTTGACTGTGTATATCCAAGCCGCAATGGCCGTCATGGACATGTATATACCAACCATGGCAAGATGAATATGTTCAATGCAAAATATGAACTGGATACCCGTCCGATCGAAGACGGCTGTGGATGTCCGGCCTGCCGCCATTACAGCAGAGCTTATATCCGCCACCTTCTGAAGGCGAAAGAAATGCTTGGTATGCGCCTCTGCGTATTGCACAATCTGTATTTCTATAACCATATGATGGAAGAAATCCGTGATGCACTGGATGAAGGCAGATTTGCCGAATATAAGAAAATGCGTCTGGAAGGATTTGCAGCAGGAGAGCAGAAATAAACGAAAAGCTTTAAATCGTATAAAAAATCGAAAAACACTTGAAGTTACGGGCTTTTTTGTGTATGATGATATATAGTGTTCCTGAACAGCAGGAATGTAAGTCAGCAGACAGGAGGAATCTGAAATGAACGAAAGTACCGCGAGTATGGGTATGATGATTTTATGGATGGTAGTTATCTTTGGAGTTATGTATTTCCTGATGATCCGTCCTCAGAAGAAAGAGCAGAAGAGACTTCAGGCAATGCTCAACAGCATGGAAGTCGGTGACAGTATTGTCACAACAAGCGGTTTCTATGGCGTGATCATCGATATGACAGAAGAAGATGTGATCGTAGAATTCGGCAATAACAAGAACTGCCGTATCCCAATGAGAAAACAGGCTATTGCAGAAGTGGAGAAAGCAGAACAGGCATCCGCATAACTGCAAATAAGAAAGTAAGTGCTGCGCCAGATGCGGCACTTCTTTTTTTATAAAATTTCTTTGAAATCAGATAATGATTTATGCGCATTTGTAACACGTTCAAACTTTTACGTAGTAAAGGGTTGAAAAGTATAAAAAAGTGCGTTATTATAATAACAATATCCATAAGGAAAGGGCTCTGCGGTTTTTGTGTGGTGCAGAGAGAGGAAATGAAGAAATGGAATACAAGATCGCATTGATTCCGGGAGACGGTATCGGTCCGGAAATCGTAAGTGAAGCAAAAAAAGTTCTTGATAAAGTATGTGAAAAATATCATCATACATTTACATATTCAGAGGTGCTTCTCGGTGGAGCTTCTATTGATGTTCACGGTGTACCGCTTACAGATGAAGCAATTGCAACAGCAAAAGCTTCTGATGCAGTTCTGATGGGTTCTATCGGTGGTGATGCCAGGACATCTCCGTGGTACAAACTTGAGCCGTCCAAACGTCCGGAAGCAGGACTTCTTGCAATTCGTAAAGCATTGAATCTTTTTGCAAACCTTCGTCCGGCATACCTGTATAAAGAACTCGAGGAAGCCTGCCCGATCAAGAAAGAAGTGATCGGGGAAGACGGATTTGACATGATCATTGTCCGTGAGCTTACCGGCGGTCTTTATTTCGGAGAAAGAAAAACAATTGAAGAAGATGGTGTAAAGAAAGCAATCGATACACTTTCCTATAATGAAAATGAGATCCGTCGTATTGCCATCAAGGCATTTGATATTGCCATGAAGAGAAGAAAGAAAGTCACAAGCGTTGACAAGGCAAACGTACTGGATTCTTCCAGACTCTGGAGAAAAGTTGTAGAAGAAGTCGCAAAGGATTATCCGGAAGTAACTCTGGAACATATGCTGGTTGACAACTGTGCAATGCAGCTTGTACATGATCCGGGACAGTTTGATGTCATTCTTACTGAGAATATGTTCGGGGATATCTTATCTGACGAGGCTAGTATGGTAACTGGTTCCATCGGAATGCTTTCTTCCGCAAGTCTGAATGAAACAAAATTCGGTCTGTATGAGCCGAGCCACGGATCAGCACCTGATATTGCAGGACAGAACAAAGCAAACCCGATTGCAACGATCCTTTCCGCGGCAATGTTACTTCGTTACTCACTGAACCTTGATGAAGAAGCAGATGCAGTAGAAGCAGCTGTACAGAAAGTGCTTACAGACGGATACCGCACAGGCGATATCATGTCAGAGGGATGCAAGGCTGTCGGAACAAAAGAAATGGGAGACCTGATCGCAGCCGCAGTATAATGAAAGTTTTTAACATAAAGAGGAGATAGAAAGATGAGAAGTGATTCAGTAAAAACAGGCTCACAGCAGGCACCTCACCGTTCCCTGTTTAATGCCCTTGGATTAACAAAAGAAGAAATGGAACGTCCTTTAGTAGGTATCGTAAGTTCTTATAATGAGATCGTACCGGGTCATATGAACCTTGATAAGATCGTTGCAGCCGTAAAACAGGGTGTCGCAATGGCTGGTGGCACTCCGATCGTATTTCCGGCAATTGCTGTCTGTGACGGTATTGCAATGGGACACATCGGAATGAAATATTCTCTGGTAACAAGAGATCTGATTGCAGACTCTACAGAGGCTATGGCAATGGCTCATCAGTTTGATGCCCTTGTTATGGTTCCAAACTGTGACAAAAACGTACCTGGACTTCTGATGGCGGCTGCCAGACTGAATATTCCGACTGTATTTGTAAGCGGCGGTCCGATGATGGCAGGCCACATCCACGGACACAAGACAAGTCTTTCCAGTATGTTTGAAGCTGTCGGATCTTATGCAGCAGGCAAGATCACAGAAGACGAACTTACAGAATTTGAGAACAAAACATGTCCTACATGTGGATCCTGTTCCGGTATGTATACCGCGAACTCCATGAACTGTCTGACAGAAGTTCTTGGTATGGGACTTCGTGGAAATGGAACTATCCCGGCTGTATATTCCGAGCGCATCCGTCTTGCAAAACATGCAGGTATGCAGGTTATGGAAATGTACCGCAGAAATATCCGCCCGCGTGATATCATGACAAAAGAAGCCATCCTGAACGCTTTGACAGTAGATATGGCACTTGGATGCTCTACCAACAGTATGCTTCATCTTCCGGCAATCGCTCATGAAGTCGGTATGGATTTTGATATAAGCTTTGCAAATGAGATCAGTGCAAAGACACCGAACCTCTGCCACCTTGCACCGGCAGGTCCGACTTATATGGAAGATTTGAACGAAGCAGGCGGTGTTTATGCAGTTATGAACGAGCTGAACAAAAAAGGACTTCTTCATACAGAATGCATGACAGTAACAGGCAAAACAGTAGGCGAAAACATCAAAGACTGTGTAAACCTCAATCCGGAAGTTATCCGCCCGATTGACAATCCGTACAGCCAGACCGGCGGTCTTGCGGTACTGAAAGGAAATATCGCTCCGGACGGCGGCGTTGTAAAACGTTCTGCAGTTGTAGAAGAGATGATGGTACATGAAGGTCCGGCAAGAGTTTTCGATTGTGAAGAAGACGCGATCGCAGCAATCAAAGGTGGCAGGATCGTAGCCGGAGACGTTGTTGTTATCCGTTATGAAGGACCGAAAGGCGGCCCTGGAATGAGAGAGATGCTGAATCCGACTTCTGCAATCGCAGGAATGGGACTTGGTTCTTCTGTAGCTCTTATTACAGACGGACGCTTCAGCGGTGCATCCCGTGGCGCTTCAATCGGACACGTTTCACCGGAAGCAGCTGTAGGCGGTCCGATCGCTCTGATCGAAGAAGGCGACATTATCAGCATCAATATTCCGGAACTGAAACTGGAAGTTAAAGTTTCTGATGAAGAAATGGCAGCAAGAAAAGAAAAGTGGCAGCCACGTGAGCCACGAGTTACAACCGGATATCTTGCAAGATATGCAGCAATGGTTACCTCAGGAAATAGAGGAGCAATCCTTGAAGTTCCGAAAGCAAAATAATATAAAGTTATGATTCACACAGGAGGAAATACAATGCAGCTTACAGGTGCAGAGATTATCATTGAATGCCTGAAAGAACAAAAGGTAGATACTGTTTTTGGTTATCCAGGCGGTGCGATTCTGAATGTCTATGATGCTCTATACAAACACAGTGATGAAATCAATCATGTGCTGACCTCTCATGAACAGGGTGCTTCTCATGCCGCAGATGGTTATGCCCGTGCTACAGGAAAAGTCGGAGTATGTCTGGCAACCTCCGGCCCTGGGGCCACAAATCTGGTTACAGGTATTGCAACCGCATACATGGATTCTGTTCCGGTGGTGGCAATCACCGCGAACGTAGGAAAACCACTCCTTGGAAGAGATTCCTTCCAGGAGGTTGATATTGCCGGTATCGTAATGCCGATCACAAAACACAGCTTTATCGTAAAAGACATTTCCATGCTGGCAGATACACTTCGCAAGGCATTTTATATTGCAAAGAGCGGACGTCCGGGCCCGGTACTGGTAGATGTAACAAAAGATGTGACAGCAGCCATTTATGAATATTCCGTTCGCCGTCCGGCTACGATCAACCGTGAGACCGAGACAATCCGTAAGGAAGATCTGGAGACTGCCGCACAGATGATTGAGGAAGCACAGAAACCGTATATCTTTGTCGGAGGTGGTTCTGTTATTTCCGGAGCATCCAAAGAAATCAGTGAACTGGCGCACAAGATTCAGGCACCGGTTTGTGACAGTCTGATGGGTAAGGGAGCGTTTTCAGGAGAAGATCCTCTGTACACCGGTATGCTCGGTATGCATGGAACAAAGACTTCCGACCTTGGCGTGACACAGTGCGACCTTCTGATCGTACTCGGTGCACGTTTCAGTGACCGTGTAACAGGTAATGCGAAGACTTTTGCAAAACAGGCAAAAATCCTTCAGATTGATGTCGACGCGGCAGAAATCAATAAGAATGTTGTGGTAGATGCGTCTGTGATCGGGGATGTAAGAGAAGTTCTTCGCAGACTTCTGGAAATGATTCCGGAAGAAAAGCATCCGGAGTGGATCGAACATATTCAGGAGATGAAAGCAAAGTATCCGCTGAATTATGATCATTCACAGCTTACCGGACCATACATTATAGAGAAGCTTTATGAAATCACCAATGGCGATGCAATTATCTCAACAGATGTCGGCCAGCACCAGATGTGGGCTGCGCAGTACTTCAAGTACAAAGAACCACGTACTTTCCTGACTTCCGGTGGTCTCGGAACAATGGGATACGGACTTGGTGCTGCAATCGGTGCAAAGATGGGCAGACCGGACAAAACAGTGGTCAACATTGCAGGAGACGGCTGTTTTCGAATGAATATGAATGAGATCGCAACCGCAGTACGATGCCATAAACAACTGCTGCAGATTGTTATGAACAATCATGTACTTGGTATGGTTCGTCAGTGGCAGACCTTATTCTATGATCACAGATATTCACATACCGTTCTTGATGACGCAGTGGATTTTGTGAAAATATCTGAGGGCATGGGTGCGAAGGCAATCCGTGTTACGAAGATGGAAGAAGTAGAACCGGCGATCCGCGAGGCGCTGGCTACGGAAGGACCTGTGGTACTGGACTGCTGGATTGATCAGGATCTCAGCGTGTTCCCGATGGTGCCGGCAGGTGCAAGTCTTAATGAAGTATTTGACGAGGAGGATATGAAGAACAATGAGCAGAGTGTATAATTTTTCTGCAGGACCGGCCGTACTGCCGGAACCTGTGCTGAAAGAAGTTGCAGCAGAAATGATGGATTATCAGGGAAGCGGCATGTCCGTTATGGAAATGAGTCACAGAAGCCCTGAGTTCCAGAAAATCATTGATGATGCAGAACAGGATTTAAGAGACCTGATGAACATCCCGGACAACTATAAGGTATTATTCCTTCAGGGCGGTGCATCACAGCAGTTTGCAATGATTCCGATGAACCTGATGAAAAACGGAGTTGCAGATTATATCGTTACCGGTCAGTGGGCAAAAAAAGCTTACCAGGAAGCACAGAAATACGGAAAAGTAAACAAAATTGCATCTTCCGAGGACAAAACCTTCTCTTATATTCCGGATTGCAGCGATCTTCCGATCAGCCCGGATGCAGATTACGTATACATTTGCGAAAACAATACAATTTATGGAACAAAATTTAAAACCCTTCCGAATACAAAGGGAAAAACTCTGGTTGCAGACGTTTCCTCCTGCTTCTTATCCGAGCCTGTAGATGTAAGTAAATACGGCATCATCTATGGCGGTGTTCAGAAGAATATCGGACCTGCAGGTATGGTTATCGCAATCATCCGTGAAGACCTCATTACAGAGGATGTTCTTCCGGGAACACCAACCATGCTTACATACAAAACACATGCAGATGCAGGCTCCCTTTACAATACACCGAATGCTTACTGCATTTATGTATGCGGTAAAGTCTTTAAATGGCTGAAAGCTATGGGTGGACTGGAAGAAATGCAGAAGAGAAATATCGAAAAAGCAAAGATCCTCTATGATTATCTGGATCAGAGCAAACTCTTCAAAGGTACAGTAGAGCCGGCTTCCCGTTCTCTGATGAATGTTCCTTTCGTTACTGGCGATAAGGATATGGATGCTAAATTCGTAAAAGAAGCAAAAGCAGCAGGACTTGTTAATCTGAAAGGACACAGAACAGTAGGCGGTATGCGTGCAAGTATCTACAATGCAATGCCAAAAGAAGGCGTAGAAGCTCTTGTTGCATTCATGAAAAAATTCGAGGAGGAAAATGCATAATGTTCCAGTATAAATGCCTCAATCCAATTTCCCAGACAGGTCTCGGCCTGTTTGGTGAAGAATACAAACAGACAGAAGACCTGAACAATGCCGATGCGGTTCTGGTAAGAAGTGCAAAAATGCATGACATGGAACTCCCGGAGAATGTCAAAGTTATCGCACGTGCAGGTGCAGGTGTCAACAACATTCCGGTTGACGTGTGTGCAGAAAAAGGTATTGTTGTATTTAATACACCGGGAGCAAATGCAAATGGTGTCAAAGAGCTTGTCCTTGCGGGTATGCTTCTTGCTTCCCGTGATATCGTTGGTGGTATCGAATGGGTAGCACATGAAGAAGACAAAGAACACATCGATAAACTGGCAGAAAAGCAGAAAAAGCAGTTTGCAGGATGTGAGATCAGCGGTAAAAAGCTTGGTATCATTGGTCTTGGTGCAATCGGAGCTATGGTTGCAAACTCTGCAACACATCTTGGAATGGAAGTTTACGGATACGATCCGTTCATCTCCATTGATGCGGCATGGAACCTTTCCAGAACCATCAAACACAGCAAATCTCTGGATGAGATCTACAGCCAGTGCGATTATATTACAATTCATGTACCGCTTACTGATAATACTCGCAAGATGATAGACAGAGAGGCTTTCACAAAGATGAAAGACGGTGTTGTACTTCTGAACTTTGCGAGAGATCTTCTTGTAGATGAAGATGCACTGATCGAAGCACTTGACAGCGGTAAGGTTAAGAAATATGTAACAGACTTTGCAAATGCAACCGTAGCAGGCAGACCGGGAATCCTCGTAACACCACATCTTGGTGCATCTACAGAGGAATCCGAAGAAAACTGTGCAGTTATGGCAGTTAAAGAAGTCAGAGATTTCCTTGAAAACGGAAATATCAAAAATTCTGTAAACTTCCCGAACTGCGATATGGGAACCTGCGTGGCAGTCGGACGTATCACCATCGCGCACAAGAACATTCCGAACATGATCAGCCAGTTTACAAAGATTCTCGGAAGTGAAGGACTGAACATTGCCGACATGACAAACAAGAGCCGTGGAAGCTATGCATATACCATCATTGATCTGGAAAGCGCAGCATCCAAAGAGGCACTGGATGAGCTGAGAGCAATCGAAGGCGTATCCAAAGTACGTGTGATTAAATAATAAAGCGGATTAATCCGCAGATATAAAAAGCCCGGAAGATTCATTCAGAATCGTCCGGGCTTTTTGTCTGGAAATGTAAATATCATTGACGGCTTGCAATAAAGCTTTCGACTTCTTCGCGTGTCGGCATGACTCTCAGAGCACCTTTACGTGTGGTGATCAGGGAAGCGGCAGCATTTGCGAAAGTAAGCAGCTCTTTTAAGTTTTCTTCAGTCAGATCATCAAGACCGTGGTCAAGTACATAATTTAAAGTACTTGCGCAGAAAGTATCTCCTGCTCCGGTTGTTTCAATCGTGTTTTCCTGAAGGAACGGAGCAACTTCTACGCGCATATTTTTGTAATAAGCGCGACTTCCGTCTTTTCCCATGGTGACGAGAATAAGCGGAATGTGATATTTCTCCTGAACCATGGCAGCACCCTTATCATAGTCCGTGGTTCCGCACATGAATTCCACTTCGTTGTCAGAAATTTTTAAGACGTCGCATTTGGACATGCCATATTCAATCTCAGCTTTTGCATCATCTAGAGATTTCCAGAGTGGCGGACGAAGATTTGGATCAAAAGTGATGATGCATCCGGCTTCTTTTGCAAGTTCGATTGCATGGCGTGTAGCCTCGCGAACACCTTCATGTGTAGAGGAAAGTGTTCCAAAGTGGAAGATACGGGAGGACTGGATCAGATCTCTCTGTACTTCCTCTTTTGTAAGCATCATATCTGCACCAGGATCGCGGTAGAAAGAAAAATCACGGTCACCGTCCGGATATGTATGAACGAAAGCGAGCGTTGTGTGATAGTTTTCGTCAAGAATCAGATTGCGCGTATCGATACCAACTTCCTCAACCGCTGATTTTAACTGATTACCAAACATATCTTTACCAACTTTGCCGATGAAAGCTGTTTTTTTGCCAAGACGCTCCAGCATGGCAAGTACGTTGCAGGGTGCACCGCCCGGATTGGCTTCCATCAGAGGATTCCCCTGAGAACTGTTTCCGTTTTCTGTAAAGTCAATCAGCAGCTCGCCGAGAGCTGTCACATCAAACTGTCTTTTTTCCATAGGATAAAAACCTCCTTAAGTAACTGTAGTGTATTCTTTTTTAGAAAGATGCTATCATCAATTTATCGTAGAGAGGTCGTTTTGTCAAACTAATTTCGTTCTTTTCTTTATTTTTAATGAAAAAAATGTTAAACTGAAACAAAGGACTACAATTCAGGAGAAAGATCATGATGAAATAGAGACAGGAGGGGGATTTATGGACAGTAAAGTATATAAATATATGGATTGGCCGGAGATTGAAGCAGTTGTTTACGGAGAGGAAGCGACACCGCGAGATCTGATGGCGCCGAGAATGACAGCTGACGGAGTATTGGTACAGGGATTCTTTCCGGATGCAGACAGTGTGGAAGTGCTTGTAGACAAAAAGACTTATAAAATGGAACAGCAGGATGAAGCAGGGTATTTTGCAGCAATGCTTCCGATGCGTAAGGTGCCGTCTTATCAGTACCGCATTACGAAAGGTAAAGAAGTCTGTACGGTGAATGATCCATATGCATTTCCTGTACAGATTACGGAAGATGAGGAAAAGGCTTTCTGCGCCGGTGTGTACTATCATGCATACGAAAAACTGGGCGCACATCCGACTGAGATAGACGGAGTAGCAGGCACCAGCTTTGCTGTATGGGCGCCGAATGCACTTCGTGTCAGTGTTGTTGGAGACTTTAATAACTGGGATGGCAGGTGTCATATGATGCACCGCATGCCGATGTCAGGAATCTATGAGCTGTTTATTCCGGGAGTTGGGGATGGTGCAGTTTACAAATACGAAATGAAACTGAAAGGTGGTGCGCTCCAGCTGAAATCTGATCCGTATGCAGCATGTACGGAACTCCCGCCGGCATCTGCATCTGTTGTCAAAGACATGCGTAATTATGAGTGGGATGATGCAGCGTGGATGGGTGCACGTGAGAAATATAAAGACCGTCATCAGCCGGTATCTATTTATGAGACAAGTCTGACTGTCTGGAAAAATGCGCAGGAACTGGTCGATTATGTAAAAGAATTGAAATATACCCATGTGGAACTTCATCCGGTGATGGAATATCTGGATGAGGATGCCGGAGAGTATAGCACTTTTGCTTACTATGCACCGGATCGCCGATTCGGAATGCCGGAAGATTTCCAACAGCTGGTCAATGCACTTCACAAAGAGAATATCGGAGTGATCCTGGACTGGACACCATCTCATTTTCCACGTCAGGAGGGTGGACTGGAACTGTTTGATGGTACACCTCTGTATGAAAATCCGGATCCGTCCATGGCAATTCATCCGATGTGGGGAACACTGTTATTTAATTTTGAAAGCCCGATGGTTAAGGATTTCCTTCTTGCCAATGCATTTTACTGGCTGGAATTTTATCATGCAGATGGTCTGAGACTGGATGACGTGGATTCTATGCTATATCTTGATTTCGGCAGAGAATACGGACAGTGGAGACCGAATATCTACGGAACGAATGAAAATCTCGAAGCAGTGGAATTTCTGAAACATCTGAATTCTATTTTGCAGAAGAATCTTTCGGGAACGATGACGATCGCGCAGGAGGACGGTCTCTGGTCGGAACTGACAGGAAGTGTTGAAGATGATAACATTGGATTTTCTTATAAATGGAATAACAACTGGGCGGGAGATTTTCTGAATTATCTGTCCAAAGATCCGATCGAGCGACAGTATGTTCATGACCAGCTGACACTATCTATGCTGTACACGTATTGCGAGCACTTTGTGCTTCCGCTTGGAAGCCGCCAGACCGGTGATCAGGAAAGCTTCATGGCGAAGCTCCCGGGAGATGAGGCTCAGAAAATGAGTCAGATACGTGCGGCATATTCTTATATGATGCTTCATCCGGGATGCAAGATGATGGCACCGGATAAAGAGGCACCGGAAGAACTTAAGAAATTTGTTCATGATCTTAATGAACTGTACGTTTCACAGCCGGCAATGTATCAGATGGATGATGATTATGAGGGATTTGAATGGATCCAGCTTATGAAATATGAAGAAAATGTTCTGACATTCCTTCGTAAAACGGAGAACCCGGATGAAACGCTTATGGCAGTCTGCAACTTTGCGGCAGTTCCATATGAAAATTATCAGCTGGGAGTTCCTTTCTACGGAAAATACAAAGAGATTTTCAACAGTGACCGCAAAGAATATGGTGGACAGGGAGTCGTAAATCCGCGTGCAAAGACCTGCAGGCAGGCAGAATGCGATGAAAGAGAGTATTCCGTTACCTTCAAGATCCCGGCACTTGGTGTAGCTGTATTTTCCTGCACGCCGGGAAAGAAACCAGAGAAGCTTGCAGTAGCTGCGAAGAAGCCGGAAACAGCAAAGAAAACAACCCGAAAAGTAGCCGTGAAAAAAGACAGCGCAAAGAAAGCAGCTGCAAAGAAGGTTGCTGCAAAGAAAACACCGGAAAAAAAGACAACAACAGCCAAAAAAACAACAGCGAAAAAGAATATTAAAAAAGATATTGCAGTATAATAAAACAGCCGTCAGTTTGGAACTGGCGGCTGTTTTTGCAAAAAAATAAAGCTGAAAATGGGACTCGAACCCACGACCCCTTCATTACGAGTGAAGTGCTCTACCAACTGAGCTATTTCAGCTTGTGTTCAGACACAAAATATATTATACCGTATTTCAGTAAAATTGCAAGAAAAAGTTTTTCAATGGGCATGCATTTTTTTTCAGTGCTTGCAATGAGTAAAATTTATGTTATGATAGGAGAATATGAATATATTATTTATATGACGTATTAACTCATAAAAGCGTTGCGAAATGAGAATCATCTACAGAGGGAGATGAGTTTAATGATAGATGAAACGGAAAAGAGAATTCTTGACCGGATCGACGCAAACAGGGAGCAGATCATTGCATTTGCAGAGGATATCGCTGCACATCCGGAGCCGGGGTTTGAAGAAGTGCGGACAGCCGGAAAGACAGCAGAGTTCCTGAAATCACTCGGTTACGAAGTGAAAGAGCATCTTGCCATCACCGGAGTAAAAGGCGAGATGAAACGAAATGGCGGTCCGACGCTGACTGTGATAAGTGAGCTGGATGCGATCGGATGCCATTCTCATCCGATGGCTGACAGACGGACAGGAGTTGCTCATGCCTGCGGACACCATGCACAGATGGCAGCGATGATCGGCTGCGCGATTGCAATGGCTGATCCGGAAATACGGGATGAGCTGGATGGCAATGTGAATTTTCTTGCGGTTCCGGCAGAAGAATATATTGATGCAGACAAGCGTACCCGCCTGAAAGAAAAAGGAATCGAATTTTGCTGCGGTAAGAGTGAGATGATCCGAACAGGTGTATTTGATGATACAGATATTGCGCTTACGACACATGTGCACATGGTTCCGGTAGAAGAAGATTTTTACCTCGGCAATCCTCCATGTAACGGCTACACTGCAGAGCGTGTGACGGTACGGGGAAAGGCTGCACATGGAGCAATAGATCCGTGGAATGGGGTCAACGCCTTAAGCATCACGACCAGTGCGGTTCAGATGATGGGTCTGATGAGAGAGACTTTCCGGGAAGAAGATCATGTGAGACTTCACAATGTGATACGTAAGGCCGGCGATGTGATCAACAGCGTGCCGGATGAGGCGGTCATTGAGACTAAGGTACGTGCGGCATCACTTGAGAGGATCGAACAGGTTATGGAGATGGTAAACCGTGCGTATGACGGTTCAGCCTATGCTTTTGGTGGGAAAATAGAAAGAGAAGTCCTTTAGGGATATATGCCGATCCTTCCACGCGAGGCGGATGAAGCGCTTATCGAGGCGGCAAATGACCTGGGACTCGATTATCGCTCAGTACAAAAAGGCGATTTCAACAACGCATGTACCGATGTGGGGGATCTGAGCCACCTTCTTCCGATCGTTAATTTTACGTTTAAAGGCTTTGAAGGCAAGCTGCACGGGGCAGACTTTAAGATTACCGATCCGGAAAAAGCTTATATTTTGCCAGCGAAGCTTCTGGCATTGACGGCATATAAGCTCCTGCGAAACGGGGGAGAAAAGGCAAATGAAATCAAAGACAGTTATATGCCGTTTTTTGATAAGGAGAGTTATATTCAATACATAAAGAATATCACAGAGAAAAAAGCTGATTAATATAATAAGAAGAACAGCAGGAGGAAAGACAGAAGAAAAATGGCAGAAAAATGTTTGGAATTAAAAAAAATAAAAAAGTCGTTTTCAAAAGAAGAAACTGTATTGAAAGAGATTAGTCTTTCAATCGATAAAGGAGAGTTTATCACGCTTCTCGGATCTTCCGGCTGCGGCAAGACAACAACACTGCGTATCATTGCAGGCCTTGAGATTCCGGATTCCGGACAGGTATTCCTCGATGGTAAAGATGTGACCGGTCTGGCACCGGAGGCACGTGATGTCAATACTGTATTTCAGAACTACGCTCTGTTTCCGCACATGACGGTTGCAGACAACATCGGATACGGACTGAAACTGAAAAAAATACCGAAAGCGGAGATTAAGAAACGTGTATCTGAGATGCTGGAACTGGTGCAGCTTCCGGGCTTTGAAAAAAGAAAGCCGTCCGAACTTTCCGGCGGACAAAGACAGCGTGTGGCAATTGCAAGATCACTGGTCAACAATCCGAAGGTACTTCTTCTTGATGAACCGCTTGGTGCGCTGGATCTCCAGCTTCGCCGCGCCATGCAGCTGGAATTAAAGAAATTACAGAAAAAACTTGGAATCACCTTTATTTATATCACGCACGATCAGGAAGAAGCTATTAATATGTCTGACCGCATTGCTGTTATGAATCAGGGTACTTTTGAGCAGATCGGAACACCGGATGAAATTTATAACCACCCGAAAACAAGTTATGTGGCCACGTTTGTAGGAAATGCCAATATCCTGAAAGGTACGGTGGAAGGCGTTGAGGGTACGAATCTTAAGATTGCCCTTGGCGGTGAAAGTGTCCTTGTTGCATCTGAAGGAACAAAATTGCAGGCAGGAACACCGATTACCCTGGCTGTCCGAAGTGAAAATCTGATTTTTGATGAAAATTGCGGCGAAGGACTTCAGGCAGAAGTTGTTGAAAAAAGTTTTGCCGGTGGTCTTCTTCGTGTTGTGCTGAAACTTGCAGACGGAACAGAAGTTGTTGCAAACAGACACGGCATTGATGCCGGTGTGGAACCGGGACAAAAGGTAACCTGTTCATTTGCGGCAGAAAATGCAGTGTTGGTCGATCTTCCGGATGAAGCAGAAAGAGGGGCAGAAGTATGAAAAAACAGAAATCCGGCTCTGTCTGGATGATCTTGCCGCTGTATATTTTTACGCTTGTTTTTGTTGCGGGACCATTGATCTATATGGTCGCCTTAAGCTTTGCACAGCCGAAGGCAGGACATGGTGTTGAATGGATTTTTACTCTTGATAATTACCGTAAGATCCTTGATCCGGTATATATGAAGACATTTACAGGCTCGTTTCAGCTGGCAGTGACCAGTACAATCATTATCTGTCTGATCGGATATCCGTTTGGCTATTTTATGGCAAAATTGTCCGATAAATGGAAAAAGCGCGCGATGATCTTTCTGATGCTGCCGTTTTGGGTAAATTCGCTGATCCGTCTTTATGGATGGATGATTATTTTGCAGACGAAGGGCCTTTTAAACCATGTATTAAAAAGTCTGGGACTGATTGAAAAACCATTGAGGATTTTGTACAGTTATCCTGCAATCGTAGTGGGTATGACTTATGTGCTTGTGCCGTTTATGATTCTTTCCGTATATTCAAGTGCAGAGAAGCTTGACTGGTCGCTTGTGGAGGCGGCAAGAGATCTGGGGGCCAGTCCGATGAAAGCCTTTTGGACGATATCTTTCAAACTGACGCTGCCGGGACTTTTGTCAGGTGTCATACTGACATTTATTCCGTCCATGGGACTGTTTTTTATTGCAGATATCCTCGGCGGAAATAAGATCGTCCTTGTCGGAAGTCTGATTCAGGAGCAGATGACAAAAGGGAATAACTGGCCATTTGCAGCTGCGCTGGCGGTTGTCCTGATGATTCTGACGACGCTTATGATCATGCTGTATCGTAAAGTAACAAATGCAAAAGAATTGGAGGGTGTGGGATGAAAAAGAAAAATTCAAAACTCTCCGGATTTTATCTGGGTTTGATTTTGGTACTGATGTATCTGCCGATTGCGGTTGTCATTGTATTTTCATTTAACGAATCAAAACTTCCTGTAAGATTTACCGGATTTTCAATGAAATGGTATCAGGAACTGATTCATGACGATGCGATGCTGGAAGCACTGGGCAACAGTTTGTTTCTTGGTGTGGTAAGCTGTTTTGTTTCCGCAGTGATCGGAACCCTTGGTGCGGTTGGTCTTTCCAGAATCCACTCGAAAACAAAAGGCATTCTGGAATATATTTCCATACTTCCGTTGATGATTCCGGAAATTATTCTCGGTATGGTGCTGATGGCTTTTTTCTATATGATGAATCTGCCGTTTGGTATGCTGACACTGTTGATCGGTCATACGGTATTTTGCGTGCCGTATATTCTGATGGAGGTCAAGGCAAGACTTGCGGGTATGGATCCGTCACTTGAAGAGGCGGCCAGAGATCTTGGAGCCGGACCGTTCCGGGCTTTCTGGGACATCATTCTTCCGCTTATTATGCCGGCAGTTATGTCCGGCTCACTTCTGGCATTTGCCATGTCCATGGATGATGTCGTGATCAGTATTTTTATTAACGGACCACGTCTGGCAACTCTGCCGATTAAAGTGTATACGCAGATCAAAACAGGAGTCACACCGGAGGTAAATGCCCTCTGTACGATCATGCTTGTATTTACGGTTCTGATTTTATTCGCTTATACAATGATAGGCAAGGTGACAAAGGGAAACAACAAACAAAACAACAAAAACAGCTAATAAACTCTTTTCAATAAGGACAAAGTAAGTTATACTGAACATGTCTGGACTTTGTAAAGAGTTTATATAGTGACAAGAAAGACTAGAAGAGGAGAGACGGATATGAAAAAATTATTAGTATGTGCATTATGTGCAGCAATGGTAGTTCCGGCACTCAGCGTATCTGTAAGTGCAGATTCCAAGGAACTGGTACTTTACACATGGGAAAACATGTTTCCGCAGGAAGTACTGGATGGCTTCGAAGAAGAAACTGGAATAAAAGTGGTATATTCCAACTTCGATACAGATGAAAACATGCTGGAGAAGCTTTCCATGGCAAAAGGCGGAGATTACGACATCGTTGTTGCAGATGACTATATTATCGAAACAGCAATCCAGGAAGGACTTGTAGAAAAACTTGATACTTCCAAATTATCCGGATGGGACAACATCAATCCACTGTATCAGGGTCAGTTCTATGATCCGAATGATGAATATACCGCTCCGTACGGTGCAGGAATTCCGCTGATTGTTTATGATCCGGATATGGTAGACATTGACATCAAAGGCTATGGAGATCTCTGGGATGAATCTCTTGAGGACAGTATTGCACTGACAGCAAACTATCGTGTTATCAATGGTATCACAAACCTTGTTCTTGGTCAGGATTTTAACGATCAGAACCTGGATGATATTGCAAAAACAGGCGAAAAACTTCTCGAGCTTGCTCCGAACGTTCGTCTGATCCAGGATGATAATACACAGGATTCTCTTCTCAACGGAGAGGCAAGTGTGGCATTCCTTTATACGTCACAGGTAACTGCAGCCCTTCAGGAAAACCCGGATCTTAAAGTCGTATATCCGGAAGAAGGTCTTGGATTTGGTGTAATGGGTATGTTCATCCCGAGTGAAGCACCGGATAAGGATGAAGCATATCAGTTTATGGATTACATCCTTCAGCCGGAAAATGCAGCAAAATGTTTTGATTACATCGGATACTACTGTACAAATAAAGCAGCAGATTCACTTCTGGAGAATCAGAATCTCGTTGTACCGGATTCTGTAACAGAAGGTTCTGCAGTAGAAAACATCAGCACAGAAGCAGAAGAAGCTTACAATAAGAACTGGACAGAATTTAAGGCTGCCTGCGACTGATAGGAACAGGGGGGAAGCAGGATGGAAATCTATAAAGGCATTGCTACCTTTTCAGGAATAGCCATCGGCAAAGTACTGTATTACAGCAGAGGGGAGTACCAGATACGTCTGTGTCTGGTCAGCAACATCAAAAAAGAAATCAGCAATTTTCAGGAAGCAAGGCTTCAGGCAGTTCAGAAATTACATGAACTGTATGAAGCCAGCCGACTCATCAACGAGCAGGAGTCACGTGTTTTCTTAAGACAGATCAAACTTCTGGAATCAGAAAGCTATCAGAATGCAATCGAAAGCAGCATTGCCAGTGAAAAGGTGAATGCTGCTTATGCAGTTATGATCAACAGAGATGAACTTGTTGAGACATTCCGTAATCTGGAAGAGCCGGTTATCCGCAGAAGAATCAATGATATGCAGGAGATTTCCAATCGTCTGATCCAGATCCTCGGTGGCGCGGCAATCCGCATCAATCTCGGGGATGAACCTGTAATTCTTGTGGCGGAGGCACTGTCTCCGACAGAAATCATGGAGATGGACA
This sequence comes from Blautia intestinalis, assembly GCF_014297355.1. GTDB lineage: Bacteria > Bacillota > Clostridia > Lachnospirales > Lachnospiraceae > Blautia_A > Blautia_A intestinalis. The sequence continues at coordinate 422,306 of NZ_JACOQE010000002.1, read as the reverse complement.
AAGATAAACTTCTTGCTGTGGTTATGCACCATGGCTCTACGGTTTCTCATGCATCGATCATGGCGAAGACGATGGAGATTCCGACACTGGTAGATATCGCTGCCGATGACGAATGGGATGGAATGACTGCAATCGTAGATGGTTATACCGGCACGTTTTATCTGAATCCGGATGCGGAGATCCGGCGGGAATATGAGATCCGTCTCGAGGCAGACCGCAGGGAGCGTGAGGCGCTCCTTGAATTGAAAGCCCAGAAGGATGAGACAAAAGACGGAAGAAAGATTGGGCTCTATGCAAATATCGGTAACATGAGTGACCTGAGCAGCGTGCTTTATTACGGTGCGAAGGGCATCGGACTTCTTCGAAGTGAATTTCAGTATCTCGGCCGTGAGAATTATCCGAGAGAAAACGAGCTGTTTCGTGCATATAAGAAAGTTGCCGAGACGATGGGAGAGCGACTGGCTGTGATTCGTACCGCAGATCTTGGCGCGGATAAGCAGGCACCTTATCTGGACATTCCGCAGGAGACCAATCCGATCATGGGTAACCGTGGTATCCGTCTCTGTCTGGATCGAAGAAGAATGTTTAAGGCGCAGCTTCGTGCGATTTATCGCGCCAGTGCTTACGGCAATCTTGCGATGATGTTTCCGATGATTGACTCCGAAGAAGAAATGAATGAGATCGAAGAGATTATCGAGGAAGTGAAAGCAGGTCTGCGTGAAAAAGATATTCCGTTTAAGGATATCATGACCGGAATTATGATTGAGACACCGGCAGCAGTTATGATCAGCCGAGAACTTGCAAGAAGAGTAGATTTTCTGAGTATCGGAACGAATGATCTTACACAGTATACATTGGCAATGGATCGTCAGAATCCGCTTTTGAAGGACAAGTACAATGACCATCATCCGGCAGTCCTGCGTATGGTACGCATGGTCGTAGATGCGGCACATAAAGAACAGCGTCGTGTCGGAATATGCGGAGAGCTTGCTGCGGATACCGCACTTACCGGTAAATTTCTTGAAATGGGAGTTGATTTTCTTTCAGTTGTACCGGCGTGTGTACTTCCTGTCCGTAAGGCAATCCGGGAAACAGATCTTAGTGGAGTATCTGCACCGGCAGTAAATGAGGATAATAATGAATAAAAAAAGTAAAGTAATTCTTCTTCCCTGTAGTTCATACAGGGAAGAAATTGTTTATGAGAATCTTGAAATCGGTCTGGAGCTTCTGGGCGGAATTGAGAAGATTGTAAAGAAAGAAGAGTCTATTCTGCTGAAACCCAACCTGCTCAAAAAAGCAGAAGTTGACAAAGCAGTCATCACGCATCCGTCTGTGGTCGGTATGTTTGCCAGATTGATGAGAGAAAAGGGATATCAGGATCTTTCGCTTGCTGATTCCTGTGGTAATGGTACGACAACCAGAGTGATTCATGGTACCGGAATCGACAGGTATCTGGAAAAGTATGGGATTCCGGCAATTGATTATTCGAAGGGAATACGTGTAGAATATCCGGAGGGGATTCAGGCGAAAGAATTTATCCTGCCGAAAGAACTTCTGGAAAAAGACTGTGTGATTTCTCTTTGCAAGATGAAGACGCATGCGTTGGAGAGAATTACCGGCGCAGTTAAGAACAGTTATGGATTTGTTTATGGCTTCCACAAAGCAAAGGGGCATACACTGTATCCGAGTGCAGACAGTTTTGCGCGAATGCTGGTTGATCTGAATCAATATGTAAAACCGCGGCTCTATATTATGGACGGAATTGTTGCAATGGAGGGGAACGGACCGGGTTCCGGGGATCCGGCACCTATGAATGTGATGCTGATGTCGCAGGATCCTGTGGCACTTGACAGTGTATTCTGCAATCTGGTGCATTTAAATCCAGAGATGGTACCGACCAACTATCATGGTGAAAAGATGGGACTTGGTACATGGAAAAAAGAAGAGATAGAGATCGTGACTCCTGACGGAACCATTACCATGGAAGACGCAGTAGCACAGTATGGAAATCCGTATTTTGATGTGGATCGGCGTGTGGCGCGTTCTGGTATGTGGGAGCGTCTGGCTAAAGCACTGAATATTTTTCAGAAGAAACCATACATTGATCCGGAACGATGCATCCGCTGCGGAATCTGCGTGAAGAGTTGTCCTGTACCGGACAAAGCAGTAGATTTCCGAAAGGGCAGGGAAAATCCTCCGGTTTATGATTACAAGAAATGCATCCGGTGCTTCTGTTGCCAGGAAATGTGCCCGGAGAAAGCAATAAAAGTAAAATAATATGTAATAAAAAGGGCGTTGTTTCAGGGGTAATCGTATACCCATGAAGCAACGTCCTTTAAATGTGCTGCTTATCTTATTATATCGTGCAGTGCCTTGATGAATGCAGGAGTAGTACCGCAGCATCCACCGACTACGGAAGCACCGTTTTTAATCAGGACTTTCATATGTCTTGCGAAGTCTCCGGCATGCATGCTGTAGACTGCATTGCCACTGTCATCAATCACCGGCATACCTGCGTTTGGCTTGGCAATTACCGGAATTGATACATTCTCTCGAATGTTTCGAACAACAGATACAAGCTGATCCGGTCCGACGGAGCAGTTGATACCGACTGCGTCTGCCCCGGCAGCTTCCAGAGAAACAGCAGCTTCAATTGCATTTCCGCCACTGAAGATACTTCCGTCAGCTTCAACAGTCATGGTGCACATGATCGGAAGATCGCAGACAGAAGCAGCAGCGTCCACGGCTGCAAGAGTTTCTTCGATGTTAATCATGGTTTCTGCTGCAATCAGGTCGATACCTGCATCAGCCAGAATACGAATCTGCTCCTGATACATATCAAAAGCTTCTGCATAAGTATAATCACCATCAGCAGTGATGAAAGAACCGGAAGTTGTGATATCACCGGCTACATAGACACCGTTTCCGGCAAGCTCCTTAGAATAGCTGACGAGTGTTCGGTTGATTTCTTTGATGCGGTCAGCAAGACCGTGCTTTTCGAGGTTAAGACGATTTCCGCCGAATGTCGGAGCATAAATTACCTGACTGCCTGCTTTTATATAAGCACGCTGCAAATCCTGAATGATGTCTTTATGATCAATGACCCATGTCTCTGTGCAGATGCCTCGCGGCATACCGCTGGCCATCAGATTGGATCCGGTTGCTCCGTCCAGAATAAGCGTCTGTTCAGCCAGTTTTCGAAATTCTTCTTTTGTCATTAGATAGTTGCCTCCTTGATGAAAAATAAAATATATAAGCAACTTGCCTGTAAGCTCCGCATTCCTGTCGGAAAGTGCTTATTTCAGCTTTTTATTATAACATGCCGGCAAGCGCAATGGAAGACAGGATTCGTCAAAACTCGAAATTGCATTTTTGATGAGCCTGTGTTATTTTATATATATTCTTTACCGGCGGTTCTGTCGGATGATTTCCCAAATACAATATTAATATAAGTAATTAAGGTTAGAGTGCAGGAGGTAGATGAGTTGAATTTGTTTGAGTATACGTACTGCGGGAACTATAACCGGCAGATACAGAATCTCTCACGGATTGTTCCTGAGAAGTGGAGCTTTGACGGTTCAGATGACAATGGTATACTGAAAGGATATCTGGAGCACACCTTCCAGAGAGTTTATGAAGAAGGAAAAATAATGGAAACGAGAGAATATGCGATTTTTAACACCGGTTTGTTTAACAGATATTATCAGCCGGTGTATGCGTATTTTATTCCCAATCTGGTTCCGGACAGGCAGAGATGGTATCTGGAGGGATTTTTTACGGAGTATTATTTGCTGAAATCAGGAATTGTCAGTCTTCCGAAGCGGGCGGAATATGTCAAAGATCCCGCGGAACTCGTCTTTGATACAACATTGGATATCCTTCCACAGTACGAGCATATCTTTGAGGAGGCGGAAAATAATATGCGGCTTCCGGAATGCATCCGTAGCAGTGGGATGAAGGTGCAGATTTTTGACGGAGCGCTGCGCCAGACGAAACACATGCTGGAAGCAGATTACCGTACGGCTGTTCCGCAATACTACAATCACAGTATTCAGTTTCTGGTGCCGGTCTGCCTGCAGAATCCTGCAAAGGCCGACCTTGCACTTGCGTGTGTAAAGACAGAAGACGGCAGAAAATATCTCGGAAGGACATGCCTGACATTAAAAATGGCATATCATAATGCAAGACTTCTGGCAAAAATACACAGTAGCTGGTTGTATCCATGATAAATTTATGTTAAATATGGTAAAACATATTGAAATCAGAAGATTTTTATGATACAAAAGTAAAGTTATCATTCATATATTTTTCTTTACAAAAGAGGGGATTTTTAGGGAGGAACAGCCAATGAGCAATAAGCTGATCGATTTGATAGACATTTCCAAATCTTATGGAATGCAGACCGTTCTGGATGAGTTGAATCTGTACATCAGAGAAAACGAATTCCTGACGCTTCTTGGGCCGAGTGGATGCGGAAAAACAACTACACTTCGTATTTTAGGAGGATTTGAGACACCGGATAAGGGACGTGTGATCTTTGATGGACAGGACATTACAAATCTTCCGCCTAATAAACGTCAGCTTAATACCGTATTTCAGAAATATGCATTATTCACGCACATGAATATTGCAGAAAATATTGCCTTTGGATTAAAGATAAAAAATAAAAGCAAGCAGTATATTTATGACAAGATCAAATATGCGCTGAAGCTTGTCAATCTGGACGGCTTCGAAAATCGTATGCCGGATTCTTTGAGCGGAGGCCAGCAGCAGCGTATTGCGATTGCAAGAGCTATTGTAAATGAGCCGAAAGTGCTGCTTCTTGATGAGCCGCTTGGAGCACTTGATCTGAAACTTCGCCAGGATATGCAGTACGAATTGATCCGGCTTAAAAATGAGCTTGGAATTACATTTTTGTATGTTACACATGATCAGGAAGAGGCACTTACCATGTCTGATACGATCGTGGTTATGAACCAGGGATACATCCAGCAGATCGGTACTCCGGAAAAAATCTACAACGAACCGGAAAATGCTTTTGTTGCAGATTTCATCGGAGAAAGTAATATCATCTCCGCGACTATGGTGCAGGATCGTCTGGTCAAGATACTTGGTGTTAATTTCCCATGCGTGGATGAAGGATTCGGTCAGAACAAACCGGTCGATGTTGTCATCCGTCCGGAGGATATTGATCTTCTGAAACCTGGACAGGGAAGTATTGATGGTGTCGTCACACATATGATCTTCAAGGGTGTCCATTATGAGATGGAAGTCATGGCGAATAATTACGAGTGGCTGGTACACAGCACAGACATGTTCCCGGTAGGAACGGAGGTCAGTATCCAAGTAGATCCGTTTGACATCCAGATCATGAAAAAACCGGAATCCGAAGACGAGGAGGCGGTAAACATTGAAGAATAAGCGTATGCTTGCCGGACCATATCTGTTCTGGTCAGTATCCTTTGTCGTGATTCCATTACTTGTGATCGTGTATTATGCATTTACGAGTGATGAGGGGACATTTACCTTTTTGAATCTTGCCCAGATCACGACACCGGAAAATCTTAAGGCTCTGGGAATGTCCCTGCTTCTGTCATTTTTGAGTACACTGATCTGTCTGGTTCTTGCGTATCCACTTGCAATGATCCTGAGCCAGAAGCAGGTCAATCAGACAAGTTTTATCGTTCTGATCTTTATTTTGCCGATGTGGATGAATTTTCTTCTCCGTACACTGGCATGGCAGACACTGCTCGAAAAAAACGGTGTCGTCAACAGTATACTCGGATTTTTTCATCTGCCGGCACTTGAGATCATCAATACACCGTATGCTATCATTCTTGGTATGGTTTATAATTTCTTACCGTTTATGGTGCTTCCAATCTATAATGTTCTGATCAAAATCGACCGCAGCGTAATCAATGCGGCACGTGATCTGGGAGCAAACCCGGTACAGACGTTTTGTAAGGTCATTTTTCCGCTGAGTATGCCGGGTGTGATCAGCGGTATTACAATGGTATTCGTACCGGCACTGACTACATTCGTTATTTCTGACCTTCTGGGCGGTGGCAAGATTCTCCTGATCGGAAACGTGATCGAGCAGTCGTTTAAGCAGAACAGCAACTGGCATGTGGGAAGTGGCCTGTCTCTTGTTCTGATGGTGTTTATCATTGCAAGCATGGCACTTGTTGCAAAATACGATAAAGAAGAGGGAGGGTCAGCATTTTGATCAGAAAATATTTACAGAAGATATATCTGGCCCTGATTTTTATTTTGTTATATGCTCCGATCGTTACGCTTGTCGTACTTTCGTTTAATCAGTCAAAGACGAGAGCGAAGTGGGGCGGCTTTACTCTGAAATGGTATAAGGAACTGTTCCGGAATGAACAGATTATGAGTGCATTTTATACGACGCTGATTATTGCGTTTATTTCGGCAGCAATTGCCACACTCATCGGAACGGCTGCGGCAATTGCGATTCAGGGTATGAAACAGAAGTGGAAGACCATGTATATGGGACTTACCAATATTCCGATGATGAATGCGGAAATCGTCATGGGTGTTTCCCTGATGCTTCTTTTTATTGCATTTCGTATGACACTTGGATTCGGAACGATTTTGATCGCACATATCACATTTAATATTCCGTATGTGATTTTAAGTGTGGCACCGAAACTGAAGCAGACGAACCGCTATACTTATGAAGCGGCACTGGATCTCGGTGCTTCTCCGCTCAAAGCGTTTTTCAAAGTTGTTTTTCCGGATATTGTACCGGGTGTTCTTTCTGGATTTATGATGGCATTCACCATGTCCTTGGATGATTTTGTTATCACACATTTTACGAAAGGGCCGGGTGTTGATACACTTTCTACCAAGATTTACACAGAGGTACGAAAAGGCATTAAACCGGAAATCTATGCACTTTCCACGATTATGTTTGTGACGGTGCTTGTTCTTCTGCTTCTGGTAAATTATTCACCGAAGGAAGAAGAGGAGACTCCGGTTCGAAAGAAAGTGCGCAGACCTTCCAGAGTCAAAAAGCTTCTTATTCAGCGTGTCATCCCGGTAGCAATCTGTATCGTCTTTATCGGCGGCGGTTTCCACTATGCAAAAGAAAGCGGCGTCATGGGCGGCGAGGAACTGATCGTTTATAACTGGGGTGAGTATATAGATCCGGATGTGTTGACAATGTTTGAAGAAGAAACCGGTATTCATGTAGTTTATGAGGAATTTGAGACAAACGAGATTCTTTATCCGAAGGTAAGTTCCGGTGCAATCGCATACGATGTAGTCTGCCCGAGTGACTATATGATTCAGCGAATGATCGAGAATGATCTGCTTTCAGAAATTAATTTTGACAACATTCCGAATCTGAAAAACATCGGAAAACAGTATCTCGAGCAGTCCAGACAGTTTGATCCGGAAAATAAATATTCTGTGCCGTATTGCTGGGGAACCGTCGGCATTCTGTACAACAAGACAATGGTTGATGAACCGGTCGACAGCTGGTCCATTCTCTGGAATCCGAAGTACAAAGACAGTATTCTGATGCAGGATTCTGTACGTGATGCGTTTGGTGCGGCGTTGAAATATCTTGGGTATTCACTGAATTCTACAGATCTTGATGAGCTGAATGAGGCGAAAAATCTCCTGATTGAGCAGAAACCTCTGGTGCAGGCGTATGTTATTGACCAGGTGCGTGACAAGATGATCGGAAACGAAGCGGCTCTGGGTGTTATTTATTCCGGTGAAGCAATTTATACACAGAAAGAGAATCCAAATCTTGAATATGTGATTCCGAAGGAAGGTTCCAATATCTGGATCGATTCCTGGGTAATCCCGAAGAATGCAGAGCATAAGGAAAATGCGGAAAAATTCATCAATTTCCTCTGCAGACCGGACATTGCACTCAAAAACTTTGAATATATCACTTATTCTACACCGAATGAGGCCGCAAGAGAGCTGATTGAGGATGAATCTATCCGTAACAGTGAAATCGCCTTCCCGGATCTGTCCAGGTATGATAATCTGGAAACATTCCAGTATCTTGGTATCGAGGCAGATCAGGTATACGGTGATCTCTGGAATAAAGTAAAATCATCGTAACGTGTGAAAGAGACTTTCTATGAGACAAATCCTGTAGAAAGTCCTTTTTCTTGCAGAGAAATATACCACAGGAGTATAATGCAAAATAACAGAGCAAATATAATGATGTAATGCTGTAAGGAGAAAAAAATGAAAGAAGAAAAAGTATCCAACTATATAAAACTCTGTGATGAATGGGCAGAAAAATTTCTCCGGATGGATAAAGCGGAGCTGATGAAAAAACTTCCGGAACTGAAGCAGGAGGACGGCTATCTGAAAATTGTGCATTTTGGTGTGCCTTTTGGAGTCCGGGAATCAGACGGCAAAATTGAACGGCTGGATGGAAAGACCGAAGCCAATGCGACGGAGATGCTGAATATTTATACATTGTTTGGTTATGTAAAAGAACAGGCTTTTTTTATGGATAAATGGGTGCCGTTTGCGGATCTTCGTAATGCAAGACCCTTTGCACCTGCATACAAGACTGGTGTGACAGATGTCTTTGCGGAGACTTTTTCCGGACATGCAGAGGAACTTCGGAAAGCGTTTATGAAGTTGAACGGGACAGAACTTCCACAGGGCGATGTAGGCTATCAGATCAATGCGTTTGCATGTGAACCGATGCGTTTTTATTTCTGGGACAGAGATGAGGAATTTGAAGCACAGGGAAATATTTTGTTTGATTACAGTGCAACCGATTATAATCATGTAGAAAGCGCTGTATCAACAGCAGAGATGGGAGTGAGACGGCTTGCAGAAGTTGCGGGACTTCCGCTTAAAGGAAAATCGTTTGGAATGAGCTGAAAGGAGGAAAGGCCGAATGAGGTGTGAGGAAGCAGAACAGTATCTGTACTATGCAATGACAATTGGCGAACAGCTTCTGATCAGTGGTGCAGAGGTTGGTCGTGTAGAAGATACTATACGGCGCATTTGTCTGGCATATGGTGCAGAGAGGGTGGATGTATTTTCTATTACGTCCAGTATTGTGACGACGATGTACGGTGAGTTTGGCATCTGTACGCAGACGAGGCGCGTACGGGGAATGGCAAATGACCTGGGTAAGTTGGATGATCTGAATCAGCTGTCAAGATATATCTGCGCACACAGACCGGAACCTTCGGAAATCCGTACGCGGCTGAGTGCGATAGAGCAAAGACCTGTATATTCTTTTCAGATGCAGATTTTTATCTATGCTGTCATTTCCGGATCCTTTTCTGTATTTTTCGGAGGAGATCTTCGGGACATGATCGCATCGGCGCTGATTGGAATCGTGTTGAAACTTCTGGAATCTTTTTTGAAACGCAGTTCTCTGAATTCTCTGATCACAGTCTTTTTGTGTTGTGGAATGGGTGGCATTCTGGCTAATTTTGCAGTCCGTATTGGTCTGGGACATCGTGCGGATCTGATCAGCATTGGAAATATTATGCTTCTGATACCTGGAATTGCATTTACGAATTCGCTGAGGGATCTGTTTTCCGGCGATACGATCACGGGACTGATACGCTGTATGGAGTCAGTGTTGCTGGCATTTGTTGTAGGACTTGGATTTACTGCAGCGAATCTTTTGTTTTAGGCAGAGGAGAAAATTATGCATGAGATAATACAGCTTCTTGTTTCTTTTACAGGATCACTTGGATTTGCGGTATTGTTTAATATACATGGAAAAAAACTCTGGTTTGCGGCACTTGGCGGCTGTCTGTCATGGGCGGTTTATCTTGTGACCGGTATATGGACAGCCAGCCCGTATATCTGTGGCTTCTGGTCGACCGTGGTGATTACTTTGTATGCAGAATGTATGGCAAGGATCCATAAGACACCGGTTACTGTCTTTCTTGTCTCGGCGACGATTCCGCTGATTCCGGGAGCTGCCCTGTATCGGACAATGAACTGGATGATGATGCAGGAGTGGGACAAGTTCCGTGCAGATGGAACCTATACAATTCTTTTTGCTGCAAGTATGGCGGCAGGAATGACACTGACGACAATTCTTTTCAGGATGATCTGGGGCTGGAAATACCGCCAGCGGTGGATGTGAATGAGGGTGTGGTAAAAAAATCAATTCAGGTCAACCAAATGAAGCACTGTAATGAAAATGGATGACCTGAACTTCAATTTATCTTTTTCGGACGTGTTTTTCGATGAGATCCAGTGTGGCATACAGTCCCATAGCAATCACACACAGGATCACGATGGACATAAGCACCCAGGTGAGCTTAAATGTCTGTGAACCGTAAATGATCAGATAACCGAGTCCCTGTCTGGCACCGATAAATTCTCCGATGATCACACCGACAAGGCACAGGCCGATATTTACTTTCATTACACTTAAAATAAGCGGCACAGAAGACGGAAGGACAATTTTGGTCAGTTCGTCTTTTTTGCTGCCACCGAGTGTCTGGATGAGTTTCAGCTTTTCGGGATCAACTTCACGGAAGCCTGTATAAAGATTGATGATGGATCCAAAGATGGCAACAGAGATTCCGGCAACAATGATCGTTCGTATATTTGCGCCCAGCCAAACGATGAGAAGTGGGGCGAGTGCGGATTTCGGAAGACTATTCAGAACGACCAGATATGGTTCAAGAACACGTGACAGTCTGGGACATGCCCAGAGAAGGACAGCTGTGCCGATACCCAGAAGAACCGTAAATACAAAACTTACCAGTGTTTCTGCAAGAGTAATTCCGATATGTGTAAACAGAGACTGGTCTTTCAGCATCCTGAGAAAAGTCAGCCAGATTTCTGACGGGCTGCTGAAAATAAAGGAATCGATCCAACCCAAACGGGCGGAAATCTCCCATAAAATCAGAAAGCCCAGAAACAGAAGGGTTCTGGACACGCGAATCAGATTTTTTTCACGTTTTACGCGGAGAAGATACTGTTTCTGTGCAGGTGAATGCTCAGGCATATTGATTCAGCTCCTTCCAGATAAGATTAAAATAAAATTTGAATTGCGGGGCATTGCGGGAAGCAAGCGGTGTCCGGTCGGTAAGGTCGAGGTCTATGGTCACAATACGCGCAACAGTTGCCGGCCGTCCGGTAAGGATGATTACCCGGTCTGCCATGCTGATGGCTTCGGAAATATCATGTGTGACCAGAATCGCAGGTTTTCCCTCTTTTTTTAAAATTCGACCGATGTCGTCACTGACATTGAGGCGGGTCTGATAATCCAGGGCGGAAAACGGCTCGTCAAGCAAGAGAAGCTCCGGTTTCAGGGCCAGTGTGCGGATCAGTGCCGCGCGTTGACGCATGCCGCCGGATAACTGAGAAGGACGCGCGTTTCGAAATTTATCAAGTCCGTAAGTGCAGAGCATTTCTTCAATATATTCCAGCTTTTCGGGGGTGAGTTCCCTGCGGATTTCAAGACCGAGGATCACATTCTGATAGATGGTACGCCATTCGAGAAGATGATCTTTCTGGAGCATATATCCGATTCGTGGGTCACCGGGAGAGGGAATTGTATCGTTCATCAGTAAGGTGCCTTCTTCTGCACTTAAAAGCCCGCAGATCAGATTCAGAAGAGTAGATTTTCCACAGCCGGACGGACCGACGACGGCCAGAAATTCTCCGGGCATCAGATTAAATGTCAGGTGGGAAAGTGCCGGTGTTTCTCCGGCAGATGTATGATAAGAGAGAGAAACATCTCTGATTTCCAGAAGGGGTTTCATAAATATACCTCCGAGAATCTATATTTTAAGATATGCGAAAAACATTTGGTGTGCTATGATATGTGACAGGACTTGTAACTGTGAGGGCACTGAACAGTTACGCTTTACAGATATCATTGAAAAAAGAAGGTAACAGAATTGAACAAACGAAATTATCAGAAAGAGCTGGATAAGCTTATCGAAAATATTAAAAAAGAAAAAAAAGTCCCCCGTCTTTTTTTGCACAGCTGTTGTGCACCATGCAGCAGTTATGTACTGGAATACTTATCTCAGTACTTTGAGATTACTGTATTTTTTTACAATCCTAATATCTCATTAGAAGAGGAATACCATAAGCGAGTTGCAGAGATCCGTCGTCTTGTATCAGAAATGTCTTTTACACATCCGGTACACATTGAGGAAGGGATTTATGATCCCCGGATTTTTTATGATATGGCAAAGGGGCTGGAAAAAGTGCCGGAGGGCGGCGAGCGCTGTTTCAAATGTTATAGACTCCGTATGGAAGAAGCGGCCGGACTGGCACAGAAAGGCAATTACGATTACTTTACTACAACACTTTCCATCAGCCCGCTGAAGAACGCCGAAAAGATTAACGAGATCGGGGAAGAGCTGGCGAAAATCTATAAGGTTCCGCATCTGCCTTCTGATTTCAAAAAGAAAAACGGCTACAAACGTTCCATCGAATTATCTCATGAGTACGATCTGTACCGGCAAAACTACTGTGGCTGTGTATTTTCAAAGAGGGAACAGGAAGAAAAAATGAAACAAAAACAAATTTCAGAGGGTTCGGCTATTTGATTTTTCACTGGAATGTGGTAAACTGATAGAAACTTATGTATCTTTGGACGAAAGTTCAGTGGAATGCAAACTTTACCGTACAACAAGGAGGAAATTATGGCACAGTTATGGGGAGGACGTTTCACAAAGGAAACGGACAAACTGGTATACAATTTTAATGCGTCAATTTCATTTGATCAGAAATTTTATAAACAGGATATCCGCGGAAGCAAGGCGCATGTAAGAATGCTTGCGAAGCAGGGAATTCTGACAGAAGAAGAGAGAGACCAGATTCTGGAAGGACTGGATGGCATCCTTGCCGATGTAGAATCCGGAAAGCTGGAGATCACAGCAGAATATGAGGATATCCACAGTTTTGTAGAGGCAAATTTGATCGACCGTATCGGGGATCCGGGTAAGAAGCTTCATACAGGAAGAAGCCGTAACGATCAGGTTGCACTGGATATGAAACTTTATGTACGTGATGAAATCGAAGAAATCGATGCAGAACTTAAGAAACTTCTCGAAGCATTGCAGACTATTATGGAAAACAATCTTCATACATATATGCCGGGATTCACCCATCTGCAGAAAGCACAGCCTGTTACACTGGCACATCATGTCGGGGCATATTTTGAAATGTTCCGCAGAGATAGAAGCCGTATGGCAGATATCCGTAAACGTATGAATACCTGTCCGCTTGGTGCAGGAGCGCTTGCGGGAACTACTTATCCGCTTGACAGATTTTATACAGCAGAGCTTCTGGGATTTGATGAGCCGACAAGAAACAGTATGGACTCCGTATCTGACAGAGACTATGTGATCGAACTCCTTTCCGCAATGTCCACAGTTATGATGCATCTGAGCCGTTTCTGTGAGGAAATCATTCTCTGGAACTCCAATGAATATCGTTTTGTTGAGATTGACGATGCTTACAGTACCGGAAGCAGTATTATGCCACAGAAAAAGAATCCGGATATTGCCGAGCTTGTAAGAGGAAAGACCGGTCGTGTGTATGGCGCGCTGACCTCCATTCTTACTACAATGAAGGGTATTCCGCTTGCATACAACAAAGATATGCAGGAAGACAAAGAGCTGACCTTCGATGCCATCGATACTGTAAAGGGATGTATCGCACTGTTTACCGGAATGGTTTCTACTATGGAATTCCGTAAAGATGTAATGGAGGCAAGTGCCAAGAACGGTTTCACAAATGCGACAGATGCAGCGGATTACCTTGTAAATCACGGGGTTCCGTTCCGTGATGCACATGGTATTGTAGGCCGTCTGGTCCTTACCTGTATTGATAAGGGAATCTCTCTTGATGAGCTTCCTCTGGAAGAATACAAAGAGATTTCTCCGGTATTTGAGCAGGATATCTATGAAGCAATCAGCATGAAGACCTGTGTTGAGAAGCGTGAAACTTATGGCGCTCCGGGACCGAAGGTTATGGAGCAGATTATTGCGGCAAACAAGGAATATCTGAAAAATAATTAAAAACATCTTGCAATTTCGGATGAAGTGGTATAGTATGTACAAGGAAAACAGATGTGTGCTACGCAAAGACATATATGAAATAAAAGAATGAGGAGAACATTGTTATGAGCGAAAAACTGAGAGTCGGCATTTTAGGCGCTACAGGTATGGTAGGACAGAGATTTATTTCTCTTCTGGAGAATCATCCGTGGTTTGAAGTGGTTACCCTTGCAGCAAGCCCGAGAAGTGCCGGAAAAACTTATGAAGAAGCAGTAGGCGGCAGATGGAAAATGGATACTCCGATGCCGGAAGCAGTAAAGAAAATCGTTGTTATGAATGTCAACGAAGTAGAAAAAGTTGCATCTACTGTAGATTTTGTATTTTCAGCTGTTGATATGTCAAAGGACGAGATCAAAGCGATTGAAGAAGAATATGCAAAGACAGAGACACCGGTCGTATCCAACAACAGCGCTCACCGCTGGACACCGGATGTACCGATGGTAGTACCGGAAATCAACCCGGAACACTTTGATGTTATCAAATATCAGCAGAAACGTCTTGGCACAAAGAAAGGTTTCATTGCTGTAAAACCAAACTGCTCCATCCAGAGCTATGCACCGGTCCTTACTGCATGGAAAGAATTTGAGCCATATGAAGTAGTTGCCACTACATATCAGGCAATCTCCGGAGCAGGAAAGACATTTAAAGACTGGCCTGAAATGGAACACAACATTATCCCGTACATTGGCGGAGAAGAAGAAAAGAGTGAAAAAGAGCCACTGAGACTGTGGGGCAAGATTGAAGACGGTGTGATCGTACCGGCTACAGAACCTGTTATCACATGCCAGTGTCTGCGTGTTCCGGTACTGAACGGACATACAGCAGCTGTATTTGTAAAATTCCGTAAGACACCTACAAAAGAACAGCTGATCGAAGCCCTCCGAAACTTCAAGGGACTTCCGCAGGAATTAGAACTTCCGAGTGCACCGAAGCATTTTATTCAGTATCTCGAAGAAGACAACCGTCCGCAGGTAAGCGAGGATGTTAACTATGAAAATGGCATGGGCGTATCTATCGGACGTCTCCGTGAGGACAAAGTTTACGATTACAAATTCGTAGGACTTTCCCACAACACTGTAAGAGGTGCTGCAGGCGGAGCTGTTCTCTGTGCTGAAACACTGAAAGCAAAAGGCTACATCACTAAGAAATAATATGATCTGAATAATAAGAAACTGTCCGGGTGAAGAATTGAATTTGCCGGGGCAGTTTTTTTATCGAGTTTTTCTATCAAAAAAAGACATGGAGAAAAAAGAAGATTTATGGTATCATAGATGAACAAGGCTAAGACAGAAAGGAAATTCGGTAAAATGGAAAAAGTATATCTTACGAAACTAGCACCAAACTGTGGGTGCGCAGCAAAAGTGGGACCGGGAACGCTTGCCGGTGTACTTTGCGGGTTGCCGAAATTTCAGGATCCTCATCTTCTGGTCGGAACAGAAACTTCAGATGATGCAGCTGTATATAAGATTTCAGATGAGATTGCTATGATCCAGACACTGGATTTCTTTACACCGGTTGCAGACGATCCTTATGATTTCGGACAGATTGCCGCAGCAAATGCGTTAAGTGATGTGTATGCGATGGGCGGAGAACCAAAGACGGCGCTTAATATCGTCGCTTTTCCGAAAGATATGGACACAGCAATTCTGGGTGAAATCCTTAAGGGCGGTGCAGACAAAGTTCTGGAGGCAGGAGCGGTGCTTGCAGGAGGACATACGATACAGGATGATACACCGAAATACGGACTGAGTGTGACCGGTTTTGTTCATCCGGACAAATTCTGGAAAAATTATGGCGCACAGACCGGTGATAAACTGATCCTGACAAAACCGCTTGGCGCCGGAATCATTAATACAGCGATCAAAGCAGATCTTGTTTCAGAGAGAGCACGGGAAGCTGTACTGAAATCCATGAAGACTTTAAACAAATATGCATGTGAGATCCTTAAGAAATATACAATTCATGCGTGTACGGATGTTACCGGGTTCGGTCTTGGCGGTCATGGAACAGAAATGGCGGAAGGCAGCAACAAGACACTTGTGATAGATACACAGGCACTTCCGGTTCTTCCGGATGTGGAAGAATATGCATCTATGGGACTGATCCCCGGTGGCGCATATCGTAATAGAGAATTTGCTGCAAAAACCGGTTATATAAGTACGGCAGAACTCTGGCGGGAAGATCTGGTGTTTGATCCGCAGACTTCCGGTGGCCTTCTGGCTGCAGTTCCGGCAGAAGAAGCAGAAGAGATATTGAAAGAACTGAAAGAATTATTGCTTCCGTGTGCTGTGATTGGAGAGGTGATTGACAGAGAAGAACATACATTACTGATTCGATAACTGACAGTTATCAAAAAGTTGTATGAAATTGTCATAAAAATATCAAACTTTAAACTATATGTATTGAGAATTTTCGTCAATAATGCTATAATGCAAGAATACAATATGTGGAGGGGACAAACGTATACAAGAAACGCTGTTCCCGGGAAAGGGAGGTCTTTTTTATGAATCACGAGGATGTAGAAAAACTGTCAAATGCAGCAATCGCAAAGAGCACTTTATTGAAGAATAATTTCTTCAAGTATTTTGTGCGGGCAATCATGGCGGGCTTTTTTATTGTAGTTGCCATGATCTTTTCCAATGTGGTCGGGAACGTTTTTTCAGGTGCTGAGGAACCGGCGTGGGGGAAATTCCTCGGGGCACTGGTGTTCTCAATTGCAGTTCTTCTGATCTCACTGGTAGGCGGTGAATTGTTTACCGGAAACAATCTTGTTATGGCATTTGGAGCTTACGACAAAAAGGTAAGCTGGGGCGAAGCCGGCAAGGTATGGCTGATCAGCTACATTGGAAATTTTGTCGGATGTCTGATTCTTTCCCTGATTTTTGTGTGGGCGGGGGCATCCGGAACAGGAGATTATTTTGCCGGATTTATCGGAAACAAGCTTGCGGTTCCGGCCGGTCAGATGTTTTTCCGGGCAGTTTTATGTAATTTCTTTGTATGCTTAGGGGTTCTTTGTGGCATCAAACTGAAAAGTGAAGCAGCGAAATTTTTGATGATCGTTATGTGCATTTCCGGATTCGTTGTCAGCGGATTTGAGCACTGCGTGGCCAATATGGGTATTTTTGTTACAGCAGCCTGCCTTGTGCCGGGACTTTCCATTGGGGCAATGCTCAAGAGCATGGTGATCGTCACTTTAGGAAATATGGTAGGTGGTGCAGTTTTACTTGCATGGCCTCTCAGAAAGATGAGTGCAGATAAGTAATATGGGTAAATCCTTATACATAGCTGAGAAACCAAGTGTTGCTCAGGAATTTGCTAAGGCGTTAAAAATTAACGGACAGAGAAGGGATGGCTATCTGGAATCAGAAGATTCCGTAGTGACCTGGTGCGTAGGGCATCTGGTCACTATGAGCTATCCTGAGAAATACGATATCAAGTACAAAAGGTGGAGTTTAGATACCCTGCCTTTTTTGCCGCATGAATTTAAATATGAAGTGATTCCGGGAGTTCAGAAACAGTTTAACATTGTTAAGGGGCTTCTGAACCGTCCGGATGTAGAGACCATCTATGTGTGTACCGACTCCGGGCGCGAAGGAGAGTATATCTACCGCCTTGTGGCACAGATGGCAGGTGTAAAAGATAAGAATCAGCGGCGTGTCTGGATCGATTCCCAGACAGAAGAAGAAATCCTGCGCGGTATCCGCGAAGCAAAAGAACTTTCTGCCTATGACAATCTGGCAGATTCTGCGTATCTTCGTGCAAAGGAAGACTATCTCATGGGAATTAATTTTTCCAGAGTACTGACGCTTCGTTATGGGAACAGTGTTTCCAATTATCTGAACAGCAGGCATCAGGCAATTTCCGTCGGCAGGGTAATGACCTGTGTACTCGGCATGGTCGTGCGAAGAGAACGGGAAATCCGCTCTTTTGTGAAGACTCCGTTTTACCGTGTACTTTCCAGTATTGTGCTGGAGGGAGAACGTTTTGAAGGAGAGTGGAGAGCCGTAGACGGCAGCAGATATTTTCAGTCTCCGTACCTGTACAAAGAAAACGGATTTAAAGAAAAGAAGCATGCCGAAGAACTGATCGGTATGCTTCAGGCACAGCAGCCATTGAGCTGTCGTGTCGAAAAGGTCGAGCGCAAAAAAGAAAATAAAAATCCGCCGCTTTTATTCAATCTGGCGGAGCTTCAGAATGTATGTTCCAAACTTTTTAAGATCAGCCCGGATGAGACACTTCGGATCACGCAGGAACTGTATGAAAAGAAACTTGTTACCTATCCACGAACTGATGCGCGAGTATTATCGAGCGCAGTGGCAAAAGAAATCTACAAAAATATCTCCGGTCTGCGCCGCTATCCGGCTATTGATAACGCTGCCGAAGAAATTTTACAGATGGGTTCATATAAGTCAATAGCAAAGACCAGATATGTTAATGACAAACAGATCACAGACCACTATGCAATCATTCCGACCGGACAGGGGATGAACGCGCTGAACGGACTTTCTCTGACGTCTCAGAGAGTATATGAGACGATCGTGCGTCGTTTTCTGTGTGTATTTTGTCCGCCGGCAGTTTATCAGAAAGTCAGTCTGACTACGGAGATGCAGGGTGAGAAGTTTTTTTCCAGTTTCAAGGTGCTGCAGGAAGAAGGCTATCTGAAATATGCGACCAACTCTTTTGCGAAGAAATCTCTGGCAGAAAAGGAAACAGAGAAAAACGATGAGGAGGATGTGTCCTGCGATTCACAGCTTCTGAACGCATTGCAGGCACTCAAAAAGAATGATATACTGACAGTAGATGCGCTGAATATCAAGGAAGGCGAGACTTCACCGCCGAAACGTTACAACTCCGGATCTATGATCCTTGCGATGGAGAATGCCGGTCAGCTGATCGAAGATGAAGAACTTCGTGCACAGATCAAAGGAAGTGGAATCGGAACCAGTGCGACAAGGGCGGAAATCCTTAAGAAACTTGTTTCTATTAAATATCTGTCTCTGAATAAAAAGACGCAGGTGATCACACCTACACTTCTGGGAGAGATGATCTTTGATGTGGTAAACTGTTCAATACGTTCCCTTCTGAATCCGGAGCTGACGGCAAGCTGGGAAAAGGGGCTGACTTATGTTGCTGAGGGAAGTATTACTCCGCAGGAATATATGGACAAGCTGGAACATTTTGTCAGGGTGCGTACAAATCAGGTAGAGCAGAGCAATTATCAATATGCACTGCGACAGTTTTTTGATGCCGCGGCAGCCAATTATACAAAGAAACCGACAACTGTGAAACGAGGAGGAAAAGCATAATTATGTTAAAAGATTTTACAATTTCAAATCTTCTGGATCTGAATGAAACAATTGCAGCAGAATTATTCGAAGGAAAAACATACCCGTGGGAAGTGCTTCCGGAGATCGGAGAATTTATCATGAAAATTGGTCCGACACTCAGCACGTCTGAGTATGAGTGCCATGAAGGCAATATCTGGATCGCTAGATCAGCAACCGTTGCACCGACTGCTTATATTCATGGACCGGCGATTATCGGAAAAGACGCAGAAGTACGTCACTGTGCATTTATCCGTGGCAATGCAATCGTAGGAGAGGGCGCCGTTGTAGGAAATTCTACAGAACTTAAAAATGCGGTACTCTTTAATAAAGTACAGGTTCCGCATTACAATTATGTCGGTGATGCTGTTCTTGGCTATAAATCTCATATGGGTGCAGGCTCTATATGCTCAAATGTGAAGTCCGACAAGAAATTGGTTGTTGTCAAAGACGGAGAAGAAAAAATCGAGACAGGTCTTAAGAAATTCGGTGCAATGCTGGGTGACCATGTAGAAGTCGGCTGTGGTTCTGTACTGAATCCGGGAACTGTGATCGGCAGAAACAGCAATATTTATCCGCTTTCACCGGTAAGAGGCTGCATTCCGGCAGACAGTATCTACAAAAACGCAGCCGAGATCGTTAAGAAAAATTAAACAAATTGAATCTGTTTTAAGAAAGAAAATAAATGTTCCTTATGATCACGAGAATCGTGATATGTAAAGGATAAAATAAATAGAAGAAATATTTCGCGGCTTTTCCATGGATAAAGCCGCGTTTTCCATTATACATGTTAATAGAAATAAACGCGAAACAGGCCTTCCATTCATAGCTGAGCCAGCAGGTTCCGACGATTGCCTGAGAGACCTTTTCGTTTCGGAGAAGATACATCAGGACAAGAAAGATAAAACCACGCCAGCCGTAATCTGCATGGAGTACGATAGAGATGCCAAGCAGTGCCAGAAGAGAGGCAAGCTGCATCCAGGGTGTTTCCCAGAAATATTCCAGCGCGCAGAATGCCAGATATCCGAGAAAAAGAGTAAAAAAGACGTTCTGTTTATCGGCATAATGCCAGGTGTTGGCAAACATATAATTCCACGGTATCTCGGAAATCAGTGCGAACAGCAGAAGATTTCGCCCATATTTCCTGCGGTCATGTGTATGCAGAAAGCCTTCCACGATCAAAAAACAAAAGATCGGAAAAGCACAGCGCCCGATATCACGGACAACGCGGTATGCAGAATAGCCTTTGCCATTGATATAAAATAGAGTATTAAGTGCCGGCGGATAAAGTTTCAGTATGATCGCACCGGTATGGTCGATCAGCATGGCAATACAGGCGATCACTTTGAGCATACTGCCGCTTAAGACCTGAAAACGTGCAGGGAAAATGCTGGGTGGAAGTTTGCTGGACATCGTTAAAGCTCCTTTGACTTTTTTCTTTGATTTTATCATAAAGACGACACAACAGCAATTATATGTATAATTATGTCAAAACTTCGCATTTTTGGCCTAAGTTTGACTGGACTAACAGTAGGACTTTGTGAGAGAATACTGTCAGGTTGTTAGTAGTCTATCTTTTTAACAACATTATAAGTAAATCTATACTTGAAAGGAGTTTTAACATGATTTATTCACGCGAAGTAGAAGAAATGTGCCCAGTTGCACAGGGTGTGCATCACGGAGCTGCTCCGATTCCGGAAGAAGCAAAATGGGTTCAGGCTAAGGAAGTAAAGGACATTTCCGGTTTCACACATGGTGTAGGCTGGTGTGCTCCTCAGCAGGGTGCCTGTAAGCTGTCCCTGAACGTAAAAGAAGGTATCATCCAGGAAGCACTGGTTGAGACAATCGGATGTTCAGGTATGACTCATTCCGCAGCTATGGCTTCTGAAATCCTTCCAGGACTGACTGTTATGGAAGCTCTGAATACAGACCTTGTTTGTGATGCAATCAACACCGCCATGAGAGAACTGTTCCTTCAGATTGTTTACGGACGTTCTCAGTCTGCTTTCTCTGAAGACGGACTTGCAGTAGGTGCAGGACTTGAGGATCTTGGTAAAGGACTTCGTTCTCAGGTTGGTACAATGTACGGAACACTCAAAAAAGGTCCTCGTTACCTGGAAATGGCAGAAGGCTATGTTACAGGTATTGCTCTTGACGAAGATAATGAAATTATCGGTTATCAGTTCGTAAGCCTTGGCAAAATGACTGATTTCATCAAAAAAGGTGACGATCCGAACACTGCATGGGAAAAAGCAAAAGGTCAGTATGGCCGTGTTGCAGATGCTGTTAAGATCATCGACCCACGTAAAGAATAATTATACCGATTATAATTTCAGGAGGATAAGTAAATGGCTTTATTTGAATCATATGAGAGACGAATTGACAAAATCAATTCAGTTTTAAACAGCTATGGAATCGCTTCCATTGAAGAAGCAGAGAAAATCACTAAAGATGCAGGCCTTGATGTATACAATCAGATCAAAGGCATTCAGCCGATCTGCTTCGAGAACGCTTGCTGGGCATACATCGTAGGTGCAGCTATCGCAATCAAAAAAGATTGCAGAAGAGCAGCAGACGCTGCCGCAGCTATCGGTGAAGGCCTTCAGGCATTCTGTATTCCTGGATCCGTTGCTGATACACGTAAAGTAGGACTTGGACATGGTAACCTTGGTAAAATGCTTCTTGAAGAAGAAACAGACTGCTTCTGCTTCCTTGCAGGACATGAGTCTTTTGCAGCTGCTGAGGGTGCTATCGGTATCGCAGAAAAAGCAAACAAAGTTCGTAAAAAACCACTTCGTGTTATTCTGAACGGTCTTGGAAAAGATGCTGCACAGATCATCTCCCGTATCAACGGTTTTACATATGTTGAGACAGAGTATGATCCATACAAGAACGAAGTTAAAGAAGTATTCCGTAAATCCTACTCTGAAGGACTTCGTGCAAAAGTTAACTGCTACGGTGCAAACAGCGTTCCGGAAGGTGTTGCTATCATGTGGAAAGAAGGCGTTGACGTTTCTATCACAGGTAACTCCACAAACCCGACACGTTTCCAGCATCCGGTTGCAGGTACATACAAGAAAGAATGTAACGAAAAAGGCAAGAAATACTTCTCTGTTGCATCCGGCGGTGGTACAGGACGTACACTTCACCCGGATAACATGGCAGCAGGTCCTGCTTCCTATGGTATGACAGATACTCTTGGACGTATGCATTCTGACGCTCAGTTCGCAGGATCTTCTTCCGTACCGGCACATGTAGAAATGATGGGTCTTATCGGCGCAGGAAACAACCCGATGGTTGGTATGACTGTTGCTGTTGCAGTAGCCGTACAGGAAGCTGCTGACGCTGGCAAGTTCTAATTTTTACTTAAAATTAAAAACAGAATATATAACTAAGAGAAAAGGCACCTGCCTCTCATCTGCAAAAGAGGGAGGCAGGTGTTTTGAGGAATATATAAGGAGCGTATGAAATTCATATGATAAGTTTTTTGTGTTTAGCAATACCTCCGATTTTGCTTTTGTATATTAGAAGTAAAGTTGTAGGGAAAAATGAACATAAGACACTGGAAAATAGAATTGTAGAATATTGTTTTGCACTGTTGTTTTTGAATTTTATAGCAATATCTATTACATATCTAGTGTTTCACCATTCAGGTAGATTGCAGAGTGCTTTGAATGATAAAACAGTATTTGCTTTTCATTATCTTGTGTTGGTAATAGTGATATCGATAATTGTACCGATGATGGAATATTTTTTCAAAAATCATTTTCAGTTAAACATAAATTTGTCAGAAACAATGTTAAGTATACGAAAATATGATAAGACAAAATTGTTTTATTTATATGTTTTTGTTTTATTTGTAATGAACTTTATCAGAATATTTGATAATTCATTTTGGGCTGATGAAGGATATAGTATTAGTCTAGCTAAGATGAGTATAGCGGATATGATTAATGCGACTGCGAATGATGTACATCCACCATTACATTATTTTTTGATACAATTAATGTATCACATATTTGGAAATAAGGGATTTGCATATCATTTGTCAGGATTTATTCCCTATGTATTTTTATTAATAATTATATGTAGTTATATTAGAAAACGTTTTGGTATGTTAACTGCATTTTTTATGGTAACAATGTGTTCGTTGATGAAAGAAGCGGTAAGATATAATGTAGAGGCCAGAATGTATTCTATGGGAGCCTTATTTGTTTTACTTGCTTTTCTTGCACTTTATGAGATAATAAAAAGAAATTATCTGCGGGATTGGATGATATTTGTAATAGTATCATTAGCTGCGGCCTATACACATTATTATGCCTTGGTTGCAGTGGCTTTTTTCTATCTTGCATTAATTCCTCTTACATATAGAGATAGAGGAAAGCGTAGACGGACAATTATGGCATATATTATTACCGTGATTGCGTATTTACCTTGGTTGTCTATTTTAATTAAATCTTTTGAGTCAACGGCTGACAGTTGGTGGCTGAATGAAATTCCAACTATAAGAGAGGCTTTTCTGTATTTGTTTGATACAAAATGGCTGAGTATACTTTTTGTCTTGGCGGTGATTGGATATTTCCTGTATGAGACCAGGCTTTTTAGCATTCGTATAAATGAAACAGAAAGATGGATAGATAAAGTAGACACAGTTATTGAAATAGATGAAAAGAGAACAGGTGTATCGGAAGAACTGATATGGGTGATAGCAGGTCTTTGTTCTATTTTTGGAACATGTGTTGTAGGACTGATATTATCTTATACAATTCGTCCATTTTTTGTTTTACGTTATTTATATCCGACTGTTCCAGTAGCGTATATGCTACTGATTTATTGTACAAGAAAGATGAAATTGAAGAAAATTTTGTTTGTATAGATTTTGTCGATAGTTTTCAGTAGCAGTATTCCATCTTACTTTGCAGTGTTGAGAAATGATATTGAGTTGGATCATGCAACTACAGATGTTCTTAATACAATCAAACCATCCAAAACGGCTGCAATTTTTAGCGATAATAAACACCTTGGGTTGAGCTTGTTACCATATTATTTTCCGGATAATTATGGAAAATATAATGAGAATGCCGTGGAGGATATTGATCAAAATTATTCGGAAATATGGCTTTTCTGGACTCAGCATTTGGATGAGCACAAAATCAGTGAAATTAATAAACAAAGTTATTCTTGTAATGAGATTTATGAGAGCAAGTTTGCGAATGGAATATATTTCCATATTTATAAGCTTGAAAAAGAAAACTAGGGAGATTGCTATGATTTCTATTATTGTGCCGTGTTATAATGAACAGGAGGCGATTCCTTTCTTTCATAAGGAGATTACGCTTGTTTTAAAAGAAATCGGTGAAGACTACGAATTGTTATTTGTCAATGACGGATCAAAAGATGACACACTGAAAGAATTAAAAGCGCTTTCAGAAAAGGATTCCCATGTGATTTATCTTTCCTTTTCACGTAATTTCGGAAAAGAAGCTGCGATGTACGCTGGATTTTGCAATGCAAAGGGTGATTACGTTGCTGTTATGGATGCAGATCTTCAGGATCCGCCGGCATTATTACCGGAAATGCTTCGGTTGCTCAGATCAGGTGAGTATGACAGTGTGGCAACGAGACGTGTAAGTCGTGAGGGAGAACCGGCTGTCCGAAGCTGGTTTGCCAGAAGATTTTACAGCATCATCAACAAAATATCTGAGGCAGATATTGTTGACGGCGCCCGGGATTTCCGCCTGATGAAAAAAAGCATGGTAGATGCAATTGTTGCCATGGGAGAATATAACCGATTTTCAAAGGGACTGTTTGGCTGGATCGGATTCCGGACATACTGGATGCCTTATGAAAATGTTGAGAGAGTGGCAGGAGAAACAAAATGGAGCTTCTGGAAATTGTTCAAATATGCAATTGATGGAATCATTAATTTTTCTCATGTTCCTTTAAGTATAGCGTCCTGGTTTGGGACGACAATGACCTTCTTTTCATTTCTGGCACTTGCAGTCATCATTATCCGCCGGTTGATATTCGGAGATCCGGTTGCAGGCTGGGCTTCTATTGTCTGTGTAGTTATCTTTATTGGCGGAATCCAGCTCTTGTGTCTTGGAATTATGGGACAGTACATATCAAAGACATATCTGGAGACAAAACACAGACCACATTTTATCATAGCAGAGACAAATGATGAGTCGGTAATTAGACTGAAATAAAAGATATATCGTAACTATTCAGAAGGTAGTATCCCGCGAGGTGTTTTGGCATGTTTTTTGCCAAAATCCCGAGACATATAAGGCAAAATGCCATCACCGAAGGTGATTTGGAATGCATTTTGACTCGTAACTGTGAGGGTACTGAACAGTTACGATATATCAGAGAAATATGGCAGTGGCACTATTACTGAAGTGTCACTGCCATAATATTTTGGAAATATTTATATATGTCGACGTATTACACGGGCACAGTGCATTGCTTTGTGCTTGAGTCTGGCAACAGGGGTACCCGGTTCAAAGTTGAGGGACTGCGAAGCCAGAGTAACATAAAATACGTGTTTACCTGATTTAAAACGGGAGTTCTCCGGGGTAACCGGAAACTCGTTCCCTCTTCGAAAACTGTGAAATTTAATTGTGTTTGAACCGGAGATCATGCAAAATTCAACCTTTGTAGATGATTTTAGCATATCATACGGTATGATGGCAGTAAAATACAGAGTGAGTGATAACTGCTGGCCGTTAAAAAGCGCACCTTCATCACGATTTTCATAGAAAGAACAGTCAATGATCTGTGTCTGGGAGCCGGAAATGAGTCGCAGAAACATCTTTGAAGGATATGGAAAACGTGTGTAAATTTTTACATGTGCCTGTAAAGTAAGGGCATTTTCCTGGAAATCAAGTGTCTCAAGAAAAACCGGATAGGAAGCACTGGAACATGAATTAAAATCAGAATAATGAAAATACTGATTTTCGGCATCAGCATCATAAACAAGTGTACCGGAATCTGGCGCCTTTTTTATACTCAATAAGTAATCACATAATTCCGGAGAAAGATTGTGCTGCTCTATAACGATATGATCGTCGATTCGCTGTAACGCACGAAATAACATACTCAGAAAAGATTCTTTTTCATGTGCAGTCATCACATCATCCGGAAATTTTTTCATCCGGAAACGTGCCAGGAGATCATACATGATTGTATACTGAACAAAGTCCGGAACATATCCCAGTCGACGCTCAGATTCATCCAGCGCCCAGAACGTGTAATATTTAAGACTGTCAATATACCATTCTTTCCGATGCTTGGAAACATTTAATGCGGAATCCAGCGTATTTCGGGTACGGTACATATAACGGCCTGAAGGTACGATTCCATATCGTGGACAGTCAAGGAGGATATCCATGATCAGTTTTGCATCTTCTGCATATTTTAAAGTCGTGTCAAAGGAACGATCCTGAATGATTTTGTGTCTGAAAAACGCAGAAGAGGCAGACATTTGAATAAATGAATATTCATGGACAAGATCAATGATACGGGAACTTTCGCATTCGTATTTGTAATTGAGACGGTGACCGAAATCTCTTTTTTCAAAGAAATAAATAGGTACAGATACAAACGGAATATTTGCATCACAGGTGCTGAAAAAGCCATATACATCGGATAAAGTACTGGAAGTAAGTCTGTCATCAGCGTCCATAAAACTGATATACTGTCCCTCGCAATGGCTGATCCCGGTATTGCGGGCACTTGCAGCACCGCCATTTTCTTTGTGTATTACTTTAATATTGTCTGGAAATTTTTGCTGATACTCATCACAGATTGCACTGGATCTATCTGTAGAACCATCGTCTACGAGAATTATTTCTACGGATTCTTCAAAGCCGATATCCTGAGTCAGGATGCTCTCGATAGCTTCAGCAAGATATGGTTCAACATTATAAACAGCTGTTACAACAGAAAATTTAAAACGATAGTCAGAAACTGTCTGATTCATAGCAATACTCCTTTGCTGATATTGTATTTATCATATCATAAAAAGGAAGTGACAGAAAGTCTTTGTTGATATGTTTACGAAAAACAGGGGTTATGCTATACTGAGACAAAAAGATCTGATTGAGGGTATTTGGATGGAAACATATACAAACAATAATAAAAAACCAGAGATAACAGTCATTATTCCTTCTTATAATGTAGAAGAGTATATTGGAGAATGCCTGGAAAGTCTGAAAAAGCAGACATTTACAGATTTTGAAGTGCTTTGTGTGGATGATGGTTCGGATGACGGAACAGTCGATATTATTAAGGAATATGCAGTATCTGATCCACGTTTTCAATATGTAGGAATGGATCATTGCGGAAAAGCCGGACTGATGAGAAATGAAGGAATCAAAAGAGCAAAGGGAGAATATCTGCTGTTTCTGGACAGTGATGATTTCTTTGAACCGGAACTTATGGAACACAGTCTGAATAAGATCAAAGAAGATCAGGCAGATGTCTGCATGTATGATGCAAGGCTCTATTTTGGAGACACCGGTAAATACAGAAAAAGTAATGTTATGCAGAAGAAAGAATATCTTCCGCAGACGATGCCGGTAGAAGGAAAGTCATTTCCATACGTTTTCAATATTGGTACGGGATGCCCATGGACAAGCTTGTTTAAAAAGAGCCTGATCAATGAAAATAAGCTTGAATTTATGGCGCTTTCACGTTCAAATGATATTTACTTTGTAAATATGGCACTTGTCCTTGCAAAAAGAATTACGATGCTTCAGGAAGTTCTTGTTAATTATCGCCAGAGAAGTACCAGCCTTCAGGCAAATAATACGAAAACTCCATGGGACTGGTATGAGGCATTAAAGGCAATCCGTGATAAATTGAAAGAACTGGACTTGTATGATGCTGTAGAGACGAGCTATAAAAACCTTGCTTTTGGAGTGAGCATTTACAATATGTGTTCTCTTAAAGCAGGAGAAGCATTCTGCCAGATTTATGAGCGATTGAATAATGAAATATTTGCAGAGTTTGATCTGGGTACTTTCACGGAAGAAGAATGTTACTCTTATAATGCTGCAAAATATCAGATTTATATGCAGATGAAAGAATGCAGTGCGGTGGAATATCTTTTCAGACAGGCGCAGGAAATGAAAGAATGGCAGTCGAGAGCAAAAAAAGCAGAAAAAGAGCTCAAGAAACTGAAATCCAGCACAACATTAAAAGCCGGTAAAGCATTATTGTATATTCCTAAGAAGCTGAAACATATGAATGGCAAAAAATAGAAATTTAAGATTACGTGTGATTTTATATGGATGCTATAATAAATTATAAAACGTGTTCATAAATTTACATTACAGCAGATACGAGGAATAAATTATGGGGAAGAAATTCAAGGTAAGCAGGAAAACAAAGAAGATCATACTGGGGGGATGCATCGGTGCGATGGTGGTTTTGTTTGCAGGGCTTTTTGTTTATCTGCATATTGCAGATACGAACACCCTTGGAAGGAAAATCTCCATTTATGGCCTTGATGTTTCCAAACTTACGGTTGATAAAGCCGAACAGAAAATTTTGAAGGACTTCCGGGGAAGAAAGGTTTCTTTTCAGGAGGATGGAGCAGTTGTTTACGAGACGACATTAGGAGATCTCGGCTATGATCTGAATGAAGAGGCATTACAAACACAGCTTACCGAGCTGCAGAAAACAAGAGAGGCAAACAGGAAACTGTTTGCAACTCAGGAGGATCAGAAGATTTCCTATGAGATCAAAAAGAACGAAGAACAGGAAAAAAATGCCCTTCAGGAATCAAATTTTGGAAATAAAGATCGAACTGCATCCGTAGATGCATCCATTCAATATGACGAGAAACAGAAGAAATTTACACTGACTAATGATGTACAGGGAAATCAGATTGATGCAGCGCGGATTCAGACCTATGTCGATCAGTCACTGGATTCTCTTTTTCCGACACAGCTTCTTGGCGGAGAAATCAAGCTTGTTATGGGGAATGATGTATATCAGCAGCCGTCTGTGACCGCTTCGGATGATATGCAGAACAAGCTTTCTCAATTAAATGAGGAACTGAATAAGTACCGCAGTTCCAAAGTCACCTATACACTTGGAAGTGAGACAGAGGTGGTTGATGCGGCGACGATCGAGTCATGGCTTCAGATATCTTCTGACAGTATCAGTGTAGATCAGGATGCAATAAAGACATACGTACAGGATCTTGCAACGAAATATAATACGATCTATGTACCCCGTACATTCCATACTTCTTATGGAAATGATGTGACAGTATCCGATAATGAATATGGATTTCAGATCGATCAGGATGGGGAACTGCAGCAGCTTCTGAAAGATATTGCGAGTGGAAGTGAGGTCAGTCGTGATCCGGTTTACAGCATAAGCGCCATGCAGCGAAATGGCAGTGATGATCTTGCCGGAAGTTACATAGAAGTAAGCCTTGATAATCAGCATCTCTGGCTTTATAAGGATGGTGTACTGGTGACAGAGACAGATATTGTAAGCGGTGCGCCGAAAGCCGGTCGTGAGACTTACCGTGGGGCATGGCCGATTGCATATAAGGCAAGCCCGTACAATCTTTCGAGCTCGGAATATGGTTATAATGTAACCGTAAAATACTGGATGCCGTTTGTATATGGTCAGGGACTTCACGACGCATCCTGGCAGTCGTCTTTTGGCGGAAACAGATACAAATCCGGCGCAGGAAGCCATGGCTGCATCAATCTTCCTACGGATCAGGCGGCTTTGATCTACAATACGATAGACGGAGGATATCCGATCATTATTTATTAATTTTGGCAGTCAGGAATCATCAAATCTGATGATATTGGTTAGTTTGGGAGACTTATGGAAAAATTATATGTGATCATTCCTGCCTACAATGAGGGAATGAATATTGAACAATGTATAGACGACTGGTATCCGATCGTTGAGCGACACAATGGAAATGGTGAGTCAAGACTTGTGATAATCAACGATGGAAGCAAAGACAACACTTACGAGATCATGCAGAAACTGGCGAAAGATAAACCGCTGTTTACACCATTGACAAAAGCTAATGGCGGACATGGGGATACGGTACTGTATGGTTATCGATATGCAATCAGACATGATGCGGATTATATTTTTCAGACAGATTCCGACGGACAAACAGATCCGGCAGAGTTTGAAGAGTTCTGGAAAGCAAGGGACCAATATGATGCAGTGATCGGAAACCGTATTGAACGTGGAGATGGGAAAGACCGCAAATTTGTAGAGAATATTGTCTGCCTGCTTCTTCGGATGATTTTCGGCGTAAAAATTGAAGATGCGAACGCACCCTTCCGCCTGATGAAAGCATCTCTGGTTGAGAAATATATAAACAAACTTCCGGAAGATTTCAATATTCCGAATATCATGTTTACGACCTATTTTGTATATCACCACGAAAAGGTTAAGTTTATTCCGATTACATTTAAACCGAGACAGGGTGGTGTTAACTCTATTAATATTAAGAAAATCGTGAAGATCGGCTGGAAAGCCGTAGGTGATTTCCACAAACTTCGCAGAGAGATCAATGATGTATAAAACACCTGAAAATTTTATGTTTGCAATGAAAGCTGAGTCTTTTATAGATTCAGCTTTTTTGTCATACTGTCGTATAAGGCATTCCTTTCATTGACAAGTTTTTGGCAAAATAATATAATAATTAAGTATGTAATAAGGAGGGCTTTATGGAGCACAAAACAGGGCTGGAAGATTTTTATGTAATCAAAAATAATAAAAAACTCCGAATGGGTTATACGACCGGTTCCTGTGCTGCGGGAGCTGCAAAAGGAGCTGCTGAAATGCTTCTTAGTGGCAGTATCATCCGTGAAATTTCTCTTATGACACCAAAGGGAATTCTTCTTCATCTGGAAATGCATGACATTACTATGGAAGCCAATTCGGTGACATGTGCTGTCCGCAAACAGGCCGGGGATGATCCGGACACAACAGACGGAGTACTTGTATATGCAAAGGTCGAAAGGATTTCAGGAAAAAGAGCCTGGATTGTCGATGGTGGTATCGGTGTTGGCAGAGTGACTAAACCGGGACTTTCACAAAAAGTCGGCGAGGCGGCGATCAATCCGGTTCCCCGTTCCATGATATGCAGGGCACTGGAGGAAGCGGCAGACAGATACCAGTATGAAGGCAATCTGAAAGCTACAATTTTTGTGCCGGATGGAGAGAAGATTGCAGCGAAGACATTTAATCCGCGACTTGGGATCAAGGGTGGCATCTCTATTCTCGGAACTTCCGGAATCGTGGAACCGATGAGTGAAAAGGCACTGGTTGACAGTATCCGGGTAGAGATGACACAGCATCTTGCGCAGGGAGAGAAGTATTTACTGGTCACACCCGGAAATTATGGTGCGGATTATCTGAGAGCACATATGGACCTTCCCTTTGAAAAAAATATGAAATGCAGCAATTACGTGGGTGAAACGATTGATATGGCCATCAATATGGGAGCAAAAGGAATCCTCTTTATCTCGCATATCGGCAAATTTATTAAGGTGGCTGCCGGAATCATGAATACACATTCTCACAATGCGGATGCGAGAATGGAAACACTCTGTGCAGCGGCAATCCGTTGCGGATGTACACTTGAGTGTGCGAGAGAAGTTCTTGATTGTAACACGACGGATGAGGCACTGCAGGTGTTGGACAGTAATCATATTCTGAAAAAAACGATGGAGGAGATCATGCGGCAGATTCAGTTTTATCTTGATCATCATTCCTATCATCAGATATTGCTCGGAGCAGTTGTTTTTTCGAACGAATATGGATATCTGGGACAGACAGCAGATGCCGGTGAACTGATAAATAAGATAAGCAAAGGAGAAAAATAATATGATTCATTTTGTAGGAGCAGGACCGGGATCACCGGATCTTATCACAGTAAGAGGAAAACAGTATCTGGAAGAGGCAGATGTGATTATTTATGCAGGATCTCTTGTAAATCCGCAGCTTCTGGAATACAGCAAAGATGTCTGCACCATTCATAACAGTGCAAAGATGACACTTGAAGAAGTAATTGCAGTTATGGAACGTGCAGAGGCAGAAGGCAAAATGACAGTAAGGCTTCATACCGGAGATCCGTGTATCTATGGCGCAATCAGAGAGCAGATGGATATTCTGGACGAAAAAGGCATTGCCTATGATTACTGTCCGGGTGTCAGTGCATTTTGCGGGGCAGCCAGTGCTCTGAATCTTGAATATACGCTTCCGGATATTTCACAGAGCGTGATCATTACGAGAATGGAAGGCCGTACACCGGTGCCGTCCAAAGAAAGCATTCAGTCTTTTGCGGCACATCAGGCAACAATGGTTGTATTTTTAAGCACCGGTATGCTGGAAGAACTGAGCAGAAGACTGATTGAGGGCGGATACAGGGAAGATACACCAGCGGCGATCGTTTATAAGGCAACCTGGCCGGATGAAAAGAAATTTGTCTGCACAGTAGGCACACTTGCAAAAACAGCAGCAGAAAATAATATCACAAAAACAGCTCTGATGATCATTGGAGATTCCGTGAGTGCGGCACATTATGACCGTTCGAAACTCTATGATCCGGGATTTACGACAGAGTTCAGAGAAGCAACAAAATAAGAATAAAGTCAAAGGAAAAGAAGATGCACATTTCGATCATCTGTTTCAGCCTGACCGGTTATACTACGGCAGAAAAAATACAAAAAAGCCTGCAGCAATGTGGGTATACAGCGGATCTTTTTAAAAAAAGTAAATATCTGGAAGATTCCATTGCAGAGAATACAGCAGTCTGGACAGGACATCATTTCAAGACAGATGACGGACTGATTTTTGTCGGTGCATGTGGAATCGCAGTGCGCAGCATTGCCCCTTATGTTGTAAGTAAGAAATCAGATCCGGCAGTGCTGGTGGTCGATGAATGCGGAAAATTCGTCATCTCACTTTTGTCAGGACATCTTGGCGGTGCAAATGCACTTGCGCTTAAAACAGCAGAAATACTTGGGGCAGAGCCGGTGGTGACAACGGCAACGGATCTCCATGACCGATTTGCGGTGGATGTATTTGCAAAGAACAATCACTGTGCGATCTTTAATATGAAAGCCGCGAAAGAAGTATCTGCGGCAATACTGGCAGGTGAATCTGTCGGGTTTTACAGTGAATTTCCATGGGCAGGGTCACTTCCGAGAGGACTGAAAGTATGCACTCCGGAAGATTCAGGCAAACCAGAGGCAGGGATTGCCGTGACAGTGCATCGTGCATGTCTGCCTTTTACATCTACAGTGCAGATCGTGCCAAAGGCTGTTGTTCTTGGTCTTGGATGTAAAAAAGATAAAGAAGCAGAGATCATCCGGCAGGAAGCGGAAGCCTGTCTGGAGTCAGAAAGTATTTATCAGGAAGCAGTCAGTCAGATTGCAAGTATTTCCCTGAAAAAAGAGGAGCAGGGGATTCTTGCACTGGCGGCAGACTGGAACATTCCTTTTTGTACATTTGGCGAGGCAGAGCTGCAGAATGCAAAAGGGACATTTGAAGAATCAGAATTTGTAAAAAAAATCACAGGTGTAGGAAATGTCTGTGAGAGAAGTGCGGTCCTGGGCGCGGAGCAGGGCAGACTGATAAAAAAGAAAACAGGGCGTAACGGCGTGACTACGGCGCTGGCGCTCCGGGACTGGGAGGTACATTTTGAATAAAATATATGTTGTAGGAATCGGACCGGGAGGCTGTGACCAGATGACCGGAATTGCCATGCAGGCATTAAAAAACAGTGATACCATCATCGGTTATACGGTTTATGTAGACCTTGTAAAAGATACATTTCCGGATAAAGAATTTCTGACGACTCCGATGAAAAAAGAAGTAGACCGTTGTGTACTTGCTTTTGAGGAGGCAATGAAAGGCAAAAGTGTTTCCATGATCTGCAGCGGAGATGCAGGTGTATATGGAATGGCAGGCCTGATGTATGAAGTCGGTACGAAATATCCGGAAGTAGAGCTTGAAATTGTACCGGGTGTGACGGCAGCTCTCGGTGGTGCGGCTGTTCTCGGAGCACCGTTGATTCATGATTTCTGTCTGATCAGTTTAAGTGACCTTCTCACTCCATGGGAAAAGATCGAAGCAAGACTGCTTGGAGCATCACAGGCGGATTTTGTGATCTGTCTCTATAATCCATCCAGCAAAAAAAGACATGACTATCTTCAGAAGGCATGTGATCTGATGATGCAGTACAAGTCCCCAGAAACTGTCTGCGGAACTGTCTGCAACATCGGACGTGAAGGGGAAGAATATCATGTTATGACACTGAAAGAACTGCGTGATACAAAAGTTGATATGTTTACAACCGTATTTATCGGTAATTCTCAGACAAAAGAAATTAACGGTAAGATGGTGACACCGAGAGGATATCGCGATGTATAAGGCTATTGTTTTTGCCGGTACAACGGAAGGATATGAAATCTGCCGTTTTCTTTCTGAAAATAAAATTTCTGCCCTTGCATGTGTGGCAACAGAATACGGTTCTCATTCACTGGAGGCAGGAGATTATCTTAAAATACAGGCAAAGCGTCTGGATGAACAGGAGATGACAGAACTTTTTCATAAAGAACTGCCGGAGTTTATTCTGGATGCGACACACCCCTATGCAACGGAAGTAACAAAAAATATCAAAAGTGCGGCACTTGCATCCGGCATTTCGTATATACGTGTCTTAAGAGCCGAAAGTCAGTCGCAGAATGCTGTTTATGTAGAAACAGCAGAACAGGCGGTAGAATACCTTCGAGACAGAGAGGGAAGAATTTTTCTTACGACCGGAAGTAAAGAACTGGCAGCTTTTACGACGTTACCGGATTATCGGGAAAGAATCTATGCGCGTGTACTTTCACTTCCGTCTGTGGTTGAAGCCTGTCAGAAACTTGGCTTTGAGGGAAAACATCTGATTGCCATGCAGGGACCGTTTTCGAAGGAAATGAATGAAGCAACGCTCAGGCAGTATGAATGTCAGTATCTTGTTACGAAAGATTCCGGTAAAGCCGGCGGTTTTCAGGAAAAAATCGATGCTGCGTTTGCGTGCGGTGTAATTCCGGTGATTATAGGAAGACCGGTACAGGAGGAAGGTATTTCTCTTACCGAGTGTAAAAGAATGCTTGCAAAATATTTTTCCTGTGAGGGAAATCAGCATATTACACTTCTTGGAATTGGTATGGGCAGTGAGGATACGCTTACAATACAGGGAAAAAGAGCTGTAGAAAAGGCGGATCTCATCATTGGTGCCAGACGGATTGCAGATGCAGTGGCACTTCCGGGGCAGGAAGTTTTTTATGAATACAGAAGCAGGGAAATCGTAGATTATATTCAAAATCATCCGGAGTATAGCAATATAGTGGTTGCACTTTCCGGGGATGTTGGTTTTTACAGTGGCGCCAGAAAACTTGTGGAATTATTTGGCGAGGTTTCCATACAGCCGGAGATTATCTGCGGGATTTCATCTGTTGTATATTTTATGTCAAAAATCGGCCTATCCTGGGACGATGCGAAGATCGTCAGTGCACACGGAAAAAACTGCAATCTTATTTCACTGATCCGTTCCTGTGAGAAAACTTTTGCGATTCTCGGAACAGCAGATGGTGTGGCAGAACTGTCAAAAAAACTTACCACATATGGCATGAGTGATGTCATACTTTATGTAGGGGAAAATATGTCATACCCGAATGAAAAAATCTTTGAAAAACCGGCACATGAACTGGTGAATTACAAGGCAGATCCGCTCAGCGTCATCTGTGCATACAATCCGCAAGCAGAACCGCTTCCGGCGACACATGGAATGCCGGATGAGGTGTTTCTGCGAGGTAAGGCACCTATGACAAAGAGTGAAGTGCGAAGTGTATCACTGACGAAACTGAAATTAGATGAAAATTCTGTATGTTACGATATCGGTGCCGGTACGGGTTCTGTATCGGTAGAAATGGCGCTGAGGGCTTCACAGGGACAGGTTTATGCAATCGAAAAGAAAGAAGATGCACTTAATCTTCTGAAAGCAAATAAAGAGAAATTTGCACTGGATCATATGCAGATCATAGCGGGAACCGCACCGAAGGCTATGGAAG
Source organism: Blautia intestinalis (assembly GCF_014297355.1). Classification (GTDB taxonomy): domain Bacteria; phylum Bacillota; class Clostridia; order Lachnospirales; family Lachnospiraceae; genus Blautia_A; species Blautia_A intestinalis. The sequence goes on along the minus strand of NZ_JACOQE010000002.1, from coordinate 385,796 downwards.
ACCTTCCGGCACCGACGCATGCATTTATCGGAGGCTCCTCAGGAAATCTTGATAAGATCATAGATCTGTTACTTGCCAAAAATCCACAAGTGCGGATCGTAATTAACTGTATTACACTGGAAACGGTTTCAGAAACGATTTCCTGTATACGAAGACTTGAGGAATCTGGTGCAGATAAGGAATGGGAATCGGAAGTGGTTCAGCTTGCTGTATCAAGAGCCAAAAATATCGGCAGATATCATATGATGATGGGAGAAAATCCAATCTATATTATTACTGTACAGGCACACAAAAAGGAGATGACCTTATGAGAATTCCCAGAATCCTTCTGGCAGCAGGAGCGAGCGGAAGCGGAAAAACGCTGATTACCTGCGGGCTTTTGCAGGCACTGGTAAACAGAAATCTTACGGTGGCATCTTTTAAATGTGGTCCGGATTATATCGATCCGATGTTTCACAGCCGTGTGATCGGTGCAAAATCTGCAAATCTGGATACATTTTTTACATCTCCGGAAGTTACGCGGTATCTTCTTTCGGAAAATGCCGCAAATTGTGAGATAGCGGTGATGGAAGGTGTCATGGGATATTATGATGGAGTTGCAGGAACGACAACACAGGCAAGCGCCTATGACCTCGCTTCTGTTACCGATACGCCGGTTATTCTGATCGTAAACAGCAAGGGAATGAGCGTGTCACTTGCAGCTTATATCAAAGGCTTTGCCGAATACCGAAAGGACAGTCACATTAAAGGTGTGATCCTGAATCAGATGTCTCCGATGCTTTATCCGAGAATGAAAGAGCTTCTGGAAAAAGAGACCGGGCTTTCGGTTCTGGGCTATGTGCCAAAAGTTGAAGACTGTGTGATCGAGAGCAGACATCTTGGTCTGGTACTTCCGGACGAGATTCCTCAGCTTCGCGAAAGATTACAGAAACTTGCAAAAATACTGGAAGATACACTGGAGATTGATGAAATACTAAAGCTTGCCGCTGATGCATCGGAAGTTCAGGCGGCAGAGCCGCAAATTTCTTTTCATCTGGATAAAACGGTACGAATCGGTGTTGCTGAGGATGAAGCATTTTGTTTTTATTATAAGGATAATTTCCGGCTTCTTGAAAAGATGGGAGCAGAGCTGGTATCTTTTTCACCAATGCATGATGCACATCTTCCGAATGATCTGCAGGGACTGATCCTTGGCGGTGGTTATCCGGAACTTAATGCCAGAGAATTAGAAGCGAATGCGAGCATGCGGGAGGATGTGCGCCGTGCATTGAATGATGGAATGCCGTGTCTGGCAGAATGCGGTGGCTTTATGTATCTTCATGATGAGATGGAGGCCATGGATGGAAATAGCTATCATATGGCGGGCGGGATTTCCGGCAGAGCTTATCGTACGCAGAGACTGAATCGTTTTGGTTACGTGACTCTGACACAGAAGAAAGAAGTTTTGAGAATGAATGATATGGGTGGAATACCTGCACATGAATTTCATTATTTCGATTCTGAAAACTGCGGGGACGATTTTGATGCGAAAAAACCGGCGAGCCACAGGAAATGGAATTGCATTCATGGCACAGATACCATGATGGCGGGATTTCCGCACCTGTATTTTTATGGCAATCCGAAGGTGCCGGAGGCTTTTCTTCGTAAGTGCAGCCAGTACGGCCGTCAGGATGCCAGATAAAGAATAAACGTAACTGAGAAGGTACTGAACAGTTATGAATAAATGAAAAAGAGCAGAGATGTTTTGTATATAAACATCGGGAAGGGAGAAACACTTGATATATCATACCATAGCGCTGGCAGCAGGATTTATACTTGATCTGATATTCGGAGATCCGAGATGGCTGTACCACCCGGTCTGTCTGATCGGCAATCTGATCTCTTTCCTTGAAAAAAGAATTCGAAAGATTTTACCAAAAACAAGCTCCGGGGAACTGACCGGCGGACTGATCGAAGTTCTGATCGTCTGTATTCTTTCACTCGGAATTCCGGCAGTGATTCTTTATACATTGTATCCGAGGCTTCCATGGCTTGCATTGCTTCTGGAAAGTTTCTGGTGTTACCAGCTTCTGGCAACCAGATCCTTAAAAGACGAAAGTATGAGGGTTTATGACCGTTTGAAATACGGAACGCTGGAAGAAGCACGTAAGGCGGTATCCATGATCGTAGGCCGTGATACAGCGGCACTTACGGAAGAAGGAGTGACGAAAGCGGCGGTTGAGACTGTGGCGGAAAATGCTTCGGATGGTGTCATCGCACCGATGCTTTATATGGCAATCGGCGGTGCGCCTCTGATGTTTCTTTATAAAGGAATCAACACCATGGATTCCATGCTTGGATACAAAAACGACCGTTATCTTTATTTCGGACGATGCGCGGCAAAACTTGACGACGCGGCGAATTATCTGCCATCCAGAATATCAGGCGGATTGATGGTTCTGGCTGCATATTTTAGCGGCTTTGATGGCTGGAATGCCTGGAAAATTTTTCGGCGGGACAGCCGTAATCATGCAAGTCCGAATTCTGCACAGACAGAATCTGTAATGGCGGGTGCTTTGGATGTCCAGCTTGCAGGTAATGCATATTATTTTGGAAAATTATATGAAAAACCAACGATTGGTGATCCGATCAGACTGATCGAACCGGAGGATATTCGTCGTGCAAACCGGCTTTTGTATGCGACAGCAATTACCGGAGTTGTTTTGTTCCTGCTCATCAGAATCGTACTTATTTTGTGCTGGAGCTGAATACTATATCTGATTTTTATATTTTGATGCCGAAACAGGCAGGAGGAAACTGAAATGACGAAGCACGTACATGGAGGCAATATATATACTTACAAAAACTGCCTTGACTTTTCGGCGAACTGTAATCCGCTTGGAACTCCGGAAAGTGTCAAACAGGCAATACGTGACAGTCTGGAACAGATAAAAGATTATCCGCAGGTGGGATATCAGCCGCTCAAAGAGGCAATTGCAGCGTATGAGGCGGTAGAACCAGAGCATATCATTTGTGGAAATGGTGCGGCGGAGATCGTATTTTCTCTGTGTCATGCACTGAAACCGAGGAAAGCACTGCTGCCGGGACCGACATTTGCAGAGTATGAGCAGGCACTTGCGAGTGTGGACTGTGAAGTCGAATATGTTCTTTTAAAAGAGGAAAATGGTTTTGCACTGCAGGAAGATTTTGTGAACTGGCTGCACAAAGATCTGGATATGGTTTTTCTGTGTAATCCGAATAATCCTACCGGAATTTCCATAGACAGGGATCTTTTGTTCCGAATTTTGCGTATATGCAGGGAGATGGAGATTTTTCTCGTTGTAGATGAGTGTTTTCTTGATTTTGTGAAAGAACCGGAGAAACATTCACTGAAAGCACAGTTATCAAGATATCACAATCTCTTTCTTCTGAAAGCGTTTACAAAACGTTATGCAATGGCTGGTGTCCGTCTTGGTTACGGAATCTCAGAAAATAAAGAATTACTTGAAAAAATGACGATGGCCACACAGCCCTGGAATATTTCTGTGATGGCACAGGAAGCAGGAATTGCGGCACTGAAAGAAAACGAGTATGTCGAAAACGGACGGCAGATGGTATTTGAGGAAGCGAAGTACCTCAGGGAAAAATTACAGGAACTAGGAATGGAAGTCTTTCCGTCTGAGGCAAATTATATTTTCTTTAGAGGACCGGAGGATTTGTTCGAAAAATGTGTGAAGCACGGCGTACTGATCCGTGACTGCAGCAATTATTTCGGATTGAAAAAAGGATATTACCGGGTTGCTGTCCGTACACATGAAGAAAATAAAAAGCTTATCCAGTCCATGCAGGAGGAATCATAAATGGCAAAAACGATTATGATACAGGGTACGATGTCCAATGCAGGAAAAAGTCTTCTTGCGGCAGGACTGTGCAGGATTTTTCATCAGGACGGATATCGGGTAGCTCCGTTCAAATCCCAGAATATGGCATTGAATTCATTTATTACAAGCGAAGGTCTGGAGATGGGAAGGGCGCAGGTCATGCAGGCTGAGGCGGCAGGGACAGAACCATCGGTTCTTATGAACCCGATTCTTTTGAAACCGACCAATGATGTTGGCTCTCAGGTAATTGTCAACGGGGAAGTCCTCGGAACGATGAGCGCCCGGGATTATTTCAAATATAAGAAAAAACTGGTGCCGGATATTATGAAGGCATTCAACAAACTGGCAGAAGAAAATGACATCATCGTTATTGAAGGGGCTGGAAGTCCGGCCGAAATCAATCTGAAAAATGAAGATATCGTCAATATGGGAATGGCAAAGATGGCAAAAGCACCTGTACTTCTTGCAGGAGATATCGACCGTGGAGGTGTTTTTGCACAGCTTTACGGTACGGTAGAGCTTCTTGAAGAAGATGAGCGAAAGATGATCAAAGGTCTGATCATCAATAAATTCCGCGGTGACAAGACTATTCTGGATCCGGGAGTTGCCATGCTCGAAGAGAAATGTGGCATTCCGGTTGTTGGTGTTGCACCGTATATGAATATTCAGGTGGAAGATGAAGACAGCCTTACCGAACGTTTTGAGCGTCCGCAGGAAGTCGGACAGATTGATATGGCTGTTATCCGTGTACCACGTATTTCAAACTTTACAGATTTTAATCCGCTGGAAAGTATTCCGGGAGTATCACTTCGGTATGTGCAGCACCCATCAGATCTGATGCATCCGGATGTGATCTTTTTACCGGGAACCAAAAATACCATGGAGGATCTGAAGTGGCTTCGCGAAAGTGGCATGGAAACTTTGATCCTGAAAGCAGCAGCATGCGGTACGCTGATTTTTGGAATCTGCGGCGGCTATCAGATGCTTGGTGAAACGTTAAGTGATCCGTATGGTGTCGAGGCCGGTGGAAGTATGCGCGGAATGGGACTTCTTCCGATGGATACGGTTTTTGCAGAAAAGAAAACAAGGACACAGGTAAACGGAAGATTTCTGGAGATGGATCAGGAATTCGAGACACTTTCCAATGTGGAATTTACCGGTTATGAGATCCACATGGGAGAGAGCAGACGAAAAGACGGTGCGACTGCAAGTACCTTTACCTGCGACAGTGTGACAGGAACAGAAAAAACAGAGGGTACCTTCCGAAAGAATGTATGTGGTACTTACGTGCATGGTATTTTTGATAAAGAAGATGTGGCAATGGGGCTTGTGCGTGCAGTCGGAGAAAAAAAAGGCATCGATGTCTCTGATATGACAGGCGTAGATTTTGCGACATTTAAAGAAACACAGTATAATATTCTTGCTTCGGAGCTTCGAAAACATCTGGATATGAAACGGATCTATGAAATTCTGGAAGAGGGAATCGAGACAGAAGGAGAGGCACAGGAATGAAAGTAGAACTTGAAAATGTAAAACCGATGGAGATCGAAAAGAGAAGCTTTGAGATCATTACGGAGGAGCTTGGGGATACACAGCTGGTGCCGGGAACGGAGCTGATTGTCAAAAGATGTATCCATACAAGTGCAGATTTTGATTATGCGGAAAACCTCTGCTTTTCTGAAGGAGTCGTACAGCGCGCACTTGAGGCGATCAAAGCAGGAGCCTGTATAGTGACAGATACACAAATGGCGAAAGCGGGGATCAATAAACGAGCACTTGCCCGTTACGGCGGTGAAGTATACTGCTTTATGTCGGACGAAGATGTTGCAAAAATTGCAAAAGAGAATGGAACGACCCGTGCGACGGCAAGTATGGATAAAGCTGCTTCTCTGGATAAAAAACTGATTTTTGCGATCGGAAATGCGCCGACAGCACTGGTTCGTCTTTATGAGCTGATTGAAGAAGGTAAACTGAATCCGAATCTGATCATCGGTGTGCCGGTTGGTTTTGTCAATGTGGTACAGTCAAAAGAGCTGATCATGGAATCCGGTGCACCGTATATTGTTGCAAGAGGACGTAAAGGCGGAAGTAACATTGCAGCATGTATCTGTAATGCACTGCTGTATATGATTGATAACCGTCGAGACTAAATAAGATTACTTTTCAGAAGCCGGCATGCAGGTTCAAATTCATCTGTTGCAATCGAAGAGCAGGAAAGCAGAAGTGTGATCGTATCTGCACTTTCTTCGAGAATCAGGATGGATAGCCCGTTCATGCGGGCTTCTTTTTTTAGTTCAAGGCCTGTGCGGGTATACGGAACAGTCAGTGCAAGGCTTGTTCCGGCAGCACCGGTCTGAATTGTACAGTTTTCGCCAAATATATTTTGAACTACATTTTTAAGTTCTTTCAGTTTTTGAGCGTATAACTTTTTTAATTTTTTTGTCTGTGAAGTCAGATGTCCGTCACGTATGAACTGACAGAGAGCAATCTGTTCAACTTTAGAGGCGGTCTGGCTGTATCGCTCTGCAACCGCTGCGTATTGTCTGGACAGAGAAGGTGGCAGAACCATAAAACTTAAGCGGATGGACGGGAGCAGAAGTCGGGAGAAAGAACCAATATAAACAACTCCGTGTCCGCCGGCAAGATTAAAAAGTGAAGGTGTCGGCCGCTGGAAGTAGACGAATTCATTTTCATAATCGTCTTCAATGATCAGGCTGCCATTTTCGGAAGCATGATGCACAAGTTCCATACGACGGCTGACCGGCATGATCTCTCCCCATTTTGTCATGTGAGCAGGGGAAACATAAATAACATCACTGTCTTTGTTACGGTAACGTACATCAAAACCATAATCTGCAAAGATCGTACTTCCCTGTACAAAAGAAGCGTTCGGAAAAGAAACAGTTTTTTTGCCACGGATAAGAGGACAGAGAATATTCAAAAGACTCTGCATGCCGGCACCGATGACAATATCATCGGCAGAGCAGTTTACATTTCTCCGCTGGCGAATATAGTCGGCAAGTACCTGACGCAGATCTGCTTCTCCCTGTGGCTCTCCATAGGAAAGGAGACGTTCGCTCTGGCGAAGGGCGCTTTTCAGATAGCGCTGCCACAGATCAAAGCGAAAACTTTTATGATCGACACCATTGGAGGCAAAGTCATACTTTACCGGTGGAAGATTCGAATGGCGGGATACAGGTGATACCGGATCCTGCGCGGCAATGTCGGTCACATAGTATCCGCTCTGCGCGCGTGCAATGATATAGCCATCAGCGGCAAGCTGGAGATAGGCATTCTCAATCGTGGTACGGCTGAGTTTTAATTCGGCAGCACATTTGCGGAGAGAAGGCATACGACTTCCTGCCGGAAGACGGTGTTCCATAATAAGATTTTTGTAATGATCATATACCTGAAGATACAGACTTTCTTTATTTGAATGAAATGATAAACTCATAAACTGTCCCCTTAAAAATGAATAAAAGTGGTTATTTTTCTAAATACACTTAGGTGCTATTCTAAACCAGAATATGAGGAAATGCAAGATAAGGAGAATTCAGATTGAAAAAAATTGCAGTATTAAATGATCTTTCAGGACTGGGGAAATGTTCTCTTACAGCGGCAATTCCGGTGATCTCTGTAATGGGAATTCAGGCATGTCCGCTGCCGACAGCAGTACTTAGCTGCCAGACGGGTTTTCCATCTTATTTCTGTGATGATTATACAGAACGTATGGATAAATTTATGGATGAATGGAAGAAACTTGATTTTCAGCCGGATGGAATCTATACGGGATTTCTTGCGGATGCGGCACAGGCAGATAAGGTTGTTTCGTTTATAGAACAGTTTGGCGGAGAGAATGTAAAGATTCTCGTCGATCCTGTAATGGGAGATGACGGAGAGGAATATTCGATCTACACGGAAGCACTTTGTGAAAAAATGCGTTTTCTGGCGAAACGGGCAGCTGTGATCACACCGAATCTGACAGAAGCACTGTTGTTGCTTCACGGCAGGGAACGTGCGCATAAAATCTGGAGCAAGCTCAGTAATCTCGCGGAAAAAGAGTTAAAGGGGTTTGTGGAAGAGACCGGGAATAAGCTTGCAATGGAGTATGAGACAGAAGTGGTGATTACCGGGATTGATTTTCCGGTGAAATCCGGAGTGCAGGAGATAGGAAATCTGATCTGTGCCGGAGATTCTGTTCAATGGGTAACTGCACAGAAAGTCGGGGGCAGTTACTCCGGAACGGGAGATCTGTTTGCGTCGGTTTTAAGTGCCGGAATGGTGAAAGGAACGGATACAGTAGAATCTGTCCGAAAAGCAGTAAATTTTCTTGCGAAAGGGATACGCGATGCGGTTGAAGAAGAGACAGACCGCAATGAAGGAATTTGTTTTGAGAAGTATTTGTATGAGTTAGCCCGCTGATTTTAGACGTTGTTGAAATGACGGAAAGCTTCGTACGATCTCACAGATCGTGTGAAGCTTTCCTGTTTTTTCAACAGACAACAAATCAGCCGCAAATTCAAACCAGCGAGGGTGTTGCCGCTCGGAGCGAGTCTACTGCGCCTGCGGCTACCGGAATCCTTGTAAGGTATAATGCACAGAAAAGGTTGCATGTGTCTTTCCTGGCTGACTGCTGTTATGGAAGTAGCTAAATTCAGCAGTAGACTCAGAGAAAGAACAGGTTCTATGCCGTCAGCGAGGATTTTGTAGCGAAGAACATGCCAGCTGCTGCCATCAAGCCCACTGTTTGAGCCACAGGCGAGTTTGGGCGACTGGCAGCAAATAGGCGCATGTTCTGAGTAGAAAACGCAGCTTTGGCACAGAACCTGTTCTTTCTTCTGAATGACTGCGTGAACAGTCTACTGCCAAAAACTCTGAAGCCTGTGGCAGAACAGATACATGTAGCCTTTTCGTAAATAATACCCTTACAGATTCTTCTTTTTATAGATAAACCACGACGCAATTGCTGTGAATACAATAAGGTACGCCCCCAGCACGGCAATCCCCGTCATCTGAAAGCCTTCCCCTGCGGAAATGCTTCGGATCATATGACTGGTCTGAGATAGTGGAAGCGCAGACACAAACTTTCCAAGAATCCCCGGCAGTTTTTCCGTAGAAAAAAATGTATTACAGAGATATGCCATCGGCATAATAATGTAGTTGGAAAACCGTGGTACATCCGCATGGTTCTTTGCAAGGAAAGAAACCACAACACCGATTGCAGAAAAGACAGCACCATTCAAAAACATGATCAGAAAAGACCATCCATTAAAAATCAGACCCGTATCGATCGGTATTGTCAGAATCAGGATCACTCCGCCGGCATAAAAACCACGGAGACTACCACCGATGATCTGTCCTGCGATAAACTGCCACAGAGGTGTCGGTGAGATCATAACCTGGTCAAATGCCTTCTCATAAAGACGCTGTACATTCAGATTCTGTGCGATTGCATTAAAACTTCCGTTCATAGTTGTCAGTGAGACGACACCCGGGATCAGAAAGTTAAGATATGGTTCTCCGTGCGATATCGTCTGGATACCCATTCCGAATACAACAAGATACATCAGAGGTGCGATCATCGCGGCCAGAGTGATTTTATAAAAATCTCTTCGGAATTCCACCCATTTTTCCCATAAAATCGTAATAATTCCCATACTCAGTCCCCCTTATGATGGCATCAGATGTCTGCCGGCACGTTCGACAAAAACATCCTCCAGCGTTGTTTCACGTAAGGAAGCCTGACCGGAAAGACCTGAGAGATAGGCAATCGCTTCTTCACGGGTGTGGAAATAGTGACTTTTTGTCTCATCACCTGAGAATTCATCTACAGTATAATTACCAAGACTGTTTATCAGGGCAGATGGTGTGCTTACTTCTTCAAGCCGGCCATGATCCATCAGTGCTACACGGCTGCAGAGATTCTGCGCTTCTTCCATATAATGTGTTGTGAGCAGGATAGTCAGATTTTTGCCGTTAAGCTTGCGGAGAAGATTCCACATCTGACGACGGGACAATGCATCCATGCCGGCAGTCGGTTCATCAAGAAGTAAAATTTCCGGATCTGTCAGAAGTGCACGACAGACCATCAACTTACGTTTCATACCACCGGAAAGTTTGCGCACAGTACGTTTGCGGAATTTGATCAGATCACAGAATTCCAGAAGTTCTTCCGTGCGTCGTTTGATCTCCTTACGAGACATAAAATATAGACGGCCCTGGTATTCCATGATCTCGTCCATATTCATATCCTGACGCATGGAATATTCCTGCGTGATCACACTGATCTTGCGTTTTAGATCCGGACGGTTTCGGGTAAGTTTCTGACCATCGATCAGAATCTCGCCCTTTGTAGGAAGCAGGAGGGTTGAGAGAAGACTGATCGTTGTTGTTTTACCGGCACCGTTGGGACCGAGAAGACCGAAAAACTCTCCGGTCTCAATTTTCAGATCCAGAGAATCTACGGCCGTGAAATTGTCAAAAGTTTTTGTCAGATTTTTGGTTTCGATCATTTGTGCTCCTTTGCAATGATCAGAGAATAGTATCCGGCATCATCTGGGATTTCTTCTACGCTGTGATAAATATGCTCATTCGGCATACCACAGTTTTCAACCATCAGAACATCCTTACCGCTTCGGGACAGGATTTCCTTTACCTGATTCATTTTTTTGCCGGATTTCATCAGAATATAATTACCGGATTCTGTCAGTTCATTGTCCAGACGGTGAACGGCAGGGATGATATGAAGTTGTTCGTTCCATTCGGACAGAGAAATATTCAGACGAGCTGCGGCTGCACAGAAAGAAGTGATTCCGCTGACAAGTTCTGTATGATATCCGTCTGCTTCCACACGATGCTGCAGATAAGAAAATGTAGAATAAACACATGGATCACCAAGAGTCAGGAAAACAATATTTTTTCCCTGATCCAGATAAGATTCAAGAGTTTTGGCTCCTTTTGCATGATTGCGTTCCAATTCATCGGCATCATGGGTCATCGGCATGTAGATTGGAAGAAGTTCCTTATCTGCAAGCTCCGGTACTGCCTGAACAGCAATTTTATAAGCAACGGTTTCTCTGACATCAGCACCCGGTACTGCAATAACCTCGTTTTCACGGATCATACGTACTGCTTTCAGTGTCATTAATTCCGGGTCTCCAGGTCCGACGCCAACTCCAAATAAAGTTCCTTTCATTATAAAAATCCTCCTGATAATATTAACATTAAATCACATTCTTTTTATTATACTAGAAGTGCATTGTGTTTGCAATGTGAGATTTGCTGTGTTATATTAGGTGAGAAAATGAGAAAACGGAGTAATAAATTATGAAGAAAAAATTTATCTGGCTGCTTGCAGCGGCATTTACAGGGATTGTAGCTTTTTCCGGTGTCTGTCAGGCGGACGGAATGTCAATCAATAAAGAGGACGGGGAATATTCCATACAGGTAGAACTTGAAGGTGGAAGCGGTAAGGCAAGTGTAACTTCCCCGACGATTCTTACTGTAGAAGACGGCAAGACATATGCCCAGATTCAGTGGAGCAGTTCCAATTATGATTACATGATCGTGGATGGAGAGAAATATCTTCCGACAAACGAAGAAGGAATGAATTCCGTCTTTGAAATTCCGGTGATTTCCATGGATGAGGCAATGCCTGTAATCGCAGATACCACTGCAATGGGAGCACCACATGAGATCAATTATAATCTGACTTTTTATTCAGATTCTATCGGATCTAAGAGTCAGCTTCCGCAGGAGGCGGCCAAACGTGTCGTAGCAGTGGCAATGGTGATCATTGTCGGGGGCGGAATCCTTAATTATTTCGTAAACAAAAGAAATCGCTGCTAAAAGTTACAGGAGTAAAAAATGATCATAACAGTAACCATGAATCCGGCAATCGACAAGACGGTGGAGGTTGACAAATTTCAGCCATACGCTCTGAACCGTATCCGGAGGATCGAGTATGATGCCGGCGGCAAGGGAATTAATGTTTCCAAAACGATCCATGCGCTTGGAGGGGAAAGTCTTGCTATGGGGTTCCTTGGAGGAAACACCGGCAAGACAATCGAAAATGTATTAAATGACCGGAATATCCGTCATGATTTTATCTATGTGGATGGAGATACGAGAACTAACACAAAAATTTTTGACTGTGTCGGAGGTGTGACTGAGCTCAATGAACCAGGACCTGCAATTACGGATGATCAGACAGAAGCACTGATTCAGAAAATCTGTACGTATACAGACAATGAGACACTGGTCGTTCTTGCAGGAAGTGTTCCCGGTGGAGTAAGAAAAACTGTCTATGCAGAGATTGCAGAATGTGTCCATAAAAAGGGAGGCAAAGTCCTTTTGGATGCGGATGGAGAATTGTTCCGTCTGGCATTAAAGGCAGTTCCGGATATCATCAAGCCAAATCAGACAGAGCTTGAAGAATATGCAGGTCTGGATCATAAGCTTTCTGTAGCTGAATTAATGGAACTTGCAGAAAGTCTCTGTCAAAAAGGAATACAGACGGTGGCAGTTTCCATGGGAAAAGACGGAGCTGTTTTTGCAGGAGAAAACTATAAGATAAACTGCCCTGCGCTGCCAGTAAAAGCACATTCCACAGTCGGTGCGGGAGATGCGATGGTGGCTGCACTTGCATATGCCCATGACAGAAAGCTTTCGGAAAAAGAAATGGTAAGACTTTGTATGGCTGTGTCAGCAGGTGCTGTGACAACTGTCGGCACAAAGCCGCCGGACAGGGTGCTGGTAGAACAGCTGATGTCGGAAGTCAGGATGCAGATGTTATAACAGAAAGAAATTTAAGACAAAGGGAAAAATAATGAAAACATCTTATAAAAGAACGATGTATGCCTGTTTTGTAGGATATATTGTGCAGGCAATCGTCAATAACTTTGTACCATTACTATTTGTAACGTTTCAGAAGACATACCAGATTCCGCTGTCAAAGATTACACTTCTGATAACAATCAACTTTATAATCCAGCTTCTGATTGATCTTTTGTCTGCGGGATTTGTAGACCGAATCGGATACAAAGCATCGGTGACGATCGCGCATATTTGTTCAGCAGTCGGCCTTTTGGCATTGACATTGCTTCCGGAGCTTACAGCAGATCCTTTTGTCGGAATCCTGATTGCTGTTGCCGTTTATGCAGTAGGTGGAGGCTTGCTTGAAGTACTGATCAGTCCGATCATTGAGGCATGTCCGACAGATAATAAAGAAAAAGCAATGAGCCTTCTGCATTCGTTTTATTGTTGGGGACATGTCGGAGTAGTACTGATTTCAACTATTTTCTTCAGTACGATGGGAATTGAAAACTGGAAGATCCTTGCACGTATCTGGGCAGTTATTCCGGTGTTGAATGGAATCGTCTTTCTGTTTTCACCAATCTATTCGCTGCATGAAGAGGGGGAGAAAGGGCTTACAATCCGTGAGCTTTTTGGTAAAAAGATTTTCTGGCTGGTAATGCTGATGATGACCTGTGCAGGGGCCAGTGAACAGGCTGTCAGCCAGTGGGCATCTACCTTTGCGGAAGAGGGCCTGAAAGTAAGTAAAACGGTGGGAGATCTCGCAGGTCCGATGGCATTTGCTTTTCTGATGGGGCTTGCAAGGCTTCTTTATGGTAAATACGGTGAAAAAATTGATTTGAAGAGATTCATGACATACAGTAGTATACTTTGTGTGATTTCTTATCTTTGTATTTCTTTTGTACCGAATCCGCTGCTCAGCCTGTTGGGCTGTGCCATCTGTGGATTTTCTGTGGGAATCATGTGGCCGGGTACATTCAGTATTGCATCGGCATCGATACGGGGCGGCGGTACAGCAATGTTTGCACTGCTTGCGCTGGCGGGGGATCTTGGATGCTCCGGAGGTCCGACACTGGCAGGATTTGTTTCAAGTAATCTTGGAAATAATCTGCGAATGGGAATTTTTGCTGCAATCGTATTTCCGATTCTGCTTCTGGCGGGAATACAGATCTGCAAAAAGAGTCGGCAGGATATCTGAAATTGAATCAAATAAGAAAAAGGTCTGGATTTTCCGAGATTGTGTTTCGGAGTCCGGACCTTTTTTTGTAATGAGAATGATAATTAATGAAGCATTGAGATTGCCTTTTTTATATGCTCTATAAAAATGGCACGTATACCGGCATATTCGCCGAGTCCTTTTATAACGGGACAGACTTCAAAGCCGGCAGCGTGGAACTGTCCGACCCATGAATCCGGGGAATCTCCTGCCATATCATGATGTGCATGATCACCGGCAACGATCATAAACGGTGTCAGATAAATGGCAGTAGGGTGAAATTCAGTTACTTCCTGCACAAGATCCTGAATAGTCGGATCGGCCTCGACAGTTCCGATAAAGACATTGGAATGTCCAAGTGATTTGAAATGCCGGTTAAGTTCTGAATAAGCAGTATTTATCTGATGAGTGGTGCCATGTCCCATGAGGACGAGAGCATCAGTTGCTTTTAAGTTTTTAAATTCAGAAGTTACGGCTGCAATGGCATGTGTTTCGTCATCTGAAGCGGCAAGAAGAGGAGCACCGAAAACAATCTGATCAAAAAAATCTTTATAAGAAAGAACGGTCTCTTTCATAACATTGTTTTCGATGCCATCCAGAATATGCGTGGGCTGAACGATGAGTATCCGAATGCCATCATGAATCATCTGTTCTATTGCTTCACACACAGTAGGAATGGAAATACCGTCTCTTTTTTTCAGAACAGAGATGATAAATTTGCTGGTCCATGCATGATAGATTCTGTAATCAGGAAATGCATCTGCAATATCCTGTTCGATTATTTCTATCGTTGCTTTTCGTGAAGCTTCATAACTGGTGCCGAAGCTGACAACCAGAATTGCTTTTTGGGATTGGTGTTCCATAATAAACGTATTCTCCTAAAATAAATTTTCGCGTAAACAGGATTATACTATAGCACCGAAAAAAGTTCAATTTTTTTCCAAAAACCTATTGACATTTTAGATAAAAAAGAATAACATACTAAACATATCAAAGAGGTATGTTAATAAAAACAAACGAAATGATCATAAAGAGAAAGGTGGTAACTATTATGGCAAACATTTATAAGGGAACCATGGGGCTGATCGGCAACACTCCACTGGTAGAAGTAACAAATATAGAGAAAGAACTTGGACTGGAAGCAACAGTACTTGTAAAGCTTGAGTACTTCAATCCGGCAGGAAGTGTTAAGGACAGAATCGCAAAGGCCATGATCGAAGATGCAGAAGCAAAGGGACTACTGAAAGAAGGTTCTGTGATCATCGAGCCAACTTCCGGAAATACAGGTATCGGACTTGCATCCATCGCTGCAGCAAAGGGATACAGAATCATTCTTACAATGCCTGAGACGATGAGTATTGAACGTAGAAATATCCTGAAAGCATATGGTGCAGAACTGGTTCTTACAGAAGGTGCCAAAGGAATGAAAGGTGCCATCGCAAAAGCAGATGAGCTTGCAAAAGAAATTCCGAACAGCTTCATTCCCGGACAGTTTGTAAACCCTGCAAATCCGGCTGCACATAAAGCTACCACAGGCCCTGAAATCTGGAATGACACAGACGGTAAAGTCGATATCTTTATCGCAGGTGTTGGTACAGGAGGAACACTTACCGGAACCGGTGAATACCTGAAAGAAAAAAATCCGAATGTCAAGGTTGTAGCAGTTGAGCCTGCAACGTCTCCGGTACTTTCCGAAGGAAAAGGCGGACCGCATAAGATCCAGGGTATCGGCGCAGGATTTGTTCCGAAAGTGCTGAATACACAGGTTTATGATGAGATTATGCCGATCGATAACGAAGTATGCTTTACAACAGCGAAACTTCTTGCAAAGAAAGAAGGCGTTCTGGTTGGTATTTCTTCAGGTGCGGCTCTCCATGCAGCAATCGAGCAGGCAAAACGTCCGGAAAACAAAGGCAAAACAATCGTAGCTCTTCTTCCGGACACAGGTGACAGATATTATTCAACAACACTGTTTACAGAGTGATCCTGCTGCGAAGCATTTCATAATGTATATATAGCGGCCATAAATAAAAATAAAAAACAGAAAAGAGGATTAGATCCATGGGTGAAAAAATTACAAGAGAAAATAGAAAATTTAAATTCGAAACACTTCAGCTTCATGTAGGGCAGGAACAGCCGGATCCGGTTACTGATGCAAGAGCTGTTCCAATCTATCAGACATCTTCATATGTATTCCGTAACTGTGACCATGCAGCTGCACGTTTCGGACTTGCAGATGCAGGTAACATCTACGGACGTCTGACAAATCCGACAGAAGATGTATTCGAAAAGAGAATCGCAGCTCTTGAAGGAGGAAGCGCAGCACTTGCAGTAGCTTCCGGTGCGGCAGCAATCACTTACACAATCGAAAACCTTGCACAGAATGGTGATCACATCGTAGCAGCAAAGAATATCTATGGTGGAACAACAAACCTTCTGGAGCATACACTTCCGGCATACGGAATTACAACAACATTTGTTGATATCTTCAATCTTGAAGAAGTAGAAAATGCAATTCAGGACAACACAAAAGCACTTTATATCGAGACTCTTGGAAACCCGAATTCCGACGTAGTCGATGTTGAAGCATGCGCAGAAATCGCACACAGACATCAGATTCCGCTTGTTGTAGATAATACATTTGCAACACCTTACCTTGTAAGACCGATTGAGTACGGTGCAGATATCGTTGTTCATTCAGCAACCAAGTTTATCGGTGGACACGGAACAACTATCGGTGGTGTGATCGTAGAAGGCGGTAAATTCGACTGGGAAGCTTCCGGTAAATTCCCGTCCCTGACAGAGCCAAATCCGAGCTACCATGGAATCAGCTTCACAAAAGCATGCGGACCGGCAGCGTTTGTTACAAAGATTCGTGCGATCCTTCTTCGTGACACAGGTGCAACAATCTCTCCTGTAAGCTCCTTTATCTTCCTCCAGGGACTTGAAACACTGTCTCTTCGTGTAGAGCGTCATGTAGAGAACGCACTGAAAGTTGTTCAGTACCTCAACAATCATCCGCAGGTTGAAAAAGTACATCATCCGTCTGTAACAGATGATGAGAGCCAGAAAGCACTGTATGCAAAATACTTCCCGAATGGCGGTGGATCTATCTTCACATTCGAAATTAAGGGAGATGCACAGACAGCAAAAGATTTCATCGACAACCTGGAACTGTTTTCACTGCTTGCAAACGTAGCTGATGTTAAATCACTGGTTATCCATCCGGCAACCACCACCCACAGCCAGTGTACAGAGGAAGAACTTCTGGATCAGGGTATCAAACCGAACACTATCCGTCTTTCTATCGGAACGGAAAATATCGATGATATCATTCAGGATCTGGATGAAGCTTTCAAGGCAATTCAGTAATTGAAATTCTGTAAAAAAACCAGATATGGTCTCACTGCGTTGGTGGATCTGGCAGCACAGCCGTCCACCACACCGGTAGCCCTGAAAACCATTGCTGAGAGAAATGACATTTCTTTACAGTTTCTGGAACACATATTTGCCTCGTTTCGAAGGACGGGTATCGTAAAAAGTGTCAAAGGCTCGCAGGGAGGATACAATCTGGCAAAAGATGCTGACGAGATCACTGTTGCATCCGTGGTAGAAGCCCTGGAGGGAAGCTATCATCTCGAAGATGAGGATGTTCTGGTGGAAAACAGTTACAAAGGAATCTCCGATACGATTCAGAAACTGGTGGTGGATTCCGTCAATCAGGAACTTGATCAGATTCTGTCAAATCTTACTTTGGCACAAATGACCGGATATTATGCCGATCATTATGAAAAACAGGAAATGTACTATATCTGAATATGACCGGAGGTTTCAGGCGGCTTTGTCGCTTTGGCTTCCGGTTATTTTTATATACGCAGCGTATGTCTGGCAGAAAGAGGAAATACACATGTCAATTAAAAAAATCGCAGAAAAAGCAGGAGTGTCGGTATCTACCGTTTCCCGTATCCTGAATAAACCAGATTACAGATGTTCTGTACCGGGCCTGCGGGAAAACGTCCGGTCTATTGCCATGGAGATGAATTATGTTCCAAATGAGGCAGCCCGCAATCTCAAAAAAGGAACACAGGCAAAAGAAAGCAGAATCTGGCATATCCATGTGCTGATGACGAGGACAGATGAGTCCGGAACGGATCCCTTTTTTACAGAGCTTCTTCGCATTATAGAGAGTGAAATTCATGAACAGAACTGTATCCTTTCAAAGGTTTGGTATAAACCGTTCTTTTCAGATGACCGTAAATGCCGAAGAGAAAATCTTGACCAGATCATTCAGGACATGTATACTGAGACAGAAGAAAAAAAGGATGGTCTGATCATTATCGGGCGCTGTAATCCACTTGCCCTGAAAAAACTGAATCAGAAATACCGGAGCGTAGTTTCTGTAAACCGGAATTCTACGAATTATGAAGTGGATGAAGTCCTTTGTGACGGCAAAAAAATCGCTGCAATGGCAGTAGAGCATCTGATTTCGCTTGGACACCGTAATATCGGCTATGTGGGTGGATGCAGAAACGAGGATCGTTATACCGGATATCTGGATACATTGAAGCAGCATAATCTGGATGTGATACCGGAATATGTTATAGAGACGAACCAGACCGAGATTGAAGGCTTTGAGG
This sequence comes from Blautia intestinalis, assembly GCF_014297355.1. GTDB lineage: Bacteria > Bacillota > Clostridia > Lachnospirales > Lachnospiraceae > Blautia_A > Blautia_A intestinalis. Next base: position 367,269 of record NZ_JACOQE010000002.1, on the reverse strand, counting down.
CAATGGAAAAGCTCCTGAAATCCGAAGACTGTCCGACCGGAATTTACTGTGCGAATGATATTACAGCGGTGGGTATGCTGAAATATCTGAGACGGTGCCGAAATCTTTATTTTATTCCCTCAATCATAGAAAGTGATGATATTGAGGAAGCACAGTATACGAAACCAATGCTGACGACGGTTGGACTACCGAAAGAAGAAATGGGACGTTTTGCACTGTATCTTCTTCTGGACCGTATGAAGGGCGGACACAGTGGTGTTGTGAGGATGGAACTGTCAGGAAAACTTCTTGTGAGAAACAGCTGTTCACATGTTTCGGAAAGTTTCTGGAGTGATTACTGTATATAAAGATATGTCAGGCTTTGTCTGAAAAATATAAAGGAAGATTGATATGTGTATTAGAACGATTGAAGAATTAGAGCAGGATACAAGGGAAAAACAGGTGATTGATATCCGTGATAAAGCAGATTTTGAAAAAGAAACTTATCCGGATGCGATCAATATTTACTGGGAAGAGCTGGAAGAGCATATGAATGAGATCCGTAAGGATTGTCCGGTCTACCTGCTCTGTTATACCGGGCAGAAGAGCGAGGAAATCGCGGAAGAACTGAAGGAACAGGGATACGAGATCTACAGTGTCAAAAACGGTTACCGCGCATGGCTGAAACTCAAGCTTGGCAGACTGATGGCAAATCACAATGAAGCAGAGCAGCGTACCAAAGATATTGAACGCAGTATTATCAAGAAATTCCGTAAACCGATCTGGAGACGCTTTACTAAGGCAATCAGAGAATATGAACTGGTGCAGGATGGAGATAAGATTGCAGTCTGTATTTCCGGTGGTAAGGATTCCATGTTGATGGCGAAGCTTTTTCAGGAGCTTTCCCGTCATGGAAAGAAAAATTTCGAAGTTGTTTTTCTCGTAATGAACCCAGGGTATAATGAGATCAATTATCAGACAATCAAAGATAATGCCAAAATTCTAAATGTGCCGATCACAGTGTTTGAATCTGATATTTTTAATATTGTAGCATCTGAGGAGCAGTCTCCGTGTTATCTCTGCGCACGTATGAGAAGGGGATATCTTTACAGTAAGGCAAAAGAACTTGGATGTAACAAGATTGCGCTTGGTCATCATTATGATGATGTGATCGAGACCATTCTTATGGGAATGCTTTATGGTGCGCAGGTGCAGACGATGATGCCGAAACTTCACAGTACAAACTTTGAAGGTATGGAACTGATCCGTCCGCTGTATCTGATCCGCGAGGCAGATATCATTCACTGGGCAAATTATAATGATCTGCATTTTATCCAGTGTGCATGCCGTTTTACAGAGCACTGTGCATCCTGTGGCGGCACAGAAAAAGGTTCCAAGAGGGCTGAGATTAAAGAACTGATCCATGAACTTGCGCAGAAAGATCCGGTTATTGAATATAATATTTTCCGAAGTGTGGAGAATGTCAACCTCAATACTGTTATCGGATATAAACAGGATGGGGTACGGCATAATTTCCTTGATACCTATGATGATGTAAAATAGAAGAGCAATATAATGCAGCTGCTGTCGGAATGATGGCGGCTGTTTTTTTGTGTAAAATTCCAGTTGATATTGCACTTATTTTAGGAAATTTAATAACTGTTATATTTGATTATCAAATTCTTCGCAAACCCTTGAAAATACTAAGTTTGTAGCAAGTGAGCTTTCCCTTACTCTTTCCTTTGTGTTATATTCTCCCATTAGCTTTCATGAATCTTAATATGGGAAAAAATAAGGGAAAGAAAATTTCATAACACAGTATAACAATAACGACATGGTGAACTGATTGAAATGTTTTCGATATTTAACTCTATAACTGATTATTAAAAGAAAATAGAGATAAGATACGATGAGAACAATTTATGCATAATACAACATAAAACACGATAGTATTGATGTTTACACAAGTGTTGGATATATGCTTCGCATTGATTGCTGGGGAGCTGAAAAAGATTTAAAAACCACATATGGATCAGAATGTGCGCTTACTTCATTGGCTGTGGATGAGCCTTTAGAATATGCAAGATTATATCTCGATGGCAATTTACAGATGTGGATAGATTCAGAAGATTCACTTGAATTATAGAACAAGAATAACGGGTAGAAAACTTCTGATGCCCATTTTACAAGGGGTTCGAGTTTTTTATGTCTGCTGGCGCTATTTCTCTGCTGGAGTACTATTTTCGGGATAATGGCGAAAGGCTTTAGCGGTATAGTTAGAAGCACCGTTTCCATATTTTGTATTGGTTATGGTTTTTATATAATCGCTGGAATAATAGTCAATTGTAGAGCAAATGAAATAGACACAGGGGATTAAGGAAGAGTTGAAGGCAGATAAACAGATGGAATGGGTAGCAAATAAATACTATATAAGAGTGTGAAAAGGGAATTTTGAATAAGGAGATGATTTGGCAATAAGGTGCAGTAATCTGGTGGAAAGCAAGTCTGAAAATGGCTTGCTTTTTGCTTTACAATGTGGTTAGTTGATGTATATAATTATGATAAAGAGATAAAATTGATTTTTATATTTTGGTTCGATATTGTGATGCAGTTTTTCTATATTAAAAAATATACGAGGTTATAATGAAGAATAAAAGTTATGATTATATCTTTGGAAATGGAAAATTTAATACTTGGTTCAACATTATAGTTAGTATTATTAGTTGTTCAGCAATATCGTTTTGTTTAACCGAACTTTTGTTTTCCTTTGATTTTAAAGTGAGTTTTCAAAAAGCACTGATTTTTACCATACTTTTTGTGATTTTTTTATTATTGTTTTATTACTTTATAAAACAACGTACTTATAAACTATTCGATCAAAAAATAACATATGGATTTAGGGAACGAGAAATTTTGTATGCGGATATCCATTCATTAGTTTTTACACTATCCTCCAGACCTAAAGGAATATATGATATTGGACTGGGAGAACCATACCTATACATAAAAGAAAATGGGAAGAAAAAATATATATGCAATATTACAATTTATTTGGCATATCCAAGTGTTATACAAAAAAGATATGATATCAATATAAGCAATGGGCAGATAGGAATGTCTCCTGCCTACAGTTTTAACTGTTATGATATAAAAAGTATTTTCAATTTAATACATCATTCAAAAGCAAATATTTATGTGACGAAGAGTTTTCTTCTCTTTAATAATTGGACAATAAACAGATTTTGCAAAGAATACAATATCTCTATGGAAATGGTTCAGCTTATAAATGATGGAAACTAATGTAAAAAATTTGTATTGTATTGAACTTTAGAAAACCTTTTTATGAGAAAGGAAAGCATATGCAAGAATATTATAAAATATATTTTCCTTATTCCAAAGAATATTTATTGGAACAGATTAAGAAGACTACAAAACCATTATGTATTTCAAACCAGGCTTATAGAGATATGGCACTTGCAGCCTACAAAGAAGAGGATAATACCTTATGTATCGGATATGCAGCAGGAAGTATGACAGGCGGTGGCTGGGAAATGCTCCAGACACATATAAAAAGCTATGGGGGAGATGTAATGCTGGAAGGTACGTTTGTGCTTTTGCCATACATAAAAAAAGCTGCACTATTTTTTCTGCTCATAGTGATTTTATTTGCATTGTTTTTTTTCTCAGGGAGATTTATTGATTTTAACAGAATGTCTGATTTTATTTATGTTTCCATTATATCTGCTGTATAGGAATATTTCTAAGATAGGAAAATGTGAAGAAGGGCGACGGCTTGTTTTATTATATCTGGAAAAGGTGCTTCATGCAAATGTGGAAATATCCGTAGAGGAAGAATAAAGAAATGATAGGGGAAAACGAGAATGAAAAAGATTAATGAACAAACAAAAAGTTTTTTACTATACGGTATAGAAGATGTGATTAAGCCGAAAGAAATCTACAAATTAGATGGAGCAATCTTGTTTCTAGTATTTTTATTTTTCTTTTTATCTGAATCAGCTCCATCACCGTTTTTTTCAAAAGTATTTTTAGTTATTGTTTATCTTGGATTCGTGATTCTTAGTTTTTCAAGAACAGAAGTGACAGGGAAAAAGGTTTTTTGGATCATTGGAATACAAAGTCTGACGTTTTCTATTTTGTTCTGTTGGGCAGCAACTATCCTCATGCTGACAACTATGAAAGAAGAATATTATAAGAGGTATCTAACCATACTCGTTATCATTTACATACTGGTAATCGCTGCATACATTTTTCTTATAATAACTTTGATTAAAAAAGATATCTACAATCCATCTTCTTCCAAAAAGCTGGCTGGAGGATGGTGTATTACTAGTTTTGTATTGCTTGGAATGGGTGTCGCAAAAGTACTTAGTAGCAGCGTTGAATATACAGCCATGATTAGAATTGCAAGCCTTTGTTCCTATTTTTGTTCTTTGGGTTCTATCTTAGGAGTTTTTCACCTGGTAAAGTATTTTGCTGTCAAAAAATGGGAGGTTGAAAAATGAATATTTTTATGAAAAGAATATAGATGAAAATAATTATAGCATCCAGGAAGAAGGATGGCTGGGAATTTTATTTTTGGTTGGAACTATATTTTTCTCAGGATTACTTTTGTATGGTTTTATAGACGGACAGGCGGATTTTTCAGTTATAGTGGCGTATGGAATATTGATTGCTTTTTCTGGAATCTGTACCCTGCATTTGTTCCTGTGGAGAGTCAAGGTAAATCATGATGTAATTGAATACCGGTCGTTTTTTGGAAAAAAATATTATAAATTTTCAGATATAACAAGAAGTGTACATAAAGAAAATGGTACATTGGAAATATATGCAGGGGACAAAATAATATTCAAATTTGATGAAAACATAAGCGCATCATTGTTTGCAAATAGTCTGTCTAAGCATAAAATTTCACAAGAAACATGGTTGAGTTGTAGAGATAAAAAGTGCATCATAAGACCAAAAGAAAGCCACTATGTTCTGCCAGGCATTTTCTTTTTATATTTGGTTTACAATAGTGTGATACTTGTATTCAATGCAAAAGAAACAGCTTTTGTTTTCCTTTTATTCTCTCTTGTACCGGGAGGTATATTTTTCTATTTTTTAATGGACAAAACAATTGTCAAGGATGGATGGCTATATAGAAATGGATTTTTAAGGAAGAACTGTAAAATAAGATTAACGGATATTACCCAGATGAAAAGAAAAAAGAATTTATTTGGAGAAGCTCTTATTTTATATAAAAATCAGAAAAAAATCGCTAAAATTTCTGCCCGAAATAGAAATGTGGACTGGCTGCAAGTAAAGATTGCAGAAATAAAAAAGGATAAGAAGAAATTAGAACGTAAAAAATGAAAAATGTGAATAATATAGGGAGATTGAGTTTATGGATAATGTCATTAGATTAAGTAAATTTGTAAAAAATTTAGGAATAGTAACAACAGTTCTTTTTTTAATAATCGTACTGGTAACATTTGTTACAGGAAATATGGGGGTTGCGATATGTTTTATGCCTTTTGTATTTTTAGGTATTGCTTTAATTTTGGCATACAAGAAACAAATAATTGTAGTAAATGAAGATGAAATTGTATTTAGCTATCTGGTTAAGAAAACTCAGCATATAAAATATAATGATATTCGTTGTATTTTAATGATTCCATTAAATGGTAGAACAGATGTCATATTAATTGATAAGATGTACAATAGACTTGTTACTCTGGAGCAAGTGTATGTAAATTATGATATTTTATATGATACACTTATAAAACATGAAATAGATCTTGTGGATTTTGGTGAGTTAGTTGAACAGAACAAAGATGTATCAAAGTATGTACCTGCTTTAAACTGGATAGAAAAGAATTTCTATAAATCTATATGTAATGAGAATACAACTATCAAAAATATGTCAAAAACAATAGAAAAAGAAAAGCGTAAAAAAACAAAGCAATTTTTAAAAGCTTTAGGTTGGATTCTAATAATTGCTGATGCGGTAGCATTTTTTATTGGTGGCAAAACAATGTTAGTTATATTTATAATGGTTTTGATGATTACATATGCAGTGTATATAAAACATTATCCATATATATTTATAGAAGTCACCACAAAAAAAGGACAAGAACTGGCGTATCAATTACCATTTATGGGTGCAGCAATAGCAATGCTTTTATCCCTGAATACGAGTAAACTCTTTAATTATGAATTTGGAAACTATATGAAGATTACGGCAATTATTACTGCTTTACTTGCACTGCCATTTATTATTAAATCTTTAAAAACAGATGTACCACAGAAATTTGGACGTAAACTTTCAGTTGTATTTGCTGCTTTTATAATCGCATTTACAATTAGCTTCCCAATAAATTTTTTATTTACATTTGATGGGGCAACTCATGAAATTGCAATTGTAACAGACAAAAAGATTAGCAGTGGTAAAACTAGAGATAGAGAGTTATATGTAAGTTGTAATGGTAAAAGAGAAATATATACTGTTTCAAACAGTGAATATGAAAATACATCAATAGGCGATAGTAAAAGAATTTGTAGAAGAAAAAGTGCATTAGGATTGGAATATAGTACGATACATGATTAATATTTATTTAAAGATAAGGAAGGAATATATAAGATGAAAATATTGTTAGCAGTAGTTGGAGGATTATTATTACTGATATTCCCTTTTATAGTTATGAAAAAAGCAAAAGTAACAAAAGAAGAAAATACTGATGAAGCAAGGAAAAAATTTAATGTGTTTCTCATTTGTATGATACCTGTTCCTCTAATAGGCTTCATATTTCTTTTAATAGGGCTTAGAAGTTTTTTATAAAATTAAATAAAGGAGAAAAATGTTAAAAAACAATGATATATCAATACCAGAAGCCTGCTATGCAGATTTATGTAAGGTGGGTTTTTTTGAAAGAAAACAGGTTAAATTAACAATTATATGGAATGAAAAAATAAGCAGAAATAAACAAATACTTACACTTAAGAAGTTATATCCTGAATTAAATAAAGTGTCTACAGTTGAAATCTATAAAATTACAAAAAAACGAAGAAATGGCAATTTGCAGAGATGGGATGGGGATTTGCTGTTGACTTTTCGCATAAAGCAGAAAAAGCGGGGATAAAAATATTGTTAGAAGAATAACTAAAAATCTTGCTAATGTATAAGTTAAGTAAAAAATAGAATGAAAAATAATCATATAGCAGAGGAGATTGGGTAATATGAAGGAACAAAAGAAATCTTCTTGGGGAGCGGTTCTGGTGTCATTTTTAAAGGAATTTCTATTAAACTCATTCGAAGCCCCAGGTCATCTTTATTATGATGAAAATTTAACTAATGAAGGAAAAAGAAAGAAAAATTATATTTGGAGGGTGCTTCTACTGGTGACTGCGGTAGGAGTAGCTTTGCTTCCTGTTATAGCTTGGAACATGTTTGTTCCAGATGTGCTATGGGCAAAAATAGTTACCGTTGTAGTGTGTGAAGGCTATGTTGTTTTTATAGTAAGTATGGAGATTATCCAAATAAAGGATGAGCTAAAGGAAGATATGTTAAAAATAGGGGGATATAAAATTACTCCCAAAGGAAGTATTTCCCTATTTAAAGAAATTGATTTTAAGATTGCTCAAACAGAGTATTCTTATACAATATTGATTTCTAAGAAACCTTTAAAATGGATTTATAAGAAGTTTTATGTTACAATCTATGGAAGACATGGAAAAGTAAAAAAGATTGAATTGGTTCGAGCAGACAAAAAGTATTCTACGAAATATGAGACAATGAATGGTACAGTCTTAGAAAAGTTGCAAGAAGAAAATAATAGGTTTTTAAGGAAATGCTTAGGTACTCCCAGTAAAAAGAGTATGACAGGCGTCGAATATTATTATGAGTGGGGACAAATACAATCCTTCTATGATGATCGTTCTTGTCAAACAGGAATTGTAATTATGTTTTAAAATAAGGAATATTGTATCTCTTGCTTCCGTATGCAGAAAGATTACATCGGTACAGAGAAATGTGGTAGTGATACACCAAAGAACACAGGCGAAACCTTATATCTCGGTTCCACAAGTAGCGAATCTTTCAAAAGAGAGAGATGGGTAAAACTTCGCTGTTTATATAATAGTAGGGGACGATGTTTTATCCCCTGCTATTATACGTTTTTTAGCATGTTTTCACCAATATTGCTTGGTACCTAACCGATTTTTCAAATAACATCTGATTCCAAGATATACTCCCTGAGAAAGTACGAAAAGCAATAGAAGATTTACGGAAAGTGCTTTTTTAATTGCTTCTCCAAAATAAATGATGACAGCAGTACTTGTCAGTATCATCAGTAGAGTAATAACATCCCAACAGTTTTTCTTATATAATTCTATAACCTTTATTTCTATCAGTATCGCCAGTATCCCTGTCCCTGCCACACATATTCCGACAACCAATATCAGAAATAACCAATATACCATTCCGGCTATAAAAGGATTTGGAATTTTTGTGCTAATCTGTGCCACAGATTGCCCGGCATCAATTGTCCAACCGATAAAAGTTTGTAGGAATGACGCTGCATCATGGAAGAATGATTTACAATCGGAAAGGAACACATCGGACTGTACTGCCTGAAAAAGAGTAGTTGTCAGCGAATACCATGCAAGAAGGAACAAGGTTGTTTGGAACATTACCGTTTTTGCTTTATACTGTCCGGCAAGTCGCTCTTTTTGTGTTCCGTATTTCGCTTTTTCATTCTGATAGGCTGTCCGGTCACAGGATTCACATTTTTCATAGAGTACCGGCTTTTCTACCGGTATCTCTACGATTTTCTGATGTGTCCGGGCATAATCCCGTTGTTGTGTTAAACAGCGTATTTTATTTTGATATTCCCCGATCATGACGTTTGCGCTTCGCAGCTTCTCTTTCTCGTTCCGCAATGCTCTGTCTGCCAGCTTCAAGTCGTTCTTTAATGCTTGAATATTCCCGGCTCTGTTCTCTTTGTTTAATTTCTCGTTCAAGATCAGAGATTCGTTGAGCTGCGTCTTCAGTTCCACGATAAGCTGGTCTTTCTGTTCCAGTTCTTCTTGTATCTCCTCGGTCAGGAGCAGAAGCTCTTCCAACTGTTCGGCGTTCTTTAATTCTCTGGATTCGTTCATCTATATCACGTCCTTTCTCTATCTGCTGTTCCAGTTCAGCAATTCGGTGTTCTGTTTCAGTAATAAACTGTTTTCGCTGTTCAGCTTCTGTGCCAATTTCTGCCATTGCTGATTTTCGTTTTCCAAAAGTTCTATCTTCGTTTTCTGTTCTTCCATCTTGGAAAGCAGTTCCTCGGTATTTGGCAAAATGTTGAGCAGCCCGGATAACTCGCTGTTTAATTTTTGCAATTTCTGATTCTGTTCCTGCATAAGAGAGAGTTGGGTGTCCCGGTTCTGCATTTCCAGAATCATTTCTGCCATTAAGGTCTGCTGTTCTTCGATTTGCCCAATCATGGATTCCATTAAGGGTATAATTTCCCGGCTTTCTTCTAATGTCATTTAATCGCTCCTTCCATAATGATAATGCACCCGATACTTTCCCAAAGGTGTCCAGTATCTTTTGCAATAACGTGTTTTGCTGTTTTATGATTTGATTTTCCGCTACTTTCCACGAACCTTTTATTTCCTGCCCGGCAAGAAACTTTTGTTCAATCTTTCTTGCGTCAGCGCCTTCATGGATGGTAGGAATCTGGAGTTTTCCCTGTTTTTCATAAGAACGGTGATCGACCTGATTCTGCAAAGGCAGATGTTCATTACATACCTTTGCCCATTCACTCCGCCATAGTTCACAGTTTTTTGGATTGTTCCATCCAGTAGCATCGGTCAGCACCCGTTTCCATTGCAAGCGGTTTCTTGCACCAATCTTCTGGATTCCGTTTTCGTCTAATACAGGGATACGGATTCCATGACGGTCAGGGTTTTTCTTATCCTGCCACCAGTCCGGGTGGGATTCATCAATCACGATATTTCCGTTTTTATCTCTGACAAATTCCCAATCCTTGACTTCTTTCTTTCCCCAAGAATGATCCGGGTTAAAAGGGCGCATAGTCAGAAGCAGATGGACATGAGGATTGCCATCCCCTTTGTCGTGGATACTCCAATCAGCGCACATTCCTTTATCCACAAATGTTTTTTTGATATAGTCGGCTGTATATTGAATCTGTTCTTGTCTGCTCCATTCTTTTGGAAGGGCAAATTCAAATGACCTGCCAAGTTGGGCATCCGCACTTTTTTCAATCTTCAATACCTCATTCCATAACCTCTGTTTTTGAAATGTGATTTTAAATTTTTTTATAGCAGCTTCTTTATCTTCTGACCTTTTGTATCGGACAGACTTTTGAAAGCGTTTTATATTTTCCTCTGGTACTATCTGCCATTCAGAAGGTGCGTTTTCGCACATCATCAGACTGGTGTAGATCACTTCTTTTTTAGAAGTGTAATAACTGATACTCCCGGTTTCTTCGTTTTTCATCACATCCCCATTGAGATATGCAGAAGCGGAGATAACAGATTTTCCTTTACTTCGTCCGACTATTTTGATTGTGTAATGAAAAATCGCCATGTCTGGATTCCTCCTTTCTGCACATCCGGCATAGATTTCCGGCAACATTGCTTTCAGTTTTAGAAAAAGCAGCATTGCCGGAACGCCCTCTGCGTAAGAGTGCCCTGCGCATAGCAGTCTGCATGGAATGCGCCCCTCTGGCGAAGAGTGCCTCCTGCGGCATGAACAGGTCTGGCTGAAAGCCCCGCCGACGGAACGAGCCCGGCAAGCGTGAGCGCAGACCGGTTGCCACTTGTGGCAAACTTATTGGGACGACCTCTGGTTGTCCATAAGTGCGCCCTTCATGAAAAAGCAATGAAGGGAATGAAAAACTCATCCCATCCGCCATTACACTTCCTCCATATCGGTATTTGTTTCTTTCTGCATTGCCTTTGAGAAAAATTTCCCATTGGCTTCCTGCCTTTTCAGAAAACCAATCAGCTTTGGGATGTCTTCCTCCTCAATAGGTGCACCAAGAACGGATTCCACTGCACCGCCAATCTGACAGAGCCTATGGGTTCGTTTTTTACTTTCTTCGGCTTTCTTTCGTTTCAGAAGTTCTTTCTTCTGTGCTGCATATCTTTTCGCCTTTTCAAGGCTTTCCTGTTCCTTCTTTTCCATTTCAAGCATTCGTTCTTCATAACTTTTTGTTGATTTTGCCATGATTACATTCCCCTTTCTTTTGCAAACATAAGTTCTCGGTTGCGTATCAGAAAAAGCACATGGTATAATCTTCTTGCGTGTAGGTATATCATGGCTTCGGTCTGATAGAACCTTTGGCGGTTTCTTTGGAAGCCGCCTTTTTAATTTGCCGCAGTTCTTGTTACGGCTTTTACATTTCCTCTATCCCTCAAATCACGACCTTCATTCGCTTCCATAAACATTTCCAGAATATCGGTTTTAATCAGGACTTTGCGACCAACCTTTAATACTGGAAGTTTCTTCCATTCTACAAGCTGTCTTAAGGTATTTCTGCCGATTCCCGTATAGTCAGCAGCTTCTTCGATGGATAATGCAATTTTTCTTTGCGTCATATAATCACCTCCTTATAAATTGCATTATGCAATTCTTGTGATGTAAGTATATCCTTTCCAAATCTTTTTGTCAAGCGTTACGAAATATTAAAAATAATTTTTATATTGCATATTGCAATTTTGGAAAAACAATGCTATAATTCATACATACCGAAAAAGGAGGCAGTCAGCATGAAAGATAAAGAACTACGCAAGCTGATAGGCAGCAGAGTAAAACAGCGCCGTCTGGAATTGAATCTGACACAGCCTTATGTCGCAGAAAAGATGGGGGTTACCGCTTCTACAATCCTGCGTTATGAGAATGGTTCGATTGACAATACGAAAAAAATGGTGCTGGAAGGTCTTTCGGAAGCACTCCATGTATCTGTGGAATGGCTCAAAGGGGAAACAGATGAATATGAAACCGACATTACGGATAAGAGAGAGTTACAGATTCGTGATGCGATGGGAGATATTCTGGAACAGTTACCGCTTGCCCTTACCAAAGAAGAAGATGCTTTTTCAAAAGATTTATTACTGTTGATGTTAAAACAATATGGTCTGTTTTTGGATTCCTTCCAGTTCGCCTGCAAAAATTTCAAGGGGAATGCTGGTCAGACGGATATTGCCAAAACAATAGGGTTTGAATCGAATGAGGAATATAATGAGATTATGTTCTTAAGGGAAATCACTCCTACCATCAATGCTTTTAATGAGATGGCAGACATTGTAAGGCTCTATTCCAAGAAACAAAAAACAGCAGAACAAAGGCTTGCAAATCTTTTATCAGAAGTCTTATACGAAGATTCCGAATCGGTATAGTAAGACAACCGGAGTTATGATATACTTACACGCACGAAGCATTTCATCAGTTCCGATTACCATAAGACGCAGCATCCGATATGATGGCTCAAAACGCAAATATATCATCGGACCAACCAAGCGGAAAAAAGTGAGGATTGTTGATTTTGGAGATACGCTGGTAGAGATTTTCCGTAATGCCCGGAAAGAGCAGTTAAAAAATCGAATGCAGTATGGAGAACTTTATCACACGAACTACTACAAAGAGGTCAAAGAGAAAAACAGAGTGTACTACGAGTATTATTGCTTAGACAGAACAGAGGAAGTCCCGGCAGATTATAAAGAAATTTCTTTCGTCTGTTTAAGACCGGATGGTTGTCTGGAACTTCCAACTACTTTGGGAACTGTTTGCAGAAAGGTGGCAAAAACATTAGAGGGATTTGAAGGCTTTCATTTCCACCAGTTACGTCACACCTATACAAGCAACCTTTTAGCAAATGGAGCAGCCCCAAAAGATGTGCAGGAATTGTTAGGACACTCAGATGTCAGTACCACAATGAATGTCTATGCTCACTCCACAAGAGATGCTAAACGAAAATCGGTTAGGCTTCTTGATAAAGTGGTAGGCAATGATTAAAGAAATTCCCTTATTTCCCTTGTAATTATCTCATAAGGGCAAAAATAAGGGAAACTACATATCATTTCACTAATGGACAGGCGGGAAAGCCTATAAAATGGGGAAAGTTAGAGGAATAATTATATAAATTCAAGTTTGTGTAAACGTTTTCTTATAAACATATTAAAAGATATGTTTATTGGTATATAATGCCATTAATGTAAAACATATTATTTGCATATGTTATAAAAACAATCAACAGGGAGTGACACAAATGAAGAAAAAGAAATTTCGAAACCTCTGTCTGGCAGCAGTGCTCGGAATCGCCGCTTTTGCGGGCGTCTGTTCCTATGATGCCGGGGCAGGAACGAATATACATATTATTAATGTTTCGTATGATCCGACAAGAGAACTGAATGAATCCTATAACAAAATCTTTAAAGAACACTGGAAAGAAAAAACAGGACAGGATGTCGATGTCATCCAGTCACACGGAGGTTCCGGCAAACAGGCTCTGGAAGTGATCAACGGACTCCAGGCAGATGTTGTGACACTCGCCCTTGAATATGATATTGATGCAATTGAAAATTCCGGAATGATTCGGGACAGATGGAAAGAAGAATTTCCAGATGACAGTGCACCTTATACATCGACAATTGTATTTCTTGTAAGAAAAGGCAATCCGAAAAATATTCAGGACTGGAATGACCTGATCCGGGATGATGTGGATGTCATTACACCAAATCCAAAAACTTCCGGAGGTGCGCGCTGGAACTACCTTGCGGCATGGGCATATGCGCAGAAACAGTATAACAGAAATGAAGAACAGATGGAAAACTTTATCAAAAAGTTATATCAGAATGTTCTCGTTCTGGATTCCGGTGCAAGAAGTGCAACGACCTCCTTTGCAGAGAACGGACAGGGAGATGTGAAAAGGGAAAACTGATCGAACTTTTAGGACCGAGCGGAAGCGGAAAAACAACGATCCTGCGCATGATCACCGGATTGGAACAGCCGGACAGCGGTGAGATCATCATAGATGGAAGAGTAGTCAATGACATTCCGGCCAGCGAGAGAGGCATTGGTTTTGTATTCCAGAGTTATGCGTTGTTCCGCTATATGACAGTATATGATAATATTGCATTTGGCCTGAAAGTACAGAAGGCTGACAAAACCTGTATCAAAAAAAGAGTAACCGAGCTGATTGAACTGATCGGCCTGAAAGGACTTGAAAAAAGATATCCGAGCCAGCTTTCCGGTGGACAGAGACAGAGAGTTGCTTTTGCAAGGGCACTGGCGCCGAATCCGCAATTATTGCTTCTGGATGAGCCGTTTGCCGCTATTGACGCTAAAATCCGACAGGAACTTCGGACATGGCTGAAAGATATGATCGAAAAACTCGGTATTACCAGTATTTTTGTCACACATGATCAGGATGAAGCAATTGAAGTTGCAGATGAGATCATTATTACAAACAGAGGACACATTGAGCAGAAAGGAAGTCCGGTGGAAGTATACCAGAGTCCGGAGACAGCTTTCAGTGCTTCTTTCTTTGGACAGGCAGCAATTGTGAAAGATTATCATATCTTCAATTATTTTGAAGATGTTGACGGAGCAGACCACGCGATCGTCCGTCCGGAATTTGTCAAAGTAACAAGAAAAAATGAGGTGCAGAAATACAAAAGTTCTGCATCGAAAGCGATAGTGGAGCGGGTTGCTTTCCGCGGAAGCTATTTTGAACTGGGACTGAAAGTCGGAGATGTACGGTTAAGTGCGCGAAGAGGACTGGATGAGCCACTTGTACATACAGGGGAAACAGTAGATGTGTTTGTACAGCGTCTTTTTGTTATAAAAGAAAACAAAGTCTATACGCTGGAAAACAGCTCGGCAAAAGAAGATTATCTGGTAATCTGACAATATTACTTGTTTTCCCTAAAACCTTGTAGTATGATAGGTATATGGAGGGGTTTACATGAAAATATCAACAAGAGGACGTTATGCACTTCGTGTTATGCTGGATCTTGCAGAGCATAACAATGGAGAATACATTCCGTTAATGGACATTGCGAAAAGACAGGAAATTTCCGAAAAGTATCTGGAATCCATTGTATCTGTACTGAGTAAACAGAAGTTTGTAAAGGCATTACGCGGAAAAGGTGGCGGATATCGTCTGGCCAAAACTCCGGCAGAATATACGATCGGCAGTATTTTAAGAATTACAGAAGGTTCAATGGCACCGGTAGCATGTCTTGATGATCACCCGAATCAGTGTGAAAGGGCATCATCCTGCAAGACCTTACAGATGTGGGAAGAATTCTATAAACTGATTAATGAATATTTTGACGGAATTACACTGGAAGATCTGCTTGAGCAGAAATCAGATGTAGGAGATTATATAATCTGAAACTGCAGCAGATATTACAATGTGCATAATAAGTTCATAAAAGAAACAAAGCAGGACAGATTTGTCGATGGATGAAGTTGATCCTGCTTTTTTCTGTTCTGGAAATGTGTTTTTCATTTGTTATATCCATATGAAGGAAAAAATTGGAAAAAACATACAACACCTATTTACATGGTATGTTTATAGGCGTATGGTAATACCAACACATAGAAAAGGACATAAAGGAGCACAGGAATGAAAGAATACGGTTTTAATACAACTTTGCTTCATGGGACAGAGGAGACAAATCCTTTTGGTGCGACACAGGTTCCGGTCTACCAGTCCAGTGCATTCCGTCATGATACAGCAGAGGAACTCGAAAAGATTTTTGCAAATAAACGTGCCGGATATTCATATACAAGAATCAACAATCCAACAGTTGAAGCTTTTGAGAAACGAATGACGAAGCTTGAGGGTGGAGTAGGAAGTGTGGCCTGTGCATCGGGAATGGCGGCACTGACTATGGCTCTCATGAATATCCTGCGAAGCGGTGATCATGTAGTTGCAGCGGCAGGGCTGTACGGCGAAACGGTTTATTTCGAAGTATAGGAGCCTGTCTGGCACCGCAGAATGCATTTTTGAATACACTTGGGCTTGAGACACTGGGACTTCGAATGCATCGCCACTGTAGTAACGCCATGGAGCTGGCGGAGTTTTTGAAAGAACTTGGTCATGGAATTACTGTTTCCTATCCCGGTCTTTCAGAACATCCATATCATGAGATTGCGGCAAAACAGTTACATGGTGGATACGGAGCAATCATTACATTAAGAACAGGAAGCAGAGAACGTGCTTTTCGAATCCTGAATGAACTGAGGATCCCATGGCTTGTATCAAACATAGGAGATACGAAAACACTTGCGATACATCCATCCAGCACAATTGCGGCACATCTGACACAGGAAGAAAAAGAACTTTCCGGTGTATACGATGATATGATTCGAATCAGTGTAGGAATAGAAGATATTGAAGATTTAAAAGAAGATTTCAGAAGAGTAATAAAAGGAGAGGACGAAAATGGCGAAAGTTGATTACGCAACATTAAAAAAAGGCGGCTTTATGCGCCAGAAACAGAAAAACAATTTTTCTCTGAGACTTGCCTGCGTCGGCGGTGCACTTACCGCTGAAAATCTCAAAAAAATTGCAGAGGTTGCAGAGAAGTACGGGGATGGATATGTACACCTGACATCCAGACAGGGTGTGGAGATTCCTTTTATTAAATTAGATGATATTGATGATGTGACAGCAGATCTTGCCAAAGGCGGATGCCGCCCGGGTGTCTGCGGACCGAGAGTTCGGACAGTAACAGCATGTCAGGGAAATACAGTCTGTCCGAGTGGAAATATCAACAGTTACGATATAGCGGTTAAATTGAATGAAAGATATTTCGGACGTGAACTTCCGCATAAATTCAAATTTGGCGTAACGGGATGTCAGAACAACTGTCTCAAAGCAGAAGAAAACGATGTAGGAATCAAGGGAGCTGCACAGATCAGCTGGAAAGAAGATACCTGTATTCACTGCGGTGTCTGTGAAAAAGCCTGCAGGGAAGAAGCAATTACTTTCCGGGATGGCAAGCTTGTGATCGACACTCAGAAATGTAATTACTGTGGACGCTGCGCAAAATCCTGCCCGGTTGATGCATGGGACGTAAATGAAGCATTTCTTGTATCATTTGGCGGCACTTTTGGAAACCATATCAGTAAAGGAAGAGAATTTCTTCCGCTGATAACATCCGAAGAACAGCTTTTCCGTGTGACAGATGCAGCAATCCAGTTCTTTGCAGATCATGCAAATGCAGGAGAGAGATTCAAATTTACAATTGACAGAGTTGGAGAAGAAAAACTGTACGAAGTACTGAAAGGAGCTTACGATGGCTGATTATAAGATTGATGATACTGTAGATATTACAGATGTTGTTTGCCCGGTGACATTTGTAAAAGCAAAGGTTGCGCTTGAGGAACTGGACGACGGACAGATTCTTGCAGTCCGTATGAATAACGGAGAACCGGTACAGAATGTACCGCGAAGCATCAAAGAAGAAGGACATCAGATTCTGAAACTTACCGACAACGGGGATGATACATTCACATTGATTGTTAAGAAAGTAGAGGATGAATGATATGGCACTGAGAATCAATGCAGAGAACTTTGAAGAAAAAGTATTAAAAGCAGACAAGCCGGTTCTTGTGGATTTCTATTCTGACAGCTGCATCCCGTGCAAACAGATGGCAGGAATTCTGGGTGACATTGAAGACGAGAATGAAGATGATATTTATATCTACAAGGTAAATGTAAACTATGACAGAGAATTGGCTGAGAAATACAAAGTCATGTCAGTTCCGACAGTGATCTGCTTCGTAAACGGAGAAGCAAAAGGAAAGACTGTAGGGCTGAAAGAACAGGAAGAAATAGAAGAGCTGTTTGAAGAGTTTGTTTGAGTATAAAAGGAGAAAAGAGATATGTTTATAAAGGTTGCAGGAGAAAAGAAGGAATACCCGGAAGGACTTACCGTAAAGGAACTGATTGAAAAAGAAGATGTAGAGACACCGCAGTATGTTACCGTAACAATCAATGACGAATTTGTAGAAAGTGGTGCTTTCGAATCTACAGAAGTCAAAGCTGGTGACGAAGTTGAATTTCTGTACTTCATGGGAGGAGGCGCAAGATAATGGCATTTACAAACGAGCAGTTAGAGCGCTATTCCCGTCACATCATTCTCAAAGAAGTTGGCGCAAAGGGACAGAAAAAGCTCCTGAATTCCAGTGTACTGATCATTGGAGCCGGCGGACTCGGAGCACCGGCAGCCATGTACCTGGCAGCAGCCGGAGTTGGAACCATCGGAATTGCAGATGCCGATGAAGTAGATCTTTCCAATCTTCAGAGACAGGTCATCCATACAACGGCAGACCTTGGTAAGGCGAAAGTAAAATCTGCAAAAGAAACGATGCAGGCAATCAACCCGGATGTCAAAGTTAATACATACCGTAAGTTCATCACATCCGAAAATATCATGGACATCATCAGGGATTATGATTTCATCATCGATGGAACAGATAATTTTCCGGCAAAGTTCCTGATCAATGATGCATGTGTCATGGCACAGAAGCCATTCTCCCATGCAGGAATCATTCGTTTCAAAGGTCAGCTTATGACGTATGTGCCGGGAGA
This sequence comes from Blautia intestinalis, assembly GCF_014297355.1. Taxonomy (GTDB): domain Bacteria; phylum Bacillota; class Clostridia; order Lachnospirales; family Lachnospiraceae; genus Blautia_A; species Blautia_A intestinalis. The sequence continues at coordinate 348,670 of NZ_JACOQE010000002.1, read as the reverse complement.
AGGACCATGTTACAGATGCGTATTTAAAGATCCGCCGCCGAAGGATGCCGTGCCGACCTGTAAGCAGGCCGGAGTCATCGGAGCCATGGGCGGAGTCATCGGAAGCCTTCAGGCAATGGAAGCAGTGAAATACATCATCGGAAAAGGAGATCTCCTGACAGGCAGACTTCTTACTTACGATGCACTGACAATGACTTTCCGTACGATCAAACTTCCTAAGAACCATGACTGCCCGGTATGTGGTGATCACCCGACCATCACAAAACTGATCGACTACGAGCAGGCGGAGTGTGACATGCATATGTAATGCTGCGATAGTGGGAAAATGCGAGGACCACGTGTGTTGGATAAGTATTTCATCAAAGACACGCTCTCGCTGCCTTCGACTGGCAGCGGATACTAAGGGATTAAAAAACAATCCCTAAGTACCGGCCGTCTCAGAGCGTCTTCTCACGAAATAATTATCCACACACTGGAAATTGCAGACAGGACGTAACGCAGCCTGACATATGGCATGTACCGGAAAGAAAAGGCTTATATTTGTATATTGCAGAAGTACTTATAGAAATTCATAAATACAGATACTTGCTGGTTTGCAATTATGAACGTAACTATTACTGCGGCCCACACGACACTTGTACGACGAACATATTTCGAGAAACAGTGTGTGAATAATGATTCAGGGAACGGAGCCATATATTGTAGGCGGCCATACGGCGAGTGGTTTCTGGGTAGATACAAAGAGAGAAACGACTATTCATGGATTGTATGCAGCCGGTGATGTTGCCGGCGGATGTCCGCAGAAATATGTAACCGGTGCTCTGGCAGAGGGCAAGATTGCCTCTTTTGCAATCATCGAACAGCTGAAAACTGCTTCTGTTGAACAGACATCCACAATCGAAGATCAGGCACAGGCAGTATTGAATGATTACGAAAAAATCCGCAGCACACAGAACGGATTATTTACAATCGATGATCTGGAAGAAGCCATGCAGAAAGTTATGGATGAATATGCAGGCGGAATCGCAAGTAATTATCAGTTTAATGAAAAACAGTTAAAACTTGCAGAAGAAAAAATCGCGCGTTTAAGTGAACTGGCAGAGCAGATCGGGGCAGAGGATATGCATGAGCTCCTTTTTGCTTATGAGTTAAAAGAAAGACTTCTTGTCTGTCAGGTTCTGATTGAACATCTCAAAAACAGAAAAGAAACACGCTGGCATTCGTTTAACGAAAATCTTGATCATCCTGAGACAGATGAGAAATTTGAAAAATATGTAAATTCCAGAATGGAAGACGGCAAGCTCCATATTCTGTTCCGGGATCTGGTAAAGGGGGATACTTATGAGCATACAAATTCGTAAAGACCGTTGTGTCGGCTGCGGAAAATGTCAGGAAGTATGTCCCGGCACCCTCATTCAGATCATAGATAAAAAGGCAGTCATGAAATATCCGAAGAATTGCTGGGGCTGCGTTTCCTGCGTAAAAGAATGCAAAGCAGGAGCCATTGAATTTTATCTTGGCGCAGACATCGGCGGCATGGGTGGCACAATGAATGTCACACAAAAAGGTGATCTTCTCAACTGGAATATCACCAGAGCAGACGGCAGCGAACTTGTGATCAGCGTTGACCGGAGAAATTCCAATAAATATTAAGACAGGAGATCAAATATGAGCGGATTATCACATTTAGATGAACTGGAAGCAGAAGCAATATATATTATCCGGGAAGTGGCAGCAGAATGCGAAAAACCAGTAATGCTTTATTCCATCGGAAAAGACAGCTCAGTAATGCTTCATCTTGCACTGAAAGCTTTTTATCCAGAAAAACCGCCTTTCCCGTTTTTACATGTCAATACAACATGAAAATTTAAAGAAATGATCAAGTTTCGTGATAAGACAGCAAAAGAGCTTGGAATCGAGATGCTGGAATATATCAATGAAGATGGTGTAAAGCAGGGAATCAATCCTTTCGATCACGGTTCAGCTTATACAGATATCATGAAAACACAGGCTCTGAAACAGGCTCTGAACAAATATGGTTTTACAGCAGCTTTTGGAGGCGGCCGTCGTGATGAGGAAAAGAGCCGTGCAAAAGAACGTATTTTTTCTTTCCGTAACGAAAATCATGCGTGGGATCCGAAAAACCAGAGGCCGGAGATGTGGAAGCTTTATAATACGGAGATCAACAAGGGCGAGAGTATGCGTGTTTTCCCGATCTCCAACTGGACAGAAAAAGATATCTGGCAGTACATACAGAGAGAAAATATTCCGATCGTACCTCTCTATTTTACAAAGGAACGTCCGGTGGTATATCGTGATGGAAATATCATTATGGTGGACGATGAACGTATGCGCCTGAAACCGGGAGAAAAACCGGAAATGAAAAAAGTACGTTTCCGTACACTGGGCTGTTATCCGCTGACAGGTGGGATTCTTTCAGAAGCAGATACTCTTGATGCAATCATTGATGAGACATTAAGCTCAGTAGAATCTGAAAGAACCAGCCGAATCATTGACTCTGATGGCGGTGCGGCAAGCATGGAAAAGAGAAAGAGAGAGGGGTATTTCTAAATGAGCGGTTTACTGAAATTTATTACCTGCGGAAGTGTGGATGATGGAAAATCCACACTGATCGGACATATACTTTATGACTCAAAACTGCTTTATGCAGACCAGGAAAAGGCCCTGATTCTTGACAGCAAAGTCGGATCCAGGGGCGGTGCAATTGATTATTCACTTCTTCTTGACGGTCTGATGGCAGAAAGAGAACAGGGTATCACCATCGACGTGGCGTATCGTTATTTTACTACAGATAAAAGAAGTTTTATCGTTGCAGACACACCTGGTCACGAAGAATATACAAGAAACATGGCTGTCGGTGCCTCTTTTGCACAGCTTGCAATCATTCTGGTCGATGCAAAACAGGGGGTTCTGGTACAGACAAGACGCCATAGCCGTATCTGTGCGCTGATGGGAATTCATCACTTTGTATTCGCAGTTAACAAAATGGATCTTGTGGGATACAGTGAAGAGAGATTTAATGAAATTATGAAAGATATTAACGAGCTTTCTGAAAGTCTCGGACTTCAGGATGTTGTGATCGTTCCGGTCAGTGCGACTGAGGGTGACAATGTGACTGTCAAATCCGAAAATATGCCATGGTATACAGGAAAAACACTTCTGGATCATCTGGAAACCGTTGATGTGACAGAAACTGAGAGCGAGGCAGGATTTTATATGCTGGTACAGCGTGTATGCCGTCCGAATCATGAATTCAGAGGCTTTCAGGGACAGATTGAAAGTGGCAGGATAAAAGTCGGACAGACCATTACTACACTTCCGAGCAATGAAGCTGCAACAGTCAAATCACTTCTGAACGGAAGCACATCCGTAGAGGAGGCGGTGACAGGACAGGCAGTGACGATCCAGCTTGACAAAGAAGTAGATGTCAGCCGTGGATGTGTTCTGACAGATCAGGCACAGCTTTCCGTTGCAAAGAGCTTTACAGCAACACTTCTCTGGATGGATGACAGCAGACTGACCCTCAGAAAAGAGTATCTGGTAAAACTCGGTACAAAGAGAATTCCGGGATTCATCCGAAGCATCAAATATAAGATTGACGTCAATACAGGAGAACATATTTCTGCCGATTATATTGAAAAAAATGAGATCGCACTCTGTGAGATTGAGCTGGCTGAGAAAATCGTGCTGGATGAATTTAAGAAACACAAGACACTTGGTGAAATGATCCTGATCGACCGTGTCAGCCATATGACTTCTGCCTGTGGTGTACTGGAAACCGTAGATAATGACGGAGAAAAACCATATTTCCAGAAAGACGATATCAAAGTCGGCGGTTATGTGTTTGAAGAATTTTACTTCGATCTGGAAAATGCAATGATGTCCCAAACCGGATTTGATAAGAAAACCTATCATGTAGGTGATGAGGTGCCGGTTTCCGGTGACAGCTTCAAATATCCGGAATACTTTGATGTTTTGTCTGTTGAGGACGGTGCAGCTGTTCTGATACGTGATGGCAAAGTAGAAGATATTCAGAGGATTGAAGATTACCGCTATATGGGACTTCCGGTAGTTGATGAGCGTGGAATGGCACTGCTTGTAAAGAACAAAGCGGAACTGGAAAAATTCTTCGAAGAGGCAAAAACAGTGACTGTGGAAAACAGATCCGAACTGCATAATAAATGGTTTAGATTTGAGACATACAGGAAAGTGGTTTGTACGGATAATTTTTGGGTAATCTAAGGGAACTTCCTTAAAAACCTTCTACAGGATTCTTACCTGTTTTTGTTTGTTTATTAAAAATGGATATGATATATTAGAACATATAGAATACTAGGTGGTTGTAGATAATGGATTTATGACCGGAGAAAGGGCAGGGAATGGGACGGGAATTTTGGAATGCTGTTGAGGAGAATCCGATCATTGCGGCAGTAAAATGCATGGATGATCTTGAACAATGCTGTAAGCTTGAAGACATACGAGTTGTTTTTATTTTGTTTGGAGATATCTGTTCGATTGGAGACATTGTAAAGAAAATCAAGGCTGCAGGCAAGTTTGCCATGGTACATGTAGATCTGATCGTGGGCTTAAGCCCACGTGAGATAGCAATCGAATATCTGAAAAATAACACAGATGCTGATGGAATCATTACGACGAAGCCAGCCCTGATCAAAAAAGCAAAAGAACTTTCGCTGTATACCGTACTTCGTTATTTCCTGCTCGATTCAATGGCTTACGAGAATATTTTTACACAGCAGCATACTGTCCATCCGGATTTCATAGAAGTCCTGCCCGGAGCAATGCCAAAAGTCATTCAGAAACTCTGCTCTGAAATCAAAGTACCTGTAATCGCCGGAGGTCTTATTATCGACAAAGAATCCGTTATGGGAGCCCTCTCCGCCGGCGCCACCGCCGTATCCTCTACCAACCACAACGTATGGAAGCTGTAAATATATATTAGGATGATATAAATACAGTCAATATACAATAGCGTGGCTCAAAAGAAATGGCTTATCTATTGACTAATTATAAAAGATTTTGTTTAATAAGATAAATAAGAGGAATATAAAAAAATATATTATAAAAGAAACTCTTTTATGAGGGAGGCTTTTTATATGCAAAAATATGTAATGGCGCTGGATGCGGGTACCACCAGCAACCGATGCATTTTATTCAATGAAAAAGGTGAAATGTGCAGTGTGGCACAGAGAGAATTTCATCAGTATTTTCCTAAGCCCGGCTGGGTAGAGCACGATGCAGATGAAATCTGGGCAAGTATGCTTGGTGTGGCAGTAGAAGCTATGAATATGATTGGTGCAGAAGCACATGATATTGCTGCAATCGGCATTACAAATCAGCGGGAGACTGCAATCGTCTGGGACAAAAACACCGGAGACCCGATCTATCATGCAATTGTCTGGCAGTGCCGCAGAACATCCGAATATTGTGATTCACTGAAGGCAAAGGGTCTTACCGACAAATTCCGTATGAAGACCGGTCTTGTGATAGATGCATATTTTTCTGCAACAAAAGTAAAATGGATTCTCGACAATGTGCCGGGCGCCAGAGAAAAGGCAGAGCGTGGAGATCTGCTTTTTGGAACAGTTGAGACCTGGCTGATCTGGAAACTGACGAAGGGTGCAGTCCATATCACAGATTATTCCAATGCATCCCGTACAATGCTTTTTAATATCAATACTTTACAATGGGACGAAGAAATCCTTGAAGAATTAGATATTCCGAGATGTATGCTTCCGACACCGAAACCATCCAGCTGTGTTTACGGTATGGCAGATCCGTCATTTCTCGGCGGTCCGATACCGATTGCAGGTGCAGCGGGAGATCAGCAGTCCGCATTGTTTGGGCAGACCTGTTTTCAGGCCGGTGAAGCAAAAAATACATATGGTACCGGTTGTTTCTTACTTATGAATACAGGCGAGAAACCGGTGTTTTCCGAAAATGGGCTTGTTACAACAATTGCCTGGGGTCTGGACGGAAAGGTGAATTATGCACTGGAGGGATCTATCTTTGTAGCAGGGGCCGCAATCCAGTGGCTGCGTGATGAGATGCGCCTGATCGATTCTGCAGAAGATTCTGAATACATGGCAAAAAAAGTTAAGGATACAAATGGCTGCTACGTTGTTCCGGCATTTACAGGACTTGGGGCACCACACTGGGATCAGTATGCGAGAGGTACGATCGTCGGAATCACCCGAGGCGTAAATAAATACCACATTATCCGTGCAACTCTGGAATCTCTGGCATATCAGGTAAATGATGTTCTGCAGTCGATGAAGGCTGATTCCGGAATCCAGCTTGCTTCATTGAAAGTCGATGGTGGTGCGAGCGCAAATGATTTCCTGATGCAGACTCAGGCAGATATCATCAATGCACCGGTGAACCGTCCGCGATGTGTCGAGACTACTGCGATGGGCGCCGCTTATCTGGCAGGACTTGCAGTGAATTACTGGACGAGCAAGGAAGATGTCCTTAAGAACTGGGCGATTGATAAAACTTTTACCCCTCAGATCATGGATGCCGAGAGAGGCAAACGAATCAAGGGATGGGAAAAAGCAGTCAAATATGCCTATGGCTGGGCAAGAGACGAAGAAGATTAAATATTATGAGTCGCTTTTAAGTGATCGGATTTAAATTAAATATTGGGGCAAGAGAAAAGAGAGCCTGACAGTAGATCCATAAGACATGGGTTTATTTGTCGGGCTTTTTTATGTAATAGGAAATTACTCCGTAATGTTCCTATTACATAAAAACGCTCCGCGAGGATGCGACCAGATGCATGAGGAACATGTCTGCTGAAGCAGACTGCATCTGGCGCGCAAAGCGTAACAAGTCCCTCAAAGATTGAGGGATTCAGGGAGTTTGAAGCGGACTTGTCCGCTTTGTTCTAAATAAATACATATAAAAAATTCGTATGATGCGATACAGGAGGATGGAATATGGAAAACTATGATGTGATCATTATCGGTGCAGGAGTGACAGGTACAGCAATTGCACGGGAACTGTCACGATATCAGTGCAAAGTCTGCGTGCTGGAAAGAGAAGAGGATGTCTGCTGCGGTACCTCAAAAGCAAACAGTGCGATCATTCACGCAGGGTATGATGCAGAACCGGGCTCATGGAAAGCCAGATTGAATGTGAGGGGAAATGAAATGATCGAATCACTTTCAAAAGAACTTGATTTTCCGTTTAAACGGGATGGTTCACTTGTACTTTGTCTGGACAAAAACGCTTATCAGGATCTTAAAAAACTTTATGACAGAGGAATCGAAAATGGTATAAAAGGGCTTCAGATCTTAAACAGAGATGAAGTGCTTGTGATGGAACCGAATGTTTCCGATAAAGTCTATGCGGCTTTGTATGCACCAACAGCCGGAATTGTATGTCCGTTTCATATGACGATTGCTTTTGCAGAAAACGCATATACAAATGGTGTGTCATTTCATTTTAATACGGAAGTGAAGCAAATTGAACGAGATGCAAAAGGATGGAAAATCACAACAGGCAGAGGAGAATATAATGCAAAGTGTATTGTCAATGCAGCCGGTGTATATGCGGATAAGATTCACAATATGGTAAGTGAAAAGAAGCTTCATATCACTCCGCGAAAAGGAGAGTACTGTCTCCTGGATAAAAGTGCCGGTAATCATGTAAGAAGAACGATTTTTACTCTTCCGGGGAAATTTGGAAAAGGTGTTCTTGTCACACCGACGGTTCATGGAAATCTTCTGATCGGACCGACTGCAGTGGATATTGAAAATAAAGAAGGTGTGAATACAACACGGGATGGATTACAGCAGGTTCTTGAAAAATCTGCAGAAAGTGTAAAAAATATTCCGACACGTCAGGTGATTACTTCATTTGCCGGTCTGCGTGCTCACGAAGACGGAGATGATTTTGTTATCGGTGAAACAGAAAATGATTTTATAGACTGTGCAGGAATTGAATCACCGGGACTTTCCAGTGCACCGGCAATAGGCGAAATGATTGGAAACCTTGTACAGAAAAAATATGATCTGAAAGAAAAAACAGATTTTATTTCCACGAGAACAGGAATGCCGGATCTGAATGGAATGACGATTCAAGAACGAAATGAGCTGATCCGACAGAATCCTGCATATGGAAATATTATCTGTCGCTGTGAGATGGTGACAGAGGGAGAAATTATAGATGCGATCAGAAGACCATTGGGAGCCAAATCACTGGACGGAGTCAAAAGGCGTACACGTGCCGGTATGGGACGTTGCCAGTCAGGATTCTGTTCACCTAAAGTTATGGAAATTCTGGCTCGTGAGCTTGAAAAATCAATGGAAGAAATTACGAAATCCGGCGGGAATTCCAGAATTATAGAAGGGATCAATAAGGATGTATTTTGAGGAGGAAAGCGAAATGAAGAATTATGATATTGTGATCATCGGTGGAGGTCCGGCGGGACTTTCAGCGGCAATAGCGGCCAGAAAAAACGGAACAGAAAGCATCCTGATTCTTGAACGTGATGATAAGCTTGGTGGGATTCTGAACCAGTGTATTCATAATGGATTTGGCCTGCATACGTTTCAGGAAGAACTGACAGGTCCGGAATATGCCGGAAGATTTATCGCACAGACAGAGGAACTTCAGATAAAATATAAATTACATACTATGGTTATGGACATCAGTGAAGGTAAGCTCATAACGGCAATGAACCGGAATGAAGGTATGTTTCAGATTCAGGCAAAAGCTGTGATTCTTGCCATGGGATGCCGGGAGCGTTCGAGAGGAGCACTGAATATTCCGGGCTATCGTCCGGCAGGAATCTTCTCAGCGGGAACGGCACAGCATCTGGTCAATATTGAAGGATATCTTCCGGGACGAAAAGTTGTGATTTTAGGCTCCGGTGATATCGGCCTGATCATGGCGAGAAGAATGACGCTGGAAGGAGCAGATGTACAGGTGGTTGCAGAGCTGATGCCTTATTCCGGTGGTCTGAAACGAAACATTGTACAGTGCCTGGATGATTTTGGAATCCCACTGAAATTAAGCCATACAGTAGTTGATATTAAAGGTAAAGAACGTGTGGAGGGAATCACTCTTGCCGAAGTAGATGCAAAGGGCAGACCGCTTCCGGGTACAGAAGAAGAATACAAGTGTGATACATTGCTTCTTTCAGTCGGACTTATCCCGGAGAATGAACTTTCACGTGGCATGGGAATAGAAATGAATCCGATAACATCCGGACCGAAAGTAAATGAAAGTCTGGAGACAAATATGGAAGGCGTTTTCGCATGTGGAAATGTGCTTCATGTACATGACCTGGTTGATTTTGTATCGGAAGAAGCGGCTATGGCTGGACGAAATGCCTCGCTTTATGTACAGAATACATGCAGAAGTCAGGAAAACACAAAAAAACTGACAGAAAAAGAAATCCCTCTGTTTTCGGAAAAGGGAGTACGTTATACGGTTCCGTCTGCAATACGTCCGGATCATATGCCGGAAGAACTGACTGTTCGATTCCGCGTCGGAGGTGTATACAAAAACTGCTATATAAGCTGCTATCTCGATGGAGAAAGAATCCTTCACCGCAAACGTCCGGTCGTAGCTCCGGGGGAGATGGAGCAGATCAAACTTACCAGAGAACAGATAATGAAGAATCCTTTATTGCAGAAAATTACATTAAAAATAGAGGAGGAATAGATATGGAAATCAGAAATCTGACATGCATCGGCTGCCCGATGGGATGTCCTCTTACTGTGAAACTTGAGGACACAGAAGTCATAAGTATAGAAGGAAATACCTGCAAAAGAGGTGCCGTATATGGAAAAAAAGAGGTTACTGATCCGACCAGAATCGTGACAACGACCGTTCGTGTAAGCGGTGGGGCAGAAACTGTTGTTTCTGTCAAAACAAAAGAAGATATTCCGAAAGACCAAATTTTTGCCTGCATTCGTGCAATGAAAGGAATTACTGTGCCGGCACCTGTACATATCGGAGATGTGGTTTTGCATGATGCAGCGCATACGGGGGTGGATGTGATTGCCACAAAAAATGTGGAGATTTAGAGATATCTTTTTTTCTTTCAAAATACACAGGAAAACTCATGTAAATTCCATTGACAACTTTTCTCGAACATACTATCATTAAAAGAGTATGTTTTCCTGAAGAATCCACCCGAATATGGCGGATCTCGTTCGGGAAATGGTATAGTCAGACAAAGGAGAAACACAATATCATGACAATATCCATGATAGGAATTGATCACGACAGAGCACCCGTAGATATTCGGGCTCTGTTTGCGTTTACAAAGAAAAATGCGGGAGAAGCAATGGAACGACTTAAAGAGACGGCAGGAATTTATGGCTGTATCATTTTGTCGACCTGCAACCGCCTTGAAATATGGACGAGCCACGAAGAAGAACAGGAAATTTCCATGTATGAGTGTCTGTGCCGTCTGAAAGGGATACAGGATACTTCCTATGAAAAATATTTTATAACACGCAAAGATAAGGAAGCTGTTGAGCATCTTTTTTATCTTGCCGGAGGACTGAAATCTCAGATCCTCGGTGAAGATCAGATCCTGACGCAGATTAAGGAGGCTCTCAATCTTGCACGTGAGCATTTTACAACAGACAGTGTGCTGGAAGTACTGTTCCGTATGGCTGTAACTGCCGGTAAGAAGATTAAGACAGAAGCGCCTCTTGCACATGGAAATCCATCTGTTATCCATCAGGCAGTCAGCCATTTGAAAGAACAGGGTTATGATATGCATGGCAAAACATGTATGGTCATCGGAAATGGTGAAATGGGAAAAGTTGCCGCACAGACGCTTCGCGATGCCGGAGCCAATGTAACGGTCACAGTCCGTCAGTATCGAAGCGGACTTGTCAGTATTCCGATTGGATGCAGTCGTATTCATTATGGAGAGCGAATGAGATTTTTGCCGAACTGTGACGTTGTAGTAAGTGCTACAGCCAGTCCGAACTTTACTCTGAGGGATGAACTTTTTCAGGATGTTGTATTGGACAAACCGCTCCTGCTTCTTGATCTTGCAGTTCCGAGGGACATTGATCCATCTCTTGGCAGCAGGGACGGAATTACGCTTTATGATATGGACAGCTTCCGTACAGAAAGTCTTTCGCCGGAGGCAAATGAGAGTCTTATCAAAGCAGCTTCGATCGTAGAAGAACAGATGGCAGAGTTTTTTCAGTGGCTGGATGGCCGTGACGTGATTCCGAGAATTCAGGAAATCCGTGCGGAAGCAGTGCAGGATCTGAATCTGCGTATCATAAAAATTCTCAAAAAAACACCGATGCAGGAAGAAGACAGAGCAAATCTTCTTGATGCAGTAGACACCGCAGCCGGAAAAGTTGTCAACAAGATGATCTTCGGCCTTCGGGACAGCCTGAATCAGGAAGCTTTTCTGGAATGTGTTGCAGGATTGGAGAAGGTATATGAAGACTAAACGATATTTTCCAATGTTTATTGATCTGTCAGACAAAAAAATCGTCGTTGTAGGCGGTGGTAATATTGCGACCAGAAGAGTCCGGACACTTTTACAGTTTACCAGAAATATTACTGCAATTGCACCGAAATGCACGATGGAACTTCAGGAACTCGGAAAGACCGGATATGTTAATCTGATCACACGTCCGGTCAAACGTTCGGATTTTGACATGGCATATATGGTGATCGCATCAACCAATGACTGGAAACTGAATGATGAAATCTACCGTGTCTGTAAGGAAGAGGGCATCTATGTAAATGTTGCCGACGATAAAAGCAAATGCGATTTCTATTTCCCCGGTATTTATATGAAGGATGAAGTAGTTGTCGGGATTACAGCAAGCGGGCTGGATCACAGCCGCGCAAAAAAAGTCCGTATCGCAATTCAGGAAGCAATGGAGGCATCAGATGGTGAAGACAGAAGTGCAGAATAAAGTGATCATTGGAAGCAGGGAGAGCCGTCTGGCAGTTCTGCAGAGTGAGATGGTTCGTGATTACATAAAAACACAGCATCCGGAGCTGGATGTTGAGATTCTGACAATGAAAACGACCGGTGATAAAATTTTAGACCGGACGTTGGATAAGGTAGGCGGAAAGGGTCTCTTCGTAAAAGAACTGGATAAAGCACTGCTGGAGGGCAGAACCATGTTGTCGGTTCACAGCCTGAAAGATATGCCGATGGAAGTTCCTGGTGAACTTCCTCTTCTTGCGTTTTCAAAGAGAGAAGATCCGAGGGATGTTCTGGTGCTCCCGGAGGGAGTCAGTGAACTGGACCTGACGAAACCCCTGGGATGTTCGAGCCTTCGTCGTACGCTTCAGCTTAAAGAACTTTATCCGGAAATGGAAGTAAAAAGTATCCGTGGAAATCTCCAGACCCGTTTACGGAAACTGGACAATGGAGAATATTCCGGTCTGATTCTTGCTGCGGCAGGTTTGAAACGCCTCGGCTTAGAGAATCGAATCTGCCGGTATTTTTCAGAGGATGAGATTCTTCCGGCTGCAGGTCAGGGAATTCTCGCGGTACAGGGAAGACAAGATCTGACATATGATTATCTGGAAGGATATCGAGATGAAAAAACATGGTTCGCAGGCAGCGCAGAACGTGCTTTTGTAAAATATCTGAATGGTGGATGTTCTTCGCCGGTTGCCGCTTATGGAGTGGTAGAGGGAGACGAACTCTTTCTCCGCGGACTCTATTACAGGGAATGTGACGGTCGTTATTTTAAAGACAGCATTCGGGGACCGAAATCAGAGGCTGAAAAACTGGGCAGAGATCTTGCCAAACGGATGCAGGATATGTATGAAAATGACAAAACAGGAGGGACTTCATTATGAAAAAGGGAAAAGTATGGCTTGTCGGAGCCGGACCGGGAGATATCGGCCTTTTTACTTTGAAGGGAATGGAAGTCCTGAAGAATGCAGATGTTGTTGTTTATGACAGCCTTGTAGGTCAGGGTGTTCTGGCAAAAATTCCGACAGAGGCAAGATTAATAAATGTAGGAAAACGTGCAGATAAACATACGATGCCACAGGAAGGCATCAATCAGGTGCTCCTGGAAGAAGCTCTGAAGGGAAATCGTGTTGTACGTCTTAAAGGTGGTGATCCGTTCCTTTTCGGACGTGGCGGAGAAGAACTGGAACTTCTGACAGAAAATGAAATTCCGTATGAGATCGTTCCGGGAGTTACATCTTCCATTGCAGTACCGGCATACAATGGAATTCCGGTCACACATCGTGATTTCTGTTCATCGGTGCATATCATTACCGGACACCGGAGAGCAGGTGAAAAATATGACATTGATTTTAAAGCGCTGACAAATACGAAGGGAACGCTGGTTTTTCTTATGGGAATTGCAGCACTTGCAGATATCTGTCAGGGGCTTCTTGATGCAGGAATGGATCCGGATATGCCTGCGGCAGTTCTCCAGAAGGGAACGACAGCTGATCAGAAGCGCGTTGTAGCAACCGTTTCCACTCTGAAAGAAGAGGTAGAAAGGCAGGGAATCGAGACACCGGCAATTATTGTAGTCGGTAAAGTATGTAAGCTTGCTGCAAACTTCGGATGGTATGAAAATCTTTCTCTTGCAGGATGGAAAGTGCTTGTAACCAGACCGAAGGGACGCAGTTCCCGTACTGCAGATGAACTTCGAAAAAGAGGGGCAGAAGTGCTGGAACTGCCGTCTATCAGAACTGTTGCGCTGGATGAGCAGACGGAGCTTTGGCAGGCATTTGACAGAATGGACACTTATCAGTGGATTGCTTTTACAAGTCCGACAGGCGCAGAGATTTTCTTTGAAGAACTGAAAAATGCGCACAAAGATATCCGTAGTCTGGCGGGAGTACATATTGCGGCAATCGGTCAGGGAACTGCGAAAGTACTGGAAGAAAGAGGTATTCTCGTAGATCTGATTCCGGAAATTTATGATGGCGATTCACTGGGAGAAGCCCTTGCGGCAAAACTTACAGGTGGGGAGAAAATCCTTCTCCCAAGAGCAGGAAAAGGAAATGAAAATCTTGTAAAGATTCTTAAAACTCATGGTGCCAGAGTGGATGATATTGCAACATATGATACCGTCTATGAAAAAAGCCGACTGATCAATATCGGAGAAGAAATCCGTACAGGTTCTATCGACTGTGTGGTATTTACAAGTGCATCAACTGTAAAAGGATTTGTCGAAAGTACAGGACTTGCAGATTATTCGGGTGTTGTGGCAGCATGTATCGGCAAACAGACAAAAGCTGCGGCTGATGCATACGGCATGCAGACATTTGTGGCAGAAAAAGCAACGATTGAGGCTTTGATCGAGCTCGTTGTGAAGATAAAAAACAAATAACATTTTTAAGATAAGAAAGAGGTGCAGCAACAATGGATCTTATTCAGAGACCAAGAAGACTTCGCGGAAGTGAAACACTCCGTAAAATGGTGAGAGAGACCAGAATTGACAAATCTTCTCTGATCTATCCGCTTTTTGTAAAAGAGGGTACAGGTGTTGAGGAAGAAATTCCGTCTATGGAGGGACAGTACCGCTACAGCGTAGATCGTCTTCCCTATGAACTGGAACGTCTTCAGAAGGCCGGTGTAGGTAATATTATGCTTTTCGGAATCCCGGATCACAAAGACGAAGTGGGAAGTGGTGCTTACGATGAAAACGGAATCGTACAGAAAGCTTTAAGAGAAGCTAAAAAACAGTTCCCGGATCTTTATTATATTACAGATGTGTGCATGTGCGAATATACTTCACATGGACACTGCGGTGTTCTCTGTGGTCATGAAGTAGAGAATGATGCAACACTTGAATTACTTGCAAAAACAGCACTTTCTCATGTGGAAGCCGGCGCAGATATGGTGGCACCTTCTGATATGATGGACGGCCGTGTACGTGCAATCCGTGAATGTCTGGACAAGGCAGGACATAAAGAAACTCCGATCATGTCCTATGCAGTCAAATATGCATCTGCATTTTATGGTCCGTTTCGTGATGCTGCAGGTTCTGCTCCATCCTTTGGTGACCGTAAGAGTTATCAGATGGATTTTCATAATCGCCGTGAAGGTATGAAAGAAGCACTGACAGATATTGAAGAGGGTGCAGACATCATTATGATCAAACCTGCAATGTCTTATCTGGATATGGTTTCGGAAGTTTACAAGGCAACAAATGTTCCGATTGCTACTTACAGTGTAAGCGGTGAATATGCAATGGTCAAAGCAGCTGCCAAGATGGGCTGGATCGAAGAAGACAGAATTATCTGTGAGATGGCTGCAAGTGCCTATCGTGCAGGAGCTTCTATTTATCTGACTTACTATGCAAAAGAGCTTGCCCGCTTTATTGATGAAGGGAGAATCGGCTAATGGGAAGATCAGAAGAATTATTTGAACGTGCAGTAAAAAGAATTCCGGGCGGCGTCAACAGTCCGGTCAGAGCGTATGGTGCGATCGGAATGGCTCCGAGATTTATCAAACGTGCAGATGGCTGTCACATTTATGATGTAGATGGCAATGAATACGTAGATTATATTGATTCCTGGGGACCGATGATCCTCGGCCATAACTTCCCGCAGATCCGGGAAGCAGTAGTTGAAGCATGTGCAGACGGTCTGAGCTTTGGATGTGCTACAGAGATAGAAGTAGAGATGGCGGAATTTATCTGTGAACATCTTCCGCATGTTGAGATGGTGCGTATGGTCAATTCCGGCACAGAAGCTGTTATGAGTGCAATTCGTGCGGCAAGGGGATATACGGGTCGTGATAAGATCATCAAATTTGCCGGCTGTTATCATGGACACAGTGATGCACTTCTGGTAAGTGCCGGTTCCGGTGTGATGACAAGTGGTGTACCGGACAGTGCCGGAGTACCAAAAGGCTGCACACAGGATACCATGACAGCAGTTTATAATGATCTGAACAGCGTAAAAGCACTTCTGGAACAGGCACCGGGACAGGTGGCTGCGGTGATTGTAGAACCGGTTGCAGCCAATATGGGTGTGGTTCCGCCAAAGAAGGGATTCCTGGAAGGTCTTCGCAGTCTCTGTACCGAGCACGGAACATTACTGATCTTTGATGAAGTTATTACAGGATTCCGACTTGCATTTGGCGGGGCGGCAGAGTATTTTGGCGTGACACCGGATATGGTTACCTTTGGTAAAATCATTGGGGCAGGAATGCCTGTTGGTGCTTATGGCGGAAGAAAGGAAATCATGGAAATGGTTTCTCCGGCAGGCCCGGTTTATCAGGCAGGAACTTTAAGTGGTAATCCGATTGCAATGGCCGCAGGTCTGACACAGCTGAAATATCTGTATGAACATCAGGAAGTTTATAAGGAACTGGAAGAAAAGGGCGAAAAACTTTATAGTGGAATCGAACAGATTCTTAAAGAATATAAAAAGCCGTATCATGTAAATCATGTTTCATCTTTAGGAAGTCTGTTTTTTGCAGAAAATGAAGTAGTTGATTATACAAGTGCAAAGGCTTCTGATACAAATGCATTTGCAGATTATTTTCTTGCAATGTTGAAATCAGGAATTCATCTGGCACCGTCTCAGTTTGAGGCAATGTTTCTTTCAGCCGCGCATACAGATACTGTGATCGAAGAGACACTTTCTGAAGTACGAGATTATTTTATGAAATAAAGTATGTAAGAAAATACACATTCAACGTAGAATGTCAACTTGTTCTTATAAATGGAATGTGCTATAATTAGGACACCAAATGCGGATAGAGCTTTCGCACATATTCATCGAATTTTAGGAGGCAGTATAATGGGGAACAAGAAATATGTGGCTTATGTGGGAACATATACCCATGGCAACAGTAAAGGCATTCAGGTCTATGATGTAGATGTAGAGAACGGCAAACTGATCGAGCGAGGCGAAGTGAAGGTCAGCAATGCATCACACACAGCAGTTTCCAAGAACGGTAAGTTCCTGTATTCCATAGAGGATGAGGGCGTTGCGGTATTCCAGCGTGACGCTCATGGAGACCTCACCCGTATCAACAGTGTGGGAATTGACGGAATGAGAGGCTGTTTTCTTGCCACAGACGTGGACGGCAGATATCTGTATGTAGCAGGATATCATGATGGCAAGGTGACAGTTGTACATACGCATAAAGATGGAAGTCTTGGACGTATTATGGACGGTGTATTCCATAAAGGTCTTGGCAGTGTCGCTGAGCGTAATTTCCGTCCACATGTAAACTGTGTACGACCGACACCGGACAATAAGTATCTCTGCGCGGTTGACAATGGAATTGATCAGATTAAAATCTATCGTATCAATAAGAGACGTCATAAACTTGAACTGGTTGACATCCTTCGTTGTCCGAGAGAGAGTGGACCGAGAATCATCCGTTTCAGTGCAGACGGCAAATATGCATACATTCTGTTTGAACTGAGCAATGAGATTAAAGTATATAGCTATGACGGTAGCGGAGAGAATCCGGAATTCGAGCTTCTGCAGAGCGTATCGACTTTAAGTAAGAAGCATGACAAAGATGCAATCCATAATGCGGCATCCGGTCTGGCACTGGCACCGGATGGCAAGCATCTGTTCTGTACAACTGCAGGAGAAAATACAGTTTCCATGTATGAGGTTGATGCAGAAACAGGACTTCTTGAAAAGAAATTCACACTGCCGATCAGTGGTGATTATCCGAAGGATCTTGTGATTTTCCCGGATAACCAGCATATTGCGATTGCGAACCATGCAAGCAATACTATTACGACCTTCAAGGTTGACTATGATAAGAATATCATCGTTATGAATGATAAACCTCATAATGTTGAGACTCCAAACAGTATTCATATGTGGCCTGTACCTCAGGATTTTGAAGCTGTTAAGCCACTATCTGATGAGGAATATGATGAGCAGTAATTATTTGCAATGAAATATAGGTAATTTAAAAGCTCCTGCAGTTTTAAGCTGCAGGAGCTTTTGTGTTATTTAGAGTAAAACTTCTGAATTTTATCGAGTCTTGAAGTCATATTTGCAAACAAAGCATCTGTAATAGCAAGTGCACACATGGATTCGACAACGACAACTGCTCTTGGGACAATAACCGGATCATGTCTGCCATGTATCTCAAGGGAAATCTGCCTGCCCTGACTGGTAACAGTTTGCTGTGGCTGACTGATAGATGGGGTTGGTTTGATATAGGAGCGAAGGATGATCTCGCTGCCATCACTGATTCCGCCCATAATACCACCGGCATGATTTGAAGTCTTATTTATCATGTTGTCTTTGATCGTAAATCCGTCATTGTCCTCTGAGCCGTTCATATGGGCAACCTGAATACCATCGCCGATTTCAACTGCTTTGACTGCACCGATAGACATGACTGCCTGAGAGAGCATGGCATCCAGCTTTTCAAAAACAGGATTTCCGAGACCGGCAGGGACACCTGTGATGCGGCATTCAATCACACCGCCGGCACTGTCCAGATTTTTCATGCATTTTTCAAGATAAGTACCGGCTTTAGCAGCAGCATCTGCGTCCGGCATATAGAATGCATTATTATTTATTTCTTCAGGGCTGAAGTTTTCAATGGAGACTGGTCCGATAGATTTCGTGTAAGTGCAGAAAGAAATACCAAGTGATGCAAGGAGTTTGGATGCAACTGCTCCGGAAGCAACACGTCCGATCGTTTCGCGTCCGGAGGAACGTCCGCCACCACGATAATCGCGAAAACCATATTTGGCATCAAAGGTATAATCTGCATGTCCCGGACGGTAGGAATATGCGATATTTCCATAATCACGGGAACGCTGGTCGGTGTTTCGTACCATTAACGAAATCGGAGTTCCGGTCGTTTTTCCTTCAAATACACCGGAGAGGATTTCTACAAGATCTCCTTCTTTACGCGCAGTCGTATAGCGGCTCTGACCAGGCTTACGACGGTCAAGAAATTTCTGGATATCTTCTTCTGAGAGAGAAAGTCCCGCAGGACAGCCGTCAATGACTGCTCCCAGAGCTTTTCCGTGGGATTCGCCCCATGTAGTTACAGTGAAATGTGAGCCGAAGCTGGATTTATTCATAAGTATTGAGTCCTCCCTTATTAACTGTAGTTAATATTAACATATTAAATATAGAAAGTCTATAATTTGCGCTATGTCACTTTAACGTATAAATTGAATAAAATTTTTGTAAATACAATTCAGTTGGAATTGACAAAAATCATACTGCATTTTATAATTGACCATATGACCAAAAATGAGAGTGGAAGGGGAGTGTAATCGTGGTTAGAATGTTTCGGACATCAGACGGTGCCATTCACGAAATTCAGGAACCGCAGGATGGCTGTTGGATTGCCCTGACAAATCCTACAGCAACAGAAATATTTGAAATATCTGAACAGTTTCAGATCGAAGTTGATGATCTGAGGGCTCCTTTGGATGAAGAAGAACGGTCGCGTATTGAGGTGGAGGATACTTACACTCTGATTCTGGTCGATGTTCCTATGATCGAAGAACGTAATGACAAAGACTGGTACGGTACGATCCCACTTGGTATCATTGTTACCGACAAAATGATATTTACGGTATGTCTGGAGGATACACAGGTTCTGACACGCTTTATGGAAGGCCGTGTACGTAATTTCTTTACTTATATGAAGACACGCTTCATCCTGCAGATTCTTTACCGCAATGCCAGTATGTACCTGCGCTATCTGCGCATCATAGACAAAAAGAGTGAACAGGTGGAGGAAAAGCTTCACTTTTCACCACGAAATCAGGAATTGATAGAGTTGCTTGAACTGGAGAAATCACTGGTATATTTTACGACTTCTCTGCGTTCGAATGAGGCTGTACTTGAGAAACTGATCAAGGTCGAGAGCATTAAGAAATATCCGGAAGATACGGAACTTCTTGAAGATGTCATTATCGAGAACACGCAGGCAATTGAGATGGCAAATATTTACAGCGGCATCCTGCGAAGTATGATGGATGCTTTTGCGTCTGTCATCTCAAACAATCTGAACGATGTGATGAAGATATTATCTGTGATCACGATCGTTATGAGTATTCCGACGATTATTTTCAGTGCTTATGGAATGAACCTTGCTCCGGTGGGTATGCCGTTTTCGAGCGCGACATTTGGGTTTGCAATCGTAATTCTGATTTCTATCGGGGCAAGTATTGTTGCAGCAATGTTCCTGTCCAAGAAAAAGTATTTTTGATTTTTTCAGCAATAAATACAATTCATCTTTCCAGACTGTATAAATCAACAGAAAAAGGAGAAAAAGTGTTTTTATGAATTGGATCGATAAAATGGAACGTAAATTCAGGGGAAGGGGAATCCCGAATCTGACAGTTTATGTGATCATCTGTTATGTGGTTGGATATCTGCTGAGTTATATGAATCCTTCGATGCTCAGTATGATGAGCCTTGATGTATCAAAGATTCTTCAGGGACAGATCTGGAGACTTGTTACATGGGTAATCTATCCGCCGAGTACCGGCAATTTCTTTTTATTTGTAATTTCTATTTTATTTTTCTATTATCCGGTCGGTACGTCGCTGGAACGTACATGGGGCAGTTTTCGCTATACCCTGTATATTTTTTCGGGACTTTTGTTTGTTCTGATTGCAGCATTTATTACCTACTTCATTACAGGTGGTTTTGTAGTGATTGATGGTATGACATACGTGATTGGCGGAGGTGTATTCACGACTTATTATGTCAGTCTTTCTGTCTTTCTTGCATATGCGATGAGTTATCCGGATATGCAGATTTTGTTATGGTTTGTGATTCCGATCAAGATGAAATGGATGGCAGGTGTGTATGGTGCGATTATTCTGTACAACATGATTTCCTATATCCGTGTCGGATTGTGGGTAATGGCGGTGCCGATTCTTGCATCACTGCTTAACTTTGTTCTGTTTTTCTTCAGCACAAGGAATATGCAGCGTTATAATCCGAAGGAAGTACATCGACGCAGAGAATTTAAGAAGGCCATGGCACAGAGCCGTGTCAATCCGGCAACAGGAGGAATTACGAAACACAAATGCGCAATTTGTGGACGTACAGAAAAGGATGATCCGAATCTGGAATTCCGTTTCTGCTCAAAATGTAATGGCAATTATGAATATTGTCAGGATCATCTGTTTACACATCAGCATGTGAAATAATGCTATACGAGGAGATAAATATTATGAAAAAAAAGCCGTTTGTAACAATGGAAAAACTGCAGGAAATCACTGAGAGATTCCCGACGCCTTTTCACCTTTACGATGAGAGGGGAATTCGTGAAAATGCCATGGCATTAAAAGAAGCCTTTGCATGGAATAAAGGATTCAAAGAATTCTTTGCAGTTAAAGCAACACCGAATCCATATCTGATCCAGATTCTTCAGGAGTACGGATGTGGATGTGACTGTTCCTCTATGACTGAACTGATGCTTTCCAAAGCAATCGGCTGCAAAAAAGGTGATATCATGTTTTCATCTAATGATACGCCGGAAGCAGAATTTCGTTATGCAAATGAGATCGGTGGAATTATCAATCTCGATGATATTACACATATTGAAGCAGTAGAGAAGGCCGTCGGCTACATCCCGAAGACGATCAGCTGCCGTTATAATCCGGGTGGACTGTTTAAAATCAGTAATGATATTATGGATAATCCGGGTGATGCCAAATACGGAATGACAACAGATCAGATTTTTGAAGCGTTCCGCATACTGAAAGCAAAAGGCGCCGAAGAATTCGGTATCCATGCATTTCTTGCCAGCAATACAGTAACAAACGAATATTACCCGATGCTTGCAAAAATAATGTTTGAACTTGCTGTAAAACTTCAGAAAGAAACCGGAGCCCATGTCGGTTTTATTAATCTTTCCGGTGGTATCGGTATTCCTTACAGACCAGAACAGACACCAAATGATATCCGTGTGATCGGAGAGGGCGTACGTAAGGTATATGAAGAAGTTCTTGTTCCGGCAGGAATGGGAGATGTTGCAATTTATACCGAGCTTGGCCGTTTTATGATGGGACCTTACGGATGCCTTGTCACAAAAGCAATCCATGAGAAACATACGCACAAAGAATACATCGGTGTAGATGCGTGTGCAGTCAATCTTATGCGTCCTGCAATGTATGGAGCATACCACCACATCACTGTTATGGGTAAAGAAGATAAACCGTGCGATCATCTGTATGATATTACCGGTTCCCTCTGCGAAAACAATGATAAGTTTGCGATTGACCGCTATCTTCCGGAAATCGAGATGGGAGACCTGCTTGTAATTCATGACACCGGTGCACATGGATTTGCTATGGGCTATAATTACAATGGTAAACTGAAATCCGCCGAGATTCTTCTCCGCGAAGATGGAAGCTTTGAGATGATCCGTCGTGCTGAAACACCAAGAGATTATTTTGCAACATTTGACTGCTTCCCAATCTATGAGAAAATGCTTGAGGACGAAGATAAATTATTTAAATAATTTTGCAATTATTACCTAAAAATGCTTGCAGTGAACTGAAAATTATGGTAATATAATTTTCGGTTCATTTGCCGCTGTGGCGGAATTGGCAGACGCACTTGACTCAAAATCAAGCGGGAAACCGTGCCGGTTCGAGTCCGGCCAGCGGCATAGAGGATTCTCTGAGATTCAGAGAGTCCTTTTTTGATATTTATTTACAGAGTTTTATGAAAAGTTTATAATATTTCATTTTATTTCACAGAAAGAACATTGAATATATACTATAAAAATGGTATTGTACAAGACATAAATGATTTTGGAGGAAACAAATAAATGAAATTTGACCGTAAAAAACCGGAAAAGATACCGATGTATGTCTATTACATCATAGCAGGTATCATTATCATTCTTCTGAATATGCTTGTGGTTCCGACTATACAGGAGAGAAGTGTACAGAAGACTGATTATTCTACTTTTATAAAAAATGTAGAAAAGGGTAATGTGACCAAGGCTACTGTGGATGAAAGTTATATTTATTATGAAATGAAATCAGACGATACAGATGGAACTGTTTTATGCAAGACAGTCAAGATGGATGATTCTGATCTGGTCAATCGTCTGCTGGATGCGGGTGTGACTATGGATGAAGTCCTTCCGGAAAGTCCGTCAATCCTTATGACACTTCTTTTGAGCTATGTTGTCCCAATCGTTATCTTTATCTTTATCGGACGCTGGCTGAGTAAGAAGATGATGTCTTCTATGGGCGGAGGTCCTGGTGGGGCAATGTCTTTCGGAAAGAGCAATGCAAAGGTTTATGTAAAATCCTCCACAGGAATTAAATTCTCCGATGTTGCAGGAGAAGACGAGGCGAAGGATCTTCTTACAGAAATCGTTGATTATCTGCACAATCCTCAGAAATATACAGAGATTGGTGCGTCTATGCCGAAGGGAGCACTGCTTGTGGGGCCGCCCGGTACAGGTAAGACACTTCTTGCAAAAGCAGTTGCAGGTGAGGCGGAAGTTCCGTTTTTCTCAATTTCCGGTTCTGAATTCGTAGAAATGTTTGTCGGTATGGGTGCTGCGAAAGTACGAGATCTTTTTAAACAGGCAAATGAGAAGGCTCCGTGTATTGTATTTATTGATGAAATTGATACAATTGGTAAGAAACGTGACGGTGCCGGTTTTACAGGCGGAAATGACGAGAGAGAGCAGACACTGAACCAGCTCCTTACAGAAATGGATGGATTTGATGGATCTAAGGGTGTTGTAATCCTGGCAGCAACCAACCGTCCGGATTCACTTGATCCGGCACTTCTCCGTCCGGGACGTTTTGACCGCCGTATTCCGGTAGAACTTCCGGATCTGCAGGGTAGAGAAGATATCCTGAAAGTTCATGCAAAGAA
Organism: Blautia intestinalis; assembly: GCF_014297355.1. Classification (GTDB taxonomy): domain Bacteria; phylum Bacillota; class Clostridia; order Lachnospirales; family Lachnospiraceae; genus Blautia_A; species Blautia_A intestinalis. The sequence continues at coordinate 324,832 of NZ_JACOQE010000002.1, read as the reverse complement.
AATTAAAATTGCAGATACTGTTCGATTTGATGATATTGCAAAGGCAGCTGCCGGAGCATCAGGCGCGGAACTTGCCAATATTGTCAATGAAGCAGCACTTCGTGCTGTCCGCGACGGACGTAAATTTGCAACTCAGGCAGACTTTGAAGAAAGCATCGAAGTTGTTATTGCGGGATATCAGAAGAAAAACCGTGTCCTTTCCAATAAAGAAAAACTGATTGTTTCCTATCATGAGATCGGGCATGCACTTGTTGCAGCAAAACAGACCGAATCTGCTCCGGTTCACAAAATTACGATCATTCCACGTACTTCTGGTGCACTGGGCTATACCATGCAGGTGGATGATAATGAACATTATCTGATGTCAAAGGAAGAACTGGAAAATAAGATTGCAACTTTTACAGGCGGCCGTGCTGCGGAAGAGTTGATTTTTCATTCTGTTACAACGGGTGCCTCCAATGATATTGAACAGGCGACCAAGATTGCAAGAGCAATGATCTCACGTTATGGTATGAGTGATGATTTTGATATGGTAGCTATGGAAAGTGTCAGCAATCAGTACCTCGGTGGAGATTCCAGTCTGGCCTGCTCTTTTGAGACGCAGACACTCCTTGATAAGAAAGTAGTCGAGCTTGTAAAGAGACAGCATGAGAAAGCATTGCAGATTCTTCAGGATAATATCAGCAAGCTTCATGAGCTGGCAAAATATCTGTATGAGCATGAGACGATCACAGGTGATGAATTTATGAAAATACTCGAGGCTCCGGAAGAAACTCCGGCTGCTGCGACAGAAGAGTAACGGGATATTATATACGCGAATGAGGTGCTTCAGACGAAACGGTCGTTGTGAAGTGCCTCTTTTTGTGCTATACTACAAAGAAGTGAAAACAGGAACAGGAGGAAGAAAGAATGCCGGATATTGAATGCAGAATTGCTGAGAGCATGGTGACACAATATATCAATCATAGTTTAAGCGTTGATGAACTTGAAGAATTTCTGGATCATATCAGCCATTGTTCGTCCTGTTATGATGAACTTGAGACATATTTTATTGTGCATGAAGCAATACAGCAGCTGGATGAGCCGGAAGATGGTTCTGTACTTGATTTTCGTAAACTTCTGGATCAGGATATCCGAAAATCACGCAGATATATCCGTAAGAAACGGTGGTTTCATTTCCTGACAGGTCTTTTGCTGGCAGTATTTGCGGTTCTGCTGCTTATTTTTGTTATATTTTTTATTACGGATATAGCGCATTTCCTATAAACAGATACAGGGGGAACACATTTTGAGTGACAAAATTTTACTGATCGATGGACATAGTATTCTGAACCGTGCATTTTACGGACTTCCGGATCTGACAAACTCCGAAGGCAGACATACAGGCGCGGTTTATGGATTCCTGAATATTCTTTTTCGCATACTGGACGAAGAAAAACCGAAATATCTGACAGTTGCTTTTGACCTTCACGAGCCTACATTCCGTCACAAAATGTATGATGCATATAAGGGAACACGTAAAGCGATGCCGGAAGAATTAAGGGAACAGGTGCCGCTGATCAAAGAAGTGCTTACGGCAATGGGCATCAAGATTGTTTCCAAACCGGGATTTGAAGCGGATGATCTCCTCGGAACACTGGCTGTACGAAGTGAAAAAGAAGGAATGGATGTAACAATTCTTTCCGGTGACCGTGACCTTCTTCAGCTTGCAACAGAAAAAGTCCTGATCCGCCTTCCGAAGACTTCAAGAGGAAAGACAACCATCGAGAACTTCCATACACAGGAAGTTATTGAGAAATATCAGGTGACACCACCGCAGATCATTGAGTTAAAAGCCCTGATGGGAGATTCTGCTGACAACATTCCAGGTATTCCGGGAGTTGGTGAAAAGACGGCAACAAAGATGATCGTAGAGTTTGGGTCAATAGAAAACGCTTATGCGCATCTGGAGGAAGTGAAGCCGAACAAAGCAAAAGAATCCCTGCGCGAGCATTATGATATGGCTGTTTTAAGCAAAACACTTGCGACGATCAATACAGACAGTCCGATAGATTATTCTTATGAAGAAGCAGAACTGAAGGAACTTTATACACCAGAGGCATATCAGCTCTGCAAACAGCTTGAATTCAAAAATCTTCTTTCAAAATTTGATACAGCAGTCATGCCGGAAAATCCAATCGAACAGAATTTCTTTTCCTGCAGTGATCTTTCAGGTGTTGATGCATTATTCAAAAAAGCATCTGACAAAGCATATGTCGGAATTTCACTTCTCGCGGATAAAGAAAATATTTATGGCCTTGGAATTGCCCTTGAAAAAGAAGAAATTTACTATATACCGGTGGAAGGACTGCTTACCGGGGATTTTCTGTGCGCATCCATGAAAGATTTGGCAAAAACAACGGTTCTTTGTGCACTCGATATCAAACAGTTTTTGAAACATGTGCCACTTGAAGATGAAACGCAGGTTTTTGACATCGGAATCGGAGCATATCTTCTGAATCCGTTGAAATCCACATACACGTACGATGATATTGCGAAGGAATATCTGGACGGAGTACTTCTTCCTGCACGGGAGGACCTGCTTGGTAAGGATTCCCTGAAAAAGGCATGGGAGAGTTCAGCAGACGGTTTAATGGCATATAGTTGTTATATGGCATACACCGCGTTTGCCTCCCGTATTCCGATCGAAAACTCGCTGAAAGACAGTGGTATGTGGAAGGTCTACCGGGAGATTGAACTTCCATTGATTTTTACGCTGGATTCTATGGAGAAATATGGAATCTGCGTAAAAGGTGAAGAATTAAAAATATATGGAAAAAAACTTCAGGTGCGTATTGAAGAACTGGAAAAACAGATTTATGAGGTTGCCGGTGAAGAATTTAATATCAATTCTCCGAAGCAGCTCGGAACGATACTTTTTGAAAAAATGGGACTTCCGGGAGGCAGAAAAACAAAGACTGGTTATTCCACGGCAGCAGATATCCTTGAGAAACTGGCAGCAGAACATCCGATTGTAAAAGATATTCTGGAATATCGGCAGCTTGCAAAGCTGAAATCGACCTATGCAGACAGTCTTGCGTCAGTTATTGGACCGGATGGAAGAATCCATTCCACGTTTAATCAGACGATCACAGCAACCGGACGAATCAGCAGTACGGAACCGAACCTTCAGAACATTCCGGTACGTATGGAATTGGGACGCCTGATCCGTAAAGTTTTTGTACCGGAGGAAGGATATGTATTTCTGGATGCAGATTATTCACAGATTGAACTCCGTGTACTTGCACATATGTCCGGAGATGAAACTCTGATTCAGGCATACAGAGAGGCGCAGGACATTCACCGTCTGACTGCGTCACAGGTATTTCATGTTCCGTTTGAAGAAGTAACGTCTCTCCAGCGACGGAATGCAAAAGCGGTAAACTTCGGAATTGTGTATGGAATCAGTTCTTTCGGACTCAGTCAGGACTTAAGCATTACCCGAAAAGAAGCTGCAGAGTATATTGAAAAGTATTTTGAGACATATCCGAAGATCAAAAGTTTTCTGGATGGCCTTGTTGCCGAAGGAAAAGAAAAAGGATATGTGACAACCATGTTCGGACGGAGACGTCCGATACCGGAACTGAAGTCCGGCAATTTTATGCAGCGTTCTTTCGGTGAACGTGTAGCTATGAATTCTCCGATACAGGGAACTGCAGCAGATATCATTAAAATTGCCATGAACCGTGTTTATAAGAGAATACAGCAGGAGGGCCTTAAATCCAGACTGGTATTGCAGGTTCACGATGAACTTCTCATAGAGACAAAAAAAGATGAACTTGAGATTGTTTCCCGTATTTTGGAAGAAGAAATGAAGGGTGCTGCAAAGCTTTCTGTAGAACTTGAAGTAGACATGCATGAAGGCGGCAACTGGTATGAGGCAAAGTAAAATGAAAATTCTCGGAATTACAGGCGGTGTCGGCGCCGGCAAAAGTACAGTGCTTGATTTTCTGAAAGAAAAATATCATGCATATGTGATTCAGGCGGATCTGGTCGGACATCTGGTTATGGAGCCTGATGGGAGCTGTTATGACAGAGTGGTTGCATTATTTGGAAAACAAGTCATAAAAAATGACAAAACCATTGACCGGAAGATGGTTTCCGATGTAGTATTTGGTAGTGAGATAATGCGTCAGAGTCTGGATGCGATTATTCATCCGGCTGTCCGACAATATATATTGAATCAGATTGAACAGCAAAGGGAAGCTGGCTGTTCTCTGGTCGTAGTAGAGGCAGCACTTCTTCTGGAAGAAAAGTATGATGCTTTCTGCGACCAGGTCTGGTATGTACATACGGATCAGGAGATACGTATAGAACGTCTTATGAGCAGCAGAGGTTACACGAGAGAAAAAGCTCTGAGCATCATAAAGAGACAGGCTTCCGAGGCGTTTTTCCGGCAGAATACGGATTATGTGATTGCAAATAACGGTCTGCCAGAGGAAACATGGCGCCAGATAGAAGAAGGGATTAAGAAATTATGAGATTTTGCAGTATTGCGAGCGGAAGCAGCGGAAACTGTATTTACGTAGGATCAGAGAATACGCATGTGCTGGTTGATACCGGAATCAGTGGCAAAAAGATGGAAGCTGGTTTAAACAGTCTTGATCTTACCGGACGTGATCTGGACGGAATCCTGATTACGCATGAACATTCCGATCATATCAAAGGACTGGGGGTTATATCAAGAAAATACGGAATTCCCATCTATACTACGGGAGGCACAGTGGATGCCATGGTTCGTACCAATGCACTTGGAAAGATTCCGGACGGGATTTTCCATGAGATAAAAGAGGATGAACCATTTGAAATCGGAGATCTTACGGTAAATCCTTTTTCCATTCCGCATGATGCGGCACAGCCGGTTGGCTATCGTTTGGAATGTGATGGACATTCTGTGGGAATTGCGACTGACCTCGGCAAATATAATGATTATATTATTGAAAATCTTCAGAATCTGGATGCGCTTCTTCTGGAAGCCAATCATGATATTCGGATGCTGCAGGTAGGCAGATATCCATATTATCTGAAACAACGTATTCTCGGTGAAAGAGGACATCTTTCCAACGAAAATGCGGGCAGGCTTTTGTGCAGGCTTCTGCATGACAATATGAAAGCAATCTTTCTGGGACATCTCAGCAGAGAAAATAATTACGAAGATCTTGCATATGAGACTGTTTGTTCAGAGGTAACACTGGGAGACAACCCTTACAAATCAAAAGATTTCAGAATTCAGGTGGCGAAACGGGATCTGATTTCCGATGTAGTTACTGTATAAAAGAAAGGATAAAAGTCATGAAAAAAACAATCATTACAGTAGTAGGAAATGACACAGTAGGCATCATTGCAAAGGTATGTACGTATCTTGCAAACAACAATGTAAACATCCTGGATATTTCTCAGACTATCGTACAGGGATATTTTAACATGATGATGGTTACAGATACCAGCAAATCAGAAAAAGACGCAGCAGCTCTTTCAAAGGAACTTTCTGAAATCGGCGATAAAATTGGCGTAGTGATCCGCTGTCAGCACGAAGATATCTTTAATGTAATGCATCGTATTTAATCGTATCATACAGAAAAGGAGAGTTGACATGATCAATATTTTTGAGGTTAATGAGACAAATAAGATGATCGAGCAGGAAAATCTGGATGTGCGTACCATCACAATGGGAATCAGCCTTCTGGATTGTATCGACAGTGATCTCGATATCATGAATGAAAAGATATACAACAAAATCACAACCAAGGCAAAAGATCTGGTTGCTACCGGAGACAAGATTGCAGCAGAATTTGGTATTCCTGTTGTGAATAAACGTGTTTCCGTGACACCGATTGCTTTAATCGGCGGTGTGGCATGCCATACGACAGAAGATTTTGTATCTATAGCGAAGACACTGGATCGTGCGGCAAAAACCATCGGCGTAAACTTTATCGGCGGATATTCAGCTCTGGTATGTAAGGGTATGACACCGGCAGAAGAACTGCTGATCCGTTCTATCCCACAGGCACTGGCAGTGACAGAGCGTGTATGTAGTTCTGTCAATGTTGGTTCAACCAAGACCGGTATTAATATGGATGCTGTAAAATTAATGGGCGAGATTGTCCTGGCAACTGCGGAAGCCTCCAAAGAGCAGGATTCACTCGGATGTGCGAAGCTTGTAGTGTTCTGCAATGCACCGGATGATAATCCGTTTATGGCAGGCGCATTTCATGGTGTGACAGAAGCAGACTGCATCATTAATGTCGGAGTCAGCGGTCCTGGTGTAGTCAAAACAGCACTGGAATCTGTTCGTGGTGCTGATTTCCAGACCTTATGTGAAATGATCAAGCGTACAGCATTTAAAGTAACACGTGTGGGACAGCTTGTTGCACAGGAAGCATCCAGACGTCTGAACGTACCGTTCGGAATCGTTGACCTTTCTCTTGCACCGACACCGGCAATCGGTGACAGTGTAGCGGAAATTCTTGAAGAAATCGGCCTGGAGAGAGTAGGAGCACCTGGAACGACTGCAGCACTTGCACTTTTGAATGACCAGGTAAAAAAAGGCGGTGTTATGGCAGCGCAGGCAGTTGGCGGTTTGAGCGGTGCGTTTATTCCGGTCAGCGAGGATCAGGGAATGATCGATTCTGTAAATCTTGGTGCACTGACACTGGAAAAACTCGAAGCAATGACCTGTGTCTGCTCTGTAGGTCTGGATATGATCGCAATCCCGGGTGATACAAAGGCATCTACAATTGCAGGTATCATTGCTGATGAATCTGCGATTGGAATGATCAATCAGAAGACGACTGCAGTACGTGTAATTCCTGTTATCGGTAAAGGAGTAGGAGAGACAGTAGAGTTTGGAGGACTTCTCGGATATGCTCCGATCATGCCGGTAAATCAGTTCTCATGTGATGCATTTGTAGAGCGCGGCGGACGTATCCCGGCACCAATCCACAGCTTCAAGAACTGATACGAAACAAGAAAATGTCTGATTTTTACTGGATGATGTTATAATAACGAATCCCCTGAAGGAGATATTTCCGGAAATCCCGGAGAATCCTCTGTCAGGGGATTTTTTTGTGCAAAATTATTGAAAATCCTTTATTTAACATAATAATTATGATATAACATTATATATGTTATAATATGATTTCTGAGTTATAAATATATATGGGAGAATAACAGAATGGAATATCTGGAGAAAATGCTTGGTGTGTCAGTGAAATATCATCGTTGGAAAGGTGAATTGGAGTTACCATATTACATTACCGAACGATATGAAATGCGGCTTGTGGAACTTGATAAAATGAAATGTATTTTCCTATGGCCCAAAGATAAACTAAGTCAGATTGGCTCTTTGAAGAAGCAGCTTCGTCGTATCCAAATGGAAGAAGCACTGCCTGTAGTTTTCATTATGGATATGATAGACGCATACAGAAGGACTGCATTCATAAAAGCACATATTTCATTTATAGTGCCGGACAGTCAGATCTATCTGCCATTTATGGGAATCTGCCTTGAGGAAAAATATCGTACAGAAATACAAAGTGCGGAAGCTTTACAGCCGTCCACACAACTACTGCTCTTCTACTGGTATTATGGAAAGAAAAACTGTATTTATATGAATGATACAGTAAAAGCCCTTGGATGTTCAGCGATGACGATAACACGAGCTTTTCGCCAGCTTGAAGAGACCGGGTGTTTTGAAACCGGAAAGACCGGTGTACAGAAATATCTGAAGGGAAAGTACATTCCGGATGAGATCCTCCGAATGTTAAAAAGCAGTCTGAGTTCACCGGTGGCTGATGTGCTTTATATAGATAAAGAAATTGCACGGAAGAGTATCATATCAGATCTGTCAGATGGAGAAGTACGGGGTGATAAAGACCAGTCATTGATAATTGTAAGTACGGATGACGAAAAAGGATATCCCTGTTATGCTGCAAATAAAAAAGGGTTCCGATGCGATGGCAGTCAGGAACTTCTGAATGCAGAAACACAGGCAGAAGTCCAGCTCTGGAAATACGATCCGGCTATACTTGCAGCAAACGGTCATGTGGATCCACTGTCACTGGCACTTAGTCAGAAAAAACCTTTGTTCAGTTTTATAAAAAATGATTGACATTCACGATTTCCTGTGGTAAAGTAAAAAACAGCAAAACCAATGAGGAAGAAGAGTAAATAATCCTGAATCATTCCAGAGAGCAGGTAATGGTGGAAGCCTGTATGAAGCAGATTATCGAATGGCCTTCCGAGGGCAGCCCGAAATGATGATCTTAAGAGTAGGCGCTGACGGGAACCGAACCCGTTATCAATCAGGAGTGTATGTTTGTACATGAGAAAGTGGACGATACGTCAATTTGAGTGGTACCGCGATAATAAGAAATTATTACCGTCTCAAGCATAGCTTGGGACGGTTCTTTTTTTCTCATGGCACATAATATGTTGAAAGAGAGGAAAAAGACTATGAAAAAAAGAATGTTAGTAATCGCAGCAGCAGTAGCAACCAGTATGATGATGGCTTCTCCGGTAATGGCAGATGATTTTAAAGTAGGTATCTGCAATTATGTAGATGATGCTTCCCTGAATCAGATCGTAGACAATATTCAGTCTCGTCTGGAAGAGATCGGAGAAGAAAAAGGTATTACTTTTGATGTATCTTATGATAACTGCAATGCAGATGCAAGTGTTATGGAACAGATTATTTCCGATTTTCAGGCTGACAATGTAGACCTGATGGTTGGTGTAGCTACACCGGTAGCAATGCGTATGCAGTCTGCAACAGAAGGAACAGATACACCGGTCGTATTTTCCGCAGTTTCTGATCCGGTTGGTTCCGGTCTGGTAGATTCTCTGGAAGCACCGGGAGCAAACATTACCGGAACAAGTGATTATCTGGATACTTCTTCTATTATGAAACTTATCCAGGCGCAGAATCCTGATGTAAAGAAAATCGGACTTCTCTATGATGTCGGACAGGATTCTTCCACAACCGCAATTCAGGAAGCAAAAGATTACCTTGACAAAGAAGGTATTGAGTATGTAGAGCGTACCGGAACGACAACGGATGAAGTTCAGCTTGCAGCAGAAGCGCTGATCGCTGATGGCGTGGATGCGGTTTTCACACCAACAGATAACACTATCATGACAGCAGAACTTTCTATCTATGAAAAATTTATCGAAGCTGGTATCCCGCACTACACTGGTGCTGATTCTTTCGCACTGAACGGTGCATTTGTAGGATATGGTGTTGATTATGCAAACCTTGGACAGAAAACAGCTGATATGATTGCAGACATTCTTGTAGATGGAGCAAAACCATCCGAAACAGCTGTAGAAACATTCGACAATGGTACTGCAACTGTAAACACAGAAACATGTGAAGCACTTGGTCTTGATTTTGATACTGTTAAGACAGCATTTGAGCCGCTCTGCACACAGGTAAATGAGATCACCACTGCCGAAAGCTTTGATGATGTAGAAGCAAAATAAGGTTGTTATAACCAATAAAACCAATTGGAGGAAATCACCGTGACGATTGCAACAATGCTCTCTCTTGGAGAGACTGCCCTGAAACTCGGACTGATCTGTTCGCTGACAGTTCTTGCCCTGTTTCTCAGTTATTCTATGTTGAATGTCTGCGACCTTTCTACAGATGGGTGCTTTACTTTTGGCGCCGCTGTGGGAGCAGTAGTAGCTGTTAGCGGACATCCGTTTCTGTCCATTGTGGCAGCAATGGCTGCCGGAGTTCTTTCCGGTTTTGTAACTGCGATCCTGCAGACAAAACTCGGTGTGGACAGTCTGCTTGCCGGAATCATCGTAAATACGGCTTTGTATTCCGTAAATATTGCAGTTATGGGCGGCTCATCCCTGATCAATATGAACCATACAACGACGGTATTCAGTATGATGAAAGATACACTTTCGGAAACTCCGTTAAAAGGCAGAGAAGATATCATCATTGCGGCAATCGCTGTGATCCTCGTAATCCTGTTTCTTGTATTCTTTCTGAAAACAAGACTTGGTCTTGCAATCAGAGCAACAGGAAATAACTCCGATATGGTAAAATCTTCTTCTATTAACCCGGTATTTACAACAGTCATTGGTCTGTGTGTGGCCAATGCGTTTACCGCACTTTCCGGATGTCTTCTGTCTCAGTCACAGAAATCCGTAGATATCAATATCGGACAGGGTATGGTCACCATCGCACTGGCATCTCTTTTGATTGGTGGTACGATCCTTGGACATGGCGGAATTTTTGTAAGGGCAGTGGGAATGGTACTCGGTTCCTTTATTTTCCGTCTTGTATATACGATCGCGCTCAGGTTTAATATGCCGGCGTTTATGCTGAAACTTGTATCTTCTGTCATTGTTGTTCTTGCAATTTCCGGTCCTTATCTGAAAAAACAGTGGCCGCAGATCCGACGCAGGATGACACACCAAAAAGGAGGCAGATGATCCATGTTAAAAATCAGCCATATTTCAAAAACATTTAATCCAGGCACTGTAAATGAAAAAAAGGCTCTGGAAGATTTTTCACTCGAATTAAAAAAAGGTGATTTTGCCACGATCATCGGTTCCAACGGTGCCGGTAAATCTACATTTTTTAATGCGGTCTGCGGAGATTTCCTTACAGATTCCGGCTCTGTCATTCTCGATGGAGAAGATATTACTTTTACTCCACAGCATGTACGCGCCAAAAGTATCGGACGCCTGTATCAGGATCCGATGAGGGGAACTGCCCCGGGAATGACAATTGAAGAAAATCTTGCACTTGCAGCCGGCAAAGGTGGATGGCTTTCCCATACGACCAAACAGGAAAAAGAACGTTTTCGGGAAGAGTTAAAGAAACTGGATATTGGACTGGAAGAACGTATGAGCCATCCGGTCGGTCTTCTTTCAGGTGGTCAGAGACAGGCACTGACACTTCTTATGGCGACAATGAACCCGCCAAAACTACTCCTTCTGGATGAGCATACAGCAGCGCTTGATCCGGGAACAGCAGAGAAAGTTCTGAATCTGACAAGGCGTATTGTAGAAGAAAATCAGCTTACATGTCTGATGATCACACACAATATGCAGTCAGCAATTGATCTTGGAAACAGAATCTTAATGATGGATTCCGGTAAGATCGTTCTGGACATTGGCGGAGAAGAGAAAAAGAACATGACAGTTGAGGGACTTCTTGAGAAGTTCAGAAGCGGAGCCGGTAAGGCTCTTGATAATGACAGGATTCTGCTGTCAGAATAATAAAACAGCCATCATCGGGGGGATTAAGATTTCCGAATCGGTGACGGCTGTTTTTAGCTTTGTATATTTATTTAAAAAATAACCAACTGTTTCTGATATTCGTGAATAAATTTCTGCCCGTTTTTTTTGCAGAGAAGCTTTTCATAAAGGTTGGATGCTGCTGTTGTCTCGCTCAGGAGGCGTTTCCCTGTCTCATCGAGGAATGCATCGGCATCGGCAAGTTTTGTAAGCACTGGAATGGAACTGTTCTTTTTGATTTCTTTCAGAAGTGGGCTGCTTTCTTTGCGAAATCCGAGTACGCGTGAATAAGGAACCAACAGAGGAGCTTCGCGTATCTGTAAGATTGAGTGAAGCAGTGCACGCTGAATGCGTGTCTGGGTAAGCTCTTTTGTTTTCAAAAGAGAAGCGGCCTGTGTGAAACCGGAGATCTCATTTCGACAGTTTATTATGCGCTCTGCAAGATTTACCGAAACATCAAGATATTGCGAAAGAGATTCTGCATCTTCGTACATGATTCGATAGATAAGAAGATCGTCCAGAACTTCTTCACTCAGGTATCCATTATTTCGCAGAGAAGAAACAAAGAATGCGGAAGCCTCATCCGGAATCTGTGCAGAAACCTGTGCAATTGTTTCCTGTGTGAGAGTGGAAGTTAAAAGTTCGCGAATAGCAGAAGCAGAGGCGAAGGGGACATTTTTGCCGGAAATGTCAGCAGATACGGCATGAGCGGAAGAGGCAGCGCTAAGCGTATCGTGATACCCCATCCCCTGGCGTTTCAATGTAACTGGTTTCAGACTGCTTTTGAGGCGATTTAAAGCCTTACAGTATTCAATCCCCAGAATATTGTTGGGTGAATTTAAAATCTGTGTGATCTGATTCAGAAGCGGAGTCAGAATGCCGTCAAAAGTATCACCGGTGAAATTATGAGGGTTTTTGAAATATTCCACCAGTGCCTGACTGCGTGCTGCCGGAAAAGAACAGCCTGCGCTTAAGAATTTTTTCAGAAACAGCCGGTATTCTTCAGGCTCGCTGACAAGAACAGCTGCAAGTTCCTGCAAAGCCGAAACTTCGCCGTATTCACTTCCGAAACAGAGCCGGTCTGCAACATGCAGCCCATCCAGCATAGAAACAGCGCCTATAGCAAAAGCTTCTGCGCTGGCGGTGCTCACCGATACCGGCATCTCAAGCACGAGATCTGCGCCACAGCGAAGCGCCATTTCTGCCCGCATATGTTTGGGGAGAAGTGCCGGTGTACCTCTCTGCACATAATCACCACTCATGGCAACAACTACATAATCTGAATGCAATTCTTTTTTGCAGTAATCTATTTGGTATTTGTGTCCCCGGTGAAAAGGATTATATTCTGCTATGATTCCTGTTACTTTCATGTTGTCTTCCTGCTTTTTCGTATATTTTTACTGATTTCGATATTGTAACACAGCGGTGGAAGAGCGACAAGGTTATCCTTAAAATACAGAACACGGAATTTGTTCGTTATTCCGTCAGGATTGCACGTCAAAAAATACCACTCTTTGGAAGAATCTCCTTGTCAACTACTTGAAATGCGCGAAAACAGGGGGTATAATGATTCTAGCTGTGAGATCATGTTTCAGACTCTCACGCGGTCACATGACCGAAATAACGAAAGGAGCCATTTAATCATGGGATTTGTTGATTTACTCAAAGAAAGAGCAAAAAAAAGCATCAAAACTATCGTTCTGCCAGAGACAGAGGATATGAGAACTATCGAGGCAACTGATAAGATTCTTAAAGAGGGAGTTGCCAAGATCATCCTCATCGGTAACGAAGAAGAAATCAATAAGAAAGCTGCTGAAGGCGGATTCGATATCTCCGGAGCAACCATCATTGATCCAGAGACATCTGACAAAACTCAGGCATACATTGACAAATTTGTAGAACTGAGAGCTAAAAAAGGTATGACACCTGAAAAAGCAAAAGAGATCCTTCATACTCAGTACCCATACTATGGTGTAATGATGGTAAAAATGGGTGATGCAGACGGTATGGTATCCGGTGCATGCCATTCTACAGCAGATACACTTCGTCCATGTCTGCAGATTCTGAAAACAAAACCGGGAACAAAGCTTGTATCCGCTTTCTTCCTGATCGTAGTTCCGGATTGCGAATATGGCGCAAACGGTGCATTTGTATTTGCTGACTCCGGTCTGAATCAGAACCCGACTCCGGAAGAACTTTCTGCAATCGCAGCTTCTTCTGCTGCATCTTTCCAGCTTCTTGTTCAGGAAGAGCCAATCGTTGCAATGCTTTCACACTCCACAAAAGGAAGTGCAAAACACGCTGACGTAGATAAGATGGTAGAAGCTACAAGAATCGCAAAAGAAGAGCATCCGGAACTCAAACTTGATGGTGAATTCCAGCTTGACGCAGCAATCGTACCGAGCGTTGGTGCATCCAAAGCTCCGGGCAGTGAAGTTGCAGGTAAAGCAAACGTTCTGGTATTCCCTGACCTTGATGCAGGAAACATCGGATACAAACTTGCTCAGCGTCTTGGTAAAGCAGAAGCTTACGGACCTGTTACACAGGGTATCGCAAAACCTGTCAACGACCTTTCCAGAGGATGCTCTGCAGATGATATCGTTGGTGTTGTTGCAATTACAGCTGTACAGTGCCAGGCTGAGGACAAATAAGATCTACATATCTGAATCATATCGAATAGGAGAATATTAAAATGAATGTATTGGTAATTAACTGCGGAAGTTCTTCACTGAAATATCAGCTGATCAACTCTGATACAGAAGACGTTCTGGCAAAGGGTCTTTGCGAAAGAATCGGAATCGACGGAAGACTGGTTTATCAGAAAGCCGGACTTGACAAAGAAATCACAGAATGTGCTATGCCTACTCATAAAGAAGCTATCCAGTTCGTCCTGGATGCTCTTACAAATGAAAAAACAGGTGCAATCAAGAGCCTGAAAGAAGTAGATGCAATCGGACACCGTGTCGTACATGGCGGTGAGAAATTTGCGGCTTCTGCAGTAATCACAGACGAAATGATCGCAGCAGTAAAAGAGTGCAACGATCTTGCACCTCTTCACAATCCTGCAAATCTGATCGGTATTGATGTCTGCTCAGAACTGATGCCGGGTGTACCGCAGGTTGGTGTGTTTGATACAGCTTTCCATCAGACAATGCCTGCAAAAGCATATCTGTACGGACTTCCGATCGAATACTACAAAAAATACAAAGTAAGAAGATATGGTTTCCACGGAACCTCCCACAGCTTCGTATCCAAACGTGCTGTTGAATTCCTCGGACTTGACAAAGACAACTCCAAAGTTATCGTTTGCCACCTTGGAAATGGTTCTTCTATCAGTGCTGTAAAGAACGGTAAATGCGTAGATACAACTATGGGTCTTACACCGCTTGAAGGTGTTGTAATGGGAACACGTTCCGGTAACATTGACCCGGCAATCGTTGAGTTCATCGCAAAGAAAGAAAATCTTGACATTGCAGGTGTTATGAACGTCCTGAATAAGAAATCCGGTCTTCAGGGTATGTCCGGAGTTGGCAGTGACATGCGTGATATCAGAGCTGCAATCGCAGACGGAAACGAAGATGCAAAGAACGCTTATGATGTACTTTGCTATGGTATCGCTAAATTCGTTGGTGGTTATGTGGCAGCCATGAACGGTGTAGATGCAATCGTATTTACCGCTGGTATCGGTGAAAACGTAGGACAGCTTCGTAAAGATGTCTGCAGCTACTTCGGATACCTTGGTGTTGAGATTGATGACAAAGCAAACGATACATTCAGCGAAGAAATCGTTATCTCTACTCCGGCTTCCAAAGTTAAGGTTGCAGTTATTCCTACTAATGAAGAACTTGCAATCTGCAGAGATACAGTAGCTTTAGTAAAATAATAAGTGATTGATGAGGGCTTGCCGTCGGCAGGCCCTTTTCTTGTATTTGAATTTCTCCTATTGTAGCTATTGCATAAAAGCATTGTGCAATATTTGCAAATAAGCAACAAAAATACCCCTGTGATTATGCAAAATGCGTTAAAGATATTGACATAATAAAAGAAGAAATGTATAATTGCCATATTGAAACGTTTCAAATGTGGCTTTGCATAGAGGAATTGATGAATGAATAAATCTACAAAGAAAAGAGCCACAATTACACAGGTGGCCAAACGTGCAGGTGTATCTGTTGGGACGGTTTCGAATTATCTGAACGGTACTGCAAGTGTATCACGGGACAGAACGATGCGAATACAGCAGGCGATTGATGAACTGGATTATATTCCGGATACGTTGGCAAGCTCTCTGAGAAGAAAAGACAGCACAGCGTTACATGTGTTGACACCGCATCTGGACAGTGCGTTTTACACAAATACAATCAGTACATTGATGCATTGCGCGTATGAAGCCGGGTATACAGTTCATATCTCTGGTTACGAATATTCGGCCGAAAGAGAAAAACAGCAGCTGAGAGCGTTGGAAAGCAGCAAACCAGGGACGTCGGTCATCATTTTTAATGGTTTTGATGATCTGGCAGAGATTAAGAGGCTTGCCAGAAAGCAGATTCATGTAATACTGGCAGACCGACGTGAGATACCAGGCTATACATCAAGTGTTGTATTTGATAATCGGCGTGCACCATTTGAAATTGTGTGCTTACTGAAAAACAGAAATTATAAACGAATAGGACTTTTTACAGAACCCACAGAACTTCAAAATATCCGTGAAAGAGGAGCGGGATTTCTGGAAGCAATGAAATATTTTGAATATCCGAATCCTGAAAATGATATTTATTCACGTCCGGATCTTTCACTGGACAAATTGAAAAACAGTTATCTTTATATGATGGAAATTCTTGATTCAACAAAGCCGGAAGATCTTCCGGATGCGTGGCTTGCAACTTCTGATTATCTGGCATTTGGCATGATGCGGGCAATCAATGAAAAGGGATATTCCATACCTGAAGATTTTGCTATTGTCGGCTATGATAATATTGAGATTTCAGGATATGTAAATCCGAGGCTTACTACGGTAGAACAGGATCAGAAACTATTTGGCAAAACTTTATGGTCCGTGATTACTGAGTTCAACAGGACCGGGGAATATCAGAGGATAGAATTACCCCAGAAAATAAAGATGAGAGGATCTTGCTAAAATTAATAATTGTATACTGAAATATGTATACAATTATTTTTAGAAAATATTGAAACGTTTCAAACGGCAGCGAAATTATATTGGGGATACAAATATCTGAACGTGAGAAGGGAGGAGAACGGTGTTCGGATCATATGGGTAAATAAGAAATGCCGTAAAATGTTTCACAAGCCAATTAAAAGGAGGAATTTAAAATGAAAAAAGCAATCGTTATGACTTTATGTGCTGCTATGGCAGTTGGTATGATCGGATCAGTTTCTACTGTATATGCATCAGAGCCGGATATCACCTCTGATGACGCTATCAAGAAAGCAGCTGATGAAGGATGGGAAATTGCTGTTGTGCCGAAAGATTCCACCAATCCATGGTTCGTTCGCATGGACACCGGCGTAAAAGAAGTTGCTGATAAAGCAGGAGTTAACTGCTATCAGATCGATACAGGTACAATTGATGCCACAAAACAGGCTCAGCTGGTAGAAGACCTGATTGCTCAGGGCGTAGATGCAATCTGTGTTGTTCCGGTTGATATGGAATCTATGGACTCCACATTAAAGAAAGCCAAAGATGCAGGCATTGTAGTTATTACTCATGAAGGTGCAGATCTTACAAATGTTGATTATGACATTGAAGCATTCTCAAACGAAGGTTATGGTGCGTTCATTATGCAGAACCTGGCAGAAGCAATGGGCGAAGAAGGCCTTTATACTACAATGGTAGCTTCCCTTACAAATGGTTCCCACAATGAATGGGCAGATGCAGCTGTTGAATATCAGAAAGAGCATTATCCGAACATGACTCTTCTGGAAGAAAATCCACGTGTAGAATCTGATGACAACGGTGACACAGCATACAATGTTGCGAAAGAGCTGATCAAAACATATCCTGATCTGAAAGGTATCATGGGAACATCTTCCTTCGATGCACCTGGTGTTGCACGTGCGATTCAGGAACTTGGTCTTGTTGACAAGTTCTTTACATCCGGTACAGGAATGCCGGCAGACAACGCAGAACTTCTGAAATCCGGCGTTATCAAATCCCTTACTCTGTGGGATCCTGCAAAATCCGGTGAAGCAATGGTTGACCTTGCATGCAAAGTACTTGCAGGCGAAGAAATTGGTGCTCCTGTAAACCTCAATGTTGATGGTTATACAGAAATGACATTCCGTGAAGGATCTGAAACAGTTCTTGAAGGACAGGGCTGGATCACAATCGACGCAGATAACGTTGACGACTTCGGATTCTAAATATTGATTAAAATTTATAAGCTTTAATAGTCAATCCGTCGGTTCTCCCGGCGGATTGATTTCCAAAAGACCTGACAATAACAGGTGTCGTAAGGCGGAGAGGAGGAAGCTATGTCTCAGTGTTTATTAAAAGCGGAGCATATAAAAATTTCCTTTGGAAACGTACATGCCCTCAGAGATGTATCTTTGGAGATTTTACCTGGTGAGATACACTGTCTTGCTGGTGAGAATGGTTGTGGAAAATCAACAATTATCAAAATTATATCTGGTGTCTATCAGAGGGATGGTGGAACAATTGAATTTAACGGTCAGAAGATTGACAAAATTTCCCCAATTGATGCAATTAATCTTGGAATTCAGGTAATCTATCAGGATTTTGCACTTTTTCCGAATCTGACAGTGGCAGAGAATCTGGCGCTTAACACAGAACTCGCGTCCCGTAAGAAAACAGTAAGCTGGAAAAACGTAAGAAAGATTGCAGAAGAAGCAGTATCAAAAATTAATTTCCAGGTTGACCTGGATCAGAAAGTACAGGAACTTACTGTGGCTCAGAAACAAATGGTTGCAATCAGCCGTGCATTGATGTCAAATGCCAAACTGATCATTATGGATGAGCCGACAACAGCACTGACAAAAAAAGAAGTAAGTGCACTGTTCAAAATTATTTTGAAATTAAAGGAACAGGGAATTGCAATCCTGTTTATCAGTCATAAATTGGATGAAGTATTTGAGATTTCTGACCGGTTTACAATTTTCCGGGATGGTCAGATGGTTGCTACCGGAAGCACAAAAGAACTGGATGATAAGAAATTCACCTATTATATGACAGGACGAGAATTCTCCGACAAAATTTTTGTTCCGGAAAATCTCTCTGACAAACCGGTTTTTGAATTAAGAAATCTTACTCTGGATGGAGCTTTTTCAGATATTAATCTCAGTCTTCGAAGAGGTGAGATTCTTGGAATTACCGGACTTCTTGATTCTGGACGTACAGAACTGGGATTGTCTATGTTTGGACTAAAGCCGGCTGATTCCGGTCAGATCATGAAGGAAGGTAAAGAAATCCGACTCACCAATCCGAGAGAAGCAATTGCCAACAGCATTGGATATGTTCCTGAGGACCGATTGTCAGAGGGACTTTTCCTTACCCAGTCAATCGGTGATAATATCATCATTTCCGAAATCGACAAGCTGAAAAAGAAAAACGGACAATTCGATCTGAAGAAGAGAGATGAGGAAGTCGAAAAATGGGTGAAAGAGCTTGAAATTAAAACAAACAATCCCAATAATGCTGCAACAACTCTTTCCGGTGGTAACCAGCAGAGAATCGTACTTGCAAAATGGCTTGCCTGCAACCTGGATGTACTCATTCTGAATGGCCCGACCGTAGGCGTGGATATCGGTTCCAAACATGATATTCATATGGTTCTGCAGAGACTTGCCAATCAGGGACTTGGTATTATTATCATTTCTGATGATCTTCCTGAAGTTATACAGAACTGCTCCAGAGTTCTCGTTATCAAAAATGGAAAAATCAAATCTGAATATGATACCCAGAACGTCAGTGAACAGATGATCATTGACGATATGATGTAGGAGGCGGTCATATGAATAAAAAAATAAAGAAAATATTTCAGTCAAATGAACCGTATATTTTTCTTATCATAATTCTTCTCGGAATTGTGGTACAGATTCGATCCGGACAGTTTTTTACAGCAAATAATATTGTGGATCTTTTAAGTGCAATGATCGTACCGGGACTGTTTGCAATCGCAGAATTTATGGCACTGATCGCAGGTGGAATCGATGTTTCCTTCCCTGCGCTGGCATCTCTTTCTGCATATGCTACGACCAAGCTTCTTCTTGATAAGAATTACGAAGGAAATGTTCTTCTTGCATTTGTTATTGCAATCGCAATCGGTGCAGTACTTGGTGCAGTTAATGGATATTTTATCGGCTATCTGAACCTGAACGCAATGATCGTAACACTCGGTTCTGCAAGTATCTTTCAGGGTATTATGCAGGGTACTTTACGGGCAAATCAGCTTTCAGTGATTCCATCCGGAATGAAAAGCTTTGGTACAGCGGCATTTTTGACAGCAACCAACAAAACAAATGGACTGACATCCATCCTTCCGTATACTTTTATCATTCTTGTACTTGTATGCGCAGTTATGCATTTTGTACTGCATTACACTATTTTCGGACGTGGTATTTATGCAATCGGCGGAAACCCGCTGAGCGCACATACAGCTGGATTTAATGTAAAGAGAACCAAATTTATCATGTATATCATGATTGGTATGATTGCATCTGCAAGTGGTATCTGCCGTGTCTGCATGATGCAGCAGATGCATCCAACAAACATGCTTGGAATGGAAATGAACATTATCGCAGGTGTCGTTCTTGGCGGTGTGGCTCTTACTGGTGGTGCCGGTACACTAACAGGTTGCATTCTTGGTACTTTCCTGATCATTCTT
The DNA here is from genome assembly GCF_014297355.1 of Blautia intestinalis. Taxonomy (GTDB): domain Bacteria; phylum Bacillota; class Clostridia; order Lachnospirales; family Lachnospiraceae; genus Blautia_A; species Blautia_A intestinalis. The sequence goes on along the minus strand of NZ_JACOQE010000002.1, from coordinate 304,676 downwards.
GTACAGAACTCCATGATTCTTCTCGGAATCCCGACAACCTGGAGTGATGTATTTGTCGGACTTGTAATCGTGATCGGAGTATCTCTGACCGCATGGCAGTCAAACCGAACCTCTAAAAGCAAAAAGAAATCAGTAAAGGAGGGCGCATGATGAATAAGATCAAAAGTATTTACAAGAAAAATGAAGAAGTGACCCGTTTGCTGATCATCATGGCATTCTGGCTGATCTTCATGGCTTTTACACAGGCCAAAAAATTCTATACCGGAATGAACTTCCTTACTATGGCAGGACAGTTCCCGGAATACGGTCTTATGGCTCTGGGCGGTATGTTATGTATGATTACCGGAGGCATTGACCTCTCTGTAGTCGGTGCAGCGAATATGACATCCATCCTTACTGTATTTACCCTGACCAGATTTTTCGGAGCAGATGGAACTATGCCACTTGCTTTTTCAGTTGTGATCTTTATTATTGCAATTGTAGTTGGTATTATTGTTGGCAGTCTGAATGCTTTTCTGATTTCCAGACTTGGCGTCCCTCCGATTCTTGCAACTCTTGGCGTGAATGAGCTTTTGACAGGACTTTGTGTAGTTATGACCAATGGTTCTGCAATTTCTTCATTCCCAAAACAGTACTGCGATTTTTTCTCCGGAAATCTGCTTGGATTCATTCCGAGAAGACTCCTGGTGTTTATTATTGTTGCAATAATCATCTGGTTTATGCTGGAACATTGTACTTATGGTACAAAGCTTCGTCTTTACGGTACCAATGCACATGTTGCAAAATTTTCCGGAATCAATACAACAAAGCTGTTGTTCAGAACCTACATCACCTCATCTATCTGTGCTGCACTTGGCGGTCTGATGATGCTTGCGACTTATTCATCTGCAAGAGCTGATTATGGCACCAACTATACCATGCAGTCCATCCTGCTTGTCGTTCTCGGCGGAGTCAGTCCGAACGGTGGTAAAGGAAAAATTTCCGGTGTTATTACAGCAATTGTATTATTAAAGATGATCGAATCCGGTATCAACCGTTTCAGAAGTGTATCTACATATTATGTAACACTGATCTGGGGCGCTGTTTTGATCCTCGCTCTTGTAATCGATTATGTAAGCCAGAAACCAAAACATGCCAAATAACCTGAGAGGGACTTCATATGAGAAAAAAAGTGCTTTTTGTCGGTGAATCCTGGAGTGCCACATTAATGGAAGTCAAAGGATTCAACAGTTTTTATTCATCCAAATATGAAACAGGACTTGGATGGATCGATAAGGCAATCGAAAAAGCAGGATATGAATTTGTGTATATGCCAAATCACATTGCAAATGATCAGTTTCCCTTTACATTGGAAGAACTGAATGAATATTCCTGTATCGTTCTGTCAGATGTGGGAGCTGATACTTTGCTGATTCCTTCTGCTACTTTTGGTGCAAGTAAGATTCTTCCAAACCGCTGTCAGCTGATCAAAGAATATGTACTTGGTGGAGGCGGCCTTTTGATGATTGGTGGTTATATGACTTTTAACGGAGTCGGCGGACAGGGGAAATGGTGGGCTACACCGGTACAGGATGTCCTTCCGGTACAGCTTCTCCCATATGATGACCGTATGGAACACTGTGAAGGAGTTCGGGCAGAAGTAACACTTCCTGATCATCCGGTATTTGCCGAAATCGAGGGCGAATGGCCACCGGTACTTGGCTACAATAAGAGTACCATTAAGCCGGGTTCAGAACTTGCGGCAACTGTATGCGGTGATCCTTTTATAGCATTCGGAAGTTTCGGAGAAGGCAGATCTGCAGTTTTTTCCAGTGACTGTTCACCACACTGGGCTCCACCGGAATTCTGTAATTGGAAATATTACGATGTATTATTCAAAAACATTATTGATTATATTGTAAAATAAATATAGTCATAAATAATTGTGGTCACAAAGAAAAATAAAGGGAGGTATTGACATGAAGACAATCAAAGACAAACAGATTCTTGTAGGTGCTGATTTTGCTGGTTATCCGCTGAAAGAAGCAGTAGTGGCTCATCTGAAAGAATATGGATGGACGGTAACAGATGTCGGTGTCAGATCACCGGAAGATGATGATACAGATCTTATGTTCCACAGAATTGGTCTCCGTGTAGGTTCTATGATTTCTGAAGGAGAATTTGAACGTGCACTTATCTTCTGCGGAACAGGTATGGGAATTCACATTGCTGCAAGTAAGTGTCCGGGTGTTTCGGCTGGTGTAGTAGAAAGTGTTCCGGCCGCTCTTCGTGCAATTACCGGAAATGGTGTAAATGTCCTGGCTATGGGAGCTTTTTATGTAGCTCCGAAAATGGGATGTGACATTGCGGATGCATATTTAAGCCATAATCTTGGCGACGGATATGAGTACTGGCCGAATTTTTATGAATTCCATAAGCTTGCATGCGATGAATTAAATGCTTTTAATTATGAAGAATATAAAGCCAATGGATTCAAAGTGAAACATCTTGGAGATTATCCGCTTGATCTTGTAGATGATCCTACCCTTTTTGGCGGCAAAAAATAAATGATTGTAAGAATCATTCAACAGTCATATAATTAACAGGAAAAATATATAAGAGGTTTGAGACATGAAAGTATTAAATTTTGGTTCTCTTAATCTGGACTATGTGTACCAGGTGGAATCCATTCTGATTCCGGGAGAAACACAGGCATCAAAAAGCAGACAGACCTTTTGTGGCGGTAAAGGCCTGAACCAGTCTATCGCACTGGCAAAGGCTGGGATTCCTGTATATCATGCCGGGCTGATCGGAGAAGGCGGCGAACAGTTGCTTGAAGTATGCAGAGAAAACGGCGTAAATACAGAGTTTATTAAACAGATTTCGGGACTATGCGGTCATACGGTCATTCAGGTCGACCGGAATGGTCAGAACTGTATCCTTCTTTTTGGAGGATCCAACAGAAGTATGTCAAAAGAATTTGTAGATTCTGTACTGGATTCTTTTGAGGAAGGTGATATCCTTCTCCTTCAGAATGAAATCAATGAACTTGATTATATTATTGACCGTGCATATGAAAAGAAAATGATGATTATTTTGAATCCATCTCCGTTTGACAGTGCACTGGAAAGTTGTGATCTGTCCAAAATCAGCCTGTTTCTGATGAATGAGATTGAGGGATTCCAGATTACCGGAGAAAAGGAGCCGGACAAAATCCTTGCAAAGGTGAAAAAACTTTATCCAAATGCAAAAGTCGTTCTGACACTTGGGGGCGACGGTTCCGTATATCAGGATGAAACAGGAATTTACCGTCAGGGAATTTTTAAAGTAAAGGCTGTTGATACGACAGCGGCAGGGGATACATTTACCGGATATTTCATTTCATCTATTATTGATGGAATGCCTGTTCAGGACGGGCTCAAGCTTGCTGCAAAGGCATCTGCGATTGCAGTTTCCAGAGCCGGCGCGACGGCATCCATTCCTGTTCGGAGTGAAGTTGTGGAGAAATAAAACAGCGGAAAAATATAGAAATAAAAATAAAAATTTCGTTGACAAACAGCTACCTCCTATGTATAATTGATAAAGTGTGAATAGGAGAGAACTATGCAGATTCATTTATCAGATATTACAGACAGTGAGGGAAAACACATACAGCTTCAGTTGGAACTTGAGTTGGACAAGATTTCATTTCAGATGGGAAATTATCCGATTCTGGAGAAAACACCGGTAGAACTTGAGATTACAAATACAGGTAATAAAGTTCTTGAGCTGAAAGGAACCGGTAGTGTGACTGCAGGTATTCCGTGTGACCGTTGTCTGGAGCAGGTTGCTGTTAAGATTCCTTATGAGATTGATCAGAAGCTTGATATGAAGAAATCTGATACCGAAAGAGTACAGGATCTGGATGAGAACGACTATCTCACTGGCATGGACCTGGATGTGGACCGGTTGGTCTATCTTGAGGTACTGATGAGCTGGCCTTTGAAAGTCCTTTGCAGGGAAGACTGTAAGGGAATCTGCAGCCGATGCGGGAAGAATCTGAATAAAGGATCCTGCGGATGTGCTGAGGAACCAAAGGATCCACGTATGGCGGCTATCAGTGATATATTTAGTAAATTTAAGGAGGTGTAACCTATGTCCATATGTCCAAAGAACAAATCATCTAAAGCTAGACGTGATAAAAGACGTGCAAACTGGAAGATGAGCGCTCCGAATCTGGTAAAATGCAGCAAATGTGGTGCTCTGATGATGCCTCACAGAGTTTGTAAAGAATGCGGAAGCTACAACAAGAAAGAAATCGTGAAAGTTGAAGACTAATCACAGATTATGAGAAACAGAATCCTGATAGGGGTTCTGTTTTTTTCTATAAAGCTAAAAAGAGAGGCCGTCTTGTGTAAAAGAAATTTTATGCAGGTCGGTTTTTCTCTGCATTGCTTTTCAAACTTACCTCTGTTATACTTGTATAGATGAGGAATTCTTACAAATTATGGAGGGTTTATATGAAACAGAAGAATCAGATCACGGAGGGTGTGATCTGGAAACAGCTTTTAATTTTCTTTTTTCCGATTGTAATCGGAACTTTTTTTCAGCAGATATATAACACGGCCGACAGTATTGTTGTCGGTCGTTTTGTAGGTAAAGAGGCACTGGCGGCTGTTGGTGGATCTGTAAATCAGATCGTAATGCTGATTGTCGAGGTGTTTGTCGGACTGACTTCGGGAGCATCCGTTATTATGGCGCAGTTTTATGGCGCCAGAGACAGGCAAAATCTTAATAAAACATTACATACAGCCTATGCATTTGCAATTGTGACAGGTACAGTGGTCGGTATCATCGGTTTTCTGATTTCCCCCAATGTACTGGTCATGATGAAAACACCATCGGAACTGATGACAGATTCCATTATCTATCTGCACATTTATTTCTGCGGCATGATTTTTAATATTATCTATAACATGGGTGCTTCGATTCTGAGGGCGGTCGGTGATTCCAAAAGGCCATTGTATGTATTGATTATGACATGCGCATTAAATATTGCGCTGGATATTCTTCTTGTCGTATTCTTTCATATGGGTGTAATGGGTGTCGCACTTGCAACGGTGACCTGTCAGGGTATCAGTGCAGCCATGGTGACATGGATTCTGATGAAAGGAAATGATCTGTTTCATCTGAAACTCCGGGGAATCCGTTTTTACAGAGTATCCCTTCAGGCAGTTCTTAGAATCGGCATTCCGGCAGCACTGGAAGCAACGATGTACACGATTGCGAATCTGATCATTCAGGTGTTTGTCAACGAGCTTGGCACTGATACGGTGGCTGCCTGGGGAACCTTTGCAAAGATTGATGCAGTCTACTGGATGGTTGTCAATGCCTTTGGAATCTCGATCACAACCTTTGTCGGTCAGAATTTTGGCGCAGGGAAAGTGCGCAGGATGCGAAAAAGTGTGGGTGTATGCATGGTGATGGCATATGCGGGGGCGCTTCTGGTAAGCGGTGTCCTATATGCACTGGCAGGCCCTCTTTACCGTCTGTTTACGACGGACGAGGGTGTTGTTCGGATCGGTGTGGATATGATGCATTTCCTGCTTCCGTCATATTTTATGTATGTTGTGATCGGTATTTTGTCCGGTGCACTCCGTGGAGCGGGCCGGGTGCTGGTTCCGATGCTGCTTACATGCGGCGGTGTATGTATGATCCGTATTATATGGATGTTCGGTGTCTTCCCGACTCATTCCGGAATCAACACGATCATGCTGAGTTATCCGGTTTCGTGGGGAATTACCGCTGTTTTGTTTATTATTTATTATTTTATGAAATTCCCAAAAAAAGAATCACAGATTTAACGGCAAGGAGAAAAAGACATGAATGTTTTGAACCTGGAGCATATCAGTAAAATTTATGGAGATAAAGTGATCTTTGATAATATTTCCTGTGGGATCCATCAGGGAGACAAGATAGGAATCATCGGAATCAACGGAACGGGAAAGACAACATTTCTGCGGATCCTTGCAGGACTGGAAGAAGCAGATGACGGTCAGGTGATCATGCAGAATGGCCTGCGTATTAGTTTTCTTTCTCAGCATCCGACTTTCCCGGAAGGGGCTACGATTCTTTCCTATGTGACACAGGGTCAGAGAGAACAGAGCTGGAATCCGGAGACAGAAGCACATATGGTCCTGAATAAACTGGGAATCGAGGAGCACGAAGAAGAGATCGCACATCTTTCCGGCGGACAGAAAAAACGTGTAGCGCTGGCTGCCGTGCTTGTAAATCCCACCGATGTGCTGATCCTTGATGAGCCGACCAACCATCTGGATAATGAGATGGCGTCCTGGCTTGAAGATTATCTTAACCGCTTTAAGGGAATTGTGATCATGGTTACACATGACCGTTATTTTCTTGATCGCGTTACGAATAAGATACTGGAGATCAGCCACGGCAAACTTTACAGTTATGAAGCAAAGTATTCGGAATTTCTTGAATTAAAAGCCCAGCGTGAAGAAATGGAAATGGCTTCTGAGCGTAAAAAACAGAGTATCCTCCGTATGGAGATTGAATGGGCAAAACGTGGATGCCGTGCAAGAAGCACAAAGCAGAGAGCACGTCTTGACCGTCTGGAAGAAATGAAAAATTCGTCAGCGCCTGTACGGGATACCAATGTTGCAATTGATTCTGTCGAGACGAGAATGGGTAAAAAAACGATCGAGCTGCATCATATTTCAAAAAAATTCGGCGACCGTATATGCATCAGGGACTTTGATTATATTGTTCTGAAAAATCAGCGTCTTGGTATCATCGGGCCGAATGGCTGCGGAAAATCCACTCTTCTTAAAATCATAGCAGGAATCATTCAACCGGACAGCGGAGAGGTTGAGATCGGTGATACTATAAAGATTGGATATTTTTCACAGGAAATCGAAGATATGAATACTTCGCAGCGCGTTATTGATTATATCAAAGACGTTGCAGAGTTTATTCCGACAAAGGATGGACTGATCAGTGCATCAAAACTTCTTGAGCAGTTTCTGTTTGATGCTGCCATGCAGTATGCACCAATCGAGAAGCTTTCCGGTGGTGAAAAGAAGCGCCTCTATCTTTTGAAAGTACTCGCATCTGCACCAAACGTGCTGCTGCTTGACGAGATTACCAATGATATAGATATTCCTACACTGACGATTCTGGAAGATTATCTGAATTCTTTTGCAGGTATTGTGATCGCCGTATCGCATGACCGTTATTTTCTTGATAATCTTGCAGAGCGTATTTTTGAGTTTGACCGAGAAGGAAATCTCACACAGTATGAAGGCGGCTACACAGATTACCTTGAAGCAAAAAAGCGCAAAGGCCATTTTGAAGAAGCGCCGGCCACAAAATCTTCTGCCTCAAAAAATGTTTCTGCAGATTCTGCAGAAGAGAAAGAATCCGTAAAAACATGGAAACAAAATCGTCCTTCAAAACTGAAATTCAGTTACAAAGAGCAGCGTGAATTTGAAACGATTGATGATGATATTGCAGCGCTGGAGAGCAAAATTGAGAAACTGGATGCTGATATCATGGCTAATGCAACAAATTCCGGTAAGTTAAATGAACTTACACAGCAAAAAGAAGAAGCAGCGGTACAGCTTGAAGAAAAGATGGACCGCTGGGTGTATCTGAATGATCTTGCAGAACAGATTGAAGCACAGAAATAGAAAATTCTATATCTGATATATGGAATCAGCAGAATCAACCAGGAACAGGGTTGATTTTCTGCTGATTCTTTAGTATGATAAAGTTTGAGATTTTTTACAATCATTACAGAACATTTTTAAATAGATACAGAATATACAGGAGGAACAATATGGCAGAATTAGTAAAAGTTGTTGTAGATGCCATGGGCGGAGATCTTGCACCTGTGGAACCGGTCAGAGCTGCAGTGGACGCTGTGAAGGAGCGGGATGATATTCAGGTGATTCTTACAGGACAGGAGGAAGTGATCTATTCAGAACTTAAGAAATACCAGGATTATCCGACAGACAGGATTGAGGTGGTAAATGCAACAGAAGTAATCGAAACAGCAGAACCTCCGGTATTTGCAATCCGTAAGAAGAAAGATTCTTCCATCGTTGTCGGGCTGAAAATGGTCAAAGAACAAAAAGCAGATGCGTTTGTTTCGTCCGGAAGTACCGGAGCAGTTCTTGTAGGCGGGCAGGTGCTGGTGGGTAGAAGCAAAGGCGTTGAGAGACCGCCGCTTGCCCCGCTGATTCCGACCGCCAAGGGAGTCTCGCTTCTGATTGACTGTGGAGCAAATGTAGATGCAAGACCATCTCATCTGGTACAGTTTGCAAAAATGGGTTCCATCTATATGGAGCATGTTGTCGGAATCAAAAATCCACGTGTTGCGATTGTCAATAATGGTGCAGAAGAAGAAAAAGGCAATGCACTTGTCAAAGAGACCTTCCCGCTTCTTAAAGAAGCAGAGGGAATCAACTTTATCGGAAGTATTGAAGCAAGGGATATTCCAGCCGGCTATGCAGACGTTATTGTCTGCGAAGCTTTTGTCGGAAATGTCATTCTCAAACTTTATGAAGGTGTCAGCTCTGAGCTGATCCACAAAATAAAAGAAGGAATGATGAGTACCATGAAGAGCAAGATTGGAGCACTTCTGGTAAAACCTGCACTGAAACAGACTCTGAAGAGTTTTGATGCTACCGAATACGGTGGGGCTCCGCTTCTCGGACTCAAAGGACTTGTTGTCAAGACGCATGGAAGCGCGAAGGCTGTTGAGATCAAACACGCGATTTTCCAGTGTGTGCAGTTCAAACAGCAGAAGATCAACGAAAAAATTGCAGAACGTATTCAGCCGGTTCATTTTGAGGCACCGGATAAAGAATAACAAAAAAGAAGGAAAATAAAATGGAACAGTTGGAACAGATCATAGGATATACATTTCAGAACAAAAAACTGCTGAGACAGGCGCTGACACACAGTTCCTATGCAAATGAAAAAAAACTCGGAAAACTTGGATGTAATGAACGTCTGGAGTTTCTTGGAGATGCTGTACTTGAACTGATCAGCAGTGATTTTCTTTACAAAAAATTTCCGCAGATCCCGGAAGGTGAGCTGACAAAAAAACGTGCAAGTCTTGTGTGTGAACCAAGCCTGGCATATTGCGCAAGAGAATTCGGTCTTCCGGAATTTCTGCTTCTTGGTAAGGGAGAAAACATGACAGGAGGACGTAACCGTGATTCTATCGTTTCCGATGCGACAGAGGCGCTTCTTGGCGCAATCTACCTGGACGGTGGTTTTTCCAATGCGAAAAAATTTGTTCTGAATTTTATTCTGAATGATATTGAACATAAACAGCTTTTTTATGACAGCAAAACGATTCTTCAGGAGCTTGTACAGGAAAAGGGACTTCAGCCGATTGAATATGTTCTTACAGGTGAAGAGGGACCGGATCATGATAAATGCTTTACCGTAGTCGTTCAGGTTAACGGTCAGGTTGTGGGAAATGGCACGGGCCATACCAAAAAGGCAGCAGAACAGGCAGCTGCCTATCAGGCGATTCAGGAAAAGAAATTCTGACAGCCACAAATTAAACGGGCAGGTGAGATATGTATTTAAAGAATATTGAAGTATATGGCTTCAAATCCTTTGCTCAGAAAATCAACTTTGAATTTCACAACGGAATCACCGGAATCGTCGGACCGAACGGCAGTGGTAAGAGTAATGTTGGTGATGCAGTACGATGGGTACTCGGTGAACAGAGCGCCAAGCAGCTTCGAGGCGGAAATATGCAGGATGTCATATTTTCCGGTACAGAAAACAGAAAGCCTTTAAGCTTTGCATCTGTTTCAATCACACTGGATAACAGCGATCACAAACTTCCGGTAGACTATAACGAGGTGACTGTTGCCAGAAGACTTTACCGTTCCGGTGAAAGCGAATATCTGATCAATGGAAGCGGCTGCCGTCTGAAAGACATTCAGGAGATGTTTTATGATACCGGTATCGGTAAAGAAGGTTATTCTATTATCGGACAGGGACAGATTGACAAGATCCTGAGCGGTAAGCCGGAAGAACGACGGGAGCTTTTTGATGAGGCTGCCGGAATCGTTAAATTTAAACGAAGAAAAATAACCACACTCAAGAAATTGGATGAAGAAAGACAGAATCTTGTGCGTGTGACAGATATTTTAAGTGAGCTGACCAAACAGCTCGGACCTCTGGAACGTCAGTCTGAAACAGCCAGAATTTATCTTGCAAAAAGAGACGAACTGAAAGAACTGGATATCAACCTTTTCCTTCTGGATCACCAGCGTACAGGCGAACTTCTGAATGAGCTGGAAACAAAGCTTTCGCAGGCACAGCAGGAACTTGATGAGGCGCAGTCGGCATACGAACAGACAAAGGCAGAGTACGAGCGCCTGGAACAGGAACTGGAAGAGCTGAATACAAAGCTGGATGCGCTGAAAGAGGAACAGCAGGAAAATGCACTTCTCAAACAGCAGTATGAGGGGCAGGTCAAAGTCCTTGAAGAACAGATATCATCCGGCAGACAAAACAGTGAACATTTCAGATCACGTCTGACAGTGTTAAAAGACGATCTTCAGAAGCGAAGCAAAGAAAAAGAAAAGCTGACCGAAGAAAGGGCAGCTCTTTACAATAGATTAAAAGAAACCAGAGACAATCTGAAAAAAGAGACAGAATCTCTCGAAAATATTGTCTCCAATGTAGATGAATGTACACAGGCAGTGGAAGACGGCAAAAATGAGATCATTGAGATTCTCAACAGCCGTGCGACAACCAAAGGTAAAGCACAGCGATTTGATGCCATGATGGAACAGCTTGATATCCGTAAGGCAGAAGTCAGTCAGCGTATCCTTCGTTTGAAGAGTGAAGAAGCAATTCTGGAAAGTGACCGTGAGAAAGCGCAGAAACAATATGATGCGGTGACCAATGTAATTCAGTCAACCAATGCAGAATGTGTACGTCTCGATGAAGAAATCCATCAGATTCAGGAAAAATTAAAGAAACAGAATTCTCAGATGGAAATCGGACAAACTGCATATCACAGGGAGGCATCCCGTCTGGAATCTCTCCGCAACATTACAGAGAGGTATGATGGTTACGGTAACAGTATCCGCCGCGTTATGGAGCAAAAAAGCCGTGAACCGGGTATCCGGGGCGTAGTTGCCGATATTATTCATGTACAGAAAGATTATGAAGTTGCTATCGAGACAGCACTTGGTGGCAGTATCCAGAATATTGTTACAGATAATGAACAGACTGCGAAGCGTATGATCAGCTTTTTGAAGAAGAACCGCTACGGAAGGGCAACTTTCCTTCCGCTTTCCAATATCAGTGGACGTGGTGGCCTTGCGCAGAAAGATGTCCTGCGTGAACCGGGTGTTGTCGGAACAGCAAATACGCTTGTAGAAGCAGATGCTGAGTACAGCGAACTCGTTATGTATCTTCTTGGTCGTGTGCTGGTCGTAGATAATATTGACCATGCGATTGCTATTGGTAAAAAATACCGTCACAGTCTCCGTATGGTTACGATCGAGGGTGAATCTTTAAGCCCGGGCGGTTCCATGACAGGTGGTGCGTTCAAAAATAACAGTAATCTGCTCGGAAGACGACGTGAGATTGAAGAACTGGAGAGAAGCGTCGGAATCCTCAAGAAAGAACTTGAAGAGACGCAGCGTGCGATCGGTGAAAACCGCAGCAGACGTAATGTACTTCGAGATACCATTGCTGATTTCCAGCAGCAGCTGCAACAGCAGTATGTCGAGCAGAATACCGCAAAGATGAATCTTGCCCAGATTCAGGAAAAAGAAGATGAAATTCAGAGCAGTTACCGCCGGATCGAACGCGAACAGGAGGAATTGCGACAGCAGGCAGGCGAGATCCGTCAGGATCACAGCAGCATCGCCCGTGAACTGGAAGATTCCCAGAAAGATGAAAAAGAACTTGAAGTTTTCATCGAGACAAAGCAAAAAGAATTAGAGGAATGGAAGGCAGAAGAGACAGAAAAAAATCATGTACTTGAAAAGATCCGTCTGGAAGAATCATCTCTGGAGCAGCAGAACCATTTCCTTCAGGAAAATATCAGCCGTCTGGAAAATGAGATTGAAGCATACCACAGGGAGTCCGAAGAAATCACTGAAAATCTTTCCAGAAGTGCCGAAGAAATACATAAAAAAGAAGACGGTATTGAAGAACTCAAAAAAGCCGTTACCGAATGTACAGGTAAGGAAGAGGTTCTGGATGTCAGACGTATCGAATGGCAGGAAGAAAAGGAAAAACGCAGTACCAGCCACAAGTCTTTTTTCGAAAAGAGGGATCATCTCTCTGAAAAGACATCGTTGCTTGATAAAGAGTGTTTCCGTCTGCGCAGTCAGGCAGAAAAAATCGAAGAGCAGCGGGAATCCCAGATTTCCTATATGTGGGAAGAATATGAAATCACACCGAACAATGCCCTTCAGTACCGAAAAGAGGAGCTGACAGACCGGCAGACGATCAAAAAAGATGTTCTTCGTATCAAGGATGAAATCCGTAAGCTGGGTTCCGTCAATGTCAACGCAATCGAAGATTACAAAAATCTTCTTGAACGTCATACATTTTTATCCGCGCAGTACGAAGATATTGTCAAAGCAGAAGAAACACTGGAAGGAATCATTCAGGAGCTGGACGAGGGAATGCGCAAACAGTTTACTGAAAAATTCCGTGATATTCAGAGGGAATTTGACAAGGCCTTTAAAGAATTGTTCGGTGGCGGAAAGGGAACACTGGAGCTTGCAGAGGATGAGGATATTCTTGAAGCAGGAATCCGGATCATTTCACAGCCTCCCGGAAAGAAACTTCAGAATATGATGCAGCTTTCCGGTGGAGAAAAAGCACTGACGGCGATTGCCCTTCTTTTTGCGATCCAGAACCTGAAACCATCACCGTTCTGTCTTCTTGACGAGATTGAGGCAGCGCTGGATGATTCCAACGTCGGACGTTTTGCATCTTATCTTCAGAAATTAACAAAAAATACGCAGTTTATTATTATTACACACAGACGTGGTACGATGAATGCTGCGGACCGTCTGTATGGTATCACCATGCAGGAAAAAGGTGTTTCTACGCTGGTATCAGTAGATCTGGTAGAAAACCAGCTTACAAAATAAATTTATAAATAAGGAGGCATGAGTATGTCAGAAGAAAAGAAAGGCTTTTTTAAGCGGCTGGTCAGTGGACTGACCAAAACGCGTGACAATATCGTGGCTGGCTTTGATTCCATTTTCAGCGGATATTCCAGCATTGATGAGGATTTTTACGAAGAACTGGAAGAAATCCTCATCATGGGTGATATCGGAATCAATGCCACTTCATCCATCATTGAGCATCTGAAAGAACAGGTATCCGCCCAGCATATCAAAAACCCGATGGAATGCAAGCAGCTTCTGATCAACAGTATCAAAGAGCAGATGCGGGTTGACAGTACAGAATATGAGTTTGAAAACCGCAAATCCGTAATTCTTGTGATCGGCGTAAACGGAGTCGGAAAAACCACCTCCGTCGGTAAACTCGCCGGCAAACTCAAAGACCAGGGTAAGAAAGTTATCCTTGCAGCAGCAGATACATTCCGTGCAGCAGCAGGAGAACAGCTTGCACAGTGGGCATCGCGTGCAGGAGTAGACCTGATCGGCGGTCAGGAAGGTGCTGATCCGGCATCCATCGTCTATGACGCAGTGGCGGCAGCCAAAGCACGTAATGCGGATGTACTGATCTGCGATACAGCAGGACGTCTCCACAACAAGAAAAATCTGATGGAGGAACTTCGCAAAATCTATCGCATTCTTGAGAGAGAATATCCAGAAGCTTATCTTGAAACACTTGTTGTTCTGGATGGAACGACAGGACAGAATGCACTTGCTCAGGCAAAACAGTTTGCAGAAGTTGCAAATGTAAATGGTATTATCCTTACAAAACTGGACGGAACAGCCAAAGGCGGAATTGCAGTTGCAATCCAGTCCGAGCTCGATATTCCGGTAAAATATATTGGAGTTGGAGAAACGATCGACGATCTGCAGAAATTTGATGCTGATGCATTCGTAAATGCATTGTTTGATATTGACCAGAACGAATTACACACAGAAGAGTAGACCGAGGAAATTACAGGAGGAGCAAAAATGCTTACATTAGAGAGCTTTGAAGAGGCATCAGAAATTGTAAAAAAAGTAACTCAGGAAACCAAGCTGATCAAAAGCAGCTATTTTTCAGATCTCACCGGAAACAAAGTATATCTGAAACCAGAAAACATGCAGCGTACCGGTGCATACAAAGTACGTGGGGCATATTACAAGATCAGTACCCTGACAGATGAAGAGCGTGCAAAAGGTCTGATCGCAGCATCAGCAGGAAACCATGCACAGGGTGTGGCTTATGCGGCACACAAATTTGGAGCAAAAGCCGTGATCGTTATGCCGACCACCACACCACTTATCAAAGTAGAACGTACAAAGAGTTACGGTGCTGAAGTTATTCTGAAAGGTGACGTTTATGATGAAGCTTGTGCCTATGCACTGGAGCTTGCAGAAAAAGAGGGATATACCTTTATCCATCCGTTTGATGATCCTGCCGTTGCAACAGGCCAGGGTACAATTGCAATGGAAATTGTACAGGAGCTTCCTCTTGTAGATTACATTCTTGTTCCAATCGGCGGAGGCGGTCTTGCAACAGGTGTTTCCACACTTGCAAAACTCCTCAATCCACATATCAAAGTTATCGGTGTGGAGCCATCCGGAGCTGCATGTATGAAAGCATCGCTTGAAAAAGGTGAGGTCGTGACACTTCCACATGTAAATACGATTGCAGATGGTACCGCTGTGCAGACACCGGGAGAGCATATCTTCCCGTATCTGCAGGAAAATCTGGATGATGTGATCACAATTGATGATGATGAACTGATTGTTGCATTCCTTGATATGGTAGAAAATCATAAGATGATCGTAGAAAACTCCGGTCTTCTGACAGTTGCAGCACTCCGTCATCTGAACTTCACCGGTAAAAAGGTGGTATCTATCTTAAGTGGCGGTAACATGGATGTGATCACAATGTCCTCAGTGGTACAGCATGGACTGATTCAGAGAGACCGTATCTTTACCGTTTCCGTATTGATTCCGGACAAACCGGGTGAACTGGTGCGTGTAGCATCTATTATTGCGGAAAATCAGGGTAATGTCATCAAACTTGATCACAACCAGTTTATCAGTACTAACCGTTATGCGGCTGTGGAGCTGAAAGTAACGATGGAAGCATACGGTACAGAACATAAGAAAAAAATTGTACAGGCATTAGAAGATGCAGGATGCAGACCGAAAGTAATCCGCGCAAGCCTGTAAGTATCCCGTTATTCAGAATTCAGACAGAGGTGAATGAGTATGGCATCATTTACAATGGAAGATTATCAGAAAGCTTATAAACTCGGCAAAAAGGATTATCAGGCAAGAATGATGCGGGGGGAATTACCGACACTTCAGGTTCTTGATGATATCCTGCCTCCGAAGGGATCTTATTCTGAAGTTCCACTCGGACTTGTACAGATACCAATCGATCAGATAGTCGGAACAAAAAGTGATGGCAGGAGCAATGCTTTTGCCGGCAATTTTATGCCGATCTTAAGAGAAAACACAGAATTTGCATACAAATGGGCAACCTTAAGCCAGAGTCATATTGATAAAGGAATCCGTGAACCGATCAAAGCTTACGAATACATGAATAAATTTTATGTACAGGAAGGCAACAAACGTGTCAGCGTCCTGAAATATTTTGATGCGGTATCTGTGCCTGGATATGTGACCAGAATCCTTCCTCCGCGGACAGACCAGAAAGAAAATAAACTTTACTATGAGTTTGTGGATTTCTATGCAGTTACCCAGATCAATTATATCTGGTTTACGAAACCTGGAAGTTTTGTCAGACTTCAGGCTGCATTCGGCAAGGGGCCAAAAGATGTCTGGACAGATGATGACCGATTGCTGTTCAGCTCTGTTTATTCGCGTTTTTCAATAGAATATGAAGCACTTGGCGGAAAGAAACTGTCTATCACGACCGGAGATGCATTTCTTGCATTCCTGACAATTTATAATTATGAAGTGATTGATCAGAAAACTACCAATGAAATGAAAGAACTGGTTGCAAAAACCTGGGAAGAATTCAAACTTCTGGAACACAATCAGGAAATTGATCTCAAGATGGATCCGTCCAGAATCGAAAAGAAATCTCTGCTGGATCGGTTGCTTCCGGCAAGTACGCCGAAGCTGAAGATTGCATTTTTGTATGCAAAGACACCGGCTACTTCTGCGTGGACCTACGCGCATGAACTTGGAAGACTGCATCTGGAACAGACTTTCCCGGAAGAAGTCACAACAGAATGCTATGAAAATCTTACACAGGATCTTGCAGAAAAAGCAATTTACGAAGCCATCCGAAAGGACTGCAACATTATTTTTACAACTACACCGGAGTTTGTAAAAGCAAGTGTGCAGGCGGCTATCGACCATCCAAATGTAAAAATCCTGAACTGTTCGCTGAATACATCACACCGTTATATCCGTACTTATTATGCACGTATGTATGAAGCCAAGTTTCTTATGGGAGCTGTTGCCGGAGCAATGTCCGAAAACGGACAGCTTGCATACATTGCAGATTATCCGATTTTCGGTACCATTGCGAATATCAATGCATTCGCACTGGGGGCAAAGATGATAAATCCCCGTGCAAGGGTTTATCTGGAATGGTCTACATTAAAAGATGTAGATATCAGGCTTGCCATGGAAAATGTTCAGAAAAAGGGTGTTACCGTTGTTTCTGGTAAAGATATGGTTATTCCGGAAGATGCATCCCGCTATTTCGGGTTGTATCATCTGACAGAAGAGGGACCGCACAATCTGGCAATGCCGCTCTGGCACTGGGGCAAATTTTATGAGCAGCTGATCCGCACGATCATGGATGGTACATGGAAATATGATGACAACAAAGATGAGACGAAAGCAATCAATTACTGGTGGGGACTTTCTGCAGAAGTAATTGATGTGATCTATTCACAGAAACTTCCGATTGGTACACAGAAACTGCTTTCTATGTTAAAACATGCGATTGCGACTGGAGAATATCATCCGTTTTCGGGGATTCTGTATTCACAGGATGGTATGATACAGTCAGATCCGAACAAAATTCTTTCACCGGAAGAGATCATTACCATGAACTGGCTGGCAGATAATGTTGTCGGTGCGATTCCGGCATCATGGGAACTGACTGAGCAGGCAAAACCGGTTACGGAACAATCCGGTGTGGAGAAACAGAAGGGATAAGCAGTTTTATGAAAATACTTGCCATAGCAGATGAAGAATCAAAATATCTGTGGGATTATTTCGAAAAGAGCAAGCTTGAGGGAATTGACCTGATCATTTCCTGCGGGGATCTGGATCCGAGGTATCTTTCCTTTCTTGCAACGTTTACTTCGGCTCCCGTTCTGTATGTACATGGAAATCATGATGACAAATATGAACGGATCCCACCGGACGGATGCATCTGCATTGACGATAAAATTTATGTTCATGAGGGTGTCCGCATCATGGGACTCGGCGGTTCCATGAGATATAAGCCCGGGCAATATCAGTATACGGAGCGGCAGATGCGGCACAGAGTCTTCAAACTTCTTCCGAAGATACTCTGGAGAAGGGGATTTGATATTCTTGTCACGCATGCGCCGGCTTATCAGCTGAATGATGCCAGAGATCTTCCTCATCAGGGCTTTAAAATCTTTCGTAGCCTGATCGAAAAGTATCATCCGAAATACTTCCTTCATGGACATGTGCATATGTCTTACGGAAGACAGCACAAACGATATGACAAATATATGGATACACATGTGATCAATGCATATGACCGCTGTGTATTTGAGTTTGAAGCGGAAAATCCGGCAGACACTTTATAAAAAATAAAAAACTTCGATGTCAAGAAAAAATACTTGACACACCAATATAAATCATGTATGATAGCCAAGGTGGTTACAAATGGAAAAGTTTGTTGAACAGACATTGTTATACGATTTTTATGGAGAACTGCTTACAGAACGGCAGCAGCAGGTATATGAAAGCGTAGTTCTGGAAGATTACTCCTTAAGCGAAGTGGCTGAAGATCTCGGAATCAGTCGGCAGGGCGTACATGATATGATCAAACGATGTAATCATACGCTGGAAGATTATGAAGCAAGACTTCATCTGGTTGAGAAATTTGTAAATATCCGCAGGCAGGTACAGAAAATTCAAAAGCTTGCCTCAGGGTACGGTGCCAGTGATATTTCAGAAATCTCCAGTGAGATATTAGAGGAGTTATAAAGTATGGCATTTGAAAGCTTGACAGATAAATTACAAAATGTTTTCAAAAAGCTCCGCGGTAAGGGACGTCTTACAGAAGAGGATGTTAAAGTTGCTTTAAAAGAAGTAAAGATGGCTCTTCTGGAAGCGGATGTTAACTTCAAGGTTGTTAAGCAGTTTACGAAGGCGGTTCAGGAACGTGCGGTAGGACAGGACGTTATGAACGGTCTGAATCCCGGTCAGATGGTAATCAAGATTGTAAACGAAGAACTTGTAAGTCTGATGGGAAGTGAGACAACCGAGCTTCCGCTGAAGCAGGGAAACGAAATCACTGTTATTATGATGGCTGGTCTGCAGGGCGCCGGTAAGACAACGACCGTTGCCAAACTTGCAGGTAAATTAAAATCCAAAGGCAAAAGACCGCTTCTGGTTGCCTGTGACGTTTATCGTCCGGCTGCGATCACACAGCTTCAGGTCAATGGAGAGAAGCAGGGAGTAGAAGTCTTTTCCATGGGTGATAAACAAAACCCGGTTGATATTGCGAAAGCAGCCATCGAGCACGCAAAAGCAAATCAGCAGAATGTAGTACTTATTGATACCGCAGGACGTCTTCATGTGGATGAAAACATGATGCAGGAACTTGCAGATATCAAGGCAAATGTCAATGTAGACTGTACACTTCTGACAGTGGATGCAATGACAGGTCAGGATGCAGTAAATGTTGCAAAGACTTTTGCTGAAAAGGTTGGCATTGACGGAGTCATCCTTACCAAGATGGATGGTGATACCCGTGGTGGTGCGGCACTTTCCATTAAAGCAGTTACAGGAAAACCGATTCTTTATGTCGGTATGGGAGAGAAGCTTTCCGATCTCGAACAGTTCTATCCGGAACGAATGGCATCCCGAATCCTCGGCATGGGAGATGTAATGAGCCTTATTGAGAAGGCTGAGGCAGCTCTTGATCAGGATCAGGCAGCTGAGATGCAGAAAAAGCTTAAAAAGATGGAGTTTGACTTCAACGATTACCTCACCAGTATGGAACAGATGAATAAAATGGGAGGTATCGGCAGTGTTTTAAATATGCTTCCGGGTGTAGGCAGTAAGATGAAAGATCTGGAAGGCATGATTGATGAAAAAGCACTCGACAGAACGAAAGCGATCATTCTTTCCATGACACCTAAAGAAAGAAGTAATCCGGGAATCCTGAATCCTTCCCGCAAAAACAGAATTGCCAGAGGTGCAGGCGTGGATATTACAGAAGTAAACCGTCTGGTCAAGCAGTTCGAACAGAGTCGAAAGCTTATGAAGCAGATGCCCGGTATGATGGGCGGTAAAATGGGTAAAAGAGGCGGCTTCAAGCTTCCTTTTTAATAAATGTAAATACAAACAAAGATATTATAATGGAGGAAAACAAAAATGGCAGTAAAAATCAGATTAAGAAGAATGGGACAGAAGAAAGCACCTTTTTATAGAATCGTAGTTGCAGATTCCCGCAGCAAACGTGACGGAAAATGCATCGCTGAAATCGGAACATATGATCCGAACATCGAGCCAAGTGCTTACAAAGTAAACGAAGAAGAAGCTAAAAAATGGCTTGCTGCAGGTGCTCAGCCTACAGACGTTGTTGCTAAGATCTTCAAAGAAGCAGGAATCGAGAAATAAGAAATACTTCCGAAGCTATTATGTTAGAAGGTATTTCTGTGAAGTCCTTTCATAGACAGTACAGGGAGGTATGTAATGAAAGAATTGGTTGAAGTAATTGCAAAGTCTCTTGTAGAACATCCGGATGAGGTGGTTGTCACCGAAAACGAAAAAGATGATGCAGTTATCATCGAACTGAAAGTAGGACCTTCCGACATGGGAAAGGTCATCGGAAGACAGGGACGTATTGCCAAGGCAATCCGTACTGTAGTAAAAGCGGCTTCTTCAAAGAGCAGCAAAAAAGTAATTGTAGACATTCTGCAATAAAAAGGATCGGAGCTGTGGAGACATAGCTCCTTTTTTAAAGGGAGTTTTTTATGGAAGATTTATTAAAAGTCGGCGTGATCACCACAACTCACGGAGTTCGCGGCGAAGTCAAAGTTTTTCCTACAACAGATGACGCGGAACGTTTTCTTGAGCTGGAATATGTACTTCTGGACACCGGCAGGGAACTTCGCAGACTGGACATCAAAAATGTCCGGTTTTTTAAGAACCTTGTCATTTTAAAATTCGATGGCATTGACAATATTAATGACATCGAAAAATACAAAGGAAAAGATCTCTGGATACCGCGAGAAGAAGCACAGGAGCTGGGCGAGGATGAATACTATATTGCGGATCTTCAGGGATTGAACGTTGTCCTCGAAGACGGAACAGAATTCGGAACGCTTCGCGATGTCATGGAGACAGGAGCAAATGATGTTTATATCATTGACTCAAATGAGCATGGAGAAGTTCTTCTTCCGGCGATCAAAGAATGTATTCTTGATGTAGATCTTGAGAAAAATACCATGACAGTACATTTGATGAAGGGGCTTTTATAAATGAATTTTCACATTTTAACACTTTTTCCGGAGATGATCGAGCAGGGGATGCATACGAGTATCATCGGGCGTGCGATTGCAGGCGGTTATCTTTCTATAAATGCTGTAAATATCCGTGATTATGCTTTTAACAAGCACCAGAAAGTAGATGATTATCCATATGGAGGCGGGGCCGGAATGCTGATGCAGGCAGAGCCGGTCTATCTTTCATATGAAGCTATCAAAGAAAAAATCGGTTATCGTCCAAGAGTCGTTTATCTGACCCCTCAGGGAAAAGTCTTTCATCAGGAGATGGCGAAAGAGCTTGCCAAAGAAAGAGATTTGGTATTTCTTTGCGGCCATTATGAGGGTATTGATGAGCGTGTACTGGATGAAATCGTCACTGACTATGTATCGATCGGTGATTATGTACTGACCGGAGGCGAGCTTCCGGCAATGGTTATGATGGATTCCATTTCCCGAATGGTGCCCGGGGTTCTGAGCAATCAGGAATCCGGTGAGACAGAGTCTTTTGCCGGTAATCTTCTCGAATACCCGCAGTACAGCCGTCCGGAAGAATGGCATGGGCAGAAGGTTCCTCCGGTGCTTCTTTCCGGACATCACGCCAATATCGAGGCATGGAGACGTGAGCAGTCGGTCATGCGAACAGCAAAGAGACGACCGGATCTTCTTAAAAAAGCAGACCTGACAAACAAAGAATGGAGTCAGGTACGTCAATGGAAAAAAGAGTGGAAAGCCGCAGAAAATGAGGCTTCAAAGGAATAAAGGAGCAGTTTATGAAAACATCAGATTTTTATTATGATCTGCCGAAAGAACTGATTGCACAAGATCCGCTGGAGGACAGAAGTTCTTCCAGACTTCTTCATCTTTCAATGGAAGACGGATCTTTTGAACATAGACATTTTACGGACATTCTCGACTATCTTAAGGAAGGAGATTGTCTG
This sequence comes from Blautia intestinalis, assembly GCF_014297355.1. Classification (GTDB taxonomy): domain Bacteria; phylum Bacillota; class Clostridia; order Lachnospirales; family Lachnospiraceae; genus Blautia_A; species Blautia_A intestinalis. The sequence goes on along the minus strand of NZ_JACOQE010000002.1, from coordinate 282,875 downwards.
GTAATTAATGATACAAGAGTCATTCCGGCCAGATTGTACGGACATAAAGAAGAAACAGGAGCACTTATTGAGATTCTTCTTCTGAAACGCAAAGAAAATGATATCTGGGAATGTCTTGTAAAACCAGGAAAGAAAGCACGCCCGGGAGCAAAGATTACATTTGGTGACGGAATCCTGACAGGAGAGATCATCGATATTGTCGATGAGGGAAACCGTCTGATCCAGTTTCATTATGATGGGATTTTTGAAGAAATTCTCGACCAGCTCGGTGAAATGCCGCTTCCTCCATATATCACACATAAATTAAAAGACAAAAACCGTTACCAGACTGTTTATGCAAAGAATGACGGTTCTGCGGCAGCTCCGACAGCCGGTCTTCATTTCACGAAAGAATTGATGAAGCAGGTCGAAGAAAAAGGAGTAAAGATTGCGCATGTAACTTTGCATGTCGGTCTTGGTACTTTTCGTCCGGTAAAAGTTGACAATGTAGAAAGTCATCATATGCATTCTGAATTTTATATGGTAGAAGAAGACCAGGCAAAACTGATCAACGATACCAAAAAGAACGGCGGAAGAGTAATTTCCGTAGGAACGACAAGCTGCCGTACACTGGAATCCGCAACTGATGAAAATGGTATTCTCCATGCTGGAAGTGGATGGACAGAAATTTTTATTTATCCGGGTTACAAGTTTAAAATGATCGATGGACTGATCACAAATTTCCATCTTCCGGAATCTACACTGCTTATGTTGGTTTCTGCACTTGCAGGAAAAGAATATATCATGGCAGCTTACGAAGAAGCAGTAAAAGAACGTTACCGCTTTTTCTCCTTTGGGGATGCCATGCTGATCCTCTAAAAACAGGACTACCCTTTTTTACTTCAATTTGCTATAATAGGCATATTGAGGAGAAAAAGGGTTTTTTTATATCTGAAATCTGATCAAAAGAATATACCATCAAAGGAGAAGGACATATGGATACACCAATTATCGCACAGTATTATAGAGAGACCGAACCGAAAAAACGTAAACAACTTCTGGATCAGGCCATTGCATCCGGAGAGGATCAGGAAGCAAATGAAATCCGCCGTGAAATCTATGAGGCACGGTACAAAAATACCACAAATGATGGCGGCATTGCTGACGGTTATCTGAAATTCTGGATGGCTCTTGAGTTTAACCGCAATGCCGGTCACAAAATATTTGGTCCGGGAAAAGCACAGAAGGAAATCCTGAAAGAACTCGATGATGTCAAATTTCGTGAAATTCGTGCCAAAAGTCCGCTTCACGAAGAGCTTCTTTACAGAGAGTGCAAGCATCTCGTGAAATTTTACATGACTCTCTGTGCGCAGGACAAAAACTACAACAGTATTCTTTGTGGGCTTATCACTATCAAAAAAGAAAGTTCCGAAGCCAAAATGAAGAGAGATATTTATGAGACAGCCATCCGTCTTCCAAAGGATCTTAATCTGGAAGAAGAGCTGGCACTTGTCACAAAAGCCGCTCATGAAGTTTATGGGCAGGAATATCCGGAAGAGAGCGGATTCCCGGAATAAATACGTTCTGTCAAGAAATACTATAGGTATTATGTAAATCGGAGGCAATAATGAATTTAGACAGTTTAACGGCATATAAATTAGTTAAAAAAGAAAAGCTGAACGATATCCGTTCAACCGGTTATCTGTTTCGACATATCAAAACAGGTGCCAGAGTTATGGCAATCGAAAACGATGATGAAAACAAAGTCTTCAACATTGCATTCCGCACCCCGCCCAAAAACAGCACCGGTGTGGCTCACATTCTCGAACACAGTGTTTTGTGTGGATCGAAGGACTTTCCGCTGAAAGATCCTTTCGTAGAGCTTGTAAAAGGCTCACTGAATACGTTCTTAAATGCAATGACTTATCCGGACAAGACCTGTTATCCTGTAGCAAGCTGCAATGATCAGGACTTCCAGAACCTGATGCATGTCTATCTGGATGCGGTATTTTATCCGAATATTTACAAAAAAGAAGAAATTTTCCGTCAGGAAGGATGGAATTATCATCTTGAAAACACGGAAGGTCCGCTGACTTACAATGGTGTGGTATATAACGAAATGAAGGGTGCATTTTCTTCACCGGATGATGTTCTGGAAAGAGATATCATGAATTCTCTTTTCCCTGATATTACGTATGGCTGTGAATCAGGCGGAGACCCGGAAAATATCCCGGATCTTTCCTACGAAGAGTTCCTTGATTTTCACAGAACTTATTATCATCCGTCCAACAGTTTTATTTATCTGTATGGAAATATGGATATGACAGAAAAACTTGATTTCATTGACAAAAAATATCTTTCTGCATTTGACAGTTTACATGTTGATTCCGAAATTCAGGAGCAGAAACCATTTGATAAAATGCATGATCTTGTCATGGAATACCCTGTTGCCGAGAGCGAGAGTGAAGCAAACAATTCTTATCTTGCATACAGTGTTGTCACAGGAAATGCAATGAACAGTCTCGAATGTACTGCATTTGATGTGCTGGATTATGCACTGCTTGGAGCACCTGGCGCACCTCTTAAGAAAGCGCTTCTGGATGCAGAGATCGGATCTGATGTGTATGGTTCTTATGAAGACGGTATTCGTCAGACATACTTCGATGTCATTGCAAAAGGTGCAGATCCGTCACGCAAAGAAGAGTTCGTTTCCATTATTCGCCGTGTTCTGACAGAAATTGTTCAGAACGGTATTGATCCGAAGGCACTTGAGGCTGGCATCAACTGCATGGAATTTCGTTACAGAGAAGCAGATTTCTCTTCCTACCCGAAGGGACTGATCTACGGACTGGATATTCTGGACAACTGGCTCTATGATGATGAGCATCCATTTGCACAGGTGCAGCTGATTCCTGTGTTTGACAAACTGAAAGAATTAAAAAATCAGCGATATTTTGAAGGACTGATTCAGAAATATCTGCTTGATAATACACACGGCTCGATCCTGACACTGAACCCGTCAAGAGGTCTGACTGCCCGCAGGGCAAAAGCCCTCGAAGAGAAACTTGCTGCACATCTTGCATCACTTAATGATGAAGAAAAGGCAGAGATGGTTCAGAAGACTGTCGAGCTTGAACGATATCAGGAAACTCCGGAAGATCCGGAAACTGCAAAATGCATTCCTATGCTGAAAAGAGAAGACATCCGCAAAGAGATCACTCCATTTACAAATGAAGCGTTGGATATTGACGGAAGTCTGTTCCTTTATCATGAAGTACCTACTAACGGTATCGGCTATCTTGATCTGATGTTTGATGTGAAGGATCTTCCGGCAGAGAAAGTTCCGTATCTCGGACTTCTCAAGTCCGTTCTGGGGTATGTCGATACTGCGCATTATACTTACGGCGAACTCACAAATGAGATCAATGCAGAGACTGGTGGTATCATGTGCGGAGTAGAAGTTTTTGATCATGCAGAATCGATTGATGAGTTTCGGGCATTTTTCTCTGTACGCGGAAAGACCATGTATCCAAAGACAGATGTACTCTTTAAAATGATCCGTGAAATTCTCAATACTTCCAGCCTTGAAGATACCAGAAGACTTCATGAGATTATTTCACAGGTAAAATCAAGAGCCCAGTCGTCTCTGGTAAGTGCCGGACATTCGACCGCAGTTCTTCGTGCTGCATCCTATACTTCTCCGATGGCGGCATTTCAGGATGCGATGGCAGGAATTGCGTATTATCAGTTTATTGAAACACTGGATCGGGAATTTGAAGAACGAAAAGAAACTCTGGTTGCTGAACTTACAGAACTTATGAGAGAGCTTCTTCGTCCGGAATATCTGTGCATCAGTTATACCGGAGAGAAAGAATCTCTCAGTGATGTCCGGAAGCAGGTAAAAGCCCTTCGTCAGACACTTCATCAGGAAGCTGTGGAAATCAGCGAACAGAGCATTACATGCGAAAAGAAAAACGAAGCATTTACAACTTCCGGTCAGGTACAGTATGTTGCCCAGACAGGAAACTTCCGTAAAAAAGGTTTTGCATACTCCGGTGCTCTGAATATTTTAAAAGTTGCATTGAGCTATGATTATCTCTGGACAAATATCCGTGTCAAAGGCGGTGCATATGGATGCATGAGCGGCTTTAAACGCAGTGGAGAAAGTTTCTTCGTATCCTATCGTGATCCGCACCTGAAACGTACACTGGATGTATTTAAAGGCATTCCGGAATATGTACGTAACTTTAATGCAGATGAAAGAGAAATGACCAAATATATCATCGGAACCATCAGCGGCAAAGATGTTCCGCGTACTCCGAAGATGCAGGGAGCAATTTCCAAAAATGCATGGTTCTGCGGTGTTACAGAAGAAATGGCACAGAAAGAAAGAGATGAGATTCTGAATGCAGATTCCACATCCATGCAGGCGCTTGCTCCACTGATCGAAGCTGTGCTTTTAAATAATGCAATCTGTGTTGTGGGAAGTGAACCGGCTGTCAATAAAGAAAAAGAGCTGTTTGACAACGTCCTTCCACTGATCAATGGCTGAACAAAAGAGAATTTACAGGAGCTGTTAAATGAAAGAAAATTTTAAATCAGGTTTTACCGCGATCATCGGGCGCCCGAATGTCGGAAAATCCACACTGATGAATCATCTGATCGGACAGAAGATCGCAATTACTTCGAAGAAACCACAAACAACCCGTAACCGTATCCAGACAGTTTATACCTGCGATGACGGTCAGATCGTCTTTCTGGATACACCGGGTATTCACAAGGCCAAAAACAAACTCGGTGAATATATGGTACAGGTTGCCGAACGTACCTTAAAAGACGTTGATGTTATCCTGTGGCTGGTAGAGCCGACAACTTTTATAGGGGCAGGAGAACGTCATATTGCAGAGCAGTTACAGGGACTTCATATTCCGGTCATTCTGGTAATCAACAAAGTAGATACCGTAGACAAGGATGAGATTCTGAAGGCAATTGATACTTATCGCAAACTTTATGATTTTGATGAGATCATTCCGTGCTCTGCACTTCGTAACCAGAATACCGAAGATATCATTCCGAGTATTCTGAAATATCTGCCGTACGGTCCGATGTTTTATGATGAGGACACTGTGACAGACCAGCCGCAGAGACAGATCGCCGCGGAAATTATCCGTGAAAAAGCACTGCATGCACTTGATGCTGAGATTCCTCACGGAATCGCCGTTGCCATTGACCGAATGAAAGAACGTCCGGGCAAAAACCGTCTGGTTGATATTGACGCGACCATCATCTGTGAACGTGATTCTCATAAAGGTATTATCATTGGCAAACAGGGTGCCATGCTGAAAAAAATTGGCAGCAATGCACGTTATGAGCTGGAGCGTATGCTGGATGCAAAAGTCAATCTGAAACTCTGGGTAAAAGTTAAAAAAGACTGGCGGGACAGCGACTTTATGATCAAAAACTTCGGTTATGACAAGAAAGAGATATAAAAGAGTAATCTGAAAAAGGAAATCTGAAAGATGAGTGATCTTATTACCGTGCAGGGTGTCGTGATCTCGGCAATGCCAGTAGGAGAATATGATAAACGTATTGTGCTTTTGACCAGAGAGCGCGGCAAGATTTCCGCCTTTGCAAAAGGAGCCAGACGTCTGAACAGTCCGTTCATGGCGGCTGCGGATCCTTTTGTATTTGGTAATTTTACATTATATGAGGGGCGGACAAGCTACAATCTGAATCAGGTATCAGTTACCCATCATTTTGTAGAACTGGCGACAATGCAGCCGGGAGTCTATTATGGATATTATTTTCTGGAGCTGGCAGATTATTTCGGAAGAGAAGGAACCGACGAAAAAGAGATGATGAATCTTCTCTATGTGACAGTAAAAGCACTGATGAACCAGCAGCTGGATAACCGGCTGATACGCTGTATCTATGAGCTGCGTACGATGGTCGAGCAGGGACTTTGCCCACAGCTTTTTCAGTGCACCGGCTGCGAAAAAGAGATTTCGGACGGCGAAGACTGCTTCTTTTCGCAGGAGATGCATGGAATTCTCTGCATATCCTGTGCTCTGGGAAAAAGAGATGCAAGACGTATCTCGCCATCCGCCTTATATGCCATGCGTTACATAGCTACAGCGCCGATGGGGCGGCTTTATTCTTTCCGTGTAGAACCGGAAGTGCTTCTGGAACTCGAACAGATCATCCATCTGTATACAGCACGAAATACAGACAGAAAATTCAAAAGTCTTCAGATTCTTGAAGTCATGAAGTAAGTAAATCCAATAAAAAAGTTGAAATATATTTTAAATGCGGTATAATGTTGAGAAAACGCAACGAATAAAACAAAGAGGAGAACTATCATGGAAAAAACAATGGAGAAAATCGTTGCTCTGGCAAAAGCCAGAGGATTCGTCTATCCGGGCTCTGAAATTTACGGTGGTCTGGCAAATACCTGGGATTACGGTAACCTCGGTGTAGAATTAAAAAATAATGTAAAACGTGCATGGTGGCAGAAATTTATTCAGGAATCTCCGTACAATGTCGGCGTTGACTGTGCGATCCTGATGAACCCACAGACTTGGGTTGCTTCCGGTCATCTTGGCGGATTTTCCGATCCTCTGATGGACTGTAAAGAATGCCACGAGCGTTTCCGCGCGGACAAACTGATCGAAGATTTCTGTGCAGATCATGACATCGAGATTGAAGGCAGTGTAGATGCATGGTCTCAGGAAAAAATGATGGACTTCATCAAAGAACACGAAGTAGCGTGTCCATCCTGCGGCAAGCACAATTTCACAGACATCCGTCAGTTCAACCTGATGTTCAAGACATTCCAGGGTGTAACAGAAGATGCCAAAAACACAGTTTATTTAAGACCTGAAACAGCACAGGGTATCTTTGTCAACTTTAAGAACGTACAGAGAACATCCCGTAAAAAAATCCCGTTCGGTATCGGCCAGATCGGTAAATCTTTCCGTAACGAGATCACACCGGGTAACTTTACATTCCGTACACGTGAGTTCGAGCAGATGGAACTTGAATTCTTCTGTGAACCGGATACAGACCTTGAGTGGTTTGCATACTGGAAGAAGTTCTGCCTTGACTGGCTGAGCTCCCTTGGCCTTAAAGAAGACGAAGTTCGTTACCGTGACCATGACAAAGAAGAGCTGAGTTTCTACAGCAAGGCAACTACAGACGTAGAATTTCTCTTCCCGTTTGGATGGGGCGAACTGTGGGGTATTGCTGACAGAACAGATTATGACCTGACACAGCATCAGAATGTATCCGGACAGGATCTGACATACTTCGATGATGAAAAGAAACAGAAATACATTCCGTATGTTATCGAGCCGTCACTCGGTGCTGACCGTATGGTACTTGCATTCCTCTGCAGTGCATACGATGAGGAAGTACTTGACGCTGAGAAGAATGATGTACGTACTGTACTTCATTTCCATCCAGTACTTGCACCTGTCAAGATTGGTGTCCTTCCGCTTTCAAAGAAGCTGAATGAAGGTGCGGAGAAGATCTATCAGCAGCTCAGTAAGAAATACAACTGCGAATACGATGACCGTGGAAATATCGGTAAACGATACAGAAGACAGGATGAGATTGGTACACCGTTCTGTATTACTTATGACTTTGAGTCTGAAAATGACGGAGCAGTTACTGTACGTGACCGCGATACCATGGAGCAGGTACGTATTAAAATTGATGAACTGGATGCATACTTCGCTGACAAGTTTACATTCTAAGTAAGAATAAGAGAAAAGTATACTCACCCGCATGGAATGATATCTGAAATACAAACAAGCTTCGGGAATCGTCAGTTCTAAGGCATGAACTACATCGTTAAAAACGGATACAAAAATCATAAACTCGCTTCGCTCAAACAGTATGTTTTTTGTATCCAACACGATGCATTCATACCTAAGAACTGGTTGATTCCCTGCAGAGTGTTTGCATTCAGATATCATTCATGCGGGTGTTTTGCGTTTTATCAGTTTTCACTTAGCGTGTGTAAAGCTTCTCTGCGAAGATTGATGAGCCGGGAAGGCGCGGGAATCTGAACCGCGGCGGCTCCGCCCGCCGCCGATTTCTCCCCGTCAAGAAACTGTTTGTGCAGGAGAGTAGTGTTATGATTGCGGTTAAGGTAAGCGTATACAGGAGATTTTGCTTCCCCACATCACGGCCAGCAGCTATTTTCTTGTGATTCTGCGAGCCTGAGATACTTCGTGAATATACTTAACAGCCAGAAATATACGTTGCCCGAAAAAACAGCATTGTCTGAGCGTAAGCGAGTTATGCTGTTTTGCCGGGCGTTTTTAGTATATCTTCTGGCTGGTTAGTATATTAGAAGTCTCTCACATGAGCATAATCACAAGAATATATGCTGCGTCCGTACCCCTGTGTAAGCATTTTCCCCCTATATACACTTATCTTTATTTTACGAATAATACATACTGCACAAAAAAACTTGACTATATTCGCAATACTTGTTAAACTTATACATTATATGTGACGCAAAGGAGAGAACAGTATGGCAAAAAAACGTAATATTATCGTAGGACAATCCGGTGGTCCGACATCCGTAATCAACTCCAGCCTTGCAGGCGTATACAAAAACGCCATCGAACGTGGCTTTGACAAAGTATACGGTATGCTTCATGGTATTCAGGGACTTCTGGACGAACAATACATCGATCTTTCTACCCAGATTCACTCTGAACTTGACATTGAATTACTGAAACGTACACCATCTGCATTCCTCGGTTCCTGCCGTTTCAAACTCCCGGAAATTCACGAAGATAAATCTATTTACGAAAAAATCTTCGATATTCTGAACCATCTGGAGATTTATGCATTTATCTACATCGGCGGTAACGATTCTATGGATACAATCAAAAAACTCTCTGATTATGCTATCCTGACCGGACAGACACAGAAATTCCTCGGTGTTCCGAAGACTATTGATAATGATCTTGCACTGACTGACCATACCCCTGGATTTGGAAGCGCAGCAAAATATATCGGCGCGTCTACCAAAGAAGTCATCCGCGACGCACAGGGGCTTACCTACAAGAAGAGCATGATCACGATCATGGAGATTATGGGACGCAATGCAGGATGGCTTACCGGAGCAACAGCGCTTGCCCGCACAGAAGATTGTGACGGACCGGATCTTATTTATCTTCCGGAAGTTCCGTTTGATATTGATAAGTTCCTTGTCAAAGTCAAAGATCTCCTTAAGAAAAAATCTTCTGTTGTGATAGCTGTATCAGAAGGAATCCGCCTTGCTGACGGCCGTTATGTATGCGAACTCGGCAGCTCCGGTGATTATGTAGATGCCTTCGGTCATAAACAGCTTGCCGGAACCGCAACTTATCTTGCAAACTTCCTTGCAGCAGAATGCGGATGCAAGACGAGGGCAGTAGAACTCTCTACTTTACAGAGAAGCGCTTCTCATATGGCATCTCGTGTAGACATTGATGAAGCATTTATGGTCGGCGGTGCTGCGGTCAAAGCTGCAGACGAAGGAGATACCGGTAAGATGATTGTTATTGACCGTGTATCTGACGACCCGTATATGGCAAAGACCGGTATTTATGATGTACATCGCATTGCAAACGAAGAAAAAGTCGTACCGCGTAACTGGATGAACAAAGATGCCTCTTATGTTACAAAAGACTTTGTGGATTATATCAGTCCGCTGATCCAGGGAGATTATCAGCCGATCATGGTAAATGGTCTTCCGAGACATCTTGTACTTAATCTCAAAAAGAGACGCTCATAACACAGCGTGCAGGTGGGGGAAAGTTTTTGCATCATGCTAAAAACTTTCCCCATTTTTTGACAGTTTAACCTTGACTATTTGTACTAAAGTCTATACAATAACTATGTGCGTATAAAACATAGTTTTTATGTGAAAAGAACAATAATTAGGAGGAAAATGTAAAATGGCAAAATGGGTTTACATGTTTACAGAAGGTAACGCTAATATGAGAAACCTTCTGGGTGGTAAAGGTGCCAACCTTGCTGAAATGACAAACCTTGGTCTTCCTGTACCGCAGGGCTTTACAATCACAACTGAAGCCTGCACACAGTATTATGAAGACGGAAGACAGATCAATGATGAGATCATGGCTCAGATCATGGAAGCAATCACTAAAATGGAAGGAGTTACCGGCAAAAAATTCGGTGACAAAGAAAATCCTCTGCTCGTTTCCGTTCGTTCTGGTGCCAGAGCTTCCATGCCTGGTATGATGGATACAATCCTGAACCTTGGTTTAAATGAAGAAGTAGTTAATACTCTTGCTGAGAAATCCAACAACCCACGTTGGGCTTGGGACTGCTACAGAAGATTCATCCAGATGTACTCTGACGTAGTTATGGAAGTTGGTAAGAAATATTTCGAAGAGCTGATCGACGAAATGAAAACTAAGAGAGGCGTTAAGCAGGACGTTGAACTTACAGCTGAAGACCTTAAAGAACTTGCAGAGCAGTTCAAAGCTGAATATAAAGAAAAAATCGGTGCTGAATTCCCAACTGATCCTAAGGAACAGTTAATGGGTGCTATCAAAGCCGTATTCCGTTCATGGGACAACCCGCGTGCAAACGTTTATCGTCGTGACAACGATATCCCTTATTCCTGGGGAACCGCTGTTAACGTACAGATGATGGCATTCGGTAACATGGGTGATGACTGTGGTACAGGTGTTGCCTTCACACGTGACCCTGCTACAGGAGCTAACGGTCTGTTCGGTGAATTCCTGACAAACGCTCAGGGTGAAGACGTTGTTGCCGGTGTTCGTACACCTATGCACATCACCGAAATGGAACAGAAATTCCCGGAAGCATTCGTACAGTTCAAACAGGTTTGCAAAACTCTGGAAGATCACTACAGAGATATGCAGGATATGGAGTTCACTGTAGAGCACGGTAAACTTTACATGCTGCAGACACGTAATGGTAAGAGAACTGCACAGGCTGCTCTGAAGATCGCTTGTGACCTCGTTGATGAGGGAATGAGAACAGAAGAAGAAGCAGTTGCAATGATCGACCCACGTAACCTTGATACTCTGCTTCATCCGCAGTTTGATGCTGCTGCTCTTAAAGCTGCTACACCAATGGGTAAAGGCCTTGGTGCTTCTCCGGGAGCTGCATGCGGTAAGATCGTATTCACAGCAGATGACGCTGTTGAATGGGCAGAAAGAGGAGAAAAAGTCGTTCTTGTACGTCTTGAGACATCTCCGGAAGATATCACAGGTATGAAATCTGCTCAGGGTATCCTGACAGTTCGTGGTGGTATGACTTCTCACGCAGCAGTAGTTGCCCGTGGTATGGGTGAGTGCTGTGTATCCGGATGCGGCGATATCGCTATGGATGAAGAAAACAAGAAATTCACACTGGCTGGCAAAGAGTTCCATGAAGGAGACTTCATTTCCATCGATGGTACAACAGGTAACATCTACGACGGAATCATCCCGACTGTAGACGCTACAATCGCTGGTGAGTTCGGCCGTATCATGGCTTGGGCTGACAAATACAGAACTATGAAAGTTCGTACAAACGCAGATACACCGGCTGACGCTAAGAAAGCAGTTGAGCTTGGTGCAGAAGGTATCGGCCTTTGCCGTACAGAGCATATGTTCTTCGGTGAGGGACGTATCGATGCATTCCGTGAAATGATCTGCTCCACAACAGTAGAAGAAAGAGAAACAGCTCTTGCAAAAGTTCTTCCATATCAGCAGGAAGATTTCGAAGGACTGTTCGAAGCACTGGAAGGCAACCCGGTTACTATCCGTTTCCTGGATCCGCCGCTTCATGAATTCGTTCCTACTGAAGAAGCTGACATCAAGAAACTTGCAGATGCTCAGGGCAAAACCGTAGAAGAAATCAAAACTATCATTGATTCTCTCCATGAGTTCAACCCAATGATGGGTCATCGTGGATGCCGTCTTGCAGTTACTTATCCGGAAATTGCCAAGATGCAGACAACAGCAGTTATCCGTGCAGCAATCAAAGTTAAAAATGCTCATCCGGATTGGGCAATCAAACCGGAAATCATGATCCCGCTTGTTGGCGATATCAAAGAGCTTAAATATGTTAAGAAATTCGTAGTAGAAACTGCAGACGCAGAGATCAAAGCAGCTGGTTCCGACCTTCAGTATGAAGTTGGTACTATGATCGAGATCCCGAGAGCAGCGCTTACTGCCGACGATATCGCTAAAGAAGCTGACTTCTTCTGCTTCGGTACAAACGACCTTACACAGATGACATACGGCTTCTCCCGTGACGATGCAGGTAAATTCCTGAACGCTTACTACGATGCTAAGATCTTCGAAAACGACCCATTTGCTAAACTTGATCAGGTTGGCGTTGGCAAGCTCATGAAGATGGCTATCGAACTTGGCAGACCGGTTAACCCGAACCTCCATGTAGGTATCTGTGGAGAGCACGGTGGAGATCCGTCTTCCGTAGAGTTCTGCCATAAGATTGGTCTGAACTATGTATCCTGCTCACCGTTCCGTGTACCGATCGCTCGTCTTGCAGCAGCACAGGCAGCTATCGCTGAAAAGAACGCTTAATAGCATGTTGTAAACGGGTAAAGCAAGATATCCTCATTTGAGGTAATTTTGTCAATCACCCTAATAATTGTCCAAACGTAAAAATTGACCTTGTAGGTCTGAGAAATCAGATCCGCAAGGTCTTTTTTGTTACCTGCATAGTGCAAGAAACCTTGATTCTACGCGATTTTCAATAAAAACTAAATTTTATTGACTTTCTAAAAAACACATTTAAGTGACGTAAAACAGATATATGGTATTACTTTGAGACTATGGGATTTGCTTTTTTGTTGTCGCACTTTGTTTATTGGCTTGAAAAAGAAAATTGATACCTGTATAATGGCATATGGAAATTAATAGTATTAAACTTAGGGGGAGTAATTTTGAAAAATAATAAATATGAAATCGACATGTGCAATGGATCGATCATGGACAAGCTGATCTCTTTTTCACTGCCTTTGATGCTTTCCGGTATTCTGCAGCTTATGTTTAACGCAGTTGACATTATCGTTGTCGGACAGTTTACCGGAAGCCAGGCTCTGGCTGCTGTCGGATCGACTGCTGCATTGATTGCAGTTTTTACCAACTTATTTATTGGTATATCACTCGGTGCAAATGTGCTTGCAGCACGTTTTTATGCTTCCGGCAAATATAAAGAAATGTCGGAGACAGTACATACCTCGATCACATTAGCACTTATCAGCGGTATCATTATGGCTTTTGTAGGACTTCTGTTTTCGAAAGTTGCTCTGGAAATTATGAGTACACCGGATAATGTCATTGACCAGTCCACCCTGTATATGAGAATATATTTTCTTGGTATGCCATTCTTTATGCTGTACAATTACGGCGCCGCCATTTTAAGAGCAGTAGGAGATACAAAAAGACCCTTGATTTTTTTGATCATCTCAGGACTTGCAAATGCAGGATTAAATTTACTTCTGGTCATTGTTTTTGATATGGGAGTTGCCGGTGTTGCGATAGGAACCGTTGTATCACAGTTTATATCCTGTGTGCTTGTTCTTCGCTGTCTGCATCATTCGGAAGGAAGTTATCAGCTCCGCTTTTCAAAACTGACCATCAAAAGCTTCTATCTGAAGCAGATTTTTCAGGTTGGTGTACCTGCCGGAATCCAGAGCACAGTTATCAATCTTTCCAATGCATTATTACAGTCCTCTGTCAATTCATTCGGTTCAACTGCAATGGCAGGATATACAGCAGCCAACAATATCTTCGGCTTTTTATATATTTCTGTAAACTCCATTACACAGTCATGCATGAGTTTCACCAGTCAGAATTACGGAGTGCGGAAGACAAAACGTATGGATAAAATTCTCATTGACTGCATAATCCTATCTTTTGTTTTTTCGTTTACACTTGGGTGTGGCGCATACTTCTTTGGAAATGAACTGTTACGATTATATACCAGTGATCCAAAGGTTATTCAGTGCGGGATTGAAATACTTGCCTATACAACAGTGCCGTATTTCTGCTGCGGACTGATGGATCTGTTTCCGGGTGCACTTCGCGGAATGGGTCATTCCGGTGTGCCTATGATCCTTTCTATCATTGGTACTGTAGGAACAAGAATTGTATGGATCTTCGGACTTTTTCCGAACCACAGATCCCTGTCATTTTTGTTTATTTCTTACCCTGTATCCTGGATTCTGACAATCCTTATGCAGGTAATCTGTTTCTATTTTGTCAGAAAAAAAGTACACAAAACGATATTATCTGCAGATAAAAAGTATCTGTAAGAAAAAGCTCCGGAGAGCTCCTGGTCATTTCAGGAACTTCCGGAGTTTCTTTTCGTTCTTAGGGGTATATGGCTGATACCGTATGGAAAGGTCCGGCCAGGTCTTTTTATTTACAATGCTCTTGTAATGTGTAAAGGTGCGGAAACCTTCTTCGCCATGATATGCTCCCATTCCGCTTTCGCCAAATCCGCCGAATCCCATTTCGGAAGTTGCAAGATGTACCAGTGTATCATTGATACAGCCACCGCCAAAATCACAGCGTTCCATCACTTTGTTTGCAAGTCTTCCTCTGGAAGTAAATACATAAACTGCCAGCGGATGTGCCATGGAATTGATTTTTTCGATTGCTTCATCGATTGAATCATAGGTAACGATCGGAAGAAGCGGACCAAAAATTTCTTCCTGCATGACTGCGTCTTCGAAGATTACGTTATCAAGTACCGTAGGCTCAATCTGCAGCGTTTCCTCATTATAATTTCCACCGGCAGCAACTTTTTCTTTATTGATCAGTCCGAGCAGCCGACGAAAATGTTTCTCATTGATGATTTTTCCATAATCCGGATTTTTAAGTGGTTCCGTCGTATATTGCCGGTTAATCTGCCGGATGATCTGCCGTACCAGTTTGTCCCTGATTTTACGGTCGCAGTAAATATAATCCGGGGCAACGCAGGTCTGTCCACAGTTCAGAAGTTTACCAAACACGATACGTCTGGCTGCCAGTTTCAAATTGCATCGGCGGTCAACGATACATGGACTTTTTCCTCCTAATTCCAGCGTGACCGGAGTCAGGTGTACAGCGGCCTTTGTCATAACCTCTCTGCCGACATGCTGACTTCCCGTAAAAAAGATATAATCAAATCGTTCGCTCAGAAGAGCTGTATTTTCTTCACGTCCTCCTTCGACCACCGCCACATAAGAAGGATCAAAACATTCTGCAAGAATCGCTTTGACAACTGCGGTTGTGGCAGGAGAGAAGGCACTTGGTTTCAGGATTACCGTATTACCGGCGGCAATCGCGTCGATCAGAGGATCCAGAGAAAGCAGAAGCGGATAGTTCCATGGACTCATAATAAGAACTACACCGTAAGGAACCGGTTTCTTATAACTGTGCGCAGCAAACTGTGCCATCGGTGTCGGTACATCCTGTCTCTCGGCATATTCTCTTACATGATGGAGCATATGTGTAAGTTCACTTAAGACAAGTCCTGTTTCGCACATATAACTTTCGAAAGCACTTTTGCCAAGGTCTTTTTTCAATGCTTCATTAATCTCTGTCTCGTGCTGCAAAACAGCCGTTTTTAATTTACGAAGCTTCTCGATACGTTTTTTTACCGGAAAAGTATCACCGGTATGAAAAAAGTTTCTCTGATTTTCAATCAGCGTTTTAATCTCTGTCTCTGTCATGAAAATTTCCTCTTTTCGATAAGTCTTAAGATTCTTATGTGAATATATAATACAACAATACAGAATAAAAAGTCAATCGTGCCATAATTCTTCAAAAATATTGTATATTCGACAAAAGCATGGTAAACTGTCTATATCTATACAATCATCACAATAAATGGAGGGAAATTTATGATGAATCGTACCAGACAGATTTTAAAAAAGGCTGTTGTTACAGCAATGGGAGCTTCTCTGGTTGTTTCCGGCAGCAGCACCGTATTCGCAGCAGGTTCCTATCAGGAAACAGAAAAAACTGCACTTGCAAATGTAGTAAGTAAATTACCGGAAGCATGGGACGGCTATCTTGAGAATTACCAGAAAGCCTGCAAAGGAACAAAAGGCACATTTACACTGACTGTAGAAGATACTGGACGGGCACTTGCCGGTGCGCTTATGGGAGGCACCGATGTTTCCTGGCTTCAGAGTTTTACTTTTGACAGTGATATTACCATCAAAGATGGTGTGGAAGCCATTGCCAGTGGATTACTTCTGAACGACACCAAACTGTGTGATCTGAATCTCTACATGGATCTTGCAAACATGGCTGAGTATATTCAGATTCCACAGCTGTCCGAGGGATATATTACAGCACCGATTCAGAGTACAGTCACCACCACCAATGGTGTTGCAGAGAACTCTCAGGAAATCATGAGCACCTACATGAATGCACTGTCAGATCTTTCTTCTGCACTTCCGGATTCTGATACACTCGGAACACTTCTTGATCGCTACGGAAATATTATCATTGATAATATCGAAGAAGGATCTTCTGTTGAAGAGTCTGTATCTGTAGATGGCATCAGCGAAGACTGTACTGCATATGAGGGAACTGTTTCTGAAAAAGCTGTTACAGCTATGGCAGAGGGAATCCTGACTGCAGCCAAAGATGATGCTGAGATCAAAGGTTTATTTGAACAGTGGGCAGGTGCCTCCGATGGAGAAAACCAGTATCAGCAGTTTGAGGATGCTGTAGCAGATGCGCTTGACAGTATCGGATCTGCTGACGGAGAAGTTTCCGAAGATCCTGTATTTTCCTCAAAAGTATGGGTAAATGCAGACAATAGAATCGTCGGACGTGAATTTGCCGTCATAGACGGAGCAGAAACTACTCCTGTATTCACATGGAAAGCACCATCTGATGGTGATACTTCCGCATTACTTCTTGAAATTACGGCAGAGGATTCTTCCCTTACACTGACCGGAAGCGGCACAACCAGTGATGGACTTCTGAATGGAGATTATATCTTCGCAATAGACGGAACAGAGGCAGCTGATATTAACGTTGAAAACCTCGAGACCAAACCAGAAAAAGCAGGCTACTATAATGGAACATTAAATGTAACCTTCCCGGCCGCAGAAGCTGATGATACAACCACAGACGAAGAAAGCGAAGCAGCATCCAACCCGCTGGCAGGATTTGGTATGGTGATCAATCTTGAGTCTGATGCGTCTACAGATGCAAGTTCTATAGGTCTGACTGTTACAACATCCGGTGCACCGATCGCTACACTTACAATAAGCAGCGGATATGGAGATGGCGTAGATATTCCGGATCTGACTTCTCTGGATAAGACTTATGATGGTTCTGATGATGCAGCAATGACTGAATATGTAGCAAATATCAAATGGGATACTTTCCTTGCAAATATTAAGGCCGCCGGTGTTCCGGATGAGCTTGCAACACAGCTTGAGACTATCCTTACCTCAGCAGTTGAAAGCATGACCGCAACAGATGAAGATCAGGATACAAGCGCAACAGACAGCAGCGCAGATGGTGAGACAGAAGCAGCAGATGATGCAGCATAAATAAAAGAGAGCCACTTGGACTCTTATATATAAAAACAGTAAAAAGGATACCCTCAGGCAGATGCCTTGAGGATATCCTTTTTTTTGACGTCATATAAAACATATTCCGCATTACACATAACGAATGCTGCAACCGTCGGTAAAATTGCGATCCAGGATCCTTTCAGATCAAGAAGTTTGCAGGAAAGAAAAGCAATTGCAGCTCCTCCATAAAAGCAGATCAGTACCTTTCCGAAATAGATTCCTCTTCGAAGAGATTCTGTATCTTTGCTGCAAAGATATTCGGTAAATCCTGTAACACACTGACGCAGATTATTTGTGGAAAAAATACTGGAACTTGCAAAACCGTCGGCACCTTTAAAAGAACACCACTGGAAAGCAGTAGCAAAAAAAATCGGAAACAGTGCAACAAACGGATTCATTTCTGCAGGATAAAAACCAATGACCAATAATACTGCTCCATCAATCAGGATGCTGAGTCTTTTTTGATTTATTTTTGATATCTTATGGGAGATTACTACAGTTGCCGCCATGGAAACAATGTAAATCATCATTGCCAGGACACGGAAAAACCATTGCTCATCCGGATGTCCTACGGCATCCATTGCAAGAGAAAGCATATTTCCTGTCTGGGCAGAGCCAAATACATCATGACGGTTAAGGATTGCATAGCCACCCATAAAACCACCAATCAACGTCATAGTAAGATGCAGATGCCTTTCAAGTGTCGCTTCATCCATTTAAATCATTCCTTTTCTTAAATTCACTGGATTTATTATAATCTTGCATATATATATTGTAAAATTAATATTTTATCTATATAATATAAATTACTTTTATATATGGAGGAATTTTATGAATTACACAGACATACATACCTTTCTTACCATTGCATCCAGCCCGTCCCTTTCTAAAGCGGCTGAGAGCCTGTTTGTATCACAGCCTGCCCTCAGCCATCGTTTGTCTGCGCTGGAAGAAGAGCTCGGAACAGAACTGATCATACGTAAAAAAGGATCACGTACACTGGAGCTTACCGAAGCCGGACAACGCTTTGTCCCAATTGCACGCAAGTGGGAGCAGTTATGGATTGAGACGGGAAAAATCAAATTCGAACAGCCCTCGACACAGCTTCGAGTCGTGAATGTTGACAGTATGAACTTTTATTTTATGCCACAGGTCATTGGAAATTTCCTTGAGGAACATCCAAAATGCAGTCTGCATATCAATACTATGCAGTCGAATCTCTCTTATAAAGCAGTCGAAAATAAAGATGCAGATCTCGGTCTGATCACAAATCCGCATTTTTTTAAGAAAGTACAGACAATCCCTCTTTTTGAAGAACAGCTTGTCTTTGTCTGCGGAGGAGATGCGCCATATCAGGACGGTCTTCTTCCTTCACAGCTTGACAGTGCGGATGAAATCTATATTCCATGGAGCAATACTTTCCTTATGTGGCACGATTACTGGTTTGGTAATGACCCCGAAGTAAAAGTTATGCTGGACAATATAGCACTGCTCAGACAGCTTCTGGATCTGAAAAATACATGGGCGATCATGCCGGCAACTCTCGGCCGAAAACTTGCCGAAAAAGAAAACTGCCGGATCGTTTCCATTGAAAACGGTCCGGAGTATCGTACTTGCTATGCAATTATGAATGACCAGAGAAGTGAACATCCACTGATTGACGATTTCCTGAATGAATTATTGAAGACGGTAGGTAATATCCCGGAAATCCGACTTCTCGATCTTACATTTCGTCGTAAGAATCCGTGAGATCCTCATCGCCCGAATAATCTTCGGATGAATCTTCAGAGTCAGTACCTTCTGAAACTTCGCAGGTATCGTTCCCTTCAGAATTTTCCGTAGATCCGCTTCCGATCCAGGAACTGCGTTCCTGAATCTTCTGCAGGATACGGTCTGCTTCCTCGCCGCTGGCCGGTGTCGGCTGGTAATTATTGTATCCAGAATCGGATGAAATAGAACACGGAATGATATTTGTAACATTGTCAGCTTTTACACCATTTGAATCAATTGTAAAGGTCTGCTGAAAGATCATTGTATCCATATCACTCGGATAGGCATTTCCGCCGAAACAGAAATTGCCGAGACTGTAAACAATGTTTTTGCCTTTGTATTCCTCGATTCCCTGAAGGACATGAGGATGGTGGCCACATACAAGATCGGCCCCGAGATCAATGGCGAGATGTCCGAGTGTAGTCTGATTACTGTCCGGAACTTCTTCTTTTTCGTTTCCCCAGTGGAAGATAACGATGATCAGCTGTGCACCATCTTTTTTGACTTTTTCAATATTTTGTTTCAGCTGTTCCTCTCTGTCGAGATGATCATTAAGTTCATAAATACCGACCATACCGACTTTGATACCATTAACCTCCGTGACCGCGGTTTCATCATAGCCAAAATGAATGATACCTGCTGCATCCAGCGC
The DNA here is from genome assembly GCF_014297355.1 of Blautia intestinalis. Classification (GTDB taxonomy): domain Bacteria; phylum Bacillota; class Clostridia; order Lachnospirales; family Lachnospiraceae; genus Blautia_A; species Blautia_A intestinalis. The sequence continues at coordinate 262,878 of NZ_JACOQE010000002.1, read as the reverse complement.
ACTTAAGGTATCATTGAAGCTCTGATCACCATAATCGTGGCTGTGATTATTGGCTGTATTGACAGCTTCGATGGAACCGGCAGTAAGAATATCCGCATAAGAAGCAGGCGCTTTAAATGCGAACTGTTTGTCCTCGCGGTCTTCGGACTCTGTAAGAGTACCTTCAAAATTAGCAATCGTAAGATCGTCAGCCTCAAAAATATTTTTTACATTTGCAAAGAAATAGTCCGGACCATTGTTATCGTAATATGCATTCAGACTTGTATCATAATCAAATTCTTCATCCGTACCAAGTGTACAGTCACCGACAACACTGATCGTAAGTGATACCGGATCCATAGCAGGTTCTGATGTGACGGTAGGCTTTTCTTCGGCCTGTACCTGATCTGATGAGGCTGACTTCGCTTTAGCGGAAGAGCATCCTCTGATCAGAAGAATCAGTAACACAACAACCAGAATGGCAGCAACACCGAAAATTCTGTATCGAAGCTGCTGTTGTCTGTAATATTGCGATTTTTTTAATATTTTACTCTTTTTGTGCACCGGTTTTTTATGCACCGGACGCTTTTTATGGACAGACTGTTTCATATGTTTCCCCCTTTTCCCCAGTAACACATTTTCTCGAAAAATGTCAATTTTTGTCATTTAAGGAAAGTATAAGAACTTTGGGGGATTCCGTCAATAACTTTTCAGAAACTAATAAAGGAGAATTTTTATGACAACATTATATATCGGAAATCATACCTCATCTTCAAAAGGCTATACAGCGATGGCAAAGCAGATGATTGCCAACGGCGGCAACACATTTGCATTTTTTACCAGAAATCCACGCGGAGGAAAGGCCAAAGCCATCGATGAAAAAGACATCCGGAACTTTCTCGAACTTACAGAATCCTGTAACTTCGGAAAGATCGTTGCACATGCGCCATACACATTAAATGCATGCGCTGCAAAAGAAAATCTCCGGGATTTTGCAAGAGAGACATTTGCAGATGATCTTCAAAGAATGGAATACACTCCGGGAAATTATTATAACTTTCATCCGGGCAGTCATGTAGGACAGGGCGCTGAGATCGGAATTCAGAAGATAGCTGAAATCCTCAATGATGTACTTACTGAAGAACAGAGTACCACCGTTCTGCTTGAGACCATGTCCGGTAAGGGAAGTGAAGTAGGACGGAATTTTGAGGAACTCAGAGAAATTATTGATCTTGTACACCTGAAAAATAAAATTGGTGTCTGTCTGGATACCTGTCATGTATGGGATGGAGGCTATGACATTGTGAATGATCTGGATGGTGTTTTAGATGCATTTGACCATATTATAGGTCTGGATAATTTAAAGGCTGTTCATTTAAACGACAGTCTCAATGACCTTGGAAGCCACAAAGACCGCCATGCACGGATAGGAGAGGGTAAAATTGGTCTGAATGCTCTTGTGCGTGTGATCTGTCATCCGAAATTAAAAGAGATTCCTTTTATCCTTGAGACACCAAACGATGATGAAGGATGGACAAAAGAAATCTCCTTATTAAGAGAAGCTTATTCAAAATAATTATTACAAAGATACCGCATTCTTTAATTCCATATCTGTCCGGAAGGCCTCTGCATTTTCTAATGTTGTTTCTGCAATATTGGTCAGTGCTTCCTCTGTAAAAAATCCCTGATGAGAAGTCAGTGCAACATTTGGAAAAGAGAGAAGCCTTTGTACTGTAGAGGTCTTCAGGATATATTCTGACATATCTTCATAAACAAAATCCGATTCTTCTTCATACACATCCAGCCCAACCGCAAAAAACTTATGATCACGAATGCCGGCAATCAGATCTTCTGTACAGATCAGACCTCCTCTGGAAGTATTTACAAGAATGACTCTGTCTTTCATATGAGAAATAGATTCCCGGTTAACTATATGATGTGTCTCCGGTGTGAGAGGACAATGCAGGCTGATCAGGTCACTGGACGAAAAAAGCTGTCCCAGCGAAACATAGATGAGTCCTGTCTTTTCATTTGGGAACGGGTCATATGCCAGAACTTTCATACCAAATCCCTGACATATCCGCGCCATTGCAAGACCGATTTTTCCTGTACCGACGATCCCGGCTGTTTTCCCGTAAAGATTGATTCCCATAAGACCATTCAACGAAAAATTATTTTCACGGCATTTAATATATGCTTTATGTGTATGACGGTTTGCTGTCAGAACAAGTGCCATTGCATGCTCGGCGACAGCTTCCGGTGAATATCCCGGTACGCGCAGCACTGAAATTCCACACTCTTTTGCTTTTGCAAGATCAACATTATTATATCCGGCACAGCGCATCAGAATCAGACGGATCCTCTGATGATGCAGTTCTTCGATTACACCTGCGCTGAGGTCTGCATTGACGAACGCGCAGATTCCGTCGTATCCTGCAGCGAGAGAAGCGGTTTCTTTATATAAGTTGGATTCAATAAATACAAATTCAATATTCGGATATTCCGGTTTCAGTTTGTCAAAAAACTGCTGGTCATAATCTTTTGCGCCATAAAATAGAATTTTCATAGATACCTCCTGTATTTTAATAAAATAGCATCTGATATTTGCTTTTATTTTTAGGATGTCTTTTGAAGCAGGAGAGTATACATTTTTTCAAATATAAAACCTGCCATCACATTTTCATGCAATGACAGGCTATAATTCTGACACAATAATTTATTTATTTAAACTATAAAGATCATTATAAAATTCCGGATAAGAAATCTTTACACAGTCCCCGTTCAGGATATCCACGGTACCATCACAGATCGTACCTGCAACTGCAAAGGACATTGCCACACGATGATCCAGATGAGAATCAATGGTTGCACCATGCAGTGGTCTGCCGCCGTGAATGATCATTCCATCCTCAGTACCTTCAATGTCGGCACCCATACGTTTCAGGTTGTCAACCATAACTGTGATACGGTCAGATTCTTTGACTTTCAGTTCCCGGGCATCTCGAATAACCGTTGTACCATCGGCAAACGCTGCCATAACTGCGATCATCGGAATCTCATCGATCAGAGTCGGGATGATTCCGCCTTCGATTGTTGTTCCCTTCAGACTGCTGGTACGGATAAGAAGGTCCGCTGTCGGCTCGCCCTCCGTACTTTCATTAAAAAGTGTAATATCAGCGCCCATATCCATGCAGACTTTGAGGATTCCGGCTCTGGTCGGATTGATACCGACGTTTTTCAGAAGAATTTCACTGCCCGGAGTAAGAAGGCCGGCTGCAATAAAATAAGCAGCGGAAGAAATATCTCCCGGTACCTGAATCTCACGTCCGTTCAGTGTCGGTTCCGGTACAATAGAAGCAGTTGTTCCTTCAGAAGTAACTTTTGCGCCAAAATAATTCAACATGATTTCTGTATGATTACGGGAAAGAAACGGCTCCGTAACACTTGTAATGCCATCTGCATACATACCTGCAAGAAGCACACAGGATTTTACCTGAGCGGAAGCAACCGGTGAATCATAGTGGATTCCGTGAAGTGTTTTTCCGTGAATGACAAGAGGTACACAGCCATTATCCTGTTTGCTTACGATATCTGCGCCCATAGAAGTAAGCGGTGTCATGATTCTTTTCATCGGACGGGTGCGAATAGAATCGTCACCATCCAGTTCTGAAATAAAGTTCTGTCCGGCAAGAATACCTGAGATCAGTCGGGTTGTTGTACCGCTGTTTCCCACATCCAGAATACTGTCCGGAGCAGAGAGCCCGTGAAGGCCCTTACCGTGTACCATAATCTCCGAAGCATTTCGCTCGATATCAATGCCCATTTTGCGGAAACATGTGATTGTTGACAGACAGTCGGCGCCTTCCAGAAAATGAGAAATACGGGTGGTTCCTTTTGCAAGAGAACCAAACATAACAGCACGGTGGGAGATGGATTTATCTCCCGGTACCGTCAGTGTCCCCCTTAAATTAGTCTGTTTTTTGATTTCCATATGTTTACCTACCGTTCATATACAATGTAATTACGTTTTTTGAGAAGTGCACAACCTTTCTGCATTGCACCCTCTTCATAAAATTCGATTTTCAGAACACCCTGTTCGAATTCGCGGTTATGGATAATGCCGATATTCTTGATGCTGATGCTTTCCATGGCAAGGATTGTGGCAATAGTCGCAATTCCGCCGGCTTCATCTACGATATCGATATACAGCACATAGGTTTTGTTGATCAGTCCGGAAGAGGTTGCATCGATGGAATCGCGGTAATCTCTGGAACGGGCAAACATATCATAAAGATTATCTGCCTCCTGATTATCGATCGAGCAGCGAATCTGGATCAGCATACGAATATACTCATCAAGGACGGTAGAAATATTTTCGTGATTTTCCATGCAGATCTGTTCCCACATTACCGGAGAAGAAGAAGCGATCCTTGTGATATCACGGAAGCCCCCGGCTGCAATTGTTTTCATATATTCTGCTTCGTTATCCAGCTTGTTGACCAGATTAACAAGAGAAGATGCAATAATATGCGGAAGATGACTGACACCTGCCGTAATAAAATCATGTTCTTCTGCAGTAAGGACCATCGGAATAGAACCAAGGGAATCAATTAGTTCTGAAAACTCTGTCAGTTTTTCCAGTGGGACTTCACCGCCCGGAGTCAGTATATAATATGCATTCTCAAGCAGATGATCAGAAGAATGCTCAAATCCGGACTGTTCAGAGCCTGCCATCGGATGCCCCCCGATGAAGCAATGCTCCATGCCAAGCTCCTCAACTGCTTTGTGGATAGGTCCTTTTACACTGCCGGCATCGGTAATGATGCAGCCGTCAGAGATCACATCCTTTAAGTATTTCAGATATTCTATATTGTATTCTACCGGTGCGCAGAGGAAAATATAATCGCAGGTACGGTATCGCTCATCCTTTTCTTCCAGTACAGCGTCGATGGCATTACAGCTGAGTGCTGCAGCCAGAGTTTCTTTGTGTTTTGCGTATGCCAGAATATGATAATCTGGATGAAATTTGCGGATCGTTTTTGCGATAGATCCTCCGATAAGGCCAAGCCCGATAAAACCAATGGTTTTCATGATGTTTTGTATCCTTTCCCAAGTTGCATTAATAAAAACTATGTTCTTATTTTAAAAGAATATACTATAAATGTCAAATAAAGCCATAAAATCGGTAAATTCGTTAAAATTATACACAATTCGAATAAAAAATGTTGTTAAAATTATATAAAATACTTGAAAAGTGCAAGAATTTTTAGTAAAATATGAACATATTAGACAAACAGGGAGGTATTACATATGGACGTTTATAGAACTGACCGAATCCGCAATGTGGTTCTTTTAGGACATGGGGGATCCGGAAAGACCACATTAGCAGAGGCAATGGCTTATCTGGCAGGAATGACTAACCGCCTTGGCAGAGTAGAGGATGGAAATACCGTTAGTGACTTTGATAAAGAAGAAATCAAAAGACATTTTTCTGTTTCGACTACTTTGATTCCGGTACCTTGGGACAAGGTAAAAGTGAATGTACTTGACACACCGGGATATTTTGATTTTGTGGGTGAGGTAGAAGAAGCTGTCAGCGCAGCAGATGCAGCAATCATCGTTGTTTCCGGTAAAGCCGGTGTACAGGTAGGTACTCAGAAGGCCTGGAACCTCTGTGAAAAATATAAACTTCCGCGTATGTTCTTCGTAACAGACATGGATGTGGATGACGTCAGCTATCGAAAAGTAGTAGAAGAACTGACTGAGCTTTATGGCAAAAAGATCGCACCGCTTCATTTCCCGATCCGTGAGGATGGCAAATTTGTTGGTTATGTCAATGTTGTCAAACAGGCAGGTCGTAAATATATTGACAAAGCAGGCAAGGAACCGTGTGATGTTCCGGAATACCTGGATGAATATCTTGAGAAATATCATGATATCCTTATGGAATCTGTAGCAGAAACCAGTGAAGAATTTATGGATCGTTATTTTGAAGGAGATGAGTTCTCCGTAACAGAAGTTTCCGCAGCACTTGCAACAAATGTACAGGACGCAAGCATCGTCCCGGTGTGCATGGGTTCCCCGATCAATCTTCGTGGTGTATCCAACCTCCTCGATGATATCTGCGGATATTTCCCGAGCCCGGACAAACGTTCCTGCAACGGTATTTCCCAGAAAACCAACGAGATTTTTGAAGCAAACTATGATTTTTCAAAAGCCAAATCTGCATATGTATGGAAAACAATCGCAGATCCGTTCCTCGGCAAGTATTCTCTCATTAAGGTTGCATCCGGTGTTATCAAATCTGATGATACTCTGCTCAATGTAGAAAAGGGTGTTGAAGAACGTCTGAACAAACTTTATGTACTTGAAGGTTCCAAACCGATCGAAGTTCCGGAACTTCATGCAGGTGATATCGGCGCGATTGCCAAACTTGCAAGCGTGCAGACAGGTGACAGCCTTGCAGCCAAAGCTTCTCCGGTTCTTTATCCGAAAGCAGTGATCTCTACACCATATACTTATAAGAGATACAAAGCTGTCAAGAAAGGCGACGAAGACAAGATTGCACAGTCTCTTGCAAAAATGGCAAGCGAAGATAAGACACTCCGCGTAGTAAATGATTCCGCTAACAGACAGACGCTTCTTTACGGTATGGGCGATCAGCATCTCGACATTGTAGTCAGCAAACTGAAAGAACGCTACAAAGTAGAAATCGAACTTTCCAAGCCGAAGGTTGCTTTCCGTGAGACCATCCGCAAGAACTCTGACGTAGAAGGCAAACATAAGAAACAGTCCGGCGGACATGGACAGTATGGACATGTTAAGATGCGTTTTGAGCCATCCGGTGATCTGGAAACTCCATATGTATTCGAACAGGTAGTAGTTGGTGGTGCCGTACCGAAGAACTACTTCCCGGCTGTCGAAAAAGGTCTGCAGGAATGCGTTCTGAAAGGACCTCTGGCTGCATATCCGGTAGTTGGCGTAAAAGCTACTCTTTATGATGGATCTTTCCATCCGGTTGATTCTTCAGAAATGGCATTTAAGATGGCAACGATCCTTGCCTTCAAGAAAGGTTTCATGGATGCATCCCCTGTACTTCTTGAGCCAATCGTTTCCATGAAAGTAATCGTTCCTGATAAATACACCGGTGATGTTATGGGTGACCTGAACAAACGTCGCGGCCGTGTACTCGGCATGAATCCGGATCACGAAGGTAATACCATCATTGAAGCCGATGTTCCGCAGCTCGAGATTTACGGATATTCTACAACACTTCGTTCCATGACCGGCGGAAGCGGAGACTTCTCTTATGAATTTGCCCGTTATGAACAAGCCCCGAATGATATCCAGGCAAAAGAGATCGAAGCAAGAGCAAACAAAGTTGATGCAGTTGAATAATCTGCATCTGTAAACTCAAATCACATAGAAAGCCCTTCACTTTAAATTGAGGTGAAGGGCTTTCAGTGTGTAAAAAAGGTTCATCACAGAGATAAGCTGGCAATGTGGTTTTTCTTCCAATGCATAGTCTCATCAGTACCGTAACAGAAGCATTGACAAACAGAACGTATTGAATTAGAATTAATTTTTAGATAACAATGTTGGAGGAAGCATAGAAATGAAATACATGTTTAAAAAGATCGAGCCCAAGTGGCAGGCAAAATGGGAAGAAAGCAAAGTCTTCGAAGCCAAAGACAACAGCGACAAGCCAAAATTCTATGGTCTTGTAGAATTCCCGTATCCAAGTGGTGCCGGTATGCATGTCGGTCACATCAAAGCATACTCAAGCCTCGAGGTTATTTCACGTAAACGTCGTATGGAAGGATATAATGTACTTTTCCCGATCGGATTTGATGCATTCGGTCTTCCTACTGAGAACTACGCTGTAAAGACCGGCACACATCCACGTATCATTACCGACGAGAATATCAAGAAATTCTCCAACCAGTTAAAAAAAGTCGGATTTTCTTTTGACTGGAATCGTGTCATCGATACTACAGACGAAGATTACTACAAATGGACACAGTGGATCTTCCTCAAAATGTTCGAAAAAGGTCTTGTATTCAGAGACAGAACCCTCGTAAACTATTGTCCGCACTGCAAGGTTGTTCTTTCCAACGAAGACAGTCAGGGCGGCAAATGCGATATCTGCCATAGCGAAGTTGTACAGAAATCCAAAGACGTATGGTATCTGCGCATCACCCAGTATGCTGATAAGCTTCTGGAAGGTCTGAAAGATGTTGATTATCCGGACAATGTAAAGCAGCAGCAGATCCACTGGATTGGCAAATCAAAGGGTGCATTCGTTAACTTTGATATTGACGGCATCGATGAAAAACTTGAAATTTATACAACCAGACCGGATACTCTGTTCGGTGTTACTTTCATGGTAATCGCTCCGGAACATCCGATCATCGACAAGTACAAAGACAAAGTAACAAATATGGACGAGATCACCGCATATCGTAACGAATGTGCAAAGAAAACTGAGTTCGAGAGAACACAGCTCGTCAAAAACAAAACAGGTGTATGTATTCAGGGACTGGAAGGTATCAACCCGGTCAACGGTAAGAAGATTCCGATCTACATTGCAGATTATGTAATGATGGGTTACGGTACCGGTGCGATCATGGCAGTTCCGGCACATGATCAGCGTGACTATGATTTCGCAAAGAAATTCGGTATTGATATCATCGAGGTCATCAAAGGCGGTGACATTTCCAAAGAAGCTTACACAGGCGACGGCGAAATGATCAATTCCGATTTCCTCAACGGCTATACAAAGAAAAAAGATTCAATTGAACGTATGCTTGAAGAACTCGAGAAGAAAGGCATCGGCAAAGCAGGTGTTCAGTACAAGATGAAAGACTGGGCATTCAACCGTCAGAGATACTGGGGCGAGCCAATTCCGCTTATCCACTGCCCGAACTGTGGTGTTGTAGCTGTTCCGGAAGAAGAACTTCCGCTTCGTTTGCCGGATGTCAAAGATTTCGAACCAGGTGAAGACGGTCAGTCGCCACTTGCAAAGATTGATTCTTTCGTAAACTGCACATGCCCGAAATGTGGAGCAGCAGCAAAACGTGAAACAGATACCATGCCTCAGTGGGCAGGATCTTCCTGGTATTTCCTACGATATACCGATCCGCACAACACACAGGCACTGGCTGATATGGACAAACTCAAATACTGGATGCCGGTCGACTGGTATAACGGTGGTATGGAACACGTTACCAGACATATGATCTATTCCAGATTCTGGCATCATTTCCTGTATGACCTCGGTGTTGTAAATACTCCGGAGCCATACGCAAAACGTTCTATTCAGGGACTGATCCTCGGACCGGACGGAGACAAGATGAGCAAATCCAAAGGTAACGTTGTCGATCCGCTTGACATCGTAGAAGAGTACGGTGCAGATACCCTTCGTACTTATGTATTATTCATGGGTGATTACGGCGCAGCAACACCGTGGAGCGACAGTTCTGTAAAAGGCTGTAAGAAATTCCTTGACCGTGTTGCAGGTCTGACCGATATCCTTTCCGAAGAACCTGTTTCCGACGAACTGGAGATGAAGATTCACCGTACCATCAAGAAAGTTTCTTCCGACATTGAAAGCCTGAAATTCAACACAGCAATCGCAAGTCTTATGACTCTGATCAATGAGATCACTGCAGAAGGTCATATCGGCAAAGAAGATTTAGGAATCTTTATCAAGCTCTTAAGCCCGTTTGCTCCGCATCTCTGCGAAGAAATCTGGGAATTCCTCGGCGGAGAGGGACTGCTCGCAGTTGCTCCATGGCCGGTACATGATGAAGGAAAGACTGTTTCCAAGACCGTTGAGATCGGTGTTCAGGTTAATGGTAAAGTAAGAGGAACCATTGTAATCCCAAATGGCTGCGAAAAAGAAAAAGCATTTGAGATTGCAAAAGCAGATGAGAGAATCGCATCTTTCCTCGAGGGCAAAAACCTGATCAAAGAGATCTATGTTCCAAACAAGATCGTCAACTTTGTTGCCAAATAAAAAGTATCGGGATTTATAAGAAATGTGTAAGAAAAGCCCTCCGGTTTATGACCGGGGGGCTTCTTTGATGTCTGAGATATCAGGTGCAGCCATGAGAGAGTAGTTTGTATAATAAACTACAAATCCCGGTTTGGCGCCACCAGGTTTCTTGACATGTTTTTTCTGGATATAATCAATCTCTACTTTGGGTGCAGTTCTGCCTTTTGAATAGTAAGCAGCAAGACGTCCGGCTTCTTCAAAGGTACGATCCGGAAGCTCTCCGTCCGGAGTTTTTACAACAACATGGGATCCTGCCATCTTTTTGGCATGGAACCACCAGTCATTGCCGGTTGCCATTTTAAAGGTCAGCTCGTCATTCTGGTAATTATTTTTTCCTACAAAGATATCAAATCCATCGCTGGAAATATAATGGAACGGTTTTGATTTTGCCTGTGCTTTCTGGCCTTTTTTATTTGTATAATGTTTCTTTATATAGCCATACTCAGTCAGTTCTTCTTTGATCTGGCTGAGATCACTCTCTGCACGCGCAATATCAAGCGCATTTGATACGGATTCCAGATGTTCGATTTCAGATTCTGTATCCGCGATCTGCTCTGTCAGCGCCTCTTCGGTACGTTTCAGCTTACCGTAGCGGTCAAAATATTTCTTTGCATTTTCTCCCGGTGTCATCGTCGGATCCAGAGGAATCGTAACTTCTTCATTCGTATAATAATTAAGAGCCTTAAAAGATTTGCAGCCGCCCTCCAGCCCATAACCATACGTATTGATCAGTTCTCCATAAACTTTATATTTGTCCTTTTTGGCAGTATCCTTCATCTGTTTCTGCTGAAGAATAAGCTTCTTGCGATTTCGTTCAAGAGCAGTCTGTACGATTCTTCGAAGATCAGAAGATTTCTGACGGATTCTTGTCAGGATTTCCTTCGATGCATAGTAAGTTTCCAGCATTTCCGAAACAGATTCAAATGTCTGACAGTGATATTCCTGACCATACTGAGTGAGTGGGAGAACAGCATATTCTACCGGTTCATCATCCCTGTAAATGATATTTGGAGTAAAAGCGCCTTCCTGAACCTGTTCAATCAGTCGATGGAACGTATAATAAAGATGTGTTGCCTCATTTTCGTCAAGGGACTGTGCCGAATCACTTCCGTCAATGGAAGCACGATAGCAGATTTCTTCTGCGATCAGAGGACTGATTCCAGTCAGTGTTGTATAGATTGCCTTTGCAATGTTACACGGCTTTTTACATACAGATTCTTTAAAAGCTTCTTCTGTAATCGTCAGCGGATCCAGTTTTTCCTGTGTCTGCGGAAGAAAATAATCTCTTCCCGGAAGAACTTCCCTGACAGAACTCATATGGGAAGAAACGTGCCTGATGCTGTCAAGGATCATCCTGTTCTCATCACAGAAGATGATATTGCTGTATTTTCCCATCAGTTCAACAATCAGATATTTTTTACATGGATCGCCCAGTTCATTTAAATGTTCCAGTTCAAACTCTACCACACGTTCCAGTCCCGGCTGTACGATATTTCCGATTCTTGCACTTCCCAGATGCTTGCGGAGCAGCATGCAGAAGTTTGGCGCAGTCAGGGGACTTGGTTTGTTTTTGCCCGTAAAATAGATCAGCGGAAGAGAAGGACTTGCAGAAACAAATAACCTGCACTGTCCGTTTGCTCCCTTTCCGGTAATCATCAGGGCATCCGCCTCCGGCTGTGCAATTTTGTTAAAACGGCCGTTATCCAGATTTTTATGTAATTCCTGTACCATTGCAGCGATGGTGATGCCATCAAATGCCATTTTATTTCTCCTTTAGTGCATATCAGATGCTGTGAAATCCCTTACCGATGATTTCGCTTGTATTAGAAATCAGCATAAATGCACTCGGCTGGTTTTCTTTAATAAAGTTACGAAGACGTACTGCCTGAGGACGGCTGAGTACGGTAAATACGATATATTTGTCTTTTCCTGAAAAAGCTCCCTGGGCACGAACGACCGTTGCACTTCGGTTCAGCTCATGTACAAGATAGTTGCAGATCGGTTCCGGCTCATCGCAGACAACATTGAAATATTTCGAAAGATTAAATCCCTCAATAAAGTTGTCAATCATAAAAGAGCGGATTGTAAGACCGAGGAAAGAATACAGTCCGGTTTTAATATCAAAAACAAAACATCCCGCAACAGTGATCATAATATCCGTCATAAGAAGCGCCTTCCCGATATCAAAACTGCTATATCTCTTAAGGATCATTGCAATGATGTCCGTACCGCCGCTTGATGAACCGATATTAAACAGAATCGCAGATCCAAGTGCCGGAAGTGCAATCGCAAAACAGAGTTCCAGCATGGTCTGATCTGTCAGCGGATGATCCATCGGACAGACACGTTCCAGTGTAGAAAGTGTAACCGAAAGAAGAATGCTGCAATATGCTGTCTTTGCGGCAAATTTTTTTCCCAGTACCACAAATCCGAGTACAAGGAGCAGCATATTTACAATGAAGGAAAAGTCACTGGCAGAAATAGATGTCTTATCTGCAACCAGAACCGCAAGACCGGTAATTCCCCCAAATGTAAAGTTATTTGTAAATTTGAAAAAGTATGTTCCGACTGCCATGATCAGCGTACTGACAGTCAGAAGCGAAAAATGTTTTAACTTTTCTTTCATTTTATATGCAATTCCCTTCTGAATGATTCGCTGATATTGTACCTCGTGACATGGCAATGTGTCAATGTAACCATTTAGCAGAATAAAGTATATTCATACAAAAAAACAACTTCAGGTCAGAAAAAGAAATTGACTACCTTTTTAGAATGCTCTATAATAAATCTGTATGTAGAAAATGAGACTTGCAAAGAGAGAAAACTTATGATAAAAAGTATGACAGGCTTCGGCCATGCAGAAAAAGTGACAGAGCAGTGCCGTATCACGGTAGAAATGAAATCTGTCAATCACAGATACCTGGATCTGAATATTAAAATGCCACGGCGTTTCAATATGCTGGAGGGTCAGGTACGTAATCTTATGAAGCAGTATATGCAGCGCGGTAAGGTAGATGTATTCATCACTTATGAAGATTATACTTCAAATGATTACACTCTCAAATACAACAAAGAACTTGCTGCAGAATATCTTTCTTATCTGAATCAGATGGCAGAAGAGTTTCATCTGGAAAACGATGTCCGCGTGACCACCTTATCCAGATATCCGGAAGTTCTGACCATGGAAGAACAGTCCGTGGATGAAGAACAGTTATGGAAACTTCTCGAAGAACCTCTTAAAGAAGCCTGCGTTCGATTTGTTGAGACACGTACCAGAGAAGGACAGCATCTGAAAGAAGATCTTCTTGACAAACTTGCCGGCCTGGACGAAAAGGTAGCTCGCGTAGAAGAACGCTCTCCGAAAGTTGTTCAGGAATACCGCGAGAAACTGGAACAGAAGGTACACGAACTTCTTGAGGATTCGCAGATTGACGACAGCCGCATCGCGGCGGAAGTTGTTCTTTTCTCTGACAAGATCTGTAATGACGAAGAAACTGTCCGTCTGCACAGCCATATTCATGGAATGCAGAAGATCCTCGAAGAAAAAGAAGGCGTCGGACGTAAGATGGATTTTATGGCTCAGGAAATGAACCGCGAAGCCAATACAATCCTGTCCAAATCCAGTGACCTTGAAGTTTCAGATATTGCAATCGATCTGAAAACGGAAATCGAAAAGATCCGCGAACAGATTCAGAATATAGAATAACGGAGGCAGGGAAGTTTTGGCTAAACTGATCAACATCGGATTTGGAAATGTCGTAAATTCCCGCAAGATCGTTGCGGTTGTAAGCCCGGATGCCGCACCGGTAAAGCGGATGATCCAGAGTATCAAGGGCACACGTGAACTGATCGATGCAACACAGGGACGCAAGACAAAAGCGGTTATCGTGACTTCCGATGATTACCTTGTCCTTTCTGCATTACAGCCTGAAACGATTGCCAGACGTTTTGCAGAAGCATATGATTACGAAGAAAAGGAAGATGAGCATGAGTAAAGGTGTTTTAACAGTTGTTTCCGGCTTTTCAGGAGCCGGCAAAGGTACCGTCATGAAACGTCTTATACAAAAATATGACGATTATGCATTGTCAATCTCTGTTACTACAAGAAATCCCCGTGAAGGAGAACGGGATGGTATCGAATACTTCTTCAAAACCAAAGAAGAAGTAGAGTCCATGATCGAGAATGATGAATTTCTTGAGTATGCCAGATATGTAGACAATTATTATGGTACTCCGCGTTTTTATGTAGAAGAAATGCTTGCCAAAGGCAAAAATGTAATTCTTGAAATTGAAATTCAGGGAGCTATGCAGATCAAAGCAAAAAATCCGGAGGCTGTTCTGGTATTTGTTACACCACCGAGTTTCGAAGAACTCCGTAATCGCCTTGTAGGACGCGGTACAGAAACTGCCGACGTGATTGAATCACGTCTCAGACGTGCATCAGAAGAAGCTGAAGGAATGCTTTCTTATGATTATATTTTGGTCAACGATCAGGTAGAGGACTGTGTAGACCGTCTTCACCAGATTATTTTAAGCGAACGTGCAAAGGCACAGCGCAATGAAGAATTCATCAACACGATCCAGCAGGAAGCGCGGATCTTTATGAAAGGAGATAAATAAGATGTTACATCCATCATATTCAGAACTTATTCAGGCAATTAACAATAACGCAGAGGAAGACGACAACACAATGATGCTGAACAGCCGTTATTCTCTGGTACTTGCAACCAGCAAGAGAGCAAGACAGCTCATTGCAGGCGCAGAACCGCTCGTACCAAACGCTGCTGACAAGAAACCTCTTTCTGTTGCTATCGACGAACTTTACAAAGGTGAAGTTAAAATCGTAGCTGCTGAAAGCGATGAAGAAACGATTGCTCCGACAACAGAAGAAGCATCAGAAACAGTTTCCGCACCGGAAGAAGATAACGAGTAAAGTTTGTCCAGTATTTATATCAGTTAAAAACCATGATCAGAAGACAGTTGTCTTCTGATTATGTATTGTCAGGAGATTTTATGAAAATATTATTTATATCACTGGGTTGTGATAAAAACCTTGCTGATTCTGAGGAAATGCTCGGACTACTCACAGCAAACGGGCATGAAATCGTCGATTCAGAAGAGGAAGCCGATGCCATTGTCATTAACACATGCTGTTTTATTCATGACGCAAAAGAAGAGAGTGTCAACACCATCCTTGAGATGGCCGAATACAAAAAATCCGGAACCTGTAAGGCCCTGATCGTGACAGGATGTATGGCGCAGCGATACAAAGAGGAAATCACACAGGAGATTCCGGAAGTTGATGCCGTACTTGGAACAACATCTTACGGAGATATCGTCAAAGCTTTAAATGAAGTACAGGCAGGAAATGTTTTTCAGGAATTCCGCGATATCAATGAACTTCCGGAAGACTGCGGCCACAGAGTTATCACTACCGGAGGGCATTTCGGATACCTCAAGATTGCCGAAGGCTGTGATAAGCACTGTACTTACTGCATCATTCCATCCCTTCGTGGTAAATTTCGCAGCGTACCGGAAGAACGTCTTCTGAAACAGGCCGAGTATATGGCATCACAGGGTGTTAGGGAACTGATCCTGGTTGCACAGGAAACCACTGTATACGGCACGGATCTTTACGGCAAAAAAACTCTGCATCTTCTTCTTAAGAAGCTCTGTCAGATCAGGGGAATCCGCTGGATCCGTGTGCTTTACTGCTATCCGGAGGAAATTTACGACGAGCTGATCCAGGTTATGAAAGCAGAACCTAAGATCTGCCATTATCTGGATCTTCCGATTCAGCATGCAAGTGACAAAATTCTTCGTCGCATGGGACGCCGCACCTCCAAACAGCAGCTTATTGATATCATCACCAAACTTCGCCGTGAAATCCCGGACATTGTGCTCCGCACTTCTCTGATTACCGGATTCCCGGGTGAGACAGAAGAAGATCATCAGGAACTTATGGAATTTGTTGATGAGATGGAATTTGACCGTCTGGGTGTATTTACGTATTCCCCGGAGGAAGGCACACCTGCCGAGACTATGGAAGGCCAGGTTCCTGAAGAAGTAAAAGAAGCACGCCGCGATGAGATCATGGAGCTTCAGCAGGAAATTTCCCTTGATAAAGGAAATGACCGTATCGGACAGGAAGTCCTGGTCATGATTGAAGGAAAGGTTTCCGGCGAAAGTGCTTATATTGGCCGTACCTACGGAGATGCACCGAAAGTAGACGGATATATCTTTGTACAGACAGGAGAATTGCTTGTTACCGGTGATTTTGCAAAAGTAACCGTTACAGGCGCTTTGGAATACGATTTGATAGGAGAGTTGACTGATGAATACACCAAATAAACTTACAGTTACCAGAATGATTATCGTTCCGTTCCTTGTTGTTTTTCTTCTTACCGGATGGGGCGGTGATGCAAACCGTTATATCTCACTTGCATTATTTGTAGTTGCCAGTGTTACCGACTGGTTTGATGGATATCTGGCACGCAAAAATAATCTTGTTACAAATTTTGGTAAATTTATGGACCCACTCGCTGACAAACTTCTTGTTTGCTCTGCGATGATCTGCATGATCGAACTTAATCGCCTGCCGGCATGGTTCGTAATCATCATTATCGGCCGTGAATTTATTATCAGCGGATTTCGTCTGATTGCAGCCGAAAACGGCATTGTAATTGCAGCAAACTACTGGGGCAAATTCAAAACCGCCTCCCAGATGATTATGATCATTTTGCTGATTCTCCACTTTGGCGGAATCTTTGTTACACTGGAACAGCTTTTTATCTGGTTGTCCCTCGCACTGACCATTATTTCACTGATCACATATATCTGGCAAAACAAATCTGTTCTTTCCATGCAGGAGTAATCCGGCGGGAGAGCTGTTGACTAAAGATCTGATCAGTGTATCATTCGCATAAGGCTGACAATTTTGTCAATTTTGGCGGCTTCCTGTGGGGATTTTCCGGCCTTCATCACTTCAAGAACAGCTGAGATTTCATTCTGTGAAAAATTGAGTCCGTTCTTTTTCCCGGAAGCAGCAGCACTCATAAGAAAGGGCAACATATCGGAAGCGGATTTTCCGCTTCCTTTTTCTGCGAGTTTTTGAAGCATATCCAGTTTTCCGGCATCAATATTTTTGAGTTTTGGATCCATCTTCCAGTCTTCATTTCTGTTTTCGTCCATGTTTTACCTTTCTATCATTTATGATCATTTTACTTCTTATATAGTTCCTGTTTTATTCATTGATTGTCTTTAATAACTGTATCATCACAAGTATATCTTTGATCTGGTCAAGCTGATGACGGCTTTTTCCATAACTGAATTTCCGAATATCCTCCAGCATCTCCAGGGGATCCGTTTCTCCTTTCAGACTGCAGATCTGCACGTCATTTTGCCCTCCGCGAAACAGTGCAACTGTATTCTGGAGTTCCATAAGCTTGGCATACAATGCAAAAAACTGCTGACTTTGGGAGGAAGTATATGGTATCAATGCTTTCAGCATTTGAGACTGTTCACTGCATACAAGCTGATCCAGTGCAGTCTGAGACATTACTTCTGGCTCCATTTCCATCAAGTGCCTCCTTTTTTCAAAACTATATGCTTTTGCTTATTATTTTATGTCCGGTTACACCGTTTTGACATATGATAAATCAGACTTCCTTTAGAAAGGCAGACAGATATGAATACTCCAAAAAATGAACAGCTTGTTGTAGATGGCAATTCTTTTTATGAAATAGATCTGCAGTGTGTGCAGAAGAAACAAAGCCAAAAACACATAAGAAGGAATGAGCATCAAGAACAAAACAGACAACCACAATCAGCGGATGCGCCACCCGCGTCTCTTCGATATGCGACGCAAAAAAGGCAGAGGGATTAACCTCTGCCCATCATCGGACATCAGCAGCCACAGCCGTTGTTTCCACATCCGCCACTGCAGAGCAGGAGCAGTACAATGATGATCCAGCAGGAATCATTGCCGCATCCACAGTTGTTACTGCAACCATAGCCATTGTTTCCGCAGAGGCACATCAGGCAGATGATCCAAAGAATACAGCTGCAGGAATTATCTCCGAAAAGACCGGTTCCATTGCCGCATCCACAGTTGTTGTTGCAGCCGCAGCCGTCATTGCCGCATCCGCAGTTTGTAGCAGCTAAATCACTCATGGTAAAATCCTCCAGATTTTGTTCACACTTCATATTATGAAGGGAGCTTTCCATGTGTGACTGTCTTTTCCTTCAAATACCAAAATCACCCTTGACAAACATTTTTTCACTTTGTATACTTTTAGAAGTATATTACATCGGCTTTGAAGGGAAGAAGTAACATAAGGAACACACACAGAGAGTTGCCGGACGGTGAGAGGCGCGTGCAGAACTTTTGTGAATACATCCCGGAGCTTCGCACCGAATTTTTTCAGTAGGCTGCGACGGATCGGCACTCGTTATCGTGCTCAATGAGGTGGGAATTTTTTCCTGCGAATTTAGGTGGTATCACGGGACCCGGTTCTCGTCCTAAACGGACAGGAACCGGGCTTTTTATACAGGAGGAATTGAATTATGACAGTATGGGAAGAACTGAAGGCGAGAGGCCTGATTGCCCAGGTAACAGACGAAGATGAGATCAAAGAAATGGTAAACAACGGTAAAGCTACTTTCTATATCGGCTTTGACCCTACCGCAGACAGCCTTCATGTAGGACATTTCATGGCACTCTGCCTGATGAAACGTCTGCAGATGGCAGGCAACCGCCCGATTGCACTTCTCGGTGGCGGTACCGGTATGATCGGTGATCCGTCCGGAAGAACAGATATGCGTCAGATGATGACCAAAGAAACCATTCAGCACAACATTGACTGCTTCAAGAAACAGATGTCCCGTTTCATCGATTTTTCCGATGGTAAAGCACTGATGGTCAACAATGCAGACTGGCTTCTGAATCTTAATTATGTAGATCTGCTTCGCGATGTAGGCGCACATTTTTCAGTAAACCGTATGTTGACTGCAGAATGCTACAAACAGCGTATGGAAAGAGGATTAAGCTTCCTTGAATTTAACTACATGATCATGCAGAGTTATGACTTCTATATGTTATACCAGAAATACGGCTGCAATATGCAGTTTGGTGGTGATGACCAGTGGAGCAATATGCTCGGTGGTACAGAACTGATCCGTCGTAAGCTCGGCAAAGATGCATATGCAATGACTATTACTCTTCTTCTGAATTCCGAAGGCAAGAAGATGGGCAAGACACAGTCTGGTGCTGTATGGCTGGATCCGAACAAGACTTCTCCTTTTGATTTCTATCAGTACTGGAGAAATGTGGATGATGCAGATGTCATCAAATGCATGCGTCTTCTTACATTCCTTCCACTTGAACAGATTGATGAAATGGCAACATGGGAAGGCAGCCAGTTAAACAAAGCCAAAGAAATCCTTGCTTACGAACTGACCAATCTTGTTCATGGTGAAGAAGAAGCAAAGAAAGCGCAGGAAGGTGCAAGAGCGTTGTTCTCCGGTGGAGCTGACACAGCACATATGCCCAGCACAGAGCTTACAGATGAGGATTTTACAGAAGATGATACTATTGATCTGATCACTATGCTGATCAAAGCGGGGCTTGTTCCGACACGTTCTGAGGGACGTCGGGCGATTGAGCAGGGTGGTGTTTCCATCGATGGTGAGAAGATTACTGACATCAAACATACTGTAGCAAAGGACAGCCTTGCAGGTGATGGTGTTGTCCTCAAACGAGGCAAAAAGAAATTCAACAAAGTTTTTGTTAAATAAGTATTTATTACAGAATACTTTTAGGAGGAAATAATTATGAAGAAATACGGAGTAAACGAACTTCGTCAGATGTTCCTTGATTTCATGGAAAGTAAAGGACATCTCGTAATGAAAAGCTTCTCTCTGGTACCACAGGGAGATAAGAGCCTTCTGCTGATCAACGCAGGTATGGCTCCGCTGAAACCATATTTTACAGGTGCGGAGATTCCGCCAAGAACAAGAGTCACCACATGCCAGAAGTGTATCCGTACCGGTGACATCGAAAACGTTGGTAAAACTGCACGTCATGGTACATTCTTTGAAATGCTCGGCAACTTTTCTTTTGGTGATTACTTTAAGACTGAAGCGATCCACTGGTCCTGGGAATTCCTGACAGAAGTAGTTGGTCTGGATGCTGACAGACTGTATCCTTCTGTATACCAGGATGATGACGAAGCATTCAATATCTGGAACAAAGAAGTCGGCATCCCGGCTGAGCGAATCTTCCGTTTTGGCAAAGAAGACAACTTCTGGGAGCATGGCGCAGGTCCCTGCGGTCCATGTTCTGAGATTTATTATGACCGTGGAGAAAAATACGGATGCGGTAAACCAGGCTGTACAGTAGGCTGTGACTGTGACCGTTACATGGAAGTATGGAACAACGTATTTACCCAGTTTGAAAACGACGGAAATGGCAACTATACCACACTGAAACAGAAAAATATCGATACAGGTATGGGTCTGGAGCGTCTGGCAGTTGTTGTTCAGGACGTTGATTCTATCTTTGACGTAGATACAATCTGTGCCCTTCGTAACCTTGTCTGTGAAATTTCCGGCAAAGAATACGAAAAGAATTATCAGGATGACGTATCCATCCGTCTGATCACAGACCATATCCGTTCCGCTACATTTATGATCTCCGATGGTATCATGCCAACCAATGAAGGCCGCGGATATGTACTCCGCCGTCTGATCCGCCGTGCAGCACGTCACGGACGTCTTCTGGGAATCAAGGGAACTTTCCTTGCAAAACTCAGTGAGGAAGTAATCAACGGATCCAAGGCAGGCTATCCGGAGCTGGAAGAAAAGAAAGAATTCATCTTCAAAGTCCTGACTAACGAAGAGAATCAGTTCAACAAAACAATTGATCAGGGTCTTCGTATACTTGGTGACATGGAAGAAGAGATGAAAACAGCCGGAGAAAAAACTCTTTCCGGTGAAAATGCATTCAAACTTTATGATACTTACGGATTCCCGCTTGATCTTACTAAAGAGATTCTTGAGGAAAAGGGATATACCATTGATGAAGATGGTTTCCAGAAAGCAATGGAAGAGCAGAGAGTCAAAGCACGTACTTCTCGTGAAGTAACCAACTACATGGGTGCAGATGCTACTGTATATGATGAGATTGATGTCAACGTAACTACAGAATTCGAAGGATATGATAACCTTATCTATGATTCAGAGATTACTGTTCTTACCACAGAAAAAGATATCGTTACCTCACTGATGGAAGGTCAGAAGGGAACTGTATTTGTAAAAGAAACACCATTCTATGCTACCATGGGCGGCCAGGAAGGTGACTGTGGCGTGATTGAGACTGCAAATGGCAAATTTGTAGTAGAAGATACAATCAAACTTCGCGGCGGCAAATTCGGTCATGTCGGATATATGGAATCCGGAATGCTCTCCACAGGAGAAACTGTTTCTCTTAAAGTCAATGAGCAGGCTCGTCGTGATACAGAGAAGAACCACAGCGCAACACATCTTCTCCAGAAGGCACTCAAAACTGTCCTTGGCTCTCATGTAGAACAGAAAGGTTCTCTGGTAACACCGGACAGACTTCGTTTTGACTTTGCACATTTTCAGGCAATGACTCCTGATGAAATTGCAGAGGCAGAAGCTCTTGTAAACAAAGAGATTCAGGCAGCTCTCCCTGTCGAGACAAACATTATGGATATCGAAGAAGCCAAGAAATCCGGTGCCATGGCACTGTTCGGTGAGAAATATGACCAGAAGGTACGTGTTGTATCCATGGGAGACTTTTCCAGAGAGCTTTGCGGTGGTACACATGTAAGAAATACAAGTTCCATCATGCTCTTTAAGATTGTATCTGAGGCTGGTGTTGCAGCCGGTGTACGTCGTATCGAAGCACTGACGGGTAATGGTGTTATCGAATACTATAAGAAACAGGAAGCCATGCTCCATGAAGCGGCCAAAGCCCTCAAGGCACAGCCGGCAGAAGTTGCAGAAAAAATTGCACATCTTCAGGCAGATGTCAAAGCTCTCCAGAGTGAAAACGAATCCCTCAAAAGTAAACTCGCTCAGGGATCTCTCGGCGATGTCATGAACCAGATCGTAGATGTCAAAGGTGTAAAACTCCTCGCATCCAGAGTAGAAGGCATTGATATGAACGGACTTCGTGATCTCGGTGATCAGCTCAAAGAAAAGATCGGAGAAGGTGTTGTTGTCCTCGCAGCTGTAAACGGAGGTAAAGTAAACCTTCTTGCAATGGCTACTGATGCAGCACAGAAAGCCGGAGCACATGCCGGTAACCTGATTAAAGGTGTTGCGGCAATCGTAGGCGGTGGCGGCGGCGGTCGTCCGAATATGGCACAGGCCGGCGGTAAAAATCCTGAAAAAGCTCAGGAAGCAATCGACGCAGCAGCCGGAATTCTGGAACAGCAGATTCACTAAAAATTATGCATTTTTCGGCAAAATAATTTTTTTCTAAATTTAGCCAAAAAATGTTGACGAATGTCACAGCTATGTTATATAATAACACTCGTGCAAGAAAAATACCCAGACAGTTGTATTTTAGCACAATCTACAACTGGAGGGAGGTTAGGTGTGAGTCTATGTCAAACGTTATCGTAAAAGAAAACGAGACTTTAGATAGCGCTCTTCGCAGATTCAAGAGAAGCTGTGCAAAAGCAGGTATCCAGCAGGAAATCCGCAAGAGAGAGCATTACGAGAAACCAAGCGTTCGTCGTAAGAAAAAATCTGAAGCCGCAAGAAAACGTAAATATAATTAATTGTGCGCAAAAATCCCTGACGACAATTCCGTCAGGGATTTTTAAGATTATGAATCGTCATCCATTTAACAATACTGTATAAGTAAACTAAAGGGAATTATATGCATCGAATTATTCATACCTTCAAGAAAATCTTACAGTTACTATTCAATCGAATTTTCTATGTTGCCGTAGCCCTGATGCTTCAGCTCGCGTGGCTGATGATCACCGTCTGGAGACTGGCAGCATATTCTAAATATATTTCAAACGCGATCAGTATCATCAGTGTATTAGTTGTGCTCTGGATCGTAAACAAAAAAATCAATCCGTCCTACAAACTCGGATGGACGATCCTGATTCTCGTTTCCCCTGTTTTCGGCGTTATGCTTTATATTCTGTTTGGTAAATCACGAATCGCGCAGGCAATTCAGAATAAATATGCCCAGGTACAGAAAGAAAGTATTCCGTTTATGGAGTCGAAAAATGAAACGATCAGACATCTGGAAGCTGATTCACCTTCTGCAGCAGTGCAGTCCAATTACATTCACCGATATTCCAGCTTCCCGGTACACGAAAATACCACCGCAGAGTATTTTCAAGTGGGAGATGATATGTTCCCTGTTCTTATCCACGAACTTGAACAGGCACAGCATTATATCTACATTGAATATTTTATCATCAACGATGGCGTAATGTGGCGTACGATCCTTGATATACTGGAACGCAAGGCATCAGAGGGAGTCGATGTCCGCCTGATTTATGACGGTTTCGGCTGTCTGACCACTTTACCATATCATTACGACCGTTTTCTGAAAGAAAAAGGCATTCAGTGTCAGGTATTTAATCCATTCCGTCCATTATTAAATATTGTTCAGAACAATCGTGACCACCGCAAAATCTGTGTAATTGACGGACATACTGGATTCACCGGCGGCATCAATCTTGCCGATGAATATATTAATCAGAAAAAACGTTTCGGACACTGGAAAGATACAGCTGTTATGTTAAAAGGTGAAGCTGTCTGGAATATGACTGTCATGTTTTTGCATATGTGGAATGTGATCAACAATTCCAGTGAACCGATCGACCACGAGGCACACATGCCACACAGATTTCATCCGGAGCCGTTTGCAGGCAATGGATTTGTACAGCCATACAGCGATACTCCCCTGGATGGAGAAATTGTAGGCGAAAATGTTTATCTGAACATCATTAACCGGGCACGTAAATACGTCTACATCTGTACACCTTACCTGATCATTGACAATGAGATGATGACCGCGCTCTGTCTTGCGGCAAAAAGCGGTGTGGACGTGCGCATTATGACTCCCGGAATCCCTGATAAGAAGATGGTCTTTTTGCTGACACAGTCTTACTATGAACAGCTGCTGGAAGCCGGTGTCCGTATCTATGAATACCAGCCTGGCTTCCTGCATGCAAAATCTTTTGTATGTGATGACGAGATAGCAGTCGTAGGAACGATCAATCTGGATTACCGGAGTCTGTATCTTCATTTCGAAGATGGTGTATGGTTCTATAAAAACAACGTTATTCAGGATATTCTTGATGATTTTAACCAGACTTTAAAATACTGTGACCCAATCAGTATTGAATTCTGCAAAAAAAGAAACATTGTTGTCCGGGCATTTCAGAGTATCTTACGGCTTTTTGCCCCCCTTCTCTGATATGTCAGGTATTAACTGCAGAACATTTTTCATGAATCCTATTTCTCATGGAAAGTGTTCTGTTTTTATTTATTAATACCTATATAAAAGTCATATTTTTCACAAGCTGTCCTTACAATAATAACAAGCAGAATTTTATGAGGTTACTATGAAAAAAAGACACCTTCGAATCACAGGCTTATTTCTGATTATTTGCATGATTCTGAGTACAATATTTCCTGTCCGTGCAGAAACTGAAAGTATCTCTCCTGAGATTTTGGCTGCCAGCGGAATCCTGATGGAGGTTGAAACAGGGAAGATTCTTTATGAAAAAGACAGTAACACCAGAAGATGTCCGGCGAGTGTTACAAAAGTGATGACGTTACTTCTGATTTTCGAACAGCTTGACTCTGGCAAACTCTCTCTGAATGACACTGTCACCACCAGTGCACATGCAAAATCCATGGGCGGATCACAGGTTTTTCTGGAAGAAGGCGAACAGCAGAGTGTTGAGACCATGATCAAATGTATCGTTATTGCTTCCGGCAATGATGCCAGTGTTGCAATGGCGGAACACATTGCAGGAAGTGAGCAAAGCTTTGTGAACCGAATGAATCAGCGGGCAGAAGAACTCGGAATGAAAAATACACATTTTGTCGACTGCTGCGGGCTGACAGATTCTGACGAACATTATACATCTGCCTATGATATTGCGCTTATGAGCCGCGAACTGATTCGAAAACATCCGCAGATATTTGAATATTCCTCAATTTGGATGGAAAATATCACCCACGTTACTGCACAGGGAACAAAGAAATTCGGTCTTACAAATACTAATCGTCTGATACGTACATATCCGGGGTGCAAAGGACTCAAAACAGGCAGCACCAGCAAAGCGAAATTCTGTCTTTCAGCAGTAGCAGAGCGTGACGGGCTTTCCCTTCTCTCGGTCGTAATGGCCGCCCCGGATTACAAGGCACGTTTAAAAGATGCCTCCGCTCTTCTGGATTACGGTTTTGACCGCTGCAGTCTGTATATTGATGAAAACCCTGAGCCACTCCCTGAGATCACGATACAAAAAGGAATAAGTTCCAAAGTTTCCTTAAAATATGCTGATACGTTTCGATATGTAAGTACAGATGGAGAAAAAATAACAGCCCCCAAAAAGGAACTTAAACTTCCTTCCAAAGCAGAAGCGCCTGTTGCAGCAGACAGTCAGGCAGGAGAACTGATCTATCTTCATCCCCGGAGCGGACAGGAACTCGGACGAATTCCGGTACTATATGCAGAATCAGTTGCACGTCTTTGCTTTTTAGATTGTCTTTTAATGACTTTTGAAGCCTTCTGCCTCTGACAGCTTCAGGGCCTGTCCGACAGCTCTGAAATCTTTTGACAAGATTACAGATTACGAGGTATAATAAACTTCAAATGGTTATTCTGAAATGTATCTGAAGACAGGAGCGTGAAGAACAAATGAAAGAAATCAAAACCGAAAATGCTGTAGGATATGTATTATGTCATGATATTACGCAGATCATCAAAGACGAAAAGAAAGGTGTCCTTTTCAAGAAGGGTCACATTGTAAAAGAAGAAGATATTCCGCTCCTTCTTTCTGTAGGTAAGGAACATCTCTATGTATGGGAAAAGCAGGAGGGTATTCTTCATGAGAATGAAGCTGCGGAGATTTTGTATCGCATCTGTGCCGACTCCCATATGCATGGAAGTGATATCAAAGAGGGCAAGATCGAACTGATTGCAGACTGTGACGGACTTCTCAAAATCCGCCGGGATGCACTTGTAGCAGTCAACAGTCTCGGAGAAATGATGATTGCCTCAAGACATGGTGATTTCCCGGTAAAAAAAGGTGATAAAATTGCCGGTACGAGAATCATTCCCCTTGTCATCGAAAAAGAAAAAATGGACCGTGCAGTGGAAGCGGCAGGTAATGAGCCTGTTTTTTCTCTGCTTCCGTTCCATATAAAAAAGGCCGCTATCGTTACAACCGGAAGCGAAGTACAAAAAGGGCTGATCAAAGACACTTTTACTCCGGTACTGAAAGAAAAACTTTTCGAATACAACGTTCAGATGATCGGGCAGACACTGCCGGGTGATGACCGTCAGACGATCACATCCGATATCCTGCATTTTATCGAAGAGGGCGCCGATCTGATTCTGTGCAGTGGAGGGATGAGCGTAGATCCTGATGACCGCACTCCGGGTGCCATCAAAGATACCGGTGCCGATATCGTCACCTACGGAGCACCGGTACTTCCGGGTGCCATGTTACTGCTGGCATACTATCACAAGGATGGCAAAACTATTCCGGTCATCGGACTTCCGGGCTGCGTAATGTATGCCCGTCGAACTGTTTTTGATCTGATCCTTCCGCGCATCATGGCAGATGATCCGATCTGTGCAGAAGAAATCTGCGCTTATGGAGAAGGTGGACTTTGCCTGAACTGTGATGTCTGCACTTTTCCGGTCTGCGGATTCGGTAAATAAATTTTCTAACAGAGGATATACATGAAAACATTCAGAACAAGCACATATAGCATACCCTGTGCCGGCCTTACCGGGCATCGCAAAGTTACTTTTGCAGTCCTTGCCGATCTGCACGGGCTTGTATTTGGCCAAAATCATCAGACACTGTACAAAGCAATCATCGACGCAAACCCGGATGCTATTCTTGTCGCAGGCGACATGGTCGTTCACGGATCGACGGAAACTCTCGAAGCAGCAGCCGGACTTTTTCTGCGTCTGTGTGAGATTGCGCCTGTTTTTTATGTTCTTGGCAATCATGAATACAAGATGTATCTGAACCCGGATACCAGAAATATATATCTGAATTATGAAAAGCTGCTGACCAGTGCCGGAATCTGTTTTTTGCACAACGAACATATGGCAGTTGAACTTCAGGGAAGCGACTTTGTTTTTCACGGACTTGAACTTCCGATCGAATATTATCACAAGCCCAATTCCCCTGCGCTCAGTCTTACCACTATGGAAGAGCTCATCGGTATGCCTTCGCAACCGGGAGTCCACGTACTGCTTGCACACAATCCCAAATATGGCAATACGTATTTTTCATGGGGAGCGGATCTGATTTTATCCGGTCATTATCATGGTGGAATTCTTCGTTTTAATGAAAACCACGGACTTACCTGCCCGCAATATCTTTTTCTTCCACCTTACTGCTGTGGAAAATTTACCAGAGGCAGTCATCATATGATCGTCAGTGCCGGGCTTGGAGAACACACGATTCCGGTCCGCATCCATAACCCGCGGGAACTGATTCTTGTTGATCTTATTCCTGCCCGAAAGCGCACTGGAAATCCACACAAAAACAGAAAGGTACACGGAAATGGCAATTCCCGTTAAAATCAACGTATTTGAAGGTCCGCTTGATCTTCTCCTTCACCTCATCGAAAAAAATAAAATTGACATATATGACATCCCGATTGTCGAGATCACTGACCAGTATATGGAGTATCTGCACTCTATGGAAAAAGAAGACCTCGGCACCATGAGTGAATTTATGGTCATGGCTGCAACCCTGCTTGACATTAAATGCAAAATGCTTCTTCCGAAAGAAACGAATGATGAAGGAGAAGAAGAGGATCCTCGAGAAGAACTCGTTCAAAAACTTCTTGAATATAAAATGTACAAGTACATGTCCTACGAACTGAAAGATTATATGGATAATGCGGCCGGTGTTTTTTTCCGCGCACCCGATCTGCCGGGCGAAGTTCTGAAATACAGAGAGCCGGTGGATCCTGCCGAACTCCTTGAAGGTCTGACTCTCCAGAAGCTGAACAGCATCTATCAGTCTATTCTGAAACGTCAGGAATCCAGGATTGACCCGATTCGAAGTAAATTCGGTACGATTGAAAAAGAAGAAGTCAGTCTTTCAGACAAAATGCTGTCCATGAAAACTTATGCCACGCAGCATCGCAAATTCAGTTTTCGCCAGCTCCTGACCAAACAGTCTTCCCGTGTACAGGTAATCGTAACTTTCCTGTCTATTCTGGAACTTATGAAAATGGGATATATTCATATCTGTCAGGAAGAACTTTTTGATGATATCCAGGTAGATGTCGTACAGGATCCGGAAACCTGGACACATCTGACAGAATTTGCCGACGAATAAACAGAAATCGAGGATAAAGATATGGAAATAAAAAAATTGGAAGCCGCGATAGAAGCCATCCTGTTTACTATGGGAAATTCCGTAGAACTTGCCCAGATTGCAGATGCAGTTCAGCAGGACAAAGAAACCACTCGGAAGATTCTCCAGAATATGATGGACCGCTATCAGCAGGAAGACCGCGGTATTCAGATCATAGAACTTGAACAGTCCTATCAGATGTGCAGTAAAAAAGAATATTATGAGTGCCTGATACGTCTTGCCATGCATCCCAAAAAGCCTGCGCTTACCGATGTTATGCTGGAGACGTTGTCTATCATTGCGTACAAACAGCCTGTCACAAGAGCTGAAATCGAGAAGATCCGCGGAGTAAAGTGTGACCATGCCATCAACAAGCTTGTTGAATACGAACTGGTCAGAGAACTCGGACGACTGGATGCGCCGGGACGCCCGATTCTTTTCGGCACCACCGAAGAGTTTTTACGCTGCTTCGGTGTACAGGGACTGGAAGAACTGCCATCTGTAGACCCTGTACGTCTGGAAGATTTCAAGGCAGAAGCAGAAGAGGAGATTCAGCTCCGTCTGGATGTCTGAACCTTCATGAACAACTCTATAAAACTGACAAACCTGTAAAAAAAGAAAGGATGAGTCCCATGCCCACTACCTATGCCCACGATTTATTCGGTCAGAGAGTATACACTTTTCTGACACCTGAAATCAGACAGGTCATCCGAAAAAACAAAAATCTTTTTCGTATCGGTCTGCATGGACCGGATATTCTTTTTTATGACATTCCAAATACCAGGGTCACCGGCACCGGAATTGCCATGCACCGTGAAGTGGCAGCTCCTTTTTTTGAAAGAGGAATGACTCTTGTCCGTCAGAAACA
Source organism: Blautia intestinalis (assembly GCF_014297355.1). Taxonomy (GTDB): domain Bacteria; phylum Bacillota; class Clostridia; order Lachnospirales; family Lachnospiraceae; genus Blautia_A; species Blautia_A intestinalis. The sequence goes on along the minus strand of NZ_JACOQE010000002.1, from coordinate 233,357 downwards.
TGACGAAAAACTACTTGCATATCTTCTGGGATTTGCATGCCACTATCTGCTCGACAGTACCTGTCATCCATACGTATATGAAATGGCAGAAAAAGAAGTGATCTCACATACGCTCCTTGAAAAGGAATTTGACCGTACCCTGATGCTTGAAACCGGCAAAAATCCTTACCGTTATTATCCGTCATGTGGTGTTATACCACACATCACCTATGCATGCGTGATTCACAGGGCAATTCCGAAGATCCGTACCCGTGAGATCCATACTTCTCTGAAACTCATGAAACTGATCACCAACTGCCTTGTTTATGACAATCACGGCAGAAGGAAAAACTTTCTTACCTTTTTGTCGCGCATTGCAGGCAAAAAGCTTTCTGCTGAAATGATGGAATACTTTATGGAAAAAGATCCCATTCCCGGAAGTGCTGTACCGGTTCATAAATTACACACACTGTTTGATAAGGCACTTCTTGCCGCATCGGAAGAGCTTACTGAACTGTATCAGCTTTCCATACACGATCAGCCACTGTCAGACCGCTGGTATCATACTTATAACGGATAACAGTCTCCGGGAATAAAGCCTGCCTGTCTGCATAAAATAGTCCATATAAGTGAGGTGGACTATGAAATTCAGATGCAGTGTGTTTATCTATGTAATTCTTATATGTAATCTGTATTGTCAGTTTTCGGTTCATGCCGGGTCTCTGGATCATGCAATTCTGATGGTGCCACAGCTTTCGGATGATCTGTATGCACTGTCTGCTGTTCTGATGGATGCAGACTCAGGCAGGATCCTTTATGAAAAAGAGGGGGAAATGCCCCGTCCGAATGCCAGCACAACGAAAGTCCTCACCTGCATTCTTGCACTGGAAAACGGTGATGGTGATGACTACGTACAGGTATCTGCCAATGCAGCTTCTCAGCCGCAGGTAAAACTCGGACTTCAAAAAGGTGAGCAGTATTATCTGGAAGACCTTTTGTATTCTCTGCTCCTTCAGAGTCACAATGATTCTGCCGTAGCAATTGCAGAACATATCGGTGGTTCTGTAAAGGGATTTTCTGACCTGATGAATGCCAAAGCACGCAAGATCGGGTGCACGGATACACATTTCATTACACCCAACGGACTGGATGCCGAAGACAGCAGCGGAACACATCACACAACTGCATCAGATCTGGCCCGGATTATGCGCTATGCCATCAAAAATAAGGTGTTCTTAAAAATTGCGCAGACAAAAGAGTATTCTTTTTCTGATCTGAGCAAAAAACGGACTTTTTCCGTTCACAATACAAATGCACTGTTTTCCATGACAGACGGTGTGCTTGCCGGAAAAACCGGATTTACCGGTGATGCCGGATACTGTTATGTCTGTGCCGTTCAAAAAGATGACCGTACATTTATTATTGCACTTCTTGCTGCAGGATGGCCCGGACACAAGACTTACAAATGGCACGATACACTAAAACTTCTGGATTACGGCAAAAACAATTTTTATTATCGCAGTTTCTGGCAGGAGCCGGATCTGTCTTATATCCCGGTAAAAGACGGCATCCCTGAGATTACTTCCCATACAGATAATCTTTTACCGGATGGTCGCATTTACATCGGAGGGCGGATCAATGCTACTGAAAAGGAGAAACAGCAGAAGATCCTCCTGAAGAATGATGACCGTCTGCAATATCAGGTATGTCTGAAAGACGAATTGCAGGCACCGGTCAGAAAGGGAGAACAGATAGGCAGAGTTGTTTATATGCTGAACGGACAGAAAATTGCATCTTTTCCGATACTTGCCGTACAAAACGTTGACAAAATCACGTTTCTGTACTGCGCAGAACTTGTTTTCAAAAATTTCTTTCATTAATGGACATCTAAAATCCAGAATAAAGCATCAAAAACTTCTCTCGGGCCGGGAGAAGTTTTTTTGTAAATATATCGACAGAAAAGTGAACACTGTACATTAAACGAGACAGGGAGTTAAAGTTTTAACAAAAAAACATGAAAAATGTTGAAATCTACTTCAAAAAAGGTTACAATTATAATCGGCTAAAATTTTGGTTATATTTAAAATTTTATAAAATGGAGGGCAAGAAAGAATGAGTAATGCAACACAAAGCTTAGCAGGCACAAGAATCACTTCTTTGCTTGACGCAAACAGTTTTGTTGAAATCGGAAAAAGTGTAACAGCCAGAGCCACTGATTTCAATTTAACTGAAACAAAAGCGCCTTCAGACGGTGTTATCACCGGATATGGTGTAATTGACGGAAATCTTGTATATGTATACAGCCAGGATGCTTCCGTATTAAACGGAACCGTCGGCGAAATGCATGCCAGAAAGATTACTGCTCTGTATGATCTTGCAATGAAGACAGGAGCTCCTGTAATCGGTCTTGTTGACTGTGCAGGTATGCGTCTTCAGGAAGCAACTGATGCTCTTGAGGCATTTGGTTCCATTTACCTGAAACAGACACTGGCTTCCGGAATGATTCCGCAGATCACAGCAGTATTCGGTACATGCGGCGGCGGTATGGCAATCATCCCGGCACTTACAGACTTTACATTCATCGAATCCAAGAATGGCAAAATGTTTGTAAACAGCCCGAACGCACTGGACGGCAACTACACTGAAAAATGTGATACAGCCGCAGCAGCATTCCAGAGCGAAGAGACAGGTCTTATCGACGGCACAGGTTCTGAAGAAGAAATCCTCGGACAGATCCGCCAGCTGATTGGTATTCTTCCTTCAAACTTTGAAGACAATGATTCTTTCGTAGAATGCACAGATGATCTCAACCGTACATGCGATGACATCGCAGCATGTGCCGGAGATACATCCATTGCACTTTCCAGAATTGCTGATAATGGTATCTTTTTCGAGACAAAGAAAGATTACGGCAAAGACGTTGTTACAGGTTTCCTTCGTCTGAACGGAGCAACTGTTGGTGCAGTAGCAAACAGAACAGAAGTATATGATGCAGAGGGCAACAAAGCCGAAGAATTCGATGGAACCATCTCTGCAAGAGGCGCAAGAAAAGCAGCCGGATTTGTAAAATTCTGTGATGCATTTGATATCCCTGTTCTGACACTTACAAATGTTACAGGATTCAAAGCAACTCTCTGCAGCGAAAAAATGATTGCAAAAGCAGTTGGCGAAATGATCCATGCATTTGCTGATGCAACCGTTCCGAAAGTAAATGTTGTGATCGGCAAAGCATATGGTACAGCATATGTAGCAATGAACAGCAAATCCGTAGGTGCAGATCTTGTATATGCATGGGACAACGCAGAGATCGGTATGATGGATGCTTCTCTCGCAGCAAAGATCATGTATCCGGGTGAAGAAGCTTCCGTTCTGAACGAAAAAGCAGCTGCATACAGAGAACTTCAGTCCAATGTAGAATCCGCAGCAGCAAGAGGCTATGTTGACACAGTGATTGCTCCGGCTGATACACGTAAATACGTAATCGGAGCTTTTGAAATGCTTTTCACAAAGAGAGAAGACCGTCCATCCAAAAAACATGGCACAGTCTAAGTGAGGTGAGCATATGAATCAGATGTTTAAAAAAGCTTCCTCCGTCCTGACAGCAGTTGTATGTGCCGCATCCATTACATTTTCCGGTGCATCACTGGTTCTGGCAGACGGTGAAATTGACGATCAGACAAAAACAACTATCGAAACAACCGCTGAAGGACTGACCGAAACCATTATTCCGCTGACTGATGAGCAGATTGAAGCATACATGGAATCCGGTGACGAATTTACAGAAAATGCTATGACTGCATGGAATGGTGCAAAAGAAGAACTCGGCGATATGAAAGAGACAGGATCTGTTGAAATCGAATATTCCAATGATGAATATACAGCAACCGTACCTGTTACTTTTGAAAAAGAAGATGCTGAATTTATTTACGTATTCGACAAGAACCTGACACCTACATCACTTTCTGTAGATGTTAAATATTCTTTTGCTACCACTATGAAAAATGCAGCGCTGAATACAGTTATGGGACTTGGAACCGTATTTGTAATTCTTATTATGCTGATTTTCCTGATCTCCCTGTTCCAGTTTATTCCGGGATCCGGAGCACAGGAAGCAAAAGCAAAGAAAAAAGCGGCAGAAGAGGCAGCAGCTCCGACACCGGCTACGGTTGCAGCAGCTCCTGTACAGGAAGCTGACAATTCAGAACTGATTGCCGTGATCGCAGCAGCTATCGCAGCATCCGAAGGAACTTCAACAGACGGATTTGTTGTTCGTTCCATCCGCAAAATCAACCGCAAAAAAAGGTAATTGACAATTAGGAGGATTTAAAATGAAAAGTTATACAATCACTGTAAATGGAACAGCATATGAAGTTACTGTAGAAGAAACAGGCAGCGTTTCCGCTCCGGCAGCAGCACCAGTTGCAGCTCCTAAGGCCGCTCCGGCAGCAGCACCAAAAGCAGCAGCTCCGGCAGCAGGTGCAGGCGCAGTCAAAGTTACCGCTTCCGTACCGGGCAAAGTTCTCAAAATCGTAGCATCTGCCGGCCAGGCAGTAAAAGCCGGTGACAATATCATCATTCTGGAATCCATGAAAATGGAAATCCCGGTTGTTGCTCCACAGGATGGTACAGTAGCCAGCATCGATACATCCGAAGGTGCATCCGTAGAAAACGGAGATACTCTGGCTACAATGAACTAGGACGGGAGGTAATCAAATGTCTTATGTAACAGAAACCTTGTCCAACCTGATCCATCAGACAGCATTCTTCAACCTTACATGGGGAAACTACCTGATGATTGCGGTGGCGTGTGTATTCTTATTCCTTGCTATCAAGAAAGGATTTGAACCGCTTCTTCTGGTTCCGATCGCTTTTGGTATGCTTCTGGTAAACATCTACCCGGACATTATGGCAAATCCGGAAGACATGTCCAACGGTGTTGGTGGTCTTCTGCATTACTTCTACCTGCTTGATGAGTGGAGTATCCTTCCATCCCTGATCTTCATGGGTGTTGGTGCGATGACAGACTTCGGTCCGCTGATTGCCAATCCGAAGAGTTTCCTTCTCGGAGCAGCTGCACAGCTTGGTATCTACGTTGCTTACTTCCTTGCAATCTTCCTTGGATTCAACGGAAAAGCAGCAGCGGCGATTTCCATTATCGGCGGCGCAGATGGTCCTACCTCCATTTTCCTTGCCGGAAAACTCGGACAGACCACATTAATGGGACCGATCGCGGTGGCGGCATATTCTTATATGTCACTGGTTCCGATCATTCAGCCACCAATTATGAAACTCTGTACTACAGAGAAAGAACGTAAAATCAAAATGGATCAGCTTCGTCCGGTAAGCAAACTGGAAAAAATTCTTTTCCCGATCGTAATCACTATCGTTGTATGCTTACTTCTTCCTACAACAGCTCCGCTGGTAGGTATGCTGATGCTCGGTAACCTGTTCCGTGAATCAGGTGTTGTTAAACAGCTTACAGAAACTGCATCCAATGCCCTGATGTACATCGTAGTTATCCTGCTTGGCACATCTGTAGGCGCTTCCACAAGTGCAGAAGCATTCCTTAATGTTGATACTCTGAAAATCGTTGTTCTCGGACTTGTAGCATTCGCGTTCGGTACATTCGGTGGATGTATGCTTGGTAAACTGATGTGCAAACTCTCCGGTGGAAAGATCAATCCTCTGATTGGTTCCGCAGGTGTATCTGCCGTTCCTATGGCAGCACGAGTTTCTCAGAAAGTCGGTGCAGAAGCAGATCCTACAAACTTCCTGCTGATGCATGCCATGGGACCAAACGTAGCCGGTGTAATCGGTACAGCTGTTGCGGCCGGAACATTTATGGCAATCTTTGGAGTTTAATTTGAGGAACTTGATGAAGATGAGCCTCTGGCAAAATCTGAATTTAGTGATTCGAACTTCCGTATAAAAAATATAAGGAGAAAACATAATGGCTGAATTAGAAAAAAAACCTGTAAAAATTGTGGAAACTGTTCTCCGTGATGCGCATCAGTCTCTGATTGCAACAAGACTTACCACAGAACAGATGCTCCCAATCGTTGATAAAATGGATAAAGTCGGCTACCATGCAGTGGAATGCTGGGGTGGAGCTACTTTTGATGCTTCCCTTCGTTTCCTCAAAGAAGACCCATGGGAAAGACTTCGTAAATTACGTGACGGCTTCAAAAACACCAAACTTCAGATGCTCTTCCGTGGACAGAATATCCTTGGATATCGTCCATACGCAGACGATGTAGTAGAATACTTCGTACAGAAATCTGCTGCAAACGGAATCGACATCATCCGTATTTTTGACTGCCTTAACGATATGCGTAACCTTCAGACAGCTGTAAAAGCTGCCAACAAAGAAAAAGCACACGCACAGGTTGCTCTTTCTTACACATTAGGTGATGCATACACACTTGATTACTGGGTAAACATCGCAAAACGTATTGAAGAAATGGGTGCCGATTCTATCTGTATCAAAGATATGGCAGGTCTTCTGCTTCCATACAAAGCAACTGAGCTTGTAGGAGCACTCAAAGATGCTGTCAGCATCCCGATCGATCTTCATACACATTACACATCCGGTGTTGCTTCCATGACATACCTGAAAGCAGTAGAAGCAGGCGTTGATATTATCGATACAGCAATGTCTCCATTTGCTCTCGGTACATCACAGCCGGCTACAGAAGTTATGGTTGAGACCTTCAAAGGTACACCATATGACACAGGATTTGATCAGAAACTCCTCGCTGAGATTGCTGATTACTTCCGCCCGATCCGTGATGATGCACTTGACAGCGGACTTCTGAATCCAAAGAACCTTGGTGTAAACATCAAGACTCTTCTGTATCAGGTACCAGGCGGAATGCTTTCCAACCTGACATCCCAGCTGAAAGAACAGCACGCAGAAGACAAATTCTATAATGTTCTGGAAGAAGTTCCGAAGGTACGTAAAGACCTTGGTGAGCCACCGCTCGTTACTCCGTCTTCCCAGATCGTTGGTACTCAGGCTGTATTTAACGTACTCATGGGCGAGAGATACAAAATGGTTACCAAAGAGACAAAAGACATTCTCTTAGGAAAATATGGTGCAACTGTTAAGCCATTCAATCCGGAAGTACAGAAAAAATGCATCGGTGATGCTGAACCGATTACATGCCGTCCGGCTGATCTTATCGACAATGAGCTGGACAAACTCGAAAAAGAAGTTGCTCCTTACAAAGAACAGGATGAGGACGTATTATCCTATGCACTGTTCCCACAGGTAGCTACTGATTTCTTCAAATACCGTCAGGCACAGGAGAAAAAAGTAGATGAAAAAGCAGCAGATACAAAGAACGGAGCATATCCGGTATAAAACAAAGGTACAGGCCCGTCAGATTATCTGACGGGTCTGTTTTGCAGAAAGGGCAGTTATGAACAAAGTAATCGTCGTAGGTGGCGGTGCAGCCGGAATGCTGGCTTCCATCATAGCAGCAAAAAACGGCTGTGCAGTTACTCTATTCGAAAAAAACGAAAAGCTCGGAAAGAAAATATATATTACAGGTAAGGGAAGATGTAATGTTACAAATAACTGTGATCCCGAAGAATTGCTTCATGCCGTTGTAAGTAATCCCAAATTTCTTTACAGTGCATTTTATTCTTTTTCCAGTCAGGATATGATGCAGTTACTTGAAGATGCAGGTGTTCCCCTCAAAACAGAGCGTGGCAACCGCGTTTTTCCGGTATCTGACCATTCTTCAGATATTATCCACGGACTGGAACGGCTGATGAGAAAATACAGAGTACAGATACATCTTCGAAGCGAAGTCAAAAATCTTCTTACAGAAAATGGAATAGTAACCGGCATACAGCTTACGGATAATAAAGTATCTACTGCCGATGCAGTGATCGTTGCAACCGGAGGTTTATCTTATCCGACTACCGGCTCAACCGGAGACGGCTATCGTTTTGCTGCCGAGACAGGACATACAGTTACAGAATGTATGCCTTCTCTTGTACCACTTACCACAAAAGAGGCATATATTCCTCTGATGAAAGGGCTTTCTCTGCGAAATGTAGAACTTACTGTCAAACGTGGCAAAAAGACAGTTTATCAGGATTTTGGCGAAATGATGTTCACTCATTTCGGAATTACCGGGCCGCTTGTTCTGTCAGCCAGTGCCAGAATCGGTAAATTTCTCCAAAAAGGAGAGGAACTGGACGCTTATCTGGATCTCAAACCTGCATTATCACACGAACAGCTTGATGACCGTATTCTCCGTGAATTTTCTTCTACGCAGAATAAACAGTTCAAGAACGTGATTGGTGTACTTTTCCCATCCTCACTTACTCCTGTAATCATCGGACTCGGCCCGATTCCGGAAGATAAAGTCATTCACGACATTTCAAGAGAAGAGCGGATGGCATTCGGTTCCCTGATAAAATCTTTTCCGTTTACCATTACCGGTCTTGGTGGATTTTCGGAAGCAGTCATCACCCGTGGCGGAGTATCTGTCAGAGAAATTCAGCCCGGAACTATGGAATCAAAAAAAATAAAAAACCTGTATTTTATCGGAGAAGTGCTTGATCTTGATGCTGTGACCGGCGGTTATAATCTTCAGATTGCATGGTCAACCGCATATCTCGCAGCAACAGATGTGTGCAGGAATAAACAGGAGGATACACAATGATCTATAATATTGCAATTGACGGACCGGCAGGTGCCGGCAAAAGTACGATTGCCCGACGTGTGGCAAAGGAATTATCATTTATTTATGTAGATACAGGAGCCATGTATCGTGCCATGGCACTTTATCTTCTGCGCAGAGAAGTCAATAAAGACGATACAGAGCAGATTGGAAACATCTGTCAGGACGCAGAAATTTCTATTGAATATCAGAACGGAGAACAGATCGTACTTCTGAACGATGAGAATGTAAACTCCTATCTGCGTACAGAAGAAGTCGGAAATATGGCATCTGTAAGTTCTGCTGTTCCTCGCGTCCGCGAAAAACTGCTCAGTCTGCAGCGTAAACTTGCCAGGGACATGAGCGTTGTTATGGATGGCCGCGACATCGGTACAACGATTCTTCCGGATGCAGACGTAAAGATCTATCTGACCGCAAGCTCTCTTACCCGCGCTAAAAGACGTTATCTTGAACTTCAGGAAAAAGGAACCGTCTGTAATCTGGATGAAATTCAGAAAGATATCGAAGAAAGAGATCAGCGTGATATGAACCGTGAGATTTCTCCGCTTCGCCAGGCTGAAGATGCTGTACTTGTTGATTCTTCAGATCTTACAATTCAGCAGGTCGTAGACCGTATTCTTCAGATCTTCAGATCCAAAACATCGGGAGAAAAATCTCATGAAAGTTAAAGTTGCCAAAACTGCCGGCTTTTGCTTCGGTGTCAAAAGAGCGGTAGATAAAGTCTACCAGCTCATTGAGCAGGGAGTACAGCCTATCTATACACTAGGTCCGATCATCCACAACGAAGAAGTTGTATCCGACCTTGCAGACAGGGGTGTTCAGGTAATCGAAGAACAGGATCTTGACACTCTTTCCGGGGGAACAGTTGTGATCCGTTCCCATGGTGTGGGCAGAGAAGTTTATCATAAACTGGAAACAAATCATCTGGACTATGTTGATGTTACCTGTCCTTTCGTACTTAAGATACACCGCATTGTCGAAAAGCAGAGCCGGGCCGGAAAACACATCGTTATTTTCGGCGATCCGGATCACCCCGAAGTCAAGGGAATCTGCGGCTGGTGCGAGTGCGCACACACCGTTCTGAAAAACAAAGAGGACACAGAGCAGTTTCTTCCACCGGAAGGCAAAGAAATCTGTGTTGTTTCACAGACGACATTTAATTACAACAAATTTAAAGAATTAGTTGAAATTCTATGCAAAAAGAGGTATGATAATAGTGTTTTAAATATGGGCGATATTTTAAACACTATTTGTAATGCTACTGAAGAACGGCAGAAAGAAGCGCAAAACATAGCCGGAGAGGTAGACACTATGCTTGTCATTGGTGGCAGACATAGTTCCAATACTCAAAAGCTGTTTGAAATATGCAAAGAGGAATGTGGAAATACTTACTATATACAAACACCTGTAGACTTGGATTCTGAAATGTTCCATCACAGTAGTTATGTAGGTATCACAGCAGGGGCATCCACCCCAAAGAAAATTATTGAGGAGGTTCAAGAACATGTCAGAATTGAGTTTTGAACAGATGCTGGAGGATTCCGTAAAAACAATCAGAAATGGAGAGATCGTACAGGGTACAGTCATTGATGTCAAAGATGATGAGATCATCCTGAATATCGGTTATAAAGCAGACGGTATTATCACTAAGAGTGAATATTCCAATGATGCTTCACTTGTACTCACAGATGCAGTTCATGTTGGTGACAGCATGGAAGCAAAAGTACTGAAGGTCAATGACGGTGAAGGACAGGTCATCCTGACTTACAAGAGACTTGCTGCTGAAAAAGGTAACAAACGTCTGGAAGCTGCTTTCGAATCACAGGAAGTACTGAAAGCACCTGTAACACAGGTACTGGATGGCGGACTTTGTGTAAACGTAGAAGAAGCAAGAGTATTCATTCCTGCAAGCCTTGTTTCCGACACATACGAAAAAGACCTTTCCAAATACGCAGATAAAGAAATCGAATTCGTTATCACAGAATTCAATCCGAGAAGACGTCGTATCATCGGTAATCGTAAACAGCTTCTTCTTGCAGAAAAAGCAGAAAAACAGAAAGAACTTATGGAGAGAATCCATGTTGGCGATACTGTAACCGGTACTGTAAAGAATGTTACAGATTTTGGTGCTTTCATCGATCTTGGTGGAGCAGACGGACTTCTTCATATCTCCGAAATGTCCTGGGGCAGAGTTGAAAACCCGAAGAAGGTCTTCAATGTAGGTGATGAAGTAAAAGTTCTCATCAAAGAAATCAATGGTGACAAGATTGCACTTTCCATGAAATTCCCGGAAGAGAATCCATGGCTTTCTGCAGCAGAAGATTTTGCTGTAGGAAATGTTGTTACTGGTAAAGTTGCTCGTATGACAGATTTCGGTGCTTTTGTTGAACTTGCACCTGGAATTGATGCACTTCTTCATGTATCTCAGATTTCCAGAGAACATGTTGCCAAACCATCTGATGTACTTTCCATCGGACAGGAAATTCAGGCTAAAGTTGTTGATTTCAACGGCGAAGACAAGAAAATCAGTCTTAGCATGAAAGCTCTGGAAGCTCCGGCAGAAGAAGCTACAGAAGAATAATTTCAGACTTTTAAAGCCCCGGCGAAATCGTCGGGGCTTTTACATTGCATATTAAGGAAACACCGGTGGCGCGTCCACTGATTATTTATTCAAATTATCAAGAAAAAATGAAAGCGTATGGGTCAGATACTGCATTTGTTTTACAGGATCATTTACAAAACTTTCGTCACATCGGAACCAGGTATAGCAGGTCTGCGGTGTTGCTGCAACGCGAAGACTTTTATCCATATATTTACTGATAGATTTTGGCATTGCCGTATCTTCGCCCGAAATATATTCATAATCTTTATAATTCCGATAATACTGACGCAGCTTTCCTTCATTCAGATGTACAAGAATCTTTGCTTCCTGATCAGACACAGTCAGATAAAAGGAAGTATTTCCACAAGAAACATTTATCGGAACCGCTGCCGGAAGCTCCAGTGTCATTTTCAATTCCTGATTGATCACTTCACACTGCTTTGGACAATATTCTCCATCATAAAGCTTCCGTAAAGAGAGCAGCGGAAAGATTTTTCCAAGCCCCCGCAAATCTTCTTCATTATGTCCCATAACCTCTGTTCCAATTTCCGGCAGCTGTTTTTTTACAAAATTCCTGTAAAGGCGGATACATTGGCCTCCATCTACGTATTTTCTGTTATGAATTCCCACAAGTTTTTCCAGATCCGGCTGTTTCATTCTGGCCAGTTTGAGTAAACTCTGACATGGTTTTAACAACTGATAGAGATCTACAGACGTTTTTCCTGCAAACGGAGAGTCCATTTTGTATTTCCGATAACGTTCTTCCAGAAAAGGCTGGTCAAAACGATTTCCATTATACTGTATCGTATATCCCGCATTTTCCAGAAATACAGAAAATTCCTGTAAAACAGAAGCTTCTTCCTCTGCATTTTCAGCCATCCACTGGTAAAGTATCCACTGATTTTTCTCATAACGCACCGCTCCGATCAGATAGACAGAAGCTGTATATCTTGACAATCCAGTTGTCTCAATATCGTAAAAAATTGCGCTATTTTCTGACAATTCGTTTTTGACATTCGATAAATAATTAACGGTGTCAGGTGCCGGAAACCCTTGTAAAATAGGTATTTTTTTAACAATCATAGTTATTTATCCCTTTCATGATTGTATTTAATTATACACAATATTTTGAAAATTTGATAGTGAATTTTTCTCCAAAAAGATGTATAGTATATTTAGAGTTACTGTTAATATGAACAAAACAGACAGTGACCGGACATGAAAAAGAAAAGAGTATAAGCAGAACTGATGCTTATAAAATAAGGAGGAAAAATATATGGGAAAACTGACCTTTAGGGGCGGAATCCATCCTTACGAAGGTAAGGAACTATCCAAAGACCATCCGATTGAGAAGTATCTCCCAAAGGGTGATCTGGTCTATCCACTTTCTCAGCACATTGGTGCTCCATCTGTTCCATGTGTGAAAAAGGGTGACTCAGTTCTTGCCGGACAGAAAATTGCCGATGCAGGCGGATTTGTTTCCGTGCCGCTGCATGCATCTGTATCCGGTACCGTAAAAGGCATTGAGAAACATCTGAATGCTACCGGATCCATGGTCGACTGTATCGTGATTGAAAACGACCAGCAGTATCAGGAAGTCGAATACCAGGAGACCCGTCTGGAAGATCTGACAAAAGAAGAAATCCTGAACCGTATCAAAGAAGGCGGTGTAGTAGGTATGGGCGGTGCCGGCTTCCCGACACACGTTAAACTTGCGCCGAAGGATCCTTCCAAGATCGAATATATCCTTGTAAACGGAGCAGAGTGTGAACCGTATATCACCAGCGACTATCGCCGTATGATCGAAGAACCGGATAAAGTCGTAAAAGGACTTCAGGTTATCCTGACTCTTTTTGATTCCGCAAAAGGTTATATCTGTATCGAAGACAACAAACCGGACTGTATTGCAAAAATGAAAGAACTGGTCAAAGACATCGACCGTATCGAAGTAAAAGAAGTCATGACCAAATACCCACAGGGTGGTGAGCGTACCCTGATCTATGCAGCAACAGGACGTGAGATCAACTCCGGCATGCTTCCTGCAGATGTAGGATGCGTAGTAGACAATGTTGAAACCGTAATCTCCGTATACAAGGCCGTTATTCTCGGAAGACCGGTCAACAGCCGTGTTGTTACCATGTCCGGTGATGGCATTAAAGAGCCAAAGAACCTTCTCGTTCTTTCCGGTACCGATATGTCCGAACTGATAGATGCTGCCGGCGGACTGAAAGCCAAAATTGCCAAAGCAATTTCCGGTGGTCCTATGATGGGATTTGCTTTATATGACCTTCACGTACCATGCACAAAAACAACTTCTGCATTCCTGTTCCTTGAACATGATGCTGTATCCGAAGCACAGGAGATCCAGACAGCCTGCATCAACTGCGGACGCTGTGTAAGTGTCTGTCCCGGCCACGTTCTTCCTGCCCGTCTTGCCAAACTGGCAGAGCGTGGTGACATGGCAGGTTTTGAAGCAATGGATGGTATGGAGTGCTGCGAATGCGGCTGCTGCAGTTATATCTGTCCGGCAAAGAGACCGCTTACCCAGAGCATCAAATCCATGCGTAAAATGGTTCTTGCCAGCCGCAGGAAGAAATAAGGGGGAGGAAAAGAAATGGAACAAATGTATAACGTATCATCTAATCCCCATGTCAGGGACAAAATGACAACCAGCCGAATCATGCAGCTCGTTGTGATCGCGCTGCTTCCAACCACACTGTTTGGCATCTGGAACTTCGGCTTCCGTGCACTTCTTGTTGTACTTGTGACAGTTGCATCCAGTGTTTTCTTTGAATGGCTGTATAACCGTCTGATGCATAAAAAGAACACCATCAACGATTTCAGTGCAGTAGTAACAGGCCTTCTGCTTGCGCTCAACATGCCACCGCAGATTCCTCTGTGGATGCCGGTACTTGGCAGTGCCTTTGCAATTATCGTAGTAAAACAGCTTTTCGGCGGGCTCGGTCAGAACTTTATGAATCCGGCACTTGCTGCAAGATGTTTCCTGATGATTTCTTTTGCAGGCAAAATGACCAATTTCGCAGTGGACAAGCTCAACGGATACCACTGTATCGATACCGTTACAGGTGCAACTGCACTTGCCGAACTCAAAAACAGCGGATTTACAGCAGATTCTATTCCTGTCAAAAATCTGTTTATCGGTAATATTCACGGAACAATTGGTGAAACTTCTGCAATCGCGATTCTGATCGGTGCAGTGATCCTTCTTGCTTTTAAAGTGATCGATTTTAAAGTACCGCTTACATACATCGGAAGTTTTACCGTATTTGTAATCCTTTACATGCTTGGTTCCGGAATGGGATTCGATGGAAATTACCTGCTCAGCCATCTTTTCGGAGGCGGTCTGATGCTCGGTGCATGGTTCATGGCAACTGATTATGTCACCACACCGATCACCCCAAAAGGTCAGCTTGTATATGGCTGCTGCCTTGGTATTGTGACTGCTGTTTTCCGTCTCTTCGGCGGTTCTGCAGAAGGTGTTTCCTATGCGATCATTTTCTGCAACCTTCTGGTTCCGATCATTGAAAAAGCGACTAAGCCTGCTGCCTTTGGAAAGGGAGGTAAAAAAGCATGAATACAATCTTAAAAAATACCATTTCCATTACAGTGATCACTCTGGTAGCTGGTCTTGCCCTCGGTGTCGTACAGGATATCACAGCCGGACCGATTGCGGCTCAGGCCGAAAAATCCAAAGAGGAAGCTTACAAGACTGTTTTCGAAGATGCTGCCAGTTTCAGCGAATATTCTCTTGATGACAAAGGTCAGGCAGAAGATCTTGTTGGATATCTTAATGACAACGGATTCTCTGCTCAGACGATCGATGAGATCATGGTAGCAGAAGATGCTTCCGGTGAAACTCTTGGATATGCATTTACAATTACCGATTCTGAAGGTTACGGTGGAGACATTCAGTTTGCAATGGGTGTTCAGAATGATGGAACACTGAATGGAATTTCCATCTTATCCATCAGCGAAACCGCCGGTCTTGGTATGAAAGCCACTACAGACGATTTCAAAAATCAGTTTAAAGACAAAAATGTAGAAAAATTCACCTACACAAAAACAGGCGCTTCCACCGATGACGAGATTGATGCCATCAGTGGCGCAACCATTACAACAAATGCCATGACAAACGGTGTGAATGCCGGTCTCTGTGCATTTCGGTATGTGGAAGGAGGAGCAGAGTCATGAAAGCAAACACACCTGCCGAACGTCTTGTAAACGGTATTATTAAAGAAAATCCTACTTTTGTGCTTGTACTGGGCATGTGTCCTACACTGGCTGTTACAACATCTGCAATCAACGGTATCGGAATGGGTCTTACCACTACGGTAGTTCTGGCAATGTCCAATCTGATGATTTCTCTTCTGAGAAAATTCATTCCGGACGGCGTACGTATGCCTGCATTTATCGTTGTCGTAGCATCTTTCGTCACCATCGTACAGATGCTCCTGCAGGGCTTTATCCCGAGTCTTTATTCCGCACTCGGTATTTACATCCCGCTGATCGTAGTAAACTGTATCATCCTTGGCCGTGCCGAAGCATATGCTTCCAAAAATCCGCCAATTCCGTCCCTCTTTGATGGTATTGGAATGGGCCTCGGATTCACCTTAAGCATCACCTGTATCGGTGCAGTCCGTGAACTTCTCGGCGCAGGCCAGATCTTCGGACAGCAGATCCTTCCTCTTGCTGCTGACGGCAAAATGGGATATGAACCAATCACAATCTTTATCCTTGCCCCTGGTGCATTCTTCGTTCTTGCCATGCTTGCCGCACTTCAGAACAAATTCAAAGTCGG
Organism: Blautia intestinalis; assembly: GCF_014297355.1. Lineage (GTDB taxonomy): Bacteria > Bacillota > Clostridia > Lachnospirales > Lachnospiraceae > Blautia_A > Blautia_A intestinalis. The sequence continues at coordinate 217,261 of NZ_JACOQE010000002.1, read as the reverse complement.
CGCAGCAAAACGTGGAATTGATCCAAGTGAAGGATGTGGCTGCTGTTCAGGCTGTGATTCCTGCAACAATACCATGTGTAAAGGAGGCAAACAGGCATGAAAGAATTATTGATTATCCTTGTCAGCTCTGCCATTGTCCATAACGTAGTACTGAGTCAGTTCCTTGGTCTCTGTCCTTTCTTTGGTGTTTCCAAAAAGACCGAGACAGCAGTCGGAATGGGTGGAGCCCTTGTATTCGTTATTACATTGTCTTCCTTCGTTACCGGACTGATCTACAAATTCATCCTTGTTCCTTCAGGCATGGAGTATTTGCAGACAATCGTATTTATCCTGATCATTGCCGCACTGGTTCAGTTTGTAGAGATGTTCCTCAAAAAATGTGTTCCGTCTCTTTATCAGGCACTTGGTGTATACCTTCCTCTGATCACAACAAACTGTGCAGTTCTTGGTGTTGCACTTACAAACGTACAGGACGAATACAACATTCTTCAGGGTACCATCAACGGATTTGCCACAGCAGTAGGCTTTACGATTTCTATCACACTGATGGCCGGTATCCGTGAAAAAATTCAATATAATGATATTCCGGAAGCTTTCAAAGGATTCCCTACTGTACTTCTTACAGCAGGTCTGATGGCGATTGCATTCTTCGGATTTTCAGGATTAATTTAAGGAGGCGTCGTTATGAATATTGGAGCAATTATTACCGCAACTGTAGTTGTTGCAGCCGTCGGCCTCTTTATCGGTATTTTCCTGAGCGTTGCCGGCAAGAAATTTGCTGTTGAAACAGATGAACGTGAAGTTGCCGTTCGTGAAGCCCTTCCGGGAAACAATTGCGGTGGCTGCGGATATCCCGGTTGCGACGGTCTGGCAGCAGCGATTGCAAAAGGCGAAGCACCTGTCAATGCCTGTCCGGTAGGCGGAGAAGCAGTCGGCAAAGTGATCGCAGGAATCATGGGACAGGAAGTTGTAGAATCCACCCGCATGGCTGCATTTGTAAAATGTACCGGTACCTGCGAAAAGACAAACGACAATTACACTTATACCGGTGTAGAAGACTGTGAAATGATGGCATTTATCCCGGGCGGCGGATCCAAAGCCTGCAATTACGGCTGTATGGGATTCGGAAGCTGTGTAAAAGCCTGTCCGTTTGATGCGATCCATATCGTAAACGGTGTTGCAGTCGTTGACCGCGAAGCATGTAAGGCCTGCGGCAAATGTATCGCCAAATGTCCGCATCACCTGATTGAACTTGCACCATACGAACAGCAGACATTCGTAGGATGCAGTTCTACTGCAAAGGGCAAAGCAGTAACAACAGCCTGTGAGATCGGATGTATCGGATGCAAGAAATGCGAGAAGACCTGTCCAAACGGTGCGATCACTGTTACAGACTTCTGTGCACATATTGATTATGACAAATGTACAAACTGTGGTGCATGTAAAGAAGCATGCCCGAGACACGTTATTCTTTAAGTACAGCCTGAATGATCCGGCGGAGGAATTTTCCTTCGCCGGATTTTTGCATGCCGGAGTGTCCGCTGATTTATCCGAATAGATGTTTGCTTTTTACAGATTCCTATGTTATCATTGGGAGAGTAAGTTTTACGGATTCTATAAATTACAGGAGAGACAGCATGATTTCATTTATTCGCGGTCTTGTAGCCGATACCACGGAAAATTCCGTTATTCTGGAAGCCGGCGGAATCGGATATGAGATTTTTATGACAGGTTCATCTATCGAACAGGCATCACGTTCAGATGGGAAAGTTAAGATTCATACATATTTTCATGTAAGAGAAGATGCCATGCAGTTATATGGTTTTCTTTCCAGAGATGATCTGGAAATGTTCCGGCTGCTTCTGAACGTCAACGGTATCGGCCCTAAGGCAGCTCTTGGAGTACTTGCCGGGCTCACTGCAGATGAACTTCGTTTTGCCGTCCTTTCCGATGACATCAAGACGATTTCCCGGGCACCTGGCATTGGTAAGAAGACTGCCCAGAAACTGATTCTTGAACTGAAAGACAAGCTGAAACTTGAAGATGCTTTCGAGAAAAAGCTTGCCCACGAACAGGAAGCTGCTGACATTTCCGGTTCTGTCCTTCATGATGGCAGACAAGAGGCCGTAGAAGCTCTGGTTGCCCTCGGCTACAGCAGTACAGAAGCTATGAAAGCCGTCCGTAAAGTCACCGATGTCTCACCGGACGACGTAGAAGGACTTTTGAAAGCCGCCCTGAAACTCTTCTGATTGGAGTAAAGACTAGCAATGGATAAAAGAATGATCACCACCGATGTGATAGAAGAAGATCTTCCCCTGGAAGGTAATCTCCGTCCTCAGACACTGGACGAATACATCGGTCAGGAAAAAACAAAAAAAACACTTAAAATTTATATAGAAGCTGCAAAACAGCGTCACGATGCACTGGATCATGTACTGTTTTACGGACCTCCCGGACTTGGTAAAACCACCTTATCCGGCATCATTGCCAATGAGATGGGCACACACATGAAAGTTACTTCCGGTCCTGCAATCGAAAAGCCCGGTGAAATGGCTGCCATTCTGAACAACCTTCAGGAAGGTGATATTTTATTTGTCGACGAAATTCATCGTCTGAACCGTCAGGTAGAAGAAGTGCTTTACCCTGCTATGGAAGATTTTGCAATTGATATTATGATCGGTAAGGGGGCTTCTGCAAGATCCATCCGTCTTGACCTTCCGAAATTTACACTGGTCGGTGCTACGACCAGAGCCGGTCTGTTATCCGCACCTTTGCGTGACCGTTTCGGAGTTATGCATCATCTGGAATTTTATGACCAAAAAGAACTGCAGACCATTATTCTTCGTTCCGCAGAAGTTCTCGGAGTGGAAATTGATACACGGGGAGCTGCTGAAATCGCCAAGCGCTCCAGAGGTACCCCTCGTCTTGCAAACCGCCTTCTCAAGAGAGTGCGTGATTTCGCACAGGTAAAATACGACGGACGGATCACTTATGAAGTAGCTGTATTTGCACTCGATCTTCTGGAAGTAGATCAATACGGTCTCGACAAGATTGACCGCCGTATTCTACAGACTCTGATCGTCAATTTTCAAGGGGGTCCGGTCGGTCTCGAGACACTGGCCGCCGCCATCGGTGAAGATGCCGGAACTCTGGAAGATGTATATGAACCATATCTTTTGCAGAATGGATTTCTGAACCGTACGCCGCGTGGCCGTACTGCATCGGCACTGGCTTATGAGCATCTTGGCTTTGAAAAACCCGCGCACGATTAGCGCTGGAACACATTTTTGAAAACAATTCGTAAAAATTCCTATACATTTCTACAAAATTCGATTATAATGATTGGAAGAAACTACAAATTCACGGGAGGCTTGTTATGGCAGTCAAAAATACGGCGCAGGTAGTAATCGGAGGCAAGATCTTCACTCTGGGAGGTTACGAATCTGAGGAGTATTTCCAGAAAGTTGCATCTTATATAAATAATAAAATGGCAGAATTGAGCGAAATGCCGGGGTATTCCCGTCAGTCCGCCGAAACCAAACATACATTACTGAGTCTGAATGTCACAGATGACTATTTCAAAGCAAAAAAGCAGGCTGAAATTTTTGAACAGGATCTTCAGCAGAAAGATCAGGAAATGTACGAGCTGAAGCACGAACTCATCGCGCTTCGCATGAAGATCGAAGAAACAGAGAAAAAGCAGCAGGAAGCACAGCATCAGAATGAGGTTCTTGAAGATAAAGTCAAGAGCCTGAATGAGGAAATTGACAAATTGCTTAAGTAAAACAGGAAGGGGATTGCTTCGGTAGTCCTCTTTATTTGTTTAAATCCTGCTTTTAGAAAAGGATGGTATATTTTGAATATAACACACGAAATCGAACTTCTTGCACCGGCAGGTTCTTATGAAGCCTTTGAAGCAGCCCTTGGCGCAGGTGCCGATGCCGTTTATGTCGGCGGTCCGGACTTCGGTGCAAGAGCATATGCCCGCAATTTCACACAGGAGGAACTGATCCGTGCAATCCATACCGCACACATTCACGGAAAAAAGCTTTATCTGACCGTAAACACTCTTCTCAAAAACAGAGAACTGAAAGAACGTTTATATGATTCCCTTTGCCCTTTATATGAAGAAGGACTTGATGCAGTCATTGTGCAGGACCTCGGAGTATTTCAGTTTATCCGTAATAATTTTCCCGAACTTCATCTTCATGCCAGTACACAGATGACTGTGACCGGCCCTGAAGGAATGAAATTTCTGGAAAGCCAGGGTGCTACCCGTGTGGTTGCTGCCAGAGAGCTGTCTCTTGAAGAACTGTCTGCCATGCATCAGGCAAGTCCTATTGAAATCGAGGCATTTATTCATGGTGCACTTTGTTACAGTTTTTCCGGTCAGTGCCTTATGAGCAGCATGCTTGGCGGCCGAAGCGGAAACCGCGGAAGATGCGCCCAGCCATGTCGTCTTCCCTATCAGGTACGCACCCCTGAGGCACATCATTACAAAACACAAATAGATTTTTGCCCTTTAAGTCTCAAAGACATGTGTACCCTTGATCTTTTACCGGAGATCATAAGTGCCGGTGTCACTTCACTGAAAATAGAAGGCCGTATGAAACAGCCGGGATATACAGCTGCTGTCACCGGAATGTATCGGAAATATCTGGATATACTTCTTAATACCTGCGATCCTTATCATGTCACAGATCAGGATCGTCAGTACCTCCTTGATATTTTCAGCCGTGGAGGCTCCTGTCAGGGATATTACAGGCAGTCAAACGGTCCTTCTATGATGGCATTTACAAACGACAAAAAATCCAAAGGGCTTCCTGAAGCACTTCCTTCACGTAAAGAGCCTGTCAGCGGGACTTTGATCCTGTATCCGGGTGCTCCGGCAATGCTTGATATTTCCTGCCGTAACGCTCATGTCACTGCAACAGCAGAAGAAGTACAGTTTGCCAAAGATCAGCCGATGGCCGAGCCACGAATCAGACAGCAGATGGAAAAGCTCGGCAACACACCATTTATCTGGAATTCTCTGGATATAGAGATGGGAGATCAGATTTTTATTCCAATCCGTGTATTGAATGAACTTCGAAGAAATGCCATACAGCTTCTCGAAGAGAGTCTTTACAGTAATCAGAAACGTACTGTTTCCGGTCAGATCCGATACAGTACAGCTAAGGATGCTGCTCTTTCAGAAAAAGCACTTAAATTCCGGGTTTCCTGCGAAACCAGAGAGCAGGCAGCAGAACTTTGCAAAAATCCTGAAATATCCGGACTGTATGTATATTATGATGCGCTGAAAGAACTGATAAACTCTGGCATATATAAAGAAAAAGAGCTGTATCTTTCACTTCCTTATATCACCCGGGGTCGCGCACCAAAAGGATTTTTTGATACCTGTCGTTTATGGCTTTCTGATGGCAGATTGAAGGGTTTTCTCGTGCGGAATCTCGAGACCTACGGAATGCTAAAAGAACTTGGATGGCAAAAATACTGCATTCTGGACAGTTCCATGTATACATGGAATGATGAGGCGATCGCATTCTGGGAAAGCGAAAATATTCTTAGAAATACGCTTCCTTATGAACTCAACGAGAAAGAACTTCGTCACCGCAACAATGCCGGCAGCGAAATGATTCTGTATGGCAGTACCCCTCTGATGCTTTCCGCACAATGTATCAGAAAAAACACGCAAGGCTGTGACTGCAGTGAACAGTCAATGGTTTTGAAAGACCGTTATGATAAGGAATTCTGCAGCATCTGTGTCTGTCACCCATGGAAAACCGGAACTACAGCAAAAGAAAAGTATTGTTATAATATCCTTTATAACAGCCTTCCGCTTGGACTTCTGCAGGAATCAGCCAAAGTACAAAACCTCGGAATTCAGGATTTACGTCTGAATTTTACTACAGAATCACCAGCTCAGGCGGGTAAAATCCTTCAGGAATTTCTGGATGTCTACCTTCATCATAAAATTCCGGCAGAACGAAATTACACAAAAGGACATTTTAAAAGAGGAGCCGAATAGGGCATATGATTAATGTAATAGTAGAACTTTCCAAATATATCATCCTGACGTTGATGATCATTTATACGTTTCACTGTTTTTATACAGTACGCCAGCCTGATGAGGAGGAGCGCAACGAACTTTTGCGTCAGCAGCTTCTGTTAATTTTTTTCATTGATTTCACTGCATTTCTGGTAATCTATCTGAAAACCTTCAACTTCCAGATTGTAGAATTTTATGCGGAAATGTTGTTATTTTTTGCTACAATACAGATTTTGTACCGTCTCTTTTACAAAAAAGCATCTATACTTCTTCTGAATAATATGTGTATGCTTTTAAGCGTCGGTTTTATCATGTTGTGCAGGCTGGATATCTCCGCGGCACAGAAACAGCTTCTGATTGCAGCCGGAGCCAGCGGTATCGCGCTGATCATTCCCGTAATGATCCGAAAAATGCGATTCCTGCGTAAGCTGACATGGGTTTATGCCGGAATCGGTATCGTTCTGCTTGGTGCAGTTTTTGCTCTTGCAAGGACAAGCTACGGTGCAAAGCTTTCTCTTATGGGGGTACAGCCATCCGAAGCCATCAAGATTACTTTCGTATTCTTTATGGCGTCCTTTTTATCGAGAGGCACCAGTTTTCGTGCCATTGTGCAGGTAACAGTCGTTGCCGCACTCCACGTCGGAATTCTGGTACTTTCTAAAGATCTTGGAAGTGCTGTAATCTTTTTTGCCGCATACCTTATTATGGTTTATGTTGCCACAAGAAATGTCAGTTATCTCGGACTTGGTATTGTCGGAGGTTCCGGTGCGGCAGTTGTGGCTTATCATCTTTTCGGGCATGTCCGTCAGCGAGTAAGCGCATGGAAAGACCCGATGGCTGTTTATCAGAATGAAGGTTACCAGATCGTACAGTCACTTTTTGCAATCGGAACCGGTGGATGGTTTGGCATGGGGCTTTGTCAGGGTTCCCCGGAATCTATTCCTGTTGTCAAAAATGACTTTATTTTCAGTGCAATCTGCGAGGAACTTGGTGGCATTTTTGCAATCTGCCTGATTCTTGTATGCATGAGTTTCTTCCTCATGATCGTAAACATTGCACTGCGTATCATCAATCCTTTTTATAAACTGATTGCACTGGGACTTGGTACGGAATATGCATTTCAGGTTTTTCTTACGATCGGTGGTGCAACCAAATTTATCCCTATGACCGGTGTAACACTCCCTCTTGTAAGCTACGGCGGAAGTTCATTATTATGTACGATCCTGATGCTTGCAATCATTCAGGGACTTTATATTTTAAGAGAAGACGAGGACGAGGAATTTGAGAAACGAAGACAAGAGGCAATACAGAGAATCAGAGAGAGAGAGGAAATTGGAAGAACGCGCCAGATCTAAAAGGCGTCGCGCCCGAAACCGAAGCTACACGTGTGTGTCTGTATTTTTCGTGGCTATTTTTATGGGACTGATCGGTTATCTTATTTATTTCAATACCATAAAGAGTGATGATTTTATCAATAGCCCGTACAACACACGTCAGGATACTTTTTCTGACCGGGTCGTCCGTGGCAGTATTCTGTCCTCCGACGGCGAAGTACTTGCTCAGACCAATGTTTCCGAAGACGGAACAGAAGAGCGTTCTTATCCTTATGGTAATACATTTGCACATGTAGTCGGATATGATACCAATGGAAAAAGTGGCCTTGAATCCGAAGCAAACTTTCAGCTGCTTTCTTCACACGAATTTTTCCTGAATCAGATCCGTAATGAATTTATGGGAACCAAAAATACCGGTGACAGCGTAGTATCTACTCTGAGCGCTGACCTTCAGACCACTGCATATAATTCTCTAGGTGACAGAAGAGGAGCCGTTGTTGCACTTGAGCCATCTACCGGCAAGATACTTGCAATGGTCAGTAAACCGGATTTCGATCCCAACACGATTTCCGAAAACTGGGACAGTCTTGTAAACGACGAAACCAACAGCAGTCTGCTCAACAGAGCTACCATGGGACAGTATCCTCCGGGATCAACTTTTAAGGTAGTCACTGCTCTTGATTATTTCCGCACACACGGAAGTTTTAACGGCTTTTCTTTTGACTGTCAGGGAAGCATCACAAAAGAAGGACATACTATCCAGTGTTACAACGGTAACGTGCATGGTAGCGAAGATTTTTATACGGCATTTGCCAATTCCTGCAACTGTGCCTTTGCTGAGATCGGTACAGAACTCGGTGGCGCATCTCTGTTAAAAACAAGCGAAGATCTTTTGTTTAATAAAAAACTTCCACTTAATTCTTATCGTAAGAGCAGTTTCTCACTGAATGGAAGTTCCGGCATTCCATTGATCATGCAGACTGCCATCGGTCAGGGAAACACCCTTGTTTCTCCGATGCATATGGCACTCATTACAAGCGCTATTGCAAACAATGGCGTTCTTATGAAGCCGTATCTGATTGATAAGGTCGTCAATGCGAACGGTGATACCATCAAAACTACCGAGCCGACTACGTACAAACGTCTGATGACAGGCAACGAGGCAGCAATTCTCGGCAAACTTATGAAAGGCGTTGTAGAAAGTGGTACTGCTTCTGCCTTAAACGGCAGAGGTTATACAGCAGCCGGAAAGACCGGTTCTGCAGAATATGACGAAAATGGTTCCAGTCATTCCTGGTTCATCGGATATTCCAACGTCGATGATCCCGATCTTGTTGTTGCAGTAATCGTTGAAGGTGGTGGTACCGGAAGCGAGGCAGCCGTACCGATTGCAGCAGATCTTTTTGATGCTTATCATTTTGATTAGCAATAATTGATAAATAGTTGCCAGTCGACCAAAAAAGAGTTATACTATATGCAGTTTAAGATATGAAACTCACACGCATTACAGGAGGAAATTGCAAAATGATAGAAGCAACAAGCTGTGGCGGTGTGGTAATTTATCGAGGTAAGATACTGGCACTTTATAAATCTTATAAGAACCGTTATGAAGGTTGGGTGCTCCCGAAAGGAACCGTAGAGCCGGGCGAGACACACATTGAAACTGCTTTACGCGAGGTACATGAAGAAGCAGGAGTAAGGGCGACCGTCGTAAAATACATCGGCAAGAGCCACTATAATTTTACTGTACCTGAAGATATCGTTACAAAAGAAGTACATTGGTATCTGATGACGGCTGATAATTATCATAGCAGACCTCAGAGAGAAGAATTTTTTGTAGATTCCGGATATTACAAATTCCATGAAATCTATCATCTTCTCCGTTTCTCCAACGAGAAACAGATTGTAGAAAAAGCATATCAGGAATATCTGGAAATGCGGAGTCAGGGACTCTGGGGGAAACAGCGCAGAGTATAACTGCTCTGCATAAGATGTATCCATAACAGGGTTGTAGCATTCGCAGCCCTGTTTATTTTTTCGTTTAAATTTTATAAAAGGGGGCATCCTTTTATAAACACTATTTTCTTCACAGAAGGAGCCAGAAACAAGTATGCTGAAATGGCACAAACACTATTATACCGGATCGGGTGTCAAAAACAGCTCTCGCATCCGCCGCCGTCTGGAACATGGAAACCCTGTTCCGGGCATTTATCTGATCACTTTATCAGATAATCCCCGTAATCTTCTGGAAATACTACCTGCGCTGACCCTCATTCAGGAAAGTGCCGCTGATATGTGCCCGGAAATCGTAGGCATTGCCAAAGGAAAAGAAGAAGCAATGGATCTTGTTACAGAAATGATCCGGACAATCTTCTCTGAAACCGGTGGATTTGAAGTAAAAGAATATTGGAAAAACAGGTGAATTTATGCTACATATTCTGTGGATACTGATAAAATTCATATTGATGTTTCTTGCAATTCTGCTGGGACTTGTCGTATTGGTACTTCTTCTTATACTGTTTTGTCCGATACGCTATCAGGCCAGTGCAGCCAAAGAGGGTGTTTCCTTTTTCGATGCATCTGCCAGCGCAAGGATCAGCTGGCTTTTCGGAGGAATCTCATTTCGGCTTGATTACAAAGACCGAAATACCGGATATGAACTTCGAATATTGGGAATCCCCGTATTCAGATTATTGAATTATCTTAGAGAACGCAAGAAGAAAAGGCAGAGAACAGCCGGTATCTCTAAGACCAACGGACAGACACTTATACCAGAAGATTCCATAGATGTAAGAACATATAAGTCACTACCAGATTCGCAAGCTTTTACAGACACTTTCCATACTGCGAATTCCGTCTCCGGAGAAGATTCCCCAACAGATTCTTCGACAGATGAATTTTCAAATACGACAGATTCCGAAGATCAGCAGCGTCTGATCCGGAAGATTGAAAATCTGTGTTACAGTTTAGGGCGTAAGCTTCGCGCATTGTTTGAAACACTTCAGAGATTTTGGCAAAAATTATGTGGGATACCAAAAAACATCGAAAATTTCACATTAACAATCAAAAATATCTGTGATAAAATAAACATGTTTCGAGATTTTCTTGAGCATCCACGGGTCAAAGCTGCGATTGCTCTCGTAAAAGATCATTTCATAAAGCTGCTCCGTCATGTATTTCCGACAAAAATACAGGGAAAGCTTACTATGGGAAGCACGGATCCTTCCATCACAGGAAGTGTACTTGCCGTTCTCGGTATGACCATTCCGCTTCACAAAAACTGTATTTCCGTAACTCCTGTATTTGAGGATAAAAATATACTTGAAGGAAATATCAGCATGAAAGGACGGATCTATGGAGTATTCCTTATAAAGACCGCTCTGGAGCTGTATTTTAATAAGAATATCAAATATGTCATCAGACGATGGAAGCATAAACATAAGGAGGACTGATTATGTCAGGCGAAAACAATTTCAAAGATACTGTAAACTCTCTTTTTAAAGGACTGGATGCATTCATCTCCGCAAAAACCGTAGTGGGAGAGGCAATTCATGTAGGTGACACTATCATCCTTCCACTGGTGGATGTTTCTTTTGGCGTAGGTGCCGGTGCATTCGAAGGAGACAAAAAAAGCAACGGTGGTGGCGGAATGACCGGAAAGCTGACACCAAGTGCCGTACTTGTAATCCAGAACGGTTCCACGAAGCTTGTAAATGTCAAAAATCAGGATGGACTTACCAAAGTTCTGGATATGGTTCCGGATTTTGTAGACCGTTTTGCAAGTGGATTCGGCAAAGATGATACGACTGCAGACAGCAGCACCAAAGCCGAGAACGAAGAAGCATAAATCATATACAGCATATACAGAAATCTGTATTCCCGAAAATTTTTCTGCATATAATATTATAAGCTCTTAAGACGAGGTTCGGATTGTGGGAAGACTTTTGGGTCTGATGCTGTTTTGCATTGGAATCGGTATGGTGATCGGTATGCTGATCTCTGAAAATGTGATCATTGTTATTTCTGCCGGACTTTGTCTTCTGTGCGGATACCATATGTTTTGCAGATGAGGGCGGAAAGCAGATGATGCTTTTCCGCTTTTTGCAACGAATAAAGGCACGGGATCAATCTTCCCGTGCCTTACTTATCGTTCATAATCATGAAATCTTATGCTCTTTCTACTTTTCCGGATCTCAGACAAGAAGTACATACATACATCTTCTGTGCACCGCCAGCAGCGGTTTTAACTCTAACGGATTTTACGTTAGATTTCCACATTTTATTAGATCTTCTATGTGAATGACTTACATTATTTCCGAAATAAGCACCTTTTTCACAAACTGCGCATTTAGCCATGATAGCACCTCCTTGACGCTTTTTTTCAACAGGTTTTATTTTAACAGATGAATTTACCTTTTGCAAGTAAAAAATAGAAATTCTCAAAATTAATATTTCTTTTTGTGCAAAAAAAGGTTATAATACATGCATACTAAAAAATTGGAGGTACCTATATGAGTGGACGTATAGATTCCGGATTGGGGCAGATCGTCATTGATACAGACGTAATCGCCACCTATGCAGGAAGTGTAGCAGTGGAATGTTTCGGTATTGTCGGAATGGCCGCAGTCAGCGTAAAGGACGGCCTTGTCAAACTGCTTCGCAAAGACAGCCTGAAACATGGTATCAGTGTAAATATCACCGACGAAAACAAGATCCGCCTGAATTTCCATGTTATTGTTGCTTATGGAGTAAATATCAGTACAATTGCAGACAACCTTGTCAGCAACGTCAAATATAAAGTTGAAGATTTCACCGGCATGGAAATCGAAAAAATCAACATCTATGTGGAGGGCGTTCGCGCCATAGATTAAGAAATCAGAGGAGGAACTTGTGGTGAACATGAAAACCATAGATGCCAAAGTACTTTCCAGAATGTTTCTGGCCGGTGCCAAAAATCTGGAAGCAAAAAAAGAATGGATTAATGAATTAAACGTATTCCCTGTTCCTGACGGGGATACCGGTACAAATATGACAATGACGATCATGTCAGCAGCCGCTGAAGTCAGTGCCCTGACTGATCCGGATATGGAAACACTTGCAAAAGCAATTTCTTCCGGCTCCTTGCGTGGTGCAAGAGGAAACTCCGGCGTTATTCTTTCTCAGCTTCTCCGTGGATTCACAAGAAGTGTAAGAAAATCCGATGAACTGGATGCGTCTGCCATTGCAGCGGCCATGGAAAAAGCGGTTGAGACTGCATACAAAGCAGTTATGAAACCTAAAGAAGGAACGATCCTTACTGTTGCAAAGGAAGCCGCTCTCAAAGCATCCGAGATCGCACCGGAAGCCGAAGAACTTGAGCCATTTTTCCATGAAGTATTTGATCACGCAGAATATACGCTTTCCCGTACACCGGAAATGCTCCCTGTACTGAAAGAAGCAGGTGTAGTAGACTCCGGCGGCCAGGGTCTTCTGGAAGTTCTGCGCGGAGCAATTGATGGCTTTCTCGGTAAAGAAGTCGATTATTCCGATTTCAAAAAACCGGGTGCAGCCGCAGTCACAAAGATCTCTCCACAGGCAGAAGCAGACATCAAGTTCGGTTACTGCACTGAGTTTATCATTCTTCTGGACAAACCGATGCCGATCGAAGAAGAACATTCTTTCAAGGAATTCCTTACTTCCATCGGAGATTCCATCGTGCTTGTCGCAGATGACGAAATCGTAAAAGTACATGTGCACACCAATCATCCGGGTCAGGCATTTGAACGTGCGCTGACATACGGAGCACTTTCCCGCATGAAGATTGACAACATGCGTGAAGAACATCAGGAAAAACTGATCAAAGACGCAGAAAAGCTTGCCAGACAGCAGGTCGAAGAAGAGAAGAAGCAAACGCCACCGAAAGAAACCGGATTTATTGCAGTTTCCGCAGGTGCAGGTCTTACCGATATCTTCCGTGAACTTGGTGTTGATTACCTGATTGAAGGCGGTCAGACCATGAATCCGAGTACTGAGGATATGCTGAATGCAATTGATAAAGTAAACGCAAAGACCATCTACATTTTACCAAACAACAAAAACATCATTCTTGCAGCAAATCAGGCACGTGACCTGACAGAGGATAAGAAGATTATCGTCATCCCGACCAAGACGATTCCTCAGGGTGTAACTGCTCTGATCAGCTTCGTCCCTGAAAAAACAGATGATGAAAACACAGCCGAAATGACAGATGCAATTTCCCGTGTGCAGACCGGTCAGATCACTTATGCAGTTCGTGATACAAGACTTGACGACAAAGAGATCCATGAGGGTGATATCATGGGAATCGGCGATAAGGGAATCCTTGCTGTAGGTAACGGCAAAGAAAACGTTGCAGTTGCTACCGTAGATGCCATGATGACCGAGGATGCTGAGGTAATCAGTATTTATTACGGTGCAGATGCTTCCGAAGAAAAAGCAGAAGAACTTGCTTCCACACTGGAAGAGAAGTATCCGGATTGTGAAGTTGAAGTCAATAACGGTGGTCAGCCAATTTACTATTACATTATTTCTGTAGAGTAGGACAATGAAACAGAGTTTACAGACCTTAAAAGGTGTCGGAGAAAAAACGGAAAAACTTTTTTTCAGACTCGGTATCTATGATACCGAAGATCTCCTTCACTATTATCCAAGAAATTATGACGCATTTGAAGCGCCGGTAGATATCGCAGACCTTGAAGAGGGGACGGTGAAAGCCGTCTCTGCTGCGGTATGTTCCGGCGTTTATGTTCGTTCGGCGGGCGGAAAACAGATCATCACCGCAACAGTTGCCGACCAGAGCGGAAAACTTTCCGTCATATGGTTCAACATGCCATACTTGAGAACAATTCTCAAAAAAGGCAGTACTTTCGTATTACGTGGACGGGTCATCAAAAAACAAAACCGGATTCAGATGGAACATCCGGAAGTTTTTACCCCGGCAGCATACGAAGAGATCCTGCACAGCCTGCAGCCAATCTACGGCCTGACAAGCGGACTTTCCAACAAAACCATTACCAAAACGATCCGGCAGCTTCTTGAAAATCTTCCTATGTATAGTGAGTTTCTTTCGGAAGATATCCGACAGCGTTACCAGCTTGCAGACATTAATTATGCACTGCGCACTATTCATTTCCCACTCAGTATGGAAGAACTGCTTGTTTCCAGAAAGCGTCTTGTCTTTGATGAATTTCTGCTGTTCATCCTGTCCATCCAGATGATGAAAGAAAAAAATGAAGAAACTCCCAATTATTTTCCGATTCAGAAAACCTGGGTTACTGAACAGATCATCGAAAATCTTCCTTATTCTCTGACAAATGCACAGCTGAATACCTGGCATGAGATTGAACGTGATATGTCCGGTCAGGCACTTATGTCACGTCTGGTACAGGGTGATGTAGGAAGCGGAAAAACGATCATTGCTTTTCTTGCCATGATTCTTTCCTGCGAAAACGGTTATCAGTCAGCATTGATGGTTCCGACAGAAGTCCTTGCCAAACAGCACTATAAAAGTTTTATGGAACTTTTAGCACAACAGGGACTTGATTTTTGTACAGTGCTGCTTACAGGTTCCAACACTGCAAAAGAAAAACGTGAAATTTATGCCAAAATTGCTTCAGGTGAAGCACAGATCATCATTGGCACACACGCACTGATTCAGGAAAAAGTTGTCTACAAAAATCTTTCACTTGTCATCACTGACGAACAGCACCGCTTCGGTGTCAAACAGCGGGAATCTCTTGCCGAACGCGGAAATCCGCCCAATGTCCTTGTCATGAGTGCAACACCGATTCCCCGGACACTGGCAATCATTTTGTACGGAGATCTTGATATCTCGGTAATTGATGAGCTTCCCGCCAGGAGACTTCCGATCAAGAACTGTGTCGTGGATACTTCTTACCGTCCAAAGGCGTATTCCTTTATTCAAAGACAGGTGCGGGAAGGCAGACAGATATATATCATCTGCCCAATGGTAGAAGAAAGCGAGGGCCTCGACGCAGAAAATGTCCTTGACTATACTTCAAAGATCAAATCCATCTTTCCATCGGATATTCAGATAGAATATCTTCACGGTAAAATGAAAGCCTCTGAAAAAAACAAGATCATGGAGCGTTTTGCAGCAAACGAAATACAGATTCTCGTTTCAACGACAGTTGTCGAAGTCGGTGTCAACGTGCCGAATGCCACGGTCATGATGGTTGAAAATGCCGAACGTTTCGGTCTTGCACAGCTTCATCAGCTCCGCGGACGTGTCGGTCGTGGAGAGCATCAGTCCTATTGTATTTTTGTACAGGGAAACAAAGAAGACACTACCTCAAAGAGACTGGAAATCCTCAACAAATCCAACGACGGATTTTATATTGCAGGCGAAGACCTGAAGCTTCGCGGACCGGGAGATCTGTTTGGCATCCGCCAGAGCGGTGTAATGGAATTTCGCATTGGGGACATTTATAACGATTCCTCCATTTTGAAATCCGCCAGTGAGGCAGCTTCGGAAATCCTTTCACTGGACCCGGACCTGACGCTTCCGCAGAATCAGCTTCTGAAAGAACAGTTGCAAATTGTAACAAATCGTAGTATTCTAGTACCGTAAAAAACCAAATCATCTTGTAAGGAGGCTATTATGGCTACAAGAACTACCACAAAAAAAGCAGAACTCAAGACATCCACTGCAAAACCAACTACCGAAAAAGAGGCTCCTGCAAAAAAGACAACTACTGTAAAAGCTGCAGTTAAAGGAACTGTTAAAAAAGCAACTACCAGAAAGACTACTGTCAGAAAAACCGCTTCCAAAAAAGCTGTTTCTTTAAATACCGAAGTATATGTACAGTGGCTTGGTAAAGAAGTATCCGAAAAAGATATTGTAGACAGCATCAAAAGAATCTGGACAGAAGAAATGGGCAAAAAAGAAGCTGATCTTACAGATCTTAAGATTTATATTAAACCAGAAGACAATGGTGCACATTACGTAATCAACAACGATATCACAGGCTTCATCAGTTTATAATCTTTCATTCAATATTACAATATTATTTTTCATTCAGATTCAGATGATCTTTATGGTCATCTGAATTTTTTATTTCCAGATCAGCCAGTAAGTTCCAGTTTATTTTTCTGCATCTTTCATATACTAGCACTGTAACATCCAATTAAACGAAAACCAAGGAGGAAATAATCATGACAAAAAACACTTCTTCTAACAGAGCAGTTGTACCAGAAGCAAAAGGCGCCCTTGATCGTTTTAAATTTGAAGTTGCAAACGAACTGGGAGTACCGCTTACAGACGGATATAACGGAAACCTGACTTCCAAACAGAACGGAAGTGTCGGCGGCTATATGGTCAAAAAAATGATCGAACAGCAGGAACGCCAGATGTCCGGAAGTTCCCAGAACGAACAGTACTGATCATTCTGAGTAATAAACAAAATTCCTGAATTATTCAGGATACAGACAGTGCAGCCCTGAAATCTGTAATCAGATCACGGACTGTACTGTTTTTTTGTATAAATTTTCAAGAAATAATTGCCAATTTTTTGTTGACTTGTTATAATATATGAGAATAGCTATATTTTAACTAAAAAACCAGTAATGTATTGGTGAAAATGGAGAGATGAACAATGAATTTAGGAATCATTGCACACAACAGTAAAAAAGTACTTATCGAAGATTTCTGTATCGCATACAAGAATATACTCGCCAAGCATGAGGTTTATGCCACAGGAACTACCGGTCGTCGAATTGAAGAAGCCACAAACCTTCATGTGCATAAGTTTCTTGCAGGAAGCATTGGCGGAGACAAACAATTTATGGAAATGGTAGAGCGTCAGGATCTGGACATGGTCATTCTTTTTTATAATCCTGTTATGATGGATCCGAAAGAACCTGATATTCATGCCATAGTCATGCGCTGTGACCAGTATAATATCCCGGTTGCTACCAATATCGCAACCGCTGAACTACTGATTCTCGGACTTGCCCGTGGCGATCTGGATTGGAGACTTAATTTAAAATGAGAGTAATAGCAGGAACAGCCAGACGACTCAATCTCAAGACCGTACCTGGCATGGAAACACGACCGACAACTGACCGTATAAAGGAAACTCTGTTCAATATTCTGCAGCCTGAAATGCCGGACTGCCGCTTTCTTGATCTTTTCAGCGGAAGCGGAGGAATCGGCATTGAAGCGTTAAGCCGTGGTGCTGCATATGCTGTATTTGCAGAAAAAAATCCAAAGGCCTGCAGCTGTATACGTGACAATCTTTCATTTACAAAGCTTGCCGAACATGGTAAACTTTTGAACATGGATGTTATACAGGCACTCCGCTCCCTCGAGGGCGAAGAAGCCTTTGACTGTATTTTTATGGATCCGCCATACAATCACAATCTGGAACGTCAGGTACTTGAATACCTGTCCGACAGCTCACTTGCTGATGATCACACACTTATCATCACAGAGGCTGATTTGCATACGGATTTTTCCTATGTGACTGATCTCGGATATGAACTGGCACGGTCTAAAGAATACAAAACAAACAAACATGTATTTTTATATAAAAGAAAGTGAGATCACACATGGTAACAGCAGTATACCCCGGAAGTTTTGATCCGGCGACCTATGGTCATCTGGATGTCATCCGGCGTGCAAGCGTCTCTTTCGACAGAGTAGTAGTCGGAGTTTTGCATAATTCTTCAAAAAGTCCGTTGTTTTCTGTGGAAGAACGTGTTAATATATTGGAAAAGGCGACAAAAGACATACCAAATGTAATCATTAAACCATTTGACGGTCTTTCTGTTAATTTCGCAAGAGAGAATCACGCACAGGTAATCGTGCGTGGTTTACGTGCTGTCACGGACTTCGAATATGAACTTCAGATGGCACAGACAAATCGAGTTCTTGCTCCTGATGTAGATACTATATTCCTCACCACCAGTCTGGAATATGCTTATGTCAGTTCCACCATCATGAAGGAGGTCGCCCGCTTCGGAGGAGATTTGTCCAACTTTGCGCCGCCGGAGATCATTAAGACATTACGCATGAAACTTCAGCAGGTAAACAAGAAAAATTAAAGAGAATGGAGAATATACTATGAGCAGCAGAATCGAACAGATTATTGATGAAATTGATGAATTTATAGAGAGCTGTAAATTCCAGCCTTTATCCGCAACTAAAATCATTGTAAACAAAGAAGAAATCGAAGAACTTTTAAGAGAACTCCGCCTGAAAACACCGGACGAGATCAAACGTTATCAGAAGATTATCAGCAATAAGGATGCCATTCTGGAAGATGCACAGTCCAAAGCAGACGGTATTATTGCCGACGCACAGGCAAAGGCTCAGGAGCTTGTTACACAGCATGAGATCATGCAGAAAGCATACGCACAGGCAAATGATACCATCAATGCAGCCAACAAACAGGCGCAGGAAATTCTTGATTCCGCAACTCAGGATGCAAACAGCATCCGTTTAAGCGCAATCACTTATACAGATGATATGATGGCAAACATCGGTTCCGTACTGGCTCAGACACTGGAAGATGCAGGCGGTAAATACAAAGGATTCATTGATTCCCTTCAGAGCTGCCTTGATGTTGTAAACCACAATCGTCAGGAACTGGCTCCACAGACTGCACAGGCTGCAGCTATGACTGGATCTTATCACGAAGATACCAACAATGCACCGGAAGAAGACAGTCTTTTAGATGATCTTGGCGACGAGTAATATTAAAATCACAGCAATTACTCCGTTCAGAAGTTTTGCCACGATATAAGACCGTGCAGATAGTTCTTTTGTCACAAGACTTCTGGTCTGGGCTGCTATACAGAATCCGCCGGATGCAGTAAGAAAAACAGCCAGTATACTTTTTGTTATGTCCGGCAGTATAAGTGGCTGCAGGCGATAGAGCCCGGTAGTCAGCTCCAGCATTCCTGTCAACAGATATCCCGGAACATTATGTGGTATATAACAGCGACTGATGCAGGCAGACAAAATGGCAAACATAAGAATGTATCCACCCAGCCGGGTAATTGTTTCAAACCCATTCATAATGGAGACATCCAAAAAAGCTTCTGATGAGCTTGTGGCGGGTGTCTCTTTTTTCGTAACTGTTTCTTCGCCGAAATATTTTTTCTTTCGAAAAATTATAAAACGAAAAAATTGTGCCGTCATCCATTCAGACGCAAAAAGAATCAACATCATTTTTGAAAATGGAACTCTGTCATTCAAACAGATCTGACACAGATATGTACGGACAAATACAGGACTTGGCTGATTCACAAAGGTTAGCAGATATTCCGCTTCCTTTTTTGTGATCTGTCCATTTTCATAAAGATCCGATGCTGTTTTTGCCCCCATAGGATAACCGCACAGCATTCCGACCAGAACTGCGTATGCACCGGCAGGAGAGCAGCCAAAAATAATTTTCCATGGCTTTTTGAACGATGCCAGTAACCGGCTGATCAGGCCTGTCTGCACCAGTATTCCGGTAAGGATAAGAAAAGGCAGGAGTGTCGGAATCATGACATTCAGCCACAGATTCAAGCCTTCTCTGGCCGCTTTAAGTGCTTCCGCCGGATACACAAGTATAAAACCAATCTGCATGACGCAGAATATTGTAAAAAAAAGTTTTTTCATATTCATATTTTTTATATGTTTTGCTTTACTTTATGCCACATATCAGACAGATATGTCGATAAAATATAACAAACAATGATTGTCATCATTTATTTCATGGAGGAAATCAATATGAGAGTATTAGAAAATTGCGAACCCAAAAAAGTCTTTTATTATTTTGAGGAAATCTGCAAGATCCCGCATGGTTCCAGAAACACCAGACAGATCAGTGATTATCTTGTAGATTTTGCAAAAGAGCATGGTTTCAAATATGTTCAGGATGAGCTGAACAACGTCGTTATCTACAAACCTGCAACCGCCGGATACGAAAATGCTCCGACCGTCATTCTTCAGGGACATATGGATATGGTCTGCGAAAAAAGGCCTGATGTAGAGCATGACTTTACCAAAGACGGTCTGAACCTTTCTATCAAAGACGGATATGTATCTGCAAACGGCACCACACTCGGTGGTGATGATGGCATTGCAGTTGCTTACTCCCTTGCACTTCTTGACAGCACAGACATCCCTCACCCGGCACTGGAAGTTCTGGTTACTGTAGATGAAGAGATCGGTCTTCTCGGAGCTTTCGGGCTTGATTGCAGCGTACTCAGCGGCAAACGTATGATCAACATGGATTCCGAAGCAGAGGGAAGTCTCTGGATCAGCTGTGCCGGTGGTCTTTCCGCAGTCAGCCATATTCCGGTTCAGCGTGTCGCAGCAGAAGGCGAAAAGCTCGAAGTTAAAGTCGGCGGTCTTATGGGCGGACATTCCGGTTCTGAAATTGATAAAAAACGTGCAAATGCCAACGCTATTATGGGAAGATTTCTCTATGCCCTCAAACAGGAAGCAGATTACGAAATTATTTCTTATGAAGGTGGTCAGAAAGACAATGCCATCACAAGAGAAGCCATATGTGAAATTCTTGTTGCCGGAGAAGATGTCGAAGCAGTAAAAGCCTGTGCCGCCAAAGCAGAAAAAGGGGTACGTGAAGAATACGCAGGTACTGACGGCAACATCTCTGTCCTGATTACAGAAGAAGGACATGCAGAAACTGATGTACTTCATCCGACCAGCCGTGAAAAAGTATTATTCTACCTTGTACAGATTCCGTTTGGCATACAGAAAATGAGCGGCAACATTGAAGGTTTAGTGGAAACATCTACAAACATCGGTATCGTCAAGCTGTCCGACGATGAATTCTTCGCCAGATCCAGTGTCAGAAGTTCCGTAGAAGCTGCCAGAGATGCTCTTTCTGATAAGATTCAGTATCTGACCGAATTCCTTGGCGGAGAATATGAAATTCAGGGTGCTTACCCAGCATGGGAATACCGCAAAGATTCCCCGCTCCGTGACAAAATGGTATCTGTTTACGAGGAAATGTACGGACAAAAACCGGAAGTCGTAGCCATCCATGCCGGTCTCGAATGCGGTCTTTTCTACAAAAAGATTGAAGGTCTTGACTGTGTATCTCTCGGACCAGACATGAAAGACATCCATACTTCTGAAGAAGTGCTTGATATCGCATCCACGGAACGTGTATGGAATTATCTTGTCAAAGTTCTGGAACAGTTAAAAGACTGATTCTGAAATATTTATAACCGATATTTATATACAGAAGATCCCGCACTCTGGCGGGATTTTTCTGCATATACTGTGAAGAAATCTTTACAGAAAGGCTTTCTTCTGTATGAAATCCAATCGCCTATTTTTCTTTATCATACTGCTTGTTCTGATTCTGAACTGCTGCAGCATGATCTGGCTGATTCAGGACCGGAGCCATGTTTCAGATCTTACTTCTGTCTCCTGTAATTCGGAATTCTTTCGCGAACAGTTCCTTTCTCCTTCATTATATGAAAAGTTATCCGAGCTTTCCGATTCCGGACAGTCATTCGCAAAATTCCTTACTGCAACCATGCTTGACGGACATTTTCATCCCGAAACTGTCTCCACAAACACGACGCCTTATCTGAAATACAAAAGAGAAGAATTTCTGCTTCTGAAAAAATGTTATGAAATGATCTGGACAGATCTGGAATATTTTCCTGTTGCAGACCCGGCGGTCTTCTTTGAAAACAGCTGGATGACACCGCGCAGCTATGGCGGAAAACGCCGTCACGAAGGCACTGACATCTTTGCCTCGCACAATATTTCAGACTATTACCCGATTATCAGTATCACTGACGGCATTGTCGAACAAAAAGGCTGGCTTCCTCTTGGCGGCTATCGAATCGGAATCCGTTCTGAATCCGGTGCATATTTTTATTATGCACATCTTGCCTCTTATGAACCGGAACTTACAGTCGGTGATACGGTTTCTGCGGGAGATATTCTTGGATTTATGGGAAATACCGGCTACGGAGAGGAGGGCACTGCCGGAAAATTTCCGGTTCATCTTCATCTCGGAATTTATATTTCTACTCCGTACACCAGCGAGATGAGTGTGAATCCCTACCATATCTTGTACATTCTTCGAAAAAACATAAGAAAGTACACATATTCCTAACATAATTTCTGCAATCTGTGTTATAATGTACGAGAAGTTTTGTCTTCCGGTACTATGGAACATTTCTTCAATGCAACAACTCGTCAAGGAGCGATTTATATGGAAATACAGTTATGGAGAAGTATTTTATGTCCATATGAGCTTGCTGTCAGAGAACTGATGGTAAAATTTGAACATATTATAGATGAACATAAGCAAAATGACCTGTATTCTCCGATAGAGCAGGTCAGCGGCCGTGTAAAAAGCCTTCCAAGCATTCTGGAAAAAATGCAGCGCAAGCATATCCCGATGGATAAAATGGAAGAAGAAATAGAAGACATTGCCGGAATCCGTATCATATGTCAGTTTGAAGAAGATATCGATACTGTTGCCGCGATTATCCGAGGCCGCAGCGATATGGTGATAAAAAGTGAAAAAAATTACCTCAAACACATCAAACAAAGCGGATACCGAAGTTATCATCTGATCATTTATTATACTGTAGATACGATCAGCGGTCCGAAGAAACTGCAAGCAGAAATCCAGATCCGTACCATGGCAATGAATTTCTGGGCAACGATTGAACATTCCCTGCAATACAAATACAAAGGTGAAATGCCTTTGCATGTAGCAGAGCGACTCAGCAATGCAGCCGACGCTATCATTGCACTGGATCATGAAATGTCCTCTGTCCGCAACGAAATCATGGATGCGCAAAATTCTTCTCAAATGCAGTCCAATCTTGTCAAAGATATTCTTCTCAGCATCGAAAATCTTTACAAGATTTCCAACAAACGGGAAGTCGAAAAAATTCAGGACGAATTTTTGCGTGTTTTCCGAACGAAGGATCTGCAGCAGCTTGCACGTTTTCACTGTCAGCTTGATATTATTGCCGAGGGCTATCGTGCACAGTCCGTATCATTTTAGGAGTAACGCATGCAGGATTTTTTACCAATAAATAAAAAAGATATGAAAAAAAGAGGATGGGATTGTGTAGACTTTGTCTACGTTACCGGTGATGCCTACATCGACCATCCTTCTTTTGGTTCCGCGATTATCAGCCGGCTGCTGGAGAGCAGAGGATATCGGGTCGGAATCATTGCACAGCCTGACTGGCGCAAAAAAGAAAGTATTCAGGTATTTGGTGAGCCACGTCTCGGATTTCTTGTTACAGCCGGAAATATGGATTCGATGGTAAACCATTATACCGTATCACGCAAACACCGTCAGAAAGATGCATATTCACCGGGTGGACAGATGGGGCTCCGACCGGATATGCCAACGGTTGTTTACAGCAATCTGATCCGTCAGACCTACAAACATACACCGATCATTCTCGGCGGCATCGAGGCAAGTCTTCGTCGTCTGGCACATTATGACTACTGGAGTAACCGTGTGCGCCGCAGCGTCCTTATGGATTCCGGTGCCGATCTGATTTCATATGGAATGGGAGAGCATTCCATCATTCAGATTGCAGAAGCTCTTCAGAGCGGAATTCCGGTCGAAGAAATCACCTACATTCCGGGAACCGTCTTCAAAAGCAAAGAACTTTCCCGTGTTTATGATCCGATTGTACTTCCGTCTTTTGAAGCCGTCGCTGCAGACAAAAAAACATATGCCGAAAGTTTCAATATACAGTATCGCAATACAGATCCGTTTACTGCACATCCACTTGCAGAAGATTACGGCAACAGAGGATATGTCATACAGAATCCGCCGGCGCTTCCTCTGACACAACAGGAGATGGACGATGTCTATGATCTTCCGTATCGTGAGACATGGCATCCGGTCTATGATTCCATGGGCGGCATTCCTGCTCTGGAAGAAATCAAATTCAGCCTCACGAGCAACCGTGGCTGCTTCGGTGGCTGCAATTTCTGTGCACTGACCTTTCATCAGGGAAGGATCTTACAGACCAGGAGTCATGAATCTATACTCAAAGAAGCCCGAAAAATGACACAGAATCCGGATTTCAAAGGTTATATTCATGATGTCGGCGGACCTACCGCAGATTTCCGTCAGCCTTCGTGTCAGAAACAGCTGACAAAGGGTGTCTGCCAGAACAGGCAGTGTCTGTTTCCTGAACCCTGCAAAAATCTCAGAGTGGATCATTCAGATTACGTTTCTCTGCTTCGGAAACTGCGGGAAATTCCGGGGGTCAAAAAAATATTTATCCGTTCAGGTGTCCGTTTTGATTATGTAGTTGCAGACAAAAATCCTGTTTTTTTGAAAGAACTTGTGAAGCACCATATCAGTGGACAGCTCCGTGTAGCACCGGAACATGTTTCCAATCAGGTACTTCATTATATGGGAAAACCAAACCATCAGGTCTATGAGGCTTTCCTTAAGGCTTATGACAAAGAAAATCAGGCTACCGGCAAAAAGCAGTACGCGGTACCTTATTTTATGTCATCCCATCCGGGATGTACACTCAAAGACGCGGTAAAACTTGCTGAATATGTACGTGATCTCGGTTTCACACCGGAACAGGTACAGGATTTCTATCCGACACCATCTACGCTGTCTACCTGTATGTATTATACCGGCATTGATCCGAGAGACGGAACACCGGTTTATGTACCACGTGATCCACACGAAAAAGCAATTCAGCGCGCCCTGATGCAGTACAAAAATCCTTCCAACCGCAAACTGGTTCTTGAAGGACTAAAAAAAGCGGGACGCATGGATCTGGTTGGCTTTGGACCGAAATGCCTGATTCGTCCGGAGCGAGATGGCAAAGACAACAACCAGCGTACAGAACGTACTTCCTCTGGTCATAAAGCATCATCCGGAAAAAGAACCGGTCGAACGATCCGCAACACCCATAAGAAAAAGACCCGAAAATAACTAAAGGAGCGTTTCATGAGTAAAATAAATATATTTTCCAACAGCAGCAAAGGCGATTTCGGATACCTTTCCTCAGAAAAAAAAAGGCGTATTCTGATCACAGCCATCTTGTTTGCCGTACCGCTGTTGATTTTTTTCACCGCATTATTATATTTTCATACAAGACTGACGATCTGGACTGTCGTAGCCGTTGTAGGCTGTCTGCCCGCATGTAAATCACTGGTCAGCCTGATCATGGTCTATCGCGCCAGACCAATGGATGCTTCTGTTTATAAACAGATCCGCCAGCATACCGGAAAACTTACCATGTCATATGAAATGTACATGACCTTTTATGAAAAAAGTGCTTCCATTGATGCTTTTGCAATCTGCGGAAATGTTGTAGTCGGTTACAGCAGTGATCCGAAAATCAACGTTTCTTATATGGAAAAAGAAGCTCAGAAAATTCTCCGCGGAAACGGTTTCAAGGTCAATGTAAAAATATTTACAAGACTGGAGCAGTTTCTGGAGCGTCTGGATTCCATGAATGAGCATAGGGAATCACTGGAAGAGGGCATCAAATTCCGTCCGGATGAGAAGTATCCGGATCTTTCCAGAGATGAACTGATCAAACACACAATTCTTGCAATCTGCCTGTAAAGGAGCCATATGAAAGAATTTCAGATTACAGATAATGAAGCGGGGCAGCGCTTTGATAAATATCTTGCCAAACTGCTCGGGAATGCGCCCAAAAGTTTCTTTTATAAGATGCTCCGCAAGAAAAACATCACTTTAAACGGCAAAAAGGCAAGCGGGAATGAAAAACTTAAAAACGGCGATCAGATAAAGCTTTTCTTAAGCGACGACACATTTGCAAAATTCAGCCAGCAGGAGCAGACCGCAAGAGCCGTTACAGACCTTGATATTCTTTATGAAGACAGTGATATTCTTTTAATCAACAAACCTGTCGGCATGCTTTCTCAGCCTGATGATACAAAAGAACCATCACTCGTAGAATATCTGATCGGATACCTTTTAAATAATGGTTCCATTACAGAAGAAGGACTGCGTACTTTTCATCCGTCTGTATGCAACCGTCTGGACAAAAATACAAGCGGTATCGTCGCAGCAGGAAAGTCCCTCGCCGGACTTCAGGAATTGTCCTCCCTGTTTCACGACCGCACGATCCATAAGGATTATCTCTGCATTGTCAAAGGTATCCTGACCGAAAAAGAACAAATCCGCGGATATCTTTACAAAGACACAAAGCTTAATAAAGTAACCATATCAAAAATAAAAATAAAAGATGCCCAGCCCATAGAAACACACTATGAACCGCTGGGACATACCAGTCATATGACGTTTCTGCGTGTGCGTCTGATCACTGGACGGACACATCAGATTCGCGCCCATCTTGCCTCCGAGGGGCATCCCCTTGCCGGCGATATGAAATACGGTCAAAAAGAATTTAACCGTTATTTCCATGAAAAATATCATCTGAACCATCAGCTGCTTCATGCATACCGGCTGACTTTCCCGGAGCTTACCGGAAAACTCGCCACATTGTCCGGCAAATGTTTCCTTGCACCTTTGCCAAAGCAGTTTTTAACCATATTAAAAGAAGAACACTTAGAGGAGAGTTATTATGAAAATCTGGAATGAAATCTGGGATTATGTAAAAATGATCATTATTGTCGTTGTCGTTGTTCTTGTAGTAAATAACGTAGTTCTTATCAATGCAAAAATTCCTTCTGAATCCATGGAAAACACGATCATGACCGGCGACCGTATCTTTGGATTCCGCATGGCATACGGTCTTAACTTTGACTTCTTCGGCAAACACATCTCACACAAAACAAAAGATCCGGAACGTTTTGATATCATTATCTTCAAATTCCCGGATGATGAAAGTCAGTTATTCATCAAACGTCTGATCGGACTTCCCGGTGAAACTGTTGAGATCCGTGACGGAAAAGTCTACATAAACGGTTCTGATGAGCCATTGGATGACAGCTTTGTACCGGAAGTGCCGACCGGAAATTATGGCCCGTATACCGTACCGGAAAACAGTTACTTTATGCTTGGAGATAACCGTGAATATTCCAGAGATTCCCGATTCTGGCAGAACACCTTTGTTTCCTTTGATGAGATCGTAGGCAAAGCGATCGTTCGCTATTATCCATCTATTAAACTTCTGAAATAAGAGGAATATTTATGGCAACATGGAACAGCAGGGGTCTCCGGGGATCTACCCTGGAGGATCTCATCAATCGCACAAACGAACAATACGCCGAGAAAAAGCTTGCCCTGATCCAGAAGATTCCCACACCGATCACTCCGGTCCGTATGGACAAAGAAAACCGGCATATCACACTTGCTTATTTCGAACAGAGAAGTACCGTAGATTATATCGGCGCCGTACAGGGGATTCCTGTCTGCTTCGATGCCAAAGAATGCAGTGTTGATACGTTTCCATTAAGCAATATCCACCCGCATCAGGTCGAGTTTATGAATGCATTCGAACAGCAGGGGGGCATTGCTTTTTTTCTTATCTTTTTCAGTCATGCTGATTTATTTTATTACCTGCCATTACGTGATCTGATGATTTTCTGGAACCGCATGAAAGAGGGCGGGCGCAAAAGTTTTCGACGCGAAGAATTAAATAATATTTATTATCTCCAGAAAAAAAACGGATTTCTGATCCCGTATCTTGACGGAATCCAGACAGATTTGAAATTGCGGGATTGACAATTTGGGTTTTTCCTATTATAATTTCTTTGTTTTATATAGTAGCATGGTAGCACGTTAAAGTATTCTACCTACAATGAGGAGGAAACGATTATGCAGCGAATTTTTCACACGCCGGAAGGTGTACGCGATATTTATAACGGAGAGTGCAGTCAGAAGCATCATCTTCAGACAGAAATCCGCAAAGTATTTGACTCCTATGGATATGAGGAGATTGAAACTCCTTCTTTTGAATATTTTGAAGTTTTCAGCAGAGAGGTTGGAACGATTCCATCCAAAGATCTTTATAAATTTTTTGACCGTGAGGGAAACACTCTGGTATTACGTCCGGACTTTACCCCATCTGTTTCAAGAGCCTGTGCCACTTACTTTAATCCGGATCAGGAAGTTGTCACACTTTCCTATACCGGAAATACTTTCATTAATAATTCCAGTTATCAGGGACGTCTGAAAGAAACGACACAGATGGGTGTCGAACGTATCGGTGATGATTCTGCCGAAGCAGATGCAGAACTTCTTGCCATGACTGTAGAATGTCTTCTTAAATCCGGCCTGAAAGAGTTTCAGGTCAGTGTCGGACAAGTGGATTATTTTAAGTCCCTTTTACAGGATGCCGGACTGGATACCGAAGCAGAAGAAAATCTCCGTTCTCTGATTTCCCAGAAGAATTACTTTGGAGTAGAAGATCTTGTACACAGCCAGAACATTCCCGAAAACCTTGAAAAAGCATTTCTGGAGCTGCCGCATCTCTTTGGTTCCGCAGAAGTCCTCACAAAAGCGCGCAGCCTGACAGACAATACCTGCGCGACCAAGGCAGTCGAACGTCTGGAAGAAATCTATGAGATTCTGAAATTCTACGGATACGAAAAATATATCAGTTTTGATTTTGGTATGCTCAGCAAACTGCAGTATTATACCGGAATCATTTTTCAGGCATACACCTACGGAACCGGTGAACCGGTCGTAAAGGGCGGTCGTTACAACGAGCTTCTGAAACACTTCGGAAAACCTGCCGCCTCTATCGGTTTCGGTCTCGCCGTAGATAATCTGCTCATGGCATTAGCCAGACAGAAGATCAGCCTTCCGGAAAAGAAAGCACCGGTTATCCTGACTTATACGGAAGCCAACCGCCGTGAAGCCATCCTGAAAGCTCAGGAACTCAGAAGCAAGGGGACATCCGTTGCCCTGCGCCGTGAAAAGGAGGACTGCTGATATGAGATATCTTACTGTTGCACTTACAAAAGGACGACTTGCCCAGAAAACTCTGGATATGTTTGAAAAAATCGGTATCACCTGTGAGGAGATGCGTGATAAAGATACGCGCAAACTTATTTTTGTCAATGAGGAACTGAAATTACGGTTTTTCCTTGCAAAAGGTCCTGACGTACCTACCTATGTTGAGTACGGTGCCGCTGATATCGGCGTTACCGGCAAAGACATCATCCTTGAAGAAGGACGCAAAATGTATGAAGTTATGGATCTCGGTTTCGGAAAATGCCGTATGTGCGTCTGCGGACCGGAAAGCGCCCGTGAACTTCTGCAGAATAATCAGCTGATCCGCGTAGCAACAAAATATCCGAATATTGCAAAAGATTATTTTTATAATAAGAAACATCAGACTGTAGAAATCATCAAACTCAATGGCTCCATCGAACTTGCTCCGATCGTCGGACTGTCCGAAGTGATCGTTGATATTGTAGAAACAGGAAGCACACTCCGCGAAAACGGATTGAATGTTCTCGAGGAAGTCTGCCCGCTTTCCGCAAGAATGGTCGTCAATCAGGTCAGCATGAAAATGGAAGATGAACGAATCCGCAATCTGATCCGTGATCTTCGAAATGTAATTGATAAGTAAAAACAGAAGGGATGAGCACAATGCGTACAGTAGCACTCACAAAAGAAAGCACAAAAGATATTCTGGAAAATCTCCTGAAACGAAGTCCGAATAACTACGGCAAATTCGAATCTGCCGTTGACGAGATTCTCCACAAAGTAAAAACCGAAGGCGATTCCGCCCTTTTTGCCTATACGAAAGAATTCGACAAAACCGAAATTACCGCAGATACGATCAAAGTCACCGAAGAAGAGATCAAAGAAGCTTATGAAGCTGTGGATCCGGCACTGATCGATGTCATCCGCAAAGCACTGGTCAACATCAGAAGCTATCATGAAAAGCAGAGACAGAACAGCTGGTTCACCAGCGAAACAAACGGAACCATGCTCGGTCAGAAAGTAACTGCCCTTGAAAGAGTCGGTGTATATGTACCGGGTGGCAAGGCAGTATATCCTTCCTCCGTTCTTATGAACATCGTACCTGCCAAAGTTGCAGGTGTTGATCAGATCGTTATGACCACGCCTCCGGGAAAAGACGGTAAAGTAAACCCTTCCACACTTGTCGCCGCAAAAGAAGCCGGTGCTGACGAAATTTACAAAGTCGGCGGTGCGCAGGCGATCGGAGCTCTTGCTTACGGTACAGAAAGTATCCCGAAAGTTGATAAGATCGTAGGACCTGGAAACATTTTTGTTGCTCTCGCAAAGAAAGCCGTATATGGATATGTCAGCATCGATTCTATCGCAGGACCAAGTGAAATTCTTGTGCTTGCCGATGAAACAGCAAATCCGAGATATGTAGCCGCAGACCTCCTTTCTCAGGCAGAACACGACGAACTTGCTTCCGCAATTCTGATCACCACAAGTAAAGAATTGGCTGCAAAAGTCAGCGAAGAAGTGGATGGTTTTGTCAAAATTCTTTCCCGTAAAGAAATCATCCGGAAATCCCTTGACAATTTTGGCTACATTCTGATTGCTGAAGATATGGACGAAGCAATTGAAGCTGCAAACGCCATTGCTTCCGAACATATGGAAATCGTAACTGCCAATCCGTTCGAAGTCATGATGAAAGTACGTAATGCAGGTGCTATCTTTATCGGAGAAAACAGTTCTGAACCTCTCGGTGATTATTTTGCAGGACCAAACCACGTTCTTCCTACAAACGGAACAGCTAAATTTTTCTCCGCACTTTCCGTAGACGATTTTGTCAAAAAATCAAGCATCGTATATTATTCAAGAGAAGCACTGCGTAAGATTCACACGGATATCGAGCAGTTTGCTACATCCGAACAGCTGACCGCACACGCAAATTCCATTGCGGTACGATTCGAAGACGAAGAACAGTAGGAGGAAAAACCATGGCAAGAGAAGCTTCTGTAGAACGAAACACCAAAGAAACTGAAATCAAATTAAAACTGAATCTCGACGGAACCGGTTATTCAGATATCGAGACCGGTGTCGGCTTTTTTGATCATATGCTGGACGGTTTTACACGTCACGGACTTTTTGACCTGGCTGTACGGGTACACGGTGACCTCGAAGTAGACGATCACCACACGATTGAAGATACCGGTATTGTTCTCGGCAATGCGATCAAAGAAGCCATTGGTGACAAAAAAGGTATCCGCCGCTATGGAAGCTGTATTCTGCCAATGGACGAAGTTCTGGTGCTGTGTGCCATTGATTTATCCGGACGTCCTTATTTTTCATGGGATGCAGAATTTACCTCTGAAAAAATCGGAGACATGTCCTCTGAAATGGTAAAAGAATTTTTCTATGCCATTTCTTATTCCTGTGGAATGAACCTGCATATCAAAGTACTTACCGGCGGCAACAGTCACCATGTCGCAGAAGCAATGTTCAAAAGCTTTGCAAAAGCTCTGGATCAGGCTGTTTCTTATGATCCGCGTATCACAGATGTACTCTCTACCAAAGGAAGTCTTGCATAAGGAGGAAATTCAGCCATGGCAGATAAATTATTGATTCCCTGTCTGTATCTGCAGTCCGGAAAAGCAGTCACAGGTTTCGGTCAAAGAAACCTGTTCGGTGACGGAAATATAGAAAATCTTGTCCGTTTTTACAGAGACAATGGTGCCGATGAACTTCTGGTTTTTGATATCTCTTCCGGGGACGCAGAGCATGAGCAGGCCATCTCCAACATTAAGAGCATCTGTTCTGCTGCCGAAATTCCTGTTATGGCAGCAGGAAATATCAACCGCATGGAAGATGTCAAAAAACTTCTTTATGCCGGCTGTACAAAAGTTGTCCTGAATTTTTCAAAAGCAAATAATATTTCCCTTCTTGAAGAAGTATCCAAACGTTTCGGCAAAGAAAAAATGGCAGTCTGTATTTCTTCTACGGAAGAATTCACCGCAAACCAGACATTGATCGAGTCATTTGCAGATGAAGTCCTCGCACTTGATACCATCCAGGATGAAATTCATGCATGTTCCGCTATCAAAATCATCCTTCATACCGAAGTAAGTAAGACTGCCGCACTTAAATCTCTGCTTCAGAAGGATTCTGTGTATGCTTTAAGCGGTGCTTATATCAGCTCTCTTGATATTTCTCTTCAGGCTTTCAAGGCAGATTGTAAAGCTGACGGAATTCCTGTTGTTACCTTTGAGAGTGCCATTGCATGGGCTGATTTTAAACTGAACAGCGACGGCCTGATTCCGGTAGTCGTTCAGGATTATAAAACGGATCAGGTACTTATGGTCGCATATATGAATGAAGAAGCTTTCAATAATACACTCAAAACAGGAAAAATGACTTACTGGAGCCGCAGTCGTCAGGAACTCTGGCTCAAGGGACTTACCTCCGGTCATTTCCAGTATGTCAAATCACTTGCCCTCGACTGTGACAACGACACGATCCTTGCAAAAGTAGATCAGATCGGAGCGGCCTGCCATACCGGAAGCAGAAGCTGTTTCTTTAAGCCTCTGGTTCAAAAGGAATACAACGACACCAATCCACTTCATATATTTCAGGATGTGTATGATGTCATTGCCGACCGCAAACTGCATCCAAAGGAAGGTTCCTATACCAACTATCTCTTTGAGAAAGGCATCGATAAAATCCTCAAGAAAGTAGGAGAAGAGTGCGCAGAGATCATCATTGCCGCCAAGAACCCTGACAAAGAAGAAATCAAATACGAGATTTCTGATTTTCTGTACCATGTCATGGTTCTTATGGTCGAAAAGGGAGTCACCTGGGAAGAGATCACCACCGAACTTGCCAGAAGGTAGGTAATTGCCAATGAACAATTTCGACTATCATATGCTCGCCAATTTTCAGGATTTTTTTATCCGACACAGGGGAGTGTATATTTATCTGATCATCATAAATCTTGTCACGTTCGCTGTGTTTGGAATTGATAAGTTTAATGCGATACATCATCGTTCAAGGATACGGGTTGCCACACTTTTCAGACTTTCTCTGATCGGCGGCTCCATCGGCGGACTGTCGGCAATGTATCTGTTTCGCCACAAGACACGAAAGCTTAATTTTACATTGGGTATCCCCCTCATCCTTTTTGTACAGATAATTATATTGTTTTTTGCAGCAAATACCAGATGGCAGATCTGATCTTATTGCATCTGGCAAATTGTTCCTTTATGTGATAAAATAAAGCAAAAACAACGAGGGAGGATTAATAATGACTTATACAGAAAAAAAACGTTCCATGTTTCTGGGATTACCATGGACTTTTACCTCTTATACCGTGACAGATGAGATCATAACAATAAACAACGGATTATTAAGAAAAGAGGAGAATGACTGTTACCTGTATAAAGTGATTGATGTACGTCTGGAGAGTACTCTGCTGGAGCGTATGCTGGGACTCGGAACCATTCATTGCTTTACAGGAGATGTTACAGATCCGGATCTCAAACTGTGTCATATCAAACATTCCAAAGAAATCAAGGACTTTATCCTGAAACAGTCTGAGGAAGAGCGGATGAAAAGAAAAACATTAAACATGCAGCATCTGGACGGCAATCCAGCCATGAGCCAAATGGCAGAGACCGACAGCTGCAGATAAAATCTCTCTAATGGGCAGGTCTGCTACAGACCTGTCCTTTTTGCTTACAATTGATTGCTTTTTATCCGCCGAGAAATATTTTCGAAAACCGGCAGTTGCAGTGAGGGATGCCAACAGTCTGGAAGACATTGTAAAAGATTTTAATGCACTGCTTGCCAACCTAAGAGATGCAGGAATACTGGAACGTTGATTCTCCTTTCTCACCGAAAAATCAAAAAATCTGTCATGCCGAATTATTGCTTGAATTCCCCATGCAAACCATATATAATAGGAATACTGTGAAGAAATATCATTATGTCTCGGAATACTACCTGTGAACAGTGGCAGATATCTCTTCATGTAACCTGTTATATATGAACCTTTGAAAGGAAAACTATGAGAAAACTAGCATTACGCGATGAAATACTCCTGCAGATTGACAAGGCCGCGCGTTACATCGGCGGGGAAGTCAATGCAGTTATGAAAAACAAAGATGACGTGGACATCCGGTTTGCGATGGCATTCCCGGATGTCTACGAGATCGGTATGTCAAACCTCGGTATGATGATCTTATATGATATGTTTAATAAGAGAGACGACGTATGGTGTGAGCGTCTTTTTTCTCCGTGGACAGATCTTGACAAAATCATGAGAGAAGAACATATTCCTCTGTTCACTCTGGAATCTCAGGACCCGGTAAAAGATTTTGATTTTCTCGGCATTACTCTCGGATATGAGATGTGTTATACAAATGTCCTTCAGCTTCTGGATCTCAGCGGAATCGCACTTTTGTCAGCCGACCGCGAAGAAAATGATCCTATCGTGATCGGCGGTGGTGCCTGCGCATACAATCCGGAACCTCTGGCAGAATTTTTTGACCTCTTTTATATTGGTGAAGGTGAAACTGTTTATGACGCACTTTTTGATGTATATAAAGCAAACAAAAAAGCCGGCGGCAGCAGATCGGATTTTCTTTTGAAAGCCGCACAGATTCCGGGAATCTATGTACCTTCTCTTTATGAAGTTACCTATAAAGAAGACGGTACGATCGAATCTTTCCATCCGACATGCGAAGGT
Source organism: Blautia intestinalis (assembly GCF_014297355.1). Lineage (GTDB taxonomy): Bacteria > Bacillota > Clostridia > Lachnospirales > Lachnospiraceae > Blautia_A > Blautia_A intestinalis. Next base: position 182,263 of record NZ_JACOQE010000002.1, on the reverse strand, counting down.
GTTCCGGAAAAAATTGAAAAGCAGCTGATCATTGACATGGATAAGGATTATAACAATCTGGAGGCTCCGGTCGTTCCTCATATCAAAGCAACACAGGACCGTGTCACTCTGGAGATCCAGAGAGGATGTATCCGTGGATGCCGTTTCTGTCAGGCAGGTATGATCTATCGTCCAACAAGAGAACGCGACGTGGAAAAACTGAAAAAAGCTGCAAGAACCATGCTTCAGAAAACAGGACACGAGGAAATTTCCCTAAGTTCTTTAAGTTCCAGTGATTACAGTCACCTGAAAGAAATCGTAAATTTTCTGATTGATGAATTCCGTGATGAGGCAGTCAATATTTCCCTGCCGTCACTCCGAATTGATGCATTTGCACTGGATGTCATGAGTAAGGTACAGGATGTCAAAAAAAGCAGTCTGACTTTTGCACCGGAAGCAGGTTCCCAGAGACTTCGTAACGTTATCAACAAAGGACTTACGGAAGAAGACATCCTTCACGGTGCCGGAGAAGCCTTCAAAGGCGGATGGAATCAGGTAAAACTTTATTTCATGCTCGGTCTTCCAACTGAGACAGAAGACGATATGAAGGGTATTGCACATCTTGCTCAGAAGATTGCAGAAACTTACTATGAAACCGTTCCGAAGGAACAGCGCAAAGGAAAGGTTCAGATCAATGTCAGTACCTCATTCTTTGTACCGAAGCCTTTCACTCCATTCCAGTGGGCTCCTATGTTCCGTGAAGAAGACTTTATCGAAAAGGCAAAAATTGTCAAAAATGAAATCCGCTCTCAGTTAAATCAGAGAAGCATCCGCTACAACTGGCACGAGCCGGACGTTACTGTACTTGAAGGTTTTCTCGCAAGAGGTGACAGACGCTGCTCCAAAGTTATTCTCAAAGCATACGAAAAAGGCGCGCTTTATGATGCCTGGTCCGAAAGTTTCCACTATGATATCTGGAAAGAAGCTTTCAAAGAGACAGGTATTGACATTGAATTTTATACACTGCGTGAACGCAGTACAGATGAAATTCTTCCATGGGACTTCATTGATGCAGGTGTGACCAAGAAATTCCTGATCCGTGAATGGGAGCAGGCCAAAGCAGAAACTGTAACACCAAACTGCCGCCAGAAATGCTCCGGCTGTGGTGTTCTCAAATACAAAGGAGGTGTGTGCTGTGAAAGTAAGAATTAAATTTGCCAAAACCGGACATATGAAATTTGTCGGCCATCTGGACACCATGCGCTATTTCCAGAAAGCAATCCGCAGAGCAGAGCTTCCGGTTGCTTTTTCCGGCGGCTACAGCCCACATATGATCATGTCCTTTGCAGCGCCACTCGGTGTTGGTACGACCAGTCTCGGAGAATATTTTGATATGGAACTGACAGACACTGTTCCGACAAAGGAAATCGAGGAACGACTGAATGCTGTCATGGCAGACGGTGTTTCCGTATGTTCCGCCCGTCAGGTAGAAGACGGCAAAGCAAGCACAGCCATGGCTCTGGTAGCAGCAGCAGACTATTTTGTACAGTTCCGTGAGGGAAAAGAACCTGCTACATCCTGGAGAGAGAAACTGGACGGATTTCTTGCCCAGAAAGAGATTATCGTGACCAAGAAAACAAAGCGCAGCGAAAAGACCATAGATATCCGTCCATATATTTATGAGATGCGTCTCGATGGCGAAGGCATTTTCATGCAGCTCGCTTCCGCAAGTTCCAACTACACCAAACCGGAACTTGTCATGGATACATTCCTTCGATGGATGGGAGATGAGCCGCTTCCGTTCGCGTATATGATCGAACGCCGCGAGATCTATGCAAACAAAGGCGATGAGGAACATCTGAAACTTGTTTCTATGGAAGCATTAGGTGAGAAAGTTGAATAAGCTTGTAATTACAGAAATGTATCTTCGCGAAGTTCTGTGTACTGTCTGCGCAGTTGTAAAAGATCAGAAAGTCATTGAACTTCGTCTGGAACCTTCCGGAAAGAAAAATATCTTAAATAATATTTACGTAGGACAGGTAGAAAAAATTGCAACCAACATTCAGGCAGCATTTGTCCGCCTGAATGATTCTGTCAATGGTTATCTGCCACTGAACCAATGTGAACATGCCATATTCGCAGACGGTCACAGGGAAGGACAGCCGCTTCGTCCCGGTGACCAGATTCTGATACAGATAAACCGGGATGCCATGAAGGGCAAACTCCCGGCGCTTACCGCCAATCTGAATTTTTCCGGCAAATTTCTGGTTCTTACCACAGGCAATCGCAAAATCGGAATTTCCAACAAACTTTCCAAAGAGGAAAGCAGTAAATTGAGTAAATGGCTGGATGAGGAAAGAAATATTCCTGACCGTGGATATGGACTTATCGCCCGCACAAATGCCGCCGATGCTTCCAAAGAAGAATTTTTTCATGAACTGGATATGCTTAAGAAACAGTACGAAAAGGTTGCCGTATATGGAAGAAACCGCACCTGTTTCAGCCTTCTGTATGAGTCCGAGCCTTTTTATCTTTCTGCTGTGCGCGACATTTACGGCAGAGATCTGGATGAGATTGTTACAGATATTTCGGAAATGCACACAAAAATTTCTGATTATCTGAATGAATTTCAGCCTGAAAAACTGGCAATACTTAATTTGTATCAGGACAAACTCCTTCCATTATATAAGCTGCATAGTCTGGAAAGCGCCATCGATGAAATCTGCCATGAAAAAATATGGCTGAAGAGTGGAGGTTTTCTCGTGATCCAGCAGACAGAAGCATTTGTATCCATTGATGTCAACAGTGGCAAATACACCGGTAAGAAAAAAGCAGAAGAGACCTACCGCAAAATCAACCTCGAGGCAGCAGCAGAAATTGCCAGACAACTTCGCCTTCGGAACCTTTCCGGCATCATCCTGATTGATTTTATCAACATGCAGAATACCGACCACCAGGACGAACTTTTCCATGTTTTACAAAAACATCTGCGTAAGGACCCCGTCAAATGCACAGCAGTTGATATAACCCCACTTCATATTCTCGAGATGACCCGCCAGAAAGTCCGCCGCCCCGTAATCGAAGACATCCACAGCCTTTAAAGTAATTGACACTTTCTTCATAATTACTTTTTATTTAATTCTCTTCTCCATACCCGCCATTCGCTTTTCAGCGGTGGTCAAAAAGGGGGAGCGCGAGGGGGAGATTCGGCCGTTCGCAACTCTGAGATCCTCCCCCTCGCATACCTTTTCCATTTTTTTATTCTTTTTTACAAAAAAAAGAAAAATCCCTCTTGACGCATCCCAAAACCCATGCTATTATATAGCAGATGCCGCACAGAGAGGTTTAAGCGCATGAGATTTTATCATAAATCCTCATCCACCATATCTGGCGAGTAAAGATTATAGGAGGTGCCACAGATGTACGCAATTATTGCAACAGGTGGTAAACAGTACAAAGTTGCCGAGGGCGACGTAATCAGAGTTGAAAAGCTCGGTGTTGAAGCTGGTGAAACCGTTACTTTTGATAACGTTCTTGCAGTTAGCAACGAAGGTTTAAAAGTTGGAGCAGATGTAGCTAATGCCAGTGTTACCGCTTCTGTAGTTGAAAACGGAAAAGCTAAAAAAGTTATCGTTTACAAATACAAAAGAAAAACTGGATATCACAAGAAAAACGGTCACAGACAGCAGTTTACAAAAGTTAAAATCGAAAAGATCAACGCTTAATCTGGTGTTTGCATGATTACAGTGACAGTCAGCAGGAAAAATAATTCCTATATCAGTTTTGTTTCTGAGGGACATGCCGGTTATGCCGGGGAAGGGCAGGACATTATATGCGCCGCCGTTTCCGCTCTGGTTATCAATACCGTCAATTCTCTGGAACAGCTGACAGGGGATTCCATTAAAGCAAAAGAAAAGGACGGTTTTGTTTCTTTTACTTTCACAGCTCCGATTTCGGAGGGTGGAACACTTTTGATGGATTCATTACTTCTTGGTCTGACAGAAATTGAACATAGTTATTCAAAACGTTATTTAAAAGTAAAAGTCAGGGAGGTGTAACGACATGATGAAAATGAACCTTCAGTTATTCGCACATAAAAAAGGTGTTGGTTCTACAAAGAACGGCCGTGACTCCGAATCCAAGAGATTAGGTGCCAAAAGAGCAGACGGACAGTTTGTTAAAGCTGGAAACATCCTTTACAGACAGCGTGGAACCAAGATTCATGCAGGTGAGAACGTAGGCTGTGGTAAAGATTATACATTATTTGCACTGACAGATGGTGTAGTAAGATTCACCAGAAAAGGACGCGATAAGAAACAGGTTTCTATCGTTCCGGTAGAGGCAGAATAATCAAGTTCAGCGTGAGGCTTCAAATCGTTCAGGTTTGGAGCCTTTCTTTGAATCCAAAAATAATAAGGAGCGACATATGTTTGCAGACAGAGCAAAAATCATCATCCGTTCAGGAAAAGGCGGAGACGGACATGTAAGCTTTCGCCGGGAGCTTTATGTACCCAATGGCGGTCCTGACGGCGGCGACGGCGGACGCGGCGGTGATGTGATCTTTGAAGTAGATGAAGGCCAGAACACACTTGGCGAATACCGTCATAAACACAAATTTAAAGCACAGGACGGTCAGGAAGGCGGCAAGAAACGCTGCCACGGTGCAGACGGAGATGATATCATCCTGAAAGTGCCGGAAGGAACCGTAATCATGGAAGCACAGTCACACAAAGTAATTGCTGATATGTCCGGTGAAAACCGCCGTCAGATTGTCTTAAAAGGCGGACGTGGTGGTAAAGGCAACCAGCATTATGCAACTCCTACCATGCAGGTTCCAAAGTATGCACAGCCGGGACAGCCTGCGCAGGAGCTTGAAGTGCTTCTTGAATTAAAGGTAATTGCAGACGTTGGTCTTGTAGGTTTCCCAAATGTCGGAAAATCCACATTCCTGTCCCGTGTTACCAACGCCCAGCCAAAGATTGCCAATTATCACTTTACAACATTAAGCCCGAATCTTGGTGTTGTTGACACCGCAAACGGAGGTTTTGTTATCGCAGATATACCGGGACTGATTGAAGGAGCTTCTGAGGGTGTTGGTCTGGGTCATGAATTTCTTCGTCATATCGAACGAACCAGAGTGCTGGTACACATTGTAGATGCAGCATCTACCGAAGGCCGTGATCCGATTGATGATATTTACAAGATCAATCACGAACTCGAAGCATACAATCCGGAAATCGCAGCCAGACCACAGCTTATTGCCGCTAATAAAGTGGACTGTATTTTTGACGGTGATGATGAAAACCCGATAGAGAAATTAAAAGCAGAATTTGAACCAAAAGGTATCAAAGTCTATCCGATTTCTGCAGTGACCGGACAGGGTATCAAAGAACTTCTCTTTGCGATCAAAGATCTTCTTCTGAGTGTCCCTGCCGAGCGTATCGTATTTGAACAGGAATTCTTCCCTGAAGATGAACTATTTACAGAGAATCTTCCATTTACAGTCGAAAGACTTCCGGAAGATCCTGAAATTTTTGTTGTAGAAGGTCCGAAGATTGAAAAAATGCTTGGCTATACCAATCTGGACTCCGAAAAAGGCTTTGCTTTCTTCCAGCGTTTCCTGAAAGAGGGCGGTATTCTTGAAGAACTGGAAAAAGCCGGAATCGAAGAGGGCAATACGGTCCGTATGTACGGTTTTGACTTTGATTATTACAAATAACAGAAAGGTCGTAAAAATATGACAAGTAAACAGAGAGCATATCTGAAAAGCCTTGCGATGAAAATGGATCCGATCATGCAGCTCGGAAAGGGCAGCGTGACACCGGAAAATACCGCTTCCGTTGATGAGGCTCTTGCAGCCCGTGAACTGATCAAGATCAGCGTTCTCCAGAACTGCCTGGATGACCCTCGTCAGATGGCAGAAGTCCTTGCAGAAAGAACACATTCTGAAGTTGTTCAGGTAATCGGAAGAAAAATCGTTCTTTACCGCGAAGGTAAAAAAGACAAAAAGAAAATCATTCTTCCATAAACCGGCGTATATTGTCCAAAATATATTCAGGAAGGAAATAAAACCCGCATGGATACCAGACGAAAAAAAATCGGGATCATGGGCGGAACTTTTGATCCGATCCATGTAGGCCATCTGATTCTGGGTGAAAAAACATACGAACAGCTTGGTCTGGACAAAATATGGTTTATGCCTGCCGGCAATCCGCCTCATAAGCGTAACCGCGCCGGCCGTGCAACCGATGAGCAGAGAGTTGCCATGGTAGAACGGGCAATTTCCGGAAATCCCCATTTTGAGCTTTCTCTGATCGAGATGCATGACCATGGTTTATCTTACACGTATCACACACTTGAGAATCTCAGAAAGCAGAATCCTGATACCGATTACTACTTTATCATCGGTGCAGATTCCCTATACAGTTTCACCACCTGGATGAAGCCCGAGAGAATCTGTGCTGCATGTACGATCGTGGTTGCCACGAGAGACCATACACCCGTAAAAGAGCTGTCTGAAGAAATGGAACGCCTGACACAGCTTTATCATGGTCATTTTGTACGGCTGGACACCATGAATATTGATATTTCCAGTCAGTTGCTGCGCCAGTGGCATCAGGAGGGCAAAAGCCTTCGTTATTATGTACCGGACGCAGTTGCCGACTATATCAACGAGCACCATATTTATGACATTACGGAAGGAGCGCCCAAAACGAATGGCTGATTACGATTTTATAAAAATGCAGAAAAAACTTTCCAAATATCTCGATGAAGATCGTTTTGAGCATACGCTCGGTGTCATGTTCACCTGCGCCTCGCTGGCAATGGTCCACGGATATGACCTCAAAGATGCCCAGGCTGCAGGGCTGCTCCATGACAGCGCAAAATGCATTCCGAATAAAAAGAAACTAAAAATGTGTGCAGAACATAATATCCCGGTTACTCCATTTGAAAAAGAACATCCTTTTCTTCTTCATGCCAAACTTGGAGCTTATGTCGCCCGCACAAAATACGGAATCACAAATGAAGAAATTCTTTCTTCCATCACATTCCATACCACCGGTAAGCCGGAGATGAGTACCCTCGAAAAAATTGTTTATATTGCCGATTATATCGAACCGGCAAGAAACAAAGCACCAAACCTGACCGAAGTCCGCAAGCTTGCTTTCGAGGACCTGGATGAATGCATGTACGTGATTCTCCGGGATACTCTGACTTATCTGGACAAAAATCCGGATGATGTCGATTCTGCAACAAAAGATGCATTCACCTATTATGACACCTTACATAAGGAACGGCAGGAAAGCAGATAATACCTGACTTTCTGTCCAACCGGAAAGGATGAGACAATTATGAATAAAGAACAGGAAATGGTACGCATCGCCTGCAAGGCGATTGATGACAAGAAAGCAATTGATATCAAAGTAATCGATATTCACGAAGTATCTGTAATTGCTGATTATTTCATTATCACAAGCGGAAGCAACCTGAATCAGGTACAGGCAATCGTAGATAATGTAGAAGAGCATCTCGGAAGAGCAGGATATGAACCAAAACAGGTAGAAGGAACCCGTGGTTCCAACTGGATCCTGATGGACTACGGCGATGTGATCATCCATGTTTTCGATGAAGAAAACCGACTTTTCTATGATCTGGAACGAATCTGGAGAGATGGAAAAGAATTAGATGCTGCTGAATTCTTAAAATGAGTTTACGATAATAAAATTATGTAAATCATATCTATAAAAAAGACATGCCCCCAAAGTCATACAGAGACTTACGGACATGTCTTTTGATTTTTCATATACAAATTTCAACAGTATGATCTGCTGATTACTGATAAAGGCGGAACACACCAAATACCTTTCCAAGTATCTGAATGTCACCATGTACCAGAATCGGATCCATAGAATCATTTTCCGGCTGAAGACGATAATAGCCATCCTCTTTATAAAAAGTCTTCACTGTAGCAGAATCCTCTACCAGCGCTACAACAATATCTCCGTTAGATGCAGAAGCCTGCTGCTTTACCAGCACCTGATCACCGTCAAAGATTCCTGCATTTACCATGCTGTCTCCCTTAACTTTCAGCATAAAGCTCTGTGCATTCGGCATGTATTCTGCCGGCACCGGGAAATATCCTTCGATATTCTCTACTGCCAGGATCGGCTGGCCGGCCGCAACCGTACCTACAAGCGGTACATTGACAACCTCTCTGCGTACAAGGTTAAAATTATCGTCGATGATCTCGATTGCTCTGGGCTTAGTGGCGTCTCTGCGGATATATCCATTCTTTTCCAGTGCTTCCAGATGTGAATGAACAGAAGAAGTGGATTTCAGATTGACTGCCTCGCAGATTTCACGTACTGCCGGTGGAAATCCACGGTTCAGAATTTCATTTTTTATATAATCAAGAATTTCCTGCTGTTTTTTACTGATTCGACCGTATGACATAAGTTCACCTCCAAAAATATGAACATTCTTTTTTTAAAAAAAGTATAACATACACTTTCAGAAATAGCAAACAGATATTCGGAAAATATGTTCGTTTTCCATATATTTGTTTTCTGTCTTAATTATTTTGCCTTTTTCTTGTCAGATACCCCACAAAATGTTACAATACTTATATTGTCTTTTTATATGATTTTAAATGAGAATTTGAGAAATAAAGGAGGCATTTTTTTGCCTGTAAATAATAAACAAAACGGAGCCGGTTCCGGCATCCTCAAAAAACTTAAAAATTTATTCGGCATGAATATCGGAACCATGCTGTTTGGTGTATTGTTTATTTATATGCTGTTCAGTATGATCCTGTATCTGACTTCCTCAAACATCGAATCCTATCTGGTAATCGCAGGACCACTTTCCCGAAACGAAACGTATACCGGTCTTGCTGTACGTGAGGAAACCGTTCACAAAGCAGAGACCAGCGGTTATGTTAATTATTACGCCCGTGAAGGTTCCAAGATCAATGCAAACGGTGTGGTATACGGCATCAGCAGTTCCAAAAAAACAGAAGGCACGACAGAATTAAGTAACGAAGAACTTTCCAGCATCCGAAGCCAGCTCCAGAGCTTTTCAAAAGGCTTCAATGCCAGCAAATTTAACACTACCTACAGTTTTAAGTACAATCTGGAAGGCAGCATTCTTCAATATGCAGGTGTTACCGGAGGAACTTCTTCCACATCCAGTGTGGTTACTTATGGTAATCAGACCTTAAGTAAAGCAGAGCAGGACGGCATCGTTCTTTACTCTATGGACGGATATGAGAACAAGTCTGTATCCTCACTGAGCACTGAAGATTTCGACCAGAATGCGTACCATGAAACAGACTTAAAGACGCAGAATTCAGTATCGGCCGGTGACAGCCTGTATACACTGATTTCTGATGAAAACTGGAGTCTTATGATTCCGCTCAGTGCCAAGCAGGCCGCAAAGCTTGCCGACCGCAGTACTGTGCGCGTAAAATTCCTCAAAGACGATATGACACAGACCGGTGATTTCAGCATTGTTGAAATTGACGGTTCTAAATATGGTAAGATTGATTTTAACAAAGGTGTAATCCGTTATGCGGCAGACCGTTTTCTGGAAATAGAACTGGTTACCAATACTGTGACCGGTCTTAAGATTCCGCTTTCCTCCATTGTGACCAAAGAATTTTATCTGATTCCTTCCAAATATTCAACAAAAAACGAAGACAGTCAGGATATCGGTTTCATGGTGCAGGGCAAAGATAATAAAGACAGTCTTTCCTTTGTAAAGGCTTCTATCTATGCCAGCATTGAGGAAGACGCTGCTGATAATGCGGACAAACCTGAGGACCAGAAATCATATATTTATTATGTAGATAAAAAGTCATTTGCCGAGGGTGATGTGATCGTCAGCCAGAAAGATCAAAGTAAATACGTTGTAAGTGATGTAGGTGTACTCGAAGGTGTTTATTGTATCAATCAGGGATATGCGGTATTCCGCCGGATTGAAATCCTTGATCAGAACGAAGAATATGCCATCGCATCCAAATCCACCTCATACGGTCTTTCCCGTTATGACCATATCGTCCGGAATGCAGACAAAGTAAATGAAGAAGAGATTTTATACTAGATATATACGAATCAGGAGGCTTAATCTATTATGGTAGCAGAAAATCTTGAACAGGTAAGAAAAAATATTGAACTTGCATGCAAAGAAGCAGGCCGTGACCCGAAAGAGGTTACATTGATTTCAGTCAGCAAAACCAAGCCTGTCTCCATGCTTCAGGAAGCATATGATGCCGGTTCCAGGGATTTTGGAGAAAACAAAGTACAGGAGATTATGGATAAGGTACCTCAGCTTCCTTCTGATATCCGCTGGCACATGATCGGACATCTGCAACGCAACAAAGTCAAATATATCGTAGATAAAGTGGCTCTTATCCATTCCGTGGACTCCCTGCGTCTTGCAGAAACGATCGAGCATGAAGCAGCCAAACATAGTGTTACTGTTCCGGTTCTTATTGAGGTGAATGTAGCACAGGAGGAGAGCAAATTCGGCCTGAAAACCGAAGAAGTTCTTTCTCTCGTGGAATCTGTCGCATCCTTTCCGCATATACATATAGAAGGGCTTATGACGATTGCTCCATATGTAGAAGACCCTGAAGAGAACCGCGGTATTTTCCGTCAATTAAAAAAATTAAGTGTTGACATTGCTGCCAAAAACATTAATAATGTTAATATGAGTGTTTTGAGCATGGGTATGACCGGGGATTATCAGGTAGCCGTGCAGGAAGGCGCTACAATGGTTCGCGTCGGAACCGGAATTTTCGGTGAAAGAAATTATGCAGTCTGACGCGCAGAACAATAAGATTGGAGATTAAAATGAGTGTTTTAGATAAACTTTTAGATGCTGTAAAACTGAATGATGATTACGATGAGGATGATTATTTAGATGATGATCTCCTTGACGATGATGACGATGATTTTCTCGATGAAGACCGGGAAGACAAGCCAGTCAAGAAGTTCTTCCAGAAATTCTCCAAAAAATCCGAAGAGGATGACTATGATGATTTCGATGATGAACCGGAGACTCCTGTTTCCAAACAGTCCACATCCAAATCCATCTCTGTTCCGAAGACAACTTTCAAGCAGGACAAGCCTACACGTACTTCCTCAAAGATCACACCAATGAGAAGCAGCCGCAAGGGTTCACAGGCAACTAACATGGAAGTCTGTGTTATTCGCCCAACCTCTATGGAAGATACTCGCGAAATTGCAGATACACTTGTCGATAACTCTACCGTAATCCTGAATCTTGAGGGAATTGATATGGAACTTGCACAGCGTATTATCGACTTTACTTCAGGAGCATGTTATTCTCTGGGTGGAACGCTTCAGAAAGTATCCAGTTATATCTTTATTCTTGGTCCATATAACGTAGATATTACCGGAGACCTTCAGAATATTCTCGGTGGAAATTCCATTCCGTCCGTAAGAGCAGGATATTAAGATCAATGAACAAAGACGAATTCTTTATCAAGAGAATCCGGGAACTGGCAAATCTCTCTTATCAGAGAGATATTGTCACCTTTTCGGATTTTCTTAATTTAAATGAACAAAATATTGTAAATGAACAAAAGAATCAGATGCCGGGCGTAATCATAGAATGCTCAGGCGGTTATGAGCAAGCAGAGCGTCAGATGGTGGCATTTCATCCTGATGCTCTTTTGTTTCCCTGGGAATACCCGATCACATGCCTTAAAATTGAACCACTGGCAGCAAAATTTTCTGAGTCACTGACACATCGTGACTTTCTGGGAGCTGTCCTCAATCTCGGTATTGAACGTTCCGTGATCGGAGACATCCTTGTACAGGAACACACAGCCTGGATATTCTGCCACAATAAGATTGCAGATTATATCATTGAAAACCTCACCCGGGTACGTCATACCGCTATGAAAATCTCCAAAGTTGACAATCCGGAACATTTTCCGACACCACATTTTGAAACGATCAGCGGCACATGTGCATCTGTTCGTCTGGATACCCTGATCGGACTTGCTTTTCAGAGTTCCCGCAGCAACATGGTTTCCTTCATCGAAGGTGGACAGGTCTTCGTAAACGGCAAACTGATCACTTCTAATGGATACGAGCCCAAAGATGGTGATATTGTTTCTGTCCGCGGCAAAGGACGTTTTCGCTATGAGGGCATTTGGGGCCAGACGAAAAAAGGTCGCTACAGCATAAAATTATCACGCTACCAATAGATGAGGAGGGACATTCTATGAATACAGAACCATTACAGGTAAAACGCAGCGGTGATTTTTATTATCCGATATATTTCGAAGAGGGATTTGAAGCACTTGCCGACGCCATCCGTACAGAGGGGCTTGACGGCCGCAAAATGTGTATTGTTTCCGATACCAATGTTGCACCCTTATACGCAGATTCTCTGAAATCTGCCCTTTCTTCTGTTGCCTCGTCTATTTCCCTTTTTGTTTTTGAAGCAGGCGAAAAGAGCAAACATCTTCGTACCGTACAGGATCTGTACGAAAAGCTGATTGAATCTGAGCTGGATCGCAAAAGCCTGATTGTTGCACTCGGAGGAGGTGTCGTCGGTGACCTTGCAGGATTCAGTGCGGCAACTTACCTTCGCGGAATTGATTTCATTCAGGTACCGACTACACTTCTCGCTCAGGTAGACAGCAGTGTCGGAGGAAAAACCGGTGTAGACTTTAATCAGTACAAAAATATGGTCGGAGCATTTCATCAACCACGTCTTGTCTATATGAATCTTCAGACACTGAAAAGCCTTCCTGATATGCAGTTTGCATGCGGAATGGGTGAGGTCTTAAAAACCGGACTGATCTGTGATGGCACTTTTTATCACTTTGTGTGTAAGCATCAAAAAAACATCCAGGCTCTTGATCTGGAACTTCTTGCTCAGATGATCCGGCGTTGCTGTGAAATCAAAGCCGGCGTCGTAGAACGTGACCCGAAAGAGCAGGGCGAGCGTGCACTTTTAAACCTTGGGCATACTATCGGACATGCTGTCGAAAAACTGATGGATTTTCAGCTTCTTCACGGACAGTGTGTTGCAATCGGCCTTGTTGCCGCAGCTTTCATCTCTATGAAGCGTGGTCTTCTTACCGAAAACGAGTATCAGCAGATCAGAACCGGCTGTGAACTTTATTGTCTTCCGGTTCATGTAAGTGGTCTGGATCCGCAAAAGGTGCTTGCCGCTACAAAAAAAGACAAAAAGATGGAACAGGGCAGTATCAAATTCATTCTGATGGACGGCATCGGCAAAAGCTTTATTGACCGCTCCGTGACAGATGAAGAACTTCTTTCCGGTATTCAGGAGATTCTTCAATGAAAAAAACATCTCAACAGAACAGACAGATCTGGTATATGCTACTCTGGTTTGGGGGGATTACCATTCTGACTGTCATTGATCAGCTTACCAAACATCTGGCAGTAAAATATCTGAAGGGGACATCCGGGATCATACTGATTCCAAATGTTCTTGAATTTCAATACGTAGAAAACCGCGGCATGGCTTTTGGATTGCTTCAGGGGCGCCAGATCCTGTTTTTAATCCTTTGCGTTGCCTTCTGCGCAGGAATTCTCTATTTATATGCCAGAATTCCTAAAAACAGCTATTACGCGCCTCTGAGCGTCATTGGCGGAATTCTTTTCAGCGGCGCACTCGGCAATTTTATTGACCGCGCATTTTACGGTTATGTCACAGACTTTATTTATTTTTCTCTGATTGATTTTCCGGTATTCAATATTGCCGATATCTACGTTGTCTGTGGCGGCATTCTGCTGGCGGTGCTTGTTATTTTCCGCTACAAAGATGAAGATTTTTATTTTATTAATCATAAAGGATAACTCATGGAAACATTAGAATTTAACGTAGATGCATCCGCAAACAATATACGGATCGACCGTTATCTTGCAGATCAGTGCCCGGAGCATTCCCGTTCTTATATCCAGAAACTTCTCAAAGAAGAACAGGTACTCGTAAATGGCCGCATTATCAAAGCAAATTATAAGACTCAGTCCGGAGATTATATCGAGTTTCATATCCCTGATCCGGAAGTTCCGGATATCCTCCCCGAAAATATTCCTCTGGATATTCTGTATGAAGATGACTATGTACTAGTCGTAAACAAACCAAAAGACATGGTCGTACATCCCAGTGCCGGACATACTTCCGGCACACTTGTCAATGCAGTTATGGCACACTGCGGAGAACATTTATCCGGTATTAACGGAGTCCTTCGCCCAGGTATTGTACACCGAATTGACAAAGATACCACCGGTGCGCTTCTGATCTGCAAGGATGATGTCGTACACCGTGACCTTGCCGAACAGCTCAAAAAACACAGCATCAAACGCCGTTATCGCGCGGTTGTACAGGGAAATCTCAAAGAAAATGAGGGCACTGTAAATGCACCTGTCGGCCGTCATCCTACAGACCGCAAAAAAATGGCAATCAACCACAAAAACGGCAAAGAGGCAATCACACATTATAAAGTACTTGAACGTTTCGGACAGGCAACATACATTGAATGCCGTCTGGAAACAGGTCGTACACACCAGATCCGTGTTCATATGGCAAGCCTCGGACATCCGCTTCTCGGAGATACTGTATATGGCTCTTCCAAAAATCCTTATCACCTTCAAGGCCAGGCATTACATGCAATGATTCTTGGTTTTGTTCATCCGATAACGGGAGAATATCTGGAGTTCGAAGCCCCTTTGCCTGAATATTTTTCAAAACTTTTAGAAAAATTGAGAAAATAGTTGGATTTTCTTTGTAAATATTATATAATACTAATATGATTTTTGCAGAAGGGAGTGTCTATTATGAGCAATACCAGTTCAATTATTACAATCGGTCGTGAATATGGAAGTGGTGGCAGACAGATCGGAAAGGAGATTGCCAATTATTTCGGCATTAAATATTATGATAAAGAACTGTTAGAGCATGCAGCAAATGACAGTGGTATCTGTAAAGAGCTTTTTGAACATCACGACGAGAAACCAACAAACAGTTTTCTTTATTCACTCGTGATGGACACCTATTCATTTGGTTATTCCTCCGCAGGTTTTTCAGATATGCCTATGAATCACAAGATTTTCCTTGCACAGTTTGATGCTATCAAGAAACTTGCAGGAGAAGGTCCGTGTGTAATGGTCGGCCGTTGTGCTGATTATGCTCTTGCTGACTGGAAAGACTGTTTCAGTGTTTTCGTACACGCAGATTTTGACTGGCGAATCAACCGAATTGCTGCCAAATACAATAAATCCCCAAAGGAAGCTCGCGATATCATCACAAAAACCGATAAGAGCAGAGCAAGTTATTATAATTATTACACAAATAAGAAATGGGGATCTGCCAAGAGCTACAACCTCTGCATTGACAGCAGCAAGTACGGAATCGACAATACCGTCAAAGCGATTATCGAATCTATTAAAATTTTTGATTCAACAAAAGTATCCCGTTAAAGCTATATATTCTTGAATTCACAGCTCCGATTCATCAGACTGCATCTGGCAGGATTGCTGAACAGGAGCTTTTTTTCTTTGTCCAAACATGCTATAATAGGTTCATTGTTTGAAATATTTGAGATGAAATAAAAGAATCGGAGGAACATTTATGCGTCTGGTCATTCAGCGTGTACTTCATGCCGAAGTACAGGTAGATGGAAATACAATCGGAAAAATAGGGAAAGGACTTCTGGTTTTTGTCGGAGCAGGTCAGAACGATACAAAAGAAATTGCAGATAAATATCTTCGCAAACTTCTCGGTCTTCGCATTTTTGAAGATAAAAATGGTAAAACCAATTTATCATTGAAAGATGTGGATGGTGAATTGCTGATCGTGTCGCAGTTTACCCTATATGCAAACTGTAAGAAAGGAAATCGGCCAAGTTTTATCGAAGCCGGAGAACCACACATGGCGGAGGCTTTGTATGAATATATGATCGAAGAAGCAAAAAAATCCGTTCCGGTCGTTGAGCACGGCGAATTTGGCGCAGACATGAAAGTGTCCCTACTTAACGACGGACCGTTTACGATCATTTTAGATGAAAAGATTTTATAACAATGAGGAATAGAAGATTTTATGAATACAATAGATCTATACGACAAACCCGAGTTTTTCAAATAGATGTATAAGGAGTTTTTTATTATGCCCGTAAATACCTCAAGAACCACTTACCGTGAACATACCGATACCGAAAACATCTTAAAGCTTCGGCAGGTTCTTTCGACGCTGCCTGCGTTTTGCAAAGATTATTTTCGTGCCATTGATTCTACAACAACCACAAAGACACGAATTTCTTATGCATACGACATACGGATTTTTTTCCAGTTTCTTCTTGATGAAAATCCGGTCTTCAAAAATTATGCAATGACTGATTTTTCTGTGGACGTGCTGGATCAGATCAAAGCAATCGATCTCGAAGAATACATGGAATATCTCAAGGTATACCAGAACGGTGACAAAACAGAAACCAATGGTGAACGTGGATTAAAACGTAAAATTTCTGCTCTGCGCAGTTTTTATGCTTATTATTATAAACGTGAAATGATTCATTCAAATCCGACCGTCCTGATCGATGTCCCAAAAATTCATGACAAAAGCATCATCCGCCTGGACACAGATGAAGTTGCATTACTTCTGGACTATATCGAACACTGTGGAGACAGCCTGACCGGTCAGAAACGTGTATATTACGAAAAAACAAAGGAACGTGACCTGGCAATCGTCACGCTTCTTCTCGGCACCGGGATCCGTGTATCTGAATGTGTCGGTCTTGATATTGAAGATGTAGATTTTAAAAACAATGGAATTAAAGTCACCCGAAAAGGTGGAAACGAAATGGTTGTTTATTTTGGTGAAGAAGTTGAAAAAGCTCTGAAACGCTATCTGGAGGTACGCGCAGGCATCACTCCTCTTGCCGGTCATGAACATGCTCTCTTCTACTCTGCCCAGCGTAAACGTATGGGAGTGCAGGCAGTCGAAAACATGGTCAAAAAGTACTCCCGCCAGATCACAACTACCAAAAAAATAACGCCCCATAAACTCCGCAGTACATATGGCACAGCCCTGTATCAGGAAACCGGCGATATTTACCTTGTAGCGGACGTTCTGGGGCATAAGGATGTCAATACTACCAAGAAGCATTACGCAGCCTTAGACGATGCCAGACGGCGTCAGGCAGCCACAGCAGTCAGACTTCGCGAAGACTAAAGATGAAGTATCTCGATCAAAAAAATCCAGCTCAGTCCATAGTAGGAAATAACCGCAACCAGGTCATTTACTGTAGTGATCAACGGCCCGGATGCAACTGCCGGATCAATATGGATCTTTTTGAAAAACAGAGGAATACAGGTTCCCACCGCACTGGATATCAGCATTGCCAGAAGCAGGGAAAAACCAATGCAGCCGGATACCGCATATGCAAATACCAGCGTTTTTCCCTTAAACAGCCAGATATACAGACCAATCAGTACAAAGGATAAAATGCCGAGTACCCCACCGTTACAGAGACCAATCTTCATCTCTTTCAGCACAAGTTCCAGTTTCTGTCTGCCGGTGAGCGATTCGTCCATAAGAACACGGATCGTAACCGCCAGAGACTGTGTGCCGACATTTCCTGCCATGTCAAGAATCAGTGACTGGAAACACATAATAATCGGCAGATTTGTGACAACTTTTTCGAATATCCCAACAACAGAAGAAACTACCATACCCAATCCCAAAAGAATGATCAGCCATGGCATTCTTTTTTTCATACTTTCTTTCAATGGTTCCTGCAGATCTTCCTCTGCAGTCAGACCAGCCAGCTTCGCATAGTCCTCTCCCATTTCATCATCAACAAGATCTACGATATTTGCCGAAGTAATAACACCCAGAAGACGGTTATCATTATCCAGCACCGGAATCGAATCCTCGGAATAATCTTTCAGATTTTCGATACAGTCATCAATCAGTTCCGTTCCATAAACATATGGATAAGAAGTAACGATCAGTTCCTCCAGCGGATGATTCTGTCTCGCGATAATGAGGTCCTTAAGATCAATTGCTCCATAAAATTCTTCAGCATCATTGATTACAAAAATCGTTGAGATATTATCATTCTCTGCCGCCTGTGTGACCAGCTGACTCATTGCCTCTTTGACACTGATGTTTTCATGTATCACAATATAATTCGTTGTCATACGGCTACCGATCTCATCGTCATCAAATGATGTAATCAGTTCAATGTCATGTCTTACTTTATCATCAAGAAGCTCAATTAAAATCTTTCTTTTGGAGCGCTCAAACTGCTGGAGTACATCTGCCAGTACATTTGTCTCCATCCTTGACAGTATCGCCGCAGCTTTTTTTACCTCCATTTCTTCCAGATATTTTACTACATCATCTTCCTCTGTATATTCAAAAATATCAGACAGCGTATCCATATCCAGCACACGGTAAAGCTTACAGCGTTCTACCACTGACAGTTCCTGCAAAACGTCTGCAAGATCATTTTCGTGGAAATCCTGAAGTCTCTTTGCCAGAACTGCCGGAGAAACATTACTTCTCACAACATTCAGAATTTCTTTTCCATAATCCTGTACTCTTTTTTCCATTCTGTATTTTCTCCTTTTCTCCCATAATAATCGTACAAAAAGGCATAACCATAGAAGCTGCCATCAATAAACATGACAACACAAAAAAGCATGTCTTTCTGCAAAACATGTCAAATATCTGATTTGAACTCAATTGTGTTCAGGGATTTTTACAGAACAGAAAATTATCTGGAAATGAAAAAGAGAATAATAGCCAAATTAAAACAGAATGTAGTAACTGTACTCACAGACTGCTTTTAATTTCTGTCCTGTGTAACTACTTCGCCCGTGAGAATCACAATTATCCATTCTGTTCACCTGCCTTTACTTTAGAATTATTTTTTGACGTACACATTATAACGTATGCCTTCTTAAAAGTCAACGCTTTATCAACCATATGATTTGCACAATATAATTGCACAAAAAGAGGATCATGTCCCCCAACAGAATCCTCTCTGATTTCCCCATTATATGTACCTTATATAGTCTAAAAAGACTAATCCCGATTTTCTTTTTTACGGTTTATAATGCTGTAATAATCTTGTCCTGTAAGGAAGCAGGAACTTCTTCTTTGTCAAGAGACATACTTACAACAAATTTTACGTTGAACTTCTCGCCAACTGCACTTAACTGCTCTAATGTATTCGTAACATCCTGTCCCTCAAGTTTCGCTGTTGTCAGGAAACTGTCAAGATAAATCTGCTCAAGATCATGATCCTGAGAAATAATGCCACAAACAAATCCTACAAACTCGTCTGCATTCTTAATCGGATATCCGGATACATCGATCAGACGAACTTTATTATTTAATTCATACATATGTTTTGCACTTTTATCTAAGTAAACAATGCTGCCATTGGCTTCTTTAATTGCGCCGTTCACTTTGTCTAACAGTACTTTTGTTTTGCCCTTACCTTTCTTACCTACGATCAGTTCAACCATCCTGTTTTCCTCCTTAGACACAATATAATATTAATTTTGAACAAAAACGATAATTAATATGTTTGTATTATAGTGCATTTTATCTCAAATTTCAATAGATAAATGTAACTTTTTGTGAAATTTTAAGCCTTTGCTGTAAACAGTTGAACAGCAAAGGCTTTTGTCTATTATATCTACTGATTAATTTTTTCAAGAAGCGATGTCATCTGCTGATAAAGAAGTTCTTTGCTCGATGCACCCATAACAATTGAAATATATGGAGAACCATAGGAATTCTGACTGAGCAGAGCCAGGCAGTTACCCGCACTGTTGGTCGTACCGGTCTTTCCTCCGAGAACTGTAACACCTTTCGGTACATTTGCCTCGCCTGTCAGATAGTGGTCCGTTGCAGTCAACGCCACACTTTCCTCTGATCCGTCACTGTGTGTAAATGTAACTGTATAGCTAGGCATCTGTGTGATCTCTGTAAATTCCGGATAATTCAATGCCTCTTTCAGCATCAGATAAATATCATACGGTGTTGTATAATGGTTTTCATCCTGCAATCCATGCGGATTCGTAAAATGAGTTCCTGTACATCCAAGCTGAGCAGCATACTCATTCATCATGGAAACAAAATTCTCTGTCGTGCCGCCTACGTGTGTCGCAATCGCAGACGCAGCATCATTTCCGGAATAAACC
Organism: Blautia intestinalis; assembly: GCF_014297355.1. GTDB lineage: Bacteria > Bacillota > Clostridia > Lachnospirales > Lachnospiraceae > Blautia_A > Blautia_A intestinalis. The sequence continues at coordinate 162,059 of NZ_JACOQE010000002.1, read as the reverse complement.
AAAAGACAATGCACAAGCTGATCCATGGTCACCTGATCACCTTCCTGAAATCCTACTACCTGAGAGCCTTCCTCCAATGTAATGTTTTCCTGTGAAATGGTCACCACATCATCCATGTTGCTGTTCTTAAACGCAAGAAGTGCTGTGATGATTTTTGTGATACTGGCCGGATATACGCGCTCATATGCACCTTTTGCAAATAACACGGATTTATCTTTCAGATCCAGTAAAACGCCCTCCTGTCCATCTTCCAGCGATACAGAATCCATTGGCTGATCTCCGTCTACTACACAGAGATCAGCAGCAAACGCTGATGCTCTCTGACTGGTCCCCACAAGACTCTGATGCTGAAATTCTCTGGTAATATCATACGCCTGCGCCGGAGTGGAAATACTGCCTCCTCTGAGAACATAAAGCACACCAAATGCACCGACAAAAACAACCATCAGAAAAAGGACCAGTATAATTGTACTTTTTACACGTTTCCGGCGCATTTTACGCATTCTCGGGGATCTGCGTTCCTGCGGGCGAGCCGGCTTGGGAGACTTTTCTGGAACCTGTTCCGGCCTTGCCGTTTTGCGCCGCTGTCCCTGTCCGGCTGCATTTCTTTTTTGCTGTCTTTCTGTCATAAATAATCCTCTTTCTTATCAATCGTGCTCTTGCGGATTTCTTTATTATAGGCACTGCTCTGAAGTCCTACATTCAATACAAGTCCCATACCAATATAAAGACTTACAAGAGAGGTAAGTCCATAACTGACAAAAGGAAGCGGTGTACCGGTATTTGGTGCAATTCCTGTCGCTACACAGATATTCAGGAAACTCTGAAGCGATACAATACTTGCCATACCGCAGCATATAACCTTCCCCGACAAGTCTTTTGCCCTGAGACTCATCCGAATACATTCTACCGAAATTGCCAGCAGTAAAAGGACGATTGCACAGCATCCCATAAATCCATATTCCTCACCGGCCACAGCAAAAATAAAGTCTGTCTGATTCTCTGATACGAAGTTACCCTCATTTACAGAAGCCACTTCTTTATCTCCGGAGAGCTTTTTACCAGTCAGCTCTCCGGAAGCAATTGCTGTCTTAGAGTTGTTCTGCTGTTCAATATCATCACCGTATTCTTCATTCTCCGGATAAAGAAAAGCCATAATACGCTTTCTCTGGTAATCTTTGATCAGATTCTGATCCGGCTGAACAACAATTGATAAAAATATAATAGAAAGCGGAATTATGATCAGAAACATTCCGCCAATGATCTTATAACTCAATCCTGCAATATAAATCAGAATACAAAATACAGCAAGCATCATCAGTGTATTTTTCATGTCCGGCTGTTCATAGATCAAGATCAGCGGGATTGCCAGCAGAATTACAGATTTTGCCAGCGTTCGAAACGTATTCAGATCTTCCTCATGATCCATAAAAAATCGCGCAAAAAACAATATGATTATAATCTTTGACAGCTCAGTCGGCTGAAATCGAATAAATCCAAAATCAATCCATCTTGCCGCACCATTGGCTGAATCACCAAACAGACGCACGATCAAAAGCAGAACGATATTGGCGCCATACATGATCCACTGGAAGTTTGAAATCCATGAATAATCCATCAACGAAAGGATTACCATAATGATCAAACCGATAATGACACCTGCAAGCTGTTTGGATTTCAGATCTTCTCTTGCACTTCCGACCAGAATAATACCAAATGTACTGATTGCAAGCAAAAATATTACCAGTCTGAAATTGTAAAATCTTAACTTATATTGTTTTATCATTTTCCTGTGTTCCTTTATTTTCAGACCGTACCGGTATCTTTGCATGAATGATCGGAGGTTCCTGTGTAATACAGATATTAACACCCTTCTCATCCACCGGAATATATTTTTTTACGGTACGGATCAAATCGTTTTTCAGCATATTTATCATTTGCGGAGAGCAGTCAAGCCGTTCCGACACAAGAAGAAGTGTCATCCTCTTTCTTGCGTATTCTGCCGAGCGGCCCTTTATCTTATTGACAGATTTCACTGGGAACACCCTCCTTTAACGGAACTTTACGGAAACAGAACCGGCTGTCTATTTATGAAAGATTTCACTCAACCTCCTGAACATGCCTTTTTTCTGTTTCAGTTCCGCAAACGGGACTTCCTCCCCCAGAAGTCTCCGGCAGATATTTTTATATTCTTCTTCCGCCTGAGAATTCTGTCCTGAAAGCGGCTCTCCCTGATTTGCAGCCACAACAATCTGCTCATCATCAAGAATAGTTCCGATCAGATCCACGGCAAGAATCTCTGTTACATCATCAACAGACATCATATCTCCTCTGGCAATCATATCCGGTCTTAAACGGTTTATGATCAGATGGATATCCCGAAGGTCTGATGCCTCCAGAAGTCCGATAATGCGGTCCGCATCGCGAATTGCTGACACTTCCGGAGTGGTCACTACAATTGCCTTATCGGCTCCCGCGATCGCATTCCGAAATCCCCGTTCAATCCCTGCCGGGCAATCCAGAAGAACATAATCAAATTCTTCCCTGAGTTCATCTGTCAGTTTGATCATCTGCTCCGGAGAAACAGCAGACTTGTCCTTCGTCTGCGCTGACGGAAGCAAAAACAGATCCGGATAACGCCGGTCTTTGATCAATGCCTGTTTCAGCCTGCAGCTTCCATTGATCACATCCACCAGATTATATACAATCCTGTTTTCCAGACCAAGAATAACGTCCAGATTACGAAGTCCGATATCGGTGTCTACTACGACTGTTTTTTTGTTCAGCATGGCAAGCCCGGTTCCGAGATTCGCAACTGTTGTCGTTTTGCCAACACCACCCTTGCCAGATGTTACTACTATGACTTCTCCCATTTTTGTTCCCTCCTGAAAATATGTTCCAGACTTCTGGTATTCTCCTGTGTAGCTTTTTCTGCCATTTCCGGAAAGATCTTTTTCGGAAGACACATCAGTCATTTGATGTATTACTGGTATCACTGGAGGCATAGCCTGTCAGAATGGTATCTTCATCTGCCAGATTGTAAATATATTTTAATATATCATTTGCTGTCAGACATGCATTACCGGAAGAATAACCGTTCGCAATTCTGACTGCAATAGAATATTCCGGTTCATTTGACTCGGACGATGTAGTATATCCGATAAAGAGACCATGGTTCGGATGGTAAATATCAAGCTCTGCCGTACCTGTCTTACCGGATAATGTCACTCCCAGTCCGTTAAACTGCTCATGAGTTTCTACCACTCGACGCATACCGTCATGAATATCTTCCCATACATTACCCGGAACATCACTCATCTCATTTGCAACTGATGGTGCATATTCTTCAATCGTTTTGCCCTGTGCATCAGTCACCTTATCAAGCAGTGACAGGTCATAAACTGTACCGGAAGTGGCAAGTGCTGTCGCATAACGGGCAAGCTGTGTCGTAGTAAACAAATGGTTACCCTGTCCAATATAAGACGGTACCGCCTTACTGTCTGAAACATGCGGTGATGCCTCAGAAATCTCGATTCCGGTCTTTTTGTCCAGATAAAACTCCGATGCATATTTCTGAAGTTTCGTCAGACTTAAGTTCTCAGAAAAATCTCCGTCTGAATTCTTGCCTGCAAGAAAGCCGACCATATTAAAGAAATAGTTACAGGACTGTTCGATTGCCCCTCTGATTTCAAGCGATCCATGACCCTGCTTATTCCAGCACCAGATAGATGGTGTTACCAGATCAAATTCACCGGTACAGTCAAAATAAGTACCATCGTCAATGACACCTTCCATCATGCCGGTAACTGCAGACAGAAGCTTCAGTGTAGAACCAGGTGCTGTTGTCTGCTGTGTTGCCTTATTGAAAAACGGACTGGACTGATCCAGTGCAAGTTTCGTGTAATAAGACGTATCCATATTATTACTGAGACGGTTGTTGTCATATCCCGGATAGGAAACGCATGCCAGTACCTTACCGGTCTTTGCATCTGTGACTACCGCAGATGCGGAACACGGAGTCAGTGCAAGCTGTGCAGGTTCAATCTCAAGATTAGAAATCTTATTGATCATAAAATCATATGATGACATCGCACCGGATGCCAGATTTTCATAGCAGTTGTCTTCTTTTGACAGAATGCCCTGTTCATACAGCACCAGACAGATCTGCTGCCCGGAGATCTGATCATTCATAAGCAGATATTTATACAGAAGTTTTGAAAATCCGGTATCCGTCTTCAGATAATCTATCACATAGTCCGTCAGTGCCTGATAAATTTCCTGTGAATCCAGATATTCTCCTTTTGGAGAAATTACCGAAATATTGATCCAGTTCTGGCTCGCTGCATAATTCAGATAATCCTTCAGGCTGATACTCTGGTCATTCACCCATGCCTGATACGTCGCATCAGAAGTATCTACTGCATTTTTGTCAATGACACCAAGCGTATCTCTCAGAACTGTATCACAGATATAACTTAAATATTCCTGTACTTCTTTACTTTCATCTTTATAGGCTGCCGGATTTGAACTTGTCAGCCTGTTAGTTATTGTATCAAAAACTTCCTGCTGCTTTTGTTGAAATTTGGCATAAAGATTTTTTTCTGTATCGGAGGCCTTCTCGTCACTGAATTTATCAATATCAATTACGCTGTTTGAAATCAGTGCATTGTAAACATCATAAATCGGAACGATGATCTGGCTGGCATCATTTACGCCTTCATAATCATATTCTTTGACTGCCTCGATCTTGTTCAGAAGGATACCTGCCACACGCTGTTTCAGGATCTGATAAATCGCACTCTGCCAGTCAGAGTCCACTGAAAGATAGACATCGTTTCCGGCAACAGGTTCTACGGTTGTGGCATTGTCAATCTTAAGTACTTTACCAAGGTTGTCGACTGTAACTGTTTCCTGACCGTCTTTGCCCTGCAGCTGAAGTTCCATATACTGTTCGATGCCGGCTTTACCAATGATCGCATCATTGGAATAATCTGCATTTTGTTTTTTGAGGCTTTCCAGCTCTTCTGATGATGCACGTCCGGTATAACCAAGAAGAGGTCCCATACTGTCATCATCTACATACTGACGGACAGAATCTTCCAGCACATCAATACCCTGTAATTCATTCTGATTTTCCATTACAGCAGCAACTGTACTTTCACTGACATTGGTCGCGATCGTAACTGCCATGTATTTCTGAAAACTGTTTGTGCTGAGTTCATAACGCATGATAGCAATATTCAGGATTTCCTGCTTCGTAAGTTCTTTCGGAAGACCGTATTGCTCCAGTTCTGCATCCGTATAAGCATTATCACCGTAAAGAACGATAGAAAAGCCCTTACTTCCGGTAAGGTAATTCATCATCTCATCTGCCGTAGCATTTGCCTCATCTTCCGTCAGATCATCGATCAATGCGTGACCATAAATATCCGCCCGGAATCGGTTCAGAGTAAATCCCTCATCTACGTCAAAACTGTAATTTCCTTCTTTATCCAGCTGGATATGGAAAGAATTGGACAGCGAATCTCCGTTGGATGCAAGGATTTTCAATACTTTATATGCAACCCCGTTCAGTGTGAGATTTTTTTCCCTTGTTGTATCATACGTTCCGTTGTCCTCAAATGTAAGAGAATACGACAGAACATTTGACGCGATCAGCTTATTGTTTTTGTCATAAATATTTCCACGGGTGCTCTTAAGCACACGCGTCTTGGTCGTTCTTGTCTGAAACTCATCTATGTAGTTTTCTCCCTGAATGATCTGGAGATTAAATAACTGTCTGATCAGTACAAATGCCATAAGAAAAAACACAAGAAGAAGTACAGACGTTCTCTTTAACTGAATTTTTTTGAATAGTTTTTTTATTTTAGTACCCAAATAGACTCACTTTCTTTCCTTGTTGCGCTCATGAAATGATAGTTAATATAGCGAAAGATTCGATACACGATCACAGTAAGGAACACTGTGTAAAAAACTTCCGGAACAATGATTCTTGTAAAATATGTACCCAGCCCCAGTCTTCCGCGGAGCAGAAACTGCAGTCCATATACAGCAAGATTATAGAATATATCCATGATCACTGTCAGCATGATCGGCACTTTAATGTCGTCATCATAATAAATACGAAATGCGTAACCGCTGAAAAAGCCGACATACATATAGATCAGTGCATAGAAACCAAATACTGAGCCATAAAACAGATCTATCAGAATACCGCTGAAAAAGCCTGTCCACAAGCCTACTTTACGTCCTCTCATAAGTCCCATGGAAACACAGAGAATCAGCAGCAGATTAGGTGTGATCGAACCAATAGATATCAGATGCAGCACAGTCGACTGGATCAGAAAACAGACAACTGTCGTCAAAAGCAAAACAAACTTGCTTCTCATCACTGTTCTCCTTCCTCTATGGAATCCTGTTTATTTACGGTAATTACAAACACATCTTTGAGATGCTGAAAATCAACAGGTGTAACAAGTGTCCCTGTCTTTGTCAGATTGTTGGAATCCAGCGAAATCTCACTGACATATCCGATAAAAAGTCCCTCGACATACTTTTCGCTGATATTTGAAGTAACAATCCGTTCTCCTGCTGTTACTTTATCTTCTTTGTCATAGAGCTGTGTAAAACGCAGTTTACCCTCATCGATCAGTTCCAGATCACCTTCGACTACGCAGGTATCATCGGTACCGACAGTCATTGCACTTACATTACTGCTGTCGTCAATGATCGAACGGACAGTTGCCCAGTTGCTGCCTACCTCAGTGACAATACCAACCAGACCTTTTCCGGCGATAACATTATTGTCTACACGTATTCCGTCTTTACTTCCTTTATTGATCATAAATGTATCATACCAGTTGCCCGGATCTTTCGAAATGATCCTTGCCGCAATTTTCGGATAATCGGAATACTCTTCATCCAGCTTATACAGTTCCTGAAGCCGTGTAAGCTCAGACTGACTCTGAATCAGAATATTATTCTGCTCTGTCAGTGTATCTACTGTATTCTGAAGTTCCTTATTTGCATCTACAAGATCCTGCTTGTCCTTAAATGCTCTGTTAAGATCAGTAAGCCATACACCAATCGTAGTGATACTCTTTTCGAAAGGAACTATAATTGCTCCGGCGGCCTCCTGAAACGGAGCTGCCGTAATACCGGATGCCAGTGTGGCAACAATCGTACTTCCACAGAAAAGTGTCATAATAACAAGCAGATGTTTACTTTTTAAATGTATACGAAACCGAAACTTTTTTTTCAGGTTTTTCATGTATCATACCCCTAAAAGATCATAATTTACGTTGTTTTACGGGCTGAGCCCACTTCATCATGTCACGGTCACGGATAATTTTTTCCAGTCCCGTGACCGTTGCTTTTTCGTAAAGATCTGAAAGCCTAAACGAAAAGCCGGTGTAACTTGCAAGATAATTATCTATATATGGAATCTTTGTACTTCCTCCTGTAAGGAAAATCCCCTCGCGCGCAATGTGATAGGAAATCTGCGGAGGAATACGTTCAAGAAAAGTCTTCATCTCTGCCGCAATCTCATTGACGCAGTTCATAATCCCTGCATTGACCACATATCCGGAGATTACTTCTTCTCTGGGAAGGCCGGATATTCCGTCGATACCAACGACTTTACGTGCATCCTTACGCTGATCATTCAGACGTCCCATCGCAAGTTTCAGACGTTTTCCTGTACGCGTACCGATCTGAAGATTGTAGCGCTTACGTATCTCATTGCAGATTGCCTCATTCATCTGCCTGCCACCGATCGGAATCTTCCTGGCAATGATGATCTTGCCGTCAGTAATAACCGAAAACTGCGTACTCTGTGCGCCGATATTAACAATCATGCTTCCCGCATTTTTATTAAGATCCACTCCCATGGCAATCGCATCTGCGATCGGTGCCTCTACCATATAGACTCTGTTCTGACGGAGCCAGTGTCCGTTTGCCACATGATAGTATGCTCTTTTTTCGATGGCTGTCATATCAAGCGGTACCGAAAAAAACATATCAGAACCGATACCGAGAAAACGGTCGATCTTTTTCATCATACTGTACAGTGCGATCTCCTGCAGTTCCAGATTGGCAATCATACCAAAAGCCATCGGCGAATTAACTACGATATCAGCAGGTGCTTTTTCAAACATATCGTATGCTTCATTGCCCACGGCGATAATCCTGCGTCCCTTTGATGCAAGCATGTTCTTTTCCATGTAACTTTTGTTTTTAAAAAAGGAATAGACTTTAATGCTGCTGCTTCCCAGATCTATTCCGTATGTTTTTCTTAAAAGCATAAAACAATCCCTTCATACCGGATATTCGTCCAACAGTCCCTGTTCTCTGAAACTTACGTATCTCTGATCGCCGATGATAATATGATCCAGCAGACAGATGCCAAGCATCTCACCTGCCTGACTGATTCTCTCTGTGATTTCTTTGTCGCATACACTGGGGGACGGATTTCCTCCCGGATGATTGTGAATCAGTATCAGGTTGACCGCATGATAACGCAGAGCTTCCAGAAAGATTTCTCTCGGAGTGATCAGCGTTGCATTGACGGTTCCCTTAGACAGCAACGTATCACCAAGCAGATGGTTCTGATTATCCAGCATCATGCAGATCATCACTTCCTGCTCCTGATGACGGAGCTGCTCCATATAATACGCAGCAATCGAATCCGGATTTTTAAAATCCAGCATAGGCCTCGCGGCCTCACTGGCGATCCGCTTCGACAGTTCCCCGATACATTTTAGCTGAACTGCCTTGACGGCACCTATTCCGTGAATCCTGCGCAGTTCAGGAAGTGAACTGTGAATGATTCCCAGAAGTCCCGGATAAGAAGACTGCTCCATGTGTTTTAAAATATCATTTGCCAGAGTCAGTGAATTGCTTCCCCTGGTTCCTGTCCGGAGTATCACTGCCAGAAGCTCGCTGTCGCTTAAAGAGCCTTCGCCTTCCCGTATACATTTCTCATAGGGTCTCTGTGATTCCGGCATTTCTTTGATCGTATGGTTCATTTGATTTACCTGCCGCTCTCTGTGACAGAATCTCAAAAGAATCAAAGATTATTCTAGCATAAAAAGAGGGAGATGTATACTCCCTCCTAAAAATTCTTAAATTTTTCACATATGAATTCAGCAGTTTTTATGCCGTCCATAGCCGCAGAAGTAATACCTCCCGCATATCCGGCGCCTTCGCCACAGGGGTAAATCCCCTCAATATTTGCACACCCCTGTCTGTCCCGCACAATACGCACAGGAGAAGACGTACGGCTTTCGATGCCGCTCAAAAGTGCATCCGGCCGGTCGAAACCTTTTATCTTTCTGCCAAATGCAGTCACACCTTCTTCAATGGAATCTCCTATTTCTTTCGGAAGAATCGAACGAACATCTGCAAGGACATATGCCCCTTTCATCTGTGGCACAACCTCGCCAAATTCCGTACTTTTCCTGTGTTCTTTGAAATCTCCGAAAAGCTGTACCGGGATCCTGCCTTTTCCAAATTCCCATGCTGCCTTTTCCAGATTTCTCTGAAAAGCAATACCTCCAAGAACACCTTCCTCCGGAAAATCCTCCGGTGAAACAGTAACGATCAGCGCACTGTTGGCATTTTTGCTGTCACGTGCCTGATAGCTCATCCCGTTGACTGCAAGCATTCCCTCTTCTGAGGACGCATTGACTACATAACCTCCCGGACACATACAGAACGAATAAACACCTCTGCCATTCTCACAGGTATGTGTCACTTTATAGCTGGCTGCTCCCAGCGCTTCGTTTTCTTCTTCGCCATAAAGATCCATATTGATCATTTTCTGAGGATGCTCTATACGAAGTCCTACTGCAAAAGATTTCGGCTGCATAAAGATCCCGCGTCTGTGAAGCATGGAAAAAGTATCGCGGGCACTGTGTCCAAGTGCAAGTACACAGATCTCCGCCGGTATTTTTTCTTTATCATTAATTTCCACAGCGCAAAGCCGCCCGTTTTCCATACAAAGGTCTGTTACTTTTGATTCAAAACGGAACGCCCCACCCATTTCTTCAATCTGATGGCGCATGGTCTCAACAATACCGATCAGCACGTCCGTTCCGAGATGTGGCTTCTGCTGATATACAATTTCCTGCGGCGCACCTGCTTCCACAAAGCGTTTCAGCACCTCATGATTACGTCCGTTCGGATCTTTTACCAGCGTATTCAGCTTTCCGTCAGAAAACGTACCCGCACCGCCTTCACCAAACTGTACATTAGACTCCGGATCAAGAATCCCGTCTTTCCAGAAACGATCAACCGTTTCCTTACGCTTCTGTGCCTCCTGTCCGCGTTCCAGTACCAGCGGCCGGTAACCTGCTCTCGCAAGATACCATGCACAAAAAAGGCCTGCCGGTCCACTTCCGACAACTACCGGAGGATTCTTCAGAACCTCTTCACCTGATTTCGGAAAACAATATTCTTTCTTTTCAAAGAAAGTCACATTTTTATCTCTGTTTTTGCGAAGCAGTTTCTTTTCTGCCGGAGTATTCACATCTATCGTATAAACAAATTTTTTGTCATCTTTATGACGGGCATCCAGAGACTGGCGTACAATTTCGTAAGAAAAGGTATCTTCCCCGCATCTCAGAGTCCTGGCTATTTTTTTTCGTAATTGCTCCTGCCTGTGATCAACAGGAAGTTTCAACTGTGTAATACGTATCATAACTTCTCCTTCGCGCTGTGTAAACCGGCTGCTGCACCACTTGACCATGCCCACTGTAGATTATAGCCACCGCATGGTCCGTCAATATCCAGAAGTTCTCCTGCAAAATAAAGTCCTTTATGGATATTGGATTCAAGTGTTTCCGCATTTACCTGAGTCGTATCCACGCCACCGGAGCAGACCTGTGCCTGTTCCATTCCGGTACTTCCTCTGACTGTCAGTCTGTATGAAGTCAGGGTCTGAATAAGATCTTTTTGTTTGCGAAAAACACGGATCAGTTTATCCGGCAGAAGTCCTACAAGAAGTTCTGCTTCTGACTGATACGGACAAAGCTCCCGTCGCCTGTCCAGAAGCTCCGTCAGTTCTTCTGTCGTATATTCCGGGAAGAAATTGATGGAAAGTTCTGCTTTTTGGCTTTCTTCCAGTGCACGGACCGCATATCTGCTGAGCTGAAAAACCGGAATTCCCGAAATGCCGTAGTCCGTAAGCTGAAGTTCGCCCCGTTCTTTATAAAGCGGCTTTCCATCCAGAAGCAGGGTCACTTCGCCTTCTGTACGCACCCCTGCCCAGGCAGAAAATACATTTCCCTTACAGCGTAATCCTGTAAGTGCCGGAAGCGGCTTGATGATACGGTGCCCGAGCTTCTCTGCAATCGCATATCCGCTTCCGTCAGAACCGGGAACCTGTGAAGCACCGGAACCATTTGCCAGTATCACCCTGTCACCTTCGTAGGTCCATCCTTCGGTCCGGACTTTCCATCTGCCGTCTTTCTGATAAACATCCTTCACTTTTTCTCTTGTTTTTATTTTTACTTTCAGAGAGCGCGCTTTCAAAAGCATCAGTTCCGGAATGCATTTTGCCTGATTACTTCTGGGATAAACCCATCCATTACGGTCAGTAAAAGCCACACCCATCTGTCCAAAAAACTCCAGTGTATCTTCCATGGAAAACTGTTTTAAAACGCTTTGTACAATTTCCGGGTGTTCTCCACGAAAAATTTCCGGACGCATCTCTTTATTGGTCAGATTGCAGCGGCCGTTTCCGGTCACGCAGATCTTACGGCCCGGATTTTCATTCTGTTCAAGAACAGTTACGGTTGCACCGTTCTGTGCCGCCACAATTGCCGCGGTCAGCCCTGATGCGCCGCCGCCAACCACGATCACCTGCGGATTTTCACTCATACTTTCTCCCTTTCTCTGATCAGGGAAGTGTCACAATCTTTGCGTCAACAAGCTTCTGCAAAGACATCAGTACACCGAGTTTTGCATGTTCCCATGTGAGTCCGCCCTGGAAATAAACTGCATATGGCGGTTTGACCGGACCGTCTGCTGAAAGTTCAATTGAAGATCCCTGCACAAAAGCACCTGCCGCCATGATTACCTGACTGTCATATCCCGGCATATCCCACGGTTCCGGATCCACATAGCTGTCTACCGGTGCCGCTGCCTGAATGCCCTTGCAGAATGCAATCAGCCCTTCCGGTGTACCCAAAGTTACTGCCTGAATGATATCCTGACGTGGTTCACTTCCGTTCGGAACAACCGGGAAACCAAGTTTTTCATAAATATTTGCAGCAAATACAGCACCTTTTAACGCGCCCTTCGTCACCATTGGCGCAAGGAAAAATCCCTGATAGAAAGAGCGATTTACGCCAAGAGATGCTCCGACTTCCATGCCAAGTCCCGGACAGGTCATACGTGTTGCTGCATTTTCCACGCATTCTTTTGTTCCTGCAATATAACCACCGATCGGTGCAAGTCCGCCTCCCGGATTTTTGATCAGAGAACCAACGATCATGTCTGCACCTACATCACTAGGTTCTACTGTATCTACAAATTCTCCGTAGCAGTTGTCGACCATACAGATTACATCCGGTTTGATACTCTTGACAAAAGAGATCAGTTCTCCAATCTGTTTTACAGAATAAGAAGGTCTTGTCTGATAACCTTTGGAACGCTGAATTTCGACAAGTTTTGTTTTTTCATTGATAGCTGCACGGATCGCATCATAATCGAAGGTTCCGTCTTCTTTCAGATCAACCTGTCTATAGGTTACACCATATTCTGCAAGAGAACCTCTGGATGGACGGATTCCGATTACTTCTTCCAGAGTATCATATGGTTTTCCTGCCGGTGCAAGAAGTTCATCTCCCGGCCGGAGATTTCCAAAAAGCGCAATTGCAAGTGCATGTGTACCACAGGTAATCTGTGAACGGATCAGACATGCTTCTGTATGGAAGGTGTCCGCATAGACTTTTTCCAGTGTGTCTCTTCCGAAATCATCATACCCATAACCGGAAGAAGACTGAAAACACTCTGCGCTTACTTTATTTTTCTGCATTGCCATCAGTACTTTTAGCTGATTATACTCTGCTGTTTTATCAAACTGTTCAAATCGTTCTTTCAGAGATTCTTCGATCTCTGCTCCAAAATCATATACCTGAGAAGAAATCCCAAGCTGTTCATAAAGTTCTTTCATTCTAAATGATCTTCCTTTCCTCACAAATGCGTTTCATATAATTCAGGATTTCTTTTTCATCCCAGTCAAATTTCTCTTTATCTACCCAGATCACATCCGACTCCCTGCGAAACCAGGTAAGCTGACGCTTTGCAAAATGCCTGGTATCACGTTTCAGAATACGTACAGCCTCTTCCAGTGGATATTCTCCCTCCAGATACGCAAGGATTTCTTTATAGCCAAGTCCCTGCATGGAGACCATTCCCCGGTGACAGCCTTCCTGCCTGAGATCTGCAACCTCTTTTACCAGACCCTCTTCCAGCATCTGATCCACGCGCCTGTCAATTCTCTCATATAGAATCTCACGAGGTGCATTCAACACAAAATAGGCAAGATTATATGGGCTTACCTGTTTTTTTTGTTCTTCATTATGTTCAGAAATCGGTGTTCCGTTCTGATGATAAAATTCCAATGCCCGGATCACACGTTTGACATTATTGGCATGAATCGCCTCTGCGCTCGCCGGATCGACTTCGCGAAGGCACTCATGAAGATACTCCGCACCTTTTTCTTCTGCCAGCTTTTCCAGTTCGGCTCGGTAAGTATTTTCCTGCTGTGCCTCTGTAAAATCAATATCTCTTGTCACTGCCTGAATATAAAAGCCAGTTCCGCCGACCAAAATCGGGAGTTTCCCCTTTGCATAGATTTCTTCCATGGCAGCTTTTGCCATATCCTGAAATTTCACAATATGAAATTCCTCTTCCGGTTCAAGTACATCCACCAGATAATGCTTCACGCCCTGCATTTCTTCCTTACGGATTTTTGCCGAGCCGATATCCATTCTTTTATATACCTGCATGGAATCCGCGGAAATAATTTCCCCGTTCACCGCTTTTGCAAGTGAGATAGACAGACTTGTTTTTCCCACTGCCGTCGGTCCGGTAAGGACAATTAAAGGTCTTTTCATAACTGCTCCTGTATTATTATACAATTCTTTTAAATTTCTTTTCCAGTTCTGTACGCGTCATCGCAATGATCGTCGGACGTCCATGTGGACAGTGATACGGATTATCCAGTGTCAGAAGCTCATCGATCAGCTTTTCTGCTTCTTCAAAAGACATTGCATGATTGCCTTTTACTGCCGCTTTGCATGCCATAGTCGCGAGTTTTGATGCAAAAATATCCAAAGCATCTCTGCTGTTATTTCCGGAAAGATTGTCAAGCATTTCCAGAAACAGATCTTCTTCTGTCAATCCATAAAGGTTCGACGGAACAGCGCTGATCCGATACTCACGACCGCCGAAGTTCTCAATTTCAAAACCGAACTGTTCAAAATAATCTTTATTTGAATTCAGAACTTCTTCTTCCTGCATACTTAAGGTAACGATCATCGGCGGACTCAGATACTGCGAATCAATGGAATGTTCACGGAACTGTTTCACCATGCGCTCGTAGTATACTTTTTCGTGCGCTGCATGCTGATCGATGATATAAAAGTTATCTTCAAACTGCACCAGCCAGTAAGTATCAAAGATCTGTCCGACTACACGGATGCGGCTTCTGGATTCCGGTGCAAGAAGTTTTTCCTCGAAGAGTTCAAGTTGCTGCGGAGGTGCCTGTTTCTTTTCCGGCTCTTCTGTCAGCTTTAATTCCGCCTGCTTCTTCTCTTCATCCAGTTTCTGGTTTTCACGAAGTGTACCACTGAACATTTCTTCCTCTGCCTCAGAGAATGCAGGTCTGTATTCTGCTGCCGGTTCGCGGACAATTGTTTCGGATTGGGTACCCTGCGAAAAAGGCTTTCGTATTTCCGTTCTTGCATTTAAGCCATCCCTTACTTCCGGCTTTGGATTTAAACTTGCCTGTACTTCCGGCTTTCTCACCGTATTCGGGTACATTTCTTCCCGTCGTTTCGTTTCAAACGGTTCCGGCACCGCAGCACGGGTGATTTTTTCTTCTTTTGCTTCTGTTTTTGCAGGAGTACTGTCTACAGATACTTTCGGTATCATTTCCTTTCTGGTCAGTGCACTCCGAACCATATCATACACTGCATCATAAACTTCCTGTTCTCTGGCAAAACGTACCTCTCTTTTTGCCGGATGTACGTTGACATCGAGATCATTCCCCTCCATCTCCATACGAAGCGAAACGAACGGAAATTTGTGCTGCATCAGAAATCCTCTGTATGCATTTTCGATAGCCTTTGTAATGATATTGTTTTTTACATAACGGCCATTGATATAATAGTTTTCAAAGCTGCGGTTTCCTCTGGCAATCTCCGGTTTTCCTACAAATCCTTCTACTTTCATAAAAGAATTTTCATAATTTACATCCAGAAGAGCTTTTGCAATTTCCCTGCCATACACGCTGTATATGACATCTTTCACACTGTAGTTTCCGGATGTATGCAGCTTGACCTGTTTATTCTGAATATATTTAAAGGAAATCTCCGGATGTGACAGAGCAAGCTGTTCCATCAGCGTATGGATATAATTTGCTTCTGTCATATCTGATTTCAAAAATTTACTTCTCGCCGGTGTATTATAAAAAAGATTTCGCACAAGGAACGTCGTTCCTTCCGGCGCACCGAGTTCTTCCAGCGCAATTTCATTCCCACCTTCGATCACATAACGGGAGCCGCTGATATCCGAAGGTGTTTTAGTGATCAGTTCCACCTGTGAAACAGCTGCAATACTGGAAAGTGCCTCACCACGGAATCCCAGTGATGCAATATGCTCGAGATCCTCAACCTTTTCAATCTTGCTTGTCGCATGACGCAAAAAAGCAAGCGGGATCTGCTCAGATTCCATTCCGGATCCATTATCTGTGATACGGATCAGCTTTTTTCCGCCATCTGTGATTTCCACAGTCACTGCCGTTGCTCCGGCATCTATGGCATTCTCTACCAGTTCTTTTACAACCGAAGACGGACGCTCCACTACCTCTCCGGCAGCAATCTTGTCAATTGTATTCTGATCTAAAACTGCGATTTTTCTCAAAGCACCCTCCATACAGCAGATTGTCCGTTACTGTTCACAGTAACGATCATCCCGCCCTTTTACCAGCGATTTTTGATCTTGTTCTGTAAATTATATAAAATATTCATAGCTTCCATCGGTGTCAGATGTGTCATATCAAGATCACGGATTTCATCTACGATATCATTATCCTGTACGGTGTCAAAAAGTGACATCTGGGCCATATCTACCTGATCATACATGATTTTCTGCTTTTTCTTCGGAGCGGTCAGATCTTTAACTGCAGCTGTGATATCAGCGTCGCTCAGTTCCTCTACCAGCTCCTTCGCGCGACTGATAACAGAATCCGGAACACCTGCCAGCTTGGCAACCTGAATACCATAACTCTTGTCAGCGCCGCCTTTGACAATCTTTCGAAGGAAAACAATATCGTCGCCCTTTTCTTTGACTGCAATACAGTAATTGTTCACTCCCGGAATCTTGCCTTCCAGCTCGGTCAGTTCGTGATAGTGTGTCGCAAAAAGAGTCTTCGCACCGCAAAGCTTTGTATTGCTGATGTGTTCGATCACTGCCCAGGCAATGGCAAGTCCGTCAAATGTACTTGTACCACGTCCGATCTCATCGAGGATCAGAAGACTCTTTGCGGTAGCATTACGGAGAATATTTGCAACCTCTGTCATCTCTACCATAAAAGTACTCTGACCGCTTGCAAGATCATCAGAAGCCCCGACACGGGTAAAAATCCGGTCTACGATTCCGATATTTGCTTTTTCCGCCGGAACAAAACTTCCGATCTGCGCCATCAGAACGATCAGTGCAGTCTGACGCATATATGTAGATTTACCTGCCATATTCGGTCCAGTAATGACAGAAACACGCTTTTTCTGGTTGTCCAGATATGTATCGTTCGCAATAAACATGTCGTTCTCGATCATCTGCTCAACAACCGGATGACGTCCGCCTTTGATGTCAAGGACACCATTCTCGTTAATCTTTGGTTTCACGAAATTGTTGCGTTCTGCCACAAGTGCAAGTGAAGCAAATACATCAAGTGCCGCAACTGCTTTTGCGGTCTTCTGGATACGTACAACTTCCTGTCCGACCTTTTCTCTTACATCTGCAAACAATTCATATTCCAGAGCATAGAGGCGGTCTTCCGCACCAAGGATCAGATCTTCCAGGTCTTTCAGTTCCTGTGTGATATAACGCTCTGCATTTGCCAGTGTCTGTTTCCGGACATAGTTGTCCGGAACCTGGTCTTTAAACGAATTTGTCACTTCAAGAGAATAGCCGAATACACGGTTATATTTGATCTTGAGGGTTTTGATACCGGTGCGTTCTTTCTCTCTTGCCTCAAGTTCTGCCAGCCATTTCTTGCCGTCTGTACGGGAGCGGCGGTATTTGTCTACGTCCGGATTAAAACCTTCCCGGATGATACCTCCGTCTTTTTGTGCAAGCGGCGGATCTTCTACGATCGCGCGTTTGATCAGATTCGTCACATCTTCCAGCGGATCCATGTCTTCATAGATCTGCCTCAGGACAGGTGCCTCAAAATCTTTCAGAATCTGACGGATAAACGGAAGCATTTCCAGTGAAGATGCAAAAGAAACCATATCTCTCGGATTTGCAGACTGATAGCTGATACGGCTGACCAGTCGCTCAAGATCATAGATCGGGTTTAAGTATTCTCTGATCTCTTCGCGGAGCATCGGTTTCTGTGTCAGTTCTTCCACTGCTGCCAGTCTCCGGTTGATCTCGTCAGCATCGATCAGCGGCTGCTCTACATATCCACGCAGTGTACGGGCACCCATTGCCGTCTTTGTCTTGTCCAGAACCCACAGAAGAGATCCACGTTTCTGTTTTTCGCGAAGGGTTTCTACAAGTTCAAGATTTCGTCTTGTAGAACTGTCGATCAGCATAAATTTATCTGCCGTGTATGGATGGATCGTTGCCATATGTGACAGTGCCGTTTTCTGTGTCTCGTTGAGATACTGGAACAAAGCACCTGCTGCGATCACACCGCTGTCATAATCCTGAAGCCCCAGACCTTCCAGCGTATTTACATGGAAGTGTTCTTTCAGAGTACGCTGACAGAGACTGTCATCAAAATACCAGTTATCCAATGGGAAAATACAGATTCTCAGGCGGTCCTTTAAATCTTCTGTATCAACTCCGCTCATAAAAAAGGCTTCATTACAGATAATTTCTGCCGGAACGAATTTATTGATCTCGTCAAGCAGCTTCTGTGGTCTGTCTACCTCGGTCAGGAAACAGTCACCGGTAGTAATATCTGCAATAGCACAGCCAAAATGGTCTTCGAGTGAAACGATCGACATCAGATAGTTGTTTTTGGATTCATCCAGAGATGTTGCATCCAGCGTTGTTCCCGGTGTCACCACTCGGATAACTTCACGCTTTACAAGTCCCTTTGCTTTCTTTGGGTCTTCTACCTGCTCACAGATCGCAACCTTATGCCCTTTTTCGATCAGTCGTTTGATGTACACTTCGGATGCATGAAACGGAATACCGCACATCGGCGCACGTTCTTCCAGTCCGCAGTCCTTTCCGGTCAGTGTCAGTTCCAGTTCTTTAGATACAAGAAGCGCATCGTCAAAGAACATTTCATAAAAGTCACCCAGCCTGTAAAAAAGCACACAATCCTTATATTTTTCCTTTGTTTTGCAGTATTCCTGCATCATCGGTGATAATGTACTGGTATCAGCCGGAAACCCCGTGTTTATGCGGGTTGTGGATGCCTCATATTCTTTTTTGACCCACTTTTGACCCATTTTTTTTTCTTCTTCAATGTTTCTTGCTTTTTCCAAATATTTAAACCTCTTCCTAAAATCTCATTTCATCAGCAAAATCAGCTTTCTTTTCCATACTTTTCTTCATAATTTCTTATCGTGGTTGCTTTAAGATTCCGAACCTTATAAAGTTCCATCCATTTCTCATACCATTTTAAAACGGACATACTCGAATCAAAGCCTGGAACACCTGGGAGAACCTCCGCTAAATACATGCTTCTTTGCTTTCTCACTTGCTGAAGATTTGTTCCATAGATAGAAAAAGGCGGTTTGCCAGAACCCTTAATTGTGATTCTGGCTTCATACCGCCCATCTTTTCTTTGTCGGATTCCCTTACCTATTTCTTTTCCTTTTAGATTTTTCCCATAACATTACCATCCTTTTTCTAATAACAATAGATGATCATGCATGGCACTGGACTTAATTTTAACACAACCCCAAAAACCTTTCAAGACTGCCGATCTATCCATTTCTGAAATTTTTTCTTATCAATCAGTGTTCTGCGCCCAATCCGTACCATGAAACAGTTTTCATTCATCAATGATCTCATTGTGTTGTTTTTTGCACAGTAACGGAAATGACCTGTTTCTTGCCGCTGGCCAGTGTAATGGTCACTTTGATTATTATTTGAATTCCAGCCCTCAGCCTTTTCATTGACAGAGGGCTAATTTTGGCTTAACAATTATTGAGCATCCCTTAACTGATCTACAATGCTGCATTTCGCTGTGTTATCATACATCATGCAAGGAATCAGCCACCCAAGCAGAAGAAATACCGGAATTGTCAGCAGGACAGGCAGAACGGTGAACCGATACTCAAAGAACCAGAACATACTGCCCAGCATTTTCCCCGCAAGCGGTCCCACCGCCAGTGAAAGCACAAAGGCCGCCGCTACAGAAGACATTGCGTAAAACAACCCCTCGTAGATCAGCATGGTTTTGAGCTGCCGGTTTGTCATTCCTACAGCCTGAAGCACAGCAAATTCACGGCGGCGGGAAAGAATACCGGTCATCATGGCGTTGAAGAAATTTAAGAGTCCCACCAGCCCAATGATAGCACAGAGGATACCACCTATCAGAAGGAACATCTGCCGGAACTGAGCAAATTCAGAGCGAGCCGTGGCCTTGCTTTCATACATCAAGGGCGAAAACTCACCGGCAGTGAGCTTCGATAGATATTGCTCTGCTTCGGCCTCGTCAACTTCGTCCGCTGTGTCGAACAGGTAGAGCATCGGAATGGCTGCACCACCGCTGTCCCTCTGTGCGGTGTCCACAGACAAAACTACGTCATATCCAATACCACCATAACGATAACTCATGGAATTCGGAAGTTCTACTAAGGCGCAGACCGTGTACTCTACATCTCTGGCTCCATACAATTTTGCCTGAAAGTACTCCTCCGGTGTATCTTCGGTGAGTTCCCCGGTGCGGCTGTCGATATATTTCACATCGTCCGCATAGGTAACGGTGATCGTGTCTCCCACCTTGGGGTAGTATTCAAGATTGGGCAGATTACCGTAGTCATCTAAGGAAACCGCAATGGCAATGGCGTTATTGTCCGGCTCCAACATGGGAGAAATATCTCCGTCGAATACTTGCAGCTTGTCAAACAGACTGTTATCCAGAGCCTCGATCCTGGTATCTCCCATCACCATATTGCCCCGGTGCTCCAGACGGCTCATATGGCTGTCCAACTGCTCGGCGCTTTCGTACCTTGCATAGTCCTGCCGCAGAGCATCCTCCGTCATCCACAGGTAGGCGGGTTTTCGCACAGCATATCCCGTGCCGGAAAGACTGGCCTTTGTGTTTGCTGCGATCTCCTCGATCTGTTCTGGCGTGATGAATTCATCTGCCGGGTTGTAACGGAAATAGTCGGGCGTGCTGACGATAAAATCGGCGCAGGTCATGGCGGATACATACTTCTCCATGCTGAAGCCGCCCACAAAGGCACACAGCGCATTGAACAGTGTCACCGACAGTGCCAGAGACACCACCACCAGCACCGTCTTTTTCTTGTTTCGTCCCAGATTGGCAAAGGCCATCTGATGGAGCTTTGCTCCCCGGATGCTGCGCCGTTTTTTCTTGGTCTGCATCACATCCGTATATTTGGTAGCCTCCACCGGAGAGACCTTAGCTGCCATTTTTCCGGGCTTGGAACAGGACAAGAGCACCGTCAACAAGGCGAACAGCATAGAACCAAGGAAGATCACAGGCGATGTGCTGATGGTGGTGATGCCTGCATCCAACCGGGTGGAGCGCAAGACAACAGGAACCAAAACAGCGCCAATGCCGTAGCCCAGCAGCAGCCCCGCCGGAATACCGATCAGACAAAGCAGAAGTGCCTGCTGGCGAATGATGCGTTTGAGCTGCCGGGGCGTTGTGCCAATGGTTTTCAGAAGTCCGTAAAACCGGATATCCCCCGCAACAGAGATCTGGAAAATGTTATAGATGATAAGATACCCGGTAAAAATCACCAGCAGCAAAAAAGCTGCTATGGCAATCACAAGTTCCGGGTCGAGCTGCGACTCCAGCTGGGATGAGGTATATCCCCAGTTGACGCCGATCCGGACGCTGTTGGTATCGGTATAGCTGTCCCATGTGTAACCAAGATCGGTATCCACCTGCTCCATCTGCCCTTGAATGTTTGTGCCGGAGGCCAGCATGACATTCAAATCGGTGCGGAAAGGCTGTAAACCTGTTTTCACTGCCTGCGCTTCGATGTCATCTGCGTAATCACGGCTGATGTTGATGTAATGAACAGGCATTAGTTCATCATAGTCCCAATAGCCCACCAGCGTAAAGGTATCTGTTACAGTAAAGGCGGTTTGATCCTTGTCCGTAATGGAATAGGAAACCGTGACCTCGGCGCCCAGCTCCGGCGTTACGCCAAGCAGCTGCAACGCTGCCGTATCCATGGCTACCTCTTTGCCGCTTTCGGGCATCCGTCCGGTAGTAGGGGTGGCATAGCTCCATTTGGTGCAGTTGGCATCCATGTAGCTGATCTCTGCCGGTATTTTGGCAAAGACCCCCTCCGCAGTGATACCGATTACCTTCCGTGCCCCCGTAGCCTTCACCTTTGGGTGGACAGCGATGCGTTCCGCCTGCTCGGGGGAAACATCCTTAAAGGTGCCATGCGCATAGCCGCCTACCTGCCGAAACTGGTAGGTTTCATAACTGGCGTTCAGCGACAAGACAATGGTGAACATGGAAGTAAATAGCAGCGTTGTCAGCGCAATGGCAAAAATAGCGATCAGATTGCGGCGACGGTTCGCATAAAGAGATTTTAAGCTGAGCTTTCGAATACATTTTCGATTTTTGACATTCATCGTAGCCACCTCCCGTTAGTTCTGGGAGACGATCCGACCATCTTCGATACGGATAATGCGGTCTGCCATCTGTGCAATTTCTTCGTTGTGAGTGATCATTACGATTGTCTGGGAGAACTTTTGACTGGTGACTTTCAAAAGACTTAATACATCCTGGCTGGTTTTGGAATCCAGATTGCCGGTGGGTTCATCTGCCAGAATGATAGCGGGTGCTGCCGCCAGCGCACGGGCAATGGCTACCCGCTGCTGTTGACCACCTGAGAGCTGATTGGGCAGTGCATCCAGACGGTCACTCAATCCAAGCGTCTGCCCGATCTGCTTCACAAAAGATTTATTTACCTTTCCACCATCCAGTTCAATGGGAAGAATGATATTTTCATATACATTCAGCACCGGAACAAGATTGTAGCTCTGAAATACAAAGCCGATTTTTCTGCGGCGGAAGATGGTCAGCGCCTCCTCCTTCAGGGAGAAAATATCCTGTCCGTCCACCATGACCGTGCCGTTTGTAGGGCGATCCAGCCCGCCCAGCATGTGCAGCAGCGTGGATTTGCCGGAGCCGGATGTGCCGACAATTGCAACAAATTCGCCCTTCTTTACACTTAAATCAACTCCATCCAACGCATGAACTGCGTTATTGCCGGAGCCATAAATCTTTTTCAGGTCTTTTGCCTGTAAAACCTCCATAAACGAGTACCTCCATGAAAAAATCTGTATGTATGAAAGGAAACGATCCTTTGATACATACAGATTATCGCATAGGATTCTTTCCATATTCTTTCCGGCGGAAAATGAAATCTAACAATTTTGATAGAATTGTTATTATTTCGGCAGAAATATGGAAAACGTACTTCCTTTTCCCGGAACGGAAGCAACCTTGATATAACCGCCCTCACCGGATATAATCTGTCGGGCAAGGTATAAGCCGATGCCAACCCCTTCTTGTTCCTGAACAGCATTTGAACGATAAAAACGGGAAAATATCTTTGCCTGCTCGTTTTCCGGGATACCTGAACCGGTATCCGATATATCGATCCTTGTAAACATTTCGTAACTTACGGTAGAAATCGTGATTGTTCCATGCTCCGTATATTTGATGGCATTGTCTACAATATTAGCCAGTGCTTCCGCTGTCCATTTGAAGTCAAATGTAGCGGAAATATCTGTATCGTACAGATATATGGATAATCCTTTTCCAGAAGCCTTGGCGGCATATTGTTCTACTACGCTTTCAAGCAGCGGCTGAAGTGATGCTTGCTGAGGGGAAAGTGAAATGATCCCATTTTCCAGTCTGGAAAGTTTTACGAGAGAATCAATCAGAAATCGTAGCTTTTCCGATTGTTTGTACAGTGCCTCCACGTTTTCCTTTGCCGATGCAGGCAGAGTTTCCTCCATCAAAAGCTCGCTGTATAACAGCAGGTTTGCAATCGGCGTTTTCGTCTGGTGGGAAATGTCCGCAATCAAGGATTTGATTTTTTCTTTTTCCTGTGCCATATTTCGAGAAGATGCTTCTGCGGCAGAAAGATAGTGTGCAAACTTTGTTTCCAAAGCAGACAGCTGGCTTTCATCAAAAGTGATTTCAGAAAAAGAACCGGTCATGGCAACGTCCAACATCCTTTCGATTTCTTCCATCGTTTTTCTGACCTTTCTCCGCTCCCATAATACAACAGCTACCGCCGCCAGAGAACACAGCAGTATGATCATGATGCCGCTTTTATTCATCTTTTGTCACCCAGCTATAACCGATTCCATAGATGGTTTTAATGTATTTCTGTGCCCCAAGCTTATCCCTCAAACGCTTGATCGTAACAGACAAAGCATTTTCATCCACATATTCTGCACCATCTGTCCAGATCCTGTCTATAAGGTTTCCACGCGTCATGGTCTGACCGCGGTTTTCAACAAGCAGACGCAGTAATTTTTGTTCTGTTTTACTCAATTCTACTTTTGAATCTCCCACATAAAAGGTCATTGCTTCAAAGTCAAAGTGAAATAGATCAATATGGATCGGTGCATTTTTATGGCTTGACGCTTGCTTTCGCAGTTGGGTATTCACCCTTGCCCGCAAAACCGAAAGAGAAAAGGGCTTGGTAATGTAATCATCAGCGCCCCTCTCCAGTCCGTCCACGATGTCCAGATCGGTATCATTGGCAGTCAGCAGAATAACAGGAATCCCGGGTGTGTTTTCCTTGACCTCCCGTAGCAATTCAAGCCCACTGCCATCCGGCAGATTGATATCTAACAGGATCAGGGATACACCGCCGCAAAGCATCTGCTCCTTCGCCGTTTTCAGGTCTTGGCAGGAAATGATTTTCCGATCATCTACTTTCAGTGCTTTGCATAAACCTTGATTCAAACCAATATCATCTTCAACAATCAATAATTGCTCCATATATCTCACTCCCTCGTTACTCAAAGGTATTCGGCAAAGATAATAACAAGACAAAAAAATAACCGCTCCAGCGTGAAGTGAACGGTTATTTTCAATCAATTAAGTATGTGGACTAACCGTTTATCGGCAGCACACTTTTTCTATAATCATATTAGCACGCATATGTGACAATGTCAAAAAATTTCTTCATTCTCTTGGTTATTAATCTCCTTGATCAGCTGTACTGCCTTCTCTGCATCATCGGTTTTCACGAATATATTCACACCATATATTCCAAATCCAGGTGCTCCATGCATTGCAACATTCGCACCTGCTTCCTGGGAAAAAGCTTCTATTTCACTTTGCTTTAACATTTCTACGAGCTGTTCTGTCTCTACTATATTCTGTGCATTATAAATCTTTGTCCATTCTGTCTTAGATTGGGAAGTTTCTTTTCTCTCCTTTTTTCTTTTCTACTTATTACATACGTTTTCTGTACGTGAAACGCAAAATAATAAGTAGAAAATCATAAAAAGACCTTCTATATTATTATAGGTAAGTTCTCGCCATCATCCCTTGCCTTTTTCTCGATGTTCCTTTAGTTTAAGAAACGATTCGTCACTGATACAGTGTTCAATACGGCAGGCCTCCGTTTCCGCTATATTAGGTCTTACTCCCGCAGATATAAGCTGCTCCTTAAAAAATTTATGTCGTTCATAAATTTTTTCCGCAACCTTTCGCCCTTCCTCTGTTAAAGAAATGAAGTGCTTATCGTCCTTTGTAAGAAAACCGCCATCACATAAGACATTAACTGCATGGCATACGCTTGGCTTTGATACTCCCATGTGTCGAGCGATGTCTACCGAGCGGACGCTTCCAAATTTTTTATAGAGAACCAAAATTGCTTCTAAATAATCTTCTCCAGATGCATAAAGGTTCATAAGTCCTCCTTTACTGAGCCAGCTTCCAGCCGATGGCCTCCTGTCTGGCCGATACAAAATCGGCATACAGGCCCTTTTGCTGGATCAGCTCCGCATGAGTGCCGCGCTGGACGATATGAGCGTTGTCCAGTACAAGGATCTGATCGGCGTTGCGGACGGTTTTCAGACGGTGGGCAATCATGATGATGGTCTTGTCATGGGTCAATGCCTCGATAGCCCGCTGCAATTCATCCTCATTCTCCGGGTCAACGCTGCTTGTTGCCTCGTCCAAAATGATGATAGGTGCGTCCTTCAGCATGGCGCGGGCGATGGAAATCCGCTGTTTCTCGCCGCCGGACAAAGTACCGCCTCCCTCGCCAATCACGGTGTCATAGCCATCCGGCAGGGCAGAAATAAAGTTATGGCAGCAAGCCTTTTTCGCCGCTTCAACCACTTGTTCATGGGTAGCATCCGGGCAGCCAAACTTGATATTGTTCTCAATCGTATCTGCAAATAGGTACACGCTCTGGAACACCATCGAGATATTCTTCATCAGGCTGTCCAGCTTGAAATCTCGTACATCCGTACCGCCTATGGTAATCTTCCCGGCATTCACATCCCAAAAACGGGCAATCAGGTTGCACATCGTTGTCTTTCCTGCCCCGGAAGGGCCGACAATGGCCGTAGTCGTTTTTTCTGTAATGGTAAAGCTGACCTGGTCTAATATCTTACGGTCTGCGTAGGAAAAATCCACCTTGTTAAACACGATCTCGCTGGACTTCGGCGTAATATCAGCGCCTTTCTCGTCCATTACCGGCGTGTCATCAATGGAGTTTGCCGTATCCATCGAGGCCGCCAGCATTTGCAGCAAAGAGGCCATATTCCCGGCGTTCTCCAAATCGTTGAACACCATGAAAGAAGCAATCACCAAAATCAGACCGTAGGCCAGCGGCAGGGAGCCGTCCAGCCAGAACCAGACCGAGGCCAAAAGTAACAGGACGCTGAACACTCGGACAACAGCCTGTTTGATAGCGTCATAGGGAACACTGGCCTTTGTCAATTTCAGGTTATCCCGGCAGCTCGCCTTAAATGCACTGCCGATAGACTGCGTGCTGTCCCGTTCCAGTCCAAATGCTTTAACAATCCCCATCCCCTGAATGTACTCCAACACAGACTCCACAAGGGACTCCTGTGTGTGCTGGCGTACACCGCTGAGCGCGGCTGATTTGCGAAGCGCCAGTTCCGCCGCCGCAAGGTAAATCAGGACACCGGCAGTGGCCACAAGACCGATCCGCCAGTCAAATACCAACAGGACGATGACGAGGGCAACCGAGTTGAAAAAACCGCCCAGCACTGACACCAGGACACGGGCTGCTGAGTTCTCTACATCACCCAAAGTTGTTGTGACAATGGCGGTAATATTCCCAATACTATTCATGTTGAAGTAGCCCATCGGGATGTAGCGCAGCCGATCTCCGATGTGGATACGCTTTTCCGCCACCATGCAATAGCCGGTTTCCGTCTGCTCCATCGTGGAAAAATAGGTCGTGATGATACGCCCAATGAGGGAAACGGCCATAATTCCCAGCGAAATGCAGATAAACTTTCCGTCCCGGTTGTCAGATACTAACGCGCCGATCACTACAAAGAGGGCGGCAAACTGCATGGCTGAAAACAGCCCGGACAGGAATGAGAATAACAGGGATTTTTTTAGAAGCCCCTTTTTGCTGCCTGCAAAAGCAAAGATTTTTTTCAATGTTCCATACATCTGACAACCCCCCTTACATCTGGTCTTTCGCGCCGATGTGCGCCTGCCACATATCCCGGTAGAGGGGGCAGGTTTCCAGCAGCTTCTCATGCGTACCCTGTGCGTGGATGGTTCCATCCTTCACCACAACGATGTTATCTGCGCCAACAATGGTAGACAGCCGGTGTGCGATCACAATCAGGGTCTTGCCGACAGTTAAAGTGGAAATGGCTTTCTGCACCAGCGCCTCATTCTCTGGGTCGATATAGGCAGTTGCCTCGTCCAAAATGACAACCGGCGCATTTTTCAGCATGGCGCGGGCGATGGCAATCCGCTGGCGTTCACCGCCGGAAAGATGGGAACCGGCGCTGCCGACAACCGTATCATAGCCATTATCCAGCTTGCGGATAAAGGCGTCGCAGCCGCTTTGTTTGGCTGCCTGCTCCACCTCTGCATCCGTGGCACTGGGTCTTCCCATGCGGATATTCTCCCGGATACTGCGGTTAAACAGGTAGTTGTCCTGAGATACATAGGATATCTGGTCTGCAATTTCAGACAGCGGCATATCCTTCAGCTCATGGCCGCCGAGGGTAATGCTGCCGGATGTAACATCCCAATACCCGGCAATCAGCTTCGCCACCGTAGACTTGCCGGAGCCGGACGGCCCTACAAGGGCGGTCATGGTTCCGGGGTGGATGGCGAGATTCACATCATGCAAAACCTCTGTTGTCCCGTCATAGGAAAACGACACAGACCTAAGAGAAATGCCGGTATCTTCCAGCTTGATCGGCGTTTCTTTATGGTTCAGTTCTTCGGCGTTCAGAAGCTGGCTGATTTCTTCCACATTTGTCCCCAGTACAGCCAAATCGTCCGTAAAGGTAAAGGCCGCAATAATCGGCCCAACAAGGCCCAGCGAGAAAATCACAATGGACAGGAAGGTGGAAAGCTCCAGACTGCCGGAGAGCCAGAACGCGAAGCCACAGGGCAGCACGCAGATTAGCACTGAGGGCAGGATGGCGTTGTAGGCACTCATGGTTTTCTGGTTTTCACGCATCCAGTTCACATAATAGTTGGCGTTATAATTCACCGCGTCAGAATATTTTTTGTAGGAACCGGCGAACTGGCTGAACGCTTTTACCACCTCAATCCCGCCGATGTATTCTACAATGGCGTTTGCCATCTGCTTTCCCGCTTTAACCGCGCCCTCCCATTTGACGGGATAATTCTTCATACCGGCGGACATGACAGCAAGGCCCACCACCAGCGTAACAAGGGACAGGAGCGCCATGCGCCAGTCCATAACGAACAGATATACGACAATCACCAAAGGCACCAGCACATTTGCGGTCATTTCCGGGATCAGGTGCGCAAAGGTCGATTCCATGCCTTCAACCCGGTCAACAATCGTCGTTTTATACTGGCCGGACGGAGTATCTAAAATCGTCCCCATCGGGACGCGAGCCAGCTTTGCGGTGATATTCTCCCGCAGATCGCGTAGCGTGTAATAGGTCGCTGTGTGGGAAATCGTTGTAGAAAGACAGGAAAACAGCACCTTTCCAAAGTAGCCGCACAGTGCAATAATACCAGCAGTCACATAGCGGGAAAAATTCTGTTCCCCAGACAACATCATTGTGACAATATGCGCCACGCAGAAATAGGGCACCATCTGGCAGGCCACGCCTAATACCGCAAGGATAACACTGCCAATGAATTTCCCGTGATATAGCTTGCCCCATCCCCATAAGACGCCTATGGGCGACTCTTTCTTTTCCTCCTTCATTCTGTGGACACCTCCTTCTTCATATCACTCAGGAAAAACTTTAGCAGGCGTTCTCGGCCATCGCTGTCCTCTATGGAATAACTTTCCTGAATTTGCCCGTTTTCTAAGTGAAGGACATAATTGCAGCAGCGTAGAATAAATTCCGGGTCATGCGTTACCACAAGCGCAGTTCTTCCAGTATTCGCCACCTGATTAACAACATTGGCAACCTGCCTCATGTGAAACAGGTCAAGACCGCTGGTCGGTTCATCAAATAAAATCAGAGGCCGCTCCGAAGCAATCGCAGAGGCAACCGCCACGCGCTGCTTTTGGCCGCCGGACAGTCCCATCGGGTGGCAGTCCTCATAAGGCAGCAGGTCCATCTCCTGCAAGATTTCTCTTGCCCTCTGCTTATCCTCAGTTCCCATACTGAGCAGAATTTCATCCAGAACACTTTCAGTAAAGAGTTGGTGGTTCACATCCTGCATGACCATATAGCAGAGTTTCAATCGTTCTTTTCTGGAATAAGTCTTGCTCTGATCCTGCACTGTTCCCTTGAAGTGCTTTTCCAATCCGCATAGACACCGGGCAAATGTGGATTTTCCAGCACCATTATGTCCGATGATGGCCGTGGCGCTGCCGGATGGGAAAGAGGTTTCCGTTATATGCAAGGTTTCCGGCTCATGCTTATAGGCGAAGGACACATTCTTTATCGTCCAAACCGCCTCATTCATTCTCTGCGGCGTGCCTTCAACTTCTGAAAGCCCCGCAAGATCAAGAGGGCGCAATCCCATATCATCGCGCTGTCTTGCCGACAGGCCGCAAAATTCCTTTGCTGTATAATCACCTTCGATTTCTCCATCTTTCAGGTACAGGACACGGTCAAAGAGGCCGGACAGATAATACAGCCGATGTTCAGAGATGATGATGGTCTTTCCCTGCGATTTCAAAGTAAAGAGTAGCTGTCTGAAATCAGCGATAGCGTATGCGTCAAGGTTGGATGATGGCTCATCAAGCACATAAATATCCGGGTCAATCGCTGCTGCCGATCCGCAGGCGATTTTTTGCTTTTCACCGCCGGACAAAGAAAAAATACTTCTATCAAGCAGCGGCTCCAACTTTAGCTGTGCAGCTACACGCTTTACACGGTCACGCACAAGATCTTCCGCTATGCCGTGATTCTCTGGGCCGAAAGCCAGTTCGCTGGTCGTGTCCACATTGAAAAACTGAGAACGCGGATTTTGAAATACAGAACCGACTTTCAGAGAAATATCAAACAGTGACAGGTCACGGGTATCCTTTCCATCCAGATAGACGGAGCCGGTATAAGTCCCCTCATGATAATGGGGGATCAAGCCGTTAAACAACCGGGTCATGGTTGTTTTCCCACAGCCGGAAGTCCCGCAGAGCAGGACAAAAGAACCGTCCTCAATAGTGCAGGAAATATGTTTCAAAGCGCCACCGGCCTGCCTCTCACTTTCGGGAAGGGTACTGGCAGGATAAGAAAAGGACACATCTTGACATTCAATCATTTCCTTCACCCCCTTGCGGCAAGCACATAGATTTGCGTTGCAAATGCTCCAAGACAGATCAGCAGGAAAATAACATCCTGCACATGAAAACCCAGCTTACAGATATTCGTCCGTTTTACCGGGCCTCCCAATCCCCGCGTAAGGGCTGCCTGGGACAGTTCCTCTCCGATTTTGACGGAGCAGATCATCATGGGAACAATCCGATACTCTAAAATCGTACCAGCTTTACCACCGCCAAAGCGGACGCCACGCATCCGCATGGCGTCCCCAATGGCGCTCCATTCTTCCGCAACCGTGGGAAAGAAGCGAAACATCACAGACATGGGAATGGTGATCTGCTGCGGCAGGTGGAGCCGTTCCATCGCCGCAACAAATTCGCTGACCGTGGTTGTCGTTACCACAAAATATCCCATGACCACGCTGGGGGTGAACCTCAGCAGAATGCCAACAATGGCTACCGCGATGTAGTTTGCTACGCCAGCCAGTCGTGACAGACCGAACATTTCCAGGCACAGACTGCCTCCAAAAATCAGGATATAGAGAACAGCGCCTTTCCATTTTCTGGCCGTTGACAAAAGTAACAGCGGGATCGCCGCCAACACGATGATGTAATACTGCATGATGCCTTCATACGAACCGCCTAAAATAAAGACAGCTATGGTAATCAGTACCGCCAGTTTTGTCCGGGGGTCTAATAAAATTCCGCGATTGTTTTTTTGACTTGCAAGAAGTTCGCGGCTCATTACACAATTCCCGCCCGCTCAAAGTGCTTTTTGAAAATCTTTCGTCCGATCAGGCCACCGACAAGACCACTGACGAAAGCAGCAATAAGCAGTACCGGCAAAATCCAGTCGGGCATATAGGCCATGAGCGTGTCGGCATATTCCTGACCGTAGCCGGGGAGCAGGTTCTGGTAGTAAGCGTCACGTGTCACAACGATGGGAATAAAGGCGCCGATTACCCACATGGAAAAAACGCCGTGAATCAACACTTCGCGCTTGGCATTTTTGTAGTCACAGGCTTTCATCATAAAATCGGAAATCAGCCCGAAGATCAGCCCGGTAGGGATGCACCACCAGCCCATGCCGGTCAGCAGCATAATGATACCCAGCAGCACTCCGCAGATGGTGAGCATACCGAATTTCTTAATTTTGGAGAAGAACAACATCATCGGAATACCGCCGACAAGCGGCACGATCACGCTGATAAGCGGAATAAAGATCGGGATAAAACCGATAGACGCCGCTGCGAAAATGACGATAAAGTAAATCGCCGTAAAAATACCGATGTTGATTAAGTCCTTTCCTTGCAATTTGTTGTTCATTGCGAAACCTCCTAACATGATTACTTTCGTCTTTGTTAGTTCTTGCTAACCAGCCCTAATGATAGCATAAATTCAGCTGTGCTTCTATGCACATATCGGTATTTTAAGCCCGTATAGCAAGGAGTTTTTTCGCTCTGCCAGATATCCATTGACCGGGAGTTTTCTCGCAGGTATAATAATATCAGCGATTTTGCGTGATGAAAGGGGCGAAGCAGTTGCGTAACATGATATACAACATTTTAGAAAACAGCGATGCTGTTTCTGGTGTGACCTTGAAAAACAGTCCAAATAGCAGCACATTGCTTTTGGATCGGGCAGATGGCAAGGGACGCATGACATTCCATACGCTCTTTCCGGGGCTGACTTTGGCTTTTATTTTTGTAAACGCTCCCGTATGGCCGGAGTCGGATGAAAATTCAAATCTAAAGCCTTTGCTGATTAACTATTGCGTTTCGGGCAGAAGTGAATTGCTTCTGGATGACGGCTCCTACATTTACCTGAAGGAAAATGATTTTTGTGTCAGTGAACAGACCGCACAGAAAGAATATATCTTTCCCACACGGCAATATCAGGGCATAAAAATATACTTTGACCTGCCACTTCTTTTACAGTCCTGCGGTGAACTTTTGAAATCTTTTTCACTTGACCTCCCTACGCTGGAAAAAAGTTATTGTGGCAACCATAAGACATATATCAACGAAGCGGACAGCGAGCTGGAAAATATATTTCAAAAACTCTGGCGGCTATCCGAAAGACCCTCTGCCTTCCTTTTGCAAATCTATACTCTTGAACTTCTCCACCGGCTTCTTAACATGGAAATCCGGCCTCCGAAAACTTGCGGCTTCTACACGGAAACACAGGTTGAAATTGCAAAAAGGGCGGCACAAATCCTTTCTGATGACCTTCGCCAGCACATCCCTGTAAGACAGATTGCAGAACGATTTTCGGTCAGTGAAACCAGCCTGAAAAATTATTTTAGAGGCGTATATGGACAGAATATATCCACCTGGCTGCGGGAAATCCGTATGAACGAAGCCGCAAGGCTTCTTTCGAACACAAAGCGTCCGATTGCCGAAATATCAGAACAGGTTGGCTATTCTAATCAAGGAAAATTTGCAGCTGTATTTAAAAAACAGCTTGGATTATCACCCTTAGAATATCGACGATTCAAAAATTTGGAAAAATACTAAAGCCGAGATAGATTAATACTCTCGGCTTTATTCATTTCACATTCTTTATACAAAATTATCCCTCTAAAAGTTTATTATCATTTGCGTACCTATATTTGTCATTGCACAATGTCAAAGTTTCTTAATTTCTTTATAGGCTGACATAAATTCTTTTTTTCCAACAGGTGCCCATTTAAAACCCAGTTTTTCTAAAATGTATATTGTTTTATCAACTTTGATCTTCCTAATATTTCTACCAATATCCTGAACAATTTGGCATTCAAAAACTAATTGTTTGATCCACTCCTTCTCTTTGATATTTGCTTGTTCGTAATAATTATAGATTTCCTCTACAGAGAGTTCTTTTAAAACCTTGTTTTGCACTTCTTTTCGGTCGGAATCCATAGGAACATTCTCTAAAGTCAGCTTCGAATACTGGCTCTATTGCTATCTTTGTACGGTATCAATGATTGTTACCTCTTTTCCAGCTTCAATCTCTTTGTTGCCGTTCTTATCAGTAGCAACACGCTCTTTTGACTCCGTCCAGTATTGCTTACTTTCTGCATGAACGGGTGTAGTCGGTAAAGCAGTAACGACAGTTGCAAGAGCTAAGAAGCCCGTACACAATCGTTTCAATGTCTTTTTCATAAATCTAATGCTCCTTTCATTTTGGGTAATAAAATAGCCGTCCAATAAGAACGGCTGGACATAGAAAAGGAACGTCATTTTAGGCGTTCCATAGTCTATGAGTTATTCATTTTTTTGTTGTTTCAATACTGATGTGCTGTACCATATCTTTGCATATCTAGGAAAACTTGCGTATCAAGGCTCATTCGTTAGTAGTAAATAAGTAGTAAATTGATGTGTTTGTTTCCTTGAAAATGCTGATAGATACTGTGTTTTAGTGGATAATCAGATTTTTATTGTGTTTTTTATTTAAAAATATATGTTTATGAAAAACACTCTGACTACTAATAAGTTGGAGTGTTTTTATAATTCATATTATATTTATAGATTTACTCTCAGTGCTACACATTCCGGGGGTTGAGGCCGTCCCCAAAGTGCGTTTTGATATCCAAACGCTATGCTTGCCAGATACTTCCGAACACTTTTTAAGGAAACCATACCATCCGTCCAACCATTTTATATTAATTCTCATCCATATTATCTTTCTTCTCCATCAGCTGTTTCAGCTTTTTATTTATTTTGCTTCTATTCTCCTCCTGTAATTTTCCGCAGAATAGATAGCAAAATTTCAGTGCAAACCACCAGATATACAAAGCTTTAAAGCTCTGGAATGCCTGATCATCCAGCATTCCATGTGCCACATTGTTGCGCATGTTAAATCCAAATTTTGAACAGAAAATCGTATTTAAAGCAAATATAAGGTCTTCATCCAGGCTTTCTTTTACTCCTTCCAATTCTAAGACAGCGTGCATTGGTTTTACTTCTTCAATCCCTTCTTCATTCATGTTGTAAACAGGTTCTCCACATTCCACTGCCAGATATCTTACTGCATTTTCTATCTGTGGAATCAGGATACTTAGCGCCGTCAAAAAATCTCCTGAAAAGCCAAACATAAGACCCTTGGTATACGATTCTTTTCTCCCCTCTGGAATCGCACAACTTACATCTACAATCTTTTTTACATCACTCTCTTCGATCACAAATCTGGAACGAATATATTCAAACGTATTTCTCACCAGAATCTGTGCAAAATAATCCATCTCCATGGCTGCTGTCCGCTCCATATTATCCTTAAGCGCACCTTCATCGATTGTTCCATCAGGCTTTTTCACAGGCCTGCTTTTAGCAATTAATTTTCCTCCTTTTCCAAGGATTGCCGCTGGAAATATCGTGTTCAGGATCCCAGTCCTATTTAATACTTGATTCTTTACCTTTTCTCTTACCGGAATCGGAAGAAATGAAGCAAAATAACATAATGCCTCTTCTTTATCAAGATCTTCCAGTTGGCGGAACAGTTCTTTTACAATGCCGCTGGCATCCTGTTTATCACTCCATACCATCATCTCCGAAAGGGAAGCTTCTTCTATCTGTGCTATTTCCTGCAACAGTGCCTTTCTTTCTTCTTCCGTACCCTGTATGGTCTTTAACAACTGAATAACCTCTTTCAAATAGTGAATCTTTCTCATTAAATTTCCTTTGGAAGAGGCCCCGGCATATTCAGCCTCCATCCGGATAGCCTGAATCTTACGTCTTCGTATCGCAATCAGTTTAGGTTCAGTAATACACTTTTTCTTCTGCCAGTTATTTTTTCTGCAATAGAGTTCTTCCAACAGATCACAAAACTTACCAATGAGCGGTGCATCACAGCTATTATCATCGTAAGTTTTCAAGATATTTTCCACATAAGGGATCAGATATCCTGTATCCACTTTTTCCTCCATGGCAGTTTTTATCAAATATCCAATTTTTGCGTGGCTGCTGTTATCATACTCTTCTAATACTTTTATCAGCAGATTCTTTCGCACCTCTTCATTGATTTCCTTGCTTCGGATTTTTTTAGAGATAAACAAGATCCGGTTTATAGCCATGATATGATCTGCAAATGCACCGGTGTTCTTCAAGTGTTCGTAATAAGCCGTTTCTGCTATTTTAGCATTTGAAAAATCATTTTCCACAACCCATAAAAAATCCGATATCTTTGCCTTGTTGATCAGTGCGATGGGATAGCTTCGGATTTCCTCCAGCAATGCCTGATACTCTTCTCTATTTATATCTTTCCGATTCCAAATGCTGCGGGCATAGGAAAACGGTACGTCTTTAGGCGTATCAATCCATCGTTCCACAATAATATCCACCAGAAGATTCCTGAATTCCCCATCCATCGGTCCGCAGAAATCTGTCAGTGCTTTCTCTGCCGTTTGAAAATTAGGTTCTTTTAAAATCTCTGCGATCCGTTCTGCCATTTTTTCTGCCATACATATTCCTCCAACCTTTTTCTATAGGAAAAGTATAACGTATTTTTCTTTTTCCTGTAAAGCAGAAAGACCTGAAAATCCAGGTCTTTCTGTCATCATTTATTAGGAATTGAAATTCACACTCTATTTTATATCCTTAGAGTCCATAGAAGCCGCCCATCCAGCCTGAATCCTTTGTATTACGCTTCCATCCCGTGCATCGATCGTAAGGAGTGGAACACCTGCATCATCCATCGTCACGTCTCCCATGACCAGTCCATCCTCCCCATTTCCATACTCTGGCTCTTGGGATGTCCAGGTTCCATAAAAATCCCACACCGGGATCAGGACTGCTTCGGTATCGCTGCCTTCACTGTCTGGCATGCACATATAGCCCAGCTGTACCTTTGTTATGGTTATCTCTGCACTCTGTGCATCAATGGACGGATAACGGTAGTGGCTTCCTCCATCGACAGATATCATCCGATTCCTGTCTTCTGTCATGACCTGCAAAGTGATCGTTTTTTCAAAGATATCCCTGACCTCATCAAAAGGAAGTAAGAACAGCCTCTCATCGGAAGCATTCGAA
Source organism: Blautia intestinalis (assembly GCF_014297355.1). Classification (GTDB taxonomy): domain Bacteria; phylum Bacillota; class Clostridia; order Lachnospirales; family Lachnospiraceae; genus Blautia_A; species Blautia_A intestinalis. The sequence goes on along the minus strand of NZ_JACOQE010000002.1, from coordinate 125,464 downwards.
GCTTCTATGGGATTTCTGTGCAGAAAACTTTGAAGTGTCCCACTGCAAAAGTCCATTGTCAGTACTTCATTTTCCCATCCTTCAGGCTGTCCTTCATGAAGTGTTCCGTCCTCATTTTCCCATTCAAGAGCCTGCTCATTAACAGGCAGAGAGGTTTCCCTCACATAATTAACCGGAACCCCGTCTATCATCCGTTCAAAAATGAAGTCATCTTTTTCCAGGGTAGTACTTCCTTCTGTAAGTTCTTTTGAAGAACTTTCAAATATCTCCCAGGCTCCGGAAACAAGGCCTGAAACCTTCTCCTTTGCTTCCTTTTCAGAGATTTGGCCACTTCCTGCTTTTATATAATTTTGAAAGCGTTCTTCCCTTTCTTTTTTCTCGTTCGATGCCAGGGTCATGTCCCCACAATCATCAAAGATAAACTTCGCTATCCGAAATTCGAGTTCCTCCACATCAGACTTCTGTTCACTCTTTACATAAGAATAGCGATAGGTCAGTCCATCTACTGTATATATCCCCGCCTGTTCATTCTCATCGTTCTCTTCCTGCATGGGCTGTCCTTTTCCGAATGTGTCTTTTATTTTATTCTGTTCTTCTTCAGGAATCGCCAATCTTTTTACTTTTTTTAAACAGATTGCATCTACATCCGGCACTTTTACCGGTGCATCCGCTGTCAGGGTAAATTTCATCGGGGTTTCTTTATCCTCCCGGTCCGCTGATCTTAGATCTGCCTGGATCGTTGTCTGGTATGTTTCCGGTGCCTCTACCTGTTCTGCAACGGTTTTCTGAACTGTTTCCTTTTTCTCTTCATTTTTCTGTTCTGTCTGATCCTTTTCTTCCACAACAGCAGACTGGACAACACGGTCACATCCGGATAATGTCAAAAGATTCATACACAGAACGGCTCCCATAAACATTTTTATTTTCTTCATCCTTTTTCCATCCTTTCCTTTCGGTATTAAAAAAGGTACCCTCTTCTTATGAGAAAAGAGTACCATATTGCTTCGCCGATGTATTCATCAAGATGTAAACAAATTGTAAATCAGAAGATAGCTCTTACCGTGGTCCCCTCTCTCAGTCTGCTTTCGATTTTCAGGCATCCGCCATGGATTTCTGCCACCTTCACACAGAGTGCCAGCCCAAGTCCTGATCCGCCTTCTTTTCGGCTTCGTGATTTGTCCACCATATAGAATGCATCTGTGATTTTTCCCAGTTCTTCCTCCGGGATCCCCATTCCGGTATCCGACACCTCAAAAATCTTTTTTCCAGCTTTCTCATAAGCCTTTACCAAAATGCTTCCACCGGCATCCGTGGCCTTTAGGGCATTGTCGATCAGGTTTACCAGAAGGCTTTCCATCAAGGCCGGGTCCATTTTCATGGAAAAAGCTTCACATTCCATTTTGAGGTGCACCGTTTTCTTTTCTGCCTGTTCCTTTTCCATGTCTATGACATGGTTTAAAAGATCACCTGCCGTGGTCATTTCCATCTGTATGGCATGGTTCTGATAAAGCCCCAGCATCTGTAGCATCTTCCCAGAAAGAGCCTCCAGGCGTTTTCCCTCCCGGTTGATATGTTCCAGTGCCCGGTCTTTCTGTTCGTCTTTCAGCTTTACATGGCGCAGGGTATCCGAATACCCGATAATGGACGTTAACGGGGTACGCATTTCATGGGAAAGTGCCCCCATGAGCAGCTCCTGTTTCTCTGCCACTTCCTGTAGCTTCTCCATCTGTTCCACAGTTCTTCGCATCATCATATAAATAAAAAGGCCGGCGATCAGGAACACAGACAGATAAATTCCCAAAAACCAGACAGCGGTCTGTCTCAGCTCTGCAAAAAGCCCTGTGACTTCCCGAACAGAGAGGACTTCGTATCCTTCCGGTCTGGATAATGGTTCCAGCTGGAGAAGGAGGTATTTCTGTCCCAGTTTCTGTATCTTGTAGGCATAAGGATCTCCTTCATCCTTTAAGCCTAAGTTTTCGAGCCCCACAACTTTATAATCTGTCAGGTTTTCACTGACGGCATTGCTTTTTCGGTCGATGAGAGCCATGCCTTCCCCACAGCATCGCTGGAACTGAAAGCCCATATAAGCCCGCTTTCCAGTCTCGGACATCTGCTCATATTTGCTGTTATCCCAAAATTGTTCCAGGAGTACCTTTCCATTTTCCAGCTGTCTTCCGTAGGTCTCTGCAGCATTATTGAGGCTTCGTTTTCCTGTGATATAAAGACTTAGCGTTCCCACTGGGATCAGGGCACACAATAGCGTTACCAGCATAAGAAGTACCGTTCGTTTCCACAGCTTCATCCCTATTCCTCCAGACGGTATCCAAGTTTCGGAATCGTCCTGATTTCATCATAAAGTTCCAACTTTTTTCTGAGCTGTCCGATATGGACATCCACCGTCCTACTTTCCCCCAGATAGTCTTCTCCCCAGACCCGTTTCAACAGTTCTTCCCTTCCAAGGGCAATGTTTTTATTTTGGAGCAGCAGCACAAAGAGGTCATATTCCATTGGCTTTAGGCTTACCGGAAGCCCGTCTTTGTAGACCTGATGGCTTTGCATGTCCACCAGGATGTTCCGGACCGTTAAGACTTTCTTGGCCCGTCCCGTCCTCTCCAGCACCTTCTCAATGCGTACCAGAAGTTCCAGCATCTCAAAAGGTTTTACCATATAATCTTCCGCACCCAGCTTTAATCCCTTCACCTTGGAAGCCACATCATCCTTTGCAGTCAGGTAGAGCACCGGAAGCTCCTTCTTTTTAAAATCCTCCATCAATGCAAACCCGTCTTTTCCCGGCAGCATGATATCCACTACTGCCAGGTCCGCGTCCTCCTGCCATAAGAGCAGCCTCTGGGCTTCTTCCCCATCATACGCTGCCACAGTCTCATACCCTGCTGCCTCCAGGTTCATGCACAGCAATTCTGAAATTGCACGGTCATCTTCTATCACCAAAATTTTATTTTTCATTCCCGCTGCCACCTCTAACGCTTTTCTATAGTATAGTTTTTTATATCCCAAGTCTACATTGCATTTGTTCTTGTTTTCTCATCATTTATACGCATCAGGGCACGATAATGTGACCAGCTCAATTCAGGGCACAGTGTGTCTCGAATTAGAAAAGTACAATAAAACTGAAATTATAGATTTTTGTCCCTTTTCTTTTTTGCCATTACGAATCCAAACATTAAAATCAAGTTCATAAACAGTACAACTATGCTACCTTCAATTTTACAGCTGCCACCCGACAAAATTGAATTTCCACTAATTATCATGTTGAACAAATGCGGATAATCTTCTGCTAATGATACTCCACCCAAAATAATTGCACCAACTCCATTCCATAAAAAATGGATTACAATCGGAGCAACTAAGGATTCCGTGTATTCCAAAACTGCCGTCACGAAAAGACTCATCGTTATAACGTTTAGTACAGGAAGTATTCCTGCCTCAAAAGCCCCACCATGTGCAAATGTAAATAATCCGGTAGATATAAGGACAGCGACAACTATGTTGTAATTATTTTTTATCATCTGATATAAGTAACCACGAACTAACACTTCCTGCATAACGCTATTGATAAAAGCTGAAAATAACCATAACCAAAGCATAGAAATTTGGTTTCTGCCATCAATATGTATGGCCCCTGTTAAAGATAATATTACAACAGATACTCCTAACCAAATAGCTCCTGTGATACACCCAAGTACGATATTATAAACAGGTTTTCCAGTCAGATGTAATCGTATGTTTCTTTTATCTATTAACCAGAAAATAATTGTAAAACCAATAACTGACAATAATGGAATCAATTCTGCCCAAAATCTCCAGACTGCCGCACTTTTTGTATCTGGTATAGGCAAAATTGAAACACATATAGCCCAGCCTACAAAAAAGGCAAACGTTTTTAATGATACCAATACTAATTTCTTCATGTAATATTTTCCTCTACAATCCAGATTTTCTTAATTTCACAAACTTGAATCCGTCGATTCCTTTCTTGTCTAATCTGTTAGCAATTTATCCAACAGCATCTGCCTGTTGTTTATGAACATTTCTGTTATCCGATAGCTCTCTGTTTCTTCATATTCGCATAAATGTATTCGTCCATCATCAAAACAATAGATATCTGCATCAGGTATTCCTAACAAAATTGGCGAATGCGTAACTATAATAAACTGTGCTCCCTCTTTTGCACAACTATATATTTGCATCAACAATGTAAGCTGTCTCTGTGGGGATAATGCAGCTTCAGGTTCGTCAAAAAGATACAAGCCATTTGGACGCAGATTATTCTGTGCCAATGCGAGAAAACTCTCTCCATGTGATTTTTCATGATATTTAGCGGAAGGATGTGTGAGATCCGCATATTCTTCTTCCTTCGTTGCAACATTATAAAAACTTTCAGCCCTAAGAAAATAACCCCACTTTTCCTTCCGATAGCCTTTGGAAATTCTTATCGCATCACACAATTCTGAATGTGTATCATGCGTAGAAAAAACATAATTCTTTGTTCCACCCTCCGGATTAAAACCATGTGCTACAGCAAGTGCCTCCAATAAAGTCGATTTACCACTGCCATTTTCTCCGACAAAAAAGGTAATTGGTTTATTGAAAACAAGTTTTTCAATCCCTTTAAAAGCCTTAATTCTCTTTAAATAACTATCGTTATCAATTCTATTCCAATCGAATAATACTCCTTGTAAGAATTGATCATTCATCTAATCACCTGCCTGTAAAAAACACTTTCTAATCTACCTTTTCTTGCTCTTTGGACAAGAAGCATCATTCGCTCTAAGTAGCTCGGTCAACTGGAATTTATCTTCTAACTCAAATCCGAGTTCTTTCAATTCTTTTTCGTTTCTGACATCTTCTTCCGTTTTCTTTCCAGTAATGGCACTGTAGGCTTCTTTGATTCCATTTTTCACTGCCCATTTGATGACGAAATACAGCGCAATCAAAATAATAATTGCGGTTCCCCCGCTTAAGCCTAATTCATTCCACATAATCATTAACTCCTCCGATTTCGTGACTTTCAATTTATTTTCAATTTTGCAGGCTGGGATTTATCATTGAATAAAACACATCCATACTCCAACTGCTATAAGCAATATGCCTGATATTCTTCCTGCGAATTTTGACTTTTGATATCCTAGAAAACTAATTGTTTCGGGAGTTGTAAATGGCAATAAAACAACATCTATACCCATTACTATAATCCCAATTCCTATTATAAAGACATTATTGTTAGAAATAATGCCATAAAACATAACTAAGAATCCCAAAATAATGCCTAATGTAAAATACTTGATTTTATGGCTGTCTTTATCCATCATCTTTTCATAACAATTTTCACATTTACTGTTACAAAATTCAAAATTATCATTGAGTTTTTTGCCACAATATTTGCATTTTTTCACACTCTATTCCTCCATAATTTCCGTTTTGTTACTAACATGATATCATATTTTTTTCTCAATTACATCCACCTAATTTTAATACACTGCCATTCGTTTTGCTTCTGTAACCAGCATCCTCTTGCTCTTCTCCTGCAAGGTTTCCTTTGCATTTTCATCAATCGAATAGATCTCATTTATCTCGAATTTTTTCGCTTCCCGGTCAAAATGGTCAAAGACTTCTTTCCATATCTGGACGGAAAATACACACTTTTCTTCCATGAAAATATTGCTGATAATTATAAAAAAACAGAAGACCATTTAAGATCTTCCATTTTATAAACAAACCTCTATATAAAACTATATATACTGCCCATTTTTAATAAAAACAGACAATCGGCACACTTTCGTCTATCCTATTATAAAGTTCTGCCGCTTTGTCTGCCGGAAGATTAATGCATCCATGGGATCCACCACCTTCCCGGAAACGATTTCCTCCAAAGTATGGCTGCCATGAAGCATCATGAAATCCAATCCCCCCATTAAAAGGCATCCAGTAAGTTACTGGTCTTTCATATTCATATTTCCCATTTTCCAACATCTTTCCTTTCAGCACAGATGGACTTTTCTTGTAATACAGTTGAAAAATCCCCGGTGGTGTCTGCCGTTCTACATACTGCATATCTCCTGACACAATATCCGATTCCAAAATGATAGAACCATCCTGATAGTAATATAAATGCTGTGCAGACAGGTCCACTTCAATATACGTGTTGCCTATATCATTCATACCCCGTGCATTCGCCCGCATAGCGTATACCGGTTCCCGGTTTATCTGTACTCCTGCAATCATTTCCTGCATGATGGTTTCTATTTCCCTTTCCTGATCGATCTTCCATCCATAAACGGAACTATACACCTGAACAGTACGTCCGCTTGTTGTGCAAAATTTCCTCTCTGTATTTACGGTATCATGTGTGGCAGCCAGCTGTGCCACATATTCTGCTACACACTGTCTCAGCTCATTCTCATTTTTTTGCAGCTGTCCTCTCTCATCAAAAATCAGCCAGTTTCTGATTTCCTCTCCATCCAATGTTACCGTTTCTTCTCCAAATATATATACGATTTTGGTCCGGATCAGATTTTGGCATTCTTCCAATGAATTTTTAAGATCTGGATCATCTTTCATTACTGCCGCTTTTACATAAACAGCCGGACAGCTATTCAGATCAATGGTTCTTTTTTTGCCAGCAACTGCTTCTGACAGTGCCTGATAGGCTCCATTGAAATCCAGGGTATTCCCTTCTGTTTCCGGTACGATTTCAAACTTCGAATCTTTATAAGCTACATACGCATCTTCTGGTGCTATCTGATTCTCTTTTTTTACACATTCCAGTTTTTCCAGCTGTTCTTTTAACTTCACTTTATCATAGATCATGTTTTCCTTGGCTGTATAATTTTGCTTCTTCCAAAATCCCTGAACCCATTTATATGGTTTTTGTTCATCCAGATATTGGGAAATACTGCCATCCGAAACATAACGATATCCGATCAATTTTCCATTGATACTCTGTGATTTCAGCTTTCTTGCCTTTACTTCCAGCAGATAGTCCTCTGCTTTCTTTGCAACCGCCTGTTCTGCCTCTTCCGATGTTTTTCCAGAACAGTTAATCCCATTGATCGTTGTTCCCCGAAAAAATCTGTCAGAATAGTAATAAGACATTCCTGCATAGCCAGCCATAGCAAAGAACACTATGATGACAGTGATCATTATCCACATTTTTTGCTTTCCATTATCCTTATCGGTTATCTCTTTTCTTTTTCCCATCCATGCCCCCTGTTTTTAACGATAAACAGCATTCAGACAAATTTTTTAAATCGTCTGATTTTAATATCTCCGATTTAATAAAAAATAACCAAGGCTGCTGGAAAAAACATTTTCTTTTCAAGCGCTTTTTCTGAGAAACGTTCAGGAACTCCTGCCAAGCAAAACGGCAACTCTAAGTTGTATTTTTCCAAGGGTTTCCGGTTCCATAAAATGTCCCGCACAGATCCATCCGCTACCAATTTCCCTTGATTTAAAACCAATACCCGGTCACAGGTTTCCAGTAGCAGATCCAGATCATGGGTTACAATGATCTTTGTTGTCAGAAGCTTCTGCAGGATTCGTATCAGCCGTCTCCGGTTCTTTGGGTCTAATGCTGTTGATGGTTCATGGAAAAGTACAGCTTTACATTCCAACAGAACAGGCCGGCGATGGCTATGACTACATTAGCTGGGCCGGCGTGGCAAAGACAGGAGGAATGGTATATTATAGCATCTCTGAAAATTATGGCAACGGTGGAAACTACATTTCCTCTATAAAACCAGGCGAAAGTGTGCAGCTGAACATGGCCTGGATCGTAAATGAAAGCGACCTTAAAAATCTGTATCTGAATGTGACTGGGAGCGGAGCTTCGTATGAGTTCTCTGAACATATACTGAAAAAGGGACTGCTAGATATTCGCCAATAATGTGTCATCGTTTATAATCCCATTTTTTATATGTCATATATAAAAAAAGCGTTTTTCGATTCCTTTTGGTTTCGAAAAACGCTTTCTTTTATTCTGTATAGATGTTCCCATTCTCATCCGTCCAGGTGCCGTCACCATTGTCTGTGTATCCGACCCCATCTGCGTCACAATAATAATAATCTCCGTTTGTTGTTTCTATTACATTAACAGTACCGTTACTGCCCTGAAGTTCATGCTGTTCCAGTTGGTTTCCGAAATGATAACCTTCGTCATTCCAGGTACGATATGAATTTCCATTGGCATCTGCCCAGTTTCCATCTCCCTGATAACTGTATCGACTCCCATAATCATCAGAATAGGTCCCATCTCCGTTATCGTAAAGAACTCTGGATTCTTCATCTCCTCCACCCGGTGCTACAATTGATGCTACACCGGAAGTAGTAGTGAATCCACTGGTATATGGTACGCCTGCTGGCAGATTTTCATAAGATGAAACAGACCCGTTGTTGTCAGAGGTAATTCCATCATCGGTCGTTTCACTTACCTGTCCGCTGTTTTCCATGGCAGGTTCATCATTTGTTTCCGCATCCGCTTTTTCCTCTTCGTCTACAGAATCCTCTGTATCTGTATTCTCTGTCACTCCTCCTTCGTCCTGTGTTTCAGCAGCTTTCTGCATAGTTACCATTTCAGAAAACGGTGCATAATCCGGTACATTATTTTTCTCTGGATCTGCATTTTTTTCAATACCAGACTTCTCCGTCTCTACTGAAACTGTATCTGTCCCGGCAGAGACATTAAATACCAGATTACCGCCTGCAAGCAGCAGCGTCACAAGAATTCCCGGAAGAATTCCTTTGCGGAGTTTCCGAATGTTCACCATATACAGAATCCGATCTTTAAACACCATTTCGCTGTCATTAAGACTTGCTGTCACATATGGAATCTGATTTTCCATGGCCACTGTCCTGAGAAGCAGCTGTCGATATAATTTATGTTCCTTTTTATTAACTCTGCGAACAACCGCTGTATCACACAGATTTTCAATATCCTTATCCGCTTCTTTCAGCATGATAAGAAGAAAGGGATTGAACCAGTATATCGATGCACAGATTCGAAGGAGCATCTTATACCAGAGATCCCGATGGCAATAATGTGTAAGTTCATGGTAAAAGATAAGTTTTCTTTCTTCTGCTGAATACCCGGTTGCTGGTAGATACAATTTTGTATGTAAAAGTCCTGCAAGAAGCGGTGTGGTAAGACCTGCGTTTTGCCTGAGTTCCGGTATTCTGCGTACGTGCTTCTTTTGACACGCTGCACGGTACATCTGAATACTCACCGTATCACTTACCTGTAGACTCATCCGTTCCAGATTCCTTATAGAAAAATAATATGCCAGCAATTCTCCTGTCAGTTTAAGTACCGCTACGCTCGGCCAGACAACAACAAAAATCACAGCCACAATTCCCAGCCATTTATCTGATTCGTACCTAACAGTTCTCTTTTGTTCCGGAATTTCTGTCAGATTTTTCATGTCATTGCTCGCAGATGATACGGTTTCTGTTATCTTCTGACTTTCCTCTGGTCTGACTGCATAATCCGTTATCTTCGGGTTTTGCGTATTCTGTTGACTGCTTCTAAGTACTTTGAAATCCACCAGTGCCAGATTCTCCGGAAGGCGCACCGGAATACAAAGGCTTATCGTAATCAACAGCCAGATAAAGTACTTCCATCTCGCTGATACACGTCCTTTAAACAGAGTCGCAAGCACTTTTACCAGTAAAATTACTACTGCTGCAATAATGTTCAGTTTCAGAATGTGCAGAATGAAAACCTCCATAATTTGCTATTCCTCCCTGTCCTCCAGGTTCTTAAGAAATTCACTGAGATCCTGGACTTCTTCCGAGCTGATTTTCTTTCCATGATAAAGTGAAGTTACAAACTTTTTTAGTGAATTCCCATAAAGCTTCTCAAGAACACTCTGGCTTTCATGTGCCTGATAATCTGACTGCGAAACCAGGGGTGTATACAGATTCATTTTTCCCTGTTTCGTCACTTCCACGAAATTTTTGTTCTCCAGTCTGGTCAGCAATGACAAAATTGTTGTTGATGCAAGCTTTTTCTTCATATTGATCACTTTCTCAATCTCCGGTCTGGTCATCGGCGGAGTATTATTCCAAAGAACGAGCATAATATCCAGTTCTGATTTCGGAAGTCTCTGGTAAGTTTTTTTCACTTTTTCATACCTCCCCTGTTACATATTTTCTACAAATGTAGGAATAACTCTATTTTACCACGGTTCACGGAAATGGCAAGGGCTTTTGCACAATTTGCAAATGCTCTTGCCATTCCTGCAGCTACTGACCACTATCAGTCTATTTCTGTATAGCTGCTGCCATTTTCATCACTCCATGTCCCGTCTCCGTTGTCCGTAAATCCTGTACCATTTTCGTCCTGGAAATAATAATCACCATTTGTAGTTTCCGTAACCGTCACAGTATTACCGTTTGCATCCTGAAGGTCATGCTGTTCCAACGTATGTCCCAGATGATGAGTGTCATCATTCAGAGCTGAGTAGGTATTTCCATTTTCGTCGGTATAAGTTTCATCCCCATTATCGGTATAGTTCATTCCATCATCTCCACGATATTCACAAGAATAATCTTTGTGAAGAATGTAATTAATCTCAATGGTATTTCCATCACTGTCAACTAATGTCATTGGTGAGGTAGTAAGGATATCGGAATCATCATTGCTGTCCGAGGATTTTGTAGAAGCATTTTCTTCTGTATCGGAGGAATCTGAATCTCCTCCTGACTTCTGACTGGCAGTATCTGTAGTTGCCTTATCAGAATCATCTGTCTGGTTTCCGTTCTCCTGTCTGGTAAGCGAAGGATTTCCAGGATAAGAAATATATTCTACAAATTTTCTGACGTCACTGATGTCATCTGCATCTTTTGCATATCCCACTGCCATGTACAGGCTGTTTCCCTCTGAGTAAATTGTCTGATAGCAGGCATCGTATGTGTCATTGCATTTGGCAATCCCTGTTTTGACATCCTTCAGCGAATATTTATAGATATTTACATAATCATTTCCGTTCGTATAGCTTGCATAGGTACCTTCAGTATCTGCTTTTTCCCATTCAGATCCAGCCGGCGGCTGTGTATAGAAATCGTTATTTTCTGCTGCCATAACCGTTGCAGCTGAAAAAATCCCAAGTGTTGCTACCGTCATAAGTGTCATAAATTTTGTCTTCATCGTGGATTCTCCTAGAATTTTATTTTCTACATCTGTAGAAGTTAATTGTATTCTACAACTGTAGAATACAATTGTCAATTCTTTTTTTATATTTTTTTACCATCTCAGTTTAATTTCTATTTTTCCTTCCACTGGGCTATATAAATCCAGAGGATCTTCATCGCTTTCATAAACACGTCCTTCGCCTTCTCCAAATGATTTGCGGCATACTGGACATGATAGTCAGAACTAATATTTCTTTTTTCATTTTTCTGCAATCGTATTTCCATCAAAAGTGCCATTTTACGCCATTCTTGCAATAAAAAAAAGGTCCTCCCGGATAGACTATTATTGTTCCTGTCCATCCAGAAAGACCTGAAAATTAAAATGTTATATTTTTTAGAAATTATCCATTAAATTTCTGCAAACATTTAAATAAAATCATGGGTTTCGTTTTCTACAAACTCCCCATCTAAGAAAGCAAGATCATCCGTAGCTTCCTGTACTTCTGCTTCCTCGTCAGAATATTCTATCTGCCCACCTTTCTCTTCCTGCCTTTCACACCATATGACCAGACGTTTGGAGGCATCTGTTCCACAGGTGGAAAGCAGAAGCGTCGGGACTTCTTCCTGCGTTCCAAGTAAAAAAGCATCTCCATCTGCCGGTGTATACTCGCATTTTACGATCACAAAGATCCATACCCCTTCATCCGGAAGATACAGATAGAGGATATGGTGTTCTTTTAAAAATTTATCGCCAAGGAAATTTCGAAGTCCGCGGAACATGCTGCCATCTTTCATATTGTGACCATAAATGATGTTCTTGTCATCAGAAAAATCGGCATTGTTATCGGAATCCAGGAAAATGGCCCCTGCCACATGTTCTGTCTTCTTAAAAGTATGTGTCAGGTAATAGGAGTCATCGTTTCCCTGAACTACCGGGTAATCAATGCTGGTATCTGGGATCCGGATCCATGCAACGATATCCGGATTGATCTTTTTTAATGCCTTAAAATCAACCACGGTCTGTTTCCCATCGCTTCCGTCTGTTCCTTCTGTGTGGTCATCCTCATCTGTTTCCTTGACGTATGTACGCAGGTCTTCATATTCCTGCACACCTTCCCGGTACATAAAGTAAATGCCAAAACCGGTACATACGCAAAAACTGAGTACCATCAGGCAGACTGCCACGATCATGATTTCTTTTATGTATCTCATACAAACCTCCGATTATTCTTCCTGGAAAAAGGGCTGCCGGTAAATCGAGCAGCCCTGAACCGTATTCCTTAATTTCCTTTTTTCTTCTTATACCAGATCACGCCGCCAATGCCGCAGGCAGAAAGGACTGCCAGAAGGATCGGAAGCCAGATGTTGGTGCTGTCCCCTGTTTTCGGGCTGTTTCCTGTCGGTGTGCTACCGGAAGGGGATTTGGTGTTTTTGATCTCTTTTACGATCTCGATCACCTTGGTTTTTCCGTCTTTGTATTCAAAGCGGATCTCTTCTTTTTTGCTGCTTAATTCATAACCATTTGGTGCTTTGGTCTCTACCAGGATATATTCCACGGTTTTCTCTACTTTTCCATTTTTATAAGTAGCAATCGGAAGCTTGCCGCTTGTCGCTGTTCCGGTCTTATCCGTTACCAGTTTTTCTACGACTTTTCCGCTTTCCTTTTCACGCAGTTCAAATTCTGCTCCTGAAAGGGCTGCCTTACTGGTGGAATCGGTCTTTTTGATGACCAGTTTTCCATATGGATGTGCGTCCTTCATTTTGACTTTCTGGACTTTTCCGGTATCTTTTACCGTAAATTTCACATCTTCCGCAATGAGGTATCCATCCGGAGCCTGCTCTTCACGAAGGGTATATTCGCCTACCGGAAGTTTTTCGACCATATGCGGTTTATCCGTGGACGTCCAGCTTTCAACTTTCTTTCCATCTTTATCCAGGATGATCAGTTTTGCTCCCGGTACCTCACTGGAATCCGTAATGTCTTTCTTGCTGATTTCCACTTTGGTCACATCATCAAGCATCTGGTGTTTCTGTACTTCTTTTGTGTTTTCGACGGTAAATTCAATACTTTCCGCAGTCACATAACCATCTGCCGGCTTTGTTTCTGTCATCTTGTATTTCTTTCCTACGATAAGGCCCTTGATGATATGTGCTTCCTCTTTGGATACCCATTCATCCACCGTATTTCCATCCTCATCTGTTACCTTTAAGGATGCTCCCGGAAGTTCTTTTTTGTCCGTCAGGTCTGCTTTGGAAAGTTCTACCGTAGTCTGTTCATCTTCAAAGGTGAACGCATACTCTGCAACACTGGTTCCACTGCCCTGGTACTCAAAAGTGAATTCCTGCGGTTCCTGGTCTGTCACATAGCCATCCGGGGCGGCAAGTTCCTTAATGTAGTACCTGCTGTCAATCGGGAGATCTGCAACAAACTGGATCTTTCCATCCTCATCTGTGGTCTTCAGTTCGATCAGAGTGTCTTTCGCAAGGAGTACTTTTCCTTTTGAAGATACGATGTCGTCTGCTGCATAGAGGCCAAAGATTGCCCCGGAAAGTACTTTGTCACTGTCCTTTTCTTTTTTCAGGACTTCCACCTGTACCCTCTGGCGCGCATTCTGCCAGTCGGCACTATAAGTAACCAGAGGTGTATCCTGGTCACGGTATGTAAGATCCACATATCTTGGTTCATTATCCAGAACGTAGCCATGTGCGGTCTCTTTTTCCACGATGTAATAACGTCCAAGCGGGAGGTTATCCATCTGGGCGATACCATTTCCATCTGTTGTAATGGAGCCGACCAGTTCATCTGCCGCATAATAATCTGCACTTACCCCGTCTGCTGCACGGATGGCTTCTGCCGCGTAAACATTGAAGGTTACATCAGTCAGGTTTCCGGTCACATAGTTGAACAGGTGCTCGATCATGCCTTTTGCATTGTCAAGAAGGGATACGCTGTCTAAGAATTCCCCTTTCTTGTTTACCAGAAGTCTTGCTACCGGGACTTCATCTTCCATTTTGACTTTCTGTACTTCTGCAGTATCAGAGATCGTAAACTCTACGTCTGTTGCACGTAAGTAGCCATATGGTGCAAGCTCTTCACGCAGAATGTAAGTTTTTCCAACCTGAAGTCGCTTGATCACATGTGGGGAATCCTTTACGGATGTCCAGGAATCGATCACGTTGCCATCCTTATCCAGTACACTCATGGAAGCCCCGTCAAGTTCTGTTCCGGTCGTGATATCTGCTTTTGTTACTTCTACCGTTGTCGGCTGGTTTTTCTTCACGGATTTTAATTTGATCGTTTTTACGTCCTGGCCCTGGTATGTGGCATCAAATTCCAGGATCTCATCAGAAGATACATAACCCGCCGGTGCCTGCAGCTCTTTCACATAGTATCTGCCAAGCGGAAGATCCAGCGTAAACGCTGCCTTACCTTTTTCGTTGCTTGTGATCTCCTGAAGCAGTGTATCTGCTTTTACAATCACCTTGTCGCCGGAAGAAATTGCTTCTTTATTGTATAATCCAAAGGTTGCACCTTTTAAAGCCTTTCCGGTCTCAGCATCCCGTTTTTCCACACTCAGCTCTACTTTCTGGCGTTCATTGGAAAATTCCAGTTTTTCTTCGATCTCCGGTGTGTTCTGATCCTTATAGATAAAGGCTACTTCCTGACTGTCTGGATTTAAGACAAATCCGGCCGGTGCTTTTGTTTCTTTCACACGGTATTTTCCAAGCGGAAGGTCTTTGATAACAGCTTCCCCATTTTTATTAGTGGTCACTGTTTTTACCAGGGTATCCTTTGCATAGATCACGTGACGGTTTCCCTGCTCGTCCACCTGATGATCCGGTGTGAAAATATCTTCTGCTGCGTAGATTTCAAATTCTGCCCCTTCCAGGGAAGCTTCTTCGTATACAAAATCCTTTTTAAAGGATTTTAAGGTTTCACCGGATTTATGGATCACCAGTTTGCCCTTGACCGGATGGTTTTCATAGGTCACGGTAATGATGGCATCCCCGCTGACGGAATCCATCTGATAAGCTGTATTCTTATCAACTTTGATCTCCACATACTGGGTATTCTGGGTGTAGCCATCAGGCGCTCTCACTTCCTCAATCCTGTAATTTCCGCATTTTAAGGATTCCGGAAGAATCAGGTAACCATTTTCGTCCGTAAAATAGGATTTATGGACAACCGTATTTGGATAGGTCGTTACCTGTTCCACGTACTTTTTCGCATCCAGGTCGTACACTTTGAATTCTGTATTGGCAAGGAGGACCGGCTGTTTGGTCTCATCATCCTGTTTCACGATCTTAAGCTTTGCTTTGAACTCATCGTCCAAAAGGACTCTCCATACCTGCGGTGTGCTGCTGTTCTCGGTTACGGTTACGATAAAATCATCTACCGGCATGAAATTATGCGGTGTTGTGGTCTCACGGACAATGTAGCGTCCATAAGGAATCGGGATGCTGCACGCATAGCCGCGTTCATCGGTAAACATTTCTGTTTTTCCATCTTCCGTAAGAACGATCGGGGTCGCATTTGTAAAGTCATAGCTTCCATCGTCCTTTACAGTCAGGCTGCTGATCAGATAAGCAGAGAATCCGGCACCTTTTAAAAGGTCCGCATCGGTCTTATCATTATCCGCTGCTTTAATCAACTGGAATGGCTGTTTGATCACGTCTTCTTTGGAAACGGTATTTCGTTTTACCGTCTCTACCTGGTCTCCTTCGTAGTTACAGTTTACATCATGCTCCTCTTCGTCCAGAAGATAACCTACTGGAGGCGTGATCTCCTTCAAATAATACTTTCCAAGATACAGATTGCTTACGCTTGCTTTTCCCTCTTTATCGGTCGTCAGGGTAGCTACCTGTTCGTCCTTTTTATAAAGGACTCCGCTCCTGCCATCCGGATGGTTAATGTCTTCCCTTGCATAGAGCCCGTAAATGGCTCCTTCAAATACGGCATCTCCCTGTGCGCTGTTTCCTGTCTCGCTGTCTTCTTTTACCAGGTCGATTGTTGCATTTACACGCTTATTTGTAAAGGTATGGCTAAAGTTTACCTTTTCTTCCTTATCATTGGTGAACTTAAAAGTGAAGGTGTAAGTATCCTCACTGTTTCTAAGGTAAAGTTCCGGTGCCTGGATCTCCCGGATGCTGTAGCTGTAATTAATCGGAAGTTCCGCTTTATAAGAAGCTTTTCCATCGGCTCCGGTCGTTGCTTTTTCGATCAGGGTTCCTTTGGGAACAACGGTCTTACCATCAACTTTGATATCTTCTGCTGCATACAGCCCGTAGATGCCTCCGGAGAGCGGATTTTTTGTCTCTTCGTCCTGCTTTTCCACACGGACTGCAGCCTTCTGGCGTTCATTTAAAAATGTTGCACTGACAGTCTGCACTTCTACGGTCTGGCCTGCATACACAAGCTCAACAGTCTTAGACTCTCCTTTGCATACATAATTATCCGGAGCTTTCGTCTCGGTTACTGTGTAGGTGCCAAGATAGAGATCCTTTAACGTAACGCTTCCGTCATCTCCGGTAACCAGATTATCCTTGACAAGTGCACCTTTTTTATAGATGAGGGTGCCATCTGCCGCCTTGATATCTGCACCTGCATAAACACTGTAAACGGCTCCTTTCAATTTCCGTTTTTCGTAGGCAAAGGTCACACCATCTTCCGTGACGGTCGCTCCAGTAAGCACTTCTCCTTCTTTATAAATGGTGAGTGCACCTTTTTGCTCTTTATCCGTTAAGTTCTTGGAAGCGGTCTGCCCCACGACCAGTTTTACCCCATAGGCTTTCGTATCCAGCACATATCCGGATGGGCCTGAGATTTCACGAAGGTAAACGGTATCCTGTGTTTTGGTGATCTTTACTTCGGATTCCCCTTTTGCATTTGTTGCCGGCATTTTTTTGATAAGTTTCGTGCAGGCTTCATCTGCATAGATGCCGTAAACGGCACCTGCAAGGAGCGCGTTGCTTCCCTTATCTTTTTTGATGATCTTGACCGTTGCTTCATCCGGCCAGTCTACCTCCAGATTCAGCTCCAGTGTATCGGTATAATATCCAAAGCCGATATCCTGGCTGTTCGCCAGCTTTAAGAGCATGGCATGGAAATTAAGCGGATAGTTGGATGTGATCGCATATTTTCCTTTCAGGCTTCCAATATTCTGGGTGGTTGCTTCCAGATGGAATTTTTCACCGCCCTTTACGCTCACATTTCCGGTCCCGGTTTTTCCTGTCGTCTCATTTACAAGGGAGACCCCGTTTTCCAGATGGATCGTGATCACAAAAGCTGCGTTTGCCTTCCATGTGAAGGTCGGGCTCTGGTTTCCATTTGCAGAAGCACTGAGCCCAGGTGTCAGCTCCATGGTCGTTGGATCCGGCATCTTTGCAAGGGCTGCCTTGATCTCTTTTAACATGTTTTTGGCAGTTGTCGAAAGGGATCCTCCAAATCCGGATTCCCCGTCATATAAATAATCGACCAGATAATGCTGCATTGCACGGGTCTCGGAGGAACAGCCGTATTTTTCCATGATGGATTTGATATTATAGCCGTTGAATGTGCCGCCCCATCCGGGACCGCCATATCCGTAAAACATGGCCTTCCTTAAATAACGGTCATCGCCGCCCTCATCCAGTTCGACCATATTTTTATAAGTCGTTCCACTTGGCGGGGACTGTTTACTGTGCTGCATGCAGTATGCATAGACGGTATAAGTCTTTCCGCCTGCTTTGTAACGGATATACTTATAGGAATCATTTCCGCCCTGTCCCATAACAGAATCAAAAGGATGCAGTTTTCCATCTGAATAATAGTAATAGGTATTAGCTTCAATGTCTGTTGAATCATCCCACAAGTCTCCATCGGAAGCTGCCATGGTACTAATACCGCCCTCAGCCTGGTCATATACCACACTTAATGCAACATCATCTTCCGGCATCTCAAAGCTGAAGGAATTTGTTCCCTCATCGTAGCTTACTTCTGCATACAGAAGATCTTCGGTATTCTCTGTCTGGTTTGCTTCGACAAGACTTGTTCCCACTGCGATCAGGCTTCCCTGCGGGATATCACCGGAAAAGTTGACCGTCTCCCCCGTCTGGTAACGTCCGTCCTCGTGGTCCAGTTCAATATTGAATTCATTTCCCTGTACGATGTCAACCTGATAGCTTCCATCCTCTGGTTCCTCATCGGAAAATTCTTCTGCTTCCTCTTCTTCTGGCTCCTCCGTTTCTTCCGGCTCTTCCAGGGTTTCCGGGGCATCTTCCGGGCTTATGGTCGGGAGGACGGGGTCTGCCTCCGGTTCGTCATCGCCGCTTTCCTGTTCCTGACCGCCATTGGATCCGTCTGTTTCTGCTTCCCTTGGTGTCACCGTAATGTTTCTGGCAACCAGATAGGCTTCCCCGGATGCGGGTGTAACAAGATATACGCATTTATAGGTTCCCGCATGGTTATAATCAAATACAGTCCCGTCTTCCATTGCTGCTTTTTTCAGTTCCACATGGTCTCCTTCAGAGAGTTTCAGTCCTGTAAAATCATTCTGGATATCAAAGGCTTCCCCTTCGGTAACCATAAGCGCAAGTTCCGGATCAGCAACGGTTTCCTCGATCAGTTCTTCCTCGCTTTTCTCCGTCTGCGTTTCTGTCTGTGTTTCTGTCTGTACCTCGATCTGCGTCTCGCTCTGTGCGGAAACGCCTCCCACCTCAGCGGCGGATACTGCAGAAGCTCCCGTCTGCAAGAGCGTAGTGCAGCACAGAGCAAAAGCCATCGCACCCGCCATCCATCTTTTCTTCCAGTTTTTTTCCAAGTGCACGTTCTCCTTTCATGATCGCTTTTTTCCCTGCAGTTTTCTTTTGGTCCGTCTCTTATCTGCATCGCTTTCTCCTTTCTTCCGGCTTTTTCAGCCAGATAAAAAGGAAACTGAAAAAAATTCCAGTTTCCCTTTTATCTGACCAAACATTTTATGCCGTCTTCCTGTGTTCTTTTTCCTCTTTTTGAAGGATCCAGTCATCCACGCCTTTGTAGTGTTCCATCCAGGTACCGGATGCATCGGTATCCCAGGTAACTCTTTTGCAGGACACATTCAGTTCCTCACAGATCTCATATAGTTTTATGCAGCCTTTTCGGATCATGTCCCTCTTTCTGCGCTTTCTGGGGCATTCTCCATGATACAGATGAATTCCATGTTCACATTGCCGGCACGCACTTTTTTCATCGTGCTTACAGGACAATTCCATCATTTTATCCATGTCGTAACATTCGTAAACTCTTTTTAACCCCTGCTCTTTCAGTTTTCGCAAGACAGTTTCCAGTCCTTTATGATTGGAAACTCCAGGGACTCCGATATAAGGATTTCCTGTACACATCCATGCGATCTCTGCCTTTAAGATCCCTTCTGTTACGTAAACCGTGCCATCCTTTATTTTCCCAAACATTCCTGCCGGGCTGCCGCTTGATGTGCCTTTTTCTAAGCCGCTGCTGGTAAACCAGAGGTACTTCCGTTCTTTTAAAGGAACATCCAGCCGGATCTGGAATCCTATGATCCGTTCCTTCCCATCCCGGACCGGGCAAAGATACCCGTTATTCTTCCTATAAAAAGCAGCTTCCCAGTCACCATCCCGGTTGATGAAAAATCCAGGAACCCCATCCAGGCGAAATCCCTTTTTTAAGAGCTTTCTGGCAATGGCCACGGAATTCTCCTCATCCGTACTTAAAAAACCTCGTTCTTCCATCTGTCTGACCTCATTTAACGTCAGCCCACGTAGGAGGAGGTTCCTCCGGTGTGTTTCCTTAAGCTTAAGAAAAGTGAGCATCTCCTTATATACCTGGTCCCGGTAATCCCATTCCTCTTCCGTAAGGGAAATGCGTTTCTTTTTAGGAACGATAGAAGCGAACCCATTTCGTGTCGTGGCCTGCTGCCTTTCATCCGTTCCAGAAAAAGAAAGTGCCTGCCTTATCTCACGGTAGGCTTCTTTATACCGGTTCCTTCCATAAATGCCGGATAGTTCCGCATACAATGTCAGCATGTTTCCGGATGCTCCGCAATGATAGCAATGGTAAACATTTTTCAGTTCTCCATTTTTGCAGATGCAAAAACTGCATTTTCCTCTTAAATCCCCGCAAAAAGGACATTCCACCGGAAATTCGTCCTGGTAAGAATCACTCAGTCTTCGGATTGACAAAAGATCTGCTACTTCTGCGATCGTAAACGATTCTCTGGCATACATGCCTTCCTCCTTTTCATAAAAGATGGCCCCGTTCCCGGAGCCACCTCGAACTGTTTCTCTGTTTTCAGGCTGCTTTTTGCATTTCCTTTTCATGATCCAAAAGAATCTTCGCAGCTTTCTGTATTTCCTGATTCTGGCCTTTGTAACGCTGTACCAGCCATTTGATCGTCTGGTAACCTCTGGCATCCTGCATCATTTCCCCAAGAGGGGTTCCGGCATAGACACCAAAATTGCAGATAACCTTTTCTGCCCATTTCACTTCGTCTTCTGCATCCTCTACGTTATCTATATCCTCTACCGTTTCCTCTGCCGTCTCTTCTGGTGTTTCTTCCTCTTCTTCTGCATCAAAAGAAATCTCATCATCCTCATCAAATGGAACTTCATCCGTTTCTTCTACTGCACGGAAACCGTCTGCATCCGTCTCGGCAGTAATTTCCTCATCTACGGAGATTTCCTCGGTCTGAACCGGATCTTCCGCTTTGGTTTCTTCATCGGAAAATTCTTCCAGTCCGCTTTCACTTTCTTCCATTCCAAAAGTCATCTGTCCAGGCAGGTTTTCTTCTGTATCCGTTACTGCATATTCCACTTTTACAGGATCTTCGGATATGGCATTTCCATCACGCAGTTTTTTACGGTCCGTTTTCTTTTCCCTGACCGGTTCCGTTTGCTCCTGCTTTGCTGCGGTTTCTTTTCTTTCTGTCTTTTCCTGTTTCTTTTTCGGTTTTTCCGGTTTTACGGAAGCTTCCTGCTTCGGCATTTCTTCTTTTTCCGTCCCACGCATGTCCGGATCGTCCATTCCAGATGCCTGCATGATATTGAATTTATTCAAGAAATAATATTTCAGGCCATACGTCCATGCCGCACCTTTTGCTTTATCCGGTGCTTCATTGGTTCCAATGACATGCAAAAAGCTCCGTACCTTGTCTCCCGGACGGTCTGCATTGGTCCAGCACAGTTCCAGATCAGCCTCATATCTCCAGAGTGCTCCCATTTCCTTTAAAAACACGGAATTGCCCTGTTCGTCCATCTGAGTCGGCCTTTCACTTAAGATGTCAAAATCGACCCCGTATTTATTAAGGGCCGGTGTCAGGCATTCATAAATATCATCCAGTTTTACAAAATCATAAGTAACGTCCTCACTGTACCGTTTGCGGATCAGCTTCGGCACCTTTCTTCTGATCTTGATCATCTTCTGGTTCAGATTCATGTAATTGTATTTACCCATATTATTCGTTTCCTCCTGATTTTTTCATTTTTTATACTAAGCAGAACGCGGAAGGCTTGCCTCCGGCCCTGTCCCAGTCTTTTTTAACATTTCTTCCATTTCTTCCCGGATACATCCGATACAGATCTTCTTTTTTGAGATCTCCGGAAGTTTTTCAAGCAGCCACTTCTGGGCGAAAAGCTCTGCTGCCCGCTGTGGGTTGCTTAAATATTCCAGAAACATCCAGTCAGAAAATTCCCACTTCATATCCGCAAAATGAAACTGCGGCTGATAGATCAGATCCTCCGTCCGCTTTCCTTTTTTAGTAAAACGGTCTGCATTTAGCTGGATATAAACCCTGCTGATCTCCGGGATCATCTGTGCAGCTGTATACCCGCCTTTTAACAAAAGTTCATCCCATTGTTCCCGAATAAGTTTCTTTCCAATGCGGCTTACCTGTGTTTCCAGTTTCGGGATCAGATCCTCACGCACAGGAAAACCAAAATCATCCGGTATCCCGATCGGCTTCAGAAAAAGATCTTCTGCTTCATAAAGGGAATACTCCGGCATGTGGATCACGGCACACCAGTTCCGGTCTGTTTTTCTGTTTTCCTTTAAACAGTCAAAGAAAAAGAAACAGTTTCCATATCTTGCCTTTATAAACAGCTGTCCGGAAAATTCTTTTACTTCACAATCCGGCGATTTCAGCCATGCGATCAGTTTTTCTGCCTCCCTGCTCTCTTTTAACCAGTCCGGAAGTTTTCTATCCATCACATACCTCCGTAATTTAGATATATGGCAGGGAATACCTGGAATACACCATCTTTGCCCGTTTTAAAAATGCAGAGCCTTTTTCTGCTTTTGCAAACCATTCCACAAAAAACCGTGTCAGGTTCTGTTGCAGTGTCCGGTGGGTATCAAGGGCATAATCCACAAATTCCCCATATCCGTCCATACTTCCTGCAAGCAGGTAGCAGGTAAACATTTTTGCCATCTGTTCTTCGTCTGACTGATCGATCTCCATTTCCTCTGCGCCGTCATACACCAGGCGCACCCTCTCTGGCTGTTCCTTTACATGCAGGCACAGATCATCGGCCATCAGTTTCGATGCTTCGTTTCGAAGGTCGTAATATCTGACCTCTGAAAGACCTTTTAGCCAGGCAAACCCAAGATAAGTGTAATTGTCTTTTATTTCCTGCTGCTCTTTTGCCATGGACTCCATAAATTTTTTGTGTCCGGTGGGATGGCAGTTCAAGTATTCATCTACCAGCAGCCTTGCCACATCTTTTCCATTCGTAACCTTCATGTTTTCCTCCCATCAAAAAAAGACAGTCCATGCTGTCTCCATTCTTTTAAATCCTGTTAGTATTTTACAGTGCCAGGAATATCATATTCATGCCAGCGTTTTGACACACAGCCGGCAATTTTTTCTTCCAGAGCTAAAAGTCCTCTCTCATTCGTCTTTTCCTGCCTTGCAATGGTAATGGATTCACAGATCCCACAGTAGATCTCGTATGCGCTGCATGGCTCATCCCCAGTAGTAGCCTTAAACTGCTCCACGGTTTCTGCAAGCAGTTTTTTTCCAAATCCCGCCTGCTTCATGATCCCTGCCATGGCATTTGCCGGATGCTCGATCCAGATATCACACAGCCGCATGACCCCTTTTAAGACTTCCCGGTAGTAATCGAAGATCGACTCTATGTTTTCCGTGAAATCTTCCATTCCTTTACAGTTTTTGTGCGTAACCTTCAGGGCATTGCCAAGGATCACATTTCTTGTCGGCTCCTGCAGGGAATAAAAAATATTCGCTCCGGACACACCAACGTCTGACGTAGTGATCCGTACAACTGCTTTTATGTCCTTATCGGTCTTTCTTCCATAATTCTGCATCAGTTCCTTATAAACATCTGTAAGTTTCGTATCTTCCAGCTGCCAGGACGCCGTAACAGAATAATGGTCTGCATAGCCGTTTAAAAACGTTGCCTTCTCATAGTCCCCATGGATATATGCCGAGGTAACCATGTACATATCCGGCATGGATATGATGGCATAATCTTTTTCATCACCAGACAGGACTGCCCTTATTTTTCCTTCACAGAAACGGATCAGTGCTCTTCCTCTTGCAACCTTCAGGCATTTATTCAAGATCTCTGCCAGTGTTTTCTTATCGACATCTGCCAGGGCTTTGCCATCAATCCTGGCCCGTCCTTTCAACGATTTGATTGCTGAATTTCCTATATAACAGATCCTCTCGGGCAGGATAAGAACCAGCCTGGAATGAGATAAGGTATCTTTTTCCAGTGCTTCCAGGGAAATGCCCGGAACCTCTGTACAGGTTTCCTCTCCTGCAGCTGCTACCTTTAATTTCTTACTGGTGATCCGGATCCATTCTGCCCGGCTGTCTATCTCTTCCAGATACTCGCACAGTTCCTTTTCTGTCCGGAACTCCTTATAAAAGTCATCTTTATAATACATAATGTCCGCCTTTCCACGCTAGCTGAAAATCCGGACTTCAACAGCCTGTATCTTTCCATCTTCGATGCAAAATACATAGCCGTCTTCTGCCATCTCCATAAGCATTCCAATTTCCAGTGCATTTGCGTTTTCCCATTTAATTGTCTCCATAATCGACCCTCCTGATTTTACAATGTGTTTTCTTTTTTTGATGTTCTTAAGGTATTTCTTTTTGCAGTTTCCTTAACTGCCAGTTTCATTCGTGCTCCTCCTTTCTGCTTTTTATGCAATAAAAAAAGACACAAAAAGAATCTTCTTTCCTTCTTGCATCTTCCTTATATTTTGCATATCCATTTTTTCTCATTAAGGGCAAGACCACCCCAAAGTGTTTCTTCCGGAATGTCCGGAACTAAAGAATAACCACAGTCTTTTATAGACTGTTAAATTATTTTTCATTTAAAGACTACCACAACATTTTGTGGTTGTCAATTATTTTTAACTATATATTGTGTTATTGTGTGAGCTATCTTTATTATTCTGTTACATGTTGTGACAGGCGGCATGATACCGCCTGTCTTTTCATCCGTCTGCATAAATGCATGTATCTGAGGGGAATAGGTAATCTGTACATGCACTATGAAAACGTCTTACTCAGCGTTTGGATCCGCCGGGGAAATATTTTTGGCAAGGCTTCGCCCGTTGGCATCCGTCCCTGCTTCAAAAAGGACCGGCTGGCCACCGCTTAATTTCCGGTATCCATCCATCTGGATCTCCGAAAAGTGGGCGAAATAATCAATCCCGTCTTCACCGGTGATAAAACCGTATCCTTTCTGTGCGCTGAACCATTTCACGGTTCCCTGTAGTGTTTCTGACATATCCTTCTCTCCTTTGCTGTATTTCCCGCAATAGTCTTTTGCGGAAACAGGGCAGCATGGAATCGAACCATGCCTGGTGCTCCCCTCCCTGCTATAAAATGGATCTCTTCCTCTTATATTTCTTCGTTTCCCAAAAAAGTCCCGTTATTGAGTGCTGCATCCACCCGGCGGATTCCTACCAGCTTCTTTTCATTTATGCCAAAATAAAACCGGTAACGTTTTCCCTCCAAAACTTTTACGTTTTTATCCAGCAAAAGTTCACTCTGCCGTCCGGCCGGATCACTTACCCGGATCTTCCGTAATCTTGCAAAGGGATTTTTCCCGTCTATCCCGGTTACCAGCCCTTCCACGATTTCATAGGTCTTTTTATCCGCGGTGCGGAAAATAAGATATGTTCTTATAAACCCGATAATCCCAAGCAGGAAAGACCAGAAAATAAAAGTTTTATCTTTCATCCATGTTCCCATAAATGATCCGAAAAGCAGGATAAAAAGAGACAGGATACCATATCGCTGGATCCTGTCCTTAAAAAAATCCGGTATATTCTGATAACGTGTTCCAAAATCTTCCAAGCATCTATACAGCCTGTGCCAATACGGATGTTCCGTTTGCTTCAAGGCAGTCCTCCCTTCTTATGTTGTCGATCACAAGCTGTTTCTTATAGTAAAGCTGCGCTACGCGGCTTATAAATTCCCGTTGTATCTGTTCCTGGCGGGAATCTGCTAAATTGGGTTCCCTGCTTTTTGCCTCTTCTTTTAAACATTTCAGGTGGCAGGAAACATCCCCTTCTCTTTGAAGATAGGAAAGTAGCTGGTATTCCTCTTCTGTAAGCAGCGGCTTTTTAAAAGCTCTCAGTGAAAACTTCAGTCCTTTTCCCATGGAAAGGGCTTCCATAAAATGCTTCATGCGTTCTGTCCGTGAAAAGGCCATGGGAGACATGACTGACCGGCTGATAATGCTGTATACAGCTTCCTCTCTGGTACATCCTTCTGTCAGCACAACCAGGCCCCGCTTTACCAGACGGTTCAGGCAAAACTGAAAATCCTCTTTGTCCGCCCATTCCTGTGCCTGTTTTTCTCCAAGGCTAAATACAAGAAGACGATGCATCTGGGAATGGATCTTATCCTCTTCACAGAAAGACCAGGTGAGCGCAGCCCACAAAATAGTTTCCATTTCTGTAAGTACTTTTTCTTCCCCATCTACCCAGACACAAAACCTTCCATCTGCATCATCTTTTTTCATTCCGATTGCTGTATACCATCTCATGACATTTCCTCCTTGTCATTTTCACTCTTTCTAATCTCTGCTTCTGATCTGTTTTCTTTCATAACTTGTTACCCATACATCATCATTTCCAGGAGTTTTGGAAGTACATACCCCAAAAGCATGCCTGCTGCCGTACAGATTCCGATATTCGGCCGTCGCAGTTTCCATACTTCCTGTGTTTTGGTCCCGATAATCCTTGTTCTTCCCGGTACGATCCACCTGAGTTTCCGATAAAACTCCATGAATCCCTGATTGTCAAAGCCAAAGGATCGTACACAGAAAACATCCCGTTCCTGTTCTTCTTCATCCAAAAGGAAAAAGCTTTTCTGTTCTTTCCCTTCTTTTCGGATCACGATATAAAATTCCGGAACTCCCCGTCTGGTTCCTTCTACGATCTTATCCATCTCATCGTAAAAGATCCTGCAGGACTCATATTTTCCGTTTTTTTCCGGCTGGCAGACTGCCAGGCTGTCCTCTTCAAGTGCCATATAACAGTTTTCTGCCTCCATGATCCTCCGGCTGATTTTTATGGCCTGACGAAGAAGCAGGATTATCGCAAGCGCCAGTGCAGTACACAAATATGCAAGATCCCAGCATCTTTTCTGGTATATGAAAAAGTATGCGCTGATTCCCTCTGCCACACTGCATATTGCTGTCATAATAAAATACTGTTCTTTAAGGTCCATCAGATGATATACATCATCTTCTGTCGCCTGTAGTCTCAAGGGCATCCATCCTTTCCGTCATGCCACGCTTATTTTATCCGGGGATTTCTTTTTTTCCTCTCGGCTTTTTATATAGTCTGTACATTCCCGGATGGTCTGTTCACACAGGTAATAAGAAAATTTCCCGATATGTGTGTCCTTTTCCCGGAGATTCAAACGGTTCTGAAGCCAGATATATGTGCTGTGTTTGGTCATATAACCATTTTTCCAGATTGCATCCAAAGCTCTGTGTGCTTCGATCCGCTTATTACGCAGATTGCTGTCAGCCATGGTTCCCATGGGACGCATACTTTTTTTGTGTGCCCCAATGTATGAATCACAGGAAGGATAGCCGCTGCATACATACAGGTATTTCTCCGGATCCAGGTTGTTATCCCCATAGACATAGGCTGCCGGCCTAAGTACCCCGGGTCTTTTGCAATATGGACAGTACAAGGTTTCCCGCATCTGTTTTTTCTTCTTTTTTGCCATCTGACGTCACTCCTTTCCATCTTTATCTCCGATGTTAAAGAATTCCCTTTTTCTGTGTCAACAGAATTCTTTGAAAATCATAAAAACATTTTCAGGAAGCTCTTTTGATAAGCCTTGTGATAATACCTTCTGCCACTTCATAGTTGTCGTTGATGCGGGTCACCACAAATCCGATCTTATCTTTCTTTCCCGGAAGTGCGGACATATTGCAGGAATGTGCCACGGCATTGACTCCGATATCAAGGCGGATAAAATAGGTTCCCTTATAGACTTCCGTAATAATCCCTGTATATTTTCCCTGTTTATGGCATTTCCGGAGGTTATCTTTATTGATATTGGCTGTCGGACTCTTTGCATCCACTTCTATAATGATCTGGTCAACAGAGCTTGCTTCCACCTTATTGACCATGACCAGCACCAGATCACCTACCTGGAATTTTTCTCCGGCATCTACCATCCACTCCCAGGCCATGTCTCTGGCCCGGACAGATACTTCTACACCAAAGACTTCCAGGCGGACTGCTTTGGGAGCTACTGCGATCACCCTTGCTTCTACGATTCTGCCTTCATAGAGCATTGGTTTTTCTGTATCTTCTCCGATATAAAAAGTCTGTCTCTTTTTAAGCATTGCATCTTTTCTGGATGCTACAACGCTCCGGCTCTTGTTATCCAGATCTTTGATGATGAAATCAATGTCACAGCCGAGCATATTGTTTGCGATACGGACCTGACGGTTTAAGGTATCCGCATTTTCACGCCCGTCGCCCTGAAGGTTGATCATCATTTCATTCATTGGGATAATGATCCGGAAACCATTAAAGTATGTAACAGCGACCATCCACCCGCTCTCCAGTTTTTCAATGCCCCCGAGCTGGCCCGTCAGGATCTTTCTGGTACGATGTGCATTCAAAAGCTGATGCCATCTGGCTTCTTCCTGTTCCTCCATGCTTTCAACCTGTGCGTCTACATCAATTGTCAAAACACCATCGTAGACCGCACGCGGAACATCTTTTTCCCCATTTCCCGCCAAAACTGTTTTTTTGGTATCCTCCATATACTTCCTCCTGTTCTTATTTATTTTTGTCTTCTCTGCTCCATCCAGAAGACTCCTGTTCCTCCGGTACTCAGGAAAGACAAAAGAAGACACAAAAAAAGCAGCCCGTTTAAAGCTGCTTTCTTCATGCCTTCTTTTTACAGATACCATTCTATAATACATGGAATTCTATGTCAATATTACCTTAATTGCAATAGCGTCGCATATCGGTTTCTTTTATGAAATTTCGAAAATTATTATTGCAACAATAGCGGCAACTATCATATATGAGTAAGCAAAGTTCAACATTGCAGATATTCCCGATCCATTTTCAAAATATCGAAGCGGTAAGGGCTACCGCGTTTTGGCGTACCACTATCAAGGTAGTCGCGTTTCACGACACCCTTTTGCGTACAGAAAAACCGCCATACAGGTTTCCCCATACGGCGGCAGAATGTTTATTTGCCGAACAAGTCGCTGTGTGTACCGGTGCGGGCCAGCGTCAGCACCAGAACATCATCTTCTATGCGGTAGACAAGTAGCCAGTCCGGGAGAATATGACATTCCCGATGACCTGCCCAATCGCCGGACAGGTCATGGTCGCGGTTCTTATCTGGCAGTGGTTCGCCCATTGCCAGCATTGCTACGACTTCCTCCAGCAGCTCGATCTTCAAGCCACGCTTGATGGCTCGTTTGTAGTCTTTTTTGAAACTGGTCGTGTACTTGACGGTATATTTGGTTTCTTTCATCTTTTCAGGTCAGCAAACAACTCGTCAAGGTCATTGAAGCCCTTTACAGACGGGTCTTTTGCAATCCTTTCCGCTTCCAGCATGGCAGCAACCGTTTCTTTGTTCGGCTGTTCCAGCCTTACTTCAAAGGGAATGCCGCCTTCACGAAGCGACTGACGCACAAAGATGTTAAACGCCGTAGTCAGGTTCATGCCAAGTTCAGTAAACAGTGCGTCCGCCTGCGCTTTCAAATCTGCGTCCATGCGGATACTGATGTTTGTGGTATTTCTAGCCATACGATCAACCCCTTTCTGCTGGCAATTATAGTATACGCCATTTGCACGAAGAAAACAATACTTTGCACGAATATTTAACAATAAATTCATTCAATGAGGTTAGCTGCACTGTCAACTACCCAGTCGTAGTAACGGCTTACGCCTCCGACCTTTTATCCCCAATAGGCATTGCTGCCTAAAGTGGCGTTACATCATTGGATGGTTGACAGCACCCTTTTTAGCAGAGTTTACTCTGTTACAACTGTATTAGGTACTTGGCTATCAGTAAGATAGTTTATTCCCATACGATACAGATTCATAGCTCCAATACGGTCATCATTAGACGTATAACCGCAGTTTTTGCAAGTAAACAAGTGTATTTTCTTATTACCATTAGACTTTTCAGTATGTCCACAAGCAGGACAGCATTGACTGGTATAACGAGGATCCACCTTTATTACAGAAGATTGATTCTGCTTTGCTTTGTAAATCAGCTTCTGCTCAAGGTCATAAAAAGACCATGATACAGAAACATAGCGGTCTTTTGTTTTGACACGCTCTGCAGCATTGCGAATACCAGTCAAATCTTCTAATACAAAGAGAGTATGCTTTGGATTACCGGTGGCGAGTGCCTTCGATACCTGATGGTTAATATCCTGCATCCAACGGTTTTCTCGCTGACCGATAGCTTTTAGTCTTCGTCTTGAGGATGGCGTATGTCGCATGCAGAAGCACTTTGAGACCTTGCGCCCTCTGTTATTCTACCCTAGAAATACTTTGCCAGCTGCTTCAGACCACGCCGGATGCTGTCACGGACACGGCTTGGATCTACACCTTCTACTTCGGCAATTTCATTTACCGTCATTCCCAGATAGTATCGGGCATAAATTCGCTTTGCCTGTTTCTCCGGCAGCTTCATCACAGCGGCATAGACCTGCTCCTGAAACTGTTTTTCCTCCAGAAGCATCTCCGGTGTCTGGGGCTTCATCAGAATCGCATTTTCAATGCCGTTGTCGCAGTCCAGGGAGTAGTACGCCTTATAGCGATACATCCTCCGGTCATAAGCAGCTTCCGTACGCTCAGCGGCTCGGATCGTCTCCAGCACATCTTCTGTTACTTCTACAAAGTAATCATTTTTATAAACATCGGGATATAAGTCCCTAAGATTGACTTTCTTCATTATGTACCTCCATTTCGATTCACGGGCGATTGACGAGTGAATCGAAAGGAGGCGGAGATCGGCATCGACATACTTCGGGAGCTTTCCCGAAAAATCGACAATAAAAAGCGCCAGCTCCCCGCAACGGGAAACTGGCGCAACAAAAATGACTATGATTCTTCTGCTTTAGTAGGAATGATAATGCCGATAGGTAGTCATACCGCCCCGGAGGAGGGGCAAGGCTTTTTTTAATTGGTGCAGCTCATGGGTGCTATGAATGACGAAAATTGACATGGCGGTATCCTCCCATATACCGCCCTCCTGATTGCATGAGCATCGGTCCTAAAAGCAAAAAGAAACGGCGGCTCTGATCTTCTCAAAGCCGCCGCTCCATAGGCGCGTGAAAATGTATCTGCTGTACGACGGCTTTTTTTCTTTTGCCGTCGTCCGGCAGATTTTCTTCTCTTGCAGAAATATTTATAAAGTTTATGATACAACAAAATCTAATAAATCTACTCGCTTTTTATTGCTGATAAAATGCTCGCTTTTTTCAATTCCATTTGGGAATACATCGAAAAAACAAAATATATCACAAATAATATACCAGTCAGCGCCAATAGGAAAAACCATGGTAATTTCAATGTAATACAATGATTGATGGCATCTAACCGTCTGCATACAATTATGCTAAAAATACTTCCGCATATAAGAGATATTGCCAATGAACCTCCGAGGTAAATTCCTATCTCCCTATCCAGCATTGCTTTCAACTGTTGCCGTGTTGTTCCAACAGCTTCAAGCAAACCGAATTCACGCTTTCTATTCTGAAAATCAACCATAAGCATATTCATAAGGCTGATACTTCCAAAGACGAACAGAATAGCAGAAGTCATATATAGAGCATTTATAGATGCACTGTATCGATACTGAATATTTTTAATCGTTTGTTCAATCGTATTTACTTCTATTTTTTCATTTTTATCCGCAATCTTCTGAACTGCGGTCAAAACTTCATCAAAACGTCCCTCTGAATTTTTAACCGCCAGAATCCCCGTCTGTTCCGTTATCCCTGTCAGTTTCTTTGCTGTGTCATAAGTCATAATGAAGTAGGGGCTTCCGGGAACAACCGGGCTATCCTCCATTAAATCAGACCTATTGTATGTGCCTACAACAACGGCTTCCACATCAAAGGTTCTACCATCAAAAGCTCTGCCCTCAATCTTCAAAGTATCGCCAACTTGTGCTATATCTTCTGCAACCAATATTCCATTTTTCTCAACCATATCGTTGTAATCTGCTGTTCCAGAGGATAACACCGCCTGCTTTTCTTCTGTCTGTTCCCGATTTAAGGTTGGAAAGAAGTCTGAAATGCTCGTGATAGAACCACTTTCGCCCGAAAAAGTAGCTGTCATATAAACGCTGTCAAATGTGGTAATCTTTTCTATCCCATCTACCTTTTCTAATTCCTGCATCAATGCCTGATCTTCAAGTGGATTTTCTTCCAGTTGCAATTTTGCGCTTCCGTATGGCTCCGCTTCGTTATCGAAAGAGCTGCCCACTGTATTTCTTATTTGTATAATAATGTTACCGGCAGGATAATATTTGAAACTTGCCTGTTTTGCCGGATCAATAGAACCAGCAACCGTAGAAGTAACCAGTAAAAGAGCCCCGCTTACTCCAAGCATTAAAAGCGTCAGAACTGCTTTTTGTTTGTTTCTTTGTATATTTATTTTCGCCAGATTAAACGGCGTAAGTTTCCGATGCAGTTTTGAGCTGCTTTTTGCCTTTCCAGCATACGCAAGGTATTTAGCACCCTCTACCGGGGAAGTATTCATTGCTACTCGGACAGGCTTAAAAATGGCAATATTCACTGTTACAAAGGCTACTGCAGCAATCAGTACAGCATAAATAACTGTTGTTTTTAGCCGGAATCCATCAGGACAGCCAATAAATCCAATCAGTACACCAATGACAAGCCCCAAAGGAATACCAGCTAAGGCATATAAACGTCCCTCTTTACTTGCCATCCGTTTAATCTGTCTTTTTGTCATGCCAACTGTCCGCAGTTGCCCAAACATCTGAACATTTTTTACAATCTTTGTGTAAAAAACACCATAGACAATCGTTGCCGCCAAAATAGCCGTCAACGCCGCCAGTAGTGGTACTGGAATCGGAATACCCGATGTTATCACACCCGACATAACAGCAGAATATTCTGTAAGCATTACCTGTTCCTCGACAATGCCTGTATTTTGTATTGCTTTGCCGGCAAAATCAAGAATAGCCGTGGAACTTATGGCGTCTGTGTTCAACCGCGTATATGCTGTAACCTGAAAAGAATCTTTTGCCAAATCTTGGGCAAGCTCTTTACTAACATAAATAAAATATCCGTTGCTTTCTTTCGTATTATTCAAAACACCTGAAAGTGTATATTCTGCTTTCTGTCCTGTTCCAGTCAGGTCAATAGAAATTGTATCGCCAGTCTGATAGGATTTTCCTAAAAAATCAAGGTAGTTCTGGGGGAGCATAATCTCATCCGCTTTCTGCGGCACACTTCCCTGAAAAGTTTTTTCTTCCTGATGTAAAAAATAATCTTCATTTCCATAAGCAACAGTGATTGTTTTATTTTCAACATAAAACACACCTAGAGCGGAATATTCGCCAACCCATGTAATATTTTCGTTTTGATGCAGCTGAGCCGTTTGTTCGTCCGTAACTCCCAAAATGCCAATCTGCGCTTTATTCCTCTGTGTGTTCTTGAATTTCTCTTGTGTACCTGTTGATATTAGGAGAATCGAAAAAACCATACAGACAGAGATGGCGATTGTCAAAAGCAGAAATGCCTTGTTTCTCTTATCCGCTTGCATACTCCTACCTGCCAATTTTTTTACAATGGCACTTGTATCATTCTCAAAAGGCCATGTCATAGTCTGCCACCTCCTTATTCCACAATCTTGCCGTCCTCAATGCGGATAATCCGATCTGCAAGGCGGGCAATGTCGTTGTTGTGTGTAATCATCACTACGGTTTGTCGGAACTCTGCACTGGTGCGCTTGATTAGCCCCAGCACCTCTGCACTGGTCTTGCTGTCAAGGTTGCCGGTCGGTTCGTCGGCCAACACGATAGCCGGTTTGGTAATCAAGGCACGAGCAATCGCTACTCGCTGTTGCTGACCGCCGGATAGATTATTTGGCATATTTTTCAGTTTATCTTCCAGCCCCAGCAGATGAACAATCTCATTCAAAAACTTTTTATCTACCGTGTCCCCGTCCAGTTCCACCGGCAGGACGATGTTCTCATACACATTCAGGATCGGAACAAGGTTATAGTTCTGGAAGATAAAGCCGATGTTACGGCGGCGGAAGATGGTAAGCTGTTCATCGTTCATTTTTGACAGTTCTTTGTCCCGGACAATCACATTGCCGGAAGTAGGGGTGTCCAGCCCTCCCATCATGTGAAGCAGGGTGGATTTGCCGCTGCCGGAGGTTCCCACAACGGCCACAAACTCGCCGTCCTCCACGGAGAAGTTCACGCCGTCAAGGGCGCGGGTGATGTTCGGCTCTGTGCCGTAATACTTTTTCAGATCAATCGTCTGTAAAACGCTCATACTCAAAACTCCTTTCAAGGCTTTCTGCCTGTTGATAAGGGTATTGTAAAACCCAAATGTCCGCGAAATGTTACAGCGGCCAAAATAATTTATTAAAAATCAGGGAGAAATGTTACAACGCTCAGACATTTCAAAAATTTTTTGAGAAATGGCGAAAAAAGCGGGGCAGCACACGCCGCCCCGCCGATCCCATACGATTATTCCATCGCCCGCATTTGTTCGATCAGGGATTGTTTTTTCTGTCTGTGGATTGTCCATACAGACAAGATCAGCTCCATTCCGAACAATACCAGAATGAACAGCCCCATTTCCAAAACCGGGAATTGATAAGGCACTACATTTCCGGCAAAAGCACCTACACTCATTTTTCTGCAAGCAAAGATGGAAGCCGGAAGCCCAACGATCAGCGTTGCCAATGTTGCAAAGAGCGCATAGCACAGCCCCTCACAGATGTTCATTTTACATAGCTGTTTTTGTGTTAGGCCGATAGAACGCAGAATACTGTTTTCCTGCTTTCGGGCTATCTGGTTAGAGAGTGTCGTATTGATAAGGTTGATAACGCCAAAGAGAAATACCAACCATGAAAGTATCTCCATACTGCCAAACGCAAAAGAATTTGTCATTTCTTCATATTCAATCACTGTATTGATTTCATCTAAGGCAATATTACTATGGCTGGCAACAATATTTTTCAATTCAGCTCCCACATAGTCCGTTTTTTTAGCGTCATTTACAATGCTCCATGAATAGTCAAAAGAGGTGATTTCCGGGTGCAGTTCGTGGAACAACGCTTCTGGTGCAAAAAGAGTTGCCCCATCTAAGGGCATCCTGCCATGTCCTGAATATACCTTTGCAGGAGCGTATAACCCCGATATGGTAACAGAAACGGATGGCTGTTCTTCTCCCAAAGAAATCTCAACCGTTGAACCAACACCCATATCCTCATTCTGCTTTAGCACATTATAGTCAATTACAATACTACGGGAATCTGTTGGCATGGTTCCCTCTGTCAGAGCCGCTTCAACTGCCGCATAATTCTGGTCGGTCAGCATATCGCACATACCACCAGCTTGATGAATCTCTGTTTTATAAGTTGCATGGAGAGATTGTCTGCTTGGAATTATATCTGTAACGCCATCAATAGATAAGATTTCCTGCTTTAATTCCTCATTCAATGGATTTCCCGCTGCCATAACCTTTTCTTCTGTCATTTCAGAATCCAAATAAATTTTATAGTCGCCGTCTGGGAAAAACTGTCTTGCAAGCGCCTCTGGTGAGCGCAGCAAAACAATGGAGGATACCACAAGCAGGATAATTCCGCCCAAACTCAATGAGGCTACAATAGCAACGGTCTTTTTTCGGTCACGCCTAAAATTTGCAATTCCAATTGAAACAGGATTGAGCTTGATATTCTTTTTCCGGCTGCGGATGTCCTTTTGCGCTGGGGTAAAACGGACGGCTTCAATCGGGGAAATCCCTGCCGCAATTTTTACCGGCTTACGGATGGAAACAGATACCATGATCCAACTGCTTATGAGTGTCAAAATAACCGTTGCCACATAGGAAACAGCGTTAAAACCCTTAGAAAACAGGAGAAAACCGCCACATATGCCCAACACTGTACCAATCACAATCCCGATACTGCCGAGTTTGCGTCCCTCCCGCTTTACAATCCGCTTGATTTGCTTTGGCGTTGCACCAATCGTCCGAAGCTGCCCGTAGCTCTGGATTTTGTCATTGATGGAGATACGGAAGATACTCTGGATCACAATATAGCCGCCAATCAGAACAAGGGCAATCACACCTGCCATCAGTGCAAAATCAAAGGATTTAGAAGCATAGGCAAAATACTTACTGTTCATTTTGGGCATAGGAAGCTGATATTCCTCCGCAATCTCCCTGCAATAAGAGGTCATCAGTTCTTCGCCCAACTGGTCGCTGTTTTTGAAATGGACATAGGCGCGATAGCCAGCCGGGTCAAACCCGTTCCATTCTGTCAGGGCAGCGTTGGAAAGAATGATAGCGCAGGTATTCGCTTCTTTTTCATTTACGCTGTCCGTAATGCCGGTAACGACATAATCACCATGAAAACTCTCTGTATCTAAGGTCACAGTGTCCCCGATCTTGGCATTGTTTCCATAGGTGGAAAGAAAGTATTCGCTTACAACAACTTCATTTGCTTTTTCAGGAACCCGGCCCCCTAACAACTCCATCTGCGCCTTGGCAATCTCCATCATTTGCGCGTCGCAATACACATAGGACGCATGATAGCCCTGTTCTGAAAGCTCCTCACCCAGCATATAGTAGCCGCCTACGCGCTCAAACTCCGGCAGTCCTTTCAGGGTTTCAATGTCGTTTTCCTCTACGCCCAGCCAGACCGCCTCATAAGTATCGACAACCTGATTGCGCTGCATTTGTGTCAGGGAGGTAGACACAATTCCCGTAAAGCAGATCAGAAATGCCGCCAGCGCAACGGCAATCACCACCATCAGATTCCGGCGCTTCTCGCTTTGCAAACTTTTCTTTGCCAGCTTCTTTGTAATGGCGCTGGTATCATTCTCAAAAGGCCATGTCATAGCCTGCCACCTCCTTACTCCACAATCTTGCCGTCCTCAATGCGGATAATCCGATCTGCAAGGCGGGCAATGTCGTTGTTGTGTGTAATCATCACTACGGTTTGTCGGAACTCTGCACTGGTGCGCTTGATTAGCCCCAGCACCTCTGCACTGGTCTTGCTGTCAAGGTTGCCGGTCGGTTCGTCGGCCAACACGATAGCCGGTTTGGTAATCAAGGCACGAGCAATCGCTACTCGCTGTTGCTGACCGCCGGATAGATTATTTGGCATATTTTTCAGTTTATCTTCCAGCCCCAGCAGATGAACAATCTCATTCAAAAACTTTTTATCTACCGTGTCCCCGTCCAGTTCCACCGGCAGGACGATGTTCTCATACACATTCAGGATCGGAACAAGGTTATAGTTCTGGAAGATAAAGCCGATGTTACGGCGGCGGAAGATGGTAAGCTGTTCATCGTTCATTTTTGACAGTTCTTTGTCCCGGACAATCACATTGCCGGAAGTAGGTGTGTCCAGCCCTCCCATCATGTGAAGTAAGGTGGATTTGCCGCTGCCAGATGTTCCCACAACAGCCACAAACTCGCCGTCCTCCACGGAGAAGTTCACACCGTCAAGGGCACGGGTAATGTTCGGCTTTGTGCCATAATACTTTTTCAGGTCAATAGTCTGTAAAACGCTCATATTCAAAACTCCTTTCAAGGCTTCTTGCCTGTTGATAAAGGTATTATAAAACCCAAATGTCCGCGAAATGTTACAGCGGCCAAAAAATTTCATTGAAAATCGGGGTGAAATGTTACAACGCTCGGACATTTCAAAAAAATTTACGGCGGGCAGCCGGGAATGGCCGTCCGCCGCGTTCTATTTTGTAGGCAGCATAATGGAAAATTCCGAACCCTTGCCCGGCTCCGAAACCACTTTGATATAGCCGCCCTGTCGCGTTACGATCTCGCGGGCCAGATACAGACCAATGCCCACGCCCTGCTGTTCGTGTACTTCTTCCTCACGATAGAAGCGCCGGAAGATGGCAGCCTGATTGCTTTCGGAAATGCCCTTGCCGGTGTCGGTCACTTTGATCTCCACATACATTTCCCACAGCACCACCGACACAGCGATTTTCCCTACCGCCGGGGTGTACTTCACCGCATTGTCCAGCAGGTTAAAGAGAGCTTCGGATGTCCACTTGCTGTCATGGGAAACGGTCAAATCCTCCGGGCAGTCCACAGACACGGCGATTTCCTTTTTCTCCGCTGCATACACGATCCCACTCATGGCCTGCGCCACGGTATCAAAGAGGCGGCCCGGTTTCTTATCCAACTGGATCACGCCCGTTTCCAGCCGTGAGGTTTTCACAAGGGCCTGAAAGAGAAAGTCCAGCTTATCCGTCTGGCTGCGGATTCCCCGGATAAAGTCGGTACGCTCCGCCTCGGTCATAGGCTTTTCCAGCAGGGTGTCCGTCGCCATTTTCAGATTGCTTACCGGCGTTTTCACCTGATGGGAAATATCCGATACAAGGGTCTGTAACTCCTGCCGTTCCTCGTCCACCCGGCGGCGGTTCTCCTGCATGATCTGGTAAAGCCTTGCCAGCCGGTGTCCGATTCTGGCAAGCTGGGTTTCGCTGTCCTCTGGCCGCTGGGGTGCTTCATTTCCGGCGATCATGTGGTCTAAAGTCTGGCACAGGTCAGCGGTAAACTGCGACAGCCGCTTTCCAAACGCCTGCGTCAGTACAATAATCCCCACAAGGGCGCACAGTAGCAGCGCCCCGCCAGTCAGCAGCACCGCCGTCTGTTTTGTCACAAGAAACAGGGCTATGGTGATCCCGGACATGGAAAGGACAAGTCCTATTGCCACCAGGCTAAACAGCCGCTTTACCGATAGGTTTTGAAACTTCATTTTGCCTCGCCTCCCGTCCATTGATAACCCATGCCGTAAACGGTCTTGATGTAGGACGCGCCGCCGTCGGATTCGATCTTGCTGCGAATCCGGCTGATGGAGGTTGTCAGGGTGTGTTCGTCCACAAACCTTTCGTCTATATCCCACAGCTTTTCCAAAAGCCACCCACGGGTCAGCACTTGCCGGGGATTTTTACGGAACAGGTTCAGCATTTTGTACTCCATCGGGGATAGGGTCAGGGGCTTGCCGTTTAGGGAGGCCGCCTGCTCCGAGAAGTCCAGAAACAGCCGCCCGTCGTCGTAAATGTCCTTGGCCGGTCTGTGGTGTTCCAGCATGGCGAACATGGCTTTGATTTTCCGCTGCAAGGCCCCGATCACAAAGGGCTTTGTGATGTAGTCCACCGCGCCCGCCTCATAGCCCCGTATCTGGTCGCTCTCCTGATCGTTGGCGGTCAGGAAAATTACAATGGTGTCCGGGTGCTGGGGCTTTATCAGCTTGCACAGCTCAAAACCATTTCCATCCGGCAGGTTGATGTCCAGCAGCACTAAATCAAATTCCCGGTGGCGGATGGCGTCGGCTGCGGTTCTGGCATTTAGGGCAGAAGTCACGCCGTAGCCGTCTGCGGTCAGGTTATAGTCTAACATCTTATTCAAAAAACTGTCGTCCTCGACAATTAAAATCTGCTTCATATCCTCACTTCCTTTTCTTTTTTAGTTTTTTATAAATAATTCCTGGAAAAATAATGCTGAACAATAATAAAAATACCATCAACGCAATCATTTCTTTTACCGGATAGCGGAAAGCGAAATAGGAAATCTGCATTTTCATATACCACTGCATGATACCAATCCCTAAATTTCCAAAACTCATAAGCAATCCACATAACAGTAACCAATAGAAAAGACCCTCTGTTACAAACATTCGATATTCTTGTTTTTTTGTCATCCCTACACGTTCCAGGATTTTACACTCCCATTGCCGAAGCATAATATCCGATATTCTTGTATTTGCGAAATTCATAATTCCTATAAATATTAAAATTCCACTAATACTCATAAGCAGCCATCTACTTGTCTGAATATAGTTCTGCTCCTTTAGCAAACGTTCTGATTTAGAATCTAAATAAAACAAGTTCAATTTATCAGCGTGTCCATATTTTGATTGAAATTCCATATTATAATTGCGAATCATCTGATTCAGTCTTTCTCGGATAACTGACTCCTGATTTTTGTCAACATTAAATTGTATTTCAAAAATTTGTGGTGTTAATTTTTCTACCAGCCAATCATATGTAGTCTCTGTTACCAATAGGATATTTATATTTTTACCATCCCAGCACAATTTCATCTCTGGGAAATCATCCTCTGTTATATCCAGATAACCACAATTTACTAATTTCTCAGGAACTAAACTGCTCATTTCCGTACCAACCGGAACCAGATCATAAAATTCCATCTCTGTTCCTATATAATCCTGCACTTCTCCTGCTATATAATCTGACATCCTATGATCATGTAGCACGATTGTTCCATGATTATTTTGAAACTGCTCCCAATTTACTAGCTTATCATTTTTCTGAATAAAGTCTTTTAGTTCTTCCTGCTCCCCGATACTAACTGTCTGAATTACCGTGGATATTTTATCTCCATCGATTAGAATCTTTATATTCTCCTTGCCATTTTTTTCGACGATCGGATAAAATCCTTTGATGTTTTCTACTGAATGAAGTTCGTTTCCTATGGTCGTTTCAATATCATTCATAAGGGACTTCGGAAAAAACTTCATATTCTTTGTGTCCGGTGATGATTCAATTAAATAATTGCAAGCTTCCTCTGTAATTCCTATTTGGAAGTCCGGCTCTTTACTATAATAATTCTGTAAATCCACTCCGTTCACAATTACCGCAGAACATAATGCCAATTCGCACCCAAGCCATAATGACAAACTTGTTATCCCAAATGTTTTTTTATTCCGAAATAAATATTTCTTTGCAAGATAAATTTCAGGATGTTTTCCCCAGCAGTGGAATTTCTTTATCTTCGGTTTCTTCCTGCTTTTATGATAAGTAACCGCCTCCGTATATTTCATACACTCCAACGGACTTAATTTCCTCATTTTTCTTTTCAGACATTCCACTGCCACTCCCAACGTGAAAATCACAAGAAGAATCGCTAGGATAAGAAGTTTGGGTTGAAAGAAAACCATTCTTTCTAATTTCCATGTATTCTCTGCATACATTTTTTCTAATAACAATGGCATAATACCCCATATAAACATTCCCCCTAAAACTGCTCCAGCGATACTTCCCGTAAGTCCTATTTTTAGCATCTCACGATTCATAACTTTAATATTCTGCTTTTGTTCCACACCAATTACTTGTAAAAGACCATAACGTTGTAAATCTTTTTCCAGCGAAATATTTAGGATATTGTAAATAAACAAAAACATAGAAAGTAAAACCATAACCGAAAAAAAGACTGCAAATCCATAACTTCCCATCATTTCACTTATTGCCCGATATTCTGCTGGGTTCATACTTACAATTCTCTGTCCCTCATTCAACTTTATGTTATTTGTCAGCATATGTTCTATTTGCGAACCACTGGAATATTTCTTTGTATGATCTATTAAAATCCTACATGGCTCCCATTGAAGCCCGTTCTTCTCCATTGATTTCTCTGATATAAAAGCCACAGAAGCACCGGAGGTTTGATTTTGATACTCTGTAAAATACCCAGAAAGTAAAAAGTTCTGCATACCGGTTCCACTGGTATTGAAAATGTCATTCCAATAAAAATCCAGTTCAATTTCCATGCCCACTTCGGGATTCTTGATTCCAAGATATTGCAGAGTTTTCGTAGAAAGCATAATTTCATTTTCTTTTTCTGGATAAGTCCCTACCACATTTGT
Source organism: Blautia intestinalis (assembly GCF_014297355.1). Taxonomy (GTDB): domain Bacteria; phylum Bacillota; class Clostridia; order Lachnospirales; family Lachnospiraceae; genus Blautia_A; species Blautia_A intestinalis. Next base: position 83,928 of record NZ_JACOQE010000002.1, on the reverse strand, counting down.
AAATGCAGGACGTATCATTTTTTCAAATCCGGTCACATCTGTAATGACGCAATCACAATATTTTATGGAATCATCTAATAATTTTCCTGCAAACTTTTCTTTCCCAATGCTTTCTATGCATGGTAGCTGTGTAAGCTGTTGTGTCATATCCGCTGTACCATTTTCAATATAGGTCGATACAGCCATACCATCGGCTTTCATATTTTTCTGAATATCAATCTCCATCTTCCCATAGATTAAAGAGAACACACTAAAAATCACGCCTACAGTAATTGTAATTACGATAAACAGTAGACGATTTCTGTTTTGATTCTTTTTCCTGGAAGCATCCATAAGCACTCTTTCAGCCGACTGATTACAATCGTAATTCTCCATCCTATACAACCCTCCCATCTTTCATCTGAATAATCCGATCTGCCATAGCTGCTATTCTTTCATCATGTGTAACGATAATCATTGTCTGGCTATATTTTTTACACATCTTTTTCAAAAATTTCATAACGGATATACTGGTTGTAGAATCTAAATTTCCTGTCAACTCGTCTCCCAAAAGTATAGTAGGATGTGTATAAATAGCTCTGGCGATTGCGACCCGCTGCTGTTGTCCACCAGATAAAGTCATAGGATTTTGTAATAGTTTTTCCTCAATTTCCAGTTCTTCAGCTATCCGCATTACTTCTTTTTTACTGATATTTCTTTCCATAAGTTTGGCAGGTAAAACTATATTTTCAAATACATTCATCTCTGGGATTAAATTAAAATTTTGAAAAATAAACCCAATATGCCATCTTCTGAAGGAACTCCTTTCCTCCATAGATAACTGTGTAATATCTACATCATTGATATAGACACATCCGTGTGTGGGATTTTCCAAACCACCTAGTAAATTGAGCAACGTGGTCTTTCCGCAACCTGAACTTCCCATAATAGCTACAAATTCATTTTCTTCAACTGTGAAAGATATATCATCAACTGCTCTTAAATAGTGTTCTCCATTAGAATATTCTTTTGTTAAAGATACTGTCTTTACTGCTGCCATATCAATCCCCCCTTATCTTTTTCAGATAGTATAACAGGCAAATGTCCGCGAAATGTTACAGCGGACGGATTTTTTTCTTTTGCCGTCGTCCGGCAGATTTAATCACATTTTCTATCTTACTTGTAATTCTATAATAAAGACCAAATGTTGCAGAAATCTCCTAACCATTTTCTTTTTTGACAAGAAAACAGGCTGAATTGCTTCATTTTTGTAGCAATTCAATTCATAGATGTACCTCCAAAACCAGAACGGAGGGTAATACTATTGCATTTTCTTTTGTTGATAAGGTCACTGTAAAACGCAAAAAGTTAGGCAGATGCAGACTTATTAAACAAGACCCATGTACTAATAAAGTAACTTATTAAAAGGGCACGTGAACTACTCGGCAACTAAGTTACCAGAGCATCTGAAACCTGGCGGGATACCGCCTTTTTTCAGGGTGCGTCCATGACACCAATACTGCTTGCCTTTCGGCTATGCAGCTACTTTTATTATTTCCGGGGTTTTTAGTCCGGTTACGGACAGTTCCTTCTGTTTTCCGGATACGGAAAGATGTTTCCGCAGGATATTAAATGCGCCTACTGCATCTGCGTTAAATCTTACTCCATCAGTTATATACATACCACGTTCTTTTCGATTTGATGCTTCTGCATGTCTTTTTGATACTTCTGGTGATAACGGGCTGCACTGACTGGTATAGCTTTCCTCCTGCTTTATCAATTGTATCCCATACAGTTTCAGCTTATATTCCAGCATGATATACAGCCTGTTATATGGCAGTCCGTGAAACTTCTGGTTTGTCTTATGCCCCATATCTTTTTCTTTGCGGATATTTCGAATGTCTCCCACAACCACACAGCGGATATCTTCTTTTCTGCAGTATTCTGCGATCCATCTGGTTGTTTTATGAAGGTAATCCTTCACTGCATTCTGCTTTTTCCTGTAAAGTCTCTGGATATGTTTCGATGATTTTGGATATTTTATTCCTCTTTCCGACTGCTGTGCATACCATACGGACTGCACTCTGGCAATCTCTTTATGAAAATATCTTTCCAATGAAAGGTATTTTCTTCCCAGGATAAAAGTCCTGCCATTTCCGGAATCATAACAGGTCATCAGATTATGAAGTCCCAGATCAACAGATAAATAATGTCCATTCTGAGAATGCTGTTCCGGCTCTTCAATCTCATAAATGACAATAAGGTCGCACTTTCCGTTTTTTGGTGGATAGATCCGCAGCTGTTTTATACGATCCATCTTCCTGAAAATCTTATTTTCAAGATATAGAAATTTTTCATGGATCCCATAGGTTTCTTCCATATAGCTTTTCAGATCCTTTGGCAGAGACAGACGCAGTTGGTCTGAGCCTTTCTCATGCCGGATCCCCATCTGCATATATGTGACCGGTATATTGTCCTGTTTAAAACGGGGCGGATTTGGCGCTTTGATCCCTCCGGTCTTTTTCAGGACATAAAAAGATTTCCATGCCTTGTCCAGCTGCTTGCAGGTCTCCTGCGCTGTCTGTGACGGCAGCTGTCTGTACCACAGATCTCCTTTATGTGCTTTTTTCTGATAATACCAGTCAGGATACTTTTCCAGTCCCAGTTCTTTGTAATGATGGCGTTCATAGTTGCAGATATTCCAGAGTTTGGATGCTGCATAACACATATGTCCTATGATATTGGAATATTCCTGACTGATCTTTATGGATGTTTTATGTGACAGCAGCATTCCTCTCCCCTCCTTCAGACAGCTATGCAGATGGAGTTTTACACTCCACCCTGATTTAATACGATTTGCTCTGATGTTCAATATAACGGCGGATATTTTCTTCAGATACTGATCCGATTGTCTCCACATAATAGGAATGGTTCCACAGCTCTCCCTTCCATAGCTGGTTTCTTATTTCCGGAAAACGTTCGAATAATTTTCTGCCGGTGATCCCCTTCAGATACTTGACAATTGCTGTTATAGACAGCTTTGGTGGAGCTGATACAAAACAATGGACATGGTCACCTTCACCACATTCAAATAAATGAACGGCAAAGCCCTTGTCCTCAGCAATCTGCTGCACCAGTTCCTGAAGGTATTCCTCAATTTCTGGATTTAATATTTTCTGCCGGTATTTCACTGACCATACCATATGGTAGTTAATATTACACACACAAGTTCTATAATGTATTAGATTTTCTTTCATACATATAGTATAACATAACGAGTGAAAACGCACAACAAAAAGTCGAACATATTTTCGATTGATTATATGCCGGTTACGGCATTAATATCAAGGAGTTAAGGGATTATTATATTATTTCCATGTGCAGATATGCACAATTCTACGCTTTCATCTACTACAATATATTTATGGTTAATATCCCTTACAGCCAGTAAGGAATTATCCATCTTGTTGCTTAAGCTGTTAAAATGTATGGAGCAATCGGTATATCGTCTTATTCATCTTGGACTTCGCGTCCGTTGCCGAGACTGATAACCAGCTCCTCATTTGCAGCGTTCGTTTTATGCAGGTTGAACTGCCTTCGGTACGTTCGTGTCACACCACAGTAGATGGAATAGGCAATGAGTAAAACTGGTCTTTATCCATTGCATAATCTGATTTTAAGGAGTGACAAATTTATGAATATGAATGCAGTAGGTATTGATGTTTCCAAAGGAAAAAGCATGGTTGCTATCCTTCGTTCTTATGGTGAGATCATTTCAAAACCATTTGAAGTCAAACACACAGTCAGTGGGATTCGCTCTCTCATTGAGCAGATCCAATCCATTGATGGCGAATCTCGTATTGTCATGGAACACACCGGTCGTTATTACGAACCTCTTGTCCGTGAACTTTCGAAAGCTGACCTTTTTGTATCTGCCATAAATCCCAAACTCATCAAAGATTTTGGAGACAACTCTCTCCGCAAAGTAAAGTCCGATAAAGCGGATGCAGTAAAAATTGCACGCTATACTCTTGACAGTTGGACGGAACTCAGACAGTATAGTCTCATGGATGAAATTCGTAATCAACTGAAAACCATGAACCGCCAGTTTGATTTTTACATGAAACACAAAACCGCTATGAAAAATAATCTAATCAGCATCCTTGACCAAACTTATCCGGGAGCTAACACTTATTTTGACAGCCCTGCCCGTGAGGATGGAAGTCAAAAATGGGTTGACTTTTCAGCCACCTACTGGCATGTGGATTGTGTTCGTAAACTCTCTCTAAACGCCTTTATCGACCACTATCAAAAGTGGTGTAAACGCAGGAAGTACAACTTCAGCCGTTCAAAAGCTGTTGAAATCTATGAAGCATCTAAGGAGCTTGTTTCTATACTTCCAAAAGACGATCTGACAAAGTTAATCATCAAACAGGCTGTAGAACAATTAAATACGGCTTCACAGACTGTGGAACAGCTTCGTACCATGATGAATGAGGCTGCTTCTAAACTGCCGGAATACCCTGTTGTCATGGCTATGAAAGGTGTAGGTAAATCGCTTGGTCCACAGCTTATGGCAGAGATTGGTGATGTCTCCCGATTTACCCACAAAGGAGCCATTACAGCCTTTGCAGGCGTTGATCCCGGTGTAAATGAATCCGGTTCATATGAGCAGAAAAGCGTTCCTGCTTCCAAGCGCGGTTCCAGTACTCTTCGTAAGACTCTGTTTCAAGTCATGGATGTTCTCATCAAAACAAAGCCACAGGATGATCCTGTCTACTTGTTTATGGATAAGAAACGAGCACAAGGAAAGCCTTATTACGTCTACATGACAGCCGGTGCGAATAAGTTTCTTCGCATCTACTATGGTCGAGTGAAAGAATATCTGTCTTCACTCCCAGAATAAATATCTCGTCAATACCTTTATTTTAGACCAGCGAATATCGGTGGTCTTATTTTAATGTTCAAAATCTTGCAAAAATTTTTGCCTGAAATCATCAATTTGCTATTGACTTTTTATTTGCAGGCTCGGTAATTGAATTGCCGAGGATTCCCGCTTATCGTCCTAAAAAGGTTGCAAATATTTTTAAAAAAATTATCTCAGATAAAAACACCCCCGAAATCGTTCAAATTTTATGATCATCAGGTCCTATTAGGGTATAAAAACAGCCGTACCATGTGCGTTTTACATGATACGGCTGTCAATAATTCTCATACCCTCAGGATAGATTAATTGAATCGCCAACTAAGACTCTCCATTTTTATTTATGTAATAAAGTTTGATCCAGCATGTTTTTAATTTCATCCGGAAGACTGTCTATCATTGCATTTTCATCCAAAAACAGTAAAGTTGTATATTTTTTCGCATCATTCGGTGCTGAGAAAATATGAGTTACTGTATATGCTGTTGTACTTTTAGAAAAACAATCTTCATCTCGCAGTGATTCTACTACAAAGCAATCGCCTTTTTGCTGTCCCTGATCATCATACTCTTTATTTAAGCATAGAGTAAAATTAAGATCTGTTGTGCCAAACTTATAAGTTCTCGTATCTGTAACAATCTCTTCCAACATAAAGCCTTCTGAGCCAGCCAGCATTGCAATCTGTCCGATATGCTTAATTTTACGCTTACACAATGAAAAAGGGTGCTGCGGTGTAAAAAATATCTGCGAAGCCTGAAGCAGTTTTTTTGCTGCATAACTATAAAACTTTTTTGCGGAAAGGTTTGTGGCCACACCTGTTAAGTGCCTGAAATTGGCAGCTTTATAAAGCACCTCAATATATCTGCCTTCAAATACATATAGAAATCTTTTACCTACTAAATGCTTCCTATACAGATCGGCAGCTATTTTAATCTCCTGTACGATTTTCTCTCTATCCTGTTGTTTTCCCATCTATCTTTTCCCAATCATCACTATAATATAAAAACAGCACCGGACAACTTTTTGTTATCCAGTGCCCATAATCTTAAAAAGCGGTTTTATGCTGGCTGTCAGCCGCGACATCCTTCCGAATGTCTAAAATGTCGCCGGTATCATTAAGTCCCCGGCGCGGACTCACCGTATCTCCCTGGTGTGGGCGTAATACCCTTCCGAGTATCAAATAGTCCCAGTAATTACCCTGCCCGGGCACAGTACAGCTTTTACGTGCCGCTACACGAAACCTTTTGGTTTAACTATATTATATGCGATACCCTAAGAAATATCAATAGTTTCTGGCAAAATCGATTGGCTGTATTTTATTGTACCCCATTACTTACCACTGTCTATGATTTCCAGGCCCTCAGGACAGATCAATCAAAAATCATATTCTCTGTCCCATCAGGTTTTAAAAATACTGTTTTCGAAATTCCATTGCATTCCAGCGTTACTTTCTGCTCACGGGAAGAACAGAGGCGAACCCTGTGTATCCTGCCCTCTCTCCATTCAAAATCAACTGTGATGTCACCCTGTGCCTTCATTCCCCCGACTTTTCCGTCTTTCCACTCATCCGGAAGTGCCGGAAGCAACAGGAAATGCCCTTTCCTGCTCTGGATAAGCATCTCTGCAACTGCAGCTGCAAAGCCAAAATTCCCATCGATCTGGAACGGAGGGTGTGCACACAACATGTTGGGATAAATGCTGCCTCCCACACAGGAGATATTTTCCTCCCTGGTATAACGGAGCTGGTTTGATCGAGTAGGAGACGGCTTTTGCCGCCGACCTCTCACACCACCGGACATGCGGTTCCGCATCCGGCGGTTCAGTTAACTTGACATCTCGCTTTACAAAGATATTCCTCGGCTGAGAGTAAACCAAATTTCTTCAAACGTGCATTTGACATCGCATAACAAACAGTTTTTGTACGGCACACTCGGGCATATCCATGAAATCCCGCCGCACACCTTGCATTCTTTTTACTAATACCCAGTTTTACCAAATTTTTATATCTGGTTTTTGGATTTTTCCAGTGTTTCCATATGCACATCCTGAATCTATACCTGATTACTGTATCAAGTTTTCGGCTTACTGTAAGAATTGAGCCAATTTTAAAGTAATTAATCCATCCTCTTACTACCTTTGCTATCTTTTTCGCTTTGTATGAATTACTCACGCTCCACTTGCGGCTCGTAAGTTTCCTGACTTTCTTCATTACTTTATCCAATGACTTTTTCGGAACTTTCATCCTATATTTCTTTTCCTGAAATTGATAATAAAAAGCAAATCCCAGATATTTTGCTTTTGTCGTACTATCATTATACTTTTTTATTATAAAAAAATACATAAACAACATTCGCCAAAACATGCACAAAATGTTATACCTTTACATAATAGCCAACTATTTTTTAACAATATTTTGTAGAATCGTAAAATTGCACAATTCATATTGTTGTGTTTTGTGCAATATGACAAGAAAGACATTGCTTGTATACATTATCAGCATACTATCACAAATCCAGGGTTGATTTTATGGATAAAAAACATCCCCTGTTTATTGGAAGCTGCGGTACTTATCATCTATACACCGTAGAAAAGCTTCCTACCCACCGCCCGAAAGGCCGGCTTGATTATCAGCTTCTTTACATCGCATCCGGACGGGCACATTTTTATTTTGATGGAAAACCTACTGTTGTAGAAGCCGGCAATATGGTACTCTACCGTCCACGTGAGGAACAACGCTATTATTATTATGGAGCGGATCAGACCGAAGTTTACTGGGTTCACTTTACTGGAAATAATGTAAAGAACTTTCTGAGAAGATATGGGATTGCCGACGATACCCGCATTATTTATACCGGTATCTCCATTGAGTACAAAAATCTAAGTTAGCAACCACCAGTTCAACTGGTGGTTTATCCTTTGCCCTCCAAAGGGCCATTGTTACTGCTCGCCCCAAAGGGCAGTATCGCAAGCACTTTTACTGGCCCGCTATAAAGCGGTACTACTGGAATCTTCTCTTCTCGATTCCTCTGCTTGCTCATTTATATATTTCTGAACTGCTGCATCTGTTATATTGCCGATTGTTTCAACATAATATCCTCTAGCCCAAAAGGCTTTATCCCATTTACTTTGCAGTTCTGGATGTCTGTCGTAAAGCATCAATGTGCTTTTCCCTTTCAGATATCCCATAAAGTCTGATACACTAAGTTTCGGCGGAATTGCTACGCTTAAATGCACATGATCGATACATACGGCTCCCGCAATTATTTCTACACTTTTATATTTGCATAGAATTGATATTATTTCTCTCACATCTTCTCGTACCTTTCCATACAATACTTTCTTCCTATATTTAGGAATGAATACGATATGATACTGGCATTTCCAGCGAGTATGTGATAGACTTTTATTGTCCATTTGGACCGCCTCCTTTGATTTTGAGTTTGGCTTGCGACACCATTCTCATCATATCACAGGAGGCTTTATTTGTTATCCTCACCGCTTCCGCCTACTCCATTCTCCCCAGCATAGCTGGGGGATTAGGCTTTTCATTTATGTCTATGATTGAGGAACTGAATCTGCAGCGAATTGATTACGAGGAGATGCTGATAAATTATTTCACGATTCTCCTGATCAGCCTCCATAGAATAGCACTGCAAAAGCCACGTAAAAAGAACCTTCAGAACATGAACGATATGGAACAGGCTGCACAGTACTTTCGGATGCATTATAATAAACCTATAAGTATTGAGGACTATGCTGTTTCCCACAATATGAGTATCAGCTGGTTCATCCAGAACTTCCGTCAGTATGCCAATACTACACCTGCTCAATACGTGCAGTCTCTGAGGCTTACCAATGCAAAAATGCTTTTGGAAACGACCAATTATAATATCACAGAAATAGCCAACCTGGTCGGGTACGAAAATCCATTATATTTCAGCCGATTTTTCCGAAAACAGTGTGGCATGTCCCCTTCACAGTTCCGCAAGCAGCTGGTGCTGAATGCAGAAAACTGTCCAAAATAAAACCAACCAAAAACGCTGGGAGCAATTCTCAGCGTTTTTGATTGGTTTTAAATATTACGATACTTTTTTACCTTAGAATTAATGGACATAAAGCCTGTTTCAGGATGTCGCGGATAAATATTCTTATACCTGTAAGTACTCAGCACGATCCCCATGAGTCCATAAGAAATTATAATACAGCTTCCTCCGGCTGAAAAAAACGGAAGAAATGTTATTGATTGCGGAAATACGCCAAGATTCTCAAGGACATTTATCAAAAAACTGATGAGAAATACAATTCCGCACCCGCATCCCATCATCATACCCAGCTGATTTTTCTGTCGCAACGCAGTGTTAAAGATTGCAAAAATCAGAACCGCAAGAACACAGCACAAAAGTATAGCTGCAATTATTCCATATACAGATGACAGATAGGTCAGAATATAATCCGCGTTAAATGCTGGCAGGATTCCCGTTACATCTGATTTGCTTTTCCCGATCAGCTTATTCTGTCTCCAAAGTGAATGCAACATTTTTGTGAGATAGTCTGTTTCGCTACCGCTGGAAAACATCGCCTGTATGCGCGCAATTTGATATTCCGCCAGCCTGTTTCTCAGGTACATACCCAGGAAAGCTGCTATGGGCGCGGTCAAAAACACAGCCCAGATTCCACAGATAGTTCTTTTCTTTCTGACAGTAAACCAGTCCTTTTTGATTGCGATCGTCAACATAGTCAGCATAGTTACCAGCATCACACAAGCTGTCCTGAGTGCCGGCAGGCTGTAAACTAATATTACTGGAGCAATCAGCCATAAGATTGCTCTTATCAGTCCCTTATATCCCCACCCATGATATTTATATAAAATTGCTCCATATATGGGGACATAAAACAGCATCAGTTTTTGTACATCCATGCCTCTTCTGCCTCCTGGCAGTGATATAAAAATCCTTGCTCCGTTTACCTGGCCTCCTTCCAATATAACCAGCAAACAGACGGACAATAAAACAGCTGCAATTATTTTTGAAAATTTTGCCAGTACGGTATAGTCCAGCAGATACAAAATCATCATGGCAGCCAGCCCGATCATAACATGAAACACATATCTGTCAGAACCGGCTGCCGCATTCTCACTGGCTTTTCCGGAAATCCCTGCATGTATCAGAACACCTGCAATGCTGATAAATATAATCATTCCCAAAAGTTTCCATGCAGCCTGAGGTCTGTGGATACTGTCAAGGGAGATTCCTGTTTCCACAGGATCCCCCATGTCTCTGACGGCTTCCTTCTCTGCCTGTTCATGATCCATGCCTGCCTTCATGTTTTCCGCAATCTGATCCTCCATATGATCCTGCAGTTCCTGTTTTATGTATGGTCTGGCTTTTGTGCAGCGAATCTGTTCCAGCAATAATTTCAGATATTCATCCATAACTCACACCTCCAGTATAAGCACATTGGTCACTGCTGCAGAATACTCTTTCCATTCCTCTATTTTCTTTTCAAGGAATCCTCTTCCCTGTCTGGTAAGGCTATAATACTTTCTGGTCTTTCCAGCTACATCCTGTTCATATACTGTCAGGAGTCCTTTCTCTTCCAGGCTGTGCAGCAATGGATAAAGAGTTCCTGCCTTCAGCTCAAATACATTCTGAGATTTTTGCCTCAGTGTGTCGATCATCTCATATCCATACATATCCTTTTCAGACAAAAGTTTCATTACAAGCATTGCCATACTTCCTGAAACCAATGCTCTTTCAATAGCCATCTGGTCCACCCCCTTCTTAGAATAAGCTATATGTCGACGTTCTATATATCGGTTGTCTATATAATAGATTATTTTACGTTATTTGTCAATATATCAATAAGATTTATCAAAAATTTTATATTTTATATCTAATTTTTGATTATCCGCATAGATACTATACTTTCACGTATTTTGAAGTATAGAAAAACTATAGAAAATCATTCATTATACCACGATTTGCATTGTAGAACAAATGTTTTTTTATTTTGCAATTCATCTCCCACCTGTAGAGGAAGGAGAATTCTTGCTATATATTCTGTTAAATACCTTACGGCTGGACATGCTCTACGGAAAAGGCTTCCTTGCAATCCTCCCAATGCGTATTGTAAAGAACTTGATCATGTGGCCAACTGATTACATATATTTGAAAATATATAATCTTAGTGATATCAAATAAAAAACGCGAATATTCCAGTGCTTAATAAGCCACTGATATTCGCGTTTCTTATTATCCTAACCACTTGAAAGATGGATAGTATCTTACAATAGCTTTCCCCACAAGCTGGTCAAATCGCACGAATTTGTTTTTCCATGAACGTGAATCCTTCGAATCATTCCGGTTGTCACCAAGCATGAAATAACTGTTTTCCGGAACTGTATATGGACCATAACTTCCGATCATTTTCTCCGGAATGAAAGAGTCATCCAATGGAGTGGGTGAACCATCAATGTAAACTTTCCCATCCTTAATTTCCACTACCTCTCCCGGCAGTCCGATCACTCTTTTGATAAAAAGACGGCTTTCATCATCTGGGTATTTGAATATTACAATATCAAATCGCTCCGGGTCCTTGAACTTTTCAGAAATTTCATAACCGAACAGATTAAGATTAATTCCATACGCAAGCCGAAAGCCGAAAAGGCGGTCTTTCACCATAAGTGTTTTTTCCATGGAGGGTGAAGGGATTTTTGCGTTAATCAAAACAACATTATTGATAACCAGAGTAATTGCCACTACTATTACAATCAATTTCACATAGCCTAACAGTTCACGCCAGATTTTCATGCTCTCCACCTCACCGTTCTTCATTATTCATATATCTGAACAATCTTTTGTCATATTTTGCTTCCCGGTACCAGCCAATTCCGATCATGACCACGCCTAATACAATGGTAACCGTTCTGACCATTGTATCAGCTGAAAACAGGCAGGAAATTACAATTCCAGTTCCTGCACCTGTAAAAAAGTCAATAACAGACTTTTCCCGTTTCAATGATCCAAGCACTCTTTCTTTATCCATGGTTTTTACCATTTTGACATCTTCCTTTATTAAGACATCGAGAGAAATATCAAAACGGTTGCTGATGTCTATGAGAATCTGCAGATCCGGATAGCTCTTTTCATTTTCCCAATTAGACACAGTCTGTCTGGTAACATGAAATATTTTTCCAAATTCCTCCTGGGTCAGTCCCTTTTCTTTTCGTATTTTTAGTATCTGCGTTCCAATATTCATATTGCTCTGCTCCTGTTCTTCCAATCGGTTTTGCTTTCTCACTTGGATTATATAAAAATTTCTGCCAAATGAAAAGCAATTTACCTTTTACAGCGAAAAAACAGGTATGCAAAGCTTCTTTGACATGGGATTTTTGAAAACAGATTCACGTTTCTCTACTTAATCTGAATCCTTATTTTATCCCCGACAGGTGTCCAGCCGGATTCTGCAGTGATTTCACCTGTAGCTCCATCATAATATGCGCTTTCTTCGGTTCCGTAATCTTCATCCGTTTTATCTGCTGCGTCGGTATTTTCTTTCTGGTCTGTATCGTCTTGAAGCCTTACTTCTGTGGGAGCATCTGCCCCTCCGATAATTTGAGTTTCAACCTGATCCTCTGTCAACGGATTTTTCGTATATTTATATTTTTACCGTCTCATAACCAACTCTCTCACTTCGAACATGTAGCAAAAAATCTATCATACCAGATAAGGAATGTCAAGACTGTCCAGATTTTACGGCTGTTATCTGCCTTTTTCTCTTTATGGTCTTTCAGAAGCTGAAGCAGTTCCTCTGTATGAAAAAATTCTTCTGCTTCTTTCGAGGTAAATAACTCCTTTACCATCTGATACCAGTCATCCTGCCGTAGCCACACACGGATTGGAATTGGAAAACCAAGTTTCTTACGTTCATCGGTTTCCTGTGGTATGAATTGGGAAACAGCTTTACGGAAAATATATTTGGTTGTACCCGCTGCAATCTTGGCTTCTTTCGGAAGCTTTGCTGCAAAGTCAAAAACTTCTTTATCCAGAAATGGTACCCTGACTTCCAATGAATGTGCCATGCTCATTTTATCTGCTTTCTGCAAAATATCGCCAGGAAGCCAGTAGCTCAGATCTACAGACTGCATTTTTTCCATGTCTTGAAGTAATCCTCTGTTTTCTGACTCAAGTTCTTCAAAAAATGGTCTTAAATATTCCTGTGTGGAAGGTCCTGTTACTTTATTTTTCAAAATCTGCGCTTTCTCTTTTTCACGGTAAATATATGCATTTCCGATGAAACGTTCTTCCACTTTCATTCCTGCACGGATAAGGAAATCTCGTCCCTTCACATCCGGCAGCTTTGCAGCCAGTTTTCCAATTACACGTCTGACGCCAAATGGAATCCAGTCAATTTTTTTCAAAGATTCCGGTTCTCTGTAAATATTATATCCACCGAAAAGCTCGTCTGCTCCTTCTCCGGAAAGAACAACCTTGACATGACCTGCAGCCTCTTTTGAGAGAAAATAGAGTGCAACGGCGGAAGCATCCCCAAGGGGCTCATCCATATGATACATAACATCTGGAAGGGCATCCCAGAATTCCTGCTTGGATATGATTTTCACATGGTGTTTCAAACCTGCTTTTTCTGCCACTTTGGCAGCTTTGTTTACTTCACTATATCGGTCTCCCTCATCGAATCCCACTGTAAATGCCTGATCTGCACCAGAGGAAGAAGCCAGATAACCGGAATCCACTCCCCCGGATAAAAACGCGCCGACTTCCACATCACTTAACATATGGTGCTCCACTGAATCCTTTAAATTCTCTGCAAGCTCATTCCGCAGCTGCTCCATATTCGTCTTACGGTCCCATTGGCCTGGTGCAAGCTTTGTTTTGAAATAAGTCTTTATCTCATAGTTTCCGTTTTTATATAAAAGCATATGACCTGGCATAAGCTTATAAATCCCCCTGAAAAAAGTTTCTTCCAGAGGGGAATATTGAAATGACAAATACTGCTCCAGTGCCTTCTGATTTACTTTCCTTTCATAGCCTGGAAATGCAAGGATACTCTTAATTTCAGAAGCAAATACAAAGTGTCCATCTATTTCGGCATAGTACACAGGCTTAATTCCGAAGAAATCCCTTGCAAGCATCAAACTCTGCTCCTGTTCATTCCATACAGCAAACCCAAACATTCCCCTGAGCTTATTCAGTGCCTTCTCCCCATACAGCTGAATAGTATTTATCAGAACCTCCGTGTCAGAATGAGTACAGAAAGAAATGCCGAAAGCCTCAAGTTCTGCCCGCAGTTCCTTATAATCATAGATTTCTCCATTAAAAACAATATGAAGGTTTCCGTCCGCACTTTCCATAGGCTGCTGCCCATCTTCTAAATCAATAATACTAAGTCTTCGAAAGCCCAGCGTGATCTTCTCCCTGCAAAAAGAGCCCTCACTATCCGGGCCCCTATGCTCAATGGCTTTCATCATCCTTTCAATTACTGTCTTCTGATCCTGTCTGTAACCTGTAAATCCACAGATTCCGCACATTTTATCCTCCGTATCTATTTGATGTAGTTTATATGCTGCAACAACTTTTTTACCACAAGTGAATCCCACATGGTCACATCGTAATCATAGTGGTCTGTGAGTCTGCGCCTCAGCTTGTGTTTTCCCTTCTTTTTCTACTTTTGTAGAAATCATCTCTAATTCTACATCTGTAGAATTAGAAAGTCAATCTTATTTTCTACAATTGTAGAATCTATGTCATATATTTGATTACCCGTCATGACATACCCCAATGACTCAGATCTTACAGATTTTCAAACGGTGTGAATGCCTCACTACTGATAAAATGAAAAGCCGGAAAAACGGTCTTTTGTTACAGAGCCATTTTTCCGACTGTATGGTTACCTATATTTAGTCAACTACCCATCACCTAAAGGTAATGGGCTTGGCAGACTTGGCCAAAAAGAACCGATATCAGTCTTGCAAAGACCTTGTATCGGTTCTTTTTGTATTTTCTCATTATCTAATTATGGGAGGATTTTTCTGTATCACCGAAAAAACTTTTATTCCCGCACTTCAAGCCACTGGTCAATGTTCCCAAAATGTACTGCCTGCAGGTTATCTACATCAACCAGTTGCGGGAAGCTGTTTCTGATGATCATGACACCATTTTCCTTATCCTGTTTTTCTCCACCGCCAGCGATGCCTCCCATGGTCCTATCAAGTGTTAAAACCGTTCCATCTTTATAACGCACCTGGTCAATACTAGTTCTGGCATAAAGATCCATGCCATAATCCGTACCTGTGTACTCAAACTTGTTTTTCTCATCTTCATACACCTTCATAGCTTCATCATAATCAAGATATAATGACCATAAAAGGGGCGTTACTTCCATTTTTTTCACTGTGATTTCATAACCTCCAAAATCACATTTCCGGTTCACTTCCAGAGTTGTCGGAGGCTTTACTGCACCCAGGGTCCATTTAAAATCCCATGTTCCATCTGTAATAACAGTCGTATCATAATCTCCTTCCTCCGTAAGATTCTTTAATGTGATTTCTACTGTTTTATTACTCAGATCATAATCACCGTCATAAGATATACAGGCGTTAAAATATTTAAGATGTGCAGAATTTTGATCTGTTTTCAGTAACACATCCTGTCCTACCCCAGTATTGAAACTTCCAAATCTGTTATCGTCCACTGCATATACTTCCTTTCCATCGATCTTAAAATGTGTCATCTCCTCAAAAGAAGTATGATCAGTCATAGAAATACTGTCATCTGTTTTCACTTCAAAAAAAGCATACAGGAATCCCTGATCCTGAATAGAATCTGTCAGGGTAACCGTCACACCATTTTGTGTTACAGACTGGTCTATATTCTGAATATAGGTTGATTCCTGCAGTGTCTTCTGCTGTTCTTCCGATGGCTCCAGTCTTTTCACCAGGTAATTATTCCATTTAAAGAACTCTTTTGCAGCCACAGTAACAGCCATACCAGTACAGATTACTGCTGCTGCAATCAATAATCGGCCACTGATTTTTTTTCTTTTGTATTTTTTATCAGCTGAATCCGCCTGTTCAATCTGTTTTAGTGTATCTTCAAATTTATTATGAAAATCCTGTGGTACTTCCGGTGCGATATTATTCCATTTGTTCTCTAACATGACATTTTCCCCTTTCCTGTTATTCTTTTTAATTGCTTGCTGTTTTTCCCAGTTGCCGGTCTTTTCTCTTCTTCGGATAACTGCACCTTCAAAAACTCTCTTGCACGTGAAAGTCTGCTTTTGATCGTTCCTTCCGGAATATCCAGAGCCTCACTGATCTCTTTCAAGGAAAATCCTTCTAAATAATACAATGTTACCAAAACCCTCAGATCCTCCGGAAGTTCCATAATCGCCATATACAAATGACTGTATCTGTCCTCCTCAGTCATTTTCATATTGTCCATATATTCTTCATATGGAATAACATTTTTTCTTTTCCGAAGAATCCCTTTGCATTCATTGATCAATATCCTTGTGATCCATGTTCGGAAATATTTTTCTTTCTTTAAAGTGGAAAGTTTTTCATATGCCTTAAGAATTGTTTCCTGCACAGCATCCCCACAATCAGAGTCATTCTTCAGAATGGACTTCGATATATGATACAGCATGGCTTCTGCATCCCGAACCTCCTTAATAAATACATCTTTTGTCATAACTTTGTCTTCTCCTTTTGTCCAGCTGGATTACTATTCATGTTTACTTTTACACTAATTAGATGCATCGGAAAGGAAATCGGTTCTCATAAAAGTATTTTTTTCCGTTGGCTCTTCTATTGCCAACGAAATATCCGATTTTTTAATCTCTGTTCTGTTTGTGTTTATATTTTTTATGTAATTCCGTAATATATTCCTCAAGCTTCTCTTTGTCTTGCTCTCCACAAGCAACTAAACCAAAATACTGCTTAGATCGATCCTATATGCTTTCGCTGTTTTCTGACCCAGTTTCTCTGTATATGTGCAATAATTCCAGAAACGGTGCTATTTTATCCGGTAGTCTCATTTTTCGTTCTCCCCTACGTTTGCGGTAATCCCTGTTACCATTGTTCTTAGCAAACTCTAGTATACAGGTAAATCCACGTTGCTACAAATGTGGGGTCACTTCATATTATCTAAAACATATTTCGATAAGTCAAAATTACAATTTTCACACTTTAATTGATATAATATTCAATAACTAAACAAGGAGGCCATTTAACCATGAATAATGTAAAAATTCTATGTATCGCAGGCAGTATCGTACTCGGTAGTATATTGCTATCCGGACAAGCTTTTGGCAAAGCCCCCTCAGATCTAATCACCCTTTCCGCCCCTAAGGAGCCTGAGGGGCAATATGTATCTTATGATATAGATGGTTCCGGCTCTTATTATGATAGTGATTCAGATATAACTTACTATTTTGTCAAGGGGATTGTCACTTCTTATTCTAATCATGCAAAAACCTTTTCGCTGACTTCTGACGCCGGTGAAACTTATGAGTTACCGGCAGATACGGATATTAATATAACCGACTATCTCAACACAGAAGCACATATATGGTACTCAGAAGACTCTCAAAAAAACTTAAAATTACTTGCGTTCTCTCCTCAAATTTTTTGGGAACATATTAATGAGCTGGAATCAGATGAACAAATTCTGGATGGTGCCACAGAAATTGATGGGACTCTTTCAAAATATATCTCTTTCTGGTTAACAGAAGATAAAATAGATGTTACTCTCTTATTTGTTGAGGACAACGATGGAAACACTCATATATATGCAGAGGATAACACCAAAACAATCGAAGACTATATCAAGTTATATGAAGATATGCATTTAAATTCTCAAGTATATGATGATTTTAATGTTGCATATCTTATATCAGAAGCATCATCTTGACTTACCCAAATGTCTGGTTGAGAACCTGATGTTTTTTACATCAAACATATCATATATTTTAAATGCCGCAGCCAATATTTTCAAAGGCTGCGGCATTTTTGACTTAATTTTTCTTTCAAACATGTTGCTTCTTCTTTTGACTGCTGCAAATATGTTTATGTCACAAATTCAAGCAATAATTCAGCACTTACTATTTATGTAAAAAATCATTTCAGAAATTGATATATTTTTTCTTTTCTCTGTTTACATATTGACGGCTAAAGTGTAAGAAAGATGCGATTTCACTATCTGACCACCCTAAAATCAAGTATTTTAAAATATCCCTTTGGTTTGAAGTCATTTTTAAGGTTATATTTTTCAGATCAAATGCTAATTCCACAGATGAATAATCCGCTCTATAGCTTTCTTGTAAATCACCTTCATTATCCATATATGCACATTCGTATTTTTCTTTTTTTAAGTTTTTTTTGCATATGATTTTACTAAAGGTTCCATTATGCAAAGTAAGCTTTGCATATATTTTGAATCATTTTTCGCCTGTATAACCAAATCTTTATATTCCTGCATCATATACCCTTTTATTTTTTAAAGAGTATCTGGGCATAAAAATGTAAACTTATTTTTTGTTCAGAATCAAAGGTTTCTTATATCTATAAAAAAAGGAATATTGTATTTAAACAATATTCCCCAGACTGTAGACAAACTTGGTGTTGGGTGTTATACCCAGCACCAAGTTTGTCTACAGTCTGAGGCGCTGCATATGCAGTGCCTTTTCCGAGAAAATCTAATATTCACTGGGAGGGGTATCTTCAAAATCTTCGTTTTCCGATTCACTCACATCAGGTACATATTCGTCGGCCATTTTCTGCGCTTCCTCTAATGTACTGGAAGGTAAATATTCCTCCCCATCACTCGTAAGCATGATTACTATATTAACGTTATTCTGACTATAATACTCCAGGTCAACATTCAGTCCGGATCGTACAGCACTCCCATTAGCTATATTCAGGACGGCGTTTTCTATATTAAAAACCATATTATAATAATTTCCTGATTCGCCCACTTCTACTGTTATCGTATTTTCATCGGAATACAGAATATTACCAGTGATATATTGGGTATCATAAGTTTCTTCCTGTGCAGATTCCTGATCTGCGGGATCTCCCTGGCTTTGGTAAATTTCCGCTTCTGCGTTATTTCCAGACTGTTGATTCTGCACACTGTCTCCTGGATTTGCTGCCACAGCTGTGGGCGTTGGCTTCCTGGTAACAGCCGTAGTAAGATTTGGAATAAACTTTACAGCATCCTTACCACTTTCGCTTTCCGTTTGCGCGGATTCGTTGCTTCCTGACAATTCACATCCTGTCAGGGTCACCGTGATACCTGTCAATATCACAAAAAACACTTTCAGAATCTTTTTTCTCATTTTTTTATCCTTTCTTTTTTACTGGTAGTGTCAAATTACTACCTGATTTTTATTGTTTAAACCTTGATTTTATGGGAGTTCGCAATAAAAAGAGCAATGACCTCTTTTTTGGTATAATGCAATCACCACAAGCAACACTACCAAAGGAGACATTGCTCATGGACATTATACTCTATTTACTTCAATTCATTCAATACCAACATAAACAAATTTGCTGGCTTATTAACCTTATCTGTAGATATATCCCTCTTAAGCAGTGGGCTTTCGATGATTCCCATTCTCCAAAGTACCAGAAGTTTAAGATTGATGAACTTCCCAAAGTCATATCCTATCAGCAGGACTGGAACTGGAAAGACCTTATCTCTTACTACCAGCAACGCTACCACAAGACCATTCGCCCTATATTTCGTCGAGTTGAGTGCGATATACCCAAACACTGCACTTGCCCTGCCTGTGATGTGCCTGTGGACTATCTGATGTGGAACGATGGCAGGAAGAAAAGTCAGGTTCTATGCAAGGTCTGCCAAACGCTTTTTTCTCCAACCAAAGATAATCGTTTTTCCAAAAACACCGTCTTGAGATGTCCTCATTGCAACCACAGCCTGGTGCATAAGAAAGACCATAAACACTTTATCATCCACAAATGTGTGAATCCCAAATGCCCTTACTATCTCCACAACTTGAAGAAAGTGGATAAGAAACATCTGGACGAAGACTATGGCAAAAACAAATACAAACTCCACTATATCTACCATGAATTTACGATAGATTTCTTTAAACTGGACTTAAACTCCCTGACGAAGAACGCTTCTTCCCTAAAATTCACCAAGTTTGATTCCAACACCATGTCCTTATGCCTAACTCTTCACGTAAATCTTGGTCTATCTCTTAGAAAAACGAAACAGGCTCTCAAAGATCTGTACAACATCGATATCTCACACCAGAGCATTGCTAACTACTGCAAATCCGCCGCTATGTGTATCAAACCCTTTGTTGTCAACTATGACTACGGAACTGGCAAGGTATTTACTGCTGATGAAACCTACATCAAAATCCGTGGTGTAAAAGCTTATATCTGGTTCATCATGGATGCTTCCAAACGTTCCATCATTGGCAATCAAGTCTCTGATAACCGCGGCGTTGGTCCCTGCATTCTAGCCATGCGAATGGCTTTCCGGCACTTGAAAAAGCTTCCTGAAAACTTCCACTTTATTGCAGATGGTTACAGCGCCTATCCATTAGCTGCACAACAGTTTTTCCGTGAGTTCGGTGATAAGTTTAAGTTTGATATCACTCAAGTAATTGGACTTACCAACGACGATGAAGTATCAAGAGTATTCCGACCATACAAACAGATGATCGAAAGATTAAACCGTACATACAAGGTTTCTTACAGACCTACAAACGGCTTTGATAACATCGACGGTGCCAACTATGACCTGGCTCTATGGGTCGCCTACTACAACTTTCTCAGACCTCACAAGCACGCAGGATGCAAAGTTCTAAATAAAGTAGAGATGTTGGAAGGTGCAGAAAATATGCCAGGTAAATGGCAACTGTTGATTTTCCTTGGTCAGCAAACTATCTTAAATCTACAAAATCAGGCATCTGCATAACTGGAGCGGAACCGTTGTCAGGAGAACCGTGGAATACCGCAGCACCTGTGGTGCGAGGATATGCCGCGAAAGTCTCTTGACATAATGCTCATGTACAGTAAAGAAGCAAACAACCGAAAACAAGAGATAGACCGCCAGCACCACACTATTCCGAACCAAAGAGCAAACGACAAGCACCATGGAAATGTGTATAACTTGCTATTCCGTTATGGAAAAGTCCGTTCACAGAACATGGAAAAGCTAAAGAGCAGCTTTCCCACATTCTGCAAACGGACTTTCCCACAACTCCATAAGATAGCAAGTTATGCACATTACGCACAGTGCCGACTGCTGCGGAAGCCCTCTCATTTCATTATCTATTCAAGAAAATAAATTATGAATTTTTTCTTAACACTACTGCGGTAGTGTTGACAACCGATTAAGAAAGGTGTAATGTGTAATCAAGCAGAAACTACTGCGGTCTTGTGGAAAGGAGGAAACAAATGGATATTAAACTTTTCGATTCAGAATTGAAAGTAATGTGTGTGCTTTGGAACGAGGGCGACACCACTGCAAAACACATATCCGACGTTCTGAAAAAAGAAATTGGCTGGAACATGAATACTACCTACACACTGATAAAAAGGTGTATCAAAAAAGGGGCGATTGAACGTTCCGAGCCTAATTTCATGTGCCATGCCCTTATTCCCAAAGAAGAAGTACAGGAAGCGGAAACAAAAGAATTGGTTGACAAGATTTATGACGGTTCAGTTGACAAACTGTTTGCAGCCCTGTTAGGCAGAAAAAAGCTTTCCGCTGAACAGATTCAGAAGCTCAAGCAGATTGTGGAAGATTTGGAATGAGGTGGTGTAAATGAATTTACTGCAAATGAGCTTTTCGGGGGCTGCTTTCATTACTGCGGTAGTGATTATCCGTGCGGTGGCAATCAATAAACTGCCGAAAAAGACTTTTCTTGTTTTATGGGAATTGGTGATATTAAGACTGCTTATCCCGTTTTCGATTCCGTCAATGTTTAGTGTTTATACGTTGGTAACTCATAGCATATCTTCTACAACATTGCCGGAAGCTGGAACAGATTACAACATTCCCACTATGCAAGGGCTGTTTGTTACGACACAGGGAGCAGAACAGCCGCCAGAGAATATTTTATCATCTGTTTCCATGTGGTTTATTGTATGGTGTGCAGGAATAATACTTATCGCATTGTTTTTTGTAATATCCTATTTGCGTTGTCTGATTGAATTTCGGACAGCTTTACCCGTCCACAACCATTATGTAGAAAAGTGGCTGGCGGAACGCCCATTGAAACGTCCAATTTTGGTAAAGCAATCTGATAGGATTTCCGCCCCATTAACTTATGGCATTTTCCGTCCTGTTATTTTGGTGCCGAAAAAAATGGACTGGAAAAATGAAAAACAACTGCAATATGTCCTCTCACATGAATATGTGCATATTTATCGCTATGATACTGTAACAAAGCTGATTGCGACACTTGCCCTTTGTATTCATTGGTTCAACCCCTTTGTGTGGGTGATGTATATTCTTTTTAACCGTGATATAGAACTGGCTTGTGATGAAAGCGTCATACGACAATTTGGAGAAAAATCAAAATCTGCCTATTCGCTAATGCTTATCAACATGGAAGCAACGAAAAGTGGGCTATTGCCATTTTGTAACAGCTTTAGTAAAAATGCTATCGAAGAAAGGATAACTGCTATTATGAAAACAAAAAAAACAACTATTTTTTCGCTGGTACTGGCGTGTCTGATTGTTGTCGGGGTAGCTACAGCATTTGCAACTTCCGCCCAAGCTAATAATAATCCAATTTTTGAAGAACAGGAGTACAAACCAATACATGCTTCCGAGAATGCTTCAGATTACGATACGGCGGCAGAACTGCCCGGCGGTAATATTGACTATGGGATATATGAAGAATATGGATTGATTTATGATAAGAATAGCAAGTGCTACACTTACAAGGGAAATGTTGTCCGATTTTTTAATGACCCAGTGGGCGGCGCAAGTTTTACCAATTTCTTTACGGGAACAGTGGATATTGAAGCGGAACGGGATACAAACGATAAACTTATTGGTATTCGGGAATGCACAAAAGAAGTTTATGACAGGCATACAGAAAAGTATGAAAATTCAGGACTTAAATCAATGCCCGCTGGCACTTCTACAGAAAATGGAGATATGATTAGAAATCATGAATCTTACAGCATGGAATCTGGAGATAAGACAGAAAACATGAATACGCTCCAAGATTATGAATCCTATGGCATAGTTTATCACCCAAAAGATGGGTATTGGTACTACAACGACCAGATAATTGGTATATTCATTGATACTAAAAAACCCATCATCTATTTTAATAACAGTGGCAGTATATATCTTTCCATTGCTGAAAATAGTGAAAATGGAGTTATGGAGATTAAGGAAATTTCCGAAGCGGAAGCACAAAAACTTTTACGGGATAATAATTCGGGCAATTCTGCTTCATTCACAGTAGAAACCTTGAAATAACAAGTGTCTTATAAACCATACGCCGTATTATGTGGGAGAAAGGGGGAACTATTTATGCCTTGCACAGAAGCATATAAGGAGCATATCGAGTACACCTTTAATGCCTTTTGCAGAGTTGTCATACACTATGCAGCAATCAACGCATGGCGTGACAGGGATAAACGGCGGCAAAGGGAAATATCCTTTGAATATCTCACAGAAGAAAAGTTTTATCCATTTTGTACGTCAGACACATATTTCATAGACCCTTACAAGCAATACCCTGTTACGATATGCGGTCAGAGGGTTATCCTCACAAATGGAAATCTTGCCGAAGCCCTGTCCTCTCTGCCAGAGAAAAAGAGGGAAATCATTTACCTTTATTTTTTCGGGCGTTACACACAGCAGGAAATCGGGGAACTGTACGGACGCTGCCGGAGTACGGCGTGGCATCACATACACAGTGCCTTGCAAATGCTGCATGAAGAAATGGAGGTGCTTTTCCATGAGGAATCCTAAACTTGTACCGTATGAAACCATTGTCCGGGCGACCAGCGGAGAGCCGGAAGCCATTGACGAGGTTTTGCGGAACTTTCGGCAGACTACGAAGCCGAGCAAAAGGAACTGAAAGAGAAAGCCGCCGCCTTGCAGAGCGAGCTTTCCAAGACGCTGGAAGCCACGGCAAACGCTGAAAAGTTTATGAAAGTAGTACGCAAGTACACCAGCTTTGAGGAACTCACCCCTACCCTGCTGCGGGAGTTTGTGGAGAAAATCGTAATCCATGAATCGGAAGCACTGGACGGGAAACGGCGGGGGAAGCTCCGCAGACAGGAAATCGAAATCTATTACTCTTTTGTCGGCAAGGTAGAGCTGCCCGACTAAAGCCCGACCCGTCCGGCAGTCAGCCGGACAGGGAACGGCAAAATTTTTTACACTTCTTTTACTTCTTTATCTCACATGAGCAAAGGTTCACGGATTATCCTATTTCAGCAGAAAAGGGGGCAACTGCGCCCTTTTCCTGCCTTCCGGCGAGGATGGGTTCGGGCAAAGCCCGAATCTGGGTCAAGGGACGAGTCCCTTGCGGGTACTTAGGGCAGCGCCCTAAGCCCTCGGAGAGCTTATTGTTATCAATATCTACAATTTTCAAGGTTCGTTTGAGCCTTATTTTTGGGCTCAGTTTTTTCATAAATCATTTGACACTATCACGTTTTTTAATTCTCCGTATCATACTACTATTTCACCAGAATATTTTCAGAAATTTTATATACAAAAAAGACAGGGTATAGAAATATAACTTACCCCGTCTGTAGTTGCTTCATGAAATATTTTATTTGTTCTCACCAATATTTTATGCTTTTAAAAACTCTTCTATCGCCGTTAAAAACTCCTTTGCCCTATCAGCCTGTTCACGGGCATCTTCAAATGATACTACAAAAAAATCGGCATAGTCCGTATTGTTTCTAATCTGAAATGCCTGACTCAAATATTTTGAATATTTCTTTTCGAATTTTTGTGTTTTAATATACTCTCGCTGGAAATAGGAAATTACTCCTGCATGTTTTGAATAATCAACGCCATCTTTTGCAAGCAATGCGCGAACTGCAGTAAACATGGCATAATAAGATCTTCCGATAGAATCTTTATAACTTTTCGATGCAAGCAATACTTCTGCTGAATTTAAACGCTCTCTTGCACTTTCCAGTCGATATTTTATCAGTTCCCTTCGATTATCAGGCACTAATTACCACTCCTTCCTGTGAAATGTTACGATAATATGGAAGAATTGTCTGGTATTGTTTAAACTCTTCATACGGAATTACGGTCGGAGAAAGAATTGTATCGTACTCTAACTCCAGCTCGCAAGAGAAATCCCATACCTTTTTCAACTGCTGCTGCAATGTTTTCCTGTCACCATGCACGATTGCAACAACATCTACATCTGAATCCGTATGATAATCTCCTCTTGCATAAGAGCCGTATAAAATTACCTGAACAAGATTTTCTCCATATACTGAGCGATAAATCTGTGTCAACTTTTGTAAAATACTATTCAGTTCATTTTTTGTGCACATATCATCCCTCCTGTTTTCTGGCATCTTTTTGCCTACAAGAATCAAAGCACTTGTCATCCATCATTTCAATGTTTCTATAATAATTTTAACTCAAATAAGCGAAAATCACAAGCAAATGTCCTATTTTTGCTTTTGGCTTTTTACAATAAAAAAAGGCAGTAACACCCTTTTGGCCAGGATATTACCGCCCTTTCACACTTTAAATACTGCGTATTCTCTAATTGAAGCCCTGCTTCATTCCCCGCAATCCATTTTCATACTGTATTCTTGAAAAATACCAGATTTTACCCTGGATTTTTCTACAGATATGATTTTCAAATAAATAGCATTCACTGCACAATTCTGGATTATCCCGTCTCCATCCGCTTTTTTCCAGAAATTCCTCTACATCTTCATATACTTCAATGCAGCTTTCTGCAAGCAGTATTTTTTCCACCTCCTGCTCCTTCAGATAAAGTCCAAATTCTTTGGCAAGCAGAACTCTGAATCCATAGCGGACCAGTGAATTTCCCCGTATTTCATTTAGATTAATTTCCAAACCTTCACCCCTTTGATTTTTTTACAAAAAGATCATCTACTTTCATGACCGTATTACCATTACCTGTCCGCTTTTTATTCTTTGGTTTTTGAACAGCCCCATTTACAGTCAGTGGTTCTTGCACATCATTTTCTTTTATCGGATTCTCATTTTTTTCCAATGGATCCGAAGCTTCATATACCTGCTCATCCAGTATCTGAAATTCCTGCTGCTGTTTTTCCCACTTTCGATACCAGTTCGGAATATGATCCACAACCTTTTCCATCTTCAGTTTTCCGGCATCTGCATGTTCCGTATAATCCATTTTTTTAAACCGAAGCACATTGTGTCCTCGGATGATCAGGATTCCCTGATCCAGCGGATAACGAAGGATCTCATCTGGCAAAAGGAGCTGCCGTTTTCCAATGGAACGTGATTCCGAATATTCCGGCACATAATCTGTGGCACGGATCGTAAAAAAGTTCTTTCGGATAGAAGCAACTGAAACTGTAATCTCACCGGTCCGGTCACTGTAGTAGGTAGCGGTTGTCATATCATTACAGCCAAGAAAGATCGAGAAATCACAGCCGCCAAGGATCTCTTCCCACTGGTTATCCGGATAACGGTTCTGAAGCTGTGGAATATTCTGAAACAGGATGCTCATGCCTATCCGCCGGGATCTGGCCGTAGCCAGTTTCTTTTTAAAATCCGGAACAACACCGATATTTGGAAATTCATCCAGTATAAAACTTACCGGTACTGGTAGGACACGTTCTTCCGTTCTGTCAGCCAGGCGAACCAGCTTGATACTTAAAAATGATGTAAACAGTGTAGCAAGCATATCGTATGTAGAATCCTGATCCGAAGTAATACAAAAATACGCACACTTTTGCTTTCCCGGCAGTGACAGGTCTATATCTGTATGGCTCGTAATCTGCTGCACCATCTTATTCTGCAAAATCTGCAGACGGGTTCCAAGACCAAGCACAGCATT
This sequence comes from Blautia intestinalis, assembly GCF_014297355.1. Taxonomy (GTDB): domain Bacteria; phylum Bacillota; class Clostridia; order Lachnospirales; family Lachnospiraceae; genus Blautia_A; species Blautia_A intestinalis. The sequence continues at coordinate 56,968 of NZ_JACOQE010000002.1, read as the reverse complement.
TCCTTTTACTTTTTCTGCCTTGGAAAATAACTGATAGGGACCTTTTGCCGGATGATCCGTTGGAAGCCTTTCAAAAATGGAATCCAGCATTTCCACACTTTTATTGAGCAATAATTTATAAGCTTCCGGAAAAGTTTTCTGCTCTTGTGGATACTCTTCAAAAACATATAAGCACAGAGCTTTTAAGAGATCCATTTCCACATTGTCATAAAAATGATCAAACTTATCCGTTGTGTTACGAATCACGACATCACAGAACACATCAATCAGCTCCCCGTCTTCAATCTCTGCGAGACAGTTCCATGCATCTGAATGGGTAAGCTGAATCAGATTCAGCTGCTTTACAACATATCCCTCTTCTTTGAGATACGCACAAAGATCCTCATAAAGTTCTGATTTTGGATCCGTAATATACATACTCTCACCCCTGCGCACACACTGTAATGCCATCACTCTTGCGAAAGCCCTGGATTTCATGGAACCTTGCGAACCGCATACCGCGATATTTCGGTTCAGTCTTGAATCCACCGGAAGACTTAATATATTTCCATTAGACAACTCCCTTCCGAAAATAATCCCCTTTATATGCTCCATTCCACGGTCTGCCTGCAGTATCTCTTTTTGTTCCTGTGTTCCCATAAATCCTGCCGTTCCATAAGTTCCCTGATCCGAAATCTCAAAATTCCGTTCATCATGCAATGGATTGTCTTTTCCTCGCCAGATTACCAGTACCGTTAAAGCCAAAAGCAGTACCACGGCTGCCATTGACCATTTTCTTCCTGACGAAGTACCACACCCTGCATACAGACATTGCAGAGGACTTAAGCATACTTCTGATCTGGAAAACAAGATTTCAAAAAAGCCTCCCACATATGCTGCTAACAAAACCATTCCGCATCCGGTCACGATTTTTTTCCAGTTTTCTGTTCTCAATCCGTTTCCTCCATTTCTCTTCTGGTTTCTTCTGCCAGATGGAAATGATAGCGGTTCCCGTAGTAGCTGTTTATTGTATTGACAGAATTGTATAATGCAGTCAGGAGCACCGCTCGGATATTTCTGGCCTTTGTGCTGGTATCATCCATACTCTGAAGCACGAATTCGACATGATCCTTCGTAAGCTTCGCAAACTGTGCTTTCACAATCTCTATATCTTTTTCCTCACGGTTAATCCGAAGTTTAGGTGCTGTAGAAACCATTACATCCAGAATAAGTCCCAGGATTTCTTCAACTCTTCTGTCATATGGATGATCGTTTTTTAACGCATCATAAGAAATCTGTATCCGAATCGCACGCTCCACAGCCTGATAGGAACAGAGTGGATACTCTATGTCTGTATTCTCTTCCGTAATCTCTGTATTTGTATCCCCTTCAAAAGAGAGATATGCCTCGTTTGACTGTGATATCCTGTCACATCCTGATGTGGCACCTCTCTCTTTGTGTGGTGACAGCTCTCCCTTTAAGAAGTGATACCCTGCATCTGACAGATTTTCCGGATAAGTCAGTTGTATCAGGACATCTACATTCAGCTCCAGAAACAGCACGTTTGAGTTCCGCATTCCTCCTTTCCTGACAGTTCGAAAAACTCTTCTCACAACTCCTATTTTCTCCAGTTCAACTACCGCGTTCACAGCTTCTCTTTTTGAGATTCCAAACTGATCTGCAAGCTGCTGGTAATTTCTCTGTAAAATATCTGCTTTGAATTTCTTTCTGAATCCACATAATTGTCCCGTTAATTCATCTCGGATTTCCACCGGCCGATACCAATACACAACATCTGACAAAATAATGATTGCTGTCAGATTGGGTTTCCCATTATCTCTGGTAATTGTACGATACCACGCTGCCGGGATTACATTTCCGGTAAACTGCAGCCGACACATCCGGTCCACAATCGGACTGCCTGTTGAATGAAAAGGATTCGCCATCTTGCAGCCACCTCCATCGACCAAGATCATTCTCCTAGGTCATTTATAAGGTATTTCATTACATTTTCTGCATTGAGCTCATAAATGATCACCTTCTCTCCCAAATATTCTCTTATTGTTTCCGCCTGATAATCCATGCACACAATACTTACTGACGGTCTCCATAAGAGTTCCTGTTTAATACGGCATAATTGACGCATTTCTAAATCATAGCCTAAATATACAGGGTTCTGGGAAATCTTGAAAGCAAAAACTGCTTTAGCTTTTCTCTTTTCTGCTTCTCTGTCAGCAGGATAATCTGCAATATTCCCTCTTGGCACATGGGAATATAATAATATTGATCATAAATATCATCCGGCCGAAACAGATCCTTTTTTATGCCTCCATCACTTTCCAGAAGCTTTAACAATACTTTTATGTTTTGTCCTACAATAAGCGCATCCGCTCTGCTGTTATATCCGCCCTTTAAGAGCATTCGCTCTGTCCAGGTACGCATGGAACATTCCATTTTTTTCGCCCATTTCATATTTCGATCCATGGTATTGTAAACAACTAACGCAGTATCCCCGGATAAAAGCATCCCACATGATCTGGAACCCCTGATTGCTTCCGACATTCCTTTAAATTCCAGACTGCCATAATAAAACGCTTTTCCCCGATCTCTCACGAACCCTTTATCCATATCTGGTTTATGGTTCCGCAAGATCTCTATACCCGCCTTCCAGAAGAAGACCCATACCTCGCTCATTCGATACAGCCGCATTCTTTTTTCTGGTTCACTTTTCACATGCCCCGTCTGCCCGGAACCGGAAATAAAAAAAGAGAGTTCTTTTTCATATTCTGAAAGAAGATAATTTCTGCCTTTTTCTAATAAAACGTATCCTCTATATCCATCCTTGCATCTCAAAGAAATATATCTTTCTTTTTTTAATCTTGTAATCAGGGCAGCAGTATATGAAATCGAGCCAGTCACGTATTGTCCTAAATAAGTCGGCATTTCACCCGACATCGCTATAATAATCAATAATTTATCCTGTTGTCTTTTCAATTATTTTCCCCTCGTTGAAAAAGCAAAAATACCCTATCTGTTGAATACCTGGGTACATAACCTGGCAATTTTGTTCAGATTTTTGCTTATTTTATGCCTTATCAGATATTCTTTTCCCATGTAGAATCCCCATGCAATTTACTCATGATTTTTTTCGATACCTGTTTCTTTGCCAAAATCAGAAATCCACGCTGGAAATTTGCTGCTGTCCATCACATATAACAGTGTACGGTCTTCCTCGCCCATACGTGTCACATGACAGGTATTCGTGTATAATCCACTATCTGACCGCAGGAAAAAATTTGTAATAATATCCTGCACATGTTTTTCTTCATAATTGTCATGATCTCTCACTCTTGCAAGCGGAAGTGTTTCATCATAAACATGTACAAAACAAATCGTACAATTTGTATATGTCGGAATTTCCAGCTTCTCCTCCGCTCTCTGCATGCACCAATTTCGAAAAGCGGTATGCAATGGTTTATAAAGATAATCCGTATAACAATCTTTCCGGTGAGGGATCAGGACGGGAGCAGATACCCGAAGAATCTCATCCTTCTTTAATTGTAATCCCTGAATACAACAACAATAAAAACAAATCACAATATCTTCTTCCCTGACAAACTTGTTCGAATATCTTTATTTCATCCTGTTCAAGATAATTTTTTTCAAACAGTTGTTTATGTTCAGAATATATTTTAATTTCTTGTATTGGATTATATGACACAGATCCGTTTTCCCATGCTCTATGAAAAATTTTCCGTAACATATTAACAATCTGTCGACATGTGCTCCATAAATATTCCTGCTGCAATTTATTGATAACAGATTGTACTTTTGCTGGTGTCACTTCGTTTAATGGCATGTTTGTCAAATATTGACTGAGGATTCTATAATGATAATCATAATTTTTCAATGAATCTTCTTGAATATGTCCTGCCCATTCTATTCTCAGCATACTATAAATTTCATCTATTCCACATAAACCAACGTCTTTCTGTTTTTTACTATATTTCTTGTGCAATGTCCTTGCTTCAGATGCTGTTTTTACATAAAAGCTTTTAGAAACTCCATTTCTATATATTCTTACCTCATAGCGTCTATCTTTGCGTTGATGAATTTCTCTTCCAAGTTCTGTTCCTTTCAAATCTTTTCCCATCCGAATGTCTCCTGTCATTTTTGATTAAATTACCCCTTCATAATAAAAGAATAATAAATTCCATAAAATTCTGTAAAAAAATCAATTTTTTAATGAACTTCATGTTGACGCAATATAAATTCATCAGACAGACGCGTATAATGCTGCGTCATTCTTATTTCTGCATGTCCTGTGATTTTTCCAATCATCACAGGATTCATTCCTTTTTCTACGCACTTTGTTACATAAAAATATCTGAATAGGTGAGGATGGATATGTATAAACCCTGATTCCCGATTTTCTGACAGAGCCATCTGCTTTTCTCTTCGATTTATACAATCAGATATTCGTTTGCATTCCTGTGTTGCATATCCCGGTAAATATGTTTTTCCTGGAGATGTCGTAAAAATCAAATCTGGAAAATCTTTCAATAGTTCATTTTTTATTCCCCATTTTCTACCCCATCGCTGTTTATCTGCAAGCTGTTTTGTCTTCCATGCAGCAAATGCATTCACTGTTTCATCTGAAATAGGTACTATACGATAACTGGCCTGTTTTTTGGGTGAAGTAATCTGTGCTACCATTTTAGAACTCTCCATTTTTCTTCCTTTAGAATCATAATATTTTTTTACTTTATTAACTGTCTTATCAATATAAATACATTTTCTTTCTAGATCGACATCCTTCCACTCCAGAGCACAGGCCTCTCCAATTCGGAGTCCTGTTCTGGACAGGATATAAAACAATTCATAATATCTTGTATGTCTGCACACATCTAAAAATCGTTGAACATCCTTTTCAAGATTCTGACTTTCTTCTCTCTCGATTATTTCCTGATGTGTTCTTTCTGTCGGTGCCCGCATTCCCTCACATGGATTATACAAAACAGCTCTAACTCGATATGCCATTGAAAACATTACCTTTAATATTGTAAATGTTTGTTTGATTGTTGCCGGTGCATAACCATTTTCCTTTAGTACATATAGCGCACTCAGAATATTATTTGATTTTATATCTATAACTCTGCGGTCTCCGATTAACGGCTGGATTCTTTTAAAACCATCCCAGTAATTTCTTATAGTTGTTGCCTTTAATACCGGCACATTATATATTTCCATCCATTGCTCAAACCACTCTGTTACAGTCATGCTTATATCCCATTGTGAAGTTCCTGCCAGAGCTCGATAAGTATTTACTTTGTTTTTCAACATTTTCAGATTCCTATCATATAATGTAACTTCTTTTTTGCTTCCTCTTATATGAATCCTCCCCATGTATCTGCCATCTTTTCTCTGTGTGATTCCTCTTCCAAGTTCTTTACCATTTAAATCTTTTCCCATCTTCAGCCTCCATATATTTTTGTATATATGATAACTTACTTTTTTAGGAGTATAAAAAAGACAGAGGGTATTCCATTCATCGAACACCTTCTGTCTGTATTATAGTATCAATTTCAAATTTTTAAGTTACTAAATTTTGATTTAATGAATTATAGAATACTTCTACTATATTCATATTTAAAGCATCTTACTGTATATTGCCCTAAACCTTTCTTCTTAAAGAAATTCCGGTGGAAGATCGTTTCTTTTTTTAGTTGAACGAGTATAACTGTAAATACCCGATTTTTCATTAAATTCGTAGGATATAATAAAACGATTATCTTTAAGTGCATTTAACAATTGCTTATGCTCATTATTCGCTGAAATCCTAGGACGAGTTTTGTTGTCTAAAAGTTTACTTACTTCTTCATATCCTGCAATAATCAATGCTTCTATAGTGTGTATCTACAATTTTATTACTTGCTTGTATATACTCTGCAAATTGCTGTATTATATTCTCATCATAATCTACCAATGAAAAATCTAACTCATTTGAAATTTCATTAATAAATCTAATCAATACCTCTGTTAAAGATTGTTTGGAGAAATATTCACATATATTTTCTGCCGATTCATCTACTAAATGTCTGTTTAATAAATCATCTCTGCAGTTCGCATCCATTACCTTACTCAAATCATGTAATACCGTTTTTAATAAAGAAATGTACATTTCTTTCGTTTCTTCATTCACCTGCTCTGAATTCAGAATATAAAGAATAATCTCTTCGTCATCATCAACTCCTTCTGTAGACATACTCTTATATCATCAATATAAAGTGCCAATCCTTTCAAAAATCGATCATTTAATTTTTCTTCAACTGTCGATCCTACAAAAAATTCTTTAATCTTATTATAAGAATTCGAACTATCCAGAACAGGAACAACCGGTAAAATGTAATCAAAAAATTTCGCTCTATCTTTTGTAATAAAGATATCATCTTTGAGTAGATAAAAAAAACGAAGCACCTTTTCTTCCTCTTCATGTTGCTGCAATCTACAGTTTGTTAACATATTTATTTCTCTGAGTCTCTCAAATATCTGAACATTTTCAAAGCGATCAATATCCTCAAAAACAATTACATCTGCTTTAGAATTTTCAAATAAATAAAGAACCTCATTTAAATACTTATCAAAATATGAATTCTGTGAATCTTCAAAAATTTCTATTTCATTTCCCTGTACACTTATCTTTTTAAAAATATTCTTATTGGTCTGAATATTTAATAGGTTATATAATCCCAAGCATGCAATTACTACTATACACAACACACTCAAAACCCATCCAAAAGGAGATGCTAAAAAGAACATAAATTTTCTTAGCCACTCATAATTCCATACCGCTGAATTCATTTCGTTAATCCAAGTACAATATTTACCATAATTCAAAACAAACAACAACATACCAATAAAAGCAACTATTCCCATTGCCCAATATCCATTATAATTGGTTCCTGTAGTTCTTTTTATCCTAAAATTACTCTGAGGTATATTTTCAATCGGTATTTGCTGAATTAATTGATTTAGGATTTTCCCCTCAATAACTGTTTCACTATCCTTAATTTCTTTTTCTTCGTTATCTTTATTTTCATTTGTAAAATGAGCAAGTGAAATATGAATAAAAGTTTTTTGAGGGTATTTCTTTTTATAACTTTCCAATAAGCTGCTTTTCCCAGAACTATATGGCCCAGAAACAGCTATGTTTCGTATATCATCATTACTAAATATGAATTCGAATCCTTCTTCATAGACATTTAAATCTACATTACTGGTCGGTGTCAATTTTTGAAATCTTAAGTCACTCAATCTATCACCTCTTTAATATCGTGTTTTTAAATACTGGTCATTTTAATCTTATTCAAACGCTCCAGGTTACTCTGACCATGACATCGTATAATAAAAAACGGCGAGATGCTTATCGTAACACCCCGCCCAACATCCAATTACACAAACTTTGTACAATCAGATTCTGTTCAATCTTTTATACTGTCAACAATTCAGCATTTTTTATAATCTCTTTTATCTGTTTTTCGTCCATTTCAGCTACATCTGCGATCTGAGCAGCTGTATAACCCTTGTTGTACATTTTCATAATCATTTCCCGTTTGCCCATTTCAATTCCAGTTTCTTTAATTTTCTGGCTCAAATTACACATAATACTCACATCCTCTCTAAAATCCTTCTCCATTGGAATTGCATATTCATTTCCAATGATATCCAGTTTTTCGTTTGCTGTTAAATCCTGAGATAACAATGCTCCCAGTAATCTATGTAGTTCATATTTCGCCTCATGCTTCGGAAGTTCTTTGGCAAGTCCGATCATTACGATATTAACCAAGTTCAGTTTGCCTTTCCATGCATGGGAATTTACAATACTATCTTTCACCAGGTGAATGTGTTCCAGACTATTTTCCGGCATATTCATACAAACCCAGATGGAATAAACTCGCTTGATATCATTATAATTTGAATTTGAAAAATCTCTTTCCTTTTGTGAGGAAATCATACGGCTTACATAAAAGATTGCCCGATTCAATATATCATACCCATTTGGTTCGTCCTTTTGGGCTTCTACATTGATAATAATCTGCGACAATCCATCCCTCATCCTGACATAGAATATAATGTCAAATCGTATCATTCCCTCATGAAGTTCCGGGTTTTCAGAATTAAGACCAACCACACGAGATTCATCATTTTTAATAACAGTATTAGTAAAACCTGTTTCTATTGGAACAGTGTTAATAAATGGTTCGCCTTCAATGTAAGAAACCACATCTTTCGGATCCATCCCTGCAAATTCATCAACAGTCTTTACTAATATATGGGCCAGGATACTTTTCTGGCCAAGTAATCGTTTCGCACTTTCATCATATTGTGCGTCTTTATCTGTCGTAAGAATTGTATTTTTGATTTCTGTATTCAAAGTCTTTCTCCTTTTCTACAGCACATCTAAAACTATTCTTCGGCTATATATTTATTATACTCTAAATCTGTATTTGCAACAACATTCAAATTATTTATGTGAATTTTTTCCAAAATTTCTATAAAGTGTAGCAGTCATACCGGATTGCCTTTCCGTTTAAGGTGTAGGACGGCTTCCTGCCTGCGAGAAATTTGCTCTTCAGCGGGCGTTTTACGATGATTTTCTCCGGATTTGCCATGATCGCCGCATCAAAAAGATCTGTCTCTTCGGAGCACGGCGGCTCAAGTTTCTGGATCAGCTGAAGTTTTTTGTTGATCAGGCCGGATTTCTGTCTTGCCGGAAACATTGGATCAAGATAGATCACGTCTGCCGGATCAAGCTGCTTCGCCAGGCATTCCACGCTGTTCCCCTCGATCAGTTTCATTCGGACCGCAATATCTTTTAAAACCATATGTTTCTTTGCACGACGCAGCGCATCTTTCAGAAGTGCCGCGATCACCGGGTTTTGTTCATACAGTGTTACTTCATACCCCTGTGCCGCCAGAAGAAACGCATCTTCGCCCATGCCTGCTGTCGCATCAATTGCCCTGCGGCCGGGCTTTTCCGACTTGGCCGCGCGAACCAGCATTTCATGCTGCAGTCTGCCGTTCGTGACGCGGTGGAGCATATTTTCGAAGTCTCCCTGATAAGTCAGTCCGAAACCTGTCAGAGACACTCCCTTCGCACTGAAAAGGACCGTCAGATAATCTCCCTGTTTTTCTGCAATGCGATAGCCTGTGCGTCTGGCAAAGGCTTCCGCCATATCTCTCTGTCCGCCTTTCTCGAGGCAGATTACAATTTTATCACTCATTTTTTTCTTTCACTTTCCTGGAATAGTCCTATTTTACAATGGAACGCAAAATATTGCAATTGTGGTAGATTTTTCTTTACAAAAACAGCTCAGGACATGATATACTATGAAAAGATCAAACACATAAGCAAAGAGGGATATCTATGAAATACAGAGACGAAATACACATTGCCATGATGGCGCTTGTTTTTTCCTGCGCCATGTTTGCTATTTATGCAGTAGTACCAAAGGATGCTGTCACAGCCGCCAAAGCCCGTGCTACGGTCACTGAAGCCCCTGAGACAGCGGCCGAAGCTGAGGCGATCCGTTCCTCACAGGAAGAAGATGCTGGATTCCCGATTTATACTCAGGACAACAATTATGATTATGACGATTCTTCGGATAATTCTGACAGTTATGACCCGTCTTATGATAACAGTTCAGATACCGGCACGGATACTTCTGACACGGACAATTCCAATATCGATTCATCCACTGACAACAATTATGATGACGGTTCCGGTGATAACGTAGTTGATGAGGGCATTTCACAGCCGGGTGATTACGATTATCCTGACAGCACCGACGATGGCGGTGACGGATTCACCTATTACGAACCGGATAACACCGGCACAGATGACACCACATCCTCTGATAACGGCGACTATGCAGAAGAATAATTGCTTTCTATTAATACAAAGAAGCACGAAAGGAAAGGGACACTTTAACGTATTCCCTTTCCTTTTCTTTTACTGTCCGGCTGTAATATTGAATGGACAATTTGCGAACAATTCGTTCACCGCACATTCATACACCGCACATTTTTCACTTTTTTTGATCTTTTTAACATATTTTTTGCTGTCAGTAAACATCGGTGCCAGATAAAACCAGAGTTCTTTCATTTTAAAAAGGACATTTCTGTCTCCGGATACTTCCTGACAGTATGTATGATATACAATATCGTGAAACTTACGTATCTCCTCTTTATCAGCAGCCTTTCCGCCTCGGATCTCTCTTGCAAGAGAAGGCAACGCCAGTACACCGCGTCCCATCATAAAACAATCTACAGACGAAAAGCGTTCCTGCACTTTTGCAAAATCTTCTGCTGAGAAAATATCCCCATTGTAGCAAAGCGGATTTTTACTCTTTTGAACCGCATATTCAAAAGCTTCCAGATTCGGAACATTTTTATAAAAGTCTTTCTGAACTCTCGGATGAACGATCAGTTCTTCCAGTGGAAAGCGGTTATAAATTTCCAGTAAATCTTCAAATTCCTCCGCATCATCCATACCCAGTCGCGTCTTTATGGATATTTTTAAATCGGTATTTGCAAAAATATGATTCAGGAAACGTTCCAGTTCATCCGGCCTGTCAAGGAAACCAGCACCGCAGCCCTTCGTAACTACAGTCTTGGACGGACAACCCAGATTCAGATTGATCTCCCGATATCCGAGCCCGGCAAGCTGTGATGCCGTACGCAGAAAATCATCTGCATTTCTGGTCAGAATCTGCGGAACCGCATACATTCCATGATTATTTTCCGGATCAATATCTTTCTTTTCCCGACCGCTGAAATTCAGGTTCTGTTTTGCCCTGATAAAAGGAATGAAATATTTATCAAAACCTCCGAAACATTCATGAAGAGCTTTTCGATAAATATGATTTGTGATTCCTTCAAGCGGAGCAAGATACAGCTTCATAAATTATAAATTTCCAAGGTCTACTTTGTATTCGTCAGAACCTTCCTGATTTACTGTATAATATGCAGCACGTCTCTCAGCGTTGATGTAGATGCTGATATCTCCTGTCAATCCTTTATCTGCAACCGCTTTTTTGACTGCTTTCTCTACATCTTTCAGAGAAACATTTGTCTCAAAAATTTCGAGAGACACTTCTTTTACTCTTGTGCCTGCAGCTTTGCGTACAGTCCTGGTTGCTGTCTTTGTAGCAGTCTTAACTGTTTTTTCTGCTTTCTGAACAACTTCCGGTGCTTTGTTGACAACTTCCTTTACAACCTCTGCTGTCTTCTCAGCCGGTGCGGAAGCCTCAACTTTTTTGGCTGCTGTTTTTACAGTCTCTTTTACTTTTGCTGCTGTTTCAGCAATTGCTTCTGTTGACTTAGCTGTTGTTTTTGCACTTCTTTTTCTCATAATAATTTTCCTCCTGAGCATGTATAAATACACTACTTTCTTCTCCGTTACAGTACCACATTCCTCCAAAGCTGTCAAATCTGTCCTTATTCTTCAACAAGAGAACCCATATAATAGAAACCATGACACTCATCCAGACTGACTTTGACATACTTGCCAAGAAGATCGGCACTGCCCGGGAAATGTACAAGAAGATTATATTCGGTTCTTCCTGTAAAAATTCCTTTTTCTTTGCTTTCTTCCTCAACCAGTACTTCCTGTACAGAACCTTCAAATCTGGAAGAACGTGTACGGCCCTCCTTTTGTACCAGTGCAAGAAGACGGTTAAAACGTTCCTTTGCCACATCCTGCGGAACCTGATTTTCCATTGCGGCAGCAGGTGTGTCACTTCTCTTTGAATAAAGGAAAGTGAATGCTGTATCATAGCCACATTTTGCCACAACATCCAGAGTCTCCCTGAAATCTTCCTCTGTCTCTCCCGGGAAACCAACGATGATATCTGTAGTCAGGGAAATATCCGGGATTGCCTTGCGGATCTTTTCGACCAGATTCAGATATTTTTCCTTATCGTAGCGTCTGTTCATGATCTTCAGGATACGGCTGCTTCCGGACTGAAGCGGCAGATGAAGATGATGACAGATTTTTTTACTTTTTGCCATTGTTTCGATCAGTTCATCAGAAAGATCCTTCGGATGAGAAGTCATAAAGCGGATACGTTTCAAACCTTCCACATCTTCCAGCATTTCCAAAAGCTGTGCGAATGTAACCGGATGTTCCAGTGTTTTTCCATAAGAGTTTACGTTCTGTCCGAGAAGCATGACCTCTGAGACACCATCTGCAACCAGACGTTTTACCTCTTTTACGATTGCTTCCGGTTCACGGCTTCTCTCACGTCCGCGTACGTATGGTACAATACAGTAACTGCAGAAATTGTTGCAGCCAAACATGATATTAACACCTGATTTAAATGTATAATTACGTTCTGTCGGAAGATCTTCTACGATCTGGTCTGTTCCTTCCCAGATATTGATGATCTGCTGATCCGACTGCAGCATCTCATAGAAAAGCTCTGCAAATTTAAAGATGTTGTGTGTTCCGAATACAAGGTCTACAAATGGATAAGACTTCCTGATCTTGTCAACCACATGCTGTTCCTGCATCATACAGCCAAAAAGAATAATCTTCATATCCGGATTGCGGTCTTTCAGACTATGCAGATGGCCAAGTCTTCCGTATACTTTGAGGTTTGCATTCTCGCGGACAGTACAGGTATTGTACAAGACCACATCCGCCTCTTCATTATCCTGTCGTACATATCCGATTTCGTCCATAATTCCCGCTACGGCCTCAGACTGCTTTTCATTCATCTGGCAGCCGAATGTCGTCAGGCAATAAGTAAGCGGACGGCCTGCCGCATTGGATTTCTGTGCAGTTAATGCCTGCGCAAGTTCTATAAATGAACGCTGACGCAGAGTTTCTTCTGCGCTTGTAGTCTTTTTCTCTTTAGAGGATTCATTTGTCATTTCGTACTGACTCCTTCGTTATAATAATCATTTATAATGGTAAATTAATTAATTGCATTTTATTATCATACCGTAATTTCAGGGCTTGTGCAAGCGTTATCTCCCCTGTACCATTGATTTGTACTTCCGATTACAGCGAAAAAATATATTCCAGCGGCAGTGTATGGATTTCTCTGTATTCAATCCGTTTTTCAATGGAAGCCTCATTTTCGCAGGGCACTTCGATGCGAAACGCCGGCTGGTGACAGATTTCTGTATAAAATTGTTCCGGAGAACCGTATCCCTGTCGGCCTGCAGGTTCCACATCTTCGAGATGGAAATTCTTTTTGTCCAGCTCGGAAGCACTGCATTTTTGCAGATGTCGTGCCATGCGGTATGATTTCTGGTTCGCAGTGAATGCCTGAGACTGACGAAAATAAACGATTCGTTTGCCTGCATATCCAAAGGAAAGGAGTCCTCTGCCGGGATCATCCTGAAACAGTCTTACCAGCGCCTTCGTTTCATTTTCACTTGCAGGCTGTTGGTGGATCTGCTTTCTCCGGTAATAACCGGTAGGAAAGTTTTTCCTGAGTTCTGTTCCACGGGCATTTCCGGTAAATTCTTTGCAGGAGACTTCCTGCATACGGAGCATCTGCCGATAGATGGGATTACGTATGGCAAAAAAGTCATTTTCATAGATTTCATAGCCATCCGGATTAAGAAGCGGAACAAAACAGATTGTCCACTTTTCAAACAGATCTTTAAGATTATAGATTTCTTCAAGCTTCCATCCACATTCCCAGGCTCTTGTGTATTCTTTTATCATCTCTACCAGATAACCGGGCATATATCGGTCTGTGCCGATCATCCCGGCAATACAAAAAACTGTCTGGTTACCATTCCCGACCCATACTGCCGGGATCAGTCTTTCATCATGAGAGCTTCCGATTACCTGAAAGCGTGTAATCTTACTGTAGCGTCCTGCCGTTTCCCACATTTCGTAATAAAGTTCTTCATATGTACAGGGTGTGTTGTTTGTCTTGATCATATCTTCGTTCCTGCTATGTATGAAAAAAGTTATTTGTTCCTCTATCAGTATATGAAAAGAGACAGGTCAAAAGACCTGCCTCTTAAAAATATTTCTTATGTGAATCAGATTTCTTCTTTTTTGCGTTTGCGAACTACTACATAACCGCCTGCAAGAAGTGAAAGTGCTGCGAGTACAGACATCGTACCGATTGGGGATTCGTCGGCTGTAGATACCGCAGATTTGGATTTGGAGCCTGCATCTTTTGCAGATGCTGCTGCCGTTGCGGTCAGTTTTGCATCTGTTCCGCCAGATCCATCTCCGCTGCCATCGCCACCGGCTCCATCATTGCCACCGTTTCCATCCGTGCCATTCTGTTTTGCCCATTCTGCTGCTTCCTCATCGGTATACTCAACAGCGGTAAAGCTTGTCGTGTAATATCCTGTTACATCGGTCGGTTCCCATGTCTTGCCATTGTATACTTCCTTTGTGCAGTAAACATAAACCGTATAAGATTTGGAACCCTGTCCTTTAAGCTGAAGACCTTTGGCAGCACCAACACTCCAGCTTGTGTGTTTTTCTGCATTATCAGCCGTAGAGAATGTCCAGTATGACGGAACCCATCTCTCATCACCGCTTACATACGGTGCGCTGTCCCGTGTACCTGCACCGATTGCCGTAAAGGAAATATAACGTTTCGGGAAGAATTTAACCGGATTCTCAAAGCCTTCTACAGTACCTTCTGTTACTTTATGGGTACGTTCTGGGCGTATAGTCGCTGTAGCCTGCGGTTTTGCCGGACGGGCTTTTTTCATGGAAGAAGTACTGAGATTGATTGCTACCGCTTTAGGCTTCGTGTCACTTGAATTCTTTCTTGTAAGCACTACTAATTTGGAATCTGTCTCCGGAACGCCCTCGGCTTTTACAGTAAATTCTGTATTCGCCTTAACTGATGTAAATTTAAGGCTCTTTTTCAGTCCTGCATAGGTTGAAGTAATTGAAGCGTTGTCTGCTTTTGCATCTACAAAGAAATATGTCCATTCACAATCACCTGTAACGGAGCATTTTGCCTGTACGGTCGTATGATTGATCCATTTCTTTGAATTACTTGTATATGACAGCTTATAGTCTGTCGTCACCGGTTTATCAGGTTCCTCTTTCTTTACTTCCTTCAGAGAATAGGAAAGTCCATCAGAAACGGCGCTCAACTCATATTTTGCTGCATTTTCGTAGCTGATATTCTTTACTGCCGCAGCAAGAACATCCTTTGTCACACCTTCTCCGGCTTTGATCACTGCCAGACCATCTTTCTCTCCTTTATGGCTGAATGAAGATGTACCTGTCAGATCTCTGGTGACTACCAGCTTCGCCTCACCATCCAGAGTAATATTTTTATTTCCGTCATTTCCGGCAACACTTGCATCGCCCTCTATGGAAATGTCCTTATTGCTGTATACAGCTCCCATATCACCGAAGTTACCGGTAACAGAACCACCTACAAGAACAACGGTAGCATCTTTACTGTTGATTGCAGAACTACCTGCTGAATAGCTGTTGTCTTTCAGAGTGACACCCGGGTTCAGGCCAAACACTGCTGAATCTGAAACCTCTACGATCGCGCCTTCTGCTTCCTCTCCCTCGTCATCTGAGAATTTACCTGAAACAGTAAGTGCTGCACTGTCACTTCCATCTGCAAAAAACTGAAGCTGGCTGTTTGCTCCTTTTACAGAGAACATAGCTCCTTTGTAAGGTTCTCCCTCTGTCTTTCTTGTAATTGTCACATCTGCTGCTGTTGACTGAATATTAACTTTTTTGCCACTGATCTCAACAGTACTGTCAAGCACGATCGGCTTGCTGATCTGAATGGTCGTCGCACCCGGATTGGCTGCTTCATCATAATCTGCTACTGCCGCAACAGCCTCCTGCAAGGTCTTATAATATACTACATTTCCAGTATCATCTTTAACAGGATCTCCATTCGCATCAGCAATCACAATCCCCGTATCTTCTACAGTTTCTGTGCTCTCACCTTCCTGCGGATCCACTTCTTTATTCTCTTCCGTCTGCTCCTGTGTCTGAGCCTCTTCTGCCGGTGTCGTATCTGCTGGTGTCTCTTCCGCTGCCGGAGTCTCCTCTGCCGCGGTATTGTCTGCTGCCGGAGTCTCCTCTGCCGCGGTATTGTCTGCTGCAGGTGTATTAGTTGCTGCATCTGCTGCATCCCCGCCATCTGTTACAGGTGCTTCTGCATCACTGCTTCCTGCATCTTCGGAACCGGCATCTCCGGTGCCTTCTTCTGACATGGCCGCCATATCGCTCTCAGCGGCAAATACTGCTGCCGGAGCGCTTCCTGCTGCAAGTGCCCCTGCAAGAATTATTGCAAATAACTGTTTTCGTCTCAATTTAATGTTCCTCCATTATGAGTCTGTAAGCTGTAACTAATTATACACACGCACACTTTAAATGTCAAATCAACACATGTGCTCTTTTGTCCAATATTACCTGCGAATCTGTCCGTTTCCATAGATGATATATTTCGTGGTCGTCAGGGCAAGTAATCCCATAGGTCCTCTGGCGTGAAGCTTCTGGGTACTGATGCCGATCTCTGCACCGTAACCGAACTCAAATCCGTCGGTAAATCTCGTGGAGGCATTTACATATACTGCTGCCGCGTCCACTTCATCAAGGAATTTCTGGGCATTGGTATAATCATTGGTGATGATCGCCTCAGAGTGTCCTGTATTATAATGGTTGATATGTGCAATTGCCTCGTCTACAGAATACACCACTTTGATTGACAATATGTAATCCAGATATTCCGTTCCCCAGTCTTCTTCTGTGGCATCCACAGATCCCGGCATCAGTTCATGTGCTTCTTTATCCGCACGCATCTCCACATGCTTTTCTTTCAGTTTCTGTGCAAGTACCGGGAGAAGTTTTTCTTTTACATTGGCATGTACCAGAAGTGATTCACACGCGTTGCAGACACCGACACGCTGAGTCTTTGCGTTGAGGATGATATTCACTGCCATATCCAGATCTGCACTCTCATCTACATAAATATGACAGTTTCCCGTACCGGTCTCAATTACCGGAATCGTGCTCTGGTTCACAACCGCTTTGATCAGTCCCTTACCGCCTCTCGGAATCAGCACATCTACATACTCATTCATTTTCATGAATTCTGCCGCGGTCTCTCTGGAAGTATCTGCAATAAGCTGGATCGCATTTTCCGTAATGCCGCATGCTTTCAATGATTCACGGATGCAGTCCACGATCGCCTCATTGGAATGGATTGCATCACTGCCGCCTTTCAGGATCACCACATTGCCTGTTTTGAAACAGAGACCAAATGCATCGGCTGTCACATTCGGACGCGCCTCATAAATAATACCGACCACACCGAGCGGCACTCGCTTCTGCCCGATCAGAAGACCATTCGGACGTTTTTTCATGCCGGTGACTTCACCGATCGGATCTTCAAGTGCCACAAGCTGTCTGAGTCCCTCTGCCATACCTTCGATTCTCTCAGGGCTCAACATAAGACGATCTACCAGACCTTCCGGCATGTGGTTCTGCTTCGCATTCGCCACATCGACTGCATTCGCTTCCAGCAGCTTGTCTGTCGATGCGATAAGATGATCGGCAACCGCCGCAAGTACCTGATTCTTCTGGTCTGTCGTGATCGTGCGCATGGTATTTTCTGCTTCTTTTGCATTTATTCCAAGTTGTAACAGCATTTTATTCATTGCATGACCTCCCCGGGGCATCTGTCCCTTTATTTAAGATGATAAGCTGATTTTTCGGTAACAATGATCTCCGGCGAAATATCCGTCGGTTCTGTCGGTACTTCCGGAAGCATCTGAAATTCAAATGCCACCGCCACACGTCTGACCTGCGGATGCTTTTCCAGAAAGCGGTCGTAAAAGCCACCGCCATAGCCGACCCGGTGATTTTCTTTATCAAAAGCCACCCCCGGCATAACCATCATAGCATCTTCCCACTGAACGATCTCACCTCTTGCCGGCTCCGGAATCCCGAAGTAGCCCTTTTCAAGCTGTGCAAAATCTGTCAGTTTATAAAACACCATATCCTGACCGACTACCTTCGGTACGGCAACTTCTTTGCCATCTCTCCATGCGGCTTCGATGATAAAGTCGGTCATAACTTCATGGTTATAATCTGCATAGGCAAGAATACGCTTCGCATCCTTATATTCCGGAAGTGTGGTCACCCGATCTGCGATCATCCGGCTCCAGTCTTCAATCTGTGCATCGGTATGTGCTTTTCGCGCTGCAAAAATCTGTTTTCTAATTTGCTTTTTTTCTTCCATATTTTTCACCCAGATTTGTAACTGAACCATCTTTTTCTTTGACATCAATGTTGTTGAGCTGTGCTTTCAGATTCTGACGTACAGCCGCCAGATATTCCTGTCTGAGTTCTGCCTGTTCCTTCTTTTCTTCTTCTGTAAGGCCTACACTCTTCGCCTTATGTGCAAGCGTATTGATGCGGTCGATCTTTGTATTGTCCATCATATCGTTTTCCTCCTAGAGAAGCTTTTCTATATAGTCGATCAGATAAAATTCTTCTTTTTTGTTACCGGCAAACAGCGTGCCATATTTCCTGCCTTCGATGAGTTTGTGAATGATATGAAAATCTCTGCCGTTGGCAATGATCATATCTGCTCCTGCCGATGTTGCAATCTCGGCAGCAGTCAGTTTCGTCGCCATGCCGCCTGTTCCGACTTTACTCTTCGGTCCTTTGCCCATGCTGAGCAGGCGGTCATCCAGTTCCTCCACAGTATCAATAAACTCTGCATCCGGATTGGTATTCGGATCATCAGTGAACAGGCCGTCAATATCCGAGAGCAAAATCAGAAGATCTGCACCGATCAGTCCTGCAATTACTGCTGACAGTGTATCGTTATCACCAAAAGATTCCAGCATCTCCAGCTCATAGCTTGAAATCGAGTCATTTTCGTTGACAACCGGAATTGCCCCGAGTTCAAGAAGTTCTTCGAATGTATTTCGGGCATTTATGCGATTCAGGTTGTTGACCATTGTGTTTTTGGTCATCAAAATCTGTGCTGCCATCTGATTATATTCTGAAAAAAGTTTTTGGTAGATCATCATCAGACGTGCCTGTCCGACTGCGGAGCAGGCCTGTTTTTTCTTTAATTCCACAGGTTTCCCATGCATTCCGAACGCAGATGCGCCGACTGCCACCGCACCGGAAGTAACCAGTACGACATCTTTGCCCTGATTGTGAAGATCACTTAATTCGCGGACAAGAACTTCAAGCTTGCGAAGGTCCAGTTTGTTGGTTTCTTTGTGGATCAGAGACGAAGAGCCGACCTTGACCACGATACGTTTTTTGTCTTTCAGTAATTCACGGTAATTCATGTTATCTATTCTCCAGTATGTTAATCTGTTTATCTGGTGATTCCCAGATCTTCGAGTGCTTTTGCCTGTTTGGCTTCCATCACAGCTGCCTCATCCGGTTCCATATGGTCATATCCGAGAAGATGAAGCATACTGTGTGCAAAAAGAAAGCTGAATTCTCTTTCTGTGCTGTGTCCGTATTCTTCTGCCTGCGCATAGACTTTATCTACAGAGATCATCACATCACCAAGGATCAGTTCCTCTGTATCGAGGTCAAAATAACTGTCATCACCCTCAATAACAGAATAGTCTGCCGGTGTCTCAAACGGAATCATCGGGAAAGAAAGTACATCCGTCGGTGCTCCGATCGAACGAAATTCTGTATTGACACGCTTGATCTCCTCATTGTCTGTGATCACAAGGTTCACGCAGACATCATACGGACAATGCTCTGTTTCAAGGATGTGAGCCGCTACTTTTGATGCCAGCTTCTCATAATCTATATCAAGTTTTCGTTCTGCTTCATAATCAATCTGTATGGTCATTCTTTTTCCTCCGGACTGTCCTTGTACTTCCCGTACTGCGGGATGGTTTCTGTTTCTTTTCATAATCGTCGTATGCCTGTACGATCTGCTGTACAAGCGGATGTCTCACAACATCCTTGCTGGTAAGCTGGCAAAAACCGATGTCATCAATCTTTTTGAGTACTTTTGCAGCCACATCCAGGCCGGATACCGCATCACGCGGAAGATCTTTCTGCGAAGCATCACCGGTCACAACAACTTTTGAGCCGAAACCGATACGCGTCAGAAACATCTTCATCTGTGCCGGTGTTGTGTTCTGTGCCTCATCCAGAATGATAAAGGCATTATCCAGCGTACGGCCTCTCATATAGGCAAGTGGTGCAACTTCGATCAGTCCACGCTCCATGTTCTTTGCAAAGCTGTCTGCCCCCATGATCTGATACAGCGCATCATACAGCGGACGAAGATACGGATCTACCTTACTCTGCAGATCACCCGGCAGAAAACCAAGCTTTTCGCCGGCCTCGATCGCCGGTCGTGTCAGAATGATACGGCTGACTTCTTCATTTCGAAATGCAGTAACTGCCATCGCCATTGCAAGGTATGTTTTACCGGTTCCCGCCGGTCCTATACCGAAGACGATCATTTTTTTGCGGATCTGCTCTACGTAATCCTTCTGTCCTAAAGTCTTTGGCTTAATAGGACGTCCCTGTATCGTATTGCAGATAAAATCTTTATCTATCTCTGTAAGTACCTGATTGCGTTCTTCCATCGCAAGTGACAATCCGTAACTTACATTCTGTCTCGTAATGGTGTTGCCCTTTCCGGCAAGCCCCACCAGTTCTTCTATCAGTTTCTTTGTCTGAGTGGCACTCTGCTCTGTCCCGAGAATCTTTAACAATCCGTCTCTTGAGATCAGTGTGACATTCAGTGTCCGTTCAATCAGTTTCAGGTGTTCGTCAAACTGTCCGAACACATTTCCCTCCAGATCTGCAGGAACCTGCGTATATAGCTCAATAATGCTGTTCGCCATCCTCTGTTGTCCTTTCTGCAGGCTGCTCCGGTATTTCTACAGGAGTCTCCCTTCCGATTTTTTCTATAATTTCCAGAAAACCCTTGCTTATACAGGTCTTGTGGTCAACCTCTATTTTAACATTATTTGCAGATATTTGAACCCCTTTTTCAATTAATTTTTCCTCGTAAAGCTGCAAAGTGCTCCATGCAAGCGCGCGGACCTCTTTTTCGGTGTATTCTCTGCTCACTGTTTCGTAGTGTTTCCGGGTAATTTTGCCCACTGTAAACGGCAGCCGGAAACTGTCTGTCAGCCGGAGAATCTCCTCCTCCATGGTATTCTGCCAGTTGTTTTCGGCACTTCCTCCCAGTTCCAGATAAATATTTCCTGTTTTAAAAAAATAGTTTTTTCGTTCTTTTCCATCATATTCTTCTGCCTGATATTCCAGCGGAATTTCCCGGTAATAGGCCTTTTTTCTCTTTATATAAATATCCGCATCGGCATGAACGCCCTCGTACCTTACCACCTCCTGACTGTCGTTTTTCAGCTCCAGGCAGCCGGAAACCAGCACATCTCCGATGTGACACTCTTCACCGACATGAAGTTTCGGATATCCCGCCCGTGTGATCATCCGGACGATCACGCCATTCTGATCTGCGGTCAGATTACAGGGATTTTTTTCATCCGTCTTCACTGCCTCCGTAAAAATCCCCTCCTTGACTGTAAGCACCAGACGTGTCCCTTCTATTCTGGCCGACACCCAGGTAATGTCATTATAATTTTCTCTGATCGCCGCAGCAATGGCACTGCAGCTGATCTTACTCCGCTGCATCCCATGCACAATGCCTTCCTCTTTAAGAAAATCCAATATCTCCTGTGTACTGTTCCGCACATTTCCCGATACGTCAATTTCCCAGACGCGCCCTGATAAAACAGCTAAAAGCAGTGCACAGGCAAAGATTCCGATAAAAAAAGCCTTTCTCTTTTTACTTCGGTAAAAAAAGAAGGGCAGTCCATGTTTTTCAAGAATATGTATTTTTACACCTGTTTTTCTGCGAATCGGTGAAAGCCGGAAAAAATCTGCTATCAGCATATTTCCCTCCAGACTTTGTTCACCCGTTCGAATCAGCTTTGAAATTTTTATTTCACGGGCTTTGCAGAGATTGAGAAAACGCTCCGTCTGTTCTCCCTGAACCCGAATTCTGACAGCGCCTTTTCGAAATCCGGTCAGATCTCTCATAGCAGCCTCCTGACATTCTATTACAATTATTCCATTACAATTTCTGAAATCATTCCATGTATCTGCATTTCCTCCGGTGTATATTTCGGAATCATAAGTCTTTTTCCCCGGATGGCTACCTTTCCACGAAATCCCAGCACAATGATTTCCTCCTGCTGATACCGGAGAATGCTTTTGTAATTGCAGATCACCGCATGGCTTCGGCCGGTAAGTGTCACGATTGTTTCTTTCATGGCAAGATCACCCGGAACCTCCAGTGAAGTGACCAGATTCTCCCGCCAGTTCTTTCGCTCTTTTTCTTTTTTCATAAAAAGAACCTCTCCGGTCTTTATCACTACTTTATGCCGGAGAGGTCTTTGTTATGTAATGTTTTATGCTGTTCGGTACAGAACCATGGAAAACCAGAGGATGGTATTTCCGCCCAGATTATATTCCATGTGTTCTTTCTCAACAATCTCGCTTACCACGACACCATGGCTTTCCAGACAGGGATGCATCCTTTCCGGAAATCTGCACGGCTCGCCCTGTGTGTAAGCACAGGTTTCACAGATATCGCAGGATTCTGTCGACAGAGTAAATGTATCAAATCCCTGTTCTTTCAGAAATCCGACAACTTCAGTAGTCAGCTCTTCGTGCGCATCCCTTGTAGAAAGCATTTCCTGCATATTCATAAGATCTGAAACCTCTGCAACACTGGAAAAAAACACAGCTTTCCCATAGCTGCGGATCCTTTTTTCGCACGCCTCAAGTGTACCAACCGCCGGAGGACAGGCCCATGTACTTCCATATCGTTCACATTCCTGTCTGCAGATCTGACGTACTCTTGTTTCTACAGAAAGATCAGACGTGTCCAGAATGCGATATTCATATATCGGATACGCGGAAATAAATTCTTCGAATTTTGCAGTATCCAGTTCAGTCATGTGTACTTCCTCCGTTTCGCTTATTAATCCAGAATGATCAGCGCCATGAAAACAAGGTCTTCATCGCCGGTATTTGTCATTCCATGTCCTTGACCGTCCGGTGTAAAGGTCACATCACCGGCTTTCACCATACGCAGTGTGCCGTTGTCACTGTAGATGCCTTTTCCTGAAAGGATATAATAAGTTTCACTTTCGTTGTGATGTTCGTGGTATCCCAGAGAACATCCCGGCTCCAGTGTTACTTCTGAATACAGGCCGCATTTACCGTTTAACTGTTTTTCGTTAAGAAGTCTTTTGATCAGTACGTGTCCCTGACCGCCTGCCATGTTCTCTATTCTTTCTGTTGTCATATCACTTATCCTCCTTTATGGAATCCTTTATTACAAACCGGACTGTCCGGAATGTTTCTACAATACTTCCGTCATTTGTGGTACGGTTCGTTGTTCATGATCCGATAACTCCGATATATCTGCTCGAGAAGAATCATCTGCATGAGCTGATGCGGAAAAGTCATTTTGGAAAAACTGAGCTTATAATCTGCCCTGCGTAAAACTTCTTCTCCAAGTCCAAGTGAACCACCTATTACAAAGGCAATCGAACTTTTGCCCTCCACACCCAGATGGCTGATTTTTTCCGAAAGTTCTACGGAATCCAGCATCTTACCGTCAAGTGCAAGCGCGATCACATAATCCTGCTCACGGATCTGTTTCATCAGACGCTGCGCCTCCGTATTCTTGATCTGTTCGTTCAGAGCATCCGAAGCTTTGTCCGGTGTTTTTTCATCCGGCACCTGACAGAATGTGAGCTTACAGTAACGGCTGAGACGTTTCGCATATTCTGCAATTCCGTCATTCAGATATTTTTCTTTGATTTTTCCTACTGTTACGATTCGTATCTCCATCAGCCGTTTTCCTCTAAGTAATTTTCAAACTGTTCCTGCGACATCAGTACTTTACGCGGTTTTGTCCCCTCTTCCGGACCTACAACCCCAGCATCACACAACTGGTCCATAATCCTGGCAGCTCTGTTGAATCCGATCTTAAACATTCTCTGGAGCATACCGATCGATGCCTTTTCTTTCTCAATGATAAATTTACCGGCATCCACGAAATAAACATCTCTCTCATCCCCGGAAGAAGTGCCTCCGGCAGACATACCAACCGTATTTACCTGCTGTTCGATCTGTGTATTGTACTGTGTTCCCGGATTCTTATCTGCAAGAAAATCAACAATTGCGCTGACTTCTTCATCCGATACAAACGCGCCCTGCAGTCGTGCCGGTTTCTGATAGCCCTGCGGATAAAACAGCATATCTCCTTTACCCAGAAGTTTCTCGGCACCGTTCATATCCAGAATAGTTCTGGAGTCTACACCCGAAGAAACAGAGAAAGCGATTCGGGACGGCATATTTGCCTTGATCAGACCGGTAATAACGTTTACAGACGGACGCTGTGTTGCAATGATCAGATGAATACCTGCTGCACGTGCAAGCTGTGCCAGACGGCAGATCGCATCCTCAACTTCGCCCGGTGCAACCATCATAAGGTCAGCAAGCTCGTCTACCACGATCACGATCTGCGGCATACGTTCCGGTCGTTCTTCCCCTTCTGGAATACGCATTCCATCAACCTTTCGATTGTATTCCTGCAAATTGCGGACACCAAACTCCGCAAAAGTATTGTAACGGCCCATCATCTCTGTAACAGCCCAGTTCAGTGCACCGGCAGCCTTTTTCGGGTCAGTCACTACCGGAATCAGCAGATGTGGAATTCCGTTGTATACACTCAGTTCTACTACTTTCGGGTCGATCATGATAAGTTTGACATCTTCCGGTGCCGCCTTATACAAGATGCTGACGATCAGTGTGTTGATACATACCGATTTACCGGAACCGGTTGCTCCCGCGATCAGAAGATGTGGCATCTTCGCGATATCTGTTACGACCGGTTTACCTGCGATATCTTTGCCGACGGCGAATGCCAGTTTTGACTTCGCAGTCTGGAATTCCTGTGACTGCAGCAGTTCCCGCAGCATGACCGCATGATTTTCTTTGTTCGGTACTTCGATGCCGACCGCTGCCTTGCCCGGTATCGGTGCTTCGATTCGGATATCCGGTGTCGCAAGGTTCAACTTGATGTCGTCTGCAAGATTTACGATTTTACTTACCTTTACACCCATCTCCGGCTGAAGTTCATAACGGGTAACAGTCGGGCCACAGCTTACATTCGTCACTGTGACATTGACACCGAAGTTGTGCAGCGTATCCTGTAATTTCTTCGCGGTTTTGCGAAGATGCTCGTCAGAATCTCCCTGTGATTTGCCGTCACCACGCTTCAGAAGCTTCAGCGGCGGATAATGATATTCCTTTTTGACCTCTTCATTTTTCTGCGTGATTTCTTTCTGGATATTCTGGATTCCACTCTCAATCTCCTTCGGAGAAGATTTCGGATTCTTCGCAGGCTGTGAAGGGGCTTTTTCCACAGCAACAGTCGGCTGAAATTCTGACGTATCGACTGTCGCATCTGATTTATACACTGTTTCGCTCTGTACCTGCTGTGGATCATAATCCGGCTCTGCCTCAGGATAAATTTCCTGCGGTGCGCCATAATCGCGGTGTTGCTCCGCCACATAATTATTCTGTGGCTCTTCATAAGATAATGTTGATTCTGTATACACCGGAGGCTGATCTTCTGCATAAAGAGACTGCTCCTCTGTATAAGGAGACTGCTCTTCCTGCACCTCCGATTCTTCATATACAGATTCTTCATATACCGGCTCTGCACGATGGATTTCAAAATCTGCTTCCTGCAACGGTACCGGTGCACCGGCATCCTCTGCCGCATTCTCACGAGGTGTCAGTTTCGTACCTTCGAGGAATCCGGAACGTTTCTTTCTCAGAATTCCCTTATTAGCCGCCTTTGTTTCCTTAACAGTCTCTTTTTCTTTTGTATTTGCTTCTGTATCTGCTGTTTTATTTGCCGTGCCTTTTTCTGCCTTTGCCACAGCATTTTCATCTTCTGCAGCCGCATCTTCTGCCAGAGCTTCCTCCAGCTCACGGATACGCTGTGCCTGACGCTCTTCTCGTCGCTGACGACGCTCCTGCACACGGAGTTCTTTTCTTAAATCACGTTCCGGCTGTCCTTCCATATACATATCACGGCCGTCACGTGCAAGTGCACAGATCGCATCCCACACACGGAATACAAATCCGAAGAAAGATTTCTGTGTTATAAGAATCAGAGAAATCAACAATACCAGAACAATGATCACATAACCACCTGCCACACCAAATGCAGAGGTAGTCGAAATACAGATTGCTCCGCCGATCACACCGCCACCGGTATGATAAACAGAACTTACGGAATAATAATCAGCCAGTGTCATACTTGGCATATATCCTTCCGTCAGAAGCTGGATCAGTCCACACAGAAAGATACAAAACAGCAGTACCGCAAGCGCCTTTTTGTATGCCAGCGGATTCCTGCGGTTCGATACCAGAAATACCGCACATCCGAAGATCAGAAGCGGAAACAGATATGCAAGGATACCCATCACACCGAAAAATGCCGCACTGATCGTTGCACCGACAGTACCTCCCATTCCGAGGTTACTGAAAATCAAAATGAGCGAAGCCGCCAGAATGATAAGCAGAATGATCTCTGTCTGAAATCCACTTGTCACACTCTGTTTTGCTGTCGTTTTCTTTTTTGTATTTTTACGTCCGGAAGAAGACCTGCCGGTCCCTTTTCGGTTGGTCTGTTTCTTTGTTGCTGCCACTCTGGCACCCCTCCTAAAATTTCAAGCTTTATAATGCAGAATTCGTGATCAGGGCAATAAATCCTGCAAGGAAACAATAATAAGCAAAGTAGCGGAATTTTCCCTTATGCACCAGACGCAGACAGGTACGAATCGTAAGCATACCGACCACTGCTGCAATGATCATCCCAAATACATAAGCAAATCCAAGTCCTACTGTCATGTCTGCAGAGCCAAACTGACCAAGCTCCATGATCGTCGCACCGATGATTGCCGGAATTGATAATATGTAAGAATATTTAACCGCAAATGTGCGTGAAAATCCGCTCATCAAACCTGCACTGATCGTAAGTCCGCTTCTGGAAAGTCCCGGGAATACAGAAAGTCCCTGACAGATACCGATCCACATCGCATCAGAAAAATGCGCATCTTTCGCTGCCTTCGTGCCACCAACACGGCTCAGATCAATAACCAGCAAAAGAATACCTGTCACCAGAATCCCGGCCCCCGGAATCAATACAGACGTGGCGGACACCGAAACCAGCCGTCTTGCAGTGCAACCCAGAAATGCAGTCGGAATCATAGATACAAGAAGCAAAACTACAAACTTCCGATATACATTACTGATAATACGTGTATAGTGAAGCTGCTCTCCTGTCCTTCTGTTGTGTATGTACAGATTTGCATTTCCGATCAGATCCATAAACATATCCAGCGCTTCGAACGCAAGATGTCGGATATCTTTCTGGAATGTCATAAAAATTGCTGCCAGTGTTCCCAGATGCAGCATGGTCTCAAGCAGGACACCCGGTCCGTGCTCCATACCAAGAAGATTCTGCACAAAACAGAGATGCCCGAAACTGCTGACCGGCAAAAACTCTGTAATTCCCTGTACAATGGCGAGTAAAATGATGTATAAAACCGTCATAACTTTTTCCTTTTCTTATGATTTGCCTGTTCTTTTTGATAAAAAGGCACATTACCAGTGGTCAGTATAACACATTTTCGAGAAAAAAAAAAGCCTTTTGACCGCATCCCATCAGCGGCCAAAGGCTCCTTCGTATAAGCATTGCTAATTATTTATTTTTCAGATATTCGTCGATACCTTTTGCACCGGCTTTACCTGCTCCCATAGCAAGGATAACAGTAGCTGCACCTGTAACGGCATCACCACCGGCGTAAACACCGTCTTTGGATGTCTTACCCGTTTCTTCTTCGGCAACGATACATCTTCTCTTGTTGATCTCAAGACCTTTTGTAGTGGAAGAAATCAGCGGGTTCGGAGAAGTACCAAGAGACATGATAACGGTATCTACATCCATGTCATACTCAGATCCCGGAATCTCAACAGGACGTCTTCTTCCGGATGCATCCGGCTCGCCCAGTTCCATCTTGACAACTTTCATGCCATTTACATGACCATTTTCGTCAACAAGGATTTCCTTCGGATTTGTAAGAAGATCAAAAATAATGCCTTCTTCTTTTGCGTGATGAACTTCTTCAGCTCGTGCCGGAAGCTCTGCTTCACTTCTTCTGTAAACGATATGTACTTCTGCACCAAGTCTCAGAGCTGTTCTTGCTGCATCCATAGCTACGTTACCACCACCGACAACAGCAACTTTCCTGCCTGCTGCGATCGGTGTATCATAAGAATCATCGAAAGCTTTCATCAGGTTGCTTCTTGTCAGGTATTCGTTTGCAGAGAATACACCACTTGCGTTCTCGCCCGGGATTCCCATAAACATCGGAAGACCTGCGCCGGAACCGATAAATACTGCTTCAAATCCTTCATCCTCGATCAGCTGATCGATCGTTGTGGATTTACCGATAACAACGTTTGTTTCGAATTTAACGCCAAGTTCTTTGACTTTTTCGATTTCTTTCTTAACGACTTTCTGTTTTGGAAGACGGAATTCCGGAATACCATAAACAAGAACACCGCCGAGTTCATGAAGTGCTTCGAATACAGTTACATCGTAACCTGCTTTTGCAAGATCACCTGCACAGGTAAGTCCGGACGGACCTGAACCGATAACTGCAACTTTGTGTCCGTTCTTCACTTCTGCGCCGGCCGGTTTGATATCATGCTCCAGAGCGTAATCAGCAACAAATCTTTCCAGTTTACCGATAGAAACAGCTTCACCCTTCTTACCACGGATACACTGTCCTTCACACTGGGACTCCTGCGGACATACACGGCCACAGATAGCCGGGAGTGCGGAAGAAAGCCCGATTACTTTGTAAGCTTCTTCCATGTTGCCTTCTTTGATATGCTCGATGAATCCAGGGATATTGATAGATACCGGACATCCCTCTACGCATTTCGGTTTCTTACAGCCCAGGCATCTCTGAGCTTCTTCCATTGCTTCTTCCTGATTATATCCAAGACAAACTTCTTCAAAGTTTGTTGCACGTACCTTCGGATCCTGTTCTCTTACAGGTACTTTTTTTAACATTTTTGCATCTGCCATTACTTGTCACCTCCGCACTGTCCGCATCCACCGTGGTGGGTATCGCCTTCCTGAAGCTTCAGTAATGCACGACCCTCTTCAGTCTTGTACATCTGGCTTCTCTTCATGGCCTGATCGAAATCTACAAGATGTCCGTCAAATTCCGGTCCGTCTACGCAGGCAAATTTGATCTCATCGCCAACCTGAAGACGGCATGCTCCACACATACCTGTTCCATCAACCATGATCGGGTTCATGCTGACGATTGTATGGATGCCCAGCTTCTTAGTAAGAAGACAGACGAATTTCATCATAATCATCGGTCCGATTGCAACACAGACATCATACTGCTTGCCTTCGTTTGTAACGAGATCTTCCAGAGTCTTTGTAACCATACCGGAACGTCCGTAAGATCCGTCATCTGTTGTAACATAAAGGTTGGAAACTGCTGCAAGTTCTTTTTCAAGAATTACCATATCTTTGGTCTTGGAACCAAGGATTACATCCGCAGTAATACCATATTCTTTCAGCCATTTTACCTGTGGGTAAACCGGTGCAGTACCAACACCTCCGGCAATAAATACCATTTTCTTTTTCTTTAATTCTTCAATATCCTCATGAACAAATTCAGAAGGACATCCCAGAGGTCCTACAAAATCGCGGAAAGAATCTCCTGCTTTTAAATCGGACATCCTGATTGTAGATGCACCAACTTCCTGGAATACGATTGTTACTGTGCCTTCTTCACGATCATAGTCACAGATTGTAAGCGGAATTCTCTCGCCCTTTTCATCCATTTTTACGATGATAAATTGTCCTGGCTGACAGTGGCTTGCAACACGCGGTGCGTGAACGACCATAAGATGGATCTTAGCTGCCAGTGTCTCAGCTTTTAAAATCTTATACATTGTTTCCCTCCTAGCGTATATTCATTCAATCCCTTAATAATAATACGCTAAAATCTTTCCTATTACAAGGAAAAGATTTACAAGCATGCATAAAACTGACTATTTTTTCACATTCCTTTCTTGTCTGCAGCCTCTTTTTCTTCAATCATCTGATGCAGCCGTGCAAGCGCCTCCCGTATTCCGCCAATCTCATTAATCAGCCCTTCCTTAACTGCCTCTCTTCCTTCCAGCATTGTCCCTACATCTTTGACAAGCTGGCTGGTATCCAGCATCAGTTCCTCAAGCCGTTCCTGCGTCGTGCCGGAATGTGCCGCAATAAATCCCGTAATGCGATCCTGAATTTTCTCGATATTCCGGTAAGACTGCGCCACACCAATAAACATCCCACTGGAGCGCACCGGATGGATCACCATTGTCGCACTCGGCACCGCAAAAGAATAATCCGCCGACACCGCCATCGGCACTCCAATCGAATGCCCTCCTCCCAGCACAAGAGAAACTGTAGGAATACTCAAAGATGCGATCATTTCCGCGATTGCAAGCCCCGCCTCAACATCTCCACCGACCGTATTCAGAAGGATCAAAAGCCCGTCCACGTCTTTATCATCCTCGATCAGTGCCAGTTTCGGAAGAACATGTTCATACTTCGTCGTCTTACTCTGTGAAGGCGCGCTGTCATGACCTTCCACCTCACCGATGATCGTCAGAAGTTCAATCCTGTGTTTTCTTTTGTTCTGATCAAGTGTAAGCTGCCCCGTCTCCCTGATCTGCTCATCCTGTTCTTTTTGTGTGTCGAGTTCCTGCTGCTTATTATTCCTGTCCTGCGGAGCATTGAGTTCCTGATGACTTTTGGTTTTGTTTTCAGACATAAAAATACCTCCATGTACATTCATGAAGGTATTTTGTGTAAAACTATGGATTCATATACATCAGGACTGTATCCAGCTTCTCCATCAGACTCAAGTGATTCTTTCTTAATCCGGCAAGCAGAAGTACCCTTACTTATACAAATCTATTTTATTTAGATGTATCTTTTCAAATCAATTTCTGATGTATCATTCATCCCAGTTTGTCCAGACGTCTGTAACATCATCGTCCTCATCGAGAAGATCCAGTGTTCTCTGAAGGTTCTTGACATCCTGTTCATCTGTCAGTTCTACGTATGTCTGCGGAACCATGGCAACCTGTGCTTCTACCATCGGGATTCCTGCTTTTTCCAGAGCTTCACGCACAGCACTGAAATCATCCGGAGCTGTCAGGATCTCGAAGCTGTCTTCTTCTTCGTTGAAGTCCTCAGCGCCAGCATCAAGAGCAGTCATCATCAGCTCATCTGCATCCATATCGCCGCATTCGTCTTCCAGTTCTTCTTTATCAATGATGATCTGACCTTTCTGGTCAAACATGAAGGATACACACCCCTGTGTTCCGATGCTTCCGTAACCTTTTGTAAATGCATTTCTAACATTACTTGCTGTACGGTTTTTGTTGTCTGTCAGAGTTTCAACGATGATTGCAACACCATTCGGGCCATAACCTTCGTATGTAGCATGCTCGTAACTGTCTGCGGAATCTGCACCTGCTGCTTTCTTGATACCACGGTCGATTGTATCGTTCGGCATGTTGTTTGCTTTTGCTTTTGCAATGACATCACGAAGTTTGCTGTTGTTGTTCGGATCCGGACCGCCGGCCTTTACAGCCATAACGATCTCACGGCCGATAACGGTAAAAATCTTACCCTTTTTGGCATCATTTTTTTCCTTTTTGTGCTTTATGTTTGCGAATTTTGAATGTCCTGACATGTTTCACTCTCTCCTTTTGTTTCTTTGTCATTTATTTTCTCGGCTCTGACCCTTCCGATCGTCCGGTTGCCCAGCGAAAGAATCTTAAATCTATAGCCGTTTGCAACTATTTCTCTGTCGAGATCATCCTGGGCAGGTATGTGTCCCAGATGCTCCGTCAGATATCCGTTGAGTGTCTCCATCTCAACATCTCCGAAATCAATATCCAGCTCCTGCTCTACATCCGTAAGACTCGCAAGTCCGTCAATGATGATACTGTTGTCCACCTGGGGTCGGAATGTATCTTTACTTTCATCGTACTCATCAAAAATATCACCGACGATCTCTTCCAGAATATCTTCCATCGTCACGATACCTGCTGTCTGACCATATTCATCCACCACAACCGCCATATGTACCTGTCTGGCCTGCATGGTACGAAAAAGCTGACCGATGTGTCTGGTCTCCGGAACAAAAGTCACTTTACGTATCAATCCCGGCAGTTCTTTCAATGGTTTGAACTTCGCCCATGAATTCTGTGTAAAGAATTTCAGCGCATCCTTATAATGGATCAGTCCCCGGATATCATCCATATCCTCTCCGCAGACAGGATAACGGGAATTTCCCTCTTCCATCATATGTTCCACAACATCTTTGAGCAGATCATCCAGCGCAAACGCTGCCACATGGCTTCGATGCGTCATGACCGCACCCACTTCCTTATCCTCGAAAGCAAAAATATTCTGGATCATTTCAGCTTCATCCTTGTGAAGGACACCTTTCTCATGTGCCTCATCCACCATGGAAATGATTTCTTTCTCGGTCACTGCATCCTGTTGCTTCCCATGAAAAATATGTGTCAGTTTATCAAATATCCCTGATTTTTTCTTTACATGCCCCTCCTCAAGGGGCAGGCGACTGCCATCGTCCATTTTATTTCCTTTTCCTTCCACAATCTGTCTTACTGATTTCAAATGTAAAATATACGTAACTGTGAAGATACCGAACAGTTACAAATCTGCATAATTACTGATAAAATATAGCACTTTCACTTACGTTCGTCAAGGATAACACCTTTAAACAGCTAAAAAGTAAGCTCCAGACTGATCTCAAGGGCATGATTCACCCGGTCAAGCATCGCCTGATCCAGATGACAGACCTTATCTTTCAGACGTTTTTTGTCAATGGTACGCAGCTGTTCCAGTAAAATCACGGAATCTTTTTCGATTCCATATGCAGATGCATCGATTTCTATGTGCGTCGGCAGCTTTGCCTTATTCATCTTTGATGTAATCGCTGCGCAGATCACCGTAGGGCTGTGGCGGTTGCCGACATCATTCTGAATGATCAGGACCGGACGCACACCGCCCTGTTCACTTCCGACAACCGGTCTTAAATCTGCGTAAAAAATATCCCCTCGCTTAATTACCACACAATCACACTCCGATTCTTTTTTCTCTGGAATTAGTATTTCCATTTTTCTTCTGTGTATACATGCGTGGTATTTTCACTACATCCTTATGGAGCTGCAGGTATCTTTCCGAACTGTCCCCACAATCCGGAGGTTTATTTAAAGAAGGTCAGATCTCCCCATTCTCTGCCGTCTTTTATATAGACTCTCGGTACACGCTTGCTGATGTCACATGCAAATTCATAAGAAAATCTGCCTGACAGATCACCAAATGTCTCAATACTGATAAATTCCTCTCCGTCTTTTCCGATCAGGGTAACTTCATCCCCGTGTTTTACCTCCGGAATGTCTGTCACATCTACCATAAACTGATCCATGCAGATTCTTCCGATGATCGGAGCTTTCTGTCCGTGGATCAGAACCCAGCCTTTATTGGAAAGACTTCTCGGATATCCATCTGCATAACCTACCGGGATCGTTGCCACACGCAGGTCTTTTTCAGATGCAAAAGTTCCGCCGTAGCTGATCGGTGTGCCTGCCGGAAGATCTTTGACGTATGATACGTGACTCTTTAATTCCATTGCAGGAATCAGTTTGACAATGTCTCTCTCCACTTCATTTGACGGATAAATGCCATAAATCGTAATACCGGCTCTTACAGCATTTAAGTTTGCCTCCGGAACACGAATGATACCGGCGCTGTTGGAGCAGTGTTTCATCGGGATCTCTACTCCTGCTTTTTCGAGAAGCTCTGCAAATGCAAGATAACGGTTCAGCTGTGTGATCGCAGGAGAACGATCTGTCTCGTCTGCTCTTGCAAAATGTGTAAACATACCCTCAATCTCTACATTCGGAAGAGCTGCGATCTTTTTGATCGTCTCTACGCTTTCCGGTACATCGGCAAATCCGATACGGCTCATTCCCGTATCCAGTCCGATATGGATATGTACCTGCCTGCCCTGACGGACAGCTTCTTCGGAAAGCGCAGCAGCCATCTCATATTCACAGACAGTCATGCGTACTTCATGTGCGATCAGTTCTTTATAGTATTCTTCAAAAACAATTCCAAGAATCAGAATCGGTTTGTCAATTCCGGCATCTCTTAACTGGAGTGCTTCCTCCGGCGTGGCAGTCGCATATCCCCAGATATACTCATAATCTTCGATCAGACGCGCAATTGCTTCCGCGCCGTGTCCATAACCGTCTGCCTTGATAACAGCAACGATCTTTGTTCCTTCTGCGATATTTTTTTTCATTTCTTCGAAGTTGTGTGCAATTGCATCCAATGAAACAACTGCCTTCACTCTGTCAAATTTTTTCATGATAGAACTCTCCTTTGTATTTCAAAACTTTTTTCAAAAGTTCTGTTGTTCTTTTAAAATTTCCGCAACACCACAGGCTATATCTCCGGCCTTCATGCCGGCCATGCCTTTTCTCATTGCCGCCTGATCACCGCCCGCTCCGTGAAGCAGGACACCAAGTGCCGCATAAAATCCGGTATCTTTCTCCTCAACAGGTGTTTCCGGATACATTGCCTGGATACCGGCAAGCACCCCGGACAAAACATCTCCGCTTCCGGCTGTCGCCATACCGGCATTTCCGGAAAGGCTGATCCACGCACGCCCATCAGGCGCAGCAGTCACCGTGCACGCGTCTTTCAGTACACATACCGCCCCGGTCTCCGCCGCGAGTGCACGTGCTGCACCTGCCCGATCACTCTTTAATTCTCTGATTGATTTACCGGTCAGGCGGCTCATCTCTCCCATATGTGGTGTCAGGATCACATGACTATCCAGATAATTTTTCCATTTCGGATTCTCTGCCAGAAGATTCAATCCATCTGCATCCAGCACAACCGGTTTCTTTTCCTGTTTTGCTTTTTTAAGGAAAAACTGCACTTTATCAGCCGCCTTCACCGTCATTCCGATTCCCGGGCCGATCACCAGCACGTCACACCAGTCAAAATCCTTTTCCAAGTCATCGGTACACGAAATCATCGCCTCCGGAAGCATCGTCTGAAGCGGGATTCGATTTTCCTCCGGTGTTACGATTTTTACCATTCCGGCCCCTGTTGCAAAAGCTCCCGAAGCACTCAAAAATGCTGCTCCGCACATGCCACTGCTTCCGGCCACTGCAAGGATTTTTCCAAAGGTACCCTTGTTTCCGTCTGCCTCTTTCTCCGGCAATTCACGCAGATCCGATTTTTCCATTGAAAACAGTTTCGGCTCTGCTCCGTCTTCTCTGTAGATGCCAACATCTGCGACAACGACCTGTCCTGCAAGCTTTCTTCCCGGATACAGACAAAGCCCCGCTTTACGAAAAGCAAACGTCACAGTGAGATCTGCATGAAATGCAATTCCAAGCTCAGCACCGGTATCGCCATCCACTCCCGAAGGCAGATCAACCGCCACTTTCCAGCCGGGCATCTCATTCAGTTCAGCGATCAGATTACGGTATTCACCCTTTATTTCTCTGGTCAGTCCAACGCCGAAAATGGCATCTACTATAGTAGTATATTCCTCACTATGCAGGTTATTCACAACAGGCACCTGATAATTTGCAGCAATCTGGCACTGTCGCCGCATTTCTTCCGTCCTGTGATCCGGATTTCCTGCCAGATAAATTGTGCTCTGACAGTCGTGCTGATGCAGGATACGCGCAATAGCCACACCATCCCCGCCATTATTTCCACTTCCGCAGACGCACAGGATCTTTTGCTTTTTATTCTCACCTGCAAATCTTTTTTCCAGTTCTTCTACAACTTTCAGAGCCGCCCGCTCCATAAGCACACAGGACGGTACTCCCATCCTCTCAATCGTGTAACTGTCGCAGAATTTCATTTCCTGGCAGGTCACTACCTGTTTCATCCGGTCACCTCCTGCTTATAACAACAGACAGGCTATTACACAGCATCCCCTGAAAAGGAGCCATGCAACAGCCTGTCCTGAATTATTTCTCATCATCCACATGTTCCTGCCGATACTGGCTGAGATTATATGACAATGTCATCAGACTTTCAGAAAGATGAACATTCTCAACAATTACACCGTCCGGTGTATCCAGATCTACATGTGCAAAATTCCAGATTGCCTTGATTCCATTTTCGATAAGGATATCTGCCATATCTATCGCTTTGTTTTTCGGCAATGTCAAAATTGCGATCTCCACATTATTTTCCTTAAGGAAAAATGGCAGATCACTGATCATCTGAATTTCAATTCCCCTTACCGCAATGCCCTCAAGCACCGGATTTACATCAAAAATACCAACCAGTTTAAATCCACGTTTCTCAAATTCTACGTAATTGGCAAGCGCCTGACCGAGATTACCGGCACCGACAATAACCATCGGATGTACCGTATCCAATCCAAGGATTTTACCAATCTCTGTATATAAATATTTTACATTATATCCGTAACCCTGCTGTCCAAATCCCCCGAAGTTATTTAAGTCCTGTCTGATCTGTGATGCTGTCACACGCATTTTCTTACTAAGGTCATTTGAAGAAATACGCTCTACATTATCCTCCAGAAGTTCACCCAGGTATCTATAGTAACGTGGCAGTCTCTTGATCACAGCTTTTGAAATCTGTTTTGCTTCCACCGTTGTCCCTCCTTACACTTTCCCGTTAATTATAACGAAATGACATTTTATTGTCAATCTTTGTTGTGAAATCCATACAATTTTTGCTGTTTTTCTTTACAAAAAAAGTTTTTACTTTTATAATCATTACGGTATATTTACAATGGAGGAAAGATTATGATCTTATCATGTCAGGGCATCTCGAAATCCTTTGGTGAAAAAGTGATTCTGGAAGATGCCTCATTTCATATAGAAGAACGCGAAAAAGCCGCTCTGATCGGTAACAATGGCGCAGGCAAAACCACACTTCTCCGTATCATCATGAACGAACTGCATGCTGATTCCGGTCAGGTCGTCCTGATGAAAGACAGGCAGATCGGTTATCTCGCACAGTATCAGGATGTACAGGGACACCGCACCGTTTACGAAGAGCTGCTCAGCACCAAACAATACATCATTGACATGGAAGAGCGCATGCGTTCCATGGAGCTTGAGATGAAACACGCTTCCGGCGAAGAACTGGATCGTCTGATGAACAGCTACACGCGTCTGACACACGAATTTGAGCTTGAAAACGGTTATGCATACAAGAGTGAGCTGATGGGTGTTCTGAATGGTCTTGGTTTCGCTGAAGAAGATTTCAACAAACAGGTTGCCACTCTTTCCGGTGGTCAGAAAACACGTGTCGCACTCGGTAAACTGCTGATTTCCAAACCGGATATCCTGCTTCTCGACGAGCCGACCAACCACCTCGATATGGAAAGCATCGCCTGGCTGGAAACTTATCTTCTGAATTATCCGGGCGCTGTATTCATCGTTTCCCATGACCGTTATTTTCTCGATAAAGTTGTAACTAAAGTTATTGAGATTGAAGCCGGTCACGTCCGTATGTACAGTGGAAACTATTCCGCCTACGCAGAAAAGAAGGCGCAGCTCCGTGATGCACAGTACAAAGCCTACCTGAATCAACAGCGCGACATCAAGCATCAGGAAGCTGTCATCGTCAAACTTAAATCCTTCAACAGGGAAAAATCCATCAAGCGCGCCGAGAGCCGTGAAAAAATGCTGAACAAAATCCAGCGGATTGAAAAGCCGCTCGAAGTCCGGAGTCAGATGCGACTCTCTCTCGAACCACGTGTAGTCAGCGGAAATGACGTTCTGACTGTCGAAGAACTTGCAAAAAGCTTTCCGCAGCAGAAACTTTTTTCCAATATTTCCTTCCAGATCAAACGCGGTGAACGTGTCGCCCTGATCGGCAACAACGGTACCGGCAAGACCACAATGCTCAAGATACTCAACGGGCTTCTCGATGCCGATGCCGGAAGTTTCTCACTCGGAGCAAAGGTACAGATCGGATATTACGATCAGGAACATCATGTCCTGCATGCTGAGAAAACTATTTTTCAGGAAATTTCTGACACGTACCCGACTCTCACAGAAACAGAAATCCGCAATATGCTCGCGGCATTTTTGTTTACCGGAGATGATGTTTTTAAAGAAATTTCCGCACTTTCCGGTGGTGAGCGCGGACGTGTATCCCTCGCGAAGCTGATGCTCTCCGAGGCAAACTTCCTGATCCTCGATGAGCCGACCAACCATCTTGACATTGCTTCGAAAGAAATCCTCGAAGAAGCGCTGAACAGCTATACAGGAACCGTTCTTTACGTATCACATGACCGATATTTCATCAACCAGACCGCAACACGTATTCTGGATCTGACCAATCAGTCTGTTGTGAATTACATCGGTGACTATGACTATTATCTGGAGAAAAAAGAAGAACTGACTGAGAAATATGCCCCGTCCACTGCTGAAACCGCCACTGAAGCAAAAGAAGAAACTCCTTCCGAGGGCAAGCTCACCTGGCAGCAGCAAAAAGAAGAACAGGCACGCAAACGTAAACAGGAAAATGAACTGAAAAAAGTCGAAAAACGTATCGAAGAACTCGAGACACGCGACAAAGAAATCGACGACACCCTTGTTCTGCCGGACGTGTGTACAAATGTCGGACGCTGTGCCGAGCTTAGCCGTGAAAAAGACAAAATCCAGCAGGAACTTGAGGAATTATACGAAAAATGGGAGACCCTTGCATAAGTCTCCCACTTTCAAAAGATATGAGCCATTGTATCATCATCCGATACAATGGC
Source organism: Blautia intestinalis (assembly GCF_014297355.1). Lineage (GTDB taxonomy): Bacteria > Bacillota > Clostridia > Lachnospirales > Lachnospiraceae > Blautia_A > Blautia_A intestinalis. Next base: position 17,938 of record NZ_JACOQE010000002.1, on the reverse strand, counting down.
TCTTCTTGTCTTAGTTATAACATTTTTTCCAGTTCTTCTCTGATTGCAAGAATAAAGTCACGGCTGTTCAGTACCGTCGGATTTTCGATGCTGGTGATCAGTGCAAGGTCTTTGGTCATCTTGCCGCTTTCAATTGTAGAAAGAGTTGCTTTCTCCAGTTTGTCCGCAAAATCAGAAAGCTCCTGACTGCCATCCAGTTCGCCACGTTTACGAAGTGCTCCTGTCCATGCAAAGATGGTTGCTACGGAATTCGTAGAGGTCTCTTTGCCCTCCAGATGACGATAATAATGTCTCTGAACAGTTCCGTGTGCAGCTTCATATTCGTAATAGCCCTGCGGAGACACCAGTACAGAAGTCATCATTGCAAGTGAACCAAATGCGGAAGAAACCATATCGCTCATAACGTCTCCGTCATAGTTCTTGCATGCCCAGATAAATCCGCCTTCTGCTTTCATGACACGTGCAACGATATCATCGATCAGGCTGTAGAAATATGTCAGACCTGCTTCTTCGAATTTATCTTTAAATTCTGTATCAAAAATTGTCTGGAATACTTCCTTAAATTTAGCATCGTATGTTTTGGAAATGGTATCTTTCGCGCCAAACCATACGTCCTGCTTTGTATCAAGCGCATAATTGAAGCAGCTTCTTGCAAAGCTTTCGATGGATGCAGTCATATTGTGCATACCCATCGCAACTCCCGGTGCTTTAAATTCCTGTACAAGGGAACGTTTCTCCTCACCGTCTTCTGATGTATAAACAAGCTCTACTTTACCAGGTCTGTCAATGTACATCTCGGTATTTTTATAAATGTCTCCGTATGCATGACGTGCAAGCGTGATCGGCTTTTTCCAGTTGCGTACGCATGGCTCGATTCCCTTCACAACGATCGGTGCACGGAAAACAGTTCCGTCAAGAATCGCACGGATTGTACCGTTCGGACTCTTGTACATCTTCTTCAAATCGTATTCATCCATACGTGCATGATTCGGTGTAATTGTCGCACATTTTACTGCAACGCCATATTTCTTCGTAGCTTCTGCTGCATCGATCGTTACCTGATCGTCTGTCTCATTACGATAATTCAGTCCAAGATCGTAGTACTCTGTATTCAGATCAATAAACGGAAGAAGGAGCTCATCCTTGATCATCTTCCAGAGGATTCTTGTCATCTCGTCTCCGTCCATTTCTACCAGCGGTGTCGTCATTTGAATTTTTTTCATAATACTTCTCCCTTGCTTGATATCTGATTTTGTAATTGTTTTTCTTTACACAATTCCCAATTTCCTACTATTCTATCTGAAAAAAGGATTTCCGTCAATACTTTCAGCCTTTACTATAGTAAAATTTTATAGCGAACTTTTATAGCGCCAGAAATTTTTGACAGTTAAATTTTCCCCAGCCCTGCTGATTTCTCGGCAGTCCCATATCCTCCGTACTCTCCCATAACATCATTTTGACTTCAAGATTTGTAAGCAGCGGATCTTTTTCCAATGCAAGCGCAATTGCCCCGGAAACCAGCGGAGTAGACATTGACGTGCCGCTTTTCATGCTGTACAGATTGCCCGCTCCGGGTGAACATGCCATGATGTTTTTCCCCGGCGCCACCAGATCCGGTTTACACACACACTCAAACGTCGGCCCACGTCCTGAAACTGCCCGCTTCCCGGAAAGCATGTCGCTGGAACCGACTGTGATGATCTTTTTGCTGCACCCCGGAGCAGTGACGCTTCCCGGATCCGGCCCCTGATTGCCAGCCGCAGCCACCACCACAAGACCTTCGTCCCACAGCTTTTCTACCCCCTTTACAAGTACATCCTGCTCACTCCGTGTCCGATATGTTGTCCCCACAGAAATATTCACGATCCGGATATTATACCGCTGCCGGTTACATAAGATCCATTCAAATGCCTTCAGTACATCTTCTTTGTTTCCATTGCCAAAGCGATCCAGCACTTTCAGTGCCACAAGGTGACAGCCCGGTGCCGCACCCTTATATTTTCCCATTGACGCAGCGCCGCTCCCGGCAAGGATCCCGGCAACGCAAGTTCCATGTCCATTGTCATCATATGCTATTTTTTTATTTAAAATAAAATCCACAAAAGCACAGATTCTGCTGTCAAAATCTATATGCGGATAAATTCCTGTGTCAAGAATTGCCACTCCGATGCCTTTTCCAGTATAAAATGGCTGATTCATGCATATACTCCAAAAAGAGGATTTATAATACTATATTCCAGTCCACTCTAAAGGGGGTGTCTTTTTTGATCATAGTCGTACTCATTGTATTTTTCTGCCTGCAGGGATTTGTACTGTTTTGCTGCCTCGCCGCCGGCGATGATCCCGGCTCGCAGGAAGTCTCCGATCGGGAACAGATGGAATATATTGAAATGTGGATGGAGAAAAGAAAGAGGAAAGCCGGATGACTTTCCTCTGGACAATTTTGTGTGATTATCAGCATCGATTTGAATCTGTGTCATGTTTCTCGATGCTAAATTTGGATTTTGAATCCTGAGCAGATCGTTTCGCTGATTCAACAATTGTTTTTATTTCATAATCGGAAAGTCCTTCTGTAACCCATTTTGCTTTTTTCGCATGAGCAATTTTTTCTGTAATTCCCATTAGTGTTCCCCTTACTCTCCAATTTATTGAATTTCTCTTAATTATGTTCTGCATTATCCAGCATATTATTAATATTAAATGCTGGTAATACCACACATTCCATTCCTGGTTGTGCAGTTAATAGTGAGACCTGACTTCTCATATATGGCATCAAAATAGCAATTGCATTTTTATCAATCAACCGTTGTTTGTTAACTTCTTCTAATTGTTCCCCATAAATCTCAAAATATCCCGTCAGAATAATTTCAAACAAATATTCCTCTAGTTTATTTCCCTTGAGCGCTAACGAAACTTTATATAAATCCATTCCTTCCTTTTGAGCAATTCTCGATTCGATTTTCAATTTCAACTCGTGTTCAGACTCATCAAGTCCTAATCTTTCAAAGCTTATTTTTTCAAAAACAAGTCTACGCAAACGCAATGCACTTTTAATCTCTTTTTTATTTTCCATTTTTTTCTCCATCAAGCTGCGGTTCCTAACCATTCACTGCTTTCCCACATTCCATTATTACTGCAATTTACATACGTTGCAGAATTTGGTTCTCTTGAACAAAATCCCTTATCATATATTCTCTCGGATACTGTTGGTTTTATCTCAATGTCATAAGACAAATCAGACATATCTAAAAATTCCTCTATTCTGCAACCCAAAATACCATCGCAATTTTCTTTTATTTCCTCCACTATTGTTGTAAAGGAATTACTATATCCCTGCTGAAAGAACATTGAATCAAAAGATTTCACATATTTTTCCATATCACTTGTTAAAATCCTAAATTCAGCCCCTGACTCTGGCAAAACATTTACATCCAATTGTTCTTTCGTACATCTCTCAACACGGTCTAATGTAACATTCTCTCCTGAGCTTACTTTCCAAAATCTTTCATGTAGCAAAAATACATCTCGCATTGCAATTTCTCCATGAAACAATTTATATACTTCTCCTACCGAAAGACGTTCTACAATGTAATCTAGTTCTTCCATATCTATACACAAAACTATATAATATGATTTCTTACTTTTGCATAGAAAAAAAATAGGAACATCTAAATAATCCACCAAAACTTTTTCCAAAAAAAGTTTATCCTCTTCAATTATAAAACACAACTCTTTTTCCATTTTCACTCTTTCTCCAATTTGAATCCACTCACATCAGCCTCTTTATATAACCACCAACATACATGACCATTTTCTAATTTTGTTTCTTGCGGCCCACCTTCCATATGTACATATCCACTTGCCATTTTCTTTTTGGGATTCGGAAATTTCATCTTCATTTCAACTAATTCTTTATTCATAAAACTCGAAACCCCATAATAATGTGGATCACTTAAAAAGTCTTCCGAAGTCCCTCGGGGTCTTTTTTTAGGTGTCTTTCCAAGTTCAAAATAAGATTTGAAATCTTCTCTTGTGATAGGACTATAATCATCTTCATTTCGTTGTACTGCTCTATACGTCAATATAGGTTCATATTCTATTTGTACCAAATCTGGTAATTCGATTTCTCTTTTTAATAATTTCTGTTTTAAAACTTCAGGAAATTTCATACATAAATTTTCATCTATTTGCATATATTGTTTCCCACCTTATTTTTTCAAGTAAACAATATACACAATTTCAAAAGGATTGATTTATTATATCATTTACTTTATTTTATGTAAATATTCAAGTGTTCATTCAAAAACGTTTTTCTTGGTTTTGTTTTATATTTCCTTAAACTGCTCCAGCATTTTCATATATGTCTCAAGCATCCTCTTTTTGGATCCGGAAAGTTTTCGATATGAAGAAATGATCTCGCTCTCTTTCGCACTCAACTCCGTTGTGTTTTCGGGCATATCTTCATCATCCAGAAGATCCATTATAGAAATATCCAAAGCATTACACAGCTTATATACTGTATACATATACGGTTTGGTCTTTCCTCCCATCAGGGTATGCAAAGTAGAGGTTGACACATCTGCCTCTTTTGCGAGCGCATAATAAGAAATATTGTGCTTCTCACATTGCTCTCTTATATTCCGAATCAAATCCTCACATTTCTGCTCCGGATTGTATCTTTTCTTTTTCATCGCACCGTTCTTTTTGTCATTCGTATTTTTCTCTGACATTTTTGCATATTCCTTCCTCATTATGTTCTTAAGAGAAGCGAATAAAAACCTCTCTATAATAAATACGTAATAATAAGGAAAAAATCACTCTAAAATTCAAAATTTTATCAATTTTTGCAAAAATACCTTTGTATTTTAATGGCTGGTAGGTCCACAATCACCACAATACAGTGGTTTAGACACTTCACTCTTCTCCTTTCCTCTGGAAGGAGCTCCTGAGCCACAGTCCCCTGATACGAAATCACTATCTATAAAAGTTCCCTGATATTCTCTTTTCGTTTTGTAAACAACTAATTTTTCTATTTTTCCTTTTAATTCTCGTTTCACTTTTATTTTCTCCTTTTACAAATCATTCTCATAACCAATGCAATATGCAGCTACCACCACATTTTTCCCACATATCACATTTTATGCATTTCTTCATGGGACATCCTGCCAGCTTATTATATAGGCTGATAATGTCCGGTTTTCTATAAACCTCAACCATACTTCCGTAATCCCAAAAGTCTTTCTGATAGTTTCCCATTACTATATGCCGTAATTCATTACACAGAATAATATTTAAATCAGGATCTACAAAAATCCCCTGCTGTTTCTTCACAGCACATGTAGACATTACTCTTTTTGAATTCATAAATTGCTTCAAAAAATTCGAATCGTAACGACAAAACGGCTGATTTAAACGTATGTAAGAAACAATTCCTGCCTTCTCCAGTTCCTGTGCTATAACCTGTAACGGCTCCGCCGAATTTTCCTTTATAATTTCGTCTGATTCTGTAACATATGGTCTGATATCATGTAAAACAATCTCATGCAATCCATAATATCTCAGAAAATGTACAAAATCAGATATCATAGACTGGCTTAAGATTTCTGTACAATTATAATTAGCTCTGATACACAATCTTTTTTCTCTCAAATTTTCGATTGCACTGCAAAATTCAGCAAATGCTTTTTCATCCGAAAATTTTTCAAATGATTTTTCATTAAATCCTTTTATAGATATTGTGATATCTTTTAGATTTTTTTGCCTACACACATCTTTGCAGAAATCTTTTTCCGAAAATCTGATTGCATTGGTAAATAAATGTACTTCCTGCTCTTTTAATTTTCTTAGTATCTCCACAAACTGTGGATGTATTGTCGGTTCTCCGCCAATCAGAGCAATCGACGTAATATTATTTTTAATGATATCTTCGTAAAACTTTACAAACAACTCAAACTTCAATAACCTGTGTTGTTTTTCCTGATTGTAACACCATTTACAATGTAAATTGCATGTGGTATTAAGATTCAATGTCACAATATTGCATAACTGATGTCTCATAGTTCTTTTTGGTATCTTCAAATCGCGTAATGTATTCTTTTATCCATGTTCGTCCAGTCTCTGTCTGGTTATCAATAAGCATTACATTTTTGCTGAAGGTATACTCTTTCTTATCCATTTCGTATTTTAAATTTCCTAATATCAGGTATTTATCGTCAAAAATATAATACCCTTCATCCGGATGATAATTGAAACGAAAAATATCAAGCTCTTTAATTTTATGGTCATTTTCAAGCATATGTTTCCAATTCAAAATTGCATTATCAATCGCACCTTCCATCGATTGATCATAATATTCATCATTCTTATTATCATATTCTCGAAGCATAATTTCTGCATGGTTAATAGAAATATCGTTTATTAAACGAAGCATTTGCACAGATTTAAATGTTGAAATTGCAAAGATTCTTAACTTTTCAGTCTTTTGGTTTTTCAGAGCTATCTGAAACGCATCATTTAAGTCTGTAATCTTAAATCCTTTGACTTTTTTCTGGTTGCTTGCCCGTATAGAATTTATCCAATTTTCCAGTTTAATTCTTACACTGTTTTTCTTTCTTATATCTCCCCATGTGATTCCCTCAAGATCACTCGCAAGTTTTGGTCTACCGTCGCACAGAAAAATCGTATTAGCTTTTGAAAGTTTTCCTGAAAACAGGCCATATTCCAGCAATACATTATCCCGCACTGTCATGGTGCTTTCACCTCTGAACCAAATTTGGTCATCTTCTCCAAATATGAATATAGCCGCATCTACGTTCTCGCTTAAATCAATAAGCGCATCCCATGTATAAGCACCCAAAGGAAAAACCTCCGGTTCATTCCACAATACTGGTTCTACATTCATGCCTTCCAGCCAGCTTCCAACCTCAATTGCCATATTTAATCGTTCTCCGGAACTTGCAATAAATATTCTCATATGCCCTCTTCCTCCTGCTAAAATAAAAAGCGCCCTAAACGAGCGCTTTCCTAAAATTCAACATCATAGCTTGGAATACTTATATATGGAACACCTTGTGGTTCCTCAAGATCCCGTCTTGTTATGTCAAATTCCTGATTATCTTCATCTATTGGTGATCTCCTGATCCAATTACCCGGAAATATATCCGGTTCCCCACCATAGCAGACTTCCTTTCTCTCCTTAATTGAAATCATAAGCTGTTCCACCCTGCAAATTCATCAATTTTTTATATTATCACTTATCTTTTTACTTATATTTTTCTCAGCGCCATAATTTATTCTATCACACATTTCGCATTTTCATCCTTTCGGTTTCACGATATAATAATTCGGTCTTTCGAATGCTCTGAGTGTTTTCAGGTCAATTCTCCGCCTTTTCTATTATACAGATGTGCACCTTTGTCTTTTTATCATAGCTGATTCCCACAAGTAAAATTTTGCCAGTGTACTGTCTTACTGTATCCGGATATTTTTTCTCTTTTATCTGCTGTATTGCAGTCTGTGCGCCTTTATTCCATTTGAGTTCCACCACTAATGCAGGATAATTACTGATATATTCCGGCTTTGGTATAAATACAAAATCTGCAAAGCCTCTTCCTGACGGCAATTCCCTGACTGGCTTAAAGTAATACTTCATCGCACTTAAATAACCGATTGTGAGCACACTGCTCAGAGAATTTTCATCATTATATTGAATCATAGACACATATTCTGTATGAATTCTCTCTATTTGCTTTGCAACCTGATCTGATTCCAGATTCAATGTAGCTTCCAGCAATGCATCTGATTCCTGTTGAAAATTCATCCACTCATTCCACTTCTTACGTTTTACCGCCTTCGTAAGCTCCTGACGGATTTCTTCATTCGGAATAAATGCAGTCTGATTATTTTCATCATATCCCAAATACCCCAGATGGATCAGGTATGTCAATACATCATCTCTGTTTGCAAAACTGATTGTGTCATTCTGAAATGAACTTACATCCACTTCAACTGCTGTCCCGGAAATCATCTCGATTATGGCAGTTTTCAACCCATCAAAATCCATATTTATAAGAGGCACAACCACTTCATAAGTACCGGTATCCGACCAATAGTTTTTGTACTTTCCCCGAGTCATCAAACTCACAACTGCTTTCGGATTATATACCTGATATTCCTCCAGTATATAGCCGTCATACCACTGCTTTACTTTAGTATAATCCTGATTATATTTTGCACAAAGTCCTTTTACTTCCTCTTCTGTAAAACCTATATACGGAGCCAGCACAGAAGCGTCCAACATTGTAAATTCAGAAAAATTGTTAAGTGCTGACTGTGTTCTTATTTTTTTAATCGGAAGAATACCTGTCAGATAAGCAAGCTGAATATATTTTGTCGGCTCACTTCCCTTAAACAGGCCTCTGAGAAATCCTATATACTCATCCTGTACCTTCTGGTTCAGTGCTTCATCTCTGATCAGGACATCCCACTCATCAATAATTACTACAAATTTCTTTCCCGTTGCTGCATTAATTCTGGATAATGCTCCATATACTTTCTCATCATTATCCGGCACAATATCCGGATAAATTTCCTGCAATTCCGAAATCAGATGTTCATTCATATAGGCAACTGTATTTTCCGGTGAACCGGCGTCCATCATACACCATTGTACATCCAGATGAATCACATCGTATTTATTCAAATGTTTCTTAAAATCGCTTTTTCGGCTGATTTCCAGCCCCTCGAACAATTCTTCTGAATCACATGAACAGCTGTAATATGCCGTAAGCATATCCGCTGTAATCGACTTTCCAAATCGCCTTGGACGACTGTTACAGATAAATGCCTGTGTGGTATTCATCACTTTATTTGTATATTCGATCAATCCTGTTTTATCGATGTATATTTCTGAATTTAAAGCAACCCGAAACGCTTCATTTCCCGGATTTACAAATCGGCCCATTTCCACACCTCACAATCAAAAAAAGGTTCACGATATCAATAAAATAATGATACCATGAAACCTTTTTTCCGTAAAGAAAATCGCCCCAACTCTCGCCTATATGTCGAATATTTTTTATGAATAATACTATATACATACCTGCCATATTTCTCTATTGCGGCTTCATTTCCCAGACGCGGATTCATCTGGTACAATTTCATAATTTTTTCATCTGTTATTTCTTCCTGTTTTTCCTGAAAACATTCAATTTTCACTGGCAACTTCTTCATTGACACCAACGCCTCACCTCCACCACCATATAAAAATTCCACACTATTCAATATAATCCGTATTCTTCGTTTTTTCTAAGTCATCTTTTTTCCATAAGGGTAAACAATACTCCTCCCAAAATCCATCTTTTTTTTCTATTGAAATTGTCCTGCATAAAGCCTGTCCCGATTTGGTAAAAATAACATTGCCAATAGGTAATTTCTCTCTCTTTGTATTCACTTCGCACTTCAAATCAAAATAATGCACCACTATTTTGGTTTTTATATTTTTTGTATTTTCCATTTCATAACCTGTTGCAAACGGTCCAAAATCCATTTCAATTAACCCAAGAGCACTAAGACTAACTAATTTATCAAAAGTCAGCCCCCACTTCTTATATTCGTCAAATTTTTTATCCATTATAACGGGTTGATATTCGTCCTCAACTCTTATTGCCAAAGAGCATAATATAGTAAAAGTTTCCGCATCCTCTCTGTCCATTTGTGCCAATATATATATAAGACTTCTAGGTATATTATTGTCTTCACATTCTGCTGCCAAAACTTTTCCCCATATTTTTTGAACTTCTTTATTTGAAATAAGTCTTGCTTTATCCATAAAAACCGCAATCCAATCATCATCTACTTCTTCAAATCTACCTTCTGTTTGTAAAGAAGCAAGCGCCACCTCTACTATGTCTTTCTGATTACAGTATTCCTTTATTGTTTTCTTCGCCCGACTAATCAAAGCAGCCTTCGTCAATGGATCATAATTGCTATTTTGAATATCTTCAATATACGTATTGACAGCAATCTTGGCAGGTGTCTTTCGACTGGCAATCCAGCCCGCCCCAGAGGTCAATTTATCTATTAAATTGTTTGCAACATCAGATATTCCACTGCAATCAATTAAATTAAATTTTTGTTCTTCACTCATCTTTCGTTTTCCCTTAAGGCCTTTGTTTTTACAGGTCACCATATTAAAGCATCGGCTTATTTATTCACCGACGCAACTCTAATATCAATAAACAATACTTCTCACAACTTCAGTCAATAAGTTCAAAGCGATATTTTTGTTTCACTTCTGGATATTTCTTATGATCTACCTCAGATACAAACATATCATATGGTCGAACATAAATGCCATAATTACCATACAAAGCCTGATAAACAACATATTGTTCACCTGTCTCAGAATGCTCCGCAACACATAAAACCAGATACTTATTTCCTTTAAAATGCTTATATTTTCTATTAATTTCTATTTTTCTCATGTTCACATACTTATTCTTTTTTAGTAATATCTTTATCTATTATCAACGCATACACTTTTTTGAAAAAAGTATATATGTATGTACAAAGACATATTCCAATCAATACAGCTAAAGCAATCAAAGTTACCAGAACGTAACAATCCGCAAACCATTTTTCTTTCGCAACAGATATAAGGTCAGTCGCTTGGTTTACCGCTAACCCAACCAGAAATGCCAGAAAGAACCCCTCTGTCATCAAATTCTTTAACTCTGTAATTTTCTGCCTGTTAAGCTCCTTTTTCATTTCTATATCGGCTTCCTGCATCACTTGTTGCTTATACTCTTCTTTTATCTCATTAATAATTCGCTGCCTTTTCTGTTCTTTTAAAGCATCCATGACTTCATTCTTATCTTCCGAAGATGCGCTCTTCTCTATTATATCTTCTTTCAACCTCATAACAGTATCAAGAACTTTATCTAATTCACTCATACTAATTTAACATTTCATCCCATATAGAATCCAAAAATTTGTCATCAAACTTCGCACCTCTGAATGCACCATTTTCGTTCTGATAATGTACATCTTCTCTATTTTTATACAATTTTTCAGAAGACGGTACTTCTTCCAGTTCTTCAAAAACTAATTGTGCAATTGTATAGTCAGGATAAATATGAATCGGGTACTCTGTCGCATTAAACAATCCTATTCTTAAATGTCCTGAATACGTTGAATTACAATGCTGATCTGTAACCAATAAACCAAGCCTTGTATATCTGGTCTTTGGTCGTAAATGAACTGTAATATCATCCGGCACTTTTAAAGTTTCCCTTAAAGATACAAGTAAATATTGCTTCGGAGAAATAATATATCCATTTTCCGATATATCTATATTTATATATATATTATCCACCGTTTCCTGTTTAGAAATATCAATACAATGTATTTCTTTGCTCAACTCCGTTATTTCAGTACCAATAGTCACATCATACGATTCACTCTGCAGATTGCTTTCATTAAACGGAACTATAAGTTCTTCCTTCTTTACCAATTCTCTTATTTTTTTATCAGTCAATACCATAGCAACATGCATCTCCTAAATTCTTATATTCATTTATTATATCACCGCCATAATTTAATTCAACTACTATTTCTTCTTCATGCAATAAAAAAACTTCCTCGTGGCCAGGAAGTCTTTTTGCTTTAATTATTTAACTCTTACTTTAATCTTCTTGGTAACTGTCTTGTAGTTTGCCTTCTTAACAGTTACAGTGATTGTGTAAGTGCCTTTTTTAGCTTTTTTAGCAACTGAAATTCTACCGTTCTTGCTAACTTTTACAGCTTTAGAGTTGCTGGATTTCCACGTAACAGTTCCGGTTTTCTTTTTAACCTTAACTGTAGCAGCTTTTCCTCTCTTGAGGGAGAGTTTGCTCTTGGAAACAGATACCTTCTGAGTTGCAGGTTTGATCGTGTAAGTAACAGTTTTTGTATATCCTGCGTATTTACCAATACCTTTAATGGTGATCACTTTTTTGCCGGCAGATTTCATGTTCTTCGGATAATAAACTTTGAAGTCTTTGTTAAGCTTCAGAGTTTTCTTACCTGCTTTAACAGTCTTGATCGCCGGTTTCTGTTTCTTACCATTATAAGTAGTACTGGTTTTCTTCAGAGTTGCGCTTGTAAAAGTCTTTTTAACCGGTGAATTTGAGGCTGCCATTGTCGGTACTGTCATAGTTCCGAAAAGAACTGTGATAGCCAGCATTACAACAGCCAACTTTTTAAACATTTTCATTTCAACTCACCTCTTCATTACACTGTGCCTTAATTAAAAGGCTTATAAAACTTGTAAATCTATGATAAACAGCCCCGCCACGAAAAACTGTTTATACCAAACTCAATATACAGGCATTATTTCTTAGATTTTTTGTTCTCTTCTTCTGCCTGCGGTCCATAGCCATACTGTCCATAATGACCGTATTTGCCATATTTGCCGTAGTGACCATATTTTCCGTATCGTCCTCCGGCACCCTCAACACAGTTCAATACCGTGCCGAGAAGTTTACAGCCCGCCTGATCTATCTCATGCAGGGACTGGCGAATGATCGTCTTTGGAACAGAACCTGCTCTGATAACAAGAAGGGCTCCATCACACATAGACGCAATCAGCGCTCCATCAGATACGCTTCCGAGCGGAGGTGTATCGATGATCACAAACCTGTATTCTGTCGCAAGTTTATCCAGAAGCTCTCTGAATCGTATATCCTCCAGAAGTGGAGATGGATTCTCCAGAAGCTGTGTACACGGAACAATACTTGCATTTTCAATATTTGTCTTATATACAACCTCATCATATTCCGCAAGACCGGAAAGATAATGATTCAGTCCCTTTTTGTCCGAAACATCCACCTGAACACTTTTCATCAGGACGGAATTACGCAGATCCACATCAACAAGTACACTCGGAAATCCTGCCTCTGCAAGCATTTTCCACAGATATACAGCTACCGTACTCTTTCCCTCGTTCGGGAGGCAGCTCGTCAGCATGATCTTCTTGGTATTTTTGCCACAGAATTTAACGTTTATTCGAAGACGGTTCATCGCTTCTTCCACTGCGTAAGGAAGATCCGGAAATACCAGTTTCAGTTCATCCATTTTTCTTTCTCCTTTTTTTCTTACTGCTGTGTGTTGTTTCCATCTGTGCCACCTGGTCACTCTCCGGAATCACAGTCAACGGAACAAGTCCGAAATATTTCTCCATATCTTCCGCTGTATGAATGGTATCATCCATCAGATATCTGACAATCAGGACACCCGCACAGAGGATCAGACCAAGAAGTCCCCCCATCATTGTGTACCTGGAATAGCTCGGTGCCGCTTTATATTCCGGAAGTTTTGCATGCTGCGCAATGTTCGGTGCCTTCGTACTCATGGTATCCGGCAGATAAGACACAGCCTCCACCGCCATCGTCTCGGCAAGATCCATCGACAGCTGCGGATCTGTCGTTGTTGCAGTGATCTGCAGTACACGTGTATCTGTCGGATTGTTTAACGTATACAGCTGTTTCAGCTGATTGTAATCCATATCGAGATCCAGCTTTTCGATCACACGGTTCAGTACCGGGTAGCTCAACATCAGTTCCTCATAATCAGAGGTCAGTGAAGTACCGAGGTTCAGGTCATTCAGGTTTACTACGGAATCATCTGACGTAGAAACTATGTAAAGCTTGGAAGTTGACTGATATGTCGGCTGAATGCAGAAAAATGAATATGCATTCAGAAGCAGTGCTCCTGCCAGCAGACAGATCAGCAGATAATGCCAGTTATCCAACAGCATATACGCAAGATCCAGCAGATCAATCTCCATTTCTTCATTTTGTTCTTTCTGGTTCATATTTTATCTCCTTTTAATTTTTTTCATAAAAAAGCTCAATTATCGCCTGCTGCAGACTGTCTTCATCCGGTGTGAACGTCTGCCATTCATCCTCGTCAAGGCCATAAGTTCCGCTTATTGAAAGCTTTTCATCTTCGTTTTCGTCGGAAAGTAAAAGTGCCAGCCTGCAGAACTTCTTCGCACTGATATCTGTCGTCATATATTCCTCCAGTGCATGATAAACCTCAAGCGGAAACTTGTTGTCCTCATTACATTTCGTCCTGAAAGCAGACTTAAATGCCTCCTCGTAACTGCTCTGGCGATGCATTCTGTTTTCATTTCTTCCGTCCGCAACTTCTTTTCGCTGTCTCACGTAGTTCTCGGCATGCTCGCCCATCAACGTGACAGTCTCACCCATTTTCAGAGTCGGATCCACTTCCGAAAAGTCATCCTCAATCGTAACGGTAACACCGCCAACCATATCATTCACGACCGAAACAGCTCCCACATTGACCATCGCATATCCATCGATCGTGGCATCGCCCAGCAAATGTGACACCGCATCTACCGTATTCTCTGCACGCACTTTCTGATCCAGTCCCATCGAATGTGCAAGTGAGATCTGAATATCCGTCGTCGCCAGACAGGTTCCGTCATCATCCAGACTCTTTACTTCCGTAATGGTATTTCTATCAATGGTAAGCAGCTTACATTCATCTGTAGATCTGTCCCTGACGATCACGACCAGTACATCGCATTGTCCGGTACCATCATATTCTTTCAATTCCTGTACCTTGCCCGGCGAATCAATTCCGGTGATCAGATATGTCTCAATATTTCCCTTGCGGGTATATGTCTGGTCTTTATATGTAATTGTATCGCGGCTGTCTACGCTGTTGTCATTATTGAATCGGTAATGATCCGCCATTCCAAGAACCAGCGCAACAAACACAATTCCAACAATCAGGACAGCTGCCGCAATGCCAAGGCCCTTATACAGCCTCTTTTTGTCCTGTCGTCTCCTGTATCCCGACATAAATTCTCACTTCCGTTAAAAAATCTGATTCAAAAATACCTGTCCGCCCGCCGGATTCATCACTTCACAGGCCATCACCGCAACCAGCAGAACAAATAATATGCAGCTGATGATAATCGCAGTCTTTCTTGACATACTGTTTCCCCCTATCCTGCTCACTATAATCAGTTAATTTCCAAATAAAAGAGCTTCTCCCTGCCGGTCTATCCTCTGCAGGAGTTCCTCTCCACATTTTTTCTTTATGATCTCCCTGCCCGTCAGAAGATCCGGTACACGATGATGTGCGCCGTGACAATCACTTCCGAGGACATGTGCACTTCCGGACCGGAACATTTTCAACAGGTATCTCCTGTGTCTCCAGTCCTGAAGCCCCTCACTGTTAATCTGTATCCTGACCGGAATCTCCAAAAGGCTCCTGATGCCCTTTTTATTTCCCGGAATCCAGATAAAACGCTCCAGATGCGCGATCAGAACATTAAATCCCCGATCCCGCACAAGCACCTCAACTTCATGAATATTCTGCGAGGTCCATGGCGCAAATGGCATCTCCAGCAGCAGAACTCGTGTATTCTGTATCGTCAGATCTTCGATAAGCTCTGCCTTACTGATTCCGTCAAAAAAAGCCACTTCACTTCCCGTCAAAATCTGCGGTACATCCGAAATACTCTCCTTATGAACAGCTTCCTTCAGACTGTTATACGCATCTTCTCTTCTGTTCAAAAAGGCATCTACCCTGTCATGGGATGCATAGAAATGCGGCGTCGCGATCATGTAGTCAACCCCCTGGCTGCTCACCTGCCGCAACATTGCCAGTGATGTCTCCAGATTTCTGGCTCCATCATCAATTCCCGGCAAAATGTGAGAATGAAAATCTATAACACTCATTTTTCTCTTCTCTCTATCATAATATTAATCAATTTCACAGCAAAAAGACAGTTCCCCCGATTTTGCCGATGGTATGATATCATATTTTTTCTTTTATAACAACTCATTTTCAAAATAACCGTGTTTTTTTTCAAATACGTGAATTATGTGTCAGAATTTGCCACTCTGTTGCCTTTTCCGGTATAAAATGGCTGATTCATGCATATACTCCAAAAAGAGGAAAGCCTGATGACTTTCCTTTTTCATTTTTAACGCTTCTCCACAGCGACCCTGCAACGCTTCTTATAGAATGCAATCCCATGCTCTTTTCTCTCCCATACTTATTCGTGCAGCTCCAGCGGCAGGCCATCCGGGTCATGGAAGAAAGTCATCTTCTTTCCAGTATAATCGTCAACTCGAATCGGCTCACAGAAGATTCCGACTTCCGCCAGCTCCTTCACTGTCTGTTCCACGTTATCAACGTAAAACGCAAGGTGGCGCAGCCCACAGGCCTCCGGGCGGTTCACACGCTTCGGCGGGTTTTCCTCAGCGAAAATCTCCAGCTCCGTGTATTCATTGACACGTAGATCCAACTTCCAGTCCTTACGTTCTGGACGATAGTTTTCTCTGATGACAGAGAATCCCAGCTTATTCACATAGAAATCCTTAGCTGCTTCGTAATCAGATACTATGATTGCAATGTGGTGTATTTTTGATAAGTTCATTTTGTATTACGCTCCATTTCTTTGTCGTTCATACTTTTTCTCCCATCCTATAACTCACAGCCTCTTCATTCATTACCAAACCAGCTTACAGTCAGCCACACCAACAAGGCTGTCCATGAAAACTTCATTCAGACGCTTTTCTACATCCTCTCTGGTAATGCCCTTTTTCAGGATCACCTGAAGGAAACCACCTCCGCCGGCTCCACACACAAGCCGGCCGTCGATCATTTCCTCAATGCTGCTGAAAATCTGTTCGATCAGCGTATTGCTGCTTCCGGCATCTACCTTCTCGCTAAGCTCCCAGTGATAGTCCAGCAGCTTTGCAAATCCATCTACATTACCGCGTTCAAGTTCAAATCTCATCAATGCAGCTGTCTTCTGAATTTCTTCCAATGCAAATAAACTGTCCGGTTCATTTCCAACGTATCTTCCGACAACATCACGAAGAAGATTTCTTGCCAGTCTTCTCTGACCTGTATAAATCAGAACAAATCTCTCATCAAGCTCTTTCCTTGCACTTTCCGGAATCTCCACATGAGTCACCTTGATCTCCTGCTTTAATCCCGGCATTGAAGAAATATATTTCAGGCCAGGCGTTGCTCCGCCAACCTGATCCTGCCAGCCGCCTCCTGTAGACATGATCTGTTCCATTGCAAGAACATGCGCATATAAATCTTCCTCGGTAAATTCAATTCCTGTAAATTCAAAAACTGCCTTTACACAGGCTGCCGAAAGAATTGAGGATGTTCCCAGTCCAGAGCCCTTCGGTACATCCGTAACCTCGGAATGCATAACAAAACCGCCCCCGAGACGTCTCAGTATATCTTCAAGCTTATATCCCTTTTGCGGAATAATTCCACAGGCAAGCAAACACGCCTTTTGCAGCGCAAAAGGATCAAACGGATCACCGGTTGCCTGAAGAGGTTCAATCGTATCGAACTCACCATGTACATCCATATCCCTGCTGTCAAATACTATTTTGAGTTCATCAATCCGTTCCAGTGTAACCTCGACCGGTTTTTTCCCGTTAAGAAGTATTGCCACATTTAATACCGTGCCGCCATTTTCATTACAGTATGGCGGAGTATCACTCCAGCCGCCACCCCAGTTTACACGAAGCGGCAGATTTACGGTATGCCTGTCCGTAACAATTCTGGCATTTTCATTATAACTCAGACTCTTTACCGTTGCTTCCAGCATCTCCGCCTGGATTATATGAAAACACTCCTGAATCTCGTTTTCATCCTCGAGTACGACGCCAAGATAATAATGAAGACGCATTCTTTCGCCAAATTCCGATTGAGATTTCACCTGTTTTAAGAAATTTAATAACTGTTATATTTTATTATTAAATTCTTCGCACCCCCTTGAAAACACTGGATTTGTCGCAGGTGAGCTTTCCCTTATTATTTCCCTTGTGTTATATCGTCCCATCAGTGTTTATGCACTCTGATAAGGGCAAATACAAGGGCAAGAAAAATC
>NZ_JACOQE010000001.1 GCF_014297355.1 Blautia intestinalis | reverse complement strand
TTTCACACCGGACCATGCGGTCCTGTGCGCTTATGCGGTATTAGCAACCATTTCTGGTTGTTATCCCCCTGTATAGGGCAGGTTACCCACGCGTTACTCACCCGTCCGCCACTAGAAACAATTTAAATCTGCCGAAGCTTCAATAAAAGGTTTCCCGTTCGACTTGCATGTGTTAAGCACGCCGCCAGCGTTCATCCTGAGCCAGGATCAAACTCTCTGATAAAATGTTTGATGTACTCAAGACAACAACTAGCTATCTCTCGTTTTACTGTTTTAAGGTTTTGTTCTTGAATTTAAAAAGAAATTTTTCGAGAATCGTATGTGTTTCACTGTTTAGTTATCAAGGTTCTTAACTGACTGTCTCTCAGACAGCTCGTTTACTTTATCACATTCATCAGTGCTTGTCAAGTACTTTTTTCAAGTTTTTTCGAAGCTTTTTTGATGTTTGTGCGTCGCTTTCAGGCGACTTGTTTACTCTATCACATCCTCACCGGATTGTCAACAACTTTTTTTGCTTTTTTCAAAACATTTCAAATTGTTTATTCAGAAGAAACAATTCTTCGTGATAGCTCAATTAGAATAACACTTTCCAGCCGGGCTGTCAACACCTTTTTTTAAATTTTTTACAAAAACATCGACATGTATCAACAAAAGGTACCATAGACCTTTTCTGATCCATGGTACCTCTATTAATCATTTATTAATTAAGAACTGCAAAATCTTATTCTGCCGTTTCTTCTGCTGCTCCATCATCTGTTGTTTCTGTCACTCTGAGTGAAATAAACAGATTCTGAGCAATTTCCGCATTTTCATCAGAAAGCTCACCCATCTGTACATTATACATAATTCCATCGTCATCCAGGAAAGCAAGGCCGTATGTAACATCTGTATTAAACACAACTGCCTCGATTCCGTTGATAATTACTTTTTCAATATCTGTATATGTTTCTTCTGTTTCAAGTTCTGTTTTCATCTTGTCTGTATCATAATCTTTGCCAATATCGGTAGCTGTTACTACCATATTATCACCACTGTCATCCGGTGCTTTTGCCTGGAACATTAGTCCATGTTCTTTCTGATCTTCCTCGGAAACTTCAAGAACCTCCCAGTCTGACGGAACATAAAGATCAAATCCCGGTTCAAAAGAAAGCCAGGTTCCCTCATATGCTTCTTTCTCCAGCATATCATAAGTATACTCGGTAACTTCTGCTGCTTCTGTCGCAGTCTCTGTATCATCCGTAGCCCATACAGGAGCTGATACTCCTCCGATCATTGCTGCTGCACACACCATTGCCATAATTTTTTTCCAGTTTTTCATACTTTTCTCCTTTCGCATATATGATGCCGTAAAAAATTTATAGTTTCATTATAGCGGCTTTTTTGTTTAAAAGTAACAAGTTTTTCTCATTTTTTCAAAGCTTTTCGGTATTCTTTTGGTGTAATTCCATATCGTTTCTTAAACTGTCGGTTAAAATTTGACAAATTTGAAAAACCAGCATCCTGTGAAACAGACAATATTTTATCATCGGTTCGGCGCAATGCTTCTGCCGCATTTGCAAGCCGACGGTCATTTATATAAGAAGCAAAACTGTCCCCCGTCATTTTTTTGAACCAGCGCATGAAATGACTCTCACTTAATCCACAAAATTTTGCCATATCCGAAACAGTCAGACTCTGATCGATCTTTTCACCAATCTCCTGAAGCACTTCTTTCAGCCGTTCCCGATCAGGAGAGGAAATTTCTTCTATAGAAGGATATTTTCTGATCAGCAGAAAGATCATCTGCAGCACGGCGGCTTTTACTCCCAGTTCATATCCTTTCTCCTTTTTTTCACATAACTCTTCCATCTGTACAAGACACCTTTTGAGTGCTTCATAGTGTTCCTCCCCCTTCCGAATACATACAGGAGGAAGCAGGTGTCCCGATGCAAGCGGCACCAAAAACTCTCCCGCACAGAGATCTGCTGCACCTTCTCCGAGAAAATCCATCTCAAAGATAATATTTTCGTACTCCATGGCATATCCTTTTATTCTGTGAATGGAATGCAACGTACCCGGAGTCACCACAAAAATATCGCCTGGGTTCCCCTCATAATTCTCTGTTTCGAGCTGGATTTGCCCTTTTCCTTTTTTTACGTAGATCAGTTCCATCTCTTTATGCCAGTGAAGGGAAACGACCGGGAAATCAAGCGGGATCGTACATGGATATATATTAAATGGAAACAGGCGGCTTCCATGCTGTTTCGTTTCCTGATATTCTGCGCTGTTTTGTTTTTCTCTCATGTGTCCGGTACCTCCTGTAACCGATTTTTCATCCCCAAATGATAGAATAGTATCATTTCCTGCAAGCTTTTTACAAGAAATGACGAATGACATATGCTATAATTATAATAACTTCTGAAGTTAGAACAATTTCAACTTTTTATATAAGGAAAGGAGCGACTCTTATGAGTAAATCCATGAAAGCAACTCTTACTGATCTCTGTCAGAAAGAAATCTCTACGGCTACAGATGCCGAACTTTATACTGCCCTTTTGAAGCTTGTGCATGAAAAGAGCCAGCAGCATGTCAAACCTGTCACCGGAAGAAAACTGTATTATATTTCGGCTGAATTTCTGATTGGTAAACTACTGTCCAACAATCTGATCAATCTCGGTCTTTATGACGATGTACGTGATACGCTTGCCGAAGCAGGTAAAGCTCTTGCTGATATTGAAGAGCAGGAACCGGAACCAAGTCTCGGAAACGGCGGACTTGGTCGTCTTGCTGCCTGCTTTCTGGACAGCCTTGCAACTTTAAGCCTTCCCGGCGACGGTGTTGGTCTTCGCTATCACTGTGGACTGTTCCATCAGAATTTCAAAAACAATGTTCAGAATGAAACACCTGATTTCTGGCTGACTGATCAGTGCGCTGCCAAAGCGACCGATACAGTCTTCCCTGTTTCTCTTGCCGGAAAAACTTATTCCGCAAGACTTTATAAGCTTCCGGTGACAGGATACGAAGGACGCACCAATACCTTAAATCTCTTTGATCTCGACACTGTCGATGAGTCCGTGATCGGTGACGGTATCTCTTTTGACAAAAAAGATATTGCCAAAAACCTGACACTGTTTCTTTATCCGGATGATTCCGATGAAGATGGCCGTCTGCTCCGCATCTATCAGCAGTACTTTATGGTTTCTGCCGGTGCACAGCTGATTCTTGATGAATGCATGGCCCGAGGCTGTAACCTGCACGATCTCGCAGATTATGCGGCAATCCAGATCAACGATACTCATCCGAGCATGGTAATTCCGGAACTCATCCGTCTTCTCGGACTGCATGGAATCGAATTTGAAGAAGCTATTCAGATTGTTACTGACACCTGTGCGTATACAAACCACACAATTCTGGCAGAAGCACTTGAAAAATGGCCGCGTCATTATCTTGACACCGTTGTACCGCAGCTTATGCCGATTATCGAAAAGCTGGATGCAATTGCAAAAACACGTACTGATAATGCCGCACTTGCTATCATCGACCAGAATCAGGTTGTACACATGGCACATATGGATATTCATTTTTCCCATTCCACAAATGGTGTTGCCACACTGCACACTCAGATTCTGAAAGAAAGTGAACTCGCCGGATTTTATCAGATGTATCCTGATAAATTCAACAACAAAACAAACGGTATTACTTTCCGACGCTGGCTTTTGAAATGTAACCCTGCATTAACCAGCGAAATTGAAAACCTGATCGGAGACGGATTCAAAAAAGATGCCTCCGAACTCAAAAAACTCCTTGCTTATACCGATGATACCGAGGTACTGTCCAAAATCCGCACAATCAAAAAAGATAATAAAAAACAGCTTGCAGCATGGCTCGCTGACAAACAGGGAATCCGGCTGAACACAGATGCATTGTTTTCTATCCAGTCCAAACGACTTCACGAATACAAACGCCAGCAGCTGAATCTTTTATTCCTGATTCACGAATATCTGGAGATCAAAGCCGGTCATGTACCTGCCACTCCACTTGTCAGCATTTTCGGTGCCAAAGCTGCACCTGCTTATATCATTGCAAAAGATATCATCCACGGTCTTCTGACTCTGTCTCAGGTAATCAGCGAAGATCCGCAAGTTTCCAGATGGCTTCAGCTTGCATTTGTGGAAAACTATAATGTATCTGCCGCAGAAAAAATGATTCCGGCATGCGACCTTTCCGAGCAGATCAGTCTTGCTTCCAAGGAGGCATCCGGAACCGGAAATATGAAATTTATGCTGAATGGCGCACTGACACTCGGAACTATGGATGGCGCCAATGTCGAAATCGCAGAAGCAGTCGGAAATGACAATATCTACATCTTCGGTCAGAGCAGCAAACAGGTCATCCACCACTATGCTGCAGCTGATTACTGTGCCCGTGACTGGTATGAAGCTGATCCGAATCTGCGCCGTGCTATCGACTTCCTCACAAGTGAGGAAATGTTGAAATATGGAGACGAAGAACATCTGAAACGACTTCAGCATGAACTGATCAATAAAGACTGGTTCCAGACTCTTCCGGATTTCAACGCTTATGTGGTTCGCAAAGAACAGGCGATGAAAGACTATGCAGTCAACCCGGAAGACTGGAGCCGCAGAACACTGATCAATATTGCAGAAGCAGGATTCTTCTCATCAGACAGAACGATTGCCGAATACGATCAGGACATCTGGCATCTGGGAAAATAAGTGACCCGACACATTCAGAAAATCATTCACCAGGGTTGGAGCGACGGATCTGTTCCGTCAGCTCCTCACCACCCTGCTCATACCATTCTTTTACAAACGTATCAAAATAAGAAACCGGCTTCACACCCATAATGATCTGGATGAACGAATCTTTTTCAAGCTGCTGCAGAGATTTCGGCAACTCACCATCTGCATCGTCCAGATACTTCTGCGCCTGTGACTGATAGCCGCCATCTATAAGGAGTCCCACTGCGGAAATTCTTGATTTGTAGGCAGCCCAGTCTTCCGGAGTCGATGATTTGCCGTGAAGATAATTCTCACATGCGACATAGTAAGATTTTTCTAAGCCCCATAAACTTTCTTTTTTGTCTGTACCATTCTGAACCGCACGTATATCCTTTGTAATCTGAAATGTTGCTTCATTATAATCGACATTGATGACCAGTGGTCTTGCTGTCGGCTCTACATTCAACGCAGAATATTCATTGACGTCATCTGCATCTTCTGCTTCATATCTTGTATAATCAAACAATACACTGATGATTTTCATCACAATTTCCGGATGCTTATATCCCTTACGCACAACCACATATTTATTATCACGAAAAGAAGCATACGCATTATCATGTTCCGGCTGCTGCAGATAGTATGGTTCCCAGTCTGCATTTTTATCTTTTTCATATACATCCATTAACGGGTTATTTGGTGTCCACCATAGTCCGAAAAAGGCTCCACATTTTCCACTTACCACAAGATCACGCAGATTGTTCTGGGCACGCAGTGCAAAATTTTGATCAATGACACCTCTTTCATATAACTCATGAAGATAGCTCAATGCATTTTTGGTCTGCTGTGTCACGGAACCATATACAATCTCACCATTTTGATTTACCCAGCGTTGCGGACTCGCATGATACCTGTCAAACACCGGCTCTACCGAATAACTGGAGCTGGTACTTCCGACAAGATCTGTGTCGCATACCAGCCCCACCGGATCTTCACCCTCTTCTGTTCCCATCCCGTTTTCCACAAATGCTTCGATAATTTCAAAGGCATCGTCCAGTGTCTTCGGTTCGTCAAGCCCAAGTTCATCCATCCAGTCTTTTCGAAGCCATAGAAGTCTCGGACCATGATCGATCACAGTTTCCGGGATTGCCATCAGCTTTCCGTTGAACTTCCCCGCATCCAGAAGGTCACTGCCATAACTCTCGAACATCTCCTTGATTCTTGTCGTTGTACAGCTTTCATAGACATCCGACAGGTCTTCTACAAGATCATTTTCTACCAGTTCTTTAAGTGTCTCTCTGTCAGAAACAACAAGTACATCCGGCAGTGTCTGATCTTTTACCAGAATATTGATAAACTCATCATAACGGTCTTCCCGTTCCATATATGCGTTGTCGTTCTGGATATTCAACATTTTCCGAAGATATCTCGTATAGACATTATCTTCGTAGGTGTCTCCATCCGGGAGGTTTGAATTGTTTACCCCGCTCATCTGACCAAGTGTATAGGTCACCAGTTCAGGATATGCTGCATATGGACTCTCTTCTGCTTTTTGCCATGCTTCTGTGTCCCCGGCAGCATCTGCACTCTGCGTTTCCTGTGTCTGCTCTTTGTCCTGCCGGCCTGCACCACCACATCCACTCAATGCAAAAGCGCAGGAAAGTATCAGTGCTGCTATTTTTTTATGCTTCATCTTTCCTGCCCTCCTTCGGAAATCTCATCACAACTGTCGTCCCCTCATCCGGTGCACTGAAAATCCTTATTCCATAATTTTCTCCATATAAAATCCGGATGCGGTCATTGACGTTTTTAAGTCCATAGCCTTTTGCCTGATAAGTTACAAGCGTCTCTGCTTTTTCCTGCGGCATTCCCATTCCATTATCCCGGACTGTGATTACTACATCATCACCATTCCCCCGGAAAGACAGGAAGATTTTTTTGTCTCCGTCTTCTTTTTCATCAATACCATGCTCAATCGCATTTTCAACAACCGGCTGCAGGAGCAGTTTCGGCATTTTTTCATTTTTGATTGTCGGATCAATATCCCAGTCCACTGAAAAATTGTTATCGTGCATAGTAAGCTGGATTTCAAGATATGCCTGCATATTCTGAATACAATTCTCAACCGTAACTACGTCCTCACCTTTGCTGAGTGCCGTACGGTAAAATGTCGACAAGGCAAGTGTCACCTTGCTTATTTCCATCTGATTGCTGCGGATTGCCATCCAGTTCATCATCGAAAGTGTATTATATAGGAAATGTGGATTAATCTGCGCCTGCAGTGCTTTCAGCTCATATTCTTTGAGTGCAATCTTATTTACATACACTTCATCAATCAAACGGTTGATCTCATCCATCATATTGTGGAAACTATTAATCAGGATACCAACTTCATCTTCAGAATCGCTGCTTACCGTAACTTCACGGCTTCCATGATTGACCTGATCCATATTTTTTGTAAGTTCTTCAATCTTTCGTGTAAAAATTCTTGAAAAAGAAAGTCCCAGAAACAAAATAATAAAACCACAGGCAATAATCAGCGGAATCTCCTCAAGAAGAATTCTCCGTACAGACCCCGAGATCGCATCCTGACTTTTGTAAAAGTAAAATACCCAGTCATTTTCCTCACTTTCGGTTTGCGTCCAGGTACATGTCTGACTGATTTTACTGAGCAGTTTGTCCGCAGTCTGCGAAGTATCCTTTTTGTTATCGTCGAACAACTTAAGTTCTTTCAAGCCGGTTTTGTTATACAGCACATTGCCATCTTGATCCGCTACAATTCCACCATTTTCATCGGTCAGAATATTCGTCAGCGGCTGAAATATCTTATCATAATCCAGCGAAATACAGAGGACCGCATTCAACTTCTGCTGGGCATAGATCATACGTACAGCTACAACTTCTCCCCTCGTCCGATCTACTTTCCACTGAATCCGTACATCATCTTTCAGCCCTTCACTCCACCACTCTTCCTGCATTTTGTCAAGTGGAACAAGTGTATATTCATGTTCGACCTGAATACTGTCGGCAAAAAGCTGAATCCGGTTGATCGCATCGTGATAAGATTTCGGTACGGACAAAAGCGGATCTGCAATCTCCGTATACTTCTCGTAAGCAGTATAATTATCGATATTTTTTTCTTTAATGATCTCTTCAATATCCGGCGAGTACGTCAGATAGTTCAGAAGACTCGCATATACTGCAGTCTGGCTGTCGATACCCTCTTTGGTCTGCTCCATAATTGACTGCATATCTTCCAGTTCACTACTTCGTACCATCGTACTCTGACGGCTGTGACTATACAGTGCAAGCACCGTCATCGGCGCCAGACTCGTCACGACAAGAAGAATCGTCAGTTTGTGGCGGTATTTCATATTTTTGAATATCTTACGAAGTCTGTTCATCCTCTCCGGTTCCTTTCCTGTATGACTCCGGACTGCTTCCGTAATATTCACGAAAGCTCCTGCAGAAATAAGAAACATTTGCAAATCCTACACGTTCGCTGATCTGAGCCACCTTCATATTGGTACTGCAAAGAAGCTCTTTTGCTTTTTCCATGCGGAACACACGAATGTATCGGTTCAGATTCATGCCTGTCTCTTTCTTAAAAATAAAGCTCAGGTATCCGGACGACAGATAAACTTTCTCAGCCAGCATTTCCAGATTCAGATCTTCTTCATAATGCTGATAGATATAGTTCTTGACTGTTGCCACTTCATTCCTTGATGTGCTCATAGAACGTTCCAGAAAAGCCTCGTACTCTTTGATGTTATCTTCGGTCACTGCAAGGATTTCCATAATATTTTTGCACTTGTACAGTCTTTCTACTTCCTGTTCCAGGCGGTGCTCCCCTGAAAACTGGTTTTCCTGAAAAAGTTCCTGAATGACATTGGAAAATACAAATTTGATATACATTGCAGAATACTGTGTATTATCGTGATATTTTTCTTTGAGGCATTCGAAATGTCTGCGCAACTGCTCTGTATCTTTACGTGTGATATCCTCTGAGATCATCTGCATGATCTGCGAATCCTGCACCTCGCCCACAGATAATTTCAATACATCATCCTCATTTGAAAAAACATGTTTTTCCGGATGATAGAATTTTTCTTCCATCTGCTGTTCCAGCTGTTCCAAAATCTCCGGCAGACATTCACAGCCCTCAAACTTCCTGCTGACTGCCAGATAAAAACTGTCCCTGTACTTTCGCTTCATATAGTTATAAAGATGATTTGCAACAAGCTGATAATCACAGTAAACATCCTGAAACAGAAGCAGTGACTGTCTCGCATTCAGATTCAGATAAAAGCAGACCCTCCGCAGTTCTTTTTGAATTTCATTCTCGAGGTTTTCTTCTGCCGTATCAAAAAAAGCCACATCAGACTCGATCAGGATTCCGCAATGCCAGCCGTTCCATTTGTCAAGGTCGATCATATCCTTTGCTTTTTCCAGTGTTTCTGTCTTTCCGGAATAAAGATAGTTCTGGAGAAAATACTGCTGCAGGAAATTTTTTCCCTTAATCTCCTGGCTTTCTTTTTTCTTCCGGCGGTCAATCTCTTTCTCGGCCTTCTGGATCACTTTGTGGAAATCATCTGGATTAACCGGCTTCAGAATATATTCTGTCACTCCGTAGCGGATTGCTTCCTGCGCAAAACTGAAATCACTGTAGCCGCTGAAGATCACGATCTGTAATGCCGGATTTTCTTCTTTGGCACGTCTCGATAACTCCAGTCCATCCATATGCGGCATCTTGATATCAGTCAGAATAAGCTGAATATCCTCTGTGCGGATAATCTGCAGTGCCTGTTTGCCATTCGAAGCTTCAAATACTTTTCGTTCCCCTTCTTCTCTGGACAAAAGGTATTTGAGACCTTCTCTTTCAATTTTTTCATCGTCTACAATCAGAACATTTGTCATTTCCATACTCCTGTTTTTTGAAGTTTTTTATAATTATAGCACGAAGCCTCCGGAAAGAATATCTTCCCGGAGACTTTTTATAAAGGTCTTTTTTATAGTCTGTATCAGCCTTTTACGGCACCGGCTACAACACCTTCAATGATATATTTCTGGCATACAAGGTACACGATGATGATCGGAATGATATCAATCATGATACTTGCCATCATCGGTCCCATCTGTACATGTCCGTAACTTCCTCTGAAGTACTGAACTGCCATTGGAATGGTACGGTATTTCTTAATATCCAGAACCAGTGTCGGCAGAAGGTAATCGTTCCATACCCACATCAGTTCAAGAATTGCTGTAGAAATAATGGTTGGCTTCAAAATCGGAATCAACACTTTGAAATAAACCTGCAACGGACTACATCCATCGATCAGAGCTGCCTCTTCTATTTCAAGCGGAATACCTTTTACAAATCCGGTAAACATAAATACTGCCAGACCTGCACCAAATCCAAGGTAAATGATGCAGATATTGTAAGGATTGTTAAGTCGTAAGGTATCTGCTGTTTTTGCCAGTGTAAACATAACCATCTGGAACGGTACTACCATACTGAATACACAGAGGTAATAGAAAACCTTGGATAATGCTCCGTTTACACGAACAATATACCAGGCCGCCATAGAGCAGCACAGCATGATCAGAACAACGGACATGACTGAGATCACAAGACTGTACCAGAAAGATTTGAGAAAATCCATCTGCGTAACACTTGCCACAAAGTTTGCAATGCCGTTCCAGGTTTCACTTGTTGGAAGGCCGAATACACCTGCGGTTGTAATTGCCGTCTCTTTTTTCAGTGAGTTGATCAGAATCAGTACGATCGGGTACATCCAGAGGATGCAGATAATTGTCAGTATAATTGTCGCAACAGGACTTTTCTTCTTATTTTCCATTACTGCTGAACCTCCTTAGATGATGTAGCCCGAAGCTGGATCAGCGCGATCACTACAACGAGAATAAAGAATACAACGGCTTTTGCCTGGCCGATACCCTTCCACTGTGGTCCGCTTCTTGCATAGAATGTATCGTAAATATTGAGTGCCAGTAACTGGGACTGTTTTCCCGGATCACCGCCGGTCAGTGAGAGGTTCTGGTCGAACATCTTGAATCCATTTGTCAGTGTCAGGAATGTACAGATTGTAACAGACGGCATGATCATCGGAAGTTTGATCTTAAATAAGATCTGTCTGCTTGTCGCGCCGTCGATCTGAGCAGCTTCGACCAAATCCGGAGATACGTTGTTCAGACCGGCAATGTAAATGATCATCATATATCCGATCTGTTGCCACATCAGAAGAATCAGCATACCGATAAATCCGTTTCTCGCAGAAAGTGAAAGCAGCGGCTGTCCCCATTTGGACAGAAGACCATTTAACAGAGTCTGCCAGATGTATCCAAGTACGATACCACCAATCAGGTTCGGCATAAAGAATACTGTACGGAAAGCATTTGTTCCTTTGTATCCTTTTGTCAGTGCCAGCGCAATAAAGAATGCCAGTACGTTGATCAGAATACTGGATACGAATGCAAATACAACCGTCAGCCAGAAGGAATGGCTGAAAGTATTATCCAGTAAAATCTTGGAATAGTTCGAAAATCCTACAAATGTCACATCCTGTACAGTGGTAAACTTACAGAATGAAAGATAAATGCCCCAGATGAAAGGCCAAAGAAAACCAATTACGAATGCCGCAAAGGTTGGCAGTACAAAAATCGGCCACCACTTTTTGATTGTTCTTCCTACCATGATGAATCTCCTCTTCCCTGTTCCGCAAAAATAATTATTACGGTTTTATGACTGACAGAAGGAGGCAAGAAATTCTGCCTCCTCCTGCTGATTACATGCTATTTTCAAAATCAAATTATTCAGAAAGAGCTTTTTCTGTAGCCCATCCATCAACGAATGCACTTACAACATCATCCCAGGAACCAGTGCCTGCTGCATATGCGGTAAGAGCTGTTCCAAGACCGTTTTTCCACTCTTCAGACGGCATTGTTGTGAAGTTCCATGATACAGGTGTAAGACCTGCTTCTGTGTACTCAGCATCCTCTTTTACAAATACATTTGTAGACTCCTGTGCTGTTTTGAAAGGAAGTGTGAATCCCATATCATCTGCCATGGATTTTGTTCCTGTTTCAGAGGTTACACACCAGTTCATGAAATCCAGAGTTGCCTGAATGTCTTCTTCAGATGCATTCTTGTTTACGCACCAGTAGTTCTCTGTACCTGTTGCAAGTCCCTCGTTCTCATCATCTACACCAAAGTAAATCGGGATCATTGCCATTTCATCATCACCGTATGTTTTGGACAGTTCTGCATATTCCCATGTACCATTCTGATAGAATACTGCTTCGCCGTTTACAAATTCGTTTCTGGAGTCATCTGCTGTCTTTGCAGAAAGTTCAGCTCCGTCACAGGTAGAATCTGTGATGTACAGGTCAAACAGGTTCTTGTAGTTGTCAAGATATGTTCCTTTGATTGCCTCTGTATCATCGATTCCGTCTTCTTTGTATTCATAGTAGATCGGAAGGTTTGCAAGATGTGTTTTGAATCTCCAGTCAGAGGAGCCGTCCATACCTGCTGATGTGAAAGCACCTTTTACTCCGAGTTCGTCTTTTCTTGCCTGAATGTCATCAGCTACTTTCTTCAGATCATCATAGCTCTTGATGTCGTCCAGTGAATAGCCTGCTTTTTCAAGTAAAGTCTTGTTTGTAATAAGACCATAGGATTCGATTACGTATGCGATACCATCTACTGCATCTCCGTCTTTCAGTTCGTATGTATCAGATGTAAGACCTTTTGTGATTTCTGCATCTTTCAGATCATAGCAGTAATCTTTCCAGCTCTTAAGTCCAACCGGTCCGTTTACCTGGAACAGTGTCGGTGCATCGCTTTTAGCCATTTCAGACTGAAGTGTTGTCTCATACTGTCCTGATGCTGCAGTTACAACAGTTACTTCTGTTCCTGTTTCTTCTGTGTAAGCTTTTGCCAGGTTCTGCCATGCTTCATCTGCTTCCGGTTTGAAGTTCAGATAATAAACCTTTCCGCCACCGTCTGCCATAACCGGTACTGACGGAATCATTGTTGCTGCCATTAAAGCTGCCATACCCATTGCTGTAACTTTTTTCATTTTCATAGTGATTGTCCTCTCCTTTTCTTGTAAGGTTTGTTCTTTCTTAAGCTGGTTTTATTATAGTTTTTGTTCATTTTTTATACCATGATAAAAAATCAAGATTTATGTTCATTTTTCAATTTTGATATATAAAATTTTTCAATCAAGTCACCATTCTCGGGTGTCGGTTGATGGAATTAGGATTTACTTTTCTCCAAGTCATCCATTTTCGGGGTGTCGGTTGATGGAATTAGGATTTACTTTTCTCCAGGTCATCCATTTTCGACAAAATTGGTTTGCTCTTATTCCAGATAGTTCCTACTGAGTCATCCGATTGCAAAATTTTGGTTGTTCTATTTACAACATATAAAAAATCAAGTCACTCTTCAGGCAATTTTCTGATGACCTTAGTACGAGTACCGTAACACTAAGTCACCATGCTCCATCGAAATGACTTGATTCTATTTATTTTCTACTATTCATTTTCTTTCTTACTGCCTTTACGTTTGCGGGAGATTACATCCAGAAGGCTTTCATCCTTCATATCTGAGAGGTCTTCGTCGGTGATCGTCGGCTGAGATACGGTATAAGCCCCTCTACCGGCTGGTGGGATGTCTTCCTCTGCCTCAGCGAAAGAATTCTCTGTTTCATCCGGTCTCACATCTTCCTCATTTGTCTGCACCGCCTCGAGTGATTCCTCCATCCGGGAAACTTCTTCTTCTTCAAAATGTCTTTCTTCTGATGCTGCGTTCTCTGCAGCATCTGCGAAGTCATGCATTTCCTCCGGTGCGTCTTTCTTCTTTCGGGAGCTCCACGGTGCATACTCCGGTTCCGGCTGCATGTCTTTCTCTTCCTGTACAAAATTCTCTGCATTCATGCCATCCGCATCACCGTCTGTTCCATCAGACAGGATTTTTCCATCTGCGTCTACTGCTTCTACATCCTGCTTCAGCTCTTTGAGGCCTTTTTTCAGAAGAACCAGATAGATCAGATCAATGATTCCGTTGCACAGGAAAATCCATCCTGCAAAAATCACTGTGTATTTCACCATCGTAAACGGATTGACCACAAGTGAAATACCAAGTGCAATAAAAATCAGGCTTCCAAACAGAAGTAACCTCCATGTGTCGACTCCACGTTTCTTAAGTTTGAAGCTTCCCTTGAGCGTCCAGATGCTGTCAACCAGAATAAATGTACCGAGTAAAATCGGGAGAAGTTTGACCACGATCTGTGGATTCATAAACAGGAAAATTCCGAGTACCATCAGGATACCACCTGAAAACAGATCGAAGATCGTTGAATTCAGTTTCTCGGCAACGTAAATCAGGATGTGATACATTCCTACCAGAATCAAAAGGATTCCGAACACAAATTTGCAGATGACGTTAATTGTATTGACCGGCATAAACACGAGACATACGCCAAGGGCAATGTAAACCAGAGAAGTTACAATCTGCCCTTTTAAAAAATTATTGATTTTTTCCCACATTGGTTTCCGCTCCTTTCATCCCAGTGGATATCTTAGGAACAGTATACCGTCTTTTTTACGATTCGTCCATAGGACATTCTGCGCCGAATGTCACTAATTCTGCCCATATAACACCGGCTCTTATCAGGTACAATAACGAAACGTTCTGTCTGTCAGTATCCTTGCAAAAATCAGCCCGAGCGGCAGTGCGGCAATGATCAGGATCGCCGCTGCAAACCACGATGCCGCAACAGAAAGAGACATCATACCCAGGTTATAAATTCCACGGTACAGATAAAGTCCCGGAACCATAATCACGATAGACGGAACCGTCAGGGAGATTCTCGGATATCCTGCTTTGTTTTTTATCAGCGATGCAAGAAGTCCGGCAGTCAATGCGCCGATAAAAGCAGTTACCGCCGGCGGCATTCCGGCCAGATCTACGAGTTCAAGTCGAAGCGTATTTGCGACTGCACCAATCAGTGCTGCAGTTGCCGCAAGACGGATCGGACTGTTAAACATGACAGAGAATCCAAACACACCACAGAAACTTGCTATAAGCCGCAACAAGATCCACATTTCCACCGGCATGGACATTTTAATAAAGTCAACCGGTTTCAAATGGAGAAGCAAAGCCATGATCCACGCTGCCATCGTTGCAACCTGAATGATGATCAGCGCATACATCAGACGTTCCATTCCAGAACGCATGTCAAGCTTTGCAAGGTCTATTCCACTGGTAATGAACGGAAAACCCGGAATGATAAAAAGCATCGCACAGATATACCCCGCCTCATGCTGAATGGAAATGCCCCACAGCATTTCTCCGATTTTCAGGAAACCGGCATATACCAGACATGCAAGCGATACGGATGATACAATAGAAAGAAAAAGTGTAAAATGATGCTTTGTCAGTTTGCAGCGGAGGAAATTACCAAAACCTGCGCCGACAAAGGCACAGAACATTTCCACCAAGCCGCCTCCAAGGAGAAATGTAAATCCGCAGCATGCAAGAGCGGCAGCAAATCCAAGGGCTATCGGGGAGTACAGCCCGTGGATTCTTTCGATATCATCGAGAAGAGAATGCAGTTCTTCTCCTGACATTTCTTTTCCGTCTATTTCAAATTCACGGATAAAATTTTCCAAACGATTCAGTTTGGAGGTGTTAACTCCGGTATTTGTCAGACACAATGACTGTGTAAAACCATCCTGACCATCAAAACATGTATATTCGATAGACATCAGGCCTATATCGGCCGTGCAGGTAATTCCCATAACCTCTGCAAGTGTATTCATAGAACTTCTGACACGCCACGCTCCCGTGCCGCAGGACAGAAGCATGATTCCGACACGCCCAATGATAGATGCCTTCTCCGTCAGGCTTGCCTGCGTGACAGGTATATCCTCACCGTTTTCGTCCGTATATTCATGCCACGCAATATCCATGTGATTTTTTCTGATCATCTGCTGCATGATTTCCACATCCCTGCTGATTTTTTAGCTTTTAAAATCATTTTGCCTGCGCCTTCATTTCTGCCAGAATTGCTTCACGGCATCCCAGTCCGATGCCATTTGCAAGCTCAATCGTTTTTTCCATTTCCCGCTCAAAATGACAGAACGGGAGAAAAATTCCGAGGGTGCTTGTATGCTTTTCAACTCCATTCTCATCTCGTTTGCCATAATACATCAGCGCACGCGGAAGTGCTTCCTGAAGCCGCATCAATGCTTCCCAGACAATGGCATATATTTTTTCTTCGTTGATCTCGAATTCTATCGATTCCGGGAAATTAAACATCAAAAGGATTCCTCTGTGTTCGGAAATCTTTCTTGTCTCGACCTCACTCTCATCGCTATAGAAATGATTCTCCCTGAAACCGTCCGCCATATACATCTGATAATCCGGAATTTCGTTTTGCTGTTCAAATAATTCGCGGAACATTTTGTATTTTTTCTCCCAGAAATGAAGTTCGGATTCATCAAGAAATTTCCCGTTTTCATCCGTCAGTAAGATCGGATTTTCCACACCTTTATCGTTGAAACGAATCGGGATCAAAAAAGAATTCCGAAGCAGATCAAAGACGCTGTTGTTGCATACTGCCATCATAAATGCTGATAAATCTTTGTTTTCGTATGCATTAAATAAGGCTGCTGCAAAAACAGTTCCCGGAATGTCGGTTCCGGCACCTTCGCTTTCTTCTGCTGAAGGAATTGCAGCAAAAAAAGTATTTTTCAGGCGGTCGCATGCGCGGGGATTTTTGAGGATCTCATCAAAGATCTGCTCCGCCTTTTCTTCTCTCGGAAATATTGTGCCCATAATAAAGCCTCCTTTTGAGGCTTATTATAGGAGGATAGGTGGGGAATGTAAAATTCATCTCTTCTATATTTAATATAATCAATTAAAATATAACGGTAAAACAGACCGGGACTTTGAATATCCCGGTCTGTGTGAAATATAAATATTATTTAACTTTTACTTTGATCGTGCAGGATTTCTTTCCTGATTTCACAGTGATCTTTACAGTTCCTTTTTTCTTCGCTGTAATGACACCTTTTTTATTTACAGTTGCCACTTTTTTGTTGGAAGATGTATAAGCAACCTTTTCCTGTGAGGTAAGTGGGCTGATCACCGGTTTCAGCGTGAACTTTTCACCCTTCTTCATACTTACCTTTGATTTCAGTCCGCTGATCTTTGTTGTTTTTACCTTTGGGGACTGAACTTTTACTTTCAATGTTGCTTTCTTACCACTTGCAAGTGTTACAGTGATCTTGGCTGTTCCATTCTTCTTACCGGCTTTGATCACACCATTTTTGTTAACTGTCACGATCTTCTTATTGCTGGATTTCCATGATTTGATAGAATCACCGTTTGCCATTGTAACTTTGATTTTCTTTGTAGTCTGTTTTTTCTGAAGTTTGATGGATTTCGCATTCAGTTTGATCGTTGCTGCAAGTTTGGTTCCATAGTCTCTTGTAGTTGTCTTGCCGCATACGGCGCATGTTCCCTGCTGTTTCTCCGGTGCGAATACGGTTGCTTTTGCAGTTGTATTCCATACAAAGTTATGAGAATGAGCCTCTACCTGAACAACTGCTGTCGGCGCTACAAAATATGTGTACGGTGTTTTGGTAACTGTAATCTGATAACTTCCTGCCTGATCCGCACTCAGCGTTACATTACCATCTTTATCGGTTATTGCTTCTGTTGTTTTGTTTGTGTCCAGATTCTTCATTTCAACAGTACATCCTGCCGCTGCTTCATCTGTTCCCCACATATCTGTATCCCTGAAATTAATTGTAAATGCCTGCTCAGTTACTACTTTTTCCGGTACATTCTGGAAATAAAGATATTTATCACTGTATTTTGCAGTATCTGCCAATAAGAATACACCTAATTCATCACCATTTTTCAGTACTTCCTCATTTGTAGTACCGCCAAATCTATTGTTTACCAGCATACCAACTGCGGCACCCTGAATTTTGAAGATTCTGTTGATCCATCCATTGCCGCCAATTTCCAAATAAGCTTCCGGATTCTCAGCAAACTGCTCTCCATACATCTCTGCATGAAGTTTGTATAACGCATCTGTGATCGTTACCTGATTTCTTACTGTCTCTGGTTTCTCATAGCCATATTTTTCAGCATCCTTTGATGTCACTTCAACCGTTCTGAGTTCACCATTCGGATCGGATGCCAGATGTGTACGTACTGTAATCGTTGCAGTATTTACATTCTGTGCATCTTTTGCTGCTTTTACAGCTTCATTCAGTTTGAGAAGTACTGCACTGGCTGTTTCCTCCGTCTGTGCATTTGCATCTTCTGCCTCTTTAATTGCTGCCTCAAGCGCTGCCTTTGTTCCTTCTTTATACTGTCCCGGTTCTGTGCCTTCAACAATATTTTCTGCCAGTTCTTTTGCTTCTTTAATTCTGTCAGGTAATGCTGCAAGCGCCTCTTTTGTTCCCTTTACTGTAACTGTTACAGAAACCGACTGTTTGTATACCTGCTTTAAAAATTCGTTTTCCGGATGCTTTTCGGCAAATTTACCATATCTCTCACTGCTGAGCACAGAAGAAATCGTAATCTGAGTATCATCTTCTCTTCTGGTTACGAGCAGATTTTCATGCGTAATTACCGCATTGTTAGATGATTTGAATTTGTTATATCCGGCACCTTCCATGATCCATGGATCAGTAAACTGACTATCCGGAATGATACCTTCACCAGTTTTATTCTCACCATTATAAATCCATTTTGGCTGTCCGTTTTCATCAAGAATCATTTCCTGAAATGGATGAAGGTTCTCTTTGACAGAATCTTTATCTGCATTCTGTCCGTCATTGATTCCTGCAAAGTAATTCTCCTTTGCTGCCTGCATCATCTTTAATTCAGCCTGTTTCTCCGCATCAGTGATTGCTTTAATTGTAACAGCAATCTGTTTTGATGCGCTTACTCCACCACGGGTAAATGTAACGGTCAGATGTCCTGTCACATCGTTGTCACCGGTAAAGCGGTCCAGATATGCTGCGTATCCATTAATCTGAATAGCATCTGTATCGGAGGTTACCGTAATTTCCTTGTTTTCAAATACAGGCTTTCCATTTTCATCTTTAATTCTGGTATATCTCGGAAGCTGAAGATCAGATTTACAGTTTGAAAGATCTACCACTTCTTTTGTATTAAAGTCAGTTATGCGGTCTGCTGTGTAATACTTGTTCAGGATTTTCTGAAGTTCTTCTTCTGTAGCTCCAGTCTCACCGGTTCCCTTTACTGTAACTGTAAAAGTTTTTGTATATGTAGCAAAATCTTTTACAGATTCTACATTAGAATTTAACAGAGTATCATTTGCCGTAAAAGTTGCCGTCAATGTTACTTCTGTATCTACTGCCGGTGCATGAATCTCGCCTGTTACCGGATAGATGATTGCATTTATAGCCGGATCTTTCAGACTGATCACATCTGGTTCAGAGGAAGACCATGCAATTTCAGACCATGCAGTTCTGGCATTACCAGTTATGCACTGCGGAAGTGTCAGTGCTGATTTTACATCACCAATGTCTGTATTCTCTCCCTTGATCGTATCCCATGTAAGAGCATCTTTTTCAGCAGACATTTTTGCATTGTAATGATCACAATCCCATCCAATTGTTGCCCTGCTCTCTCCGCTCTTTACAAAAGCTCCGTTCAGCTCAAATATATACACAAGAGAAACATTTGTACTGTTAATTCCACTCAATGATGAATTTGGAGTATCTGCCTTGTTGTAATTGAT
This sequence comes from Blautia intestinalis, assembly GCF_014297355.1. GTDB lineage: Bacteria > Bacillota > Clostridia > Lachnospirales > Lachnospiraceae > Blautia_A > Blautia_A intestinalis. Next base: position 846,219 of record NZ_JACOQE010000001.1, on the reverse strand, counting down.
TGTTCCACCTGTTGCAATTACATCTGGGGTATCTGTTGAAGCAACGTATACATTTACATCTGAAGCGCCTGCAATATCATATTTCGCAATTTTAGTCTTTACAAAATCACAAATATTTTTGCAGGATGCAAATTTCGGACGAAGTGTATACTCTTTGTCAAACTGTTTTTTTACAGCTTCTACTGTTGCCTGATCAGCTTCTGAAACATTTGCAGCTTCCATAAGAACCGGAACAGTAATGTTTTCTTCATCACCTGATGGTTTGTAGGATCCTGTTGCTTTTTTGTATCCGTCTGCCTCAACGGTATAATCATAGGTTGTATTTTTATCTAAGGTATAGACGCCGTCATTCGGAGTTATAGTTTCCGTACCACCGTAGCCGTAATCGTCTTCTTCCTCATATGTCACGGAAATTTTTGCGTTTGCAATGTCTGCGCCCTTAAAATCAACCGGTTTGAATGTAACATTATACTTGCTGATGTCTTTTTCCATCTGAATGTCGATGGTTTTGTTCGCATCCGGTGTAATGGAGCCGTTCACCGTCTTGTAGTTCGTAGCTTCAATGGTGTAATTATAGGTTACTCCATTGACAAGCTTATAACTGCCGTCGTCTTCAGCTTTTATAGTATTTAAATAGTCGCCAGCTTTTTTTACCGTTACTGTAGAACCTGTAATTGTATTTCCGGTTGACTTGTCAGTAACATTAAAGCTGATATTTCTTATAATTTTTTTCTGAAGCTGTACAGTTCTTACTGTATTTTCTTCTGTTGGGTTGAAAGTAAAATAACTGTCTTTATAGTCAATATATCCGTCTCTTGTAACAGTCAGCGTATACCCTGCGCCCTTTTCCATCTTATATGAGCCATCTGTTTCCGGAGAAACTGCTGTCCAGTTTTTCTCCAATTTGATGGTCGTTTTTCCATCTGTTGTAAGATCGGAATTATCGTCTGCATCCACTACCTTGACAGTCATGGTGTAGTTCGGCTCTGCAGATTCAAGTGTTATCTTAAATTCCTGTGTCGCCAGTGCAGCAGTGGAAGCTTCGTTCACATTATTTATGATATCTGTGCTCGTGTCTGCTGAAAAAAGTCTTAACGTTGCCGTAAAACTCTTTTCTGTTGCAGGGCGTTTACTAATACCTATACTTGCATTTGTTGCTGGCTTTTTACTTCCAATCTTCAGCCAATTGCTGGCTTCTTCATCAAAATACCATCCTGTTTTGTATGAGCTGCTGCTGCCCTCATACTTCAATCTAAGGCTCGAAAGACCACCTCCACTTGGAGTTTTTAATCCTACAAAATAAGATAAACCGTCACTGCTTTTTACAACACTATTTCCGCCTGTTGTAATAATCTTATTTTTTTCAATGTAGTTTGTCTTTAGATATGCTTCCGCTGCTGCTTTTGCTTCAGCATCACTGTCTGCATCTGACCCTGCATCACTGAATGCTGCAATGTCGTCACTGTCAGTTACATTCTCATCCCCTTCTACAGAGAATTCCTCTGTATCATCCTGAGATGCCCCCAAAATTGTCAGATTTTCCGCATCAGCTGACTCTTCGTTCTGGACAGAAAGCTCCGCATCAGCTTCCCCATCTGTATCTGCCTGCACTTCTATCGCATCCTGTCTGCCATCAGAAAATTCGATATCTGCTGCAAATGCATTTGATGGAATCATGGTCACTGTCATCATTGCCGCCATAGCAACTGCTGACATACGTTTCATTAATTCTTTTTTCTTCACTTTGCTCCTCCTTTAGTAAGCTATTTTTGGCAACAAAAAACAGAGTCTCATGGTATAGATGAGTCTCTGTCCTTTATAACGCGTTGGTTTGCCGACTTAAAATATACTCCGCATTTTACACCTTACACAGCAAAAGCAGTTCCGGATTCTCACCGGATTCCCTTAAACTGACCATTTCTGATCTGACCACGTCTGGTTGTCCTGTTGTCCGACTATTATAACATTCTTATTCAATTGCGTCAATGTATCTGAATCATGAATACACTCTGTTGTTTCTTGCAAAAAATGACTTTATCGCAAAACAGGCCGGAGCTGTTCGCCCCGACCTGCTTAAATTAAAGATTTTTTATAATATTATTTTACTGTTACTTTGACTGTGTAGGATTTCTTTCCGGATTTTACGGTAATCTTCGCAGTTCCTTTCTTCTTCGCTGTGATGACACCTTTTTTACTTACAGTTGCCACTTTTTTGTTGGAAGATTTATAAGTAACTTTTTCCTGAGAGGTAAGCGGGCTGATCACTGGTTTCAGTGTCAGTTTCTCTCCCTTTTTCAGGGTTTCTTTTGATTTCAGTCCTTTGATCTTGGTTGTTTTTACCTTAGGTGTCTGAACCTTAACCTTTAACGTTGCTTTCTTTCCGCTTGCAAGTGTAACAGTAATCTTTGCAGTTCCGTTCTTCTTGCCGGCTTTGATCACACCGTTTTTGTTGACTGTCACGATCTTCTTATTGCTGGATTTCCATGATTTCACGGAATCTCCGTTTGCCATCGTAACTTTGATTTTCTTTGTTGTCTGTTTCTTCTGAAGTTTGATGGATTTCGCATTCAGCTTGATGGTTGCTGTAAGCTTGCTTCCAACCTCTCTTGTAGTTGTCTTACCACAGATAAAACATGTTCCCTGCTGTTTCTCCGGTGCGAACACAGTTGCTTTGGAGATTGTTTTCCAGTCACTGATGCGGCATACATGGTCGGCATTGATATTATTCAGATCCGGCACGCCATCTTTTGTGTAATCATCTACGTAATACCATGTCACAGTACAATCACTGTTCAAAATCTGCTGATCAATTGCATTTACATCATCAGATGTTCCGTTTACTGCATACATCCAGCCAGATCCCGGACCATTGTCAAATTCTTTCAGTCCATTGATCTCCGTCACATAATTTCCGTTTCTTATAGTAAACGGAATATCATTGTTCAGGAACATCATTTCTGTCACATATTTTGCGGTACTACCTTCCGGAATGCTGCACTTGACCTGATTCAGCCAGAAGCTTCTCCATGTATGTGCATCTTTTCCATGTTTTTCATCACCTACGATAGAAAAGTTTACCTGTACCATTTTCTGATCTTTGGAGTCTTCTCTTTTGACGATCACAGAATAAGGTTTTGTCACTTTTCCATTTCTGGAAGTTACTTCAACAACAACTTCTGTATCACCATCATTTAATGGAATTACGTCACTTAAATAATCTTCCTGGGCTGTTACAGACTTTCCATTTACTTTTACTGTTGCATCTTCATCTAATGCTTCTGCTGACAAACGGATCTTTTTACATTCTTTTGTCATGTGAAGCACATATCCGTCACCATTTTCTTCTGCCTCAATACCGCCCGGCATTGCAGCTACCGTTTTCAGTGTGGTATTGTCTTCCGGATCTGCTGTTCCTGACAGATTAAAGTAATAAATCACCGGTTCTTTCTGGTCATCCTGTACGATTACACGCAATGTTTTCTGTACACTGACCGTCTTTGATGTTGCTCCAGATTTTACTCTCTGGTTTGATACATAAATATTACTGTTTTCTCCTGCTGTTGGTGTTACTTTAAATGCAGATATATCGCTTACCGGCACGTCATTGTATCTATAGACACCGGTTTTTAATTCGATCTCATTGCCATCAATCACGATATTTTTGAGATCTTCTGTCTTTCCTACGGATGTACCCCCTGATTTCGCTCTTAAAACGCCACTTACCTCAGAAGAAACTTCTCCCATAGAGCCATTATCTTTGCTTTGTGCAGTATAAATTTTTACATATTTGACAGAATCAAGCTGAACCGGATTTCCATCAGTATCAACTGCCCATGAAATATCCATTCCATCGCCATTTGTATTGTAGTTTGGATTTTCTTTATACGGATTCACTGCAGTATTGTCGTTGCCTGCCGCATTCGCATGTGTATCTCCGTAACCAAAATTCAGCGCTGCAGAATTGCTTACCCTTGTACCGCTGACTGTCATGGAAGCATCTGTATAAGATTCATTTTTACCTGTTCCCTTATTCGTTTCGCCATAATTCAGCGGATCCGGATAATATGCCTGTGAATGGTAGGTGTTCGCTTTTACTGTACCGGATGCACCTGTGGAATCTGTCCACAGAACATCCACCGCTGACTTAAATGTCGTATCAGTATTGGTATAAGTCATGCTTATATTATGCTGTGTGGTACGTTCATAGTAATCACTTCCCGCCAGCTCATACCATGTATTTCCATCCTGAGAAACCATCACTGCTGCCGGTTCCATTCCTGAAGAATAGCTCTCCCCGGTCTCTGATTTCTGAACATTGCCATATACGATAAAATCAATACCATATGGATTCTGGTCACTATTCTGTATCGGTTCTTCAAATTCATATACAATACTTCCGCCGAAGCTTCCGAGTGTGACCATTCTTCCACTGTTCGGACCTGCAAGTGTCACTGACGGATCTTTATATATATCAACATTTACAAACTGTCCCGGTGCCGGAAGATAAGAACCGAGAAAATCTGCGGAATCTGCCGGTGCACGCATAAGATTGAGCACATATTTCTGTGCTTCCTGAACAGTTACTGTACTGTCCTCTCCACTCTTTGTATTTCTGATCCAGAACAAAGTAATGATTTTGCTTGCAGACTCGTCTACTGCAACGCTGATGATATCTCTGTTTTTGTACTCTTTCTCATCGCCGGAAACCTTCACCGTAACATCATCCGGTACATTTACTTTTAAAGGTACTTCACGAAGAGAGTGATTGAAGTTGATTCTTCCTGTCCAGTCTTTTGCTGTTGTCTCTTCTACCGCAAAAGGAAAAATTTCTTCACTTCCATCAATCTGTACGTTTCCTTCCGGTTTCTGTTTTCTGTGAACCAGAATCGGATATGTTTCGGAAGAAGAACCGTCCTTTTTGGTCACAACTATCTTAATTGTGTTATCACCAACTGTAAGCGGAACATTTGCAGACACTTTGTTGTTTGCAACGTCAATACTCTGCTCTTCTCCGTCTTTTTGGTATTTTATCTGTACTTTATCCGTTGTAGTTGTAAGCGCAGGTTTGAAAGTCACCTGATCTCGGTAATAGTTGACTTCGTATCTGTATTGTTCAGCCACACCACCCTGATCCACTGCCGGGCTGAGTGTTTCCTCTGTCGTATATTCTGTTCCTGAAAGTGTATTTACTTTCATTCCACTTCCAGCTGAAGCAGATGCTGACAACGTAAGACTTTTCAGTGAATGTGCTGCCTCACCATTTTTGTGTACAGTCAGTTTGTAAACTTTTGTCTTTGTTTCATCCCCCTGCACACTTCCTGTTGGAGCTGTGACTGTAATCTTGATCTCAGTATCCGCATTTGATTTAAGATAACAAGTTACACTCCCTGTTGCAGACAATGAAGTATCCACAATAGTTCCTTTATTTGCATTCGTAAGACTGGAATGTCTTGTTACCTTAACAGTCGCTTCCGGAACGAGCGTATTTCCTTTAATTGCAATGGAATCTATCGCACCGACAGTCATCTCATATTCGTATGTATCTTTATCAAAAGATGCCATCGGACTCTTAATGCTCGGAGCACCAGCAGTCGGTGATGATACATACAGATTTTCGAGTTTGGCATCATCTTCAGAAGATGCTGTAAGTGAAATTACCTGTTCCTGTTCTTCCCCGCTTTTAACTGTAATTTTCCCCGATTTGGTAATGTATCCTTCTTTTTCTGCTGTCCATGCATAAGTCTGTGTTGCAGTGGAAGCACCTGCATGAAGCGTATATTTACGTAATGCTCCATCTTCTTCAGTAGAAATATAGGATGCATCTACCGGAGTTTTATAATAATTATCAGTTACTGTAAGTGTGGCATCCGCCGGTGCGATCCGTATCGGAAGAACTACCGGCTCGAATGCCGGAACTGTAAGATCATAGCTCAGTGTCTTACTGACTGCAGGATCATTCTCATTAGCCAGAACTGCCTCCAGCTTATAGACGGCATCTTCCTTTCCTACATTCGGACGTACAACAGTAGTTGTCGTTCCTTTTGCATCCAGTGTAATGCAGTTTTCTGTTCCGCTCACATATGTCAGTTTCCATGACAGAGTGACCGCATTATCTCCTGATTTATAAACCTGTGCTGCTGTCGGAAGCTTTGCAAGTGCCGCCACTATCTGATCCTGACTGGTATTTGTGCCTTTGATCGTATCAAAACTGATCTGCTCTGCTTCAAAATCTACGGCTTCCTGTGCAGTTACTTCAAGCGGTTTTACTGCCAGATAAAGCAGATTGATTTTTGATGAAACCTTGTCCCCAATAGAAAATGTCACACCTGTAAATCCCGGTTTGGTATCTGCTACTGCATGCACCGGTGCGATATCCAATGACGCAGTATCCATGGTTGTTTCTTTTCCTGACGCACCAGATAAAGTTCCTGTATAATTAAACTGTACGTCATATTCTGATTTCGGCACGATTTTTTCTATTTCTGCCTGAATAAATGCCTTTGCATTTGTATACTGACCTTCACCTGTTCCATATGGAAATGCAAGTGCTGTACCTATTTTATAATTTTTGAATGCATCATAGAGTGCTGTCAGGGCTTCTTCCGGTGTCCTTGTTTCAGCATCCGCAAACTCTGTTATTTCTTCTGACTCACTATCTAAAAAAATATCGTCCGTTTCGCATTCTTCATTGATTCCGTCATCCAATCCGATTACGATATCTTCCTCGGATTCCTCCTCAATCGTGACAGAAGAATCATCCTCATCGTCAGTCACAGAGAAATCACTGTATGAATTCTCCTCACTCTGTGTACCTTCTTCTGTAAAAACCGTTATTTCTGCTGCCATCGGACTTACCGCTGATGTAAGAATCAATGTTCCGGTCATTATAAGTCCCAGGAAACGCTTCACAAGCTTCTTTTTCATCTACTACATTCCCCTTTGCTTCTTCATTTTTTTATTTTTACATTTTTCATACTGCTCCAGCTTCCATACAGCTTTCCCCCGGAAACTTTTTTGTAGCTTCGAAGGCGCACATAGTAACGTTTGTTTCTGGCAAGTTTCTTTACTGTGCAGCGTGTGGTTTTGTATTTTTTGATATTGACGGTCTTAACGTTTTTACGGAATTTTTTGTCTGTGGAATACATGATCTGGTAACCGGTCGCACGGGTATCTTTTTTCCATGAGACGGTCATCTGTCTTGACTTCGATGATTTCAGTGCCGGTGCACTCTGTCTGATCGGCGTAATCGATACCGGGATCTTAAGTACGGTTGTTTTCTTACCTTTTAACGATGCTGTAACCGTAATTTCTGTTTTTCCCGTTCCGCAGATCACTGCTCTTTTTTTCTTATCGATGGAAACGACCTTTTTGTTTGCCGATTTTACGCTGACAGAAGCACCCTTCTCTGCCTTGATGTTCAGATTGAGTGTTTTTTTTGCATAAGCAACATTTACCGTTTTTCGGCCGACAGATAAATTTACGTTTGATACCGTCGGTTCCTGCGGTGTGACCGGTTTCGGATCTACTCGATCTGGCACAACAGGATCCGGTTCCTCTCCGTTTTCTTTCAGTACGGTTACTTTATATGTCGGAAGGCTTGCATTCGTTTTTAATATGTACTTCGCCTCATTCAACTGAAATATCGGTTTGAAATCATAGAAGCCCGGTTTCTGCGGATTATAATCTGCGCACTGCCAGGTCACATTCCAGATGTTGATGGTATTAATGCCGGTGTCACTTATCGTATTTTTCTGTCCAATGAGTGATGTCGGAAACGTAATGTCTGAAGCCGGTGTCCCATAGCTTACTTTCGCCGAAGTATTGCTCTCGCCGACCACGAAGTCTACCGGCGAAATAATTCCGATATTCTGTGCAGCAAGGTTCAAAGTGCCATAATCTGTCAGATCACTTTTTTTCGATGTCAGATTTCCCAATACATTGATGCAGCTTACATATGCTGCTCTGATATCTGACCGGTTCATCAGTTCACTGGTCTTATGTATATAAGCCATTGTTTTGTACAGGTTATCCCTGTTCAGCTTCTCGCTGGCAGAAATCGACGGATCACCTTCTTTAAGATCCTGTCCCTGTCCGACCAGAGTAAACTGCCAGCGAATCACATCTCCGCTACTTACCTTCGTTGAGGCTGCGCCAACTTCCGGATAAACATTATTGACGCAATACATCCATCCGGATTGTGGGGTATAGTCAAATTCATTCAGATACTGTGCATTTTTTATATCTTCTACATTGACACTCAGATTTTTCGCTGTGATCATCTGCTGTACAAACGCAGGAATTGAAATTGCACCTCTGTTCGGATCTGATATTCCCTGAAGATAGTATCCGTATGTGCTGTTCATTGTCGTAAGCGCGGATCTGCTATTTGCTTCCAGCACTCGTTCTGTAACTGTTTTTACAGTATCTCCACTTTGAAGTGTCACTGCTGTCGGTTCTATGATATATCCCTGTCCCAGAGTTCCCTTCTCTACGGAAATGACGGCTTCATTTGTTGCTGCCGGTGTATGCTCCGGAAAAATCCAGAGCATACAGATTGCAGCAATTACCGCCAGAAAATAACTTTTCCATTTTTTCATGCGGTCTTTCCTCATTTTTTAACTGTCACTTTAAATTTCGCTTTTTTGTTTCCAACCTTGACTGTGATTGTTGCTTTGCCCGGTTTCAGTGCTTTGATGCGTCCTTTGGAATCAACTTTTGCAACTTTTTTGTTGGAGCTTGTAAAGGTAACTTTTTCTCTGCTTGAAATCGGTTTGCAGATTGGAACAAGTGTAAATTTCTTTCCTTTTTTCAGGGTAATGGATTTCTTTCCGCCCTTAAATCCTGTGATCTTTGTTGTTTTGACTGCGGACTTCTGAACTTTGATCTTGATCGTCTTTTTCAGTCCGCTCTTGAGTGTGATCGTGATCCTGGCTGTACCGGTTCGTTTCTGTGCGGAAATCTTACAGGTTCCGTTTGCCTTGCCGGAAACTTTCACAATTTTTGTATTGCTGGATTTCCATGATTTTACGGAATCACCCTTTGCCATGCCGGTCACTTTGAAGTTACGGATGGACTGTTTTACTTTTAACGGGACGGTATTTGCGGAAACTTTCATAGTTGCTTTGAGTTTATTTCCGACTTCACGTGTATCTGTCGTTTTGCAGACGGAGCAGGTTCTCTTCTGCACCTCTTTTGCAAATACGGTTGCCTCAGACGTTGTCGTCCAGTTGCTCCATGTATGTCCGAGTGCCAGAATCTCTTCTGTCTTTGTTCCATTGCATTCTGTACATGTATAAGTCTTTATACCTGTTTCTGTACAGGTCGGCTCTTTTGTAACGACACCTTCGTCCCAGTTATGGGAAACATGCGCGCTTCCTGCCACATCCCAGTATGCAGCATTATTTTCTTTGAATAATATATAGGCATCCAGTGCCTCAAGTACCTGTGTGGTAGCCATTCCATTTGTCGCATTTCCAAGAACATGGGCAAATCCGCCATCTTCACATTTGTATGCCATCATGCTGGTGATCATATTCATGTTGACTGTTCCGAATCCGGAATCAGATACGGTCGGGTCGATACCCAGTGCCGAAAGAGCAATCAGTACCTGTGCGGTTGACTCCGGAGTTCCGTATCCAAAATCGTCTTTCACTGCTCCTTTGAGCCATGTAACTGCTTTTTTTACTGCTGCTTCCACTTTTGCATCTGTTACCTGATAACGTGCCAGTGGCTGCAATGCCATCGCTGTAATATCGACACTTCCACCTCTGTTATCAAACAGGCCGAAAAATCCCTTCTCATTCTGGTAGGCCAGAAGTGCACTGATCATGGATTCTCTGCTCCATTTTGCATCTGCCGGAATCTGAATATTCGCAGCGTCCAGTGCCAGAAGTACCCAGATCAGTTCGTTGGAACCATCCAGCAAGTGTGTAGAGTTATACATCATTTCGGCAAGATTCACACCATCTACATCTGTGATATCTTTTCCCATTATCGTAAGTGCAAGGGATACTTTTGCAATATCGGTCGGTTTCTGATCTGTCCATGTCTTCACTGTTTTCACTACAGAATCATAATAACTTCTGTTCTGTGCATCGCTGAGTGTTTCCCCATGGCGAAGAAGTGTAAATACCGTCCACTCATCCTTCGTACATTCCAGAGTATCTTTTGCCTGTCCTTTTATCCATGTTGCCGCACTGTCTGCACCTGCTTTGGCAAGAGCGAGATTATCTGTATCTGCCTTGTCTCCCTTTGTTACGGTAATTGTCAGTTTGATCGGGACAGGATTATTAGTCTGATCCACCGGTGTTCCGGTAGCAACTACTGTTCCCTCGGAAATTCCTGTGATTTTGTACTCAGAGCAGAGGAAATAATTGTTTGTATCCGGGGCTCCATCTACCCTCTTCCAGGCACCGCTTTTTGTCTTTGTGATCGTTGCAACGCCTTTTTTGTCAAATGTCCAGTTGACGGACGGTTCTGTAACTTCATATCTCTGATCAGATAAAGTTCCTTTTACATCAAGTGCAAAATCTGTACTCTCCTGTGCTTTTACGCTGAAATCAGAAGTGTCTCCCGCTACTTTTATCTCTGTCAGCGGGTTCTTATATCTGTAAGTTACAGAAGATGTTCCGGTTACTGTATTTTCGTCACCAGTATTCGGATTCATATCCGTCAATGTTGCTGTATATTTAACTGTACCGGCCTGTTTTGGAACATACACCTTTGATCCGTTATCGTAGTATCCGATGGTCTCGTTATCGCTTGTAATCTCCCAGTTGTCTGCATAACTTGCATTCTCCGGTGTTACGATCACGGTTCCATGAACCGGATTAAATGCTACACGGCCGTCTGTTTCCTGTCCGTCACTATTTGCATTTCTTCCGTGAATTTCAATTTCTGATCCGTCTTCCAGCGCCGGTCTCACAGATTCAACTGCTACATAGGTGGAAGTAAGATTTACTGGTGCACTTACAGACGGATTGTTCCTTGAAGTAACTTTGATTGCAGAGGTACCCGGCTTTTTGAAGTAGAAAGAGCTGTATACGCTTTCATTATAAATCAGGTCAGTATCTTCTGCCTGATATGTAAAGCTGGAATATGCTGCATCCTTAAAGCCTGTCTCCCCTTCATACTGTGCTTTTACTTTGATGGATTTTGTCGCAGATCCTTCAATTATATAATTCTTGTTTGTTACATCCTGATCATCAATATATAACTGAATAGCTTCGATCTTTGATGTTTTGGAAATAACTGCTGCATAAGCAAGTGTCTGAACTGGATTTGCCTCCGCATCAACCAGAGTAGCCTTTACAGTTGCCTTTCCATCTTTGTAAACATAGAATTCTCCGCCTTCTTCCGCGATTGCCACGGCTTTATCCGGCTTCTGATTCTCTACTGACCAGTACACTGTACAACCATCCGGAACTGTATATCCCGGCAGGCTGAATGTACCTGCTATCTTATAGGCATTTACAGAATCCGGCGAAACCTGAAGTTTCGCATCCTCAAGAGTTACTGCCTCTGAATCATTGTAATTTGTAAATGCAATATCGCAGTATTCCCCTTCCGGAAGCTCCGGCCAGTCGCTTCCCGGAGTATATTCCTGATCTTCGCCGAAATAGGCAAATCCGGAGCTGCTCTGTCCCCAGCTGATTCCATTCTCACCACGATTTTTATTAAGAGCAGAGATAAAGTCTTTCGTCTTCATGATCTCTTCGCTTACTGCTCCGGAATTTATAAGTGTGCCTTCTGAATATGAAGGTACAACAGAGGAGGTGAGCCAATGTGTATTCTTGATCATACCGGTAAAACCTGATGCACATGTATTTACAATTCCACCTTTTGGACTTTCGCCGTATGCAAAGCAGTTGGAAATAACGGCTTCATCAGAAACACCGCCAGCTATACCACACGCATTTTTTCCGCTTATATTGGACCAGCAGTTGATGACAGAACCTCTCACATATCTTCCAAGAGGTCCTACCGGATCACCATTATTATCTGCCATAGTTCCATTAAAACCAATATTCTGGATCACACCCGTTGCAGCAATTCCGGCAAACATTTTGGGTGCACCATCAAATGTGATGGTATGTCCCTGACCATCTAAAACACCGGCAAATGTTTCATATGGCATGTAGAAACTCTCATCTTCATAATTGCTGTTCAATGTAATATCCGCGTTAAGAACAAAATAAGAATCCTTTGTAGCATAACTCATTTTGGAGAAATCTGTCTGACTTGTAATATATGTAATCTTACTTGTATCTGCCGGCAATGCCACCGGTTCAGATGGAAGTGGTTTCTTAAGAGCCGCGATCGCATCTGTCAGTTTTTTTGTTGCTGCATTTATCTCAGACTGCGTTGCCGTTTCTTTTTCTTTCAGTTCATTCGCTTCAGTTAAAGCTGTTTCCACTGAATTCCATGTATTTTCTGTATATTCTTCCTTTTTCAGTACAGAAGCCTGCTGAATAGCCGTATTCAGGTCGTCCCAATTCACTTCAATAGAAAATGTCCCTTCCTGTAAAACCGGAAGGCCATTATTTCTTCCATCTGTTGGAAGCACCCAGTAATAGCCCGTCGCTGCGATTTCTGTATTTAAGACAGCAACCTTTGTTTTAATCGCATCTGCTGTCACCTTTGTTTTACTGTCTTCCGATGTGTTGTCAGACTTACCCATTCCAACCGCCGACATCCCAGAAGTCCAAAGTGCATGGCTGATTTTATATGAATCAGTATTTGTTGCTGCAATACCGCCTCCAAAATTATCGGTATTTCCTGCAAAATAGCTGTTGCATACAGTTCCCTGCAGATTTCCTGCCATTCCTCCTATTGTATCCATATAAGCGCTTGCTGCCTTTGAATCAACTGTACAATAGCAGTTTCGGATCGTACCTGTAGCAGTGACGGTATTGACCATACCTCCCTGTGCATCGGAAAGAGTCAATGTCACACTTCCCTGAACTCCCAGATTCTGTACTGTTCCACTGACTGTTTCTGCCAGTGGTTTATCTGCCAGTGTGATCACATGGCCTTTTCCGTCCAGTGTTCCGGCAATCGTACTGATCTGCTGTCCTTCCGTAAGTATAATGTCACCGCCCAGTGCATAAACAGTTCCTTCTGCAATCTCCTCTGGAACATCTGCTGCAGTTTCAATCATGTACGGATTTGCTTCTGTTCCCACACCTGAAAGTGTCGCAATCTGTCCATCCTCTTCAGAAGCAAATGCGTCTATGTCCGTATCTGCCTCTTCTCCACCCGGGAAATCCGAATAATCTTCTACATTCTCATCCTCTGTTACATCGACAGTTTCAGATGCTCCGTCATCTGTCCCCTGCCCGTTATCCGTGATTTCTATATCCGCATCATTGTCAAAATCACTGATCTCGTCCTCTCCACTGTTTTCTACCTGAACATTATCGTCCAGTTCAGCAGCCGAAACCGGCAGGGCAAAGCTGGTTGCAGACAACGTCAGTGCCAGTATCCAGCTTAAAGCCCGTTTTTTCATAATCAGTTTTTTTCTTTTCATATAATTCCTTTCTTTTTTCTTATTTATTATCACTTTCAATCAACCCGTACTTCCGTTTGATTCTTTCCAGTTTCTCCAGCAATGGTCTACTCATAAACCAGAGAAAAATTACGGTAGAGGTTGCGTGCACCAGGTCAACCGGTGCACCTGAAATGTAATAAGCAATCAGACTTTCTTTTGTTATATATCCATAAGACATCAGAATACTTGCAGGATTCATAATACCTCCATAAATCAGAAAGACACTCAGAAAACCATAAATACAGAGATCCGGTTTTCTTGCTTTCAGGATTCCCTTCTGATAAAGGATTCCCGCCAGGAATCCGATCACGCCAAACGCAAACATCTGCCATGGTGTCCATGGACCATGTCCCATAAAAATATTCGAGATCATCATGATCATGCAGCCGACCAGAAAACCAGCTTCTCCTCCGAAGGAAACTCCGGTAAGGATCACGATTGCCGCAATCGGTTTGAAACTCGGCAGCATAAAGAAGGCTGCTCTTCCTGCCACTCCAATGGCTGCCAGTACGGAAATCACCATAATTTCTCTTGCTTTTGGTTTTCTTCCCTCAAACATCATAAAAAACGGAAGCATCGCTGCAACAACAACGATCAGGCTGCACACCATATATCTTCTTCCGTGAAAAATTCTCACTGAAAGATAGAGGATCAGCGGTACAATAATCACCATCAGCGCAAGTGCCGCCCATGTACGCCTGCTGACTTTTCCATCTCTTTTCATCTGGCGAATGATCAGCCCATCTGTCGGAAGTGTATATTCCTCCAAATCCTCTGTGCTCTCATCTGTATTTTTTTCTTCGGACTGTACCAGCATGGTGCCATCAAAAAATTCGTCCAGAAAACGGTCTAACTCAGCTTCTTTAAGCATGACACCACATCCTTTCCTGTAACTGCATCCGGAAAGAACTGCCTTGCCATCCGGTTGGCGGCTGTCGTGTAGAAATTATTGCCTGCAAAAAATGCCCTCGTCTCCTTACTTGTAATGACATTTCCCTCAAAAAACAGTCCAACCCGGTCTGCATACTCCGCCACAAACTCAACATCATGAGAAATCATAAAAACAGTCATTCCATGCTGCTGAAGCTTATTCAGTATTTTCCCTAATTCCTGTTTATATTCTGCGTCCATTCCCTTGGTCGGCTCATCCAGCAGAAGAATCCTCGGCCGAAGAAGCAGTACTTTTGCAAGGGCAAGTCTCTGCTGTTCCCCGCCACTTAAATCATAAGGATGTCTTTCCAGTAATTCCTCAAGCTTTGTCAGGCTGACGATTCCTTCAATTGCCTTTTCCTTTTTCATATCTATCGGATATTCCGGTGATTTTTTATTCTTTCTGCCTCCGATCACAGAATAAAGATCCTCAAGCACTGTTTTTTTAAGAAAAATACTCTGCGGATCCTGTGGAAGCACACCGAGGTATCCGTTATACAGCTCTTTGTCTCTAAAGGAACGAATATCTCTTCCATCCAGATAAATTCTTCCCCTGTATGGCTGACGCACCCGGCTTACAAGTGACAGCGTTGTACTTTTTCCCGTTCCATTACCACCTACCAGCGCATAAAATTCACCATTATCAACCTTTAATGAAAGATTCCTTATTACATCTGGACTGTCCTTCTCATAACGGAACCAGACATCTTTAAGCTCGATCGCACACAGACTGTTTTTTCCGGATTTCAGAGTCTTCTGTTTCTCATCTTCTTTTGACTCTGGCATTGAATCTCCGTGTTCCGGATTTTCTGCCTGTACCGCGCCGCTTTTTTTCTTTGCTTCCAGATAATTACTTATCCAGATTCTTCCCTCACTGACTGTAAGCGGGCATGGGAGATCATTGTCAATTTCTCCATAAATCTGCACAGGCTCCGGCATAGACAGATAAATTCCCCTGTCCTCTGCTTTCAGCTTCTGTCCCACCTCACGCGGTGTCCCCTCAAGAAAAACACTTCCCTTATCCATAACAAACACCTTATCTGCATAGGGAATGATATCCTGAAGACGATGTTCTGTTATAATCACTGTCGTACCAATATCACGATTGATCTTTCGTACAGTCGCAAGAAAATCAGAAGCCGCGATCGGATCCAGTTGCGAGGTGGGTTCATCCAAAATCAAAAGTGACGGATGCATTGCCATGACAGATGCCAGATTCAAAAGCTGCTTCTGGCCCCCGGACAACTCCTCGACACTTTTATAAAACCACTGATGAATACCAAAATAGCTCGCCATCTCTGCTACTCGAAGCCGGATGTCCTCTGTATCATATCCAAGGCTTTCCAGCCCAAATGCAAGCTCATGCCAGACTTTATCGGTAACGATCTGATTATCCGGATTCTGCATCACATAACCGATCTCGCTGCTCTGCATCCGATGGTCTACCTTGTTGAGTGCTTTTCCTTTAAACAAAATACTTCCTGACGACACTCCATGTGGTGCCAAAACTGATTTCATCTGCCTTAAAAGCGTACTTTTTCCGCAGCCACTTCTTCCACAGATTACATTCAGCGTTCCTTCCTGAATTTCCATAGATGCATGTACCAATGCCTCTTTTCTCTGATCCGGATAGGAAAAGCTAAAATCCTTTACCTCGATTATATTCATTTTTTATAACCCTTCCCGTTCTGTTTCTTCGTAGATCTGCCGATAAGTCACTCCAATGTCCTGCCCGATGTTTTTGCGGCTTCGCTCCAGACTTTTTGCTTCTGCCATATCCAGGATCACAGGGATAAAACAAAAAATCCCAAATGCAAGATATGTAAGCAATGCAAATGCCGTACTACATTCAACCGGTGCATTTTTGCCCTGAATAGTAAAACCGGCCAGCAAAATACGCGGATCATACTGGGCAAAAACTGCTCCGCGTGCACATCCTGTCACGATCAGGGCAAACAATCCTGTCATGATCACGCCAAGGATTTTATCTCTTTTCGTAAATCTGTAGATTGAGAATGCAGTCCTTCCACGAAGTCCATATCCTCTGCTCTGCATGGAATCGGAGGTCTGTATCGCATTCTCAAGTGCCCATGTCACGAGAATAGACAATATATTCAAACCGTGACGTGCTCTTTGCAGAATATTTCCATTCGCAGTATCTCTTCCCATGGATTTCTGTCCATTTCTTATAATATGAAGCTGGTTAATAAAGCGTGGAACAAACCGCAGTGCCATGGAAAGAATCAGTGACAAGGCAGGGATGATTCTGCCAAAAAGATAAATAAACTTGTCACTGGTCATAATTTTGTTGTAGCAGGAAAACCACTGGATCACGACAAACATAACTGCACCCAGCACAATACCGTAAACCAGTGCCTCAAGAGTTACCCAGTTCCCACTGCTTTCAATATAATAAAGCATCGTAACACCGTAGTGATTAAACATGGGATTTAGAAACGCTACTATTAAAAGTCCGGGCAGTGTCATAAGAAAGCTGTGTTTTAATGTTTTTCTCCATCCAAGCAGAAGGACAGAATATGCCAGCGCACCTGCATAAGACACCCCGAGAAACACAGGGTGCTGGTTAAACATTGTAAAAACCAGCACCACTCCGAAGTAAAAAAAATTTAAAATCGGATGACACCCTGAAAATGCATCCACCTGAGCCTTATCCTGCATATCCATTTCCTACATCTGAACCAAGATTACAGGTATATTTCCACTCGATATTATCGCCGTCCTCTACTTTATATTCCGAGCATCCATAATTAGGAAACCAGCCATTGACACTGTACATCCAGCCGGAATTTTGTCCACAGTCAAATTCATAAAGCTGATTGATTCCTTCTATATAATAGCTTCCATACAACGGTGTATATCTGGAAGACATCTGTATTCCAGCCTGACCACATGCATCTTTAAGCACATCAAACACTGTGTCGCCCGGTGTAAATGAAATTTCAGACGGATAAAGAATCCATCCGTCAGACGGAACAAACTCTGCCTTTGAAGATTTCAGATCATCCCATTTATCAAGAATTGAGGAGCATTCAATAGAAATCGTACAGATATGGCTTTCTTCTTCTGAAGAGCTTCCTGCATTATTCTCTGCGTTGCGGCCTCCCTCCTGTGCCTCAGAGCCTGCATTCGTTTCGCTGTTTTCTCCATCGTAGCTTTCGTCACCACTCTGCATTTCGTCTGAAGCTGTCTGCTCTTCTTCATCGGTTCCTTCCGTAGAACCGCCGAGAAGCACGTTGACATCCCCGTCTGCTTTATTTACCTGAAATGAAATTTTGGAAACTTCGTTTTCTTCAGACTCTTCACTTTCTTTTGCATTTTCGATCTTCGCATCGTCCAGCTGATACAGTGTCTCATCTTCATAAATACAGTAAAGTACTCTGTCTGCATCCCATTTCTCCGTAAGTGTCACTTCAAGAGTTGCCGGTGCTGCAAGCTCCATTTCCTGAAGCTTTACCTGCATTGCATATGGGGCATCATCAGCCGCTTTTTTGATTTCATCCAGATTTTCTTCGGAAAATTCCACTTTTAACTTCTGTTCAATAGGATTTTTTATCTTGCTGCCATCATAAATCCATGTATATTTGATTCCATCAGATGTTTCTCCGTGGAAGCGATATTCTCCCTTTTCTCCTGCAATACTTTCCATCTGTTCTTTCGTGATCACACCGTCTTCCGGAATCTGATTATCTTCTTTTAATGCAGACTTATCACTTTTTTTCTCTGGCTTTTCTTCCTTTGTATCTGCTTTTTTATCTTCTTTTCCCGCGTCTTTAGAAGCTTCGTTTTTCACCGGCTCTGCTGCTTTTTCCCCGCCACACCCGGTCAGAGATGCTGCTCCCAATGCCAGACACAGAAGCAATCCGGTAAATTTATTTTTTATCTTCATCTTTTTTCTTTTTCCTCCGTTTTATGATCTGCGGTATTCCACCTGCGAGAGCTACTCCTGTAATAAGTCCGACAAGGCCCCATAACGCAGCCGGTATTTCCTTTTTGGTTGTTGCCGCTGTCTGATCTTCTGTGCTCTCATTTTCTTCTTCCACAGCAGCTTCTGCCTTCTGACTATTTGCTTTTTTGCTGTCAAGCTTCTTTCCTGCTGTTTTGGAATCTTCTTTTTCTACGTATTTTTCTGCCTTAAATCCCCATCCTTTTGAAGATTTTTTATCTTTTTCTTTTGAATCGGATTCCTTTTTATCTGTACTTTTTTTACTGCTGCCTCCCCCGGAAAGCGATTTACCGGAGCCACCCGGTGCAGTCTTGTTTGTCTTTTCTTCGCCTGAATTATTTAATTTATTCGACTTATTGCTTTTATTTGAGGAAGCTGGTTTCTTCGTCGGTTTCTTTGTTGGCTTTGGAGTCGGTACTTCAATGCCTGTTCCTTTTCCATCTCCGGCCCCGCCGGCAGTAAGCTTAACATCTGACATATTATATAAAGAAGTTTGTCCGTTCTTCAGTCTCTGGTAAGCAACCAATGCATAATAGCCCTGCTCTGTCGCCATTCCATTAACCTTTCCGGCTTCTCCGCCCCCATTGTTTCCACTTCCGGCTTTCACATGCATAAAGCCACTGCTGTCCAGATGATAGGAAATCAGATTTTCCACCATCCATTTGCCGCCCTTTATAAAGCGTGGATCCTTCTCAGGATCTATTCCAAGTGCACAAAGAGCAGTCAGTACCTGTGCACAGGATTCCACAGTTTCTACTGAATCATTTCCATTTATTGTAGAAAAGCCTCCTGTACTGTTCTGCATTTTTGACAGCACATCCAAAGCCTGATCAATCGCAGCCGTTACGTTTTCATAGCCGGATTTGTGATAATATGGGGCAAGTGCCTGTAATGCCATTCCGGTAAGATCTGAATCTGCCTTTGTGCCACTCATTGCCCAGCCGCCGCCCGGCATCTGTACACTCAGTAGATGATTGATCAACTTTTCTCTGGAATTTTGATTTCCACCCTTTTTTACCTTCGGGAAGGAATATGCCGGATTACAGTCCACTGCAAGAAGTGCCCATATTGCACCATTTGGTCCCTGCTCAACGGTCTTATCAAAGTCTGCGATCGGCTCAAATAAATTGTAGCCGTCAATATTTCTTGCATCCTTTCCAATCGCAGTCAGGCTTAAAATTGCCTTGGAATACTCTGTGTATTTAATCGTATTGGTCAGGACACCCTTTTTTTCTTTCAGATAATTTGCGAAATGATTATAATATGTAGAAAAATAGGAGAGATTCAGACTGGTACCGTTTCTTGCCTGTGCAAGAACGAACCACTCGCTCCCGATTGTTGGATTTTTATCTAAATTTTTTATATATGTACTCGTCTCATTTATAACCTGTGATGCCGTTTTTGTAAGAGCATTTGCTCCCTGTACGACTTGAAGGGTACAGGACGCATTTATTTTTTCGTCGTATTTTACCGAAACACTGATCGTCACTTTTCCCTGTTTTTTTCCGGTTACCGTCCCGTCCTGTTTCACAGTTGCAACAGACTCGTTGCTGCTTTTCCACACAAGTTCATATGGTTCTGTGATTTTTTCCGGCTCTGTACCCACTTTTAACACGGTACTCTGTCCTATATTGACACTTGCATTTTTGTCCAGTGTGATCTTCTGTATCGTTGTACTGACATCTGCAATGTAAATATTTTGAATATCCTTTGCATTTTCTATATAAAATCTTCCATCTCCATTATCAACCGGCTTCAGCAGGGTAATCGTGCTTTCTTTACCTTCTTCTGCCGGCTTTACGGTAAAGACCTGCATATTTTTCAGATTTTTATAATTTTCGGGTACAGGAAAAAGAAGTGATGTATTATCTGCAGAACCACATGCTTCACCACTTCGTATATCTGTATAGGAAATATCGATGGCATATTTCAATTCTGCCTGACTTCCCGGATTAAGTTTTTCATACAATTGGACAGTCTGATCCTGTATCTGCTGCTCTGGTTTTTCAACATGAAGCGCCATATACCAGATCCATGTATCTGCCGTCACATCCTGGTCTGTACTTATCACACTCATAATGCGGTTTCGGATCGTTGTCAGATTTTTCTCTACATCAGGATAATTTTCATGAATGGCGCTGTAAACATCATAATTCTGTTCGTATAAATTAGATGCACTGATAAAAGCAGTCATAATCTCAGAAGACATATCTGGAGTTTCCTGATCTATTGCTGACGCAACTGCATTCACAACATACTGAACTGCCTCCTCAGTATTCGAAGCAGTCACCTGAGTATTTCCCTCCTGCTGCCCATTTTCCTGCGTCTGTTCATTCTGGGATTCCTGATTCTGTGACTCCTGTTCCGATTCTGATTCATTTTTTTCTGCCGGCTCAGCTTTGGGCTGCGCCGTATTCTCCTGTGTATCCTGTACCTCCTCCGGCTTTGGAGTCTGCTCCTTCTGGGCTGCATCTGCCCCCGGGGCTTCAGACGGTGTTACCGCTTCCTGCGTATTTCCTGAATTACTTTCTGAATTATTTTCTGTGTTTTGATTTTCTCCCGGCTGCTCTGCCGCTGCTTCTGCTACATGCACTGATATATCAGGATATATATTTGTTGCCAGTACCGACGCACAAAGTAACGCAATTATCTTTTTTTTATTCATAAATGATCGCTTTCTGTTCTCTCCACTTAACCTTCTTTTCTCTCCATCATTTCTTCCACATACTCACATTTGAAGCCATATTTCCTTGCATAATGATCTACCTTACTGCCTTTTCGACAGACAAGTGTACAGCTTTTATTAATAATCCACGGTCCGATTTCTTCCGGATCATGAAGGATCTCCACCCGCTCCAGCCTGCTGCATCCGTGAAATGCCCAACGCCCGATTATTTTTACGCTTTCCGGAATATAAACCTCTCTGAGCTGTTTGCAGCGGAAAAAAGCACTTTCTCCGATTACATTTAAATTCGGTGGAAGTTCCAGTTCTTCCATTGCACAAAAATAAAAGGCTTCTTCACCTATCTCTCTTACAGTCGCCGGTAAGTTGATTTCTTTAAGCTCTTTACATCTGTAAAATGCTCTGCGCTCAATGACCTGTGTGCGACAGGGAAGTTTTACGGATATAAGATTTACGCACGAATCAAATGCTGCCTCTGAAATAACAGTACAGCGGCTATTATTTGGAAACTCTACACGATGAAGCTTATTACATTCCTGATATGCCTGTGCTCCAAGCTTTTCTAATGATTTTGGAAAAACAACCTTCCTGAGTCTGTGATTTACTGCAAAAGCTCTTTTCTTTATCTCGAGTAAACCCTCCGGAAATGCTACTACCTTCTGAAACTGGCAGCCTTCAAATGCCTGTTTTCCGATAATACGGCATTCTTCCGGCAAAACCACCTCATGCACTTTGCCATTGTTCAAAAAACATCTGTCACCTATATATTTATATCCATCAGGGACCTTTCCGGCCTCTCCGCCTCTTCTGTTTCGCTCATTCTGTGCTGTATATGTACGGATATCATACCTTAACTGATTCCAGCCTATTTCATCATTCAGTCGTTCCATATTGAACGTTTCCCCCCTAAGACAACAAAAACAGAGTCCCATTTGCAATGGGCCTCTGTCCTCTGTACAACGTGTTAAATCTGACTTATTATGCAAAAAGCATATTCACAGCAGCTATTTGAACTGTTCCGGATTCTCACCGGATTACGTTAAACTGCCTTTTACGACAGACCACGTCTGGTTATCTAATTTTTTTAAAGTATATCATTTTGATAAATTTATGTCAATAAAGATTGTATACATATCTGTACATCTTCTATATTCATACATTCAATCGTCCATGTACGTGTCTCCGTCCGCGGCAAATATGAAAGAACTTCTCTCCACGGCAGATTTCCTCTGCCAAGTCCAAGATGAGAATCTCTTTCTCCGGCATTGTCATGAATGTGAACATGACGGACATAAGGTGCCAGTTCCTCTGCCCACTCAATAGCCGGAATATCGGAGTAACAATGTGCATGCCCGATATCAAAGCAGAGTCCGAAGTCCGGATGCTCCACCTGCTCGTATACATCACGCAAAAGCCGCCAGTCCTCATCGAGAACATTTTCCATATCAATTTCGAGTCCATCTTTATCCCGCAGGAAATCGTTAAAGAACCGACTCACCTGATTCGCCCAGCCCTGACGGTAATATACTGCAGGGATCATTCCTGAATGATATACGATTTTTTTTGCGCCAAGTAACTTACCAACCTGATAACACTGCTCAAACCGCTCCATCGTCACACGGCGTATCATACTGTCAAATGTTGCCGGGATGAGGTCCAGAAACGGGCCATGCAGTGTCAGTGGCGGGTTTCCCATCTTCGCAAGTCGTTCTCTGTATGTTTCTATTGTTCTGTCAAGATTATCCAGATTTTCTGAAATGGAAAACTCAATGCTTTCCACTCCAAGTTCACTGTTTTTTAAAAGTTCCTGCATTTCTTCATCCGGAAGCAGATGACTGATATAGATCACGTTATTTGTTTGCTCCTTTGACAACAGATTATTCCTGCGTTTTTTTCTTTAAGTTTCTGGTGTTTTTTTCTACCATTTTGCGTGGCACCATGATCATATGTCCGCATCCCATACATTTCAGACGGAAATCAGCTCCCACACGCAGGATCTCCCACTCTTTACTTCCACATGGATGTCCCTTTTTGAGTGTCACAATATCTCCAACATCATAGATAAGTCCCATGCTCTGTCATTCTCCTTATTTCTGATTTACTTTTATCTGTGAAAAGACCTGTCCGATCGGCTCTTTGATCAGAAGATCGGCATTTCTGTCTCTCGGTGTGGAGGATTTATTGATCACTACAAGTGCTTCGCCGCGGAAATAATCAATAAGACCTGCTGCCGGATATACTGCAAGCGACGTTCCTCCGATGATCAGAATCTGCGCATTCGAAATTGCTCTCACCGATTCTTCGATCGTATTTGTATCCAGTCCCTCTTCATAAAGCACCACATCCGGCTTTATCATACCTCCGCATTCGCAACGCGGCACACCGGTACTGTGTTTCATATGTGCGAAGTCAAAAGATTTTCCACAGCGCATACAGTGATTGCGGTAAACACTTCCGTGAAGTTCCAGTACCTTCTGACTGCCTGCCATCTGGTGAAGATTATCGATATTCTGTGTGATCACTGCTTTGAGTTTGCCTGCCTTTTCCAGTTCTGCAAGCTTCAGATGAGCTGCATTTGGTTTTGCGGTATCGCAGAGCATCTTATCACGGTAGAATTTATAAAATTCATCCGGATAACTTAAGAAAAAGCTGTGACTTAAGATAGTCTCCGGCGGAAAGTCATATTTCTGATGATAAAGCCCGTCCTGAGAACGGAAATCCGGTATTCCACTCTCTGTCGAAACACCGGCCCCTCCGAAAAACACGATGTTGTCATGCCCATCGATCAGTTCCTGTAATTTCACGATCTTTTCATCCATGTAAAAACCCTCCCTTATCCTGCGATATCAAGAGATATCTCATCCGTATTTTCCTCATCGGCTGTACTGCCCGTATTCGCCGCAGCACTATCTGCGTCCTCCGCATCAACTCTCTTACCCTGCACGACAAAACGGGTAGATTCATTGCCTGTACAGGTAGACAATGTCACGATCTTATCTTTGATCGTCAGATCTGTATCATCTGTCTGGATTTCGGAGTAACCTTTAATCGTCTCCAGATATTTCTCGAACTCTTCGCCCGGACCTTTAAACAGTGTATAGGTATCGCTGTTTACGCCGGTTGTATAAGCAGAAATGATCTCATAACGGTAATTGCGCTCCGGTGTCAGGATCCAGAAATATTTATCCTGCTTATAAAGCCTGTCATCCTCTCTGAATTTCTTCAGATGTCCGAACATCGAACCATTCTTCATATTATGGCCATATACAAGTGTATTGCAATCACTGAAATCACCACTGTTTTCATAATCCACAAAAATCGTTCCGGCAAAGTTGTAATTTTTCTCATAGGTCTGATGCAGGTATGTCTGGTTATCTTTACCTTTGACAATCGGATAGCTGATATCCGGAAGTGCATCTACATAAATCCATCCCACAACATCCTCATTGACACTCTTGAGTTTGTCAAAATCCACCTCGATCGGCGGTTTTAATTGTGCATTTGGTCCGGCAGCTTCGCCACTGTCAGCATCACGCTCGGTAACTGCCATTTCCTCGATCTGATTGTATTCATCTGTGCCTTTTTTGTATTCCGTGTAAATATGGTAGAGATTAAATGCCGCGTAGCAGAAAACCGCGATTGCAACGATCAGTGCGATCGTCAACAGCACATCACTCTTCTTTTTTTTCTTTTGTTCAGGCTGTTTCTGAGTGTTGTTTTTGTTTTCTTCCATAATCATACTCCTTAGGCTTAGTTTTATTGCTGCGTACCTTTTCAGGCATTCCAAGAAGGACAATTGCGATCACAGTCAGGAACAGTCCGGCAAATTCGATTGCAGTCGGTATCTCTCCAAAACAGAAAATGCCGAACACCATCGCTGCCACCGGCTCACCGGCTGCAAGAATGGAGACTTTTCCCGCATCCATATACTGAAAACCAATCGTATAAAATGTATACGGAAGGACTGCACCACAGATTGCATGAAGTACCATAAATATAACACCATGTGCAGGAGCTTCTGTAAAATACGCTCCAAGGATCTTCCAGTCGGTAAACGGAATCAATGTCACCGCAATCACAACCATACAGTAAAACGTGATCGTCAGTCCGGAGTAGCCTCTTTTCATGGCAATTTTGGTGAACATGCTGTACATGGCATAAAAAACGCCACTTGCCACTCCGAGAAAAATTCCGTAACCGCTGAGTTTCATGCCTCCAAGGCTTTCCAGCAATCCGCTTGCAAGACTGCATCCGAAAATTGCAAGTGCTGCACAGCCGGCCTTACGTATAGTGATCTTTTCTTTAAAAAACACTCTCGCAAGAATCAGAACGTACACTGGTGACAGGCTCAGAAGCACTGCTGCCAGTGACAAGTGTACATAATTTACCGCTTCATTATAGGTAAGATTTACCCCAAGCATGCCAAGCCAGCTTGCCAGCACAAAGATCCACAGATCCCTCAGACGTATTTTCAGCTGGTTCCTATCAATTACAGCAATTCCAATCAGCATCAGAATCACAGAAATCATTGTCCGCGATCCGACGATCGTCGCAGTATCCATTCCATAGCCACTTAAAGACCGTATAAAAATCCCAACGGATCCCCACAGGATTCCTGCTGATACCGGGAAAAACCAGGCAAATTTTTTCATTTGTGTTCTCCTCATCCATATCTCATCTGTTTGTTACTGTTCACTCCGTTCACAGCAACTCTGTTTCTCCCATGATATCACTTTTTCACAAAAATGGCTATGAGATTTTCCCATGATATGTTAAAATGAATTTATTATGGTTACTGTTCGCAGCAATCTATTATTATCCTAATCGGAGGTAGATACAATGGCAAAAAAAAATCTTATTGTCGGTCAGTCCGGCGGACCTACTGCCGTTATCAACAGCAGTCTTTATGGAGTTGTCTCTGAAGGCCTTGCCCATCCTGACACGATTGAACATGTATATGGTATGGTAAACGGCATTGAAGGATTTCTGAATGACCGTGTGCTTGACTTTGAAGAAGTTCTTCCGGGCGAAAAGCTTGAATACTTAACCCATACCCCGGGTGCCTATCTCGGTTCCTGCCGCTACAAACTGCCGGAATCTCTCGAAGATCCGGTTTATCCGGTACTTTTCCGCAAATTTGAGGAACTTAATATCGGCTGGTTCTTCTATATTGGCGGTAATGATTCCATGGATACCGTCAGTAAACTTTCCCGCTACGCGGCAAGCATCGGCAGTCCAATCCGAGTGATCGGTGAACCGAAGACGATCGATAATGATCTGGTAAATACCGATCATACCCCAGGCTTCGGAAGTGCCGCCAAATACGTTGCTGCTACAGTGCGTGAGATTACGACAGATGCCAACGTCTATGAAAAAAAATCTGTCACGATCATCGAGATTATGGGACGTCATGCCGGATGGCTCACTGCTGCCAGTGCACTTGCGCGTAAATACGAAGGAGACAATCCTCTGTTCATTTACCTTCCGGAAGTTGCTTTTGACCAGGATGTTTTCCTGCGTGATCTTGAAAAAGCTTTTGAGAAAAACTGTAATCTTATCGTCTGTGTTTCCGAAGGTATTCATGATGCTGACGGTACTTTCATCTGTGAATATGACAGTTCCGTAGGTACCGATACTTTCGGTCATAAGATGCTTGCCGGATGTGGCAAATATCTGGAAAATCTGGTACGCAGCCGTCTTGGTGTCAAGGCACGTTCTGTTGAGCTTAATGTCAGCCAGCGCTGCTCTGCTGCCTTAATTTCCGCAACGGATCAGCAGGAGGCTATTGACGCCGGAAAATTCGGTGTACAGGCTGCCCTTGACGGAGAAACAGGAAAAATGGTTTCCTTTATCCGCCAGACCGTTACAGACGGATCTTATCAGATGGTTTGCGGACTTGAAGATGTCAACGCCATCTGCAATGAAGAAAAAACAGTCCCTGTTGAATGGATCACTCCAGACGGACATGATGTTACCGAAGATTTTATCCGTTATGCCCGTCCGCTAATTCAGGGAAATATCTCTGTTCCTCTCGGAGAAGATGGTCTGCCGGAATTTGTATATCGTAAATAATTTTGATTCAGGACATTTAATTCTGATTGATGCAGCACCATACAAAAAGACAGCGGCGAATAATTCGTCACTGTCTTTTTTATTTTCTGTGGTATGTAATCCTTAATGCCGTTCAAATTCTTCATGGTCTTTGCGGATACGTTCTTTGACTCTCTTTCTGAGTCTTGCTTCATGTTTCTTTTCATCACTGCTCTTCGGCAGTATGATGTTCAATATAACTGCGATTAATGTTGCAAGTACGACCGGAGATTTACCAAAAATCGTTGTTACCCACCCCGGAAAACTTGCAAGTGCCGCGGATGCCTGTGAAACACCCACACCGATTGCTGCCGCAAGACCAACGATTGAGGAATTTCGGTAATCCATCTCTTCGGACGCTACCAGCTTCATTCCGGTCATGGCGATCGAAGCAAATACAGAAACCGTCGCACCACCAAGAACACACTGTGGAATCGTAGTCAGCAGCGCTGAAAACTTCGGTACGATTCCTGCGACACCAAGGATCACGGCTGCCAGCCCAAGCACCCAGCGATTAATAACCTTTGTCGTTGTCACGATACCAACATTCTGACTGTACGTTGCTGTCGGAAGTCCGCCAAGCAGAGCTCCGATTATATTTGTTACTCCATATGCGGTGATACCATTCTGTAATTCTCTGTCTTCCGGTTCACGATCCATAGCACCGATCGTTGTCGCAGAATAATCTCCGATTGCCTGAACAGAGTTGATTGCAAACAGCAGCCCGATTGCCACACAGGCAGAAATCTCAAAATGAATTCCAAAATGCATGAACTGCGGAAGCTGAAACATTTTTGCCTGTCCCACGCTTGACAGACTGACCATTCCAAACGGAATTGAAACCACGTATCCTACAATGATACCAATTAAAATAGAGGCCAGTTTCAGAATTCCCCTGCCAAAATGATTCAGTCCTGTCACAACCGCCAGTGTCAGAAATGCCACAAGCCAGTTCTGCCAGGAACCATAATCCGAATTACTTGTTCCGCCGGCCATATAATTAATTGCTGTCGGATAAAGGGAAAGTCCGATTGTAAATACAACGGTTCCCGTAATCAGCGGCGGGAAAAATACGCGAATTTTTTTAACCAGAAGTCCCATGATAATTGCCACAATGCCGCCAATGATCTGTGCTCCCAGAATCGTACTGATTCCGTACCCTTCTGCGATTGCCTGCATACTCGGTACATAGGCAAAACTTACTCCCATGATCATAGGAAGACCAGATCCTAAATTAAATCCCTTCTTCTTTCCAATTGGAAATAGCTGGAGCAATGTGGACAATGCCGATACCACCAGCGATGCCTGAATCAGAATCACTCTGTCTTTTGCACTTAATCCATCACCACCTACTGCTCCGGCTACAATGATTGCCGGTGTAACGCAGCCCACAATCATTGCGACTACATGCTGCAATGCCAGCGGAAGTGCCTCCTGAAATTTCGGAATGCCGTTCAGTTCAAAAATGCTTCCTCTTTTCATGTTTTCTCCTGACTGGTTTTCAATACGATCTCCGTTTTTGTATATTGAAAATCCGATTGACTGTTATTTGTTGAACAGTCCTATTTTTCTTGTAATTATAACAAATTTCAGTCTCAAAAACAATTCGTGAGGTTTAAAATTTTTGCCGTCATTGCTACCAAATTTTTCAATGCATTTTTGTATATTTTTCTGTAATTTTCTTTATTTTACCAGTTCAAAGAAATCTGTCAGATCATCCGTCTCGCACTCACCTTTTTCCATCCAGAAATCTGCCATTTGCTGGCACCCAGCGTTTTCGCCGCATTTATCATGTTTCGGTCTACACCGGATACGGTATCGCATACCATCAGTACCAGCTGAAAAAAGGTTCCCAGAAAAATAATCGTATATTTCTGTGTCTCATCAATTCCCAGATAAAGAAGTGTCAGGGGAACCAGTGCCACAACCGGCAGATATCTGGCGAATCCAATGATCAGTGCAAAACATATTCCTGATAAAATCTTTCCGTTATCTCTTACTGTCTTTTTCTTCATGTCTGCATCCTTTTCTTTTTTGCTTTACCATGGCGCAACAGTGATATGTCAACCTATGTTTTCCCAAAAAGCAAGGCTTTTTTTCAACGTAAAACATTTTTCCAGAAAAAAAGAACCATCCATAAGTACGGTTTCTTTAAATAATCCGTACTCTGAATGATTCTTTACTTTTTCTGCTTATATTATAATGTCTGTCCGAAACACTCTTATGAGATTTTTCAGATCATTATTTCTTACTGCGGTATGCTTCTGCTTCCCAGTGTGTAATAAAATATGTAATCTCATCTGTCATCTGCAGCGGACCGCCAAAACTTTCCGCATATACGGCAAGCTTAATGGCATCTTTGACCAGAAGCTGTGCCTTCGCTGCTTTTTCCTTATCATCTTCCATGATAAATGCACCTATACCCTGTACAAGGATCAGGCGTGGCTCTTTGTCATTCTCTTTCATAAATGCATCCAGCACTTCTCTTGCCTGATCAATATTTTCTACAAATAACGGATATGGTCCGCAATATACAATGTGATCCGGTGTAAATGGTTTCAGAAGCGGCGCTGCTGATGTTTTATCTTTTACAAAATTATCAGCTTCTGCAGCCGGTACAACTTCTACTGCATGTCCAAGTAACTGAGAAAGCTTCTGTGCCGCCTGCTCTTTTTCCGGTGTAACAGTATCACTTACATCGGCTGTTCTCTTGACCTGTTTTTCTAATTTACTGATCACACTATCAAATAACACACCGATCTCTTCTACTGTATTTGCTGCAACAAAAATTCCGTGATTCTGAAGCAGAAGTACCTGCACATCTTTTCCGTATTTCTCTTTATATGCATTCATTTTTTCGAAGCAAAGACGTGCAAGTGTATAGCCCGGTTTGCAGATATCGATCCAGAGCACCTCCTTGCCAAGAAGTTCTTCGCTAAGCGCCTGCGCACCTTTTCCACAGGTCAGTCCATTGATAAGGGTCGGATGCACATGCAGCACATAAGTATATGCAAATAAATTGTGAAGCAGTGCTTCTACACTCGGACGTTTTGTCTTATCATCGTCTGTCACAGCAGCCATTACATCTGCAAGGTATGCAGCTTCACGTTCCACATCATTTTTCGGATATTCCGTTTTCATGATTTCGTTCAGACGTGCTCTGTCCATTTTGACAAATCCTTCTGCCTTAATTGTGGCAAGCTGTGTGCCGGAACCTTTTACATAAAGTGTCGTATCATCCTTTACCGAAGTATTGCCACCGCCTGCCAGCACATAAGCCGGATTACTTCCGTAAGTGTTTGACATTTTTACTAAAGTTGAAAGATCCATAAGTCTAATTCCTCCTCATTTGTCGTTATATAATTTTCCACTTCTCATTGTACACGATATGAAACGATTTAGCTATGTAAATTTCATTGTTTGACATCTGTAATCTAAAATAATGTTACTGTTCACTCCGTTCACAGCAGCTTGGTCAAAATCCATGTCTCTCATTTTCTCACGTCAGCAGCTCGAACGTATGATACAGATCCAGCCTTCCATAACCCCATTCCGGATTAGGGTAGATCAGATTCAGATCGCGAACCGCGCCTCTGCTCAGGTAATTTTTTACGCTGTTTCCGGTAAAATAGGGTTCGTTTTCCCTGATCAGGGACCATTCAAATAAGAGTGCTGCAATTCCCGCTGTCTGGGCCGCCGCAAGGCTGGTTCCTGTCGCGGGCGCAAACTCTGCACCGGCTCCGATCGAAGCCGTCAGGATATCCACTCCGGGGGCAGCGAAATCCGGTTTTACCACATTTTCTGTATTATATCCGCGGCTTGCCTGCACATACAGGCTGTTATCCCGGTACTGGTATGCCGTAACAGTCATCGCGTCCGCTGCATCTCCGGGTGATGTAACTGTATATTCCGGTGAAGGTTCCAGAAAATATGTATCATCTGAGATCATCCCACGCACCGGAAGCCACATATGGAAACGGCTTTCCCCGGGTATTCTCTCTCCCACCAGAAACTTCCATATACCAACCGCAGGATGCAGAAACCGAATAAAAATCAGTGTATTTCCCGTACGCCGCTCAATCGGCACATAATTCACCAGTACTTTTGTCTCGACAAATACAAATGACAGTTCCTGTGTGCTGTTTTTCAGCGATGTGCTGACTGAAAGCTGCTCTCCTGCCGGTGACTGAATCGTCATAGAATAAAAATTAGGAGAGTCTCCCCAGAATTCCAACATAAATCCTCTGGTACTCTCCTTTTCTCCCACACGCAGTTCTATCGTGTCTCTCATATTTACTGCAGTTAATGTCTTCATATAATGATGCCTTGCCGTACCTTCATTTCCTGCCGATACTGAAACAGCATTCTGGCTGAATGCCGCAATGCTGTTGATATATTCATTCAGCGGCCCCTCACCCTGATGTGCCCCCATACTGCTTCCAAGCCCGATACAGATTGACAGCGGTTTCTGATTTTCTGCCGCCACACGCAAAACATAAGCAATCGCAAGCATGATATCGTCTTCCTGATAAATATCCGCATCCTGTGGAAGAAGGTAAAAATCACGCAGATACCGCTTTGCCTGTTTCAGCTTGACAATCACAAGTTCAGCCTCCGGCGCTGCTCCTGAAAAACCTTCTTTTTCGATACTGTAACCTGCCGCCGTGGCAGCTACTCCCGTCCCGTGCCCACTTTTGTCCATTGACGGAACCACTTCCCACGGATTTTCTGCCGAAAGAGCCTGCTCAATCTCAACTCTGGTAAATTCTCTCCCAAACGGAATCTTCTCCGTCATTCCGCCATCCAGTTCCTGATCCCAGATACTCAAAATCTTACTGGTCATTCCCCTGTGAAATGCCGGATGCAGATAATCAATTCCGGAATCAATTATTGCCACCAGTGTTCCGCTGCCCTTAAGTTTCAGATATGGATGCCCATGAAGTCTTGTTACCCCAGACGCGCTCAGCGCACCAGTATCCATATATGTATAGCATCTTGGAATAGACGAATAAGAGTAACTGTTTAATTGCAGTTCCGGGATTTCCCGCATCGGTACATACAATACCCCAAACAGGTCATTGATGATCTGAAATGTCTCATCCGGCTGATATTCCGGTACTCCCTGTATATTTTGCTTATAACGGATGATAAAATTTTCATATTGCTGGTCCTGTGCCGGTACGCTCATCTTCTCTGCTCCGCTTCTTCTCTTTCCTTACAGCCTATGAAAAAATTCTTGCTTTATGAATCCGTTAAAACCTTATGCATTTTTCTTTTTTGTACGCGTAATCAGAATCAGCATTCCGGCTGCCAGAATAAACAGGCTGATAAACTGTGAAGTCGATAAACTTCCCACACTTCCCCTGATCAGATCTCCACGGAAAAATTCCAGCGCAAATCTTCCGATACTGTAAAAAATCAGGTAAAAAGCTGCAACCTGTCCGTCTGATTTTTTATGTCTTGCAATATATAAAAGGAGAGCAAAATGCAGGAAATCAAGAACACTTGAATAAATCTGTGTCGGAATCAGCGCCACATGGTTCGGTGCAAAATCGGAATTCTGAAAGGTAACGGATAATACGCTGTCCGTTTCTCTTCCGTAACAGCATCCTGCCAGAAAGCATCCGATCCTGCCAAAACCCTGCGCCAGCGCTACGGACGGCATCACAAGGTCAAAATATTTCCAGAAATCTGCTTTTTTGATCCGACAGTACATCCATCCAGCCAGGATACCTCCGATAATTCCGCCATATACAACAAAACCATCCGCCAGCGTGTCAAAGAAAAATCCCGGATCTTCTGCAATACTTTTCCATTCTGTGATCCAGAACAGGATCTTGGCACAGACCAGACCACCCACCAGGCACCAGAGAACAAGTGAAAACACATGCTCACTGTCCAGGTTTTGCTTTTTTGCTCTGTATTCTGTAACGACCCATGCTGCCAGCACACCTATCGCGATCATAAGGCCATAACCATAAACAGTCAGCGGTCCGATCGTAAAAAGTTCATTTTTCATTCCGAGCCCATCCTTTCAGATGATTTTCGCATTTTCTCCCATAGTCTCAAAATAGCTTCATTCGCGTGATCATTCAAAAAATCCTCACTGCCGGAATCCTGATCACACTCACCGCAGACATCCATTCCGACTACATTCTGCAGCTCCAGCACAACTTCAAGGAAACTCATAAGTTCCGAAAGATGCATGTCTCCCTGACTCCAGGTAGTTGAAGCATCTTCTTTACAAAGAACATCCTTATCCACTGAAATATATAATGGCAGA
The DNA here is from genome assembly GCF_014297355.1 of Blautia intestinalis. Taxonomy (GTDB): domain Bacteria; phylum Bacillota; class Clostridia; order Lachnospirales; family Lachnospiraceae; genus Blautia_A; species Blautia_A intestinalis. Next base: position 812,720 of record NZ_JACOQE010000001.1, on the reverse strand, counting down.
TCTGCATCCAGATTTTTAAAGAAATCCTCTTTCTCTTCTGCCGTCATCATACTTAATTTCTCACGGGACAAAAAACAGACTTTCTGCTGCAATTCCGGCTCTACCTGTACATAAGCCTCTTCATCCGGACCAACAAGGATCACTTCATGCAGAAGCGGAAGTTCTTCCAGTGATGCCGCAATCCAGCCTCCACAGGACAAAAGTCCCCCGAATGCCGGTGGCTGCATATCTGTGTGATTATCAAAAACAAGCAGTCGAAATGGTACTTGCTGCTTTTCAAGCCACAGACGTGTCATATAATGATAATTTCCCGAATCAATAAAATGAATTCCATTTCCTGTATAATTCTGAATTTCTTCACAAATCCGATCTGCCGCTTCCGCATCACAGTAACAGTTGCATCCGGAAAGATCACTCAATTCTGTCCAGAATATTTCTTTCTCTGCATGATCTTTATAAAAACTCTGATTTTTATAAATCCCGGAGAAATTCATTATGACTGTTTCTTTAAGGTCAATTATCTGCGTTATTTTGTTATTTTTGTTTTTCTCTGTATTTTTCATCATGGTGCTATCTTAACAAAAAGGAACCGATGCCAGAACACCGATTCCTTATTTTCTTCCTTAACGGATATTATGCAATTCTCAGGCTTTTCCAACAGAACCGAAAAGTTCCATTTTTTCTTTAACAGTAGCTTTGATTGCTTCTGTTCCAGGAGCAAGAAGTTTACGTGGGTCAAAGCCTTTACCCTGCTGATCTTTGCCTTCTTCGATGTATTTACGTGTAGCTGCTGCGAAGGAAAGCTGACACTCTGTATTAACGTTGATCTTGGATACACCAAGGTCGATTGCTTTCTTGATCATATCTGCCGGGATACCTGTACCACCGTGAAGTACAAGCGGCATATCTCCGGTAAGCTTCTGGATAGCATCCAGAGTTTCAAAGCTTAAGCCTTTCCAGTTTGCAGGATATTTACCGTGGATGTTGCCGATACCTGCTGCAAGGAAGTCGATACCAAGATCTGCAACCATCTTGCATTCCTGAGGATCTGCGCATTCGCCCATACCTACAACACCGTCTTCTTCACCACCGATGGAACCAACTTCTGCTTCCAGAGACATTCCATGCTCAGCAACGATCTTAACCAGTTCTTTTGTTTTTGCTACGTTCTCTTCGATCGGATAATGGGAACCATCAAACATGATAGATGTGAAGCCTGCTTCTACGCATTTCAGGCATCCTTCATAGCTGCCGTGGTCAAGATGAAGTGCAACCGGAACAGTGATGTTCAGCTCTTCCAGCATACCTTTAACCATACCAACAACTGTTTTGTAACCTGTCATGTATTTTCCTGCACCTTCGGATACACCAAGGATAACCGGAGAGTTGAGTTCCTGTGCGGTAAGCAGGATTGCTTTTGTCCACTCAAGGTTGTTAATGTTGAACTGACCTACTGCATAATGACCAGCTTTTGCTTTTTTCAACATTTCTGAAGCGTTTACTAACATGATAAATTCCTCCTAATCTTTTTGGGTGGTATTACCAGACCCAAATTATATGTTTAGTTTAACAGATTAAGTCTGTTTCGTCTACCTTATTTGTATAAAAAAACTGTATACATTGTGATTATTTTCACGAACCCGTACTTCTGTGATATTCTGATGTAAGGTGATTAAGAATATCGTCCATATTTTGAGAATTTACTTTTTTCCCCGGAACTTGCGCAAATTCTTTTTTTCTGTTCTGCACGGCAGTCAGTATTTCTTCTTCCACTCCCAGCGTCTTTGCCATATTTTTGTATTCGTCTTCACTGTGTGACATAGAAAAAGCCATCAGATACGTTTCCAGTGCTTCTGTACTCCGGCTTCCCTCATATGCTCGGCGGAAACACTCGATTGCTTTATCCATCTGGAAAAGATAACTGTATGCACAGCCAAGGTTATGATAAATACATTCTGTCAGACCTTCCCGTATCTCTTCGAGATCTTTTCTGTCAAGTAACTTCTGGTAAACCTGAATCGCATGAACATACATTTTATTTTCCATCAGAGCATCACCTTTGCATTTTTCACGCATCGCCGGCGTTTCTTTATCAAATTTCTGCAAACGAGTATTCAATACTTTCAGTTCTTCATAGGTCAGATAATTGATTTCCTTAAATACCGGATAGACAAGATCCTCGGCACTTGCAAATTTTCCCATTTTCGGACGCAGCTTTGCTGCAAGTGCAGGAAGTTTCAATTCCTCTTGGATCCAGTTGCACAGTCCTTCATTAAGGATTGTCTGATCGATCAGATACAGATTATTGTCAAGATAATAGCATAATTCTTCCAGCGAATAAATATTCATGCTGATATTTTCGATAAAGTAAGGTATCTCTGCCCTTCCGGTCTGGCACAGTATATATCCGCTCACGCAATCCCCTCCTGCCATCTGGTCGTTTCTTTCCATTCTTTCCCCGAAGCCGGAAACATCTCTCCAAATCCAAGGTCTTTCACTGTGATACAACATTCTTCCGCCGCTACATAACGAAGTAATACACTGAGGCGTGTCGTTCTGTTTGGACGCTGTGGAAGCCCCGGAAGCTTCATTACGACATGTCTTCTTTCGGATTCACTCATATGCTCTACTACAAATACCAGCTCATCTGTATCATCCAGGATCAGTTCAATATCCGCACTGCTTTCGTACCAGTTTCTTCCGGCCTCGATCAATGGATAATACGTCGGTGCTCCCATAACACGCATCTCCATTCCCACACTCGTAAGAACAAGCGACCGGCTCATATACCGATAATCCCGAAGCCTGTGCGTAATTAAGCGTTCTGCCCCGGCTGCACATGCTCCTCTGGCAAACAGATTGTTTCCATAAAATACTTTACGTTTCTGATAGCATAGAAGTTTAACTGATTTCTTCGCCCATTCCTGATCAAATCCATCTCCGTTGATCTGAATACTGGAGTAGAGTTCTTTCCCAAGTGTATTTTGCACGAAGGCATAAAAATCCGCATCCCTCTGCTCCATATCTTCACTCAAATCTGTCTCTACCGGTGTTTCCAGCATTACAGGAACCGGTTTGTTGCCGGCGTTCATAACCATTCTGCGGAATGTCACATGCCGGTCACGGAAACTGTACCAGCCAACACTCCTGTTCCATGTTTCTATTTTCTGTGTCATCACATAATAATAGAAGCTTTCCTCGTAATCCTGAAGAATACAGCATTCTTTCAAAATTCCCAGAAATCCACATGCTTTCTGCAGATTATCTACCTGCACAGCATCCAGTGTTTCCACGGAGATCACCAGTGCGCGGATGTTTTTTTCCACATCGGCAACACCGAGAAGGTTCAACATTCCGCGAATATAATATGCCAGCAGTTCCCACGGTTCCTTTTGTTCTTCTGCAACAGTGACCCTCTCTCTGCTCTTTGAAACCGCATAGAGATCACTGATCAGAAAGCCACCCTTTTCTCTGGCAAAATACTCTGCTTCCAGACCAACACAGTAATCCCCCTGTTCCAGTCGCCGGCAGAGACTGGTTGGCATCTCAAACTGGCTGCTGCCCACCTTTACCGGAAGTGAACGCGGTTCATCTGCCTTGCGGTCATAATAACAGATCTGAGAATATTCTTTTCCAAAATCAATTCCGATTATCAAATCTTTTGTCTCGTTCATTTCTCATTTTCCTTTTTGATGGTGAACATACTCTGTACGTATTGTTCCTGCCGCATAAACCGTTTCAGCTCTTTTTCTGCCTCATGTTTTTTGCCGAGTTTTCTTGCCGAAAGAATCTGATTCAGAACCTGATATCTGCTCCCCGGTGTCCCTTCGATCTTTTTCATTGTAAGAACACGTTCCACGGTTTTCTGCACTTTCTTTCCATCATCAATTTTGAAATAATACCGCAGTGTTTCTCCATAAAATAATGTAAACGCACGTACAAAAATACCCTGATACATTTCTTTCAGCGGCTCGCATTTGTATTCTCTGTCATTTCCGATTCCGGTATCCAGGCTGTAAAACAGAGTTACTTTCGCCCCCGGCGCCGCATGACATTCCACAAATGTCTTATCATCCAGCTGGTAAGGACTTAGAAGCTCCGGTGACAGTCTTCGGAAAAAGCCGAACATCAGATGTTCCTTCGCACATTCTTTCAGTATTCCCTGCTGAATACCTATATATTCCGGTTTTGGATCCTGTTCTCTGGAAATTTCTTTCAGAAGGGCAAGCCTGCAGATTCTGTTCACTGGCCATTTGTTAAGATAAGCATATTCCAGACGTCCACGCACAAACGCGCTCATCGTGTATTCTTTTACAAATACTCCGTATGCTACCTGTGTCAGGTAAGCTCCGATGATCCGTTCCTTTCCTGACTGACTGACATAAGATTCCAGAACCGCTTCACCCTCTTTGCGGTAATCCGAAGTAAAGATCAGGAGGCTTAAAATACGTTCTTCCAGATCATATGTTTCCATTTCGAATCCTCTGGCACTCTTCCAGATAGAAAGGAGCTCGTCCATCGGACCGAAACGATATTTCATCAGATAATATAAAATGACTTCATCGTATTTTCCATTTCGATATACTTCAGATGCAAGTGCCAGAAGTTCCTCATCTTCTGCCATATCACTCTTTAATATCATGCGACTTGTAAGCTTCAGAAGGCTTGTAAGCTCCAGTCCTTCATATCCGAATTCTTCTACAAGTCCCATTGCCTGACGGAACAGTCTGCGGGAAATCAGAACCTCCAGAAGTGTCGTACGGTCAACCAGCGCATACTGACGGTAATCCATTCTTTCAAGGTATTTATCAAGATCCTGTCCATGTACATTCTGTGCATAAAATTCCAGAATCTTTTTGCGTATGGATCTGCGGTATGTTTCCGTACAGGAGGATAATTCTGCAAGGCGCTGAAAATATGCCAGATTTTCCCGGTTCATTTTGGCCGTCTCACAATAATGAAGCAAGAGTCCCGGCTCTTCGACACCCAGTTTCAATAATTCAGAAACAACTTTCTCCTCATCCGTCAGCTTTTTCAGATTATATGGTATCGTTGCTGCATAACGACGCTGTTTGTCATCCTGAAAAAGAATTGCCGCATCATTCGTATATATCCGGATATAGGCCACGCCCTGACTGCACGGGTATATCTCTTCCTCCTGAAGCTGCTCATGACGAACAACTACCTGCCGTACCTTGTCATCATCGCAATACAGCCTGTGTGTAAACAGTTTCGGTGCAAGGCGCTCACCTTCTTCTCTACTGAGCGGATCAAACAGAAATTCCTGATAAAGTATTGCATAATTTTCATCCAGCTGTCCGTCACAGAGTTTCCGATATGCAAAACGCTCCATGCTTTCTTTATAATTTTCGTATGTATGCGGATCTGTGTCTTTCGCAGCGATCACGCTCGCATAAACATATGCCTTACGTGCATCCCCAAGAGAATTATCATTGTAGGCAAAATACATCAGAAGTGACTTCGGCAGCTGTCTGCTGTAAGAAATATCCATTGTTTCCACATAATATTCGTACAATCTGGTAATTCGAAGGCCCTGATCAACCGCCAGCGAAAACCATCGGAAATACTTTTGTTTCCGCGGTTCCCCCTTCATAATATATTTACAGATTGCCTCCAGTACATCGTCCGAAGGAAACTTCTCATAGCCCGCTGCCAGTGCCTGATACAGACTGCCGTAAAATTTCTTTTCATAGCCGGAAAGATATGCAAGACGCATCACAAGTTCTTCCGTGAGAAGTCCATGCTTTCCGGCAAAACAAAACACCTGCATCCAGAATGGACTCAGACGATGCAGAAGCGAAACATCCTCACTGATGAGATTCCACGCTTCCACATAAAGGAGCGGACTGAAACACCCCTTTTCATAAAGTTCTTCCAACATAAACAGTACTTTCGACGGTGTCGTTCTGTATGTACTGTCCAGCTGAAGAAGCAGCCACAAAAGTGTAAAACTGTCTTCTTTCTGACGAAAGAAATTCTGCAGCCGCGAAACCGCCTGGCCTTTATCACGGTATAAACCACACGCTGTACAAAGGTACAGATAAACACCTGCCTGCTCCAGCTCTTCTCTGGTAAACTCTCTGAGCTGATATTGTTTCAACAGGGCTGCCGCAGTCTGGTCATCACCTTTTATGTGTGCAATATATCCCTGATAAAAATGATATTCCGGATATTCGCATCCTGAAACCTTCAACTGATCCAGAACTCGTTCAGCACGTGAAAGCCAGGTCTCACGATCTGTATGTCCGATACGGTATTCTATATAATCATGTATAAGCTCTGCTTTGTGTTTCTTTTCTTCTCTGTGAATGTCAATACGAATCTGCGGACTCTTTGACGCAGTCACCTGATATCGCAGTTCCTGATACGGACTTCTTACAACAATCTCTCCAATCTGGTTACCGGATTTTAACTGATCTGCATGAATGACGTAGTTCAGTTTCAGGCAGCTTCCGATGAATTCCTCATCTGTAACAATCTTACGTTCCGGCTCAAGAAATCCGCCTTTGCTTTCTATATCCAGACGGAGATGTCCCCAACCGCTCCTCTGGATCTCAAAAGATTCCTGTATGGTTTCTTTGATATTGTAAAATTCTGTTTCCGTTGTTTTAAGTGAAATCGAAACGGCCTCTTTTTGTTTCGTGGCAACCAGAAATTCTTCCAGATTCTGCCATGTCACAGGCTGCTTTGAAAGGCCTGCGTAAAGTGCCTTCTGTTTCGGATCTGTTTCTGCGATCACAGTGGAAAAATTTTTATCTGTAAAAATCCTGTAAGCCTCTCTGAAATCCTTACGTGCAATCTGCGTTAGCGCTTCCAAATTTCTTACTTCGCTTCCAAAGCTTCGCATTTCTTCTTTTACAGCCTGAATCCGAAACGGAATCTTGTACTCACCTGTGCTTGAAGTTACACACAACCAGCCGCTGCATACCTCTCCCGGTCGCATACCTGAGCCGTCTATTCCATAAGGCATCCGCACTGTCGTGCCGGAAAAGCGGCTGCTGCCCGGTACAAATCTGCGGTTCGAAGACGTCACATATCCCTGAATCCGGTCATTGTTTTCTGTTCCAAAATAGAGTTCACCCTGCGCTGTGCTTCCGGCTTCCAGCGCAATTTCCAGCCGGTCCTTCGAAAAAAGGAGTTCCGGCTGCTCGTATTCAAATTTTCCGTTCAGTATCTGTTCTAGCTTTTTTTTCAATCTGGTTCACCTGATCATCCTTGAAATCGTATTTACGTATTGAAATTATTATACACTACATCCCGGCGAGAAGCAAGAAAACGCCCGGTACAGGTAATTATTGTTTCATTATTTTTTTATTTTCTGGGAAAAGCACAGCAAACTTGTCTGTAACATAGACTATATAGAAATCCCCTTTGAGGTGGACATTTGAAAACATTCTTAAAACCTTTGACTTCCGCAGAGGAAAAGCTCTGCCTCAAACGCTGCCGGAAAGGGGATCCTGAAGCAAAACGTATTCTTATTGAACATAACCTTCGTCTGGTCGCTCATGTTGCAAAAAAATATCAGAATACAGGTGAAGATCTCGAAGATCTGATTTCCATCGGAACAATCGGGTTGATCAAAGCAATCTCCACTTTTGATATTGACCGATCCGCCAGACTTTCCACTTATGCTGCGCGGTGCATTGACAACGAACTTCTGATGATGCTCCGTTCACGCAAAAAATGTTCCAGAGAAGTCTCTCTGTATGAACCGATCGGGACGGACAAAGAAGGAAACGAGATTAGTCTGCTTGATATCATCGAAAGCCCACCGATAGACGTCATCGAAAATTATTCCACACAACAGGACATTCTTCATCTCCTTTCTTCTATAAAGAGCATTCTTTCTCCAAAAGAATATCAGGTCATCTGCTACCGATACGGCATCTTTAATGAACCTGAGCTGACGCAGCGTGAGATTGCCGCCCGCCTTGATATCAGTCGCTCCTACGTCTCCCGCATTGAAAAAAATGCTCTGAAAAAATTACGAACGCTCTTCCATTGATTTTCTCTGAAAAATCTTCTAAAATCAAATCATAGAAGAATCATAACTGTTCGGTGTCCTCACAGTTACGATGAATCAATCTATAACCGGAAGGAGATTAATTTTTATGAAAATCAAAAGATACGGCTCATTTCTTTCACATATGCGCAGGCTTTCAGGCTGTATCCTTATTATACTGCTGTGCCTGACTTTATGTGGTACGCTCACCGAACCAGTCACCGTAAACGCGGCGGCCAAGCCGGTTTCCATCACTTCCTGCAAACTAAAAGGAAAAAGCAGGATACGAGTCACTGCTACTGCCACTAACACAAAAAAAATACATGGCTCCAGATGTTACCTTTTTGCACTGGCTCCCGGAAGCAGCAATCTTTCCTCTTCCGCACGTCCGATTGCATCTGCCCGCAAATCAAAAAAGATGACTTTTTCCTGCCGTTCCACGCAAAACGGCATCAGTCTTCTTTATCACAGCTTTGCAATTGCTTCACGAAACAGCAGGGGAAAATACACCATTATCAGCAGTAAGCGTTATATATCCAATCCCGGAGCACTTGCCAGTTACCGCTGCCGTTTTCCCAAAGCGGTTTCCAAAAAAGGGCTGCAGATCAACGCAGATATGCTCGAAGATGCTGAAGAGCTGAATGTACATAACTCCGTCATCAATATCGATTTCAGCCAGCTTCTTGCACCTCCTGTTTTACAAAACTCAAATTATTCTTATTCATGGAAATACAACGGCAGGACCTACTGGTTCGTAAAGGACTCTGTTTCCTATTATGACCGGCAGCTTCAGTCATTAAAGTCCACGTCCTCCGTCAACAGTGCCGTTCTTCTTTTAAGCTGGCGTGATGATCTGAAAGGACTGATTTATCCACAGGGACGTTATAAGGGACACAGTTTTTATGCATGGAACACCGTCGATTCTTCTGCAAGAAATCAATTACAGGCTACCCTTAATTTTCTTGCCAGACGTTATAGCAGTACCAACGGAAAATACGGACGTATCGTAAACTGGATTGTCGGAAATGAAGTCAATAATTACCGGACGTATAATTATGCAGGTTCCAAAACCCTGAATCAGTATGCAAAAATCTATGCTGACCAGTTCCGTCTGGCATACAATACTCTGACAAGCGTTTATTCCAATGCAAGAGTTTACATTTCACTTGATCATCTGTGGAATACCAACAACGTAAGTGGTACCTTTGCATCAAAGAAAATGCTGGACAAGTTTGCTTCCAAACTCCGTGCCGGCGGTAATATTTCCTGGAATCTTGCCTATCATCCGTACAGTTCTCCGCTGACAGAACCACGGTTCTGGGCAAACACAAACAGGCAGCTTACAAAATCTCTTTCCTCCCCTGTTATCAATATGGGAAATATTCATATTCTGACGAATTATATCCGTCAGAAATACGGTTCCAAAACAAGAATTATTCTTTCAGAACAGGGCTATACCTCCGTACAGAACGGCAAAAATGTAGAAAAACTTCAAGCGGCGGCGATTGCTTATTCATATCTGATTTCTGAATCTGACAATATGATCGACTCTCTTATTATTCACCGTCAGGTCGATCATCGTGATGAGATCAGACAGGGACTGAACCTCGGATTATGGACAACTTCTGCCGGTTCTTCATCTCCTGAGCACGCAAAATCAAAAAAGCTCTCCTGGAACATCTACAAATATATGGACACCAGCCGTTCCAATTCTGAAACAAAGTCTTTGACTTCTGCAATCGGAGCCACCAGCTGGAAACAGCTCATTCCTTCATACAGCAGTAAACTGTACAATAAAGTATCCTGTACGATTGGAAAACTTACTCAGGTAAATGGTTACAAAAAAACCGGTTCAGTTTCCGGCAGCTGGACATTCTACGGCGCTTCCAGACGTTTCAGTAAAAAAGGCGATATTTTTACTGTATACCGGGATGCCTCCCGCAATCAGAATATTTCGTGGGGATATACACAAAGCTTTAAGAAAAAACTTAATGTTTCTTCTTCTCCACGTTTCTGCACCACACTTCGTGTGACCGGTGCAAATAAAAGTTCTGTTCAGATCAAACTACGCTTTTTCAGTGGAAAACAGTATTTTGAGTGTACACAAAACGTGCCTGCCAGCAGGATTGTTCATTTGTCTACTTCTCTTGCAAAATGGAAGTACCGTAAAAAGATTACCAAAATCCAGATTCTTGCTCAACCCGTGAACGGAGCTTCCTGGAAATCCGGAGCAAGATTTGAACTTACTGCACCGGTACTGAGCCGCTAATCACTCTGAAATATTCAATTATCAGCAGCCAAAAAGATCAGGTACCTGAAATGGGTATCTGATCTTTTTATTATAGCTGGAATTTAATTTTCTGATGCCTCTGCTCTTCTTAAGAGATCATATTTCTCTATCTCTGTACCAAGGTCTACAGCAAGCTTCTGCTGCGGATGTGGTGCGCTCTCTACAGATTCACCGTTTTCATCGTAGATTGTCCTGACCGTCACAGACAAGTTTCTTCCGTCCGGCTTCATGATCTCGATAGTCTCACCGACGCAGAATTTATTTCTCTGGGTGATATGTGCAAGTCCTTTCTCATCGACTTCCTCTGCATATCCCAGATACGTATATTCTTTGACATAAGTGTTATTGTCATAAATCTGTGTATTCTGATCCGGTTTTCCATAAAAGAATCCGGTCGTAAACTGTCTGTATGTGCAGTTTGAAATCTGCTCCTGATACCACGGCATGTTGGCTTTATATTTCTCAGGAGATTCCAGATAATCATCAATTGCTTTACGGTAAGTTCTCGCAACTGTTGCCACATAAAGTGCCGTCTTCATACGTCCTTCGATCTTCAGACTGTCGATTCCACTGTTCAGGACATCGTCCATATGCTCGATCATACAGAGATCTTTCGAATTAAAGATATAGGTTCCTCGCTCGTTCTCGTAAACCGGCATATATTCGCCCGGACGTTTTTCCTCGACTACAGAATATTTCCAGCGGCATGGATGCGTACATGCGCCCTGATTGGCATCTCTTCCTACAAGATAATTGCTCAGCAGGCATCTTCCGGAATAGGAAATGCACATTGCACCATGTATAAATGTTTCGATTTCCATATCATCCGGAATGTTGGCACGAATTTCCCGAATTTCTTTCAGCGACAATTCACGTGCAGTTACGACACGTTTGGCTCCGAGACGATACCAGAAACGATAAGTCTCGTAGTTTGTGTTATTTGCCTGCGTACTGATGTGGCATTCGATCTCCGGGCAGATTTCACGGGCATAAGTAAAGATTCCCGGGTCTGCAATGATCAGTGCATCCGGTTTTAATTCCTTGAGTTCCTGCAGGTACTCACGTACTCCCGGAAGGTCATCGTTATGCGCCAGAATATTGACTGTCACATACACTTTTACACCATGCTCATGTGCAAAAGCGATTCCTTCTGCCATATCTTCTTTTGAAAAGTTCTTTGCCTTCGCACGAAGTCCAAATGCCTCACCACCGATATAAACGGCATCTGCACCAAATACAACAGCGATCTTAAGGACTTCCAGACTGCTTGCCGGAACCAGCAATTCAATTTTTCTCATAATTCCTCCTTAACACTCACAGAAACACCGTCGCCCAATGGAATGATACTCGTCGTAAGCTGTGGATGATGCTTCAGTTCAAAAAGATAATCTCTCATTCGTTTATAAATCGTACGGTTTCTACGCTCCACAAGGTAGTGAGACTCGATCAGTTCTCCCTCCTGCAGCACATTATCCGACATCAGGATCCCGCCCGGTGCAAGAAGTCTTACAACATCCGGAAGCCAGTGAATATACTGACCTTTGGCTGCGTCCATAAAAATCAGATCATAGGAATCTTCAAGTTTTTTCAGAATTTCTCCTGCATCTCCTTCCAGAAATGTGATCTGGTCTTCTCTTCCTGCTTTTTTGAAATTCTCTTTTGCGAGTGGAATTCGTTTTTCATAATTTTCAATCGTTGTGATATGCAGATCCGGTCTGCCATACTCACACATAAGAAGTGTGGAGAAGCCTACGGCCGTCCCCACTTCCAGAATTTTCTGCGGTTTTGCAAGTGCCAGCAATGTTTTGATAAAACTCTGCATCTCCTTACGGATGATCGGAACTTCCTCAGAAAGAGCAGAACACTCCAGTTCATCAAGAAATGGAGTGTTGCCTGTATCAAGAGAATTTATAAATGTTCGCATTCTTTCTTCTACGATCACGAAGTTACTCCCTCCTGCTCCGCATCTCCCGCAAGAATCCCCATAATTCTGGTCGGTGTATATGCAGTGCTGAGAAGATAAGTTCCCGGTCTCATTTTGCCGCTGTAATTGGAAAGTTTTTCCTGTACAACAAATACCAGCGAATCTTCGATCAGACCTTTACTCTTCAGGGTTTTGGCAATATCATAAGCCGTTGCATCTTCTTTGATCACAACGGTTACTTCCTGTCCCTCTCCCGGGCTCATTGCCTGCTGGTTAAATATATTGTATCCAAACTGGTATGTGACTTTTCCGATCCAGATAACAAGAACAGCCACGCATACATACAGAGCTATTTTGAAAAAACCTCCCGCAACGATGACTCCTGCTGCGCCTACCCGGTCTTTTGTATCTCCCATATCGGCTCCTTTCTGTCTGTAAAAGCTTCGTGTCTTATGCTTCCATGATGATCGGCAGGATCATCGGGCTTCTCTTTGTTCTCTTCCAGAGGAAATCGCTGAGTGCATCTTTTACTACGTTTTTAATCTTGCCCCAGTCTGTGATGTTGCGGTCCAGACAGGAATCAAGTGCATTCTCAACAACTTCTTTTGCATGTTCCATCAGATCCTCGGATTCTCTTACATATACGAAACCTCTGGACACGATATCAGGTCCTGCAAGAACGACGTTGCTGTGTCGCTCCAGTGTCATAACAACGATCATAATGCCGTCTTCTGCAAGGTGCTGACGGTCACGAAGTACGATGTTTCCGACATCCCCGACACCAAGGCCGTCTACAAGGATTGCTCCGGTCTGAACGGATCCGGTTACCTGCGCGCTGTTTTCGTCCATTTCAAGAACATTACCGGATGCGAGAATAAAGATATTTTCTTTCGGGATACCGAGATCCTCAACCACATGTTTCTGTGCAGTCAGATGACGATATTCACCATGAACCGGAATTGCATATTTCGGTCTTACCAGAGAATAGATCAGCTTGATTTCTTCCTGGCACGCATGTCCGGATACATGAACATCCTGGAAAATAACTTTCGCGCCTTTCATAGACAGTTCGTTAATAACCTTTGATACGGCTTTTTCGTTTCCCGGAATCGGGTTTGAACTGAAAATAATCGTATCGTTCGGCTTAATCGTAATCTTTTTGTGGATATCTGCTGCCATTCTGGAAAGCGCTGCCATGGACTCTCCCTGGCTTCCTGTCGTGATCAGAACTACTTTTTCATCCGGATAGTTCTTGACCTGATCGATCTCGATCAGTGTGTTTTCCGGAATTCGGAGATAACCGAGCTCTGATGCTACGGAAATGATATTGACCATACTGCGGCCTTCAACTGCAACTTTACGGCCGAAACGATAGGATGTGTCAATGATCTGCTGTACTCGGTCAACATTTGATGCAAAAGTCGCAATGATGATTCTCGCATTTTTGTGTTCGTTGAACAGATTATCAAAAACATGTCCCACACTACGCTCGGACATAGTGAAGCCCGGACGTTCTGCATTGGTGCTGTCGCACATCAGCGCAAGTACACCTTTCTTACCGATCTCAGCAAAGCGCTGAAGATCGATTGCATCACCAAACACCGGTGTATAATCCACCTTAAAGTCACCGGTATGAACTACGATACCTGCCGGCGAATAAATTGCAAGCGCAGATGCATCCTGAATGCTGTGGTTCGTCTTAATAAATTCAATAGAAAAATCACCCAGATTGATGACCTGTCCGTGTTTGACTTCTTTTAATTTCGTAGAACGGACAAGATTGTGTTCTTTCAGTTTGTTGGTGATCAGTCCAAGTGTCAGTTTCGTGGAATAGATTGGTGCATTTACTTCTTTTAATACATAGGGAAGCGCACCGATATGATCCTCATGTCCATGGGTGATCACAAAACCTTTGACTTTAGAAATATTTTCTTTCAGATAGGTAACATCCGGAATGACAAGGTCGATACCGAGCATGTCATCCTCCGGGAATGCCAGGCCACAGTCCACGACCACAATGCTGTCTTCGTATTCGAAAGCTGTGATGTTCATTCCTATCTGCTCAAGTCCACCAAGCGGAATAACTTTCAGCTTGGATGTTCCTCTGCGTCCCCTGCGGGAAGCTGTACGAAGCTGCGGTTTCTGTACGGTCTTTACTGCTGTTTTGCCATTATTTTTCTGCTGTGGCTTCTGCTGCTGTTTATATTTGAAATTTTTCTGCTTCGGGTTCTGTTTCTTTGTATTGTTTTCAGCAGGTTTCCTGTCATGGTTATTGTATCTTCTCGGTTTGAATCTGCTGTCTCGCGGCATACTTTCTCTCTGCGTTGTATGCGCTTTATTCTCGTTCATATTATTTTCTATACTCAATCAAGCACCTCCATAATGCTTCGTGTGCAATCACATTTCAAGGTCTACATCCTCAAGCATCTGCTCAAAAACTTTATATACTGCCTGCAGTTCGTTCTCATCTTCAACCATTTCATAGAAGGCTTCGGAATCTGTATCTTCTGATACGTCTTTTAAAATATAGGCGTTTGCTTCGTCATCCATTGAATCAGAAACAAGGAGGTACGCCACCCCTCCGATTCTTGTCTGCTCCTCAATGTAGAAATCTTCTACTGTTCCATCAGGAGACTGAAATCTGATTTTTTCCATGTTGTCACCTTTGTCATACTGACAGGGAATCCAGATATCCCTGCAAAATAAATACTGCCGCAATGCCATCCAGATACTGTTTGCGGTTTTCTCTGCGCACACCGGCCTCTATAAGTGTCCGGTCTGCCTCTACTGTCGTCAGACGCTCATCCCACATGATAACTTCAAGCCCGGTACGTTTTTTCAGCATTTCGCCAAACTCAAGAGCTTTTTCCGCGCGCTCACCAACCGTGTTGTTCATATTCTTCGGAAAGCCCAACACGATCTTCTCTACTTCATATTCTGCGATGAGTTCTTCAATTCTCGCAAGAGTTTGCCGAAGTTTATTTTCCTGTTTGCGCCATATCGTCTCTACCTTCTGCGCAGTCAGGCCAAGTGGGTCACTGACGGCTACTCCTACTGTTTTTGATCCGTAATCTAATCCGAGAATCCGCATATTCCTAGCGTTCCCAGGATTTGTTCTTAATATATTCATTAAGTAATTCTTCTACCAGCTCGTCTCTCTCGACTTTCATGATCATGCTTCGCGCACCTTTGTGGCTGGTAATATAAGTCGGATCTCCGGACATAATATAACCGACTATCTGGTTTACCGGATTATATCCCTTTTCATCCATTGCATTGTAGACCAGATCAAGGACTTCTTTTACTTCAAGATCCTGATCCGGTTTTGTTCTGAAATATTGTGTATTTCCCAAACTGTTTTCTGCCATTTTTCTCACGTCCTTAATAAGATTTCCTTTTTATTTTAATATAATTCTCATCAAAATACAAGAACCCTTTTTTTGCTGAAATTCTTTCGTCAAAACCGGCATTACACCTTGCAGATCATTCCGCACGCAAAAGATGGTCTGTCACAAATCCTGTCACTTTCGCCTCAACAAGATCATTTACCTGATGTACCTCCGTCTTTTCGATAACGGCACGTACATATTCACGGCTGTGTCCTACATACCACATTTTTCCATCTTCTTCGATTTCTTCTTCAAGAAGAAGCTCGATTGTCTTTCCGATCATTGCTTCTTCGTATTCCTTTGCACGGATATCATGAAGCTCAAGCAGCTTTTCGCTTCGCTGTGCTTTTACTGCTTCTGTAAGCTGTCCATCCATAGCGGCTGCTTTTGTCCCATGTCTTCTGGAATATTTGAAAATATGTGTTTCATAAAAATGAATGTTTTTTACAAATTCATAAGACTCTTCAAAATCTTCTTCTGTTTCCATCGGGAATCCTACGATCACATCCGTTGTAAGCGCCGGTGCCGGATAATATTTACGGATCAGTTCACATTTTTCTGCATATTCCTGCGCACTGTAGCGGCGATTCATATTTTTCAGGGTTTTGTTGCAGCCGCTCTGCAGAGACAGATGGAAATGAGGGCAGACTTTTCCTGTCGCAACGATTCCCTCCAGAAATTCTTCGGTAATGATTCTCGGTTCAAGGGAACCAAGACGGATTCTCTGTATTCCTGCTACTTTACTTACCGCCTGAATCAGGGATAAAAGACTTTCTCTTTCTTCTTTCGGGAAATCCACACCATAGGAACTTAAATGAATACCGGTGAGCACAACTTCTTTATATCCTTTGGAAGCAAGTGTCTCAACTTCTCTTAATACGTCCGCAATCTTACGGCTGCGCACACGGCCTCTTGCAAACGGAATGATGCAGTAAGTGCAGAACTGATTGCATCCATCCTGTACCTTAATGTAGGCACGAACATGCTCCGCTGTCTGCTCAATGGAAAGCTCCTCATATTCTTTTGTGTGGTTGATCTCGATCACCTGCACCTGTTTGGAATGTTCTTTCTCATACTCTTCCAGAACTTCTACGATCTGCGTCTTCTGGTTGTTTCCGAGGATCAGATCAACTGCATTGTCTTCTTTTAATTTCTCTGTGTCTGCCTGCGCATAGCATCCGGCAGCTACCACGATCGCATCCGGGTTCATTTTTTTTGCCTTGTGCAGCATCTGTCGGGATTTACGGTCTGCAATATTCGTAACCGTACAGGTATTGATCAGATATACGTCCGCTCTTTCCGTAAAAGGTACGATCTCATATCCTGCTTTTTCCAGAAGCTGCTGCATTGCTTCTACTTCGTATGCATTTACTTTACAGCCCAGATTATGAAGGGCAACCTTTTTTTTCATATTTTTTAACCTCATATATATTTTCTGATATTTTCACTTTGCAATCCGATTTTATTGTTTTTATAACTGTTCAGTACCTTCACAGTTACCTGCTGAATAGTTGCATTTTTTATATATACAGACGAATATTTTACCGCAATTTCATCTGATTTTCTCTTGACTTTTCAGAGGCGTACGGGTAAGATTAATCACATAACAACACTAAATAGGGAGGTTCTCAAAATGAAAACATTAAAAATCTCGCTGAATTCTATCGATAAAGTGAAAGCATTTGTTAACGAGATCAGTAAATTTGACTGTGACTTTGACTTAGTATCCGGAAGATATGTGATTGATGCAAAATCCATCATGGGTATCTTCAGTTTAGACTTATCCAAACCGATCAATCTGAATATCCACGCTGAAGGCAGCATGCTTGATACTATTCTGACAATCGTACAGCCATACGTAATTGAGTGATCTGTATCATCCCCTTAAGGAGATCATGAAAGTAAGACAGTTTTAAAACAGCTTCTGTGCACACGCATGAGAAGCTGTTTTTTATGTCCTAATAGGAAACTACTCCATACTGTTTACTGAATTTCGATTACTTCTGTAGATGCCAGCGCTTCTTCTACAAGCTGGTCGATCTTCTCGTTTAATTTCTCTTCGGATCTGTGAATTACCTTGAGATTCGGTTTTGTTACCGGATGTTTTGCCACAAAAATTGTGCAGCAGTCTTCAAATGGCTGGATTGAAGTCTCAAAGGTATTGATCTTTCTGGAAATCTGAACAATTTCTTCTTTGTCAAATCCAATGACCGGACGATATACCGGAAGCTCGCACACTTCATCTGTTGCTGCAAGGCTCTGTAATGTCTGGCTTGCAACCTGTCCGATACTCTCTCCTGTAATCAGTCCGAGACACTTATCTTTACGTGCAAAATGCTCTGCAATACGCATCATATAACGACGCATGATGATCGTCAGTTCTTCATGCGGGCACTGATCATAGATATAAAGCTGGATATCCGTAAAATTAACAACGTGCAGACGGATCGGACCACTGTAGCGTGCAACCAGTTTTGCAAGATCTACGACTTTTTGTTTTGCACGTTCGCTTGTGTACGGCGGAGCATGGAAATACACTGCCTCGATCTTGACGCCACGTTTTGCGATCATATAACCGGCTACCGGACTGTCAATACCACCGGAAAGGAGAAGCATGGCTTTTCCGTTTGTTCCGATCGGCATACCTCCCGGTCCCGGAAGAGTCTCTGAATATACATAAATCTTGTCACGGATTTCTACAGAAAGTGTCATTTCCGGAGTGTGTACATCAACAGATGCTTCCGGGAACGCATCAAGGATTTTTTCTCCAATTGCCGCGCTGACTTCCATAGATGTGATCGGATAAGATTTCTTTGCTCTTCTTGTGTATACCTTGAAGGAGCCTTTGTATTCCGGATATCTGGCTTTCATATAGGCAACAACATCTTCTGCCATCTGATCAAAGCCCTGATCTTCATAAATGACAACCGGGCTGATACCAACGATACCAAACACACGTTGTAAGGCTTCTACAGCCTCGTCAAAATCATATTTTTCCGGACAGAACACATATACACGGCCCTGTTCCTTTGTTACTGTAAATTCGCCTTCTACCGGCTCAAGAGCCAGTTTCATCTGTTTTACAAGTGCATCCTCAAACAGATATCTGTTTTTGCCCTTGATGGCGATCTCTGCATATTTTATCAAAAATGCATGAAATATCATATCTGGTATTTCCTCCTGAATTTTCTGTCAGTGTTTTCCGACACTGGTTGTTTTATTTTCTTGAATATCTGCGAAGCATCGGAACAAGCTCTTTCATAGTCTGTAAGAAATAATCTGCCTCTTCTATCGTGTTTTTCTCGCAGAAACTTAAACGTACCGTGCTCTCGATCTGGTCTTTCGACATTCCCATTGCAGAAAGTGTCGCACTCGGTTTTCTCTTGTGGCTGGAGCATGCACTTCCTGCTGAAATATAGATTCCCTTATCTTCCAGCGAATGAAGAAGTACTTCACTTCGTACTCCCATAACACTGATACTTAAAATCTGTGGTGCTCCCTCACGAAGCGGCATACCATTGATCCGAATGTCTTCAATCTGAGATAAGCCCTCTGCAATATGTTCTTTCAGCTGGTACATATACTCTACATTCTCATCGAGATTTTTGTAAATCTGTGCTGCTGCCACACCAAGCCCCGCAATGCCCGGTACATTATCCGTACCAGAGCGCATTCCGCTCTGCTGTCCGCCACCGAGGATCTGCGGAATGATCTTTACTTTTTCATTGATATACAAGAATCCGATACCCTTTGGTCCGTGAATCTTATGTCCGCTGACTGCAAGAAGATCGATGCCCATCTTTTTCGGGTAAATGCGGTATTTACCAAATCCCTGGATGGCATCTACATGATAAAGAGCCTTCGGGCTTTTTTCGTGAACCATATTCGCAATTTCTTCTACCGGCATCACAGCACCGACTTCGTTATTTACAAGCATGGTAGAAACCATGATCGTATCCGGACGCAGGACTGCTTCCAGAGCATTCATCTTCACTTTTCCCTCGTGGTCTACCGGCAGATAAGTGATTTCAAACCCCTGTTCCTGTAAAAAAGATGCCGGCTGGCTGACTGCTGCATGTTCTACCGACGTAATAATAATGTGGTTTCCGTTTCTTTTATTTGCCAGTGCGCCACCGATCAGTGCCAGGTTGTCAGACTCTGTACCGCCTGAAGTAAACAGAATCTCTTTTTCCTGTACTTTCAGAATACCAGCAATCGTCTTTGCCGCTTCTTTTACATATTTTTCTGCATCTACACCTTTTAAATGCATGGCAGATGGATTTCCGAAATCCTCTGTCATCGTCTTTACTACGATATCTTTTACAGAATCATAGCACCTGGTCGTTGCAGAATTATCAAAATAAACTTCCATAAATCTCCTCTTTTATCTACTTCTCAAGCTGAAACATCAGGACTGACAAAATGGCAAGTCCGGCCGTCTCTGTACGAAGGATACGTTTACCAAGAGTAATTGGTTTTGCCCCTTCGCTGATTGCTGTTTCTACTTCTTTTTCTTCAAATCCGCCTTCCGGTCCGATAAAAATTCCAACAGACTGTCCCGGCTGAATGTCGGCCAGGATTTCTTTTGTCTCCTGCATGCCTTTTGCAAGTTCATACGGAATCAGGCGGATATCCATAGCTTCTGCGTATTTTAATGCTTCTTTAAATGTAAGTACCTCATGTACATTCGGGATCAGCATACGTTTTGACTGCTTTGCAGCGCTTTCTGCGATCTGTTTCCAGCGTTCAACCTTTTTTGCTGCTTTTTTGCCGTCCAGTTTCACGACACACCGCTTTGTCTCTACCGGAATCACTTCGTATGCACCGAGCTCAACTGCCTTCTGTATAATCAGTTCCATTTTATCTGCCTTCGGAAGTCCCTGAAACAGATAGATACGGCTCGGAAGCTCATAATCCGGTTCCTGTGCATAAATAATGTGAAGAAGTACTTCGTCTGAACTGAAATCTTCAATCGTACAGCGATATTCCTTTTTTCCGCCATCACTGATCCAGAGTTCCTCTCCCTGCTTCATGCGCAGAACATTTGAAATATGGTTGACATCACTTCCGAGGATATGAATCTGATGTGCTCCCTCATCAATCTGATGTGGCTCTACAAAAAACCTCTGCATCGTCTCAGTCCTTTCTTGCAGTCACGCAGACCCATTCACCCTGTCTGGTCACTTCAACAAGTGTCAGTCCTGCTTTTGCAACAGCTTCTTTGACTACTTCTTCTTTGACATCAAGGATACCGGAAGTGATGTAGTAAGCACCTTTTTTCATCTGATGAACGATGACCGGTGTCAGCGGTACGAGCACATCCGCAAGAATATTGGCTGCTACAATGTCATATTTCTCATATCCGACCTGATCCTGCACTTCTTTGTCATCGATAATATTCCCGATCATCATATCAAATGTTTCGTCTACAATGCCGTTGGCTTCTTTGTTATCCTGCACTGCCGGTACAGCACACGGATCCAGATCAGTTCCGACAACATGACCTGCACCGAGTTTGAGTGCTGTAATTCCTAAGATTCCGCTTCCGGTTCCGACATCAAGAAGTTCGATGCCCGGTTTTACGTATTTCTTTAACTGACGGATCACAAGCTGTGTTGTCTCATGCATACCGGTTCCGAATGCAGTACCCGGATCGATATGAAGGATCATCTTATCCTTGTCTTCTTCTTTTACTTCTTCCCATGACGGAACGATCAAAATATCGTCCACATAGAACTGATGGAAAAATTCCTTCCAGTTATTGATCCAGTCTTTATCCTCGGTCTGCGATTCTTCAATCGTCGCCTCGCCGATATCCATAAAGGTGCGAAGTTCTTCCAGTGCATTTCTGACATCGCGAAGAACAGATTCTTTATCTGCATCTTCTTCGAGATAAAAGTTCAGATAAGCAATGCCGTCATCTGCCGGTCCTTCCGGCATGATATCAACAAACATCTGTGCTTTATCTTCTTCGGTCAGTGGCTGGTGATCCTGAATCTCCACGCCTTCAACACCGATTTCTGCAAGAGTACAGATGATCATGTCTTCTGCTTCTGTTTTTGTCTTAATGGTAAAACGGTTCCATTTCATATATTGTAATCTCCTGTCTTGTTCTGTACGACAACTTTACGATATCTGCCAATTGTGTCACAGCAAACTGTGTCCGCAATTTTGCCTTATCTTTTATAATACATGATAGCGCAAAAAAAGAAAAGAGGTTTCCCTCTTTTCCTGAAAAGTTTCTTTGATTTTAGCAGATTTAGTCCTCAAAAGTTTCTTTGAGTTTATCCATAAAACTCTTTTTCTTCTTTTCTGATTTCTCAGATCCGTCTTTTGACTCGGAAGCAGGCCTGTTGCCACAGGCCTCATCAAACTTGCGCAGAGCTTCTTTCGCTTCTTCATTAAGTTTTGTCGGAACCTGAACGACCAGTGTTACATAATGGTCACCACGGATGTTTTTGTTTCTCAGAGAAGGAACACCTTTTCCCTTCAGACGGATGCGAGTGTCTGTCTGAGTTCCGGGTTTTACCTCGTATGCAACATCTCCATCCACTGTGTTGATGTGGATTTCACCACCCAACGCTGCCTGTGCATAGGTCAGCGGTGCTGTTGAGAAGATGTTCATATCCTGTCTCTGGAAGATCGGGTGGCGTGCAACATTTACTTCTACAAGCAGATCACCTCTTGGTCCACCATTGGTTCCCGGCTCACCTTTGTCACGGATACGAATGCTCTGTCCATTGTCAATACCTGCCGGAATGGAGACCTGAATCTTCTTTCTTGAAGATGTATAACCTGTGCCGCGGCAAGAAGTACATTTTTCTTTGATGATCTTTCCGGTTCCATTACAGTCCGGACAGGTCTGTACATTTCGAACCATCCCAAACATAGACTGCTGTGTATAGACAATCTGACCTTCTCCATGACATTTCGGACAGGTAGTCGGCTGTGTTCCCGGTTTTGCGCCAGTTCCGTGACAGGTCGTACATTCATCTTTCAGAACGATTTCGAGTTCTTTGTCACATCCAAACACGGCTTCTTCAAAGGTAATGTTTACACGTGCACGTAAGTTGGCACCCTTCATCGGTCCGTTGTTGGCACGGCGTCTTCCGCCGCCTCCAAACAGATCTCCGAAAATGTCACCGAAAATATCACCCATGTCTGCACCGTTGAAGTCAAAGCCGCCGAATCCGCCGGCTCCGCCACCGCCCTGTTCAAAGGCAGCATGACCAAACTGGTCATACTGTCTTCTCTTTTCAGCATCGCTCAGTACGCTGTATGCTTCTGTTGCTTCTTTGAACTTCGCTTCCGCTTCTTTGTCTCCCGGATTTACGTCCGGATGATATTTCTTGGCTAATTTTCGATATGCACTTTTTAATTCTGAATCACTGGCTGTCTTGCTGACACCCAGGACCTCGTAGTAATCTCTTTTATCAGCCATCTTTTCTCTTTCCTATATCTTTGATTTACGTCTTCAGATATCACTACCAGTTTTGCTGCTGCACAGCTTCCACCGGTCTGAATCATTAGACTTCTTTATAATCAGCGTCTACAACATCATCGCCATAGCCAGCTTCATTTCCGCCCTGAGCTGCACCTGCGCCTGCTCCCGGGTTCGGACCTGCCTGACCGCCGGCCTGCTGTGTCTGCTCATACATTTTTGCGAAAAGTTTCTGAGCACTTTCCATCATTTTTTCCTGAGCTGCTTTGATATCTGCGATCTGAGCATCTGTCATTTCTGCATTTGCTGTCTGAGCAAGGAGGTCTTTCAGTGCATTCAGGTCTGTCTCAACTGCTGCTTTGTCGTTGGCGTCGATCTTGTCTCCGGCTTCTTTCAGTGCATTCTCAACCTGGAATACCATGGAATCTGCATTGTTTCTTGTATCGATTCCCTCTTTACGTTTCTTATCCTGAGCTTCGAATTCAGCAGCTTCTTTGACTGCTTTGTCAATTTCAGAATCAGACATATTGGAACCGGCTGTGATTGTGATGTGCTGCTCTTTACCTGTACCAAGATCCTTAGCGGATACATTTACGATACCGTTGGCATCAATATCAAATGTAACTTCGATCTGCGGAACACCACGACGTGCCGGCGGGATTCCGTCCAGACGGAACTGACCGAGGGACTTGTTGTCTTTCGCGAACTGACGCTCACCCTGTACTACATTGATATCTACAGCTGTCTGGTTGTCTGCTGCTGTGGAGAAGATCTGGCTCTTCTTTGTCGGGATTGTTGTATTTCTCTCAATCAGACGAGTTGCGATACCACCCATTGTCTCGATAGACAGTGACAGCGGAGTAACATCCAGAAGAAGGATATCACCGGCACCTGCATCACCTGCAAGTTTACCACCCTGTACGGAAGCACCAAGTGCTACACACTCATCCGGGTTCAGGGATTTGCTTGGCTCTTTACCTGTAAGCTGTTTTACTTTGTCCTGTACAGCCGGAATACGTGTAGATCCACCTACCAGAAGTACCTGACCAAGTTCGGAAGCTGTGATTCCTGCATCAGACAGTGCACGGCGAACCGGCTCTGCTGTCTTTTCTACGAGATCATGTGTCAGCTCATCGAATTTAGCTCTTGTAAGGTTCATATCGAAATGCTTCGGTCCTTCTGCTGTTGCAGTGATGAACGGAAGATTGATGTTTGTTGTTGTTGCAGAAGAAAGTTCTTTTTTAGCTTTCTCAGCTGCTTCTTTCAGTCTCTGAAGAGCCATCTTATCATTGCTTAAGTCTACGCCTTCTGCTTTCTTGAATTCTTCGATCATCCAGTCTGTAACTTTCTGGTCAAAGTCGTCACCACCAAGACGGTTGTTACCTGCTGTGGAAAGAACTTCGATAACTCCATCACCGATCTCGATAACGGATACATCGAATGTACCACCACCTAAGTCGTAAACCATGATTTTCTGTTCTTTTTCGTTGTCAAGTCCGTATGCAAGAGCTGCTGCTGTAGGCTCGTTGATGATACGTTTTACATCAAGGCCGGCGATCTTACCTGCATCTTTTGTTGCCTGACGCTGAGCATCGTTGAAGTATGCCGGAACTGTAATAACTGCTTCTGAAACAGTTTCTCCAAGATATCCTTCTGCATCTTTTTTCAGTTTCTGAAGAATCATAGCTGAAA
The DNA here is from genome assembly GCF_014297355.1 of Blautia intestinalis. Lineage (GTDB taxonomy): Bacteria > Bacillota > Clostridia > Lachnospirales > Lachnospiraceae > Blautia_A > Blautia_A intestinalis. The sequence continues at coordinate 787,961 of NZ_JACOQE010000001.1, read as the reverse complement.
TTTCCTGAGGAGAATATTTCTTCTCATCGATTGTTACACGATAATCTGTACCCATCTCTCTCTTGATGGAAGAGATTGTTCTGTCTGCATTTGTTACAGCCTGACGTTTTGCAGGTTCACCTACCAGACGCTCACCTGTCTTTGTGAAAGCGACTACTGAAGGTGTAGTTCTTGCTCCTTCTGTATTTGCAATAACGGTCGGCTGTCCGCCTTCCATTACAGCTACACAACTGTTTGTTGTACCTAAGTCAATACCAATAATTTTTCCCATGATAATGTTCCTCCTGTTTAATATCTGAAATAAAAATTAATTAGCTACTTTTACCATACTGTGGCGGACTACAAATCCTTTATAGGTGTATCCTTTCTGAAGTTCCTCCACAATAATATTATCTCCAACGGATTCATCTTCTACATGCATCACTGCATTGTGAAGATCCGGGTTGAATTCTTTGTCAACGGCTTCGATCGGCTCTACTCCCAGGCTCTCCAGTGTAGTGGTGAGCTGTTTGTAGATTTTTTCCATGCCTTCAGCAAACGGATCACCTTCCGTTGCCTGTGCAAGGCCTCTTTCAAAGTTATCTACCACCGGAAGGATTTTCTCAATAATATCCTTCGCTCCGATGATATACATGCTGGATTTTTCTTTTTCCGTACGTTTACGGAAGTTATCAAACTCAGCCATGTTTCGTTTTAAACGGTCTGTCAGATCTTCGATCTGCTGTTCCAGTTTATTATCTTTTTTCTTTTTGCCAAAGAAAGATGTCTTTCCTTTTGATTCTTTTTCTTCTGCGGCTTCCGCTTCTTTTTCCCCTTCCGGATTCTCTCCTGCGGTTGCCTCCGGTGATTCTTCGACTGGTTCTGTTACAGGTTCTTCAGTCTCCGGAATTTCTTTCTCTGCTTCGTCCTGCACACCAGTTGTTTTTGTTGTTTCTGACACGTTTCTTCTACCGCCTTTCCAGTTTGACAGCTAACTGTCTTGGTTGTTTTTATTTTTTTTGAATACCTCGTCGAGTTCGACCTTGAGGGTCTTCAGACTATTTACTACATTTTCATAATCCATTCGCTTCGGTCCTACGATACCGATTGTTCCATGCATGCCCTCGCCCAGTTCATAAGTAGCAGTAACAACACTGCAGTCTTTCATGGTCGAGATCGGAAGTTCATCACCGATGTACACCTGAACTCCGGTATTATCATCCGCCATCCTTTCTTTGACCAGATCAACCAGCTGCTGCTTTTCTTCGAAAGTAGAAATCAGTTCGGTTGCCTTCGTCTTGTCGGACAGTTCCGGATATTTAAAAAAGTTTGTCGCACCTGACGTATAGATTTCCAGATCATCTTCATCAACATGAATCGTAGCTGCAACTGCATCCAGTACTCTTGCAACCAGTCCGCTGTGAATACCTGCCTGTTCTTTCAGTCTGGCAATCATTCCCAGATTGATATCCTGAATCGGCAGTCCGTTCAGATTGGTATTAAGAAGTAAATTCAGTTTCAGGAGTGTCTCATCATCCATCTCTTCATCCAGATCAATAATCTGGTTACGAATGACATTTCCCTCACATACAACCACTGCTACAAGCTGCTGTTCATTAACACGGGACAACTGAATAAATTTCAGTTTATTTCCACTGTACTGGGGAACCGAAACCATCGTTGCATAATTTGTATTGGAAGCAAGGACGCGTGCTACATTCTTAAGCACTTTTTCCATCTTGTCTGTCTTCTCAATCATCAGATTACGAATCTCTTCGATCTCGTCTTCCTTTTCCTTCATCAGCTCATCCACATAAAGGCGATAGCCCTTGTCAGAAGGGATTCTTCCTGCCGACGTATGTGGCTGTACGATGTAGCCCATATCTGTCAAGTCAGACATCTCATTCCGGATCGTTGCTGAGCTGACATTCAGATCGGCGTCCTTGGATATCGTCCTTGAACCGACCGGTTCACCTGTCTCCATGTATGTCTTAATGATTGCTTTCAGGATTCGTTTCTTACGATCCGTCAACTGTTCATCCATGTTCCCAGCTCCTTTCCGCCTTATTTGTTAGCACTCAACAATAAGGAGTGCTAACATCTATACTGTTAAGATAGCACTGTCATTATTGTTTGTCAACAGATAATTTTTAATTTTTTTAAAAATCAAAAAAAATCACAGTACAGACACAAATCGGGAAAATCTGTCTTTCCACTCTGTTACTTTGTGTCAGATCTACTGTGATTATGTAAAATTCTGTTCTTAATTTATTGTAAATAAATCTTTCTGCAGATATGTGCTGCTTCCTCAGATTCCGCTTCTGCGGATTGCATCTATTACCTCGCGGATCTTATCCGGCGGCAGTACAAGCGCAAAACGTACATATCCTTCTCCATGCGGTCCGAAACTTGCACCAGGAGTTACGATAACGCCAGCTTTTTCCATCAATTCCATACAGAATGCCATACTGTCAGTGCGTCCACCCGGAATTCTTGCCCAGACAAACATGGTTCCTTTTCCATTCGGAAGATCCCAGCCGATTTCACGAAGACCATTGCAAAGTGCATCACGTCTTTCCTGATACATATTGCACTGCTCCTGTACACTTTCCAGCGGACCGTTCAGTGCCGCAATAGCTGCTTTCTGTATTGGAAGGAACATGCCAAAATCAATCTGGCTTCTTAATTTACGAAGTGCTGCGATCACATCCGGACGGCCTACCAGAAAACTGATTCTCGCACCGGTTACATTAAAGGACTTGGAAAGGCTGAAAAATTCCACACCAACTTCCCGCGCTCCTTCTGTAGAAAGGAAGCTTCCGCCATGCGCTCCGTCAAAGATAATATCACTGTATGCATTATCATGAATGATCAGAATATCATACTTACGCGCAAACTCTACGATTTCTTCGTACAGCCCTGGTGCGGCAATACTTCCGACCGGATTGGACGGCAGGGAAACAACCATGTATCTGGCTTTCTTCGCCACTTCTTCCGGGATATCCTTTACATATGGAAGGAAATCATGTTCTGCCACCAACGGATAATAGTAAGGTTTCGCGCCTGCCATCAGACTTCCTGCGGCAAATACCGGATAACATGGATCTGGAAGCAGTACCACATCGCCTTCATCACAAAGCGCCATCCCCAGATGTCCCATGCCTTCCTGACTTCCGTAAACGGTCATGACCATATCCGGTGTCAATTCCACATCAAATCGTTTCTTATAATAAGTACAGACTGCCTCAAGCAATTCCGGAAGATCACGAAGACTGTACTTCCAGTTATCGTCATCCATTGCCGCTTCTGCAAGTGCTTTCTTGATGTGCTCCGGTGTCTTAAAGTCCGGTGTTCCCACACTCATATTATAAATTTTCATACCCTGCTGCTCCAGCTCCATACGTCGGTTATTCAGGGATGCAAAGATTTCTTCTCCAAATCTGTCTAGTCTTTTGGAAAACTGCATATTTCTATCCTTCTTTCGTGTCGTGCTCGTTCCATTTTAGCACGCTCTCCATCACTGTACAAGCGTAAAGTAAAAATTAATCACCTGCTGCGCGGATAAGCTCTGACATTTTCCCTGTAGCTCAGGAATCCATCTCATCCAGATTTTTCTTAAGCTCGATCATCTTATCACGCAGTTCTGCGGCCTGTTCGAAATTCAGGTCTGCGGCCGCTGCACGCATCTGCTTTTCCACCTGTCCGATAAGTTTTGTCAGTTCTTTCCTTGTCATGGATTCCGGATCTTTCTTCAGTTTATCTTCTGTCTCAGCAACGGCCCTGGAAACAGTAATCAGATCGCGTACCGCTTTTTTGATCGTGGTCGGTGTAATTCCATGTTCTTTATTGTATGCCTCCTGGATACTTCTTCTTCGCTCAGTCTCCTGAATTGCCTTTCGCATAGAATCCGTCATCACATCAGCATACATAATAACATGACCTTCGCTGTTACGGGCAGCACGTCCGATCGTCTGGATCAGAGAAACTTCTGAACGCAGGAATCCTTCTTTATCCGCATCCAGAATGGCTACCAGTGTGATTTCCGGAATGTCCAGGCCTTCTCGCAGAAGATTGATTCCTACCAGTACATCAAAAACGTCCAGACGCATATCCCTGATGATCTCCGCGCGCTCAAGGGTATCAATATCTGAGTGGAGATAACGTACACGAATGCCGACATCTTTCATATAATCCGTCAGATCTTCCGCCATACGTTTTGTCAGTGTCGTGATAAGAATCTTATTGCCCTTTTCTACTTCTTTATTGACTTCTCCGATCAGGTCATCGATCTGCCCTTCCACCGGACGCACCTCAACCTTCGGATCCAGAAGTCCGGTCGGGCGGATGATCTGCTCTGCGCGGAGCATCTCATGATCCGCCTCATACTGTCCCGGTGTCGCCGAGACAAACATCACCTGATCCAGTTTGTTTTCGAATTCATCAAAACTCAACGGACGGTTGTCCTTCGCAGACGGCAGGCGGAACCCATAATCCACCAGTGTCTGTTTACGGCTCTGATCACCGGCATACATACCGCCAACCTGTGAGACAGTTTTGTGGGACTCATCTATAATAAGAAGAAAATCATCTTTAAAATAGTCCATCAGCGTATACGGCGGCTGTCCCGGTGCCAGTCCGGTAAGGTGTCGTGAGTAATTCTCAATGCCGGAACAGAATCCGGTTTCTTTCATCATTTCTACATCGAAATTCGTTCTCTCGGCAATACGCTGTGCTTCGATCAGCTTGTCCTCACCTTTGAAACAGGCAACCTGTTCCTTCATTTCTTCGAGGATGGCATCTGCGGCTCTCTGAATCTGGCTCTGTGGCACAACATAATGAGATGCCGGAAAAATCGCAGCATGTTTCAGTTCACTGCGGATTTCGCCCGTCAGGACATCTACTTCTGTAATGCGGTCGATCTCGTCTCCGAAAAATTCTACGCGGATCGCATGGTCAGAATAGTTGGCAGGAAAAATCTCCAGTACATCACCCCGCACACGGAATGTACCTCGATGAAAATCCATTTCATTACGGTTGTACTGAATGTCGATCAGCTCTTTGATCACATCATCTCTGTCTTTCTCCATTCCCGGACGAAGTGAGATCATCATATCAAAGAACTCTTCCGGCGCACCCAGACCATAAATACAGGAAACAGAGGATACAACGATTACATCCCTGCGCTCACAGAGAGCCGCCGTTGCCGATAATCGCAGCTTATCGATTTCATCATTTGTGGAGGCATCTTTTGCAATATAGGTGTCTGTAGATGGTACATATGCCTCCGGCTGGTAATAATCGTAATAGGAAACAAAATATTCCACTGCGTTATCAGGGAAGAATTCTTTCATTTCGCCGTAAAGCTGCGCCGCCAGTGTTTTATTGTGTGCAAGTACCAGAGTTGGTTTATTTAATTGTGCGATAACATTTGCCATGGTAAAGGTCTTACCGGAACCGGTAACTCCCAGCAGAGTCTCAAACTGGTTTCCTTCTTTGAATCCCTTGACCAGTTTCTCGATTGCCTGAGGCTGGTCACCGGTGGGCTTATATTCAGAGTGTAATTCAAAATGATCCATAGTATTCTCCTGTTTTAAAGAAATTTCATTTATTAAAAACTTATCTGTCAGACTTCCACTTCAAACGGCAACCTGTCCAAAATATCTTTCTGTATATCCACGCCCGGATATACTTCGATCAGTTTTAATCCTTTCGGGGTCAGGCGGAAAACGCAGCGTTCTGTTACATAAAGGACTTTCTGGCCATTCTCGATCGCACGTTTTGCCGAAAAACTGACGCTTGATACTTTCTCTACAAACTTGGAAATTTCTCCTTCTTTGTGGATCGTCACGACACCTTTTTCCTGCGTGACTTCCAGTCCTTTTGCATTAAATGTCATGCAGAAAACGACGGTCGGTGTTTTTGCTGTAATATTTGCAAAGCCACCGATACCAGCAAATGCTCCCGTGCCACGGTGCGCATTGATATTTCCATGGCGGTCGACTTCCAGTGCTCCCATAAAACAAACATCCAGACCACCGTTATCATACAGGTCAAACTGGTTTGCCATATCGTAAACAGAAGCAGCTCCGATCATCGCTCCGAATACCTCTCCCGAAACAGGAAAACCGCCGATTCCACCAGATTCCACGGTCAACGTGATCATATCCAGCATCCCACTCTTTCGTGCATATCTGGAAACCGTCTCCGGAATCCCGATTCCAATGTTTACAATATCATCCACTCGCAGTTCCTTGGCTGCCCTTTTTCCGATAATGTTCGCAGGAATGTTATTTTTGCGTTGTTTCTGGGAAAGCTCATGAATTTTCTCATTCCATGTATGCCATTCTTTGTACGGGATCTCAAAACTTCCGGTCAGTGCCGTGTATGCTTCATTTCGCTCTTCCGGCTCCGCCACAACGATCGCATCGACCAGACATCCCGGAATGATGGCATTACGCGGACGGGATGGTGTATCTACCAGCCGGTCCACCTGTACAATCACTTTTCCACGGTTCGCCTTGACTGCCTGACAGATAGATAATGCATCTCCTGACATATACATATCATCAAAGGTAATGTTTCCTTTACGATCGGCCGCTGTACCTTTTATGAGTGCAATCGTAATCTTCGGAAGTTTATAATAAAGAAACTCTTCTCCATCCACTTCCACATATTTGACCAGAGAATCATCAATCGAAATACGGTTGATTCCCGGTCCTTCTCTTCGCGGGTCAACGAAAATATCCAGTCCAACCTTTGACAGCGCTCCCGGAAGACCTCCTGCCTGTGCACGAATCGCGTGCGAAATACATCCCAGGGGCAGATTATATGCTTCAAACCGGTCTTCAAGCACCAGTTTCTTCGTACTCATCATAGCCCCGAAGTGGCCGCAGATCAGCTTGTCTACTGCGCCCTCGCGAATATATCCTTCTGCATTATGTTCCTCATCCCATACTCCGAATCCGGCACTTGATACGATTGTCAGATGCGTCGGTGACTGCATTTTCTGGTATCTCCGGTACAATGCCTCATGGAGCTCCGTCGGGTTTTCGATTCCTACAAATGAATTGACACAGATACAGTCTCCATCCCGTATCAGACGGATTGCCTCATCTGCATTCATGATCTCATACATATATTGTTCTCACTTTCAAATTTCTCTTTCGCATACACTCTTTTCATATCTGTCTGTCATAAAAGATTTTTTGTTTCAGTATACCATATTTTGACATTCATATCTATCTCAGCATACTACTTTAAATCAAAATAAAACAGGAGACTGCGCCCCTGTCTTTGCAGAAGCATGGCAGTTTACACTCCTATAGCCAGAAAAAAATACAGGGCAGACGTTTCATCTGCTCTGTATTTGATGACTTCTTTTTTATTTTAGTTTTATTCTACTTCTTCCGGCTCCATGCTCAGTACATGGTCTTCATTGTTTACGACATCATATTTCTGTCTGTATTCATTGAAATATGTGTAGTATTCCCAACTGTCTGTCGGATAGATCTTGGAGTCATGAATATGCGGATCTGTATCTGTCTCGCCACTCTTAAGAAGTGCTGTCATCGCACTTGCACTGTGCGCTGCAATACGTCCGAAACTGTTGAGGATATCATTAAATACCGTTCCTTCTTCCAGTCCGCATTCACCCTTGCTCAGACGCTCTACATGATGCATCTTGAGCTCGTCACAGAGATTTGTAATAACAGCTCCCAGCGGTGCAACTCTCTGTGCAGCTTCCTTGTCATCTTTCATAAAGGCATTGCAGGTTACATTGATTTCCTCACGGACAGCCCCCATGACGATATTTAACTCATCCCATGCTGCCTGTGAAAACTGTGTATGGTTGTCATGCATTTCATTTGCCATATGTGCAATATAAGAAGCATGATCTCCAATGCGCTCAAAGTCATTGATCGTATGCAGATACAGGGAAACCTGTGTGGTCTGCGCTGTGTTCATCTCGCGCTTTGTAAGCTGGATCAGGTACTCACCCAGACGGCTCTCATATTTGTCGATCAGATCTTCCTTACGCTGAACTTTATCGTACTTATCCTGCTGATAATCATTCAGAAGGTTCATCGCACGGTTGACGTTTTTACGGAGTTTCTTGGACATTCCATTCATTGCACGGTGACACTGTGCGATTGCAAGCGCAGGATAATTGATCAGACGTTCCTCAAGAAGGTCAAAATCCGCTTCATCTTCAAGCTCTTCTGCACTGTCCTTAACCAGATAACAAACAAGCTTCTCAAGTTTCGGGATAAACGGGAACAGTACTACAACCGTCGCCACACGGAATACGGTATTCAGTGCTGCGATTGTTACCGGTGTCATGATCATATCCATAAATCCGAAATGTACAAATGCATTTACAGTATAGAAGATCACTGACCACATGATCAGACCGAATAAGTCATTCATCAGATAGATCAGCGCTGTTCTCTTACCATTCTTATTGGCACCGATTGCAGAAATCAGAACCGGACAGGCTGCACCGACACCGATACCAAGAACGATCGGAAATGCACTGGCAAAGGTCAGGATTCCGGTTACAGAAAGTGCCTGCAGTACGCCGACTGTTGCTGATGCACTCTGAAGGACTGCTGTAAATGCAATACCTACCAGAATACCGGCGATCGGATTGGAAAACATAGTAAGCATATCGATAAATACTTCACTCTCACGAAGCGGCGCCACTGCACCACTCATGGTCTGCATACCTGTCATCAGAATTGCAAAACCGAGCATAATATTTCCGACATTTTTATGAACGGAACGCTTACAGAACATTCTTAATATAATACCGATTACCGCGACTACTGCTGAAATAGTTGCCGTAGATAAAATACTGGCAATACCTCCGGATCCCTGAATATAGGAAAGACAGAGTATCCAGCCGGTAATACTCGTTCCGATGTTTGCTCCCATGATGATACCGATTGCCTGTTTCAGTTTCATCATACCGGAGTTTACGAAGCCAATAACCATAACGGTCGTTGCTGAAGAGGACTGAATTACACTCGTTACACCGGTTCCCAGTGCAACACCCTTCAGCGGAGTGTTTGTCATTCGATACAGAAACGCTTCAAGTTTGTTGCCAGCGACCAGTTTCAGGCCGTCTCCCATGAGTGACATTCCGAATAAAAATAATGCCACACCTGACAGCAACGATAAAACCATTGAAAAAATTGCCATAAAATTCTCCTCTGTTGTCTCTCTGTCCTTCTGTTACGGACCGACACCTTCTGTAAAATCTCGTATTTTTACATTCTTTTAACTTGGGTTTATCCTTTTTTTAACATTCCTAATCTATTATGCCATATCAAACGTATGATTACAATATTTGATTTTTTGAAATAAAAAAATTTATCTTTCCTTTTTTCGGAACGGTTTACCCTCAAGCCACGGAAAACAGTTCTTTACGACTGCGATCACACCGCATTCTATCAGCATAAGCTCTGCAAGGATCCCGGTACACTCCAGATAATAGCGAAGTCCCGCCACATTCGACAGCGTATACATGGATTTCCATCCGTTGATGACCAACCCTTTAAATCCGAGTGTACCATGCGTTGCCATAATGATCAGGGAATTCTTTCCACAAAAGCTTAAGAATTCCATCTTACACCAGTTTTCGAGATATTCGAACAGCAGGATTGTGCCTGCTGATCCCAGAGCCCCATTAAACCAGAACATGATCTGGCTTTTTCCAAGTCCCATAAGGTTCAGATCTACACCACCATTTCTCTGAGCAAGTAAATATATAGCAATAGATGCAACAATTCCAACAATTCCCTTCAGATGTTTCTGTTTTATATGAAGCACTGCAAAATAAAACAGATATCCCATCCCAACAAAACCAAAGCCTACAATTCCTTTACTGAGTGCAAGCAGCGGATACGAAATGATCTTATAAGTACTTCCCTCATACATCTGCTTCAGCATAGGGAAAAAGTAAGCGGATGCATACCATGTGAAAACTGCCGTACCGACTGCCGCCAGAACTTTGATTTCTTTTCTGCTTTTTATTACAAAAATAAAAAACACCTGTGCCAAAAACAGCGTCGGCAGAAACCACAGAGCGCTGATTCCCCTGAAACTGAATGTCATATATGCCTGCAGCAGGAATCTCTTAACAATATCTGTTGTTGATTTCCATTTCATGATACCTACGATCACATTATAGATCATCACAAACGCACTGTATCCAAAATACGGTATCAGCAGACTCTTTGCATGTTTTTTGATGTATTCTCCGGTTGACATCTTGCGAAAACTCTGACGCATTGCCAGAAGATAACCGGAAACAAAATAAAACACCGCAAGTTTATAGGCTCCAAACCAAATATCAATCGGGTTCCCAAGTTTTGTGATATGTCCGAAGACCACCATCAGGATTCCCCAGCCTTTTGCCGCATCCAGGTATTTTTTTCTCTCTGTTGTTCCAACAGAATCACTCATATGTTTCATCCTCGTCTTTCTATTTGCAGATACATTATAGTATACCGAATCTCTTGATACTTGGCAAGAAAATCCCACATGCTCTAAGCATGGCCAAACGCCTCGCGGATATCGCCTGTGAACAGTTACAATCCCTGGCCATTTATGGTACAATAGCACCAGAAAAGGAGGATGCACATGAATTTACGATTATTTCCCACTCTGAAAAACTATAACCTCCGCAATCTGCCGGGAGATATTTTCTCCGGAATCATTATCGCCGCAGTCTCTATCCCTATCTCGATGGGATATGCACAGATTTCCGGCATCCCGGCAATCTACGGACTATACGGATCTGTTTTCCCGATCCTGTTTTTTGCTTTGTTTTCTACCTCAAAGCAATTTATTTTTGGTGTAGATGCCGCACCTGCCGCCATCGTCGGAAGTGCACTTGCCTCTCTTGGTATTGCCGCTGAATCCCCCGATGCACTTGCCTGTGTACCTGTAATCGCATTTTTTGCCGGACTGTGGCTGCTCATTTTTTATTTCCTGCATGCGGACCGGATCGTTGATTTTATCTCCACCCCTGTTATGGGTGGCTTTATCAGCGGAATTTCTCTTACGATCATCCTGATGCAGATTCCGAAACTTATGGGAAGAGATGCCGGCTCCGGAGAACTTCCGGAACTTCTCCATTATATTTTTCTTGCCGCACGCTCGATCAGTTTGCTTTCTCTTGCTATGGGAATCAGCGCGCTGATTCTGATCCGCATCGGCAAAAAAATCTTTCCGAAGGTTCCGATGTCCATTGTGATCATGATCCTCGGAGTCCTTTCCACCACCTGTTTTCATGTACAGAATCATGGTGTGGTGCTTCTACAGGCAGTCGAACCAGGATTTCCGACATTTCTTATTCCTAAATTCGGAGAGGTTGCTCTTACCCAGACAGTTGGCCGCGGACTGATGGTTGCTGTTGTTATCATGGCAGAAACACTTCTTGCAGAAAATAATTTTGCTTTCAAAAACGGCTATAAATTGAATGACCGACAGGAAATCCTTGCCTGTGCCGCTGGTAATATTTCTGCTTCTTTCGTCGGATGCTGCCCGGTAAACGGAAGTATTTCCCGTACCGCCATGAACGAACAGTATGGTGGCACTTCTCAGGTCGTTTCCCTGACCGCCGGAATCACCATGGCCGTCCTTCTCTTTGGATTTACCGGATTTATCGGTTATCTGCCTGTCCCGGTTCTGACTGCCATCGTCATCTCTGCGTTGATGGATGTCGTAGAAGTACATCTTGCGATCCGCCTTTATAAAGTCAGCCGAAATGAATTTTATATTTTCATGGCAGCCTGTATCAGTGTATTGTTCCTCGGAACCATCTATGGTGTACTGATCGGCATCATTCTGTCATTTGTAGCAGTAATCCTGAAAGCAACTGCACCGCCGCGTTCTTTCCGCGGTATCATTCCCGGCAAAGAATCCTATTATGACCTCGGTCGAAACCGGCATGCTTATCCGATACAGCATGTCATCATTTATCGTTTCAATGAAAACCTGTTTTTCGCAAATGCGAAGGTTTTTCAGGAGGACCTTGAAAACAGTCTGAAAGAAGACACAAAAGTCGTGATCGTAGACGCTTCTTCAATCAACTCCATCGATATCACCGCTGCAGACCGGATTGAGGCAATTGCTTCTAATATGAAAAGACGTGGTATTCAGTTTTATATTACAGAACATTCTTCTTCTCTCAATGAACAGATGCGAACGCTCGGCATCGGCCATCTGATCAAAGAAGGCTGCGTGCGAAGAACCATCCTCGCGGCACTTAACGATGCAGGTATCCATAGACCCTATAACCTCGAGATACCGGAATCCGAGAAAAAACTGGCAGAACTTCGAAGTCATTCCCATCTCCCTGCTGAAGAAGAAGATACTCTTGAAGAATTTGCCTGGGCATTCGGTAAAGAAACCGTTCAGGAACTGGAACAGGCAACTCACACAATTATCGAACATCTGCACCAGATGCCGGATATCGAACGACTTTCTGATGAAGGTATCAAAGAACATTTCGAAAGCTGGCACACTCTTGGTGCACTGGATGAAGATGAAATTCTCCACCGTATCGAATTACATATCGATGAACTTCCTGAAGAAATGCACAAAGAGCACCGACATATCGTGGAACTTATTGAAAAGCGCCGAACCCGCATCCGCGAGAAGGTACTGGAAGAACATCCTGAACTTGCCGCCAGACTGGAGCAGAACCGTATCCGTTTGGAAAAACGTCTTGAAAAACAAAATCCGGAAGCCCTGCGCAAATGGAGAGAATGGAAAAAGAGGGAGTGACTTCCCTCTTTTTTATCATCATCTGATATAAATTCCATCCGCCCCCATATACGCACCTTCCGGACATTTTTCTTTATCTGCTTTTTTTCTCATCTCAGCAATAACTTTGTAGTCTGCATCCATCAGTTTCTGTAAAAGTTCTCTTGACATTCCAATCTGAATTCGGCGCTCCTCCGTCTGTTCCTGATTATCTGAAAAATAGGGAATTGTAAATGTTACCTCTGCAAAGGAATCATACAATCTCAAATTGCTTTCTCTGTCAAAAAACAGCTCACGGATCGGATGATAGTATGCTTCAAAATAGTCTTCCGTATGGAACTGCACCGGTTCTCCGTCTGCTTTACCGGAAGCCTGTCTCAAGATTCCACATAAATAACTGTGATCATAATAAGTCATACATACAACTGCCGGATCCGGTTTCACACCATTCAATGTACCGATTGCCTCCAGCTGCTGAGTACCTTTTTTCAGTGCCTGTTCACGGCGGTTACTTCCGCCCTTCGCTTCCCATGCACTCCAGCTTCTATCTACAGGATTGTATCCCACCATTTCCGGGCGCCATTCGCTTGCAAAAAAGTCATTATACTCACTGTGATCCATCTTCTTTATCAGATTCAAATGTGTTAAATACTCATCTCCATACAATCTGTGACTGAGCAGTTTCGTAAAAAACATACCCATATAATAAGAAATCACACTTTTTTCCGAAGAATCCAGATATGCCGTCTTCTGAGACTTTTTCAACCGGTCTCCCTCTGTATCCAGTGCCATTTCCACCAGAAACACCTTATATAACATTTCCAGACGTTTTTTTTCCGGATAAGCAATGGTCAGCCTCTGTATCGGCATTCCACAGGTTATGATCTCATGAAGGAGTTCTTTATTGGAAAATTCCAATTCAATCGTATTACCTGTCAGACCATTTTCACTGTCACTCTCTTCTTTTTCAAGTGATATTGTATAATTTTTTTCTTCTGTTAAAATCATTGCTGTACTCTCCGAACTCTACAGAAGGGCAGTCCCCTGCCCTTTCTTAATTTTATCACTTTATTTCATATAAGTATTTAACCATTGATATACTTTCGCCTGTCTTGTTTTATATGTACCAACCTGATTTCCGCTGTCTGAAGCAAGCGCTTTATAAACATTACTCAGATTATATGGTTTTTTTGTTTTGGCAAGCACACGGGGAACTGCGCTGTAACCACCCTGATGTTCAATATTGATAAACATACCCACTGCCTTTATATCTGTAATGCCCAAAGTACGGATTGCCTTCTCCATCTCGGTAATCTGCTGATACATCAGCTGATCCTGACATTTCTTTCCGATATCTGACTTAATAATATTTACAATACGTTTTTTATAAGTAGTCTTTTTATAAGTAGACCAGTTAGATTTCTGTACGTCATTCCAGAGCTTGCCGTCTTTGTCATATGTTTTCCATTCGGCATCTCCCATCGTGGTATGGATCAGTTTCAAAAGTCTCTGTGCTTCTGTCGCATACCATTGTCCCGCACCAATCGTAATCGCATGCTCAATGCTGCTGTTTGTGTATGCCTTTGTAAATGCACCGTAATTCTGGTTTCCATATACCTGTCCACCGGTTTCCACTGCGTAGAGAATCTTTTTCATGACATCTTTCTGTGTTGCGGTAAAAGCACTCTGACTGACAACAGCTGCTTTTGGTGTTTTTACACTTTTACTCTGCTTTATCGCTGCCATGTATTTTATGCCGCCGGCTTTCTTATATGCCCTCACGGTATATACATATTTTGTATCACCGGCCGCCGTTGTATCTGTATAAGACGTATTTTTTTTATTTACATCTGCAATCAGTTTCCACTTACCCCCGGATGCTTTTCGATAAATCCTGTAGCCATCCAGCTTTGAAACAGACTTCCAGGAAAGTTTTACCTGCGAACTTGACAGTACCTTAGGTGTAACCGTTGTCTTATATGGGCGGGTTGCCCCCTTTACCGCAGTATATCTGCTGTATACAAATTTACTTTTTTGTTTGCCATAAGCCTTTACCGCATACTGATATGGTTTTCCGGTTCCGAGATTACGGTCTGTATACGTTGTCGCAGAACTTCCTACCATGGCAATTCTTTTATAGGCATGTTTTACAGATTCACGTCGATAGATCACATATCCGTCTGCGCCTGAGCATTTGTTCCATTTAATCTTCAGTGCTGTATTACTGGAGCCTGCAATCGTTGCCTTTACATTGGTCTTTTTGACTCCGGAAGCCGCACTGACAGAAACAGCTGATACTAAAACAGCTACTGTCAGAAACAGCATCAGCATAACTCCTGTAATTGCTTTTCCGCTCTTTTTGCTTTTATTCATAAATATCGTTCCCTTCTCAAAATATAGAATGTCCCCTTGTATATTTTAAAAAAAAACGAAGTAAAAAGCAAGCAGTTTTTACATTTTCTTTAATTTTGTTAATTCTATATTACATCCAGTGCTTTCTGAAGCTGATTATCTTCCTCATGTGTGATCTCATCTTTGTTCAAAAGTTCAGACGCAAGCTTCACTTCCACATCCGGCTTGATTCCCACTTTATTGATGGAATTTCCATTTGGTGTATAGTAATTGGAAACAGTCAGCTTTACCGCACTTCCATCGCTTAACTGGCGAAGTTCCTGTACCACACCCTTGCCATAAGTCGTTGTTCCGACAATCGTACCGACTCCATGATCCTGCACGGCTCCTGCAAAAATCTCAGATGCACTTGCACTGTTTTCATTCACCAGTACGGCAAGCGGCATATCCAGCTGATGTTTCCCATCACAGGTTTCTTCTTCCCTGTTGCCGTATTTGTCCTCCGTATACACAATCAGTCCCTCAGGAAGGATTTCTCGAAGAATATCGCAGACTGAGGTCAGGAGTCCGCCAGGGTTGTCTCGAAGATCAATGACAAGACGCTCCATTCCTTTATCTTTTAATTCAGTAAACATATCTTTGTACTGCTGCGGAGTAACTCCTGTAAACTGTGTAATCTGAATATAGCCGGTCTTTTTATCCAGCATTTCTCCAAATACAGACGGCAGTTCCACGTCCGTCACATCCACACTGATTTCACGGGATTTTTCCTCATTTTCACGAAACACTGTAAGAACAATTGTCTTATCTTTGTTCTCTCTGATCAGGGAAACCACATCTGAAAGCTCCATATCCGTTACATCAGTATCATTGATTGCCGTGATCACGTCACCTGTCTGCAGCCCGGCATCCGCCCCGGGACCGCCTTCATAGCACTCTGCGATCTGCACTCCACCATTTTTATTTTTCTGGATGGAAACACCGATACCTGCATAGGCGCCATCCGTCGAAGCTGTCTCCTGAGCATATTCATCAGCAGTATAATATCTGGAATAAACATCTCCAAGGCCGTAGACCAGACCGGCATAAACACCCTCTGCCATCTCATCATTATCCACCTCGCCCAGATATTCCTGGTCTATCATTTTCTCCAGATATTCTATTTTCTGTACATGTGAAGAATCCGAGAGAACTCCGTTATATTGCCGCTGCTGCACGAATTTCACTCCGCCCGATGCAAGCGCCACGACCAAAACACCTGTCAGAACTCCCGATGCATATTCTTTATGTTTCATTTTCCTGTCCTTCCTTAAGCCTGTCTGTATATTAATATACCACAAACGGCATGGAACCAAAAGTCCCATGCCGCGTGATATTGATATTTTATTATACTCTTAAATGCTTTCTTGTCGTCCAGATACTTCCGATAAAACCGATTCCGATTCCCAGAAGGAGTCCTATTGGAAGAAGCACCTGATAAATCTGCCATACCGGGATAAAATCAACCACTCCGGTCAGTACATTAAACTTCGTCAGAACAAATTCAACTGCCGTATTGTACAGGAAATACAATGCTGCCAGCGGAATTGCCGCACCGATCACACCAAGTACCATACCTTCGAGAACAAACGGTGCTCGTACAAATGCGTCGGTCGCACCAATGTATTTCATAATTCCGATTTCTTCCTTACGTACAGAAATACCTACAGAAACAGTATTGCTGATAAGGAAAATGGAAATCAGCAGAAGAATTGCAATGATGATAATGGATGCATAGGAAACCAGTTTATTAAAACTTCCAAGTGTATTGGCTGCCTGCTCAGACTGATTTACCTCACGGACATGCTCCAGACTCTGAATGTAATTTACCAGTTCTGTCTGCTTTTCGATCTGATTCAGATAAACCTGATAGTTGGATGAGTTCACAAGCGGGTTATCGTCTTTGAATCCATCTGCTGCGTCGGATCCCTGAAAATATTTATCCTTGAAATTCTGCCATGCCTGATCTCCGGATTCAAATTCGACACGTTCTACTTCCGGACGTGCCTGAATCAGATTTCCAACTTCCTGCATCTGCTCATCCGTCGTTCCTTCATCGAAGAAGACCGTAACCGGCACTTCCTGTTCTACTTTGTGTGCGATATTGTCCACATTAGTCACAAGTGAATAAAAAACTCCTACCAGAAAAATACAGGCTGCCATTGTAATAATGGATGCAAGTGAAAACATCCAGTTTCTTTTTATATTTTTCACTCCCTGCTTGAGGGTATACCAGATCGTACTAGGCCTCATGATATTCTCCTTCCTTCTCATCGCTGACGATCACACCGTCATGCATGGTAACCACTCGCTTTTTCATTGCATTAACGATTTCTTTATTATGGGTTACCACAAGAACTGTCGTACCGCGCTCGTTGATCTGCTCGAGAAGTTTCATGATTTCTTCGGAAGTCTTCGGGTCAAGGTTACCGGTCGGTTCATCTGCCAGAAGAATATCCGGACGATTTACAAGTGCTCTTGCAAGTGCAACCCTCTGCTGCTCTCCACCCGACAGCTCATCCGGGAATGATTTGTATTTCTCTGCAAGACCGACTTCCTGAAGCACCTCAGGAACACGTCTTCTGATCACACGTGTCGGTCTTCCGATAACACGTTGTGCAAATGCAACGTTTTCATATACATTACGGTCTTTCAACAGACGGAAATCCTGAAATACAACGCCAAGTTTACGGCGGTATTTAGCCACACGGCGGTGTTTCATCTTTTCCAGACGTTCTCCGCTGACGATCATCTGACCGCTTGTGCTGTCAAGTTCTTTCATCAAAAGCTTGATCAGAGTTGTCTTGCCGGAACCACTGCTTCCAACAACAAAGACAAATTCTCCTTTATCTACATGTAAGTTGGCATGGTTCACTGCCGGAAGGCCTTTGCCATACGATTTGCTTACATCAATGATATCAATCATCGTTTCCATAATCTCCTCCTGTATATATACATAAAAAATGCCGCCAGCGTACCGGCAGCATCTTATTGCTTTCTGCGGTATAGTTTATTAACATTTCGTAACAATGTTGTAACATATTTCTATGCAGAATGCAACCCTTTTTATTGATTTCATGGATTTTTCATATTTGGCATTAATACTCCAAGGTTTCCATATACTTCATAAAACAATTTCAAGTTTTTTGGTGTATTCCACAGTTATCTATTCTATCCTAGAATCCTTGTAATTGCAACGTTTATCTGTGTTTTAACTTTATTTTTGTGTTCTATTATTTCCTATTATAGTATACCGTTTTCTACAAATGGTAGGCAAATCGTAGGCAAAAAGATGATACAATATTTCTCCGGCAGACGGGTACCTGCCGGAGTTTCTTCTTGATTATATTACTGTCTCTTCAGGCATTTCTTTGCGACAAATCCATAGTACTTTCCGGCAATGCGGATGTAATTCCATTTTGTCTTATCTGCTGCTTTGATGGTATCGCACACATCCACCAGATTTCCTTTCTTCAGGAGCGGCCATTTTTTTATTGTTGGGTTTTCTTTTCCCGCCCATGAACGAACGTTCAATTCTGTTGCAGTAACCTTTGCAACATACTTCGGTGTCTTGTTCAGTTTAACCGCCGTCGCTGTTGATGTCTGATCAGCAGCTGTGCCATAATCAATCCAGACATATCCGTCAATCGCAGAATCTGTGAGCTTGTATTTCTTATTCCGGCATGCGCCGCCATTGGCAACTACTCCTGCTGCACCGGATGTGTTGCCTTCGTTTGTATATACATACTTTGTATCGTATGTGCGCACGGATCCAATGTGTGCACCGTTCCGGAAGATGATCAGTGCGCCTTTCTTTGGTGTCTTCTTCCATGTGCCATTTTCTTTCGCGTGTCTGGTTACGCTCTGACAGTTGTAGAAGCCACCGCCCATAATCTGCAGAGCCTTTTTCAATCCAAATACTTTTACCAGTTTCCAGAACTGATATACCGCACACCATGACTGTCCCTGACATCCCGGCTGTCCCCAGCTGTTGACATCACGGGCAAACTTTGTGTAATTGTTATATCCTGCATTTCGCTGGAAGTCATCCAGATATGCAAGTGTAGCTTTTTCCAGATATGGCTTACCGGTTCCTTCTCCGGCATAGAAATCACCCAGATCATTAAATTCCTGCAGTTTTGTTTTTGTTTCCACCGTTGTTTCCTCCTTCTTTGGTTCTGTTTTTGTTTCTGCGTAATCTTTATAGAAAACATTCCGGTCTACTTTTGCGGAGATTCCCGGAATCGTTGCTTTACTGGAATACTGCCATCCAATTCCAAAATCCGGCCGGAGTCTTTCCTGCAGGGTTCCGTTGTCATTCGCCGGATAGCGGGCAATCCAGAAGTCATGCTTTTTCAGATGACTACAGATTACATTTACATACCAGTCTACATTACAGTAGATCGCAAACTTGTACCCTGCTGCCTCAATAATCTTCCGGAAAGCATCAGCCATCTTGTGGATGCTCTCAGATCCAAGAGCGCGCTGATTATTGTGCTCCAGATCCAGAAATACTGGAAACTGGATTCTTCTACCGTTCAAGACAGAAACAACTTTCCTTGCCTCTGACTGAATTTCGGAAATATTCATGGCATAGGAGTACTTGTATACTCCTACCGGAATCTTATATTTATTACATCCGGCAAAATTGTTTTCGAACTGGCTGTCCTTCACATTTCCAACCTCAGTAATACGGATAATGGCAAAGTCCATTCCATAATCTGACACTTTCTTCCAGTCAATTTTTCCCTGCCACGAAGATATATCAATACCTTTTATTTCCATATCTGCCTCCATTAAAAAAAGAGGACGATCACTCGCCCTCTGAATCTTTGTATTTTGTTCTGTCCCAGATCGATTTTACTTTTTCCCATCCACCGGTTGCCACCAGATATACAATGAATGCGGCAACTACAGAAGCAATAATATAATACCAGGTAATCACCATCTTATAATATGTACATAAAATCACCAATGCCATCGGACACAGGATCAGTGATGTGACCAGAGCCACAATACTTGTAGGAATCTGGTTAAGTCCCGGAAGCTCCTTGATCACCTGCACGATAATCGATACCAGAAACGCAAGCACACCGATCAGCGCCAGTCCATAGGTTACATACTGCATCATTACATTTACGTCCATGTCTTATTCTCCTTTTCTTTTAATATGTAATTCTTCAATTTCCTGTTTCATTTTTGTTACCATGCCATTCCCGCCCAATGCATGATAGGCATCATACATTTCGCAAAAGTTCTGGTAAGCATAGGAAGGAATATCTCCTAATTCCATGTACTTTGCATGATACTCAATCAATTGTGTACGTAACAGGAGCATGGTACCTTTGCTGTTTGCATCCCGGTCTTTTTTCTGATTCTTTAAGAGCCAAACGATATAGCCCAAAAGTACCGGTAATACAATAGTATATGTCTGCATGAGTATTTCTTTCACTTTTTCACTCTTTCTCCGGTTGCGCCGGCACAATTTTCTAAAAATTTAATTTTTAACATACAATGCTGTTACATAGCAGTTTGCCGACGCTGTGGAAGTCGTAGGTGCCGAAACGTCTCGTACCTTAAGTGATAAATTATTTCCACTTAATGTATATCCAGTCGTAGTTAAATAACTGCTCGCGAAACTGCATCGCACGATTCCTAAAAGTGTATAACCATCTAATGCAGCACTGATGTTTACAGTCGCAATACCACTTTTCAGAGTTACTTTTTGGGTAAAATTTTTAGTAGTAACATAATCATTCATTTTCGTGTTTAACGCATTGATCTCCAGCTTCTCCTTCAGCCATGCAATCAGTTGCGACACTTTTGTTTTTTTCATTACATTCCCCGTCGCATTAAGGAAATAATCTGTATCTGCCGGTTCTGCATTTTCCGGAAAATCTTCAATCTTTTTTGTTTTTTGTTCATCTGTCATCTGTTAATCCTCCTCTGTCTCAATCAATTCACCATCATCATCAACTACCAATATATTATCGCCATCCTGCATGACCACCGTGTCCCTCTGTACATCAATATAGGAGCCGTCACTGTCTGCCAGCAGATAATCATCATAATCTGACAATAAACAAATATTCTTATGGATCTCTACTGATATTTTAAGGCTTGCCCCGGCAGCAACCGGGTTTGGGATTAAGCTGACATCCACTATCTTAATATTTGCCGCCATCCCATCACCCCGCCTTTATCTTTACATTGTCAACCCACGTTTCACCCGCGATCTCATAGATGTACTTGAATCTGTATGTTCCTGTCTTTTGCGGCTGGATAAATGCTGACAGCTCATGCGCACTGACCTCGCATTCGCCAGAGTCTTCCAATATCTCCTCACCGTCATCATCCCTGTAATACAGCTCCCACCGGGCATTGTCTATTGAAAAGGGAAGATCCGCATCACATTTCGGCTTTACAACCGCGCGAAGGTATCTGGCCTCCGGAAAATCAAACGTGACTTCTGCTACATATGACACTCTCAATCTGATACCCTCCTTCCTGTACAGATCCTGCAAACTGCTCTTCTATAATCTCTGTGCAGTATTTTATTTTTTCACAGCCAACCTGCGCAGACATTTCATTCAACATTACCACTGCCTGTAGTTCATGCCCCGAGATCACAAACAATGCGCTACAACGGAAAGTTATGTTTCCACCATCATCCTCCGCGAATATTTCCGCAGTGTATTTCCCATCATCATTCCAGGGGACATCTATCTGCCAGATGTCCCCATGGTCATGATAAAAGGTGATATCTACGCCATCAGCCTTGCCGTAGACCTTTGACACCATATCAGTCTGTTACTTCTACACTGATGACAAATGTCTTGCCGGCATCAACAGGATTCGGGGTAAGTGTGATACTCTTGATTGTCGGTGGTGTGGTATCCAGCTTGACGGTTCTTGTGATCGTTGTGGTCTTTCCGGCGGAATCTCTGGCAACGATCGTGATCGTGTTGCTTCCTGCTGCCAGTGTAAGGGCTTTGGAGAAGCTTCCGTCGGATCCTACTGTCACAGCCTCTGCACTGCCGCTGTTAAGCTTGATCGTTACTGTAACCGGACTGGAAGTAACATCGTTGGTAATACCTTTGACTGTGCATGCCGCCTGATTTGTAACAAGATCATCAACCGGTGAAGTAATGGACAGTGTCGGCGGTACTGTATCGATCTTGAATGTAACGGATTTCTGGACTGCTGCATTGCCGTCATAATCAGATGCATCAACCTTGACCGTATGGCTTCCGTCAGACAGTGCCGTGTCTGGTGTGTATGTACATTCGTAACCACCTGATACTGCTTTCTTTGTGATGGAATCTCCGGTAATTTTCGAACCGGAATCGATCGTAACCCCAATGGTTGTCGGATTGACACCGGAATCATCATCTGTGATCTTAAATGTGATCGCAGGTTTACTGTTGATAATGTAACTTCCTGCTGTCGGTGCTGTGATCGCAATGACCGGTGCGACTTTTTCTTTAACCTGCAGCTTAAGGGAACTGCCAAGCGTTGCATCTGAATCTGTTTTTGTAGTGGTATTCCCGGCATCATCTGTTGCTTTTACAGTGACCGGATAATAATGCCCGCTTAATGTATAGCTGGATTTACCGGGTGCTGTGATCGTTGCTTCATATTTCCCTGTACTGCTGTTCAGGGTAAGGTTGTGTGTCTGGCCATCAATCACGGCCTGTACTGTTTTTACTGACATATTATTTTCCTTTCTGTGTCTGATTTTTAGTTACCGTTTCTATTTTCCCTACGTGGGAATCCCAGACCTGCTCATGGGTCTACTCCGTAGACACAACATTTTTAAGCAGTTCCAGTACTTTTTCCATTTTTTCTTCAAGTGCTGTTACCCTCGTGTTATCCATAAGACCCTCACACTTTTTTACAGCTTCAAGAGCCTTTTCCGCTGCCTCATTGGCTGCTCCTGCCGCATTCTGTGCATCTGCTGTCGCAAGCTCAGCATCAGATTTTGCAAGGATCGTTCCTTTTGCCACATCCTGCGCCGCTTTTGCAGCTTCTTTACAGGCTTCCAGTGCCGCACCGGTCTTTTCATCAATGTGCCTGTCAATGACCTCTTTACAAGAAGCGTCCACGTTCTCAACCATATCCTCATAAGTTGCCATCCGCTTTACATCACCCGGGGAAAAGCATACGTAAACTGCCCTGCCGTCACTGGCATGTGGATCTCCTTCTGTCACTACAGCAATTTCACCGGTACGAAGTTTCTGAGGATCAAATTTGTTGTACGGACCATGCCGCATTGTTATTGCCATGTTTTATTCCTCCAGGCGGGCTTTTGCATCCGCTTCAATCTGTTTCACAGCTTCCAGTACATTTCCTACCGCATAATACGTTGGTGCCTTTGTATTTTTCTTTACTACATTTCCGGAATCATCTACTTCGTTATAGGTTGTAGTGACAGAATACTCTCCTCCCTGATTGATGATGCTTATAATCTTAATTGCTTTCATTTATCAGTTCCTCCATTTCTGTATCATAATCATTAACAAGACCGTCAATAATGTCGCTGTAGTCGTTTTCCGCATTGTTTATATCTTTTGATACCATAGTCCTTTGAGTTTCTTCTTCCAAACGAAGATGTTCAAAATGTTTCTGAGAACACTTAAGCTCCCACGAAAACTTAAGTTCCGGTGTACCCCTGACTACGAAATAGGATTCGTCTTTTTCCTGTATCCACAGATCTCCCGGTCCTTCTTTCTGCAAAAACACCTGATATTCAGTTCCTGTACTGATTGTCTCTGCGAATACAGGATCGATATCAATAATTGCCACCCCCTCTTCATTTGTTTGTGCGCATCCAACATCACCAAACATCGGAGTTGGAGTTTCATAACAATACAGAAGCCTGTCAAAAAAATTCTGGGTTTCTGCAACACGCGATTTTGTGCCGGACATTACTTCGAAGTTTCCCAGGATTTTTGTAGTCCAGTCATCATATGGATGCATTTGGAACATTTCTCGTCCATTACCGCCAATACCGAAGCTTGTATTTTCGCCAAGATCAATATCTGCAACATTACTATCAGTTGATATTGCTGCCCCCATTTGCATAAGTACTTGTTCATTGATATCATCACCGCCATTAATAAAAGCGATATCTTGACCTGTTATTTTTGCATAAACACCATTGCTTGTTATCGTTTTTACTGTTCCTGTTATATCAGCGCCCGTGTTATCCCATTTTCCGATCTGTGCGCCATTTGCATTCAAAATTCTTAGTACACCATTTTTATTATCTTCACCGCCCAGCGTTAGTGTTCCACCATATGCCCAATCCCAGTGGATGCCAATCACGGAAAGGATATTGAGAGCTGCATTGCCATTACTGTCGAATCCTGCTTTCCAGACTGTAGTGGAATCTTTGCCGGTGTAGCTTCTCGTTACGAAGAAACCATCAATACCGGATTTATATACTATCTTTGATTCGGATAATTTCGGTTTGTCATGCCGGTACACGATCACAGAGCCGTCATCCTGGATGATTTTTGTCTCGTGGAAGCCTAAGGTGTTGGCAGCAAGTTGGCTCATCTGCTGGACGACAAGGTCGTAGGCAGACATTTCCTGATCAGTGTAATTCCGGGCGGCAATCACTGCTTTGATATAGTCTGAATTATATGCATCTTTGCTGCTGTTTCTCAGTGGACTGTCCGCACTACATTTCAGGGATGTTTTTCCGTTGAATCGGTATGTTATGTCTGTCAATATTGACTGATATGTGTTTCCATTCTGATCAATGACATAACAGATATCCCCGAACTCTGCAAGCGGATAACCTATATATTCTCCCGAAAAAGCTCGGAATTTGAAACCGTTAATCAGTTTTCCAATTGCATTTACCGCGCTCTGCTCGTTTCCCTTTGCGAGTTGATTCTCTATACTCAGGATATATCCCTCTTCGCCACAGAGGTGCGTTTTTCCTGCTGTATCGGTAATCTGTATTCCAGTTATAACCACGTCATCTGCATCTGTCTGTGGCGGCGAAAGAAAATCATAGAACATATGGAAATCGTCCATCGATAAAAACGTCCCAGAATCAAACGTATTGCCTGAAGAATAATCATCGAAATTTCCACCGTCAATGTTGTCTCCGTCCACATAGAACTCAGCATTTTCACTATTATCGAAGCTTCCACCATAACCCATGCCTTCCCGTTCGAATATAGAAAGATCATACGAACAGATTTGCAGGTATCCGTTTCTGTCTACCTTGGCATATCCACCGGCAATCATTGCTGCCTGTGCCAGCACCTCACGACAGCTTATATTCTCCGGTTTGCTTTTAATGGAAAAGTTACTGTTCTTGAACGTAGCAGAACCCAGTGGAAGACCACATTGTAAACAACAGTCTCTCACCATCTCGCCCAGTGTTACCGGGAATTTCAGCTGTGTAGAGTAGCTCTTATTGGCCTTATACATACCGTCTACGGCCTGCACTGTGATAGTTGTGCCGTAAGTTTCCGGTGTTGTTATCGTACATTTTCCCAGATATATGGTTTCTTCAGTTCCAGAATCCAATTTGAAGTGCAACTGCAATTGGACAGTAGCCAAATAAAAGCTGTAATCCTCAAATCTCTGATCTTGATTCCTGATTTCCATCGAGAAAGCCCGTCCGATTGCCACTCCCAGCGGAAAGCTGTTGCTCTCGGCTCCATCTGTCAATTCATTCCCATTTATTGAAAAATCATGTTCCGTAAGATTTACCATCCGCCCATCTGCAAACAATATGCTTGCTGATGGTTTGAAGTCTGTCCGTTGGCGCATCGTTTTTCGAAATTCTACACTTGCATTTATCATAGCGGATTCACTCCTACAAGATTAAAACTCAACTCATCATACCTTTCTTCAGAAGCTTCCCATGATCCCACAGTCAAAGTTCCCTTTCCCACATAAAATTCATCCGTTCTCCACTTACCGTAATGTGCAGAAAGATATCTGACAGTGAACGGTTTCCCTTTGTCTATAATCTGAAGAATTTGTGACATTTCCTGCAGGGTGAGATCTGTTGCTTTATAGGAGTAAGCTTCTACTGTAAAGAGTGGAGTAGCAAGTGCAACTCCACTCATAATCCGTCCCGAATCGTCTGTGTATGTTGTATCGAAAGAGACTCCCAGGCTTCCCGAATCCGGCTGTTTTATTTCGATTCCGTTGAATAATATTTTTTCCTGTTTCATATTTCACCTCTTATGTCAGTAAAAACGGATTTCTTCCTGTACGGTCCTGACTAAGTTTTCCTTCCTCGAGCACTAGCTCAAAGATGGTCTTTCCCTTAGCCTGTGCAGATATGTTGTAAGTATTTCCGCCTTTCACCTGCGGAGACTCTTCTCTGAAAATTTTTCTGATCAGTGCTTCTGGTGCCTCGATATTATTTCCGTTTTTCTGATCTCCCAGCACGGCCAAAAACTCCGATCTTGGAGGAATAACCGCACCGCTTGCAAGATACGGGACACTGTTTACTCTTGGAAGGCTAAGCCATGAACTATATCTTCCAGTCGTTTTCGTGATCGGATTTGTATAATTGTAATTAAACGTAAACGAACGTTCGATTCCTCCTATCGCACCATTGATGTTGCTGATCGTACTATTCACCCTGCGGATGATTTCGTTGAATGTATTGGAGATTCCTGTTATAGCTCCGGAGATTCCGTTTGCCAGGTTATTTCCCATTCTGGTTCCAGCCGATCGCATCAGGCTTTCAAGTTTGCTTAGCTGTCTACTTGTCGATGTCTCCATGTTCGAAATAATCTGTGAAACGCGTTCTCCTGCTTTTTCCCATTTCTTTGTCATGGTGTTATACTGTGATGAAAAATGAGAATCCACTGTTTTCTGCATTTCCCCGAGCTTCAGGTTTGCGTGCTGTTTCATCTGGTCAAGATTCTTATCTACCTCAGACGCGGAGTTACCCCAGTTTTTCACAGTCGATATATTTACACTGCCTGCCGCATCTTCTGCCGCTTTCTGAACCCCTGCCAGATTTGTTTCTGCATCCGTCTTCATTTTTGAAGTTGTAGATGTTACAGTCTGCTGTGCCCCTGTCATAGATGTATCTACGCTGGTCTTTGTTGCCTGTACTGCATTTGGGAATACCTCTGCAAAGATCTTTGCTGCAGTCTCTGTATTTCCGCCCATCTCCTTCACTGCTGCCATGACGTTGTTATATGCATCCTGCGCTGTACCGCCGGAATCTACTGTTCTTTCCAGTGCATTCAATAACTGTCCCTGCTCGTCTGTTCCGAGATGCATCTGATTTGTCAGGTTGCCAATAGCCACCTTCAAATCATCGTAAGATTCCTGTGCCTTCTGGCTTCCGAGGTTGATTTGTCCGGCCATGTTAGTTGTATCGTTTCCAAGCGTCTTAATGGATTCTGACAGAACATTAAACATGTCATCTGTAATAAGACCTTTCTGTCGTAACGTTTCAAATGCCAGTGTTGCCTGTTCGGAAGTCACTCCCATTTCTCCCAGTTTATCAACGAGTTTCTGTGTTGCAGATGCCTTTTCCTCTGCGGTCATACCTTCTTTTTCAAGAGATTCTTTCAGCTTCCAGATCTCTGTTGCGGATCCGGATATGATATCTCCTCTCTGCTGGAGCGTCTGAATGAAATTATCCATGGTATTTCCAAATGTAGTGCCTACTCCGTTACCGCCCTGCATACTTTCCACCATTCCCGCAATTTTCGATGTCGCATATACTGCTGCAGCTCCAACTCCAACAATCAGACCTGCTTCTCCTACTAACGGGGCAAGTTCTTTTGCAAGCGTACCGAACTTGCTTCCAGATCCTGCTGCTGCTTCACCAAGATCACCCAAAAGCTCACCTGCTTCTTTTGAACCACCACTGAATAAGTTTTTCAGCGAACTTGCTATACTGGCAATGTTCTCAGAAGTAAATAATTTCTTTCCAATTGCCCCTATCAGTAGTTTTATAAGACTGTCCAAACCTGTGATCTGTGCTATCTTCACAGCGAGAAATGCTTTACCCAAGAATGCAGCAATCTTTCCGGCCGTACCACCTTTCTCTAAACCGTCAAACAGAGTTCCTATTGCATCTTTGATTGCAATGATCATATCCCACAGGTATTTTCCCCAGTCAATTTCACTCAGCATAGTGCCAAGACCTTCGCCAAATTCTTCCCAGTTCGTATTTTTAAGAATGCCAACCAGAAATCCAACCAGATTGCCAATGAAATCATTCAGCGACTTTCCTGCATCTTCCCATTTCATATTGGAAAATGCTGTATTCAATCCATCGGTTACATTCATTTCCAGAATATCCCATCTGACTGTTTTGGTAAAATTCTCCAATGATTCGAAAACACCGTTTAATCCATCCGTGAGGGTAAGTGCAATTTCAGAAAAATCCACTTTATCAAAAAGTCCATTTACAGTCTTTCCAAGAGCTTTTCCTATCTCTGCCCATCCTGTTAAACCGACATCGTTTTTCTTAGACATGTCGGTAACAAAGCCATTCAGTAAGTGCCAGGAGATCATGAAATAGTTGCCGAGAAGGTTGCCAAGCTCCGTCCAGCTTATTTCCCTGACAGCTCCTTTTAATCCCTGTGAAAGCTTACTTCCGAGCTGTTTGAAATCAATACCGCCGTTTCCGATCAGAAGATTTGCCGTTCGTATTGCAGTATTAATTCCGGCACCTATTGTTCTGCCTAACAGGTCAAAATCCAGATATTTCACCAGACTATTAAATGTTCTGGTAAAGGCTCTTACAAATTTCGTAATTTTAGGTCCGACTTTCTTCCAACTGATAGCGTCATAAACATGCCGCATCCCCTTATTGATCTCGTCAGCAAGGAATTTTCCCAGACCTTCCCAATCCTCTGATTTTATAAACTTCTTGATCTTATCGGCTAATTTTTTGATTTTGTTCTCAATTGGAACTTCCTCAAACATCTGATCCGGTGCAGGTGCTGTGTATCCACCATCTCCTGAGTTTCCGCCTGAATCATTGTTTGCTTCAGACTCATATCTGGCCATCTCGTCCAGAGGACTTAAATACCGCTTAAGTGCTTTGGCTGCTTTCTCTGCATTCGTCGCTGTCTTTCCAAGTCCTGCTGCATAATTTTCCTGAACTTTGACAGCTTTTGTAAATGTTTTCTGTCCTGTGAGTGATGCAAAAAACATTCCTACATACGTAGCCGCCCGTGAGAGCATGTCAATGAAGCTGCTCAGGATTGGTGCTATTACCATCAGAATCGGTGCGAACGCAGTTGCTAATGAATTTTTCAGCCGTGTCAGTGAAGACATCAAAAGGGATATATCTGCATTTGTTCTCTGAGAATACTGTGCCAGATTTTGAAATCCGGTTGTTACTCCACTCATGGCACCAGATATTCCCCTGAACACTGCTGCCATCAGCAATGACGTTGCAAGCATCCGTTTTAATGAAAACGTGCTCTTATTTGCTGTTTTATGTATTGCAAATATACCGGAAGAAATTCTTTTCAATCCACTGATTATCGCATTGGAAGATATCTGTAATAATCTTTTTACAAGATTATTTGCAGCCTGTGCCGCCTCGTAGATTTTTCTCCTGATTCCATCTAATCCGAACGTAATCATCTTCCCTGAGAATTTCTGAGTTGCCTTTGTAAATGTCTCCATCTTTGATCCTGCTTTAAGAGCCGCTTCCCCACATGACTTAATTTTCTGTTCAATTGATGCGTACGATGTTTCAAGCCTGTTACCCATGTCCTGAAGTTTCTGTTCTTCTGCTGTAAGTTTTGCTGAGACACTCTGATAATTCTGCGTGTTTTCAGGATTTACATAAGCTGTTCCTGATTTACGCATCTCTTCCTGTTTTCGCTCTACTTCTTCCATTTTGAGTATTACAGAATTCAGTTCTTTTTCGACTTCTTTAAAACCAAGTGACTTCTCTGATACACCCATTTTTGACCATTCACTTAATTTACTTTCAAGTTCTGCGGACTTTTTATAGAGACTGTCCATCTCCTTTGTCAGATTTTTGTAACTTTCTGTTTCAACCTTCTGGGCAGACAGATCTTTAATTTTCTGCTTAAGCTCATCAACTTTCTGTGCCTGCTGCACATATTGATTATTTAATTTCGACAGTGCATCAATCTGTTTCTGAATTGCAAGCCTCGTCTTCTCTCCAATATTCTTTTCCAACGAGGAAGTTGCACGTTTTGCAGATTCTTCTACTTCTCTGATGCCTACTTTCAGGCCTTTTTTATCAATTGCTGTATCAATTGTAATCGTTCCGTCTGCCATATTGTCACCTTGTTTTCTTCCTATAACCCAGCAACTCTCTCAGTGCATCTTTTTCTTCCTGTGAACGTTCCCTGCTGTTATTTTTCAGATCAATTAGTTTCTTGTTGTTCCTGTAAAATTCTGCTTCCCATTTTTCCAGTTTTTGATTTTTGGCTTTTTTCTGCCGGATCATGAGCACCTGATGAAACAGCCCTTCATAGATTTCAAGATATGCACCCATAAAAGTCCACCAGTGCATATATTTCAATGACCTGATATCTTTTCCGATGTTCTTATTGATTGCCGGTGCTATGATTGGTGAGTCCTGCTCCCAGTCCATCAGTTTTATTCTTGATGTATGTTCCTCTTCCGAAATGCCACAATCAATAAATTCTTTACCTTTCAGCAAGGCATCTTCCAGACAATCTTCTGGAATATCATCCGGATCGTAATACAGGATCTGGAGCATCACCACATTCTTTTCCTGTTCTGTTAATTCAGGATCTGACATTGCCTGAAGAATGTCCAGTATTACCCGGAAGTCTGTCCGGATGTCATACAATTCTCCGTTTAATTCAATCGAATATGGCAGCTTCCATTTATCGTCCATGATATGATTTTTTTCTCCGTTTCGGCTTGTAATATTTCTTTGTATACTTGCCGGTACGTTTCTGCATCTTCTCCAGTCGAACATCCAGCTCCTGATTGATTACATTACATACCGCATCCAAGCATGTTTCGTAGAATAATGTTCCATCCGGCATTGGCGAAAACGGTCCCATAATGCCAAAAAATGCGTTTCCAGCATCTGCATTTACCAGATAGTTCATCTGTTCAATTACCTGTTTTTCATATTTCTGTATATCCGGATCTTCTTCTGTGATGACAAAATTCTGGAAGAATTTCGATACTTCCTTGTAGCGGCTTATAATATTGGTATCTGCCGGACGAAAGCAAAATTCTGCAAGGCTTTTCCCCTGTTTGTTTTCGATCGTATAAGTCTTACTACCATCATCGATTACCATTGTATTCATTTTGTTTGGTGTAGTAGTTTGTTCCATGACCTTCTCCTTTTCTACAAAAATTCAGGGTGTCCGAATCGGACACCCCTCTTTCTTTTACACTGTAATCTCTCCTTCTGCAAATACCGGTTTTCCAGATTTGAGAGATTCATTGGTTACATAGCCTTTGATGCGGTCGCCGTCCTCGTGAATGTTGAACGGGAAGTTAATTCCTTCCGGATCGCCGCCATAAGACTGCGGTTTCACAAGCACTTCCTGTGCGTATGCAAGATGTTTT
Source organism: Blautia intestinalis (assembly GCF_014297355.1). Taxonomy (GTDB): domain Bacteria; phylum Bacillota; class Clostridia; order Lachnospirales; family Lachnospiraceae; genus Blautia_A; species Blautia_A intestinalis. The sequence goes on along the minus strand of NZ_JACOQE010000001.1, from coordinate 756,266 downwards.
GCTGCTTCCGTGTCTTCCACAATAATCTCAAGCATAACTGTTTTGCACGCATCACCTTTCAGTCTGTCCATTGCAATTTCACGGATATGTGGATAGATTTTCATGGACGGATCTGCATAGTACGGATCTGCACTGATTGATGGCTCATATCCTTTATCACTCGTCTTTGTTTTTCCAAGAATATTCTTTTTCGAAGTTACATCCGGATTCAGGTCAACAGACATGTCTTCGATATCTTCTCCGATAATTTCCCATTCTGCTTTCGTCGGATCTTTTTTCCATGATGCATCCAGATAATGGGCTAATGCTTCTCTTGTTAATTTCATAGTCATTTCTTCCTTTCTTTGTAAATCACTCTTGCCTGTATCATATAACGTGCCATTGTCCCGTCCTGGTTAATTCCTGACAGATTTGGCATATTTTGAAGGCATTCCATCTTTTCAACTGTGCAGTTTTCCCCGAAATCCGGATAATCCCGTTTTTCATCCTGCTCATCCAGCCAGTCCATGAATGCCTGTGCAAAATTCATTGCTTCCAGGTTCAGATCATCACATCCCGATGAATAGGATTTTACAATAATAATCGTAAAACCATACTCTTTCTGTGCATCGCCGGTAATGTACTTCTTTCTGACCTTATCTGAATAATTTGTGATCAGTGAAATACTGTCCTCTGATTCCGGAGAAAAATTGAAGTTAAGCAGATTTCCTGCCAGTTCTTCTACTTTGGGTTCAAAATATTGCTTTATTGCATCGTGCTTTGTCACGTTTTACCTCCGTTTCAGATATTCCTCATAGGATTTCACCAGATCTTCCTTTCGTGCAGTCATCATAGCTTTATCCCAGTGATCTGTTGCCAGCGGATGCCGGAACGTACTGTATTCCAGCCTTTTTCCTGTCGGAGTTTTATGAGGAGGCGAGAAAAATCCCACAACTTCCCCACCGTCAGTGATTGGATAGTTTGGACCATACAATTCACCCTCATACTGGTAATGGGCATATGGGCTGTTGTATGTTACATGTCCGACATCTTCGTCTGCACTGAGCGTAATGTTCTGCGCAAGTACGAGGTTGTCTGCCGGCACATACGGATCCATCAGTCTTGCCGCCGTAGTTGCCAGAAAAAGCATCCCCTGCCGCCCGCCGGTCATTTCTTTCGTAATCTGACCGGCCGGCTTATTCCAGTTAAACTTTACTTCCATGATTTCAGCCTCCCAGCCGGTAATGCTTCGCAAGCATAAATTTCGTATTATCCGAAAAAGCAGTTACTTTAAAAGCTTCTGGTTTATGTCTGTTCAGCACCTGTGCTGATGTCTTGCCGGATTCTCCGGTTATTTCTTCCAGACATTCTCCACATATAACAACATCTCCCTGAGACACCGTAAAGCGCCCCTCTGGATTGGCTTTATATTCCGCATATGGCAGATACCTGTCATCCAGCGGGATTCGTACTACATAGGAGTTCTGTACACTTGCCTGTGTTCCACTAAATCCGGTATTGATGACAGACTTCCAAAAACAATTATGGAGCACTGTTTTTTTCCAGTGCTCCTTTCTGTCCTCGCTGTCTGCTGCCTGAATCCGGTTGTATAAAGTAATGGTATGAACATAATTTTGATTCATACTCACACCCCCTGATACAAAAGTCCGGTATCTCCCAGATATCTGTGTATGATCTCTTTTGTTTTTCTTGCTTTTCCTTCTTCCGTGAAGATTGACTGTGACAAGTCAAAAGTCCCGGATTCTCCGTCATTGGAATAGGACTGCAAAACGCCACCTTGTTCTGCTGCCTGCTGTATGCTCTTGTCCGCCTGATATAGAAGCTCCGCAAGCTCGCAAGTGCAAGCTTTCACTTCTGTTGTAATCAGCCCCAGATTTGAAGCTAAACGGCTGAATGTGTACTGGTTTAGTACACGCTCAGCCTGTTTCTCCCAGAATTGAAAATCCTCTTCCTGAATTTTAGGTTTTCGTCCCATCAGGTAAGTAGTTTCGTAATAACCGTATGATGCGTACATTCGACCACTCCCTTATCAGGCGCGTTCTACAAGTGTAATATCTTTTGTTACTGCTGCTTTTGCTACAGTGAACGTTTCTGTCACAGGGATATATCCTTTCTTGGTAATCTTCGCTGTGTATGTACCTTCACGCAGATTAAATTCTGCTTTTCCGTTGTCACCGGTCACAAGGATAGCTCCATCTACATTGATACGTACTCCCTCATAAACCGTCGGACTGGATTCCTTGCCATCTGTTACTGTAAATGTAACTTTCTGGGTAACAAGAGGGGTGCCTGGTTCAAGATATGCAAATGCACATCCGGTACGGTCTTCATTCATTCTGGTCGCCGGATTTGGAAGCGCCCAGCCCATGCGGAATACAATACGAAGTGCTGTCATATCCTGCTGTGCCAGGTTATAGACGATTTCCTTTGTGGCCGGATCCTGAATAACACCCTGATCCAGGATCTTGACAGTTACATCCTGACGAATGGAATATACTGCCTGACTAAAATCACCAACCACAAGCTGTGCAATTTCAGGATAGAATCCGCCATTTTCCGGGAATGTAATCGGCGCGCCGTCCAGAGTATATCTTGCTACATCCTGCATATTGCTTTTGAAAATCGGCTGGCCTGTGGTGTCGCGAAGTCCGCGGAGTTTTGCCTTGAAATTCATCGGTGCGATAGCTCCGGAAACTCCATAACCATCTTCTTCTACTTTCGCAAACACACCATTCTCGCCAAGAATCAGATCGTAATAATCTTTTCCTGCTGTCGGAGAAACATTATTTCCTGCCTGTCTTGCCAGAGTAACAAGATCTGCCTGCCATTCTCTCGGGCGGTTATCTCCAAAAATAACTGCTGCATCTACTTTCTGGCCAATTGCCTCCATAACACGTGGAGTGATCTCTCCAAAGATATCGAACTCTGCATCAGAAAGTACTGCATCTGGGATCGGTACGATAACTGCCAGCTCTCCAGCATTCAGATATACATTGTCCCACGCCTGTCTGGTGGTCTGTTTCATACCGGTATCACCATCTACCCAGTAGGCGGTCGGTAAGAAATCCAGTACACGGATTCTTGTCTGATTGGATGTCATGTTGGGAAGTTTTCTTGCCATTCCCATAAATACAGAATTTTTCGGTGCATCCTGAAAGATACTGGATACGACCTGTTCACGGATAATCGCCTCTGCATCCGCTCTGTTTGTAATATTTGCTGCCATTCTTTACTCTCCTTTTCCGAGTAGGCTTCTGAGTGCTTCATTTGCCTGCTCTTTTTTAGTCTGTGCTTCATTGTTGATTCCTGTGGTCGAAGAAACTACACGAGGAATTGTAGTTGCCTGTTGAAACAGATAATCATTATCCTTCTTTAAGGCTGTGATTGCTGCTTCAATGTCCTGTGTCTGATTCTTAGATGTTTTTAAAGTATCCACATCCAAAAGAGCCATGATTGCTTTTTCATTCCGTCCAGAAGCTTTCCGGATAGCTTCTTTCACTGATGCATCAAAGGCATAATCGGACTTGATCTTCTCGATCTCTGCGTCCTTGCCCTGAAGCTGCTTTGTCAGATCGGATACCTTTGTCTGCAGCCCGGCTGCATCAATCCCCTCCATAGCTTTTAATGAAGCCTGCGCCGTATCCAGCTGAGTCTTATAGGAATCCCTTTCTGCTTTCAAAGGATTCACTTCTTTCCCATACTCTGACATAACAAACTCAACCTGTTCTGCTGTCAATCCCTGTGCTGTTAAATCTTCTCTTTTCATTTTTTCTTTTCCTTTCTTTTACTCTTGATTTACGTGTGTGAGCCACGGATTACCGACTGTTTTACGTCTGATCAGCTGACGAAAACACAAAAATAACACCCAGATTTCTCTGCGTGCTGGTCTGCTGTTTCACGGACAGCTCCGAGATATTTAGGATTGTCTCCTTCCTAGACTTTTTTCATAAGTCTTCAGAAAGATATCCGGCTTGCAGGGATACAGCTCCCCGTTTACACCCTGGATGATGTAATCCCCCAGCTTGGCATGCATCCTGCCTTCCGGTGTCTGGATTGTGCAGCCGTATACAGGTATATGTCCGTCATTTAGGCTCCGGTCAATCCAGACCTTTCATCTGCCACAGCCTGGGTGAACCATGGTGGGGCTTCATATTCCGGATCGTCCGTCAGCTGGAAAACTTCCACAACTAAGGGTTTCTTTCGGTACCTCGTCATTCTCACCTCCCTCCATTTCGCCGGCACAAATTACATTTTGAAGTATCTGTATTCAAACTTCTTATAGGCATCCATATACAGTTCATTCTTATCACCGTTATATGTCAGCTCATAGTACATGCCATCTGGTACCGTAGTGCTAAGCAGCGCCTTGTTATTCTACAAGGTCTTACAGCTCCATACCAGATACACATCATGTGCAGTCACCTGCTGCCGATCTGTAACATCCATGTGACTATTGGTATACTCTGCAACCTTTGCTTTACATAATCTCAGAAATTCTTCATTCTCCATGTTGTTATTCCTCCGCAAAAATCCAGTCTTCTGCAAGCATATCTGCCTGGGATGCAAGCCAGCCCATCTGCACACCGGAGGTTCCTACAAAAGCCACTGCTTTATTTCCAATTGCATCATGTTCGCAATTCACAACTTCGCCATTCGCTGTCTTGTAAGAAATGCCGGTCGCAAGCTGAATATACTGTTTCTTGCCATTCCAGCCTTTACGCGCAACTTTCATCCCTCTTTTTAGATATTTGATTGCTTCTCCGAAGGAAAATGTTGCTTCTCCTCCAAACTGAGGGCAGTTGATTCCATCCGCAAGAGCCCATTCATCAGAAAGAATATTATGCAAAGTATATTCAACGTTCTGTGTCTCACGAATATCCAATTCCTGTCCATCTTTGGTGTGCATGATGATTGTTTCTTTCTCTGGATTCCAGTACCAGTACCCTCCCCAGGATGGTAATTTGGCTTTACTTCCACATTTCATTGCTTTTAATGCTTCTTCAAATTTCATGTTTCATGTCCTCTCTTTCTTAAGATTTAAAAATGGGTATAAAAATACCACCGGCCATTTCTGACTGGTGGTATTAGTCCATGTTTAATCTTGTCCCACAATTATCGCATCGGAAACATTTTGTTGTTTTGCAATCGCCTACAGGGATCATTACTCCCTTTTTGCAATGGTTGCATATTACTTCTTCACCATTTCTCATTTTTTTAATTCTTTGAAACAATTCCTCTACTTCGTTCATATAGCTACCTCCATTTATAATCCGGATAATCCCTCTTCACTGATTTAATTATATCACGCAGCTCTTCACCGGTCAATTTGTCAACATCTTTTCGGTGCTTTATTTCCTGTGCCCTACAAACGCATTCAGACCATTGGTTTCCGCCAATATCATATCTGTGATGCGTAACTTCATGTACAAGAGTTTCTGCCGTCTTTTGGACTGTAGCAGTTTTAGTTGCATAGATATAAATATTATCTTTGATTTGCATTCCAAATGTATTTTCGGGCGTGTCAACTTTGTAACACATTTTGATTTTCAGTTCTGGATGTTCTGAAATGTACTTTACAGTCTCTCGTCCAACATTAGACTTATTCAGATTGTTCATCAGCCTTCTTGTAGTAATAACATCTTTTTGTCCATTGTTAAACTCAGTAAAATGTTCTGAAAACCTCGATTTATGTGCTTGCCTTTCCTGTTCTGCTATTTTCTCCTGTGTTATTTGTTCTGCCTTTGCGTTTTCAGCTTTTGTCGGCATAAACCTGCCTCTCAGGCCATCCTGCATAATGCGTTGTTTCTGTTCCGGAAGCTTCATTTTCTCAGAAAAATCTTTATAAGTCTGCATCTGTCCCCGATACTTTGCTTTTGCGAGAATGATATCTTCCGGATCTGCGTCGCCTTCCTGAAGAAGTTTTATCTTCTGGCGCTGTGCACGCATATTGCGTTCCATCTTCCGTTGCTGTTGCAGTGCTTCATATGTGGTGTACTGCTTTCCGTTGTATTCTTTCGGTGTGTTCTCCTCTTTTAGCATCCGTGTAAGCTGTTCGTCTGTATAAGTTCTTATTGATCCCGGAGGAAATGGTTTATAGTCATGGTAACAGTTAATTCCCTTCAGTCCTGTTATTTCTCCGAGTCCACATACTGTGATTAACTGCTGCATCGTCCATACGCGTCCCTGCCACGGCTGATGTGTAGGTCTCGCTCCAACGTGATAACTGACTTCATACTGATCTGTATTGAGATCTGCAGCCACCTGTTCATTAATCTTTCCCTGCACCTGCCTGAATCCAGTGAGGACTGCCCTTCTGACTGCCACATTTACTCTATCCCGGTGTCCCGAATCATATTCTATGTACCGGATGCCCGATCTTGTCATCTCCGTAATCGTCCGGTTCAGAACTGTATTATAGTCAAACGCTCCAGACTGGATATCCATCACTGCATTGTCCAATGTGGATCTATAATAATCCAATAACGGAGATGACCTTATCTTTCCGGTTGCCGGATTCTTGATTGCAAAGCCCATAGAGCCGGTTATATTTTGATACTCACTCATCAGCTGCTGCTTTGTTGTTTCTATCAAGCTCTGCAAAAACGTGTTCTGGTCAAATGGTATCTGTTGAAAGTCCGCTATACGGTATGCCCGAGCATGTCCGTAATATTCTTTATACGTTTCGTCCGAAAAGATGCAGTCCATCTCTTTGTCTGATGCTTCCAACGCTTTCTGAATCCATGCTGTAACCTCCTCTTTCGCCATTCCAAGCTGTTGTAATCTGCTGATCTGCCAGTCTGCAGTAGCTGTAGACACTCCGTTTTCTTTTATTCGCCGAACAATGTCAGACATGATCCTCACTTCCAGCTCAGAAAAGATATTTTCCGTTTTGACTGTCAGCTTTTCAATTTCTCCCTGTGTCATTCAATCACCGTGTTATCTTCCACCTGTTGAACTGCTGCCTTTGCCTGTTCCTCGGTTTCCCCGTACCACTTCTTCCGATATTCCCAAAGCGGCATTACTCCCATGGAAACGTCCTGTCTGTCTGACTGTCGTTCAGATTCCACATCTGTCACAATAGAATCATCCCAGTCGAAGGAAGTCTGATATGTTCCAGACGGGCACAAATGGTAGATATCGCACCAGAATGCAATTGCATCTACTAAATCCTCCAGGGCATGTTGCAACGCCGTCTGGCAGCTCTGTACGAAAGAATAGGACCGTTGTTTGCTTGCCTTTATCTCTTCCGCAGTCTTATCCGTGTTATTCGGATCCGAAATCGTTCCATAAGCCAGATTGCATTCAAATTCAATCATCCTCATTAGATGGTTCCACCCATTGAAATACGATTTATCTCTGATGTCTGGCGAAAAGATATCCATGAGAGGCTTGTCAACAGCACCGGCATTATATTCAACTGCCCGGTACAGTCTCTTTTTGCCAGCTGGGTAGATCGGTTCGCCCGTGCTCTGATTTGTTCCCAGTAAGCTTCGTGCAATATGAACTGCAGATTCTTTGCTTCCATATTCCCAGTTGATTTGAGAATATCTTCTGTCAGCTTCCTGTATATGTTCCACAGCTCGTGAAAACACTGATGCTCCAAGCGGACTTTCTGAATCCTGATTGTTTCCAAGTGGTACTCTGAAATATCCAAACGGTAGCTTTTCCACCCCGGAAAATGTTATTTCCTGTGCGAGATCCGACCATTTCGGCACCGAATTAACCGGTATCTCTGTTCCGATCATTCCATCTGTTCTGGAAACAAAAGCTTTATTACGAATATTTAGAAGTCCATCTTTTAATGTATGTACTTCTATTCTGCTGTATATTTCATTATTCCGACGGAACTGATCCAAAAACGCGCATCTTGTGATTGTTTCGGTATCAAATTCTAACGGAAAGAAATTGTCTGCCTGTATGTACTGGATAGAAATACCATTCATAGTTACGTAAGGCTTAAAGATCAGACCGCCTTTTGCATCTGCATATTCAACCTGAATCCTTAGTTTTTCAATTACTTTCTGGTACACCCTATCAATGTATGAGGCTTTCGTGCTCCCGGATACCTCGCTTTTTACTTCCAGTACAGTCAATCGTGCAATCTCGCCTGCCACTGCTGCCGCAATTCCCGCGCTCTGTGTATTTTCGTTGAGCCATGGTGCTTTATCTTTATATAGTGCAGACCACATTTCAATATGTTCTGCTGTTCTCCCACTCATTGCATAATCGATCTGCTCATCCTTGTCCAGGATTTTACGCAATGCCTGATACATATTTGTATAATTCATATTAATCACCCGTACCTGATGAGCTGACTGATCAGCCGCTCAAACGTATATTCATAACTATCTAGTGAGTCAATGTCACTGGTTCCATCATCGAGTCTTACATTCTTTGTCAGTTCTTTCGGATCCCAGACTGCTGTGCACAGTGCTGTTACAAGGCTATCGCACTCACCGTCCATATAAGCGAAACGGCCTTGCGACATAAGGATTGAAGTTGCGTTAATACGATCGTTAATTTCCGTTTTTAACGCATTTTCCACTCTTATCCATCCAAGGCCATTTTTTCTAAGACTACTACGTATTCCTGCGATCAAAGTCTGCTCTGCACTATCTGCATAAACTACAGTCACATATCCGTACCGGCCTAGTATCTTCTGTACAAAATTACAAAACATCTTTCCCAACATATCCGGATCTATCTCCAAGGGATTGCCATTCTCATCTTTACAGCTGATCCACTCAGATGCCAAAGGCACAACCATCTGAAATCCCCTCGTAATTGCTGTGGCAGTAAAAGAATGCCCTGATCCAGAACCACCGAAGTCAATGCCGAGATTGATCTCCATGATATCTTTTGGTTTCTCTTTTAATGCAAAGCCAAATTTCTTGGTACTGATATCATCTGCAAATCTGCGAAAAATCAGACCATTTGCCACAACACGCATTCCTTTGATGTCGCGCATATACCAGATAGAGTTGACATCATATCTGCTTTCTATTTCTTTCAGACGTTCCGAGGTGATGTTAATGTTGTCATAGATAGTACAGTGCATGTAATTATAGCCGCCAGGGAAGTTCCCTTCTTCCTGCTGCCGCTGGTATCTGTCAATGTATTCTGAGTAAATAGCAGCTCTCGGATTATCCGGGTTAAGATCCCAGAATACTTTCAAGTGCTTAGCTGCCAGTTGTCGGTTAAATGCTTCTTTGATGGTATTGTCGTGGTGAAGATTGATCTCGGTAGCAATCCACATGCCATAAGAGTTACCACGGATTTTCTTGTAACTGTCCTCTTTAGCTCCTCCGGCAAAGATCACAATCTTCTGTTTGTTGTGCGTTGCCGGCCCTTTGATGAATAGTGCTTCATTGTCCTTGTATTTTCCCCAATGGCTCTGACCGCGGAATATCCATTCAAGTCCCATTCCATTGCAATCACCAATGTTCATTTTTGCGTTCGCCATCGTAGACCCTGTTGCAAGGTGGATCTTGTCTGGTGTAGTCTTTAACTCATGTGCAAAAGCGAATACATTATCGACCGTCTTACCAGCTCGAACTGCGCCTTCTGCCACGTTATAGGAACACTCCTTACATCTGCGGATATATTCCTTATGTTTCTCAGAAAAACGATATAAAATAGTTTTCTTTTTGGTAAATCTATTCGCTGCTGCCATAGATCTCGTCCTCTATGTCATCCAAATTTTCAATCTCCTGATTGTTTCCGGTAATTTTGTCCGTCTGTGCTCTCATCTGTGCAATCCGGGCGCGCTGTTCCTCTGTTCCCATGTCCATATGGTCAGATAGCCACTGTAAAGCTTTCATCCGATCGGCAAGTTTAATGCTTGATCCGTTCTTTCCATGTTTTACCTCGGCTATGATAGTTCCGTCCACTTCTGTCGAATCCTTGAAGCGGATTGTATTTACAGTTTCCATGAGTGTCTTCTTTTTTCCTGTCTTTGGGTCTTTTATCTGTGCAGGTCCGTACATAGTCATCACGGGAACTTTCTCCGTTCCGAATTTCACGTAATCTGTAATATCGGAAAATGCAATATCCATGTACTTCTGAAAGATGTCTGACTCGGTAAGAAGTTCTCTGTTAAAACGATTCTGCTTTAGGCGAATAATTTCTTTTTTTATTCCATCATTTTCCATCATTCGGTATGCGTTAGCTACTGCTGTTGGATAATCCACTCCATATGCTTTCTGATATGCTTTTGTAGTATTGAAACAGCGTGTGTAATATATACAAAAAAGCCGCTGTTTATCGTTCAGATCCGGATTTTCTATCACGGACTCAACTTCGTCTTCAGCAGGCTTTTTCTTTTCAGATTTTTGTGTGCACACTTTTTCATTTTTTGTGTGCACACTTTTTTTGTCATCTTTCGACCATTTGTATCTGGTTTTCCAGGACTTTACTGTATTTATTGTTACACCGTATTTCTCGGCAATTTCTTTATATTTCATTCCCTTGCAGTAATCTACATATGCGAGATCACTATTGGGGGCTCTTACCTTTTCATTCAACCCTCACCACCTCTCATTCATTTCGTTTTTGATAATTGTTAAAATACAGTCCTGCCAGCACCATACACGACAGCCGATTGCTACCGTGACGAAATGAGGTGCGAACACTTACATACAGTGAATCCATGCCTAAAGTATGTATGCGCTGGTGCTGTGCACGCTGTACGAAAATTGGCATTAGAAAAGCACCCCGAAGGGTGCCTCTCTTGTTTCAATATGTTTTTTTACGCTTTCTGTGTTTTTGCTAAAATAGCCTCCTGTAATACCTGTGAAAAATTAATCTTTCTTTTTTCGGCAAAAGTATTTAACCATGCCGGAATAGTTACATTTTTTCTCACTGCTTTTTCACCATACTGCTCTGCATATTTGTCCATATCAAGCAATACGATATTTACCTGCCCGTTTTCACGTGGTTTTACATCTGCATATGCAGATGCTTTAGGAATCTCATTACCTTCTTCTAACTCGTCAAGTACCCATCCGCTTGCCGCATCAATGGCCATTTCAAAAGCCTCTTCAAGGTCATTCCCCTCCGTGACGCATCCGGGTAGATCTGGAAATTCTACAGTGTAGCCTCCTGATCCGTCTGAAAACGGATAAAAGACCGCCGGATAAATAAGTTTCATTGTTGCTCCTCCTCTTCTCATTTAGGATCATGTTAAGATATATTATTAGCGCGGCTGGATTTTATATTCCAGCCTGACGCTTAATTGATTTTACTGTATCCATATGTATATCACCGCCATGTTCGGGTATCGTTACCTTCCCTGGCTTAGTCAGATGTTTGTATTGATGGTGCGAACCCTTCTGAGCTACTTGATACCATCCATCCGCCAGTAAAATCTTTTCGAGTTCTCTGAACCGCATCTTAACAGTGCTCCTTTCTGTTGTTCTATGTTTATATTATAATACGCACTATGCGCACTGTCAAGTTTTTTATACGCATTATACACATTTTATAAAAAGGTGTCCGAATTGGACACCTGAATATTCAAAAGCGAAACTGCTGCCAGCTCCGCTTCTTTAAGGAGATACTATTATGAAAACCTGTATTCACGCGCTTCCCTCACGTGATCGGAACAGATGGGCTTGAACCACCGACACGCTGGACGTAAGCCAGTTGCTCTACCTGCTGAGCTATGTTCCGGTATGCTTTTCGGACCGCACGGCAGTCATCAGGATAAGCAATAACCTTTTCCCTTAGGGATAATGGTACGTATATGGGAAAGTACGTATGGAACGCATTGGTTATTCCCAATTCGTTCATGATACATATTATCACATTAAATCGTAACATAAGTAACATTCGTAACAAACTTTATTTTTTTTCAAAAAATCTTTTAAATTCCATCTTTACACTTGCTTCTGTGGTCTTTCTTCCCATCCGGTCCGCTACCTGCTGCCACGTCATATCCTCGAATATCTTGTATTTTATGATCCGCTGCATCCGGAACGGGATTGATATCATCCATACTTCCACCTGCAGTTTCAGTTCTTCAGCTTTCTCTTTCTTCTTTCTCAAGATCTCTTTCTTTGCCCTGAGCCTGCTGTCATCTGCATAAGAATATGTCGTTCCCTGTACCTTGAAGTGCTGTGGGTTATAGGGAAATTCTGGATTGCTTCCAGATACTGTCTCATTTGCAGTGATACTCTTTTTGTCTTCCAGCTTCCGGATCTCTGCCTCTGTCTCTCTGATCACCTCGCATGCATCTATGTATTCTTCCAGAATTCTCTTATCCACGTTGTCAGCCTCCCCGTTTCCATTCCTTTTTTGTTTTCTTATCTCTGATCCCTGTTATCTCCAAACCCAAAAGGCCGGCAGTATTGTTCAGGACTGTAAAAGCATTATAAATATGCGTTGGCATGTGTCCTGCTGCCTTGATGGCCTTTCCCTGTGTTGGATCCGGATAGCCTTCATGGTTCTTGTATGTCATCACTATTCACTTTCATCCTTTACACACATGTCCCAATACCTGCATGTCATACAGCAATGTCTGCATTGTTTCTTTCGTGACTTAAATATCCAGTGTATCAAACGTTTCATCCTGTTCCACCGCCTTCCGCGATTTTGATTGCCTCTTCTAATTTTATCACTTCTTCTACATGTTCTCCGTTTTGCGGATTAGAATAAAATTCTTTGCTTGTAGCGACCATAAAAGCGTTCTCTTTAAGTTGTTCTACAATCCTATCTGTATCGAATACTGTCGGCTGTTCGTCAATGACTTCGCAAAATAAACATGCTGGAAAACTCTCCCTTCCCATATTCAATGTTGCCTGAATAGATTCGATTAATAAATCAGCATCAATCAGTTTCATATTCCTCACACTCCTCCGCATATTCATAACGGTCCATCATGTCGCACCGGTTATCGCAACCTTCCTGTCTCTCACAGTGAATACAGCACTCTGTTTTTCCGTCCGGGCATTCGATTTTGCAATATCCCATATTCAGTTCTCCTTAAAACTAGACTACACCGTTATATTATCTACTTCACAATCACAGTTATTGTAATTAATGTCTTTTGGCGCTTGTACTTTAGTGATTTCTTTAGCTTTTTCCTCAATGTCCGCTTCTCAGCATGCAAAATAACAGCTCTATCATCGATTTCTTCCGTAATCCATAATGACACGGCATCACGACTGCAAGTTTCCACTTCTTGTCTGTATTAATCGGAGTAGGTGATTCAAATTCATCTGCTGCCGTTGTATATTCCGGGACCGCGACCATCACTCCGACGTGTGTAGCTGATTCTGGAAAGTTCTCGTGTATATGTTTCCAGAACTTCCCGTTCCGCATGTCTTCCAGAAGTTCTTTATAGCACTGCATCGTAGTTACTATGTAATTCTTTTCACCAAGAAAATTCAGCCCGTTCCCACTATAGAAGTCTTCTTTACAGCTTTTAATTTCATAGCAAACGAAAATCCCCTTTTCTATTGCTGATACAGAACATTGATTTGCCGGAATGAACTGCATGTAATCTACTCTTTTGGGCTTTCCTTTTGCCGCCCATGGATCAATGCTCACTTCTTTCGCCCAGTATTTCCCCATGCCGGAGAAATACTGTCTTTCTAGAAGTTCGCATAACATCTTTGTCGTCTCTCTTCTATTCATATCTATTCTCACTTAAGGTCTGTGCATAAACGTGTCGAAATCCAGATTCTGTTCTCTGATTCTTCCCTTTTCGAGCGGGTAGATTCCGTTCATCATTGCTTTTACATCCTGTAGTTCTGCTATAAGAGCATCAATACTCTCTGTTCTGGAGAATGTCAGGATTACTTCTGCCTGAACTGGATCCCATTCATCCTCTACCGGTACTTTCTCACCTATTTCATGTGGTGGCTGTGTAATGCAGCACAAAGCTCCGATGTTGTTGCTAAGAGCTCCCGTCATTCTGATATCGCCTGTTCCGAACTCCAGTTTAGCTTTTCCTTTAATCATTTATTTCCACCTCGCTGTCTTCTGGCATTTGGAAAATGGTTTTCTCCTGAATTTCTTTTTCTAATTCGTTAACAATCATCTTTGTGTTATATGTGACCATAATTCCTCCCATTCCTGTTGACATGCCCCGAAGCATTTCATATTCTGCGTGGGCTTTCTGGAGCATATCCAGTACCTTTGCAGCTTTTTGCTTGTTACTGTATTCTCCAAGCAGATAACTGCATCCAGTGATATATGATGTTATAACTGTTTTTACAGGTCCTTCTGCAATCTCAATGCCTGCCAAAGCATTAAGATTTGTCAATACTTCTTTATTCTGGCTTCTGATCAGCATCTTTCTTCCTCCTTGTCTTCTTTGGTTCCCACAGTTCGCATTTCAGGCATCTGGCTTTGCTGACTACCAGCTGGCCGCGGATCATGGTTGCCTGTTTGCAGGTGGGTTTTGTGTATACTGCAAAGTTTCCGGTTCTTTTTGCATGTTTGCAGGTATCAAACTTTTCTTTTTCCACTTCTTCTTCCTCTCTTTCCCTTTTCGTATTTCGAACAGATTTCTTCCGGTTGTCCCATGTTCCGGGTATGCCCGGCTATTTCCAGATAATTACATTTATACGGCAAGTTCTCCCCGCGTGCCCGGTAGATACAAGTTCTGCAATCTGTGACTTTCTTCTTGCGTGGTGTTCTCGGTGTTGGTGGGATATCCAGATTGTATTTCTTCTTCCATCTGGAAACCGTGGTGCTGATCACACCAAATGCCTGTGCTATTTCTTTTGCGGTCATTCCCTGCTGCAGGCACCGCTTCATCTTCTCTTCGTCGTATTTCCCGGTATCATGGTTATAAGCCGGTTTCAGGTTATATTGCTTTAGCAGACGGTGGACTGTTTCAAACGATGCGTCGAGCCTGACTGCCATCTCCGTCTGTGTCATACCCTGATCTATGCATTTCTGCACAATTTCTTTTGTGATTGTGTCTTTGTACATATATCTACCTCAGTCCTATTACGCATGTGATCCAGAGTGTACACCACACGATTGTAGCTGCAATATCTTTTCGTTTTGCAGCTCCGCACGCGGCAAGGATTGCATATATAATTATCAACAGTAAGATAATTAGTTTTAACGCCTCTAATACTGTTATTATCATCGTATTCCGCTCCTTTCATCGTTCCGGAAGAACTGTTTCAGCATCGCATCTTTCCAGTTCTTCCTGTGGTGGTCACAGGTATCATCATCTTCTATCAGGATGCCTTTTCGGTCGCAGAGACCATCGTCGTTGTCCCTGCAGGTTTTACATGTTTTGTTTTCCATTCTCTCACTCCAATCTATTCTAAATAACTCTTACCGAAGATCTCCCGGAACTGCTGCCGGGTATGATTCTTTTCGAATTGTCTCTGTGCTGTTCTTTTCAGATACAGATCAGCTTCACGGTATCTGTGTACTGCTTCTGGTCCTTCGCGGTGACATTCTGCACACAGATGTACTTTCATGCCTTTTTCTTCCGATTTCGTTCGGCTGCCCGTGCCGAAGAAGATGTGATGATCTTCTATCCGTTGCCTGCTGCCGCAGAGATAACAGATACCGGGCTGATCTCCGGGAAGAATACTTTTCATATGTTTCTTTCGTTTTTTTCTTTGTTCCGGATTTCGGAAATAATAATCCTTCCTGATCCATTGTGTTTCCTTTCTTTGGGAGAGGTATACAGGTACCTCCCCCGGTGTGTTGTATATGGATTTTAGATTGCACCCGTTATTTTGAGGTGTCCGATTCGGACACCTTTACTCCTCTGCTGCATCCGTCAGTTTCTTCCAGCGCTCCATCCAAACCATTTCTCAATCGGCACCATGTCAAATCTGTTTCTTTCTCATATGCCCTGTATTTGCACTCTTTACAAAGAGTAATCTTCTGGTACTTGTTCATTATTTTGTACAGTTCGCTTTCTTTAAAATTGTTGATCTCATTGTACTGATTCAGGATATTACAGAAATGTTTTCCCATCTCGCATTCTTCCGCACAGTAATCTTCCAGTTTCTCCCGATCTGTTATCTCTTTCGGTTTTTGGCATATGTGATCGCAGATGTAATTCGCCATATTCTCAACAATTTCGTCCGTTCTCGTTCTTCTCATTTCTTTTTCCCTTTCTCTGGGCACCACCGGGGAGCTGTTTTTATTGTTGGTCTGGTTTCTCGTTCATTTGTCCCAAAACATACAAAGCATTTTGCTCTGTTTCCGAAAGTCTTTGCTGGAAGTCTTTCAGAAACCGGATGTTCGCAGTAATATTCGCCCCGTCCGTACGAAGAATAAGTCCCTCCTGATCTGTGATGCATTATCAGATGCTCACATTCCGTGCATTTAATCTTCATTTCTGTACTCCTTTCAGAAACTCTACAAGTTCTGTTTCGCTGTTCGGATACTTGTTGTATTTTGAATGATACGTCCATTTCGGTATTCCGTTATTTCTTTCCGGTTCAGGTCCGCCTACAAGATGCATGTAGTACGGTTCGTTTGATACCCACGGACTGTTGTGAACCGGTTCCGGATCATATTCTTCTACGATCAGACGCGTGCCGTTTTCAAAATCATATTTGTAGTACCTCGCTCCGATATGTTCATCTGTGTACCACAGTCCCCATTCTTTATATTTTCTCAGCCATTCTTTTCGCTGATCATTATTTTTCATAACTGGCAATGGTGGCTGTATCGATGTTTCAGAACTATCTGCTGATACCATCTCGGCAATATCGCCGGCATGGTCAGACATTTTGTTATTCTCAACAATATGTTCCTCGATTTTGGTGGCTTCAGCAAAATCGTCCTGCTGCTGGTTGTCCGGTACTCCTGCTGCCGCTTGGCAGCGTTCTTCTAACCATCCGCATCGAATATTGCAATCATCCGGGCACTGAGCACAGCATTTATGCGCCGTGTCGCAATAGGCCGCAGCTCCGCAGATTCCAGATTGAGATTTTCCCGTAATACATTTTGCAGGGCCTTTTTCTTCCGGTTCGTCTACTGCTACCATCCTGACCGGTTTCTGTTTCTTTCCGTATTTCTCGATCAGCTTCTTTGAGAAATCTGTCCAGCTTATCAGTTCTTCCTGATCAGAGCCGGCATTGAAGATGATCCCTTCCTTGCTTCCCTGATAGTTCAGGTGTCCGTTTCGGACACGTACTGTTCCGTACAGGGCACTGAGCATGTATGTAGTCATATTCAGATCTGATTTCCGAACATAGGTCTCTATGTTTTTCCGTAAGGATTCGTAGAACCGGTCAATCTGGATATCTACCGGAATGACTGTGTTGACTTCTTCCGGTTTATGCGGATGCAGCGCCTGCTCTATGGTTAATTGGCCAGGAATGTTTCTTTCCTGTTCCTGCTGTGCTTTCAGGAGTTTTGCATCGTTCAAAGCAAGCTGTCCGGCATTTTCTAACAGTTCACAGGCTTTCGTCTGATATTTCTCATTCAGTCCGGCAAGCTCTGCTGCTGTGGAAATATTCAGCTTGTTCTGTCTGAATGCGTCCGCGAGCCGTTCAGACAGGTTATTGCTGATGCTGTGATACCTTCCAATCTGGGTAGATGAGACTCCTATCAGGTCAGATACAATCTCTCTGGTCTTGCCCTCAAGATCTGTTTTTTCACGGAGTTCCTTGACCAGCTCTTCCATCTGCAGTGCTTCCGTCATTTTCTCCCAGTCAGTTTTCTCACGGTAGGTATTGGACTGGATGATAATGATCTTCCGGATGATCTCATCTTCTTCAGATGCCGTGCTCAGCTCGATCTTAGGTTTGTATACACACGGGACTTTCCGGAAGCGGTCCATCCCCTCCTCAATCAGCTCAAGACAGCATTTTCTTCTGGAATGTCCAGCCAAAATATAATCTTTGCCATCCCTTTCCTCGATCAGGAGTGGTTGCAAGATTCCCAGTACCTTAATGGACTGTTTTAGCTTCTCGGTGTCTTCGGTGCTGTAGAAGTTATCTTTTGACGGGATCAGATCTTCCGGATTACGGTATACCGTCTTCTGCTCCGGCAGGTCCATTTCCTGTGTAGATCGTTCTGAAAGCATCCCTTTGAGGTCAAATTTCGCCATCCTGTACGCCTCCGATCATATCCAGATACTCAGTTACAAGTTTCTCATAGTCTTCTGCTGCCGCCGATCGTGGACTGTGCAGTGCAACCGGTGTACGTGCAAATGTACTTCTGGCCACTACTGCAGATGCTCTGATCAAAGTCTGCATTGTCGGATACTGTTCCCGTATAATCTCTGCTCCCTGTTTATGTGCTTCGTTGAATTTCTGGAATTTAGATATAAAACATTTTACGTTCTGCAGATCCGGATTCAGTTCTTCCTTAACTTCCTGAATCTGCTCCAGAAGTTCATTCATGCCTTCCAGTGTATTATCGTCCACCTCGACCGGAATCAGAACGTCATTCGCGGCAGTCAGTGCATTAATAACCGAAATGTTGATATCCGGAGCATTGTCCACTACACAGAAATCATACCGGTCTGCTACCTGCTGCAGTGCTTTTTTCAATCTGTTCTGCTGCGGTCTTACACGGTCCATGGTCACTTCCATGTTTGCGGTCAAAAGTCCGAGATTCGCCGTAATAATATCTAATCCCACATAATCTGTGTTGCGGATCAAACTCTGCATATCCGGATGTCGGTCTGTCATAATTCGGTCAATACCGTCCCCATCTGAGGTGCGGCGGTTCAATCCCCTGCTGCAGTCTCCCTGCTTGTCGTTATCCACCAAAAGTACCTTGTATCCCCGTGTAGTAAGGATATAAGCAATATTGATGCTTGATGTAGTCTTTGCCACACCGCCTTTTAAGTTAATAATTGCTATTGTTCTCATACATATTTCCCCTTTTTTTCTTAGTTGTAGATACCATGTCGTCTTCTTGCCGCTTTATCAGCGAGAATCATCCACTCCGGTTTTCCTTCCTCTGGTTCGCTGTCATACAATATTGCACCTCCTTCATCTCTGTAGTATCTATATCTCACTCCATTACGGACAGACATTCCCAGAAACTCCATTGTTGCCGGATTCTGGTCTGGTCTCAGACTCCAGGCCTGTTCCGATAATTCTTTTACATCCATCTTTCTTCATCATCTCCTGTAACCATGTGGAGTAACTGTGTTTCTCAGATCTTGCAGCCATTTTGTGTGGATCCGGAAAGGCGTGAACTAGCCGGTAGATCTGTTCCCATTCAACAGCATTTTTGATCAGTTCTCCTTTTCCATCTCTCCATCCTTCTCCTGCCATTTCTTCCAGCTTCGGAATGCGGCTTGCTACATAGCCATCCTGTGTGTGTACACAGATTTCAGAAGAAACGTTCATGCGTGAAAGAGCTTCTGCAAGTGTCACAAGGACGGACTGGTGGTATGTTCCGTTCGATTTTCCGAAATTTTCCTTTGTCTTTTCCTCATTTTTCACCATGGTTGCAAGGACATATCCACATTTTCTTTCTCGTTTTCCCTGAAAAGTACTGTCCGTTTCCAGGTATATGTCAACTTTCCACATTCTTTATTCCTTCTTCTTGATTTTTACCAATGTGTAATGCCGGTACGCATAGCCGGTTACTGGGTTCTTCCCTGTCTCGATGCTTTCCGGATCCACGTAATAACCTTTTGGTGCTTTTGGCGGACGTGGTTTACCGTCGCGATCAACAAGGCTCCTTCTTTTAATTTCTTTTGTCTCAGGATCCTTGCGGATGAGGTTTCTGGACGGGTGGTATCTCTTAAGCTCTTCTGACTCCCACTTCTCCAGAGGTTTTGTAATGTAGATGGCAAGCTGTCTGTATCCGCCCTCGCTGTAGAGAGTACGGAAATTGACATGTCCGTGTCCCCACTGTTGTTCCCAAAGATCTGTAATTATCAGATCTGTAGCCGTTTTTTCATTGGCTTCACGGTTGATCAGGATGTGGATGTGTCGGCCACCTCTGGATCCGATTGCAAGACGGTATATGTATTTCAGGATCCATCCCTGTTTTTTATATTTTTCTCTGATCTTTCTCACCAGTTTACCGGCATGATCCTTCATTTCTTCCCATGTAGGTTTATAACCTTTGGGATAGGTGAGGGTGATCCAGTAATCCCTTTCGCGGAAGTTCCACTTGATCAGTCTTCGAACATCGCGTTCGCGCTTCCACTGGTTATGCTTCGCAATCTCTTCTGGAGTGGCTTTCCTTCTTTTCTGTCTGATCTGACCTGCTGCTCCATACTTTCCGGTATGCTTTTCTTCGATCTCTACTGTGTCTCCACAGTCCCATCTCTGTCTGATATATCCGCATAGCGCCTTGTATCTCATATACACCTCTGTCGTAAGTCTAATACGCTTAATCGAGCCCCCAAGAGGTACTCGATACCTCTGTGGATCTCAAAAAAGGTCAAAAATATAGCAGGTGGTTCCTGCCTGCATCTTGACTTTCAGGCGCTGTATGATATACTAACTATAGTTGTTATTTCATACAGCACCATTTAATTACTGAACCTTTACAGTTGCCGCTGTGGGGTTCTTTTTCTTTGTCTTCTTATCCTCCAGCCACAGGATTATTCCGCATACAATTCCCGCGATCGTAAAAATTCCGATCACGCATCCTGTTCTGGTATCCCATTGCCATATCGGGAGATTTCCTACGATAATCCCCGTGATCAAAGAAATGTTAAGCTCTCTCACCATCGTTTTCACCTCCTTCTATTGTGTAGGATCCTCCATAATCTTCTTTCCGGAGTTCTGCTATCTCCGCGGCTCCTGATCGGGTGCCGTAGCAGGAGCCGATCGTTCCGTCAGAGAATCTTATGATCCATATCTTTCTCATGCTGTTTCTCCTTGTGGTTCTGCTGGTTTCTGGGTTTCAATGAATCTTTCCAGATCACTTCCCCGAATCTTTCTGGTTCCATTACCCTTTCCCAAAATCAGGTATGGAAGCTGTCCGGTATTCATCAGCTCATAGACTGTAGATACATTGATGAGCAGAATTTGCGCTGCCTGCTTTGCCGTGTATAATGGTTTGTATGGTTCTACCATATCTCTCACCTCTCTTTCCTTTTTGGTCGATAAATTTCGAACTCCTTTTCTTGCTGTTCCACCTGATATCGGTTATGCTTTAAGCAAATATGAAAGGAGCAATCGCCTATGTTAGAAATTTTAATTAATGATGAATCTCTTGAAGTTCAAGCTAAGCCCGAACATTTGAGTCTTTACCAGCTGTATCTTTTGTACTTATCTCAGCAATTTGATGATTCAGCAAAATGAGTTGACATTCCTCACGTTCACTCCTATCCTGTAAGTACAGGGCACTGCCATGCCTGAGTCTAAAGAAAGGAGAAAATTTCATGGATTTATCAACAAAAGTAAATATTGTGCTCTCTGTGCTTTCCTTTATTTTGGCTGTCATTTCCATCGTTACAGTTGTAATAACTTTGCGTCAAAATAATAAAATGATTGAAAATTCCAGTCGACCTTATGTATGTATTTATTTTGATTACATACAATGCGGAGAACCAACTGGCTATTTTGTTGTTAAGAATTTTGGTGCATCTTCCGCCTTTATTGATTCGCTTACATATAATGACGTTATACAAAATCATCCAAAATCACTTGCTGATATTTCAACCATCTTTGATGGTCTTTCTGGGAATTCAATAGCACCCGGTCAAAAATTCTTTGCACCTTTCAAGCTATATGAATATAAGGGCGGTGCTGCGGTTTTTGATATTCATTATCATTCCGGTAAAAAGCATTACTCAGAACATTTTGAAATAGCAGTTGCTAATTATGGAAAATTAGTAAAACCTCGTTTGGTGGACAAGGAATACCATGCTATTTCATATCCATTACAGGAAATTTCCGAACGTCTTATGTAATCAGACCTAAATCAACCATTATCTTGGCCAGTACACAAAGTATCCATGCAATTAGTACTGGCCAGAATAATTTCATGCATATTTTTAGTATCTTTTCCTCTATCTGTCTCACCTCCTAAGCTGATTCTTTATGCTTTGGATTGTTGACTTTTACTTGTGTTTCTCCTATTCTTGCATTACAGGGTAGTGACGTACCCGAGTATTTGAGAAAGGAGGGCGTTACATGGAATTAGAATTATCCAACGCCGAATTAGTTTTTCTTTATGGAACTCTAAAAAAAGAGTTAGAAAAATTAGAAGCTATCAAACCTGCATCCATGGTCAAATCCGACATAAAGCTTTACAAAAGCATTATTAAAAAAATGGAAACTTCTGTACCTCGCTTAAAAGATATTCCTATTTAATTTCAGGCTCTGCTTTGTGCAGGGCCTCATTGACCCATTTGGACGCAGGAACAAATTCCTCGATAACTATCTTGTAATTTTTTCTTCTAAATCGAACTATGCCGAAGTATTCTTTTCTTCTTCGCAAAAGAAAAAAAATCAACAATTTTTTCATGTTTCCTCTCACCTCCTATGCTGATTCTTTATGCTCTAGTTCAATTCTTTGAACTTTTGGTGTAAAAAAATATGCCGGAATATCCTCTATAGTAAGTTGTAAAAGCTGTATCGCTTTGCAAATATCTGTCTGCTTCCACGATCTTGCTCCATTCATCTTTAATGACAACGTTCGTTCCGACCATCCCATCGCACTTGCGAAATTGGATTGAGTACTAAAGATTTCCACAATTCTTCCTCGCAGTTTATTGTAGTCAAATGACAACTCTATACCTCCTTTCAAGTTCAAATATTTGAACTATCTGTATAATATCATCCCGTTTGTCACATGTCAACACTTAGATTCAATATTTTTAACTTTTTAGGTTTTTACTGTTGAACTTTTGTATAATATATGTTATATTTCGATTATGAAAAGGAGAAAGCCATGAATAGAGAAAACACTGCAATTCGTTTAAAAACAATAATGAATATTCGAGGGCTTAGACAAGTTGATATTCTTAATCTGACTATTCCTTATTGTAAGAAGTATGAAGTAAAAATGAATAAGTCCGATATTAGCCAGTATTGTTCTGGAAAAACAGAGCCTAATCAAGAAAAACTTTTTATTCTTGGAAACGCATTAAACGTAAATGAAGCATGGCTCATGGGTTTTGATGTCCCTATGGAAAGAATATCCAATAAGGAAGAATCCTGTGCTGCCCCCGATCCGCTTCCCTCCGATCAGCAGCAACTGAACGATATTTATTCCCAGCTCGACCACCCAAATAAGAAAAAAGTCCTTACCTACTCCAAGAACCTCCTCTCCACCCAGCAGATGGAAGATGACGTTCTCGCCGCCCATGCCCGTACAGACGTAGAACAGACACCGGAGGGTGTGCAGCACGATATTGATATTATGAATGATGATTCTTTATGGGAGTAGAAATGAAGGCAAACATATTCGTAACCGCACCTTATAATCCTGAATTTAATAAATATCTTCCTGCTCCTTTAAAGCATAATTCCATATATCAGTCAGAAGGTTTAAAAAGGCATATCGAAAAAAGACATCCTGAGTGTCTTCCATATTTATCTTTTCTGTCCTCAATTATTGAATCTCCTGACTATATTGGTGTAAATCCTAATGAAAAAGGCACAAGTTTTGAACTGGTAAAAATAATGAGTGAAAATGTGCAAATAGGCATAAAGCTTGATGTAACCGAAGATTATCTTTACGTTGCCACTTTGCACACTATTACATCTGGAAAACTGCAGCATGGAATTGAGAATGGTCGGTTAAAAAAATTTGACAAATAATGAATATCTGTTTATAATGATGACATAGAATAATAATCAAGTAGCAAAGGTCGGAAAGGCTCCCGACACACTCGTAAGAGTACCTGAGATGATGGATACGCCGCCCATCTTGTTACTTGGATTACTATGAAGGTGTTGTCATCATGGCAACACCTTTTTTTATTGTTATTTGCATCAGAAAGGAAAATGTGGAGTGACTTGTTTTTATTGCAAAGGTGACGTTGAAACTTCTACAACCACTTATATGACTGATTATCAAGGCTGCTATATTATTATCAAAAACGTGCCCTGCGAAAAATGTTCTCAGTGTGGTGAAGAATATTTAAATGGCGAAACCCTTGAACGAATTGAAGAGATTATTCAAAAAGTAAAGGGTATACTGGCAGAAATTGCAGTCGTTGATTATAAACAGAGCGCTTAAGGGGAGGATCCCGTTGAACTACGAACAGTTACTGACTGCTGCCGATCAGGAAGGTCTGGCAGTAAAAGAACATCCTCTGACAGATCATGACGGTCTGCTCAGGGGGAATCGGATAGCAATCCGAAAAGATATAGAAACACAGGCCGAGAAGTCCTGTGTCCTGGCAGAGGAACTTGGACACCACTACACTACTTCCGGTAACATTCTGGATCAGAAAGATATCATGAATCGCAAACAGGAATACCGTGCAAGATTGTATGGTTACAACTTAAAAGTGGGGCTTGCCGGTCTGATCAGAGGCTACGAGGAAGGCTGTCAAAATCTTTACGAAATGGCTGAGTGTCTGGATGTGACGGAAGAATATCTGCAAGCTGCTATAGATTGCTATCATGCAAAATATGGTCAGTATACGGCAGTTGATAATTATATGATAAATTTTGAACCATTTGCAGTGATGAAGTTTATTGCTGTTGAATGATAAAAAACAATATGAAGGAGGAATTCTTTATGAAAACATGGAAACTTGTATCAGGGATTTTGTCAATCGTATTATTTATTATGGTTGCATTTCAATCCTACGCTGTAGGAATCGGCAACACTCTTGGTGAGACCGGAGAAGTCGGTGGTTCCGCTGGTATCATTGTTGCGATTATGCTTTTAGCGGGCGGAATTGTATCTATTGCAACACGTAAAGGCGGCAAGGGCGGCAATATTGCTCTTATTGTTCTTTTCGGCATCGGTGCATTATTAGGCTATGGATTAGCTGGAAGTTATTCAGATTTGTACATATGAGCTACTTGGTGCTTGATCAACGCACTTTTGGCAATTGTATCACTTATAAAAAATAAATAAAAGCAATAAAAAAAACCGCCCCAGTGTTACCAGCACCAGGACGGCTCGTCCTGACCGGACACCAGTCAGGACATACAAAATGCATCAGATGAAAATAATCTAATATAAGTGGTAAAAAACTACTTAAAACATGTAAAAAATACCTTATAAAATTTGCAATATTTATATCACTGTAGTAATATACTTGTACGGAGAGAACCATATTGATTATGGTTGAAAGGCACTCGTGCAAGTAATTGCTCGGGTGTCTTTTACTTTTTATGTTAATATATAAAAAAATCGCCCCAGTGTTGGCGCACCAGGACGATTCTGATCTCCGAAGAGATACCACATTTTGCAAAGATATTGTATCATCTTCGGAAACAGTGCACAACCCAAACATTTGTGTGGCTGTTATTTTTGTACCCAAAATCAAAAGGAAGGTGATATTGTGGGAGAATTAAGAACAAGAAAACGTGGAAAAAGCTGGGAATACAGCTTTGAAGGCGCGCGGATTAAAGGAAAACGCAAATCAATTTCCAAAGCAGGATTCCGAACGAAAGCAGAAGCGCTTGCTGCAGGCACCAAGGCAAAAGCCGAGTATGATCAGGCCGGTATTATATTTAAAACATCAGAGATGTCTCTCTCTGATTATCTGGATTTCTGGCTGGATGGTAATGTCAAGACTAATATGACATACAACACATACGATGCTTATGCATCTGCTGTTAAGTTACATATTAAACCAGTATTGGGAAACTATAAACTTTCTGCACTTTCTCCTGCTTCCATCCAGCAATGGGTTGATTCGCTAAAAGTAAAAGGATTATCCGAGCAGAGTATTGCCAATTATCGTGGCGTGCTCTCCGGAGCATTGAAGTATGCAGTATATCCATGCCAGTTTCTTCGCCAAAATCCCTGCTCTTACACTCGTGTCCCCAGCGTTCCGGTTACTCAGGATCAGAGAGAGCACAGGGAGTATGTGTGCAGTAGTGAGGCATGGTCAGATATCGTCGACTATTTCAACGGTACCTGCTACTATCTGCCTCTTATGATCTGCTACCACACCGGTATGCGTATTGGAGAGTGTTTCGGGCTGGATCTGCAGCGTGATGTAGACTTCCGCCGACACACGATTTCTGTCAACCGTCAGCTGCAGAAAGAGGACAAACAATGGATCTATAAGAATCCGAAATATGATTCTTTCCGGAAGCTAAAAATAGGTCCCACTCTCGAAGCATTGTTGAAGTCAGAGATTACCGTTATGAAAATGAATCGGTTAAGATATGGGGAATACTACACAAGAACTTATGTTGATAATTCTTTGCATCTGCACTGTGTTCCTGCAAATCAGGACGTTCCTCCAGACTACAGAGAAGTGTGGCCTCTGACAAAAGAGAATGGCGAAATGCTGACTACCGAAAGCATTAAGTACTGTACCAGAATTATCAAACACAAACTGGGGTATACCGCTTTTCATCCTCATAGTCTACGTCACACTCACGGAACGATCCTTGCAGAAAACGGAGCTTCCCCGAAGACCATTATGGAACGTCTCGGACACAAAAATATTAAAGTCACAATGGAACGTTATGTCTACAATACAGAAAAAATGCAGGATGAAGCTGTAGCACTTTTTGAGGCTGCCATAAAGTAAAATTGCCTACCATCTGAAAAAATGGTAGGCAAACGGTAGGCAAAACCGTATTTTTCACTTTAAGAAATGCCGGAAAGTCGCATAAATACTGGATTAATACTCAAGCGTTTCCATATACTTCATGTACCTTACAACCATCAGTGCAATCTTGAAGGTAATTGCATCTTCGAATACACGAAGATCCAGTCCGGTACTCTTCTGAAGCTTGTCCAGACGATAAACCAGTGTATTTCTGTGGATATAGAGCTGTCTGGATGTCTCAGAAACATTCAGGCTGTTCTCGAAGAACTTATCGATTGTAACAAGTGTCTCTTCATCGAAATCATCCGGTGATTTATTCTCGAAAATCTCCTTAATGAACATTTTGCACAGCGGAATCGGCAGCTGATAGATCAGACGTCCGATACCAAGAGAACTATATGCAATGACATCCTTCTCACCGAAGAAAATCTTGCCGACATCAAGTGCCATGCGGGCTTCTTTATAAGAACGGGAAACTTCTTTCAGTTCGTTGACGATCGTACCATATGCAATATGTGTCTCTTCTGTCTGATTTAATCCAAGTGAATCAAGGATTGCATGTGCAAGCTTATCCATCTCCGGATAACCTTCACCCTCCTCGAGTTCTTTTACAATAATGATGCTCTTCTCATCTACTGCAGTAATGAAATCTTTGCTCTTACCGCCGAAAAAACTCTTAACGCTTTCCATTGCACTGTGATCCTTCTCCTGCTGAAGTTCAAGAATCATAACTACACGACGGACATCCGCATCGATATGAAGTTTCTTCGCACGGTTATAAATATCAACCAGAAGCAGGTTATCAAGAAGAAGATTCTTGATAAAGCTGTCTTTGTCGAATCTTTCTTTATAGGCTACAATGAGGTTCTGAATCTGGAATGCAGCAAGTTTGCCAACCATGTAAGTATCCTCATCATCTCCATGCGCAACCAGCACATATTCCAGCTGATAATCATCGCAAACTTTAAAATACTGGAATCCCTTTACAAGCTGACTGTCTGCCTGGGATTCTACAAAAGCCTGTATATCTCCCGGCTGAATTGAAAAATCTGCAAACGTTGTTGCGAGTACCTTTCCCTCTGTGTCAATGATGCAAAATTCTGTTCTGGAAATTTCTTTAAGTCCTTCCAGCGTATTCTGCAGTACCTGATTTGATATCATCTGCTTACATCCCTTCTCGCTTACTGCGCGTTTTTCTCCTTTTTCCCCATAGGCTTGCTATACTAAATGTTATTTTAATACAAAATGACCAAAAATAAAAGACCAAAACTTAAATTTTTTACATTTTTTTGTGAATAATTCCTATTTTTCTATGAAACCTTCCCCATGAACCTCTCTTGCATCACCTACGATCACAAATGCATTCTCATCAATTTCGTCAATTTTTTCTTTTAAATGAACCAGTTCTTTCTTTCCGACTACGCAAAACAGCATCAGTTTATCCGTTCCGGAGTACATTCCCTTTGCTGAAATCCCTGTGATTCCACGATCAAGATCTTCCATGACCATCTTTGCCACTTCATCCGGCTTATCCGTAATAATGTAAACAACTTTTGAGAATTTCAGTCCTTCAATAATTCCATCAGAAACTTTCGTCACAAGGAATACTGCAATAATCGCATACAGCGCACGCTCTACCCCAAATACATACATGCCGACTACAACTACTGCTCCATCTATAAACTGCATGATCTGCGCGATGGAATAATGATTCAGATATTTCTGGATGATTGCTGCCAGAAGATCCGTGCCCCCGGTCGTTCCGCCTCCGAGAAAAACAAGTCCTATTCCGATTCCCTGCAGAAGTCCTCCATACAGCGCGACCAGAAGGAAATCTCCTGACAACTTCCATGCCGGAAGGATTGCCAGCCAGATCGTCAACGAAAGATCTCCCAGAAGTGCTTTTTTTACAAATTTAAAACCTTTTATTTTAGCGGCGAGAAGAAACAATGGAACGTTCAATACAAGGTTGGTGATCCAGAGTGGGATTCCATTTCCATACAAACCCTTTGTCCAGGCTTTGATAAGAATCGCAATACCGGAGAATCCCCCTGTAACCATTCCTGCTGCATCAAAACAGGATGTGATTGCAGTTGCCATAAGTCCGGTTCCGACAATAATCAAAATATATTCCAGATACCACACTTTTTTTCCAGCAATTTTCATAAGTACTCCTTTCTCTGTTGCTATATCTCAGTAAAGTAACCCTCAACCTAAAAGAACGGGATACAGCGAAATGCTGTTTCCCGTTCTTAGTGTGCCCTACTTGGAAGGCTTATTTGCAAATTTAATAAAATGATAGCTCTCAACAATCTCGAAATATTTGATAATTCTCGGATACAGAGGTTCGGCTGCTTCTCCGAATTCACTCTTCACCAGTGCTGCGATATCGGATACGGTACGCTTTCCATCGATCAGCGGCCAGATAAAAGTGCCCTGTGCGTCAAGATGGACTTTTGTGTACTGAGGTTTGTTGAATACCTTCTGTGCAATTTTATTGAACAGTCCCGTATTCTCCACATCCAGTATCACACGTCCTTTTATGTCCTTATGCCAGTGAAGTTCTTCGGATCTTACCGGAATCAGATCAAGATAGTTGATATCCATATTTTGTTTTTTGCTTTTTTTATTCTGTTTTCTCATCAGGCTTTTTTCTTTTTCCATAAGGAGAATTTCAGCAGTGTCAGGATCATGATGATCATGAGAACAACACCACCGATGTTACCAAAGTTAACAACTCCGGATACATCCAGACTGATACCTGCAACTGCAAGGATAGCAAGTGCGATACCTACAAGACCTTCGCCGGCGATCATACCTGCACAGTATAATGTACCGTCTGTAACCTGATCGTTCTTTGTTTCTTCATCAACGTTCTTTCTGCCATCCATAAACATACGAACAACACCACCGATCATGATGGTTGCGTTCAGATAGATTGGAAGGTAAAGACCGATTGCAAAAGGCATTACCGGAATTCTTAGGATTTCCATACCAAGTGCAAGGAATACACCGATGAATACAAGTGCCCATGGAAGGTTTCCTCCCATGATACCCTCAACGATCATCTTCATAAAACCTGCCTGAGGAGCCGGAACTTCTGCTCCGCCATATCCCCATGCTGCATCCAGAAGATACAGAACACCACCGATTGCAAGACCGGAAGCAACAACACCGATCAGCTCACCGATCTGCTGTGTCTTAGGAGTTGCTCCAAGAAGGTATCCTGTCTTAAGGTCCTGAGAAGTATCACCAGCGATTGCTGCGATGATACAGATTACAGAACCGATTGCGATTGCTGCTTTCATACCATCGATTCCAGTCTGTCCGCTGCTCTTGATTACCATTGTGGAAATCAGAAGTGTAGCGATTGCCATACCGGAAACCGGGTTGTTGGAGCTACCGATCATACCTACCATACGGGAAGATACAGTTGCAAAGAAGAATCCGAAGATTACGATAAGAAGTGCTCCAAGCGGATTAACCGGGATAGCCGGTACTGCCCAGATAATAACTACCATTGCAACGATACCGATCAGGATGAAGTTCATCGGAAGATCTCTGTCTGTTCTTGCAGTTCCCTTTACAGATCCGCCCTTCATGCTCTTCATGGAATCACGGAATGTGCTGATGATCAGCGGCAGAGATTTGATCAGGGAAATGATACCACCTGTAGCGATGGCACCTGCTCCGATGTATTTCACATATTTGCTCCAGATTGCTGCTGCACCACCAGCCGCATACAGCTGTGAAATAGTCACTCCCGGATCAGCCGGATACAGCCAAGTATCTGGTCCAAACAGGCAGATCATCGGGATGATAACCAGCCATCCGACGATAGAACCTACAAACATGAACGATGCTACACGTGGTCCTACGATATAACCAACACCAAGAAGTGCCGGATATACTTCCATACCGATTTCACCCTTAAGGGATGTAAATGCTGCAGAAACGTCTGCCGGAATAACTTTCAGACCGTCAACAACAAATTTGAAGACTGCTGCAAGTCCCATACCGGAAAATACAGTAGAAGCGTTTGCACCGCCTTCTTCACCTGCAAGAAGTACGTCTGCACATGCAGTTCCTTCCGGATAAAGAAGTGTTGCATGCTCTTTAACAATAAGAGCGTTACGAAGCGGTACCATGAAAAGTACACCAAGGACACCACCGCAAAGTGCGATCAGAGTGATCTCTACCAGACTCGGTTTATCACAGAGACCTTCTTCTGCCCATAAGAAAAGAGCAGGCATTGTAAAAATAGCACCTGCTGCAAGTGACTCACCGGCGGAACCGATCGTCTGCACCAGATTGCTCTCCAGAATGGAGTTTTTCTTCATGATGACACGGATAACACCCATGGAAATAACTGCTGCCGGAATAGATGCGGAAACAGTCATACCGACACGAAGTCCGAGGTATGCGTTAGCTGCACCGAATACGATAGCAAGGATGACACCCATGAGCACAGATGTGACCGTCATTTCCGCTGTTACTTTTTCAGCAGGAATATACGGTTTGAACTCTTTGTTCTCGTTCATTGATTTCCTCTCCCTTTTTTTTTGTTATGAACCTCTTATTATTATAACCGACTTTGTCAGTATTCGCAAGGGCGATTTTATGAACTTTTTATACTTTTGTTCGTTTTATTTAACATTTTTTAGAAATATTGCACTTTTTTTGTCTATCATTCATCAATCTCAAGCTGTTTTGTCAGATATTTCCCGACAATTCTCGAAAATTTCGTAATATCGCGGATATACGCAAAGTCTTTACCGAAAATCTTTTTCTCCGTATCCAGATCTTTTTCTTCCCCCGCAAAAACACCAAGAACGCTGACATCAAGATTTCGGAGACGCCGCACTTCCATCCCCGTGTCCGTTACTGCTACTTTGCCACGATATGGCTGCGGATTTTTTGCATTCGGACGGTTTACGATCACATCATACGGCCTGCCGTCACTTAAGATGATCATGATTTTCTTCTCTTCTTCCCGCTGGAGGAGATCATATCCGGCAGTCCGGATTGCAAGTCCGTCACGGTTATTGGAAGAAGTTACATAATTAAAAATGTTTTCATTTTCTGAACGCGGATCATCATATTTACGGAATCTGTGCAGGATCGTGTAATCCCAGAAAGTGCAGAAGCTCATGACTCTGTGTGGGATCTCCACATTACTGAGTGCTTCACTGATGATATATGCCTGAATTGCCACTTCACCCTGGCGGCTCATCTGCGAGCCACTTGCATCAATCAGAACATCTACTACAAAATCCGCTGAATCTCCTTTCAGTTCCTGTTCAAAGATTCTTGCCTCTTTACTTCGTCCTACTCTCCACAAACGGGACGGAACCACTCTGCCTCTGTCTGAAAAGACACTCTGGCTTTCACTCCTGAGCACCAGGGATTTTCGTAACGTCTCTGTCAGCTCTGAAATATTCTGTTTCACGATCCGGTGTTTATCATGATACAGCCAGATATTTTTATTTTTGAGGCGTTTCGCGTATTCATACTGGTAATTTCTCTTTACCGGATTTTTCAGAATTCCTTCTGTGAAATACAGGCTGCAGTCACTGTGGATATCTCTGCACATCAGATAATTCATGCGTTTTTCTTCTGCTTCAGTCAGATACGTGATGCCATAATTCAGTTCCACATATGTGTGGGCTTTTTCCTGCATCTCCGGTGTAACCACTGTTACCTTTCGTCTTCTCTCACGTTTTTCTTCCATTTCTTCGGTAACGGCAGCATTCTCAAGTCCGGCAACATTTGTTGTCAGCTTATCTACGTATGTTTCCAGAGCTTCCTCATACATTTCCTCCGAAAGATAATCCTCCCACGAAAATTCAGTCAGATCTTCCAGTGTAACCGCAAGCACCTGTTCCAGAGTTCCATGATTACGCTCAAACTTCGGATCGATCAGCGAATTGTACAGCCGGTCAATAATCCTGATCAGTTCCATCGTATCTTTCGTACTGCCGGCTTCCTGTACCAATTCCATAAACGGCTGCATTTTCTGCTCTGTATGATACTCTCCTTCGGAAAGTCTGCGCCTTAGGACATTCACTTTAAGCCTGCCGGCAAGATCTGCATGTGATGGCATTTTTTCGAATTCCTGATCCAGAATATCCTCAAAACACTGTCTCTGCATAGAACGGATCCCCGGTCGCTCTTCACAGACTTTTTCACCGATAGCTTCTTCTATACAGAGCTGTGCCACGAAAGTCAGCTCATTTTCTCCTGCTTCCATAAATATCTTTTTGACAAGATAAAGCCCGAGCATATCCTTATCATAATATCTGGCAAGAGCTCCCTGTTTGATTCCGTCATAGAGCGCAATTGCCTTTGATCTCAGAAAAAGTGACACGTCAGGCTTCATATCCAGTCCGTAATCACCGCTGACTGTCCACAGGAGATTGCGGATCCTGTTTTCCAGTTCCAGACGGTAATCATCAATTTCAACTGGTTCCGTATTATTCATAGACATCCTCTCTGGTCCATTCCAAAGGAATTCGGGTGTTCACGACATCTTCTACGATTTCTTTTTCAAAGATATCAAACGTTTTGTTGATTACTCCCATGCGGATTGCTTTTGCAGGAGAAAGTCCCGCTTCCACGATCTTCATTGCAGCAAGCAGTCCTCGAAGATCCAGTGTCTTCGTAGATATTTCGCTGTTCTGTGCTTTGAGCTGCAGATCAAGAAAAACTCCGATAAACTGTTCAACTGCATGCTCTTTCGCTGTCGGAAACATCTGATGAAAAATAAACTGCAGTGTCTCTTCTGACTGTGCCGGCATATCAATTACCATAAATCGGGAAACCAGAGCCTCATTCAACTCTTTCGTACCGGCATATCCATAATTCATCGTGCCGATAAAACGAGTCGCAGGATGCAGATCGATCTTATCGTATCCCGGAACATCGATGGAACGACGGTGATCCAGTGTTGCATGCAACACGGAAACAGCATCATTCTTTGCCATATTTATTTCGTCCAGCACACCGAATCCACCGCATTCTGCGCAACGGTAAATACTTCCCTTTCGAAGTTTGACCTGATCATCCTCAAACGTATCGGTACCAATCAGATCACCGCTGTTTGTATTTACGTGAAACGATACATTGTATACCGGTCTGTGAAAAATATATGCCAGATTTTCTGCCAGAATATTTTTTCCGGTTGCCTTCGGACCTGCAAGGAGCAGATTCTGTCCCTGAAGCAGCCCTGCAATCGCCATTTCCAGAATTTCTTTCCCATAAAAAGGGATGGCAGGCTTTGTGATCCTGCCTGCCGCTTCATCCGGAACCGGGTACATTTCCCGAAATTCCAGTATCTTTTTTATTAAACGGGAGGATACATTCTGTTCCTCCAGAAATTTCAGTTCTTCCAAATTCAATTCTCCCTGATAATATAATCCCTTATTTCTTAAACCTCAAAGATCAGATCGCCATAAGAAGGCATTGGCCACATGGACTTGTCAACGAGCATTTCCAGCTCATCAACCGGGGTACGGAGTTCTTCCATTGCCTTGCAGACCACATCTTTACAATATACTGCACGTTCTCTGCCTTCCGGAATCTCAGAAACTTTTGAAACAACATCTGAAAGATTTTTCATGGCGCTGTTTGTCACTTTCAGAAGTGCGGAGCACTTTTTCAGAAGTTCAAGCTGCACGCTGATATCGATATCTCCGACCGCGCGGACGGTATTTACAGAGTCCGCAAGAACTGTTGTATAACGGATAACTGCCGGAATGATCTGCTTTGTAGCAATGTCAATCATGGTCTTTGCTTCGATATTGACTGCTTTTGCATAAATCTCGTACTGTATCTCTGCACGGGATTCCAGCTCAGTCTGTGTGAATACATGGAATTCCTCAAACAGTTTTACAGCCTTTTCTGTTGTCAGTGCCGGAATCGCATCCACCATGGACGGAAGATTCGGAAGGCCACGGCGTTTTGCTTCTTCTGCCCACTCCGGTGCATAACCGTTTCCGTTAAAGACAATGCGCTGATGCTCGATCGCATATTCTTTGATCAGATCATGAACTGCCATTTCAAAATCATCTGCCTGTTCCAGACGGTCGCAGGCTTCCTTGAAAGCCTCGGCAGCGATTGTGTTCAGCACGACATTACATTCAGAAATAGAATCTCTGGAACCGACCATACGGAATTCGAATTTATTTCCGGTAAATGCAAACGGTGATGTACGGTTACGGTCTGTCGCATCTTTCATGAAATCCGGAAGTGTCTTAACACCGGTCTCAAGGATCGTACCCTTTTTGCTGTGTGTCGCAGTTCCTGTGCTGATCAGCTGATCAAGGACATCCCCAAGCTGCTCACCAAGAAATACAGAAATTACAGCCGGCGGTGCTTCATTGCCACCAAGTCTCTGATCGTTTCCTACATCCGCTGCGGATTCACGAAGAAGGTCTGCATGAGTATCTACAGCTTTCAGGATACAGGTCAGGACAAGCAGGAACTGAATGTTCTCATGTGGTGTCTTGCCCGGATCCAGAAGATTGATTCCGTCATCCGTTGTCAGCGACCAGTTGTTGTGCTTACCGGAACCGTTGACGCCTGCAAACGGTTTCTCATGAAGCAGGCAGCGCATACCATGACGGCTTGCTACTTTCTTGAGGATACGCATCATGATCTGGTTGTGGTCTGCAGCGATATTTACCGGTGCATAGATCGGAGCCAGCTCATGCTGTGCCGGAGCAACTTCATTGTGCTGCGTCTTCGCAGTTACACCGAGTTTCCAGCACTCTTCATTTACTTCTTTCATATAGGCAGAAATTCTCTGACGAATCGTACCGAGATAGTGGTCATCCATCTCCTGTCCTTTCGGAGGCATTGCGCCGAAAAGAGTTCTTCCTGTATAGATCAGGTCTTTTCTCTGAAGCCATTTTTCTTTATCTATAAGGAAGTACTCCTGTTCTGCACCTACAGATGGTGTTACTTTCTTAGAGGTCGTATTTCCAAAAAGTCGGAGAAGTCGTAAAGACTGTGTATTAATAGCTTCCATAGAACGCAGAAGTGGTGTTTTCTGATCAAGTGCCTCTCCTGTATAAGAACAGAATGCAGTAGGAATACAAAGCGTTCCGCCGGCCGCATCATGGCGCACAAAAGCCGGTGATGTACAGTCCCATGCAGTGTATCCTCTCGCCTCAAAGGTTGCTCGAAGTCCACCAGACGGGAATGATGATGCATCAGACTCTCCCTTGATCAGTTCTTTACCGGAAAAACTCATCAGAACTTTGCCGTTCTCTTTTGGTGCTGTAATAAACGCATCATGTTTTTCCGCAGTTACACCTGTCAGCGGCTGAAACCAGTGGCTGTAGTGGGTTGCTCCCTTTTCGATTGCCCATTCTTTCATCTCATGGGCAACTACATCTGCCACCTCCAGAGAGAGTTCTTTGCCCTCTTCGATGGTTTTTTTCAGCTCTTTGTATACTTTTTTCGGAAGACGTTCTTCCATGACTGCGTCATTAAATACGTCACATCCGAAAAGCTCTGTTACATTTACGTAATCTGACATTCTCTTTCTCCTTTTGGTTCTCATTCGCGTTGTATTTCTTTTTTACTTTTTGGTACTCTTAAGATAAAGATTCAGCGCTTTATGTCTGTTTTCGATATCAACATAACTGTGATCTCCACCAAACTCCCCGTCCAGAGTCCACGGCACTTCTTCATCTGACTCTATTGTAAGCTTCTTCGTCTTGAAAGAATAGATCAGGTCTGTGTTGTCTTCAGCCATCACGAGTGCCGTTATGATTTCCTGAAGCTGTAGTGGATTCTTCGGATGAACAATCAGTGTCACCTCAAAAAGTCCGTCATTCATATCAACATTCTTTCCTGTGAGGTTCTTGAATCCGCCTACAGAACGGGAATTCGTGATCATTCCGACGATGAAATCATCCTCTGCCTGAACTTCATCAGAAGTTACTTTCATATGGTAAGATTTTATATCAAAAAGTCGTTTTACCCCTTCCAGAACATAGGCAACATGTCCAAGAACGTTTTTCAGATCCTGGTCTGTCTCATAAGACACATCTGTAAACAATCCAAATGCTGCCACATATGCAAAAGTCTTCTGATTGAATCTTCCGATATCACAATGGTACAGTTCTTCTTCCATGATCATCTCTGCTACTTTTGTCATGTTTTTCGGCATAAAAAGACTGTTTGCAAAATCATTGGTACTTCCTGCCGGAATATAACCGATCGGAACACTACTTTCTGCCTCCATGATACCGGTAACTACTTCATCCAGTGTACCGTCACCACCGCTGCAGACGATCATGTCAACGAAATTTGCATATTCCTTCGCTTTCTCATAGGCATCTCTTGGAGCCTGCGTGGAACGGATAATGATCTCATAATCATGGCTGCTGAATATATCTACGATGTCCAGCAAATGCATCTTGATCTTTCCTTTTCCTGCTTTTGGATTAAACACAAAGAGCATTTTTTTTGCCACGGTCTGATTTCCCCTTTCTTCTTGTTTTATTGACAGTGTATATCATACAACAAATCACGTCAAATGCCTAGATGCAAATTTTTTGTGTTAGTCCCCTCAAAAAATTTGGAAATATTATACTGTTGAAAATCATGCTTTATCTTTGTATACAAAAAAATCCTCTGAAATAAATCAAAGGACTTCATGTAATAGCGAGAGGGGGATTCGAACCCTCGACACCACGGGTATGAACCGTGTGCTCTAGCCAACTGAGCTATCTCGCCATATTCAGTTAAAGGCATAAAAAAGTAGCGAGAGGGGGATTCGAACCCTCGACACCACGGGTATGAACCGTGTGCTCTAGCCAACTGAGCTATCTCGCCATATTTAATGGGACCTATAGGGCTCGAACCTATGACCCTCTGCTTGTAAGGCAGATGCTCTCCCAGCTGAGCTAAGATCCCATTTCTATACCTGCCATTGAGCTTTCGCTCAACCGACTACGTTAGTATACTATTTCCGTGCCAATGTGTCAACACTTTTTTTATTTTTTTTAAATTTTATTTTTTTTATAAATTTCCGACAATTTTATCTTTCAGAATTGCAAGGATTTCCCTTGGGACATAAATAAGCAGTCTCCAGGAACGATATTTCGATGGAATCGGATAGATTTTTCTGCATCCGCATTTCTTTCCGATAGCAACTCCACGAAATACATGAAAGTTGTTTGTCACGACGCCAATGCTGTGCTCCATACTTCCGATCAGGCGGAGACTGAAATCCAGATTTTCTTTCGTGTTGGTTGATTGTTCTTCTTTTATAAGACGTTCTGCTGCAATCCCATGTTCTGTAAGATATCTGTACATGGCTTCAGCCTCGCTGATCTGCTCTCCGTCGCCCCGTCCTCCGGAAAGCACAGCCTTCGTATCCGGATTTTCTTCCAGATACAACAAAGCCCTTCTGACTCGTTCCAGAAGGGCTAGTGTAAGCTTTGTGCCATTGACATGTGCACCAAGTACAATGATATAATCCAGATCGGATCTGGTTTTCATTATCTGCCGCAGCAGTGTTTGTATTTCTTGCCGCTTCCACACGGGCATGGATCGTTGCGGCCGATTTTGTGCGGTTTTACAACTGTACCGGACTTTTTCTGCTCTTTGTAGAGTTCTTTACGTTTTTCTTCAGTAAAGATGTCGTTCCACTGTGGCAGTTCATACAGCCAGTCAGCCTTTGCATCTACCATATTCTTGTAAAGGAGTTCTTTATCAAAAGCAAGTGTAACCTTTGTATTCTCATCCATAGTCTCAATCGGGTTCGGAATCTTAAGGCTGTCGTTGATACCATCAAGGAAACCAACCATAGTCATAACATCCTGTCCGTATTTCTCAGCCAGTTCTTTCACTGTACCGCTTACAACTTCATCCGGGTTGGAAAGAAGCTGTTCATAAATGCCCTTCTCAATATTGAAATAGTTTGCCCAGAATCTCTGGAGCTGATTGCGGTCTGCCTGCTGATTGTAGGCAATCTCACGCCACTGCTCTAAGATTGTTTTATCGCTCATTTGTTTATCCTCTTTTCAAAAATTTTGCCTGTGGTTCATTATATCATCTTTTTCACCAAAAGACAAACCATATTGTAATAATTTTTGTGAAAATTCTGTATAATGTTACTGTGAACAGTAACTGTATAAATACTCATATAACGGTTATACTATAAGTGTTCCGATAAGATATCTTTGAAGAACGCTGCAAAAGATAATATCAGAAATACTTATTTATATCCTCCCCTTATGAAAGGTCTCAGGACTGACGCCCATGCCGCGGTTTTGGGGCTTTTCTTCTGTTCTTTTGCGAAAAAATTCTGTTTTTATTTTACGCCGAGTGTTTCCAGCTCTGCCGCTGCCTGTTTGAAACTCTTGAAACAGATTGTATGGATTCCTGCTTCCTGTGCTCCCTCGCAGTTCACCGGACGGTCGTCAATGAACACGCACTCCTCTGCTTTCAGTCCAAACTTATCAAGCAACGTCTGATAAATGTCAGCTTCCGGCTTTAACTGCTTCACATCACAGGAAAACACGGTACCGTCCATATATTTGAGGAACGGCATTTCTTTTTTTGTACGATCCAGCATATATCTGCTGTAATTAGACAGTACATATAACTGATAGCCCTGGCTTTTCAGGTATTTGGTCCACGTTTCCGCATATGGCATCCTTCGTACCGTCTTTGGTGTATCTTTCATCACTGCCGCAATGTCTTTGGCATACTCCGGTGCCAGTTCCTGACACTGACGTACATATGTCTCCTCATCATAGAGACCTCTGTCTCTTTCATCCCAGACCGGGCTCTGAAATGTTGCCTTCGCGATACGCTCACGCTTTTCTTCGTCAAATCCAAAGCTGTCGAGATAATCCTGCCAGTTAAATTCTACAAGTACAAGACCTACATCAAAAACCACGTTTTTAATCATACTGCTTTTCTCCTGACCATCTTTCTTTTTATTCAGATATTTGAATAACATCAGAATCACATAACACATGACCGCAACAAACATCACCGTAAAAAGCGATGCCATAAATTCCTTCTGGGAAAAATCGCCCTTCAGTGCAAAATACATCGGAAGGCAGAAAATTACCAGCAGAGCGATCACTCCGATGATCGCAGCACATTTTTTCCAGTTTTTCATACTTACCTCTTTATTAAATAAATGCGCCGGAGAGTTCCCCGGCGCGTTCTAAGTTGCTGATTACTTATTTCTGTAAATAATGTCGTTTCTTCCTGGTCCGTTGGAGATCATGGTAATCGGGAATCCAATCTGTTTCTCAACGAATTCTATATATTTACGACAGTTTTCCGGAAGATCTTCATAATTCTTGATTCCACGGATATCTGTTTTCCATCCCGGAAGTACTTCAAGAACAGGTTTTGCCTTCTCGAGAAGAGTTGTGGTCGGGAAATCTGTAGTAACCTTTCCGTCGATCTCGTAACCTGTGCATACCGGTATCTCATCCAGATAGCCAAGCACATCAAGTACTGTAAAGGCAACATCGGTTGTTCCCTGCATACGGCATCCGTACTTTGAAGCAACACAGTCAAACCATCCCATACGTCTCGGACGTCCGGTTGTTGCGCCGTATTCCCCACCGTCTCCACCGCGTCTTCTAAGCTCATCCGCTTCTTCACCAAAGATTTCGGAGACAAAAGCTCCTGCTCCTACTGCACTGGAGTAAGCTTTGCATACTGTGATGATTTTTTTGATTTCGTATGGCGGAACACCTGCTCCTATTGCACCGTAAGCTGCAAGTGTAGAGGAAGAGGTAACCATCGGATAAATTCCGTGATCCGGATCCTTCAGAGAACCAAGCTGTCCCTCAAGCAGGATCTCTTTGCCTTCTTTTAATGCATTCCACAGGAACAGGGACACATCTCCTACATATGGAGCAACCATTTCTTTGTATTTCATGAGTTCTTCATAGATCTCGTTCGGATCAAGAAGTGGTTTGTGATACAGATGCTCCAGCATGATATTCTTTGTCTCGACAACACGTGCGATTTTTTCTTTGAGTGCATCGTCATCGAACAGCTCATGTACCTGGAAGCCGATCTTTGCATATTTGTCTGAATAGAACGGAGCGATACCGGATTTAGTAGATCCAAAAGATTTACCACCCAGACGTTCTTCTTCGTACTGGTCAAACAGAATGTGATACGGCATAACGATCTGTGCTCTGTCGGAAATCATGATCTTCGGAGCCGGAACGCCTCTTTCAACTACTTCATTGTATTCTTTGAAGAATACCGGAATATTCAGTGCAACACCATTTCCGATCACACTTGTTGTATGGTTATAAAATACACCGGACGGAAGTGTATGCAGTGCAAATTTACCGTAGTCATTTACAATTGTATGACCTGCGTTCGCTCCTCCCTGAAATTTTACGATGATATCTGCTTCCTGAGCAAGCATATCGGTAATTTTACCTTTACCTTCATCTCCCCAGTTTGCGCCAACTACTGCTTTGATCATAACACTTTATCCTCCTCGTGTTTTAGACATTTATTTCCGCGGTCATGCCGAGCATTTCTTTATGTGCATCCAGAACCGGCTGTACAGTCTTTGTAATAAATGCAGTTGTCTGCTCTTTTGCTCTGCCGACATATCTGGACGGATCCATAGATTTCTGAAGCTCTTCGATTGTCAGGTTGAATGCCGGATCTGCTGCAATTCTCTCAAGAAGGTCATTGTCTTTACCTTCTACCTTAACGGTACGTCCTGCTTCCATGGAAAGCTCACGGATACGCTCATGCAGTTCCTGACGGTCTCCGCCGGCTTTTACTGCATCCATCATGATGTTCTCGGTAGCCATAAACGGAAGTTCGGCCATCATGTGTTTCTCGATAACTTTCGGATAAACAACCAGTCCGTCTACAACGTTCAGGCACAGATCCAGAATGCCGTCAATCGCAAGGAATCCTTCCGGAATACTGAGACGTTTGTTTGCAGAGTCATCCAGTGTTCTCTCAAACCACTGTGTAGCGGAAGTAATTGCCGGATTCAGCGCATCTACCATTACATATCTGGACAGAGATGCGATACGCTCGCTTCTCATCGGATTACGCTTGTATGCCATCGCAGAGGAACCGATCTGTGATTTTTCGAACGGCTCTTCTACTTCTTTCAGGTGCTGCAGAAGGCGGATATCATTTGACATCTTGTGTGCACTTGCTGCGATTCCTGCCAGAATATTTAAAACTCTTGTGTCTACTTTACGGGAATAGGTCTGTCCAGATACCGGATAGCAGTTCTTGAACCCCATCTTCTCTGCGATCATCGGATCAATCTTGTCGATGGTCTCCTGATCTCCTTCAAACAGTTCAAGGAAGCTTGCCTGTGTACCGGTCGTTCCCTTGGAACCGAGAAGTTTCAGAGTGCTCATCACATATTCCAGATCCTCGAGATCCATCAGGAATTCCTGTGTCCAGAGTGTCGCACGCTTACCAACGGTCGTCGGCTGTGCAGGCTGGAAATGTGTAAATGCCAGTGTCGGCTGTTCTTTGTATTTATCTGCAAATTTTGACAGTTCTGCAATGACGTTTACCAGTTTTTTCTGAACCAGTTTTAAAGCTTCGGACATCACAATGATGTCGGTGTTGTCACCTACGTAGCAGGAAGTCGCACCAAGATGGATGATTCCTTTTGCTTTCGGGCACTGTACACCATATGCGTACACATGGGACATAACATCATGGCGCACCTGACGTTCTCTTTCCTTTGCCACATCATAGTTGATATCATCTTTGTGAGCTTTCAGTTCATCAATCTGTTCCTGAGTGATGTTCAGGCCCAGCTCTTTTTCTGTCTCAGCCAGAGCGATCCACAATCTTCTCCATGTGCGAAACTTCATATCCGGAGAAAAAATGTACTGCATTTCCTTACTGGCATAACGCTCCGAAAGGGGACTTACGTATCTGTCTGTACTCATGTATTTACTCCTATCATCTCACTCGATTAACCGCAGGAGAAGTATCGCTGCGGTTAACCAGATTTCCTATCATTACGCAGAAATTATATAACATCGCATCATTAAAAGCAATCCCTTTATTCCTCTCCCTGATGAAATTTGCCAAGGAATTCTTTAATTCGTGTATTGTTTGAAGAAAATACCTCCTGCGGAGTACCTTCCACAGCGATCACACCTTTATCCATAAAGATAACGCGGTCAGAAATATCACGGGCAAAATTCATTTCATGAGTGACGATCACCATTGTAATATGAAGATCTGCAAGAGAACGGATCACACGCAGAACCTCGCCAGTCAGTTCCGGGTCAAGCGCAGATGTCGGCTCATCAAAAAACAGGATCTTCGGATTCAGTGCAAGCGCTCTTGCGATTGCTACCCGCTGGCACTGACCGCCGGAAAGCTGATACGGATAAGCGTTTTCTTTATCCGACAATCCCATCTTTGCAAGAAGTTCCCTTGCTTCTTTGTAAACCTCATCTTTATTTCTTTTCTGCACATGGATCGGTGCATCAGTAATATTTTTCATTACCGTATAATGTGGGAAAAGGTTAAAATTCTGAAATACCAGACCAAAACAGGACTGAATTTCTTTTAACTTTGCTTTGTTCGGCAGACAGACTTTTCCGTTTTCTGCCCAGACTGTTTTCTTTCCCATGTAGCTGATCTCACCATCATCGATCAGAGTCAACAGTGTAGCACAACGAAGAAGTGTGGATTTACCGGAACCAGAAGAACCGATGATAGAAACTACCTCGCCTTCGTTTACATGAATTGACACATCTTTCAGCACCTGAAGACCGTCAAATTCTTTTTTGATATGATTCATTTCCAGAAGACTTGTACTCAAAACATTTCCTCCTAACGATAGTAATTCAGTTTCTTTTCAAACCATTCCATAACCCACGCAACTACAAAATTGAAAATGTAGTAGAATACACCGGCGATCACAAACGGAATAACGGTTGTCTGTGCTGCCGCGATCTGTTTGGCAAGGGCAAACATCTCAATATAGGATACGGAATAAACAAGGGATGTATCTTTTACAAGGGTAATAACCTCGTTTGTCACTGACGGCAGTACGATCTTTACCACCTGCGGGAGCACGATCTTAAAAAATGTCTGGCTCTTGTTATAACCGAGAAGCTGTGCTGCCTCATACTGACCAACCGGAATAGACTCGATTCCGGAACGGTAGATTTCCGCAAAATATGCTGCATAGTTCAGGGAACATCCCAGAATGATCGCAGTAAACTTGTAGTTACCGATATTCATTCCCCAGAGGTAAAACGGTCCGAAGTACCACAGCAGCAGCTGCAGCATCAGAGGTGTACCACGCATAATAGAAATATAAGCTTTAATGATCCAGCTCAATGGTTTGAACCTGCTTACACGTCCAAAATAGACCACCATACCAAGCGGCAGGGAAAATAACAGTGTCAGACAAAAGATCAGCAGTGTCTGCCCGAACCCTACGGTAAGCTGTTGTAACATTACCTGAAAACTCATGTACTCTCCTCCATAAACCTACAAGAGGGATGCTGCCCAAAAACCGGGAAGCATCCCATTTTGTATTCTTATTGTTATTACTTATTTCTCTTCTGCTGTATCTGCTTCAGTATCATCTGCCGCTTCTGTATCGTCTTTCGCATCATCTTTTGATGCATCGTCAGAAGCTTTCAGTGTTACCATATCAGAAATTTCATATTTCTCTGCCAGCTCTGCAACTGTACCGTCATCTGCAAGTTTCTGAAGGTCTGCATTTACGATGCCACAAAGTTCATCGTTGCCTTTCTTGAAGCCGATTGCATACTGTTCGGTATTCAGCGTCTCATCAAGAATCTTGAATCCTTCCCCACGGGAATTCAGCTGATATTTTGCAACTCCGATATCGATTGCGAGTGCATCCAGAGCTCCGGCCTGCAGTTCTGTAAATGCTGTATTGTAATCAGCAAATTCATTCAGGGAACCGAATGTATCAGCCAGTTCTTTCTGTCCCCCCTCTTCTTCACTCTGAAGGAGATCCAGTGCCGCGGAAGCTGCCTGTACACCAACA
The DNA here is from genome assembly GCF_014297355.1 of Blautia intestinalis. Taxonomy (GTDB): domain Bacteria; phylum Bacillota; class Clostridia; order Lachnospirales; family Lachnospiraceae; genus Blautia_A; species Blautia_A intestinalis. Next base: position 711,618 of record NZ_JACOQE010000001.1, on the reverse strand, counting down.
GTCTTACCTGCAAGATCTGTCAGTTTGTCGATTCCGGAATCCTCTGCAACAACGATTACCTGGCTGTTGTCTACATATGGATCTGAGAATGTATAATCATCCTCTCTTCCGTTCATGGTAAATCCGTTCCAGATACAGTCAATAGATCCGGAATTCAGTTCCATATCCTTGGAATCCCAGTTGATTGGTTTTTTCTCAAGTTCCCATTCCTCAAGATCACATACTGCCTGTGCCAGTTCAAGGTCGAATCCTGTATACTCGCCATCATCGTCCATATAACCATATGGCGGATATTCTGCATCAAATCCGACGATCAGTGTCTTGTCCTCGATTCCTGCCTGTACGCTGACTGCGGATACCATTCTCATTGCCATTACTGCTGTCACCAATACTGCAACTGCTTTTTTCTTCATATCTCTATCTCCTCTTAACATATTTTCATCTTTTAGTACGTAGTCACTCTACCTCGTGAAAGTATTGATATCGTACCATACCGACTGTGCCATGTCAAGAGAATTTCATATTTTCAGACAGTAAAAAAGACAGCGGGATAAGCTGTCTTTTTTGGAGAAGGTATTTCTTCTTATGGGGTGTAGCAAAAACTATATAATGTATTGGGGGGTTTTTACGGTTATTATAGTACCACGCGTCCCCCGAAAAGTGTGCACAAACTTCACAAATTTCATCATTGCTTTTTGTTTAATTTGTACACCTCGTTTTTAATCCTCTGCATTTTCCAATGTAAAAAGTGCCTCAAACTCATCTCGCTGGATCTTTTCCTTCTCTAAAAGAAGGGCTGCGCACTTATGAAGTACATCCATATGCTGTGAAATGATCTCCCTTGCTTTTGCATGGCATTCATCGATAATACCATAAACTTCCTGATCGATCTCTTTTGCCACTTCCTCACTGTAGCTTCTTGTATGAGCCAGATCACGGCCGATAAAGACTTCATCCCCGTCATCACCATATGTGATCAGGCCGAGCTTATCGGACATACCATACTGCATCACCATTGCACGCGCAGTACTGGTCGCACGTTTGATATCATTTGATGCACCAGTCGTAATATCACCGAAGATGATTTCCTCGGCAACACGTCCGCCAAGAAGTGTCGTAATATCCTGAAGCATCTTGCCCTTTGTGTTGAACATTTCATCATTTTCCGGAAGTGGCATGGTGTATCCAGCTGCTCCCATTCCTGTCGGAATGATGGAAATCGTGTATACCGGATCCATATCCGGAAGCACATGAAACAGGATTGCATGACCCGCTTCATGATAAGCTGTGATCTTCTTTTCTTTTTCGGAAATGACTTTGCTGCGTTTCTCGGCTCCGATACCAACCTTGATAAAGGCATGCTTGATATCCGGCTGTGTGATATAGCTCCGCCCGGATCTCGCTGCCATGATCGCAGCTTCATTCAGAAGATTCTCAAGATCCGCTCCGGTAAATCCGGCTGTTGTCTGTGCAATCTGTGCAAGATTCACATCCTCGCCAAGCGGTTTGTCTTTCGCATGGACTTTAAGGATTTCTTCTCTTCCCTTTACATCCGGTCTGCCAACTGCAACCTTACGGTCAAAACGACCCGGACGCAGGATTGCAGGGTCAAGAATATCCACACGGTTGGTCGCTGCCATTACGATGATTCCCTCATTGACACCAAATCCATCCATCTCAACGAGGAGCTGATTCAGAGTCTGCTCTCTCTCATCGTGGCCACCGCCCATACCGGTACCACGCTGTCTTGCAACTGCATCGATCTCATCGATAAAAATGATACATGGTGCATGCTTCTTTCCTTCTTCAAAAAGGTCTCTGACACGGGATGCGCCTACACCGACAAACATTTCCACGAAATCAGAGCCGGAAATAGAAAAGAACGGAACGCCCGCCTCTCCGGCTACTGCTTTTGCAAGAAGTGTCTTACCTGTTCCGGGAGGGCCTACAAGGATCACTCCCTTCGGAATTCTCGCACCTACATTTGTATATTTCTGTGGTGCCTTAAGAAAATCTACCACTTCTACCAGATCTTCCTTTTCTTCCTGAAGTCCCGCAACATTCTGAAAGGTGACCTTCTTGTCATCCGGAAGCATCATTCTGGCCCGGCTTTTACCGAAATTCATCATCTTGGCATTTCCACCGCCGCCTGACATCTGACGGTTCATCATAAGGAAAAGGAAAATTACCAGCGCACCGGTAAGAAGCACCGGAAGAAGTGTCGTCATAAATACACTCTCCTGTGGAACATCTGCAATCTCAGGATGAATATCATAACTCTCCAGAGCTGCCTCAGCGTCCTTTACATCTGTTACATATACACGTTTCTGGCCTTCACCCTCGATATCCACAACAACAGATCCTGTCGGGACCTCTTTGTTCTGGTAGATCTTCGCGGATGTAACCTTTCCGTCTTTGGCAGCCTGTTTCATGCTCTCCATGGAATAGCTGCTCTGTGATGTCACCTGATTATTCAGATAAAAATAACCGGCTACGAGCATCACGATCAATACAAGATACAGGCCAATTCTGCCTGACTGTCTGTTCACCTGCTGTTTTCTCCTTTCAAATCTGGTCTGTCACTGTGAACGTATTCACTGGTCTAATTCAACCACACCGATAAACGGAAGGTTTCTGTATTTCTGTGCATAATCCAGGCCATATCCGACAACAAACTCATCCGGGATGTTGAAGCAGCAATAATCTACTTTAACGTCTCTGACTCTGCGTTCCGGTTTGTCCAGAAGTGTGCACAGATGGATGCTGTTTGGATTTCTGCCTTTCAGGATATCAATCAGATAACTTAAAGTTCGTCCTGAGTCAATGATATCCTCCACGATCAGAACGTCCTTGCCGATCAGTGGCTGATCCAGATCCTTTACGATTTTTACGACACCGCTTGATTTTGTATCATCACCGTAACTGGAAACAGACATGAAATCAAGAGATACCGGAACAGTAATTCTCTTTGCCAGTTCACAGGTAAAAAATACACCACCCTTCAGGACACAGATCATATGGATCTCTTTTCCTGCATAATCCTTGCTGATCTTTGCGGCAATCTGTCTGATTCTTGCATCCACTTCTTCTTCACTAAGTAAAACCTTGATTTTTTCGCTCATTCTAAGCTTCCTCCTTGGTATGTAATTTCCAGCACCTTCTCTGTCTGAGAAGTAATTTTATACCGTTCGCTGATCCTGCCCCCTACGATCCAGAGTATCTCATCCTTTGCAGCCACAAGAGGGATTTCCTGCCGTATCTCGCCCGGAATCTTGTCATCGATCATACAGCGTGTCAGCTTTTTGCGTCCGCCCGACTGATTAACGATCATATAATCTCCGCTTCTTCGCGTCCGGACAGACAGTTCGCAATTTATTTTATCACAATCAAACCATTTCGTATACTTTTTTTCTAAAATCTTCTCCCCCGAATATGGAAAAATACGAGTTCTGAAGGATTCATTTACCCAGCTCGTAGTTCCTTCCATGTTCAGCCCCTGTACTTCTTCCGTTCTCTCCGAAACTTCTTCTGTTTTCTTTTGAAGTTTTACACCCTCATAGCAGCGCAGCGCCTCCACTCCATAGGGAAGACTGATTTTTCTTCCGCTCTGATTTTCGTAAAGCTTCTGTACCTGTCGGATGTGTCCCGCCGTAAGATCATTCCTGTGTCCGCTTAATCGCTCAAGAATTTCTCTTACCGCATAATTCTGGAGAATTGTTTCTTTTGCAAAAAACTCTTTGTCCAGAAGATATGTCCCGGCTCCGTCGGCACAGCCTGCCGCCATCTCTTCCGCTTTTGCTTTAAAATATTCTTCGGCCTGCCGGAACAGCTCGGATGCTTCAGCCATATGTGCGACGGCCTTTGCATTGATCTCCTCTGTCATCAGAGGTAGAATATGATGCCGGATGCGGTTTCTCGTATAGTCATCTTCAAGATTACTGCTGTCCGTCATCGACGGAATTCCCGTCTCTTTTATATAATCGACAATTTCATTACGTTCTAAACAGAGAACCGGGCGGATAAATTCACCATTGACCGGTTTCAGAGCCGCCAGTCCGCGGATGCCGCTTCCTCTTGCAAGATGATGCAGCATAGTCTCCGCAACATCATTTTTGTTATGTGCAAGTGCGATCCGTATCTTCCTATCAGAAGATGTACATTTCTTTTTTTCTTCTTCAAATGCTGCCCTGCGGACCATCCTTCCCGCTTCTTCGCTTCCCATCTTCCATTCTGCTGCCAGTCGTGGCACATCATAACTGTACACACAGCACGGAATCTTCCACTCCTCGCAGATCTTCTGCACCGTTTTCTGATCCCGCAGCGCTTCTTTTCCACGAATGCCGTGATTTACATGTACCACACGCAGAGAACATTCATAATCTCCCTGAAGTCTTCGAAGGATATCCAGCATCACCATAGAATCCGGTCCGCCGGAGACTCCCGCAATCACAGTGCACTGTGGCTTTATCATCTCTGTTTCAGTAATATACTGTTTTACTTTCTGTAGCACCTGTTCCTGCATTTTATGTTTCTCCCGTGCTTTTATTTTCGAACCACGCTCGCAACCAGAACCGTCATATCATCTCTTGCCCGGTAATCGCTGTATCCCAGTACCCGTTCAAGGATTCCCCGACTCACTTCGCGTGGTGTCTCATCCTGAATATCCATAATAATCTCTTTCATTGTTTCTTCTTCACGTTCTGTCGGAAGTGCATCCAGCACCCCGTCCGTCATCATGATCAGATAATCTCCATGATAAAGTTTCCGCGAAGCCATATCAAAATCGATCCGCTGCACCAGTCCTGCCGCAAGGCTTTCTGATGAAATCGATTCCACCCAGTGGTCACGTTTGATAAATGTCGAGGCAGCCCCGGCTTTAAGGAACTCACAGATTCCCGTATAAAGATCGACGGCACAGATGTCCACCGTAGAAAACATCCCCTCCTGCCCCTTCAGCACAAGCGCGGAATTTACCATACGGGCTGCCGCTTCCTGCGTAAAACCGGATTCAAGGAACTGTTCCAGAAGTTCCACAACAATCTCACTTTCCCTGCAGGCATCCATACCCGAGCCCATACCGTCGGAAAGGCACATCACAAACTTTCCGTCTCCTTCCTGCCTGCATATATAATTATCGCCCGATATTTTTTCTTCTTCTCTTGTCAGTCTGGACACCCCATACAGCATCTGATAGCTGACATCTTCTACAAAGTGGACCGTGTGAAACTCACCATTTACAATACATCGGCTTCCTGCGGATGAGGTCATCGACGACTCGCATATCTCAGAAAGCATCTGCGAAATTTCTGTTACCGAAACGCACTGACCGCTTCTTGCACGCATATTGAGAAAAATCTGCCGACGTCCTTCTGCCTTATCCATCACCCATGCCTGCTTCAGGATCACATGTCGCTTTCGCAGCATCTTACGCAGTTCTTCCTGAAATCCCGGCTCCGCAGGGGAGATATCATAAAGGTCACTTGCCACCATTTCCATGATTCCCGCTATCTCTGTCAGTTGCTGCGCAACGGCAAGTCTGCTCTCAATCATACGGTTTGTCCACACCAGATTCTGTTTTTCATTTCGAAAATTACGTCTTATTCCATCCAGATACTGGTAAGATTTTCCACATAGTTCCGACCACTGTATCCGAAGTTCGTCAAGCTTTTCCTCATTGCCTTCTTCCATTGTCCGAACAATACTTTCCACACCTTTGCACAATTCGGCCGAACGGTTTCCCCAGCACAGTTCCCGATGATAACAACTTACACATACCTGTGCATTTGTCTCCATCAGAATATTTTCGATCTGTCCGCTGCTCAAAAATTCTTTTTTATAGGGCATTCCATAAAACGTATCTGCAAGCTTCTGAAACGAGGCCGCATAGCGTTCAACCTTTTCTTTCTGGGGATGCTCTTCACACAAAGAAAACGCTTCTTCTTTTTTTGACATTCTCCCCGTCAAAATAGTTTTTGCCATGTCCCGTAATATCAAAAGTACACTGATCACGAGCATGGCAATTATCCATTCCTGCATATATTCCCCTCCCCTAATACTTTCCTAGGAAAATATTATAAGAAGGTTTCTTTAAAATATCTGTCAAACAAGGGCGGCTGTCAAGAAAAACTTTTCTGCAAAATCTGCTTTATTTCTTATGTTACTTCTCTTCTTCAAAAACGATCTCATTTCCTTTGACAAGACCCAGCTTATCTCTCGCAACTTCTGCGATATATTCATCGGTCTGCATATATTCCTTCTGCTCATCGATCTCTTTCGTCCGGTCCTGCTCATTCTCGATGGATTGCTTAAGCGCAGCTGCCTTCGCATCATACACTGCAATACGGGCTTTCAGATTATTACTCTGCATTGTCAGCCCGACCAGAAGAATCAGAACAACGATAGCGATTGCTGCCATACCCAGATAGTTATTCGCTATTTTTTGATTGTTTCTTCTTTTTTTTGATTTTTTCAAAACGCCTGCCCCTTCTAAATTTCCTGTTACGCTTCTTTAAATGCCTATGTAGTAAAATACTACATCTTTTTACCGGAAATAGCAACAAATTTAACAAATAATTTGCAAAAAAAGCACCAATTAGTACACCGGGCAGTAAAAACAGTCGAAGTTCCCCGTAATTCCACCGGAACAACGCAAAAAACAGGAGAAATCCCGCTGCCAGCCAGTACAAAATATCCGTTGCAGACCTTATTCTGCATCTTCCAAAAAAGTGATATAACAGACCGCCGGATATTCGATACGCAGCATACAGAATCACACCGCTCATAATTGCGCGAATAAAAAGAGCAGTCTCAAATTTCATGTAACTGCTCATTTCAACGGAACATCCTTTTCAAAATAGACTCATCTTTTTTGTGTGCATTTTTTGTAAGGTATGAAAGACTGTCCACGCGGCCTTCCACCTCTGCTTCACCTTTTTCCAGATTCAGGTTTCGGACATGAAGCTGCTCACCTTTCAGTAGTATTTTCCCTGCTTCCGAAAAAAGAAGCACTTCATTTTCATTAAACGAATGAATATCCTGTACTCCGGTAATCACTGCTTTCCTCCGGTTTTCCAGCGAAAAGCAATGTACTCCGGCCGGCTGTTTCTCTTCCATCCTGATCATCCATTCAGCGTTTCCTTACTCAAAATGTATGCACACTTCGTGACAAATAGAAGTCTTTCGTATAAGTCATATTCCTTACAGATAACGGAAAAGATTTTCTGCGTCTTCCTTGCGCACGGTATCTTTCACATCAAGAACTTCCACTTTTACATTTTTGCTTCCGAACTGAATTTCAACCGTATCTCCTGCCTTCACCTGCACAGATGCCTTCGCTGGCTTGTCATTGACCAGTACACGGCCTGCATCACATGCTTCATTGGCAACAGTTCTTCTCTTGATCAGTCTCGAAACCTTCAGATATTTATCAAGTCTCATGTCAGCCTCCCCAATAAACTTATTGATAAAAGAAAAGGGGGAACTGCACGTTCCCCCGAAATACATCTTTAATTATGCATTTACCATGTCTTTCAGAGCTTTACCAGCTTTGAATTTCGGTGCTTTAGAAGCAGCAATTGTCATAGTCTCACCTGTCTGTGGGTTTCTTCCTTCTCTTGCAGCTCTTTCGCTTACTTCAAATGTACCAAAGCCTACAAGCTGGATCTTTCCACCTTTTTTTAATTCGTCTGCTACAACATCAGTAAAAGATTTTAATACAGCCTCTACGTCTTTCTTGGAAAGGTTTGTCTCTTTCGCCATAGCTGCTACTAATTCTGTTTTATTCATGGTGTTCCTCCTCTAAAAACCTCATTCTAATTTATTGCGTAATGCTTCCCGGCATATGCACGCTATTTACTATATATATACTCTTTTCGTCAAATTGTCAAGGCTTTTCCGCTCACATCTGGCTCTCATGTGCAGTTTTATCATTTTTGCTGTTGCTTTTTGCAGAGCGTTCTTTTGCTTTCAGTGCCTCCCAGGAAAGGGAACAAAGTTCTCTGTCCTCCGGTGCAAAAATCTTCGGATGACGGAATTGCATCTTATCAGTAACTCCGGAAATTACATCCTCGATCGTAAAAAGCCCTTCTTCCTGAGCGATCAGGCTGTGAAGTGCAACCTGAAACAATACATCTCCCAGTTCCTCACAGAGATTATCGCTGTCTCCGGTTTCGTTCAGCCGGTCGATCCCATCCAGCACTTCCTGTGACTCTTCTACAAGATATTTTTTCAGGCTCTCATGCGTCTGTACGCTGTCCCAGGGACATTTCTCGCGTATCTCCCGGACAACTTTTATAAATCTGTCAAATTCCTGCATATACCTGCGCCCTGATTATTTCATGGAATCAACCATGTCAAGAACTGCCTTGCCCATGATATCGGATTTTTCATCTGCATCTGCAAGAGAAGTTCCCTTAACACCATAGTAGAATTTCACCTTCGGTTCTGTTCCGGACGGACGAACACATACCCATGCATCATCAGTCAGTTCATAGTACAGAACGTTGGAATTCGGAAGACCGGTCGGTTTTACTGCTCCTGTTGTCACATCTGTAATCGTATCTGCCTTGTAATCTCTTACTGCCGTCACTTTGTGTCCTGCAAATTCTGCCGGCGGATTCTGACGCAGAGAATTCATGATCTCCTGAATCTTCTGAAGTCCTTCGATTCCCTTCATTGTTACAGACTGAATTGCATCTTTATAATAGCCGAACTGCTCATACATCTCGATCATTGCATCCCACAGAGTCTTACCCTGTGTTTTGTAGTATGCTGCTGCCTCACAAAGCGCCATAGTCGCAACGATTGCATCCTTGTCTCTTGCATATGTACCGATGAGGCAGCCATAACTTTCTTCAAAACCAAAGAGATAGGAACCTTTTCCACTGTTTTCAAAACCGAGGATCTGCTGTCCGATAAATTTGAATCCGGTCAGTACTTCGATCAGGTTTACACCGTAGCCTTTTGCGATTGCATCAGCAAGGTTTGTGGTTACGATTGTCTTGATCAGTGCACCGTCTTCCGGAAGACTTCCGTTTACTGCCTTGCGCTGGCTGAGTTCATAGTTTGCAAGAAGGCATCCTGACATGTTACCTGTCAGATCATGATATTCACCGTTTTTGTCTTTGACACGTACACCAAGACGGTCTGCATCCGGGTCTGTTGCAAGAACGAGATCTGCATCTACTTCTTTTGCAAGTTTCAGTCCAAGTTCAAAAGCTTCTGCTGCTTCCGGGTTCGGATAGCTGACTGTCGGGAAATCTCCGTCCGGAAGTTCCTGCTCTTTAACCACATATACATTCTCGAATCCGAGCTCCTTAAGGATTCTTCTTGCCGGGATGTTTCCTGTTCCGTGGAGAGGTGTATAAACGATTTTGAGGTTCTTGCCCTCTTTCTCGATTGCATCCATATGGATGACCTGTTTCTTAAGTTCTGCCATATAAGCATCGTCTACTTCTTTGCCGATTACCTGGAACAGATCAGCTTTTTCTGCTTCTGCCTTGTCCATGGTCTTAACTGTATTCCAGTCGGAGATGGACTTAACCTCTCCCATGATACCGCTGTCATGCGGCGGTGTGATCTGTGCACCGTCTTCCCAGTATACTTTGTATCCGTTGTATTCCGGCGGGTTGTGGCTGGCAGTTACGTTGATACCTGCCACGCAGCCCAGATGACGTACTGCAAAGGAAAGTTCCGGTGTCGGTCTTAAAGATTCAAAGATATAAGCTTTGATTCCGTTTGCTGCCAGACAAAGTGCTGCTTCCTCGGCAAATTCCGGAGACATATGGCGGGAATCGTATGCGATTGCAACTCCCTGTGCTTTCTTGTCTACCTTTGCGATGTAGTTTGCAAGTCCCTGTGTAGCTCTTCTGACTACATAAATGTTCATGCGGTTGGTTCCTGCACCGATAATTCCACGCAGACCTGCGGTACCAAATTCCAGATCCATATAAAAACGTTCTTTTATTTCATTTTCATCTTCTGAAATACCTTTTAATTCCTCTTTTGTTGCTTCATCGAAGTATGGGTTTGCAAGCCACTGTTCATAAATTTCTCTGTAATCCATACGGAAAATACCTCCCTGTACATTATATTTCCGATCATCTCTGACCGTTATTTATGATTTCCCATTATACACCTGTTCCCCTAAAAAAGGAAGTATATTTCACTTAAAACGGATAGCTTTCAAAGCATTTCCTGATAAAATATTCCCAGTTTTCTTTCTGTCTGACAAGATTCTGCAATTTCTCTGTATTTTTTCTGGAAACCAGTGTTTTTTTGTGTACATAATAATAGTTCGCAAGCTTCCAGTATTTCTCCGGATAGCTGAAACGAATGCGCAGATTTTCCCATTCAGATATTGTGACCGGCTTCTTCTGATGATAGGCACGCAGCATATCCATTCCGATGCGCACATCCCAGCTGTATTTTTCGAGAATTTTTCTCATAAAACGATACAGATCCGAAATCTGCACATCAAATCCCCAATGTTCAAAGTTTGTAACGGCAGTCCCCGGTTTCAGCATCAGGACATTATGCTGGTTGTATTCCCCATGACAGACTTTTCCCTGTTCAATTGCTTCTTTTCGAAGGCCGGCATAATCCGATTCTCTCAATTCCATAAGTGTCCTCTCTCCTGCTGTCAGAAAGCTTTCCACTGTAGCCAGATACAGTTTTTCAAAAGAACATACCGCTCCTTTTTTGCGGATAAAACTGCGTATCTTTTTTAATTCCTGGTTATGTCTCTGATATTCATCCTCAAGGGAAGGTTCTACATAAAATTCCACCACGGGCATCTGCATCTTCGCATGAATCTGTGCAAGCATACGGATACTGCGGAAAATATCTTCTCTGGAACGTGTATCGCACTCCCGTCCCTCATACCACTGCTGAATGGTATACGGAATCCCGTCACGATCTCTCGTAACAAGCGCACCTTCCTGGTTCGGGATATAACAGTCTACCAGGCACCCCTGTTCCGACAGTTTTTCAAGAAGTTCCTGCTGCTTCTGAAGTTTTTTCTCTGTCCCGCCAAATTCCCTTATGATGACCAGACCCTTTTCCGTCCTGCAAAGAAGCGCTCCTCTCGTACGCGCGGAAGACTCTGCATTCAGTCCGTACTGCTCCAGTATACTCAGTCCATAATCATACAAATAAAAATCCCCCTCCTGATTTGATACCTTCGTAACTGTTCAGTACCCTCGCGGAATACTACCTACTGAATAGTTACATTTTTTCTATCTTATGTCCCGATCAGAGAAGAAATGCAAAAAGGAATTTCCCGAGGCAAAAAGCCTCTCGGAAATCCCTTCGCTATTGTTTCTATAAAATTATCGTTCTTTCAGAAGTGCCAGAAGTTTTTCTCTGTCATTGTCCTGTGGATATTCCAGAACGTGATCCAGCATTTCTTTCAGGATCTCACCCAGTTCCGGGCCCGGCTTATAACCGGCACTTATCAGATCACGTCCGGTCACTGCCAGTGTTTTCAGAGAAACACACTGCTTCTGCTCCAGAACCCTGTGATAACATTCTGTCACACCTTGCAGACGGGCCGCTTTTTCTTCACGACGATACTCACTCTGCGCAAGCATATCCGCCTTTTGCACCTCAAGATACAGTGGAAATAGTTCCTCCCCGATCCGGTTGACCGCATGCCTTACTGAACGCATTTCCGGCATCGGACGATCATCATGATACCTGATCAGTCTGGTTACTTTACTGATCGTATCATTGTCAAATTTCAGGCGGCGCAGGATGGTTTTGGCCATCTTTTCACCTTCCGTTGCGTGCATCTTGAAATGATCACGTCCGCTTTCATCCGTCTTTCGCATGACCGGTTTTGCAATATCATGAAGCAGCATCGTCAGGCGAAGGACCTTATCAGGACGGATCAGCATCATACTGTGCAGGATATGCTCGCCCACCGTATAACAATGATGTGGTGTATTCTGTTCCGTCTCCATACACCGGTCAAATTCCGGCAGAAACTCTTTCGTGATTCCGGTTTCATATGCCACCCGCAGATAATCCGGATGAGGCGAAGCCAGAAGTTTCACAAGTTCAGTCTGAATTCTTTCTGCGCTGACACACTTCAGATTTGGTGCCAGTGCACGAATTCCGTTCTTTGTTTCTTTTTCAATCGTAAATCCCAACTGTGCAGAAAAACGTACCGCACGGAGAATGCGAAGCGCATCTTCATGGAAGCGTTCCATCGGATCCCCGACGCAGCGGATGATTTTCACCTGCATATCTTCCATTCCGTGAAAAAGATCGACCAGACCTCTTACCGGATGATATGCCATCGCATTGATCGTAAAATCACGTCGTTTCAGGTCTTCTTCAAGGCTCGAAGTAAACATCACCTGCTTCGGATGGCGGCCGTCTTCATAGTCTCCATCCACGCGGTAAGTCGTCACTTCATAGCCTTCTTTGTCCATCAGTACGGTTACGGTGCCATGCTGCAGACCGGTATCTACTGTGCGGTGAAAAAGCTCTTTCACCTGCTCCGGCGAAGCCGAAGTCGTGATGTCCCAGTCATCCGGTGTGCGACCCAGGATAGAATCCCGGACACAGCCGCCGACCACATAAGCTTCATAACCGTTTTCCTCTAAAATGTGCAGTATTTTTTCCGCATTGGAAGGAATCGTTAATTTCATATTAGTATGCTCTTCCCCAGTAAACCATCTTCTTCGCCGGTTTTCCACAGCATACGCAGACATCACTTAAATGTTCCTGCTCAAATGGCATACATCTGGATGTTGCCTGTACATCTTCTTTGATCTTGTCTTCGCACTCGCGGTTTCCGCACCACATAGCTTTGACAAATCCCGGTTTGTTGTTGATGGTGTCTTTGAATTCTTCATAGTTTGTTGCAACATAAGTATGAGCGTCACGATGTGCACGTGCGCGTTCCAGCATCTCTTTCTGCATGAGATCAAGAACTTCCTGAACTTTGGAAGCCAGCTCATCGAAGGAAACAACATATTTTTCTCTTGTGTCACGACGGCAGATCACAGCCTGTCCGTTCTCGATATCCTTCGGACCACATTCGATACGAACCGGAATACCACGCATTTCCTGCTCTGCAAATTTGAATCCCGGACTTCTGTCTGTATCGTCCACTTTGACACGGATGCCTGCAGCTTTCAGTGCTGCAAACAGTTCGTCTGCTTTTTCCAGAACTCCTTCTTTACGCTGCTGGATCGGGATGATCACTGCCTGTGTCGGAGCAATTCTCGGAGGCAGGACAAGTCCGCTGTTGTCACCATGAACCATAATGATCGCACCGATCATACGTGTGGTCATTCCCCATGATGTCTGGTGTACATATTTCAGCGTGTTATCCTTATCTGTGTACTGAATACCGAAAGCTTTTGCAAATCCGTCACCGAAGTTATGGCTGGTACCGGACTGAAGCGCCTTACCGTCATGCATCAGGGATTCGATCGTATACGTAGCTACCGCACCTGCAAATTTTTCCTTGTCTGTTTTCTGGCCTTTGATAACCGGAATTGCAAGAACTTCTTCACAGAAATCAGCATACAGATTCAGCATCTGGATTGTTCTCTCTTCTGCTTCTTCTGCTGTTGCATGAGCAGTGTGTCCTTCCTGCCACAGGAACTCTCTGGAACGAAGGAACGGACGTGTTGTTTTTTCCCAGCGCACTACGGAACACCACTGGTTGTATACTTTCGGCAGATCTCTGTGGGACTGGATATCTTTCTGATAGAAATCGCAGAACAGAGTTTCAGAAGTCGGACGTACACAGAGGCGTTCCTGAAGTTCATTCAGTCCGCCATGCGTCACCCATGCTACTTCCGGTGCAAAACCTTCTACGTGGTCTTTTTCTTTCTGCAGAAGAGATTCCGGAATAAACATCGGCATGTATACATTCTGTACACCTGTCTCTTTGAATCTGCTGTCAAGTTCATGCTGAATGTTTTCCCAGATTGCATAACCTGCCGGTTTGATTGCCATGCATCCTTTTACACTTGTGTAACCGCACAGTTCTGCTTTTTTTACAACATCCGTATACCACTGTGCAAAATCTTCATCCATGGAAGTGATCGCTTCTACTAATTTCTTTGCCATGATTTTCTCCTTTTCTGATTTCGTTATGCACCGGGCAGATAAGCAACAAAAAAAGCCCTTCTGATCCCGGTAAAGGGACCGAAGGACTTCGGCGGTACCACCCTAATTAGCAATTAAAATAACAATTACTCTCTCAATATCCTTTAACGCCGGATCTACGCTGTACTTCAGTTATACAGAGCTCCGAGGCCGGTTCCATGATTCACGCACAGGATCCTTCCACCATGCAGATCCCTCTCTGAGATTGCTCCTCATGTACTATTCTCATCATCGCCGGATATGTGTGTCGGAGCCTTAAGCTCTGGCACATTTGATATATATTTTATGCGAAATATCCTACGATGTCAAGGGGCTGATTCACAGAACACCATTGGAATATGTGAATTTGTTACTGTTCTCAGACAGTAATATCAATCTTTCTTCCACTTCTTTTGTATTTGTAATAGCGCACACCTGCTGCGTCCATCATCCGCTTGGATGCGATCACAGACGGCGTATGTTCATATTTGTCACAGTCATAGATCACAGTCTTGATTCCTGCCTGAATGATCGCTTTTGCACATTCGTTACATGGAAACAGGGAAACATAGAGTTTCGCACCTTCCAGACTTCCCCCACGATAATTCAGGATTGCATTGAGTTCACTGTGTGTCACATACAGATATTTGGTATCCAGTGGCTCGCCTTCTCTCGCCCATGGGAATTCATCATCAGAACATCCCTTCGGAAATCCGTTGTACCCCATGGAAAGGATCTTATTGTCCTCACTGACAATGCACGCTCCTACCTGTGAATTCGGATCTTTGGAGCGCATCCCGGAAAGCATTGCCACACCCATAAAGTATTCATCCCAGGAAATGTAATCCTGTCTTTTCTGTATATGTACTGCCATTACAAAATCCCCCTTACAGATACCGGCTTCCCACAAAATGCAGGAGGCCGGTATTTAAAATTCATATGTTTATTTAAATTTCCGGATATGCATCCGTAATGTCTGTATCTTCCTCGATCTGACTGATGCGACGGATATGACGCTCGTCCTCCGAGAACGGAGTGTTCAAGAATGTATCCACGATCTTAACTGCAAGCCCCGGTCCTACAACTCTTCCGCCCATTGCAAGAATATTGGCATTGTTGTGAAGACGTGTTGCCTCTGCACTGAAACAGTCTGAACAGAGTGCTGCACGGATTCCTTTGAATTTATTGGCAGTGATAGAAATACCAATACCGGTTCCGCATACCAGTATCCCCTTTTCACAGTCTCCGTTCTGAATTGCAATTGCAACTCTCTTTGCATAGATCGGATAATCTGTGGCATCTGTGCTGTCACATCCGAAATCCTGATATTCTATATGGTTCTCCTCCAAATATTTGATAATTTCCTGTTTCAGTTCATAACCACCATGGTCACATCCTAATGCTATCATTTCTTTTCCTCCTGTGCATTTATAATTTTATGTCCTGCTGCCTTTAAAAGGCGGTTCATAATAGCCTGTCCCATCCTCGGCGTATAAAATGCCTCTGAGTAGATCAGATCTACCCGGTCATCATCAAAGCTTCGAAGCACTTCATAAAGATGATGTGCGATCGTTTCTTCTTCTTCTCTGCTTCCGATACTGAATACATCAGCGTGTGCATAACAGTCTTTTGTCTCATTAGTTGCGATCACGCCGACTTTAAGACCTTTTTTCTCTGCCTCTGCACTCAGTCGGTTAATGCAGTCTATTACCTGCGCCTCTGTCCCTTCCACTATGGAAAGATCAGCTTTCGGTGCATAATGACGGTATTTCATGCCCGGTGCCTTCGGATGTACACTGTTATCCGTGATCAGAAGCCCCCGGTCCATACGGACATCCCCCAGCGTTTCTTTCAGCATTTCCAGTGAAATATATCCAGGCCTTAAAACTACCGGAACATCCTCGGTGAAATCTACGATCGTAGACTCCAGACCGATTCCCACCTGTCCTCCGTCGATGATCATATCGATCGCATCACCGAGGTCTTCTTCTACATGCTCTGCCATCGTCGGACTCGGCCTTCCTGATGTATTGGCACTCGGTGCCGCAACAAAACCGCCGGCAGCTTTGATCAGTTCCTGTGCAATCCTGTCACTTGGGAAACGGACAGCCACACTGTCCAGTCCTCCGGTCGTCTCCTTCGGTACAATGTCCGCCTTCGGAAGGATCATTGTCAGCGGACCCGGCCAGTATTTTTCCGCCAGAATCTTTGCACCTTGTGGAATCTCTGTCGTAATCTCTGCAAGCTGATCAGCCTCTGCAATATGAACGATCAGCGGGTTATCTGACGGTCTTCCCTTCGCTGCATATATTTTCATGGAAGCCTGTGGATCCAGTGCGTTTCCGCCGAGCCCGTAAACCGTCTCCGTCGGAAATGCCACAAGTCCGCCTGCTTTCAGGATGTCTCCTGCTCTTTTTATGGCATCCATATCCAGATTTTCGCTGGTCATTGCCACAATCTGCGCTCTCATATCTTATGCTTCCTCTCATTTATCTGTATTGTTTTTCATTATAGTCTAAATCCGTTAATTCTACAAGTCAGTTTATCTTCACGATATAGGTCGGATATTCCGAATCCTGAAATACCACTTCGCCCAGACTTTTCAGAAGGTCATTATTCAGGTCAGCCCCGTACTTGTTCCGCTCGCACGAACCGACAAAAATATAAGAAACATTGTAATTTTCCAGTAACTCTTTTACTCTTGTCTCATCCGTTGAAGTATAGATTTCTTTTATTTCTTCTATTTTTGCATTCAGATCTGCCAGGTCGCCTCTCCACAGCCATTCATGTACATACCAGCCCATGATCGTCGGAAGGCCGGTCATCGCGGATACTCGTTCATATTCGGAATAGCTGTCACCATTTGCTTCAAGAACGACCGGCGCATCTGAAATATTTTCTTTCAGCCACCGGATACCATTTACATCTTCCGGAAAATCCGTCTCCAGAAATGCCGTTGCATTCAACCCTTTATACTGTGACGGCTTCCAGACTTCACCAAACCAGGAATGTACGCTGTTTCCAAAATATCCACAAGTCCACACAAAGAAAAACAGTCCGATGAATGCCAGCACCTTCAAAATCTTATTTTTGCCAATGACAAGCAGACGGAAGATCGCATAAATCATTGTCATACCAAACATAATATATGCCTGATAAGTCAGTTTGAACATGGTATTGGCTCTGGCATTTCCGTTTTCATAAATATCGCGGACATATACAAGTTCCGGAATCAGGACGAGTCCAATCGCGCAAAGTCCCAGAAGTACTGCAAAAAGATCCGGCAGTCTGATCGACGCAAGCAGATGGTAAAGAGATTTCTGCTCTGCCCCACGCAGTTTCTCTACGAGCAGCGAAACTACAAACAAAATCGTCAGGATCCCCGGCAGTCCCCAGAGCACCAGAAGCTGATGTGGCAGAGAATGATGCTTCGCAAGTGCGATTCCCTGTACCATATTGCTGGTATCAAACTGCAGTGTAAACGGTAGAATAATCACAGTTGCCAGAATCAGGACTTCTGCAGCCTGCGCTGCAGTTACTCCAAGTACCCATTTGCTTCGGCCTTTTTGTCCGATAATATTCATAAACAGTGCCGCTCCGCAGGTCACCACAAAATAGATTACAAAATCCCAGTAGTTTGTCCAGTGGAACATTCCGAGAAGTGCACCTGCGGCCAGAAGCTGCGGCATCAGAAGCTGTTTTTTCCAGAATTGTTTCCGGCTCATACTTTCTCCTGAAAGCTCTGCCGTTCTTACTTTTTTCATCCATGCATAAAGAAGCCCCAGAAGTAAAAGCACAAACATAATATCAACCACATGTGCATGCAGGTCTCCGAGTACGAAGGAATAGCATGGAAATTCATGGATCGTCTTATCCTCTACATCCGGGTTGAATCCGATATAACGCGTGGCATCCGGAAACCAGTAACTGCTGACTTCCTCACCTTTTAATTTCCGGATAAACGGAATGATCTGCCCATAGACCACATAGTGCATATTGCCAGCTATGGAAACAGAAATTCCCGCCAGGATTCCTGTCACGGACGGCAGTGCTTTTTTCCATCTGCTTCCGGTCTTTCCGAGACGGTCAGTCACCATCTGATGTACCAGCGAAAACGGCATCGCGAAAGCAAGTCCTGCCACAAACGTCCTCATAAGATTGTAAGTGAGCTCTACTTTTGCCCCGGACAGTTTCGTCAGAAATACTGCAAAATACTGTCCGCCATAATAGTAATTAATTTTCCCCTGTGAATACCAGAGGTCTGTCGCCGGCAGTGTTTTGCTCCGCATCATGGCCTCCATGAAACCATAATCCATAAACTTTTCTGTACCATATGCCGCCGGATGGAAGCCCGCAAAATAAGTCCAGAGAAGAAATGCCGCAAAAAACAGAAGTTCTTCTGCATATACCAGATCCAGATGCACAAACGGAATGCATTCAAATCCGGCTTTTTGTTCCCTGCAATATAAAATAAGCGAAGCTGCCGCACAGACCAGTGTCACCACAATACAGGTGCCTGTCGTAAATTTAATAATTTTTACCGCAACCAGAAACCAGGTAAGGAAACCACTTACGGCAATCGCCGTCACTTTTGAAAACATCCAGCCTCTGTCCTGAAATCTCCGGAACAGTCGCCCGGTCAGCGGCATAGCAGCCACGCCCATTACCAGCGCAAGCAGATACCATGTCCAGAACGTCCACACATCTCCCTGCAAAAGAAATGCAGACAGTGCGACCAGCAAAAGTGCCGGTATTATTTTAAAAATCTGTTTGGTTATCGTTTCAGGTTTCATAAATCCTTATTCTCCCATCTTCTGATTCATAAACCAGTGTAAACGCACTGGCAATCGTATCTTCTCTGCAGGCTTCCTGCTCGTATTGCATTCCTTCTTCATAAAGAACGTATGTAATTTTTTCCTGTTTTACAAGCTTCTTTATTGCCTCCGCATCGGTGGAGCTGTAGATTTCTTTTGCTTTCGCTGCACGGTCATATGTATCATATCCTGCTGACCACGCATAATACGGCCATCCCATATACATCATCACACCGGACATCGTCACTTCATTGATGCTGTATTCCGGTGTCAGGATCAGGTCGTTATGATCCAGATGCTCCGCGAGCCACTCAGTCACTTCACTTCTCATATTCACAGTCACACGATGGCCGGAATCATTGTCTTTCAAAATAACCACAAAATCATAGATTCCCGTAATGCTAAGTGCAATTGTAAGAAGCACCGCCACGATCTTGCCGCCGATTTTTCTCTGAAACAATTTAAGGACTGCAAGGCTCCAGAAAATTGCAAGAAACGCATACGCAATCATAATATATTTGTGGTTCACTGCAATGTCCGGAGTCAGTGACATACAGAATGCAAAGATCAGTGGAAAGAAAAAACTTACCAGTGCAGCCCTCTGCCTGCGTTCTCTCAGAAAAAGCGCGATCAGCACAGCTCCCACAAAAAAGACGCCGCTCATCTGGATCAGATACCAGAGTACTCCTGTAATACTTTTGTTTTCTGACAGGAATCCCCAGTAAAAGGACGGACTTACCGCGTTCCCCCAGATAAAGATCTTTGTCTGAAGCACAGAAAAAATCACTGATGTTACCGCCAGAATCAGATAATCCAGCTTCCCATCGGAAAACACGGCAAATCCCATCAGGATCAGAAGTCCGCCGATCACTGCCGCCCCGTTCCAGAAAGAAGTAAGACCGAGGAGCATTCCTGCAAGCAACGCAGTTTCTGAATGCACGCAGAGCCATGCTTTCTTTGTAAAAATGCGTCTTTTTATCCAGTGTACACCTCTCTCCGGAGCGCTGCATCCGGCTTCGAGCCAGTCCATAAATACCCAGAGCACGATTGCAACGATCAGAAGGCCGAATGCCAGATGACGCTGATTCAGATATACATTAAAATTCCAGAGTCCCCAGTTTTCATTTGTCGTGTAGCCGATAAACGTTGTATTGTCTCTCAGTGTCGTCCAGAGATCGCCTGCATTCAGATGTTCTATAACAAAGCGAAAAAAACTTAAAGAACTTCTGAAAAAGAAGAAAAATACTGTCAGCACTCCGGCTGCAAAGCTTCCGGTAAGACGCTTCGCCATATGATACAGAAAGATCAGAAATCCCAGAAGCACAAGAACACTTACCACATTGTACGCAAAATCCAGACGCAGTCCCAGAAATTCAAGATTTCCCACAAAAAACTGGAACATAAAGTGGTACTTTACATCCTGACCGCCAAAATGCGGATACTCTGTCGGGAAATTGTTCCCCATAGAAAAAGACCGCATCATCGCCGTATGCGGCGCATAATCCCCGTAAACCGTATAACCGCTGTACAGCACTCCGTCTTTGATAAAAAAGACATAAAACATGATCCAGATCAGAAAGACCAGTAAAGCACCGAAAAACACTGCTTCTTTTCGAAACAGCCTGCGGTCCGTAATCAACCCTGTTTCCAGAATCCCCTTAAAGGTCCCCGCCTTATGGTATCTTTTCCAGTAAAGAATCACCACGATCAATACCGCCACCGGCATGACAACTGCATTCGCATAAATCAGTGGATGGACTGCACCGGCCTCGCTTGCTGCCCATGCAGTCATATAAGTTGCCCATCCCATTATAAGTACACCTGTGCCAAAAGCAGCTGCCAGAGTAAGCCAGATCTGATTATATCCGGATTTTTTTGAAAGCAGCAGCCCCGCCGGCTCTTTTCCGATAAGCATGCACAGAACCAGATAAATTACACCTAACATCATACACCTCTTCTGTAAATCTCTGTATAAAATACTTTCCATTTATACAGCAACAGTATAGCAAAGGAATTTTCTTATGGCAAACAAACTTCTTTTATTTTCATGGAAGTTCACAATATCTACACTTTTTGCTCTTTACTGCGCATTCAGATATGTACGGATTCCCTCGCTGACGGCGGCGGCAACTTTTTCCTGATATTCTTTTGTCTGAAGTTTCTGCGCCTCCTCCGGATTAGTCAGAAAACCGCATTCCACGATCACAAGTGTTCCACTGCTTCTTTTGAGCAGATAATAGCTTGTATTTCCCTTTACCTCCCGTGGCCGGTCCACCTCGAGCTGATTATTCAGACTACTCTGGACTGCCTCTGCCAGTTTTTTCCCTTCCACAGAGCTTTCATAATAAAACACCTGCGGTCCGTGCACGCCCTCATCCTGATAGCTGTTCTGGTGAATACTGACAGAAAGCACCGGCGCATATTCCCGGATCATCGCAATCCGACGCTGCATATCCTGTGCTTTTTTGTTCGCTGCGCTGCTGTCATACAGGCCTTTATCCTCTTCCCTTGTCATGATAACTGAATATCCGGATTTTTCAAGTGTATCCCGAAGGAGCAGCGAAATAGAAAGATTGATACCTTTCTCTTCCAGCCCACCCACACCAATCATCCCCGGATCGCTTCCGCCATGTCCCGCATCAACAAGGATCAGCGGACCGGCAGCTTTCTGTGCCCCCCGTTCCGTCTGATTCACAGAAATAACAGCGGCCTGTCTGGATAACAGGTAAAAACATACCAGCAGCAGACAGGCCATTGTCAGTTCGATTCTGTATTTTTTCATGCAGTTACACCTCTGCACATTTTCTTTTTATGTATATGCACAGAGTTTTTCGCCTAACACCTTACTCGTATTTTACGATTTCTTTTTTCAGTCGCTTCATGATCCGTTTTTCCAGTCTGGATATATACGACTGTGAAATCCCAAGAAGATCTGCGACTTCTTTCTGCGTTTTTTCCTTTCCCTCTGCATTATTCAGTCCGAACCGCAGACGGATGATCGTCTGTTCTCTCGGACTTAATTTGTTGATTGCTTTTGCGAGCAGAGTGATCTCTACTTCGTCTTCCATCCGTCTCGAGATCACATCTTCATCTGTTCCGAGGATATCTGACAAAAGAAGTTCATTGCCATCCCAGTCTACATTCAGCGGTTCATCAATCGAAACCTCCATTTTGGTCTTGCTGTTGCGACGCAGATACATAAGGATCTCATTTTCAATGCATCTGGAAGCATACGTTGCAAGTTTAATATTTTTGACCGGATTAAATGTATTGATTGCCTTTATAAGACCGATCGTACCGATTGAGATCAGATCTTCCACTCCGACTCCTGTATTGTCAAATTTCTTTGCAATGTACACCACAAGCCTTAAATTATGCTCGATCAGCAGAGATCTTGCCTCCTGTTCCTGTTCTGTCTTAAGCTTACTGATCACGTAAGCTTCCCTTTTGGGTTCCAGTGGTGCCGGTAAGACATCACTTCCTCCGATATAATACAGTCCTCTCGATCTTGAAAGAACCAGTTTCTGAAAAACCTGAAACGGACTATAATCCATCCCTGCTGCCGATCTGCTCATATCCTGCCCCTCCTAATGCAATAATCTGGAATTCAGTAATACTTTGTATTCTTTTCCCAAAGCAAAAGGTTCCGGTGATAGTGCGACAACCGGCTCTTTTATATGAACCGTATTCCCTTGGATCTGAATACAAAGTTCCTCCAGTGTCACAGCCAGAAGCAGCCGCTCTCCCCGTCCCACAGTCCGGCAGAACAGATAGTGCGGCTTAAGCCCGGCTATCTCTGTACTTTTTATTTCCTCAGGCTTTTCCTGCAGGCATGCAAGTCTTTCTGTCAGATTTTCCGGCAAGAGCATTTCCATAAGTTCCCATGACACAATAGAAACCGGAGTACCGCTCACCGGATCAGCAAGCAGATTTCCTGTGTCTACGAATCCCTGTGTCTGCTGTTTCCGTCCGCAGTATTTCAAAACTACCGGATAGGATCCGCTTCTCACATGTTCCGTAACATCCAGAAGGTGGATCACAATGCTGATTCCCAGATAGGTTCCAAACGCACACAGTACAAAAATCACTCCGGTCGTTCGGGTATTTCCCATCACTTCCGTCCAGATCCCACCGCTTAGGAATGCAAGCACATAAAATATCAGAACCGCCATTGCAAGTCTTTTCCATGACCGGATCGGATAAGCAAGCCGGATTATTCCAGCTGCACAGAAAATCTGTACAATGCTCCACAGTCGTGGAATCTGATCTGCCGGTATACAGACACTGATACTTGAAAAAAGTGCACCGCCTGCCGCTGCCATAAGGCATCTCCGGCGGTTCCTGCCTTCTCTTATAAAAAATCCGGTCAGTCGCAGAAGAATATAATCCATCAGAAAGTTTGCTGCAAATACAGCATCTATGTATACATCCTGATACATAAAAAAAGCCCCCTGCAGCCTATAAATCCTTCACTTTGGTAAGTGAACTCATTATAGGTGACAGGGGGTGCGGATTTTGTCAAAACCGCGTGTCGTATGGCAAGAATTTCTCGTGTCCGTTCGACAGATTATTTATTCTCTTCCTGTACCTCGATCTTACGGATCGTTTTGTTTTTGATTTCTTCTTTGATCGCGCTCATGAAATCTCCAAGGTCTTTCATTCCTTCATCACCAAGGTAACGGCTTCTTACAGAAACTTTACCCTCTTCCTCTTCTTTTGCACCGACAACCAGCATGTACGGTACTCTCTCAAGACGTGCTTCACGGATCTTGTAACCCATCTTTTCGGAACGTCTGTCAACAGAGCAGCGGATTCCTTCTTCTTTCATCTGTGCTTCTACCTTGTCAGCATAAGCATTGAATTTTTCGGAAATTGGGATCACACGTACCTGTTCCGGGCAGAGCCATGTCGGGAACATACCTGCATATTTTTCGATCAGCCATGCCAGTGTTCTCTCATAGCATCCCATAGAGGTACGGTGGATGATGTACGGACGTTTCTTATCTCCGTTTTCATCAATATAGTACATATCAAACTGTTCAGCAAGAAGGGCATCCCACTGAATTGTGATCATAGTATCTTCTTTTCCGTATACATTCTTTGCGTTGATATCAACTTTTGGTCCGTAGAATGCAGCTTCTCCGACATCCTCTGTGAATGGAATATTCAGTTCTTGGAGCATCTGACGGATATGTCCTTCTGTCTCTTCCCATACTTCCGGCTCGCCGATGTATTTTTCTCTGTTGGTCGGATCCCATTTTGACAGATGGTAGGTTACATCTTCTTCTACACCGAGAACCTGCAGGCAGTACTGCGCAAGTGCGATACAGTCTTTAAATTCCTTAACCATCTGATCCGGTCTCACGATCAGATGACCTTCGGAAATTGTAAACTGACGAACTCGTGTCAGACCATGCATCTCTCCTGAATCCTCATTACGGAACAGTGTAGATGTTTCACCATAACGAAGTGGAAGGTCACGGTAACTGTGCTGTTCTGCTTTGTATACATAATACTGGAACGGACATGTCATCGGACGAAGTGCAAATACCTCTTTGTCATTTTCCTCGTCACCAAGTACGAACATACCGTCTTTGTAATGATCCCAGTGTCCGGAGATCTTATACAGATCGCTCTTGGCCATCAACGGTGTCTTTGTTCTTACATAGCCACGTTTTGTCTCTTCATCCTCGATCCATCTCTGCAGTTCCTGCATCATGATCACACCGTTTGGCATGATCAGCGGAAGTCCCTGACCGATTACATCTACAGTTGTGAAGATCTTCATCTCACGGCCGAGTTTGTTGTGGTCACGTCTCTTTGCTTCTTCCATCTGCTCAAGATGTTCTTTCAGTTCATCTTTGGATGCATAAGCTGTTCCGTAGATACGTGTCAGCATTGCGTTCTTTTCGCTTCCTCTCCAGTAAGCGCTGGAAGATGAAAGAAGTTTGAATGCCTTGACACCTTTCACGCTCATCAGGTGCGGGCCTGCGCAGAGGTCTGTCCAGTCTCCCTGAGAATAGAAAGAAATTTCGGCATCTTCCGGAAGATCTTCGATCAGTTCTACTTTGTATGGCTCATTTTTCTCTTTGAAATAAGCAATTGCATCTTCTCTGGATTTTGTGAAACGTTCGATCTTTGCACCTTTTTTGATGATCTTTTTCATTTCTTTTTCGATTGCATCAAGATCCTCACGTGAGAATGGTTCGTGTGCAAAGTCATAGTAAAATCCTGTATCAATAGAAGGTCCGATTGCAACCTTTGCTTCCGGATATAAATTCTGTACTGCCTGAGCAAGAACATGAGATGCTGTATGACGAAGAACAGCAAGTCCTTTTTCGTCTTTTGCAGTCAGAATATTCAGTTCGCAGTCACTGTCAAGTACAGTACGGAGATCTACAACTTCTCCGTTCACTTCTCCGGCACATGCAGCACGTGCAAGACCTTCGCTGATGTCATAAGCAATGTCGATTACGGATTTTGCTTCGGAATACTCTTTTTTGGATCCGTCTTTTAATGTGATGATCATAGTTTTGAACTCCTTTTGTGTTTGAATAAATTTGTAAGTTTTTCCACAGGGACGAGTTTTTATAAACAAAAAGTCCCTTACAATGCACCTCTGCACTGTAAGGGACGAATAATCTACTCGCGGTTCCACCCTGCTTGCTGCGTCTGTCATAAGGCAGATTCAGCCACTCTTATAAGATGATAACGGAATCACCGGACCGTATTAGGGCCACTCGGAGATGGTCTTCGACTGCTTCCTGCTAAAATACTCTCAGCATGCGTATCTCTCTCTGGAACATTCCACAGTTTACTCTTCTCTTCAACGTGTTTCTTTATTCTGTTACCCATTATATCCACATACTTTCCATTTGTCAATGGGTGATTCCACTTTTTGGTCAGACCAATATTACATAACCTGACTATAGCTCACCTGCGATTATTTGAAATACTCTACGCCGGACTCAAAAATCTTAATATCCTGCTCTCCGTAAATGTTGACAGCCACTCCATCGCCACGACGCTCACTGTGTGCCATCTTACCGAGGATACGTCCGTCAGGACTTGTGATACCTTCGATGTTCATGTAGGAACCATTGACATTCCATTCTTCGTCTGCGCTTAAGTTTCCGTTCGGAGTTACATACTGAGTTGCAACCTGTCCGTTTGCAAAGAGTTTTGCAAGCCATTCATCGTTGGCAACAAAACGTCCCTCTCCGTGGGATGCCGGGTTACAGTATACACCGCCGAGCTGTGCTTTCTGAAGCCATGGAGACTTGTTGCTTACAACCTTGGTGTAAACCATCTTGGAGATATGGCGTCCGATGGTGTTGAAGGTCAGTGTCGGAGAATCCTCTTTCTGTCCGCAGATCTCACCATATGGTACAAGGCCAAGTTTGATGAGTGCCTGGAAACCATTGCAGATACCAAGGGCAAGGCCGTCTCTCTCATTAATCAGTTTCATAACAGCTTCTTTGATCTTTGCATTCTGGAATGCAGTTGCAAAGAATTTTGCAGAACCATCCGGTTCATCACCTGCGGAGAATCCTCCCGGGAACATGATGATCTGTGCCTGATCAATTGCTTTCTCAAAGAGTTCTACAGAATCATGGATATCCTCTGCTGTCAGGTTCTTGAAGACTTTGACATCCACTTCTGCGCCGGCTCTCTCAAATGCACGGGTGCTGTCGTATTCGCAGTTAGTTCCCGGGAATACCGGAATAAATACACGCGGTTTTGCCACTTTGTGTTTGCATACATAAATGTTTTCTGCATGGTATAGCTCATCTTTTGCCGGTTTTTCATTTTCTTCACCGGAAACTGTCTTGAAGACTCTTTCCAGAGTTCCCTTCCATGCTTCTACTGCTTCTGCCTCAGTGATCATAGTATCTCCGTAGGAGAATTTGCCATCCTCGGTAACTTCACCGATCAGTGTATAAGTGATGGAAAGCTCGCCGACTTTTTCTGCCGGAACTTCCATGATGATGTCACCAAATCCCGGAGCAAAGAAATCTCTCGGATCCAGATTATGCTCGATCTTTACACCAAATGCATTACCAAATGCCATCTTGGAAACAGCTGCTGCAATACCGTGGCGATCCAGTGCATAGGCAGAAACAACTTTGCCGTTCCGGATATCGTTATGGAGTTTTTCGTACTGATCCATGATTCCTGCATAATCCGGCAGATCATACTGATCATGTGGTGCACGCAGCCATACCAGTTTGTTTCCGGCTTTTTTGAGTTCCGGAGTAATCACATCCTGGATCTTCGCCACATCTACGGCAAAGGATACCAGTGTCGGAGGTACGTCGATTTCATTGAAAGTACCGGACATACTGTCTTTACCACCGATGGACGGAAGACCGAATCCCATCTGTGCCGCATATGCACCAAGCAGTGCGGAGAATGGCTGACTCCATCTCTTCGGATCTTCTGTCATACGACGGAAGTATTCCTGGAATGTGAAACGGATTTTCTTGTAATCACCACCTGTTGCAACGATTCTTGCAACAGATTCTGTCACTGCATAAGCAGCTCCGTGATACGGACTCCATGAGGACAGATACGGGTCAAATCCATAGCTCATCATGGTAACAGTGTCTGTCTTTCCGTTCTGTACCGGAACTTTTGCTACCATGCTCTGTGTCTCGGTAAGCTGATACTGACCACCATATGGCATAAATACACTGCCTGCTCCGATAGAACCGTCAAACATTTCAACGAGACCCTTCTGTGAGCATACATTGAGATCAGCAAGTGTCTCCAGCCATTTTGCCTTTACATCAGCTACATCCGGGCGCTCTTCAAACAGATTGCCCTCTTTGTTCGGAATCTCTACTTCTACAGTTGTTTCCTGATGCGCACCGTTGGTATCAAGGAAGGCACGGGAAATATTGACGATTTCTTTGCCTCTCCATGTAAGAACAAGGCGTGGGTCTTCGGTAACAACTGCAACCGGAATTGCTTCCAGATTTTCTTCGTTTGCATAACTGAGGAATGTATCAACATCTTTCGGATCTACGACAACTGCCATACGTTCCTGAGATTCAGAGATTGCAATCTCTGTACCATCAAGACCGGCATATTTTTTCGGAACTTTATCAAGATCTACACGAAGGCCTGCTGCCAGTTCTCCGATGGCAACGGATACACCGCCGGCACCAAAGTCGTTACATTTCTTAATGATATGACTGACTTCTTCACGTCTGAACATACGCTGGATCTTACGTTCTGTCGGTGCATTACCTTTCTGTACTTCTGCACCGCAGACTTCGATAGATGCCTCTGTATGTACTTTGGAGGAACCGGTCGCACCACCGATACCATCACGGCCTGTACGTCCACCGAGCAGGATAATGATATCTCCCGGATCGGAATTTTCACGGATAACGGCACGTCTCGGAGCTGCGCCCATAACGGCACCGATCTCCATACGTTTTGCAACATAATCCGGATGATAGACTTCTTTCACATAACCGGTAGCAAGACCGATCTGGTTACCATAAGAACTGTAGCCATGAGCCGCACCTCTGACCAGTTTTTTCTGCGGAAGTTTTCCTTTAAGAGTTTCTTTTACGGATACAGTCGGGTCTGCTGCACCGGTCACACGCATTGCCTGATATACATAAGTACGTCCGGAAAGCGGGTCACGGATTGCACCGCCAAGGCAGGTTGCCGCACCACCAAATGGTTCAATCTCGGTCGGATGATTGTGTGTCTCATTCTTGAAGTTGATCAGCCACTCTTCTTCTTTGCCGTCTACATCAACCGGAACAACGATACTGCAGGCATTGATCTCATCGGACTCTTCCTGATCTGCAAGTTTGCCTTCGGATTTCAGTTTCTTCATTGCCATCAGGGCAAGATCCATCAGGCAGACAAATTTGTCATCACGATCTTTGTAAAGTACTTCTCTGTCTGCAAGATATTTTTCGTAAGTCTTAACGATTGGTTCTTTGTAATCGCCTTCATCAAACTTCACATCGGTAAGCTCTGTGGAGAATGTGGTATGACGGCAGTGATCGGACCAGTATGTATCAAGTACACGGATCTCTGTCATGGACGGATCGCGTTTTTCCTCGTCCCGGAAATAATTCTGGATGTGCTGGAAATCCTTGAAGGTCATTGCAAGATTCAGAGAATCATACAGTGCTTTAAGATCTGCTTCCGGCATATCTTTGAATCCGTCAAAAATCTTTACATCTTCCGGCTCCGGGAATACAGTAACCAGTGTCTCCGGTTTCTCGAGACCTGTTTCACGGGAATCTACCGGGTTGATGCAGTGATGTTTGATTGCTTCAAATTCTTCGGCTGTTACATTCCCTTCTATTACATAAGTTGTTGCAGAGCGGATGATCGGCTGTGAATCTCCATCCAGAAACTGCACACACTGAACTGCAGAATCAGCTCTCTGATCAAACTGACCCGGAAGATATTCTACAGAAAAAATCTTCGCATCTTCTGCTGCTTCGAATTTTTCAAGATACAGATCATCTACCGGCGGTTCTGCGAATACGGTTCTGCATGCTTTTTCAAAAACTTCATCTGAAATATTTTCTACGTCATAGCGGATCAGCACTCTGACTTTTGATGCGGATTTGATTCCGAGATAGCTGCTGATCTCGTGCTTTAATTCTTTTGCCTGTACTGCATAGGCTGGTTTCTTTTCTACATAAACGCGTCTTACGTTACTCATAAGTAAGAAACTCCTTTCAGATATGTGTTTGTCTTATAGTTGTATATTAGTGATGCAGACATACTTGCGCTGCTTCAGAATATATAGTATCATAACAAATATCATTAGTAAAATTAATATATCTTATATCTTTTATTATTTAACCTTATTAGTCAGGAGGTTCCTATGGATATCAATCTTGAACTTTACAAAGTTTTTTACTATGTTGCCACTTCTTTAAGTTTTTCGGAGGCATCCCGTCAGCTTTTTATTTCTCAGTCAGCCGTAAGCCAGTCGATCAAAACGCTGGAAAAAAAGTTGAATCACACACTTTTTATCCGAAGCACAAAAAAAGTCCTCCTCACGCCGGAAGGAGAACTTCTTCTGCAGCATGTCAGCCCTGCCCTTAAGATGCTCGTCGAAGGAGAATCCCTGCTTTCCGGTGACAATATGTTAAAAGGACAGCTTCGTATCGGTGCAAGCGACACAATCTGCCGTTATTATCTGATCAGCTACCTGCAGCAGTTCCATCAGGCCTTCCCGGATGTCCGCATAAAAGTCACCAACAGCACTTCGATCGGCTGTGTGGAGCTTCTGGAAAAAGGCCAGGTCGATCTGATCGTCTGCAATTTTCCGAATTCACGTCTCGGCAATCATATGCAGATCCGTGTCTTAAAAGAATTTCAGGATATTTTTGTAGGAAATCCGGAGTATTTTCCTTTAAGTGATGCTCCCCTCGAGCCGGATGTCCTGCTTGAATACCCGATTCTGATGCTGTCCGGCAAAAGTACGACCAGCGAATACCTTCATCAGGCATTTGCCTCTCAGGGACTGAACCTGCTGCCTGAGGTTGAGCTTAACAGCAACGATCTTCTGATGGATCTTGCCCGCATTGGTCTCGGTATTGCCTGCATTCCGGATTATATGCTCTCTCCCGGTGATTCCCTGAAACCGATTCCGCTTGCCAGCGGGCTCTCCCCCAGACAGCTTGTACTTGTCCACCATGACGGGCAGCCGCTTTCACAGGCAGCCGAAAGATTTCTTGAAATATTGTAAGCAGCAAAAAGCCCGACAGATAACGGAACAAATCCATCTCTGTCGGGCTTTTATTTATTCCGGCATTACTTCAACTGCCTTCACAATATATTCGTTGTTGATCTGGTCAAATACTCCGCTGTCAGACTTGGAAGCATAATCCATATCGATCGGCATCTTGCCTACGACCGGTACATTCAGCTCAGCCGCAATCTCATCGATGTGACTTTCACCAAAGATCTTGATCGGTTTACCGCAGTCCGGACATTTTACATAGCTGTAGTTCTCAACGATTCCGAGAACCGGGATCTTCATCATTTCAGCCATGTTGTATGCTTTCTTTACGATCATCTTTACAAGGTCCTGCGGAGAACTTACGATCACGATTCCGTCGATCGGAAGTGACTGGAATACTGTAAGCGGTACATCACCTGTTCCCGGAGGCATATCTACAAAGAGATAGTCGATCTTGTCCCAGACAACATCGGTCCAGAACTGTTTGACCATATTTGCAAGAACCGGTCCTCTCCAGATAACCGGAGTGTCTTCTGTAGGAAGAAGCAGGTTGATGGACATGACCTTGATACCGTTTGTTGTCTCCATCGGATAGATGCCGTTGTCGTCTGCCTGTGCAGCGCCTGTAAGACCATACATCTTTGGAATAGACGGTCCGGTGATATCTGCATCCAGAATACCTACTTTATAACCTTTTGCTGCCATTGCATTTGCAAGGGAACCTGTTACGAAGGATTTACCTACGCCCCCCTTACCGCTGACAACACCGATCACGTGTTTTATATCAGAAAAAATATTTGCCGGTGCAAGAAAATTCTGTGGCTCGCTCTTGCCTTTGCTTGCACATCCTTCGCAGCTTGATTTGCTGCATGAGCTGTTACTGCATTCTTTTGCCATTTTATTGTTACTCCTTTATTTCATAAATCTGTCGATTGCCCGTTCCAGTTCTTTGATCGCATCTCTGTCACCATGCTCCACTGCATCCACAATACAATGCTCGATATGATCCTGAAGGATGATCTTGCCGGTATTGTTGATTGCTGACTTTACAGCAGAAAGCTGGATCAGCACTTCCGAACAATCCCTGCCGTCCTCCACCATCCGCTTGATGGACTCCAGATGTCCGATTGCTCTGGATAATCTGTTCAGGACTGCTTTTGTCTGTTCATGGCTGTGATGATGACCATGCGGACCGTGAGAATGCTCGATCACTGTCCCGTCCTCACGAACATGTACATGGGTTTCTTTTGTCTCACTCATGTTTTCTCCTTTTGCCTGAGTTTCAGGCATTCCGGTATTTTATTGCGTAAATATTATTATACCATAAATACTAAATCTCTGTAAAGGAACATCGTTGTTTTATCTGAGAAGTCACAATATCAAATACAATCGTACCGTCCGGCAGGACAGTCTTGTCGTAGCTCACATCTTTTCCCTGAAATTTGTGCCTGACATACTCTTCCGGATCTGCAATCTCTACCTCTTCGACAAACACATCGCGCATCTGGTTTCTGGGACACTTATTAAAAATCTCCCAGATTACTTCGTATTCTTTCATAGTTTTCCACTCTTTCCGGATTTCAGACATCCAGCATCCACTTTCCTTCGATTTCTTCTGCAAATTCACGTTCTACCAATTCAAGGCAGTCCTTTTCTTCCTGCAAAACTGCCCAGGAAAGGCCGCAGCTTGCTGAAATCTCACGTGGTACCGGAATCAGTCTTCCGGGAATCTCACGTTCTTTACAGAAACGCTCCACTGCAATTGCACCACTTGTATTAAAGAAGGTCAGAAGATATCTTGGTACTTTTTTGATCATGGTTTTACAACTTTGGATGCTTTCGCCATCGTCTCTACAATATCATACATATTGGTCACTTCGCCTACTTTGAGTTTCTCAGTCAGTCCGTAATAATTAAGACAGGTGCCGCAGGTCTTAATCGTCACGCCCTGTGCCTCCAGACTCTTTAAATCGTCAAGTGAATCGGAGCCTTCTGTCGTGAGCGTCGCACCGCCATTATAAAACAGCATGGTCTTCGGAAGCTCATCAAGCTGTGTCACAGCAAAAAGGAAGCCCTTCATCAGAACTTTGCCAAGTTCATCATTACCTCTTCCCATCGTTGCGGTATCCACTGCGATCACAAAATCTCCCTTTGCATCCGGAATACAGGTCACTTCTTCCTGAGTACCGGTGGCCGGCTGTCTGTCTTTCACACGGAGAATCACATGAAATTCTCTGTCACTTTTTTTCTCGGCAAGTACTTCTGCCCCGGCAGTCCTTCCCATTCTTGTCAGATTCTGTACTGCAGTTTCATTATCTACAAAAACTGTGATCTCCGCATCCCCCTGTACACTGTCCAGAACCTTCTTTGTCTTTACAACCGGAATCGGGCACTGCTCGCCCATTGCATTTACTGTATATTTCTGTTCAGCCATTTTATTACCTCCTGTTATCCGTCATTTCCCTGATATTAATTTCATTGTAGCAGACCTCCCGGACTTTTGCAACGCAGGCTCGTTTTAAAAAATTTTGTCGAAAAGAATTGAACTTCTTCGAAGAATAGAGTATCATTATTATAATTTTATGAAAACGCTTAGAAATCAAAGGAGAGAAATCATGCAGCTTTTAAAGGACCGTATACTGAAAGATGGAATCGTAAAACCAGGAAATATTTTGAAGGTAGACAGTTTTTTGAATCATCAGATGGATATTACTCTCATCAACGAGATCGGCAAAGAGTTTAAAAGACGTTTCGCAGATTGTCCGATTACTAAAATCCTCACTATTGAGGCATCCGGCATCGGTATTGCCTGTATTGCCGCACAGTATTTTGATGTACCTGTCATTTTTGCCAAAAAAGCCCAGAGTCTGAATCTTGATGGTGAAATGTACTGTTCCAAGGTAGAATCCTTCACACATAAGAAAGTCTATGATGTAATCCTGTCCAAGAAATTCCTCGGACCGGAAGACCATGTACTTCTGATTGATGACTTCCTTGCAAATGGATGTGCATTACTCGGACTCATCGATATTGTTAAAGAATCCGGTGCAACTCTTGAAGGTGCCGGCATTGTCATTGAGAAAGGTTTCCAGAACGGCGGTCAGAAGATTCGTGACATGGGTGTACGTCTGGAATCCCTCGCAATCGTAGATTCCATGACAGATGACTCCTTAACTTTCCGTGACTAATCTTAACTACATAAAAGGAACCCCTGCCGGCTGACAGAGGTTCCTTTTTTGTTTGTCTTTTATATAATTCAATTATTTATTCTTTGTGGAACGTTTTAAAGTCACACGTTCCTTTGGAGTTGGTGTCACCTTTTCCGTCGGTGTTGGAGTTGCAGTCTCCTCAGATTCTTCGGTAACCTCCGGAGTTATGGTTGCTTCCGGGCTTTCTGTTACCTCTGGCGTAGCAGTAACATCCGGTTCCTCAGTAATCTCCGGTGTCACAGTCGGCTCCGGTGTCGGTGTAGTTTCCGGTTTTACCTCATCTTCTGTATAATATCCGTTATCGATCAGAATCTCGTAATTATCTATATTGATAAGCTGTGGTTCGCACAGATAAGAAGCAATGATCTTTGTACCATTGTCATACTGTTCATAATCATTAACTTCCGGATCGTCTTCTCCATGCAGATATACATTTACCATATCTTCTGCCTGATCTGCCAGTACTCTGCGATCCATAAAGACGCTGCATGCAATTTCACTCTCTGCGATGTCCCTTACTGCATCCTCATCACATCCGACTCCTGTAATCATCGGCCAGTTTTCTCCCGGTGTCAGTCCGTTATTCTGAAGTGCATTCACCGCTCCTTCTGCCGCACCGTCAAAGCCTGTACAGATGATATCCGGTGCCTCTCCGTCCTGATAAGCTTCCTCCAGAATATCTTCTGCACGTGACTGTGCCTCGTCCATGCTCCATCTTAAGATACCGGTCTCTTCAAATGTAATCTGTCCGGATTTGCATACCAGTGTACCGTCATCCAGATACGGCTGCAGTTTTTCCATCAGTCCATTATAGAAAAACAGTGCCTGTGTATCATCCAGCGAACCCATAAGGAACTCAATCGTGTTTGAGCCCTTTTCTTCCTGAAGCTTATCAAGTTCTTCTTTGTCAATAATTTCCTGTCCGATCAGCTGTCCGATCTGACGTCCGCCAAAAGTCACATAATATTTTACTCCATCCGTATTCATGATCAGATCATCATATGCAATTACCGGAATTTCAGCCTCTTTTGCAGCTTTAAGTTCCTCACTTAAGCCATATGGATCTACCGGTGCGATCACCATTGCAGATACGCCTTCCTCTGTCATGTCACTGACCTGAGATGCCTGCTCATCTGCGTCATCCTGTGCATACATGATTACCGGCGCATAACCATCATCCGTAAACTTCGCCTCGAGTTCTTTGGCATCTCTGGTCCATTCATCTTCATTTGGAAGTAAAATTGCAATTTTTTCAGCGTCTGATGTCTCTGTTTCTTCCTCCGGAATTCCCGTCTCCGTTGCAACGGGTGTCTCTGTCGCAGATGTCTTTTTATCGGAGGAAGTATCTTTATCTGCAGTATCTTTATCTGCAGAATCTTTATCAGATTTTTTGTCTGTCTCAGAATCTTTCTCTACGTCCTCCCCAATGCCTTCCTTCTCGGTCTGCGCACTTTCACTGGCTGCCTCTGTTGCCTTGTTTTTGCCACAACCGGTGAACATGGTTCCGGTCAGCAATACTCCGAGTATGATACAAACTGCTCTTTTTTTCATGCTGATTTCCTTTCTGTCCTTTATACACCTTTGTACTCTTTTGCAAGAGTTTTGAGATAGTCTCTATATGCTGCTGCCGTCTTTTTGGGTTTCAGGATATGTACATCTTTTCCCATTGCCGTCAGCCAGCCGAAAAACTGCGGACCACTGATCTGTGGTACAGTAATCTGAATTTCACCGTCTTCTTTTATTTTGTATTCTGCCATTGTTCCAAAGAATGCCCGCATCTCTTTTTCTTTTGATTTCCGGCACACTAATTTCATTGGTTTGTCTGCTTCCTGAAGCTCAGATTTACAAAGACTCATAAAACCGCTCTCTGCTCCGGCAGAAGCTTTTGCATGGACAACTTTTTGCGCTTTATCTGCTGCCGGTTTTTTCTGTACCGATGGAACATTTCCATTTTTCAGATAATATCCGCCCGGTCTGCCTCTTTTGAACTCTATATCCAGCCCAAACTCACGCAGGGCTTCCAGATCATCGTAAATACTTTTTCGTTCTGCTGTAATTTCATATTCTGCAAGTTTGTCAAGGATCTCCTGCATTGTCACGACCCGGTCCCGGGATGTGCCTGCCAGAAGATGTTCAAGGATCAGGATTTTTGCTTTCTGATTGTGTGATTTTGCCATTTGTATCCCCTTATCTGTTTTGTGTAAATCGATGAAAAATATAATCGTTCGCTTCTTTTTCCTGACTGTCGTCAAGCTCTGTAAGTGCCGTCTGCTCTCCGTATTTACGCTGAAGTGCCTTCAGAATCAGCCAGTCCGCAAGCTGCGGGTTCTTCGGCAGCAACGGTCCATGAAGATAGGTTCCTATTACATTTTTATAAACAACACCTTCATACCCGGTCCTGCCGTCATTTCCCTTTCCGTACAGAACTTTGCCCAGAGGTTTGTTATCGTTGATGCAGGTTCTTCCGCCGTGATTTTCAAATCCTACTACCGGCATTTCAAAAAGATCACTCTGCAAAACGATATTACTGATCAGGCGGCCTTCTTCCTGCTCTGTGTACATGTCGACCAGACTCAGGCCTTCGATCATGCCCTGTTCTGTCTTGTAGTAGCTTCCGAGCAGCTGATATCCACCGCATATTGCAATGACAACACCGTTATCCTCCACATATGCCTTAAAATCTTTCTGGATCTCTTTTAATTTCTCGCAGACGATCATCTGCTCTCTGTCCGAGCCACCACCCAGAAGCACGATGTCCAGTTTGGAAAAATCAATGATGTCTCCCATTTCAAATGCGATCGTCTCTGCTTCAATACCTCTCCACTGGCATCTCTTCATCAGACACTGGATGTTGCCTCTGTCACCATAAAGATTAAGAAGTTCCGGGTATAAATGTCCTATTGTCAGTTTCATCAGTGTTCTCCCTCCAGCTTCTTAAGTATATTTCTGGTACTGAAAAGTGCCGTATAGTTTACCAAAACATATAAGTTTCCGGTTCCGTCCGCCACACGGTCACGGACTGCCTTTTCAACATCAGATTCCAGAATGGATGGAATATCTACATATTTCAGACGCAGACGCATATCCTGACAGCGGATACCGCTGACAGTAACAGAACGGATGCTATCTTCTCCGAGACGGTCAAAATCCACGTCCCAGAGCCATGAAATATCAATACCGTCCTGCGCATTGTCGTTGATCGCAATGATCACGTCTTTCGGATTGGTATCCTGCATGACAGCAGAAATATTCTGGTTAAAGCCAGCCGGATTCTTCGCAAGATTCAGAGTCACACCGGCACCCTTGATGCGGAACTGTTCCATTCTGCCGTTTTCCGGGTTAAAGTTTTTAAGCATGTCCATAAAATGTTCTGCCTTAAAGCCCGCAGTACGGATACCTGCATAAGCTGCCAGAATATTATATACATTATAAAATCCACGGTAATTTGCAACAATTCGCTTTCCCTCTACAGAGAAACTGAGCTGATCGCCGACTTTTACATCTTCTGCATCATAATCCGGAACCGGCCGTTTAAAACCACATTTCGGACACTGGTAATCTCCCAGCTGACTGTAATGATAAAAACTGTACTGCAGACGTTCTCCGCATTTCTTGCAAAAACGTCCTTCACGGATCTCATTTGTCTCATTTCTCATAACCGGACGGCTGATTCCATAATAAACGCATGGATTGCCGCTGTCCATCGCCATATATGCAGACAGCGCATCGTCACCGTTTACGATCAGCTTCATATCCGGAACGGTGCGGATCATCTCTTCCAGAATGTTCATCGTAATGTCGATCTCACCGTAACGGTCAAGCTGATCACGGAAAAGATTTGTCATTACCATATAATTCGGTTTCATACGCGGGAAAATATGTCTGGTGGATGCTTCGTCTACCTCAATACAGGCATAATCCGCATCAATATGACCATTTAGACCTGCTCCAAGTGCAAAAGCAGCGACCACACCATTCAGCATATTAGAGCCGGTATGGTTGCAGACCACCTTCTGTCCTTCTGCTTCCAGCGCTGCACAGAGCATGTTGTTTGTCGTTGTCTTACCATTCGTTCCGCAGACTACGAATATGCCCTTTCTGACTTCTTTTGAGAGTTCAGTAAGAATCTGCGGATATATCTTTAATGCAATCTTTCCTGCCCACGTCACACCCTGACGTCCCATCATTTTGCAACCTGCACCTGCAGCCTTCGCAGCCCAGATTGCGAGTAGCTTTCTTATTTTCATCTTAATTAACCCTTTATTTTTTATACTGTTTTGTAACTGATTGTACGCTAAAATACAAAAATTATCAACCTTATGGATAAAGTTACAAAAATCAGATATCAAAAACATCAAAAATCCCCCACACAATAAGCAGAAAAGCTTATCAATATGGGAGATCCCTTTTATTATTTTATGGTTATTGTCTGACCACTGTTATAAAATTCATCTTTGTATACCACATAAACATCATAGCTGTCCGCGCTCATATCCGTAAGCGGTACTGCCATTTCCTGATTTACCAGCATCATCTTTTCGCTGAAGATCAGTTTGTCGGAAAGATCATATACATAAGTATGGTCCTCACCGGAAAAGATGATCTGTGATATTGCATGATAATCTGATCTTACATAGAGAATACGGTCCATAAGTCTCATGCTTACCTCAGATTCATCAGGCATCTGGTCTGTTGTCTTTGTCAGTTTTTTCGTTGTTTCAACCGGCTTTAGCAGTTCTCCACAGATGTAGTTTTCATCTGTTTCCATCGCAGAGGCAAGATCATTATAATCAATCTTCATTGGTGTGGAACGATAAAACCAGGAGCTGATCTGATACTGATTAATAATTTCACCGGTTTCATAATCCATTTCATAGTTTATTCCGCTTCTACCTTTGACATATCCGCACATTCCGAAAATATGTCCGCTTGTTTCGTCATAACAGGTATTTGAAGTAATCTGAGAATATGTCACCGGTATTTTTTTAATCTGTTTTACTGTTTTGTCTTTTTCATTCACAGAATAAACCAATACATACGATTCCTTCGGATTATCATAAATATCTTTGATTCTGTCCTTAAAGAAGGAAGCATGATTATCAAACATACTTATTTCCTGAGTTTCCGGATTGCCATCCAAATCTGCTGTCAGCTGATATACACTGTGCTGATAGAACTGGTAAACAAAATCATCTTCCGGCTGCAGAACATATTGCTCAAATTCTGTGTCCTTCCAGAGCTTTGGATCTCCCAGCATCCAGACGATCTCTTTTGTAGACCATTTGATCTTTACTGCCGCCGACAGGTTACGCGGACTTATGAGGATTGTATCATCTGATGCCTGATAGGAAATTGTATTGATATGTGCCCAGTCTATCGAATTTACGTATTGTTTCCTGAAGATATCACTCAGTTTTAATTCATCGACGACTTCGCCGGTTTTCCTGTCTATTTCCTGTATCATATCCCAGTAATACTCTTCACCGGAATTACTCAGGATCAGTAAATTTCCTCCCGGTTCTTTTTCAGCAATATCATGATGTACCCCATGCTGTATATAATACAGTTTATATGCACGCCCAAGATAATCTGCTTCATAAAGATCGGATGTATCCGGCTTTCCAATATTCGTGATACCAATATCTCCTGCTGCAAAAAGGAATCGGTCATTTGACAACGGGTAAATACCAAACTTATCTGACTTGCGATCCAGATACCACCGAACGTCTCCCATACAGTCATAGGCATATGGATAACGTGCTCCCTGTCCATGGACAATCGTTAACGGCAAAGCAGATTCCCCGCTCGTTTTCACCGGTGTCACTGCATCGTTCATTTTTTCCGGAAGTTGATCCGTCGTAATCTTAATCTCCTGTGAATCGCTAACTTTGCCGGTATCATCCAGAAGCTCAAGAAGAACTGTATTTTCCTGTCCCGCATACAGACCAACAACCGGAACTCTGTGCGAAGTTGACGCATCAATTGTTCCTTCGATATCTGCTGCTTCTGTTTTTCCCTTTACAGTTACACGAACTTCACATTCTTCATCCGTATCAAACAAGATTACAGCAGTCAGTGGTGAATATCTGTATGGATTCTGGACAATCAGCGGCTCTTCCCACGTATATCCGTTCTTCTGTTCTTCTTCCAGCTGCTGATCAACTTCTAAAGACGTATCCACCCAGGAAGCCTCCTGCGTAATAGTGGATTCCACTTTCTCCATATTGCTTCCATTGTCCGCAATCTGTAAAGTTTCTGACTTATTCTTTCCGTTTTTGATCACCTGCTTATGATAACCGATTTCTTTACCCTTCAAAACCCATTGCGTTGTACGGGAAGGCTCACGTCCTGTCATTTTCATATAAGTATTATAAATTCCAATCCGCTTTTTCCAGGCAACGCATCCGAGTACTGTCAGAATCATGCATGCCACAATGATCAGTATAACAGTTCTCCTGACTTTTCCTTTTTTCATTTTACAACTCCCATTATAAAGCTAATTTATATTTCGTATTATAAAGTTTCCCGTCTGCCTGAATATAAATCTCCCATTCCTCTCCATCCAGACTATCCGTAGAAACCCATCCGCTGACTTTCACATTGGCCCCGTTATCTCCCTCTGTCGAAGTCTGTGTCAGTGCATATTCTCTTGTTTCCGTATCATTTGAAAGTACCAGAGTTCCGTCTTTAGGCTCATCTGCCTTGCTTTCCATCTGATAGTTTCCCTCCACAGAGACTTTTAAATCGTCCAACTTGATCGTCCATCCTTCCGGAAGTGCTTCAGCTGATGACAGATCAATATCCTGTGTCTCATACGGCGTCTCACCAAGACTTCCCAGTACTTCCGGTTTTGCGGTAATATCAAAATCTGTATTTTCTGTATACAAAGGCATTCGGAATGCTCTGAATGTCAGAACACTATACGAATCTCCCGATAAAGTCAGCTCTGCTGTCAGATTTCCTTCATCAACCTGATCAATATGTGTCATCTTTGTAAGTCCCTGACGGAACATGTCTGACGGATAAAAATCGCTTCTGTTTTCTTCCTTACTGTACAGATGAGAACCTGCCGTGATAAACAGATGGTCTTTCGTACCATCCAGAGAATCTACACCTGATATCCAGTCTGCATACCAGTCTGCGCCTCTTTCTTTTCCGTATTCATATACCTGCGATACAGTCATATCGTCTGTATTGATATGATAAATAACAGCTCTGGAATATACCTGATCTCCCGTCACACGATTGTCATTATCAATTCTTTTGACTTTTGCCGTACCGTTATCGAACAGCATGATATCGCCATTATCCAGCATGGATACACAGTGCTGAGCATAAAACCATTCAAAATCATCTCCGGTTGGTGTAAAGAAAAGTGACTTGTCTGTCTTGTCCCATCCGGTCGGATCTCCAAGGATCCATGCAATTGTTTTGTCGGTCTTATTCACTGCTACAATTGCATCCTTATGTCTTGCAGAAAGAAGAACAAGGTCATTTGCTTCATCATACCAGAGACCGTTATTATGGAACCAGTCTTCCTCGGCACTTCCATCACTTTCCATGGATGCTGATGCACCATCCTCGATATCGAGAAGATCTTTCATATCCAGTTCCCATACAACTTCGCCGGATTCACGGTCAATTTCGACTACATAATCCTCTACCGAGCTGAGATCCGGACTGTCTGACGCTACAAGCAGATTGCCATTTGAAAGTTCTCTGAAATCGTGATGCTGTCCTCCCGGGATGGCATATTCACGATAAATTTTTCCATTCAGGTCTACTTCAAGCAGACCTTCTTTATAATAGCTGGTTTTTAAAACATATGGAGCCGGCATCATCAGATGTCCATTGGCGAGCAGATGAACACCGAGTGAACCACCCATATTCGTATAAAAACGAATATCTCCGGCACCGTCAATCGCATACACGGAGTCCATGGTTGAACACAAAAATGACAGATTTGAGTAATCATAGTTTGCTTCATCAAATATTTCCATTTTGACATCGCCGCAATCCATCTCTGTCTTTTCTGTCGTAACCTCAAAAGAGGACTTTTCACCATCTTCCAGACTGATCTCAACAGTCGTGGTGTCTCCGTTATAAAGGCCGTAGATCGGTACAATATGATCTTTTGCCGACTCAATGTTTCCGACTATATCATTTTCCGGTGATTTTCCTTTTGCCGTAATGGTTCCGCCTGTCTCTTCCTCCGTGGAAAATACAGCTACCGCAGACAAAGGCGATGTTCCGTACGGATTTACCACGATCAATGCATTTTCCAGTGGATATTTATTATCTAATTCTGATTTAAATGCTTCATCGATCTGATTCTGGTTTTCGAAAATATCTGTTTTTTCAAGTACATTTGTTACATTCTCAGTGTTATTTTCATCCGCACTTACTGTTGTGGAAGCAGTTCCGGATACACACGCAGCACAAACAGCTGCAATCATGAAAAGTTTCCGTCTCTTTCTGCCGTACATACCCTGTCTCCTTTTGTTTATTTACAGATTGTAACTGTTCAGTACCCTCACAGTTACGAGTCAAAATGCATTCCTAATCACCTTCGGTGATGGCATTTTGCCTTGTATGTCTCGGGATTTTGGCAAAAAACATGCCAAAACACCTCGCGGGATACTACCTTCTGAATAGTTACTACAGATTACTATGATACTCTTCTTCATTAAAACTGTAATTTAATGTAAGTCCCTCTGCATCTTCATTGACTTCATAGATCATCCAGCCTTCACTGGTGCCGAAATTAAGAGTATTTCCCGGCATACGCATCATTCCCAGATCACTCAGGAACTCATCTTCCATTCTTTCATATTCATTTCCGTCTGCGTCTGTGACTTTCATATTTGCCCAGTCGATACTTTCTGTACTTCCGTCTTTTTCTATCTTCATTTTAATCATACAGAATGTTTTTCCGTCACTCGCTTCTTTCTTAAAGCTGTTTGTCTCTACATCTGTGTATCCAAGCTCTACACTGACGTTTTCAAGTGACTTGCTTTTTTGCACATCTTCTACTGTAAAATTCCAGCCTGCTACGGAAACCGTATTTGCATCGAATGTCTTTGATTCTTCTGATTTTGCATCTTCTGTCGCTGTATCAGCCGTTTCGGCATCTGAGCTGTCTGCCATAGTGTCTTCTGATTCTGCACCTTCTGTCTCAGCAGCCTCAGTGCTCTCTGCCGTACTTTCAGCTGCGGATGTTTCTGCCTTCGTATCATCCTCTTTCTCTGTTGCATTTCCGCAGCCTGTAAGCATAGATACTGAAATCAAACCAGCTATTAAAAATAATTTTTTATTGTTTCGCATTGTTCTTCTCCTTCTGCTATTTACTTTTTTCTTCATATACCGGTATCTGCAGCCAGAAATTTACTCCATTCGCCTGATTTTCAGCACCACATTTACCTTTATGATATTCCATGATTTTTTTTACCATATAAAGTCCCAGACCTGCATTCATTTTCTGCGTGTCTCCGCCTTTATTCTTTCTTGATAATGTATAGAAGCTCTCCCAGATATGTTCCAGCTGATTTTCAGCTATCTGTTCACCTTCATTAAATACATTGATCGTGATATATTTTTTTTCTTTCTGTACTGTAACGCAGATCTTTTTTCCCTGTCTTGTATGCTGCATTGCATTCATCAGGTAATTGTTTACCGCACGCTCCAGATACATCTGATTGCCACGTACAACTGCATTCGGCGAAATCTTTTGTTCTATTCGGATTCCCTTTTGATTAAAAAGTCCTTCATATCGCAGCAAAAGATATTCTATCATCTCCGATACATCGACGGAACTGATTTCCATAGTATTCAGTGCATTGTCCAGCATACTAAAATCCAGAAGTTCTCCGACCATCTTTGACATTTTATCCAGTTCTTCATGGATTGATGAAAAATAGTACGCTCTGTCTATCTTGTCGCCCATCAGCTCCAACATCTCAATCTGGCTGGATACTACGGCAATCGGAGTTTTCAGTTCATGTGAAACATTTGCCACAAACTCGGTCTGTCTTTCCTGCAATTGCAAATCTGCCTGACCAATTTCATTATTTTCTTCCGTTCTGCATTTCCGATACCATAAATACTGAATTAAAATGAAAATAGCTATCGCAAACGAAAAATATAATACAGATACATGTACAATTTCATATGCTGACTGAACATCTTTTCTCAAATAGGCATAATAAATATTTTTTTCCTGAACAATCTTTCCTCTTAAAATAAGTCTCTGGCGTGACTGATAGATTCTTCTGTCAATTGCGCCCTCCTCTCTGTACTCATTTAACCGATTCTGAAATCTTTTATAAATATGGGACTGTGACATTTCTCCTTTATTTGAATAAATTTCCTGAAAGTTGTCATCAACTATCAAAATATCTATCTTCTCATTCTGATATTCATTCAGACTCTCCCTGTCATCATCATCCATATCTGAAATTTCTATATCCTTCAGTTCATCATACAGTTGATGCATGACTTTAGTTTTTTCATTAATATACAATGGATAACAGCCTATGCCATAGGCAAAGACCGCAACTATCAGCAATATCGCAGATGCAAGAAGTGCATACCACATTTTTTTAACAGTGCTTTTATTTTTCATCCGCTTTGTCCTCAAACAAATAACCTATGCCATACACGGTATGAATATAATTACAGTCATCTCCGAGCTTTTTACGTATCTGCTTTACAAGCGTA
Source organism: Blautia intestinalis (assembly GCF_014297355.1). GTDB lineage: Bacteria > Bacillota > Clostridia > Lachnospirales > Lachnospiraceae > Blautia_A > Blautia_A intestinalis. The sequence goes on along the minus strand of NZ_JACOQE010000001.1, from coordinate 667,042 downwards.
TCAACCGTTCGCACATCTCCAGCATAATCATAATCCCATACCGCATTCAGAATCGTTTCACGACTCAGAACCGTCTCTTTATGTTCTATAAAATACAAAAGCAGTTCATATTCCCGGCGCGTCATCTCTAACATTTCATCTTCTCTATAAACGAGCTGCCTGCCTTTTTCAATTTTGATTTTGCCACACTCCAGGATATTTTTCATTTTTCCGGCTCTCTTCAGGACAGCCTCTATGTGAAGTTTTACAAGACCCAGACTGAACGGCTTCGTAATATAGTCGTCCGCACCCTTTTCAAATCCATTCATCTGATCTGTAACTTCTGAACGTGCAGAAAGGATAATCACAGGGACATCTGAAATCTTGCGAATTTCACGTAAGACAGAATAGCCGCTTATATCCGGAAGCATCAGATCAAGTAAAATAAGTTCTATCTCTTTTTTGTTTTCCGTAAATATCTTCAATGCTTCGCTTCCCGATGAGGCCTGCATAACAGAAAAATTCTGTAAAGTTAAAAATTCCGTCACCGTCTGCAAAAGCTTAATTTCATCGTCTACGACCAAAATCTTTATCTTCTTCATATTGAATCTCCTAACACAATGTATCAAGTTCAACTATTCCAGTATAGAGTATAAATTTGATGCAAATATGATACAATTGCAAATTATTACATTTTTATTACGTTTTTGTTTAAATCAAAAAGAGAGATACCATAATGGTATCTCTCCTGAGATTTCAATCACAAACAGAATTATACTAATTCAATAAGTACTTCCATTGCTGCATCACCTTTACGCGGTCCAATCTTAACGATTCTTGTGTAACCACCGTTACGGCCAGCATATTTCGGTGCGATTTCTTCGAACATTTTCTTTGTCATGTCGATATCTTTGGTGTTTTTCTTTCTGCCGGCACCTTTTGCAGGTACTTCTTTAACAGAGTAGAAAACTTTAGCCATCTGACGACGAGCGTGCAGTCTGGACGGAGCATCTTTAGTGATTTCTTTCTGTACTTCATCGTATACGGTAACTTTCTTGCCGTCTACAACTTCTTTCACTCTCTTACCTTCAGCATCTTTACGTGCAACTTTTGCAGTTACAGTAACTGTCTCAAAGTTATCTTTCTCACGTACTGCCATAGCGATAAGACCTTCAGCGATCTTGCGAATTTCTTTTGCTTTTGCTTCAGTGGTAACGATTTTTCCGTGATACAGAAGATTTGTCACCTGATTTCTTAACAGAGCTTTTCTCTGATCAGATGTTCTGCTTAATTTTCTATATTTTGCCATTTTATTTTCCTCCATCTGCGGGACATCAGAACATGCTTGTTCGGTCTTACTGTCCTGATGCTTAGGCATCCCCGCTGCTATTAATCTAACAGTGGATTATTCTTCAGTTGGCTGAAGCTGTAATCCCAGTTCTTTCAGTTTTGCAAGTACTTCTTCCAGTGACTTACGACCAAGGTTACGAACCTTCATCATATCATCAGAAGTTTTGTTGCACAGTTCTTCAACAGTATTGATACCGGCTCTCTTCAGGCAGTTGTAAGAACGAACAGAAAGTTCAAGTTCATCAATGCTCATTTCGAGAACTTTTTCTTTTTCATTGTCTTCTTTTTCGATCATGACTTCTGCAGTCTTAGCATTTTCAGAAAGATCAATGAAAAGACTGAGGTGTTCGCTCAGAACTTTTGCAGCAAGGCTGACAGCCTCATCCGGATCCAATGTTCCATTGGTATATACATCCAGTGTAAGTTTATCGAAATCAGTTACCTGACCAACACGGGTATTCTCTACAACCATATTGACTCTGTCAACCGGTGTATAGATAGCATCAACTGCGAGCACACCGATCGGCATATCTTCAGATTTGCCTTTGTCAGCGCTTACATAACCACGTCCACGTGTAATTGTAAGTTCCATAGCCAGTCTGCAGTCTTTGCCACCGTTGAGGGTTGCAATGACCTGATCCGGATTCATGATTTCGATATCCTGATCTGCCTGAATATCAGCAGCAGTTACAACGCCCTTGCCTTCACACTCAATGTATGCAGTTTTCGGTTCATTATCAGCGCTGTTATTTTTGATGGCCAGGCTCTTAAGATTCATAATGATCTCAGAAACGTCTTCTTTTACACCCGGAATAGAGCTGAATTCATGAAGAACGCCATCAATCTTAACTTGGCTAACTGCTGCTCCCGGGAGGGATGACAGCATAATTCTTCTGAGAGAATTACCAAGTGTGGTGCCATAACCTCTTTCGAGCGGCTCTACTACGAATCTGCCAAATTTTTTATCTTCGGATATTTCCGTAATTTCGATTTTTGGTTTATTAAAATCAAACACTATAAGTCCCTCCTTCTGGGTTTGTCAACATTTGAGGGTATTTAACGAGCTAGTATGCATTATTTGGAGTACAACTCGACGATAAGCATCTCGTTTACCGGAACATCGATTACTTCTCTTCTCGGAAGTTCTTTTACAGTTCCGCTTAAAGCTTCCTGATTTACATCCAGCCATTCCGGAACAAGTCTTCCACCTGTTACTTCCAGAATACCTTTGTATCTTTCAGAACCTTTGCATTTTTCTTTGATTTCAATTGTGTCACCGGCTTTTACAAGGTAAGACGGAATGTTTACACATTTGCCGTTTACAAGTACATGCTTGTGATCAACGATCTGACGTGCTTCACGTCTTGTTCTTGCAAGACCCATACGGAATACAACGTTGTCAAGTCTGCTCTCAAGAAGAACCATAAGGTTTTCACCAGTCTGTCCCGGCATTCTGTCAGCTTTGTTGTAGTAGTTGTGGAAAGGTTTTTCCAGAACTCCGTAGATGAATTTTGCTTTCTGTTTTTCTCTTAACTGTAAACCGTACTCAGACATTTTTCTGTTTGCACGTTTTAACTGTCTTGTGGATTTTTTATCAATTCCTAAGTAAATCGGATCCAGGCCAAGGGATCTGCATCTTTTCAGAACAGGAACTCTATTTACTGCCATTTCAAGCTACCTCCTAAATTAGACTCTTCTGCGTTTTGGTGGACGGCATCCGTTATGCGGAACCGGTGTTACGTCACGGATACTTGTTACTTCAAGACCACATGCCTGAAGGGCACGGATTGCAGCTTCACGTCCGGAACCTGGTCCTTTAACCATAACATCAACAGTTTTTAAACCATGAATTAAAGCAGCTTTTGTTGCAGTCTCTGCTGCCATCTGTGCTGCATAAGGAGTAGATTTCCTTGAACCTCTAAATCCAAGACCACCAGCACTTGCCCATGAAAGAGCGTTTCCTTCGCTGTCTGTCAGAGTAACAATTGTATTGTTAAAAGAAGACTGGATATGTGCCTGTCCGTGTTCAACGTTTTTCTTTACACGACGTTTTGTAGTCGCTTTTCTGGTTGCTTTTGCCATTTTAAAACTAACCTACACTTTCCTTTGATTATAAATTAATAAGCTTCTTGTCTAAGGAAGTTCGATTCACTAAATTCAGCCTTCGTTATTACCCGGCTTCATTCAGCGTCGTCGAACAAAATACGTACTAAATTCATGCTGCGCTTAAAAGCTTGCATTTATTAAGCACTTTATTTTTTCTTATTAGCAACGGTTCTCTTAGGACCTTTGCGTGTTCTTGCGTTTGTTTTGGTCTTCTGGCCACGAACCGGAAGTCCTTTACGATGACGGATACCTCTGTAGCATCCGATCTCCTGCAGTCTCTTGATATTCAGAGCGATTTCACGACGAAGATCACCTTCTACCATCATTGTCTCATCAATGACAGCACTGATTTTCTTTACATCATCGTCTGTCAGGTCTCTGACACGAATGTCAGGATTTACGCCTGCCTGAGCAAGGATTTTGTCTGCGCTTGCTCTACCAATACCATAGATATAGGTAAGGCCGATTTCGATACGTTTTTCTCTTGGTAAGTCTACACCAGCTATACGAGCCATGTACTGTTTCCTCCATTTTCTTTTTGAAAGTATTCTGAACGGTACCACTTGCAGTCTCGCAAGGTGAAATGGGGCACTTCTTCAAAACCTTTCTGATTTTCTAGTTTCCTAATTGGGGTGCCTCGGTAAAACACCCAGTCGTCTTTGGCGAAAGAACGACCTTTCCGAAATTGTGTCCTCACGGACGCTGTTGCCTCTCGGTATTAGGCAATACATGCTTCTTTAATAAGATATTAAAACAGTTCGAACAACCCTTCCGGGTGTATCAAACTGCAGCCGCACGTTTCACAAACTGTCGGATCAACCCTGACGCTGTTTGTGTTTTGGATTTTCACAGATTACTCTGATAGATCCTTTTCTTTTGATGATCTTGCATTTTTCGCAGATCGGCTTTACAGATGATCTTACTTTCACTGGAAATCCTCCTTTTCCGTAATATAGGCTTGAATCTGCAGTTCATACACGCCTCAGCGCGTACATATGATATATTAACATTCGAAATTACAAATTGCAAGTATTATTTTACATTTTCTTTAATTTTTTTATTTCAGTTTTTCTTTAATTCTTTTCCATTCAGGCTCACTTCCACCAGCTCGTCTTCCTTATAAGACAGTTTCAGAGAAAAGAAAGGCTCTTCATCTTTAAGAAGCTTCAGAAAAATCTTATCACCCTCCCACAGATTCAGCTCCATAAGATGCGACTTCGGAACCCACTCCATAATGCCTTCCTCACAGTCATGAAATTTTCCTTCAAACTCATCCGCAGTGTAGAGACACATATATTCCGTCCCAAAACCTTCCTGTGAAAATGTAACGATCCCACGAAATCTCCACGAAAGAAGTGTAAGCCCTGTCTCTTCCTTCACTTCCCGAAGAAGGCATTCCTCCGGACTCTCTCCCGTCTCAAAATGTCCACCGACACCGATCCACTTGCCCGCATTCACATCATGCTTCTTTTTGATCCGGTGCATCATCAGATACGAATCATTTCTTTCTATATAACAAAGACTTGTCATCGGACTCTTCATGAAAATCCCCCTTTTCTTTCGGCTCAACCTGCATATATCGGTAACCCAGAATACAGAATACAGCCTATAGTCAACACCCTTCATGCTACCACAACCCAGAACTCCTCTTATTATTTCTTAACGAAAAAACTCCCCCTGCACCAGACGTGGCCAACAGGGGGAGTGTGAGGGGGACAGCGGCCTTCGTAACTCTGAGCCTGTCCCCCTCACGGTCTTATTTATCTCGCCAAATAATACGACCTTTGGAAAGGTCATATGGAGAAAGTTCAATTGTTACTTTATCTCCAGGAAGAATACGGATAAAATTCATACGCAGCTTTCCGCTGATATGTGCCAGCACTACATGCTTGTTTTCAAGTTCTACTTTGAACATCGCATTAGGCAGCTTCTCTAATACAGTACCTTCCACTTCAATTACGTCTGCTTTTGACATTATAAACCTCCTGTGTCACCTGTCATTTTGTAAGAGTCAGAATTTCCGGTTCTCCATCCGTGATCAGAATGGTATTTTCATAATGTGCAGAAAGAGATCCGTCCATTGTTACAACTGTCCATTCGTCATCCTCCCACGCAACATCTGCGCGTCCAAGATTGATCATTGGTTCAATTGCAAGTGTCATACCCGGCATCAGTTTGATGCCTCTGCGCTTCTGCGGGAAGTTCGGTATCTGCGGATCTTCATGAAGATGAGTTCCGATTCCGTGACCAACCAGATCACGAACAATACCATAATTGAATTTTGCAGCATACGCACCAATTGCTTTTGAAACGTCATTCAGATGATTTCCTGCTTTTGCGAATTTGATTCCCTCAAAAAAGCTCTGCTTTGTAACTTCCATAAGCTGTTTTGCTTCCGGAGATACTTCACCGACTGCATAAGTACGGGCAGCGTCTGAATGATATCCTTTATAGATCAGTCCGGCATCGATCTTAACAAGATCACCTTCCTGAATAATTTTCTGTCTGGACGGGATCCCATGAACCACTTCATCATTCAGACTGATACAGAATGATGCTGGAAAGCCCTGATAATTTTTAAAGTTCGGAATACAACCCATGGAACGGATCATGTCCTCTCCGATGCGATCCAGTTCTTTTGTGCTGATTCCCGGCTTAATATGAGAAGCCAATTCATCGTGAACCTGTTCCAGTAAATGACCGGCATGTCTCATAAGCTCAATTTCATGTTCTGACTTGATTGAAACTGACATCTTTATTCTCCCAAGATTTCAACGATTGCCTTAAACACTTCATCCAGTGCGCAGGTTCCGTCTACAGTCTTTAAAACACCCTGCTTTGTGTAGTAATCGATCAGTGGCTGTGTCTGTTCATGATAAACCTTCAGACGTTTGGAAACTGTTTCCGGTTTGTCATCATCACGGAGTACCAGTGCTTCTCCACAGGTATCGCAAATATTTTCTTTCTTTGGTGCAGCATACACGATATGATAAGTTGCTCCGCACTTCAGGCAGGCTCTTCTGCCGGACATACGGTTTACAATGTTTTCATCCGGTACATCTACATCAATTGCATAATCAATTTTGCTTCCCAGTTTCTCAAGCGCTGCTGTGAGGCATTCTGCCTGAGGAATCGTCCTCGGAAATCCATCCAGTACGTATCCGTTCTTTGCATCATCCTGCTGAATTCTGTCTACTACAAGATCACAGGTTAATTCATCTGGTACCAAAAGCCCCTGATCCATATAAGTTTTCGCTTTTTTACCCAATTCTGTACCATTTTTGATGTTTGCGCGGAAAATGTCTCCTGTTGAAATATGCGGAATACCATATTTCTCGGCAATCTTCTTTGCCTGAGTTCCTTTTCCGGCTCCCGGTGCACCCAACATAATAATACGCATAAAAAATACCCTCCTTTTCTTTATGAAGCAAAAACAAAAAAGGCTGTGATGCTTTCACACCACAGCCTTCGTTTTAGCTGTTCAGAAAGCCTTTGTAATTGCGGACAAGCAACTGAGACTCGATCTGGTTCAATGTTTCAAGAACAACGCCAACAACGATGATGATAGATGTACCACCGAAGGAAACATTTGCTCCGAATACGCCATTGAAGAAGAACGGAATTACTGCCACAATAATCAGGCCTACCGCACCTATAAATATAATATAATTAAGCATATTAGTCAAATAATCTGATGTAGGTTTTCCTGGACGTATACCCGGGATAAAACCACCCTGCTTTTTGATGTTGTCAGCAACTTCCAGCGGGTTAAATGTAATGGATGTGTAGAAATATGCGAAGAATACGCAAAGTACTACATATACCAGAAGCCCCCAGCTGTACTGCGGCTGAGACGGGTTACACCAGTTACTTGAAGAGAGACCTCTCAGGATTTCGCTTCCAATGCCAGTTCCATTTGCCTTTCCTGCAAACTGTGCGATAACACCAGGGAAAGACATAATAGAAGAAGCAAAAATGATCGGAATAACACCAGCAGTGTTAACTTTCAGAGGAATATTAGTGGTCTGACCACCCATCATCTTCCTACCTACCATCTTCTTGGAATACTGAACAGGAATTCTTCTCTCTGCTCCATTAAGAATAAGGACAAATACAACTACTACCATAATGATTGCAAAAATAACCACTCCTGCAAGCATTCCTTTTGCAATTGTTTTTCCCTTAATAAAGTTCTCATAAAGAGTTGTCATATCACTTGGGATTCGGGATACGATATTTACTGCAAGTACAATAGAAATACCATTTCCGACACCTTTTTCAGTGATACGCTCACCGATCCACATCAGCATCGCGGAACCGGCTGTCAGGCTGACAATTACTACAACACCCTTTAAGAAGCTCATATCTTTAACGATATTTCCACGGGCAAAACCGACTGTCATCGCAATTGACTCAAAAAGAGCAAGACCAACTGTGACATAACGGGTAATTGCAGTCATTTTTTTTCTTCCCTCTTCACCATCTCTGTGCATTTCCTCCAGAGCAGGAATCGCAATCGTGAGAAGCTGAATGATAATGGAAGATGTAATGTATGGTGTGATATTCAGTGCAAATACAGACATACTCTCAAAAGAGCCACCGGTGAAAGCATCAAAGAAATTGAATGCATCACCGGTATTACTCTTGAACCACTGTTTGAAAACGCTGCTATCCACACCCGGGATGGGAAGCTGTGAACCGATTCGGATGATGAAGATCATCGCTAACAGATACAACAGCTTACGACGCATCTCTTTTACTCTAAAAACATTTTTAAGAGTCTCAAACATTAGATCACCTCTACTGTACCACCTGCAGCTTCGATTTTTGCTTTTGCGGTTTCGCTGACAGCATTTACTTTAACAGTAAGTTTCTTTGTCAGTTCACCATTTCCAAGAATTTTAACACCGTCTCCGGCTTTGGAAATTGCTTTGCTAGCCAGTAAAGCGTCTACTGTAACTTCTGTACCGTCTTCAAAACGATTAAGAACATCTACATTGATTGCAATGATTTCTTTAGAGTTTCTGTTCTTGAAACCTCTCTTCGGAAGACGTCTATATAAAGGCATCTGTCCACCTTCAAATCCCGGTTTCTTGTGTCCGGAACGAGCTAACTGTCCTTTATGTCCTTTTCCGGCTGTTTTGCCGTTTCCGGAACCATGTCCACGGCCTCTTCTGAAGTTATCACTGTGTTTAGAACCTTCTGCTGGTCTTAAGTTTGATAATTCCATCTTTGGCACCTCCTTTTATTATTCGATCTCTGGAAATTATTATGCTTCTTCTACTTTTACAAGATGCTGAACCTGCTGGATCATTCCTCTTGTAGCAGCATTGTCAGGCATTTCAACTGTTTTGTGCATTTTGGTAAGCCCCATAGCTGTTACAGTTTTTTTGTGTTTCGGAACTGCACCGATTGGAGACTTAACAAGTGTAACTTTTAATGTGTTTGCCATTATTTTGTCCTCCTTATGCCAGAATCTCTTCTACAGATTTTCCGCGAAGTTTTGCAACTTCTTCCGGAGTTTTCAGTTTGCTCAATCCTTCGATGGTAGCCATAACAACGTTCTGTTTGTTTCTGGATCCCATACATTTTGTACGGATGTTTTTGATTCCTGCAAGCTCAATAACTGCACGGGCCGGACCACCAGCGATAACACCGGTACCTTCCGGAGCACGTTTCAGAAGCATTTCAGCGCTTCCGAATTTACCTACATAGTCATGAGTAATGGAATTGTTTTCATCTCTTGCAACTGTAACCAGTTTTTTCATGGCATCTTCTTTTCCTTTGCGGATTGCTTCCGGAATTTCAGCTGCCTTTCCTAAACCTGCACCAACATGTCCGTTGCCGTCACCTACTACAACTAAAGCTGTGAAACGGAAGTTACGACCACCTTTAACAACCTTGGTAACACGTTTGATTGACACTACTTTATCTTCTAATTCTAACTGACTAGCATCAATAAGATTATGTTTCATGTGTCTTTTCCTCCCTTTTAGAATTTCAGCCCAGCTTCTCTTGCTGCGTCTGCCAGTGCCTTAACTTTACCGTGATAGATATAGCCTCCTCTGTCGAAGACAACGCTTTCGATACCAGCTTCAACTGCTTTCTTTCCGATTACAGTTCCGAGGTATGCTGCTGCTTTTACATCATCAGTATTTTCAAGTTCAGCTTTTACATCTTTCTGAAGAGTAGAAGCAGATACTAAAGTTTTTCCTACAGTGTCATCAATGATCTGTGCATACATATGCTTGTTGGAACGGAATACTGCCAGTCTAGGAGTAGTAGCTGTTCCATTGAGATGATGACGGATTCTTCTATGTTTTTTCTCGCGAATTTCCGCTCTGGATGCTTTGTTAATCATATTCTCACTCTCCTTATTTATTTCTTACCAGTCTTACCAACTTTACGTCTGATAACTTCATCAGCATACTTGATACCTTTGCCTTTATATGGCTCCGGTCTTCTCTTATCTCTGATTTCAGCTGCGTACTGGCCAACTTTTTCTTTGCTGATACCGGAAACAATGATCTTGTTTCCATCAACTTTAGATTCCAGACCTTCTGGATCTTCCATCTCTACCGGGTGAGAATATCCCAGAGAAAGAACAAGTTTCTTGCCCTGTTTCTGTGCTCTATAACCTACACCGTTAACCTCAAGCTCTTTTGTGTAGCCTTCGCTTACACCAACAACCATGTTGTGGATAAGGCTTCTGGTCAGACCGTGTAATGCTTTCATTTTCTTAAGATCGTTTGGTCTTGTAACTACTACATGACCATCTTCAACTTTGATTTCCATTTCTGTCGGAAGCGCTCTTTCAAGTGTTCCTTTTGGGCCCTTAACGGTTACTACATTACCTGCAGCTACGCTTACTTCAACGCCTGCCGGAATAGCTACCGGAAGTCTGCCGATTCGTGACATAATATTGTCCTCCTTACTTAGATTGTCGGAGAGAAATAAATCCTCTCTGTTTTCAGTCATTTCTTCATCTATCAATGAACAAGGAAGTTCCGTTCACTAAATTCAGACTGCGCTTACGCTTGTCTTCATTAAGTTCCTCGGAACGACCTTCTCACTAAATTCATGCAGCGCCATCAGGCGCAGCATTCATTAAGTGTTCTAGGTCTACCAAACAAATGCGAGTACTTCGCCACCAACCTGAAGTTTACGAGCTTCTTTATCAGTGATAACACCTTTGTTTGTAGAAAGGATTGCGATACCAAGTCCGCCAAGTACTCTCGGAAGCTCGTCTTTACCAGCGTAAATACGAAGACCTGGTTTGGAGATTCTCTTAAGTCCTGTGATGATCTTATCGTTCTTTGTTTCACCATATTTCAGGGTGATGTGGATGGTCTTGAATGCGCCATCTTCAACTAAGTCGTATTTTGCAATGTATCCTTCGTCTACAAGGATGTTTGCGATTGCGATTTTCATTTTGGATGCCGGAACATCTACTGTGTCATGTTTTGCAGTGTTAGCGTTACGGATTCTTGTAAGCATATCTGCGATTGGATCACTCATTGTCATGTTAGTTTCCTCCTAATTTTCTCTCTTTTCAGACTTTACATGATTTATACTGTAACATTAATCTTATCAAATTTGCACCTCTTCCCTCAGCAAAACTCAACCTTCGTTAAGATTCGGGAAGGGCCTCACACTAAATTCATGCTGCGCTTAACAGCTTGCATTCATTAAGTGTTTCCGGCCTACCAGGAAGCTTTTTTAACACCCGGGATCTGGCCTTTGTAAGCCAGCTCACGGAAGCAGATACGGCAGATGCCGTATTTTCTCAGGTATGCATGTGGACGTCCACAGATTCTGCAGCGGCTGTATTCTCTTGTGGAGAATTTCTGTTTGCGCTGCTGTTTGATTTTCATTGCTGTTTTAGCCATTCGAATTCTCCTCCTTATTTAGCAAAAGGCATATTGAACTGAGTTAACAGCTCACGAGCCTCTTCGTCTGTCTTAGCAGTTGTAACGAAGATGATATCCATACCTCTTACTTTGTCTACCTTATCATACTCAACTTCAGGGAAGATCAGCTGTTCTTTGATTCCCAGTGCGTAGTTTCCTCTGCCATCAAAAGCGTTTGGATTTACACCACGGAAGTCACGTACACGAGGAAGAGCAAGGTTGATAAGACGATCAGCGAACTCGTACATCTTCTCGCCTCTTAAGGTAACCTTACAACCGATTGGCATACCCTCTCTGATTTTGAAGTTAGCCACAGATTTTTTAGCTTTTGTTGCGATTGCTTTCTGTCCTGTGATCAGTTCCATATCAGCGATTGCAGCATCAAGAAGCTTTGCATTTTCTTTGGCTTCACCAACACCCATGTTTACTACGATCTTTTCGAGTTTTGGCACTTCCATAACATTTTTGTATCCGAATTTTTTGGTCATGGCATCCATGATCTCATTTTTGTAAAGGTCTTTTAATCTACTCACCTGTCATGCCTCCTCTCTTAATTAATCGATAACTTTACCTGTTGCTTTAGCAACACGAACTTTTTTGTCTCCATCCATCTGGAATCCAACTCTTGTTGCTTTTCCATCTACAACGAGCATTACGTTGGAGATGTGAAGAGCAGCTTCTTTTGTGGAGATTCCGCCAGCCTGATTTGCTGCTGATGGTTTGTTGTGCTTTGTAACCATGTTGACATTCTCAACGATTACGGTGTTGTCTTTTACGTTAACGGCAAGAACTTTTCCTTCTTTGCCTTTATCTTTTCCAGCGATTACTTTAACAGTGTCGCCTTTTTTAATTTTCATAGCTGACATTAGGCACCCTCCTATAATACTTCCGGAGCTAAGGAAACGATCTTCATGAATTTCTTCTCACGAAGTTCTCTGGCAACTGGTCCAAAGATACGTGTTCCTTTCGGAGTTAAATCGTCTTTAATGATTACGGCTGCATTTTCATCGAAACGGATGTAAGATCCGTCTTTACGACGAGCGCCTTTTTTTGTACGAACAACAACAGCTTTAACTACATCGCCCTTTTTAACAACACCGCCTGGTGTTGCATCTTTAACAGTAGCAACAATAGTATCACCGATGTTAGCATATCTTCTTGTAGAGCCACCCATAACACGAATACAAAGGATTTCTTTTGCACCAGTGTTGTCGGCAACTTTCAGTCTTGTTTCCTGCTGAATCATACTGGTTTCCTCCTTATTTCACTTTCTCTACAATCTCAACCAGTCTCCATCTTTTGTCCTTGGACAGCGGTCTGGTTTCCATAACTTTAACGGTATCACCGATATTGCACTCATTATTTTCATCATGAGCTTTAAGTTTATATGTTCTCTTTACGATTTTTTTGTAAAGAGGATGTTTTACATGGTCTTCGATAGCAACTACAATGGTCTTGTCCATCTTATTGCTGACAACCTTACCCACACGGGTCTTTCTCAGATTTCTTTCCACGATTATTTCCTCCTATATTCACTATTTCGCAGCGTTAGTCTGCTCAGTGATTACTGTCTGGATTCTGGCAATATTTTTGCGAACCTCTTTGATTCTGCTTGTATTGTCCAACTGATTGGTTGCATTCTGAAATCTCAGATTGAAAAGTTCTTTTTTAGCAGCTACTAATTCTTCATTTAATTCTGCAGCTGATTTTGCTTTTAAATCTTCTACGAATTTATTAATTTTCACTGTTATCACCGCCTTCTAAGTCTGCACGAGAAACGATTTTACATTTACATGGTAACTTGTGCATTGCAAGACGTAATGCTTCACGAGCGATTTCTTCAGAAACGCCTGCGATTTCGAACATTACACGTCCTGGCTTAACAACTGCTACCCAGTATTCAAGGGATCCTTTACCAGAACCCATACGTGTTTCTGCTGGTTTCGCTGTTACTGGTTTATCCGGGAAAATCTTAATCCAAACCTGACCACCACGTTTGATATAACGTGTCATGGCAATACGGGCTGCTTCGATCTGGTTAGATCTGATCCAGCAAGGCTCGGTTGCAACAAGACCGAATTCACCATAATTGATTTTATTACCTCTAAGGGCTTTACCTCTCATGGAGCCACGGAACTGTTTACGACGTTTTACTCTTTTTGGCATTAACATTATTTATCGCTCCCTTCCTTATTTCCTTTAGTAGGAAGTACTTCACCGTTGTATACCCAAGCTTTTACACCAACTTTTCCGTAAGTTGTGTCAGCTTCTGCAAATCCATAATCAATGTCAGCACGAAGTGTCTGAAGCGGAATAGTTCCTTCGCTGTAGAACTCTGTACGAGCCATATCAGCTCCACCAAGACGTCCGGATACGGATGTTTTGATTCCTTTTGCTCCTGCTTTCATCGTTCTCTGCATTGTAGATTTCATAGCACGTCTGAAGGAGATACGGTTTTCAAGCTGCAGTGCGATGTTTTCGGCAACGAGCTGAGCATCTCTGTCCGGTCTCTTAACTTCTTTGATATCTACGATGAGTTTCTTATCTGTGTATTTCTGTAATTCAGCTTTAACTTTTTCGATCTCAGAACCACCTTTACCGATTACGATACCCGGTTTAGCAGTATAGATGATAATCTTAACTCTGTCAGATGCTCTTTCGATTTCGATTTTGGAAACACCTGCGCTGTAAAGTTTTTTCTTTAAAAATGTTCTGATATTGTAGTCTTCAACAAGATAGTCTGCAAAATCAGCTTCTGCATACCATCTGGAATCCCAATCCTTGATAACACCGACTCTAAGGCCATGTGGGTTAACTTTCTGTCCCATGCTTTTCCTCCTTATCTTTCATCCAGCACGATGGTGATATGGCTTGTTCTCTTTTCGATTCTGTAAGCTCTACCCTGTGCTCTTGGCTGAATACGTTTCATTGTAGGTCCTTTGTTTGCATAGCACGCTGCAACGTAGAGGTTATCTGCGCTCATTCCGTTATTGTTTTCTGCGTTTGCGATTGCTGACTCAAGCAGCTTCTTCAGAACGCTGGAAGCGTATCTTGGATTGTATGTCAGGATACCAAGTGCTGTCTGCACATCTTTGCCACGAATTGCATCTAATACATAGCAGGCTTTCTGAACAGAAATTCTTGCATAAGATAATTTTGCAGACGGTCTTGTCTCTCTATTACTCTCATTTCTGGCTCTCTTAATCTGGCTTCTATGTCCCTTTGCCATTTTTAAGTGCCTCCTTTCGATTTATTCAATATCTGGAATCCGCCATGCTGTCCCCATCGGGACAACAGGCAGTTAATTTTAGTTAATGATTAATTCTAGCGAACGCCGGATTTCTTTTCGTCTTTTCCGTGTCCTCTGTATGTTCTGGTTGCTACGAACTCACCAAGTTTATGACCAACCATATCTTCTGTGATGTATACCGGAACATGTTTTCTTCCGTCATGGACTGCAATTGTATGTCCTACGAAGGACGGGAAGATAGTGGAACGACGTGACCATGTTTTGATCACGGATTTATCATTTGCAGCATTCAGAGCGTCAACCTTTTTAAGCAGGCTTGCGTCTGCGAAAGGTCCTTTTTTCAATGAACGAGACATTCTGTACCCTCCTTATTATTTTGATAAAGCTTTTCCATCGCGTCTTCTTACGATGAGCTTGTTGGACTGTTTGTTTTTCTTTCTGGTCTTCAGACCAAGAGCAGGTTTGCCCCATGGTGTACACGGACCTGGGCGACCGATTCCGGTCTTTCCTTCACCACCACCATGCGGATGGTCATTCGGGTTCATTACGGAACCACGAACTGTAGGTCTGATTCCCATGTGACGTTTACGTCCAGCTTTACCAATGTTAACGAGGTTGTGATCACCGTTACCAACAACACCGATAGATGCGCGGCATACAAGCGGAACCATTCTCATTTCACCTGAAGGTAATCTTAATGTTGCATATTTGCCTTCTTTAGCCATCAGCTGTGCACCGTTACCGGCGGAACGAACCATCTGTCCGCCTTTTCCAGGATGCAGCTCAATGTTGTGAACCATAGTACCAACCGGGATAAGTTCCAGTGGCAGGCAGTTTCCTACACGGATTTCTGCTTCCGGACCGTTCATAACTTTCTGTCCGACTTTCAGTCCTTCCGGTGCAAGGATGTATGCTTTTTCACCATCTTCATAGCAGATCAGAGCAATGTTTGCTGTTCTGTTCGGATCGTATTCGATTGTCTTAACAGTAGCATGGATTCCATCTTTTCTTCTCTTGAAGTCGATGATTCTGTATTTTCTTCTGCTTCCGCCTCCGCGGTGTCTTACAGTGATTTTACCCTGGTTGTTACGTCCAGAGTTTTTCTTCAGAGATACAACTAAGGATTTCTCAGGGGTGCTTGTTGTGATCTCAGAGAAATCAGATCCAGTCATATGTCTTCTGGAAGGTGTATATGGGTTATAGGTTTTGATTCCCATGATGTTTCTCCTTTCGAATTTCTTATCGTGCTTTCGTGCACATAGTCATTTAAGAAAGCTGAGGATTACAGTCCCTCGAAGATTTCGATGTCTTTGCTTTCTTCTGTCAGAGCTACGATCGCTTTTTTAGTTTTAGCTGTTTTACCAACTGTCACACCGCGACGTTTTTTCTTACCATCCATATTCATGGTATTAACGCTCTTTACTTTTGTTCCTTCGAACATTTTCTCTACAGCCTCTTTGATCTGAGACTTATTTGCTTCCGGATGAACCAGAAAAGTGTATTTTTTCTCACCCATGACATTCATGGATTTCTCTGTGATTACAGGCTTGAGAATTACATCATAATATTTAATATCTGCCATTATGCGTATACCTCCTCAATGGATGCAACTGCGTCTTTAGTAACCACTACAGTACTGTGTTTCATAACATCGTATACATTGATAGTGTTTACAGTTGCAGTCTGTACATCTGCAATGTTTCTTGCAGAAAGAACTACGTTCTGATCATCACCAGCAGTTACGATAAGAGCTTTTTCTGCTTTAAGGTTTGTAAGAACCTTCTGCATTTCTTTTGTCTTAACTTCTGCAAGTGCAAGGCTGTCTACAACAACCAGTTTATTATCCTGAACTTTGGAAGTCAGAGCGGATTTCAGAGCTGCTCTTCTTTCTTTTTTGTTCATTTTTACTTCATAATCTCTCGGTACCGGAGCGAATACTACACCGCCGCCAGTCCACTGTGGTGCACGGATGGAACCCTGTCTAGCATGACCTGTTCCTTTCTGTCTCCACGGTTTTCTTCCGCCGCCGCTTACTTCAGAACGTGTTTTTGCTTTCTGAGTACCCTGGCGATTATTTGCAAGCTGACGAACAACAGCAAGATGAACAAGATGCTCGTTGATTTCTACTCCGAACACTGCATCGTTCAGTTCCATTGTTCCAACTTCATTGCCTTCCATATTATAAACTGTTACGTTTGCCATTCTGATGCTCCTCCTTTCTCATTATAAAGACTTTACTGTCTCTTTGATGGTCACCAGAGATTTCTTAGGTCCTGGAACAGCACCTTTCACTAACAGTAAATTGTTTTCTGTGTCTACGCGAACGATCTCAAGGTTCTGTACTGTAACCTGTACATTTCCCATGTGACCCGGCATGTGTTTTCCTTTGAATACTTTACTCGGATCGGAGCAAGCACCATTGGAACCAGCATGACGATGATATTTGGAGCCGTGAGCCATAGGTCCTCTGGACTGTCCATGTCTCTTGATAGCGCCCTGGAAGCCTTTACCTTTGGAGATTGCAGTTGCATCGATGTGATCGCCGTCTGCAAAGATGTCAGCTTTAATTTCCTGTCCTACTGTGTATTCTGCAGCATTTTCAAATCTGAATTCTTTAACGAATCTCTGTGCTGCCACACCAGCTTTGTCAAAGTGACCTTTTTCCGGTTTGTTAACCAGTTTTTCTCTGATCTCGCCGTAGCCAACCTGAACTGCAGCGTATCCGTCGTTTTCCTCTGTCTTAACCTGAGTTACAACGCATGGACCAGCCTGTAAAACGGTTACCGGAATTAACTGGCCGTCTTCATTGAAGATCTGAGTCATTCCGACTTTAGTAGCTAAAATAGCTTTCTTCATTTCTTTCTTCCTCCTTATAGCGGATTACCATAAAGGCAATCATATAGTTTTTTGAAACGCCCGAAAGGGCATTTAAAACGAGTTTAAAAAATTATTTGTTTTTCATCTTGATATCGATGTGAACACCTGCCGGCATTTCCAGTCTGGAAAGTGCATCAACTGTTTTCTGGGTTGGTGTCATGATATCGATAAGTCTCTTATGAGTTCTCTGCTCGAACTGTTCTCTGGAATCTTTGTATTTGTGAACAGCTCTTAAGATTGTAACAACTTCCTTCTTGGTAGGAAGCGGAACCGGTCCGCTAACAGTTGCTCCGTTCTTTTTAACAGTCTCGATGATTTTTGCTGCTGATGCATCTACTAACTGATGATCATAAGCCTTTAAAGTGATTCTCATTACCTGATTTGCCATAAAAAAAGTCTCCTCCTATTCGTACTCAATTATGCAGTACGACAAGCGGCGACTGTACACATCTCCGTGTGTGTCTTTCGACTTCTTTACACACGTCCATCCCGTCGATGGTTTCTGAACTTGTACAGTGACTTGTCGTCAGTTTCCTAACTTGACATTCGCTCCACGGAAAACCCGCTATCTCTTAGCGGCAACCTCGCGCTTCATTGCTATCATGTCACAGCAAGGATTATTATACACAAGACATATCACTTATGCAAGTCCTTTTTTTATTTTATTTTGTATTTTTATAAATACAATTTAAGCGGTGCAAGATCATCTCTCACACCGCTTTCTTCTATATTAATATAGTAGTTTTATTCTTCCTCTTCCTCGTCGCCGCCAATGACGTCAGAATAATCAAATAATGTAACCTTTGTAATGGAATCCCTGACTATATCCGGTGCATCGCCCTCTTTTCTTGCTCTGTTGGCAAGCTGAGATGCTGTTCTTCGTGGAATAGCAAGTTTTTTGATTTCAACAGGTGATTCCTCTTCGATTTCTTCCTCCGGAATTTCTTCTTCAGAAACAATTGGTTCCGCCGCTTCCCCTGATATTTCAGGATAACCTTCAGGTGCTTCTGTTTCTTCTTCGGCTGTCGCTGCTGCAATTTCCTTTTTCAGAAGTTCATGTGCCTCACTTGTTGCAACCTGTAAATTTTCTGCCGGGCGAACTGTTTCTTCCGGTTCGTCATCAAAATCATCTTCGTCGATCTCATCTACAAAACCACCGGTACGGATCTTCTTTTTTTTCTTCTCTTCCTTTTTGGATTTCTTTTTCTTTTCTTTTGCATTCTGGAGAAGTTCTTTATCTTCCTGTTTCATACGTTTCGCACGGGCTTTTTCTTCTGCTTTCAGCTCACGAGATGATTTCACATGTCGTGTATCTCCCTGAAGATCTTCGTATTCATCATCTTCCGGATCTTTTCTCCAGAGCTCTGCGATAACATATAATATAATAAGAAAGAGAATTACAAGTCCAAGAACGATCAATCCTTCAACGCTCTCCGTTGCCACCAGTAGATATCCAACGAACGGGATCGTGATCACAATCTTCGGCACCCAGTTCTTAACGGAAACCGTAATGCTCTCCTGTGCAGAAGTTGTTGTATCAATCACGGTACCTGTATTATTTTCTTTGTTTACGCTCACAAGATTGTATTTGTAGGTTTTGCCATCTTCCTGTACAAGAATCGGAGAACCGGCAGTCACTTCCTCGGTTCTTACCGGAATCGCATAAGTTACAGATCCCAGTGGCAGGTTTGTCGCCTTATCCGTTGAATCCATGATCACGGTACGTACTCCAAAGAATGGTGGAAGCGCCAGTCCAAGGACACATACGATCGTACATATAACTGCAAAGTGTACAATAAACTTCAAAAATTTTGACATTGGTATCTCCTCGCTTTGGTTTACCTTTATGAAAAGCATTGCACTGGAATTGGTCTCCTTCCGGCAATGCTCTTTATCTGTGATTCGATAATTACTGATTACTTAAATAATTTTCGATGCTCTCCATTGCCGCTTCTTCATCTTCCCCATTTGCAGAAAGCGTAATTTCTTCACCGGCATCCAGTCCTAAAGTCATCATCCCCATAATACTCTTAGCATTGACTTTTTTTCTGCCAATCTCAACATAAATCTCGCTGTTGAACTGACTCGCCACCTGTACAAGCTGAGCAACCGGACGAGCTTCCAGTCCTGTCGATAAATGAATGGTGATCGGTTTTTTAATCATAATACTTCCTCCTCGTTTGTCCGCAGTTCATCCGCTATTTCACTCAGTTTGCGAAGCCGGTGATTCACGCCTGACTTGCCCACCTGTGGACTTAACATCATTCCTAATTCTTTTAGTGTAGCTTCCGGATACTGTAATCTCAGCTCTGCAATTTCCGCAAGACCTTCATTTAAATTATGAAGCCCTGTCTTTTCTTTGATCAGTCTGATATCTTCGATCTGTTTGACTGCCGCACTAACTGTTTTATTGATATTTGCTGTTTCGCAGTTTACTTTCCGGTTGACAGAATTACGCATTTCCTTAAGAATACGAATATTCTCAAGATTCATCAATGCAACATTTGCTTCCATGATTGCCAGCATATCCACAATCTGTGCGCCTTCTTTCACATAGACCACATATGACTTCTTGCGCAGCACGATCTTTGCATCAATCTGAAATGTATGGATGATATCCCGTAAATTCTCCGCCTTAGCTTCATCCTGACATACGATTTCAAAATGATATCCTTTCTCCGGATCGCTGATCGAACCGGATGCAAGAAAAGCACCCCGTATAAACGCACGCTTACAGCAATTCTGCTGCGTGATCAGTCCGTTCTCCGGAAGCAAAGTTCCTCTGTCAGCCTCATTCACCGAAAGCTTCGTCCCCTGAAGTACATTCTGTACCTGCAAAGGATCTGTAATCTCTATATGATATACATTTCCTTTTTTGAGCAGACCACTCTCGCGAATTGCTATTTCTGTATCTATATTAAATGTTTTTTGCAATAAAGTAAAGTACTTTCTCACCACGGCATCATTTTCCGTCTGAAACCGCAGACTTCCATCCTTTGTGATGCGGCCGCATGCACTGAGAAGTGCTGCTGTTTCCGCAATCCGGCAATGCCTCGCCGTACTTGTCTGTCTGGAAAGTTCTTCTTTCACCATCCCTGAAAAAGACAATTTCCATTCTCCTTTTGTGCTGCTTTATTTTTTTAGAAGAGCATCCTTTCCTATATCACGATGCTCCAGCCTGATTCCGTATTCTTTTGTTTCGATCAGCCTGTCATACAAAACCCGTGCCAGTGTCACCGAACGGTGTTTGCCGCCCGTACATCCGATTGCAATGACAAGGCTTGTCTTGCCTTCCTTTGCATAATTCGGAATCAGAAATTTCACCATATCATCAAGTTTTGCCGCAAACTGTCTGGCAATTTCATTATCCATCACATAATCGAACACACCTTCATCCTGCCCTGTCAGCGGACGAAGTTCATCTACATAATATGGATTCGGCAGAAAACGCACATCAAATACAAGATCCGCATCTTCCGGTATGCCGTATTTGAATCCGAAAGACAAAACCGAAATCATCATGTTGCTGAACTTACCATTATCTACAAAAATATTGTTCAGTTCTTTTTTGAGTTCTCTTGTCAGAAGATGCGTCGTATCAATAATATAATCTGCTCTTTTTCTTAAGAATTCTGTCTTCCGGCGTTCCTGCCGGATACCGTCATCCACTCTTCCGTTAAGCGCAAGCGGATGGCTGCGTCTTGACTCCTTATAACGCTTCACAAGAACTTTGTCTTCTGCATCCAGAAAAAGAATTTCAAAAGTATGTCCTTCTGCTTTAAGCTTATCAAGCACCACTTCAAGTTCTTCCAGCGCCTTACCGCTTCGTGCGTCAATTCCGATGGCCGCATTCTGCACATCTTCTTCCTGCGATCCGCTCATCAGCGAAACGAATTTCCCAACGAGCGGAATAGGAAGATTATCTACGCAAAAATAACGGGCATCTTCCAGCATTTTCAGAGCTGTTGATTTACCTGCCCCGGAAAGTCCGGTCACTATTACAAGTCGCATATCTTATCTCCCGTCAAATCTGCCGAGAAATTTCACCTCCGGTTCAAGTTTTACACCGAATTTCTCGTATACAATATCTGTCACATTTTTCATAAGTGTTGATACATCTTCAGCAGTTGCACCTCCGGTATTGATCACAAAACCGCAGTGCTTTTCAGACACCTGCGCCCCGCCGACACGATAGCCGCGAAGATCACTGTCCATGATCAGTTTTCCGGCAAAGTAACCTTCCGGACGCTTAAATGTACTTCCTGCGCTCGGATACTCCAGCGGTTGTTTCTCGATTCGCTGCGCACTTAATTTTCTGCTCAGCGCGGTAATTTCTTCGATATTGCCTTTCTTAAGTAAAATCACTGCTTCCAGCACGATATATCCGGCTGTCTTTATGATACTGGTTCGATATCCAAGCTCCAGCTTATCCGCCGGTATCCTAAGAATCTCACCATCCTGGTTCATCACGGTAACTTCTTTAAGGACATCTTTCATTTCACCGCCATAGGCACCTGCATTCATGGTCACAGCTCCGCCGAGTGTTCCCGGAATGCCTCCCGCGAACTCAAAACCGCTCAGAGAAGCCCTTCTTGCTGTTGCTGCGATTGTAGAAAGGAGCGCACCTGCTGCCGCCCGTATTTCCATACCATTTACCGTAATTTCACCCAGATTGCGATCGAGCTGAATGATCACTCCACGATAGCCATGATCGCTGACCAGCAGATTGCTTCCGTTTCCGAGAATAAAATACGGAATTGCTTCCTGACGGCACTGTCGGATCACCCATGCAATCTGCTCATAGGATTCCGGCATCACAAACACTTCTGCCGGTCCGCCGATCCGAAATGTCGTGTGATCACACATCCGTTCCTCAAAGCGAACTCTCTCGTTTCCGAGCTGTTGACAAAATCTCTGTTTTATTTCTTTATTCACAGATTGTGTCCTCTATCTTTCTTTTTTATTTTCTCCGTAAGAAGATCTTTCACCACTTCACCGGCAATCAGCATTCCCGCTGCACCCGGAATAAAAGAAACACTTCCCGACAACATATGCTCATGGGTTTCTTTCTGTTTTCCGATGCGCCGTTCCCTGTATGCCTTTTCTCTGGAGCACAGCACCTTGACCTTACGGATATTTTTTTTGCGAAGTTCTGCACGAATAGCTTTTGCCAGAGGATCATTGCTGACTCTGGAAATATCTGCTATCTCAAGCCGCGCAGGATTGATCTTATTATCTGTTGCAAGGCAGGAGATCACCGGGACGCGACATTTCCCCGCCCGCTCTATCAGGAGCACTTTGGATGCTGATACATCCATGGCATCCACAATATAGTCAAAGGACTGCAGATCAAACATTCCCGCAGTTTCTTCATTATAATATGTTTCATATGTGTGAACAAGAATGTTCTCATCAATATCCCTGATATGTTCCTTGGCTGTCTGGACTTTCTTTCGTCCGACGGTAGACTGTCCTGCATACAGCTGTCTGTTGATATCAGACTGCACGATATCTTTATGGTCTACCAGCGTAAGGCTGCCTACTCCACATCGTGCCAGAGCTTCCACTACATAAGAACCCGCACCACCGATTCCAAAAACTGCAATTTTTGCGCTGCCAAGGCGGTTCACAGCTCTGGTTCCCATCAGAATTTCCATGCGAGAAAACGCATCATACATGTGCAAACCTCCCTATGATTTTCATATTATTCAAACTTTCTCTATCCCCACTCCGTTTGATTATACTATTCACGCAATCGAATGTACAGTTTTTCATAGTTTTTTTAGAATTTGCGTATGAATTTCTGTAACTTCCATATAATATCCATCAATTCCCCCTGAAATAACATCTTGCCGAAAGGAGTACGGTTATGTGGCAGCAGATTTTTCTGATTTTCGTGGGCTTAAGCTCCGGTATCATCATTGCCGGTGGTGTCGTCGGTCTGATGATCGGTCTTTCTATCGTTCCACGCTACGCAGGAATCACGCATACCGCGGATCACATGCTGTTATACGAAGACATGACTTTTCTCGGAATTGTACTCGGAAATCTTTTCTGTCTGTTTCAGCCTTCCCTTCCACTGGGGAACATTTTTCTTATCTTATATGGTATCTTTTCCGGTATTTTTCTGGGAAGCTGGATTCTGGCTCTTGCAGAAGTTGCCGATGTCTTTCCCGTTTTCTGTCGGAGAATTCATCTCACCCGCGGGCTTCCCGTCATTATTATTGCCATTGCCGCCGGAAAATTTGCAGGATGCTTCCTATTTTACTTTCTCAGATGGCAATAAGCCCTCTCATTATATGCATAAAACATATAAAAGTCAAAAGAAATCCTGTCTTTTCGCAAATATTTTTATATCTCCCCAAAATTTATCAGGAAAGGAATGATTTTATGAAACAACCCGCACCCGGAACCAAAACTTATAAAGAAAATCAAAAACGCTACGAAAAATATGTAAACAGCATCACCCCCTCGCACAGCCTGCTGCTCAACATGGCAAAAGCCTTTCTGACCGGAGGACTGATCTGTGCGTTCGGGCAGCTTATTCTCAATACTGCCATGACGATTGGCGCAGACCGCGAAACCGCCGGCAACTGGTGTTCTTTACTTCTCATCCTGAGCAGCGTCATCTTAACAGGATTAAATCTTTATTCCAAAATCGGCAAATTCGGCGGCGCCGGCAGTCTTGTACCGATTACCGGGTTTGCCAACTCCGTTGCAGCTTCCGCGATCGAATACCGTGCAGAGGGACAGGTTTTCGGTATCGGCTGCAAAATATTTACCATTGCCGGTCCTGTCATTCTCTATGGGATCCTAAGTTCCTGGATTCTCGGACTCATCTATTTTATTGTTCATCTTATGGAGGTGATGTAATGTCTGTAGGAAAGCAAACAGGAAAAGCAAGTATTTTTTTTACCGACCCGGTATATATTCAGAGTGCAGCCTCTGTCGTTGGGTCAAAAGAAGGAAGTGGTCCGCTAAAAGAATATTTTGATATGATCTGCAAAGATTCCATGTTCGGCGAAAAGACATGGGAAAGTGCAGAAAGCACCATGCAAAAAGAAGCCGCCACACTCGCAATCGGAAAAGCCGGGCTTACTCCCCACGATATCCGTATGGTATTTGCAGGTGATCTTCTCGCCCAGACAATTGCCTCCTCTTTCGGCATTGCAGAAATGGGAATTCCATTCTACGGGCTGTATGGTGCCTGCTCCACCATGGGGGAATCCCTTTCTCTCGGAGCGATTGCTGTATCCGCAGGCTATGGGGCACATATCCTTTGTGCCACTTCCAGTCACTTTGCAACTGCAGAAAAAGAATTTCGTTTTCCACTTGGTTATGGTTCCCAGCGCCCGCTCTCTGCCACCTGGACCGTTACCGGAAGCGGTGCCTGCGTAATTGGCGCAAAACCGCCTCGCAGCTGTTCTCTTCCCGGTTCATCTCCGCTCGCCCACACAAACGGGTATGCAGCCATTACCGGCATAACAACCGGAAAAGTAATTGATTTCGGTTTTCACGATTCACTCAACATGGGTGGCTGCATGGCACCTGCCGCATGTGATACGATCCATCGAAATCTTGAAGACTTTTCACGTTCTCCGGAAGATTACGATGCCATCATCACCGGCGACCTTGGCATGATCGGTCAGCACATTCTTCTTGATCTCCTTGCCGAAAAGGGAACAGATATTTCATCCGTACATCAGGACTGCGGACTTCTGATCTATGACAATCAGGCACAGGATACTCATTCCGGCGGAAGTGGATGTGGATGTGCGGCATCCGTTCTCACCGCCTGGCTTCTGCCACGTATCGCCAGCGGAGAACTGAAACGGGTTTTATTTGTCCCGACCGGTGCCCTGCTCTCAAAAGTAAGTTTTAATGAGGGTGTCCCCGTCTCCGGCATTGCACATGGAATCATCCTCGAACACATTCCCCGTCCCTGCAAAGGAGGTAAAAACTGATGGACTATTTTAATGCATTCTGGACCGGCGGCCTCATTTGCGCCCTGGTTCAGATTCTTCTGGATAAAACTAAACTGCTGCCCGGCCGTGTCATGGTTCTTCTCGTCTGCAGCGGTGCCCTTTTAAGCTTTCTCGGGATCTATCAGCCGTTTGTGGATTTCGCCGGTGCCGGCGCTACGGTTCCCCTGCTCGGTTTCGGGCACACATTATGGAAAGGTATGCAAAAAGCAATTTCTGAAGACGGCTTTCTTGGATTATTTACCGGTGGTTTTACTGCCTGCGCCCTCGGGGTCTCTGCCGCTTTGATCTTTTCATATCTGTCCTGTATGATCTTCCACCCGCAAATGAAAGATTGAGGTAAATTTCATGAGTGATACTCTGTATATGCAGATAGACATGAATATTCTCGTAAAGCATCCCCATGTCTATCTGCAGGACATTGCAAGACTTTCCTGTACCAGCACCAAAGCTCTCAACCGCCTCCGGGTACTTCCCGTCATAAACTTAGAACCGGACACTCCCGGACGTTATACAATGTCTGTGATGGATCTCGTCGATCTGATTCAGAAAAAGGAACCGGATCTTGATATCACTCCGCTCGGAGAACCGTCTTTCATCCTGACATACCGGCCGGCAGGGAAATCACAGACGGTTTTTGATATCCTGAAAGTGGTTTTTATATCACTTGCTTCTTTTTTCGGTGCTGCTTTTTCGATCATGACTTTTAACACCGATGTCGATGTCGGAACACTTTTTAAGCAGATTTACCAGCAGGTGACCGGAAATATCTCCAGTGGATTTACGATACTTGAAATTTCCTATTCCATTGGACTTGCTGCCGGTGTTCTTTTCTTCTTTAACCACTTCGGGAGAAAGAAGTTTTCTGCTGATCCTACCCCCATGCAGGTGCAGATGCGTCAATATGAGGATGATGTAAACACTACGCTCCTTGAAGAAAGCAGCCGGAAAAAAGCTTCTTCCTGACCGGCATTTTGTAATTTCTTTGTATAATCCAAAATAATTTTGTTGCTTTCTCGCTTTTTTTCGTTTATAATGTACCATATTATCATTTTACAACGTTAAAGGAGCGAAAATATGAAAAAGTTATGGAACAAATGGACTGAAATTGCTCTGGTCAAAAGAATCCTTGTCGGACTTGTACTAGGAGCGATCCTTGGTCTCACAGTCCCGGGAGCTACCGGTATCTCCATCCTCGGAGATGTCTTTGTAAGCGCCCTGAAAGCAATCGCACCTCTTCTGGTATTCTTTCTGGTTATCAGTTCTCTGTGTAACGCAGGAAACTCCCACGGCGGTGTTATCAAAACGGTCATCATACTCTACATGTTCAGTACCGTACTTGCCGCTGTCATTGCCGTATTTGCCAGCATGGCGTTCCCGGTAAAACTTACACTTGCCACTGCCGCAGCTACAGATACAGCCGCACCTCAGGGCGTTGCCGAAGTATTAAACAATCTTCTTTTAAATGTGGTTGCCAACCCGGTATCTTCCCTTGTAAATGCCAACTACGTCGGCATCCTTACGTGGGCAATTCTTCTCGGACTTGCATTCCGTGCAGCAAATGAAATAACCAAAAATGTACTGAATGATATCGCAAACGGAACATCTGCTGTTGTTTCCTGGATCATCAACATGGCTCCGTTCGGTATCTTCGGTCTTGTATTCAATACCGTATCCACAAATGGTCTGGAGATTTTCACTACTTACGGAAAATTGCTTGCTCTGCTGGTAGGGTGTATGCTCTTTATCTACTTTGTGACTAACCCGCTTCTGGTTTACTGGTGTATCCGCAAGAATCCATACCCGCTGATCTTCCACTGTCTGAAAAGAAGTGCGCTGACCGCATTCTTCACCAGAAGTTCCGCAGCCAACATTCCTGTCAATATGAAAGTCTGTGAAGAGATGGGACTTGACCGTGATACTTATTCTGTAACAATCCCGCTCGGTGCTACGATCAACATGGATGGTGCCGCAATCACGATCACCGTCATGACCATGGCAACGGCATTTACACTTGGTATCCATGTAGATATCCCGACCGCGATCATCTTAAGCCTTCTTGCAGCACTGTCTGCATGTGGTGCATCCGGTGTTGCCGGCGGATCTCTGCTTCTGATCCCGATGGCATGCTCCCTGTTTGGTATTTCTGATGACATTTCCATGCAGGTCGTTGCAGTAGGGTTCATCATCGGTGTTATTCAGGACTCTGTGGAAACAGCCCTGAACTCTTCTTCCGACCTTCTTCTGTCAGCATCTGCTGAGTTCAGACAGTGGCGCCTGGAAGGAAAAGAGATCAAATTCAAATAATCGCACGCAGGCGGTTCAGAATTTTCTTCTCCATTCGCGAGATCTGAACCTGTGACACGCCGAATTCATCTGCTACTTCCGTCTGAGTCATCTCCCGGAAATAGCGCATGTAAAGAAGCTTTCTTTCCTCCGCGTTCAGACTTCTGAGAAGCTCTTCAAGAAAGATCTTGTTCAGAAGTCTGTCGTGGAGGTTTTCTTTTTCCGGGATCTTATCCAGAAGTCTCAGTTCATTTCCCTCACCCTGATAAATGATCTGATAAATAGATTCCACATCATTTGCCGCATCCATGGTCATTGCCAGTTCTTCCGGCAGCATCTGCACACTCTCCGCCAGTTCTCCAAGCGTCGGTTCTCTCCCCAGTGCTTTTTCCAGCTCTTCTCTTTTTCGCCCGATGCGATACTGATTCTCTTTAACAGATCTGCTGACCTTCAGGATTCCGTCATCCCGCAGGAAACGTTTGATCTCTCCGATGATCATCGGGATAATGTATTATAGTGGAAATTTTGAAATTTCCTTTATCCAATAGGGTAATTATCTTGAATAAGATATATGAAATTTTACACGCAAGAAGATATATCCCCTTGCGATGTATTAACTATAGAAATGTAATTTACTGTAGTGTCAAAAGATCATTATACTCAATTTCAACATAATCATTCGATATTTTAATCTTTTTGATATATTCACGTACAGTCTTCTGTCTTTCATTGAAAGACATGAACTCCCAGCTGTCAGCAACACTTTTGAATGCTTTAGCTCTTGCTGTCATATCTTTAGCTCTGGTGTTCTTTAATGTGTACTGTTCTATCTGTGTATTCAGATTTTCCAGTTCTTTATTGATCTCACCAATTGTCTCCAGCAGGACACTATTATTGGTATCGGATGCATATAAATTATACAGGGATTTCAGCTTACCTTCAAGAACTGATTTTCTCTGGTTCATAGCTTCAAATCCTTTTTGATTTTGCTGTTCTGATTTTTCCTCGATTACCTCATACTCCTTTGATAATTTCAGCATATCACTAACAACAACATCTTCAACTTCAGCTGCATCCAATTTTCCGTTCTGGCAATTTGGATTCTTAACCAAGTGCGGTTTACTATGGTCTAATGAGTAACAGTAAATCATCACTCTTCCACCGCTCCATTTTTGATAACGCATCTTTGCCCCACATAATCCACAATATATTAACCCAGTAAGTAAATACTGTGATTTATGAGAAGTTGCTCTCGTTCTTGTTTTTCGTAATTCCTGAACTTCATCAAACAGTTTTTTATCAACTATCGGCTCATGAAGACCATCAACGATTTCTTTATTATATTTGAGCTTTCCAATGTATGTCACTCTGGACAACATATCGGACACTTGCTTGTCTCCTTTTAAATCGAACATCTTTGCCAGTGCATACGTGGAATAGCCTTCCTTATATAATTCAAAAATCTTTCTGACTGTTTCTGCATCTTTATTTGGCACAAGAACGTCATCACCGTTATTATAGTCATAACCAAATGGTGGTTTCGTCCCTCTCCATTTTCCGGTTTTGATTCTCTCTGTAATTCCCATCTGTGTACGTTCACGAATGTTTTCACGTTCATACTGAGCAAATACAGATAAGATACCTACCATTGCTTTTCCATATGGTGTTGTTGTATCAAAGTTCTCATTTAAAGAAATAAATCCAACATCATTTGCTTCAAACACATCTTCAAGAAGATAAATCGTATCTTTCTGGCTTCTGGACAAACGATCAAGTTTAACAACTACAACTGATTCCACTTTGCCCTCTTGAATTTCTTTAATAAGACGTTTCATCTCCGGTCGATTCAAATTGCTTCCTGAATAGCCACCGTCAATATACAAATCATAATTATCAATCTCCTGATAATTACAATACTTTTCAAGCTTCTCCGTCTGAGCACCTACTGAATATCCTTCTTCAAACTGAAAATTTGTAGAAACTCTGATATACAATCCTGTTTTTTTATTATTTGAGGTATTCTTTCCAATTCTTATGTTTCTCACCTCGCTCTTTCCTCCTCTCACGTACACTATACCATCTTTTCAGAGAAATTTCAACTTATTTTATTTATTAAAGTAAGTTATATAAAATTTCTTCTTTCAGCTGCATCGACTTTAATATTATCAACTGCTCCCATCTCTTTATTCATCTGATATAAGATCTGACGAACTACCGGGGAATCCAATTTGAATCTTTCTAAATCTTTATCTTCGATCACATTACCATTTGCATCATATCTTCTTACAATTTTTAATGCCATCGCAATCCCTCCCTTTATAAATCATATTCAATCGTCTCTAAAAAATCACCAGAACCTCTCGTCCTGTATTGTCATTCTTTTGTGTTGTCTACATTTTATGACGTCGTTTTCTGTTGAATTGTCGAAAGCAGGAATATCATTTCTCGCTTTCGTTCATTCCCATTTGAATCCGTACCGCTTTCAGCACCCGATCCAGGCTCCACTTATTTACTCTTCCGCATTTCTCAATAATGCATTTTGTAGAAATGCTCATAACCTGTTCAGCCAATGCCAGGCTTCCTTTTCGAATCCCTGTCATATCGTATTTACTGATAAATACATGTGTTGGTAAATATCGCTTCTTATATATTCTTGATGTCAGCGGAACTACTGTAATGACTGAACTGTATGTATTGGCTTTATTATTGCTCACTACGATCACCGGTCTTACACCACCCTGAACAGATGTTGTAGGAAACATACCGAGATCTGCCCATAAAATATCTCCTCTGCGGATTGTCATTTGTCCTCTCTCCAATCTATTATTTTTATTTGTAAAGCATCCATAGCGCTATATTGGCTCCACAGGAATACGGCAGAGTTTCTTTCCCATAAGGAAAGCTCTGCCGCATAACCTCTATAGCCAATTTGATTATTAAACAGTGCTCGCTCGATTCTATTTATCCTCGATACCCCGAATCGTTACTCCTGCATATGCAGGAAGGGAATAATAACCTGCCCGAATGCATACTCCGGACCACAACCCAAAAACTCTCGTTTCCAGGCTCCAGCAGTTCATAGGTTTACCAGTTACAGACTTCTCAGGATCTGCAAGTGTATCGCATCTCATACATATCATCGCATCACCAGCCTGCCAGCTGGCTTCGGTCAGTGCTTTTTCGCAGCATTACAGACTGAACTAAAAATCTTGGTTTTGTCTTATAATCCTATAGCGGCATCTTCCTCGTGCTCTCTGCATGAAATGTCACGTCAGTTATTATTGGATATTCAGTTATCATGGTTCATTTTAGGAAGTCCTTTAACTTCCTCTAATTACTAAAGTCAAATGACTTTGGCAGATGCAAAAGATTTTGAAAAATTTTTTAAAAAAATTTATTCATATACATTTCACGCATCTTATTAAGAGTGGATTTCAGCTTGTATGACAGCATCTGTCTGGAAATCCCCATAATCTCCGCCATCTGTGTCTGTGTCTTGTTTTCAAAGAAAATGCCATAAATAATCATGCGTTCCTCTGAGTTCAGCTGATTGATCACTTTGTGAATATCCTGCTGTTCCATTTTTGTCAGTACACAGTGCTCCACATCGCAGTTCAGATCTGGAAAATCCTCAATCATGAAGCCTTCTCCATCAATGGACTGACCACTGTAAGGTACTTCTCTCAGCATCTTATCCACAACCTCACCCAGTTCGTTCTTAATCTCAACTTTTTTTGCCTTGCTGCTTCTATAAAAATTATTCATCGCATACGCAACTTCTTTTGTAATCTCGATCATTTCTCCATCAATATTTGCGTAATACTTTCCTTCATAAAAATATGGGTGTTCAATATACATATCCGTTCCTCCTGAATTTGAAATCTTGTTGCTCGTTTCAAATCCAGAAGGCGGACCTCTGTTTAGAATCATGCCTGCTCCGCCTTTATCCTGCCGGGATACGCCCGCAGTTATTGGCTGAGAAATTCAGGCACGAAAAAAAGCCCCAGTAGTTTTTTCTTAACTACTGAGGCTTTCGTCTCTTTCTTGTATTCAGTTATCTATGCCTTCTTTCATCAGCATAATCATTGTATCAGGATAAAGTTCACAAAGTATCCGCAATATGTTCCCATAAGTTCATATCATTATTGGAATCGTACATATTTCAGTATAAAAAGTTCACCGTGTTATTCTTCTACTTCTTTTCCATCTATATATAGTTGAAATTTATCAGGATTATTGACTACATCATAGTCCTTTCCATATTCTACAGGTCTGTATTCGGCTGTCATTACCGATTCCCCATCTTCAATATCCTCTTTCCATAAATAGATGTTCATATCAAGACTCGTCGCATATCCCCTGTCTGTGGAGAATTTTGTCGAATAAAAAGAATCATCCTTGTACATCTGCAAAAGCTCTCTTACAAACGCTTCTCTATCCTCAATATTTTTCCGGTTAGCAACCACGGTTAAATTTTCATCCCGATTTACGGAAAATGTTCCAACTACATCCGGTTCGCCTTCCTTATGACCAGATTCAGATTTCCCATAAATACTTCCTGCAGCAATTATCAAGATCACTGCTCCTGAAATCAATGCAATTATCTTTTTCTTCATATTTTTATTTTCCTTTTAGTTTTTTTACTGCGTAATTGATTACTTCTTCCGGTGTAGGTCTTTCTCCTTTAAGTGTCATTTTCTTCCATTCTTCCTGCACAGCCGGATCAGGATTATCAAATCCTGCATCTATGGCTATCTGCATTTCTCTGCGTACTTCTTCTGGTGTTGTGTTGTACTTTTCTGCAATCTTCTCATAAATAGTTTTTTCTCTCATTCATTTTCCTCCGATATATAACTGGATTTACAACTTGTTCTATAGAACCAATTTAGCATATTTCTATTATCATGAAAAGACACTTTACAACTTAAATCTGAATAAATGGTCAAAAAAAGAAGAGCTACTTGCTCTTCCCAGTTTGTCATATCACTCTTCCAATAATGTGTGAATTACTTTGATGATTTTTTTCTGTTCTTTGATTGGAAGTTTTTCAATTTTTTCTGTCAGTTCATTTGTAACACCTGTAACTGAATGTGCCACAACATCAATTAAAAGAGTATCTGCAGAAACATCTAACGCATTTGCAATTGCAACAAAGGTATCCAATTTTGTAACTTTCAAGCCTCTCTCTATTACACTCACATGCGTCGGGCTTAAATTTACTAATGCAGCCAGTTCCTCTTGTGTGAGATTTTTTGCTTCTCGTGCCGATTTGATTCGCTGTCCTACTGCTTTCAAATCCATCGTAACACCTCCTCCGGAACGAATAATCGTTCTGGATTTAGTATACTTGTGGATGTCTTCAATATACAGAATCGCAAAACCAAGTTCTAATTCTATAGAACTATATTTCAAGATTTTCTTTGCATTTTCGTAAAAAAGCGTTATGATTGAATCAGTTAAATCAAAGGAGGTATCAAATCATGAAATCACATAAATACTGGTCCTTAGGCGCACTTTTCTGTATGTTGGGATGCATTTATTCTGGAATCAAAAAATCTATGACTGCACATAAATACTTTGCCTATTCTTCATTGCTTTGTATTGGCATGTCCATTTATTCCGGTCACAAACTGGTTTCTCCAAAGAAGAAAAAAATCACTGAATCAAATAATAGTGAGAATAGTTAAATGAAAATTTGACCTTTATTCATCAAAGACAAAGTTGCTGGAGAATATTTTTTCTCTCCAGCAACTTTCTTTATCTTTAAGCCATTGAAATACAATACTGTCCAATCAGCTTCGTCCAACTATTATATTTATTCTTTTCACACACCTTTCGGCAAATTTCATTTTCCATCAATACACAGAACATCTTATCATAATCAAATGCCCAAACAGCACCATTCACATGGTTTTCCACTGCTTTCTGATCTATGCTCTTTAAGCGTGTGACCATTTTTTCAATTTCTCCATTTCCCAAGTTACCGATATTTTTGCAGATAAACCGAAAGAAATTCAACGTTGCATATTCGTCATGCCAATGGAACTCTTCTGGATTGTTTTTAATTTTACTGGCTCGTTGCTGTTCTTTGATTATCTGATCAGCTACACCTTTCATCGAATCTTCGTATCTCATATTATTCACCTACTCTTCCTCTACGCCCAGTGACGGTTTAAATCTTTTATCCTTTGCCTGCGGTACCACGATCTCATAAAAATAAAATCCTAAATACCCAAGTGCCTGCTTCTTCATTTTATAAAATGAAGTCCTGCCTATTCCTAACTCCTGTTGTACTTCCACATCTGTCTTATTATAATGACTGCAAAAACAGGAATGAAGGATCTCACTGAGCATCACACCATTCGGTGCATAGAACTTAACCAGTGTCATTCCACGATAGATCATATCTGACAAGCCATAAATGATCATCAGGTTATTCATTTCCCGGTGCATCTTTGGCACATTCAGCTGATTGTTATAAATGCTCAGATAACTCAACGCATATGCCATATCTTCATTGATTTTCTCCTGGCACTCCATATCCAGTTCTTCTAACACAATCTGATTTTCCAAAATCAATTTCTGATAGCTTGTCATCAATTCTTTAATATCAGTATAATGTCTTTCAATCGTTACTTCCAAATAATCCTGTGCATGGCTTGCCATCTGGAAGGTAATCTCTTTCATTGATTTAATTGCATAATCTCTGTCTGTCATCAGTTTCAAAATCTCCTTATCATCATCACACTAACTGGCGGTCTTTCAGACCAGTTCGCTTTCCCCATGATTTTGATGGGAAGCAATTACTTACTACAACTTGCAGAAGCGGATATCCAAAAGGCATTGTGGGAGCTGCCTTTGCTGACCGGAATCCATCTTCTTATGTAAAACCTGCAGGAATAAAAAGGGAAAGTGACTATCCCTGCCGGTTAATAATCCAAATAATATCGTCTATACCAAGCTCTCCTTATGCTGTTTTTCTCTCCATAAACCATTTATCCACTTCGTAAAACAAGTGGCTTTCCTGCCCTTGTATCATACAGGTGTACATCATTCCTACACCGCCTGCCTTTCTGCTGGCGCATCGCTCGATTTTCAAAATTCTGTCAATGCTATACTTTCTTCCATCCTCCCATGTAAAAAATATGGGAACCAGCTGTCCGTTTTTCCGAAACTCTGCTACTACATCTACATATACTTTGTTCATGCCGACACCTCACTATAAAATCTCAATTGCTCTTGGCGATGCCGGGATTCTGCGGATATATCCATTTAACTCCAACTGCTTGATTCTGGAAAATGCTGATGATGTTGATTTCACCCCGATCAATTTTCCAAATTCCCGTATTGTCGGTGGATATCCATGTTCATTGGTATATCGTAAAATACACTGATAACTTTCTTCCTGTTTTCTGGTTAATGCTTTTTTCAAATCTATCCCTCCAATTACCCATGGAAATAACTATGTGGATGGATCGTGTGCGTACCAGCGTCTAAGTGGGATAAGACTTTATCCTGATACATTGCCGCTCGCTGTATACTGAAATAACCAAACCGTCGTCTGATCTCATCTACAGTACGATCCAGCTTCTCTAACTTTTCCTTTTTCTCCTGATTTCCAAATAAATCCAACTGCACGGGAATATCATCTAACACAAGATCCGCAGCTCGGATTCCCAGGCTTCTAATGGGATGTTCCCATTTGTAATTATCTTTAAATAGCTGAAATGCTGCAGTTACAATCTCGTTTGTAATATTCGTTGGCTGTCGTAAATGTATCTGTCTGGAAAAACTATACAATCGATTATCTCGAACTGTAATTTCTACTGTTTTGCATTTAAATCCATGTTTCCGCAATCGTGCAGCTACACTTTCTGCCAATGCTATTTGAATGATCCAGACATCCAGATCATTTTCCAGATCTCTCGGTGTTGTAGTGCTATTACCTATCGACTTTACTGGTGCTTCATATCCTTCCTTGCAAACCGGATCTTCATCCCAGCCATTTGCGAAAGCCCATAATACATTTCCTATTTTTCCAAAATGACTCTCTAACAACTTTTCGTCTGATTCCGCAAGTTGCCCGATTGTCCGGATTCCAAGTTTTTGCAATTTCTTATTTGTCTGTCTTCCGACATAAAGCAAATCTGACGCTGGAAGCTGCCATATCCTGTCTTTATAATTTTCTCGATTAAACTCTGTGATTGCATCCGGCTTTTTATAATCTGAACCAAGTTTCGCATAAATCTTATTCCAGGAAATTCCAATACTTACCGTTACACCCAGTTCGTATTTAATCCGATGGCTGATTTCTCTTGCAATCGTCATTCCGCTTCCTTTCAGATTTCTGCTGTCCGATACATCCAGCCAGGCTTCATCAATTCCATATGGCTCAATCTTGTCCGTATACTCCGAATAGATTTCTCTTGCCATCTTTGAAAATCTCAAATACAAATCCATCCGTGGTGGTACAAATATGATTTCCGGACAAATCTGTTTTGCCTGCCATAATGCCATTCCGGTCTTTACACCTTTTTGCTTTGCAATATAATTTGCTGTCAGCACAATCCCATGTCTGGCTTCCG
Source organism: Blautia intestinalis (assembly GCF_014297355.1). Taxonomy (GTDB): domain Bacteria; phylum Bacillota; class Clostridia; order Lachnospirales; family Lachnospiraceae; genus Blautia_A; species Blautia_A intestinalis. Next base: position 630,717 of record NZ_JACOQE010000001.1, on the reverse strand, counting down.
GATCGCCACCGACTGCCAGCGGCATTCCGGCAAATTCCGGATGATGCAGCATTTCTACACTGGCATAAAAACAGTTCATATCACTATGCAGGATCACACGCTCACTCAAACTTTTCACCTCCCAGCTGTTTCCTTCAACATGATGTCTTATCAATTTTTGTATGTTTAGTATATATCGACATTCCGGAGATAGTCAAGTAACATCTTGGTTGTATTTTCTCCATTTTGGAGATTATTGTTGATTTTATTTCTAACATACGGTATAATGCATATAGAAAATTCAAATAGAAATGAGGCGAACAAATGCGTGATTTCGGGGAAATATTAGCAGAAAATAGAAAAAAGAAAGGATACTCTCAATCAGATCTGGTAGACCTGCTTTCTCAGGAAGGTATTCAGGTCACTACAAAAGCAATCTCCAAATGGGAGACCAATGCACGAGAACCAGCTTTACATGTTTTCCTGACACTTTGCCAGTTACTTGATATCGAAGATATATATGAATCCTTCTTTGGAGAAAACCCATATAACATTATGAGTGGATTGAATGAAGAAGGCAGAAATAAATTGATTGAATTTGCTGATATTTTGAAAGCTTCTAAAAAGTTTTCTCCACTGTCTGCAAAAATTATCCCATTCCATCATCCTGTAGAAATTACCTGGGAACCAGTTTCTGCTGGTACTGGAAATTACCTGGAGGATTCTGTAAAAGAAACCTATGATGTAGGACACCTTGCTCCTGAGCAGACTGACTTTGGTGTACGGATTTCCGGTGACAGTATGGAGCCACTTTATCATACAGACGATGTTGCATGGATTCAGAAAAAAGATTCTCTTGCTAATGGTGAAATTGGAATCTTCTATCTCAACGGCAATACTTACATCAAGGAATTACACGATGAGCCAGATGGTGTTTATCTGATTTCTTTAAATCAAAAATATCGTCCTATCCAGGTTTTGGAATCTGACTCTTTTAAGATTTTTGGAAAAGTAATCGGGAAATGCAAAGGTGCAGAAATTCCGGGATTTCATTAGACTTCAACAGCAGGTTCATGATCCTGCTGATAACAATAAGCAAAGGAAGTGATTGAATGGCAATCAATAATACACTAAAAGATATTCGTGAAGAACGGAATCTCATTCAAGCAGATTTGGCTGAAGCCATAGGTTCCTGCAGCCAGACTATAGGCCGCATCGAACGTGGAGAACGTAATCCCTCTCTTGAGATTGCAATCCGGCTGGCACATTACCTGAAAGTGCCTGTAGAAGATATTTTTCAGGTTGAAGACTGAAACACAGCTGCCAGAAAACCGAGGAGTAAAATCCCCGGTTTTCCTTTTGCTCAAAAATCAGTGTAATCCTTTTACGAAATCCGCTGCGTTTTTCATATCTTCTTCATTCGGATGGTCTTTAGCAATACCTCCAACCAGTTTAAATGGTCCGAATGTGTCATACCCTTTACAACCAAATTTTCCAACCACACTGGCATGTCTTTTATCCAAAATCTGCTCTATGGTTTTATAATTCGCACTCCCGCCATAAGTACAGATCAGAAATATCTTTTTGTCGTCCGGTAGATTCTTCTCTGCAAATTCCAATATCGACTGATGAAACTTTGAAAAATAGATTCCTGATGCAAACCCAATCATATCATAACTGCTCAGGTCTGCATCTGGCTGTTTCACAGCATCAATCAAATCCACCTGACATTCTTCTGCGATCCTCTTTACTAATTTTTCTGTATTTCCATGATGCACAGATGCGTATACTATCGCTGTTCTCATTTTTCTTCCTTTCCGTCTGCTCCGTCAATCAGGTCATAGCTCATATCCAAAAAGTCCAATATCTTCGCTTCACTGACTGAACCATCCAGTAAAATCGTGATCCAGTGCTGTTTATCCATATGGTATCCTGGTAAAAATCCATAAGTCTGAATAATCATGCTGGTCATTTCTGGATTGCACTTTACATCCATAATGTCAACCAGATCATTTCCCTCTAATCCCAGTTTCGATTTTTCAACCGTCATGATCACTGCATACCATTTTCCATTTTTATGTCGAAGTACTGCACTGTCCGATAGTTTACTCCATAAATATTCCGGCATTGTGCCATACTGTTTCTGCACATATTCAAAAATTTCTTCTTTCTTCACAATCTATTCAACTCCTGATTTTTCTGATATCCTGCCCATAATCATACCACATTTTCGTATCCCATACTACCTGCCAAATTCTTTTGCATTTTTCCGGTTCTCCTGACTTTAACTAATAGAGGGGTAAAACAGCAAGGACAGGAAGTGAGGATACACTTCCGGGAAATCCCAATTTAGGGAACCCTGCCCTAAATTGAAAAAAACGCTGAAAGCAACGATACTACTGCCCTCTCAGAAAGGAGAACCCGCCAATGGCTGAAAGAAAGAGAAACAAAGAAATCCATTTCTATGTCACCGAAGAAGAACGAAAGCTAATCCGCAGGAAGATGATAGAATCAAAGACAAAAAACATGGGAGCTTATCTGCGCAAAATGGCAATCGACGGTTACATCGTCAACACAGATACCACTCCACTTAAGAAACAGTATGAGGAAATGCACAAGATTGGTGTAAATATCAACCAGATTGCAAAAAAGGTAAATACCACCGGAGATCTATATCCAGAAGAAATGCAAGAATTGAAAGAGATGGTGAAAGAATTATGGCGTATCTTAAGATCTTCCCCATTAAAGTAACAGACAAGAAAGCTCTGGACTACATCACGAATCCAGATAAAACAGATGAAAAACTGTTAGTTTCCAGTTTTGGCTGTTCCCCGGAAACTGCGGATTTGGAATTTGCTCTCACCAGAGAAGCAGCAAAAAAGAACGTAATGGACAAAGGCGATAACCTGGCATTTCATCTGATCCAGTCATTTAAACCTGGAGAAGTTAATGCCGAAACTGCCCATCGCTTAGGTCAACAATTTGCTGACGAAGTGCTGAAAGGAAAATATGAGTACGTGATCAGCACACACGTTGACAAAAATCATATTCACAATCATATCATCTTCAACGCTGCAAGCTTTGTTGATCATCACAAGTATGTTTCCAATAAGCGGAGCTACCACAAACTCTGCAGAATCAGTAATCGTATCTGCCATGAAAATGGACTTGTCACCAGTATGCCAACCGGAGAAAAAGGTAAAAGCTATAAAGAGAACATGGAATACCATCGTGGCACCAGCTGGAAAGCCAAACTGCGTGTCGCAGTTGATAAAGCAATCTGGACTTCCATCAACTATGAGGAATTCCTACAAAAGATGCAGTTAGCAGGATATGAAGTTCGACAGGGAAAACATTTATCCTTCCGTGCACCGGAGCAGAAAAACTTTACTTATATAAAATCTCTTGGAAACTATTATTCAGAAGAAAATGTCCGCATCCGTCTGGCTAAAAATCGTAACAAAGTAAAAACTCCAAGGCATCTGTCCAGAGAAGCTCGCCTGTATATCAATATTTCCACCTATGTAACAACAGGCAATCGTGAAGGATTTGAACGATGGGCAAAACTCAATAACCTGAAAGAAGCGGCTCGTACCTTCAACTATCTTTCTGAAAATAACCTGCTGAATTATGAAGATTTCCAGCAGCATGTTTCTGACATTGAAGCTTCTGTTAAAGCTGCCGATCAGAAGATAGTGGAAATCAGCAATGAACTGACTACACAGAAAGTCATCCAGAAACACTGTGATTCTTACCGTCTCTGCCGTAAAGTGATTGAAGATTGCAAATTTTCTAAAAATCCAAAAGCATACCGGACCAAGCATCAGACAGAATACCAGCTCCACGATTCACTAAAAAAAGAGCTTCAGGATCTCGGTGTCACCAAAATCCCAAGCTCTAATAAAATCCAGAAGCGGATTGAAAATCTTGAATCTGAACAGGATGCTACTGTCCGGGAAAAACAGGAATTGCAGAAAAAGCAGAAAACCCTAGAGATCATTCAGCAAAATTTCACTGCACTGCTCGATGCTCCTGAGATCAGTTCTGACTTACTTCAGGCAAAACGGGAATCTGTTTCTGTCACAAGAGATAAATGAAATTGCACTGACAACCCAATTATTCTCTTCCACATCATCCCAAGGTTTCAGCCCCATTTCCTCCCAGGTGACACCATACGGTGCACCTCAGGAGGTATAACCGGCAATAACGAAAAATCTGTCATCTTTCAAGATTTCTTCTTTAGCCAGATTATCTCTTGTTTCTTTTTTCTGTTTTGCTCGCCTCTGCTGCTTCTTTTGTTTCGCAATCCTTCTTTCTTTAATACGCCTACTGCGTGACTGATACTGGGTTTGCTAAATCCCATGTGCCGGGCAAGGTCAATAGAACGCAACATACCACTTTTCTTTTGTAATACAAGTATAGCTTCCAAATAATCTTCTCCGGATACATGAAGTTTCATAATCGCCTCCTTTACTGAACCAATTTCCAGCCCGTTGTTTTATGACGAATATTGATAAAATCCGCATAAATACCAGATTGCATTTTCAATTGTTCGTGCGTTCCACGCTGTGTAATTTTTCCATCTGCAATTACTACAATCTGATCCGCATTTTTGACTGTTTTCAAGCGATGGGCAATCGTAATAACCGTTTTACTTTCTGTCAAACTTTCAATGGCTGCCTGTAAATCGGATTCATTTTCAGGATCAACACTGGAAGTTGCCTCATCCAAAATAACGATAGGTGCGTCTTTCAAAATCGCTCTGGCAATGGAAATACGCTGTTTTTCACCACCAGAAAGAGTTGCACCACTTTCACCAATCACAGTATCATAACCTTTGGGCAGTGCCATGATAAAATCATGGCAACAAGCTTTCTTAGCAACCCGGACAACCTCATCGTGACTGGCATCCGGCTTTCCAAAACGGATATTATTTTCAATCGTATCAGCAAATAAATAAACATTCTGAAAGACAATGCTGAAATTAGAAAGCAATTTATCTAACGTATAATCTCGTATATCCGTACCGCCTAAAGTAATACTTCCAGACTGTACATCCCAAAATCGTGCAATTAAACTACACAATGTTGTTTTTCCACTTCCTGATGGTCCGACTATTGCTAGCGTTGTTCTGCTTGGAACGGAAAGATTAATACATCGGAAAATTTGATGTTCACCATATGAGAAGCTAACATCCTTTAATTCAATATCCATATTTGGAGGCGTTATATTTTGTCCCGACAAATCCATAATCGGCGTTTCATCAATCTCATTTATTTTATCAATCGAGCTTTCAATGAGACGAAGCGCAAATGATTTACCGCCCGCTTTTTCTAATTCACTAAAAATCAAAAATGAAGCCACACACATCAATAGGCAATACACAAGTGTCATACTGCCTTGCAAATAAAACAAAATAGAACAGAACATAATAGATACACTTATTAATCTTAACACAAACTGTTGTGCAGCACCATAAGGAATAAAAACAGTTTCCAGTTTTGTATTACGAACCCTGCTTTCTTCTATGGCCTGTTTCATTTTTTGATTGGAGTTACCACCAAGATTAAATGATTTTACAATATTCATTCCTTGTATGTACTCTAATGTAGCACCAACCAAATCTTCCTGTGCACGTTGCCTTTCCAGCGATATTTTCTGTGATTTTTTCTGCATCATTGAATTGCATACTAAAAATAGAAGAATTCCCAAGCAACATAAAGAACCTATGCGCCAGTCAAAGAAAAACATCACGATAGTAATAACAACTACATGAACAAATCCGTGAACAACTGTAATTAAAACAGACGGTGCGTTATTTTCCACATCTCCAATTGTTGTAGTAACAGCCGAAGTCAGCTTTCCAAGACTATGATCGTTAAAATACCCCATCGGCATATATTTCATGCGATCACCCACATGAATCCGCTTTTCCGCACACATATAATAACCAACCTTCGTTTGCGAAAAATCAGAAATATAACTGCAATAAATTTTCCCCAATATGCCGATAATCAGAAGTAATAACGTAAATACTATTATTTGCAATGTCATTCCTTCCGTTAAACCAATTAAAATCAAAAAAAGCGCAGCAATCTGAAACATATCAAAAATGGAGTGCAACAGACTGAAAGCAACAGATTTCTTTAATACTCCCTGCCAATTTCCTGCAAAGTCATATATTTTTCTCAATGCGGTAAGCATCTGTCTGCACCTCCTTCATCACGGCTACCAATATGAGCCATCCACATTTGTTTATATAGTGGGCAAACCTCAAGCAACTCCTCATGTGTTCCAGTCGCTTCTATCCGACCGTCATTTACCACAACAAGCTGGTCTGCCCCTGTTACAGTGTAAAGACGATGTGCAACCATAATCAACATTTTCCCTCGAACCAAATTTGAAATTGCATCCTGCACTAAACTCTCATTTTCAGGGTCAAGGTAAGCGGTCGCTTCGTCAAAAATTACAATCGGTGCATTCTTGAGCATTGCCCGCGCAATCGCTACTCGTTGCCGTTCTCCGCCTGACAAATGTCCTCCTGCACTGCCAACAACTGTTTCATAGCCATGCTCCAGCTCTACAATAAAATCGTGACAACCGCATTTTTTGGCTGCTTCCTCTACTTCATCATCTGTTGCCGTAAGACGACCCATTCGGATATTTTCACGCACACTCACATCAAATAAGTAATTATCCTGTGAAACATAAGATACATACGATGTGAGTTGTGAAAGCGGCATTTGCCGAATGTCCTTGCCACCCAACGTGATTTTGCCTGATGTCACTTCCCAAAAACCAGTAATAAGTTTCGTAATGGTGGATTTTCCGGAACCTGACGGTCCCACAATCGCAGTCATAGTGTTAGGGCGAAATATAAGATTAACATGACTCAAAACAGGCTCTTCCACATTTTCATCATAGGAAAAAGAAACATCCTGAAATTTTATCGTTAAATCCTGTATGTCGGTCTGTATAGAAGGGCGCTTCATTTCGGGAGCCGACAGCAAACTACATACAGCGCCTATTATCGTTCCTAGCTGCGCTACACTATCCGTAAATTTGATTGCCGCTAAAATTGGCCCAACAATTCCAAGTGATAAAATCATCACGGTTAAAAAAACAGGAGCAGAAAGGATTCCTGCTTTGTAAAGGATTCCTCCGACCGGTAAAATAGCAATCCACACACTTGGCCAGATGGTATTGCTCATCGACATAAAAAGCTGTGTGTCCTTCATCCAGCCAACCGCATAATCGGCGTTATCTTTCACAGAATCAGAGTATCTTTCATAAGAATTTGCAGATTGATTAAATGCTTTTATTACCTCAATCCCATTCACATACTCAACGACTGTTGTATTCATTTTCTTAACCCGTTTTATAAGCCCAGAAAACCGTTCCTCATAATTTTTTGCCATTCCCATATAACAGAAAAATCCTATGGGCAACGTAACTAGTGATAAAAGAGCCATACGCCAGTCTAGAACAAAAAGATAAACAAGCATACATACTGGCACAAACAAATTAGATGTCATTTCAGGAACTAAATGCGCAAGAATCGGCTCCATACTTTCCACCCTATCCACAATCGTGTCTTTAAAACTACCCGATGATTGATCCAAGATATAGCCCATCGGAACCCGTGACAGCTTATCTATAATCTGCATTCGAATCTCTTTCAATGTATAAAATGTTGCCGTATGTGATACAGCAGTTGAAAGATTCGCAAAAATAATTTTCAAAGAAAATCCGAGCAACACCATCATGCACCAAAAGGCATAAATAGACATCTCCCTTATACCTTCCAGCAGATAAAGCATAATTCTGGCAATTGCAAAATACGGAATCATACCAGAAGCAACGCCCAAAATAGCAAGCAGAATTGACAGCACAAACTGATTTTTATGCGCACGCATAAAACCTAATAACTGTTTTGCAATTTCTGATTTATTCATTTTCCTTACCTCCCATGTAGAATCTGTTGTCACAAGCCATATCACACAGTAAATCATCATGAGTTATAATGATAATGGTTTTTCCTTTCTGGGCAAGGAATGTTACCCATTTTGAGAGACTTAGTACACCTTCTCCATCCATTCCACTTGTAGGTTCATCTAAGATAATTATATCGGCATCCGAGCAATATGCGGCAGCTATTGTTACTCTCTGTTTTTCGCCACCAGACAAAGACGCTGGATGCCGATCCTTTAATGCGGTCAGATGAAAGGCATCCAACGCATCATAGGCACGATTTCTCAAATCCTCTGTTACCTTTTTACCTAATACCAGCTCATTCCCGACACTATCCGCATAAATCTGATAATCCGCGTCCTGCATAACAAGATAACTGGATGCACGACGCTCTGCGCAAGATAATACCTGATTTTCTCTTTTTATTGTTCCGACCTTTTGTTTTAACAGTCCACACAAAATTTTGCAAAACGTAGTTTTCCCTATTCCATTTCTGCCAAGAATGGCAGTAACAGTCCCGGCAGGAAAGCAGCAAGACAAGTCTTCAATTCCCCACACAGCTTTTTTATACCGAAAAGAAATTCCCTCCACAGTCAAATCTTTATCAGCAGATAAAATCTGTCGATGCGGTCTTTGTACATATTCAGCCAAATCCGGATGTCGGATGCCCCACTCAATCAAATCACTACAAGTAAGCCGTTCAAACTGGGCTTTTGTCCATTTATTTACCAATCTGCCGGCATCAATATGCAAATATACATCCGCAATAGATAAAAACTGATGCAGACGATGTTCACTGATAATAATGGTTGTACCATTCTGCTTTATCTCTCCCAAAATTTCAAGCAAGATTTTAATTCCGCCCCGATCCAAATTAGAAATTGGCTCATCCAATATCAATACAGGCGGAGCGAATACAGTGGCGGCAGCAATCGCCACACGTTGCTTCTGCCCACTGGATAATTCATTGACTTTTTTCTCCAACAGGGACTCTATTTCAAGTCTCTTCGCGCACTCCATAACCTGCGGTAATATTCGTTCGGGAGACAACCCAATGTTTTCAGCAGAAAATGCAATTTCATCAAGTACCTTTCCCATAAAAAACTGGCTTCGAGGGTCTTGAAAGACTACTCCCAGTGTTGCAACCCTTTCTTCCGGTGTGAAACTGCTGGGAAAACCATTATTTACTATAACACGGCCTTTTAACTGCCCTTCGTAAAATCCAGGAACTAACCCGCTAATCAGGTGGAGAATAGTACTTTTTCCAGCTCCAGAACGTCCGCACAGGACAGCGCACTGACCCTTTTCAATTTTAAAAGAAATATCTTCTACCCCGGTCAGGAGCATTCCCGCATCTTCCCGTCCATAATGAAAGGAAACGCTTTCTAACTCAACCAAGTTCTCACCCCCAACATAACACCAATGCAACCTAACACAAATCCCAAAATTGTCAAAATGTCCCTGTAAGTAAAACCAATATTGTATATGCAGGAACGGGGATTAGATGAATCCAATCCCCGCAGCTCCGCAGATGCCCCAAGTTCAGTAGATAATTTCAAACATCGAACCGTCAAGGGAACGAAAAAACATTCATATGCCATAATAGGATTCTTTAGGATACTCCACCAAGTAGGGAAAATACCCCTTGCACGTATTCCGTTCCTGATAGATAACATTTCTTTTTCTATAACTGGAAAAAAACGAATCAATATACACAACATTACCAATACATTCTTAGGAACATGTATTCGCTGAAAACTATACATCATGCGGCTCGGATTTGCATACAGAATCGGTGCAGCCACCATCGTCAGCGGTATAGCACGTGCAAATGTGCAAATAACAACATACATAATCCCCATAATAGGAGCCGTCAAATAAGCTAACAACAACATAATAATATATGTCATAATAAAGCCTGGAGCTTTCTCCCAATATCCTGCTACACACATATACAAGGCGCATAGAACCACTAGACCATGTATTTCCGCGTTGCTTTGAAATACAAACCAAAACAGAGTAGCACTGATTAAAACAATTAAGTGTGTTCTAATGTCCAGTTTTTCCATTGATTACACCAGTTTTGCCTTTTTAATATGCTTTTTCAAGAAATAGCAGCCAATCAAATAACCAACAATGGCAAATACTATCGTTATAACACTAATGAGCGCAACCATAGCGGGCGAACCATAATATACAAGCGTTTCAAGTCCTTCTTCCGTATAAGAATCGGCTAGACTTGCAAGATATTGATCTTTGAACAGATAAAGCGGAATTGCACTACCAACAGCATACAGAACCCAGTACACAATATAACCAATTCCATTTCTAATCGGATTCTTATATGTATTCTCGCCCAACATAAGCAACTCACAAATCACACCAACAATTAGTTCAACAATCAGAAACCAACCAGAACCAAAAAGCAACATCATAAGACCAGAAAATAATGCGGTTACAAAGAGAGTTCCTGTTTTTGCTACTTTGTTTGACATAACAACATACAAAGGAGCGCAAAAGAGTGCCATGACTCCAACATATGCCAGATAGTTAAATGCCGGTGTCGCAACCATCATAATAACCATCTTAACTACAACCATAACAACAAGGATTGCCACATTAAATATGGCCAAAGTAATAATGTCTTTCATTTTTAATTTGTTTCCCATGACAAATTTCCTCCTAAAAAATAGTGCGGTCAGTCCTCACTAACCGCAATTAGAATACAACATAATCTCGTTTTTTTCCTTCCCAAACAGCCAAATTCTATCCAAAAAGCCATTTATTTGTTTTTTGCCCGATACGCTCTCGGAGAAACACCTATCACTTCTTTGAACGCAGTCGAGAATTTGTTTGGATTCTCATAGCCAAATTCCCCAGCAAGCTCTGTAATGGACATATCTGTTGTCGTTAAAAGTTTTGTTGCGACCTGCATTTTGTATTCTCGTCTAAAGGCATGCACCGGTTTTCCATAAACAGCCTTAAAACAATCTTTCAACATAGTAAGACTTAATCCGTATTGCTCGGCAAGTTCTGGCAAAGAAATTTTTCTATCCAACTGTTCCATCAAAGCCGATTTCAACGCCTTTACTTTTGCAATTGTCTCGCCAGAATAGTATGCAGAGGTTTCAATATTATCCTGCGTTGATAAATTAGACAACAAAAAGAATATCTCCAGTGCTTTCAAACGCAAATAACCAAGATTACCTCTATAGGTACAATCACAAATTTCTTCAAATACATGTAATAATTCAGGGGGCGTTTTCATTACTACACAGCATTGTTCGTAACAAAATTTCTGAATAAGTCCAGCGAAATCAATCTCAAGCCCAATAACCGGAGCATGAAAACAGTCCCCTATGATGTCGGTATTGATAATAAGGGCCACCCCTTCATAAATTCCCGTAGGAAATATAGGCTCATTTCTTTGTGAGTTTATGATGCTCACAGCAAGGTCATTCTCACCTAAATATGTCATAAATCCTCGCTTATATTCACATTCGTATCGCCCCGATCTACAATATGCAATTTCAATTATATGAGGAAGTGAATTTTTTCGTTGAAAGCAGGAATTAGCATAAAAAGTCGTATAAGCCAAATCAATGCCCTGAAAAAGATGGTAACAATCCATTGTACCATCCGGTGTATTGCAGTCAATTTGATATTTCGTCACATTTTGAGTCTTTTCAAGAACAACTACACCCGAATCAAAAAGTCCATAATTTTCTTCGATTTTTTCATACATAATATAAAGCACTCCATCATTTTCACAGTCAAAAGTTAGTGGTATCTAATCGTAAGTATATATTATTTATCTATCGAAGTCAATTTATCAACAATGTGAACTTCCGAAAATAAATCCCCTAAATGTAGGATTTCCCCCAAACAACCAGGCTAAATTCACCTGTCGTGCCTATTTATAGACTTATTCAGTCCTGTTTTACTCATCCTCTGATGTCTCTCCTGAGGTAATAAATGTCAGGATCTCTCCATAAGAACGGCTGCTGTTTTTCATCGCTTTTAACAGTTCATCTCTCTGATATGCCATTCTTATATCGTACAGTTTTTTTAATTCATCAACCGCTTTTTCATGTGCTTCTTTCGTTTTTGCAACCTTTGCTTCTGCCTGTTCAATCTTGTATTCCAGGGTCTGTTCGCTGCTTCTTCTCATTCTTGCCATATCTTTTTTATCCTATGTTTTTCTTACTTGCTCTGTAGGATTTTTCGATTTCTTTCGCTTAATGCCGTACATTACCTTCGTTTAAACCAAAGGCATCCAGTATGGTTTTCTGGGTTGCGGTGACAGCATGCTCCAGACGATAAACGCCGTCAAGCTGACGTATCATTACTATCTTTTCCAGTTCTTTTAATGCTGCTGGAACTGTTAGATAGTTCGGTCTTTTCAACATTTTTTCGCTTTTTTCTTTTAATGCTAATAGATCCTGCTTCGCAGAATCAGGGCAATAAACTGGATAAATACCTTTAATGACAATGCTTCATCACTATATACTCGCATGCTTTTATTTCCAAGATAAGATTTGTCACTGCGGAACAGTTTTTCTGATGCATCTCTGCTTTTATATAACGCAATTGCTTCCCGTGCGTCATATTTTCTGATGAAACAATGGCAAAATATCCTGCCGGAGACAGTTCCTTTTCTACTGCTGAAGCGTTCTCTTCTGCAAGCTTCAGCGTCTTCCTATCCTTTTCAAAATTCAGGTAAAAATACTTCATGATCTCTGGCCCAAATGCTACACATTCTTTCCCAACACATCCGTCTAGATATTTTTTCAGCCGGCGTATCTTCTGCTTGATCTCCTGTTTTTCACCATATGCTTTTCCATCACTGTAGTAAATGTGGATATTTCTTTTTTTCGCATCCCCTTCGTATAACAGGTTCCTGACAGTTGTTCCATACAGATCATAACGATCAATATTTTTTATTCCTCACTAGCCCTAAAATTTGTTTAGGGGAGATTTTTTCGGAAGTTCAGAAACAATATACCGCAGAATCCATTTCACATCAAAACATCGTAGATACCACTTCAATGCTATTTCAAAAACGAAAGTTGATTGAATATTCTTGCAGCCCAAAATCAGCACCCCAATATAGAAATCGAAGTTTCGTTACTCGGAAATTGCTTTTTCTATAAGAATATTAATCAAGACCTTGCCGCAACTACGACATATAGCAGTCTTTATCAATATTCTCATAGAAATTATGATTCAATATGCATAAACGTGAATCTCAAAAGTGATTTCCATATTATCGAACAGATGATGGAAACTTATCCGGAATATACTATTCCCCTATATTATAAGCATATTTTCGACTGGCGCAAACGACCATTGTTCACACAAACTATTCAATCATATACATCGCAATTTTTTTTGCATGAATTTGAGTTGTATCAAAAATCGGAACATCCATGAAATTTTGTTGAATTAGCAATCCTATTTCTGTACACCCAAGTATTACACCAGTTTCTTTTCCTTTACAGTACTTATATATTATTTTTTTGTATTGTTCTTTAGAATTATTGGTTATAATACCCCTACATAATTCTGCAAAAATGATATCATGTACCAATTGTCGCTCCTCTAAACTAGGGATAATAATATTTACTCCATTTTTATAAAATCGCTCCTTATTAAACGATTCTTCCATTGTAAATCTTGTTCCTAACAGCAGCCCTTTTGGAGCTACGTTAATACCCATATCTTTTACATACTTCTTTATGCTCTCGATATCAACAATAGTTTTCTTATTTTTCCTCACTATTTTTGTCATATTGTCGTTATCGTCTTCTAAGGCAAAATCACACCACATATTTTTAGCACTAAACCAACGCCACCATTTTTTTGCTGGTACAGTGCCATACACAAGCTGCATAGCAACAACTAATGGTGCAAATTTTCGCTTTATACAAAACACTTCTAAGAAGGCTTCATCTCCAAACCAAATAAAAAAATTATTCTCCTTACCAGGTAAACCACCCCATTCAATTGTGAAACCCATTTCCTCCACTTGTTTCGCAACTTCATATAAATTATCAACCCTACACGAAATATGACTTAACTTTAACATGTTATTTCCTCCCTATAATTAATTTTTGCTGTAGAACACTTAACATATCACTATCATCAGGAACGATATCAACTATTTCAAAATTACTCTTTTCTAAAATATCTATCCATTGTTTCTCATTAAAAAAAGTTTGATTATTTAGATATCTCATATCAACAGGCTTTGTCATCATAAAAACTTGTGAAATCTGAAGTTCCAAAAGTTCCTCTACCGGTTCAGCGATAAAAATAATTCCTCCTTTTTTTAATACTTTCCATATATTACTAATAGTGAATTCTGTATCTAATGCATTATTTAACATCCCTGATGCTACCACAATGTCCACAGAATCTTGATCTATTCCTTGTCCAGAAAAATCTTGATCTATATCTAGTATTTGATATTCCACATTGGGAAAAACTGAGAATTTATCTTGTGCCGCATTTAAAAAATATGACGAAAGATCAGTAAAAATGTACTTCACATCTACCCCAACTTTTTTCAAGATTAGCTCAGTGCTAGCTCCTGTTCCTGCTCCAATTTCTAAAATTGTCATACCAGGATTGTAGAAATGGAAAATCTTGTCACTAATAATATGGTTTAAATATCTTGCTATAAGGGTGTTTGTATAAAAATCTTCCGCAACATCCATCTTTCCCTCTGTAAAGAGCAAATATGTCGCATTAAGATTATCTGCAAGCAATTCCTCTAAATGTTTCGCATTTCTGTAATAGTAGTCAATCACAACAGAATCTGATAAAGTTCCAATCCAAGTTCTCTTTGCTTCTTTCCACGCCTCTTCTACATCTAAAGCACATAATTCTATTCTACTTATTGCACAATTGTTTTCTTGCCCTATCATGTGGTTATCTATCAATGCTTTTATCCAACGATCTATAACATATGAAAAGTCTTTCTTTCCCCTCTCTGAGATATATGGTTTCTTAACTTCCAATATATCTCCCACAAAAACTTTTTCTTCACTTTTCAAGGTAAATAACATAGAATATAGGCATGCCTTATCAAGCTTATGCTTGATTTCAAGTATTTTTTTTCTGTTTAGATTAGAAAAT
Organism: Blautia intestinalis; assembly: GCF_014297355.1. Taxonomy (GTDB): domain Bacteria; phylum Bacillota; class Clostridia; order Lachnospirales; family Lachnospiraceae; genus Blautia_A; species Blautia_A intestinalis. The sequence continues at coordinate 615,627 of NZ_JACOQE010000001.1, read as the reverse complement.
ATAGATGCAAAATCACACTTTTGTATATTTTTTTTATAAATAAATTCTTGTATTCTATCAATGGTATTTTCCTCATAAGAGCATACACTTTTTTCCCTTGGATAACCAATATTTTTCATTACTTCATGCCATTGCTTTGATTGATATAATTGCTTTTGTATGTTAGAATTGTACGCTTTATCATAGATAATATAATCACCAGCTATAACTACTTGTTTTATTATAGCCTCCCCCCATTTGTTCCAAAAAATATCGTAATATTTACTTCCTTCGCTAATTATAACAACATTACTTTTATCAAATTCCTTGCAATTTTTTTCTTCATAATTAAAATCAGGTGGTATGACAAAACGTGAATACCATAAAATTGGCCCTGCTGGATCTTCTAACTGTAGTTCTCCACTTTTAAATCCTACCTGCATTTTATAAAATAAATAAAAGAAATTATCCGGATCATCAGAATTAACTTCATTATGAATTTTTAAAATACACGGAATATCATTAATCCTACAATACAGAATATCAAATGGACCAATGTCAGTAATTACTTGTTCAATAACAAATGGCCGAGCATAATCCGTTAAATCAAACAATATGCTCAATACCGAATATAGAATCTGATGACCGCATTCTACATTTATGTATTCGACATACTCTTCTTTTTTCAAATGGTTTACCAAATCAATAAAAGATTGTGTAGCATCAATATATCTATATAAATTACTAACTCCCATAAAGCATTTTTGCTTTTTTGCAATAACATAACACTCTTTTAATTCTTTATAATGAATAGGTTGCTCATGCAAAACGCTTATTCCTTTTTGTAAAAGTTCCTTTGATAACTGGATACCTTCCCCTCCCATTACACCAGCTCGTACAATTACACAGGCCAAATCAATACCAGAGGGAAGTTCAGAAACTGATGTATACAGTGGAATATTATATTTGGTAGAACATTCTAAAGAATGTTGTCCACCTTTCCCTAAAATTCCGACAACATCAACTAAATCTTTTCGCCTTAATAATACTTGCAAATATACTTCTCCAAATTTTGCCCCAAAAATCTTTTTTGATCATTAATTTCACTTTCCTTCGAATAAAAAAAGGCTATTAATTTCCCCTTATTACTTATTACAATTGATTCATCTATGCCATCTATAGATTTTATGCTCGTTTCTATTTCTCCCAATTCTATCCTATGTCCACGTATTTTCACTTGAAAATCTTCTCTTCCCAGAAATTCAATCGTTCCATCCTCCCAAAATCTACCTTTATCTCCAGTCCTATACCATACCGTTCCAGAATCTTCCACAAATTTTTGACGTACTAATTCCTCATCACCTCTATAAGTACCTACTCCATCACCGCCTATCCAAAGTTCTCCTTCTACCCAGAATGGAACATCTCTTCTCCTAAAATCCATAACTCTGTATGATTGCCCTGAAAGTGGACGTCCATATGGAATTGATTGCCAATTTGAAGGAAGTGGTAACTTTACTTCAATATAATTTGACCAAATACTTGCTTCTGTCGCACCACCCATAGCAATAAATTTGCAGTCTGAAGTAGAACCCGCCAAGCGTTGTGGCAGATCCATCCCTATCCAATCACCTGATAATAATACTGTTTTTAATGGCAATTTCACTTTTTTTTCTTCCGCACATATTAATAGCATATCCAACAAAATTGGTACCGAATTCCATATTGTTACCTGATATCTAATTACAAGTTGCAGCCAATACTCAGCATCCCTACTTTTCTCTTCTGGAATCATAACCAAAGTTCCGCCTGTTCCAAGTATGCCAAATAAATCATATACAGATAAATCAAAGTCGAGAGCCGATACTCCGAGTAATACATCATTTCCGGTAATCTTGATGCGCCTATTAACATCTTTTATTGTATTCCACGCTCCTTTATGCCGTATCTCTGCACCTTTAGGAATCCCTGTTGTTCCTGACGTCATAATAATATAAGCCGCATCTTCTGGTGTAACTTTCGGAAGATCTTCTGTTTTTTCTTTAAGTAGAATATCCTCTATTAACCATACAATAGTATTTTTCGGCCAAGTTAAGGTAGCATAATGCCTCTTATCAGTAATGACATACTGTATTCCTGTTTTTTCATGTATAAGTTTTCTTCTTTCTTCTGGTTGAGATGTCGTGACCGGAACATATAAATTACAAGAAGTTAATATTCCAAGGGCCGCTACAGCTTGACGCCAGCCCCTTCCAGTCGATATTGCAATTGGTTGATCCTTAATATTTTTATCTATTAAAAAAGCCGCAACAGATAAAGCTTTTTCTGACAATTCACCATAAGAAAGTGTTATATCTTCTCCAGTATCAATTATTGCCACTTTCGCTGATACAGTATTTGCAATATTAAAAAAATCCGAATGAATACAATCAGGTTTATACAATCTTCTTATTTTCTTCTGTTCCTCAACAAATTGTTTTTGTCTTTCCGGAAACACATCAAATCTCTGATTCCAGTCTTTCTTTCCTAATTCATGCAGAAGAATCTCAAAACTCTCCAACATATCCGGAATCATATTCTCCGGGAATAACTCATCCACGCTGTCCCATGTAAGCTGTACACCATTTTCATCTTCATAACTCTGAAAATCATTCCACACCTGCGGCGTCTGGGAGATCATATAAGAAAACTGCCCCAATTCTTTCCGGAAGGTATCATTTACCAACGGCGTTCCCAGATTGCAGGCAAAAACAACCGGCGCCACCGCCGACGCGTCCCCATACATCTGTGCAAGGTCTCTCTGGACTTGTACGCCGGAATATGCCGTATACTTCATATCCTCATGAAGCTGCCTCTGAATCCTGTCCAACAATTCCGCAAAAGTCGGATTTTCTTCGCAGTTAATCTCCAGCAATAACAGAGTAGTAAAATCTGCTATTACTTCCTCTAACCCCTGCTGCTCTGTTTTCCGGTTAAAAAATGGAATATTAATAAGGAAACGATGATTCCTGCTCCACCGTTCCAAAACCGTCGCATATGCAGTAAGAAGAACCATTGCCGGAGTTGTCTGGTATTCCTTTGCCCGTACTTGCAGATGAGCCCACTCTTCCTTGCCAATCCTTACAATCCTGCGGTTGAATACAGTCTTTGTCACTTCCTGCGGCCGTTTTGCCAGTGGCAGGCCTGGCCCTTTCGGCAAATGCTCCAAGCGTTTTTTCCAGTATCCTTCTGCATTGTTTTTCTCTTCCTTATCTTCCTCTTTCTGCCGTTCCAGATAAGAAGCAAAATTCCACCCTTTTGATTCTGCCGGAAGGCTTTCTCCGCGATAGGCAGCCGCCAAATCCCTCAATAAGATCTGCAGACTCTGTACATCAGCAACCAGAAGCGCCATGTCCACATGAAGGCGTGCCTTATTTTCAGGAAAAAGCGTAAGCTCTATTCCTGCTACTTCGCCTTCCTCAATCTTTAACTTCCGATGGGATAAACGTTCTCTGACAGATACTGCCATTGCCTCTGCTTCCTCAGATGACATCCGGGAAAAATCATGAACCTTTATTTTTTCACAATACGGCTTATCCAGGATTTTCTGTGTCCCATCTTCCAGAAAGCAGGCACGCAACATGGGATGATGATACTGCAGCACATTCCATGCTTTTTCCAGACGCTCCGGATCTATATTTTCCCCATCAAACTCTAAATACGCATGACAGTCTATTCCTCCAAGAGCCTGTTCTTCATCCCTGCCAACCCAATATGCATACTGTACGTCTGTTAAAGGAAACGGCTGTTTCATATCCTTTTCCGGCGTTATCTTAGATTCTTGCGCCCGTTTTTTGCCCGCTTTTTTCTTTATGCTGCGCTGGATCAGCGCCCACCAGCCTTCAAGGGTAGGATTTTCCATCAATGAACCGAATGAAACCTTAACCCCCTGTTTTCTCCACTGGTTTACCAGACGCATAATCGTCAGGGATGAAAGCCCAAGCTCCAGCAGATTTTCGGAATCCCCCAAATCTCTGGCTACCGGCAGCTTTTGTTTGATCTGTTCCTTTATCTCTATATATTCCATGATTCTGTCTCCTTCTATTTTCCCTGCGCCATCCGTTCTAATGCTTTCTTATCTATTTTTCCTACGCTGGTCAGCGGCCATGTCTCTACCCGTTCTATCTGATCCGGCATTTTATACGCCGCAACGCCTATTTCCCGCAGGAACCTGTGGATTTCCTGCAAATCGATCCCGGCTTCATCATCGGTCACAAGGAATGCACATATCCGGTTTCCAAGGGTTTCATCCGGAACGCCGACAACGGCTGCCTCTTTGATTTTCGAATGCCTGCAAAGGTAAGCTTCAATCTCTGAAGGCATGATCTTTTCTCCGGCGCGGTTAATCTGCTCTTTGATTCTCCCGCCCAAACGTAACCTTCTGTCTTTCGTCCACATAGCTTTATCGCCCGTCCGGTAAAATCCGTCCGGCGTAAAGCTCTTTTTATTTGCTTCCTCCGCCATATAATAACCATCAATCGTATACGGGCCTCTGGATAATAATTCCCCAAAAACTCCTTCCGGTACGGCCTTATCTTCTTCATCCACAATCTTCACTTCATCCGCAGGAGACACCGGAGTTCCCTGACATCTTGCGATCAGGGAACCTTCATCCTCCGGGCTAGTAAAGGACAGTAGCCCCTCCGCCGTACCAAATACCTGCATCAGTTTACACGGCCATTCTTCAATGATCTTATCCGCAAGGGAATCTTCCAGCATTGCGCCGCCCACCTGCAAAATCCGCAGGCTGGATATATCATAATCTTCATCCCATTCCAGCATTTCCATGCACACAGTAACCATAGCAGGAACCAATGCCGTTATCGTGACACCTTCCTCTGTAATTGCGTCAAGGATATCATCCGGGCTGGTCGCAGACGCAAGCACAACTTTTCCTCCCACTTCCAGCGTGCCTAAAAGCCCCGGGCAGCATAATGGGAAATTATGAGCTACCGGAAGAGACGCCAGATAAACGTCACTGCTATCCAAGCGACATCTCTTCGCGGACATGCGGGCATTATACATATAATCCGTATGGGTGCGCGGAATCAGTTTCGGAACCCCTGTCGTCCCGCCGGACAGCAAAAGCACCGCCGTTTCATACCCATCCACAGCCGGAAATGCTCCATTTTCTCCACACGTTTCCGCAATCATTCCACTGATATCTCCGGATTCGCTATCTACAAATATATGCCGGATACATGAATATTTCTCTTTCATCGCATTTGCCATCGGCACATATGAAAATCCCAGATATTTCTCCACCACAATATAAGCGGCCGGCTTTGCCAGTTCAATAATTCCTTCCAGTTCTGCCTCCCTGTGGGCCGGCAGCATCATGATTGGCACCGCCCCAATCTTGGAAAGCGCAAAAAACACGATCACAAAAGAAATCCTATTCGGAAGCTGCACAAGCACTTTGTCTCCCTTTAAAATCCCTTTACGCAGAAAAGCTGCCGCAAGACAATCTGCTTTTTGCTTTAATTCCATATAACTGATCTCGTCTTCGCTGTCCGTGACCGCAGTTCTTTCTCCATATTTTTCCGCCCACTTATCAAGCTGCTCTCCAAAGCCGCATCGTTCCCATCCTTCCAAATGCTCGTATTTGCTCATATCCTTCTTATAACTCATTTGATTTGTCTCCTTTCTTATGCGCCGCCACATACGCAGCATATCCCTCAATCTTTACCGGATACAAATGCCATCCCTGGCCTTTCCTGCCTTTTTCTGTAATTTCCCCGTTTCTGACAGAGAAGAAATCCATTCCTCTTCCCAATCCAATACCGATCGCTTTTACATACGCTTCTTTCGCCGCCCAATACTGGAAAAACAGTTCCGGTCCCTCATTTATTACATCTTCCGCTTCTTCTGCCGTATAGAAATTCCCGGCTATCTCCCTGTAATCCGGGCATCCTGCCATTTCCTGCACATCCACTCCGATATCCATTCCGACAGCGAATCCCTCCAGTATGAATTCCCCCGAATGCGAAATATTAAAATTGACTGTCTGCTTTCCTGCGATTTCTTTATGATAAGGCTTACCCAGTTCATTGACAGAAAAATCAACTGTTTCCACATCTAAGTATCTTTTCAAGAGAATTCGCACGATAAGTTTCCCGGCAATATAACGCATCCTGTCTTCAGGAAAGCGGAACTTTCCGGCTTGCTCCGACTCCTGCTCACTCAGGATATATTCATGATTCTTCCAGAAATCTGTCATTTCCGGCCAACAGATGCACCATATATGTATCTCATTTTCACGGATATGAAGTTTGTCTGCTGACAGAAATTCCTTCTCCCCGCATCGTTTAACCTCCATTTATCATTCCCTGAAGCCGTCTCTCAACCTCACTTATTACTTCGTCTTCGTAATCCCGCAGATAAAAATGCCCTCCCGGAAATATTCGGTAGTCAAAATCATTATCCGTATACTTTCCCCATTCGCAGATTGCGCTCTCATCCGCTTCGCCATCCTTTTCTCCGCCAAATGCAGCGATAGGCGCATGCAGTACTATTCCCGTCTTGTCATAATATGTTTCATCCATGGTAAAATCTGCCCGCAGCATAGGCAGAAAGAAATCCAATAATTCCTGATTCTCCAGTATCTCTTTTGGCGTCCCCTCAAATCTTCCCAGTTCCCTCTTAAACTCTTCATCCGGAAGATGATAGATCGGATTCGGCTCCGGAATACTGGGAATCCGGCTACCGGAAATAAACAGACAGCTCGCTGTATATCCGACCGCTTCCAATCTCTTTTCCAGCTCATAGGCAATCTTACCGCCCATACTGTGCCCCCATAAGGCATACGGTCCATCCACAACCTCTCTTACTGCCTCTTCCAGATCATCTAACATAACCGGCATATCTATATACGGCTTCTCCATGATCCGTTCTTCCCTTCCCGGAAGCTGAACCAGACATACCGTTACTTTTCCCTGCATCTTTTTCGCCCACTGGTTATAAGCAGAAGCGCCGCCCCCCGCAAACGGCAGACAAAACAAAGTTATTTTCTCTTTGTTAATATTTTCTGTATTTTTTATCAACTTCAAATTCACTTTTATGTTCCTCTTGCATCATGTTCTTTTTTATTCTGTTTATTATCATTTTTTGATATGCTTTTCCCAAGCATTTCTTATTCCTATCCAGGATTAGTTGACTCTAACTATTTGTCAAAAAAAAATTTTTGATCCATCCCAATATTAAACCGGACGCCAAAACAATATGCGCTACCATAATCCCGTTTACGACCAGGAAATATCCGGTTACAGAAAAAACACCTGCTATCGCGCATTCAATAATTAAAATTGCCCTCGCGCGCATACCATAAACTTTCTTTTCTTTCTCATCCAGTTTCTTACTGCTGGCATCCACCGGTGCCATAACAAATATGACTCCAACTGCAGCAAGCCATATGATCCGTATTTGCCACATCACAGCCGAACCAGACGCCAGATACTGACCGCACAGAAGGACAAGGATACTGGAAACAACCATGCAGCTCCCTGCTTTTTCTAAATGAATCCCTCCGGCATACTGCCTTAGAACAGTAAAGGGCAATAAAAAGACTAGCATCTCCAGCCAATTCCCCGTTACAATGCCAAGTATGACAATGATAAGGTATATCGCCACCCTGCCCAGCAGTACGCCGTAAGCATATTCATACAGCCTGCGGTCTTTCTCTTCAAGAATCCCGTTCCTGTTTTGCACTTCAAAAAGCCAGCCGGTAGTTTTTTTCCACACTAGAATTTCCTCATTTTCTTAACTTCTTCCGGCTCTTCTTCCTGATAGTACAGCCAGTTGCACGCCAGATTTGCCGTATATGCCGTCAGGCAGAGTGCAAGACAGTTTACAACTCCAAGTACTTTGATACCCAAGCTTTTTCTGATTGTTTTTTTCATAGTTACATGCCTCCATTTTTTTCCGATAGTTTACACAAAAATCGCCCTTTTTTCAATTACCGTGGCAAAAACGGTAACTTTTTGGGCGATTTTTGCACATCTTTATTTTATTGTAAAGATCAGCTTAACAGAGAACTCCTGTTCTCCGACCTCCACTCTCATAATTCCAGCATACTTTTTAACCAGTTTTCCAACCGTATGCAGTCCGATCCCGTGACTGTCTGCATCTCTTTTGGTGCTTATGTACCGGTCCTTGTCCTTTAACAGTGGAACAACATACCCGTTGCAAAATTCCATAACAAGGAAATGTTCCTCATTTCCCATATACATCCTGCATTCCACATATCGGCCATCTTTTGTCTTTTCTGCCGCTTCCAGTGCGTTATCCAAAAGATTACCTACGATTGAGATCATATCCAGTTCTTCCAGAAAGTCCAGCCTGAGATCATTACCCAGGGTAATCTTATAGGAAATATTCTTAGATTCCGCAAGGAATTTCCTTTCGCACAGGATGCTGTTCAAGATCGGGTGTTCGCAATACACACCTTTTTGAAGGCTCTGAATCCGGACACCTAAATGTTCCATAATCTCCTTAACCTCTTGATTTTCTCCTTCTTCCATCAAACCGGCTACTGTACAAATAAATTTATTTATATCGTGTAAGAATGCCCTGTTATCCTCATTGACCTTATTCATATACTGTAAATTAGCAATCTCCGCCCTGCTTTTCTGGTAAAGCCGGTCCATCTTCTTCACTTCTTCTGATTTCTCTACAAACCGGTCAAACACTGAGAAAATGAAGATATTCGTCAATAGCAGCAGCGAAGCTCCTACCGGAACCATAACCCTGTTCATTCCTTCAAAAGAAATATTTGAATAAAACACACATCCTAATATAATGATCGTAGCGGTTGGCAGCATGAGCAGCACAGTAAAAGTTTTATTCTCAATCGTCAGATAATTCCTTTTTCTCGTTACCTGATTAATGCATTTAATAAACAGAAATGTCATGGTACTCATTAGTAGTAGCGCTAATGTTTTTTCTATTTCCGTCCTAAAACCCTCAGATGCACCAGTCACGCCATACGCATTCGTAAGCGTTGCAAAGAGAAATTCAGGAATAATTGCCAGCACATAATAGCAGCATACTATAACCAGCTTCTTCCATATATTTCCCCGGAACACAACCATTGACACAATCATATACGTTACCGGAATCATTACCATATTAAATACTGAGGATTCCAAGTGGTTGATTCCGAGCATTATCAGTGCTACGACAAAATATATGAGAAATTTTCCCCAAAAGTTTTCTCTTCTGTATGGAAGCATGTTCTTTTCCAGATCTTCCAACAGATACATCTGAAGAAGGCAGATCAAAAAATCTCTTACTATCATACCATGCCGTTCCTTTCCCCAAGAAACATGATCAGAGCGTCAGCAAACTGACCTTTTCTCGACCTTGAAACATTCAATTGGATTCCCATCTGTAGCAGCGCCACATTCTTTTCCAATCCTTCCACTTTCGCCAGATTTACAATATAACTGTTATGTGCATACTCAAATCCCCTTCCGGCCAGACGTTCATATAAATCGCCTAAAGATTCCTTACAATGCATCTCATCTATCTCCCCCTGCCTAGCAACGTATATAGAGCAACCCCTTTTCGCCAGACAGATATATAAAATGTCTTCCGTATAGATACGAATTACTCTTCCCGCTGATGTAACCGTCACGGAAGAATCTCCACAGTGCAATTTTACTTTTGATAAAATTGCAGGGATTTCCCTTTTTAGACTTCTGTCATGCAAGTCTTTCATAATATACCGGAACGGCTGCCCAATATTGATGCTGTCTGAAGTCGGTTCAAAGTATCCGGAGCAGAACACCAATATCGCTGCCCTATTGTATTCCCTCAGCTTCAGTACCGATTTATTCCCATCCAATCCGGGCATACGCATATCCATAAAGACCAAATCATGCAAAATATCAGCATTTTTCAGTAGTTCCTTTCCTGACTCGTATTCATAAAACCGTATCTCGCTCTTAGGAAGAATCCCTTCCGTTTCTATAACCTTCTCTATTTTCTCCCTGTAATTTTTATCATCATCGCAAATTGCTATTTTATACATCTATGTCCTCCTAAGTTAGTTTCCTCTAACCCTCTTTCATAAAAAATCCATCCTGCAGAATCTGAATCCTATGAGCATTTACTCTTCCTATAGTTCGGGTTCCAAATCTGCAAAGATGGGATCAGCAAAAAATTCCTGTATTGTGACATCCAATCCATCGCATATCTTTTTTATTGTAACTACGCCAGCATTCTTACTCTGACCATACAAAATATTCTTTAATGTTGAAGAAGGAACGCCAGAACATACCGCCGCCTCATTCACTGTGATATCTTTCTGATTAATCAGATCGTTTAAACGATATATGACCGCTGTTTTTATATCCACGGTATCGACCACCTTTTTTTCTTCTATTTTATATAAATCGGCTTTAAAAGGTCGCCCATATATAGTCTTTTTGATCTATATACGATATTTTTTTAACAGTTTTTCTTATTCTAGCAGAAATCCGCTAAATTTCTATATTTTATTAGATACATGAAACCCTGTGAGAACATTTCTGATCCTACGCAGGGTTTTCCACTTTGTTATAAAATTTTTATATTTTGCAGTATGCTGGATCGGAGTTATCATTCAACTTTCCTTCTGCTGCCGATTGTAAAAACATATTTTTACGAATAAATATTCAGCAGTTCTTCCGGAGAAAGCAGTGTAATCCAAAAGGAAAGAAAATCCTTTTTATTCCTTGTCACAATCGCATCACACTGATTCTCCTTCGTACAAGTTGCAAGTAGGCAGTCTTCAAAATCAGATACTCTCTGCAAATAAGCAGGCAGCACATCTTCGTTCGTCACTGTCAGCACTTTTGCTATGTCCAAAACGGAGCCAAGTGCCTTTCTATAAATTTATACCGTTCTTACATCCCGATCAGCTCCTCTCTCCAGCTCATCTTTTCCCTGCTTTTCTTGGATTTTTCTCTTATTGATTTCCAGTCGTTCATGAATAGATGGCTTCTTTGCCTTCGTAGTTGCTTTATTCTTTTCTGTTTGCATACTCGAAACTACCTTTTTCACAGCTTTGTCATTATCCCCTTTTGTCACATTCGCTGCCCTTGACGCTTCTACTCTGCTGTCCTGCTTTTCTGCAACCTGCCGTTCCTGCTTTTCCTGCACACTTTTTTCTTCCAGACTGCAAAAGCTCTGCAAATATGGCAGCACATGGTTCTGCATATCGGTCAGATCTTCCATACACTTCTGAAACTCTTCATTTCCCTTGTTTTTCAGATAACCAATCCAGCTTTCATCCGTAAGTTTCAGTTCATTTTGGAGTTTCAGCTGACTTAAAATACCGCCATTTCCTGTTCCAATATCTATTTTCCCTTTGAAATGTTGCAGCATTTTATCGCCTTTTTCCGCATAATATATAGTAAAAAACATCTGGGCTGTTACCATCGGCTCATCCGTCCTCGGATTACGGTCTGCGTACCATTCCTTATCCTTCTGTGCAGTACGGGAATCCAGATCTGAGAGCTTCTGACAGCGTGGTTCCATCAGCTCTCGCTTTTCACAGTAATTCACATACACCATCGGCTCTGTTTCTTTGGATATATCTGGTTCGTAGGATTTCAGCCGTTCCAGCAAAACACCTGCCCACACGGACTGCTCACAGTCTTCTTCAATCACATCCTTCAGAAAGGAAATATAAGAACCAACATTTCCACTTTGCAGATCCAGCATGACTTCCTGTATGGTATCCTGCCCTGGCTCTACATGGTCCCGATAGTCATACGGATCGAAGTCTTCCGCAATCTCATCCAATGCTGCTGCCAGTTCTTCTGTTGTCATTTTTTTCGGATACATTGCCTCACGCACATCCTGAATCGGGATATATTTATAATCAGGCAATGCTTTATGAATCTTCTCCAAACCTTCACGCACCACCGGCTGATCTTTTAAAAACCGCACATTATCCAAGAAGTCGCCGTGTATCGTTGTTCCCATTACAATCAACAGTTCTGTTTCATCAAACAAGCTATCCTCCGGATCACGATAAATAATCCCCATTCCACTGCCTTTATAAGCGTTTTCCGGATCTTCTCTGTACTTCTCATAGATTGCTGCGATTTCTTTCACATCTGTGCTTTTCTCATAAGCTCCCATATCATGAATTTCATCACATTCTGCAGCATAATATTCCAGATAAGCTTCTTTCTTAGGCGGCATATTATTGAGTACATTATCAATCATGTTATAATTGGCCTCTTCCAGTTCCTCCACCTTTGCCAATGGCTTATATTCGCCCTGGCTTTTCTGAATCTCTGCCATTACAGCTTCATCCATTTCTTCTACTTTTTCCATCAACTGATCATAATCCCCACGGATGCGTTCTCCCGTCCAGCCTTCGTCTTCCAAAAGTTCCTCCGCCGCTTCTTCAATAGAAATTTCATCATTCTCATAAATGCCACCATCCATCAAGCGGAAATCTTCATCGTAAAAGGAATAATCATATCCTTCTTCTGTTCTCTGAATAGCAAAATATCGTTCTCCTACCTCATATGCCAGTTCACTAAGAACCTGTTCTTCCAGATTCAGGAAAGAATCCAGCTGTTCAAAACTGATACTGTCTACAAAATGAGCAGTTACCTTTTTCCCGTCATTCAGAACTATGATATCACTGACAGACAGGGAATGCCCACGGAAGTCTTCCGGTCTGTCAATGTTGAACTTTTCAAAAATATCATCCAGTGACATATTTCCTGATAATTCACCAACATAGACCAGCTTATAATCTTCTTTTTTTATCTGCATACCATGACTTTCAATAAAACTCATATTCATAAATGCATAGTTTTCTCCCGGTAAATCATCCCGAATCTGATAAATTCCAAATGTCCTTCTTGTTCCTAACAACAGATTTGCTTCTTTCAAAGATTGAATCTGTGGATATTTCTGCATTTCCCATTCCAGGTTACGGAAACGCTCCAGTTCTGTCATAGACATCTGATAATGCTCCGGTCCTCGTTCAATTTCCATGCGTTCTGTGACATACATAGGTGATGAAAAATTAGTGATCAGATAGATATCTGCTCCTGCATCGTATAATTTCAGTGCTTCTTCCTGCTCAATGACACTCATAGGCTCCTGAAATGCTCCTAAATTTTCTTCTGCATAATCTAGGTTGTTATCTTTTATCCGTTCCCACATCTGCGATTCCATTCCAAACAAACCGTCATGTGCCTGTATCATTTCTTTACTCGCATATTCACCTTTACTGCCAGCACTGCCAAGACAATAAATCTTAGAACCCATTCTGTGATAATCCAAAGCTGCTTCTTTTCTAAGTGGCACCATATCTTCTTCCATATATCCATAGTCACGTAATTCCAGCTTACCTATGGTTGGATCTGGCAGTTCCTGAATATCCATTCTTGCGTCATCCAGCAAATCCTCTACACCTTCTGAATCTGCCTGGCTCACTGCATCTGCCAGATTTCTTACCAAAGCCCTAACTTTCTCTTTCTCGCCGATCAGATTCGCATATTCAAAAAGCTGTCCTTTTACATCTGTTGATATTTCTATACCTCTACTCTCTGCCTGATTGATCTGTTCCTGCGTATATTCCTGCATTTTCTGCGTTTCTCTACCTATTATCCTGTTTCTTGCCATATAAGTTCCTCCTGTATTCTGAAAAATGGCATAACCCACAGAACATATTTTCTGTCAGATTATGCCATCTTCCTTGTTTTCTTATTCCAGACCAAAGTCCCGTTTTCTGTTATCCTTGCCAGTTTCACTTTCCCGCTGACTCTTTTCTTTACAAATCTGCAGTTTTTCATGGATAGAACCACGTGCCGGTCTTTCTTCTTTCTCATCTGATTCAGATACTTCTGCTTCTGCATCTTCCCGTTCATCCATATTGAGCAATGCATTTAGCTCTGACAGTCGCTCCAGTTTCTGGTTCAACTCCTCTTCTTTTGGAAATGGCTTTCCCACTTCTTCTTTCGCATTTGCCATCTGTTCATACACTGTTTCCAATCTTTGTTGTGCTTCTGAAAGCTTCTCTGGATAACTGTCCAACAGATTGTTGATACGGGTAATATTTCCAAGTGCATCTGCTCCAAGATGAACTTTCGAGACAGCCTCATGTTTGACAGATAATATAAATTCTTTACTCCATCCATCAAACTGAATCCTCATATTGAATCCCTGATAGTTTCCGATATCCATCGCAGCATCTACAGTTTTAATATCTTTACATACCGCCAGAAGTGCTGCTCCTGCCTCTTTCTTTTCTGTGAACACTTTGCCACCAATCTCCATAGTAAACTGCTCTGGATCTGTGCTTTTATGCTCAGAATAATGAGCGATGTCTGCCTTGTAGCTGTCAATGATTTCTGTCAGTTTTGCAATCTGTTGTGGAAAATTCCTTGCAATATCATCTTCCAGGCGGTACTGGTTATTCATGTGGTTGGCTTTTAAAAGTTTTAATTTTGCCACATCAACATCCAATGCCATCTTCTCTTTTACTGCTGGATTTCCGGTTGCAAGAGCTTTGACCTCTGCATAGGAAAGTGCCGCTTCGTCCACATCTTCACAGCTTCGCACAGGTGCTTTACTGGTCATAATCTGAGAAATGAATTTCTGCTTGTTCTCAATCAACTGCCACATGTAGCTGTCAAATGTGGATTCTGTTACATATCGGAAGATATGAACCTTTTTATTATGATTTCCCTGGCGGATAATACGCCCTTCTCTCTGTTCCAAGTCAGATGGTTTCCAACCAATATCCAGATGATGCAACGCAATCAGACGATCCTGCACATTGGTCCCGGCACCCATCTTTGCTGTTGAGCCAATCAAAAAACGAACCTGCCCGGATTTCACTTTTCCAAACAGCTCCGTCTTCTTTGCTTCTGTATTTGCATCATGAATAAAAGCAATCTCTTTTTCCGGTACACCTTTTTCCATCAATTTCTGCTTCAAGTCATCATAAACATTGAAGCTGCCATCGCCTTTCGGGGTACTCAAGTCACAGAAAATCAATTGTGCAGATTTCTGTGCTGCCGTGCCTTTCCAGATCTCATAACTTTTCTCTGCACAGACTGATATTTTGCTTTCTGGATTATCTGGCAATAATTCGTTCACCAAACGCTGATCCAATGCCAATTTTCTTCCATCGTTGGTAATTTTCAGCATATTATCAACCGAAGCATCTACCCCTCCGTTTCTGACAACTTCTGCACGTTCCCCCAGACTTTCTACGATTTCTTTCTGCTGTTCCGTTGGTTTCAGCACCACTGTTTCATATTCCGCCTCTGGCACAGGAAGCTTTAACTGATCGGAAGTCTTGATATCTGCAATCTCCTTAAACATATTCATCAGTTCCGGAATATTATAAAATCTTGCAAATCTTGACTTTGCACGGTAGCCTGTTCCTTCTGGTGCAAGCTCAATGCTCGTGACTACCTCGCCAAAGGTGGAGGCCCAGGAATCAAACAGTCCAAGTCCCATATTTTGTAATTTGCTGTTCTGCAGATACCTCTGCATAACATATAATTCCGTCATGCTGTTGCTAATCGGTGTGCCCGTAGCAAAGGTAATGCCTTTTCCTCCGGTAATCTCATCCAGATACTGACATTTATTAAACATATCCGCCGACTTCTGTGCTTCATTCTGTGCAATCCCGGCTACATTTCTCATTTTTGTATAAAGAAATGCGTTTTTATAACTGTGTGCTTCATCTACATATAAATGATCCACTCCCAGTTCTTCAAACGTAACTACCTGATCTTTTTTCTCTTTCTGATTCAGTTTCTCCAGCCTTGTCTGCAATGTTTTTCTTGTCTTTTCAATCTGTTTGACGGTATAACGTCCACCATCCTGTTCATACCTTGCACTCTGGATTGCCATTTCCAGATCATCAATCTGCCTCTGAAGCATGGCTTCCTGTTTCTCATCAGAGATTGGAATACGCTCAAACTGGGAATGACCAATAATAACAGCATCGTAATTTCCCATAGCGATTCTGGCACAGAACTTCTTTCGATTTGCCGGTTCAAAATCCTTTTTCGTTGCTACCAGAATGTTCGCCCCTGGATATAACTGCAGGAATTCTGCTCCCCACTGCTCCGTCAAATGGTTTGGAACTACAAAGAGGTTTTTCTGAGATAATCCCAGACGTTTGCTCTCCATTGCCGCCGCTACCATTTCGTAAGTCTTCCCAGCTCCTACTACATGTGCCAGAAGCACATTATCACCGTATAGCTGATGTGCGACTGCATTTTTCTGATGCGATCGAAGTTCTATTTCCGGATTCATTCCTGGGAAAGTCAGATGACTTCCATCGTACTCACGGGGACGGATACTATTAAAACGTTCATTGTACACGCTTACCAGTCTTTCTCTCCTCTGCTGATCCTTAAAAATCCAATCTTGGAATGCAGCCTTCAAAGCATCCTGCTTTTGTGATGCCAACATAGTTTCTTTTTTATTCAAAACTCGCACTTCATCCCCATTGTCATTTACGACTTTATCATAGATTCTAACATCTTTTAGATTCAAGGTATCTTCCAGAATCCGGTAGGCATTTGCTCTCTCCGTTCCATACGTTGCATAGGCAAACGCATTTCTTGGACTGTCGGCGTTCTTTCCTGTAATCCTCCACTCACCATTTATCTCAGAGAATTTTACCTGTATTTCCTTCTGCGCAAGATACCTCGGCGTATGAAGCAGTTCCACCATAAACTCCTGATAATCCGAAGGTTCAATCCAGGTGGCTCCAATACGCACTTCAATCTCCGATGCTTCCAGATCTCTCGGCTGAACTGCCTCCAATGCACGGACATTCGGTGTGAATTCTGGATGATTCTCTGCAAAAGTTCTCGCTGTATTTAATTTATCCCTAACATTTCCGGACAGATATTCATCTCCACTTTCCCACTGGTCTGTCAGTGGATTTTTGAAGATAACTCCAACCAGCTCTTCTGTGATTTTCTCTTCGGTCTTTCCGGTCAACTGTGCCATATATGGGAGATCTACTTTAGCCTTTTCATTTAGGGACAAAGCAAGTGCTTCTGTGGCTGTCTCCACACTTGTCACAGCGACCGCCTTTTTAATGGTTCGTTTGGTAAACATGTCCGCTTTCCGCTTCAATGTTCCATCTTCATTCAAGTCTTCCAGGGAACACAGCAGACAATAAGAAGAGTCATCAGAAAATGCACGTTTGTTAGCATTACTTCCAATAACTCCATACTTTGCTGTGTAGGTATCATACACCTGATTCAGTTTTTTCTGCTGTTTCTGGATTTCTTCGTCTGTGACAAATTCTTCCATCTGCATGGCGATCAGTTCACGAACGGTATCACGGATTGCAACCATGCCTTTTACACGTTCTGCAGTGGCTGCAGGCATTTTCACCTGATTCATCAAAGAATTGACACGGTAATATACCTGATCATCTACCACCGTATAGCTGTAATTTCGAACATTCGGATCTGCCGGAATACTCTCTGGCATCTCATCCAGTTCTGCCTCTATATCTACTGCCGCTACCATGCTTCCCTTGATGTGTTTTACAGCTTCTTGTAACTGTAATTCCAGATCAGCTCCTTCCATTGGAGCACAGGTTGTTTCCATACCATACGGACCGGACACTTCTTTCATCTCACCAAGAATCAATCCCGGATGCTGAACAAAATACTTGTTAATGGTAATCCCATTTGCATCACTCTCCAAATTCACCCAGTCTGGCATCTCTTTTGTGAAACTCTCACGCTTCTGGAAAAACAAAATATCAGCACTGACTTCTGTTCCTGCATTTGCCTTAAAAGCTGTGTTCGGCAGTCGGATTGCCCCCAGCAAGTCTGCACGCTCTGCCAAATATTTCCGGACTTCCGGTGATGCCTTGTCCATAGTTCCCTTTGTTGTGATCAACGCAGCTACACCACCTGGACGTAACTGATCTATAGTCTTGGCAAGAAAGTAATCATGAATCATAAAATTGTAGCGGTCATACTGACGGTCATTGACCTTATATGCACCGAATGGCACATTTCCGATTGCCACGTCAAAGAAATCATTGGGATAATCCGTCTTCTCAAAGCCTTTGATCTGGATATTGGCATCTGGATAGAGAAGTTTAGCAATTCTGCCACTGATGCTGTCCAGTTCCACTCCATAGAGTTTGGACTGGTTTAGATTCTCTGGAAGCTTTCCAAAGAAGTTCCCGACTCCCATAGATGGCTCCAGGATATTTCCCTTTGTAAATCCCAGATTCTCCAACACCTGATACATACTTTCAATCACAATCGGCTGTGTATAATGAGCATTTAATGTGGAAGCTCTGGCTGCAGCATATTCTTCCGGTGTAAGGACGGTCTTTAATTCCAGATATTCTGTCTCCCATGCAGATTTTGTCTCATCAAATGCATCTGCAAGACCTCCCCAGCCAACGTACCTGGATAAGATTTCCTGTTCTTCCGGTGTTGCATTGCGATTCTCATCCTCACATTTCTTTAACAACTGGATAGCCATGATATTGGCACGGAACTTTTCTTTTGCTGTACCCTGTCCAAGCTCATCATCTGTGATGCGGAAGTTCGTTGCTGGAATCGTTTCTGATATTCCGTTAATCTCTTCCAAAGATTCTTTTTCTTCCGATACCTCAACTTCTCCAGATAATTCTTTTTCTTTTTTATCATAATCTGTCCACACACGTTGAGAAATAGCAGTAAAATACAAGGACTCTTCCTCCATAATTTCTTCCCTGATTTCCCGTAATTCATCTAAAGTATCCGCATTTACAGTTTTGTTGTGATAATGATAATAAAGTACTTCTTGTCCGAGTTTTACATCCAGACGTTCCAATTCTTGTGTTGACATTCGATTCCAAATATCATCTTTTTCCGTATGAATCGTGAAACCTTCTCCATCATCATGATATTCTAATGTGTATTGAAGTCGATTCGCTTCTCCCTTAACTTTGCAATCAAAATCGTGGATTTTTGTTCTGGTACCAGACATATATTCTGAATCAACTAATCGCAAATCAGTTATATCTTCCGCTGTCAAAGTATCCTGCTCCAGCTGTTCTCCTAACATCTGCTGTGCTTCTTCCAAATCTGCCAGTCTTTGTGCTTCCTGTCGTTCTTCGTACTTTTCCATTTCTTCCGGTGACAAATAATCATCTGTGCGGATTAACTGGCGAACACGTTCTGCAACCTTGTTCCACTTTAATAAAACTTCTACCTCTGGACTGCCAATTTTCCCTTTTGCAAGTTTTAATCCTTTTGCATCATGGGATGCGTCGGAAGCATCTGCTCCTGGTATTCCGGGTGAGGAACCACCTGTTCCATACTCATTTTTCAGGAACTCAGCTGCATCTTTCATATCATGATGTTCCATGAAATACTCATAGATTCGGTTACGTCCTCCTGCAGTAATGCCGCCTCTTCTTAACACTGCGTCAATTTCATCCTGTGTGATAAAGGATAGTGCCGGACGTTCGACCGTAAATTTCTGGTCTACCCAGGAACGCTCCCTCTGAAGATCCTGAAAGCGTTGGAAATATTCCGGATTATGCTGAATCTCCCAGCGGTGATAATCTCCCGGATTCTCATCCATATATTTCTGCAGCCATTCAAAACGATAGACAATCGCATCTGCTTCCTCTTGATCTGTCCATGCTCCACTCACTACATCCTGCCAGTCTGAATATGATTGTTTCTTTTCCCAGTTTCTGCAAGTATCCCGAAAATGAAGTGCAAGAAGATTGGTCATTTCTTCCTGCTCCTGTTCAATGGCATTATTGGAAATCAAATTATCCACGTAATTTCCATCCTCATACATATCCCGAATTCTGTTCGCTGCTTCTTCCCACGTAACCATGCGGTCAAAGTTTCTTCTGGCAGAGTCCCCTCGCCGGATACGGATACCATCATTGTCATACCAGATACTGATTTTCTGACCATCTATGGTAAATCCTTTGCCACCAGTTCCATATTCATCTTTCAGAAAACTCCGCATTTCTTCATTATCCAGACCTTCAATCAGTCTTGCTGTAATATGAAACAGTGTATTTTTCTGTCCGCTTCCCGTGCGGAGAATATCATTTACCACTTCATCGGAAATAAGAAAAGCGGCTGGCTGTTCCAATGCAGCTGCCGCTTTCCTTATTTCTCCTAACTGTTCCTCTTCTGTTGGGAACAGACTTAACTGTAAATAATCTCCTGAATCACCAGCTCCTCTGCCTGTGCCTTGATCTGGTTCATGTGTCTGGTCCATGCCATCCCGTCTGCCATTTTGTCCGGTGCCGGATCTTTCTCCAGAAGTTCGTTCATCAGGTCGTCTACTCTCTGTCTTGCCTGGCTGTCGATCTCCATCAGATGACTGTCCAGACGGTTCTGCAGTGTCAGAATGTTGAACCTGGCTACCTTGTGATTTCTCAGATACTCTTTCCGCATCATTCCGTACTTGCCGATGGTTCCTCTCGTCTCTTCCAGGCTGATATCTGGAATCTGATACTCTCCGTTCTGGCTGTAACTGATCTCTCTCATAGTCTGTTTCCTCCTTTTTTTCTTCTCTATCTTCTGTGTTATCTGTATTGCTTTCACGAATTAACGTGTTAAATTCATTATATGCTACTTCTTTTTCTTTTGCAACCGTTTTCAGGTCATTTTCCAGATCATTCAGAACATATCGTCCAATCTGCATCAGAACTGGTCTGCTGATCTCGTTGACTGCACTTCCCAGATGTCCTAATACTTTCAGCTGATTGAAGTCCGTAATATGCCGAAAATCCTCTGCATCCAGATATTCCTGTACATCCAGTCCACACCTGTTTAGTAATACATACCAGACACTATTGGTCATCAGTTCCCGGAATTCTACTTCCTGATTCTGTTCGTCCAGTTCTTCCAAAAATGTCCCTGTCACATCCAGTCTCAGTTCTTCCAATGCATCTGGAAGCCATTCCTGCATACTCTCCTTCGCTGCCTGATGCAGACTTTCAGCAAGCCCTCCTTCTGTATCTTCCAGTGATAACTGCTCCTGCAGATAATCTGCAACCAGTTGTTCACCTTCCATTGGAAGATTCCATAACTGTGGATCTTTTCCCAGATTCCGCACTTTATAAGTGTCCTGCACATCAAATACATACCGAAGTTTTGTTTTTGGTCCGGAAGTATTGTCAATCAAGGCAATCCCCTTGGATCCCTTTTTGATCCA
Organism: Blautia intestinalis; assembly: GCF_014297355.1. Classification (GTDB taxonomy): domain Bacteria; phylum Bacillota; class Clostridia; order Lachnospirales; family Lachnospiraceae; genus Blautia_A; species Blautia_A intestinalis. The sequence goes on along the minus strand of NZ_JACOQE010000001.1, from coordinate 594,417 downwards.
GCGGTACATCTTCTGATTCCAGATTTCCATGGATGCTGCGGCAGTTGCTTCCGGTCGCTGTGCATAAATTAAAAGCTGTTCTGGAAAAGTATATTTGTACAGTCTGGATGAAGTGTTTAGGAACCGCATCCATTCCTGCGGACTGGCAGCTACATCTTTTGCCACCTCTTCCGTCAGCTGTTCCATTGCATATAATTTATTTGCCATGTGCTACTCCTTTTCATAAAATCAGGGACTGCTTAGTACAGTCCCCTTAAAATCATCGTTGTTTCTCTTTATAATGCTGCGGCAAGATCTTTTGACTTATTCTTTGGCACTTTGTCTGCCTCTTTTGCCTTGATCTCTGCCTTGGCTTTTTCCAGTCTTCCATGGATTCCACCTTTTACTTCCACTTTTTCGGCTGCTTTTTCTTTCTCCAAACGAGCTTCCCTACGCTCAGCATTTTCCATTACTGCGGTCTTTTTATCACAGAACTGAACCTTATCCGAAAGCTGTTCCTGTCTTTCCACCTGTGTCTCATTGACTTCCTGTACCATCGCATTTAATTCCGGAACCTGAAAAATGCCGTTATCAGGAAGAATCAGCACTTCATGAATGGAAGATGGGATGACAAAGTAATCACTTCCCAGGCATTCCCCAATCTGTTTACGAATATCTTCCTGCAGTAACAGGGAAGCTCCATTCATCTTAGCTTTGTTTGTCAGACAGAACATTGGGTTTTCCATGGCTTCCATATCCATTTTTTCATTCAGCAGGTTTTCTGGTTCTTCACCAAAAATCATAGATTTGATAATCTCATTCATATCCATAAGTGTGACACCACGTTTTCGGTCTGCCACCATCGCATTCGCTTGAATCTGTTCGGCAGATACTCCCCACTCGTTCATCAGAGAAACAGTTACCGGAATACTGCTGATCCCTTCTCCATTTTCCTCCAGATTTACTGCATAATAAGCTGCAAAATCTCCGTGTTCTGTGACTACTTTATCTGCAAGAAGATCGGTATTCCATTCCTTATCACAAATTCTCATCTGTAATTTGTCCTTCATCTTTTCATAATCCAGAATATCTGGAACTCCCATATCAAAAAATTCTGCTTTTCCCTGTGCCTCAATACGCATATCAGCCACATCGCCAACACAAGAGTCTACATCTTTTCCATGGATATATTCCTGGTAGAGGGAATCCAGATAGACTGTCGGTACGATTCTCTGATCTCCGTTTGGAATCGTAATACCTGTCAACTTCAAACCGTTGTTTTTTTCTACTTCCTGAAGTTTAATTTCTGCGTCCTTATAAGACTCTGGCAGATACTCCTTTACATTGTCTTTGACATATTCATAAAATTCTTTTCTGTTCATCATACGCTTTTACCCCTTTCTGATCATGTGATGGTTCATTCTTTTTCTGCTGACCATCTGCTCGGCTTTCTTCTGATAAGCCATCATTCTCTTTACTGTTTTCTCCTGGTTTTTTCGTGCTTCCTGTCTTTTTTCCATTGCTTTCATCATAGTTTTCTGTTCCTTTCTGTGATTTTTTTGTATGAAAAAGGGAGCCTCACATAGAAGCTCCCAATCATAACCGTTGGTTTTAATTTCCTTATTTCCTTTTCCTGCTGATATAAAGTCCTGCCATACCTCCTGTGGAGATTACAAGAAGCAAGATTGGCAGCCAGATATTCGTGCTGTCACCTGTTTTCGGTGCGTTTGATACCTTTGTCTCTTCATGGGACTGTGGTATATCCGGTGTGTTCGGTGTTTCTGGAACTTCCGGTTTCTCATTTGTCAGATTAAAGGTAACTTCTACAACCGGTGTACTGTCATCTGCATAGGCAAATGTCACTTCATGCTTGGTCTGATCCAGTGTGTATCCGTCCAGTGTTTTTGTTTCCACCAGATAATACTTGATTGCTGTATCATATTTGCCGTTCTTAAATGTGGCAATCTCATACAGCTTACTTTCTGCATGACCGGCAGCGTCTGTCTTTAAGGTTTCCAGTACCTTTCCTTTGCTGTCACGGAGTTCAAATTCTACCCCTTTCAGCGGTTCTCCTGATGATTTATCTGTCTTATTGAGAATCACTTTTCCCTTGGCAGTGTCATCTTTCATAGCTACTTTCTGGATCTCTCCAGTATCCTTTACTTCAAAACTAACATCCGATGTCAGAAGATATCCTTTCGGTGCCTGCTCTTCACGTAAGGTATATTTACCGATTGGAAGTTTTTCGATATAGTGTGCTTCCTCTGTGGAAGTCCAGCTCTCTACTACCTGATCATCCTCATCGAGAATCGTCAGTTTCGCACCTGGAATCTCAGTTTCTCCTGTGATATCAGTCTTACTGATCTCTACTTTTGTCACATCATCTTTCATCTCATGCTTCTGAACCTCTGCTGTATTCTCTACTGTGAAAGTAATACTTTCTGCAGTGACATATCCATCTGCCGGTTTTGTCTCTGTCATGGTGTATTTCTTACCAACAACCAGTTCTTTGATCACATGGGATTCTTCCGTAGAAGTCCATTCATCTACTGTATTGCCATCTGAATCCGTTACTTTCAGGTGTGCACCTGGAAGTTCTTTACCTGTTGTCAGGTCTGTTTTGGACAGCTCCACTGTGGTTGGCTGATTTTCAAAAGTAAAGTCGTAGCTTACTTCTGCCTGGTCTTCTCCGGCATATTCAAAGGTAAATTCCTGTACTTCTTCTGTTGTAACAAATCCGTCCGGCGCAAAGATTTCTTTCACATAGTATTTTCCGTCTACCGGAAGATCTGCCGTAAAAGTAATCTGTCCTTTTTCATCCGTTACCCGCTGCTCGATCAGACTGTCTTTCTCAAGGAGTACCTCGCCCTTTGCATTTTTGATATCTTCACTGGTATAAAGACCAAAGACACCACCTGCAAGAACACGTTCTGTATCTTTTTCTTTCTTCAGAACCGTAACCTTTACTTTCTGACGGGCATTCTGCCATTTCTCATCATAAGTGATGACTGGTGTGTCCTGATCACGGTAGGAAAGGTCAACATATCTCGACTCTTTGTCCAGCACATAACCGTGAGCTGTTTTTACTTCCTTCACATAGTATTTTCCAGCCGGGAGATCTCCCATCTGTGCAATACCATTGGAATCTGTGGTAATGGTTCCTACTTTTTCATCTGCTTTGAAATAATCTTCACTGACACCATCTGCCGCTTTGATATCTTCCGCAGCAAATACATCGAAAGCCACATCTGAAAGGCTTCCGGTTACATACTCAAAAAGATGCTCCACGGTACCTTTTACATGATCCAAAAGTGTCACCTTATCCAGAAACTCTCCATTTTTGTTGATGATCAGAAGTCCTGTTGGAACTTCATCTTTCATCTCTACTTTCTGAATCTCGGCAGTATCTTCCAGTGTGAACTTCACATCCGTCGCTTTCAGATATCCATACGGTGCCATTTCCTCTCGAAGGGTGTATTCTTTACCCACAGTCAGTCGTTTGATCACATGTGGCTGATCTTTTACAGAAGTCCACTGATCCACAACATTTCCTTCTTTATCAAGAACGGTGAGTTTTGCCCCATCCAGTTCCACACCTGTTGTTACATCAGATTTTGTGATTTCAACTGTTGTCGGCTGGTTCTTTTTCACTGTTTTCAGTTTTACTGTCTTCACATCCTGCCCCTGGTAAGAAGCATCCAGATTCAGAACTTCATCAGAGGATACAAATCCCGCCGGTGCTTTTAACTCTTTCACATAATACTGTCCAAGCGGCAGATCCAGCGTACATGCTGCAAGACCATCGTTATCAGAAGTCATTTCCTGCAGAAGTGTATCTGCCTTTACAATGATCTCACCTTTCTCATTCTTCAGATCTTCTGTGTTATAGATGCCAAAGACAGCTCCTGCTACGGTTGCACCATTTTCTGCATCCTGTTTTTCTACCTGGATTGCAACTTTCTGGCGGTCATCGCCAACCATCACTTCCTGTTCGATCACAGGTGTATCCTGATCCGCATAGACAAATGAGACATCCGATCTGTCATGGTTCAGGACGAATCCTTCCGGTGCAGTCTTTTCTACCACATAGTAAGAACCAAGCGGCAGGTTATCAGCAACTGCTTTTCCGTCTTCCCCGGTCGTTACCGTTGTTACCAGTGCATCTTTTGCATAGATCAGCTGTCTGTTTCCGTTTTCATCTTTCTGATAATCCGGTGTATAGATATTTTCAGCTGCATAGACATGAAATGATGCACCCTTCAGGTATCTTTCTTCATAAACAAAATCCTTTTTAAATCCGGTCAGCATCTCACCTTTTTTATAGATCGTCAGCTTTCCTTTTACCGGATGGTTCTCGTAGTCTACCGTAATAATGGCATCTCCGCTCTCAGAATCCATCTGGTATGCTGTATTTGCATCCACCGCAATCTCTACATAGTTCTTATTGATTGTGTACCCTTCCGGTGCGTTGACTTCCTCAATCCGGTAATGTCCGATCTTCAGATTCTTCGGCATGATCAGATATCCCTGGCTGTCCGTAAAATAGGACTTGTGAGTAGTTGTCACTGGGTAAGTTGTTACCTGCTCCACATACTTCTTGTTGTCCAGGTCATATACCTTAAATTCTGTCCCGGCAATCAATACAGATTTCTTTGTTTCATCGTCTTTTTTCACGATTTTCAGTTTTGCCTTAAACTCTTCATCCAGAAGCACTCGCCAGATCTGTGGCTCGTTTGGATGATGTTCTGTGATATTCACTTCAAAATCATCGACTGGCTTGTAATTGTGCGGTGTTGTAGTTTCACGCACGATATAGCTTCCAAATGGTAATGGAATACTGCAGGCATACCCTTTTTCATCTGTGAAAATCTCAGTTGCTCCATTTTCTCCACTCACTACTGGTTTGGCAGAATCAAAATCATAGCTTCCATCTGCTTTCTTTGTAAGGGAAGATTTCAGATAAACTGTAAATCCGGCTCCGGATAACAGATCTGCATCGGTCTTTCCATTGTTGGCTGCTTTGATGATCTGAAATGGCTGTTTGATGACCTGCTCACTGGAAGTGCACTCTCTTTTTACTTCTGCTGTCATATCTCCTTCATAACTGCACACAAGATCATGCTCTTCTGTATCTGCCAGGTATCCGGTCGGCGGTGTGATCTCTTTGACATAATATTTGCCAAGATATAAACCTTTTACAGAAGACTGTCCTTTGTCATCTGTTGTAAGAGATGCTACCTGTTCTCCTGCTTTATAAATAGTTCCAGTTGCTCCGTCCGGATGCACGATATCTTCACGGGCATACAGACCATAAACCGCACCTTTCAGTGTGGCATCTCCCTGTGGTACTGCTTTTCCTGTTTCTTTATCAACTTTGAATAAATTGATCTTTGCTGTCACACGGTCATTGCTGAAGGTATGGGCAAATAATACGGTTGCTTCTTTATCATTGGTGTAAGAAAACTTGAACGTATACACATCTTCTGTATTTCTTACATAGCCTTCCGGCGCCTGATCTTCTTTTACGGAATAGGAATATCCAATCGGAAGATCTGCTGTGAATTTTGCAGTTCCATCTGCTCCAGTAGTTGCTTTCTCAATCAGTGTTCCTTTTTTCACAACAACGGTTCCGTCTGCATTTCTAATATCATCGGATGCATACAGAGCAAAAATACCGCCATTCAGTGGTTTCTTTGTATCTTTATCCTGTTTTACTACGGAAACATCTGCTTTCTGTCTTTCGTTGTTAAAAGTCACATCTGCAAATACAACTTCTTTATTCTGTCCGGCATAAGTCAGAGTCACTGGCTTTTCTTCGCTGCCGTTATAGAAATTGTCCGGTGCTTTTGCTTCTTTCACCACATAGCTTCCAAGATGCAGGTTCTTCAGTGTAACAGAACCATTCTCTCCCGTAGTCAGATTATCTTTTACCAGGTCACCTTTGCTGTACACTTTTGTGCCATAAGCAGTTACGATATCTGCCCCGGCATACACGTTATACACTGCATTTTTCTGTCTGCGGTTTTCATACTGGAATACCGTTCCATTTTCACTGACATCTGCTCCGGTAAGAACCTGTCCTTCTTTGTAAATGGTAAGCTCTGCCAGCTGTTCCTTATTTTCCACAGTTACCGATGAGGTTTTACTTGCTACCAGTTTTACATTTGTTGCCGTTGCATTTACCACATATCCCTGTGGTGCGGTGATCTCTTTCAGATAAACAGTATCCTGTGTCTTGATGATCGTAACAGAAGATTTTCCATTCTTATCTGTTGCCGGCATCTGAATGATCAGCTTTGTACAAGCCTCATCGCTGTATACACCGAACACTGCACCTGCAAGATTAACATCCGCTGTATCGTCTTTCTTTACGATTTCGATCGTAGCCTGTTCAATCCAGGACACCTTTAAGCTTACATATTTTTCATCAGCGACACCTTCTCCAAACACAAATGCCAGATCCTGAACACTTGCATTCGTAGTCAGTTTATATGCTGAATAATCTTTTGTAATACTTCCCTTCATTTTTGCAGAAAAAGTAGCACTTACATCTCTTGTCTGTGTCAGAGGAGCTGAAAGATAAAACGTGGTTCCGCCTCCAATTGTTACGCTTGCACCTGCCGCACTTACATTTCCAGTAGATACATTATAAAGCTTCACTCCCTTTGGTAAGTCCATTGTGATTTTCTGCTGGGAAGATGCATTGAACTTAATGTTCTCCGTTCTCTGAACATTTCCATCTACATAAGCTTTTACATTCGGTTTGGAAAATGACATCGCTACATCTGGTATTTCCGGCTTATTTGCACAATAATTATAGAGTTCTTTTGCCAAAGCCTCGCCTGTAGCATTTGTTCCATAGAATGCATCACTGCTTCCATTGGCATAAGATGCAGCCATGTGAATAATGATGAATCTTTTTCCTTCTGAAAAATCCGTGTGTTTATTCGCAAAAAAACTTTCGCTTCCTGCGGCATCTGTACCGTAATAACACACTTTTGCTAACGCCTGATTGTCCCCGATCTTTGTGATTGTATAATTTCCAGATCCTGGTCCTGGTTTTGCCGGCTGTACACAATACGCAGTTGCTCTGACGCTTCCGTAGCTGATATAGTACGGCTCTGTCAGATAGGTTCCAAGATTATAATCTGCATATCTATACAGAGGTCCTTTTTCGATTGTTACCTGCTGTGTACTTCTTGCTGAATAAGCCAAAACTGCTTCAAATGTTGCAATCTCTCCCTCTTCCATAGAATCAAGATCCACACCTTCGTCTCCTGCCTGTTCCAAAACATCGTGAAGCTCTAACCCGGATTCTTCATCATAGGTATCCTGATTCTGTGCCTGCTCTACTAAATCATCAAATTCATCAGCATCAATATCGGTAATTTCCGAGTCTGATTCTGAATCCTCCGCTTCTTCTGTCTGCTGTTCACTGCCAGCTGTTTCAGATTCGGTTACTGCTTCGCTCCCTGCAGTTTCTGTCTGCACTTCTGTTTCTTTCTCACGCACAATCAGCTTTCGGCTGATCTGATACTTCGGATGCTCCTGATTTACCGGTTCCACATAATAGACCGCTTTGTAAGTGTCCACATGATCTGTCGTAAAATCCTCATTCTTGTCGTTCTTTGCTTCCTCAAATGTGACTTTAACCTTTTCATCATCCTTGATTTCCAGTCCTGTGTAGTCTGATTTCACATCAAATACACTGCCTGTTTCAAGTTCATAATCTTTGGCAGTCACCACCTCCTCTTCATCCAGAAGGTCTTTCACTTCCTCATAAAGTGGCGGTTTTTCCTCTGGCTGGATCTCCGCTGCATATGCAGTCATCGGAGACAACACTGTACTAAGCATTGTCATGCCTGCCAGCAATCCAGATACTACTTTCCTAAAATTACCTTTTTTCTTCATGCTAAGGTCCTCTCTTTCATAATATTTGTATGAAAACAGACAGTCCTTAGACTGCCTGCAATACATTACTTATCGTTATGGGAAAATCAGATTGAACTGCACATTTCCCTCGCCGGGATCAATCATTTCCACAGTTGCTTCATACTGTCTCCCTGTTTTTCTGGATACCAGATCCTTATAATGGATTTTTCCTTTAGACAGGAACTTCTTTGCTGCCGCCTTATCCATCTTTTTCCCCTGGCTTGCAAGGAATTTATCATTCTTCCATAAGGTAAAAGCACAGTTCCGGTCGGAACAGTAAAAGTTTACTTTTCCTTCCCTGACATCAGCTCCACATCGGGGACATTTGCCAATGACTTCCCCTTTTGCTTTTCCCTGAAACTGCTCTTTCTTTTCTTCTGAAATAGCCTGATATCTGGCAACCAGTTCCTGCATCAGCTCTGTAATCCCATTTAGGAATTCATCTGCTGTCTCTGTATTCTGGGCAATGTGATTCAATGCCATTTCCCACTCTGCTGTCATCTTCGGAGATTTAATCTCATCCGGCAAAACCGTAATCAGTACATTGCCATCATCTGTCGGCACCAGATTTTTCTTTTCCCTTTTCACAAAACCAGACTGAATCAGTTTTTCAATGATTGCTGCCCTTGTTGCCGGAGTACCAAGTCCTTTCTTTTCCGTATCTTCGGTCAGTTCTTCATTCCCAGCACGTTCCATCGCAGAAAGCAGGGTATCTTCTGTGTACTGTTTCGGTGGCTGTGTAAAATGCTCCGATACAAAAGAATCACAAGGACCGTAATGCTTACCTGCCCAGATATCCAGCTCCGGCTCTTCTTTCTCACTCTTTACGCCAAAGAACTGTTTCATTTTATTTTCGATTGCCTTGAATCCTTCCTGCTTTGTTTTCTTTGCCGTGAGATAAAACGTATGATAATTACAGGTAATCTGGCTTTTATGGCTTTCATAAATATAAGGATCTGCAGTTGCTGTCAGTACCCTGGCACTGATCAGATACAAAATCTTGCGGTTTCGCTCTTTCAGTTTACCTATATCTGCCTTTGCTACTTCCATGGTCGGGATAATTGCATGGTGATCAGATACTTTCTTTGAATTTAATACCTTACTCACGTCCGGTTGATATTCCAGGCTTTCAGCATAAGGCATTTCCCCAAGTAACATCTGAATCAGAGTTTCTGTGCTTTCTCCCATCTCATCTGTCAGATACTGGCTGTCTGTTCTCGGATAAGTGACAAGCTTCTGCTCATACATCTCCTGCACTGCATCCAATGTCTGCTGTGCGGTATAGCCAAACATTCTGTTAGCTTCCCTCTGAAGGGTGGTCAGATCATAAAGCTTCGGAGGGCGGACTGTTTTCTCTTTCACATCATCCTTTTCCACTTCGCACATCCGCTCCAGGCAGTCCGCAGCCACTTTATCTGCATCCTCTTTTTTCTGAAAATGCTCTGTAACTGCATCCATATCATCAAACTTGATATGAGCCATATAATATTTTTCTTTGGTAAATTCCTTGATCTTCTGATTTCGATCCACGATCATGGCAAGTGTTGGTGTCTGCACTCTTCCGACTTTCAGATTCTGGTTATACAGAACGGAAAAAAGACGGCTCGCATTGATTCCCACCAGCCAGTCTGCCTTTGCCCTGCAAAGTGCTGACTGATAGAGACTGTCATAACACGAACCGTCTTTTAATGACGCAAATCCATCTTTAATTGCCTGTTCTTCCATGGAAGAAATCCAGAGCCGCTTCATCGGCTTTTTGCATCCTGCCTGCTCATACACCAGACGAAAGATTAACTCTCCTTCACGTCCTGCATCAGTAGCACAGATCACTTCATCTACATTGGAATCTCTCATCAGTTTTTTCAAGATTCCGTACTGCTTCTTTGTTCCATCCAAAACCTTGTGTCTCCAGCATTCCGGCACAATCGGCAGATCTTCATATCTCCATTTTTTATATTTTTCATCGTATTCCGATGCATCGCATAATCCAACTAGATGTCCTACGCACCAGGAAACGATATAACCGTTTCCCTCCACGTAGCCATCTTTTCTTGTTCTGGCTCCCAGTACCGAAGCCAGTGCCATCGCAACCGATGGCTTTTCTGCAATCACTAATTTCATTTACTCCTACTCCTCTTCTTCATCTTCCAGTACATCATCATTGAAATCTTCATCTCTCAGGATTTCCGGTTCTGCACTTTCTTCCTGCTCATCTGCATCGTCTACTTCCCGTTTTTCTGACTCTGAATCTTCGGATTCATCTTCATCCTCTTCCATCTCATCCTCGTCATCATATTCATGCTTTGGTTTATAGACTTTGAAGTAATATCCTCCTGCCGCAGCTCCGACTGCTACCAGCGCAATCAGAAGATACGTTCCAAATGGGCTTTTATCTTCTGGCATCTGGATTTCATCCTCCACCTTATCTTTCTCATCTGTCTCTGTCGTTTCCGGTTTTTCTTCCTCTGCTTTTTTCTCTGGTTCTGCATAAACCGTATCCACTTCCGGAAGTGTCACCGAATCAGAAAGTGTAAAGTTCATCAGATCTTTTTCACTGACTTCTGTAAGAAAATACACATTATCCTGAGATTTTGAATTGTCGATGATCAGATAAAAAATCTTACCACTCTTAGTTGAAATGGTATAAAACTCTTTTGTGCCTTCCGTAGCCGTTTTGGTAACAGAATCTGCTGTCTCGCCTTCTTTATTAAGCTGTTCCTCAATACCTGTCACTGTCCGATCATCCACAGTTCCTTTTGCATCTGTTGGCTCAGATGCCTGCGCATCCTGCGGAAGCGGTGAAGTCGTTGTTTTCTCAGTCCCAGTTGCATCTGCACTGGTCGTGGTTGCCATTGCACCATTACTGTCACTGGAAGTTTTCTGTTTCTCTGCCTGCTTCTTTGCCCATTCATAATAAGGATTCTGCAACACATACTTTTCAGAAGTATTTCCGGCACCATCCGTTACCGTGATTTCAATCTGTTTTGTTGTAAAATCTTTCTGTGTCAGTTGCACTCTCAGCATTCCATCCTTCAGATCTGTATAAGTGGTGCCATTAACTGTCACAGAAGTAATGCCGGAAACGGTATCATTTCCCTGAATCGTCAGTACACCATCTGTCAGAGATGCAGAAAGCGTAGGCTTTTCTGTGTCATAACACTTAATAGAGCGATTCTGCTCATAGACCTTCCCCTCACCATCTGTCACACGGACATACACTGTCTGGTTTCCAGTGATCGTGATACTTCCGCTTCCGGTTACATCCTGCCAGCTCCCATCTTTTCCTGCTTTTGCTTCAATTTTTGCTATTGAGAAACCATCCGGCATATGGCTGGCATCTACCGTAACAGCAATGGTTGTTTCTCCCTGTTTCCAGCCATCCGGTTTCTCAATCGTGATTGCAGGTGTTGTATTCTCAGCTGCATAAGCAGTCTGTGTCTGGAGCAAAGGTGTTGTCAGGCAAAGAAATGTCGTTGCTGCAAGCAAGCTCTTTTTTACCCTGCTTTTAGTAATTGTTCTCTTCTTCTGTTTCATTTTTTCCAGATTCATCATCGGCTTTTGTTTCCTCCTTCTGTATTTCTACCCTGCCGGGCAGTTCATTTTTCATTCTCTTTTTGAAAGCTTCTAATTCCGGAATACTCATATCCATCGCACGGATAATTTTTACAATTTCCAGATTTTCCGCTTCTGTTTTTGCTATCTCCGCAGCCTTGAACCGCTTTAAATCTGCTTCATATCTGGCTTTGGAAGCTTCCATTTTCTCTTTGGCTTTCTCATAATCTGCCGTAGCTTTTTCAAGACTTTTCATCGGTTCTCCTTTCCGGACGGCTGATGCAGCCGCCCTTTTTTCTTACCATCGTCCAAATCCATAGAAATGGCTCTGCCAGTATGGGGAATTGATGGACGTATACTGCACCGGATGTCCACAATGGATCATCTGACCATTGCCTACATAGATTCCGATATGCGTTACCGGCTCCCCTGCGTCGTAAGTTCCAGTAAAGAAAATCAAATCTCCCGGCTGCGCCTCCGACTGGGATACTGGTGTACAAATGTTGTACAGTCCCTGTGCTGTTAATCTTCCTGTATTCCTTACACCAGAGTTTGTCAGACAGTAGCTTACAAATCCAGAACAATCGAATCCACTTGGGGAATATCCACCCCACACATATGGTGTTCCGAGATATCTCGCTGCTTCATTTAACAAACGCTGTGCTGCTTCACTGGTATATTCATTTCCGCCAAATCCTGCCCCTTCTCCTGTTTCCAGATAAAAGATCGGATTTAACCGCTCTCCATTTTTCAGAAGTTCAATATGAAGATGGCTTCCTGTGGAATTTCCAGTATTTCCTACAAGACCTATCTCATCACCTTTCGTGACGGATGCTCCTGCAGATACACTCCGGCTGCTTAAATGTGCATACCGCAGTTCATAGCCTTTACTGTCCTTGATCACAACATAATTGCCATAGCTGTCGTTATAAGCAGAAGTTGTAACCGTTCCGGTCAGCCCTGCCATTACTGTTGTCCCTTCCGGTGCTCCGATATCCATACCATTATGAAGCTGATTTGCTCCTGATATTGGATGAATCCTGTATCCATAATAGCTGGTCACACTGGAATACCAGTTAAAATCAACCGGTGTTGCAAACATCTGCAAGTTGCCTTTTGTATCGTTGTAGGCACTGAACAGTTCTTTCTGGAAAAATCCCAGCCTGTCCTGACAGATTGACATCAGGTTTCCACTATTTAAGGTGACATTCAGCACATCTACATCTCTTGTCCTGGTCACTTCCACTTCATTGCTTCCATTATCATCTGCCAGATAACATTCCCATGTTTGATGTCCATGTGCAGATGCTGCCGCATGACTGTCATAATAGACATCAAACTGTACACCGTATCTTGCGAAAGCTCCGGTATCTTCTACAGTATATTCGACACCATTCATAACTACCTTTGTTCCCATTGGTACAAACGGATTGGAAGCATCTACCGCTAAGGTATGATTGGCAGTTGGATATGCTCCACTGGCAGTCGGTCCTCCGCTCCAAATACCACAACAAATTGGGCAGTTACAATACCCACTGGTCACAACCTGTCCCAAAGATTCTCCAACTCTTACAGTTGCTGTCTCTGTCACAGTCTCATTGACTGCTTCTGTTTCTAACCGATACTGCAATGCAAAAAGAGCATCCAGTTCTGGCTTTACCTGTTCAAAGGTAAATTCTTCATACTTTGCTGACAGATAACTGATCAGGATAAACGGATCATGCTCAATAGGTCCGATGTTATATCGGTATTCCTCATGTCCCGGTTCTTCAGATTCCATGTTGTTGATCCGCTCCTGCAGATTAGCTTCCAGCTGTGTGTAATACAGTTCCGCTTCCCGGATTGCCTGATCCGATGACAGATAACTGGTTCCGGTATAAGTGATCACATTTTGTAAAAACACTGCAGAGCAAGACGTGACATTCGTTATGATCAGAAACATCAATCCGATTAGAACTGCTACACTGATATACACCTTCCGGTTTTCTTTAAAGAAGTTGGTGACCTTACCGCCAATCTTCTTAATATAATCAATCGTACCTTTTGTAGCTGTTCCTACTGTCTGTTCACTTCGCTTCGCTTTGGCATAATCCCGTTTGATCTGTTGCTTCTGAATCTGTTTTTTCAGCTTCTTCTGCTCCTGATGGGCTGCGGCCTGTGCCTGTTTCTCTTCCTGTCTTTCAAGTCTGCTTCTTTTTCTGGATGCCCTCTGTTTCCTGCGTCTTGCACTTCTCTGTTCCAGCCGGTAAACACCTTCGCCGCTTTCTTCTAACTTATGGGCACCTTCTACCGCCGCATTATCGTCTTCATTTTTGCTGATCTCACGGTGCAATGCTGCGGAAGTTGCACTACCTGCTTTCTTGACAACAGAAGTTTTTTCTGTTTTCACAGATTCCCCTTCGCCAAACTTCAAGCGGGATTTCTTCTTTTCAGGAGCTTCTCCATCATTTGCCTGATAGACCTGTGCCTTCTTGGAATGTTGCTTTGCTTCCTTCTTCTTTTTGGCTTCCTCATAAGAAAACTTTTTGGCTTTTTCCTTCTGTTTCTGATGGCGGAAATTGACTCCATCCGCATCCATCTGGTTCAACTTCTCCATATCTTTATCATTTTTCACAGAAGCACCAGTCTCCTCATAAGCAAATTTCAAACGCTGCTTTTGTTTTGGCTTTTTGCTGCCACCTGTCTGATTTCTCCGGCTGTCTCCTCTGTTTTCTGATAGATCCGCACGTTTTTCTTTCAGTCTCCCTGACTGTCCGGCTTCGGATTTTTCTGCAAGTCTGGATTCTTTTCCGACTTCAGCACGGATTCTTTTTCTATTTTGCTGTTTACTACTCTGTCCAAGATCCTCACTTTGCTTCTCTGTCCGTATCAGTTCCGGTGCATCTCTGGATTTTTGCACAGAGGGACGAATATTTTTCCCACTCCGTTCAGACTGGCGGGGAGACTTATCCACAAGGTTTTCTTCTTTTTCCCCCTGTTTTCTTCCCATCTGCACATCACTGGCACGGTTACTGACACGAACAGAAGATTTATCTGTCAGGTTTTCTTCCACCAGACCATCCTTGGTCATCTTTTGGACTTTCTTGTCCCTGACTTTCATTCTCTGTTCTGCCACTACTTACTCCTCCTTCTTCGGATACCCTTTCCCTGCCTGTAATAAGCAGAGAAAAGCGATGCCGAAAACAGCACCGCCACTAAAAGTTAATACATATGAAATTGCTCGTAACATTGTTTTCTCCTTTGATTTAACCTGCTTCGGAAGTCTCCTCTAAGCGGGTTGTCATGATTTTATAGAGGGAATTCTTCGGGAATCTGTCTACAAATGGGATAATGACATTTCCATAGAACAAAAGTCCTTCCCCCTCATTACTGTTGGTTACATAGGACAGCTGGGTTGGTGAGATATTCAGCTGTTTTGCCAGAATCTGCCTGTCTCCGGATGCCTGGTTGAGCATATAGATAAAATCAGAGTTTTCAAAAATATTCTCGATTTCCCTGGAAGCTAAAAGATCCTTAATGTTCTGGGTAATTCCTGTCGGAATACCGCCCCATTTACGGAATCGCTTCCAGATTTCCACGCTGTAGGCTGCTGTCTGTTCTTCTTTTAAGAGAAGATGGAATTCATCCACATAGTAACGGGTGGATTTATGAGCGGAACGGTTGATCGTCACTCGGTTCCATACCTGGTCCTGCACAATCAGCATCCCGATCTTCTTCAGCTGTTTTCCAAGCTCCTTGATATCAAAACATACGATACGGTTGTTGATGTCCACATTTGTGCGATGATTAAATACATTTAGGGAACCTGTAACGTAAATCTCCAATGAAGTTGCCAGACGCTGTGCTTCCGGCTCTTCCTGTTTCCGCAACAGATTATATAAATCCTCCAGTATCGGCATCTTCTCTGGCACCGGATCAGCGAGATATTCCTGATAGACCAGCCGCACACAACGGTCAATGATCGTTTTTTCTACCGGCTCCAGTCCATTCTTTCCGCCAACAATCAACTCACACAGAGATAAAATAAAATCTGCTTTTAATGACAGCGGATTGTCTTCCTCGGAATAATTCAGGTTCAGATCCATCGGATTGATATACTGGTCAGATACCGGTGAAACCCGAACCACCTGTCCATGCAGCGCCTGCACAAGTGCCGAATACTCGGCTTCTGGATCGCAGACAATGATATCGTCTTCCGTAATCAGAAAACAGTTCGTAATTTCCCTCTTTGCTGAAAATGACTTACCAGAACCTGGTGTACCAAGAATCAGTCCATTTGGGTTCTTCAGGCGTTTCCGATCAACCATGATCATGTTGTTGGATAACGCATTCAATCCATAATAAAGAGCTTCCCCTTCCTGAAACAGTTCCTGTGTCGTAAATGGCACAAAGATTGCGGTTGATGATGTGGTAAGCCCTCTCTGAATTTCAATTCGATTGACTCCAAGCGGAATACAGGACATGAGTGCTGCTTCCTGCTGATAATCCAGCTGTTTTAAGGAACAGTTATATTTCTGTGCGATTCCCTGTACCTGGAAAATATTATTCTCCAGCTTCTGCCGCTTCTTTGCGGTATTCATAACCAGAACCGTCACAAGGAACATTCGCTCATTTCTGGACTGCAGATCTTCCAGCAGGTTTTTCGCCTCTTCTCCATAGGTTACAAGGTCCGATGGAAGCACGTCCATATCATAACCGGAACGTACTGCCCGCTTCTGCTCTTCAATCTTCATCTTATCCAGATCTGAAATCTTGCTCTTGATCATCTTAATCGCAGAACTCTGGTCAATGGACTGGATATGAATGTTGACATTGATGCTGTCATCCACATCCAGGAAATCTGCAAGCATCCGGTCTGTCAGCTCCGGTGCAAGAATCTGCAGGTAACTTACACTTCCCATCGTTCTTCCCATCAAAAATGTCTGATTCTTGGAAAAGTTAAAGGAAGTCGGTGCAATAAAATCTTTGGTTTTTAATCCGGTTTCCGGCAGCATCTTATACTGGAACTTAAATGGTTCGATCCGATCCTGGTTGAACACATGATACAGAATCTCAAGCCTTTCCAGTCCATTCAAGGAATGTGCCTGTGCTCCCAGAACCTTAAAGTTGTTTAAGATATCTGTTTCGATTCTTTCAAGTCTTGGTCTTGCTACCTTCAGACTCTCTGCTTCGATTCCAAAAGTGATATACTTCGTCTTTACCAGACCATTATTTCCCTTGGAAAGCTGATTTTTCAGCATAGTACGGTACTCTTCACGAATGGCATTAAAGTCATCCGTCTGATCCGGAATATCAATGCTTTTTTCAAATTCTGCCACATCCACCTGCTGATTGATGAAGGACAGCTGCACACTGATGGAAGAATCAAAGTAATTTAAGAAATCACAGTAATTCTCAAATATCGTGGTCTTATCCTCGTTTAAAGCAAGCTGATAATTGATGTCGTAAAACTGAATCGTCTTGGAGAAAAAGGTCTTTGTCACCTGGCAGATACCATCCTGCAACATCCGAATATACGGAATACTCTGCTGTGCAGTTGTAGGAATGCTTTTCTGTTTCCTGCGGTCCCGTTCCTGTTTCTTCTTACGCTTTTCCTGTTCTCTTTCTTTTCTGCTTTTTTTGTTTCTTCTTTCCTGACGGTTTCTTTTTTCCGCCAGGGACAGACGCTCCTGCTGAGTCTCCTGCTTTGTCTTTTTTGCCATCCGGCACACCCTCCTTTTTTACAAGGGTGGAAATCTCCTGATAAAAATTTTCTGTCTTATATGGTCTTACTGCCGGACAGATAAACTTCTGTCGAATGATATTTGCCACCACTTTTTCAAAGGGAAGTCCGTCTTTTTCATACATTGCCATGAAGAAAAACGGAAGCATGATCGTTACCATCAAAATGGCAGCAATACTGGAACCGATTGGTTTTCTCATGAACAGATAAAACGGAATTCCCACAACTGCGGCAAGTGAAAAGAAAATCAGCTGCCGCTTTGTCAGATTTAATGCTACTTTTGTTTTGACCTTGGTAAGGTCTTTTGGTACTGGTACATACGCCATGGTATGCGCTCCTTTCCTGCCCGCTAGTGGGCATTGAATATAGATTTGCTAAGGCTTCCGGTCTTGAATAATGAAAATGCAAGAATCACGGTATAAGCCGCTACTGAAAACATAGCTGCATGAAGATCACTGGATATGGTCATTGCATTTACTAAAACTGCATAAATTCCCACACAGACCATCATGAAGAATCCCTGAAATGCCAGTGCGAACAAGCCTTTTAAATAGTTGTTTCCGATATTGCCCCATTCCTTATTGGTCATGGTGGCAAACGGAATTGGTGCTATGGAAGTATAAAGGTAAATTTCTATCATTCTTCCGAACAAGATTACCGTAATGATAATTGACAGAATGTGCATGGTAACACTGATCAACATCGTTTCCATGGATAGCAGGAACAAATCCCCTAACTCCATATCCTCCAGGGCATCCACAATCCGTGAAATTGCTTCCGTTGCATCCACCGCAGTGTTTCCTGATATCACCCCGGCGGCATTGTTGACCACATGCTGGCCAACGTCAAAGACCGCCATCGTGATATTGAACGTATTTGTCACCAGATAAATAGCTACATACGCTTTGAAGATCCAGAGGAAAATATTGTAAGTCTCAAATTCATGGAAATTGTTTTTCTGTGTTACCATCGTGATCAATTCATAGCACAGGACAAAGGTGATGATCAGTCCCGCAATGGGGACAATCACCGTTTGGGATATATTCTGAATCAGATTAAAAATCCCTGCATTCCATCCCTGCGGTGTCTGTCCCACCTGCCCGGCTATGGTTCCCACCTGCTCATTGACAGACGTGAACATGTTATCCAAACATGACTTGATAAGCCCGATCAGGATATCCTTTATCGCTTCCGTAATTCTCTCAATGATGGTGTTCATCTACCACTCCTCTTAAGAGAACAATGTTGCCAGCTGTGGAATCAGGGTAGTTCCCAGCAGCATGATTCCGGCACCAGCCATCAGCTGTTTGATGCCCTGGCTTTTAGCGCCGGGATTGTCATTTCCATATCCTTCCAGAAGGTTTACGACACCCCACACACCAAGACCTGCGCCGATTGCGACTACAAGAGTTTTTAAAGTTGTAATTGCACTGCTAAAAAATGCCATATATTCATAAACCAAAACTGACTTCTTTCAGGTGTTTACGGGAATGAAAAAACACCGACTAAAAAGCCGGCGCACCTAATGTCAGTTATTCCTTTCCTCATTATTTTTCGTTCATTCCCAAGGTTACTCCGACAGTTCTACATGAATCACTTCCACCTCTTCTTCGGGTTTCGGTGTGTACTGCGGATTTAACTCTTTCTCTACTTTGTACCGGTTCTTCTCGTTTTCATCTGCAAGAAGCCGATAGTTTTTGTGTTTCGTGATATCATATTTATCCGAGAAAAATGGTCTGGCACCACGGATCTGCAGGATACATTTTCCTCCATCCATGACTGCAATCTCATCTTCCGTCATCAGCTGTTTGCCTGTTTTCTGGTAATTCAATCCAAAGGACTTCTGATTACTCCTCGTCTCCGAAGTGTTATACAGGTCAATGGTTTCCTTCCCCAGAAGCTCACTCATTTCCTTTAAGGTAGTTTTCTCTTTTCCACCAAGGAATAGTGTGGTATCACAGTTGCCCAGAATGGTATCTGCACTATCCTTATACATTGCCTTTAACTGACTCTGGGACTGCAAAATAATAGAAGCAGAGATTTCCCTGCTTCGTATGGTTGCAATCAGCTTGTCAAACTGAGGAATCTGTCCGATGTTGGCAAACTCATCAGCGATGACACGCACATGCAGCGGAAGTCTTCCACCATATTCATCATCTGCCTTATCGCAAAGCAGATTGAAAAGCTGTGACTGTAACATGGCAATCACAAAGTTAAAGGTTGTATCTGTGTCGGACATAATCAAGAACAAGGCTGTTTTCCTGTCTCCGATCTTATCCAGTTCCATTTCATCGTAAGACATGATCTCACGAAGTTCTGCGATATCAAATGGGGCAAGTCTGGCTCCACAGGATATCAAAATACTTTTCGCTGTCTTTCCAGCCGCCATTTTATATTTTTTATACTGTCTGACCGCAAAGTGCTGCGGATCTCTTTCTTCCAGTTCCTGGAACATCATATCCACCGGATTCTGATAAGTTTCATCCTCTTCACGGGTTTCGCTTTCGTTCAAAAGATCCAGAAGGGTATTCAGATTCTTTTCCTCTTCATCCCCTTCATACCAGATAAAAGCAATCAGTGCTGTGTACAGCAATTTCTCTGCTTTCACCCAAAAATCTTCGGAAGCTTTTTCCCCTTCGCCTTTGGTATTCACAATGATTGTTGTCACCAGCTTCAGGATATCTTTTTCAGACCGTATATAAGCAAATGGATTGTAATGAAGCGATTTGGAAAAATTGATGGTATTCAGAACCTTAATCACATATGGCTCATGAACCACTTTTCCAGATTTATCTTTCATAATATTTCCATTCTTATCTTTCTTAGGCGGTCCCTTTGCTAACATCTTCCCACACTCTTCGATCAGAGTACCTTTCGGATCTGTAATGACCATGGAACAATTCATCTGCATGACCGACGGCTTTACAAAAAATCGTGTCTTTCCGGAACCACTGCCACCGATGACCACGATATTTTTATTTCTCGCATACTTCGGCTGCTTTGGTCTGCTCTCCATGGTCAGTGCTTCTGTTGCTGTCAACGGAATATTCATCCAGGGATCATCTGACATATAAGGCTTGATATCCTCTGCAGTTCCCCATCTGGCTGAACCATACTCGATTCCTTTCCGAAGTTTCTTTGCATCTGACTGTTTCTGCCAAACTAATAGTTTCAAAACAACTGCGACAGTAACTCCAACCAATAGATCTCTCAGGTCAAGACTCAACAGAATCCCTGTAAAAATCCGATCTGCATGTTCCATCGCATATAACAGTTTGTTCCCTATATCTTCTCCGGGACTGCTCCTGTATAGGCAGGATGCTCGGTCCGCATAAAAAGCGGTCAGAACATAGGGAAGATTCGTAAGAACCAGTTTCTTTTTATCCAGGGCGGACAGCCTGACCCCAGCTTTATTCTTCCACTTCTGCATCAGATTATTGCCGTTTTGTTTCTTCATCGGCTCTGTTCCTGATGTCGGCTCTTTACTTTGTCCTTCGTCTTCTTTGGCATCATTGCCCGGTAAGCTGCAAGACGCTTATGAATGGAAGGTTTATTCGCTTTTTGAATCTGTTTCTGGGAAAACTCACGGAAAGCAGCATTGAGGGCATCCTGATCACGTCCCTTGAAAAATACCAGATAAACCGGCGGCTCTTTGCTCTTGTCTTTTTTCAGAGCATAATTGATCCCATATTTTCTAGCATACCGTTCAAAGGACTTGATATTTTTGTCCGTGATCTCGATATTGACCATCCCGGCATTCTGTTTTGCCAGCTCTTTTACCGTGACCTTTCCCTGTTTCGGCTGATTTTTCTGTGCTTTCTTCTCTACTGATTTCTGCTTCTGATGACGCAGATACGCAACAAGAACCTTTTTCAACAGGTCTGCCGTAATCTTAGTAGCCCGAATACAGAACGTGACCGTTTTCTGAGTTACCTCTTCCTGCATGACTTTTCCCTCCTTTCAGCGATTCAACTGCTGTCCAAATCTGTAATCATGGCAATCACCCCCTTTAATGAAAAAAGACAGATTAACCGGTAATCAGGTTCTGCACCTGTACGAGTTTTTCTGTCCCTTCTTCTTTTCTCTTATCTTCTCCACCACAATAGATGGGAACACACATTTCAAGTATTCTACTGTAAATACGCTGATGGGCAGTATCCAAATCTGTGGACTTCATTTCATTCAGTCCCAGATTCGTTGTTATGATCAGCGGAAGCATTTTACAATAGCGGCTGTCTATCACATTATAAACCTGCTCCAAAGCAAACTCGGAATTTCGTTCTATTCCCAAGTCATCAATAATCAGCAGCGGATAATCCACAAGATTTTGTATAATCTGGTTCTTATCTGCCTGATAGCTGGTCATTTCATTTAAAATCCTGGAAAAGTTTGTCATCATGACACGTTCTCCCTGTTCCAAAAGTGCATTTGCAATACAGCCTGCAAAAAAGCTCTTCCCGGTTCCAACCGGTCCCATCAAAAGCAATCCTACATTTTTTCTCTTCATATCTGTCCAGTTTTCTACATACTGCCTGGCGATTAGTATCTTCTGGTTGCTTCCATTGTCATTTTCAAATTTCCATTCCCAGAATCTTCTTTCCCGAAGTCCGACGGATTTTCTCTGATAAAGCTGCCGCTGTTCTTCTTCCCGCTGCATCTTCTCATCCAGTTCCTGCCTGGCTTTTACCTCGCATTCGCACAAACAGGACACTACATGCTCAAAACCTATCAGACTGACTTTCATCTGTTTTCTTTTTCCACAGGTGCCACAATGAAGACATCCCTCTTCGTCCAGATAATCTGCTGTTACTTTGTTTTCCATCACAGGCTTTCTCCTTCCTGAAATTCATATTTATCCATTCCTATCCTGGTTCCATCCCTTTCTGCCCAAAGACAGATTGTTGCAAAATGGTTTTGATACTCTTTTCCACTGGATTTCATATAAACAGAAAGATGATCAATCCGTTTCTGGTAATCCCATGGAAATAGCGTCGTCAACTCCTGCAGTTCAGCTTCCGACAGAACAACATTTTTAAATCTACCATATTGACTGAATTTTTCTTCCAAAGCGGGTGTATTGCCCTTACTCTTATCAGTATGATTCTTTTCAGTCTTATTTATCTTAGTATTACTTCCATCCAGATTCTTGCAGTCCGGACTTCTATTTTTTTGCGTTCCGGACTTCCAGTTTCTTGCAATCCGGATTTCCAATTCTTTGCAGTCTGGATTTCCAGTTTCTGGCATTCCAGAAACAAAGTATCTTACTGGCTTTCCTCTACTCCGTTTTACAAAATTTTTCACATATATGACAGAGGGACGATTATTCCCCTGCCGATACCGCTCGATCAATCCAATCCCATGCACACTATCCAGCTCATATAGAAGCTTTGTCACTGTCGTATGCGACATTCGCAACAGCTCCTGCAATTCTGCGATCGTGTAAATGATATAGACATAACCCTCACTGTCAATCCAGCCATTTTTCTTGGACAGGCTGATTCGATCAAGCAGAATTCCATAAAGGAGCTTTGCGTCTGTGGACAGGCTTGCAAACTCTTTTTCTGTGAACAGAGCTTTTGGTATCCGAAAAAAAGAAAACTGGTCAGATTCTTCTGCTCTGAAATATTCAAAATCTGCCATAATATTTTCCTACTCTTCTACATCAAAATCACAATTTGCTGCACTGCCTGTACCATGGCACATCTCATCAAATACAAAATTGAATGATTGAATCATTTCGTCCAAATAATAATTTCTGGCCTTCTTGTTACAAGCATACATATCACCAATAAAGCCTTCATCATTCCCCATCGCATGAACAAGGGTTTCCAGGACCTTCATAAACTTCTTTTTTGAACAGCTTTCATACTGTCTGTTCACATATTTCTGGATATCTAACACACGAGCAGGATTATTTTCATTTTCCTCCAGAATTCCAAATGCAAGATCCATACCAAACTCATATCCATCTGCCTTAATTTGATCAATATCCATCTCTCCAAGCTCATCCTGGTATCCTCGCTTTTCCATTGCAGTTAAAGACGTTTCATATTGATCAATATATCCCATATCCGCAATAGTTTCAAAAATATCTCTGGATGCTTTCACCATCTTATCCATAATAATTTCTCTTTCAGCCAGCGGCATATTTGCCATGATAGTATCTAATGTCATCATTGATTCTTCCTCCATCTCATTTTCATAAATACCATTGATATAAAAGTGGTTCGCCTTTCCATTGTTTGGAATGATACGCACCAGTTTACCAACCTGAACCAGTTCCTGTACTGCCTGATCTACTCCATACCGAGTCGTATTCAGGTCTTTCTTTATTTCACTTTTGGGATAGATAACAAACAGATTCCCGTTATGATCTACCCAGCCATTTTGCACCGCAAATTTCAAACGATCCAGAAATAAGCTGTATAGAATCTTTGCTGTATTTGACAGATTTTTGTATTTTTCCATCTGAAACAGCACCTTTGGCACCTGCAGACAATCTACCGGCATATACTCCATCTTACTCATTGATTGTTTCCTCCTTCTGTTTGTACAGCACTTCGGCTGAATTAATATTGATTTCCAGCATCCCTACAAACACCTGATAGTACAGCAGGCATATCTGTTCATCCTCTCTTGCCAGATACAATCCTTCCAGTTCATTGGACGGATGTTTCATTCCGTATACTGCCTGACAGATATCATGGATTTTCTCACATTCCACACTTCTAAGATGCATCTCCAAGGTGTGATTAAATCTCTGCCAGTCCTCCAGTTTCTGATTTACTGCCATCATGCACTGGAACAGTTCCGCTGCTTCACATGCTGCTGACAGCACTACATTTTTGTTGTTGATACTTCCATCGGCATTTTTCATATGCCCTACCATATACGCCTGATCTACTGAAACCATCTTTTATCCTCCTCTATCTAAACGGCATTTCTTCTTCCATACCCTCTGGGATCTCTAAGAACCCTTCCGCATCTTCTGGAAACGGTGGTCTGTCAACCATTTTTGCACCTGCGAATTCAATCCGGTTTGCATACACTTCGGTGGTATAGATCTTTTTCCCAGTATCCTTATCTTCATAATTACCTGTGACAATCTCGCCTTCCACCATGACCTTCGTTCCCTGCATCAGATAATCTCTGGCAAATTCTGCTTTCTTTGCAAAAGCCTTTACCGGAATGAAACTGACTTCATCGGAATAATTTCTTCTGACTGCCAGAACGAACTTGGCAATCTTATGAAGTCCTTTTTCATTCTCCACTTCGTTGTATCCAGGATTTCTTACTAATCGCCCGGAAATAACTGTTGTATTCATTGGCTTACCCCTCCTATGCTTTCATTGATTTGTAACAGATACCGATACATGGTCCACATTTTCCATAGGCACATCCGTAACATTCATCTTTTTCCAACTCTTCTTGCTTCATTTCATCGGCAAACATTCCTAACAGTGTTGTGTAAATCTTTTTCATTGCCAGGAATTTTTCTTCTGCTTTTTCCATCTTCTCTTTGTAAAATGGGATCAGTTCACGAAGAACTGGATGGAAACGTTCATTTTCATCATCCCAGGCACAGGTTTTCATCATACAGCGTGGCTGTTTCTCATAATTGCCCAGATAATATGGGCAGAACGTACAGCCTCTTTCTTTAACAATTGCCACCGGAATCACTGGCATCTGACTTTTGATTTCCTTTGTTACATGCTTACTTTCAATTCGCTCTCTCATCTTAAAAATCCTCCAAGAATATATATATTTGCAAAAGGGAATTCCCCTGAATTGCCTGTTTTTAAGCACAAAAAAAGAGGCAGACTTACGATTTTTATTTTCGCAAGCCTGCCTCTTATCAATCTAATATTCTATTTTCCAATGACATACCGTATAAACACGTATATCGCTCTGATCACATACACTGGAATCATGATGCTTCCAATCAATGCTCCAATAATGACACTTAATGCAGCCATCCCAAGTGTTGCTGTGGTATCCATTCCTCTCGGAATTAGAATCAACCGCATTTTATGTATTCCAAATGGAAGTCCGGCAATAAATACCCACCAGAACCAATCCGTCTGCCCACTGACCTTCATAATTGTTTTTGTCATCCAAAACCAGAATACCATAAATGCCAGTGGCAGAATTGATTTTTTAATTACATCTCCAATCGTCATTTCTTTCGTCCTCTTATCTAATCTTTTTATCTTCTGTACTTTAGAAAGATATGCCTGATATCTTTGCATCTGTCTATCATTATATCTTATTTGCTTTTCATATTCCACTTTATCATCCCCTTTGCTCTGTTTGTGCTTTCCACGAATCTAATAACTGGAAAATTATTTTTTCGATTTGCTCTTTCTTGTAATCTGGTGGAAAATATTTTTGCAGTTGCTTTTCTGAAAAACTGATTTTCTGATAATTCACTTTTGCTTCTCCTCTAAGAATTTTCTCTATATCTTCTCCAGTCAATTCTTTTTGCTGGCTAAGGTCTTTCAGTTTTTTTGCCTGAGATCCATTTGGCATTTTCTTTGTTGTTCCTATAAACGCCAGTAACAATGACTGCTCATTACTTTTCAAATAAGATAAATCAACTGCAACAGTAAATGGCAATTCATTTTTATCTACAAACTCCAGCAAGTAATTCGACAAGTAGGTCAAGCGTATATATCGTTTGATCGTACTCATTGTCTCTCCGACTTCTGTGCCAACCATCTCAGCTGCCCATCTTTTTTTCAACTTTGGTTCAACTTGGACCAAAGTTAAATCAGTCCGTCTACCCTGACGTTTCAATGCTTCATACTTCATGCGGTATGCAAATGCCTTCTCACTATATAGCAGATTTTCTCTTTGAATGTTGGAATCGACCATAACCACAGTTGCTTCATCATCAGACATATCTCTGATAATGACCGGCATTGTTTTCAGTCCTAATTCCCTGCAAGCATATTTTCTTCTGTGTCCCACAACTAATTCATAATCCTTTTCCCCTGAATTTGAAGGTCTTGCAATTCCTGGCACAAGAACTCCATATTCTGAAATACTTTCAATCATTTCCTCCATTTTATCATCCCTAAACACTTTAAACGGATGATTCTTGAATGTATCCAACTCGTCCAGCGGAATTTCTCGCACACACTCCTGCTCCTCTGACAATCCGAATAATGCATCTACCCCTTTGAATTTTATCTTTGAAGCACTACTTTCTTTCACTGCCATCACCAATCACCTCCTCTACCAATTTTTTATAAGCTTCGGCAACACGACCTTTCGGATCGTGTTTATAAATACTTACTCCCTCAGCACTCGTCTCTGCTGCCCTTATCGAAAACGGGATTGCAGTCTTGAAAATATTGATATATTCGCCATAATTATCATGAAGCAACTCTATAATCTCTTTTGAAAAATTCGTTCTTCGATCTACCATGGTAAGTAAGATTCCGTCAATCTGAAGCTTTCGATTTATCTGCTTTCTAACTTTATATATGGTCTGCATCAACTGTTCCAATCCTTTAACAGGAAGATAATGTGCCATAACCGGAATGATAACCGAATCAGCTGCTGCAAGAGCATTTACAGTAAGCATTCCTAGCGATGGCATATTATCAATCAGGATATAATCATATTCTGGCGAAATTGTCTTGATAAACTGTTTTAACACATATTCTCTGCTCATAACATTTACCAGACTAACTTCTACCCCAGACAGTTCAATATTTGCCGGAAGAATGTCTATTCCCTCTTCATGGTGAAGAATTCCATATCCTTCTGGTAATTCAAGACCATTCATTTCACAATGAAGAATTGTCGCTACTGTTATTTCTAATTCATCTGGATTCTGATATCCAAGACTTTCTGTTAAACTTCCCTGTGGATCAAAATCTATTGCCAGAACTTTATATCCTTTTTTTACCAATCCGATTCCTAAATTCACACAGGAAGTTGACTTTGCGACACCACCTTTTTGATTGACTATTGCTATAACTTTTGCCATCTCTATTTCCTCCCGATTCGTAATGTATGTTTTGAAACTGCTTTTTCTGCCTTTTTCTGATTTTCAGCCTGCAATGTTAAATCATGCGTCTTTATCAGCAATGCCTCAAATCTTTCTTTTTCTTCCTGCTGTTCGTGTGCTGTCAAATCCGTTTCCAAATTCGTTTTTTGTGAAACGCTCAACTTATTTCTAATATTATATGTGTCATATCTTCTTCTAATGCAATTCGCTTCTACACCGGACAGTGTAACCAACTCTGACCAGGAAGACACTTTACATCTTCTTGCAATCGTTCCCCATGATGGTGTTTCTGGATTTCTACAAGCATCATATATTTTTGACGTTGCCGGTTGTATCCGTTCAAATTCGTTTTTAAATATTTCCAAAAAATCATATTGATCATCCACACACCTTGTTCCATGACGTCCAATCCTTACGTATTCCATCTCACCATAATAATCATTTAGAAATTCTCTGGCTGTTTTTCCAAAAAGCTTTTCAAAGACCATATGGCTTGGTAGCTCTTTATGGCTGTCACACTCTTTTATTCTCGGTGGTATACCATTATGAGATTCTGTCCATTCATCTAATGCTTCATATACACTGGCTGCATCCCATCTATCCAATGGCGTGGAAGAATATTTTTTTAGTGCCTGTATCACTTCCACAACTTCCTCCGTCTGTGGCAGACATTGCAGTAATTCGATTGCCTTGGGTATGGCTTTTCTTCTTGTCATAATTCTTGCCATAAAAAAACCTCCTTTGAATGGTCATCATCTCATTCAAGAAGGTTCCTATCAGAAACAATTCCGAATTATTTTCAATATCTTATCTATACTGTTATTTCAACATAAGATATCGAAATGTACATCTGACAGCACTGTTTTTTTATCCAATGCCTTTATCAGAAATCCCTTATTTTAAGGCTTTTCCGGTCATTTCCTTTATCGTACTCTATTGGCACGGCATATGTGGAAAATTTCACATCATAAGATGTATCAAATTTGTCCACTGCTTTCAGAAGACCGATACTTCCGATCTGAAAGAGATCTTCCATATCCACACCACGTCCCAGAAAGCGCTTTGCCGCACAGTAGATCAGTCCTGTATTTTCATGAAACAGGCGCTCTCTCGCCTCTTTATCCCCCTGGTGCGCGCGCCCGATCAGGGCAAGAGTGTCCTCCGGCATTTATCTCTTCCTGCCAATGGTCTTCTTCATATGAACAGTAGTCCCCTTGCCCGGCTGTGATTCTACACGTATCTCATCCATAAATGCCTCCATAAAGGTAAATCCCATCCCCGAGCGCTCATGGTCCGGCTTCGACGTATACATCGGTTCCATTGCCTTCTCAATGTCCATGATTCCGATTCCATAATCTGTAATATGCACATACAGTTCGTTCCCATGATACTGTAGTTTCATTTCGATCTTGTTTATTTTACCTTCATATCCGTGAATGATGCAGTTGGTCACAGCCTCCGAAACTGCTGTCTTCAGATCTGCCACTTCTTCCAGTGTCGGATTGAGCTGCGTGCAGAAAGATGCTGCGGTTACCCTTGCCAGTCCTTCATTTGCCGGAATACTGTCAAATACCAGAATCATTTCGTTTGTGTTTTCCTTCATGCTTCTTCCTCCTCTGCTTTCTGAATTTCTATATAGCGATGCAGACCCGACAGATGCAAAAGCCGGTCTATGTGACGGCTTACACCCACTGCCTGTATGCTCTCTTTGCGCATTCCCATTGCACGGTATCGCCCCATCAGAAGTCCCACCCCGGAACTGTCCATAAATTCCGTATGTGTAAAATCAAAAACAATTTTGCGTATATAATTCTGATTTATGATATGATCTGTCTCCCGACGTACAAGATCCGTCACCGGATGATCCACATCCTGCGGAAGAACCACAGTAAGTACTGTCCCCTCCAGTTTATACATTTCCTGCATTTTTACTCCCCCTAACCTGTTTTAAAAAAGAATCCACAGTCACACCACCGGCATCTCCCCACTAGAACAAAGCGGACAAGTCCGCTTCAAACTCCCTGAATCCCTCAATCTTTGAGGGACTTGTTACGCTTTGCGCGCCAGATGCAGTCTGCTTCAGCAGACATGTTCCTCATGCATCTGGTCGCATCCTCGCGGAGCGTTTTTATGTAATAGGAACATTACGGAGTAATTTCCTATTACATAAATACAAAAAGGGAGACATGCCATATGGCACATCCCCTTATCTGAGGTTCTTCTTATTGTCAAATTTTATTCGTCTCCGTAATCTCCGCTGTCATCACTATAGTCGCTGTAGTCACTTCCGTCGTCCGAGCTGTAATCACTTCCATCATCACCGCTTCCATCTCCGCTGTCAGAAGATGTCTGCGCCGGTTCTGTATCACCGATGCCTGCCACACCGGTCGCATTCTTGATTGTTGTATAAATCGACTTCTGGGCATCTGTAAGGACGTCCACATGTACCTTCTGTATCTCTACAGCCGCATCGTCAATATCCTGCTGCTGATAATAGCTGAGCGCCATCAGAAGAGCCTGATAGCTCTCGCTCTTTGCCTGCTCAGTTGTCAGTTCCTGTGTCACGGACTCTACCGTATCACCGGATTCTTTCGCTTCACCCTGTGCTTTATTGAGCTCGGCGCCCTGACTTGCAAGAGATTCACTGTACTGCACGATCTGCTGGTTAGCCTCCTGATAGATTCCCTGACGTATTGCCGGGACCGCAAGGAGCCAGAATGCCGCAGCACCTGCAAGAATACCTGTGACCAGTATAAAGAATGCTGAAATGCGCGAATGCTCTTTGTATATTGTCTGCGGAGTCATACGATCCACATTCAAAAGATCTGTATCTTCATCTGCCTTTATCTTGCCGGAACGGAACAGACCTTTTTTATTTTTCTTCTCGAGTTTTGTGGTCACTCCGGTCTGCTCGTCTACTTCACGCAAGAATCGAAGTGTCGTTGTATTGGTCTTATCGATTCTGGCCGCCTTTTTGAGGGTTCTTCGCGCGCGGTTCCATTCTTCATTCTTGATCTGGATAAGCGCCAGAAGATGATATCCCTTGATCAGCTTTGAATTCTGTGCAAGAATCTTACGCAGCTGGATCGCGGCCATGTCTTCATGTCCCTCCCTGCACAAAAGCAGCGCATGATTGTATTTTTTGATTGTTTCATTGATTGCTGCAAGTTTGTTCGGATTTGCCTGCAATTTATTGATATATTCGGATGCCAGATTTCTCGTCGGCTGAAGGTTTTTGCTGATCACCCATTCGCTGAGTGCAGAAACCACCTCGCCCGTCTCAAAATAAACCAGTCCCAGAAGATTACGTGCCCTGATATTTCGTTTATCATACATAAGGCTTTGTTTCAGACATGCAATCGCACCGGAAAGGTCACGAATACTGGCCTTTTCCAGCCCCTGATTATAGAAAACTTTGGACAGGTAATCTACTTTTTTCTGAATCAGTACATTATACCCACAGTTCGGACAGTAATCAAGATCCCGGTCTGTGAGAAATGCACCGCAGTTCATACAGTTCATGTAGTTCTCCTTATATTTACTTTATCCGTCGGTTACTCTTGGCTTCTCTTAAGACTTCCTGAAGTACATCCAGAATATCCGTCAGCTCTCTGTCATAAATCGCACCTTCAGCATCTGTAACATCCAGACACGGTTCAAATTTTTTCAGTTCTTCTTCGTAATCGATCATATTGTTCTCCTTTATTTTCTGATTCCCTTCAGGATGGCCGTCTTGATCTCGCCTACCAGATAAAGAGAACCAACACAGAACAGCATACCATCCTCGCCCTTCTGCTCAAGTGCCTTCTTAAATGCCATCTCCACATTTTCACACGCTTCCGCACTCGGACATCCCTGCCCTTTAAATATCTCTGCAAGGTGCTCCGCCGGGACCTTACGATATCCGCCTACCTGTGTTACGATCACATGGCGGAAGCTGATCTTGTCCAGAATTGTCCGGATCATATCTGTATAATCCTTGTCATCCACAGCCGAAAAAAGAAGTGTCAGCGGATACTCTTTCTGAAAATGAGCGGCAGTTTCAACAAATTTCTCAACACCGTCCTCATTATGTGCTCCATCCACGATCACACCCGGAAGAACAGTTTCCATACGTCCCTGCCAGCGTGTCTCACGAACACCACGACATACTGCATCTTCAGATACAGAAATATGATTCTTCATAACCTCGATTGTTTTCAGCGCAAGCATACTGTTCATAACCTGATACTTTGCTATAAACGGTATGGAAAATGTTGTATTTCCATAATACTCATTCTTAAATGAAAAATCAATGCCCGACATTGTATTTCGGAGGATCTCTGCATCCTCTCTCTTCACTTCATAATATGGGCTTCCCAGCTCCTGTGCCCTCTCACTGATGACTTTTGCCGCTTCCGCATCATTACCGTCATAGATCACCGGTACCCCCGGCACAATGATGCCGGCCTTCTCACCTGCAATTGCACTGATTGTGTTTCCCAGATACTGCATATGGTCAAAACTGATCGATGTGATCACACATGCCAGCGGATGTTCTACTGCAGTCGTTGCATCCAGTTTTCCACCGAGTCCTGTCTCAAGGACCACGTAATCCACACCTGCATCGGCAAATATCACCATTCCCATCAGAAACAGGAATTCAAAATACGTCGGATGATAACTGCCCTCTGCGACAAGTTCATCTGCAAGCTTTTTTACTTTTTCAAAGGCATGCAGAAAAGTGTCATCATCAATATTTTTTTCATTAATCTGAAATCGCTCATTGATCACAACAAGATGCGGAGAAGTAAATAACCCGCAGGAATATCCTGCCTCACGAAGGATCGATGTCAGGAAAGCGCAGGTACTGCCCTTTCCGTTTGTTCCCGCTACGTGAATGACCTTAAAGCGCTCTTCGGGACTGCCGAGACGTCTCAGGCATTCTTTTGTATGCTCCAGTTTGTTTTTGGTTGTAAATTTCGGAGTTTCTTCAATATAAGCAACAGCTTCTTCGTAATTCATAAAAAAATTCACCACTTTATCTAATGTATTCGCAGCGTTCCGCTCTAAAAAAATCAGAACGCTACGATATCATTATATATGAGTGGTGAAAGATGTCCAGTACTAATCGTAATCTTTTATTCGTCAGGATTCATTCTCTTCCGTCGGAAGTTTCCATTTGTTTGCAGAATACAGCATATATGCTGATCGATCGTAGCTCTTGCTCAGTGCTTTTCTCGTCGAGCTGTTGCTTCGCTGCGAAACAGAAACTCTGTCAAAATCGTTTAACTCCGTTCCTGAGATCATCAGCGTCGTAGGGTTAACATATACGGTATCTACCCATTCGCCGTTCAGTTTTACCTGACTGGACGGTGTGAAATTCGTACCCTTCAGCCGATAAGTGAAGTCCGTATCCGAAACAAGTTCCATGGAATCCAATGATACATCATAAAGACCCATATGCATTTTGGTCCGCTCAAAAGTCTCTCCGTTTTCTTTATAAGAATAACGTTCTCCATACAGCAGATCATACTGCAGTGTTTCCAGATCCACCTGATAGTTTCTGGTGTTTCTTCTTGCCTGATGATAACGGAAGATTGTTCCTTCATGGATTCCGGCACGGTCCATTACCTCAGCCGCCATCTGATAAGCTGCCAGATTGACGTCTTTCTTTTCCATGTCGAAATTGTCCCACATAACATACTGTGTCTGGAACAGATATTTATTTTTCAGGTCTTCAACCGTCAGTCCCATAGTCGGAAGGTGGTCACCATACATAACAAGGATCACGTCTTCCGGATAATCTGCAAGTGCATCTGTCAGTTCTTTTACAAAATTATCCATTTCATGGATTTCGTTACAGTAGTATTCCCACTGATTATTCTGTGCTTCGGTAGCTGCACCGGTAACAGTAATCTCCGGGTCATCGATCAGCTGTTCTTCCGGATAAGCACCATGCCCCTGCGTGGAAATCGTATAAATATAATCCGATCCCTCCGTAGAATCCAGACATTTAAGAATCTCATCTGTCAGAATTTCATCCTTTGTCCAGCCAAGCGGGTTCTTATTTTCTTCCTCCGGCATATATTCTGCTGAAGTAAAAGTATCAAATCCAAGATTCGGGAAAATACTCCTTCTTCCATAGAAATTGGCTTCATTGTTATGTACCGCATGTGTGGTATACCCCAGATTTTTCAGTACATAAGGTGCACTTTCGCAAGTCGTTTCTTTCAGGATACTCTTATACGGATACTCACCCGGTCCGAAATAATGCAGACTCATACCGCTGATTGATTCAAACTCGGTATTTGCGGTACCGGCACCTACGGACGGAACTTTATAATAACCGGAGGTGTACTCCTTCATAAGTTTCCGGAAATTCGGAATCGGATCTTCCGAAATCTTCAGATAATTGACCAGTGTCGGATCAAAAAAAGATTCCAGCTGCAGGAAAATGATGTTCGGCTTACTGCTCTCGCTTGTCGCCGGGAGATTGTCTTCCGTCTTCTCAATTCTCTGAATTTCCTTTTCGGAATAATCCCTCGGGCAGCTGATTCCTGTATCAAAGATCGTAACTGCCAGACAATATGGATATCCGTAATCCTCATAGGCAAATGCAATATTACCAAAATAATTGGAAAGTACTCTCTTATCCAGAGCAAGCTGTGTAATTCCTGCAAATGCTGCCACAGCGACAACTACCATTAAAAGATCATAGCGAAATTTCACTCTACGTTTATACTTCGGTCCCCTGACAAGAAGCGCCAGAAGAATAAGGACAAACAGCCCCAGCACGATCAATGCAATTATCACGCCCCATGCAGGCAGATACTTGTTTAAGATTGCCATGCCATCTGTCAGAAGATGCAGATCGGGACCGGTAAACGGTGTAACCCTGTTTGCAAGGATTATGCCGTTTATGATTCCGAGAAGCAGCCAGAATATTGCGATCAGCACTCGCCAGAATGTCCTCCGGCGGAACAGATACGCGATCAGGCTGGTGACAAAGATCAGTCCCGCATTGTATGCAAATACCAGCGGTTTTCCTGTCATATAATTCCATGCCTCAACGAAAGAATGGCGGCTGATCGCTTCGATCAGGAAGTAACCGGCAGCACTGCAAAGTGCATGAAGCAACAAAGAAATCTTATTGCACACTTTATACAATCTCATCCAAATGCTCCTTTATTATTTCTCCATCTGTTTAAGCTGTGTATTTACTTTTTCCATCATTTCTTCGTATTTCTGAAGTTTTTCTTTTTCTGCGTTTACTTTTGCTTCCGGAGCTTTATTGACAAAGTTCGGATTGCTCAGCATTCCCTGGCATCTTGCGATTTCTTTCGTGAGACGATCCTGCTCTTTTTTAAGGCGTTCCATCTCTTTTTCGCGGTCAACCAGATCTTCAAGCGGCATATAAACGACTGCATCGGATACAACTACAGATACTGCATCCTCACCAATGCCTTCTTTGCCTTCCTGTACAAGGATTTCTTTTGCAAATGCGAGGTTCACAAAGGATTTCTTGCATGCTTCATATCTTGCACATGTCTCAGCATCTTTGCCAACAATGTGAAGGCTGGTCTTGCGGTTCATCGGTACATTCATCTCAGTACGTGTATTACGGATGCCGCGAACTGCTTCTTTGAAGCTTTCAACTGCTTTTTCGGCCTCCGGGAATACCCATGCTTCCTGATATACCGGCCAGTCGGAAATCATGACAGACTCTTCTTCCGGAAGAAGTGTACAGTAGATTTCTTCTGTAATAAACGGCATATACGGATGAAGAAGTTTCAGTCCTTCGGTCAGGGCTGTTCTCAAAGTCCAGAGTGCATCATTTGCTGCTTTCAGATCTTCATCTGCTTTCCAGAGACGAACTTTCGCCATCTCAATGTACCAGTCGCAGAGTTCATCCCACAGGAAGTCATAAACTTTCTGTACAGCGATTCCAAGCTCGTATTTATCCATATTGTCTGTAACATCACGGATTACGGTGTTCAACTTGGAAAGGATCCATTTGTCTTCGAAG
Source organism: Blautia intestinalis (assembly GCF_014297355.1). Classification (GTDB taxonomy): domain Bacteria; phylum Bacillota; class Clostridia; order Lachnospirales; family Lachnospiraceae; genus Blautia_A; species Blautia_A intestinalis. The sequence goes on along the minus strand of NZ_JACOQE010000001.1, from coordinate 559,206 downwards.
CAGAGATCATTCAGATCTGCCGGCTCAGTTACAGTCTTGCCCTCCAGATTCATCATAATGAAACGGGATGCATTCCAGATTTTGTTTGCAAAATTACGGCTGGACTCTACACGTTCCCAGTAGAAACGCATGTCATTTCCAGGTGCATTACCTGTGATCAGAGTCAGTCGAAGTGCATCTGCGCCGTATTTATCAATAACTTCCAGAGGATCGATACCATTTCCGAGAGATTTACTCATCTTACGTCCCTGAGAGTCACGCACAAGGCCATGAATCAGTACATGATGGAACGGAACTTCCCCGGTCTGCTCAAGTGCTGAGAATACCATACGGATAACCCAGAAGAAGATGATATCATAACCTGTCACAAGGACATCTGTCGGATAGAAGTACTCCAGTTCCGGTGTCTTCTCCGGCCATCCCAGTGTGGAGAACGGCCACAGCGCGGAACTGAACCATGTATCCAGAGTGTCCTCGTCCTGATGCAGATGTGTGCATCCGCATTTCGGGCATTTCTCCGGCATTTCTTTCGCAACGACAACTTCACCACACTCATCACAGTAATAAGCCGGAATTCTGTGTCCCCACCAGAGCTGACGGGAAATACACCAGTCACGGATATTTTCAAGCCAGTGCAGATAGGTCTTGCCAAAGCTTGGCGGAACAAATTCCAGTTCACCCGGTTTCAGCGCATCCATAGCTGCCTTTGCCATCTTGTCCATACGTACAAACCACTGCGGTTTGATCATCGGTTCTACTGTCGTACCGCAGCGGTCATGTGTACCGACGCTGTGATTGTGCGGAACGACTTTCACAAGGAGTCCCAGTGCATCCAGGTCTGCAACCATAGCTTTACGAGCCTCATAACGGTCCATACCTGCGTATTTGCCGCCGAGAGAATTGATAGTAGCATCATCATTCATGATGTTGATTTCTTCAAGATTGTGGCGTTTGCCTACTTCGAAGTCATTCGGGTCATGTGCCGGTGTGATCTTAACGCAGCCCGTTCCGAATTCTTTATCTACATATTCGTCAGCGATCACCGGGATCTCACGGTCAGTAAGAGGCAGTTTCAGCATCTTGCCGATCAGATCTTTATATCTCTCATCTTCCGGGTTTACTGCGACTGCAGTATCTCCGAGAAGTGTCTCCGGACGGGTAGTTGCGATCTCTACGAAACGTCCTTCTTCTCCTGCGATCGGATAATTGATGTGCCAGAAAAATCCGTCCTGATCCTCATGCTCAACTTCTGCATCGGAAATAGAAGTCTGGCATACCGGACACCAGTTGATGATTCTGGAACCTTTGTAGATATATCCTTTTTCGTATAAACGGATGAATACTTCCTGTACAGCTTTGGAGCATCCTTCATCCATTGTGAAACGTTCTCTTTCCCAGTCAGCGGATGCACCAAGCTTCTTGAGCTGGTTGATGATTTTTCCGCCGTACTCTTCTTTCCATGCCCATGCATGTTTCAGGAATTCCTCACGGCCGATGTCGTGTTTGTCAATTCCTTCTTTTTTGAGTTTGTCAATAACCTTAACCTCTGTTGCGATCGCAGCATGGTCGGTTCCCGGCTGCCACAGTGCTTCATAACCCTGCATTCTCTTGAAACGGATCAGGATATCCTGCATGGTCTCATCAAGTGCATGTCCCATATGAAGCTGTCCGGTTACGTTCGGCGGCGGCATAACAATGGTAAACGGTTTTTTATCCGGATTTACTTTTGCGTGGAAGTATCCGTTATCCATCCATTTCTGATAGAGACGGTCTTCCAGACCCTTCGGGTCATATGTCTTTGCAAGTTCTTTGCTCATAATGTCCTCCTGATTAAAAAAAGCATCTCCCATCTACTGTAATTGCATTTTTTCGCCTTGTCAAGACGGATTGCATATTTTTCACAGATTATGGGGTTCCTTGTAGTTATCTATATGCTTATTCCACAGATTTCAGCGATTCGACCATGTCGATCTTTTTCAGTTTGTTGTGCATAGAGATGTTTACGATCACAGAGAAAATGCAGGTGAGCGCGGCACAGTATAAAAAGCTGACCGGGCGGATATTTCGTCCGAACATAACAGCATCCACTTCAATCGTCACAATGATATAACGGTGCAGCAGAATACCAACCCCCGATCCTGCAAGTATTCCTGCAATCGTGAGAAGAATATTTTCCCTCAGAACATACTGCGAAACTTCCATATCAAAGAAGCCCAGAACTTTCAGTGTCGCAAGTTCTCTCTGTCTCTCGGTAATATTAATATTGTTCAGATTATAAAGAACAACAAAAGCCAGCATTCCGGCGGATACGATCAGTACTATGATTACGCTTCCCAGCGTACTGAGCATGCGGTCTACCATATCTACTGTGCTTGATGTGTAGCTGATGCTTAAGACAGCCGGTGATTCCATAATTTTCTGTCCGATCTCTTCAAGCTGATCTTTGTATTTGTCCTTTACCGTAAATACAATGTCACTGTAATCCGGTTTCTCACCAAAGGTTTCTTCATATACCTGTGGAGACATGTATGCATAATGTCCGGCATAATTTTCGGTGATCACCGAAATCTTTACTTTGTATTCTTTGTCGTCTTTTTTCAATGTCAGTTCATCTCCGACTTTTGAGTCGAGAAGTGTCGCTGTTTTTTCACTGACTGCCGCACCTTCTTCCGGCAGCTCATAAGACTGTTTCGTGACACGGTTCTGTAAAGTAACGTCTTTTTTGAATTTTTCCAGATCTTCCGGTACATAAACATACACACTTAAATCTGATTTTCCGTTCGGCGCTGCAAGCTTGGTAAGCTGGATATTTGTATAATGATCCAGATCTTCATTCTGCTCCAGACAGCTTTGCAGTTCTTTTTTCTCTGCATCGGTCGCATCATCGTCCGATATGATCATCGCATCATAATGCTGGAGGTCGGTATACTGAAGATTTACAATATCAGAAATAGAATCCCGTATTCCGTAACCGACCAGCATCAGTGCCATACTTCCTGCAATTCCGAAGACAGTCATAAACAGACGTTTCTTGTAGCGGAACAGGTTTCGAAGAGAGGATTTCCATGTAAAATTCAGATGTTTCCAGAAGAACGGCATCCGCTCCAGAAGGATTCTCCTGCCTTCTTTTGGTGCCGGCGGACGCATCAGGGATGCCGGTGTCTCTGCCAGTGCACGATAGCATGAAAATACAGTTGCCCCGACAGTACAGATCAGTGCCGCCATCGAAGCAGTCAGTGCATACTTAAGTTCATAATGGATCTGCAGTGTTTTATCTACATTGTGGTACATCATTCCATATCCTTTGATAATGATAAACGGCAATATCTTTTCACCGATCAGGATACCGACAATACTGCCTCCTGCCGTCGCCAGAAATGCATAGCTTAAATACTTCGAAGCAATATGAATCTTGCTGTAGCCCAGTGCCTTCATCGTTCCGATCTGTGTTCTCTGTTCTTCGACCATTCGCGTCATGGTCGTAAGACTGATCAGCGCAGCGACCAGGAAAAAGATCACCGGGAAAACCTCACCGATATTTTTGATTCGATCTGCATTATCTCCATAATCTGAATACTCCGGAAGTCCGTTACGGTCTGTGATGATCCACTCCGGTTTTTCCAGATCGTTCAGTTCATTCTTTGCATCGTCTATTTTTTGCCGGCCCTCTTTGATCTCATCCTGCGCGTCCTTTTTGCCATCTTCATAATCTTTCTTTCCGTCTGCCAGCTCCTTGCGTGCATCCTTTAATTTCTTTTCGGAATCTTTTAACTTTTCTTCATTTTCTTTAATTTCTTTTTCGCCATCAGTCAGCTTCTTTTCATTTGCCGCGATCTCCGCTTCGCCTGAATTAAGTTTTGCTTCATTTGCCGCAATCTGTGCATCCGCAGAATCAAGTTTTGCACGGTTTGCATCCAGTTGACTCTGACTGCTCTCAAGTTTCTTAAGGCTTGCATCCAGCTGCTTCTTGCTGGCAGCAAGCGTCTTTTCGTTTGCATCAAGTTCTTTTTGTGCCGGAGCAAGCTTCTCTTCCTCCGCATTAAGCGCTGCACAGCCGCTGTCGAGCTGTTTCTGGTTTTCATTGAGAGTTGCAAGTGTTCCTGCAAGCTCGTTCTTCTTTGCCTGAAGTGTCGCAAGCCCACTGTTTGCGTCCGCCAGATTGTTCTCAAGCTCTGTTTTCTGTGCAGCTGCCTGCTGGCATGCACCAAGCGCTTCCTGTGCGGTTTTTAATGCTTGATCAGCCTCACCAAGTGCTGTCTGTGCATTCCCGAGATTCTGTGCAAGTACTTCTAACTGTGCCTTCGCCTCTTCATCTCCTGCATCAGCTTTTTGTTTTGCCTCATCGTAAGCGGCCTGTGCCACATTTACGGCTTCCTGCGCCTGACTCACAGCACTCTGCGCTGCATCCGTTGCCTGCTGTGCCGCATTAAGTCCGGCGGCAGCCGCTTCCAGCTGACTGATTCCTGCCTCAAGCTGTGGAATCTGTGTATTAAGCTGTGCAATCTGTGTATCCACTGTAGTCTGCCCGGCTTTAACCTGCGCAATAGCTGCCGTCAGCTCCTGCTGCTTCTTATCTAACTCCGCTTTTGCATCGGCAATCTTCTGTTTACCTGCCTCGAATTTCTTCTTAGCCGCGTCAAATTTAGCTTTGCCATCGTCATATTTCGTCTTTCCGGTATTGTACTTTTTCCAGCCACTGTCCAGTTTTTTCTGGGCATCTTCAAGCTGTGCTCTGCCATCTGCCGCCTCTTCTTTCGCAGATGCAATCTGGCTTCTGCCATCACTGATCTGCTTCTTTGCATCGGCAAGCTGTTTCTTACCGTCTTCCAGTTCTTTACAGGCATCTTCAAGCTGCTTTTTGCCATCATTGTATTTCTTCTCGCCGTCTTTCAGCTCTTTTTCGCCATCGTCCAGTTTCTTCTTTGCATCGGCAAGCTTTTCGTCTGCTTCTTCCTTACCGTCTTCTAACTCTTTTTCTGCATCGGAAATCTTGTCCTGCGCCTCCGCCATGACCTCATCATAACGGATCTGACAGCACTCCTCTTCGATTCCCTCGACTTTTTTCTGAATCTTGTCAATCAGATTTTCGTATGCATCGGTATAGCTGGTGACCTTTTCTACCTCATTTGCACGCACATAAATCTGCGTAAAAACCTCCGAGTCAAAATCATCCGGAAGTACATAGGCAAATCCATTCACCTCCCCGGAACCGACCGTCGTATTTCCCCTGTTAAAAGAAATGTACAGCGGACTTTTTCCGATACCTGTGACCGTGTACTCTTCCGTCTTCAGAAGACCATTATCTCCATCCTGCCGGATCACGAGCTTACTGCCCACTTCGTATCCCTGCGATGTCGCAAACGTAGAATCCAGAAAACATTCACCGCTTTTTTCCGGCAGACGCCCTTCCGTCAAAGTAAGCTGATTGACTTCTCTATTTAAAGATTCCACATGAAGGACTTTCTGCGAATCGTTTTCTCCACAGATCACGTCTGTAGAATATGCACCTTCCACACTTCCGACTCCCGAAAGCTCCTGCACTGCCTTCACATCATCTTCCGTCAGCCCCATTGTACCGACGATCTTGAGATTCATCAGTTTTGATGTATTGTAATACGCATCACCTGATAATCTCATATCCGGAGATGCAGCCTGAATACCGGAAAAAAAGGCAACACCGAGCGCAACAATACAGAAGATTGAAATAAATCGTGCCCGGCTCTTGCGGACTTCCATCCAAAAATCTTTATGCAGTGCTTTTTTTCTCTGTTTTCTTTTTCCTGTTCCAGATGCCTTTCCTACCATTCAATCTCCTCCACCGGTGTAGGATACTCGTTCATTTCCATTGCGGAAACCGTTCCGTTCTTAATATGGATCACACGATCTGCCATCGGTGTCAGCGCCGAGTTGTGTGTGATGACGATTACGGTCATTCCCTTCTGACGGCACATATCCTGTAAAAGCTTCAATATTGCCTTACCGGTCTGATAATCGAGCGCACCCGTCGGTTCATCACAAAGAAGAAGCTTCGGATTCTTGGCAAGAGCGCGTGCAATGGACACTCGCTGCTGCTCTCCACCGGAAAGCTGCGCCGGAAAGTTTCCCATACGTTCTTCAAGCCCAACCTCTTTCAGAACTTCTCCTGCATCCAGCGGATTTTTACAGATCTGCATGGCAAGTTCTACATTTTCCAGCGAGGTAAGGTTCGGCACCAGATTATAAAACTGAAATACAAATCCGATGTCATCCCGGCGGTAGGCAGTCAGCTGGCGGCTGTTATAATCTGTGATATTTTTACCGTCCACCAGTACCGTCCCCTTCGTTGCAGTGTCCATGCCTCCGAGGATATTGAGAACCGTCGTTTTGCCCGCACCGCTCGGTCCGACGATCACGACAAATTCTCCTTTTGATATTTCGAAACTGATCTCATCGACTGCTTTGATCTCAACTTCACCCATTTGATATATTTTGGATACCTTATCAAGTTTTACATATGCATTCTGCATATCTGCCATAATTTTCTCCTGTTTTCTGTTGTTCTGTATAATAAGTTTCTGCCTGCGGATAAATCCGAAACATGTCATTTTTATTATAACAAAAAAACACCGTCCGGAACAACATCCGAACAGTGTTTTTTCTGTGTCCTATCTTTCATTTTCTTTACGTTTGCTAGCCACGAGTCCGCCGATCCTGCCGGTTTCTTTTGCTGACAGGCTTTTCCATCCGCCCTCCAGTACTTTATCCAGCACTCCCAGCTCCTGCGCGATCTCATATTTCAGCTTTTCTTCTTCCGGAAGTTCATTCTTAAGATAGGCCTCCACTTCTTTTTCCTTATTCATGTCCTGATTACTCCTTTTATTCATTTCTCAGAGTATGGACATTTTTTCAGAAAAATATACACCTTTATCAGCTCTTCGGAATAACGATCGCAGCAATGATGTATGCCCAGATGCCTGCACCACCGAAGCAGGTCAGGATCACCCATGCAAGACGCACCAGTGTCGGATCAATATCGAAGTATTCTGCAATACCGCCACAGACACCGCAAAGCATGTAATTAACAGATGATTTGTAAAGTCGTTTATTACTCATAGTAAAATCCTTCTTTCTGAAAAACTTTGATTTCCTTGTTCTTATCATTACTCAAAATCTACGGTGATGTTTCCCACCCCACAGTCAAGATCCATCTTTCCGGATGCTCCGGGATTGCTGATTTTTTTCTCATGTCCGATACCACTGTATGAACTGTCACCAATATCTATCTCACCTGCGGAACAGGAGATTTCATAATCATAATCTGACTCTTTCCCATTGATATCAAGATCGATATTTCCGATCCCACAGTCTGCTTCCAGATTCTGTACGTTCAGATTATCCAGATCAACATTTCCTGTGCCCACGCTAATATCTGCCTTTTCCGCTGTAACTGCACCATCATTTAAAAATTCTCCTGCTGCTACAGATACCTTAAGTTTTTTTGCATAAAAATCATCATCCAGATTTATGGTACCGGCCGCCACCTCTAAGGACACATCCTCAAATTCTGTTTTCTTCGGATAGCTGACCGTGATTTCTCTGTCCTGTACCCTGCCGATGCTTTCCAGAACCAGAGTCTCGTCTTCCTGTCCGACACGTACTTTCTCTCTATCTTTCCCTGAAACTTCAACTTTTATCTCATTTCCATTGTATTCTTTAAGATAAAGTTCCCCTGTTCTTATAGAAAGATCAAGTTTTGACACTCCGTCAAACAGATAGATTTCCCCGTTCGTTCCGGCCGCCTCTTTACTGTCCGATTCATCAATCTCATCCCAGTCCTGATTCCAGTCATCTTCATCCCCAAAACTTACATATTTTACAGTCTGCCGGACAGCACTGCCGAATCCGTCTTTTGATAAATTTAGTCCCGCGATCGTTGCTCCCATTGAAGCACCGCCTATCGTCAGGCCGATCCCCACTACACCTGCTGCCGCTGCTATGACCAGTACCACTTTTGAAAATTTTCTCATACCCGGTCGCCTCCCTTTTTGCCCCTGTTTAATATATTGCCGCAAAAATCTGTGAACCTGCGAAGAATTGCCGGAAGTGCACGGCTCGCCGCCCATACAAAAAATACAAGTCCAACCAGTCCAAGAGAAAGCAGAATCAGGCCGATGCCAATTCCAAGAGCACCAAATGCCGGTGTCGCTGTCACACAGGCGCCAATACCTGCGCCGATTGCAATCACTGCGATTGCAAAAAGTGCGATAACAACTGCCCCTGTGCCCAATACAAGGATAAGCGGAAGTAGGATCAGGGCCACAATAAATCCGATGATTCCGCCGACTGTGCCCTTGATCAGTGGCGCAATAAATACCAGAAGGATCAGTACAAGTATCACGCCTGCCTTACCGCCCCTGCGTTCTGCATGATAGCCTTTCTCTGAACGTCTCTGTGGCATCTGACGTTCATCATCTGCACGCTCATCCTGATATCCGCTTTCTGTAAATTCTCCGTAATTCTGCGAACTGTTCTTTAAGTCTTCTTTGATGATCGCTGCAACTTTACCCGGGCTTCCAAGCTCCCGGATCACCTCTGCCTCCTGATCTTCTCCGGCATCGTCAAAATAACTCTCATAATAATCAAGAGCCTCCTGTCTTTCTTCCTCAGAGATATCAGAAAGCAGTTTCTTTAACTGTTCCATAAACTGCGCTCTGTTCATAATTCTATGCCTCCCTCAAACAGCTTCGAAATCTTCGTCGAATAGGTTTTCCATTCAACTCTGTAGAGATTCAGCTGTGCCATGCCTTTCTCTGTGATCTTATAATATCTGCGGTTCCTGCCTGCATAAGCCTGATCATACGTCTCCAGACATTCATCCTTCTGCAGTCTCCGCAGCACCGGATACAGCGTTGATTCGGATACATCCAGCACACTCCGTACATCCTGGGTGATCTTATAGCCATAGGTTCCGTCTTTTTCCTTCGATACTACAGCTAAAACGATCGCATCCAGAAGTGCCGCACCTGTATTAAATACCATGCTCTCACTTCCTTTTTATATTGTCTGTAATATTGTTTATTAATACAATATTATTTCGTTAGCAATACTATACGATATATAATATAGTTTTGTCAATAGTATTTTCTATTTTCTTCAACTATTTTATAATTTCATTATATTTAGTTCCTGTGGACGAATCCTCAGGACATTTTACTGAATGAGGAGAATTTCATGTCTGACTATAACATTACCGATCTACTCTCTCCTGCATTTCTGGAACGTATGCAGAAAATGCTCGGAGACGAATACGAAGATTTTATAAAAAGCTATGAAGCGCCACGCACCTACGGGCTGCGTGTCAATACCGCAAAGATAAGCTGTGAAGAATTTGAAAAAATCGTGCCGTTTCCGGTCACCCCGATCCCGTGGATTCCGAACGGATATTTTTATCCCGGGGATGTCCGCCCTTCTTTCTGTCCTCTGTATCAGGCAGGACTTTATTATCTGCAGGAACCAAGTGCCATGACACCGGCATCCTGCCTTCCGGTCACTCCGGGTGAAAACATCCTTGATCTTTGCGCGGCACCGGGCGGTAAAGCGACTGCACTGGGTGCCATGTTAAACGGCAGCGGACTTCTTGTTGCCAACGATATCAGTTCTTCCAGAACTCGCGCGCTGCTTCGAAATATAGAACTTTTTGGCATCGCCAATGCATTTGTAACCAATGAGACACCGGCTCATCTGAAAAATCGTTTTCCGGAATTTTTTCACAAAATCCTGCTGGATGCCCCCTGCTCCGGTGAAGGTATGTTCCGTAAAGAAGACGCACTTGCCAGAGACTGGACACCGGAAAAATCCGAGGAGCTTTCCGTTCTCCAGAAAGAACTGATCTTACAGGCTGCGGATATGCTGCGTCCCGGCGGACAGCTTCTTTATTCTACCTGTACCTTTGCCCCGAAAGAAGATGAAGGAGTCGTTTCTTATCTTCTCGAAAACCGCCCGGATATGAAGCTTATGGAACTTCCTGCTTACGAGGATTTCACTCCCGGAGTCCCGGCATGGGGAAACGGCGATCCGGCGCTTTCCCACTGTGTTCATCTCTTTCCTCATAAAATGCAGGGGGAAGGACACTTTATGGCTCTGTTCCGCAAAGAAGGCCGCACGGATCTGATTGGTCAGTTTTCTTATGCAAAGCCCAATCCGGACACCCGTAAATGGCTGGAACTTTTCTTTCAGGAAATCGGACTCAAAACACTCGGCGGCCAGGCATTCGACTGGAACCGTGTCGAAACACGTAAAGACAAAGTTTACTATCTTCCGCCGGTCACCGGTGATTTCCGTGGCCTCACCTTCCTTCGAAACGGATTATATCTCGGAGATCTCAAGAAAAATCGTTTCGAACCGTCCGAACCATTTGCACTTGCCCTTCGAAAAGATGATGCAGACGGGATCATTTCCCTTTCTGTTAATGACCAGCGGCTTACCCGTTACCTGAAAGGTGAAACCCTGAATATAGGACCGACAGAAGCTGCCCATACAAAGGGCTGGCATCTTCTCTGCGTCGAGGGCTATCCTCTCGGTTTTGGCAAGCTGGTCGGTCAGACTTTCAAAAATAAATATCCCGCAGGCTGGAGAGTTTAATCTCCTGCCCTGCGGGACTTCAGACCGGGATCATTTTCCCAAGTGCAAATGAATAAATATAGGTTTCTTTTACTTTTTTCTGCAGCATACGCTCCAGTGCCTGCGCATAATCCTCAAGCTGCGTATGATAAAGGTCGATCAGATGCTGTTCTTCACCTTTTCGCACCCTGTCTGTCTTGTAATCGACAAGTACGATTTCTTCATCTTCTATAAAATAAGCATCGATGATTCCCTGTACCAGAACAGTCTCCTCACCATTCCAGTCTTTTTCGATATTTTTCATACTCTGTGCAAGTACAAATGGCTGTTCTCTGTATAACTGATCCGCCTCGAAAGCTTTTTTCATACGCTGACCGATCTCAGAATGCAAAAATGTCATAATATCCTGTATTCGGATGCATTGCGCTTCTTCATATGCCATTTTTTTAGCTTCTGTAAGTGCAGTGATCTGTTTGTGGATCTGACTTTCTGAATCCACTGACATATAATCCAGACATTCCATCAGACGGTGATATGCTGTTCCCCGTGCTGCCCCCTTATATTCTTCGTTTCCTCCGGATACAAAATCCGGCACCAGAGGCACGATATCCGGCTCTGAAAACAATGCTTCCTCCCGGTCATTTTCCCCGTGCCAGCTGCGCTTCTTCAGTTCAGAAACACTGACTTTCACCGGAAGATTCCTTAAGTATGCATGCGGATACTGATAACTGAAACGCTTTTCCAAAAACTCGTGGATCTCTTCATCATAAATTCTGTTACTGTCCCATTCTTTCAGAAGTTTTTCCTGCATCTGTGTATCCGTCTGCCCCAGAATTTCTCCCTGTACCAGTTCTGTCACGGTCACCTTATGCACGATAAACTGCGCATTTTCCTTCTCGCAGACCGCAGCCGGTCTCTCTGTAATTCCATATTCATGGAGCAGCCCCTGCATTGCAGGATGTCTTGCAAGTGCCGGCAGAATATAAGACCAGTAAGTTTTTGCCTTTCCGCGCACTGCAATCGGAAGCAGTGGCTCTTCATGATCCATATAAACACTTAATGCTTTACAGACATCCGGCAGTTTACCGATGCATCCTGTGATGATCAGCTTTTCCTTCGCTCTTGTCAGTGCTACATAAAGCACACGCAGTTCTTCTCCCAGACTTTCTCTCTGTAACTGTCTGCGGATGATCTGCTTATGAACCGCGGAAAGAATCAGTCTTTTTTCCGGAAGTATCACATCTACCCCGAATCCCATATCCGGATGGATCAGGAAACGACTGTTGATATCCTGAAAATTGAACTGTTTCCCCATTCCGGCTGCAAATACGACCGGAAACTCCAGTCCCTTGCTCTTGTGGATCGTCATGATCTGCACCGCACCACTTCCGGCATCCGCAAGATTTACTTCGCCAAAATCCACCTCATACTTCTGGAGCTTTTCGATATAACGGACAAAGTTAAACAGTCCACGGTAACTCGTCTTCTCATAATCCATTGCTTTTTCCACAAGCATATGAAGGTTTGCCCCGCGCTGCGCACCTCCCGGCACAGCTTTTACATAATCCGCATAGCCAGTCTTCGCCAAAATACGAAGGATCAGTTCATGCACCGGTGTATACGCAGATAAATTCCGCATCTCTTCCAGTTGCTTACGAAATCCACATAATTTTTCCTGTAAACATTTTTCTTCCTCTGTCAGGATTTCCCGTTCCGCTTCGCAGTAGGCACACAGACTCTCATACAGCATTCTCTCCGGGCAACGACTCTTAAGGATTGCAAGCTCCTGCACCGTACATCCCACGATCGGAGAATGCAGTACACCGGTCAGTGGAATATCCTGTAATGGATTATCACAGACTCTCAGATAATTCAAAAGGGTAACGACTTCCTGTGCTGAGAAATATCCTGTCCGCGATGCACTGTAAACCGGAATGCCCTTGGATGTCAGCACCTGACTGAACGGTTCCGCCCATCCTGTCGCCGAACGAAGCAAAATCACGATATCTCCGTACTCAACCTTCCGGTATCTGCCGGTCTCTTTATCCAGCACTTCCTCATTGCCGACCATTTTGCGGATTCGCTGTGCAATAGCCAGTGCCTCCAGCTCCTGTACTGTCTGATTTCCATTTTCTTCTTCTGACAGTTCTTCCCCGTCCTTTTCGATCAAAAGAACTTCTGTCGTATTTTCGGAGTCATTTGTTTTCTCTCCCACTATATGTTCTTTTTCCGGAAAAGAAGCTCCTGTATAAAGCGCATTTTCGTCGTCATAAGTAATGCCCCCTATATCTTCCCCCATAATCTGGCGGAAAATGTAATTAACCGAAGATAAAACTTCTCTCCTGCTTCGAAAATTTTTGTACAAATCCACACGCTGTTCTTTTGCATCTTCAAGAGAATAGCTGTGGTATTTCTCCATAAAAAGTTCCGGTCTTGCAAGTCGGAATCTGTAAATACTCTGCTTTACATCTCCTACCATAAAAATATTTTTACGTCCATCCGCCCAGCCGGACACCAGATTAGTGATCATTTCCTGTACAAGGTTGCTGTCCTGATATTCGTCCACCATTACTTCCTCATATCTGGCAGATAATTCTTTCGCAGCAGTACTTGGAATGATATCTTCGCCTTCTTTTTTCATCAGTATTTCCAGGGCAAAGTGTTCCATATCCGAAAAATCCAGAACATTTTTTTCTCGTTTTTTTGCCGCAAATGCTGCTTTAAACTGTAATGTGATCCGTGCAAGTCCCTCCATAGGTTTCCGGCAGTATTTCAATGCCTCCAGAATATGTTCTTCAGACTGGCTGAAATAATGCTCTTCAAGTTCTTTCCATAAATGTTTTTCTGTATCACGAAGGTCTTTCACCAGTTTCTTCTTTTCCTCATCTACATTCAGATCTTTTTTGGCAGAAAGACGTGCATATTTATGTGCTGCAAGAAGTGATGTCATGCTATTATAGTCCCTCTTTGCTGCACGTTCTTTTGCTTCTTTCAGAAGGAGACTGTCACTTTCCAATGCTGTTTCGTAAAAATACGGACCATCGATTTCCCGGCAGATATGTGTGGCACATTCCAGCAGTTCTTCAATTTCTGAAATACTTTCCAGCGCAGCATTCCACAGAAGCGTCATCCACTTTGTATTACGCAGTTCTATTACGTTATCCACCTGATAGACTCTCTGGCATTCTTCAATCCACTCCTCCGGAAACGGATGACTCATAGAAGCATCATATAACTTATAGATCATATCCCGGATTTCATCATCGGTTTTGCCGTTTGCATAACACTCTGCCAGATTCAGAAATTTCTCATCTTTCTGCGCATATGCCTCTTCCAGCACTTCCTTCATCACATCTTCACGCAGAAGTTTCAGTTCTCCTTCTTCTGCTGTACGATATCCCGGATCCAGATCTATCATATGAAAATAATTTCGGATGATATATGCACAAAAACCATCGATGGTCGTAATCTGTGCATTATGTATCAGTGATGTCTGACGCTGAAGGTGTTCATTATCCGGATTATCGTACAGTTTCTGTTCAATTGCCGCTGAGATACGTTCTTTCATTTCTCCGGCAGCCGCGCGGGTAAATGTCATGATCAGAAGACGATCTATGTCGACTGTTTTCTTCGGATCGCAGATCTTGCTTAAAATACGTTCTACAAGAACGGCAGTTTTTCCGGATCCTGCTGCTGCACTTACCAGAATATTCCGGTCACGGAGTGAAATCACTTTCTGCTGCTCCTCAGTCCATATTACTCCCATTCGTCATCCACCTCCTTTGCAAATGCTTTCCATATCTCATCGTCTGCAAACTGCTTCAGTCTGCGGAACTCATATCCCGGGATTTTGCGGTCAAATCCGCATGTCCCCTGATACGGGCAGTACGTACATGCATTCCGATTGCCCATCTCATAAGGCGAAACTTCTGCATTACCGTCCAGTATTGCCTCCCGGATATCAGTAATCTTCTTTTTGACATAGGCACCCAGAAGTGCAAACCCCTGCTCATCAGCTACTGAAGAACCTTTCCTCAGTTCCCCCTTCGTTGTGTAGGACAACGGCAGGGAGATTGTTGTCTTATCCAGACCTTCGATCACATCTCTGTCTGCCATGACCAGACCATTCATTTTGAGTTTTTTAAAGATCTCCGGATCCAGTCCGTCCAGATCATCTTCCATCTCTTTTTGCAGCATAGGATCTTTGACATTGTAATAAAAAATTCCTGCCGGCTTCACCTCTGCATCCGGATATTTGCGCTGTTCTGCCTTTACCGCCGCATCCATGTAGACGACAAGCTGCATCTGCAGACCGTAATAAATGCTTACCAGATCAAATGTCGTATTTCCCGTCTTGTAATCAATGATCTTTACATAGACTTTATCGTCTGTCTTCATGATATCCAGACGGTCAATACGTCCTCCGCCGATTGAAACTTCAAATCCCTCCGGCTGAAATTTACCGTTTCGAAGCTGTTCCTGCAATGCCCACACAGTTCTTCTAAGGATTCTTCGCGTACGCTCGATCATATACCGGTTCCTTGCACTGCTCTGAAGGATCGTATTGCCATAATCGGCGCTGATCCTGTCCAGACATTCATCCGCGATCGCATCCCGCAACTCATCCGAAAGCACACTCCAGTCCAACTTTCTCCTGTGAAGTTCTGCCGCAAAATCTTCCAGTGCCTGATGGATCACATTTCCCATATCCATCGCCTTAAATTCGTATTCTGCACGTTCTTTTACTTCCAGTCCGTATTTCAGGAAATGCGCAAAAGCACATGCCGAAAAACGTTCCAGTCTCGTTGCACTGTTCGGTGAAACTTCCCCGTACAGAGCTTTCGCTACGCTTTTGCTGATCTGATCGACCGGTTTGCGAATAAAAGCAGCTTCTATGAGTTTTTTTGTTGCTGTACGATATCTCGGACTATTCAGATACCAACTATACAGTTCCGCAAAAATCAGATTATCTTTTCTTTTTTCTTCATCAGTCAGTCCTGACAGAAAATATTCCACTGCTGTATTCGGAGTCTCAATAAGTTCCAGCTCATTCTGTGGTTTTTCCGCACGCTCTGTCTTAAGCTTCGGAAAAAGTGTCTGCACTGTCCGGATCAGAAATGCCGGTCCCGTCGCTTCTCCTTTTCCATTGGACATACTGTACGAAAGGCAGAGTCTCTCGGATGGCTTCGTGAGGTTGAGATACAGATAAAACCTCTGCATATTCATCAGTTCTTTTGGTCCCGGTGCCAGTTCAATCCCCTGCCCTCCCAGAAAATCTCTGTCCATCTCTGTAAGGATTCCTCCTGACTCCGTATTTTTCGGTATACATCCTTCATTGACTCCTGCAAAAAACAATGCACGGATATCTTTCAGCCTCGTTCTCTCCATATCACCGACCAGTACCTGATCGATTCCCGGCGGGATCAGTGCTACCTTCGCCTGTCCCATGCCTGTTTCAAGGAGCTGGCGATATTCCTCCGCAGATACTTTTTCTTCTCCCAGAATGCTGACCATTTTATCGAGAAGATTCATAACTATACCATAAATCTGGGCATATTCTTTTTCCATGGCACGGTCGCCGCGCTGCTTAAATAAAAGCTCCTGTACTGCAAGTTTTTCCTGCACGCGGCTCTGCACAATAAATTCATATAGACACCTGCTGTATTCTGCGACTGTTTTTTTCTTTCCGGCAAAACCTTCTGCAAGAGATCGTACCTCCGTCATGAAACGCTCCCGTATATTATTCAGTTCCATGATTGACTCCGGATCCATGTCACGGCTGAGTCGCACCCATCCCTCATCCCATTTTCGAAATCCATGAATTCCAAGTGCCAGTACATAATTTTCCAGACGATCTGTCTCACTTCTGGAAATATCGGACATACCGCAGCGCAAATACCGGAACACGCTTTCATAGCTGAATCCCTGACTTACCATCTCCAGTGCCGCACGTACATATTCCACGAATGGATTCATCAGTACAGAATGCTTCTCATCTATAAAAAACGGAATCCCGGCTTCTTCAAAGACATGTCTTGCAATACTTCCGTATTCTTCCAGATTTCCTGTGATCACTGCAATCTGCCCGTAGCGGTACTGTGAATCCCGTACCAGCCGGATAATTCTTCTTGCAGTCTCCTGCATCTCTCTCTCCGGTGTCCCTGCCTGAAAAATCTGCACTTCTTTTTGCTCTTTATCATAACTTCTTCTGCGATAACGAAACAGATTCTGCTCCAGGAATCCAAGGGCAGGCGAATCAGCAAACCGGGAACTGCTGCCACTCTTTATCCAGACTGGTTCTTCCATATCTTTTGTAAATTCACTTAAAGAGCGAATCATTTTATGACTCATATAAAACAATTCATGTGGCTTTCCCTTTGCAAGCAATTCCTCTCTGACATCCATTGTGACTGTCACAGAAACTTTTTTGCAGACTGCCAGCAGTTCCCGGATAACCGTATGCTGTACCGGTGTAAATCCCGTATAACCATCAAGTATGACTGTACTTCCACGTAGTTTCTGTGAAAACGGAATTTCCTTTGCAAGTACTTCCAGCACCTCTTCTGATGTCATAAAATGGTCCGACAGATATTCCCGGAATGCCTGATAAAGAACCGACACGTCTTTTAATTTCATCTGCAAAAGCGGCTTGCCCTCTGCGTCATTGATCATCTTATCCATCTCTTCTTCATGGACTTCATACTGCATAAACTCCGAGATCAGGGATTTCACTTCATCAAGATAGCCCGGCTTTTTCATCTGGTTTTTCAGATAGACAAGATTTTTCCGGTTCATTTGTACCAGTTTCTGAAGAACCATATTCTTTCCGGTCTCTTCCAGAATTTTCCGTGTATCTCCTCCGACTTCCTCAAAAATACGGTATGCCAGTCGTTCAAAGCTCAATACATCAATATTTAAAATTCCTTTTTGCGGATGCATTTCCACGAGTGTTTTCTGCGTCTGCATGGTAAACTGCTCCGGAACGATTACATAATACATATTTGCCGGATTTCGTGAGGCTTCGCATATCACATTCTGATATGCTGCGTACGATTTACCCGCGCCGGAATTTCCAATGATAAACTGAAGTGACATAAAACCCTCCCTGCTAAACATTTACTTTTATGATACATATTTCAGTAAAATATGAATAAGATATACAGAATCATATCCCGCAGTACCCCTGGGCATCGCACCGGGAACCGGACCATCGGATCAGGAGGCTTCAACATGAGTTCGAAAACCAAAATCATCGTCTTACATATGAAAGAGGTAATCTATACCGGAATTTTTCTGCTGCTCCTTGTGATCTTCGGGGTAGTGATGCTTCTTATGTTCGGCCCCGGAAAATCTGAAACGGCATCCTCAGATACCGTTTCAAAATACACACCCGGGATTTACCGGACCTCTATTCGATTAAATAACAACAGCTTCGATGTCGAAGTGACCGTCGATCAGGACAGTATCCAATCAATTCATCTCGCAAATTTGAGTGAAAGCACTTCTGCCATGTTTCCTCTGGTTGAACCTGTACTGGATTCGCTTGCCAGCCAGATTTATTCTGCACAGTCACTGGAAAATCTAAAGTATTCCAGCGACCAGAAATATACAGCACTCATGCTGATCCATGCCGTTGATGAAGCTGTCGCAAAAGCTGAGACTGCCGGTTAGATCCGGATCTGATCCAGTTCTTTCTTCCACAATGTTGCGCACGCATCACTCGGCATGCGGAGATCTCCTCGCGGAGATACAGCAACGCTTCCGACTTTCGGGCCATCTGGCAGGCAGGAGCGTTTAAACTGCTGCATGAAAAATCTGCGATAGAATGTCTTAAGCCACTTCAGGATTGTCTCATCATCATATTCTCCGGCAAAAGCATTCTGAGCCAGACGGAAGATTTTTTTCGGCGGGAATGTCCAACGAAGCATGTAATATAAGAAAAAGTCATGCAGTTCGTACGGCCCCACAAGATCTTCCGTCTTCTGGGAAATCACACCGTCTTTCGGCGGGAGAAGTTCCGGACTTACAGGAGTATCCAGAATATCCAGAAGGATATCTGCAAGTTTCTGATCTTCGCAGGTATCTGCATAATATCTTACCAGATGACGTACCAGTGTCTTCGGCACGGAACTGTTGACTGCATACATGGACATATGATCACCATTATAAGTAGCCCATCCAAGTGCCAGCTCAGACAGATCACCGGTTCCGATAACGATACCACCGGACTGGTTTGCAATATCCATCAGGATCTGGGTACGTTCCCTTGCCTGACCATTCTCATAAGTGACATCATGTACTTCCGGATCATGCCCGATATCTCTGAAATGAAGATTAACCGCCTCACGGATATTCACTTCTTTCAGCGTTGCCCCCAGACATTTGCTTAACTGGCAGGCATTGTTGTAGGTACGGTCAGTCGTTCCGAAACACGGCATTGTAACAGCCGTGATCTTGCTTCTGTCCATACCAAGCATATCAAATGCACGCACTGTGACAAGAAGTGCCAGCGTAGAATCCAGTCCGCCTGACAGACCTATCACAGCATTCTGGCAGTGAATATGTGCAAGCCGTTTTTTCAGTCCCATTGCCTGAATATTCAGGATTTCGTCACAGCGGCGCTCTCTTTCTTCTTTGATTCCCGGTACAAACGGTCTGGAATCAAATTTACGGGTAAGAACTGTCTCTGTATTTTCCAGTGTAAACGGTGCTTCGTTATAACTGATGTCCTTCCCTTCCGGTGCCAGATCCGGCGCAAACTGACAGGTTGTCATTCTTCTTCGTTCATTGTCCAGACGGTGGATATCAAGATCTGCATAGATTACACCATTGGTGAATCTTCGGCTCTCAGCAAGAATCGAGCCGTTTTCCGCAATCAGATTATGACCTCCGTAAACGACGTCCTGTGTGGATTCACCTTCTCCCGCAGTTGCATAAATATAGCCACAGAGAAGTCTTGCAGACTGCGCACTCACAAGGCTCTTACGGTAAGAATCCTTACCGACAACTTCATCACTCGCGGACAGATTGACGATCAGATTTGCACCATGGAATGCATGTGCAACGCTCGGCGGATTTGGTACCCAGAGATCTTCACAGATTTCTGCTGCAATCTGCAACTTCGGCATGTCCTCGCTTGTAAAGATCGTATTCGGAGAGATCCAGATATCTTCCTCATAAAGCTCGTCATCTTCCATCTCATCATCGTCAAAAAAATCCTCATCATCGAAGTCCCCGTCGTCGAAATCCTCGTCGTCGAAATCTTCATCATCGAAATCCTCGTCGTCGAAATCTTCATCATCGAAATCTTCATCATCGAACTCTTCAATTTCTTCGAGTTCTTCAAACTCATCAAAAGATGCCATCTCAATGTCAAATTCCACGTCATCAAAATCGCTGTCATACCGTTCTTTGTACGCTTCGCGGTCAATGTGAACCGTGCCGTCGACATGCTCTCCTGAAGTAAAATATCTTGCCTCATAAAACTCATTATAATTTGGCAGATACGTCTTCGGTACAAACCCAAGGATTTCACCGTGATTGAGTCCTGCTGCCACATTATAAAGCTTACCATTGTATTCCAGAGGAAGTCCGACAAAGATCAGTGCGTCCACCTCTTTTGTTTCTTCTGCAATACGGACAAGCTGAACTTTCGCCTCTTCCAGAAGATTCTCCTGCCAGAACAGATCTCCACAGGTATATGCAGTGATACAAAGTTCCGGAAATACCATAACCTTTGCACCCTGTTCTTCCATCTCATGGATCATACGGATGATTTCTGTTGCATTATATTCGCAGTCAGCCACACGGACATCCGGTGTAGCGGCAGCTACCTTGATAAAACCGTCTTTCACAGCTTTTTCCTCCTATTTGCACTTTCTGAGAATTTCTTTTAACTCCTCTACACTGAAGATATAATTTTTATTACAGAAATGACAGTTCAGTTCTACTTCTTTGCCTTCCTGGATCAGTTCATTTAGTTCTTTACGTCCGATGCTGATCAGCGCACGCTCTACACGGCTCTTGCTGCAGTTACAGTAAAATTCTGTCGGGATCGTATCGTTGATTTCAATATCAAAACCGTCAAGTACCTGTTCCAGAAGGCTCTCCGGTGTATGGCCCTGCTCCAGAAGTGTCGTTACGGACTGGATCTTCTGTACATTTTCTTCAAGTTTTGCGATCGTTTCTTCTTCTGCAAACGGCATAACCTGTACGATAAAACCTCCAGCCTGACGTACGGTATTATCTTTGTTCATCAGAACGCCGAGCCCTACTGCTGACGGCACCTGCTCACTCACTGCAAAATAATAAGTAAGATCCTCTGCGATCTCTCCCGTCTGTAATGCGACCTGACCGACATACGGCTCTTTCAGTCCCATATCCTTAATGACCTGAAGAAAGCCATTGCCGACTGCTCCTGATACATCCAGTTTGCCTTTTGCATTTGCCGGAATGATCACTTCCGGATTTCCCACATAACCTTTGACACGTCCTTTGGAATCTGCAGTAACGGTAATTCCCTGAATCAGTCCATCACCTTTTACCTGCAGTGTCAGGATATCTTTGTCTCCCTTCATCATCACGCCCATCATAGATCCTGCTGTGAGAAGACGTCCCAGAGCGGCAGTTGCCACCGGACTTGTGTTGTGATCCTGTCTTGCAGTCTCTACGGTTTCTGTTGTAACTGCTGCAAACGCACGGATCTGGCTGTCCGCAGCAATTGCTCTTACTATATAATCTTTCATGTTCTTTCTGTACCTCTTTTATTTATTTTTTCCTTTTTCTCTTGCCACAAAAAACAGTCTCTCACTGTCCTCCGCAGCAGGTTCCATTGTATAGGCATCATAAACCGCCAGAAGATCCATACCTGCTTCTTTTATCAGTGATTCGATTTCTTCCTGCGGATATGCTTTCTGACAGTGGACTTCCTCACATTTTTCGTACAGGCCATCCTCTCTCGGAAGAAAGACAGCAAGTTCATAATAATTCAGGCTTTCTTCTTCATCAAAGCTGTTATCCCAGATAAAACTGCCTTCCTCACGATTCTCGGCAATCGTTGTATCCCCCATAAGATCTCTGTACTTATGTATGGTATTCATATCAAAAAGAAAGATTCCTTCCGGATCCAGATAATTATTTACCAGGCGAAATACCTGAAGAAGATCTTCTCTCTCGGTGATATAATTCAGGCTGTCACAGACGCTGACAACCGCACGTACCGTGCCGTATAATTCAAATTCCTGCATATCCTGCAGAAGATACAGAATGTCCTGTCCGGACTCCACTCTTTTTTCCATTGCTTCTGCAAGCATTTCTTCGGAATTGTCCACTCCAATCATATCATAACCCCGATCTGCAAGCAATCCCGTCATTGTACCTGTACCGCAGCCGAGTTCCAGTACGAGTCCGTCTGCAATCCCGTATTCTTTCAGGCGTGCTGTGACATATTCCGCCCATCCTTCGTAATCAATGTTGTCCATGAACAAGTCATAAACCTGTGCAAATTTACTGTATGCTTCCATTTTCTTCCTCTCTCCTGCTGGTAAAAAAGGCAGATGATCTCTCACCTGCCTCTTTTGTGTCTTTGTTATCCTTTTACTGAACAGGCATATAATATACGTCTGCTGCTTCTCCGTGCCAGTAATAGCTGTTGCCGTCTGCATCATATGCATCCTGCTCATCAGCAAAGCTATAAGTATTTCCATCAAAATCTACCCAGTTTCCGTTGCCGTCCGACTGAATAACGAGCGGATGTCCGTCGGAATTGCGGTAAATGGTCCTTGTCTCATCGGTGTTGGAAAGCTGCTCATCTGTAAATCCACCGGAATTCGTGGATGTGTCTGTAGAAGCAGTTCCATTATCTGCTGCCTGTGAAGCATCGGCTGTAGTTCCGTCAGCGGAAGCGGATGCATCTGTATTTCCTGCGTTGTCAGAAGCCGCTGCACCGGAATTGTCTGCTGCAGTGTTACCTGCTGTGGCATTGTCCGCGGAACTGTTGTCCGCTGCCGGCGCTGCCTGCTGCGGTGCTGCTTCTTTCAGAGAAGAATCTCCCAGAATCTGGAAGGAAGCAACTGCTGCCTTGATAGAATCCAGTGCGTCTTCACTCTTTACAGAAGCTTCGATATTGTAATATTCGGTATCGTTTGCAAATACTTTGTGAACCACATAAAGGTCTCCGCCGCTCTTATCTGTATTCAGCATCCTGGTTGTGTAACTGTAAACACCAATTCCATTGACATCATTGGATGTATAATCCTGAATTTCAAAATCAGTGCCGTTTACTTTGTCACCATCTGCCTGGTCAAGAGAAACTGCCATATCCTGTGTGCTCGGGATCACGGTAGACGCCATGGTATCTTCACCCTGTCCGTGCAGGATCAGAATGCTTCCGACATCCGGAGACTCAAAGCTTACCATATCTGTCTCGTCTGTCTTATTGGACCATGTGGCATCCGGAAGGTTGATCGCAATCGACTTATCTGCGGATGTGTAAGTTGTGCTCTGTACATTCGGTGCAATGGTCGGTTCTGCTGTCGGAGCCGGTGTCGCAGTCGGTTCAGCTGCTTCTGCCGTCGGTGTCACCTCTGCTGCCGGAGTCTCCTCTGATTTATCCTTACCACTGAAACTGCATGCAGTCATCAATACAGATGCAGTTATCACCATTGCAGTCATCGCAAGTAATTTTTTATTCTTCATAATAACATTCTCCTTATAAAATGATAATGTTTATACTCTTTCCCTCGTGCTTTATTTTACAGTTATATCCCATCAGTGTCAATGAAAAGCCGCACAGTTTGTCAAAGTTTACTTTGGTTTTTCCATTGTATACATATGCAGTTCATGCAGAGCTCTCGTTGCTGTAATATACTCTGCCTGACGCTGAAGACCGCTTTCTCTGTCCGCTTCAAATATACCGAATACCTGATCGAATTCCAGTCCTTTTGCAAGGTAGAATGTCGTTACAGTCAGTCCTTTCCTGAAGTTCTGGCTGTCGCGATTCATATAGCAGAGCTGGTTTTCTGCTTCCGGGGCGATTTCTTTCAGTCTCTTTTCTATATAAAGGTAAGCGTGTTCTGCTTCCCTTTCTGTAAGAAAGATCAAAGCTTCTGTCTCAAACTCTTCCCGACGGTTCAGCCATTTGTCAAGAACAGTCTCCAGTGCTTCCTCTGTCGATGAAAATGTCTGCTCATCTACCGGCGCACCATGACGTTCAAACAGCTCCATATCCTCAATTCCGGTAAGATGGTTTGCATACTGTGCAACCTCCATCGTATTACGGTAGCTTCTGTTCATCACGATCTTACGAATATCTTTCCCGAATATCTTCGGAAGGAATTTCAGCACATCCTGTGTCTCATCTTCCATTGTCTGGGCTTTATCTCCCAGAATAGTCATCCTGCACGGGAACATTTTGCGGATCAGCAGATACTGTATCCAGGAATAATCCTGCATCTCATCCACCACGACATGCTTGATTCCATGATGATTTCTGCACTGGTATAAAGTGTATTTGAGATAAAGTACCGGATACACATCTTCATAACGCAGATGACGTTTCTCCACCTGGCAGTGTGGAAGCGGCCGGTATCCTTCTTCTTCAAGAAAGCGGCTGTACAGTACATAACAGTCTCTCGTCTCATACATCTTCATAAAACGTTCCATTACTTCTTCACGTTCTTCATCTGAAAGATCTCTGTCTCTCAGTGTCTCCACCTGATCAATAAAATATTCTGCTACAGAATGCATTCTGGAAAGAAGCGGTACATCCAGAAATTTGAAATAAAACAGATCAATGATCTCTTTTTCACTCAGTGTGCAGCCTCTGTATTCCACATCACGGAAATTCATCAGCTCGTCTTCCAGTCTGAGGACAAAGCCATCCAGCTTCGAAACAAATTCCGGTGACTGTTTCTCCCGGCAAATATCCTGTATCTTCGGATTAAGTACTGTATGCTCGATCTGATCATAACGGTCTTCGCAGTCACCGACAATATCCTTAAGTTCTCTGTATGCAAACAGGTCAAAGCTCATCTCACGGATATTCTCCTCTCCCAGTTCCGGAAGGATATGTGAAATGTAATCTGCAAAGACTCCGTTCGGTGACAGGATCAGTACATTCGATGATTTCAGATTTTCTCTGTCATGATACAGAAGATAGGCGATTCTGTGCAGGGCTACAGATGTCTTACCGCTTCCTGCCGCTCCCTGAATCACCATGATCTTGTCTTTGGTATTGCGGATGATCTCATTTTGCTCTTTCTGGATCGTTCGGACGATATTTTTGAGCTGTACTTCTCCGTTGCTTCCAAGCTCTGCTCCGAGTATTTCATCGTCGATCTTGACATCACTTTCAAATTCATAGAGCATCTTGCCTTTACGGATTTTGTACTGCCATTTTGAAGTCACTTCACCCTCGAAGGTTCCAGATGGTGCCTCATAAGATGCCGGGCCTTTATCGTAATCATAAAACAAGCCGCTCACCGGTGCTCTCCAGTCATACACAAGCGGAAGGCTTCCCGCACTCTCGGAGAGATTGCCGATTCCGATATAAAAGGTCTCTGCCTCCTCATCTCCGTCATACCGGAAATCCACTCTGCCGAAGAATGGCGAATCCTGCATCTTTTTGAAGCGCCTGCGAAGACGGAACTGTTCTTCGTTGGCGTTCATCTGCCGGAAAAGTGCCTGCTGATTGTCATAGTCCTCATATCCGTACTGATCCATCTCGGTATAGTTTTCCCAGTAGTATTCATGCATGTCCTCGATTTCTTTCTCGCCTTCGAGAATTGCCGCATCCGCCTGGGCAAGACGGTCATTCAGACACTGCAATACATATTGCAGGTATTCCCTGCCGTTTTTAATTTTTTCCATGAAATTGATCACTGCTCCTCGTTGTCTTACGCGGGAAAATCATGTCGCATTGTCACATGATTTCTCCTATCTTATCATATAAAGTCTGCGCCGCTGTAAGCAGCTTGTTTCCTGTTTGTAACTGTGGCTTAATATTATACCGAAAAAAAGAGGTTATGACAAGGATAATAAATGAACGGATAAGAGTCTTCTCGGGATTATTAAAGACTTTCGGTCTGGAAACAGCTTCGGAATTTAGAAACACTACAGCTCTCTTCGCTCTGCTAAAAACATGGGGAAAAAGTGCACAACTCGCTAACGCTCAGACAATACACTTTTTCCCCATAACGCAGCCCTTGAGAGCTTAAGTGTTACCATAAATTCCTCCAGAGGTTTCCAGACCGAAATTCTTTATATCCCGAGTTCCTCTTCTTCCCTCATTTATTATGCCGCTTCTCCCGCTGCCTCGGATAAAGTACGGGGATGGATGGGAAATAAAAACGGACTCGAGAGCTGGAGGATTTTCGTTAGGATTCTCTGGTTCTGTCTCGCTTGAAAAACTTCGTAGAGATTCTCGGTGTACAGATTTTGCGTTGATGCAGAAAATGCTGCTGTCTGAGCATCTTTGATGTGAGTTCAGCATTTTCTGTATCGTTTTTAGCAAAGTTCTGTATACCATAGAATCTCAGAAGTTTTGAACTGAGACAGACACAGAGAATCTTTTAACGAAAAACTCCGCTCTGAGTCCTTTTCTTTATACTCCCATCATCACCGGGAATTCTTTATCGTTATGAACAAAGCTCAGAAGAGCCATTATCAAACTGGCTGTTGTAAAGATCTGCATAGAATCCTTTCGCTGCCAGCAGTTCTTCATGGTTACCCTGCTCAATAATATCTCCGTCTTTCATAACAAGGATCAGATCCGCATCTTTGATCGTAGAAAGTCGATGTGCAATGACGAAACTTGTTCTTCCCTTCATCAGATTATCCATTGCTTTCTGGATCTGCATTTCTGTTCTTGTATCAACAGAGGATGTTGCCTCATCAAGGATCAGAATCTTGTTGTCTGCAAGAATTGCTCTTGCGATCGTAAGAAGCTGTTTCTGTCCCTGTGAAATGTTGCTTGTTTCTTCATCCAGCACCATCTGATAGCCGCCCGGCTGCTGCATGATAAAATTATGGATATGCGCTGCCTTTGCTGCTGCAATGACTTCTTCATCCGTTGCATCCAGTCTTCCGTAGCGGATATTTTCCATGATTGTTCCGGAAAACAGCCATGTATCCTGAAGCACCATACCGAACATCTCATGAAGCTCGCTTCTGTTGAAATTTTTGACATCATGGCCATCTACTTTGATGACACCCTTATTTACATCGTAGAAACGCATCAGCAGTTTAACCATCGTCGTTTTACCGGCACCGGTCGGTCCTACGATTGCGACTTTCTGTCCGTCATGTACATCTGCCGAGAAATCATGAATAATGATCTTATCCGGATTGTAACCGAACTCAACATGTTCAAACTGTACATTTCCTTTCAGGCCTTCAATAGAATCCGGATTTTCCGGCTGCTGTACTTCCTCTTCCTCATCAAGGAATTCAAAGACTCTCTCAGAAGCTGCTGCAGAAGACTGCAGAAGGTTTGTAACCTGCGCGATCTGCTGGATCGGCTGTGTAAAGTTACGGATATACTGGAAAAATGACTGGATATCACCAACTTCAATCGAACCTTTGATAACAAAGATTCCACCGAGAAGTGCTACCATTACATAACCAAGGTTTCCGACAAACTGCATGATCGGCATCATCATTCCTGAGAAGAACTGTGATTTCCATGCAGATTCGTAAAGTTTCCTGTTGTCTTTTTCAAATTCATCAAGTACATCGTTTTCTTTATTAAATACTCTTACGACATCATGACCGCCGAAGTTTTCTTCGATCTGACCGTTGACTGCGCCAAGGTAATTCTGCTGTGCCTGAAAGTATTTCTGTGAATGCTTCATTACCATCTGAATAATAAACATGGATACCGGCAGAATCAGAAGTGCAGCCAGCGTCATCCATACATTGATGGAAAGCATCATAATAAATACACCGATCAATGTAGTTACTGATGTGATAAGCTGTGTCAGGCTCTGATTAAGACTCATCTGAAGAGTATCAATATCGTTTGTTACCCTCGAAAGAATCTCACCGTTTGTTCTGCTTTCGAAATAATTCAATGGCAGATGATTGATCTTCTTTGAAATATCTTTACGGAGATTATAGGTCACATCATTGGAAATTCCTGTCATGATCCATCCCTGAATGAAGGAGAAGCATGCACTTGCCACATACAGTCCCAGTGTCCACAGAAGGATGATTCCGATTTTTGCAAAATCAATGCCGCCTGTTCCGTTTACTTTTGCAACAAGACCTGTATAAAGTTCAGTCGTTGCTTTACCAAGGATCTTCGGTCCTACAATATTAAATACAGTTCCTGCAACTGCAAAAATAAATACCAGCACAAAACGCATTTTATAGCGGCTCATGTAACGGAACAGTTTGCCCATCGCACCTTTAAAGTCTTTCGCTTTTTCCGTCGGGCGCATGCCTCTTCCGTGACCGCCCATTGGTCCACGTCGTTTCTGTTCACTCATGCCAATTCCTCCTCTGACAGCTGACTCATTGCAATCTGACGGTAAACCTCACAGTTCTTCATCAGTTCTTTATGTGTACCGATGCCTGCCATATGTCCGTCATCCAGAACAATGATCTTGTCGGCATTCAGAATCGTACTGATACGCTGTGCCACAATGATCGTTGTTGCATCTTTTGTATGTGCTTTGAGTGCTTTACGCAAAGTACTGTCTGTCTTGAAGTCCAGCGCTGAAAAACTGTCGTCAAAAATAAAGATCTCCGGTTTCTTGGCGATTGCCCTTGCTATGGAAAGACGCTGTTTCTGACCACCGGATACGTTGGTTCCTCCCTGTGCGATCGGAGAATTATATGTTTCCGGTTTTGTATCAATAAATTCTGTTGCTTGTGCTACTTCTGCTGCTTCTTTTACTTCTTCAGCGGAAATATCCGTCTTACCGTATCGGATATTGGAATCGATCGTACCTGAGAAAAGGATTCCCCTCTGCGGTACATATCCCAGTCTGTCTCTGACTTCTCTCTGTGTCATATCACGGACATCAACTCCATCCACAAGGACACGTCCCTTTGTCACATCATAGAACCGCGGAATCAGATTTATCAGAGTACTCTTACCGCTTCCGGTACTTCCGATCACGGCGATCGTTTCTCCTTTTTCTGCTTTGAAGGAAATATCGGTCAGTACATTTTCTCCTGCTTCCGGATATGCAAAGCTTACATTGTCAAATTCTACCGTTCCTTTTACATCCTGTGCCGGGAGAACCGGATTTTCCGGATCTGTGACGTTTACTTTTGTTTTCAGTACATCGTTGATACGAAGTGCTGCAACATTTGCTCTCGGGAGCATGATAGACATTGCAGTGATCATCAGGAAGGACATGATGATCTGCATTGCATACTGGATAAATGCCATAACATTGCCAACCTGCATAGTTCCGTTATCTACCGCATAAGCACCACTATAAATAATCAGAACGGAAACACCATTCATAATAAGCATCATCGTTGGCATCATAAATGTCATACAGCGGTTGACAAACAGGTTTGTCTTTGTCAGTCTTTCGTTGGCTTCCTCGAAACGTTCTTCCTCATGTTTCTCCCTGCTGAAAGCACGGATAACCGGAATACCTGTAAGGATTTCACGGGTTACCAGATTCAGCTTATCGACCAGCGTCTGTAATACTGTGAATTTTGGCATTGCCACCTGGAACAGAACAATGATCACCGCAAGAATAAGTCCAACTGCCAGACCAAGAATCCAGGTCATAGAAGAATCTGTGTTTAAAACACGGATCACACCACCGATACCAAGGATCGGCGCATACAGTACAATACGGAAGAGCATTGCCATAACCTGCTGTACCTGCTGGATATCGTTCGTGCATCGTGTGATAAGTGATGCAGTTGAAAATTTATGGTACTCTCTGCTTGAAAAAGTGATAACCTTTCGGTATACCGCATTTCGCAGATCATGACCGAGTGCTGCTGCAACTCTGGAAGAAAGAAATACCACACAGATTGCGCAGAGCATTGTGATCAGCGCCATGCCAAGCATTCTCACACCGGCAATCTTGATGTAATGCATCTGGATCGCATCGACGTCTTCGCCGATTGCTTCATACTCACTTTTTACATAGGAAACACCGGCCTGTGTGATAATGGACTCCTGCATACTGTCAACTTTTTCGCTGATTTTTTCTGCCATGGCATCCCGTGCTTCCTGAGGCATCATCGCAAGTGCCTGCATCGGATCTGTACCTTCCGGAATGCCCATCTGCGTAAGCATGGAATTTACTTCATCGCCTCCGGAAGAAAAGCTTGCCACGATGATCATCGGTTTCCCGAAGATGCTGTTTAATTCATCTCTTTCCCCGGAAGTCACATCGTCTTTCAGTACAAGAAGATCACCGTCTTCTTCATAACAGGAATCTACAGTATCTTTATCGTCATCGTCCATAAACAGCCGAAGACTGTCCATGGATGTCTTGCGGATTTTTTCCGGTACGCTGTCTTCAATACCACTCTGCTGGATTCCCACATTGACGATTTTGGATGTGTAATCCGGCAGGGAAAGATCGCAATATGCCTGAAGAAACAGAAGTGCTATGATCAGTACCACATAGCCTGCTGATTTTTTCAGATATTTCATCAGTTTGATCACTTTTGCTGCCTCACTTTCTTTGTGTCATTTTTCCGGATGTTCCGGGTATTTTTTCAATGTTCTCTGTAATCTGCTCCAACATTCTTCTCAAAAGGCAAAGTTCTGTTTCGCTGAGACCATCAAGAAGAATCTTTTCATTTTCTTTGACTTTCTTCATGCCATTCTCTTTTACCTGTTTGCCTTTTTCTGTCAGATAGATTCTGGAGATGCGCTGATCTTTTTCATCGGCTTCCCTGTAAAGCAATCCTGCTTTTTCCAGTCGCTGGACAGTCACATTGACGGTCGGCGGTTTGATTCTTAAATGTTCTGCAATCTCACGCTGGCTCAGTCCGTCTTTGTATGCCAGTAAGCCAAGTACCGGAATCTGTCCCGGATAAATTCCCAGTTCCTGCATCTGTCCAAAGCACTTTCCCATAAATCGGCGGTCAATTCTCATAAACATGGATAAAAAGCTGTCCTTATGCTCCGGTGGGCAAAACTCTGGTTCTCCTTCTGTAAACACCTCTTCACCTCCATAAGTAATGTTTGTAGTTTGTTAGTCGGTTATTAATTAGTCGGCTAACTATTTATTATATGTAGTTGCACAAAAAATGCAACTGTTTTTTTGTTTTTTCACATTTTATTCATAATTATGACCAAAAAAAGATTTGTTGGACTAATAAATAAAAAACTTATTCTGATTGGCATATAAATACTCCCGTTTTAGAAGCAGCTTCGGAATTTGGTAATACTATGGTCTTCACCATCCTGCTAATTACATGGAGAAAAAGTGCATAACTCGCTAACGCTCAGACAATGCACTTTTGCTCCATAACGCAGTCTGATGAACCCCTGAGTATTACCATAAATTCCTCCAGAGTCTTCCAAACGGGAGCATTTATAAGCCAATCTATTCTTCACTTTTTATTTATCAGGAGCGAGTGGCGGACCGCGCGACGCGCGCTAGCCCGGGCCGGTCGGTTTTTCCCCCTTTTCTGGCAGTGGTATAAAGTGCGGCAATGATGGGAAAGAAAAAACTTCATTCAGGAACTTCTGTGGTTATCATCTGAATATGGCTCGCTTGAAGAACTTCGTAAAGATAATTGGTTGTACAGATTTTTGCGTTGATGCAGAAAATGCTGCTGTCTGAGCATTTATGCGAGTTCAGCATTTTCTGTATCGTTTTTAGCAAAGTTCTGTACACCAGCTTATCTTAGAAGTTCTGAACTGAGCCTGATTTAGATGATAATTCACAGAAACTCCAAGAATGAAGTATTCTGTACATTCCCTCATTCCGGGAATTCTTTATACAAACTGATTCTTCTCTGCATCATATTCATAATCAATTGATGCAAGTTTTTTCTTCACTTCCTCTCCGGACAGCTCTTTATCCTCGCAGAACGCGTCCAGAGAAGAATAAAAATCTCTCAACTGTGTGTTGACATAGCTCAACAACATTACCGGATCCTTTGGTATCATTGCGTACCTCCTGTGGTATTCTGCTGCCGGTCAGATTATACACAGCAGCATATTATTTCGTGTTGATCACAAACTCTCCGTCTTTTACATCCAGCACAAGCGTGTCACCCTGATGAACATCACCGGAAAGAATCTTCTTCGCAGCAAGTGTTTCCACATAATTCTGCAGATAACGTTTCAGAGGCCTTGCACCATATATTGGATCATAGCCATTTTCAATTATCTGTGTTCTGGCTGCATCTGTCAGTTCCAGAGAAAGTTCCTGATCTGCCAGACGGTCACTGAGTTCTTTGACCATCAGGTCTACTATGCCGCCAATATTCTCTTTTGTCAATGGCTTGAACATGATAATTTCATCCAGACGGTTCAGGAATTCCGGCCGGAAGTGTCCACGCAGGTCATTCATAACCTGTTCCTGAGCTTCTGGTTTTATTTCACCTTTTTCATCAATGCCCTCAAGAAGATACGGTGAACCGATGTTTGAAGTCATGATCAGAATCGTGTTCTTAAAGTCTACCGTTCTGCCCTGTGAATCTGTGATACGTCCATCATCCAGCACCTGCAGAAGTACATTAAATACATCCGGATGGGCTTTCTCAATCTCATCAAATAATACAACACTGTATGGTTTACGACGAACAGCTTCTGTAAGCTGACCGCCTTCTTCATATCCTACATATCCCGGAGGCGCTCCGATCAGACGGGATACAGAATATTTCTCCATGTACTCACTCATATCGATTCGTACCATATTCTGCTCGTCATCAAACAGAGTCGCGGCCAGTGTTTTGGCGAGTTCTGTCTTACCGACACCGGTAGGTCCGAGGAACAGGAATGAACCAATCGGTTTGGACGGATCTTTGATTCCTGCTTTTGAACGAAGAATGGCATCTGTTACAAGACGTACACCTTCATTCTGACCGATGACACGTTTGTGCAGTTCGTCTTCGAGACCGAGCAGTTTCGTTCTCTCACCTTCGGTCAGTTTCGTTACCGGGATACCCGTCCAGCGTGAAATGATCCTTGCGATCTCATCATCTGTAACGGCCTCATGGACAAGGCTGCGGTCGCTTTCTTTGACCTGTTTTTCTTCTATTTCAAGCTGCTGCTGGAGCTTCGGGAGTTCCCCGTACTGCAATTCTGCTGCTTTTTCCAGATCATAATTCTGTTTTGCTTTCTGGATCTGTTTATTGATATCCTCAATCTGCTCACGTAATTTCTGGAGCTTCTCGACAGAATGTTTCTCATTATCCCACTGTGCTTTCTGAGTGTTGAATGTGTCACGCATCTCTGCAAGCTCTTTCTGCAGTTCTGCAAGACGCTCTTTACTCAGATTGTCCGTTTCCTTCTTAAGCGCAGACTCCTCAATCTCAAGCTGCATGATCTTACGTCTCTGTTCATCCAGCTCGGTCGGCATGGAATCCAGCTCGGTCTTGATCAGGGCACATGCTTCATCAACCAGATCGATGGCTTTGTCCGGCAGGAATCTGTCTGTGATATATCTATGTGAAAGCGTAGCGGCTGCTACCAGCGCACTGTCTGTAATTTTTACACCATGGAATACTTCATATCTCTCTTTCAGTCCACGAAGGATGGAAATTGTATCTTCTACGGTTGGCTCATCTACCATAACCGGCTGGAAACGACGTGCCAGTGCGGCATCCTTTTCGATATACTGGCGGTACTCGTCAAGCGTGGTTGCACCTATACAATGCAGTTCACCTCTGGCAAGCATTGGTTTCAGCATGTTGCCCGCATCCATCGCACCGTCTGTCTTACCGGCACCGACGATCAGATGCAGCTCATCAATGAAAAGAATGATCTCGCCTTCGCTCTTTCTTACCTCTTCAAGAACTGCTTTCAGACGTTCCTCAAACTCACCACGATATTTCGCACCTGCAACCAGTGCTCCCATGTCCAGTGCAAAAATTTTCTTATCTTTCAGGCCTTCCGGGACATCACCTGCGACGATTCGCTGTGCCAGACCTTCAATGGCTGCTGTCTTACCAACACCAGGTTCACCGATCAGAACCGGATTATTCTTGGTCTTACGTGAAAGAATACGGACGATGTTTCGAATCTCTGCATCACGACCGATGACCGGATCAAGTTTCTGATTTCTTGCTTTCTCCACAAGATCCTCGCCGTATTTATTCAGTGTGTCATAGGTTGCCTCCGGATTGTCACTGACAACTCGCTGGTTGCCTCTGACAGTAGACAGCGCCTGCAAAAATCTTTCTCTGGTAATGCCAAATTCATCGAAGATCTTCTTCATACCCGGGCTTGGTTGTGTCAGCAGTGACAAAAACAGATGCTCAACAGAAACATATTCGTCTCCCATTGCTTTTGCTTCATTTTCCGCATTTACCAGTGATTTGTTCAGATACTGTCCAAATCTCAGATCACCGCCGGATACTTTGACTTTTGCATCCAGTGCTTTCTTCACTACATTGATAAAATATTCTTTATTAATATCCATCTTCTCAATCAGTTTGAGAATCAGGCTGTCTTCCTGTGTCAGCAAAGCATATAACAGATGCTCCTGCTCCACTTCCTGATTACCGTATTCATAGGCAACCTTTTCAAGATCCTGAACAGCCTGCACGGATTTCTGTGTAAACTTACTGATGTTCATAGGCTCTCCTCCTTATATCGTAGGAAAAGGATACTGAAATCTCTTCCCGTACCCTTAATGTTATCTTTGTTATACTGGTAATATAACACGCGTTGTTAGCACTGTCAAGAGGTGAGTGCTAATTATTTTGTGAAGATTTTGTGACGCCTTGATTTTACGGGCTTCACAGGGATTTTTCACTTGCTTTCGCACTCAATTTTCTTGATTTGACCACATTTTTACGACAAATCTTTGGAAAAATATATTCGTCTGATTTTCTTACCACATTTTACGACAACAACTTATGGTTTATACCACAGCAGGTGCGGTTTCTGGCAGGTTCATTTTAGACATCTCATTTTCCACGTGAGACTTCTCAGCAATATGATTATAGACATTCATTGTGATCTGTGCATCTGAATGGTCTTCACTCCGCTACGGTCGGTGCTTAACGGATGTCCACCGGACATCCAGCACCCCATCACATACTGCATAACTGTGCTTTATACTTCTCACATTCCTGTACAATCACCTTTTTTGCATTGTCCATTCAAAAAATTAATTGCCCAAATAGAAATATATAAACAACCCTATAGGTTCTCTCTTGTCAGACATATTTCTTTCAGCGCCTCCCCAATATCTCCATCTACCCCGATCGACTTTCCGGCAATTTCTGAAGGAATATAGACTTCTCCTTTATTGAAGGTGATATAAACTGCTTCAGGTTCAGAAGCAGCAAGGCTCATGAAAGGCTCTTTGATCATACGGTTTCGCCATCCCACGCCCAATTCCAGGATCGCTAGTCTTTTACCATGATATTTCTTAATAAAGTTCTGATAGTCTTGCATTTTCTTTTGGAACTGTTCGGTCTGAAAGAATGCATTGCTGTTTGCCATATTGACCGTAACTGGCCCTCCACAGCAGGAACAGCAGGGAACCAGTTCTGAAGGGATCTGTCCGTTTTTTTCAGCTTCCGCCATTTTGAGAATTTCATTCTGGTTTTCGTAAGGATCTGTTCCGCATCCATTCTGGCACCGGGACTGGGTGAGACGGCCTTCCATCTCAAAGACTTTATCCCTGTCAAATCCTGCAGGCACGAAATGGTCCTCGCCATTGGAGGTCACAATAAAATAATCTTTGGAACCAACCAGACGATACAGATCCTCCATTACAGGACCGGGCTGTTCCAGATAACATTTCCGGCTGATCAGTCTGCTGAAAAATGCCCATTTAGATTCTTCTGTAGGATACTGAAAGAATAATCCCTGCAGTATGTTTCTGATCCCGTATCTGCTGCGGAAATCTCCGAAATCTTTCTGAAACCAGTGATCATCTGCAAAAATATTGTATCCTTCTGAAATAGATAATCCGTTACTGGCGCCGATGAGAAGAGCGTCTGCTTCCTGGATAGCTTTATAAATATTTCTGAAGTTTTCTTCCATAATGTTATTTCTCCTTTTCCAACTGTATCCGAAATTCCTTTAATATATCTGCCAGATCGCCTTGCAGGTAAAGACTTCTCCCTTTTAAATGTTCCGGAGCAGAAGAGGCTTCCTGGTTCAGACAGACGTAAAACACCTGACTGTTACGGGCCGTCATGTCCCAGAAAGGCAGTCTGATCACCCCCGATGTCATCTCTCTAATCTTTTCCGGCAAGTACAGCCTTAAGAGCCAGATATGGCTAACCTGTAGGCAGATGCCACATACTGTAAATATATTTTGTATAGTAGGCCCATTGCTGTTCCAGGGAAGAGTAGCAGTAATAGACTCCGGCAAAAGGAGAAGTAAAATGGTAGTAGTCTTTGAATTCTCCCAGATGTGTTTCTAATGCAGGAGCCCAGTGGTAATGGTTAAATTCCGCAGCACTGGATAGTCCGGAACCTACGCCTACTACCAACTGCATCAGCATCTGTGATCAGCCGGACAAGGGATTCTATGTCCTTGTGACTATGCTTCTCCATGCTCCTTGTTTTCCTCTTTCTTTACCCTCACTGCCTCCTGCAGCACCAGGGCAATGTCTTCTTTGATAGCCAGCCCCTTCTGTTCTATTTCTTCAGGAAGAAGTGCGTCCTTTGGATTAATGGTAATGTAAAACGCCTTAGGCAGGGAGTATGTGAGATTCCAGAAAGGTTCCTGGATAAACATAGGGGTCATTCGTCCTACGCCCAACTCCAGAAAAAGGATCTTCTTCTCTTTATTCTTTTCCAGAAATTCGTTGATCTTCCGGTATTCGTCTCTATACTTGGCACCTTCCAGGAATGTATATCCCCGTACCCAGGGCTCCATCTGGGCTCCGCATTTTGGACAGCGGGGGATCATTTTGGCGGGGATACACAGATTCTCGTCAATAGCTGCATTCATGGCATAGACCATATCCTTGTTGTAATAAATCTGGTCATGACATCGGCGGCTGCACTGATAATAGCGGGAATCACCCTGGATGGCGCTTAATTTTTCTTCGGACACCACACGGGTAAACTGGAAGTCCTGATTGGTGGTCATAATATGATAGTTTTTACCCTCGAGGAGTTCCATGAGATCGTAGTAAGGCTGTCCTGTAGGACACTCATATTCCATATAGCCCATACGTACAAGAAATGCCCAGTGAGCTTCCGGGGAAGGATAATGATAGTAAAATCCGTTAAAGGCTCCGGTAAATCCATATTTTTTATGGAAATCCCCCAGATATTTCTGAAATATCGCATCATTCTGATAGAAAAAATTATAGCCACAGGAAGCGGACATGCCGGCTGCTGCTCCTACCAGAATGGCTTCAGCAGAATTAAGTTTATCTAATAGGGTCCGGGCATTTTTTTGATATGCATTTTCAAAAACAATATTTTTCATTGGCTGCATGGTTGACTTTCCTTTCTTGATGAGTTGTTTCAGTCTCTTGAGGCATCTCTTTTACATCTCAACTTATTCAATCATTTTTTACGCCGCCCTGTATTTTCCGATCCCCGTACTTCTTCATGATAGAAATAATCCACGATTACAGGATGGCCTGGCTCTGCGCGGTCATAAGGCAGTTCGTTGTCTACAAAAGGACAGTCGTATTTTTGGGACATCTGTGCTGCCTGGTTTTCCAATGCCCGAAAATAACTTCGATCTCCCTTGCGATAGATTTCATCATACAGGGTAACAAGGTGGGGATAACATTTCTGAATATAATCCAGGATCTCCTGTTTGAAACCACCGCGGAGATTTAGATTTTCTAACCATACCAGGTCACACTGATCTTTCACACGTTCAAAAATCTTTTCAAAATCTGTGATGCCCGGAAATACTGGGGAAATGAAACAAACCGTGCGTATTCCGGCTTCGTATACCTGCTTCATTGCCTCAAGTCTGCGGCTGATGCTGACAGCTTGATCCATGTCTGCCTGAAATTTTTCATCTAATGTGTTGATCGACCATGAGACAGTGACTTTTCCCATTTCTTTTAGCAAGTCAATATCCCGGAGTACAAGATCCGATTTCGTACAGATAAGGATTTCTGCACCGCTATTTTTTAACTGTTCTAAAATCCTGCGGGTATTTCTTATCTCCTTTTCCTGGGGCAGATACCCATCTGTCACGGAACCAATCACTACCCGTTGGCCTTTATATTTTCTCGGGTTTTTAATTGCCGGCCAGTGTTTTATATCCAGAAATGTTCCCCACGATTCGGTATGCCCGGTGAACCGTTTCATAAAAGAGGCATAGCAGTATTTGCAGCCGTGGGTACATCCTACATAAGGATTGACAGAATATCCCCCTACCGGAAGACTGGATTTAGTCATGATATTTTTTGTTTCTACGTCCCGGATCAGAAGATCCTTTTCCATTATTTTTTCCATGCGTTCTGTTACTCCAAAATCCGGATAAATGCAGAGGGCAGATCCTGGATCATTTGATTATCTCCCATAACGGGAAGTAGATCCTCTTTCATAAACACCGTTTTTGAATCATCTACAATCAGAATTTTTTGTCTTTTATTCATATTTTTTACCTTTATCCTTGTTGATTTTATGATATTCCAAATCATATCAGATTGCATCATTTTAATACCAGTTTCTAACATCTTGCTATTTTCTTCTATTCAGCCTTCCCCTCTGGGAAAATAATTTTAAACACAAAGAAAAAAATCACCATGGAAACTCCACCTGTAATAATTGTCACAAGCATGTTATAGACTGCCGGTGCCACATATGCAGCTGCAACTGGCATCCACAGATTATTAAATCCATTACAAATCAGTGAAATCACCACCCAAGCAATAAAATACCAGATTGCCTGATATACAGGATTTCCATGGCTTTTAAAAGTAATATTTCTCTGAAGTGGAAAATTGATACACTGTGCAAGAAATGAGCCCAATTCATAACTGATAAAATAGCCAAGTCCACCACCGATCAGTATATTCCCTGTTGCATCACGCAATACGTTATACCCCAGCAAGCTCCATGTGAATTTTACTCCAAACAGATTCATGGAAACCTTTGGCCACATAAACTCTGTACCAGCCAGTCCAATTCCCAAAATCCCTGGTAAAAATGTAAATACAAGATACTGGAATACTGTCACGCCCATACTGAATATAACAAAATAGAATATCTGATAAAGCCATTTTGCGATAGCAGAATGTTTCTCTTCAAAACATTTCCATATATTTTTTATATGATTCATCTGCACTTCCCTCCGGCTCCTTTTAATAATTTTTCATATTTCTTATTATTTCTTCTGTTTCTGAAATATCCGCCAACTATTTTTTTTACTCCAAGCATAAAGTGGCCATTCACAGCATCAACAATTCCATATACCATTTCCATACTGACTGCCCCGCCGGTCATCTTGGCAATCCCTCGAAACGGCATATTGTAAATAAAGAGAATATTCAGATCCGGCTTTCCCTGTGCCTCACTCTTCTTTTTCATTTTTGTGAGACATCTATATATCAGTCTTGCAAGTCGGCTTTTTGCATAATACATCTGACAAATTGCATCATTGATTTCCAGATTTCCACTCCATCTTCTGTTCGGTATCTCATGGCCAAGAAGTTCACGAAATTCCTCATCTGATATTTTCTGCACGATTCCTGTATAATAGTAAGGCATTTTTGCCGGATTATACGGATACCCTTTACTATTTCCTGTTCTCTCAGTCATACCTGTTAAACGAATATCTGCAACACTGGCCCCTACCATAATCTGATAAGTTCCTGTTTCTATTTCCCACTGTCCCGTTTTTATATTCCAATAACGGAATGTCTTATCATCAAACGGAATCCTGAGCTGTCTGCTTTCTCCTGCCTTTAGATAAACTTTTGCAAAACCTTTCAGTTCTTTTTCCGGTCGGAACACGATTGCATTAGGAAGTCCTACATACATCTGAACAACCTCTGCTCCATCTCTGTCACCTGTATTAGTAACCGAAACTTTGATTCCATCCTCTTCTATGATAAGATCAGAATATGTAAATTCTGTATAGGAAAGCCCAAAGCCAAATGGGTATTGCACCCGGACTTTTGAAGTATCATAATAGCGATATCCCACATAAACACTCTCGCGGTATTCCGATGTTTTCTCATTACTTGGATAATATCGGAATGCCGGTGTCTGTTCATAAGATATGGGATATGTTTCTGCCAGTCTTCCTGATGGATTCACTTTTCCGGTCAGAATATCCAATGTTGCAGAAGCGCCCGCCTGTCCATTCAGATAACCATGCAAAATCGCTTTGCAGCAGGTGTGCCATGGCATTTCTATCGCAGATCCTGCACTTAGTATTCCAATAATATTTTCATTCACCTTACTGATATCCTGCAGAAGATCGATCTGATCCTGCGGAATACGCATATGGGTTCTGTCCAGTCCTTCTGATTCACTGATCTCATCAAGACCAAAGCAGAAAATCACAATATCCGCATTCATGGCCAGGTTTAATGCAAACTTTCTATCATTCTCATCTACATCTCCATTTCTCTGATAGCCTCTTGTCATCCCTAGAATATTCAGATCATATTGTTGCAAAATCGATGACATATCTTCTACTTTTGTTGGATTGACCATAGAAGATCCTGCCCCCTGATATCTGGGTGAAAAAGCAAAATCTCCAATAACAGCGATGGATTTTTTGGTATCCAGCGGAAGAATCTGTTTTTCATTTTTCAGAAGAATCATGCTTTCTGCCGCTGCTTTCCTTGCCAGTTGATGATGTGCGTTTCTGTCAAAGTTTTTATCTGAAAGCTTCTTCCCTGATGTCAGTTCCATCACTGCATCCACCAGTTCTCCAACTCTTTCATCCAAATCCGCTTCCTTCAGCTTTCCATTTCGGACAGCAGCAATCACTTCCCTTGCAGAATCGTACCCACAGGACGGCATCTCCAGATTTGAGCCGGCAGCAACACCTTTCACATGGTCATTGCTTCCGCCCCAGTCTGTTACTACAATTCCATCAAATCCCCAGTCTTTGCGCAGGATGTCTGTCAAAAGATGTTTGTCCTCATTAGCATAAATCCCATTAATCTGGTTGTAACTGCTCATGATTGCTTTTGCGTGTCCTTCTTTAACAGCTATCTCAAAACCGGTCAGATAAATTTCTCTTAATGTCCGTTCGTCAACAACTGCGTCCATTGCCATTCTCCGAAGTTCCTGACTGTTAACCGCCAGATGCTTCGGGCAGGCATAAACGCCTTTACTCTGTATTCCACGAATATATGATGCTGCCATCTTCCCGGAAAGATATGGATCTTCTGAAAAATATTCAAAATTTCTTCCACATAATGGGCTTCTTTTAATATTTAATCCCGGACCAAGTAGGATATTTACATCCATACTTGCTGCTTCCTCTCCAAGAGCCTGTCCAATCTCTTCCCCCAGATCCTGATTCCAGCTGTTTGCTATCGTCGCTGCTGTGGGAAAACAAGTTGCATTCAAGGATGCATTCAGTCCCAGATGGTCTCCTGCTCCTGCCTGTTTTCTGATTCCATGCGGTCCATCTGAAAGAAAGATGGACGGGATGGAAAGCCTGTCAATTTCTCTGGTCTGCCAGACAGTTTTTCCACTGAGTATCGCTGCCTTTTCTTCTATTGTCATCTTTTCAACCAATTTTTGCTGTTTCATAACTGTTTTCCATCCCACTTTCATCCTTATTCAGCACTCTTTCTTTTCTTATATCCTTTGATTACCAGTACTTCCATTCCTGCCATGAAAAGTGCTATTACAATGTCGATACCAATTCCTGCTTTTTTCCAGTTTTCCATACCTGTTTCTTCGTGTTCTCCGTCATAAGCCCAGCTGCTTACAACTGTATACATGACATTTTTGCAGGCATTTCTCATCTGACGTACAGATGTTGGATGTTCCGGATTGGCTACATTGTTCTCTTCTCCGTTGAACGTGGACAACATTGCATCTACTCCATTTGCCAGAGCTGCATCTGCATTCATAAATCCGTGGCCATTATTTCGGAAGAAATCTGTAAGTGCCATTCCTCTGAATCCCCATTCATCTCTGAGAACAGTATTTATAAGGTTACCGCATTCTCCAGTCCATTTATCTCCAAGGAAACTCCAGGAAACCATAACTGCATTTGCGCCTCCCTGTTTTACAGAAATTTCAAATGGTTTCAGATAAATTTCACGGATTGCCTGCTCATTTGACCAGATACTTACCATCTTTGCATTTCCTTCATACAGTGCAAAATGTTTGATATAAGAATAAACTCCATATTTTCTTGCACCTTCTACTGCATTTGCGCCCATATTTCCTGCAAGGACTCCGTCTTCTGAGAAATATTCATAGTTTCTTGCTCCAAATGCAGTTCTGTGAGTATTCATACCTGGTGCATACCAGCCTTCTGCACCCATTTCCTGACTGATCTTGCCCATGCATTCACCCCAGGTCTGTGCAAGTTCTTTGTTCCATGTGGAAGCAATTACAACTTCAATCGGAAAACCAATAGAACCAACTCCTGTAAAGTTGTTATTAATTGCTGCTGGTCCGTCGAAATCAAGTGTAGCCACTTTTCCCACAGAATCCATAGCTGCTGTCTGATAACCAGCCATCGCAATCATATTTGCCATTTCATCAACAGTAAGCTGATCCAGAAGTTTTTCCCAACGAGGATCGTCATAATCAGCATCACGCATATCAGCTAATGTAAGTCCATTATCAGCTCCCGTTGTCGGCATTACATCCTCATCATTGAGATATGTAGTCTTATCAAAGTTGCTGTTCAGATGATATTCAGAAACATATGGCTCACCCAGCTCTACAGATGCCGGTGCTGCTGTAGCCTCTTCATAATTTGCAAAATGATCCGCACGTGACAGATATGTTATATCTCCTTTTGCATCTTCAAATACATTTACTGCAGCAGTATCATCTGATGCTCTTTTATTTTCGCCTGCATATACCACAGTGTCATCTACGGTATAAGTTTTCTGGTCTAAAACGGTATGTGAATCCCTGTTAATAGAAATCACATAATCTCCTTTTTCGAGGACATACGCTTCTGCGTCATTCTCATCATAAGATGCCATATCTTCTACATCAAATGTAACTGTGACTGTCTGAGAATTTCCTGGCTGAAGCAGGTCTGTTTTTGCAAACTCAATCAGATTTGCAGAAGCTTTCTCGATCCCGCCATTCGTATACGGTGGATTGTAATACACTTCTACTACATCCTTTCCTGCAACATCTCCTGTATTGGTTACTTCTACATCTACAGAAATCTGTCCGTCTTTTTCCTCCAGTTCACCCATTTTCTGTTCAAATTCTGTATAACTCAGTCCATATCCAAATGGATACTGTACTGTTTTATCGTAATCGATAAAGCCTTCCTGTGCTGCTGTTTCGTAATACTTGTACCCTACATAGATTCCTTCTACATAGTTTGTAAATGCTGGAGCGTATACCTGCGGAGATCCTGCATTCATTCCTTCAACTGCCATATCTGCCAGGTTAGTATATTCAATCTTTTCTCCATTGTTCCACCATGGAGCAGTTGTCATGTCGTAAATAAATGTATCCGGTGTTTTTCCAGAAGGATTTACTTCACCGGAAAATACTTTTCCAAGTGCATTAAATCCGACATTTCCAGTTCCAGGACACCATACAACAGACTTAATCTGTGGATATTCATCTGTAAATCCAAGTTCAAACTGGTTTGCGCCATTATAAATTACAATAACATCATCAAAATTATCACAGACCATGTCTACCATGTCTTTTTCTGTCTGGGAAAGCTGTAAATAATGCTCTCCTTCCGGGAAATCGTCATACGCATCAGAGTTATTGTCATAAGCTGCTTTGCTTACATCCATCGGGATATCGTTATGACCTTCACCTGCTTTTCTGGAAAGAACCACAACTGCCACATCTGAATATTCTTTTGCACTTTCAATAAGTTCATCACTGTATGTATCTG
Organism: Blautia intestinalis; assembly: GCF_014297355.1. Lineage (GTDB taxonomy): Bacteria > Bacillota > Clostridia > Lachnospirales > Lachnospiraceae > Blautia_A > Blautia_A intestinalis. The sequence continues at coordinate 515,479 of NZ_JACOQE010000001.1, read as the reverse complement.
CCGGTGGTTCTGGTAATGTCCAGCTCTGTTTCTGAATTGACATTTCCGGATTATCTGCACCATAATTATTATAAAAATCAACAAGATCCTGATTAATAGAAAATCCTGCATTTTCAAGTCCCTGATTCAGGCTGACAATATCATACAGATCATTGATTCCTCCTGAGCCAGCTCCTCCGTAAGCCGGATTAATAGATTCCCAGCCAAAAATATTCAGTTTTTTTGTTTCATTTAAAGGAAGCAGGCTTTCATTCTTCAGAAGAACAATTCCGTCTTCCATAATTTCTTCTGCTGCTTCCGCAGCTTCTTCATTTGTTTCATCACTTAAAGTTCCATTTCCCGTTGCAAGTCCAATCAACGTAGCCATTGGTCCAAAACAGATCATATTCACGCAGACAACAACTGCAAGAACCATTGCGATCGCAGCTTCCCTTCTTATCAGAAATTTTTTGTCCCTGCACATCCTGCGGCACGCGATCATAATTACGATTCCAATTACAAGTGAAGCAACAATACCGATAATATACGGTTTGCACAACTGTAATACCGCCAGGACGTCTTCCATTTCAACACTGATCATTCTCTTCTCCTCCTTTTTATCTGTCCTGTAATTTCAGGAACTGTTTCCTGTTGACCTTACTATATCATATCTTTTTCATCGTGCCGGTTTTGGCACAACATGCAAAAATATGGCATGAAATGCAAAAAAACACCCAGAGCTTTACATTACTCTGGGTAAAAGAATCTTTAATTCAAACCAGTTCTGATCCACTCCAAAATCCACAGAACCATTATATTTCTCCACAGCAGTACGAATGCTTTTTAATCCAAATCCATGGTTTTGTCGATCTACTTTTGTTGTTGTAATCAGATCATTTTCATTTTTCTGAATTTTATCTTCACAATAATTTTCTATTTTAATAAAAACAAAACTCTTTTTTGCAGATACCGTCAGATGAATCAGTCTTTTTTCCACTTCCGGTATCATAATTACATGTTCAATTGCATTATCCAATGCATTTCCAAAAATGGAACACAAATCTGTTACATGTATAAAATCCAGTAACTTACCATCCGCTACACAGGTAATCTGTATGTAATTTTTTCGACAATGAAAAATTTTAGCTGCAAGAATTGTATCCAGCACCTGATTACCTGTTTTGCTCATATTTTCAAAGGCAGAGACTTCTTCCTCCATTGCATCAATCCATTTTTTACGTTTTTCTTCGTCTGATTCTGCACGAAGTGCTGTGATCTGATGCTTCAAGTCATGATATTTCATCTGTATGAGATCCAGACTGTCCTGATAATTTCGATACTGCTCATATTGACTTTTCAGGATCACATTCATTGCTGAAAGTTCTTTTTCGGCAATATACTCACTAATCCTGCTCTGATAAGCATGCAGGATTGCAATTCCTCCAAAATCAATCAGGGTTCTCATAGAAAAAATGTCTGCACGTTCTTTGCTTGCAAATGGTACATTTTCACTCAAAAAACTCAGATTACTGAACGCAAAGATTGTAACTGCCATGATTGCTGCTGCTACAACTTCTTTTACAGTCATCTGCTGAAGATAATCCTGTTTCAGATAATCCCTTTCCAGATAAATATCAATGACAAAACAACCACCGAAAATTATAATCGTAATCAAAATTTCAGTCCAGAAACTTTGAATTCCTCTCACCTGTACAATAGATACAATCTGCCACTGCAGAGAAGCAACAAACTCTGCCAACACAAATGCTCTGGCACAGCAATATCCTGCCCCAAGAGGTTTCATGCTTCCTCCAACCATAAGAAATACATACATTATAGCAACAGCAATAATCATACAGGGAATCCATAAAACCTCTGATACATTACCTGTCGCAACCAGAAAAGCACACTGCAATGCCAGCATAAGCAACACACCAATAAGAAAATGTGCAGATTTCATTTTTTCTCTTTTCAACATATAGAGATAAACCAGACACGCTCCCCACTCCGCAATTGCTGTATAAATTCTTGGAATATCCTGGTATAACATAACTTCCTCCGTTATCCGCCCAACAAAATTAATCCATGTTCAGATTTTGCAAAAGTTTATTCATAAATTCCTTTTTTCTAGTTCTGCTGACTGGTATATGTACACTATGAATCACACAGTCAGAACCAACAATGCCTTCTACATGATTCATGTTTACCAGATACCCCTTGGCGCACCGGAAGAAATTATGAACTATCAATTTTTCTTCCAGTTCCTTTAACGTAACTCTGGAACTGTAATCCCCTCTTAAAGTATGAAAAACTGCATTATGTCCCTGTCCTTCAATAAAATAGATATCTGCTATATCTGTTTTTACGATTCCTTCTCCAATCGTAATCATAAGAAATTCCTTTGCTTCAGAACGAATACGTCCAATTGCTTTATCCATTTTCTGCGAAAAAGAAAAATACTCAACTGGTTTTACTACATAATCCATTGCATCAACTTCATATCCACGTACTGCATATTGGATCATATTTGTGATAAACATGATAATTACTTTCTGATCCATCTGACGGATTTTTTCTGCTGCTGTCATACCGTCCATAAACTGCATTTGGATATCCATCAGAATAATGTCAAAACCGCCACTGTAATTCTCTGTGATATCTTCTCCATCACCAAATACTGTAACCTTTATTGATCTTCCCCTTTCCGTTTGATATTTCCGGATATACTCTGTTAATTGTTTTACGTAAATTTCTTCATCTTCCACAACTGCAATCTGTATCATCCTATACCCTCCGCAAAAATTGCATTCTTTGTAACTGTTCAATCACACAATTTAGTTCCAGGTTTTTATTATTTTATAAATATCTTTTATTTCAGTATATCACTGCTTTTTTCTTGCATCAAGCGGATCTAATTTTACAAATTACAGCTGTATAATCTGGTTTTCTTTTATTATATATCCACAGTAAATCTCCTCGTTCTTTAAATAGAAAGTAGAAATTCTGTTAAGTTTTCAATAGCATCTGGTTTTTCTGATAGTTCTTTCCCCATCAGTCCCTCTCCCATAATACCGGGATCCGCACTAAGAGATACAGCGACTCGACTTGAATTCCATACAGCTTCATACATCATTTCCTGATTCTCTTTTGTTACTTTATTAAGAACGTAATAAAATGGTTTTCGAATACTTTCCGATAATTCCCCGATTTTTTGGGAAAGCTGCAGGGATTCATAAGATGGATCTATGATTATCAATATCAGATCTACACCGTTATCAATTCCACGTCCAAAGTGTTCAATCCCAGCCTCCATATCCATTAGCGCAAATTGGTCTTCTGCAAGCCTGAGATTTTGGATAAATTGAGTCATAACAGTTCCCATAGCACAAGAACATCCTTCATTTGCTTGATGGATTTTTCCACTGGTCATCAGTTTTACACCGTCCTTCAGACTATAATAATCTTCCGGTATATCATCTATAGTCCAGTTTTCCTCAAAAAACTGATGAGTAAATTTTGATAACATCATATCATTTAAAACATTTTGCTTACCACCGAAATAGTCTGTAAAATCTCTGGGAAGCTTCATACCTAGCTGTCGGTGCAGACCATAATTAGATTCATCGGAATCAATTACCAAAATTTCTTTTCCTCGTCTGGCTAAAGCCTTAGCCAAAAGACTGGTTACCGTACTTTTTCCACATCCACCTTTTCCACAAACTGCTATTTTCATCTCTATATTTACTCCTTTTCTTTTTTCTAAATAATAAGAATTACATATGACCATACTTCAAACTGTCTTACTCCACTTCCTCCAGTTCTGTTCCTTCTGAAAGAATATATCCGCAGTTATCGCATACTCCGTCCTCTGCAAGTATCCCGTCTTTCACAAAGGCTTCAATGCCTCCCGGTTCATGACAGCGTGGACAGTCTAATTCCTGTATCTTTTTCTGATTTCTTACATCCTGGCAATTGGAAAATTCAATTTTACCCATAGTGATTCCTCCATTTTCATTCCATATCAATTTGTCTTCGCAAAAAAGTTCCTACTATACGGGAAAAATTGCTGATATTACGAATATAGGCAAAATCTTTTCCATAGATTCTCTTTTCCACGGAGAGTTCTTCTTCATTCCCTACAAAAATACCAATTACGAAAATTCCCTGATTTCTGGCTCGACGCACCTCATATGCAGTATCTTTCACAGCTCCTTCTCCGTCATAGATCTTGGGCTGGCGGGTTCCTGGTCGTTGTATGCTCATATCACAGGGTTTTCCATCACTTAATACGATTAAAATCTTATTTTTTTCCGGTCGCTCCATGAGAGAGGAACAGACTGTTTTCAGTGCAAGCCCATCTCTGTTATTGGCATACGCCCGAAATTGAAAGATTCTTTCATTTGTTTCCCTTGGATCTTCATAATCCCGAAATCTCTGAATTACTGTATATCCCCAGAAAGCACAGTATCCTGTCACCCGATGAGGAATTCCTGCCTGGCTTAATGCTTCACTGATAATATATCCCTGAGCCGCTACCTGAGCCTGTCTGTCAGCCTGGGAACCACTGGAATCAATCAGGACGTCTATTACAAACTCAGAATCATCAGATCTTTTTTTTCTATTAAATAACTTGTCATCGTCTGTTCTTCCAATTTTCCATAACCTCTCAGGAACAAGCTGCCCTGCATCAGATCTGCTGACAAAATCATCCTTTCGGATTATAAATGCCCGTTTCAGTGACTCTGCCAACACAGAAATATTTCTTTTGATGATCCAGTGATTATTTCCATAATAGGCTTTATTTTTTTCAAACTGCAGCTGAGAAAAACGGTATTGATTATTTTTTATCACAGGGTTTTGTAAAATTCCATCTGTAAGATACAGAATACAGTTTTTGTGGATTCCTGTACAAAATTTCCGGTTGACTCTGGCCTGCTCTGCTTCACTTAGATACGATTTTCCGTAATTCAGTTCCACATATTCCCGTATCCGTCGCACTGCCTGTGGATTTATATTCTCCGAGCTTTCCGGAACTTCTTCATTTTCCGGAGAGAAATAAAATCTTTTTTTCTTTTTGTTTCTGATATCCAGACTCATCATCTTTTTTTTGAGATTAGAAAGATATTTTTGAATGATGTCTTCCATCTGTTCATCCGTCATGCATTCCTGCCACGCGTCATTGGCCAATGCCATATCCGGTAAATTCAGAATCTTCTCCAGATTTCCATTCTTTTTTTCAAAAGAGGGATCCAGAACATGATTATAAATCTCATCTATCACGTTTATGACATCTTCCGTATTTTCTGCATCCTTCAGAGAAAGAATCTTGTACAATGCAATCTCTGCCTGTGGATCCATTCCCTCATCGTCTGTGTTCTCCAGAACATGCCTTATATACAGAAGCCTAATCCTGTGAATCAGGTCTGTTCCAGCTTTGTCTGATACCTGCTCTTTCTCGTCCTTTTCCAATTCTCTGAACGCCTGTTCTCTGATTTCCTTTGTTCCCAAACGTTCTCGAATGATAAAACGATTCACTGCAGCATCCATGCATAATCCAGCAAGAGGCAAAAGCATATCTTCTCCGGCAGAAAAATGTATTTTTTTCATCAAATACATGCCAAGTTTCTTCTGGTCAAAATATCGTGCAAAGGCACCCTGCTTCACTGCCTCATATAGAACCGTTTGTTTTGAATAAACATATTTTTCTGTGTCCGGTTCAAATTCCGTATCATAATCACCACTGACTGTCCAAAAAAGATTTCTGATACGATTGCTGATCTCCAGATGATGTTCTTCCAGTTGTTCCGCCGGCCATCTGACATCCTCCATACAAGTTTACCCCCATATGTCTTTTCCGGTCCAGGAAGATGGGATTCTGGTAGAAACCACATCTTCTACGATCTCTTTTTCAAATACATCAAAACTTTTATTTATGATTCCCATCTGGATTGCATCAATTGGAGAAAGTCCGCTTCTTGTTGCTTTTACAGCAGAAACCAATCCTCTCAGGTCAAGAGATTTCGTTGAGATTTCTCCATGATAAGCTTTGATCTGCAAATCCAGAAACAGTCCTGCAAAAGCTTTCAATGCACTTTTTTCCCCATCTGGAAAATGTTGCCTTAATACAAAAAGGACACTATCCTCATCCATTTCAGGCATATCGATTACCATAAACCTTGAAACCAATGCTTCATTTAGCTCTCTGGTACCTGCGTAACCATAATTCATCGTGCCGATAAATCGTGTTGCCGGATGAAGTAAAATCCTGTTATATCCTGGAATATCGATTCTGCGCCGATGATCCAGCGTGGCATGCAGTACAGAAACCGCATCATTTTTTGCCATATTGATTTCGTCCAGGATTCCAAATCCTCCAAATTCCGCGCATTGGTAAATGGGGCCTTTCCGAAGGCGAACCTCATTATTTATAAAGGTATCCGTTCCAATCAGATCGGCACTGTCTGTATTTACATGAAAAGAAATGTCGTATTCCGGTCTTCCGAATATCCATGCCAGTGTCTCACATAGTACATTTTTTCCTGTAGCTTTCGCACCAGAAAGTAACAGATTATCTCCCTGAAGAAGCGCTGCTGTTGACATTTCCAGAATCTTTTTCCCATAAAATAGGATATCCGGTTTTTCTACCCGTTCCTTTACCTGATCCTCTACCTCATAACGCATGTGAAAATCTCTCAGTTCTCCAATCAGTTCCTGCGCTATCTTCTGGTCTTCTAAATATTTTTCTATTTCTGTCCAATGGTTTCTCATGAAGATTTTCCTTTCTTTGCAATTGGTTATATCAAATCAGATAATATTTCTGTTCACTCAATCTTCAAACTTTCAATCCTCCAACTCACAATCCTAACTTCTTTACAATTTCTCCCAGTGCACTTCTTACAGGAGAATCTTTCGGAAGCCGTATGATTGGCTTTCCAGCACAGTCATACTGATATACCTGGTCATCATGTGGTACAATCCCTAACAGTTCCAGTCCCTGATTTCGGATTTCTTCCAGAGTTCCGGCGTCCAGTTTTCCATCTGGAACACGATTCACGATTAATCCAGTTTTCTGTGGTTTAAAGTTTAACTCCTTCATCAGCTTTGCAATACGTCCGGCTGCCTGAACACCTCTTCTGGAACAGTCACTTACAAGAATCGCCACTTCCATCATTGGCAGGATTCCTCTGCTGATATGTTCCATACCTGCTTCGTTATCAACCACAATATATGGATAATGGCTTTGCAGTTTCTGAACCTGGGTCTGCACAAGACCATTTACAAAACAATAGCAGCCCTGTCCCTGGGTTCGCCCCATTACCATCAAATCATAATCGTCTTCTTCTGCAATTGCATCGGAAAGACGCATTTCCAGATAAGCCTGTTTTGTCATTCCTGCCGGAATCTGATATCGTGGATCAACTCCTGCCCGCTCAATTTCTTCTCTCAGCTCTCCAAGTGTGATCTCCGGCTCCACACCAAGCACTTCATTTAAATTGGCATTCGCATCTGCATCCACGGCCAGAACCGGACATTTCCCACTTTCACACAAATACTGGATCAATAATCCACAAAGTGTAGTTTTTCCTACGCCGCCTTTTCCTGATATCGCAATTACATGTCCCATGTTTTTCCTCCTAATATTCTGAACAATCTGTTGACTTTTTCTTTAAATCTTATTATAGTTGTTACTATATAAATTACAATAATCAATCTGTGAGATTTGTATAGCTGCTCAACACATCAGAAAAATTGTTGAGAAATTATATGATACTAACTAATACAGGAGTATATAATGTCAGAAAAAACGAGAAAACAAGATCGCCGTACCCGCTATACCAGGCAAACCATAAAAGATACGTTCTTAGAATTGTTAAAGCAGAAAAGTTTTACGAAAATTACCGTTACAGAGATCTGCAAAAATGCTGAAATCAACCGTGGCACTTTTTATCTTCATTACTACGATATCCATGATGTATTATCAGATATTTTTAATGATATGACTCAGGATATGTTAACAACGGTAGATCATTTATTCTGTCTAAATCAAAAAAGCTGTTCCTATCCGTTCTGTCAGAAAATACAGATGGAATCACAATACAGAGCACTGTTTCTGGATGATGCAATTGCCCCTATTCTTCTGGAAAAAATAGCAGAAAATACAAAAGAAGGCTATGTGACCTGGCTTATGTCACACAGCCTCCTGACCTTTGAACAGGCAGAATCGGTTTTTTATTTTCAAATGAATGGCTGCCTTTCCATCAACAGACTGATGCTCCGCAATCACTGTAATGACTGGAAACAGATTCAGACAGTAATCGACAAATTTATCAAAGCCGGGCTGGAAAGTTTTCTGATTCATGATCAGAGAGAAGAAAAGGCTTCCGATAATTTTTGCAGCAAAATTTCTCCAACTGTTACCGCATCTTCTACACTTAGATAATGATCGGCATGATCCTGAAGAAATATTTTGCCAGATACAGGAAATTCTTCATCTGCAAACCATATTTTTAAAGTTACCGGATATCTTGGCAGAACTGGAAAAGCAGCACACAAATCCGCCTTTGTCTCTGTAAATTCTGCACCCAGGTTTTTACATGCTTTCTGAATTTTCTCAGGATCTTTATCCTGCAAAAGCTTTTCCAGTTTCTGCTCTGCGGTCCGGTCAAACTTGGTTCCTCGAATCAATCCATCTTTCAGGTTACCAAAAGTAATGAGCTTCTGTGAACCTTCTGTTCCATCGGCCATATCCAGATAATGCAGCAATGTCAGATAATGCCATTCGTCCATATCTGAGTTAATATAAAACTCAGGAAGTTGAATTTCAATCACTTCATGAAAACTCTGTACCTCAAGCATATTTCGACTGCTATGAAAAACAGCCCCACTTTTTGCAGCAATCTCCTCTCCGGAACGATTTTGTAACCGTTTTACTGCTGCCAGCAGCATTTCCTGAAATGCACGATTTTCTGTTTGATTTTTGTATTCCATAACTTCTCCTTTGCGAACATTTTATCGCATCATATAATAATCAATGTTTATGCAAGAATTTGGGTGGTTTCATAAATCTGGCTTTGTCCGGATTCTCTTTCATCCATTCCCGGGCAAAATCCATTACCTCAGTCATAGTTTCATAATCTTTTCCACAAAAACAGCAACTTGGGCATGTTGGACATGGCCATCCCTTATTTTTGAATCTGCATGCGTCTAAATGTCGGTATGCTCTTAATAAATTTGCTTCATATTCTTCTTTAGACTGTGAAGCTTCCCTGTTTTCACGATAATAAAGGTGATACATTTTTTTAGTCATATGTTTTTTGATTCTGGTATATAAATTTCCTTTTAATTTGTCCACAATCAGCATATTATACAATCCTCCGTAAGTTTTATTACTATGTTGACTTTTCCTTTAAATTTCATTATAGTTGTAATTATATTATTTACAATCATCAAAATAAAAAATATGTACAGTTTCTCAACACATTAAAAAGAGCTGTTGAGAACTTGGGATGTTTTTGACAAACCAGAAATATTTTCGCCTCAAAAACGTGAAACCAAAATCATTATATCATACTACAAGGAGTTTCTTATCATGAAATACTCAACGAAATTAAGCGATACTGTTCATGTGATGGTTCTGATTGCCATCAACAAGGAAAAATCTCTCTCCAGTGCCTCAATTGCAGAAAGTGTCCATACAAATCCCGGATTTGTACGCCAGCTTATGTTAAAACTAAAAAAAGCCGGACTTATGACCAGTGTAGCCGGACATGCCCGTCCTTCTCTTTCAAAACCAGCAGATCAGATTACATTGCTGGATATTTATAAAGCAGTTGAAGGTGATAAACCATTGCTTCATTTAGATACTCATACCAATCCAGAATGTGGCGTTGGCATTAACATTCAGTTATCTTTGCAGGGATTTTATAATGAAATTCAAAAGACTGCCGAAGAAAAAATGAATACGATTACTTTACAGGATATCATAGATATCTACTATCAGCGGATATCTATAGAAAACAACTTACAAAATATCATTTAACAGGAGAACATTTTCATGTACCTTCAGCAAATACAAAATGCCACCATTTTTTTATATTATGGTGGAAAAACATTTTTAATTGATCCTATATTAGCTCCAAAAGAAAGCTGGCCTCCACGAGCCATCAAAGCAATGGCAGATTGACCGGAAGCCACTCTCTGATAATATCTCCCAGAACTACAATTCCAGCAAGACTGGATAGAAAGCATAATTTTGAAATATCATCTCACTGCTTTTTGTAAATCTGGATTCCTTCAATAATATACAGAACTGAAATCACTCCAATTAATATAAACAACGCTAACGCCCAAATTCGGAAAAGCCATGCTTCACCTGCCTGATATGCCACCTGATTTCCAAAACCATCATCATAGGTCGGTATCACCAGCCATTCTATAAGTCGACAATACCATCTGATCGGAACTCTAAAAAAATCAAGCAAATCTCTTTGAAAAGCACTACTTTTCAATATTGAAAATAAAATTATTGTCACATATCCTGCTCCCCAGAAATATTCTTTTTCTTTCAATATATCCATCTGTCTTTTGGCATTTAGATTTGCTCTTTGTATCTCCACATCTGCCCGTTTCTTTTCCCTTTCAGCCTGGTACTCTGCCTGCCTTGCTTACATGAATTGATACGATAGATTATTGATTAATTGGTTATTTTATAATTCATACTTGATTACATACATTATTTATTGTCTCGGATAAACCGATATTGGATTTTCCATCACTGGTTTTCCGTTGGGCTGAAGTACCCATATCGGATTTCCCGATGAACTGATATCCCAATATGGACAATAATTACAGTATCATCGGATTTTATTTATCTTCTAATCATTCTCCTGCCCTAATGGAACCTCCCGGATAATATACTCTGTATCCGTAAACATCCCATACTCGTTTCTAACAATATTTCGCTGCACATATCCATGGTGTTCCAGTTCTTTGATTGCAGACCGGACAGAATCAATTCCATCCCTGCTCAAAGATGTAAGTCCTTGCATATTATAATTCCAGTCATCCGGCAGACTCAGCATCAGAGACAACAATCCCCTTGCCTTTAATGACAGGCTCTTATTTTTAAAATACTGGTTACTCATTACTGTATAATTTTTTGTTCGCTCCACACGAAAAATCTGTGACATTATATCTCACTTCCTTTCTGCAAAAAGAAAAAGACGCAAGTCATATTTTTTATGACTCACGCCTGTCTTTATACCTACTCCATTAACCAATAAAGTTTCTATTCTTTGTCTGGTTGTGCAGCTTCCATTGCCTGATATTCCCTTTTTAACTCTTTCAGTAATTCTTCTTCTGAAGGAAGATATAATTTATATTTTGAAGCAAAAACCTGTGTTTCACCTTCTGACAATGTATATCGTACAACTGCATCACTCTTATCTGCACATAACACAATTCCAATCGGCGGATTATCTCCTTCGTTCATCAATTCTCGTTCATAATAATGCACATACATTTGCATCTGTCCTAAATCCTGATGTGTCAAATCACCAATCTTCAAGTCAATAAGCACAAAACATTTTAAAATATAATTGTAAAAAACAAGATCTATTCTAAAATGGCGTCCATCAAACGTAATTCTTTTTTGCCTGGCAACAAAAGAAAATCCTCGTCCTAATTCCAATAAAAACTTTTGTAAATGTGTAATAAGAGCCTGTTCCATATTCTGCACGTTCTTCTCCGTTTTGTTCTTCAACAATAGACTTTCCAATCTGCCAGTAAGCTTCCACCATGGCAAAGTTGGCAGTCTGATAAACTTTATTTCTTGCATCTGAAAGTATTTTCTTAATTTCTCCATAAAACGCTTTATTCATCAGAAATCCCTCCTTCCTGTTAACAGTGATAACATTGCAATTTTTAAATCCAAAATTTCAAACTGATATTTCTATTTTACCCTTTTTAGACCGTTCTGCCTACTGCAATTTTATATTCTCATACAACAATGAGGTCGCATTCCACGACCTCATCACATTCATTTAAACATAAATCAATTCTTTCAAGATAATCTCTTCCCGTTCTCTGGCTGCCTTGTCCACTTCCAGCAGATGCTCACCGGATTTATAGGTGAGATTGGGAATCAGATATCCATTCACGTTTGTATAAGTCAGCTTCATTTTATTAGCACTCTCCTTTTTTCTCTGATTTTTTACACCAAATTTACACCATTTGCAATTCATTTGACGCTATTCTACAATACCAGACAAAATGACTGATGCCCCGGAAAGCCTGTAAAATAGGCATTTTTGCAATACACAAAGCAGGTACAGTTTCCGGCAGATTCATTTTTGACATCTTATTTTCTACATGAGACATTTCTGCGATATGATTGTAGATATTCATAGTGATCTTCGCATCAGAGTGGTCTTCGCTCCGCTACGGTCGGTGCTTAACGGATGTCCACCGGACATCCGGCACCCCATCACATACTGCATAGCTTTAGGATTCTTAATGATTTTCTGAAAGAATGGACACTTATAAAAGAAGAACTGAAATCCGGCGAGATTACCCGAGATGAATATTTTGAATGGAAAATCAACTGGCCACAGACCTGTGATGACTGTGGTAAACGGGAACCGTCAAAACAGTGGAGAAATTTATATAAATAATTCAAAGACCGAAACTCTCCATCTTGCTTTGAATTTCGGTCTTCTTAACCTCATTCGTAGCCGGTCAGTGCTTTCACAGTTGCTATAAATGTTGCTCTTTCATATGATTTCTATAAACGTCTTATAGAAATCATATGTCTTTCCGTTTTCCTGAGCGCAGAGCAAAAAGCGGCTGATGATTGCACCGGTACGGTGTGATTCCTGAATACGTGATAAGTGTTCGTTCAGATTATTAGGAAACCCCTCTGTCACTTCTTCCCTCAGCAAAAAAGTTACATACCGATTTGCCTTTTTTTGCCAAAGAATACTCGATTTTGGAAATAAGGAACTCATTTCCGCTGGTATAGTAAGCCCACGTTGTTCCTGTGGAAGTGTTTGTGTATGCTGCACCCGTGAATAAAGATATGGATTTTCAATATACTGACGCAGCTTGTCCCTTTCAATCAAGTCAAAAGATACAATGCAATCTGTATCAATATCAGACTCTTGATATACCTGTGTTTTCAATTCCTTCAATCTCTTCAACGCTTTCATATGATAGCGTAATTTCTCCATCCGACGTGCAAGCAGTTCTTGTTGATGTTCCAATTCTAAAAGTTTCTCAGAAAATAATTTTCCATGCTGCTCAGGCGTTGCGGCATCCATTCCACGAATTTCCTTTAACTCTAACCCAAGATTTTTATAAAAAATAACATCTGAAATGGTCATTAAATCTTCAATTGCATATTCTCGATATTGATTTTCAGTTTTCTTTCCGGGACGTAAAAGCCCCTTCTCCTCCCAATACCTGAAGGTAGATGCTGGCATATCAAAAAAACGGGCTATTTCTCCAATCTGAAATTTTTTATCCATGATTCTTCCCTTCCTGATTTTAAAACTTACCACTATTTACCCACTATACTATTTTTCACATTGACCTTCAAGCTACTTTAAGGTTTATACTTCCATCAAGGGAGGAAATTTTTATGGAAAATCTTTTAATTTTTGCTTCTGAAAAAGAAGTTCGATTCACAAAACTATTAAAATTTATTGTTCCGACATATCTAACATCATTATTTAATACAGTCTATACCATTATTGATGGTATTTTTGTTTCTACATATGTCGGAACCAATGCACTGGCTTCTATTAACATTGTTTATCCTATTGTAAATGTATTGACCGGAATTGCACTTGTATTTGCTACCGGCGGCAGCGCTGTCACAGCTTTGCACATTGGCGGAAACAGAAAACAGGAAGCAGACCGCTCCTTTTCTGCCAGCTCTTTTGCAGCTATTTTGCTTGGATGCCTCGTTTCCCTGATGATTCTTACGAATCTCTCAGCAATTCTGACCATACTCGGTGCAACTCCCGTGACAATTGCAGGGTGTAAAACATACGCACGTTGGTGGCTTTTGGCAACTCCCGTCGTAATCGGTAAGGAACTGTTTACATATTTTATCCGAGTGGATGGTGCCCCCTCATATAGCTTTATAACTGCACTGTCCGGTGGTATTTTGAATATCGTTTTGGACTATATTCTGGTCGGACAAATGCAAATGGGAATCTATGGTGCTGCACTGGCAACAATTCTTGGACTGGTATTGTCATTTTCTATGGGAATTTATTATTTTATCCATAAACAAAAGTATCTTTCATTTACCTTGCATAACTTATCCCTGCGGGAAGCCATGCATTGTATGATAAATGGTGCATCCGAATTTGTCAATCAACTTGCTATTGCAGTTACAACCATCGTATTTAACCGCACTGCACTCTCCTTTGCCGGTGAAGACGGTATCGCTGCAGTTTCCATCATCATGTATCTGCAGTTTTTGTTTATCGGTGTCTACTTTGGTTTTTCTATGGGCATAGCACCACCTCTGAGTTATGCGTATGGCGACCGAAAAATAAGAATTTGCCGAAAACTGGAAAGCTATGCTCATCGCTTTTTCGCAGTAGCTCCAATCGTCATTTATGCACTGACCTACTTTCTTACTCCAGTTGCTGTATCCTGTTTCACAGATACATCCAGCCCTGTATTTCCTATTGCAGTGTCCGGAATGAGAATTTATGGACTCGGTTTTCTATTTTCAGGAATTAATATTTTTGCTGCAATTCGAATGATGGCATATGGAAAAGGATATTTCTCCGGTCTGATCACATTTTTACGTTCATTCCTACTATTACTTTTATTTCTGATTGTACTGCCTTTGAAATTTGGTTTGACTGGAGTATGGCTCGCCGTTCCTGCGGCAGAAGCTCTGACATTACTCGTTGCTGTATGGTTTCTGCGGCCGATTCATTGTTAAAATAAGCTGCCTATGTTAGTGGCAAAATTCGTGGGGAACAGAAACCTCTATTCAAGTAAGAGATAAAGTTTGTTCCCCTCTTTTCCAGCTGTGCTTTATACTTTTCATACTCCTGCACAATCGCTTTTTTTACATACTTTTATTTTGCACACTCCATAATTATTGCTTCACATCTGTCATATCCAAGCTGTGAGCTGTTCAGACACAGCGTATAATTGCTCGCTTTTCCCCATTTCTGATCCGTGTAAAAATTATAATTCGTCATACGCCTTTTATCTGTATCTGCCATCATTTTGACAGCTTCCTTCTCTTCTACATTATATAAGCCCATAATTCGCTGTATTTTTTCCGGCATATCCCCATGGATAAATACATTCAGCACATCAGCCCTATCCTTCAGAATATAATCTGCATTTCTTCCGATAATCACGCAAGATTCCTTATCAGCCAGTTCTAAAATAACCTTTCTCTGTGCCTCATACACGATGTCTTCCAGTGATTTTCCTGTGATATCACGTCCGGCAAATGCATATGCAAACAAACCTTTTTTCGGAGATAATTCCGCATTCTTCTGAACATACTCCGGCGATAAACCAGACTTCTCTGCAATCTCATTAATGATATTTTTATCATAATAAGCAATTCCAAGTTTCTTCGCTACTTCTTCTCCGATAAAGCGTCCGCCACTTCCAAATTCTCTGCTGATTGTAATGATTCTTTTTTCCATCTCTGATTTCTCCTTAGTTCAAAACATCTACTTTATTTTTTCTGATTCTCTTTAAAAATATATAGCCTACAAGGCATGAAATTATTTCAGTAATCGGAAATGCCCACCAGATCAGAGAAACTCCCATCTGTCCATTTCTGACAAACATGGAAAAATTTCCGGCCAGCGGCAGTATAATAATGAACTGTCTCAAAAGCGAAATAGCAAGGGACTCTATACCACCATCCAATGCCTGATAAATACCCTGATAAGCAATATTGATACCTGCAAACAAAAAGCTGACTGAGATTATTCTCATTGCTTCGATAAAATATTCTCTTGACTGTCCCGCATTAAACAATGTTGCAAATGCTCCGGGGAAAATCTCTGTGATTGCAATTCCCAGAATCATTAGCACAATTGTATAGATCAGACCATATTTGATTCCAGCCTGAATCCTCTTCTTGCTTCTCATTCCATAAGCAAATGCAATGATCGGAGTGATCGCATCTCTCAGACCAAAAGCGAGAAACAGTACAAACTGCTGAATTTTATAAAATAATCCATAGGCTGTCTGCGCTGATGGATTGAATTTCAGGATCAGATTCATTACATAAACCATAATTGACATCAGCGCCTGTGCAATGATTGCCGGAAGTCCGATTGCATAGATTTCCTTGATAATCCCACCATCCGGCTTCATGTATTTTGCCCCATGCTCGAATTCCTTATTGAATTTGATATGAAAGATAAGCAGTAATACTGCAGATGCTACCTGACCAATTACAGTTGCATAAGCTGCACCTTTCACTCCCATTTCCGGGCAAGGCCCAATACCATAGATCATGATCGGATCAAGGATGATATTTACAACTGCTCCAACCACCTGGCCAATTGTGGAATAAAGAGAACGGCCTGTTGCCTGTAATAACTTTTCAAATAAAGAAAAGAAAATAATACCAAAAGAGATTACGCAGCATATCCTCAGATAGCTGACTCCCATCTCCAATACTTCTGTATCTACTGTCTGTGATGAAATATATGCTTTCACCCCAAAGATACCAAACAATAAACAGACCACATAAATGAGCACTCCCAGAAACAGACTGTTTCCTGCCACCTTTGCAGCTTTTTTACTGTTTCCCTGTCCAAGTGTCCTTGCAAGAAGTGCATTGGTTCCTACACCGGTTCCAATCCCCACTGCCACCATAAGCATCTGCACCGGAAATACCAGTGTCAACGCATTTAGTGCTGCTTCACTGCCTACTCTCATATTTCCTACAAATGCACTGTCTACAATGTTATAGACTGCCTGCAATGCCATAGATAGGATCATCGGGATTCCCATCTGGACCATCAGCTTATTTACCGGCATCTCCTTCATCTTGTTGCTTTCCGCCATTTTTTTAACTCCTTTCTTTTTGGCACAAAAAAAGTGCGCACCCTGTCATATAAGCTGGACTTACGCTGACACGCTACACACTTTTTCATGACGATATTCATTTTTCAAAAAGTCAAACAAAATTTTCCTTGCATTCACACCCTCTTATTCCGTAAAAGTATAACGTACAAAAGAGCCTTGATTATCTCCTGTTACTATTACAACATCTCCGCTTTCATTATGTGTGGATTCCAAAACCGGAAATCTTCCATTTTCCTTTACATAAGCTTCCGGACTGTCTGCTTCTGCCTCAATCAAAGATTTTTTACTGTATTTTTCTCCTCCACACGGATTTATTTCTTCAATAAAGATTTCATACTCATGCATGTATGGTTCCTCCTCAGATTCATTTTATAAAAACGAGTAGCATATACGTTGCTTTCCCACATTGCTACACTGCTCGCCGTTATTTTTATTATAAAACCATTTCGTGTTTATTTCAAAAGTGATTTTTACTAAAAATATAGCTTCTGTTTTTAGATATTATTACCATGCGTTTACACGTACTCAAACTTCTTTCTAAGTTATCTACATCCACATATCCATCTACCAGAACAATTTCCGTTTCTGCTTTCTGAATCAGTCCTATTAGTAAACTGAACGCATCATATATCTGATCATCGCTAATCTGCCTGCCGTCCCCAAATAGCTCTATCCCTTATAGATACTGCTTAAGATTCTCTAAAACACACCTATACGCATTTGCATACATATCTAACTCACTCATAATTTTCCTCCTTCATTCTCTTTAACTCCGGCATCACAATTGCCAGCATTGTAATAAAACACAAACTTCCTCCAATTACATTTGATATCGGTTCTGCTAAAAACACGCCTCTTGTTCCCATGTGAAATGTATATGGAAACAAATATGTTAATGGCACGACTATAAATACTTTTCTAAGTAACGAAAAGAAGATTGCCTGTTTCTTTTTATTTAATGATTTAAATACCGTCTGTCCAATATATTGCAGATCCATAAATATAAACGCTGCAAAATACAACTTCAATGCTTCTACTGCATCTACCAGTAATTCTTTATCCGAACTGAAAATTCCGATTAAAAATTCCGGTGCAAGAATAATCACACTCCACAT
The DNA here is from genome assembly GCF_014297355.1 of Blautia intestinalis. Taxonomy (GTDB): domain Bacteria; phylum Bacillota; class Clostridia; order Lachnospirales; family Lachnospiraceae; genus Blautia_A; species Blautia_A intestinalis. Next base: position 497,294 of record NZ_JACOQE010000001.1, on the reverse strand, counting down.
GACTGCCGTATAAATAAGAATCATGCAAGTCATTACTCTAATTGCTTTTCTAACACGTTTTGGACGCTGTGCTCCATAATTGTAGCTCAAAATTGGAGAGGTTCCTTCATTCATAGCATAAATCGGTGTCTCTACCATCTGCCGAATGCTTGATACAATTGTCATCACTGATATATAAACATCCCCTCCGATACCTGACAGCACACTGTTGCAACATATTGTTACTAAACTATTTGTCAGCTGCATAATAAATCCTGCACTACCAAGACTCACGATATTTTTTGCCTCTGCTCCACATACTTTCCATTCTGCCTTGGAGAGCATTCGAACTTTTAGCTCCGATTTCTTTCTTAAAAAATAAAATACATATGCTGCTGATAAAGTCTGTGAAATAATCGTTGCAATTGCAGCTCCTTTTATTCCTAAATGCAATCCAAATATAAATAATGGATCCAAAATTAAATTGGCAACTGCTCCAATTGTTACAGACAGCATGCCTGATGTAGCATAACCTTGTGCATTAATAAATGGATTCATTCCTGTTGCAATCATGGATGGCACTGTTCCTATCAGATAAATCATCATATATGGATACGCATAAGATAACCCTTCCTCTGATGCACCAAATAATACCAGTATCGGACTTGCAGACAACATGCCGATTACCATCAATACCACTCCACAAATGCACATCATTGAAAATGATGTATTCATAATTGTTTCAGCTTTTTTTGTATTCCCTTTTCCTCTATTAATGGAAAATAAAGGGGCGCCGCCACTTCCGAACAAGTTACTGAATGCTGTGATAATCACAATAATCGGAAAACATAAGCCCACCGCTCCAAGTGCTGTTGTTCCGACTTCCGGAATTCTGGCAATGTAAATTCGATCCACGATATTATACAAAAGACTCAATATCTGTGCCACCAGCATCGGTAATGCCGTGCCTAAAATATTTCCTGTAATTGTTCCGTGTTCAAAATCAATTCGTTTCATACTCTCATTCCTTTTTTGCTTTCTTTCCTTAACTCCAAGTATAACATAAATTAAAATAATTTCATTTAATTATACACGCTTATAAATTATTGGTTCATCATATCCAAAAGTTCTCTTCCCATTAACTTCCATACTTTCAGATACTTCCAGACAGCTATCAGAAAACTTTTCCCAAAGTTTAAATATCATTACCGGAGAAAACCTGCTTGTACTGCCTCCCTCCCAGATTCCGTCCTTTTCATGATAAAGTGCCGGGGTAAATTTTTTAATTTTTCCAGTTTAGTGAAATCAATATTCAGGAGGTGAGTGCTAATTAAAAAAATTGTAGTTCTACGTAATTTGGGTCTGATTGTAAACCCATCATTATTAATCGGTTGACATTTCATGCTTTTATGTGTTAATGTAATACCCGTAGCAAAAATCAAAGGACTTTTCCACATGCCTGAAGGCAGTGGGGAGAGCCTGTGACAAATGAAAGGAAAATTTATGAATTCCGAATTTTATGAAACAGAAACACCGGCTCTTTCCAGAGAGGATGCGATTGCAATCCTGAATACTCCGGATGAAGAACTGGATGCGCTGATTGATTGCGCGAAGAGTTTACGATATCAATATAAGGGAAATCGTGTAAGTATTCATATTCTTACTAACGCCCGCAGCGGAAACTGTTCCCAGGATTGCGCTTACTGCGCACAGTCATGTCGCTCTACCGCAGATATTGATAAATACAAATGGGTAGATGAAGATAAGCTGTATCAGGATAATGACTTTGTAAACGATTATCATTTATCCAGACACTGCATCGGTCTGAGCGGTATGAAATTTACAGATAAAGAAATAGAAGAACTTGCCCGCCGAATCCGTAAGATGAAAGAACACGGAACGCATCTCTGCTGCTCCATCGGTTTTCTGACAGAAAAACAGGCCCGAATGCTCAAAGAAGCCGGCCTGGATCGAATAAATCACAACCTGAACAGCAGCCGTTCTTATTACCATAATATCTGCAGTACACACACCTTTGAGCAGCGAGTACAGAATATCCACATGCTGCAGGGACTTGGATTCGAAATCTGCAGCGGCGGCATCATTGGCATGGGCGAAAGTAAAGAAGATGTAGTTGACATGCTTCTTGAACTCCGCGAAATCCAGCCGGAAGCACTGCCAATCAACTTCCTCCTGCCGATTAAAGGAACTCCGCTTGGAGATGCCGATATCTCCGTTCTGACTACCGAATACTGCATGAAAGTCCTCTGTCTTGCAAGACTTCTCGTGCCAAAAGCAGATATCCGCTGTGCCGCCGGAAGAGAAGTATATTTCAAAGGGGAAGAAAAGAAACTGCTCAGTGTAGTTGACTCTATCTTTGCCTCAGGTTATCTGACAGAAGGCGGTCAGGGAATCGAAGATACTCTGAAAACTATCACAGATGCCGGATTTACTTATGAAATTGAATCCGCATAACCGACAAACTTTAGAAGGAGAATTTTTGACATGAACCAGACACAAAGCATTACTGCACCCCGCAGCAAAACCTACGAAATAACCATGACCGCACTGATGGCAGCGGTCACCTGCATTCTTGCCCCATTATCCATCCCCATCGGACCGGTTCCAATCTCATTCACCAATCTGGCAATCTATTTGTCCCTGTATCTTCTCGGATGGAAAAAAGGAACCATCAGCTATCTGATCTACCTTCTGCTCGGTCTCGTCGGTCTCCCGGTATTCTCCGGATTCACAGGCGGTCCGTCCAAACTGGCAGGTCCTACAGGCGGATATATCATCGGATTTATCGTAATGGCAGTCATTGCCGGACTGGTAATCGACAACTGCCGTAAACCATGGATCCAGCTTATCGGCATGATCGTCGGAACCATCGTATGTTACCTTTTCGGAACCATATGGTTCTGCCTGGTCGCAAATTACACTTTCAAAGCGGCCCTTGCAGTCTGCGTAATCCCATTCATCCCGGCTGATCTGGTAAAAATGATCATCGCCATGATCATCGGACCGCTGATAAAGAAAAGAATACGTTAATACTTCCCTGATATGCTGCAAACAGGTGCGAGTCATATAAATTTGATATGACCTGCACCTGTTTCATTTTTTCCAAAAATTCAGTAATTGCCTTAAAGCTGCCCCGTAAAATTCCTCATGATCCTGACGGAATCCGCATGATCAGTTTCTTCCCGTCTTTTTGCACCAGTGTCAGTACCGGTATGTGTTTTTTTCGAAGTGAATGCACGATCGGATATGCGGCAAACAGATTTTCTCCCACAAAAACTGCCTCTGGTTTGTATTTCAGAATTTTCCTTATCTGTTCTTTGATCAGGCTTTTCCACTCCTGCTTCTCCAGTGCAACCTCGCCATAGATTCCGTGAATTTCAAGCTCAGGAAGCTCAGAAAACCCGAAGTGTACCACTTTTGCGGATGATAATCCCGGTAATTGTCCGAGAAGTTCATCCGCTTCTTCTGTTCCGCCTAAGTTTACAATCACCGGTTTTTCATGAAACTGTTCCATGCTGATATGGCATGCCTGCACAGCATCGGCAAGTTCTCCTGTTGTCATAAGGAAGCCGCCTTTATGACAAAAGCCCGCCGATTTTAATCCGGTCACTGCTGCCAGTTCTTCGTTTTCAAGTCCAAGCCACTCCACCGGAAAACTGCATTTATAATTCATGGAATATTCTTTTTTCTGTGGCTGAATACAATAGCCGCCTCTGTTTGACGGAAAGATCACAAATGCAATTTCCGTTTCGGAGAGAAATTTCTGGCACGGCACAAATTCCGGAAGAATCAGAATACGTGCATCATCTCTGTGTTTTTCTCTGTCATGCACTGCCTGTTCATGGTGGGCATAAATTTCTTCTACACGTTTGTCCGCGCGTTCGTTTCCTCTGAAACGTTCGAATTTATTTTCCAGAATCATCCCTGCAACACTTACCGCCTGAAAAAATGCTTCGTCATTGCTTCCTTCTGCGTCCCATGTCGGGTTGAAATTGCCGATCAGTGTGGCAAGCTCGTTCTTTTCACCTGTATTGTCATTGTTATCAAGTGGCTGCACGAAGGATTCGTCGAATTTCTGCGCAAGTTCTTCCCCAAGGATGTCTGCACCAAGCTCTTCCCATAAAAGACCAAATGCCGCGTACGGAATACCGTTTTCACGGATCCTGCTGTCTTTCTGGTGATGATCGTATTGTCCTCTTCCGATGTCAAATACGATCCCGTCAAAGTCTTCCGGTACACGATTACCACGTGTGATCATAATTTCCGGGTTCAGATATAATAATAACGCCGCCGAAAAAACATCATCTGCGTGGAATTTTCCGCTGTGGGTAAATGCCGAGGCGCTCGGGCGGTGGATCTGGTATAGTAAATTGTTCATGTATATTCTCCTATAAGACGAACTCAGGCCTTAACCGCCCAACGCATTTTCGTAGATCTGGCTCTGCCGTTCTGGGCACATTCCTGCGCGGACGGGCGAATCACATCTTTGGCATAGTCGGAATAGATTCCAGCTTTATAGCCGGCCTTAAGTGCTTTCTTTACAAGCTTGTCTTCTCCTGAATGGAACGTCAGGATTGCCACACGTCCGCCCGGTTTGAGAGCATCCGGCAGTTTTTCCATAAATTCATACAGAACCTCAAACTCACGGTTTACGTCGATACGAAGCGCCTGGAATACTCTCTGGCAGGTCTTGCGGACGGTATCTTTACGCTCTTTTTCCGGAATAAAAGAAAGCGTCTTCTCGATAATCTCACGCAATTTTGTCGTAGTATCTACACGATTTCCCCTGCGAATCTCGTCTGTAATTGCTTTTGCAATCTCCTCACAATATGGCTCATCGGAATTTTCATAAAGCATTCCGGCAAGTTCATCTCTGCCGATCGTATCAAGTCTCTCTGCCGCGCTGATCCCCTTTTCCTGATTCAGGCGAAGATCAAGCGGCCCGTCTGCACGGAAAGAAAAACCACGCTTCGGATTGTCAATCTGCATGGACGATACCCCGAGATCTGCAAGAATAAAATCAAATCCACCGGCTTCCTTTGCAATCTCATCGATCGTACAGAAATTCTGAAGTTTGACCGTCAGAATGTCCTCTCCAAAGCCCTGCTCTGCCAGACGCTTACGGGTCTTTGCAGATTCCTCCGGATCCACATCTGTTGCATACATATGACCTTCACCATGCAGGCATTCCATCATTGCTTTTGTATGTCCGCCATAGCCAAGTGTCGCATCAAATCCTGTCTCGCCCGGCTGGATCTTCAGGAAATCAAGGATTTCCTTTACCATGATGGAAATATGCATTCCTGCCGGAGTATTTCCCTTACTGATGACATGTTCGATCGTATCCTTATATTTCTCCGGATTCAGCTCTTTATATTTTTCCTCAAATTTGCGCGGATATTTTCCCTTGTATCGTACTCTTCGTTTGTGTGGTGTCTGTGTTTCCTGTTCCATTTCGTTCTCCCTGTATTTTTAATTAATTTTCTTCTTTATAAATTCTTCTACTATATCCAGTGCCGCCTCACTCATAAAGCCTCCCCATCCATGTCCGGCATTCCTAAGCTTGACAAACTCCACTTCCTTATCCATCCGTTTTAAAGCCTCATATAAAATACAGGACTGATTAAACGGGACCAGCGGGTCACTGCCACCATGCATGATAAGAACAGGCGGCGTTTTTCGATTGCGGTGCAGATGCACCACAGGATTTGCCGGATAAGCATCCTCTGGATGATCATGAAGAGTTTTTCCGCCAATCAGTACTCCTGACGGACTTTTAGCTGAATCATGATCGATTGCAGACGGATACTGTGATGCTGCCACAAGATCTGTCGGTCCAAACCAGTCTATGATGCAGTCCACTTCTGTTGTTACCTGTGGATATTTTTCCGGAAGATACTCCGCATCTCCGGTAATTCCCGCCATCAGCGCTGTATGTGCTCCGCTTGAATCGCCCCAGAGTACCACTTTGCTCACATCGATTCCATAATGTGCTCCATTCATCCGCAAAAAACGAATTGCTGCTTTGGTGTCTATTACCTGAGCAGGAAATGGTGCCAGCTCGCTTTCTCTGTGCTCCACAATCGCCACGGCATATCCTCTTTCGCACATCCTGACCAGTGTCGGAAGACTCTGAAACAATTTCTGCTTATGCCAGGAAGATCCCTGTACATATACGATCAGCGGCCATTTCAGATCTTTTCCGTAAACGAGCGGTGTCATGATCTGAAGATGCAGCTTCCTGCCACTGTGCTCTGCATATTCAACATCCGGATAAAGTTCGGTACAATATCCGAATGTGTCCTTTACGTCGATTTCTTTCACTCCCTCCGGAAGCTCTTCACTTTCCGGAAATCGAATTTTTTCCATCGGAGACAATATTTTTTTCACGTTTTTCCTCCGTAATCTGTTTTATTTGTAAGCTATTTCTTATTTTCGTTTTGTATAAAAATCTATTTTGATCTTAGATTATCATACCATGTCGTCCTGTTCATCTCAACCATAAATCCACAGTCTATCAATGACTCCAAAACAACCAAATACAAATTAAACCAACAAATTTTCGTGTCAAAAATGACCACCAAAAAAGCAAGTCCAGAACAAGTCCACGAATTCTCAAGCTACCAATGACTCCAGCAACAGTAAGTACAAACAAAGTCCACAAAATCCGAGTAAAACAGATGATTTAAATAGAAGTAAGTACTCCGAAAGTCAATAAATCCGTCGAAAAAAGATGGTCTAAATAAAAGCAAGTATCCTGGTAGTCAAAAAGTACACCGAAAATAGATGGTCTAAACAAGTACAAATACCAACAAGGTCATTCACATTTGGGCGCCGCAAACTGTCCCCTTATTTTTTCTTAAAATTGCCTCTTTATTCATGTACAGTTCTATTGTAAAGTATACACAATCAAAAAACATAAGAAATAGGGAGGTTTTATATTACTTCCCGGGAAAGGAATAATTATCATGGCAAACACAAACGTACAGGCAGCAGCTGCTGAGCGCGAGGTTACTTCTTCCGTTCAGTTTCTTACCGTAACTGCTATTTTCGTAGCACTCACTTACATCTTTACAGCATTCATCAACGTCCGCCTTCCGATTGCAGCCAACGGAGGACTTATCCATCTCGGCAATGTTCCGCTGTTCATCGGCGCGATCATCTTTGGTAAAAAAACCGGTGCAATTGCCGGTGGTGTCGGAATGGGACTGTTTGATCTGCTTTCCGGATGGACTTTATGGGCTCCATTTACTTTTGTAATCGTTGCTCTCATGGGATTTACCGTAGGCAAACTTACCGAAGACGAAAAACATCAGAACTTCAAATGGTATGTGATCGCACTCATCTCAGCCTGCGTGATCAAAGTTGCAGGATACTACATCGCGGAAGTCGTAATCTACGGTAATCCGCTTGCACCGGTTGCTTCCATTCCGGGAAATCTCGTACAGATTGGTGTTGCAGCAGTCATCACACTTGTTGTGATCGCACCCCTGAACGTTGCTACTAAAAGAGTCGGTTTACGTAAATTCAAGTAATATCCCGCGAGGTGTTTTGACATGTATATGTCAAAATCCCGAGACATACAAGTCAAAATGCCATCACCAAAGGTGATCTGGAATGCATTTTGGCTCGTAACTGTGAAGGTACTGAACAGTTACACCGGATTAAAAAAATAATAGAAAAAGGATTTGATCTTATGTATAAAATTATGACACCGGGCCCGACACAGGTTGCCGAAAACGTGCGTCTTGCCCGCAGCAGAGAATGTACCAACCCTGATCTTGACGAAAACTTCGTAGAATTTTATAAAGAAACCTGCAAAGAAATCAGCCGTCTTCTCCACACCGACAACGAAACACTCATCCTCGGCGGAGAGGGAATCCTCGGACTGGAAGCCGCCTGTGCGTCCATGACCGAGCCGGGTGACCGTGTCCTCGTTCTGGACAACGGCATCTACGGCAAAGGATTCGCAGATTTTGTTTCCATGTACGGGGGATGTCCGGAGCTCTACTCCAGAGATTACCGTGAAACGCTCAACGTACAGGAACTCGAAAACTTCCTCAAAGAGCATCATGATTACAAATACGCAACCGTTGTCCACGGAGATACACCAAGCGGTATGCTGAACGATATTTCTGCAATCTGTCCGCTTCTTAAGAAATATGGCATCATGACTGTTGTCGATTCCGTATCTGCTTCTTTCGGCGAACCAATGCGTATCTCTGACTGGCAGATTGACATTATGTGCGGCGGTTCCCAGAAAGTTGTCTCCGCACCTCCGGGACTCACCTTCGTAGTGATCAGTGATGACGCAAAAAAAGCTATGCTCGACCGTAAAACGCCAATTGCATCTTTCTACGCAAATCTGACGACTTTTGCACATTATTATGAAGAAAAATGGTTCCCGTACACCATGCCGATCAGTGATATCTACGGACTCCGTGCCGCGATTGACAACATTGCAGCCGACCCGGACATCTTGACACGACATGAAAAAATCGCCGAATCTTCCCGTAAGGCAATCACCGGTGCCGGCCTGAATCTTTATCTTAAGAGTGGTTTTTCCAGCACTGTTACTGTATTTGAGGTTCCGGAAGGAACCACCGCCAAAGCAATCCTTGATGGTGTCAAAAATGACTACAACATCATGCTCGCAGGTTCTTTTGATGTACTTGCCGGTAAAGTCATCCGCATTGGACATATGGGAAACAATGCAGATTACTACAATGTTCGTGAGGTCTTTGCTGCTCTGGACGGAACGCTCGCCAGACTTGGTATTCCACTTAAAGCAAGCATGGAAAAGATCTTCTGCGACAGCATGAAATAGCACGCAGCTCAAATAAAAATATCAAATGCAATAAATATTCTGTTTCATAAAATGTTTTGCAGAGAACTGAAAGAAAAGAGGCGCATTTACTATGAATAACAATCTGAAAAAATTAATTCTCGCGGCTTTGTTTGCTGCACTTTCCTGTGTGGCAACCATGTCCATCCGCATCCCTGCAAACATCATTCAGGGTGTCGGCGGACTTGTTATTTCCTGCATCCTTTACCCGATTCTGATTTCCATTCCGAATGTACGTCAGACCGCAGTCGCAAAGTAACTGTTCACAGCTACAAAAGGAGTTCAATTCCACGAAATATGGAACTGAACTCCTTTTATATTGCAATCAGATAAAGTACTCGATGACTTCTTCCGGTACGGTCTTCGTCTTTTCATTGAATATCAGTACCGCTTCTCTTTCTTCTACCGGGCCGAGGGCGTATATTGCTTCTTTGTTTTCCTGATTAAAATATTTAAACGGAACAATACGGTTGTAGGCTTTCGGGTGCTCCCTGTCGATCAGGATATCCTTCTGTTCATATGGCTGATCCCAGTAATACGGATCGAAGAGAAGAATATTTTCATTCTGTATGCCGGTCATCAAAACATAATGCTCTTCCTCAAGATACAGACGCACCACAGCGACTCCACCGTGGTTCAGCGCATGGTTGATACGACTTTCTTCACTTATGTATACACTCCGTCCTGACAGATATTCGCTGCTCACAGACATGATGCCGAGGTCTCCGTATTCGTTCAGCCAATTGCTGAGGAACATCATCGCTGCTCTGGAAGTGCCTCTTTTGCCCGGGATTCCCTCCTTACTGTGGCAGTCCAGACAGTAAAGCATCGTATTTCGGATTGCTTCCGGGGGAATCTCCTCCCGCTCAAACAGATAGGCAAGCGCATTCATCATGGAAGTCGGTCCACAGTCGTATTCAGATAATTGATAATGTAACGGATTTTTCATAGTAATCTCTCTTCGGTAAGTAAAATTTAATACAGTCAGTTTATATCTGACTTCTCTCTTTTTTGTATTACTGTTCGGATTTCTTCTTTATTCTTCGCATCAAGCAGTCCTTGCAGGATTTCTTCATCCTTGATCATATCCAGAATCTGCAGCAGACGGTCGATGTGCTTATCTTTTCCTGCCACGGTAAACATGATCACGATTTTTATCGGAATCCGACAGTCATCCTCTCCCATTGCATCAAATTCAACCGGATGATCCAGTACTGCAATTGAAATACCCTCTTTTTTTACATGTTCTGCATCTGTATGTGGGATTGCCACTCCGATTCCATCGACATCCAGTCCTGTCGGGTAATCTTTTTCTCTTTTCAGAACAGCCTCTGTGAACCCTTCTTCCCCATACCCTTCCTGTATCATGGCATCTCCCATGAGCTGCAGTACTTCTATGTTGTCGGATACCTTTAAATTATGAAAAATCAAATTGTCGTTTAACTCTTTCCAGATCATTTTTTTCCTGCTTTCTATCTGTTTTCCCCTCGCATTATTCAGTCAGTACATTTTTCTCACTGAATGTCTATCTGTAATTTTCTATGTATGAAAGAATCTCTTCCGGATCATCCATAAATTCACAGAGTTTCAGATTGGACGGATCCATAAATTTCTCATCGGCAGTGTGACGGAGCAGTACTTCCATTCCGTCATAATAGCCGTTAATATTATAAAGTACGATCGGACGATCCAGTCTCTGCAGACTTTTGAGTGTCAGAATCTCAAAAAATTCTTCGTAAGTTCCAATTCCGCCCGGTGTAACGATTGTTGCATCAGAGCTCTCCTCGAGAAGTTTTTTGCGCTCGCGCATGGTATCTGTGAAAATAAATTCACTGCAGTTCTGATACAGTACACCCGGTTTGTCAAAAAATCGAGGTGCAATACCAAGGATATAGCCGCCTTCGCAGGCCACCCCTCTCGCCGCTGATCCCATCATTCCTGTCGCGCCGCCGCCAAACACCAGCCCGTGTCCACGCTTCGCCATCATTTTTCCGAGTTCTTCTGTTTTGTCATAATAAATCTGCTCCAGCTGCGCACTGGAAGCGCCATAGATACATATATTCATAATTTACTCCAGTCCTGCAAAGAATAATTCGTAAAAATCATCCTCACCTTCAAGCATTGGTGAGTTCTCGCCACCGCCATTAGTGCTCCTGCGCATCGTAGCATAAAATTCTTCACCTGCAGTGATCAGATCCATATCGTAGATCTCATATCCCAGTTCTCTGCATTTCCGACAAAATGCGCTGAGAGGCTGTGCATCTTTCCTTGTTTCCAGAAGTTCTGCCCGAAGCTTCTCGTCACGACGTGCTTTGATTTTCAATTCATCCAACATTTCTGTAATTCCCATGGTGTCGCCCTCCCTTATTGTAAACAGCTTCGCTGGTAGCCACAAAGATGAAGTATTCTGCATCTTATTTCTCTTAAAATGCAGAAATGCAGACACACACCAACGTATATGTCTGCATTTCTTCTCTAATTTTGTGGTGTTGTCTGAATATAAGATACCACATCTTCCTTATATAATTCAAGAAGAGTCTTCTTCTTTGTACTGATTGCAAAGCCGTGGATCTTCAGACCGTTTTTCTTTACATAATCAATCATATTCTGATAGTCTTCCTGATAATCAGTTGACTGCCCCATCATGGAAAGGATGTCATCATGATCCTGCATATAGGAAAGCATACTGGTAAAATGTGTCTGCATGATATCTGCATCGGTCACCTCTGCCTCATTATAAGCATCTGCGTTATCCAGAAGCGACAGATACGGATATTTATCTTTGTCCCAGCTCATGCCTGAACCAGATGCATACGGACAAAAACCAATGTTTGGCTCGCTGCAGTATCCGTCCTCTTCTTCTGTGTGAACCGCACACCAGAGATTTCCCCACTCCAGATCTTTTTTATCAGAAAGTTTTTCAAACCAGCCGATAAAATCTTTGTAGTCCATAAGTTCGTTTATGGAAACATATGCCGTGTACCAGTCATTATCGTTGTATCCGGAAATTTCTTCTTTTGAATACTGAATACTCTCCTGTTTGCGAGCCTCTGTATCCACTTTTGTTTCCTTTCCGTTCTCATCTGTCTCCCATGCTTCCCATGCATTCTCATCTCCCGGAAGGTAAAACATCAGCGCCGGACGGCTCAAAATATTGTTATCATACAAAGTAAGTTTGCCTCGCACCAGTCGGCCGCTGACGGAAGTAAATTTTCCCGTCCATGTGTAAGTCTGCGGGATAACGATATCGTATTCGCCATAGCCTCTGGAAACTGCATTTACCTGATCACGGTAATTTCCCGGCAGATACAATTCCGAATATACGGAAAGATCCAGCGACATTCTGGTCGTCGTCATTCCTTCATACGCTCCTGCTGCTTCGTTTGGATCGTAATAAAATTTTGAGACTGCTTTCGGAAGGATAAAGACTGCGCAGAAAACAAGGAGTAAAACAACAGTCCCTACGATTGTTCCCATTTTGATAAAAGCCTTGCGGATAGAGTGCCGGATTTCCTTTATGAACTGCTCATTAAAGTCATCTTCCCGTTTACTTTGCAGATTTCCCTGTCGTTTCTCTATGTTGCCATCAATTTTACTATCCTGCCATTCTGCCTTTTGATTTTTGTCATCCAGATTATTAAAGCAGTCTTCCCCTTTCTCCAGATCAGAAAAATCAGGTATCTCTCCCTCTTCATAGAGAAATTCACTGATTGCATCCTGTTTTTCGATCTCTGCTTCGACTTGTTTTTTCTTCTCAGTGTCCAGCTTTCCCTGTTTATATAAGTGCAAGAGCTCACGATATGTCATTTCATTTCCTCCTCTCCGGAAATTTTTGTTTCTCTCCAAATCTGTTCAGATATCTTCATCAGTCATTTTCCATTTCATAGCTTTCAAGATATTTTTTCAGTTCTTTTTTCGCCCGGTATGCCAGCACACGGACATTTTCCGGGGTAATATATAAGATTGCAGCAATTTCTTTTTGTGACATCCCACCAAAATACTGCATCTGGATGATCTCGCGCTTTCTTACTTCCAGCTTTTGAATCGACTGATAAAGAAGTCTCCTGCTTTCCTCGGCAAGGATGTTTTCAAGCAGATCTCCATTTGTACTTTCTTCCGGGATATCATTTTGTTCCTCTGTCAGAATCTCTTTTGATTTCTTTTTCTGCTGATTATAAAAAAGATTCCTCGCAACCATATAAAGCCATGCCCGCATATTTGTATGTCCGTCCGGTAACGCCAGAAGCGCTTTCAAAAATGTCTCATGCAGCAGATCCTCCGCCTGATGCCGGTTCCTGCAAAGGGAATACAAATACAGATATAATTCTTTTTGATATGCGCCATATAACTTCATTAAAAGCTCATTATCCACATCTGTTTTCCCCCTTTCCGAAATTCTGCACCGGCTGATGCTTTCCTGTCCACGTTTCCCACCGGCATTTTATCTCTTTCAACAATATAACATCTGAGAAAGAAAAATGTTACAAAAAAATCAGCACCCACAGAGAGTGCTGACTGATTTATCGGTTATTTCTTTCTTCATTAATTGGTGTTCCCTTATGTTGATGTGTTTTCATGAATGCCTGAACAGATGCACACATAATATTTCCGACCCTGCCAGTCTTTGAGAAGGAATTGATAGTCGTTTTCTGCAAGGTCATAATATGTCAATCCTTTTTCCATATCAGCTTTCCTTCCTTCTTGATATTTTCATTGAAGCGATAGCTCTGACTGAAACTCTCTCCGGATGTAAATTTCAAATCCACTTCAGGTAAGTTTTCTTCATCAGGCATGGCCTCTATTCTCATTTTGCGAAGCACTCGAGATGGTGTATTTTCCTTTACACGTACAAACAAATCCACATCTGAGGAAAATTTCTGTTCCCCTCTGGCACAGCTGCCATAAAGATAAATTTCTTTGATATATTCAGAAAATTCTTCTACAAGTTTTTTGATAGCCTGATCCATTGACATTCTGTGTCTGCTTAATATCATGTCATCACCCCATTCAAAATACATGTCCTTTTCTTTTATTATTATACCAGATTAATGATTACTTTTCATCCATAAAAACAGTTTCTTATTTATCTTTCATTCCATTTAAGAAATGGTGGTTAAATATTTGTCTACAATTTGAAAACAAGACGATGAGAGAATACATGGCAACACCAAAAATCCCTCCTGTGAACAAACTCCACAGGAGGGATCTTTTATCATATATTTTCTTGGTGTGAGTTTCGAATCAGGCAGATTACTTTGCTTCTTCTGTTTCTGCTTCCTCAGGTGTCTCTGTTTCCGGTACTGCTCCGTTATGAACTGCAACAACTGTCAGAACTACAGCTTCCGGATCATCTTTAATGTCGACATCTTTGTCTTTTGCAAGGCTAAGGTCTTTGACACGGATCGTATCACCGACCTTCAGACCGGCTACATCGACTTCTACTTTGTCAACCAGTGCTGACGGATAAGCTTTATAATTTACTTCTTCCATATTTTCCTGAAGAACACCATCTGCTACTTTGTCATGGTTTACAATCACGATTTCAGCAACAGAATGTACTTTTTCATTGCTTACCAGTGCCTGGAAATCAATCTCATCAACTCTGCCTGCCAGTGGGTTAAAATCAACCTCTTTGATCAGTGCATCGTATGTCTGACCATCTACCTCAAGCATAACCTGACTTCCTTTGTGGTCAGTCTTTAACAGTTTGTCAACCTCCGTCTTCAGCATTTTTACCGGGATGGAACCTTCAATCTCACGACCGAATACATTACCTGTAACGTATCCTTCTCTTCTCAGTCTTTTTGCCTTAACGTCCATGCTTCTTTTTTCAGCTTTTAAAGTATTCATTTGTCTTTTCCTCCAAAAATCTGATGCTTAGCAGCCTTCAACTTTGTTTTGTGAAAGGAGGTTTTGTTAAGTTCTGTTTACTTTTTACGGTTAGAAGTATAGCACTGAGTACAGAAACAGATTAACCAAATATTATTTTTTTTTACTTTAAAATTTGTTGATATTTTAAAATTGTATACATTATATAGTTTTTTCTGACTTTTCTTATATTCAAAAGGAAAAGAATGTAAATCTCAAACCTTTCCAGATTATTTTTATGATATAATCATCATTGTGATTCACAAAAAAGTGTGCACCCTGTATTAAATTTTCAAAATCTGGATGAGGTAACTAAAATGTATCATGATTTAACCGAGGGAAAAATTTCCCGTTCTCTGCTGCTGTTTGCACTTCCGATGATGGCCGGCAATCTGCTTCAGCAGTTCTATAATATTGCCGACACATTGATTGTCGGACGTGTTCTATTTTTCCTTTCTGTTACGGGCACTCGGAAACTCTATGATTCCTCTGGTATTTCTGGCAGTTTCCGCAATCCTGAACATCGGACTGGATCTTTTATTTGTTGCGGTACTCCCATGGGGCATCCGCGGTGCAGCGTTTGCAACTGTCATCGCACAGCATGTTTCCGGAATCGGCATCACATTGTACGTACTTCTCAAATGCCGGGATCTGCTGCCATCCAGAAAAGACGTGAAATTTAACCGGCAGATCTTAGGTGAGATCGGCAATCTTTCCTCGATGACCTGTGTCCAGTAGTCTGTAATGAATTTCGGAATCCTGATGGTACAGGATTTCGACAATGCCTATTCTACTTTTATTGCACAGAACTACGGTGCCGGCAAAAAGGACCGTATCCGCAAAGGAACAAAGGAATCTTTAAAATACCTTCAGCATTACTGCTCCCGATGCTCTTTCCGGCATCGGGATTCCTGAAATCTACTATTTCCGTTGCTTTTCTTCTGCTCTTTTACTCTTTTCAGCATCGGAATTCTTAAAATCTACTATTTCCGTTGCCTTTCTTCCACTTTTTTACTCTTTTTAGCATCGGGATCCTTAAAATTCTCTATTTCCGTTGCCTTTCTTCCACTTTTTTACTCTTTTTAGCATCGGGATCCTTAAAATTCTCTATTTCCGTTGCCTTTCTTCCACTTTTCACACAGCACTCCCCTTTTGATTCAACCGTCAGGGACACCCGTAAATTTCCCCTGCCTGCAATATAGATAAGCCATGTAAGAAACCCTGCGAGGCTTTTGAGATTTCGAATGCTTTAATTATCTATATTAAAAGGCAGGGATATTTTTTCGTCATCCCTGCCTGTTCTCATAAACTACACTCTTTTATTTACTTTTACTTTTTTCTTTTGCTTTTTTATCCGCCAATATCTCTTCTGCCAACTCCACTTCCGTCTTTTCATCCTTTGGAAGAATGATATTCAGAATGATCGCGAACAGTGCCGCCGGCACGATACCTGAACCACCAAAGATCAGATTGATACTTTCCGGAAGCTGCGCGAGTACAGCTGAGTTGGAACCAAGTCCATAGCCAACACCAAGAGCGACAGAAACGATTGTCACATTTCTCGGAGACAATGGCCATTTTGTGATAAGCTGAATACCACTGACCACGATTGATGAGAACATCATAACCGCTGCACCGCCCAGTACACTCTGCGGCATAATGGAAATCAGCGCTGCAAGCTTCGGAAACAGACCACATGCGATCAGGAAAATACCTCCGATTCCGATTGAATAACGGTTCACAACCTTATTCATGGCAACCAGACCAACGTTCTGGCTGAAAGAAGTATTCGGAAGAACACCCAGCAGTGCTGCAAAAGAAGATCCAAGACCATCACACATAACACCACCGGAAAGCTCTTTGTCAGTAGCCTCACGTCCAAGACCGCCTTCTGTAATACCGGAAATATCACCAACTGTTTCAACAGCGGTAACGACAAACATGATACAGATTGGAACAATTGCTTTTGCATCAAATACCCATTTGACCGGCATAATCTTCGGAATTGCAAACCAGGATGCGTCTGCTACCTTACTCCAGTTGACTACCCAGGACTTTGTTGCTTCAACAACAGCACCTGTTTCATCGGTGTATGTAAAAGTAGTCGGCAGTACCATTGCCATGATGGATACCAGAATATATCCTACAATGATGCCCAGCAGAATCGATGAAAAACTGGTGAATCCTTTTGTGCCGTGTTTCAGCGCTATGATCACAACCAGAACTACCGTACCTACAAAAAGATTTTCGAGTGAACCGTAATCCGGTGCTGTACTTCCACCGCCGAAAGAACCGATTCCGACAGAAATCAGTGAAAGTCCGATAGACAGTACAACTGTACCCGTTACAACTGCAGGGAAAAATTTACGCAGTGGCTTTAAGAAACCTCCAAGTACAGTTTCAAACAGACCACCGATAAAACTGGCTGCCAGAATTGCTCCATAACCGGCAACTCCGCTTCCCATTGTAACTGCCACACTTCTGCAGACACCGATAAATCCGGAACTTGTTCCCATAACGATTGGAAGTTTACCGCCAACCGGTCCGATCGTATAGACCTGAATCAATGTAACGATACCTGCTACCAGCATGGCATTCTGCAAAAGTGCTACCTGCAGGGCACTTCCTGATTCAATACCACAGACTCCTGTGATGATCAGCAGCGGTGTCAGGTTGCCGACAAACATTGCCAGAACATGCTGTAATCCAAGCGGAATCGCAAGTTTCAGCGGTGGCTTTCCGTCAAGGTCATACGGTGTTGCAGTGTTTTTTTCTTTTGTTTCCATTTAATTTCTCCTTTTCTCCTCTCTCGTTCGAGCCCTGATAAAATCAGCGGACATGTTACCGGCACTTCCACTATACACGTGCAACAAAAAAGGAAACAACAACCATCTTCCTCTTCGAAGTTCTCTGTCGTTTCCTTTCAAGGTGCGGTTTCCCGTATTAGCGCACTAAATAACGTCTCGATTATTTAATTATACCAGATTATTTTTATCTGTCAATTTTTTTACTCAATAGTATTCATGATCGATCTGTATCACCGCGAAATACTTGCTTCCCGGCAGTTCGTGTATCCGCTCTTTCAGCCAGTTCACGATCTCGTTGTCTGTATAGGAAGTTTTTCTCGGAACCTCCACATCAAAGATCAGATTTGTTCTGGTCGAACCTTTTACCATTCGGAAATCATGCATACTGAAGGATTCGTCCAGAAAATGTACCATCTCTTCTACTTTTGCCTTCATCGCAAGAACTTCCTCATCATCTGTCACGATCGGATCCATATGGATCGTTGCGGAACAATGCAGTTTTTCCTGCAGTTCATGTTCAATATGATCGATCTGTTCATGGATATCCTGAATATTTCCGTTCACATCCACTTCTGCATGAAGTGAGATCATCACACGTCCCGGCCCGTAATCATGAACAATCAGATCATGTACACCATGAACCATCGAATGTCCCAGAACGATTTCACGAATTTCATTGATAAATTCCTGCTTCGGCGGCTGTCCGATAAGAAGGTCAATGGTTTCTTTCAGTGTAGAACCGCCTGTATAAAGAATAAAACATCCTACCAGAATTCCGAACCAGCCATCAAGAAGCAGCCCTGTATATTTGCTGATCAGTGTAGCAATCAGAACAAGTGTCGTTGCCACGGTGTCACTCAAACTGTCGACAGATGTTGCTTTCATTGCTGCACTATCCAGTTTTTTACTCAGTGAACGATTATAAAAAAACATATATACTTTCACAAGAATGGATGCGATCAGAATCACACATACCAGTGCACTGCTCTCAATCGGTTCCGGTGAACGCAGTTTATTAAGCGAGGACCAGATCAGCTCAAATCCCATGACCAGTATTGCTACAGATACAAGCAATCCGGAAATATATTCCATCCTGCCATGACCGAACGGATGCTCCGGATCAGGATCCTGTCCGGAAAGCCGAAAACCGATCAACGTAATGATCGAAGAACCCGCATCTGACAGGTTGTTAAACGCATCTGCCGTAATAGCGATAGAACCACTCACCGTTCCTGCAATCCATTTGCCGAGAAAAAGCAGAATGTTCAGTCCAATTCCGACTGCACCACTTAAAACGCCATATGCCTGCCGGACTTCCGGCGAATTGTAATTGCGGCGATCCTTAATAAAAAGGGATGCCAAAAATGTAATCATATAGATTCCCCCTGTCTGTATTCCCTCGATCTTACCACATTTCTGTGAATAAATCCAGATTTCCCCGGAATCCATCTGGAAAAAGATTTTAGAAAATGATATAGTTCTATTAATAATGTTTACGTATTACGAGGAGACTTATTTCTATGAAAAATCTCAAAAATATTGCAATGCTGATAGATGCTGATAATACACAGCTTTCCAAACTGGAATCTGTTATACAGGAAATCTCAACAAACGGCCGCATCGTCGTCAAACGTGCTTACGGTAACTGGCGCAAAGGTTCTCTCAAAAACTGGGAAAATGAATTAAAACGTCTTGCGATCAAAGCGGAACAGCAGTTTGACTATGTTGCCGGCAAAAATGCGACAGACATGGCACTCGTTATTGATACGCTTGACCTTCTCCACAGTGGCATTTATGATGCCTTTGTTATCGTCGCAAGCGACAGCGATTACACACCACTCGCGATCAAGCTCCGCGAATCCGGAGTTTTTGTTATGGGCGTCGGTGAGAAAAAAACACCGGAGCCTTTCCGCAATGCCTGTGATGAATTTGTCTATCTGGAAAACCTGAGTAAAGATAATGATATTCAAACTGTAGCAGTTCAGAAGCAGAATGAACCGACCAAACGAACTGCAAAGGAAAATGCCGAAGAACGTCGCAAAGCCAAAGAGCTTAAAGGAATCCACAAGCTTTTGCGTATCGCCTGGGACAAATATCAGGACGATGATGGTTACGTCAATGTAAGCTCTGCCGGCCAGTACATCAAACGCGCAAAGCCTGATTTCGATGCCCGTACTTATGGTTATGTCAAATTACCGGAACTGATCGAAGCTTTTCCTAAAAAATATGCAATGAAACGCTACCCCGGCAAAGGCACGGTAACGATCATTGCATATAAATGTCTCTGAGGTGTATCATCCAGTTCACGGCAGTTGAATGCATTGAAAAGCTGGAACTGTACAAACAATGTAAACAATACAGTTGCTTCCTCTTCCGGTGCTGCACCAAGGAAGTTTTTGAAATGCTGGAGCATAAAGTTTAACTGTCCGTTTATCACAAACTGGATCACTTCGATGGCAAAAACATTACAGCTTTTCAAAGCAGTTCTTTCTTTATCCAATCAGGTTTGCAAGATCCTCTTCTACTGTCCCGATTCCACTGATTCCGAAGTTATCTACCAGAATCTTTGCCACATTCGGAGAAAGGAATGCCGGCAGTGTCGGTCCGAGATGGATATTTTTGACTCCAAGCGCGAGAAGCGCCAGAAGGACGATGACCGCTTTCTGCTCATACCACGCAATATTGTAGACGATTGGAAGCTCATTGATATCGTTCAGTTCAAAAATTTCTTTCAGTTTCAGTGCAATGACTGCAAGTGAATAGGAATCGTTGCACTGTCCTGCATCCAGAACTCTCGGAATGCCACCGATATCTCCGAGATTCAGCTTATTGTATTTATATTTTGCACATCCTGCAGTAAGAATTACAGTATCTTTCGGCAGTCCTTTTGCAAAATCAGTATAATAATTTCGGGACTTTGCACGTCCGTCGCAGCCTGCCATTACGACAAATTTGCGGATTGCTCCGGATTTTACTGCTTCTACGATCTTATCTGCCAGCGCGAAGACCTGCGCATGTGCAAACCCACCGATGATCTCACCATGTTCAATCTCTTCCGGCGCCTGACACTGCTTCGCCTTAGCAATGATTTCTGAAAAATCTTTTTCTTCTCCGACACCGCCCGGAATATGGGTGCATCCCGGATAAGAAGCTGCACCCGTCGTATACATACGGTCTTTGTAGCTGTCCTTTGGCGGAACGATGCAGTTCGTTGTCATCAGGATCGGACCATGGAAACTCTCAAACTCCTCTTTCTGTTTCCACCATGCATTTCCATAATTTCCGATAAAATTCGGATATTTTTTGAACGCCGGATAGTAATGCGCCGGAAGCATTTCGGAATGAGTGTAGATATCCACACCCGTTCCCTGCGTCTGTTCAAGAAGCATTTCCAAATCGTGCAGGTCATGTCCCGAAACAAGGATACCCGGATTTTTGCCGACTCCGATATTAACTTTTGTGATCTCAGGATTTCCGTAAGCTGCTGTATTAGCCTTGTCAAGAAGTTCCATCACACGAACGCCGAAATTTCCTGTCTCGAGAGTCAATGCGGTAAGTTCTTCTGCCGAGAGAGCATCATCCGTTGTTACCGCAAGTGCTTTCTGGAGAAACGCGTCGATCTCCTCATCCGTATGTGCAAGTGCTGCTGCATGTTTCGCATAGGCTGCCAGTCCTTTCAGACCGTAGGTGATCAGTTCTCGAAGACTTCGGATATCTTCATTCTCTGTGGCAAGAATTCCTACGTGCGAAGCTTTATCTTCAAAAGTATCTTCTGTACCGTTCCAGAATGCAGCTTCCGGGAGATCATCTCTGTTTTCGACTTTTTTCAGAAGTTCTTCTTTGATCTCCAGCGTTTCTTTGATTCGTGTAATGATAGATTCTTTATCAAAATTTGCATTTGTGATCGTTGTAAACAGATTTACAATAATTTGATGATTGATATTATCATCTATTTCTTTTCCTTCGCTTCGAAGCTGTGTGGTCACTGCTGAAATGCCTTTTGTCACATAGACCAGCAGATCCTGCATGGCTGCAACATCCGGTTTCTTTCCACATACCCCTGATACTGTACATCCGCTGCAGCCTGCAGTTTCCTGACACTGAAAGCAAAACATCTTATTTTCTTTTTTATCCATGGTTAAACCTCCTTATGGTCTCTCTGTATAGTTTCTTTGTAAATCCAATATAATATACATCTCACTATAAAGACGTGGTTATAACCACATACATAAAAACGCAAAAAAGACGGACATAAAAATCCGTCTTCTTTCAATGCATATAATAATTAAATTTCATTTTCAGTCAAAAAATTCAATTCCCATCAGCGTCAGTCCGTGTGCCGGCGCGGTCGGTCCGGATACAGAGCGGTCACAGGCATCGAGGATTTTCTTCACACGCTCCGGAGGATACTGTCCGTTTCCGACCTGAATCAGTGTTCCTGCAATGATGCGGACCATGTTGTAAAGAAATCCCTCTCCCTTTACACGGATCGTCACAATGTCACCGTCTCTCCACACATCAATTCCTGTAATAGTACGAACTGTGGACTTTACCTGCGCACCTGTTCCGCAGAAACTTGCAAAATCATGTCGTCCGATCAGATAAGAGGTCGCTTCCCGCATCTTTTCTATATCAAGTTTGTAATGATAAAAATAAGAATACAAACGCTCTGTCGGCACCGGAAATTTACGGTTCAGTATCCGGTATTCGTATGTTTTTTCACTGTCGCAGTATCTCGGATGAAAATCCGGCTCCACTTCTTCTGATAACTGAATGCGGATATCTTCCGGCAGTCTCTGATTGAGTGCATAGGAAATCTTTTCTCCCGGAATACGAGTATTCGTATCAAAAACGGCTACATTTCCGAGTGCATGAACGCCTGCATCGGTACGGCTTGCACCCATGATCTCAATTTTTTCTCCAAGAAGGTCAGAAAGTGCATCGTTAAGCACACCCTGAATCGTGATTCCGTTTGGCTGAATCTGCCATCCACTGTAATTCGTTCCGTCATAGGCAACTACAAGTCCAACTCTTTTCATCTTGTCCTCCATTTATGGTAAAAATGGTTCCCGCCTTTTACAGCAAGAACCATCCTTATTTATAAACCGGCCATGCGAAATCCGATCGCTACTGCAAGATATGCAAACAGGATCAGGTATGCAATATGGTCTCGTTTCTTATATTTCAGCGGTTTCATCTGGGTACGGTCATCGCCCCCGTGATAACACCGTGCTTCCATCGCCATTGCAAGATCATTCGCACGGCGGAAAGCAGAAATAAACAGCGGCACCAGAAGCGGCACCATGTTTTTTACTTTCTGGATCAGATTTCCGTTTTCAAAATCTGCACCTCTCGCGATCTGTGCTTTCATGATCTTGTCCGTTTCTTCCAGAAGAATAGGAATAAAACGAAGTGCAATCGACATCATCATTGCAATCTCATGTACCGGGACATGGATCTTATTCAGTGGACGAAGGCTTTTTTCCAGTCCGTCGGTCAGCTGATTCGGAGTAGTCGTCAGTGTCATAAGCGAAGAGCCGATTACCAGATAGATCAGTCGGATTGCCATGCGGACTGCCATGGAAACACCTTCTTTTGTGATCTTGAAGATTCCAAAAGTAACGATTGCCTCACCCGGTGTCAGAAAAATATTAAACACCATAGTGATCAGCAGGATCATAAAGATTGCTTTCAGTCCCTTAAAGATAAACTTCACCGGAACTGTGGAAATCAGGATCATTCCTGCCAGAAATACGGTTGCTACCGCATATCCGACTACAGTATGAAATAAAAATACCGATATAATAAAAATCAGTGTACCGGCAAGCTTTGTCCGTGGATCCAGCTTATGGATCGGTGACTTTGCCGGGTAATACTGTCCGATCGTAATATCTCTAATCATTCAGAGCTCCTCCTTTCAGTAAAGGAGAGTTCATTTCTTTCAGTGCATGCAGAATATCCGCTCTGGCTTCCTCGACAGTTGTGTCAGAAGGATCTACCGGAAGTCCTTTTTCTTTCAAAGCATGCATGATATAGGTAATCTGCGGTGCAGCAAGTCCCATCTCTTCCAACTCTTTGTAATGCGCAAAGACCTTTTTCGGAGTATCGTCAAATGCGATCTTACCGTGATTTACCACGATCAGACGTTCTACATATTTCGCAACGTCTTCCATGCTGTGTGAAACCAGGATGATCGTGATTCCGCGGACTTTATGAAGTTCTGCGATCTGGTCAAGGATCTCATCCCTTCCCTTCGGATCAAGTCCTGCGGTCGGCTCATCCAGAATCAGGATCTTTGGATTCATTGCAAGAACACCGGCGATTGCCACACGCTTTTTCTGTCCGCCGGAGAGATCAAATGGAGACTTGTCAAAATTTTTTTCTTTGAAACCGACCTGAAGCAGTGCTTTTCTCGCTTCTTTCTCTGCTTCTTCCCTGCTTTTGCCCTGGTTCATCGGTCCGAAACAAACGTCTGAAAGAACATCACTCTCAAAAAGCTGATGTTCCGGGTACTGGAAAACAAGTCCTACTTCGCTTCGAAGTGCTCTTCTGTTGTAGTTTTCTGCCCAGACATCCTCACCATTGTATGATACTGTGCCGGAAGTCGGCCGGATCAATGCATTCAGATGTTGGATCAATGTAGATTTCCCGCTTCCTGTATGTCCGATCACACCGATAAACTGTCCATCCGGAATGTTCAGATTAATTTCTTTCAGTGCGTGGATCTCATAAGAGGTTCCCGGGCTGTATGTGTAAGTTACGTTTTTCAGTTCTATTGACATAAGGCATTTACCAACTCTTCCGTAGTAAGGATTCCATCCGGAATGTCTACACCGGACTGTTTCAGTTCATGTGCAAGCAGTGTTACCTGCGGCACATCCAGACGATATTTCTTCAGTGTCTCTACCTGTGAAAAGATCTCCTTCGGAGTTCCCTCCATCACTACATGACCATCGTCCATGACAACCACACGATCGGCATCGATCACTTCTTCCATGTAGTGTGTGATCAGAACGACCGTCACATTTTCCTGACGATTCAGCTGATGAACTGCTTCCAGTACTTCTTTTCGTCCGTTCGGATCCAACATGGCAGTCGGTTCATCCAGAACGATACACTGCGGACGCATCGCCATGACACCGGCAATCGCCACACGCTGTTTCTGTCCACCGGATAGTTTATTCGGTGAATGATGACGATATGCAGTCATTCCTGTCTTTGCAAGGCTTTCGTCCACACGTTTCCAGATATCTCCTGTAGATATCCCCATATTCTCCGGTCCGAATCCCACATCTTCCTCAACTACGGTACCGATGATCTGGTTATCCGGATTCTGGAATACCATACCTGCTTTCTGCCGCACTTTCCAGAGTTCCGGCTCTTTCGACGTATCGATTCCATCAATCCAGATGGTTCCCTCTGTCGGGAGCAATAACGCATTAATGTGTTTTGCAAACGTAGATTTACCAGATCCGTTATGTCCAAGCACTGCAACAAATTCACCCGGCTGAATATCAAGGTCAACACTGTCAACCGCTCTCTGCGTATCTTCTACATTTCCGTCTTCATCATATCTTAAATAGTCAAATGTCAGTTTTGCCGCTTTGATGATTCCCATCTTTTTAGTCCTTTCAGGCTTCCTCGGAAGGTTCGCCACCGGTCAGAGATTCGATCAGTTCCCAGATTTCATCTCTTCCCTGCTTTGTCTCAGCAGAATACGGAATCACAGTGGTTCCCTTTCTTAACTGAAGGCCTTCTCTTATCGCCTTCAGATTCTTCTGAACCTGACTGCGTTTCAGTTTATCCAGTTTCGTTGCAATAATAATCGGCTCATAGCCATTATGAAGGATCCATTCATACATCTGTCTGTCATTTGCAGACGGATCATGACGGATATCGATCAGAAGAAAAACGGCTTTGAGATTGTGGGAAGTATGCAGATAATTCTCGATCATCTTTCCCCATTTTTCTTTTTCTGCCGGTGTCACACGGGCATATCCGTATCCCGGAAGATCGACCAGATCCAATTCATCATTGATCTTGTAAAAATTGATTGTCTGTGTCTTGCCCGGCTGCGCACTGGTGCGCGCCAGTGCCTTCCGGTTCATCAGACCATTGATCAGTGAAGATTTGCCGACGTTGGATTTGCCGGCAAAAGCCACTTCCGGCAAACCGGTATCCGGAATCTTACTTGTGATTCCGCATACGATATCTAAAACTGCACTTTTTATAACCATAAAGTCCTCTTTCGATAACTGTTCAAGTCTTTGCAAGTTACTTCTGTCAATTTGCAAGCGCCTCATGGAGCACTTCATTCATATTTTCTACAAAGGAGATTTTCAGACCGTCAAGGATCTCATCGTCCATCTCCTGAATATCCGGTTTGTTCTGCTTCGGGACAAGTACCTGTCTGATCTTGGCATATTTGGCTGCAAGAAGTTTTTCTTTCAGTCCGCCGATCGGAAGTACATGACCACGGAGTGTGATTTCACCGGTCATGGCTACATCTGCGCGCACTTCTCTGCCGATGATTGCAGAAAGCATCGCTGTAGCCATCGTAATACCCGCAGAAGGTCCGTCTTTCGGAACTGCACCTTCCGGAATATGTACGTGAATATCATTTTCCTGGAAAAATTCCGGCGAAATATCATAATCGGATGCTACAGAACGGATGTAAGAAATGCCTGCCTGAGCAGATTCTTTCATGACATCTCCGAGCTGTCCGGTAAGTACAAGTTCTCCCTTGCCCGGCATGACATTGACCTCGATCTGAAGTGTATCACCTCCGACCTGTGTCCATGCAAGTCCTCTGGCGATTCCGACTTCGTCTTTCTTATTTGCCATCAGATAACTGTATCTGGCTTTGCCGAGAAAATCTTCAAGATTTTTGCCTTTGACTGTGATCTTCTTCTTGTCATTTTCCATAATTTCACGTGCTGCTTTACGACAGATCTGACCGATCTTACGCTCCAGTCCACGCACACCGGCCTCACGGGTGTAGAGTGTAATGATCTTGCGAAGTGCGGATGGCTGAATCGTCAGTGCTCCTTTCGGAATACCGTTTACTTCCAGCTGTTTCGGAATCAGATGCTCTTTCGCAATGTGTTCTTTTTCATTTTCGGTATAACCGGAAATTTCAATGACTTCCATACGGTCAAGAAGCGGTCTCGGAATACCGTCCATATCATTTGCGGTCGCAATAAATAATACTTCGGAAAGATCCTGCGGAACTTCTACATAATGATCGTTAAACCGACTGTTCTGCTCCGGATCGAGCACCTCGAGAAGTGCTGCAGAAGTATCACCTTTATAGTCACTGCTTGTCTTATCGATCTCATCAAGAAGCATCAGCGGATTGCTGACACCTGCCTGTGAAAGCGCTTCCGTGATACGTCCCGGCATAGCGCCCACATAAGTCTTTCTGTGGCCGCGGATTTCTGCCTCATCACGGACACCGCCAAGACAAATGCGGACGTATTTTTTATTCAATGCCTCTGCTACAGACTTTGCAATGGAGGTCTTACCTGTTCCCGGAGGGCCTACAAGACAGAGGATCGGACTCTTGCCTCCACCTGTCAGCTTACGGACAGCAAGGAATTCCATGATGCGTTCCTTGACATCTTTGAGCCCGTAATGTCCTTCTTCGAGAATTTCCCAGGCCTTTTTCAGGTCTGTGAAATCTTCGGATTTTTTGTCCCATGGGAGAGCAAGAAGTGTCTCGATATAAGTGCTCAGCACACTGCTTTCTGCTGCACTGCTGTTCATACTCTTAAAGCGGTCGATTTCTTTGTTCAGTTTGTCTTTGACTTCTCTGGAAGCCTGAAGTTCACTGACCTTTTTGCGGTATTCTTCCGCAATATCACTGGTACTTTCCTCTCCCAGTTCCTCACGGATGACTTTAAGCTGCTCTCTCAGGATATAATCTCTCTGATTCTTGTCCACACGGGATTTAAGCTTGCGCTGCAGATCGTGACCGATCTGAAACACTTCAATCTCATTTGTGAGGATTGCAGCAAGCACCTCATAGCGGTCCTCAAGGCTGACTGCCTCGAGGATTTTCTGTTTGTTCTGATAACTCAGCGGAACATTTACCGAAACCTGTGTGATCAGCTGATCGATATCCTCAATGTTCATGATCTTTGCTGCCAGGTCTTTGCTGATTTTTCCGCTTTCCATGCAATATCTCTGAAAGAGTTCCTGAATACTCCGGAACATTGCTTCATTCAGAGACTTCGTATATTTCGTGCTGTCAGGCTCAAAAAGTGCCGTCTCTGCCTGCAGAAACGGCTCCTCCTGATCCAGACTTAGAAGTTCCGCACGTTCAATTCCTTCCACCAGCACTCTGAGCAGATCCTGCGGGAGCTTTACTACCTGCTTGATATAGGCAACGGTTCCCACCTGATACAGATCAGTCAGCTTCGGTGTCTCTGTCTCGGGATCCTTCTGTGTGACCAGAAAAATTCTCTGATCATGAAGCATTGCCGCCTCTATCGCTTTGATCGAACGTTCTCTGCTTACATCAAAGTGTACGATCATTTCCGGAAGGATCGTTGTGCCGCGCAAAGCGATTGCCGGAAGGATGCTGATTGACTGTTTCATATATTTTCAATCCCTTCTTTAAGCCGTCTCCGGCTTTCCTGTCTTTCTGGAACGGGAATTTCTTCTTGTGGTATTCTGCTGTACAGCAGGCTGTTCACCATGAACCACTTCCGGTTCTCCGGTTCCGTCTACTGCATCTTTTGTGATGGTGCACTTGCATATCGTATTGTCGGAAGGAGTACGATACATCAGATCCATCAGAGATTTCTCCATGATGGAACGAAGTCCTCTGGCACCGGTCTTACGCTCCAGAGATTTTCTCGCTACTTCTTTGAGGGCATCTTCCTCAAATTCAAGCTCTACACCATCCAGCTCGAATAATTTGTGATACTGTTTGGTCAGAGAGTTCTTGGGCTCTTTGAGGATACGGATCAGTGCTTCCTCATCCAGTCCGTCAAGTGTGACCACAATCGGTACACGACCGATAAATTCCGGAATCAGACCATATTTGATAAAGTCTTCCGGCATAACGTCCTTCAGGACTTCTCCGATATTTCTCTCTTCCTGAACAGAAACATCTGCGCCAAATCCAATGGACTTGGTATCCTGGCGGGCTTCGATCGTCTTTTCGATACCGTCAAATGCACCACCACAGATAAACAGGATGTTTGTCGTATCGATCTGGATAAATTCCTGATGCGGATGCTTACGTCCACCCTGCGGCGGAACGCTTGCAACTGTACCTTCAAGGATTTTCAGAAGTGCCTGCTGTACACCTTCACCGGATACATCTCTGGTGATAGATGCATTTTCGGATTTACGTGTGATCTTGTCGATCTCATCGATGTAGATGATACCGTACTGTGCACGCTCGATGTCATAATCTGCCGCCTGAATGATCTTCAGAAGAATGTTCTCAACATCCTCGCCTACATAACCTGCTTCGGTAAGTGTGGTTGCATCTGCGATTGCAAAAGGTACATTCAGAAGTCTGGCAAGTGTCTGCGCAAGCAGTGTTTTACCGGAACCTGTCGGTCCAAGCATCAGAATGTTGCTTTTCTGTAACTCCACATCCAGATTTCTGGATGCTGTAATTCTCTTGTAATGATTATATACAGCCACAGACAGAGCTTTCTTAGCTTCGTCCTGACCGATGACATAATCGTCCAGAATCTTATGGATCTCCTCAGGTTTTAAAAGGTTGATGTCTGAATCATAAACATCCTCCGTATCATACTGAGCCAGTTCCTCTTCCATAATTTCCGAGCAGATACCAATGCATTCATCACAGATAAAAACACCATCCGGTCCTGCGATCAGCTTGCGCACCTGATCCTCAGATTTGTGACAAAAAGAGCATCTGACTTTTCCTTCTCTCATTTTTTCTGCCATAAATAGTTCTCTTTTCCTTTCAGTTTGATATGGCACAAAAGGAACCCCCTGAAAAGAGGTTCCTTCTGTCTGCTTTATTTATGCTCGACAACACCATCGATCAGTCCGTATGCCTTTGCTTCTTCAGCAGTCATATAATTATCGCGGTCTGTGTCTTTTTCCACTACTTCGTAAGGCTGTCCTGTGTTTTCTGCCAGGATCTCATTCAAAGTCCGTTTCGTCTGGGCAATGTGATCAGCCACGATCTGAATCTCGGTTGCCTGACCCTGCGCCCCGCCTGACGGCTGATGAATCATGATCGTTGAGTGTGGCAGGGCATATCTCTTGCCCTTCGTTCCGCCTGCCAGAAGGAAAGCACCCATGCTGGCTGCCATTCCGAGACAGATTGTAGAAACATCACACTTAATGTATTTCATGGTATCATAAATAGCCATGCCTGCAGTTACAGAACCACCCGGGCTGTTGATGTATAACTGAATATCCTTGCTCGGATCCTCTGCCTCAAGAAACAGAAGCTGTGCCACGATAATGCTTGCACTTACATCATTTACTTCCTCGCCAAGAAAGATAATACGGTCTTTCAGAAGACGGGAGTAAATGTCATAGCTTCTTTCTCCTCTGCTTGTCTGTTCAATGACATATGGTACTAAACTCATATATAAATGCCTCCATTCGTCAATTCCAGTGGTTCAGGATCTAACGTCTGCTCAGGCTTCCTTTGCTTCGTCAGCAATGAGAGTTACGGCTTTCTGTACAGCCATATCTTTCTTCATCTGCTCTAACTCGCGGTCACCAAGCAATTCTTTGATCTTCTCCACTTCCATCTTATATGCATCAGCCATTTTCTTGAATTCTTCTTCAACTTCTTCCTCTGTTGGCTGAATGTTTTCAACTTCTGCGATCTTTTCAAGAACAAGTCTTGTCTGGATTCTCTTGAGAGCCTGCGGTTTCATTTCTTCCTGCATTTTGTCAAGAGTCATTCCTGTGAACTGGAAGTACTGTTCCATGGTAAGTCCCTGAGACTGCATTCTTCTGGAGAAGTCATCCAGCATCTGACGAACCTGTGTATTCAGCATAGCGTCCGGAATATCCATCTCAGCGTTTTCGATTGCTTTATCTACTGCTGCATTTTCTTTTGCAGTACGTGCAGCTTTTTCTTTCTTTTCTGTCAGGTTTTTCTTAACGTCTTCTTTGTACTCTGCAAGAGTATCAAATTCGGAAACATCCTGTGCGAAATCGTCGTCAAGTTCCGGAAGCTCTTTTGCT
The DNA here is from genome assembly GCF_014297355.1 of Blautia intestinalis. Taxonomy (GTDB): domain Bacteria; phylum Bacillota; class Clostridia; order Lachnospirales; family Lachnospiraceae; genus Blautia_A; species Blautia_A intestinalis. The sequence goes on along the minus strand of NZ_JACOQE010000001.1, from coordinate 466,577 downwards.
TCTACTTTCTTAACGTCACACTGGAATACAGCTTCTTTGCCTGCAAGCTCTTTTGCCTGATATTCTTCCGGGAATGTAACCTTAACTTCTACGTGGTCACCTGCTTTGGAGCCAACGAGCTGATCTTCGAATCCCGGGATGAAGGAGTTGGAACCAAGTGTCAGCGGATAATCTGTACCTTTGCCGCCTTCAAATGCTTCTCCATCAACAAATCCTTCGAAGTCGATTGTAGTGATGTCGCCGTTTTCTGCTCCACGGTCTTCAACTGTAACTGTTCTGGAGTTTTTCTCCTGCTCTTTCTTCAGTTCAGCTTCAACGTCTTCGTCTGTTACTTCTGTCTCAGACTTCGGAACTTCTACACCTTTGTACTCACCAAGAGTAACTTCCGGTTTAACAGCAACTTCTGCTGTGAAGATGAATGCTTTTCCCGGCTCAGCCTGTGTTACATCGATTTCCGGCTGGGAAACGATTTCAAGATCACATTCTTCCAGTGCTTTGCTGTAGTGCTCTGGAATCAGAGCGTTTGCAGCGTCTTCAAGGAAGATTCCTTTTCCGTACATCTGCTCGATCATTTTTCTCGGTGCTTTACCTTTACGGAATCCAGGAAGAGTGATTCTTCCTTTTGCTTTCTGGTATGCAGCCTGCATAGCTTTCTCTAAATCTTCAGCAGAAACCTCGATTGTCAGTTTCGCCATGTTTTTTTCCAGTTTTTCCACCTGTAAACTCATGTTTCCTGTTCCTCCTTAATTTTCAGGTTAGATCTCTTATATTCGTAACCGCTCTGTACTTTTACAGTTACTTATATTCTAACTTTTCCTTTATTCCTGCGCCGTCTGGCGGCTTCAGGCAACTGTACCTCCATATAATGAGATACAATTACAGTCATTATCGTAGTATAGCACAATGTCTTTAAAAACACCAGTATTTTTTTATGAAAAGCCCTTGTTTTTCCCTTATTTTCGGCTATATACCACGGATTCTGCGATTTCATCCGCTGTTTTTTCACCCAGAAGCTGTCCGATCAGGCTGAGTGCAAAATCAACCGCTGTTCCCAGACCACGGCTCGTTGTGACATTGCCGTCGATGACAACACTGTCCAGAGAACGCTCTGCTCCTTTTAATCCGTCCATGCAGGATGGGTATGCGGTCGCTTTTCTGCCTTCAAGAAATCCCAGTGTGGCAAATACGGTCGGTGCTGCACAGATGGCTGCGACCTTTTTGCCCTGTTTATAAAAATCTGTCAGGAGATCACAGAGCGGCTGATATTCTCCGAGATATTTTGTGCCCGGCATGCCACCCGGGATCACAAGCATGTCCGCATCAGAAAAATCGGTTTCTTTAAAAGCAAGGTCTGTCTGCATATGGATTCCGTGAGAAGTGGTGATGTCCCTGATCTCCTTAATGGAAACTGTCTTTATATCGATCTGTGCGCGGCGCATCAGATCGACTACAGTCAGTCCTTCAATGTCTTCAAATCCGTCTGCCAGAAAAATATATACTTTTTTGCTCATAAAAAGCTCCTCCCTTATGATATATTGGCTTTGCTGTCTGCCCGTTGTTTTATTGCCATTCTGTCATTCAGTATAGCATTTCCCGCCCAAAAGGGATATACTAAATCTGAAAATATCATAATTGATCAAGGAGTTTTACTATGGAAATCGAAAGAAAATATCTGATAGAAAAAGAACAGCTTCCGGCGAATCTTGCATCTTATCCGTTTCATAAGATCGAGCAGGGATATCTCTGTACTTCACCTGTCGTTCGCATCCGCAGACAGGATGACGATTATTTTCTCACTTACAAATCAAAAGGTCTCATGGCCAGAGAAGAATATAATCTTCCGCTGACACAGGAGGCTTATGAACATTTGAAATCTAAGGCAGACGGTCTTGTCATCTCCAAGACACGTTATCTGCTTCCGGAAAAAGACAGTCTGACGATCGAGCTTGACGTTTTTCATGCGGATTATGAGGGACTGTTTCTGGCGGAAGTAGAATTTCCATCCGAAGAAGCAGCGAATTCCTACACACCACCGGCATGGTTCGGGCGTGATGTCACCTTCTCTTCTGATTATCATAACAGTACATTAAGCAAGGGCAGGAAATAATCCCGCCCTTACTTTTATTTGCATTCTGTTTTCTCTGCTGTCTCATCTTTACTTCTTTTAAATGGTTCATGTGCCATGTCACTGTCCTCTGTCATAAGGAATTTACGGATAGCAAACAGGATTGCAATGGCAATGACACCGATCAGTGTCTGCACCGGATCCATATGCTCGACCACCATCTGTCTTGCCGTTGCAAACAGCAGTACCTCAACAACTGTCTGTGCAGAATGGCGGCAGAGCATTTTTACAAACTCCACCCCCACAACAAGCGACAGTGCATTTGCAAGAAACTCTGTAAAAAAATCAATGTCCATATTCAGAATGGAAATTTCAGTGATCGTATAGATCAGCCGGATACCCGTCAGTGCGATCACGATCAGGATCACGATGGAAAGTACGATTTCCGTGTATCTGGCAACATTGTAGATTCCCTCGTTAAAATGTTTCCTTATTCTGTGGTTTATTTCTTTTTGCATAAAGGCTCTCCCCGTACTTAAAAGATTTTGGTGGTCCACCTGCTCATATCCCAGACCTCATTTACCACATCCTGATAAAACTCCGGTTCATGGCAGATCAGAAGGATACTGCCTCTGTATTCCTTAAGTGCACTTTTCAGCGCATCCTTTGCATCTACATCAAGATGGTTGGTCGGCTCATCCAGAAGCAGGACATTTGTGTCTCTGTTTACAAGCTTGCACAGACGTACCTTCGCCTGCTCGCCACCACTTAAAACACGTACCTGACTCTCGATATGTTTGGTAGTCAGTCCGCATTTCGCAAGTGCTGAACGGATCTCATACTGTGTATAAGACGGAAATTCCTGCCAGAGTTCCTCGATACAGGTTGTCTTATTGTCGCCTTTTACTTCCTGCTCAAAATAGCCAATTTCCAGATTTTCACCTCGTTCGCAGTTTCCTTTGAGTGCCGGGATCAGTCCGAGAATACTCTTTAAAAGTGTCGTTTTTCCGATTCCGTTTGTTCCGACCAGTGCGATCTTCTGTCCACGCTCCATGGTAAAATTCAATGGTCTGGACAGTGGCTCATCATAGCCGATCACAAGGTCATGCGTCTCAAACAGCATTTTCCCCGGAGTACGTCCATAACGGAAATTAAACTCCGGCTTCGGCTTTTCTGCTGCCAGCTCGATCACATCCATCTTGTCCAGCTTTTTCTGACGGGACATCGCCATGTTTCTGGTGGAAACACGCGCTTTATTTCTTGCAACAAAATCTTTCAGTTCGCTGATTTCCTGCTGCTGACGACGGTATGCCGCTTCCAGCTGTGCTTTCTTCACTGCATAAACTTCCTGAAAATGGTCATAGTCGCCGACATAACGGTTCAGCTCCTGATTCTCCATATGATAAATGATATTTACTACCTCATTGAGGAACGGGATATCATGTGAGATCAGAATAAATGCATTTTCATAATCAAGAAGATAGCGTTTCAGCCACGCAATATGTTCTTCATCAAGATAGTTGGTCGGCTCATCCAGAAGCAGGATATCCGGTTTTTCCAGAAGCAGTTTGCCGAGAAGGACTTTTGTTCTCTGTCCGCCACTCAGGTCTGTAACATCACGGTCAAGTCCCAGATCCAGAAGTCCGAGTGCTCTTGCAACTTCTTCGACTTTGGAATCAATGACATAAAAATCATGTAATGTCAGTTCATCCTGAATTGTTCCCAGTTCTTCCATCAGGGCATTCATTTCTTCTTCATCCGCACTTCCAAGAAGGTCACAGATTTCATTCATTCTCTGTTCCTTCTGAAGAAGCGGGTCAAAAGCAGATTTCAGCACTTCCTGGATCGTCATTCCTTTTTCCAGAACCGCATGCTGGTCGAGATAACCTGCGCGGACGTTTTTGGCCCATTCCACCTTACCTTCATCCGGCATCAGTTTTCCGGTAACAATACTCATAAAAGTAGACTTACCTTCACCATTCGCGCCGACAAGTCCGATATGCTCTCCTTTCAGAAGTCTGAAAGAAACATCTGCGAAGATTGCTCTGTCGCCAAAGCCATGTGTCAGATGTTCAACATTCAATATACTCATATTTATTCTCGCTTTCGTTAAAGTGATATGTCTGAATCCTGCCGGAACTTATTCCTCAGTAATCCGGCTCTCTCGTATTATAGCCGAAGCCCTGTGACAAATGCAACCTGTTTTGTGTTTGCGTAATCCACCATATCAGCCTGTTTATTACATATGGCACAAAAAACGGCCGCACACTTCCTGTGTACAGCCGTTTTTGCTGAAATCAATGTAAAAAGATTATGCTGTTTCGTTGAATACTTTTTTGTCCAGCGCGCCATTCTGATGTGCAACGATAGTTGTGCAGACAGCATCACCTGTAATGTTGACTGCAGTTCTGGTCATATCGAGGATACGGTCAATACCCATGATGAGACCGATCGCCTCAACCGGAAGACCTACGGAGTTAAATACCATAGTCAGGGTTACCAGACCAACACTCGGAACACCTGCCGTACCTACAGAAGCAAGTGTTGCAGTTCCGATAACTGTCACATAATCCATCGGACTTAAATGAATACCGAATGCCTGGGCTGCAAAAACTACAGCTACACCCTGCATGATAGAAGTACCATCCATGTTGATGGTCGCACCCAGCGGAATAGTAAAGGACGAAATCTTCTTGGATACGCCGACTTTTTTGGACAGCGTATCAATAGACATCGGAATGGTCGCATTAGACGTTGCAGTAGAAAATGCGAATGCCATAACCGGGAAGAATTTCTTGATGAAACGGATCGGATTCAGACCTGTAAAGATCTTGAGCAGAATCTGATATACACCGAAACACTGAATAGCCAGTGCCAGCAGTACACCGATCATATACTTTGCCAGCGGAATAAATGCACTGAAACCGATATTCGCAAATGTACGGCTGATCAGACAGAATACACCGATTGGGGCAAGGCTCATGATCATCATGGTCATTTCCATCATGATATCATTAAACTGGCTGAAGAAGTTTGCAACTGTCTCTGCACGCTCGCCCATTTTTGCAAGAATCACACCGACGATCAATGCAAATACGATAACCTGAAGCATGCTTCCGCTTGCCAGAGAATTGATCGGGTTGTCCGGAATGATATTCAGGATCGTATCGGTAAGCGATGTTGCTTCCATGGTTTCTACAGAAGCTGCCGAAGACTGAATCGCGCTCATATCAAGGCCGATACCAGGATTGATCAGATTACCGACACCAAGCGCAACGCAAACTGCCATTGCTGTAGTTGCAAGATAAAATACCAGGGTTCTCACACCCACCGTACCGAGTTTTTTTGTATCTCCAATTGCCATACTTCCGCAGATCAGAGAGCAGAATACCAGCGGTACAACCAGCATCTTCATCAGACGGATAAATCCCTGTCCAATGACATAGAGAACACCTTCAATAATTACATCTTTTTTGAAACTGCTGTCCGGAACCAGATAGCAGAGCACGATACCAAGAATCGCTCCCGCGATCAGCGCGATAAAGATCCTGGTCGTCAGCCCTATCGCTTTTTTGTTCGGAGTTTTTGCTTGTGTGTTTTTTTCTTTCATTTTAACCCTCCGTTCTCTCATCCATGTATTCTTTCAGGGACTCTTTCCATTCCGGCATATCATACATTTCAATAATACGAAGAATAAAATTGTCCAGAACTGCATATGGCGGTCTGACAGATGAAAGGTCTGACTGCTCGGTAGGAACAGATTTAAGTTCGATTGTTTTGCCGGCAAGTCTTAATATCTCCTGTGCAAACTCATAACGGTTACAGATACCGCTGCAGGTCACGTGATATGTTCCATATTCATTTGTGCTGATCAGATACAGGATCATTCTTGCAAGATCTTTGGCGCTGGTTGGAGATCCAAACTGGTCTGATGCCACCGAAAGTGTTCTTCCGGACTCTGTCGCTTCCAGTACACGGTTTACAAAGTTGTTTCCACCGTGTCCGTATACCCAGTTACTGCGGATGATAAAGTGCTTGTGTGTAAACTCTTTTACATAATTTTCGCCGGCTCTTTTAGATCTGCCATATACGGTCAGCGGATTTGTATCATCAAACTCTGTATACGGTTTCTTGCTCTGTCCGTCAAATACGTCATCTGTAGAAAGCTGAACGATTTTTGATCCACATTTACGTGCAACGATACTTAAGTTTCTTGCACCAAGTGCATTGACACGATATGCATGTTCCGGATTTTCCTCACACTCATCCGTATCTGTGATACCTGTACAGTTGATGATCACATCCGGTCTGTTGACAGTACCGAAATTGATAACTTCATCTGTGTCCGTAATATCCAATTCATTGACATCCGTATTCAGTGCCTCAATCTGCATCGGATCCAGTACATCATTCAGTGCACGTCCGATCTGTCCGCCGGCACCTGCAATCCATACTTTTAACATTTCTTTTACCTCCCTAACATAAAAGAAGCGTTGATTCAGATCAAAATCAACGCCCTTTAATCTTTATATCTTTTAAAATTTTAGCAAGTCAGAGTATTTCTGTCAATAAAAAGTGTACTACAGGCAGATATTTACTTTTCACTCCGTTCACAGCAACTTGGTCAAAATCCATTCCAAATCACCTACGAAGATGGTAAATATTCCCCTCCCTTTCACCATCTTTTTCTGATAGGAAGTACTCTGCATAAGACGGTCTTCCGCCGGGTTGGACATCTGGCCGAGCTCGATGCATGTAATTTCAACTACGAAATTTTCCGTATTTCAGTTTCAGGCTTCTGAGCTTCTTCTTTCCTCTGAAACAGCCGCAAGTCTGTCGATCACTTTGTTACAGATTACTGTGTAAAGTGCCCCGAACACATTCATTCCGACTCGAAGCGCTACTGCCATCGGCATCCCAAACAGACCTGCTGCAATCGAAAGTGCTCCAAATGTATTAAATGCAGTCTGCCACGCGTAACCTGCCGAATAGCCGACACCAATCCCACCAATCATTCCAATATACGGGTACATGGATTCCGGAAGGAGCAGATATAATACAATAAATAATGCACAGCCGACAATATTATACTGCCATCTGTTTCCTGATCTGGCAACGCAGTCATCTGTAAATGGAAGACATACGGACATGCAGGCAATTCCTGCCCACATTGCTCTCGGCAAGCCCAGAAGAGATACGATCAGCATTGCGCTGGAAACGATCAGTGTCAGTTTCAGATACCATCTGCCTCTTGCAGAATGAAGGTCAAATTCACGGAACAGATCCGGAAAACTTCTTCTGTACGGACGGTTTTTCTGATTTTTATAAAAGATGATCATACAGAGAACCATTCCGACTGCAAGCCCTTCGACTCTCTTTATGTATTCCGCACCGGTCACGTCATATCCCAGCAGCAAAAGATATCCCAGCACAAACGTCGAATGATTATACATGATCACATTGTGACATCCCAATATCATCAGAAGAAGGATTGCTGCTGTATTTACCGCAAATGCCCCGATCGGATTAAGGGTGTTGGCAAACCGCGGTGCGATCATAAGAATCGCAAAAATCCCCATAATACTGACCAGTCCATGTGGCGTTTTGATTCCGAAATCCGCCTGCCTGAGTACAAGCACAGCAAGCAGTACTGTTACTCCCACAACGCTGTTGTCACTTCCGGTCAGATTTGTGTACAGCGTCACCACCGCCACACAGAATGCCATCACAAGGTATACCTTGAAATTATAGATCAGAATATGGCGGCGTTTCTCCTTTGGGTCTGCGGTATTTTTGATCAGTTGTTTCGAACCCACCGAACTCAGCTGAAGTTCCTGATAAAAAGTCATAAGTCTCGCTCCTTTTTTTTTGCAAAGTGTAGAGAACTATACCGCAAATTCGACGAATGGTCAAGAGGATATTTTCAATTGGACTTTTCTGTAATGGCTCTGTCTGTGATTTGTGGACTTAACATCTATTTACTCATTCTTAGGGCATCTGATTTCAAGGATATTTTTGACTCGCTTTGCACTTACTTTTCCGTGGACCACCCAATCCAAGAGCAATTTTTGACTTGCTTTGTACTTACTCCTCCCTGGACCATCCAATCCAAGAGCAATTTTTGACTCGCTTTGCACTTACTCTTCTCTGGACCACCCATTTTACAAGGATTTTGTTGACTTTGTATGTACTTTCCCATACCATAGTCATTCGCAGCCGTGATTTTCGTGGACTTTTAACAAACTTACTTATTTGCAGGTCATTTCTCACCTGAATTTCTGTTGGTCTGTCCTGTATCTACTTTTTTCCAGGTCATTACACCTACATTATTTCATGGAGCAACTCTGCAAATTCTCCTGTCTGGATTGTTCAATCGACGCAGCTTTGATGAATCGGCTTCAGGATTTCATTAAATTTAATCGTTATATTGGTAATAAACTTCTTGGGAAATAGAAATATTGGAAATAATTGAAATGTCTTTTAGAAAAACCCCGGAACCAAAGATTCCGGGGCCTGATGATTTCTGTATTCGATAACAAACCTGAAAAGCTCTGCTCTTCTTCGTTCCTGATTATCGTTTAGAGAACTGAGGTGCTCTACGAGCTGCTTTGAGACCGTATTTCTTACGTTCTTTCATACGTGGATCACGAGTAAGGAATCCAGCAGCTTTAAGAACTGGTCTGTATTCAGCGTCTGCTTCAAGAAGGGCTCTTGCAACACCATGTCTGATGGCACCAGCCTGTCCTGTGTATCCACCGCCTGTTACGTTAACGAGCACGTCAAATTTGCCTTCAGTTTCTGTTGCAGCGAATGGCTGACGAACGATAACCTTCAGAGTCTCTAATCCGAAGTATTCGTCGATGTCTCTTTTATTGATTGTGATTTTGCCTGTACCAGGTGTAAGGTAAACTCTTGCGATTGATTTTTTTCTTCTTCCTGTTCCGTAGAATTTTGCGCTAGCCAATGTCTCCTACCTCCTATTAAAATGTTAAGGTTTCCGGTTTCTGAGCTTCATGTTTGTGCTCTGGTCCGGCATAAACGAAAAGTTTCTTGTACATGGTTCTTCCCAGAGGTCCTTTTGGAAGCATACCTTTAACTGCCAGCTCAACAACCTTTTCCGGTTTCTTAGCCATCATTTCTTTTAATGTGGTCTCTTTCATTCCACCAACATAATCGGAGTGATGATAGTAAATCTTCTGGTCCATTTTCTTACCAGTAACTTTTACTTTGTCAGCGTTAACGATGATTACATAATCACCTGTATCAACGTGTGGTGTAAACTGAGGTTTGTTCTTTCCTCTTAAAACGCTAGCAACACCAGATGCCAGACGGCCCAGTGTACAGCCTTCAGCGTCAACTACATACCATTTTCTTTCGATTTTATCTGGATTAGCCATATAAGTCTGCATGGTTTTACCTCCTGTTATTTATCAACGATAGTTTGTTTAATCACGGTCTCCCGCAATATCATGTATAAAAATCCCTGGTGAACAGTGCAAATCTATATACTGCGGAAATGTCCGAAACCGCTGATAAAAACACCTTCGCCGGGGCTTTGGCTTAAGCGTTATCGCACTATGTCACATTGGGTTATTTTACTATAATGCCCTTTGCATGTCAACAGTTATTTCCGATTTTTTTACAATTTTTTTACACCGTAAAACAGTTGTATTTTTTATCCCGAAAAACAGTTATAATATATCTATTATTATAGAAGAAAATATTTTACAACGGAGGATATGCCATGTCCAACATTACCAAAAAAGCTCTTATGGAGTCTCTTAAAAAGCTTATGCTCCAGAAACCTTTAAACAAAATCACGATCAACGACCTGACCGCAGACTGTGGAATCAGCCGAATGGCTTTTTATTATCATTTCAGGGACATCTATGATCTCGTAGAGTGGGCATGTCTGGAAGAATCCACTAAAGCCCTGCAGGGTAAAAAAACTTACGAAACATGGCAGGAGGGACTTTTGCAGATTTTTGAAGCAGTCTACGAAAACAAACCCTTCATTATAAATGCCTATCATGCTGTAAGCCGTGAGCAGATTGAAAACTATCTTTTCCATCTCACACATGATCTCATTATGGGTGTTGTACTGGAGCAGTCAAAAGAAACTGCTCTTTCCGATGCGCAGAAAAATTTTATCGCTGATTTTTATAAATACAGTTTTGTCGGGATCATGCTCGACTGGATCCGCCAGGGCATGAAAGATGATTACACTTCCATCTGCGACAATATGTGCACCACCATTCAGGGAAATATTACAAATTCTATCAAAAACTTTACAAATGTATCCAAATGATAAAATTTTGCTCATCCGGCATTTTTTGTCAATTGAATTGAACGGCAAATGGCAATACTATAGGAGACAGAAACAGCGTAACAGATCATCATAAACAAATGAAAGGTGGTTTTTTATATGTCCAAAAAAAGTTTAAAACTTGGTATTGCCCTTGCAGCCGGAGCAGGTGCTGCTGCCGTCCTCGCCAAAAATTCCAAATGTAATCCAGGCACTTCAAAAGCCTCAAACAAATCAGCTTCATCAAAAAATCCTGTAAACTCCGACTACCGCAACACAGAACGCGGCAAGTACGAAAAAAACAGCAAAGGTATCTATTATACAAACGGAAACTACGAAGCATTCGCCCGCCCGGAAAAGCCGGAAGGTGTTGACGATAAACATGCATACATCGTAGGAAGCGGACTTGCTTCTCTCGCTGCTGCCTGCTTCCTTGTCCGTGATGCTCAGATGCCCGGTTCCCACATCCATATTCTGGAAGCTATGGATATTGCCGGCGGCGCCTGCGACGGAATCTTTGATCCGACACGCGGTTACGTCATGAGAGGCGGCCGTGAGATGGAAAACCATTTCGAATGCCTCTGGGATCTGTTCCGCAGCATTCCTTCCATCGAAACACCGGACGTTTCCGTGCTGGATGAATATTACTGGCTGAATAAACATGACCCGAATTATTCTCTCTGCCGTGCAACCGTAAATCGTGGCAAAGATGCCCACACAGACGGTAAATTCAACTTAAGCCAGAAAGGCTGTATGGAGATTATGAAACTCTTCATGACAAAAGATGAAGATCTCTACGATAAGACCATCGAAGATGTTTTTGACGATGAAGTATTCAATTCCACCTTCTGGCTGTACTGGAGAACCATGTTCGCATTCGAAAACTGGCACAGTGCTCTGGAAATGAAGCTGTACTTCCAGCGTTTCATCCATCACATCGCAGGACTTCCGGATTTCAGTGCCCTGAAATTCACCAAATACAATCAGTATGAATCCCTGATCCTTCCGATGCAGAAGTATCTGGAAGCTGCAGGTGTGGACTTCCAGTTCAATACCGAAGTCACCAACGTTATCTTCGAATTCAAAGAAAATAAAAAGATTGCATCTGCGATCGAATGCAAAGTAAACGGAGTCGAAAAAGGCATCGTCCTTACTGAAAACGACCTCGTATTTGTCACAAACGGAAGTTGTACAGAAGGTACGATTTACGGTGATCAGAATCATGCGCCAAACGGTGATGCAGAAGTCCGTACAAGCGGCTGCTGGTCACTCTGGAAAAATATCGCAGCGCAGGATCCGTCTTTCGGACATCCGGAAAAATTCTGCTCCGATATCAGCAAGACCAACTGGGAATCTGCAACCATCACCACACTGGATGACAAAATCATTCCTTATATCACGGATATCTGCAAACGTGATCCACGCACCGGCAAAGTTGTTACCGGCGGTATCGTAAGCTGTCAGGATTCCAGATGGCTTTTAAGCTGGACGATCAACCGCCAGGGACAGTTCAAAGATCAGGACAAAGACAAAGTCTGCGTATGGGTTTACGGGCTGTTTACAGATGTACCTGGTGATTATATTAAGAAACCGATGAAAGACTGTACCGGTAAAGAGATCACCGAAGAATGGCTTTACCACCTCGGTGTGCCGGAAGACCAGATTGAAGAGCTTGCAGAAAACAGTGCTGTATGCGTTCCTACCATGATGCCTTATATCACTGCATTCTTCATGCCAAGAGCAAAAGGCGACCGACCGGACGTTATCCCGGATGGCTGTGTGAACTTCGCATTCCTCGGCCAGTTCGCAGATACTCCACGTGACACAGTCTTCACCACAGAATACTCTGTCAGAACCGCTATGGAGGCCGTTTATGGACTTCTCGGTGTGGACCGTGGTGTGCCGGAGGTGTGGGGAAGCGTCTACGATATCCGCGAACTTCTAAGCAGCAGCGTCAAGCTGATGGACAGCAAATCACCTCTGGAAATCGAAATTCCGGGAGCGAATCTCATCAAAAAACCTCTGCTCCACTTCATCAGGGGAACTGTAATCGAAAAAATCTTACGAGATTACGATGTACTGAAAGACGGAATGTAATTCTTATAAAACAGAAAATGTGCAATGTTTCTATAATATGTGCTACTGCATCTGAAAATCTGATATGATATCTTAAGTATGCACACATATTCAAAAAAACACCGGAACAGATTTCATAACCTGCTCCGGTGTTTTTCTATGTTTCTTATGTTGATTCTCTGATCACCAGTTCCGTATCAAGCAGAAGAGATTTCATCTCTTCCTGCGGATCTTCGATCAGCTCCAGAAGCATTTCACAGGCTGTATAACCCATCTGGAATTTCGGCTGGTTTACAGTCGTGATCGAAGGTGATGTCATAGAAGACAACTCGATGTTATCAAATCCCACAACCAGAATATCCCGCGGTACATGCAAGTGAAAACGCTTCGCAGCACGGATCACTGCCGCTGCAAAAACATCAGATATGGTAAAAAATGCATTCGGTCTGCTGTCAGAATTCAGAAGTCTGCACACCGCTGCATAAGCCATCTCGTAGCTTACTTCCGGCAGCTGCACGATCCACTGCTTCGGGATCATAACCTCCGCTTTCCGAAGTGCATTCATAAATCCCTCCTGACGCTTTCTTGCATATTTGAAATTTCCCGGTCCGTTGATCAGCGCGATCTTGCTTCCTCCATTTGACAGAAGATATTCCGTTGCAAGTTCTGCAGCTCTGCTGTCATCAATACTGACATATGGGTAATCCGCATGTTCATTATATTCACAGCACTGTACCAGCGGAGCGATCACCCGTATCTGATTCAGGCCCTCTTCCGAAACACGATTCAGAAGAATCACGCCCGCTGCGTCCACTCTCCGCAGAAGATTGCAGAAATCCAGCAGATTTCCTTTATTCAGATGTGATTCATGGATCAGCAGATGGCATCCATGAGCTTTCGCCGATACTCTCGCACCCCTGATAATTTCCTGATAAAATGCATTCTCGATTCCGGGAATATTCAGAACGATCAACGGCTGTGTTTCCTTTGAAACGGTAACCGTATTTTCTATCTGGCAGCCTAATTCGCGCATAGCTGCTTCTACTCTCTGAATCGTCGGTTCCTTTACCAGCTCCCGGTGATTCAGGACTCTTGATACCGTTGCCGGTGATACCTGCGCTTTTTCAGCAATTAATGAAACAGTTATCTTCTTCATACTTTCTCTCTTTTTCAGGTTTTCTAAATTATTTCTATTATAATGTATTTTTCGCCTGTTTAACAGAGATTTTATTCTGCTTTCCTAAATTTCTGTTTAATCTGAGGTCCTGCGATCTGAACCATGATAACGATCAGCAGAATGATTCCCTTGATCGCATTGTTAATAAGAGAATCCATTTTAAGAGATACAATGATCTTGTCAATGATCGTATAGGACATTGCACCAAACAGGATTCCGAGGCATTTTCCCTTACCGCCCGACATGCTGATACCACCGAGCACGGCTGCTGCGATCGCGTACATTTCATAACTGTTTCCTGTTGTTGCCGGGTCAGCAGAAGCATTCATGGCAATCCATAAGAAAGCACCGATGCCAACGAGCGCACCTGCAATCACAAATACTGAAATCTTTACAGCCGCAGTGTTGATACCTGCCATCTGGGCACCTTTCATGTTACTTCCTACTGCATAAACTTTCTTTCCATATTTCGTGCTTGTTGTGATATATACAAAAACAAGTGTCATGATAATAAGGATCAGACCAACGATCGGGATCGTAGATACTTTTCCATTACCAAAATTATAAAGTGTCTGATAAGAAGACTGGCTGTTTGCCATCTTATACACAGAACTTCCGCCCCCGATCAGGGCTTTGTCCACATGCTGGCAGAAATACTGTGCAAAAGAACGATAAATCAGCATGGTAGCCAGTGTTACGATAAATGCGGGCATCTGAATCCAGCCTACCATCACACCATTGATCAGGCCGCAAAATGCGCCAAACAGAACTGCAAATAAGAATGTAAGCACAATACTGTTTGTCATGTTAAAAATAATAACGGAAAATCCACCGTCCAGAGCCAGCATTGAACCTACAGAAAGATCAATCTCACCGGTGATACAGATAAGTCCCATACCAAGACCAATGATCCCGATTACTGCGGAATGACGGAATACATTCATCATACCGCTCCAGGTCAGTCCGTTTGTTGTCAGTGCATATACAATAAAAATTGCTACAAAAACAATGATATAACTATTTTCTCCCAAAAATCCTGCCACACGTCCAGGAACTGTTGTATTCTTTTTACTCATTTTATTTTCCCTCCTCTGCCTGTGCTGCATTTGTTGAATACATCATAACTGTCATCTCATCGATCTCCTGATGTTCCAGGATCTTGATGATCTCTCCGTTATAAAATACCGCACAGTAATCGACAACCTTCTGGATCTCCGGTATTTCCAAAGTATTGATCAGAATTGTCTTACCCTGCTTTGCAAGTTCCAGGATCAGCTTGTAGATTTCTGCTTTTGCGCCTACATCGATTCCCTGTGTCGGATTGTCCAGAAGAAGAATTTCCGCATCTGTATTCAGCCAGCGTGCAAGAAAAACTTTCTGCTGATTTCCGCCACTTAAGGAAGTGATCAGGTCTTCGCAGGAATTTGCCTTGATATTCAGCATTTCTTTATATTTTTTGTAACTTTCAATCTCTTTCTTTTTGGAGATGGCCGGTTTCCATGCAGAAAGCGTATGTTCCGACAGATACATGTTCTCCAGAATACTCATATCCGGAATTACAGAATTTTCTTTTCTGTTGGATGCCAGCATAGCAATCTGGTCTTTCATTGCTGTATGGATGGAATGATCCCGCATGACTTTACCCATTGCACGCATTTCACCGCTGTAGGCTCTCGTCACGCCAAACATACACTGCATCAGTTCGCTGCTTCCGGCACCCTGAAGTCCGGTCAGTCCGACGATGCTGCCTTTTTTTACCGTCAGATTGATATTGCGAAAACCTTCTCCGCTGAAATCCTTCAGTTCCAGAATCGTATCGCCGAGTGGTCGTTTTTCGTATACATCCTGATCCGAGTATTTTTCCCCAACCATCATACGTGTAACGTCTTCCGGTGTAGTATCTTTTATATTTCCAGAGCCTATAAATTCTCCGTTTCGGAATACGGTATATCGGTCTGACAGACGGAAGATCTCCGGCATTTTATGTGAAATAAAGATAAAGGAAGTTCCCTTTTTCTTTAAATTGTTTACGATTTCAAACAGATGTGCCACCTCATCATTGTTTAAGGATGTTGTCGGCTCATCCAGAATCAGAAGTTTTGCTTTAAAAAACAGTGCTTTTGATATTTCAAGCAGCTGTTTCTGGCTCGTTTTCAGTTTGGAAACCTGCTGTGCAGGATCAATATCCACTCCCAGTTCATGAAACAGTCTCTCTGCCTCCTGAATCATCTTTTTCTTATCCAGACGGCCCAGTTTTGTTGTGTATTCTTTCTGAAGGAATATATTTTCATAAACTTTCAGATCATTAAACAAATTTAATTCCTGATGTACAAAAGCAATTCCCATATTCTCGGACTGCCTGATCGTAATATTTTTTAATTCGGTTCCATCAAATTCGATTTCACCTTTATCTCGCGGAAATACACCTGTCAAAACATTCATAAGTGTTGATTTTCCCGCACCATTCTCACCGAGAAGTGCATGCACTTCTCCTTGTTCTACTGTAAGCTGTACGTTTTTCAGTACAGGAATCCCACTGAAGGACTTACAGATATTCCTCATCTGCAATAAACTCATAATTCTCGCCTCCCCGCCCGATCTGTCGGGCTTTTTGATACACTGCTCTGATACACATTCACTTAATTATCTGACAGAAGGGAACTTTTCAGTTCCCTTCGCCATTTCTGTCTTATTAAAAAGAATTATATCACAAAAAATCTCGATTTAGAAAGAAGGATAATCTTTTACGTTGTCCTTATTTACGATTTCGCAGGCAATTACGTGATCCTGTTCTACATCTTTTCCATCCAGATAATCAACCATATCCTGGATTGCTGTCTGGATCATTGCAGGGCTGTAAGTTACAGATACAATACCACCAAACTTATCTGCGATATCTGTGAAGGATTCACCACGAAGTACTGCATAAAGCTCATCCAGTCCGCCACAGCCTGTCAGATAAGGTGCATTTCCGAGGAATTTTTCTTTTGTTGCATCGTCGATTCCGCCGCCCTGAAGAGCTTCAAGAATACCCATTGCAAGTTCATCATCTTCTGCATAGAACCATTTGATATCTGCATTTGATGCATCTCCGAGCAGAGATTCATAGGCTGTCTTTGTATCTGAACGGCTCCAGTTCATAGCACCTGAATATGTGATGGATTTCAGATCGTCTTCAGACCATTTTGCATCGTCTGCAATTGTTTTTCCGTCGTATTCCAGTTCTCCGGTAAGATACTTTGTGAATCCTTCATCACGGAGAGTTGTTACAGAAGAAGTATCTCCTTCGTATACATAAACTGCATCACCAGGTTTCATACCCTGCTCTGTATAGTAAGCTGCACATGCTGCTCCGATACCTTCATTGTCACCTTTTACATTGGATACTGCGCTGTCAGCCACACCATCGATGATACGGTCAAATGCTACGTACGGAATTTCTGCATCAACCAGCTGCTGGATTGCAGACTGAACAGTGTCATCAATTGGCTGAATTACAACTGCAATATTGTCTTCACCAGCTGCGATGATATCTTCGATGTTAACAATCTGCTCTGCTGCATCTGCAGATGTGATCAGTTCTGCACTGTATGTGCCGTCACCGTTTACTTCTTCAATTTTTTCTTTTGCAAATGTTGCTACGGAACCGGTCCAGCCATGGTCTTCCGGAGCTGTCAGCACATAAATGTGTGTAGCATCTCCATCTCCGTCTGCAAATACAGGAGTAACCATACTACCCATTGTCATAGCAGCGATCAGCATGCAAACTACTGTTTTTTTCATAATTCATTTCCTCCTTTTGAAATGTTTTTGTTTTTAATAAGCGGCTTCCCCGCATTATTTCATTATTTCATGTTTCAATTATTTTTTCAGATCACAAACTGTCTCATGTATCTGAGAGAAAGCTTCAGGCTGTCCAGCACTCTTTCTTCGGATCCTTCAAAAGATTTGTCTTCGATTTCGATACATGTATATCCTTCAAATCCAATGTCCGTTAATGCGGACACATATTTGCCCCAGTCTACATCTCCCAGTCCCGGAAGTTTCGGTTTCATATACTGAAGCGGATATGCCATCGTACCGCACTCTTTCAGTTTGTCTTTGAAAAGCTTGATATCTTTGTAATGCACGTGGAAAATTTTGTCCTTAAACTCATAAAGCGGCCGGATGTAATCAATCATCTGCCATACAAAATGAGACGGATCATAATTGATTCCGATGTAATCACTGTCCAGAATCTCAAAAACTTTTCTCCAGATCACCGGTGTTGTCATCAGGTTCTGTCCGCCCGGCCACTGATCTCCGTCAAAAAGCATCGGACAGTTTTCAATCGCAATACGTACTTTCTTCTCTTCTGCATAACGTACGATCGGAATCCAGATTTCTTTTACCAGCTCCAGATTTTCTTCCACTGTTTTTGTCTGGTCTCTTCCGATAAAAGTTGTAACAAGGTTAATTCCGAGTTTTTTGCTTGCATCGATCACTTTATATAAGTGTTCGATATTGGCGGCTCTTTTTTCCAGATTTCCGTCCATGGTGTTTGGATAAAATGCCAGTGCGGAAATCTCCACATTCTTTTCTTTGCAATAAGAAAGGATTTCTTCCGCTTCTTTGTCTCCCAGATTTGCTACATCAATGTGGCTGACACCTGCATATCTGCGCTCTGCTTTTGCTTTCGGCCAGCATGCAACTTCTACACATTCATAACCAATCTCAGAAACCGTATCGATCATTTTTTTGAAATCGTAATCTTCCAGTATTGCACTGACTAATCCTATCTTCACTCTAATTCCTCCTCATCCACGCGAACAGTTCTTCCAAGCTCGCTTGATTTCAGACTTCCGAAAATAGCTTTCATTGCACTGAGTACGCTCTTTCCTGAAACAGCAGGTTCGCTGTCATTTTCTACAGACTCTACAAACGCATCAATGATTCCTGATTTTGTCTGATTATCATTTGTCTGAATCTGGTCGATATCATAGAAAACTTTTCCACCATCTTTACGGATCAGTTCGATGCAATATTTCGGATTATAATAGATCTTGAGCATTCCTTCTGTTCCATAAATAATCGTGGAATTATCTTCCTCACCATAATAAGTCCAGCTGGCGGTCATCGTTCCGATGATTCCGCTCTTCATTTTGTAAATGCAGATTGCATTGTCATCTACACCGATCAGATTTCCATTACTGTCTTTCTTATCCAGTGTCGTCACTTTCGCAGTTGTTTCTTCAACTGTATCATCAAGCAGGTACTGGATAAGGTCTGTCTTATGTACACCAAGGTCTGCCATAGCTCCCATAGCAGCTCTCTTTTTGTCAAAGAACCAGTTCTGTGGGCCGGCATCTATGCTCCAGGTTTCCGGACCGCCATGTCCGAACGTTGTTTTGAAAGTAAGAACCTTACCGATATCTCCACGCTCAATGAGTCTTTTTGCTTCTGCATGAGCTTTCGCAAATCTCTGATTCTGACCAATCATGAGTTTCTTGCCCATTTGCTCTGCTGCATCCACCATCATCTGGCAGTCTTTTAATTTTGTTGCCATCGGTTTTTCACAAAGTACATGTTTTCCTGCTTTTAATGCAGCAATCGTAATCTCGGCATGTACATGATTTGCCACGCATACACTGACTGCATCAATTTCCGGATCTGCAAGCATTTCCTCAACACTTTCATAAGACTTGCAATTATATTTTTCAGCAAGGTCTTTTGCACGCTGCAGATTCAGATCATAAAGGCCAGTCAGTTTTGCATTCGGATTATCCAGATATTCCGGAATATGACGAACCTGTGCAATCTTTCCACAGCCTATAATTCCGACTCTTACCATCTTATCTCCCCCTTTATGATTTCACTTTTCTTTCATTTTTTCGTTTCATTTTTCATATAAAACATATCATTTTTCATAAATACGGTCAATATTTTTATGCTATACGTATGTTTTTTCTATGTTTTGCCTCTTTTTATTGTTTATTTTTGATATTTATTACCATATTTTATATTCCGTTTCTGAAAACTTTTCATTTGTTTCATTTTCAATCGGCAAGTATTTTCACCTTGCGGTTACATTGCGGTGTAATTTCCGGATATAAAAAACAAGTCAAAAAAATCTCCTACAGAATTTTCTGTAAGAGATTTTTATGATCATCAGTTATTTAATTTTTAATGAATAGGAGTGTTTGCCGCCTGTCCAGAATGATTTGATATAAATTGTCTCGCCTTTTTTCAGAGAGATCTTTGCATAACGGGTATGAAGATCAGAAGCCGCTTTAATCTTTCTGCCTTTTGTGTAGGTATTGTACCATGCCTTTGAGCACATATTCAAAACAGAGGATTTTCCACCGTTAGTTTTGACTCTCTGCATGCTTCTTCCATATTTGGTATTCTTGTAAATATAAACAGAACCGAGATGTCTTTCAGACGGAGTGTAACCACTCAGCTTACGGAAATTGCTGAATGTCAGAGTATATTTTGCTGTCTTTGGTGCAGTAAAACGAATGTAATCGTCTTTGCTCATCTTTGTCTTACTTAATACTCTGTAGGTTCCCCTTTTCTTAATGTTTACAGCTTTGTTTGCATTTTTGTTTGCTGTCACGGTTCTGGCAGCCTGTACCGGAACCTGAAATGGCTCAGATAACATTGTCATCGCTGTAAGGACAATTAAGAGTGCACATAATAATTTTTTTACCTTTTTCATCATATATCCTCCTGAATGTTTTGATAAAAAAATTTTACCATATAGGACAGTGCCCGTCCAGTATTTCCAACAAAAATTTACCGAAAAAAGTTTCGATTTTTTTTAATATATATACACTCTGTCAATTTGCAGATTATTTACCGAATATTCTCCGGATATTCCACACCTTCCGGCAATGGCTGCCATTCGTTCAGCCCAAGGCTCTGCTTAAACTTCGCCTGCTCCAGTGTCAGCTTCGGAAGATCATCCTTCAGATATTCCATCAGCTCGTCAATTCCCTCACGTGTTACGTTATTAACCTCAAAGATACGCTCGCATCCCATGTTTTCCATCCACTGACGCACCATCGGAAGATTGGCATGAGGAGAATCCACCTTCGTGATGATCCCGATCAATGGTCTCAGAAGAAAGTTCCTGCTGCCATCGCTGAACAGGTTAAACGGCTCGTTCGCCGCCTGCACGATCGCAATGACATCGGCCTCAAAAGAAAAGCACGCAAGTCCCACGCTGAAGTGCTTGGACTCCGCGTATTCACCCGGAGAATCTATCGTATCTTCTTTTGTATTTGTATACTGAGTCTTGTGGTAGTGCAGCTCTTCTCCCTTCAGTGCCTGTGTCAGAGAAGTCTTGCCAGCCTCACTTCGTCCCATTAAAAAGATTTTTTTCATTCTTTCATCCTGTCCTGTTTCAGCTTCTGTGGATTTTACAGACATCAAAATGTAGTTCGTCGCGGAAAAATCTCACAACTTCTTCGACTGCTGTCATTACCTGAGAGAACCCGCCTGTTATGATCAGCGCTCCACTGAAACGATCCATAAATCCAACTTCAACATGTGCAGCCTTTACCGCCACATCCGTCGCAACCACAATGGCCTCCCACGGTGTCACACGCATGATCCCGATAGTTTCTCCTCTGTGGTCTTCGCCTTCATGTACTCCGATATGAAGCGCAAGATTCTCATAAACAGAACCATCCGATGGGGTAAATACATGTGCAAAATCAAGGGATTTACCCGGAACCCGTACCCGTGTCAGCCGAAGTTTCTTTCCTTTAAGATTTTCATAATCGTCATGAAACAGTCTCTCGAGAAGTTCCTCTCTCGTTATACGTTCTTCCATGCTGTACTTCCTATCTCTTCGTGATGTCACAGACTACATATCCCAGCGTATCACGGAAATACTCCACAACTTCTGTCATCGCAGACATGACATCGGAAATCTCTCCCGTAATAATCATAGTTCCTGTAAAACGGTCTGCAAATCCAAGATAAACGTTACCGCTCTTTACTGCAATATCGGATGCAATGACCGCAGATTCTGACGGTGTCATATTCATGATCCCAATTGCAGATGAACCATAATCCACCTGCGGATTCAGTCCGAGTTTCTGATATATGATTGGAGCCGGCCCGCCCATTACATGCGCAAAGGTAATTTCCTTACCTGCTACCGTCTCCTGTACGATTCTGATCTTATCGCTATGTTCATTTGCCATTGACAGCTCCTCACTTTCGCTATAATGCCTTATACTAAATTGTACTATTTTGTTAATATAAAGTCAAGGTAATTTTCCTCAAACTCAGCATGAAACAACATTTTTCAAAAATAAAATCCACACAAAACAACATTTTTTTCTTTTATGTTTCTACCAAGCAAAAAAAGCAACTGTTTCAGATGATTGTCCAAAACAGTTGCTTCCTATAGCATTTATTTCATTTATCGTTGTGAAATTTTATTTCTGGTACATGTCAGACTGATCACTGTCAAAATAGTTGATACGCATGGATGCCTTAACATCATTCAGTGTCTCAGCGGCTTTTGCTTCTGCGACCTTGCTTCCCTCTCTGAGGATATCGAGTACATCCGGGATACGCTGTTCCCATTCTTTACGTCTTGCACGGATCGGTGAAAGCTCTGCCTGCATAACATTATTCAGGAATTTCTTGACTTTTACATCACCAAGACCACCTCTGCGGTAATGATCCTCGAGTTCTTCAAGGTTCTGATATTCCGGAAGGAATTCCGGGAAATATTCATCCCTGCAGAATGCTTCCAGATAAATAAATACCGGATTGCCTTCCACACGTCCCGGATCCTGCACACGAAGATGATTCGGATCGGTAAACATGGACATGATTTTTTTCTTAACATCGGCTTCTTCATCAGAAAGGTAAATGCAGTTGCCGAGAGATTTGCTCATTTTGGCTTTGCCGTCGATACCCGGCAGACGCAGGCATGCCTTGTTGGACGGAAGCACGATCTTCGGATCGGTCAGTGTCTCGCCGTAAACAGTATTGAATTTGTGTACAATTTCTTTGCACTGCTCGATCATCGGCATCTGATCCTCGCCAACCGGTACATGTGTTGCACGGAAAGCGGTGATGTCTGCTGCCTGGCTGATCGGGTAACAGAAAAATCCAACAGGAATGCTGGCTTCAAAATTTCTCATCTGAATCTCGGATTTTACGGTAGGGTTACGCTGTACACGTGCCACTGTAACAAGATTCATATAATAAAATGTAAGCTCTGTCAGTTCCGGTACCATGGACTGGATAAAAATCGTAGATTTCGCCGGATCGATTCCGCATGCCAGATAATCCAGTGCAACCTGAATGATATTCTGACGTACTTTTTCCGGATGCTCTGCATTGTCCGTCAGTGCCTGTGCATCAGCGATCATAATATAAACTTCATCGTAATCACCGGAATTCTGAAGCTTCACACGCTCCTTCAGTGATCCTACGTAATGTCCTACGTGAAGTTTTCCGGTAGGACGGTCCCCTGTTAAAATTACCTGTTTCATTTATTCCTTCTCCTCAGAGCGCTCTTTTGCAGCTTCAGGCGCCTCTTTCTCAGTATTTTCTCCCGTTTCTCCTGCTGCTTCTGTTGCTGCTCCTTTTTCCAGATCTCTCAAAACTTCCTCACAGCCTTCTTCCGGTGTTCTTTCTTCATACGGAACAAAACCTGCATGATGTCCTACGTATTTGTATGCAGGACGGATGATCTTGCTTGCATTAAGGATTTCTTCAAGACGATGTGCACTCCATCCAGGAATACGCGCAATGGCGAAAATCGGAGTAAACAGCTCTTTCGGGATTCCAAGCATAGTATATACGAAACCGCTGTAAAAGTCTACGTTTGCACAGACATTTTTGAAAAGTCTGCGCTGCTCCATAACAAGTCTTCCACCCAGACGTTCTACCAGTTCATACAATGCAAATTCTTTTATCATGCCCTTTTCCTGTGCAAGGTCTCTGGCAAATCTCTTGAGGATCACTTCACGTGGATCAGAAAGTGTATAAACTGCATGTCCCATACCATAGATCAGACCGGTATGGTCAAACGCCTCTTTATTAAGGATCTTACAAAGATAATTTTCCACTTCTTTCTCATCAGACCAGTCTTTTACGTTTGCCTTGATGTCCTCGAACATATTCTGCACTTTCAGGTTCGCACCACCATGACGAGGTCCTTTCAGGGAACCGATGGATGCTGCAATAGAAGAATACGTATCGGTGCCAGATGAAGTAACCACATGCGTAGTAAATGTAGAGTTGTTACCACCACCATGCTCTGCATGAAGAATGAGCGCAATATCCAGAACTTTCGCTTCCAGTTCAGTGTATTTGCCATCCGGACGGAGCATCAGAAGGAGGTTTTCCGCGAGGGAAAGTCCTTTCTGAGGATTACGGATAAACAGCGTCTCATCTTTACGGAAATGTCTGTAGGAATGATAGGAATATACCGCAATGAGCGGAAGCTTCGCAATCATCTCAATACTCTGGCGAAGAACATTCTCTGCGGAAATATCTTCTGCTTTTGAATCGTAGGTATACAATGTCAGAATACATCTCTGCATTGCATTCATGATATCACTGTTGGATGCTTTCATAACAACATCTCGAACAAAACGTCCTGAAAGTGTCTCGAAGTTTTCCATAACGTTTTTGAACATCTGCATATCTTTTTCAGAAGGAAGTCTTCCGAATAATAAAAGATAGATTGTTTCTTCGAAGCCGAATTTGCGGCCTTTCAGTCCATCTACGATATCGTTTACATTATATCCCTGATAATAAAGTCTGCCGTGTGCCGGAATCTTACGCCCATTTACCAGATCATATCCTGTAACATCGGAAATCTCGGTAAGTCCTGTCAGGACACCTTTACCTGCTGAGTCACGGAGACCTCTTTTTACATCATATTCTACATACAGATTCGGGTTGATCCGGTGACCATTCATCAGTTCTTCCCCAAGCAGTTCCATGCTGTCCCGCAGGCTGCCCATCTCTTCAAGATTCATCATTTCATGATCTGCCATTTTCTCTCTTCCTCCATCTCGCACTATTCGCCCGTGACACTTATATTTCTTCAGGTGTATCACGCGTTCATACTTTACAAAGCTAAATTGCTTTTATTTTACACGAATACGCATAAAAATACAATAGATATACGCAGAAAACTTTCATATTAAAAAGTTATACAGCGCAAAAATACCGACGGATAGATTTTCATCCTCCGCCGGTATCCATAACACCCTCAGTTTTCTTTCATAATCTGAATAAGCTTATTGACATTTTCTGCATTCCATTCACCAATTTCCAGCTCTGCGTATGGAATATTCTGATCACCGGAGTCCGGATTATGGTACCATACACATTTTGCTCCGGCGGCTTTTGCTGCTTTTCCGCCATTTGTAGAATCTTCATATTTAAATTTTTAAAAATTAACCTTTTTTTCATAATACTCTGCCCATACTCACACTGTCAACGAACTTTTGGGGTAATATTTTGTTAAATGATCCGGAAGTGCAGTAACAATTTTTCCAAACGAACTTATTATTTGCCTTAACAGCTCTGGTATTTTCCAAACGAATCTGCTACAATATGTTGCAGTATTTTAACTCCATGCTGTTTATGCTGTAATCAGCAGCTCATCTTATAAAGGAGGTCCCGTTATGGGTTATGATAAACTTGAACGAAATCTGATTGATATTGTCAAAGAAGAACAGGCTAAACTTGGCTTTTTTAAAGAAGATATACGACTTTATTATCCGCTTTCTTCCCTGAATCATTTCTTTAATGCCAACGACAGTGCAGATGAAATGCAGATGCGTCTCGATACACTTCCGGAATCTATCACTTCAAAACTTGGACAGATTGAAGTCAGTCATAAAGGCGACCGTTTCTGTTTCCATATTCCGCAGGAAGGCACCGTATATGTGCATGACAACACCGCACCAAATGAATTTATCCACCAGCTTGTGGAATTAGTCGGAAAACATGGCTGTACTATGAATGAAATTCTGGATCTGTTCCATACTTATTCAGAGAACATTATCACCGAAGAAATGAACAATGGTGAATTTGACCGTCTGATCCGTTTTGCTGACAATAGCAAAGACCCTTATTACTATTGTTTTAAAGATGAAGGCTGTCATATCATCTATCACCGTTTTCTGCCGGAGGACTATGCCGATTTTAACTTTTAAGGAGGAAATATTTTATGTGTACTGCCGCAACTTACCAGACAAAAGATTTTTATTTTGGAAGAACTCTGGACTATGAATTTTCCTATGGTGACCAGATTGCCATCACACCACGAAATTATCCGTTTTCTTTCCGGCATGCCGGCGAAATGGCCACTCACTACGCGATCATCGGTATGGCTCATGTTGCCGGAAACTACCCCCTCTATTATGATGCCATCAACGAAAAAGGTGTTGGTATGGCAGGATTAAACTTTGTCGGAAATGCCGCTTATGCAGATGTTTCACCTGACAGAGATAATGTCGCCCAGTTTGAATTTATTCCATGGATTTTAAGCCAGTGTGCGACTCTTTCCGAAGTACGGACGCTTCTTGAGCGCATGGCTCTGGTGGGCACTCCGTTCAACGAACAGTTTCCGCTTGCGCAGCTTCACTGGATCATCTCGGACAAAACAGGTTCCATTACAGTAGAATCTATGGCTGACGGACTTCACATTTATGAGAATCCGGTCGGTGTGCTCACGAACAATCCGCCTTTTCCACAGCAGATGTTCCAGCTCAACAACTTTATGCACTTGTCTCCGAAACAGCCTGTAAATACTTTTTCCGATGACCTTGCTCTCACTGCATACAGCCGTGGAATGGGAGCGCTCGGTCTTCCGGGAGATCTGTCTTCCGCATCCCGTTTTGTCCGGGTTGCTTTCACAAAGATGAACGCCTTTTCAGGCGATTCCGAAAAAGAAAGCGTAAGCCAGTTCTTTCACATTCTCGGTTCCGTGGATCAGCAGCGCGGATGCTGCGAAGTCGCCGATGGAAAATATGAGATTACGCTTTATACTTCCTGCTGTAATGTCACAAAGGGGATCTATTATTATACAACCTATGAAAACCACCAGATCAGTGCTGTCGATATGCACAGAGAGAATCTGGATGGTGGTGTTCTGATCTGCTATCCGGTCATTCAGGGCGAACAGATCAATTATCAGAATTAACGGAGGTACTTACATGAATCTTGGAAATTTAATGCAGCTTAAAAATTCCTGGGCAACATTCACCCGGAATCATCCGAAATTCCCGAAGTTTCTTCAGGCAGCAGCTACTGCTGTCAAAGAAGACACACTGATTGAAATCAAGATCACAACCGCTGAGGGAAAAGTAATAGAAACAAATCTCAAAGTAAAAGCGTCAGATATCGAGCTTGTCAAAAACCTTGCCATGTGATATACTGAACGCAGATTTTAAATTATGTACAAAAGAACAGGACACGAAAGAGAAGTGAGCAAAGCAATTCAGAACGGCAGTTTCTCTGCATTCGGGTTCTACATAATTTCCGGACATTCCAGTCCATTACAAATGATAAAATAAAATCCAAAGGGACATCGCAGTATCGGTTTTCTCCGTAACTGTGTGTCCCTTTTTATATTCTGCAAAATTATTTTATTTCTGAATTTCCAGCCGGGTACTGCTGATTTTTACAGACGTACGCGTTCTTCTTTGTCGTTTGCCACACGGAACGCACGTGGTGTCGTATGATATCGTTCTTTAAATACACGATGAAAATAGCTGCCATTTTCGTAACCGACCGCCGCAATGATATCACTGATCGGAAGATCCGTCTCACACATCAGCTCAACTGCCTTGTTCAATCTCTTGCGCTGCAAAAGCTCCTTAAAATTGAAGCCTGTATTTTTCTTGATCATCTTGCTCAGCATGTGCATCGGCAGATGCAGCTGCTCACAAAGCTCTGTAAGCGTTGCTGTCCTGTACTCCTGCTCAATATAGTCCAGAGTAGTCATTGCGATCATATTTTCGTACTGATTCGGAAGTCGCATTTCTGCATACTGCACAGACTCCAGAAGATACAGGAAAATAAGTCCCATTGTTGTCTGATTGATGCGGTTCTGGTCACCCCTGCCGGTTACAAGTGAATAGATCATATTTTCGAGAAGGTTCTGAATCTGCAATACCTCCGCCACCTTGAAATGAAGGTATTCTCCCCTTTCATCATCCTGACGCAGCACATTCACAAGGAAATCCGCAAGAACATTATTATTTCCCGCCATTGTATATGCCACATCAAAAAATTCCGGAAGAATCATAAAGTTGATTGCAATATCTTCCTCCCCTGCCGGAAGGATTTCATGTCTTGTATACTGATTCAGAAAAAGGAGCTCGCCCTGCCGGATCACCACCTCTTTGCCGCCGATAATATTGGTGAGCTGTCCCTGACAGACATACAGAACCTCAATAAAATTATGTCTGTGTGCCGGAAAATGAACAAAACGAGTGTGTGTACGCACAGCGATCAGCTTACCTTCGTTCAACATTTTTGAACTGTCCACTGTAAAATCTTTCCCGGATGTATACAGATCCTTATCCACCTCCGCCACACCGTCCAGTATCCGCTGTTCTTCTTCTGTTATGATTCTCAAATGATCCAAAAGAGCCTGCTGCATGTTTCCTCCTGCTATTCCTCATGTTACTGTCAGCCTTATTTTAACACGCACAGGCAGGATAAAGCAATATAAGCTCAGGCAAAACAAGAGCGAAGCCTTACGGCTCCGCCCCTGTTTTTAAGGATTTATCATATTCAGAAAAACTTTAGCTTCTCCAAACGCGCTGATTAGTACAGTTTAGCGTAGTCAGCTACGTTGTCTGGTGTGAACTGAAGTGGCTCACCAAGAACGATTTCTGTTCCTTCGTCATCAGCTGTTGTGATTGTGAATTCACCCATGTCACCAGCTGTGAATGTTTCATCAACTGCACCAGTGATGTCACCTTTTACAAGTGCCATTGTTGCATATGCGGAAAGTTTTCCAAGGCCTTCCATATCCCACAGATAGAAGTATGGGCAGCTGTGTGCATCGTCATCACCTGTGTATTCCTGCATTTCAGACGGAAGTCCAAGACCTGTCAGTTTGCAAGCAGATTCGTTGTCCTGAAGGTATTTAGCTGCAGCAGCGATACCAACAGTTGTAGGTGCGCAGATAACTTTCAGATCTGGGTAGTTCTGAAGAAGAGCTGCTGTCTGGTCTGTAGATTTCTGAGGTTCATCATCACCATAAGCTACTTCTACAAGTTCCAGTTTGCTGTATTTCTCATCGCCTTCCATGATGGATTTCATAGCGTCGATCCATGCGTTCTGGTTTGCAGACTGAGATGTTGCAGAAAGGATAGCGAACTGTCCTTCTCCACCGGAGATGTCAAGAACTGCATCCATAAGAGCCTGTCCAACTGCCTGTGTACCAGCCTGGTTTACGAATACCTGACGGCTGTCTTTATTCGGAGCGGAGTCGAAAGAAGATACTTTGATTCCAGCGTCCATAGCTTCTTCCAGTTTAGCCTGAAGAGCGTTAACGTCGTTTGCGGAGATGCAGATTGCATCTGGCTGCTGGGAAATCAGGTTGTCAAGAACTTTGATCTGAGCATCTGCTGTTGCAGCTTCCGGGTAAACAACATCTACAGTTGCACCTTCAGCTTCTGCTGTTTCTTTGAATGCTTTTGCAGCGATTTCGAAGAATGCGTTACCAGCTGATTTACCAACCAGTGCGATCTTCTGTCCGTCTCCAGCTTTGTCAGCTGCCATTACAGGTGCTGCACAGCCAAGTACCATTGCTCCACAAAGAAGTGCGCTAATAACTTTTTTGTTCATTTTGTTTTCCTCCCTTGGAAAAATATAGTTTTTATTTGCAACTGCTCCCCTGCTACAAGAGAGCAGCTACTTACGTGATTATTGTAATACCTTATTTAGTTTTTCTTCATGCTTAATGCTTTTTTTGCATTTCCGATGATATTCGGAAGAGCTACTGCTGCAATCAGAAGAACACCGATGATCAGCAGGATAACCTGTGCATTGACGTTTCTCTGACCAAGACCTACGCGGAGGCAAACGATGATGAATGCGGAAATAAATCCACCTGCGATATTACCTTTACCACCTGTAGAGGAGATACCACCGAATACTGCCATTGCGATAGCATCCATTTCAAATCCGTTACCGGTTGTTGTATTTGCACCGTATGAAGAAGAAACCAGAAACAGTGCACACAGTCCGGAAACTGTACCCATGATCGTGTAGATGATGAAACGGATCTTCTGTACATGAACACCTGAGTAATATGCTGTCAGACGGTTTGTACCGATTGCATATACACGACGTCCGAATGTGCTCTTGCCAAGGATTACGGCAAAGATTACAGAAAGAATAACTACGAGGAACAGAATGTATGGAATATCTCCGACTTTTCCGCCGATTGCACGGAAGCCGTCTGTGTTGCTTGCAGAAATACTACCGCCGCTTCCAAGTACGATCTCGGAAATACCACGGAAGATAATCTGTGTTGCAAGTGTAACGATCATTGGCGGCAGTTCCTGGAATTTAGTGAGGATAAAGCCGTTGATCGCACCGCAGATAGTACCAACACCAAGTGCTGTGATCACTACTACGATAAACGGAGCATTTGTATTGCAGACAATACAGCTCATTGTTGCAGAAAGGCAAACGATCGCACCTACAGAGATGTCGATCTCGCCAAGTACCAGGATGTATGCCATCGGCAACATCATGAATACTTCTGCCAGATAAACAGGCATCTGACGAAGCAGACTGCTCATGTTATAATATTCAGAAAACATTGCACAGAAAATATTGACCGCGATAAACAGCAGAACCAATATTCCCTCCCAGGAGAAGATCATTTTCTTCACTGGGCTTTCCGGCACATTATTAATACTTCTTCCAGATTTTCCAGCCATGATTACATCTCCCTTCCTTTCAGTGCATTCTTATCAGCGATACGCTGCAGGATTACGTTCATTACTACTACGACGAGGATGATAACACCCTTGATGGTATTCAGCCATAACTGATTGAAGAATGGAATCAGCGGAAGTGCTTTTGCGATTGTTGCAAGGATCAGGGATCCGAGCAAAGCACCTACTACTGTACCACGTCCACCGTTCATGCTTACACCACCGATAACGCAGGCTGCGATAACGTCCATCTCACCGCCGTACTGCATATCAGGCATTGCGGATGCATATACAGAAACCTGAAGTGCACCGCCGAGACCTGCGAGAAGACCCATGATTGTATAAACAAGTAATTTGATATTTTTTACATTGATACCGGATACTTCTGCTGCACTCGGGTTACTTCCGACTGCATAGATCATACGGCCTGTTCTGGTCCATTTCATAAACCAGAAGAAGAATACATAGCATACAATAATTACCCAGATAACACAGTTTAATCCGAGGAATTTTGTTGTTGCGAAATTCTTGAAATTTCCAAGTGCAGCAGCACTTGCCCATTCACCACCGTGAGATACCTGATAACCAAGTGCACGGTAGATGTACATGAAGCCCATGGTTGCAATGATCGGAGGTACATCTGCTCTTGAGATGATCAGACCAACGACTGCTCCGCAGACGATACCGATTGCAATTGCGATCACGAATGCGAGGAATGTGCTGGAGATATGTTCATATTTCAGAAGCATACCAATGCTCATACCGGAAAGTGCAAGTGTTGACATGATAGAAATATCGATTCCGCCAACAAGCATTACACACAGCATACCAAGTGACATTACCATTGTTACTGCATTATTTTTCAGCATATCCATCAGTGACTTAGGAGTCAGGAATGATGGGTTGATTGCTGTAATGATTACAAAAAGAACGATCAGGACAATCGCAAGCAGTGCTTCACGGGAGCCTGTGATCTTTTTCATAACTGATTTCTTTTCCATTATTCAGCACCCCCTGTATGTCCTTTTTCCATGGCAAGTTCAAGGATTCTCTCCTGTGTAGCTTCGCCACGGTTCAGTTCACCGGTCTTACGTCCGTTACACATAACGACAATACGGTCTGCCATACCGAGGATCTCAGGCATTTCAGAAGAAATCAGGATGATTGCATATCCTTTCTTTGCAAGATCTCCCATGATCGCATAGATTTCAGCTTTGGCACCTACGTCTACACCTTTGGTAGGCTCATCCATGATAACAACTTTCATTTCCTGGCTTAATGCCTTGGCAACAACAACTTTCTGCTGGTTACCACCGGAAAGAGAGCTTGCCGGCTGGAAGATATCAACTGCCTTTGTATCAACTTCTTCGAGAAGTTTCTTGGCAAGATCACGTTCTGTCTTTTCATCATTGATTCCGCTCTTCGCATATTTGCTGATGGTAGGAAGTGTTACGTTTCTTCCAAGTCCCCAGCTCATGATCAGGCCTTCTTTCTGACGGTCTTCCGGAAGAAGGATGATACCTTTTTCCATTGCATCAGATGGTTTTTTGATATGAACTTCTTTGCCTTCCAGATATACTTTACCGGAATCCGGCTGGGTGATACCACAGACAGCTTCTACTGTTTCTGTACGTCCTGCACCTACCAGACCGGTAAGTCCAAGGATCTCGCCGGCGCGAACGCTGAAGGATACATCTTTGAAGTAACCTGTTCTGGAAAGATTCTCAACTTTCAGCATCTCGTCTCCGAGTTTTACTTCCGGTTTCGGGAACAGATCTTTGATCTCACGACCAACCATTGCTTTGATCAGGTCTGCATTTGTAATTCCGTCAACATCGTATGTTCCGATGTACTGGGAATCACGGAATACAGTAACTCTGGATGCCAGACGATACATATCTTCAAAACGGTGGGAAATGAAGATAATGGAAACACCGTCAGCTTTTAATTTGTCAACCAGTGTATAAAGCTTCTCAGATTCGGATCTTGTCAGTGCTGCAGTAGGCTCATCAAGAATGATGATTCTTGCGTTAGTGGACATTGCCTTTGCGATCTCAACCATCTGCTGCTGAGCAACACTTAAAGTACCCATCTCTGCTGTTGCATCAAAATCTGCATCCAGCTGTTTCAGAAGTTTGTTTGCTTCTGTGTTCATGGCTTTCCACTGGATCATTCTGTTTTTGATGATCTCATGTCCCATGAAAATATTTTCTGCAACGGTCAGATGCGGATAGGATGTCGGATGCTGATATACGGCTGCGATACCTGCTGCCTGTGCATCTTTCGGTCCTTTGAAGTCAACCTTCTGGCCATTTAAGAACATTTCGCCTTCTTCTGCCTTATGTACACCGGTAATAACCTTAATAAATGTAGATTTACCAGCGCCGTTTTCGCCCATAAGTGCGTGAACTTCACCAGGTTTTAACTGAAACTGTACGTTGTTCAGTGCCTTAACGCCCGGGAAAATCTTTGTTATGCCTTTAAGTTCAAGAACATATTCAGACACGGCTCTTTCCTCCCTTTTCTTAAATCTGTTATTATTATAACAGTAAAATCTTTCACCCTAAACAGGAAAATATTTCGAATCAGGGTAATATCTTTTTCTATTTTAGGCAAAATTTTACGGTATATGTGTAAAATTTTACTCTTTCTATGTGAGTTTTTTCCAGTTATACTCGTGCGTCTTCGTGTAAGATTGACATAAGTTTTGGCTTTTGTTATATTTAATATATTAAATTTGAAGGGAATCCGGACAAATGAGCTTTCTCAATAAAGTCAAAAAAAAATTAAAAAACGGAAGCTGGTATCCTTTTTATAACTCCTTTTATGAAAATAATTCTCTTGATCCCCACATGATTCTTCTTGAATCCAGAAGCGGCGGTGCTCTCGAGAGTAATATTCTTTCCTTATTAAAGGAGTTATCCAGAGAACCATACAAAAATTTCAACCTCGTACTTTCGGTACGTAAAAATGCCGAATCCGAAATCAAAGAAAAGCTGCGTAAAAACTCCATTCAGGGAGTTTCTTTTGTGCATACAGGATCTGTCTCCTATTACCGTGCCTTAAGCCGCGCCGGTTATCTGGTCAACGATTCCTCTTTTCCCGGCAGATTTGTCAAAAAAGAAGGACAGATCTATATGAACACCTGGCATGGTACCCCTCTCAAAAAAATGGGCCGTGACAACCGTCCGGAGATGGTGACGATGGGAAATGTTCTCCGTAACCTTCTGGATTCCGACTATATTGTCTTTCCGAACCGCTTCATGGAAGAAAAAATGTCCGGAGCCTACATGCTCAACAGTCTGTACAGAGGTACCGTACTTCGCGAAGGCTATCCGCGCAACGATATTTTCCGTCAGAAACCTGATCTTTCTATGAAAGAGCGCGCTGGTTTCGCCGGTAAGACACTGCTTACCTACTTTCCGACCTACCGCGGTATTTTTAATCAGGTAGAACGTCAGGAATACATGGAAACACTTTCTGCCAATCTCGCTCTCTGGGACAGCCAGTTAAAGGATGACGAGATTCTTCTTATTAAATTGCATCCTTTCCTTCATGGTTCTGAATCTTTTGACGGTTACCGTCATATCCGCGCTTTCCCGACCGACTGGGATACCTATGAAGGCTTAAATCTCTGTGATGTACTGATCACAGATTATTCCAGTGTCTTTTACGACTATGCAAACACCGGCAAAAAAGTCATCTTCTTTGCCTACGACCGTGCAGAATACGAAAGCACCCGCGGAATGTATGAAGACATTGAGACTTATCCGTTTCATTACACAGAAGACGCTGCCGAAGTCATTCCATATGCACATGCTGACGCTGGTACTCCGGATGAGGCATTTATGGAAAAATATGCTTCCTATGAAGACGGTCACGGTGCCGAAAAAATCTGCCGTCAGGTATTCCTTCACGAAGACTGCTGTCGCCAGAAGAAATACACCGGAAATGGGAAGAAAAACATCCTGCTCTACGGTGGTGACCTCGATCAGAACGGTATCACCAGTGCGCTTTACGCGATGCTCCACGAGCTGGATCTTACAAAATACAATTACTTTTTGTCTTTCCGCCTGATTTCTGTCAAAGATCATCCTGAAAGAATGGATCGTATTCCGGATCATATCGGTATCTATCCATTATCCAGCGAAATGAATATGGATATTCTCACCGGTTTTGCACTGATGCGCAAAATGCGCGGTGCAAACACTAATTCTATAAACAGACGGATCCATATTGCTTACCACCGCGAATGGAAAAAGCATTTCGGCAGTACTGATTTTTCTGCCGTGATCCATTACAATGGTTACGAAGCTTACATTACCTCTCTTTTTGAGGAATCACCATGTGGGCGGACAATCTGGGTTCACAACGACATGGTTAACGAGATCCGCACAAAAGGAAACCAGAATATACATCTCCTCCGGGAGGCTTATCAGAAATACGACCATATCGTTACTGTAAGTGATGACATTCTGGATTCAACGATCCATGGTATTGGCGCGGATCCGGCCAGAGTTACCGTGATCAACAACTGTCACGACTACCAAAGTGTCATTAAGCGCAGTGAGGAACCGCTTGTTTTTCAGGAAACAACGAAATCCACCGTTTCTGTCGATCAGCTTTCCGCTGTTCTGTCCGGCAATGATACAAAATTTATCAGCATCGGCCGTTATTCTCCGGAAAAAGGCCATGTCCGTCTGATGAATGCATTCAACACCTACCGGGCTTCTCATCCGGATACCTGGCTCATCATCATCGGCGGCGTTGGTACTCTCTATGAGGATGCTGTTGCACATGCAAAAAGCCTCGCTGCATCTGATCATATTATTTTAATCTACTCCATGCAGAATCCTATGCCGGTTCTGAAAAACTGCGACCTGTTTCTGCTCTCTTCTTTTTATGAAGGACGCCCGATCGTACTTATGGAAGCCGCCTCACTTGGACTTCCGCTTATGGCCTGCGATGTCAACGGCTGCCACGGTTTTATGACGGAATATCAGGGAACTCTTGTCGATAATTCTGAAGAAGGTATTCTTCACGGAATGCAGCTTTTTGCTGAAGGAAAGGTCCAGCCGGTTCAGATTGATTTCGACAGGATTAATGCTGCATCTGCAGCTCAGACCGAAGCACTGATTGAAGACTGCACACACATTTCTCATTCAGAAAGGACGCATTAACTTGAGTAAAATCAGAAGTCTCGTGCTTGCAGAATTTCTGAAGCACTTTGCAAAAAAGAAACCGGATCCGTATATCTGGATTTTTTCCTCTACGGATAACCGGCATTATAACTATAATTCCCGTTATCTTTTTGAATATGTAAAAGATAATCTCCCGGAGATCACACCCCGTTTTGTCATCAATGATCCCGTTCTTCGCCAGAAGCTTTCTGATGAATACGGCAGCCAGTACTTTATCGAAACTGAAAGCGCATCCGGGATCCGTTATGTTCTGAATGCCGGTGTGTGGTTTACTTCTGCCGGTCTCCCTGCCTATGCGAGTGGTCTCGGCAAAAACAGACTGATCATCAATCTCTGGCACGGCGTACCGCTGAAAAAGATCGCACTGCTCGATCCGAACCTCAAAAAGATGGCACGCGTCTATTTCCGGAAGATTTTTTCCGAAAACTATACGTACGTTCTCACAACTTCACATGCGCTTGTACCACTTATGGCAGAAAGCTTTGATATTTCCGAAAATCTGATCAGAGTCTGGGGACAGCCTCGAAATGACGGTATGTTTCAGCCGAACGATGCCGCCTCGATTCTTTCCGGGATCTATCCGGAGCTTCCGGAATTTGAACGTACCATTCTCTATGCACCGACTTTTCGTGATTACGGACAGATACGTCTTTTCCCGTTCGATGATTTTGACCTGAACCAGATGGAAGCTTTTCTTGAAGAGCACAAAATGCTTCTTTTTATCCGTACACACATTGCCGAACAGGGATCCGCTGCGCCCTACCTTGGAAAAAGAATACGTTTCCTCGGCAACGAACAGGCAGAGGATGTAACCGGAATCCTCAACATCTTCGACTGTCTGATCACCGATTATTCGAGCATTTATATCGACTATCTGCTTACTGACAGACCAATGATTTTTCTTCCATATGACCGAAACGAATATCTGAACGGACGTGGTATGAATTTCGATTATGACGAAGTCACTCCCGGCCCCAAACCAGATACTTTCCAGAGTTTTCTGGATGCCCTTCTCACAGAGGATTCTCACTGGAAAACCGAACGCGACCGCGTCAATCTGCTTTTTAATGAGATTCATGAACCATGTTCCGCACAGATCTGTGAGCAGATATTAAAACAGATCCAACAGTAACAGCTTTTTCACTAGCAAGGAGAAAACCATGAAATTACTGATCGTAGATGATGAAGAGCTTACCCGCACCGGTGTAATCTCCTCTCTGGACTGGTCCTCTCTCGGAATTGACGAGGTGATTCAGGCCGATGATGGTGTACACGGACTGGAAACTGCCAAGCTTCACAAGCCGGAGATCATCCTGTGTGATGTCCGTATGCCCCGCATGGATGGTATCACCATGCTGGAACGTCTGGAAAAATTTCTTCCCGACAGTGTTGCCATCTTTATGAGCGGCTATTCCGATAAAGAATATCTCAAGGCTGCCATCAAACTCAAAGCAGTCAATTATATCGAAAAGCCATTCAGTCTTTCCGAAATGGAGGATGCCATCCGAGAAGCCAAAGAACTTTATCAGCAGAAAGTCCATTCCCGCCGCGGAGAAACGCTGCACTCCATGGAGACAGCCTCCCGGCTTGCCCTGCAGCTCACACTTCCATACGTAACAAACAATCAGACTATCGCCGACCTGACTTCTGAACTTGGCATCACAATGAACAACAACACTTATTTCACAGCTTTCATTGTAAAGACTGATCTTTTTCTGGATGCCAATGTACCCTCGATGGCTGACTTCTGTCAGGATTTTCTAGACTTCCTTGCACCGTTCCGTACGAAATGTATCTATCTCGAAAAGAAAATGCAGTATCTGGTCTATTTTCTTTTTTCGCAGGAAGCTCCGTCTTCCCACCAGATTCATGCAGCCGGAGAATTTCTGTGCAACCATTTTGAAAAATACGGCCGCTATACCATCGCTGTCGGCGATACCGTGTATGGACTGCCGAAAGCCTACCAGACTTATACTTCTGCTGTTATCCTTTTGCAGAGCGGATATTTCTTCCCGGAAAATTCCCTCCTGACATCGGAATCTCTGGAAAATATCCCGAATGTACAGACCAATGTGTTTGCAGATACTCCTGCCGGCTCCTTTGCGGATATTCTTTCACGTCAGGATGCCGATGGCGCCAATAAATTTCTGGGGACGCTGTATCAGACTTTTTTCAAAAATCACCGTTTCCTGCAGAATCCGGTCAAAGACTTGTATTACAAGCTTTTTCTCTGTCTGGAGGATGCGCGTCATCAGCAAAAAATTGCAGGTTCCGGTAATGTCGAAAGCATCGCCGAAACAATTGATGACTGTTTCACCTTCCCTGAACTACATCAGACACTCGTGGACAAAACTTCTGAGTTTTTCCGCAAGACAGAAACTTCCTCGCAGGAAAATCCAACCATTTTTCTGATCAAGGATTATATCAGTCAGAATTATATGCATGAAACGCTTTCCGTCAAAGATATCAGCGAACACGTCTTCCTGTCTACTTCTTATGTGTGTACTTTCTTTAAGAGCGAGACCGGTCAGACGCTGAACCAGTACCTGACGGAGTACCGCATGGAAAAAGCAAAACAGCTTCTCAAAGATGCCCGGTTCAAGATTTCCGATATTTCTTCCCGTGTCGGGTACAGTGACGGCAACTATTTCGGTAAGAGTTTCAAGAAATACAGCGGCTTTTCACCATCAGAATACAGGGAGCGGAATACACAATGAAATTTTTAAAAAAACTCCGTTTGGCATACGGTGACATGAAGCTCAGTTCCAAATTCACACTGGTTCTGATGATCACTGCCACGATCCCGGTTATTATGATGGCGGGGTTCTTTTACGGCAGACTATATGACATGGTTGTCTCTTATACGATCCGGCAGGAGCAGGACACCAGTGCCCAGACTGCACCTTATGTAGAAGAACTGGTGCAAAAAGTCATTGATGCACATGACGGAATTGCGGAGCAGAAATTTTTTCAGACACTGTTCCATCAGCCCGTCAATTCTCCGTTTCAGATGTTTCTTGAAACGGATTCTGCCAAAGACTTTCAGGCATATGCCAAAGATCTCGTTTCTTCTGATCTGATCACCGGCATCCAGATCTATATGGACTTTCCACCGCAGTCTGTGCGGCTTTTCACCGATGATCTGACAAAAGATTATTTTTCTCCGATGAGCAAAGCCCGCGGCACCTACTGGTACGGTATCTTTCAGGGTACCAATCAGTCTTCTCTCTTCTGTCCGGAATTTTATCTCGGCGAACGTGAGAAAGAATCCTATGGTGATATGGCCTATATCACTTCCACAACTTTTTATTATCAGGGAGAAGCGCGACAGGCATATATCGCCCTGTACACTTCGTCCAGCCATCTGAATAATATGCTGAAAGACAACCTGACGATCGATGGAAGTGTTTCTTATATCATTAATGAACGAAATGCCATCGTCGCCTCTTCTGATGAATCCCTTTCCGGAATTTATCTGCTGAACTACGAGACAATCGAAGACTCTTTTATGTCTTCCAACAATTTTATCGAGCGTGATATTCTGGATACAAAAGTTTATGCCGGCTTTTATAATATCAAACAGCCCGGGTGGTTTATGGTGACAGTCCTTCCGTCCGGTCCGCTGATCGCGCAGAGTAATGGAATCATGGTCCAATATGTACTTATGTATCTCGGATTTCTGATCTGTGCACTGTTCCTTGCCCATTTTATGGCGCGATCGATCACAAACCGTATTTCTTCCGTCATCCATCAGATGAGCAAAGTACGAAAAGGCACGTTAAGTCCGATGGCAAGCCCCGTCTATCATGATGAAATCGGTGATTTGATCGATACATACAACTATATGACACGAAAAATGGATCAACTGATGGAAGAACAGGCAAAAGCTGCTGAGGAGCTTCGTATTGCAGAGTTTCACTCCCTGCAGGCTCAGATCAATCCACACTTTTTGTATAACACAATGGATATGATTAACTGGCTCGCCCAGCAGGGACGCACCGATGAGGTTTCCAATGCTGTACAGAGCCTGTCACGTTTTTATAAGCTGACACTCAGCCGCAAACAAAATATGAGTACAATTGCCCAGGAGGCCGAGCATGTTTCCATTTATCTGCAGATTCAGAATATGCGTTATCACGACAGTATTTCCTTTATCTCAGATATTCCTGACGAGCTTCTGGAATACAGCATTCCAAAACTGACATTGCAGCCGATCATCGAAAACTCCGTTCTGCACGGAATCCTTGAAACAGCTGATAAATCAGGAACTATTGTTCTGACCGGATGGATAGAAGACAATGATATTGTTCTTCTCATTTCAGATGATGGTGTCGGAATTACTCCGGAAAAACTCTCGACTATTTTGTCCGGCAGCGGAAACAGTACTTCCGGAGGTACAAACATTGCTATCTATAACACACACCGCCGTCTGCAAATTCTATACGGATCAGACTACGGACTTACTTATTCCAGCGAGCCCGGTCGTGGTACGGAAGTCGAAATACGAATACCTGCAAAAAAGGAGACCGCTTAAAAAGCGATCTCCTTTTTGAATATGAATATGTGTGTAATAAAATGGTAGGCAAATCTTATCTTGTAACGATATCAACCGGTATGTTGAAGATCTTGGCAACCTTCAGAATTGTGTCGATATGTCTTCCTGTTGCAGCTGCCATGTGATGTGTCGGGCCAGCTTCGCTCCAGCGATTTACAAATTCTCTTGCACCACATGTGAAACGAGTTCTCATGTTGGTATCACCGAAGGAAAGGATCGGTCCCTCTTCGTTTACACCTTCTGCAACAACAAATTTGAAGTGTCCGTCACCATCCTGTGTGATTGCAAGATAGGTAACCGGGCCTGTATATGGATAGAACTGTGTCAGGTATCCGCCGCCTGTTTTGCCGTGGAATACCGGGACGATCTTCATAGTTGGTTTCTTATCGGAAATATCAGCATCTCCACTTCCGGAATGTCCAATGATGCAGATGTCATCATTGAAGTCGATGGAGTACATTTCAGAAAGCTGGCCTGTACCGGAAATTGTCTTGAGGATACTCATTGCCATAGCAACTTTCATGTCACCTTCAACTGCGCATGCTGTACCCTGTTTGATCAGCATGGAAAAAGCCGGGATCAGCATACTGTCAAGGACACCTGCTTTACCCTGTGCAAATCCGTCGTAATGAGAAGCAACCATGCTAAGATGCTCGTCTTTTACCCATTTCTCAAATGCAACAACGTATTTTGCCATATCCCATACTTTTTCGATTGTGCCGCCGCCTTCGATATCGAAAGTATCAAGAATATCCTGTGCTTTTGCACGGATTGCTTCTTCATCTGTCACATCATCAGCGATTGCCCACATTTTTTCCCAGTCAAACTGTTTGGTGTACAGGAACATTCTGTTATACAGGTTTGTCTCATCAATGTAAAGGTCCATCATACCCGGATATGGTCTTCCAATCTGAGCAATGTTAGTATCACGGAATCTTCTTCTTACCTGTGCTGCCTTGCACCAGTCTTCGATCTCTGCCTGAACAGCCGGATCTCCGCCTTCTACAACACCGGTGATAACAGCATGTCTCTTGCCTGCTCTTTCGAGGTCAGCAACAGCTTCTCCGACAGCACCACAAGCATAACCTTCGCCAAGCCATGCAGCGATATCTGTGTGATCATAATCCAGTGCTTTGAGCTTCTGAACGTTTACCAGAACAACCGGTACATCCAGATCGCGGATTGCAGGAAGCATATTGTAAGATGTCGCATAAGTCAGCATCTGAAGGAATACGATGTCAACGTCTGCTGCACGGAATTTATCTCCGGCTTCCATAGACTGTTCTTTAGTTGTGACCATTCCTCCGTCAATGATTTCTACTGTATCCGGAATTGTTTTTTTGAAGGCTTCATACTGTGCTTCAAACTCAGGTACCAGTGACGGGAACTGAGGCAGGTATGCGCCTAAAGCAATAGAGAATACACCGACTTTTGCTTTTGTGTTTACTAACATAGTAAAACCTCCTATTGATTGTTAAATAAAATATTGGTTTGCTTATTTATAGATTTTAATTCCAAAGGACTCGTGGATTGTTGTACGAGCTTCCTCTATGGATTTAAACTCTCCGGCTTTAAGCATCTGTGCGGTAATGTTACCGATTGCAGTTGCTTCGCCAGGACCTGCATGAACTTCTTTGCCTGTTGCTTTTGCTGTCAGTTCATTGAGGTATCCTGCATTGGAACCACCGCCGACTACATGAATACGGCTGTAGGTTCTTCCTGTGCTTTCTTCCAGTTCTTTTGCTGTCTTTGCATAGCATTCTGCAAGGCTGGTGTAGATAACAGTTGCAATCTCACCCATTGTTTCCGGAACTTTCTGTCCTGTTCTGCGGCAGTAGTCTTTGACTTCTTCTGTCATGTTTTCAGGAGAAAGGAAGCACTCGTCATTTGCATCTACTCTGGACGGGAAATCTTTTGCTTCTTCTGCCATTGCACAAATTTCAGCAAAGCTGTATTTGTCATTTACTTCATGACGTACAGACTGGATCATCCAGAGTCCCATGATGTTCTTGAGGTAGCGGAAACGTCCTGCGTATCCACCTTCGTTTGTGAAGTTCAGTTCACAGCTCTTCGGTGAGCAGTCCGGAGTCTTTCTTTCGATACCCATCAGAGACCATGTACCGGAGCTGATATAGATAAAGTCGTCGTCATTTGCCGGTACTGCAAGTACAGCGGATCCTGTATCATGAGTTGCCGGTGCTACGACTTCTACGTCAAATCCGATTTCTTTCTGAAGCTCTTCTGTAAGATGTCCAATGCTTGTACCCGGCATGATCAGCTTCTGGAACATTCTTCTCGGATATCCGAGTCTGTCGATGATCTCATAATCCCAGTCTTTTGTCTCTGCATTTACAAGCTGACCTGTTGTTGCTTCTGTATACTCACATGTCTTCTCGCCTGTCAGCAGGAAGTGGAAATAATCCGGTACGTGAAGCAGTGTCTCAGCCTGCTCAAGATATTCCGGATGTTTTTTCTTAACTGCCATCAGCTGATATACAGTGTTGAAGATAGCTTTCTGGATACCGGTTCTTGCATACAGTTCATCGAGCGAAATAGTCTTGTAAACTTCTTCATCCATACCCTCTGTACGGTGATCACGGTATCCGACAGTATTTCCGATTACTTTTTCGTCTTTGTCAAGAAGAACAAAGTCTACGCCCCAGGTATCTACGCCCATGCTTACCGGAATCTTGCCAATCTCTTTGCATTTCTTAAGACCTGTTACGATTTCTTTGAAGATACGGTCAAATTCCCAGCAGAGTTCGCCGTCTTTCTTAACCATTCCATTCTCAAAACGATGGATTTCTTCGAGTTCGATCTTTCCGTTTTCCATATGGCCAAGGATCAGACGTCCACTGGATGCACCCATATCTACTGCTGCATAATAAGTTGCCATTGTAAAATCCTCCTGAATATGTAAGATATGTACAGCGGTTTTATTTGTGCAAAACGCTGTATCTAAAAGGGTTCTTTCACATTTGATAATAACATATTATCCTAAAAAAATACAGATGTTAAGAACCTTGTTTGTGAAAAAAAGTGTCTTTATTTGCCGCGCTCAACATCGCACAATCGAGCTGCATTTCATTCTGGTATTTAAAAACCCCCAGGGCAATGCCCTGGGGGGAAACAACCTTTACTTAAGACTGCAAGCAGTCATCGTCTTTCTGTTTCGAGCCTGCATTCGTCTTAGTCGTACAGGTTTGGAGCGATTGTCTCGTCGTCCATGTTTGTGGAATCATACCAGTAACCATCTGTAGGAACATCTTCAAGTTCCTGTCCGTTAGCTGCTGCTGTCAGAGCGTAGATTGCATAGTAGCCCATCATCAGAGGAGACTGTGTAACTGCACCAAGGAATGTTCCATCCTGAACTGCTGCTTTGATGATAGAACCAGCATCGAAACCAACACCGATAACGTCGCCGTTAGCTGCATCAGAACCAAGAACGTTCAGGTTTGCGTTAGCTGCAAGAACACCTTCTGCTGCTGTCTGGTTGGAACCGAAGATAGCGATACAGTTTTCTTTGG
This sequence comes from Blautia intestinalis, assembly GCF_014297355.1. Lineage (GTDB taxonomy): Bacteria > Bacillota > Clostridia > Lachnospirales > Lachnospiraceae > Blautia_A > Blautia_A intestinalis. Next base: position 422,737 of record NZ_JACOQE010000001.1, on the reverse strand, counting down.
AAAGGATAGCCTGAGCTTCATTGGAGCAAAGCTCTACAGTTGTCTGTGCCGGAACAGCAACCTGGATAACAACGTCTGCGTCAGCTTCTGTTGCATCAGCACCTTTAGCTGCGTTTACATAGAATTCGTTACCTGCAACTGCTACTGTTTTGCCATCAGCCTGAAGCAGTTCGATCATTTTGTCGATGAATCCGCCACCACGCTGCTGAATGTTCTGAGCTGTAGCATCCTGGTTAACTTCACCGATAACAACCTGTCCATCAGCGTTAGCTACAACATCTTTGATTGCATTATACATATTTTCTGCTGCTACAGAACCAGCCTGTGCGTTGTCTGTACAAACTTCGCAAGCGATAGATCCTTCCGGAGCATCTGCGATACCTGTATCAAATGTTACAACCGGGATTCCTTTGTCAGCGCAATCCTTAAGAGCGTCAAGTACAGAAGATGTATCACAAGCTGCCAGACCTAATCCAGCCGGGTTGGAAGCGATTGCTGTGTTAACCATGTTAACCTGGTCAGCGATATCGGACTCACTGTTCGGTCCCTGTGCTGTATAAGTAACACCAAGTTCTTCAGCAGCCATCTTCATACCTTCCTGAGCTGCATCCCAGTATGTGGACTGGAAAGATTTAACCATCATTGGGAACTCATAAGCTTCGTTTGCTTTGAGATCTTTGAACTGATCCGGAAGATCAGCGGCCATAACTGTTGATGCAGACATACCTGCTACCATTGCTGCACAGATGCTTAATGCTACTACTTTTTTGAAATTCATAATTTACTTCCTCCTTATAAATTATATAGTTTTTTATTATGATGATACGTCAGTAGGAAATTTCTGACGCCCCACATCCTTATGAAGTTTTAGTTTTCAAAGCGGATAACAGTAATCCGCTTTGATTTTATACTGCTTACATAGCAGCTTTTTTCTTTTCTTTGATGATATCGATCAGGACTGCGATGATAAGAACAAGACCAGTGATGATCTGCTGCCAGTTTGCCTGCAGGCCGACATATGGAAGACCTGTTTTCAGAAGCATGATGACAAAGATACCAACAAATGTACCGATTACGGAACCGTAACCACCGGTTGCTGCAACACCACCGACGAATACACCGCCGATCGCATCCATTTCAAGTCCGGCACCGGTACCCGGCTGTACAGTAGGTGTAACTGCTGCATAAGCGATAGCTGCAAGACCTACAAACAGACCACATACTACATAAACCATTACATGGTAGAATTTTACGTTGATTCCTGAAAGAGCTGCTGCTTCTTTGTTGGAACCGATTGCGATGGTGTAACGTCCGAATTTTGTATGGTTCAGAACGAATTCCATCAGAAGTACCAGAATGATCATCCACAGGAAACCGATCGGGTAACGGGAAGCGCTTCTTCCTGTACCAACTGTAATCTTGAAGATTGTGTGGAACCATCCACCATCCTGTGTAAGTCCCGGCCATGGTGTAGCACTGCAGAGAGAGCCGGCACCACGGGTGATCATACATGTACAAAGAGTTGCAAGGAATGGCGGCAGGTTCATGATTCCGATCAGGACACCATTCAGTGCTCCGATCGCAATTCCCAGTACCAGGCAAAGTACCATAGCTGCTGCTACCGGCCATCCGTGACTTCTTACCATTGTTCCGGCGATCAGTGCGTAACACACCATACCGGTTCCGATTGACAGGTCTACACCACCAGTGATAAGCGGGAATGTAACACCGATTGCCATCAGAAGATCATAGTAAGAAAAGTCCAACATACTTAAGAGTGTTGTATACTGTCTGAACTCCTTACTCATAATAGAGAAGATTGCAGACAGTGCAATGATAACAAGTAAAACAATAAATCTCTGATCACTTATAATACTTTTTTTCTTCTTAGTCATGACTGTCCTCCCCTTAATTGATATTTCTTGTTGCCTTATCCATGATGTGTTCCTGTGTTGCCTCAGAAATATCAATATTTCCTGTCACTTTACCTTCACACATTACAATGATACGGTCACTCATACGGAGAATCTCTGTCATTTCAGAAGAAATCATGATAATAGATTTTCCTTCTGCTGCCAGTTTACTCATTAACTTGTAAATTTCGTTCTTCGCACCGACATCGATACCTCTTGTCGGCTCATCGAAGATCAGGATATCACTGTCGCGGGTAAGCCACTTTGCAATAACGACTTTCTGCTGGTTACCACCGGAAAGGTTCACTACCAGCTGATCACCGTTCGGTGTCTTTGTAGCAAGTTCTTTGATGTATTTCTCAGAAACTTCTTTTTCTTTTGCTTTGTTGATGAAGATTCCGCTTGTGAACTGCTCCATCGTTGCCAGTGTTGTGTTTTCATTTACAGATTTCTGAACAACAACACCATATCTTCTTCTGTCCTCAGACAGATAACCGATACCATATTTAACAGCATCCTGTGGGCTGTTGATAGTTACTTCTTTGAGCTGGCCGCTCTGTTTGTCCATGATGGAAATCTTTCCGCTCTGTTTCGGATCGGCTCCAAACAGTGCTCTTGCAGTTTCGGTACGTCCTGCACCCATCAGACCGGAGAAACCAAGGATCTCACCTTTTCTCAGTTCGAAGCTTACGTCCTGAACCATCTTACCTGCATTCAGGTTTTCTACTTTAAGAACCACCGGTGCATCCGGTGCTACCATGCTGTGTTCCTTAGGATCTTCATAAATAACACGACCAACCATCATGTTGATGATGTCTTCTTTTGTACTGTCTTTTGTAATCAGAGTTCCTACATATCCACCATCTCGCATGACTGTTACACGGTCTGTGATGACTTTGATCTCATCCATACGATGTGAGATATATACGATACCGAGGTTCTTCTCACGAAGATCTCTGATGATTACGAACAGGTCAGCGATTTCTTTTTCTGTAAGAGCTGCTGACGGCTCATCGAAGATGATAACTTCTGCTTTGTGGGAAATAGCTTTTGCGATTTCACACATCTGCTGTTTACCAACTGTTAAGTTGCTCATCTTTTCTCTTGGGTCGATCTCGATGTTCAGATCCTTGAACAATTTCTTTGAATCTTCGATCATCTTCTTATCGTCTACACGGATACCCTTTTTCGGCTCACGTCCGATAAAGATGTTCTGTGCAACAGTCAGGTCACCGACCATGTTTAATTCCTGATGTACGATTACGACACCATTGTCCTGTGCCTCACGTGTATTGTGGAAAGCCACTTCCTGACCTTTGTATGTAATAGAACCGGAATCCTTCTGATAAATACCGGTAAGAACTTTCATCAGTGTTGATTTACCGGCACCGTTCTCTCCCATAAGTGCATGTACTTCGCCGCGTCTTACTTCGAAATTAACGTGATCCAGGGCATGAACACCAGGAAAGGACTTATCAATATCCTTCATTGTTAAAATAACGTCACCCATTGTTTCATCCTCCCTTTCGATCAGTTCTTTCTACGTCTTGCAGAAACGTCGGCATATACAGCTACGATTACGATGATACCTGTGATGATCATCTGCTGTCCTTTACCAAGACCAAATGCCATGATTCCCTGCTGCAGAAGAGAGATAATAAATACACCGATTACAGTACCGCCGATGGATGCAAGTCCACCAACCATGGATGTACCACCCATTACACAACCAGCGATTGCTTCGTTGTTGTACTGATCGCCATAACCAGGCTGAACGGTTGTATATGTAGCTACGAAAAACAGTGCTCCAATTCCAACTAAAACACCGCAGATTACATAAGAAAGCATGTTCCATTTCTTTGTATCTACACCAGAAAGTCTTACGGCTTCTGTGTTGGATCCGAGGCAGAGGATGTAACGTCCAGGTTTGGTATTGTAAAGAATGATTCCACAGATAATTGCCGCTCCGAGGAAGATTACCAGACCTACCGGAAATCCTTTATAAGATACGATGTTACGGAACCAGCCGTTTGCCGGGTCACTTGCCAGCGGCCAGCTTACGGACTGCGTTTTTGTGAATACAGATGCGATACCTTTTGCAATATTCATGGAAGCCATGGATACGATGAATGGCGGAACTGATAAGTAAGATACCAGCCATCCGTTAAAGATACCAAATGCAAGACCGATCAGTACACAGATTACCATTGCTGCTGCACATGGAACCTTGTAGCTTGTCATGCAGTAACCGGAAACGAGCGCACAGCAGAACATTACCGGTCCGATGGAGAAATCGATTCCTCCTGTTGCAATTACAAATGTAACGCCAAGTGACAGGAAGCCAAGGAAATATACATAGTTCAGTGTGGACTTGATACTGTCTCCAACAGGGAACTTACTTCCGAGAACCACCTTGAAAACTACGAACATCAGAATCAGGATGCAGACAAGTAAGATCCTGTTCAGGCCGAGTTTTTTCACGATTGGATTTTGTTTCAGCTTTTCCAATTTTTCGCCCTCCTTAAAAGTTTTAGACACACATCTTGCGTTTTCTATATAATACCGTGAACACTGCACAATTGTAATGGAAAATCTTACAAAAAAAGGTTAAATATTTACGGTTCGTCCATAAATATTTAACCCTTTTTATATTTTTTTTACTATTTTGCTATGAAAGCTTCAATGTATTGAACGGAAACAGCAGTTTTTCGATTTCACTGTCATACATATTATCCGGTGTAACAAGTTCGCACCCGGAGTTTACATCTTTCTCATAGCTCTTACCGCGGAGCATCAGAATAGTCTCTTTTACACCAATATAACCCATCTTAAAAGCTTTCTGTACAACAAGGCCTTTAAATACTCCGTTTTCCATAAGCTGGACTGCTTCCTGTGAGCTGTCCACACCAACTACCTGGATTCTGTCTTTGGCTCCGGCCGCTTTTACTGCCCGCGCCGCTCCGACAGACGAATACTCATTCATTCCGGCAACCATCTTGAGATTTGGATATTTTTCCATAAGCTCCTGCGTAAGTTTACGCGATTTCTCATACTGGGAATCGCAGTAAACTACTTCAACAATATTTTCTGCAAGATCTCCAAGTCCTTTTCGGAAGCCCTCTTCTCGTTCAACTGCTGTCGATACACCCTTTACATGTGCTACGATCGCGATCTGGTCATCCGGCCCGAGAAGGGTGGCTGCAAATTTTCCAAGCTTTTCTCCCGCCTCCAGATTATCAGTTGCAACAGTCAGATCCTGTACTTTCTCCTCGGTATAGGAATCGATAAAGCTGATGCGGATACCTTTTTCTTTCGCCTCTTTCAGAAGATCATTGGATTCTGTAAAACTGGATGGTGAAAAAAGGATTGCATCCGGTTCTTCAGAAATAGCTTCTTTCAGAAGTTCATTCTGCCGCTCAATATCGTTTTCTTCATTTGGTGCTTTGATCTCAATATCGGCATTGTATTCTTTCGCCGCCATCTTTGTTCCCAGAATCAGTGCTTTCCAGAAATCATTCGTACTGTCCTCAACTTTCGGAATATAAACAAGGGACAGTCTTCTTTCTTCAAGCTTTCTCCGGTGATACCACGCAGCGCCTCCGATTCCTCCGATCAGACAGACAACCAGACAGATACTCATCCATTTTTTTCTTTTTTTCATTTCTGATCCTCCTGTCTGCCCGGAATCGTGATCGTCGCTGTCGTACCTTTGCCCGGAGTGCTCTCATATGTGATTCCGTAATCTTCTCCATAATAAAGCTTCAGTCGTTTCTGTACATTGTAGACACCGACTCCGTTGGAATGATAGTTTACTTTATGGCGGTCATAAATATGAGCCAGCGTTTCTTCATCCATTCCGACACCATCGTCAATAACCTGAAGAACGGCATTTCCGTCTTTTGGAAATCCCTTTACAATAAGAAGTCCTTTGCTCTCTTTGTACTTCAGTCCATGATAAATCGCATTTTCAATGATCGGCTGAAGCACCAGTTTGATCAGTGGGATATGTAATATAGAAGGATCTACCTCAATCTGGAATTCCAGTTTGTCTTTGTAGCGCATCTTCTGAATCGTCAGATAGCCTCGTGCATATTCCACTTCATTGGCGATCGGAACAACTTCATCCTCATTGCTGATGCTCTGACGGAGAAGTCTTGCAAGCGAAGCTGTCATCAGGACAACTTCTTCGTTTTTCTTTCCTTCAGCCATCCAGATGATAGAATCCAGCGTGTTGTAAAGGAAATGTGGATTGATCTGAGACTGAAGTGCTTTCAGCTCGCTCTTTCGTTTCTGCTCCTGATCATGAACATTCTGTTCCATCAGCTCCTGAATACGGCGTGTCATCACATCAAAGGATTTTGTCAGGCTTCCGATCTCGTTTCTGGAATCCACAACAACATCAGAAACGCTGAAATCTCCTTCCTGCACTTTTTTCATGGAATCACGCAGTTTCTGAATTGGAAGTGTGATACTTCTTGCCATAAATCTGGAAAAAAGGAGCGCCACAATCACCAGAACAACCGCTGTCAGTACATAAATGCTCTGCGCCTGGCGGCTTTTGCTCAGGAGTTCGCGCACATTGGTGCAGTCAACAACTGTCCAACCGGTCTTATCAGATCTGGAAATGGAATATAATTTTCCGTTGTTTCCGGTTCCGGTCAGTACCGTATCCTCATCGGTATCCATGATCAGACTTATATTTTCTGTCTGAAGTTCGTTGTAAAGCTGCTGCTGCTGCGGATGATAGACAATATTTCCCTTTGCATCAAGGATAAATGCATATCCTTTTGTTCCTACTGTACTCTGGTCGCAAAGTCCACTGATCGCACTGTAATTCAGATCAATAAAAAAGACGCCTTCTTTTTCTCCGCTGCCGCTGCGGTCACGGATTCCACGGCTTAAAGTGATCACCCACGGACGTTCCCCACTGATAATATGCTGCACATGAGAAGAGGTCAGTGTCGGTCCTTCCGGACTGTTCAGCGCCTGTGTATACCATTCCTGTGTATTGAGATTCAGATCATGATTAACAGATTTACTTCCATTATTAATAAGCATTCTGCCGCTTTTACTGATGATTCCTACATTTCGAATATCGCTTCGGCTGTCCAGAATGGTTTCAAACTGTTTCAGGATACGATAACGTCCTTCGCTATCAATTTCGTCCGAAAAAAGATAGTCCTGGACATCCTCGTTGCTCGAAATCAGATAGGCAATATTTTCCATATAATCGATGTAAGAGTCAATGTTCTGGTTCATCTGCTGGATGATTGTCTGTGTATACTGTGAAGAGTTTTCAAAAATAGAAGTATTTGTAAAACGCATCGATACACCGGTCACGATCACAACTGCACTGAGAACCAGAATGGCTACCGTTGCAAAAATAACACTCTGAATGCTGCGGAATCTTCCGATAAACCTTGCTGACAGATTCTTTTTCTTCATCGGCGTTTCTCCCTTGCGTATTCTGTCGGCGTGCATCCTGTCATCTTTTTAAATGAGATTCCAAAATAATGAGGATCGGAAAATCCGACTTTTTCAGCAATCTCATAGTTTTTCATCGTAGTATTTTCCAGAAGTTCCTTTGCTTTCTCCATACGGGTACGGATCAGAACTTCCGTAAAGGTCTCACCGGTTTCTTCTTTAAATATGGTACTGAAATAACTGGTACTGATATTTAAATAGGAACAGATACTGTTCAAACTGAGATCCGGATCCATATAATTTTTCTGTATGTAATCAATTGCAAGACGTGCCTGACGCTCACTGCTTGACGTATTCATTTCAGAAAGAATGTTGATTACGCGTCTGGTGTGACGGGCAACCACCTCACAGGCCTCCCCGAAAAACTTCTGATCGGTGATCTCGCGGATCAGTTCATCCCGGCCTTCCCTGATCTGCTCCATATCTGCCGAAACATCTTCGCAGGCATTGTCCATGGTTCGTATAACCTGCTGAAGATACATACAGGCACGGCTTTTTTGCATAAGTGCATTACGAATCAAATCTTCAATCGATACAAGCGTCTGAAGAGCCAGGTCTTCCTGCCCGGTTTTTAATGCTTCTTTCAAAACAGAAAGCGGTTCATCTATCGAGATTTCCTGTACCGGATGTTTTTCTTCCATATCAATAAGAAGATTCCCTCCCAGAAGGTAACGGTACTGCAGAGTATCCTGTGCCATGTTGTGGGACTGTACCAGTTCTTCCGGTTTCTTCACCCATTTGCCAATTCCCATAGATACGTCAAATCCCATAACTTCTTTTGTCTTCTCCTGAATTTCCCGACAGATTTCTCTTGTCTTTTCGGTGAAGTTGCGACTCCATTTTTCCTGAAACAGGATTCCGACACGATTGTTGCCTTCCTGATATGCAAAGCCAGCTTCTTCACGTGTCACGATTTCATCGCTGATATTGTAGAGGACAAATGCCATGAGTGCACTTTCCTGCTGTTTCTCGGTATCCAGTTCATACATTCCTGAATAAAGATCGATGTCAAAAAGAGCCACCCGATAACTGATTGCAGAAATGTCGATTCCCATCTCAGCGAGACGCTGGATACTTTTACTCACATCAGTGCTGCAGTTGACCAGCGCCTCCATGTTTTTGGAACGGATGACCTGTGCATTTTTGCGGTATTTCTCAGAGTTTTCGGTCAGTTTGTTCATTTTGGTTTTTTCGCGGCGAAGCTGATCAACTTTTTCTTTCATTTTGTTGATCACACCGGTGAGTTCCATAGCAGTTACCGGCTTCAAAAGGTATTCGCTGACACCGTACTGGATGGCCTTTTTGGCATATTCAAATTCGCCGAAACCGCTGAATATCACGATCACGACATCCGGATAATTGTCATGCAGAAATTTGCTGAGTTCCATACCGTCCATATATGGCATGAGAATATCGGTCAGAACAATGTCCACGGGATGTTCTTTTACAAATTCTGCTGCCTGTTTGCCGTTTTCGCAGTCACCCACAAGTTCGCAGTCCAGACTTTTCCAGTCGATGTTTTCTTTGATGGCATCACGGACAAGGATTTCGTCATCTACGAGTAGTATTCTATACATGTATTTTGCTCCCCCATCTATATCAATTCATGTACTTTTGGATATTTCCCAGTATTTTATTGTAACATGATTTGGGGTGTTTGGGTACAGGAAATGTGGAGGTTTTGTTAAAAAATATACAATAGAAGGGATATATCATAAGTACGTTGCAAGTGAGAATAGTAAATGTGGAATTGTACAGGCAGAAGATACCGTAGGCACGTTGCGGATAGGAAGGTTCCCGGTTCTGTGACACGCTGCATTTCCGGATTTTCTTCGTGCGCTTATTTGCATCGTCCTTGTGTAAACTCGCTCCGCTCAGACAGAACACAAGAACGACGCAGCTAGCACTCATAAAATCTCGGAAGCCTCGCTAGGTCACTGAACCGGGAATCTTCCATCTGCAACTGGTTATGGTATATTGGAGAAATCTGGTAAGCCTTCGGAGCTTCTGATTGACCTGTTATAGTACAAGTCTGTTCTGGATCATCCGAATTTCAGGGATTTATAGACTCTCGCTTCAGTAACCTCCCTCAGAGTCATCCGATTTCAGGCACTTTGTGGACTTTCTCTCTGGTAATCTTCCTCCGAGTCATCCAATTTCAGGCACTTTGGGGACTTTCTCTCCAGTAACCTCTCTCCGAGTCATCCAATTTCAGGCACTTTGGGGGACTTTCTCTCCGGTAACCGTCCTCCGAGTCATCCGACTCCGGCTTTTTCGGGGACTTTCTCTCCAGTAACCTCTCTCCGAGTCATCCGACTCCGGCTTTTTCGGGGACTTTTTCTCCAGTAATCTCCCTCCGAGTCATCCGCTACCAGTATTTTTGTGGACCTTTCCACACACAAGCGCAAATCAGGTCATTCTCCGCCTTCACCACCATGCTATTTTCTCAATAAAATACCCCACACGGCCACTTGCTAAATTACTGTTACCTTTTATTCCATGTTACTGCATAAAAAACACCCCACACGGGCGCTTGCTTTGCGTGGCCAGGTGGGGTGCGCGAGGGGAGAGCGGCCTTCGCAACTGTGAGCGCCCTCCCCTCGCAAGGTTTTTTAATTGTTAAATTATTTAACGGGTCCGAGGGCAGTTCCCTTACTTTACAATATATCCCTCTTCATCCCACAGATCATGCCAGTCTTTTGCGCCTTCCCACAGGAATACCTGACCTTTAACCAGTCTGTTTCCTTTTTCGAGTGTACCGATCTTTGCCATTTCTTCATCGGTCAGCGGATCTTCTGTGACGCATTTCAGATTGCTTACATAGTTATGTACGGAAAATGGAATGGAAATTTCTCCTCTCTGATGAGCCCATTTCAGTGCGATCAGTGCCGGATGAACACCATGTGCTTTTGCAATCTCCTGCATTTCCGGTGTCTGCATATCAGCAACATCTTCCGGGCAGATATCTCTTTCCGGTCTTCTCGGTGAACCAAGCGGCATATAGCCTACCGGCTGGATGTTGTGCGCAACAAGGTAATCATACTGCTCCTGCTGCTGGAAGCATGGATGAAGCTCCAGTTCACATGCTGCCGGTTTGATCTTCATTAACGGAAGAACAGCCTCAAGCTTCGGAATCGTCATGTTGGAAATACCGATGTAACGGATTTTTCCTTTTTCTACCAGTTCTTCACACTGACGGTAGGTATCCATGAATTCTTCTACGCTGAACGGTCTGGAATCCGGGTTTCTGGAATCCACATCACAGAATGGTGCATGATAGTTCGGGAATGGCCAGTGGATAAAATACAGATCCACATAGTCACATTTCAGATCCTGAATGCTCTTTGTGCATGCTTCTTCTACTTTTCTGTGCATGTCATTCCATACTTTTGTCATGATGAAGAGGTCTTTTCTTTCTACAACGCCTTCTTTGATCGCTGCTTCAAAAACTTCACCGATCTGATGCTCATTTCCGTAGCATGCTGCACAGTCAAACATACGATATCCGCTTCGGATTGCTCCTGCAACTGCTACAGATACCTCTTCTGCGCTTACCCGGTCAGATCCAAATGTTCCCATACCCATACATGGTACTTCTTCTCCTGACGGAAGTGTTACTTTCGGCACGATTGCCGGATCAATAAATTCTGCCATTTTTATTTCCTCCTGATTTTGATTATATAGTTTTTGTTAGCTTAAAGTCTTTGTATAACAATCTGCGGCAACAGCTTCTTCATATCTTCCATTACAAAGAATCCTGTCTCTTCACGCATCGCTGCCGCTGCGGAAATTGCACTTGCTCTTCTTAATGTTTCTTCAAGAGAAAGTCCCTCGCTTAAGCCCAGTGCAAATCCGGCGATCATGGAATCACCGCATCCTACGGTATTGACTGCATTGATCTTCGGAACGATTGCACGGAAGATTCCTTCCTCCCCCACTGCCAGTGAACCGTCTGCACCAAGTGAGACCGCAACGATCTCCACGCCGTTTGCATGAATTGTTTTTGCCGCATCAATGATATCCTGAATGTCATCACAGTGTTTACCGGTCAGCATACGAATCTCATCAATGTTCGGCTTGATCAGTGTCGGGCATGCTTCAATTCCCATTTCAAGAAGTTTTCCGCTTGTATCAAGGATTACCGGTTTGCCGGCTTCCTTTACGATCTTTACAAGTCTCTGGTATGCTGTTCCGTCAAGTCCTTTCGGCACACTGCCGGACATGGATACAACATCTGCATCTTTTACCAGTTCTCTGAATTTCTTTTCGAATCCGGCAAAATCTTCTTCTGTCAGTGTAAATCCCGGCTCCAGAAATTCTGTCTGCACATGATTTACCTCATCCCAGATATTGATGCAGGATCTGCTCTCAGCATCCACATGATAAAAATCACCTTTGATGCCGAATGGTTTCAGAGCATCTTCGATATAGTTCCCTGCATGGCCGCCCACAAACCCGGTGGCCACAACTTCTGCACCATAGATGGATGCCGGTTTGGATACATTAAGGCCTTTGCCTCCGGGAACGTAAGAGCATTCCCGGACGCGGTTTACCTCGCCTACTTTAAAATCATCTACCACATATCTTTTGTCGATTGCTGCATTTAACGTCACTGTCAGTATCATTTTCAATCTTCCTCGTTTGATAAGAGAATCTTTCCTTTTACAAGTCCCGGCGTCTTAAATAACTGGAATGCTTCCTGTGCCTGACTCATCGGAATCTTTTTGTAAACGAATCCCGGATCAAATTTCAGCTGGCCTGTTGCAAAATAATGTGCTGTCAGATCCCATTCACGTCCCGGGAACGGAGCACTGTAGGACATCCAGGAACCGGTCAGCTTGAACTCTTTGCGGTTCATGTTTTCCCACTGCGCAGGTGTGAAGGTCAGGTTCTCATGTGGAGTACCGATAAAGCATACATGAGCTTTGTTTGCAGCAAGTTCAAATGCCATATGCATGGTCGGAACCTGTCCGGCTGTCTCAAATACAAATCCGTATCCTTTGCCGCCGGTGATCGCCATTGCTTTTTCCATGTAACCTTCTTCTTTTGTATTGATGACTTCATCTGCACCAAGACGCTTTGCAAGATCAAGACGCTCATCGCTGATATCGAATACAACAACTTTCTTTGATCCGAAGATCTTTGTCCACTGCATGGTGAACATTCCGACTGTACCGCCGCCAAGGATCGCAACATATTCTCCGCCGTGATAATCGTTCTGGAATACACCATGGATAGCCACAGTTGCAGGCTCAAACATTGCGCCCTGTTCATAGGATACGCTCTTGTCAAACGGAACTGCATTCTGCTCCGGAACTACAACATAATCTGCATTGCTTCCCTGCTGTCTGGAACCGATAAAGCTGTAATGTTTGCAAAGGGAGAAGTTACCCTGCTGGCAGTCGTCACATTTCATACATGGGAGAAGCGGTGCACCGGATACACGGTCGCCGACTTTTACCTTTGTTACACCTTCGCCGACTTCTACTACATCCCCGGAAAATTCATGTCCGAGAACGATCGGGTAAAAATGAACACCATGGTTCAGAACACGCGGGATATCAGATCCACAGATGCCGGAATATCTGACTTTGATCTTTACGGCACCTTTTGTTACCTTTGGTTCTTCAATTTCCTGATACTGTACATCTTCATTTGCAACTACTACTGCTGCTTTCATAATATATTACTCCTTTCGTGAAAGGAGGAAATACCGAGGGTGCGTGCGCCGCCCCCTCGAGCTCCCCCTGCGCTTTCTGGAAAAACAAGCCCATTTTATTGAAACTTGAAGTTCTCGGGAACTGTTTTCTCTCCTGACTATTCAAATATGTAAGTTATCCCGCATGGGAACATTCTATTTGCTGAAAATCATTAAATCACTTTGTCATCATATGTGCCAGAGACTTGTAAAGTTCAAGATACGTCTCATAAGTCTTATCATACACTTCTTTATTCTCCGGTTTTGGCTCGTGGCGACGTGTTTCTTTTACCGTGATGGAAACGGCTTCATCATAATCTTTGTAAAGTCCGACTCCGACACCGGCAAGGAGTGCGGCTCCAAGCGTTGTTGCTGTATCGGATGCCGGTACAACGATCGGTTTGCCCGTGATATCGGATTTGATCTGTGTCCAGAGAAGCGAGTTCGCAGAACCGCCCATTGCTCTTAAGACTTCAGCATTTGCTCCGGCCGCCTCTGCCACCTCAAGATTGTGGCGCAGAGAAAGTGCCACGCCTTCCATGCAGGCACGTACCATATGCCCTTTGGTCTTTGCAAAATCGAGTCCATAGAAAACACCTTTTGCATATGGATTCCAGATTGGAGAACGCTCACCGGACATATATGGAAGAAATACAACTCCGTCACTGCCCGGACTGATTTTTTCTGCAATCTCGTTGAGCTGATTCAAAGAAGACATCCCTGTCTGTTCCTTCATCATTCGCTCATAATCTGCAAATTCACGTTCAAACCAGCGCATCACCCCGCCGCCACCGGTCGTCCCGCCCTGCAGAAGCCATTTCCCCGGAATAACATGATACCCGAGGATCAGTCGTGGATCTGCTTTGTATTCATCAATGCAGATACTCATTCCACCTGCCTGTCCGCCCTGTTCCTGTGTTTCTCCCGGATGAATGACACCGGCACCCAGAGTTCCACAGGCTGCATCCAGACCACCAGCTACGACCGGAGTTCCTTCTGCGAGTCCACACTCTGCGGCTGCTTTTGCTGTCACAGTACCTGCGACATGGTCACATTCGCAGATCTCCGGCAAAAATTCCATCGGAATTCCAAGGCGTCTGCACATCTCTTCATCCCAGCATCCCTTCTTCATATCGAAACAGTGAAGGCCGTATCCCTGAGACATATCCTGTGTGATCGCACCTGTCAGTTTAAAGGCAATAAAGCTGTTGGACTGGAGGATCTTGTCGATCTTTTCATAAACTTCCGGAAGATTTTCTTTGTACCAGATGATCTTTGCTGTCGTATAAGACGGCTGAAGTGAATTTCCTGCAACTTCAAAGATTTTATCTTCACCGATTTCCTTATTCAGCCGTTCACAGATATCCTGCGCACGGGTATCCATCCAGATCGGTGTGTTGGTAAGTACTTTGCCCTCTTTGTCAATCGCAATGGCAGACCAGCTCTGTCCGTCAATGCCAACTCCGGCAATCTCCGCCGGATCGATGCCTGCTTTCTGCACGGTTTCTTTTGTTGCCCTGCATACAGCACTCCACCATTCCTCCGGATCCTGCTCTGCCCAGCCTTCCTGTGGATAGTATACCGGATAGTCACCATTGGCTGCGGCAAGGACTCTGCCTTCTTTATCAAATACCGCCACCTTACAGGCACTTGTTCCGATATCGATTCCAAGTAAATATGATTTCATCATTTTGCTGCTCCCATTTCTCCGGCCGCCCGGAGTTTCTTCTCTTTATCAGATGTTCATGCTAAAACCCTTACGGATTTTCCGGCAATGATCTCGGTCTCAAGTTTCTCACTGAAAAGTTCTCCGGATGTCTCACCGGCATTTTCCAGATGATTCAGCATAACTTTTGCCACTTCTCTTGCAATTCCGTCTGTCGGCTGCGCTACGATCGTCAGCTTCGGATTACAGGCACGCGCAAACTGCAGGTTGTCAAACCCAATCATTGACAGCTGCTCCGGAATCCGGATGCCCAGTTCGTTCACTCCGATCATGGCTCCCATAGTCATTTCGTAGTTTGTAACAAATACCGCCGTCATCTCCGGATTATTCTGCACAAGTTCTTCCAGTCCCCGGACACCGCCCTGAATCGTATAATCTCCATGCCAGATCAGAGATTCACGCACCGGGATCCCGGCACTTTCCAGTGCTTTATAATATCCTGCCATACGTTCCTGCGCAGTAAAAACCTCCTCCGGTCCGCCGATGATTCCGATATTTCGGTGTCCTCTCCCGATAAAATACCGGACTGCATCTTCAGCAGCCTTTTTATTATCAACAAGAACACTGTCGCAGTCAATTCCCTGAATTTTTCGATCGATCAGAACAATCGGTTTACCCATCTTCTGAAAACGTTTCAGATGATTTCCTTCTTCATCCACAGGCATGTTGATGATACCGTCCACACGCCGGCGGATCAGGAACTCAACCGCCTCCCGTTCCAGTTTCTTATCGGTTCGGCAGTCGCAGACGATCGTCGCATAACCGTGACTTCGCAGGACATCCTCCATACCGGTGATGATTTCGGCACAGAAAGTATTGTTCAGCTCCGGGATGACAACGCCAATCGTTCTGGTGGCATTTGTCTTGAGTCCCCGTGCCACCTCATTGACTTCATAATGAAGTTCTTCAATTGCTTCTTCAATCTTTATTCTGTTTTTTTCGCGTACATTTCCACCATTAAAATAGGAAGAAATCGTAGCCAGCCCCAGTCCTGTCCGTCTGGCTATATCCTTCATGGTCGCTGCCATTTCGCCTCACTGCCTTCTGCTTTTATTCTGCTTTACCGTCGCATCCGCAGACTTTCATTCTTGCCATAACCAGTTCTTTCACTGCTGCGATTGCTGTCTTGCCATAAGCTTTCGGATCAATGGTATCCGGTTTTTCTTCAAGAAGTTCTTTGACTGCTTTGGAGTAAGCTGCACGAAGTTCTGTCGCAAAGTTTACCTTGCAGATGCCGCGTTTTACGCAGTCGCTTACATCCTCGTCACTGAGTCCGGATGCTCCGTGAAGAACCAGCGGAATATCAACAACTTCGCGGATCTCGCTTAAACGTTCTTTGTCAAGAACCGGTGTACCTACATAGAAACCGTGTGCTGTTCCGATTGCAACTGCCAGAGAAGTAACACCTGTACGCTCAACAAATTCTTTTGCTTCCTGCGGATCTGTGTTGGTGTCAGCTTCTGCTTCAAGATCATCTTCCTTGCCGCCGACCTTGCCAAGCTCTGCTTCACATGGAATATCCAGTGCGTTTGCTACATCTGCTACACGTTTTGTCTCTGCAATGTTTGCCTCGAAGTCCAGTTTGGATCCGTCGATCATTACGGAAGTATATCCTGCATGGATTGCCTGCATAGCCAGTTCAAAGCTGCTGCCGTGATCAAGATGAAGACATACCGGAACAGATGCTTTTTTAGCTTCTGCTGCAACGATTGCTGCATAGGTATCCACTGTACCGTACTTTATAGTAGATGGAGTTGTCTGGATCATAACCGGTGCTTTCAGTTCTTCTGCTGCCTGAATGATGGCTTTCACCATTTCCATATTCTCTGCATTAAATGCTCCGACTGCATATCCACCTTCCTGAGCTTTTAACAGCATTTCTTTTGATGTAACAAGTGGCATAACTTTTTCCTCCTTAATGATATATGTATATTTTTTGTTTTACTACTTGTGATTGATCGGAAAATTCCAAAACCGAAACGTTTCTGTTTTGAGTTAATCATACCTCTCCTCCCGTATTCTGTCAACCGTAAAATATTTATCTTTTATCGGAAAATTTTCCCTTGCATTGTATAGTGATTACAGGTAAATTGAATATAGAAAGGCGTATTTTAAAAGACTGCGCCGGAGCGAAATCAAATTATTTGAACGGAGGCATAAACAACATGTTAAAAGGTATTCCTGAAATCTTATCACCAGAATTATTAAAAGTATTATGTGAAATGGGACACAGCGATCGTCTTGTTATCGCTGATGGTAACTTCCCGGTAGAATCCATGGGCAAAAACGCTATCACGATCCGCTGCGACGGACATGGTGTTCCGGAAATCCTGGAAGCAATCCTGAAAGTTTTCCCGCTGGATACTTATGTAGAACATCCGGTAAACCTGATGGAAGTAATGCCTGGCGATGATGTAGAAACCCCGATCTGGGATACATACAAAGAAATCATCCGCAAATATGATGACAGAGGAGATGCTACTGTAGGAAACATCGAGCGTTTCGCATTCTATGATGAAGCCAAAACAGCTTACTGCATCATTTCCACAAGTGAAAAAGCTCTGTATGCAAACATTATGCTGCAGAAAGGTGTTGTCATCAACAACTGATTATCGGCCATCTTTTTTCAAAAACCCCGGGGATCTTCGAAGACCTCCGGGGTTTTATTATTTTGAATATAAAGCATCATTTTTTGAAAGAAGATATACACAATATTGATTCATGCTTATCCCCTCACGTACAGAGTGTTCTGCAAGATCTCTATGCAGACTTCGAGGAATCCTCAGCTTGAACTGCCCGGAATATTTCGAAAGACTGTCTGGCTCATGAATTTCAACCTTATCTTCCAACGCTGCTTTGAACCATTCTCTTTTAGCATCTACTGCATTCTTAATTGCACTTTCCATTGTTTCTCCACACGTGATACATCCCGGCAAATCCGGATACGAAACCACAAAGCCGCCCTCATCCTGATCCTCAACAATTTCCATCCGATATGGCTTTTTCATATATTCGTCCAACTTACTCATTTCTCATTCCTCACTCTCAACAATTTGTTTTACCAGCTGTATGTATACTTTTTTAATTGGTTCATGTCTGGGTATTGTAATTGGATTACATCCTTCTTTTCGAAATGTACAATGACTGCTGCCACCTCCCGGCATATACATCGTATATCCGTAACTCTCCAATATCTTTTTTATTTCATCAAATCTTACATTACTTGACAGGTTACATATTTTTGCTGTCAGCTTATCCCACTTGGACATAAATCATTCTCCTTATATTATATTAGGTGTCATATATGGTGTCAACAATCTTCTCTGGAATATTGTTTCGAACTGAAACATGTGAATATCCGAACGAGTACGGAATCTATAAGATGAATTAAATATAGCACAGTATTTTTTACAGGGCAATAAAATTCGTTCGTCAAATTCTCTCTTTTTATGTCAAAAAAACACCTGACTCGGAATGTTATATCTCTGATAATAAATACATTCCTAATCAGGTGTTTCATTATTAGTATTCTTTTGCCTGTTTTAATCCAGCTCGAAAAGCTGACGCTGTTTCAGGTCGATGGATGACCATACGGTACTTGTATGTTCCTGACCGTACAGATATACAGTACTGGAAACTTTCGCATACAGCTTACAGGACTCTTTATATCCATTGCTGCCATTCTGGTTTCGCAGATACTGTTCGATATCAGAAACTTTCAACGCGTAGGCACTGTTCTGGGACAGATGGAATTTGCCATCACTGCCACTCTCAATTGTACCGATATTTCCATAACCGCTCAGACTTCCGATCTGCGCTGTAATATCAGATACATTCTTCGTGGTCGGGCATCCGTCTTCTACACTGCCATTTTCATCTTCAATGTAAAACTGAACAGTCATCTCCTGTTTATCGAGTTCTTCCTGACTTAAATCAGCACTTACCATATTGTAATCCCTGACATTGATGT
Source organism: Blautia intestinalis (assembly GCF_014297355.1). GTDB lineage: Bacteria > Bacillota > Clostridia > Lachnospirales > Lachnospiraceae > Blautia_A > Blautia_A intestinalis. The sequence continues at coordinate 403,946 of NZ_JACOQE010000001.1, read as the reverse complement.
AGAAATCCATATTTTCTTCCAGTGTATTTGCTTCATCAGAATCCCATGATGTCTGGTCTGTCATATAAAATCTGGTGCGCTCTGTCTCTGCTGCCGGATTCAGTGTTTTTACAAAGTTTACTTCCGGTTTTACCGCAGTAACGTTTGCCGCTGCCACGATCGTATTGATAAACAGTTTGATTTCATCATCATTCTGTACCCGCCGATGTCCTGCTCCGGTATAAATAACATTCCCCTTACTGTACAGATAATAATTATTTCGAACATCATTTGGTGAATTATTATAATAGTTATCCGTCAGACAATACCAGGCAACCACATCGTTCATTCCATCGCTCTGATCATTGATATCTCGATCCTGCTCCATCCCAAGCTGATAATACTGTCCGTGTGTCTCTGCAATGGTAATACTGTCGCCAATCACATAAGGATACTGCGTGATCGCACCATCATTTACTTTTGTTGCCCTTGTTGTCAGTGTATCTCCCGTACCGAGCGTTTTACCGTCCAACATTGCATTTGTATATCCCTGTGTCTGTGCATAGCTCTTTGATTTATCACCGTTTTTATATGCCACATCACCTGCCAGCGTAAGCAATGTCTTAAAGTCCACACTTCCATCTGACAATGGTTTGCCTTTTTTGAGCAGTTCAGAAACCGTCTGATTTCCAATCGTTGCATCAGAAGTAATACCATAGCGGTCCATACCTACTACCGAACGGAGAATTGTATTCAGCGACAGTCCCCAGTTTTCATTTCTTGCAGTATTCCACAGCCAGCTGTCGTTATAAAGACCAATGCTTCCGCCGCTGTTTACTGTTCCATTTGAATTGTAACCGTCCCTTGCGATCTGGCCGTATATTTTTTGATGATCAGTATTGATATAAGAAGTCGTGTCATGTGCAAAAATAACACTCTTTCCGGATCGGATAAATTTCAGGATCTCCTGCACCGCATCTATGGAAATATCCTGATACACATCCTGAAATCCTATGATCAGCATCTGCTGATCATCCAGCAGATTTGCAAAGGTTGTTTTCTGTCCGTTTTTATCCAGAACATTTCCATTATTAATGTCTGTAACATTTCTGGAAATTACATTGATATTGAAGTCCTGCACTCCGGCTATCAGATTCTTAAAAATGCTGCTATCCGCAAGTGTCCATGTACATGGATTTGAACGATTTACTGAATTATCCTGTGGAACAAGCTGCAGAACATTGATCGTCTGTTTCGCAACCCCATCCGGTTTCTGCTGTTTTGCATAGCCAATCTCAGAAGTATGGATATAGGTGTTACGGTTGCTTGTCAGTTCCAGTTTCCAGGTAATCAGCTTATAGTAATCTGACGGAATTTTTCTGGTAACGGTATATTTCTTTCCAAGCTTCAGTTCATAACGCATATCTCCGCTACCATAATCTTTCTGTGAAAGGACATTTCCGTCTTCATCCTGCACGACCATATATTTGTCCTGCGATTCTTTCTTTGAAAGATTACCGTCAAAGTTCAGATCCAGGTAAAGTTTACAGTCATAAGTTGTCGTTGCCGGGGCTGCATCAGAATCATTTTCTACCGTAAAAGTATATTTCAGCTCCCCGTCAATATATCCTGTATCACTGAGATCCACAGGTGTCTTGAATGTGCCGGCAGTTCCCAGCCGCTGCGGTTCCTTCGGTTTGCCTCCGTTCTCATCAAATTTGATTACCGGCTTTGCCAGATTCATAAAGAAGCTGAGATCTTTTGCTCCGCTTTCCAGTTCTTTATTCGTAGCTACATTTTCATATTTCAGTGCGTCCTTTATGAACTGGTAATAATACGAAGCAGAATCTACTTCCTTTGCATTCGGCTTATCACCATCTACAAGTCCGGATGCCAGCACCACCGGATAACCACTCTTTACAAAATCCATCAGTGAATTGTACTGCTGCTTTGTTATATCATTTCCGGATCCGCGGAAATATCCGGATCCATCTTCATTGTATGTACTGAGCGGTGCGTACCGGAGTTTCCCATCGGACCATGGACCCTGCGCATAATCTGTATCAAGCTGACCCAGCATTTTCGCAAGATTGTTATTTGCAATAATACTTTTTGAATCACCTACATGAGCATATCTGTACTCTCCACTTCCCGTAATCAGGCTGTTTGCATTTTTTTTCTGATCGCCGATGAACACCATATCGTATTCCGAGCCGATATCATCAATATGTCCGACAAATTCTGCTGCTGTCATAGGAGTAATTGTTACTCCGATATTTACATCTGTTCCACTGTCTGCATAAATGACTCCGAATTCTGAACAGGAACCATACTTGGCATTATTTCCGTTTCCTCCATTACTGTCCAGCGTTCTCAGAAATGTGATTTTCATACTCTGTACTGATCTGATCGTCTTTCCGAACTGTAGCGCAGTCACTTTACCCTGATTATCTGTTGTAATGTTCGTTAATCCGGTTACCGTATCAATCAGCTTCTGTCCGTTCACATCTGAGTATAACTCAGCTTTGTACTCCACAGGAACACCATTCTGGCTGCCATTTCCCTGATATGTACGGTTCTGATAAAAGAATCCCCGAATATCCTGAGCCCCGTCAAAAGTTACCGTAAAATACGGCGGATTATTTTTGCTGTGACCATCTTCATTGTTCCACAAAGTATGCCATCTCGTGTTTGGATCTCCGTCGATCATATTCTCAGCTTTATCATCTTCCTTTGCAGTCTCACTGCAGCAGGCCGTTACACTTTTGATCTTACGGTCTGGACCAGCCACCCATTTCTTCACATTTTCTTTATCCAGCATCTCATTTCCCGTATATGGCATAATTTCCAGTACTTTGAGGTTTTCTTTTACCAGGGTACTTCTCTGATATTTGTAATTAATGATGTATTCAATTGCCCTTGCCTGTGAGATTTCTCTTCCAAGAGGCTCTATTTTCTGTGTAGAAGTATCGCTTCCATCATCCAGATTCGTCTGTTCTGAATTATTATTTTCCAGCTTACGGTACTGGTTTTCGCTATTGATGTATTTGATAATCTCTTCAAATCCATGCATGGTATCGTCAGGATCATAAGTAATGTTTTCCTCAGAATCCACATTTCCATTAAAATTTGTATGGAAAGAAGTATTTACAAGATTATAATCCCCATCTGTTCCCACAAACGTATTTTTGAAAAAGTACATATATGTATTTATATAATGTCCGTCTGCATCTTCTGTCTCATTCCTCACAAACTTCGAAAAAGCATCGGTAAATGCTTTCTCATGCACTCTGGAAGCGTTGACAACACACGGAATGGAAGTCGCTGCAATCGCAGCTGCCACATCAGCCGAAAGAGTACCGTTTACATAGATCAGGTCATACTTATCAAGTGTATCTGCAAAACTGTCTGATACACTGACTCCGTCATCCTGTGCCTGCACATCAACAGATTCATCATCCTGTGTATCAATGTCTTCTGCATCAATGTTCTCTGATTCATCTGCATTCTCCTGTACATCGATGTCCGTTTCATCCTCACCGGCACCATCTTCTGTATCACCGGATTCCGGAACTTCTTCGCTGACATCCGTCTGCTCTGTTGTGTCATCTCCAAATGTATCTTCCGGTTCAAATGTAATCGCCTGCTCTTCATCCTGCGCGAAATTTGCCGCAGTATCATTTCCGCCTGAACTTCCCCCGGAAACTGCCGGTGCATATATATCTGAGGTACCATCCGAAGCCAGCTTTGTATCAACTTCGATGCCAAAATTCTCAAATTCCCCGTCTGCACTGTCAGCATCCGCTTTTGGCTTCAGATGGAAAACATATTTTTTGAACCAGTCATTGTTTGTATAGCCGCCCTGATAATAAAAGCTATTTACCTGAACAGAGACAGCGGTATCACCGCCAGGTGCAAAATCATAGTTTCCGGTGCCCGGAGTCAGACTGTAAGTTGCCGCTGACACATAATGCGTTGCCACGTCTCCATCAGAAACCGGAAGGTACACATCCTGATTGTCCGGATAGTTTGGATAATACCATCCGAAATAACTGTACGGAAGCGCAGCCTCACCTTCTGTGTCATTTGATTTACAGCAGAAATATACTTTTGATACGCGGTAATAATAGTTATAGGAAAGTTCACTTGAAATTTCCTGAATTTCATTATAAGGAACGGCACTTCGACCGGTTACAATAGAGATTTCAGATCTGGTAAGTTTTCCGTTCACTTCCTGATAGTACCAATACTCATCATTGTCCAGCACAATACTGCCATCAGTAAGTTCCGCATCCGGGTTCTTCGCAAGATCTGTCGCATTTGCTTTTACATAAGCAAGGTCACCAATAACTGTATATTTGTAGTTCGGATACTGGTCAATATTTTCGCCGAGATATACATACGGATCTTCCTGTGTTCCTGCTTTTACAGGATTCTCAACCTCTCCCAGGATCGACTGAAAAGCCGCATCTGCATCCACGCCTGTTTCATCTGTATCCTGTACAGAAACATTGTCGGAAGTATCTGGCACGCTGTACTCGTTCCACTCTTCTCCGCTGTCTGACTGAACATCCGCAGAAGAAGGTCCATCATCTGAAATCCCTGATTCAGAATCTGAGAATGCATCACTGCCACTGAATACATCTGTATCTGATAATTCCACTGTTCTTACATAAGACTGTTGTACAACTTCCGGCTGTCCGCCGAAAGACTGTGCATCGACGCCACTTTCATCACCTGAAAAACTGCCGTTCTCATTGTTTTCATAGGAATTGTCAAACGTAATACCTTCGGAGCTGTCCTCACCGGAATCAGAAGTTCCCCCATCACTGCTGCCATAAGAATCACTTCCATCAGATCCAAACGCATCTTCTCCGCTGGAAAAATCATTATTCCCGGAACCTTCTGTACCGGAATTCTCTGCATCAGAAATCACCTGACCTGATTCACCGCTAAAGCTGCTGTTTTCTGATACAGGATCGGCTGTTTTCACTGCTTCATCCGGAATCTCCCGCACAAGAAGTGCATCACCTTTCGTTGCTTCATCCGGATTTTCTCCCGGAAACTGATAGTCTTTTTTTTCTATCTCATCTGCAATTTCTTTTGTCAGAGAAGTGTAGACATTCTCATAATATCCGTATCTGCCATTCGCATAGTCATATTCCGGAAGAAGTGACTTCTGTCCTTTGTCATTCTCATCTGCAAGTGCATTGTTGATTTTGGTATTCAGTACTTCTGTAAACTCCAGATAATAGGCTCCGCGTGCATCACTGCTTGTCGATTCTTCAAAGCTCTGGATGTTTTCGCGGAATTTTTCTGACTGCTGCTTATCCGCATCTACATCATTTCGGATCGGATAATATTCCTGATCACCTTTTGTGTAATCACCGGTACCGGACGTGTTCTCGACATAGGAACCGTTGACTGTTACTGTATCTGTCCGGGAATTGCCGTCAAAATCCGTCAGATCCACTTTCGTCCAGTCCGAGGCATCGTCACTGTCTGAAAGGAAATATTTTTCCTGATAATCAGACACCGACAACGGATACTGACTAGCGTCATTGCCTGCTGCATCTCTGATCTTTTTGATTCCGGTGCTTATACTTTCATCAATCTGTCCGGAATCATCCAGCCGGACGTTCATGACAAATTCTGTTCTCCGTTTCTCCGGAAGCTTACTCAGCGCATCCTTTATCGTGGAAAAATGTACCGTCTGCGTATTCCCGTCCGCATCTGTATACTGATATTGATATAATTTCAGACTTGGCTCCTGCCCCGATATGTAATAACCGATCTCCGCATCATCACTGGAATCAACCAGTTCCAGAATACGAAACGGATCCTCCTCTGTGCTTTCATTTACAATCGTTTCAATACCGGGCATCATCTCAGATGACGCCTGCACCGAAAGAACAGACTGCAAAAGCGCGCCCGCCCCCAGTACACCGGCGGCAGCCACCGCCGTGCCGGAGATCAATAGTTTCTTATATTTGAATTTCATGTGTAAAATTGCCTCCTGATTTTGCTCTAACGCCTTGAAATATGCTGTATTTATCAAGAAACTACAAAATTTAGTGTTGCTTCAAATCCGTAATTCCAATCATTTCCGCAGATTCTGTCTTCTACCCTGTAGACTCCTACGTTCAATGTCAGATTTCCTGCTGTACGTGGTGTATAATACCATCCCAGATTGTCTTCAGTAGCTTCAGTAGCCCCGTTCATATAATCCCTTATATGATAGTTGGTAGCATTTGTCGGAGTTACTGCAATTGCATCTGCATTTCCCTCAACATCATACATGTTTATAGAAATTGTTGCCCTGCATTTCTGGTCTTTTGTGAGCGTATCGCCATCCTGAATCTGCCGGTTTCTTCACTTTTACTTTATTTCGAAGGCTGACACTGTGCAGTGTCTCAATCTCTTTTTTTCCGTTTTCCGTGCTGAGCTGAAAACAGACAATATTATCAGATTCTACTTTGGTAACATCCGCACGAAAATCAAGAATACCTGTCGCAAGGACAGAACGATTCACCTTTGTACGGGCATTACGCACATTTTGTTCTCCACTGTCTTCTTCATCCGGAGAAAATGCTGATACATCTCCCTCATCCTCAGAAAATGCTGCTGTCTCTGTTTCATTCTTTCCTGAATCATCAGAGCTACTTGTCGCGGTATATTCTCTCTGACTGTAATAGACAGTTGCATCTTTTTTGTCCCAGTCAATCACATCACAGATATACTGGCTGGTGATTCCATCGTTATTTTTGTATTCGTTGCAGACGATGAAAGTCTTGTTTCCGTCACTGTTGCCGTCTCCGCTCTGCTTGATATCGTTTTTGATCTCGGAGCCTGTATTTTCGCCTGTACCATTTGCATAATAAAGGCTTCTGTTGGTATCAATGATCAGGTCTTCCATCCTGTCAACCAATTCCTGTGTCTCCATCTGCACTTTTGCGTTACTGGATGTACTTCTGTATGTATTGCTGCCGGTCATGATAAATGTCATCACCACACCTGAAAAAATCGCGATGATCGCAACCGTAATGACCAGCTCGATCAGAGTCAGGCCCCGGTTATCCGTCTGCCGCGCTCTTCCCCCGTTCTTAAGCTTTTCTGCTGTATTTTTTATTTTTCTTATCTTCATAGGATCTTCTCCTCCAAAAAATAACAAAATCGCATTTCATACAGAATGTATTTCATCTCACACAAAATTAATAGTGTCCGGAAACCATCTCATATTTGCCGGTCTCCTGAATCAGATTCAGCGTCTTATAACGACCGCCGCCTCTGACAGTGATCTTGGTACAGTACGCACCACTTCTCGTAAGCGGTATATCTTCTCCGTTTGCAAGTACCGAAAGAATTGCTTTCTGAGTCCACACTTTTTCCTGCAAAGGGAGAAACGCACCGGTTGCCCGGTCATATGTGAGCACAATGCTGTCACCGACAGCAAGCTCCTGTTCTGAACCGGAATCCGTCGCATAACTGATTATTGTACGTGCCGGAGCGATCTTCTCCGGCTGATCCTGCTTTACGTTTGATTCACCGCCCACTTTGCCGCGGTCAAGATAATAACTGATATAATAACCGTCTTCTCTTTTTTCCAGCTTCATCTCGCCAACCAGACGATTGGAAGCCTCTGTCTTTGTCTTGTCCAGAGCAGCCGCAATGGAATTGGCTGCCCGGTTTACCCGAAAGCCCAGAATCGAATTAAGAGAAGGCACAACGATTCCAAGAAGAACAGCAAAAACAGCAATGACAATGATCAGCTCCACCAATGTAAAACCTTTGTTTTTTTGCTTCATAATGCCCTCACCTCTTTCTATTCTGTATATTTATTCTTTTTTCCAGTTCTCATAAGTCACGCAGTCTGCGATGCTGTACGTGTCAGAACCGTTCAGCGTGTCCTTCTTTCCTGATGAAGATGAATTTCCGAGAACATATTTGTCGCCTTCCCAGAAGAAATCCTGCGGTTTGATGCTTGTTCCGTCTCCATAGGAACTCATCTGCGCCTGAAATACTCTTGCTGCCTCCAGAGGAGCAGATTCAAGCTGTGCACCTGCTTTCAGGGTAATTGTGCCTTTTGCCATGATAATACCCTGGAATTTCACACCTGCCTCAATCTCCACATCACCGGTACATACCACGAGACGAAGTTTGTCGGCATCACTTTGGCTGATTTTTAGAGTCTGATTCATTCCATTTTCTCCGTTGTCATACATAATTGCCTGCAGACCGCCGTCTTCATCACTGGCAGTAAACACGTATTTCCCTGTATCATCTTTTACAGTATCCTTAATATATGAGATCATTTTCTTTTCATTGACAAGATTATCATATACACTGCGGTCGCCGTCTGTCTCATTATGTGTTTTACCTTCGGCATCTTCTTTTACTGCTTTGTTCAGAAGATCATAGCTTGTGATCATCTTGCGGTTCAGGGCATACCAGCTGTTCTGATAACCAACCTGCTCCTGAAGGATCTTCTCTCCCGGATTTACGCTGGTTGCCTGCTGCATATTTCCCTGTGCGTCTGCCCCGCTGTAAGAAAGTGCATTTCCGTTGGTGATATAGCGCAGATAAGAATCTGCATCTTTGACCGTAATTCCTGAATCTTCCCCTCCGAAATAGAAGGAAAGATATTTATCCATATTTGCTTTAACCGTTGGATTGTTCTGATAATACATCTGCATAAAATCCGCTGATTTCTGTGCATCTGTAAAATTCAGATAAAAATAAACAAATCCATCATTATAAAAAACAGTCTGCACCGGTTTCTCGCTGTCGACACCGATATCACGAAGAGTCCTGCCGCCCCACGCCTCAACTGCAGCATCCCAGTTTACGGAAATATCTTTGGCTCCGTTTAAAAGCGCCAGGTAAGCATCGTAAGTCAATGGATTACCGGATGCCCCAAGTACCTCTTTCGGCACAAGATACGCAAGCTGCGTACCTTTGACAGTCAGACTCTCACCTGTGGCCACATCATTGGTATTGCTTCTGTTATTTGCCTTTACCTTCGAACTTGCAATATAATTTCGACCGGCGATCATCAGTTTCTGTGTATCAGAAAGATCCAGTGTTGTGTTTTTGCCATTGATCACGATCGCGCTGCTCAATGCAGCTCCCGTCAGTCCGGATTTTTCATACTGGTCTTTTGCCACACAGTCATCCGAAGTTGCCGATTCATAAGAACCATAACCATAATAATTGCCGCTGATCTTTACGTTATTATTTTTGCCTGTGACCGTAAAGTCATCCGCAAAATAAGTCGAACCGGAAAGGCTCACATTCTGTACAGAATCTGCATTCAGTCCACGTGCCCACAGATTCACACTTTCGGCACTCGTAAAAGTAGAATTCAGACCAACACTGATCTCCCCTTTGCAGACAACCTTATCTCCGGATTCCACATTGAGGCTTGCACCCGGTATTACCTTAATGCTGGTCTCAGAATCCGCAGCCAGTGCAGATGGCAGGTTACCTGCATAAATACTTCCATTGATAGAAGTCGGTGTGCTTTCGGTTCCTTCGCATACGATGCCCTTGTCCGCTACAACGATCATATTCATAAGATCCGGAAGTGTGGACGGTGTCGGGAACTGTACTTCCGGAACAAGCAGACGGATATCCGTACAGATGATCGCTGCTCTTCCTTTTTCATCTACATAGATTACCTTAAGATTTTTCAGAAGGACTCCATTATTCTCTGTATTTTTGCCGACATTTTTGACTGCTTTCATCAAAGGGGCACTTCCGGCCGGATTGGTGATGATCAGAGATTCTTTTGAGCCGTCATACTTCAGATCCACATATCTGCGGAGTCTCTCCATATTATAAATATTATCTTCTGTCTTCGACACACGGAGAGTGCGCATAAGTTCTGTGATAAAACAATCCTGAAACTCGCTCTGGCGCTGCCTGTCCATAGAAGAATCCTGTGAACGGTTCTCTACGTTGTAGCTTTCGAGAACCTGCGTATAGGCCTTTGACATGGCATTTCCCACATCCTCCTGCAGTCCGGTACGGATTTCCTCCAGCGCGCGCTCTGCCGTATAAAAGCTGTCCTTGCCCTTCAGGTCTGTGATTTTCATATTAAAATTCGAAAGTGCGATATAAAGTACAAGAAGTCCAAGGATTCCCACAAAAGAAACCGCGATCAGCACGGTAAAAAGTGAAAATCCCTGATTCTGCTGTCTTTTTGTTTTTGTGATGTTTCTCATTGCTTCCTCCCCGGAGGTTTAATCTTCTTTTGCTCCATCAAGTGTCACGACAAGATCACTATCCGGAAAATTCTTTGCAGCTGCTCCCGCTTTGTACACACTTACCTTCGCCGTATAAATGCGGTCCTCTGCATCCCGGTCATCCAGACTGTTGCAGTCCAGTACTTTCTTTGCCGATGCATTTGTCACCTTTGCCCCATTGATGCCCTTATCATTAACCGCCTGATAAGTCAGGGACATCTGGCTGATCTTCGGACGGTTCAGCACTTCGTCCATATCACTGATGTTGTAATCAAGATTTGTACGAAGTTTCGTAACCGCCTTATAAAGGCTCGGGTTTGTGCTCCAGTTGCTCTTGTTTCTCGCAGCCGGATTTTCATTGATGATCAGAGACATACGATACTGCACTTCCTGTGCGGAAGTCGGCTCATTATTGGTATCGTCCCTCTGCTTTGTTACATAGAAACTGACTTCATAGTTTGTCGTGTTATCCAGTATGATCTTGTCATATGGATTTGTCGCACTGGTTGAATTGTAGTTCGGATAATAAAAAATAAAAATATTTTTCAGTGCTTCCCCCGTCTCAGAGCTGTAAAATGGTACATACGCACTCTTGTATGTACAGAAACATCCCGAAACATCTTCGTCTTCACCTTTGCCGCCACATGGACAGAGGCTCATGGTTTCATACTTTGTTCCACCGGATTTCTTATAGTCGTACGCGCTTAAGACATATCTTGCCTCTGCCCTGACCGTTCCGCCACTCTCCTCGATCTTGATATGCAGCGTTCTCTTTGTATATTTGTAGACATCTTTCCAGTCCAGTAGCTGATAGGTATCACTGTCTGTCGCATTATTTCCGGCATCCGTATTCATTGCCTCGATTGCGGCACTTTTCTGTCCTGCCACCATCTGCTGCATGGCCTCTTCATCCCAGTTACGCGGCATGATCAGAAATGCATTTGTCTTGCTGTCCATATCAGAAATCTTCGGTGCAAGATAATCGTTCTTACCATTGCCGGTACCGGTGACAGTCTTTTCTTTGTAGCCGGAGCTTTCGCTTCCGTCAAACTCTGCCAGCGCATCAAAACTCTCATGATTCACTGTCACATTCGTTAATTCGAAATAATATTTCGATGCATTGGAACCTTTTTTCCGCGGATTAAATTTATAAGTCTTGCCGCCATCTGTCGAGATCACAGATGCCGTCACTTTGGATTCGTCCATTCCGTCCCTGTACTGACTGACGGAATTATAAGTTGTTCCGCCATTTCCGGAAGCCTTCAGGACTTCACGGATTCCAAGCTCTCCGTTTTTTATCTTATCTTTCTGTGGATTCAGAAAACTGATTCTTGTATCACCGTTTAAATCAAACGGATAGTTAAATGCCAGTGAAACTTCCTCGAAAGTTTTTGCCTTGACTTCCTCCATGATGTTCTGCGCTGCTGTCGTCGCTTCCAGATAAAGGTTTGATTTGCGGTTGATCCGTCCGGAAGTAACAAATGCCTGCAGGAGTACGATCGCCGTTATGGAAAAAATACTGACTGCGATAATGACCTCAAGAAGCGTCATTCCGGCATTCGGATTTTTTCTTTTTTGCTCATTCATAGGGCTCCTCCTTTCCAGAATGAAGTATCGATATATAGACAGATAGAGGGGCTTATATTTTCCCCTCTAACATACATGCATATTATGACTGACCCTGACCATCAGCAGGAGCTGCTGTTTCGTCTGTATTTTCTCCTTCCTGGCTGTTGTCGCTCTGGCCGTCACTGCCATCTCCTTCAGATGCCTGATCTGCATTTGCCGCTGCCGCCTGTTCAAGCGTTCCAAACAGATTGCCGGTTCCGTATGCCACCTGACCGGCATCCGGTTCTGTATAACTGTTTCCTGTTCCCGACATGGAGAACATATTGACTACAATACTTCCTGTCAGATAGCCGGTAGAGGTATCGTAGGATGCATTCATATTATCTACCGTAAGTCTTCCGGTCTGATCTGCAAGATATGCGATTACATCTTTCAGATTCTCATAGGTTCCGGTAAACTGCATGGTATCCTGTGTACGGTAAAGCACCGGTGTCTGTGAAGTACTGTCCGCCTGTGCTGCTGCCGCATCCGAAGCATTCTGAAGATCTTCGGCCGCCTGGCTGTCCGTACCCTCGATCGCATCAATCTGCTCCTGCGTCTGTGCGTTTGCCTGCTCTGACATCGTCGCATTCTGCTCTGCGATTTCTTCTTCGGTACTTCCGTCGATTGAAGCTACAAACTCTTTGGTCGCGATTCCGACATTGGTAATCTGCATTCCGATATTATTTTCTATATTCTGTGCAAGTACGATGCCGTTTTCTTCTTTTACATCGGAAGGAAATTTCGCTACATACTCATTGATCTTACTCTGGGCACTCTCTGTCTCGCTGATATAAAAATCTTTGTTTTTCGCAAGCTCCAGAAGATTGGACAGACGTTCTTCGAGCGGTTTGTTTGCCGCCTCGATATTCGCTGCTTCCTCCATCTGCGGACGATACCCGAAAAACCAGCCCAGTCCGAATACCGCTACACCGGAAAACATCAGTAATAATTTTTTGTCACGCATGGAAATGTTCATGTCCCATCTGCCTCCTTATTCTTCGGTATTATCCAGTGGTGCCGGATTTGCATAGGTACAGATCACACTCATCGCCACAGTTCCGGCCTCATCCTCCTCAAGTCCTGTCGTCGTGACTGTCGCAAGGCTTTCGAAGGTACGAAGCTGCATCAGTGTATTGGCGGCTGCAGATTTGCCTGAAACACGCATGCTGAAGCTTACCTGAGAGCCATCGGAACTGAAGGTATCCAGTGTGATGTCAGATGGCATCTTCTGTTCCATCTCCTCCAAAAATGCTTTCAACCCTTCATTCGGAGTGTTTGTATACTGATACATGTTCTGATAATTCTGATACTGCTCCTGCGCAGTATTGTATGCATTGTAAATCTCCTCAATGGAGCTTTCTTCATTGATTCGCTGATTCAGATAATCCTGCTGATGCTGCTGATACACACGGCTTGCCACGCCGGCTGCTGTCAGTGCCACACCTGCTGCCACACCAACTACACAGATCAGGACCGCACCGCTTAAGGAATCTTTGTTTTCTTTCTTTTTGCGGGTCGTCTTCTCCATCAGATTCACACCGGAACGCATCGGGGAGATCACTGCTGTATAAAGATAAAGTCCCTCTTCTTCGGAAAATTTCGGATAAGTGCATTTATCAAGTGCATAAACAACTTCCACTCTCTGTGCCAGCTCATTGGCAAGAAGTCTCCGTACACCCTTGATACCGGCTCCAAGGCCACAGATTTGAATAGATGAAAACGTGGCATCTGTATTTCTGGAAATATAATAATCCATAATTCTGGAAATGTTTCCGACCATATAACGGAAGCTTTCGGTAACTTCCATTTTGGCATTTTCGAGAAGCTGATCCTGTATATCCGTGTCTGACGTCTCGATTCCGTTCAGGCTGTCCTTAAGACATCTCCGGTCATGCAAAACCCTCAAAGCTTCCTGCTGGCTGAGATCCTCACCGAACTGTGGAAAAGCACGGACTGTCTCAATGGCACTGTCGACGCCATAGTTGATGTTTCGCTGCAGTGCGAGATCTCCGTCTTTGATGATAGTGATGCTCGTTGAATCAAATTCAATTTTGACAAGCATATGTAAACCATCTGCAAAAGTCGTCTTTACTGCGGAATAAACGCTGTCGCCGGTAAATCCGATGCCGGTCATATTCAGTCCCGCAACTTCCGCAAACTCACGGAATGCAGCAGAAATCGATGTCGGCGCTGCATAGACCATCAGATGATACTGACGTATGGATCCGCCGGTCTCCTGCTCCTTCGATTCTATATCAATCATGCTGTAAGAAATCACGTAACTGGAAATATCAATCGGGAAATAATCCGTTGCATTTTCCTGAATGATACTCTGGATCCTGTCCTTCTTAACAAACGGAATACGGACCTCCCTGCTGGCAATCCTTGAAGAACCAGCCACAAAGAATACTTTTCTGGTTTTGATTCCCTGTGCGATAAGTTCTTCTTTCAGAAGCTTTCCGAGGCTTTTTGTATCACGAATCTGTCCGTCATCTACGGCTCCCTGCGGAACAGGCAGTACAAAACAGCGGTAAATATGCTGACCGCGGCTGTCCACCTCTGCCACACGAATCTGTGCTGTGTCGATTTCTATCGTCAAAATTTTTGCCATTTTCAGGTTTCCTCCGTTTATACGCTCTAAAATCCGAAGATTTCATTTTATTCTGGCATTCAGTCACAAAAATATAGTTTCTGTATCTCACAGAAAGTATATTTTTATAACCGAAAGTATTCTTTCAGTTATAAAGTGCTGCTACAGACCCAGAAGGGAAAGGTACCAGCTGATCCATGCATTGCCCCAGAGTGCCGCAAGAAAGATTCCAGCAGAAAGATACGGTCCCATTGCCAGCATATGGCCGGCACTGCTTACCTTAATGCGGATCGTATGTACGACTGAACCAATGATACATCCAAGCAAAAATGCAAGAATGATCTGTTTCCATCCGAGGATCAGCCCACAGACTGCCATAAGCTTGATATCACCGCCGCCGATTGCCCTGCCGCCGCTTAACAGGAACAAAATTTCCAGAAAAGCGCTGACGCAGACAGCACCGATCAGATGGGAAATCAGATTTCCCCGGTCAAGTACAGTCGCCACGATACCGATAAGAAACAGAAATACATTGATTCCAAAGGGAATTTCATATGTACGCCAGTCGATCAGGCTGAGTGTCAGAAGTGCCGATGTCATCAGACAATACAGAAGGCTTGACCGGTTCAGTCCATTGACTGCACATACCAGTACATAAAGAACACCGTTCAGTGCCTCTATGATCGGATACTGCACAGAAATCTTTGATTTACAGTTACGACATTTTCCACCCAGTACGATCCAGCTGAATACAGGAACCATGTCGTACCATCGAAGCTTCCTCCCACAGGTCATGCAGTGGGAGGGCGCCGTAATGATGGATTCATGCAGCGGAAGTCTGTAAATACAGACATTCAGGAAGCTGCCAATCACGATTCCAAATATAAAGATTACGATGTATGGAATAGAATCGAGGAAAAGAAGCATAGGGAATTCCTTTCAAGGGGGTGATATTTAGTAAGCAGATAAATACTACTGATGTTTCAGTAATCCAGATGTATTTTATTCTTCAGTTGTTGTTTTTGTAGTTTTTGTACTGCCTTCTTTGTAAAAGTCTTTAAAAGTCTGTGTACCAGTTACATTAACAGTCACACCACCATCTGCTGCAACCTTAACTTCTACAGTAGGATCTCCGCTCCACTGATTTGATTTACGTTTAATATTTTTATAGTTCGGAACATATTCTTCAAATGCAGCTATAGCATCTGCATCTTTACCACAATCAACACCAGACTCTTTCAATGCAATGGTAATAGTTTTGTCTTTTGCATCTCCTGTTAATTTTATAGCATTGTCTGTTGCATATACCTGAATTGCCTTTACAAGTTCATCCATATTGCTTGCATCTGCAGATTTTCTTGATTTCTCAACGTATTTTGTATACTGAGGTGCAAGAAGTCCTACCAGGATTGCAAGAATAGCGATTGCAATTACAAGTTCTACAAGTGTAAAACCTTTGTTGTTTTTCTTTTTGTTAAGAAGTTTAAACATTTTTGATACATCTCCTTCGTTTATATTGTATTTCCCCTGACTCTCATTCAGCCACCGGGAAATCTATGATGAACGCAGGTCCCCATGCAATTCCTGCGCCACATCCTGAAAATTATGCGGAAACTTTTAACGCGGTTCCCAATCGCAAATACGATTGCATCGGAAATTCTTATTTTTCCTATTCCCGGTGCCCGTAGCCACCAATTTCATGCTTCCTATGCATCGGATTCTCTTATTTTTCTCATTCTCGATGCCCGCACCACCAATTTCATGCTTCCTATGCATCGGAAACTCTTATTTTTCTCATTCTCGATGCCCGCACCACCAATTTCATGCTTCCTATGCATTGGAAACTCTTATTTTTCCCATTCTCGATGCCCGCACCACCAATTTCATGCTTCCTATGCATCGGAAACTCTTATTTTTCCTATTCTCGATGCCCGATCCACCAATTTCACGCTTCCTATGCATCGGATTCTCTTGTTTTTCCTATTCTCGATGCCCGTAGCCACCAATTTCACGCTTCCTATGCATCGGATTCTCTTGTTTTTCTCATTCTCGATGCTCGCTCCACCAATTTCGTGCTTCCTATGCATCGGAAACTCTTGTTTTTCTTATTCCCGATGCCCGCTCCACCAATTTCACACTTCCTGAGCATCGGAAACTCTTATTTTTCCTATTCTCGATGCCCGTAGCCACCAATTTCGTGCTTCCTATGCATCGGAAACTCTTGTTTTTCTTATTCTCGATGCCCGCACCACAAAACATGCCTGACTTTGACCGCTTACAGGTTATCAAGTCCATCATACATCGATCTAATCGGCATAAGCACGGCGATGACCAGTGTACCGACGATCAGTGCCATAAATACGATGATCAGCGGTTCCATTGCCGCCAGCACACTCTGGGTCGTGATCTCAACTTCTTCATCATAGTAATCCGCCAGTTTGCTGAGCATTTCTTCCATATTACCGGTTTCTTCACCGATTCCGGTCATATGGCAGACCATCGGAGGAAACACTTCACTTGCCGCAAGCGGCTCAGACAGCGGAATACCTTTCATTACTTCTTCTTTTGCCTTCTGTAAAGCATTCTTATAATGAATGTTGTTGATGATCTTTGACACAGTGTCGAGGCATTCCGTCGTGGAAATACCTGCCGCCATCAGAGTACTCATCGTACGCGCAAACTGCGCACACGCAGACTTGACGGTCAGCTTACCAAAGAGTGGGATCTTCATCTTGATGTAATCAATTTTCAATCTTCCAGACTCTGTATTATAGATCAGTCGGTAAATAATTACAACTGCAACAACTACAGCAAGGATCACATACCAGTGTCCCACCGTCCATTTGCTGACATTCATAACTCCCATCGTAAGTGCCGGCATCTCGACATCAAGATCCGCAAACATATCGATAAAGATCGGGATAACGTACAGAAGCATGACTGCAATAACGCCGATGACCGCGCAGATCAAAATGATCGGATAGATCGTCGCCTTGCGGATCGTTGCCTTTAGCTTCGCTTCTTTTTCAAAATGTGTTGCCATTCGGTTAAATGACATTTCCAGACTACCGGAGGATTCACCTGCAGCCACCATATTGACCAGCATCGGCGGGAAAATATCCGGAATCGATGCCATGGAATCTGCCAGTGTATTACCCTTTTCCACATTGACCAGTACATCGGCAGTCGCTTTCTTCAGCCATTTGTTTTCTGTCTGCTCTGTCATCATCTGCAGCGCTTCTTTCATGGGCACACCTGCCTGCGTAATGCTGACAAACTGCCGGCAGAACACACTTAAGTCTCGTGGCTTGACTTTCTTTCCGATGGAAAAATCAATGTCTTTATTTAAAGCTCCCTGCTCTTTGATCTCAACAGGAAAAAGCCCGTCTTTTTTTAGCTGCTGTGAAACCGCATCACGGTTTTCCGCGTCCATTCTGCCACGTTTTTCTTTGCCTTTTTCATCGACGGCAACATAAGTATAACCGGGCATCTGCTCAGTCCTTTCTGTTAAATCTCAAAATTCACCTTACGGTTCATTGCAACCGGATCCTGTGCATAAGTCACTACCGCTTCCTCGCCGATCTCGCCCTTCATAAAGAGATCATACAGGGCATCGTCCATTGTGATCATCCCGGCTCTCCTGCTTGTCTGCATGACAGACGGAATCTGGAAAGTCTTACCATCACGGATCAGATTACGGATTGCATTGTTTGCAAACAATACTTCCAGTGCAGCTACCCTGCCTCCATGTTCCTTACGGATCAACTGCTGGGAAACCACGCATTCGAGGACTGCCGCAAGCTGGATGCGGATCTGCTGCTGCTGATCCGGCGGAAATACATCGATAATTCTGTCGATGGTTTTGTCCGCTCCGATCGTATGCAGTGTCGAAAATACGAGATGTCCTGTCTCAGCCGCTGTGATCGCAGTCGAAATGGTCTCAAGGTCTCGCATCTCTCCGACCAGAATGACATCCGGGTCTTCACGTAAAGCCGCACGGAGCGCTGCTCCATAACTTCCGGAATCACTTCCGATCTCACGCTGGTTGACAATGGATTTGTCATGCCGGTGAAGATACTCGATCGGATCCTCCAGTGTAATAATATGATAAGGATATTTCTGGTTAATTACATGAAGCAGGGATGCCAGTGTCGTGGATTTGCCGCTTCCGGTAGGCCCGGTAACAAGGACCAGCCCCCTCTTACGGTCCGTGACCTCTACTACTTCTTTTGGGATACCGAGACTCTGTGGCTCGGGAATCTCAAACGGAAGGCATCGCATAACGGATGCCAGCGTGCCTCTCTGCTGAAAAACATTGACACGAAAACGACCCACCCCAGCTATGGCGTAGGCAAAGTCTGTCTGACCGTCGCGCTTTAACTCTTCTCTGTGCCGCTCTTCCATGATCGGAAGAAGAAGCTCTTTCAGAGTATCTGGCATCAGCCTTTCACCCTCGATGGCACTTAAGACGCCATCGATACGGTAACATGGCGGTTTGCCCACGGTAAAGTGGACGTCAGACGCATTTTCTTCTATGGATCTCTGTAAAAGATCTTTCAGATCATACATGAATTACTACCTGATTTCTATAATTTTTCAGTTCATACTGCATTTCTCTGTGCGGATGAATTATTGCTGTTCATTCTGCTCACAATAACGATACATCTTATTCTTCGTAGGAAGCCTTCAGCATTTCGCCGATAGAAGTAACCCCCTCGAGTACATAGCGGATGCCATTCTCACGAAGTGTATGCATGCCGTTTTTCTTGGCTGCTGCAATCATTTCCTCAGTCGTTGCATCGTCTGCGATCAGCTTACGCATCTCTTCATTGACCTCCATGATCTCAAATACACCGGTTCTTCCGAAATAGCCGGTATTATTACAGAGTTTGCAGCCACCCGGCTCATAAATTTCGACTTCTTCTGCAAGAGAACGCCTGAGGATCCGTTTTTCTTTGTCCATCGCAAAGCGTTTCTTACGGCAATGCGGACAGAGCTTGCGTACAAGTCGCTGCGCAATAACACCGATGATCGCATCGGAGATCAGATAACGGGCAACTCCCATATCCGCCATACGGTTCAGGGTACCGACCGCGTTGTTGGTATGCATGGTCGAAACAACGAGGTGACCGGTAATGGAAGCCTGCACAGCAATTGAAGCGGTCTCCTGGTCTCGGATCTCACCGATCATAATGATATCCGGGTCCTGACGCAGAATTGAACGAAGTGCCGATGCAAAAGTCAGGTCAACTTTGTTGTTTACCTGAATCTGGTTGATGCCCTCAAGATCTGCCTCGACAGGATCTTCAACTGTTACAATATTGACAGCTTCTTTATTCAGAGCGCTGAGTGCCGTATACAATGTCGTAGATTTACCACTTCCTGTAGGACCGGTTACAAACATGATTCCATACGGCTTTGCAAGCATATGCTGCAGAGTTGCCATCTCTTCCTGATCCAGACCGAGTTCTTTAATATCCCTGGTCAGGTTCAGTTTTGAAGAAATACGCATAACAATCTTCTCACCATGAACAGTCGGAATCGAGGAAATACGGATATCGTATTCCCGGCGGTCAACCATAACGGACATACGACCATCCTGCGGCTTTCTTTTTTCCGAAATATCCATGCCGCCCATGATTTTGATACGGGTGGAAATTGCCGGAAGAAGACTGTTATCGTAGACCATTTTTTCATAGAGAGCACCATCGATACGATAGCGCACACGAACCTTTGTCTCCAGTGCTTCTATATGAATATCACTGGCTCTCTGGCGTACCGCCTGCTCAATCAGCGAACGTACAAGCTGTACGATCGGTGCATCACTGACATCTGCTTCTGCTGCTGTTTCTTCATTATTTCCACGAAGCTGTTCACGTTCACGTGTAAATCGTCTCGCTGCATCCATGGTCTCTGATGCACCATAGCAGCGATCGATTGCAGCAAGTATATCACGTGGCGTCGCAATATATGGTTCAACCTGCAGGTTTGTGACGATGGAAATATCGTCAATTGCCGCCATATCCATCGGATCGGACATCGCAAGATGCAGGATATTCGCATTATATGGGTCAAGCTCAAATGGAATGCACTGGTATTTCTTAAGGAGATTCACACTGACCAGATTACGGACCTCTTTCGGAATCGTCACGCCGGTAAGTTCGATTATCTTTAATCCCAGCTGTGTCTGGAGTGCCCTGGCAATCATTTCTTCGGTGATAAAGCCATTCTCTACGAGAACTTCTCCGATTTTCTTGCCGGTTCCCTTCTGCAGTTCCAGTGCTTGTTTCAGTTTTTCTTCTGTAAGAACGTTCTGCCTGATGAGCAGGTCACCAAGTCTCATTCTCTCTCGTCTTAATGCCACAATGTCATCTCTTTCGTTTTGTTATTCAGCATAATCTGCTTTATGCCGGACTTATCCTATTGAAATATATATGGGATAAATTTACCATGACTTACATTTCCTGTCAATAAAGTGGGTACGTTTGGACCAAAATGTTTCTCTTAATGTTACTATTCAGATTTTCGCGAAGTATTTTCCTGTTTGTATCAGAACTAACCTTTTGGATAGTCCTCCGCGCACAGGTCGCAGCCCAAATCAGACCGTCTGGATAGTCCAAATAATGGCAAGTATAATTTGAGGTAACCAAATCTCGAGCTGTCGATGACTCTGATAATAGTATCTACAATACAAGGTAACCAAATTCAGGCCTGTCAATGACTCTGATAATAGTATCTACTGTCTCGGTCCACAAAATTAAGCTAAACAAATACCCCTGACCATAGTAAGTTGGAATAGAGTCCACAAAATCACAAAAATCAGATGACTTTTATTGTAGTAAGTCTATTCCGAGGCATTGCAAACACTAAAATTGGATGCCTCAAACATAAGTAAATCCCATCAGAGTCAACAGAACTCCCAGAATCCGTTGATTCCAGTTTTAGTAAGTGTAACGCAAGTCAACAGCTTGCTCCGAAAATTCATTCAGAACGCAAAAAGAGAAGCCTTTTCAGGCCTCTCCTCTGTAAACTTATGAATTATCATTACTCCTTATCGTTTCTTATAATGATAGATCAATAATCCTGCTATTGCCAATACTGCCACTGCAATGATCCAGGTAAACGGATTCTGATACCAGTGTCCGGATGTGCTTCTGACATCCTGTCCGGAAGCCTGACGGCTCTCGGCATCTGACTCATCCTGTGCAGCTTCTGTATCTTCTTTTTCCGGTTCGACTGTCGCTGCTGCCGTCGGAGTTTCAGCCGCTTCTGCAGCCGCGGTCGGCGCCGGTGTCTCAGCAGGCTCGGTTGTTGCGGTCGGCGCCGATGTTTCGGTCGGTGCCGGAGTTGCTGTCACTTTCGGTGTTACCGTTACCTTCGGTGTCGCGGCTGCTTTCGGAGTGGTTGTTGTCGCTGATTTTTTCGTTGCTTTCGACGCTGTTGTCTCTTCTGAATTCTCGACCGGCTCTGCGCTGACTGCATTTTCTGCTGCCGCTTCAGTATCAACCGTTTCTTCTGTCACCGGTTCAGCATCAACAGCTTCCGTCTGTGCTTCCGGATGTTCTTTCAGCCATTCTTCTGTCTTCTCCAGATTCATCCAGCCCTCAGTTCCGTCTACTGTTGTCACACCCCAATGACTTCCGTCTACCATTTCGGCATCTTGTGTAATATGAAGCGTTTCGCCATTCTCTATATCACGTACACCCGGAACTTCGCCGTATTTCTCTCCCGGTCCCTGATAAAGCTTCTGCGTGCCTTCTTCTGCGTAAGCTTTTACATCATAATCCGCATTATAATTTACATGATCCTTTCCTGCAATATACAGTTCTGAATCAATGGCTTCCTTCCGGGACTGCGCCGGGCGGCACTCATCCATCGGTGCATAACCATTCATCTTGTGATATTCTGTATACCCCCAGGTCCGATTATTCTCTGTATCTTCAACCTCTCCTGTAATATGAAGCGCCGTACCGTTTGGTATCTGCTCATCATTCAGCTTCGTCGAATCAAAATCCGGCTGTGAATAAAAATCAATTCCTCCTGCCTTTGATTCCACGATCATATAATAGTCTGTGCTGTAATCCGGTTCTGTCTTACCTGTCTGCACATCTGCCATGACATTGACACTCATAAACAGTCCCATCAAAATGACCAGAAAACTCTTTGCCAGTTTCTTCATTTTGTTTTCTCCCCTTCACTCCGTATATCTTCCGTATTTTTCTTAAAGTTATATCTTTTTGAAATTCTGAACCTATCATACCACAGACACAGCACAATGATAATCCTTTTTTGTCATAAAAAAGAAATAAAAAACTGATGTTTTTCGACACAAAAAAAGAGCTGCCACCACTCAGATTCTTTACATCCGTATAGCAACAGCTCTTAATAAACAAATAAAATAGGTAGGGTGACAATCCTACATCTCTTTTAAGACCCATATGGCGCGACGGCTGCCTGTTCCGTCCTCAGATTTTATTTGTTTATATTCTTATATGTTTATTATATTCTATTCTCCCTGAAAGTATTCTACCTCAGACATAAAATCATTCTTATGACGTTCTGTATGCGCAACACGATTAGCCCAGAAAATTATTTCCTGCTTTGCTGAAATGATATCCGTCAAGTCTGGTCTTTTCTTTAATATAAATTCAGCAACTTCAGAACTTAGTTTTCCCAGAGAGACACATTTTATATCTTTTGTAAATATTTCTTTATTCAGTTTTGAAACTGTAAGCATTTATTCTATACCTTATACTTGTAGCAGTTCATTTTGTTCTATGTTTACTATAGCATATTTCTATTTATAATTCAAGCAAATCTCTCCCTGAAATACAACGACCCCGGAGGATTCTCCGAGGTCATTGCGTTTATCATGGCATTTCAAATAAAGCCTGTTTTATTATTTGTAAAGTGGTCCGTAGTTCTTGCAGGCACGGAAGTCTGCACCTTCTTTATCCATTCCGAATGCATTCCATGCTGCCGGACGATAGATATCTTTTTCCGGTACGTTGTGCATGGATACCGGGATACGAAGCATAGAGCACATTGTGATCAGGTCAGCTCCGATATGTCCGTAGGAGATAGCACCGTGGTTAGCTCCCCAGTTGTTCATTACATCATAAGCTGTCTTGAACGGTCCCTCTTTGCCATCGCATCTTGGAGCGAACCATGTGCATGGCCATGTGTAGTCTGTACGTTTCCAGAGTTTGTCAGATACTTCTGCCGGAAGAGCTACTGTCCATCCTTCAGCGATCTGCAGAACCGGTCCAAGTCCTTTTACAAGGTTCAGACGGATCATTGTTGCAGGCATCTGAGCTTTTGTTTCATAACGGCTGGAGTATCCGCCTCCACGGAAGTATCCGTTGTCGGCCATACACCATTCTGTGTTATCCATGATTGCTTTCTGGTCTTCTTCTGTGATATCCCACCACTGTTTCATAACAGCATTGCCGTTTTCGTCTTTTGCTTCGCCGTTAGCGTCGAGGCATGCAGCACCGGAGTTAATCAGGTGAAGGAATCCGCCGGCTTCTTTTGCTACGCCTTCAAGGTCATATCCTGTAGCTTTCTTAACAGCCTCCGGGCTCCAGTATGTACGAACGTCAGCGAAAATCTGAGCTCTGTTTGTAAGAAGTTTCATGAACATCATTCCAAGACCATTAAGAACGTCATTCTCTGTAGCGAGGATGTATGGCTCACGAGCTCCGTTCCAGTCGAAGGATGTGTTCAGCATAGCTTCTGCGAAGTCACCGTTTGGATAGAAGTCTGTCCACTGTCTCTGTCCCTGGAAACCAGCTGCCAGAGCGTTGTGTCCGATTGCTTCTTCGGAGAATGCCGGGTCAAGATTATCGCAGCCGTTCATCAGCTCTTTGATGATAACTGCCATCTTAACTACGAATTCAAACTGCTCTTCTTTCTTTTCTGGAGAGAACTGCAGTTCTTCTGGGTTTTTATCCCAACCGATCTTACATGTTTCTTTTGCCCATTTCAGAGCTTTTTCGAATTCTGCGTGATCGTAGATACCTTCTGTCATACGACGGATGATTTCTACCTCGTCAACGGATTCAACACGCATTCCAAGATAGGATTCGATGAAATCAGAATCAATGATAGATCCGCCGATACCCATTGTAACAGAACCGATCTGCAGATAGGATTTTCCTCTCATGGAAGCTGCTGCAACTGCTGCGCGTCCAAATCTCAGTAATTTTTCTTTAACGTCATCCGGGATAGATGTGTCATCAGCTTCCTGAACATCATGTCCATAGATACCGAATGCCGGAAGACCTTTCTGTGCATGTGTAGCAAGAACGGATGCAAGATAAACTGCTCCTGGTCTTTCTGTTCCATTGAATCCCCATACAGCTTTGATTGTCTGTGGATCCATGTCCATTGTCTCTGCACCGTAGCACCAGCAAGGTGTAACTGTAAGTGTGATGTCTACGCCTGCTTTACGGAATTTATCAGCACATGCTGCGCTTTCACCAACACGTCCGATTGTGGTATCAGCGATAACAACCTGAACCGGTTCTCCGTTAGAATATTTTAAATTTTCTTCGAAAAGCTTTGCAGCGGACTTAGCCATGTTCATTGTCTGTTCTTCAAGAGATCCTCTTACGTCAAGGGCTCCTCTACGACCATCGATGGTTGGTCTGATACCGATAACCGGATAGCTGCCTACTAATCTGCTCTTTGCCATGATTGATTACCTCCATTTGATTAATGAAATAGATTGTTTTCAAGAAGTTTTCACTAAAAAACTTCATTGTTTCCTATATTTCATAGTATACAATTGCCAAAGCAGAATTACTTGTGATATAATAGCAAAAAACAGTACAATATTCACTTTTTTTAATTATTTTGTAAAAAATCTATAAACTCAGCACAGGGAGGAACTTATTTTGCACGATCTTGACCGTAATGAAGACCGTCTCAGAGGAACTTATGACTTTCCTTTTGAATTTCACCATATTGAATCGAACCATCCTCGCTATGTCATGTCTTACCACTGGCATGTCGAATATGAAATCATCCGAATCCTGACCGGCTCTCTCACCGTCACTTTAGACGAAAAAAGCTTTATCGCGATGCCGGGCGATATCATTTTTGTGCACAGCGGCATCCTGCACAGCGGAATTCCTGATGATTGTGTCTACCAGTGTATTGTCTTTGACGGGAACTTCTTTTTGAAAAGCAACCCGGCCTGTGCCGGATATATGCAGAAAATCCTGCATCAGGAAATCCTGATCTATCATCATTTTTCACCGAAGTATCCGGATATCTGCGATGCTGTAAACAGTCTTTTTGACGCGCTCTGGAAAAAGCCCGTCGGTTATGAAATGACGGTGATTGGACAATTTTACCACTTTTTCGGGCTTGTTTTTGGTAATCATTACTATCTCGAAAGCGTCACACGTACAAGGCGGGATTACAAAAGAATCTTACAGCTCAAACAGGTCCTTGATTTTATTGAACATAACTACGCTTCTCCGCTTACTTTGCCGCAGCTTTCTGCCTCTGTGTCGATGTCGCCGAAGTATTTCTGCAGATTCTTTTCGGAAATGACACATCAGACACCAATGGATTACCTGAATCATCAGCGGATCGAGCATGCATGTTATCAGCTCTCCACTACAGATGATTCGATCACGGAAATTGCCTACCGCAACGGTTTTAATGACCTGAGCTACTTTATCAGAACATTCAAGAAATATAAGGGAATCACCCCTGGAAAATATAAGAAAGCATAATCAGCGGACGCGCCACCGGCGCCTCCTCGATATGCAATGCAAAAAAGGAACCCCGAAGGGTTCCTTTTAAAGTACTTCATTCAGTACAGATAATCCATATTCGGCAAGGCTGTGGTCTTCTTCACCGGTTCCACCGCTGATACCCAGCCCCCCGATAATCGTATCTCCGACTTTGAGCGGGACACCGCCTCCAAAGATTACGATCTTACCGTTATCCATCTTGTCTACACCATAGAATGTTCCACCCGGCTGCGCAAGTACACTCAGCTCCTGCGTGGACATCTTGACTGCAACAGAAGTATATGCTTTCTTGGTTGCCACATCAAAGCTTACCAGAAAAGCTCCATCCATCACATGTACAGCAATCGGATTTCCATCCGGTCCACAGACTGCGATTACGGCTTTTTTGCCGCGGCGCTCTGCTTCCTGTTCAATCTTCTCGATCAGGCGTTTCGCGCTGTCCAGAGAAATCCTTCCCTGAATCCCCATTTTCCTGAGTACTTCCTGAATGACAGTCTCATTTACTGTACCTGTCTGATTTGTTTCCATGGTTCTGACCTCATCTTTTCCACCGTGCACAGCAATTTCTGCCGGTTTTTCCACAACAGCAGATGCTTTTCCACTGTTTTTTGCATCGGCATATCCGGCAAGCGTATAAAGATAATCTGCCAGACGGTTCATGTATTTTTTGGCCCCGTTATCTGCACCAAATTTGACGCTAACTGCAGCCAGCGCTCTCTCCGCGCGTCGTGCCACAGTTCTTGCCACATCTATCTCCGCCGACAGACGGCACTGCCCCGGAAGACGTATCTCCATACTCTGGGGAAAAAGTTCCTCAAGACGGGAGATTTCTTCTTCCAGGAGCTCTGTTTTGTCATCGTCTACCTTATATTCTCTGTTAAAAGGATCTGCCACTCCATCCATGATCATAAGCAAGGTCATCTGCACCTTCTCGAGCATACGGATCGTGTCCGTTTCATCGATCATCGTCTTGACAAGACCCAGATAGCTATTCAATTCATCAAGGTCCCCAAACAGCCGAACGCGGTCATCAGACTTTGAGACATTTTTTGTGTGGACAAGATTTGTTGTCCCCTTATCTCCATTTTTGCTGTAAATGTTCATTCCGGCATCTCCTGCTCACCCGGTTCTTAGAAAGACCAGAGTTTTTTGTAAATCTTCATAATATCCTCTTTGGTCGGGATTCTCGGATTGGTTGTTGTGCATGCATCCGCAAGCGCTGCATCTGCCATCTTGTCGATTGCTCCGAAATATTCATCCGGGCTGATCGTTCCGATTTCCTGAATCGTCATCGGGATATTCATTTCTTTCTGCATAAACTGAATCCAGTTTACGAGAGAACGTACGCTCATTACCTGATTATAATTGCTCAGTCCCAGGATATGTGCGACGGATGCATATCTTTCTACGGAAGGAAGATATGTCTTCTGACTTCTGCTTCGTTTGTTGATATTCGCATTAAATTCTACAATGTGCGGCAGAAGCATTGCATTTGCACGTCCATGAGGAATATGGAACTGTGCACCGAGCTGATGTGCCATACTGTGTGTAATTCCAAGGCCTGCTGTATTGAAAGAAAGACCTGCCAGACAGGATGCCACGTGCATTTTCTGTCTTGCATGCATATCACTTCCGTCAAGATAAGCTCTCAGGAGGAATACACCACAGATTTCCATTGCTTTTTCAGCAAGTGCTGCTGAAAATTCATTATGATCTGTACTTACATAGGATTCCAGTGCATGGGTAAATACGTCCATACCTGTGTCAGCTGTGATAGCCGGAGGTACACTTTTTACTAATTCTGCATCGAGAATTGCCTCATCTGCTGTCAGACTTGGGGAAATAAGTGGATATTTTACCTTGGCTTCGGTGTCGTTTACGACTGCAAAGGATGTAACCTCTGAACCTGTTCCGCTTGTTGTAGGAACGGCAATCAGACCAACGTCGCTGTAATGGTTGATCTTCAGTGCAAACTCACGAATTGCCTTGGAGGAATCGATAGCAGAACCACCACCGACTGCAATAACTGCTTCCGGCTGATAGCTTAAGAATTTCTTAACACCGTCTGCCACCTTATCTACCGGCGCATCCGGAACTACATTACTGAAAATGTCGTACTCGATGCCGCCCTTTGCCAAAGGCTCTGTAATCAGGTCAATCATTTTACTCTGCACTACAAAAGGATCCGTAATGATGAGTACTCTCTTGTATGGTATCTCTCTCAGACGATCCAGAGCGTTGTCTCCAAAATGAATGACAGTTTTCATTCCAAAGGTCTTCATATCTGTTGCTCCTTTTCTATGACTGCATACCCGGATAACGGCACTCCACACCTTCATCGGCAAAGTGTGCCAGCCATTTCTCAGATGGCTTCCGATCGGTCACAATCACATCTATATCCCGCAGTTTTCCTGCAACGGAAAATGCGGTCTGATCAAATTTTGTGCTGTCTACTACCAGAATCTTCTCACGGCCGGATGCAATCATTGCCTTCTTGGTTGTGCCGAATGCTTCCTGTGACTCCATGATTCCCCACTCATGATCCAGTGCTTTGCAAGAGATAATTACCTTATCTACAAAGTAGGATCGGATTGCTTCCTCAGTTCTGGAACCGAGGAAAGCAAGATATCCTTCTTTCATGACACCACCGGTTGAAATAATATTCCAGCCCGAAACATCTGACAATTCAAGAAGGATCTCCATGGAATTTGTGATCACGGTCAGGCGTTCTTTTTCTTTGAGCGCTTTGGCAACAAAAACTGCTGTCGTACTCGCATCAAGGAAAATATGGTCTCCTTCTTTTACAAGGGAGGCTGCAAGTTCAGCCATTTTCTGTTTACCGCCTACATTCTGGTTCTTTCGAATATTAAAGGGCAAGTCAATACTCACATCCTCTTTTATGACAGCTCCGCCATAGCTTTTTGTCGCAAGCCCCTCTTTTTCGAGCTTGTCCAGGTCACGGCGGATCGTTTCTTCAGAAACTTCATACAGTTGGCTGAGTTCACTTACAACGACTCTTTTTTCTGTCTGTAATTTCTCAAGAATTAAATTCCGTCTTTCTAATGCCAGCATTTACTTTGCCCCCTTTTGAGAACATTTATTATTATTAAAGGATAGAATCGATCATTCTCTGATCCGGATGAGCGATTACTGAGGAATCCAGATACATTCCCTTGGATGCAACGAGATTCTTAGCTTTCTCAATAGAAGCTTCTACTGCAGAAACCTCACCGGTAAGAAGCATGTAGGATTTACCACACATACCTTTTGCAATACGTAATTCGATAACGTCTACGATTGCGGTTTTTGCTGCCTGGTCTGCTGCTTCAATGATAGATGCAGCATCATATGTCTCAAGGATTCCAAGAGCACTGATTCCTTCGATCTGAGTTGTTCCGTACATAGCCGGGAACAGGGACTCATGAGGATTACCAAGTACAAAGCTGTCGATACATTTGTCCTCGTAAGTAGTTACTGCTGCGTCAACAGCGGCCTTTACTGCACTTAAATCGCCTGTGATAATTGCAATATATTTGCCCGGACATACGGTCTGTGCCTCGACAATCTCGACCTCAGATGTCTTTACCATGGCATCTGCTGCTGTGATACCTGTGGCAGTCGTTTTAAATTCAATCATTCCGATTGCTTTACTCATTTTCTGCACGTCCTTTCTACTTTGCTGCAATTATGATGTGGCGGTCTGTTACTTCTGTTACTTTACCAGAGATACTTGCATGGATGCTTACGCTTAATCCGTCAGCATGCTGTGCGATCATCTGGCCTTTTGTTACCATATCGCCTGTCTTCACAATTGCCTGTGCCGGTGCGCCGATATGCTGGCTTAAAAGGATCTTGACCTTGGATACCGGAACAATGTTCTCATCCATCGGTGCATCCTTGTCATATTTGGTCAGTCCCAAACGTGCCATCAGTCGTTCTTCCGGAACCTTGCGATATTCTCTTGAAGGCTGTACCGGAACCGGCTGTACTCCCTGAGGAGGTCTGATACCTGCTTTACGAAGTCCGCCCTTCATGTCTGCGAGAAGTGTTCTCGGAGCAAGACTCTGTGGGCATGCATACATCTCACATACACCGCAGGAACTGCAGAATGCGGAATCGATATATGGATTCACATCTCTGAAATCACCAGCGGATGCTGCTCTCATAAAGCGGGCCGGATCGATCGGATGTCCGAGGTTATGTCTCGGGCAGAGGTCCGTACAGGTGTTACACTGGCAGCAGATAGATGCTGCACGTTTTAAATCAATTGCAGATGTTCGCTGCTTCTTCATGACGATCTGATGATCTCTCGGAAGAACGAGAACTGCGTTTGTTGTTTTGGTAACCGGATCTGAACCGTTACCGATGCGTCCCATCATCGGGCCGCCTACAAAGTAAACAGGATCTTTGGTAGTAATATCTCCAGCCTGTGCTACTACTTCATCCAAAGTACAGCCCAGCGGAACTTTTACTGTTACCGGGTTTCCAACTTCTGCTACAACGGAAACGTATTTTTCTGTAACCGGCTTCTGTGCTTCCACTGCCTGATATACATTGTAAATAGTCTCTACGTTGAATACAATGACGCCCTGCTCAATCGGCAGTCCGCCAGGTCTGCAGACACGACCGGTAGCTTCATAGATCAGCACAACTTCGTCACCCATCGGGTAAACTTCATCAAGAAGATGAATTTTCAGACCAGGGAACTCTTCAATGTTCTGCTGCAGTGCCTTGATCGTCTGTACATATGATTTCTTGATTCCGATGATTGCCTGTGAAGCACCAACGGTCTCCATAACCATGTGGAATGTCTTCATGATCTCATATGCATGCTTCTCAAGTAACTGTCTGTGAAGTTTCAGCAATGGTTCACATTCTGCACAGTTCAGAAGAATTGTGTCAGCCTTGTCTGTAAGCTTGGCATATGACGGGAATCCGGCACCACCTGCACCTACAACACCATTGTCCTGCATAATTTTCTGTAAATCTTTGATTTCCATGGCGTTACTCCAATCCTGCACCATCATCGACGATACCGACTATTGCCGCATCGATCGGTGCTGTTTCTTCGCCGCAGCCGATTCTGGCCGCGCTTCCTTGTGCCACCAACACATATTCCCCGATACCTGCACCGATAATATCGATGGCAACGATCTGGGATAAGTCAGTTTTCATATGATGCACCGGCTCCACGATCATGAATTTCTGTCCTATCAACTTGTCACTTTTACGAGTGGAAACAATACTTCCAACTACTTTTCCTACTATCATGTGTGTGCCTCCGCATTATAGTTTAATCCCCTAATGCCGGTGACTTGCGCCACCGGCCGATTCAGAGGAATATTATTTTATGATGGTAACTGTATTGCCTGTGGCAATCTTTGCTGCATTTGCTTCATCTGTATCAATATGCATTTCCAGTGTAAAGCTGTCGTCTACACGGATAGCAACCTGATTAAAGATAGTTCCACGCTCGTTATCTGCCTTAACAGAAACGATATCGCCGTTTTTGACACCGGCTGCCTGTGCATCTGCCGGAGACATGTGAATGTGACGCATAGCCACGATACATCCCTCTTTCAGATAGATGGCACCTTTCGGTCCGACGATTGCGATCGGTGCACTTCCTGCAATATCACCGGACATACGAACCGGAACATTCATGCCGAGTTTGATGGCATCTGTAGCAGATACCTCAACCTGTGTTGCACTGCGGACAGGTCCGAGAACACGAACGTTCTCGATCGCACGAAGTTTCAGGCCGATGATGGTAACAGTTTCGTTTGATGCAAACTGTCCGCCCATCAGGTCTTTTTTCTTTGTAAGCTGGTAACCTGGTCCGAATAATGTTTCTACGTGTTCCTGTGTCAGATGAACATGTCTTGCAGATACTCCGATTGGAACCATGAAGCCGTTTCCTTTTTCTTCATTCTGATTAATGGCATCAATAACCATTTTTGTAATCAGTTCAATGTTTTTTGATTCCAAGAATACACCTGCTTTCTTCCATTTGCCGGAATAAATTTATGTAATAAAATTATTTCAGAACCGGAAGAATTTTTTCTACGTCTGTGTGTGGTCTCGGGATTACGTGTGTAGCTACGAGCTCACCAAGTCTGGATGCTGCTGCGCTTCCGCTTTCTACTGCAGATTTAACAGCTCCTACATCTCCACGAACCATAACTGTTACCAGTCCGGATCCGATTTTTTCTGTTCCAACAAGTGCTACGTTAGCTGCTTTGCACATCTGGTCTGCTGCTTCGATTGCTGCTGTAAGTCCTCTGGTTTCTACCATTCCTAAAGCTTCCTGTGTCATGATTTTTTCCTCCTTGTGGATAAAATGAAAATTGATTATTTATTTTCTGGTTTTGTTTCGTCTGTTTTTTTCTTCCAACGGCTTGCACTTAACTCCACGAGTTTGACGATTTCCTCGTGTGGTCGTGCAATCACTGCATAACTCGCCGGTTTCTTAATAGCGTTTGCAACAGCAGCTTCAACAGCTTCGTTGACTGCTGATACATCGCCTTCTACAATAAGAGTGACAAGTCGTCCGCCCAGCTTACGTTCCCATGACGCCAGCTCAACGTCTGCAGTTTTGCACATGATATCGAGCGCATTGATCGCAGCTACGACACCAGTGATCTCTATAAAACCATATGCTTTACTCATGAGCGAACTCCTTTAATGCTGGATGCATTATTTTATTGTAGGAAGAATTTTTTCTACATCGTTGTGTGGTCTCGGAATTACGTGTGTTGCAACAAGCTCACCAAGTCTGGATGCTGCTGCGCTTCCGCTCTCTACTGCTGCTTTAACTGCTCCGACATCACCGCGAACCATAACTGTTACCAGTCCGGATCCGATTTTCTCTGTTCCTACCAGTGCTACTTCTGCTGCTTTTGTCATTGCATCTGCTGCTTCGATTGCTGCTGTCAGTCCTCTGGTCTCTACCATTCCTAAAGCTTCCTGTGCCATTGTTTCTTCCTCCTGAATCATTGTTTATACTTGTTCAAATATTCATACCGGGATATCAGCCGTCAGCTTTTATCCAGGGCGCTGATTTTCAGCATCTTTACCGTATCCTCTGTCGGATTTGGTATTACGTAGTGCTGCACTACACCAGTTCTCCGGTTTGCTTCTGCCATTCCTGCTTCCACAGCGGCGGTAACGTCCTCGACGCTTCCGCGGAATTTGATGCATACCAGAAGCGGTACTGGCAGGCTGTCTGCGTTTGCAGGCTTGTTCTTGTCGAACACCTCCAGGCGGACATTTGCTGCCTTACAACCGGCATCTGCCGCTACAAAGGCTGTCGCCAGACCGAACACTTCCAAAATTCCTACAGCTTCTGCCATTTTGCCTCTCCTTTATATTCCCGGATTATTTATTTACTACGGCAATCTTAAGACCTGTCATTGCAAGGTTTGTCTCAAGTGCTTCGTTGATCTGCTCAAGCGGGAATTTGTGTGTGATCAGATCAGACATCGGCAGTCCGATTGCTTTTGCTCTCTTCAGGAAATCAAATGTTGTTGCATAGTCTCTGAGGTTGTATACCCAGGAGCCAACAAGGTTGATTTCTTTGGAGCAAAGGTCGAAGTGCGGGTTGATTGTTGCATCTCCACCATTGATGAAGAATCCAAGTTCGCAAAGTCCACCGCCGTTGCGGATGAATTTGTAGATGTTTGCATGTGCATGCGGGTTACCTGTGCACTGGAATGCAAAGTCTGCAAGATGTCCGTCCTGAGCAGCTTTAACGCCCTCTGTAAGCGCTTCGATACCCTTGAACTGTGTGAAATCTACTGTTGTGTTAGCACCCATCTTCTTGGCAAATTCAAGACGTTTTGCATTTCCGTCTACTGCGCAGATGTTCTGAACACCCATGGTGTGAAGAACTGCGATACAGATCAGACCGATCGGTCCGCATCCCTGTACAACAACTCTGCTGTTGAATTTGAGGATACCTGTTGTTTTTGCTCTTTCTACTGCATGTACAAGTACTGCACATGGCTCGATAAGGATACGGGAATCCAGATCCAGATCACTTACGTTGAAGAATGTGGAACCGAATTTTCCGCCTCTGATGAAGATGTAATCAGCGAACCATCCGTTGAATTTAACATCATCATCCGGAAGAAGTCCGTAAACATCAGCGCCGCCAACGTTTTTCTTGTTGAGGTCGAACATTGTAATTTCCGGATCATCTTTGAAGATCATACATGTAACAACTTTATCACCGATCTTAACCGGTTTACCAGCTGTATCAACTTTAACGTTTTTACCCATAGCTACGATCTCACCGGTTCCTTCATGTCCGAGAACAACCGGGATCAGACCGAATGGGTCATTTTTGTATTCGTGAGCATCTGTACCACAAACGCCACAGCCTTCTACTTTAACAAGGATATCGTCGTCACCGACTTCCGGAAGCGGATACTCCTGCAGTTCGAAGTGTTTCTTTTCTGTCATCATTGCAACTCTTGCTGTTTTCGGGATTCCACCCTGAGCCGGGGCTGCCGGTGCAGCTGTCTGAGCTGCTGCAGGTGCTGTTCCGGTCATTCCGGAGAGAACCTGTTTTACAATTTCTTCAATATTTACATTGTTCATATCCATTTTAAACTTTCCTCCTGATTAGCGAATGCAAAGGCTGTCAGACATTACGCAGCGTCTTCTCTTTGTGAAGGTGCTTGCACTTGTAAGTCCTTCACCTGTACGGCTTGCAATTGTGAATGTACAATATCCTTCTCCGCCGAATCCAAGTGCAGAATAGGACGGGCCGTTCTTAACAAGGATTGCTGTGTCGATTGCTTTCGCATATTTGGTAATGTTATCAATGTTTTTGGAATGGATGTGTGCTGAATGACGGTTGCCATGTTCAAGCCATACAGCCTGTTCTACAGCATCATCGAAATCTCTTGCTCTTACAACACCAAGGATCGGCATCATAAGTTCTGTTGTGATCAGCGGATGTTCCTTCGGTCCTTCGAAGATGATGCAGCGGGTATTTGCCGGTGCGTTTACTCCGATCATGGAAAGAAGTGTCTTAGCGTCACGTCCAACACATTTACGGTTCAGTTTGCCGCCTGCCAGAACAACTTCTGTCAGTTTGTCCTGCTCTTCTTTGGAAGCGAGGTAACAGTCGTTTTCTGTCAGCATGTAGTGCATCAGTTCATCTACTACAGAAGATACAGCTACAACTTCCTTCTCTGCGATACATGGAAGGTTGTTATCGAATGTACATCCGTTTACGATGTCCTGAGCTGCTTTACGGATATCTGCTGTCTCATCAACAACTGCCGGTGGGTTGCCAGCTCCTGCTCCGATTCCTCTCTTACCGGAGGAAAGAACTGCTGTTACAACACCAGGGCCGCCTGTTGCAGCGATCAGCGGAATATCTTTATGTTTCATCATGATATTGCTTGTTTCAAGAGTTGGTTTCTCTACTGTTACGGCAATGTTGTCCGGGCCGCCTGCTTCAAGAGAAGCTTCGTTTACCAGGTTGATTGCGAAAATAGAGGTTTTGATTGCTGCCGGATGCGGGTTAAATACTACTGTATTTCCGCCTGCCAGCATACCAATTGTATTACAGAGTACTGTTTCACTCGGGTTGGTACATGGTGTGATCGCACCGATTACGCCAAACGGTCCCATCTCGATCAGAGTCAGACCTCTGTCTCCTGACCATGCAGTTGTTGTGATATCTTCAGTACCAGGTGTCTTGTCTGCTACCAGATGATGTTTCAGGATCTTGTCTCCTACGTTACCCATTCCTGTCTCATCAACGCCCATACGAGCCATAACTTCTGCATTTTCTTTGATTTTTTTACGGATGCAGGTGATGATTTTTTCTCTCTGATCCATGGACATTTTCTTAACGATCAGTTCTGCTTTTTTAGCAGCTTCGATCGCATCATTCATTTCTTTGAAAACGCCATGTTTTCCTGTCGGAGCATCTGCAATCTGCATTTTTGCCATTACTTCCTGTACAATATCCTGTACCATGCTCTCACTGATTGGCATGAGATTGTCCTCCTTTAATGTCTGCCTTATCTGGTTTCAGATTATTTCAGGCCAAGCTGTGCCATAACCTGTTTTGTGATGTTAGCAACCAGTTCTGCATCAGCGTTTCCAGCTGCCGGAGCTGCTTCTTTTGAACAGTCGCCACCAACGAAATCATACTGATATCCCGGGAACTGTTTGTAATCTTCATTGTGGCAGGCACCACCGCAGTTATGACAGTTAACACCGTCTTTGTTCTGGCAGAGACTTGCCGGATGTTTTCCTGGCATACCGAATTTACGACGGATTTCATACAGTTTCTTGATGTTTTCTTTATCGAATTCCTTCGGACCGCCGAGCAGTTTGCTCTGATACAGAAGCTGTGCGTAGAATTCTACGGATTCCATCTTCATGTATGCAGCATTCAGGTCTGTGCTCCATGTAAGAGCTCCGTGGTTCTCAAGAAGAACTGCATCGAAATATGGAAGATATTTTTCAAGGTTGTCCGGAATTTCCATTGTGGAAGGTGTACCGTACTCAGCGATCGGAACGCATCCAAGAGCGATAACTGCTTCCGGCATGATCGGCTGTGTAAGCGGGATACCAGCGATAGCGAAGGATGTAGCATAGATTGGATGAGCATGTACTACAGATCCTACGTCTGGTCTCTTCTGATATACTCTCATATGCATTTTGATCTCAGAAGATGGTTTGAATCCCGGGTTAGCCTGGATTACGTTACCCTGAGCATCTACTTTACAGATGAACTCTGGTGTCATAAATCCTTTGGATACACCTGTTGGTGTGCAGAGGAATTCGTTGTCATTCAGTTTTACGGAGATGTTTCCGTCGTTTGCTGCAACCATGTTACGGTTGTAGATACGTCTTCCGATGTCACAGATCTGTTTTTTGATTTCAAATTCGTTTACCATGCTTATTTTCCTCCTAAAGCAATTTGGTTTTGCTGCTGTCCTTCTGCTATATATACAGCAAAAGACAGCCGCAGGTGTTTTATTTTATTTCTAAGGAGATTTTACTCCTTATAGACGAGATTGTCAAGAATTTATCGTTGTTTCTTGTTGTTTTTGTTGTGAAAAAAATGTTGTTTTTGTTGTTTTTCGATCATCCACCGATCTGAACGCGCAAAGAACTCACGGATTCTGCGGCTTTTCGCAGTGTTTCCATATGTTCCTTCGTCGGCGGCAGGATTCCTTCCATTAAATATGGTCTGCCAAGACCGATATACTTATCCTGTCCGAGGCGGTGATACGGAAGCAGGTGAAGCTGCTCCACCCCCGGAAGGGTATCGGCAAAACGTGCAATTCCCTGGATTTCCTCGATCGTATCATTAAACGTCGGAATAACCGGAACGCGGATGATCAGTTTGCATTTACCTGAAAGTGCAACTTTGCGGGCATTTTCCATCATCAGATCATTCGGTCTGCCGGTGAACTCCTTGTGTTTTGCCGGATTGGTATGTTTGATGTCCATCAGATAAAGATCAAGATACGGTAAAATCGTCTCGATCGTCTCAAACGGAGCACACGCCATACTCTCGAGCGCGGTATTGATCCCATGCTCCTTGGCTGCACGGAGAAGATCCCTCGCAAATTCAGGCTGGCAGAGGCTCTCGCCTCCGGAAAGAGTAAGTCCGCCTCCGGAGCGCCGGTAATATGGCCGGTCCTCTTCAACAACCTTAATCATTTCCTCTACAGTCACATCCCTGCCGATTACTTTGTCCTCACCGAGTACTTTCATCGTCTGGATCTTGTATTCCTGTGATTCCGGATTACAGCACCAGCGGCATCGAAGCACACATCCTTTCAGGAAAACGATCGTACGGATTCCCGGACCATCATGAACAGAATAACGCTGGATATCGAAAATACGACCTTTTGTCTGTAAATAATCCATAATTTTTTCCTTTTAGAAGCCCTGTTCTGTACGTCTGATGATATCGTCCTGAAGAGAACGTGACAGAGTTGTAAACAATGCGCTGTATCCGGCAACACGTACAACCAAATGCGCGTAATTCTCCGGATGCTTCTGAGCATCAAGCAATGTTTCTCTGTCAACTACGTTGAACTGCATATGCATACCCTTCTGATCGAAGAAGGTACGGATCAGTGCAACAAATTTTTCCAGGCCCTCTCTGCCTGCAAGTGCGGACGGATGGAACTTCTGGTTAAACAGTGTTCCGTTGGATACAATGAAGTGATCCAGTCGGGAAACAGAAGTTGCTGCCGCGGTTGGTCCCTTGACATCCTTTCCTGCAGTTGGAGAAACGCCATCTGCTACCGGTGTATGTGCATAACGTCCATCCGGTGTAGCTCCTGTCTGTCCGCCAAGCGGTACGTTTGCAGATACCGGATAGAGTCCGGCCTGATAATGACCGCCACGTGGATTCATGTATTTCTGCAGCGGGCGGCTGTATGTATAAGCAACATCTCTTGCAAAATAATCCACATCATCGATTGCATTACCAAACTTCGGAACTTCATCGATCATATGATGGATCTCTGTAAATCTGCGAAGCTGCTCTTCGGTAGGTTTCAGTCTCATAACAGTCTGAAGAACCGCCTTTGCAGTGTCAGTATTTACTGCCATGCCTGCGTCCTGCATTCCCTTAAGGATCATTTCCGACATATCAGAAACGGACTGCTGATCCAGGCCTTTGTCATAGTTCCATGCCAGAGCCTGTTTGTACTCTTCCATGGATACTTTCTTATCTTCGTATACAAGCTTACGGATCGCATATAAAGAGTCAGCCATATTCGCAATACCAAATCCCTGTGGGCCGGTAAAGTTATAAACAGCTCCACCTTCCTGTACGGAAAGGCCTCTGCTGAGACAATCATCTACCATACAGGATTCATATGGAAGCGGTACCCTCTCCGAATGCGCCACGTCGATCGCATTGTCGGCATTGACCATCAGGGAAATGCAGTATTCCATTTGTTTCTTGTATGCATCAAAGAATTCTTCGAATGTTGTCATTTTGGTAACATCACCGGTCTGGATACCAACCAGTTCGCCCTTGTCCATACCATTGGAGAATACGAGTTCAAGCGGGCGGCACATGTTGAAGAACGCTGCATCGTGCCATCCGTCTGTCTTGCCTGCTTTCTGCGGTTCTACACATCCGATGATATTGTATTCTCTCGCATCTTCCAGGGTAAGTCCTCTGTTCTGTAATGCCGGAATAATAACTTCATCATTGTAATATGCCGGAAGTCCGATGCCGGTTCTGGTAAGCTCAGCTGCCTTGATCAGCAGTTCATGCGGAGAACCGTTCCATACTCGGATGGAAAGAGACGGCATCGGCAGATGTACATGCATGGATGCAAGGATACACATAACAGAAAGATCGTTTGTCACGTCGTTTCCGTATTTGTCCTGTCCACCTACGATCAGGTTCTGGAAAAGGCTGTAACCTGCAAATCCCTCTGCGGATGCTGCATCACGTACTTTGTTAAGGTCGTTGAGTTTGACCCAGATACAGTCAAGGAGTTCCTGCGCTGCTTCTCTGGTAATAACACCCTTATCAATGTCTGCTTTATAATAAGGATACATATACTGGTCAAAACGTCCCGGTGAAATAGAATGTCCGCTGGATTCAACCTGCAGAAGCTGCTGTACGAACCAGAAAGACTGACATGCCTCGTAGAAGCTGGTCGCTCCGTTTGCCGGAACACGGCTGCAGTTCTCTGAGATCTGTAAAAGTTCCTGTTTGCGTACCGGGTCTGTGCATTCTGCCGCCATCTGAGATGCCAGTTCAGCATAACGCTCTGCATACTCGATAACTGCCTGGCAGGAAACGATCACAGCATTAAGGAAATGACTCTTCTTTGCATAATTGCCATCGCCAACCTGACATTTCTCCAGTTCTGCACGGGCTTTATCAATGATGCCTTTATAACCGATCGCAAGAACTTCTTCATATTTAACAGTTACATGCCCCACACCGTTGTAGAAATAGTTTCCCGGTGTAAAAATGTTGTGTTCAATTGCTTTGATTGCCTCAGGAGCCATATAGGATGTAGCAAGTTCGCTGGAGGTTTTGCCCTTCCAGTATTTATGTACTTCTCTCAGCTCTGCTTTGGTCTCTTCAGCAATGTAGAACGGATCCGCTGTTCTTGTTGCAACAGTATCCAGTTCATCCTCCAGCCACTGGTAAGAAAATTCCGGGAATGTCTGGCATCCTCTCGGTGCGATCGTGCTGCTTCCTACGATCAGCTCATTATCACGAATGATAATCGGAATATTCCGGAGAATGTGAGCAAAAGCTTCCGCGCGTCTGGTAATCACCGGCTGCCCTTCGGTAGCCTTATAGGATTCCGTAATGAGTTTTGCTCTGGCAGATTCGATCACCGGCATCTTTGCATAAAGTGCTTCGATCAGCTTCGGGATTCTGGATGATTTTGGAATGTCTGTGGTATTAAACATCTCCACACTTCTCCTTTCTCATGGTGTCTAAAAAACGCCATATCTCATATGTATCAGAAGGCGCTGGGACGCCACGATTCATATAGAATCATTATACCTTACAACCTTTTATATGTCAACAAAATCCAACATTATTTATTTGTTTTTTATGCGGTTTTTGTTGTGGTTTTTGTTGGTTTCGTGTTGGTTTTTATTTGAACTCTGATTTTCGGGTTGACTTTTCAAGAACAGACTGCCATACTGGTTTTAGAAGATTTTATATTGTATTGACAGTTCGAATTATATAAAAAATTTATTCCTTGAAAGGGGGATTTTTTCATGTATCTTTCTGATATACATACGCATTCGATTGCAAGCGGGCACGGAACGTCCTGTACCATCTCAGACATGGCAAAAGCCGCTTCTAAAAAAGGGCTGAAACTGCTCGGCATCACGGATCACGGTCCGGGAACGCTTGCCGCAGGAACTTCTTCTTATTTTAGGAGCCTTACTTACGCGCCAAAAAAGCGATTTGGAATCGAGTTATTATTTGGAGCAGAATTAAATATTCTGGATACGGAGGGGCATCTGGATCTGAATGATGAACTGCTCAGCGAACTGGATTATGCAATCGCAAGTATGCATGCGCAGAATTATAAGAACGGTACTGCTGAAGAAAATACGAGCGCTTATCTGAATGCAATGAGACATCCCTGTGTAAAGGTGCTTGGACATTGTGATAATCCTGCTTTTCCGGCAGATTATGAAACGCTGGCTTTCGGTGCAAAGGAATATGGGGTGATTTTTGAGATCAACGAAGCTTCGCTGATGCCTGACGGATATCGCGGGGATACGCGCGCTAATAATAAGGAAATTTTGAGATGCTGTAAGAAATTGGAGCTTCCGATCGTGCTGTCGAGCGACAGTCATGGTGCGGAGCATGTCGG
The DNA here is from genome assembly GCF_014297355.1 of Blautia intestinalis. Taxonomy (GTDB): domain Bacteria; phylum Bacillota; class Clostridia; order Lachnospirales; family Lachnospiraceae; genus Blautia_A; species Blautia_A intestinalis. The sequence continues at coordinate 362,389 of NZ_JACOQE010000001.1, read as the reverse complement.
GGATTTTACGTATGGGGCGGAGTTTGTACATGAAATGATGTTCCCCGAAAGATTGATATTAAATAATGATATACCCCGGCTGAAGATGATACTGAGCGAGAGGTGAATAAATCTCCCCATCTAAAGAGAACACCATTCAAAGCAATTTATGTTATACAACAAAAAAGAGAACAACATCCTGTTTCATTGACACGTTGCATTTCCGGATTCTTCCCGCGCATTTATGGATGACTGCTTTTGCAAACTCGCACCATCCGGTGCTCAGACAGTGCAACGCAGTCATCATTAGCGCAGTCAGAATCTACGGAAATTTACTATGTCAATTCATCAGGATGTTGTTTCTTTTTTCTGTGTATAGCCAATATTAATTTTGAATGGTGTTCTCTTTTTTTGCCAGATAGATATCCGATTATTTCTCCACTCTGTGATTCCGTATCATCTTTGTGATGCCACCACGCCCCGTGGGTGGACCGCAGCCTTCGGCTGCTGGCCGGCGAGGCCTTCCCGGTCATGGGGAAAGGAGCTGGTTGTGAAATTAAGAGAACATAGGAAAAAGCTATCTGATGTGAAATTACAGGACACGCGGACTGGGAATATCTGCGCGATAAAAAGATACGGCTGTCTTAAAAAAATATCCGCTCCGTTTACAGAACTCAGCAAGGCTTCCGCAAATTTCGTACATGCTAGCTGCGGTTGCGGAGCATCTGTCTGAGCGACAGCGAGTTATGCGGAGCAATCGCTAATAAGCGCATGTATGAAATTCGGAAACGCAGCGTGTTCAGTAAACAAAGCGGATATTCATTTGCAAGCAGACAGTATGGATTTTATCGAGCGCAAATTCCCAGCCCCGCGTCCGTACTTATTCTTCTATCTTTTTTCTGCTTCTCTCATTTTCTTCATCAGCTCCGCCAGCTCGCTGTATTTTCCTGTTACGTAGCCGTAATTCTGTGCTTTGTGCGGTAGCTGGCAGTTCGTGCAGTCTTTAATTCCCTTCTCGGTCATTCTGAAATTCCCACCGCATTTATCTCCCAGTGCATACAGCGGACAGTAACAGAACAGACAGTTAAAGTTCTCCGGATCTGCCCCTGCATGGCACGGAAAATATTCACATTCTCTGTTACTGAAAAAAGCATAATGTTTTCCTTCCCAGTACGGTTTCTCCATTTTGATTCTCCCTTTACATAGAACAAAGCGGACAAGTCCGCTTCAAACTCCCTGCATCCCTCAATCTTTGAGGGACTTGCTACGCTTTGCGTGCCAGATGCAGTCTGCTTTAGCAGACATATTCCTCTTGCATCTGGTCACATCCTCGCGGAGCGTTTTTGCTTTATTGGAACATTACGGAGTAATTTCCTATAAAGTAAAAAAATCCAGTCACGGCTCTGCCGAACTGGTCATCTTCGAGTTTTGTTATGAGGATTTGCGATACTGCTCCGGGGTAGACAATGAATCCGTTCATAATATGCGGAGGGAACGAATGCATCCGGAGTAGTACCGCCTGCCATTTAATCATACCCCTAAAGGGTTCTGGTCTGTGGTGGCAAAACCACAAACACATAGGTATAATTCATACGAACAGGCGAATTCCATAAAAAAATGCCTGCTTCCAAACAGCAGACAACACTCTGGGTTGCGGATACCCTAAGTTGGTTGTTACACTTTACACGGAAGTTTAACCTCGCCATACAAAGCAGGTTTCCTGACTTCAGCATCATCGCTTCCTTTCCCCTTCTCATACTATGTACAATGGGATAATGAAAAGTCGCTCCTCTGTTACAGTGACCGGATCGCTCAGGACTTGCACCTGATTCCCTCTCCAGATTGCTACGCGGACAACAATCTGCACTTCATATGTTCAATATGGAATTATACTGACATTATAGTAACACTCCCTTTTTCTGATGTCAACCATTTTCAGCAAATTTGTCATTTTTTTATCAAACACTCAATACTATTTACTCACTTCACAGCAACTTGGTCAAAATCCATTCCAAATCACCTACGGTGGTGGGATTTTGCCATTATTCATGGCAAAACACCTCGCGGAATACTACCTGTAAACAGTAACCACTGACTTGCTTTTTATCCCTGTCTCCCCTATACTTAAATATGGTCTGAACGTTATCGGATGATAATTCATCCTACAAAGCAAAAAAATAAAAGCATACTTTGTTTTCAGGAGGTTTTTATGATACAGGATATCGCACCACATACATATCACAATGAATACAAACCGGTTCCGCCGGATGCCGACAGCACCCTTCTTGTCTACGATGGAAGAAGCGTGCTTCTCTCTCAGGCGAGTGGAGACTGCGAAAATGCGGATAACCCGTTCCATCTTCCGCATTTTAAAGAACTTGAAGAAAAAATCCCGGATCTTTATACCAATTATATCTATCTTTTTTCAATCGATGAGGAACGTTTTTATCTGATTCCAAATCTCGACCCTGCCCTGCTGCCTGGTTATGCATTTTACGATGTACGTATTCTCCGTGGCGCAGAGCCAAAGTATCTGGCATTCGCTGCCATCACCGGTTACCAGCTCTTTTTCTGGTACAAAAACCGGCGCTTCTGCGGCTGCTGCGGAAAACCAATGAAGCACGATACGAAAGAACGTATGATGTACTGCCCTTCCTGCGGACGTCAGGAATATCCGGTTCTGATGCCGGCTGTGATCGTCGGCATCACCAACGGTGACAGGATCATCTGTTCCAAATATGAAGGCAGAAGCTTCAAACAATACGCTCTGATCGCCGGCTTCGCAGAAATCGGCGAAACAATCGAACAAACCGTTCACAGGGAAGTTATGGAAGAAGTCGGTCTGAAAGTCAGAAATCTCCGTTACTACAAAAGTCAGCCATGGTCCTTCTCCGGCACTCTGCTCTTTGGATTTTTCTGTGATGTAGACGGTGATGACACACTGACCGTAGATCACGAAGAGCTTTCCATTGCAGAGTGGTTCGAACGCGACAAAATTATTGGTCAGGATAACGACAGCAGCCTTACCAACGAAATGATGATGGTCTTCGCCGCCGGCAAAGAGCCAAAATAAAACAAAATCCGGCGGCTTTCACAGACCGCCCTTTTTTGTATATAATTGCACAAAAATCTGGTTTTTTTCGTCAAATTTTGGTATAATAAATACAATTATCATTCTGTGGGAGTATTAGCATGAAAAAAATCGCATTTATCACAAATGGCCAGGCCCGATATCTTACCCATGAATGGCTTCATGGATATCGACGCTATATCTCTGACCATCATTCTGATATAGATTTATATATTTTTCACTGTTTTGGAAATTTCAGTCAGGATCAAAGCTATAATATCGGAGAATATAACATTTTTCGACTTCCCCGCTTGTCAGACTTCGATGGAATTCTTCTGGATCTTGCTCTTATTTCCGATCACGAACTTAAGGAAGAAATCATAATCCGTGCCCGAAGAGCCTCGGTCCCTGTCATTTCTCTTCTGGATAAAATACCGGATCTTTACTTCTCCGGAATTGACGACTACCATGCAACCTGCTCTCTGGTGGAACATCTGATCGCTGAACATGGCTGCACAAAGCTCAATTATGTCGGCGGAATCATCGGAAATTATGAAAATCAGCAGCGTTTTCTTGCCTACAGGGATACGCTCAGCAAACATGGCATCCCTTTCGATCCGAACCGCATATATGAACATAATTATGAAGTCGAGACAGGCCTCAGAGCTTTTGCTGCATTTCAGGACAAAGAGCTTCTTCCTGATGCTTTTGTGTGTGCCAACGATAACATTGCTGCCGGCGTCTGTCTTGCAGCACAGGAAGCAGGATTTTCTGTTCCGGACAACTTTCTTGTAACCGGATTCGACAATGCCACAAGGGCCATAAACTTTTATCCGCCTATCACGACTGTTGAATTTTCCAAAGCGCATATTATGTATAATGCACTGGGGCTTCTTGCTGATGTCTGGAATGGCACCGCTAAATCTTCGCAGGTGTTTTCGCCTACCCGTTGTATATACCGCGAAAGCAGTGGGTGCACCTCCCTCTTTCCTGCTGATCCCGGAAAATATGTTTCCAGTCAGATCATGGCAGAAGTCCGTCAGGGAAATATGCTCAACTGGATGATGGAACTGGATCGTTTTCTTCTTGACTGCAACAGTTTCACTGAACTGGCAGACCATCTGCATACATGGCTCACCAGACATGAATGCGGAAGCCTGTATCTGCTCATGAATCCGGATATCTTTATGCTCGAAAATGTGGACAGTCTCCCCGAAGTTCCGGATGACATCTATAAAAGTATCGGCTACCCCGACCGCATGGCTGTCGTTTATCCCCATACATCTGCCGGCAAATCTGTTCAGATAGATTTGTCAAAAGGAGAGCTTCTTCCCGATGCGGACAATTCAGAAACTGCACATATTTACCTTTTTGCCGCTGTGCATTTCCGTGAACGTGAAATAGGCTATCTGATTCTCGAAAACTGTGATTATCTGACAGAGCATCAGTTTCTTTTTGAGACACTGCGCACTTTTGTAACTGCCATAGAGGCGCTCTACGGAAAGCTGATTCTCCGAAAGAAAAACAAGCAGCTTTCTCAGCTTTACATCCACGATTCCCTTACCGGGCTTTATAATCGTATGGCATATGAAAAGCTGGCGCTGCCTGTGTTTAATCAGTATATGAATAGTAAAAAACCTGTCGGGATCATCTTTATTGATGCCGACCATCTGAAATATATCAATGATAATTTCGGACATGATATGGGGAATCTTGCAATCAGCAGCATCGCATCTGTCATCCGGCAGCACTGCCCTGACAATTCTGTCTCCATGCGCTATGGCGGAGATGAATTTGTATGTGTGATACCGGATTACGATCAGACACAGCTGCAAAAGCTTAAGCAAAATCTTCTGGATTCACTCGCCACGCTTTCCAGAAACAGCCGTATGGCATTCCCAATCGAGGCAAGCATCGGATTTGTGGTTGCAGATGATTCTGTCTTCTCACTCAACGACTACATCAATCTTGCCGATGAAAAAATGTACATCGACAAAAAAAATCGTAAAGCCGGACGGTAAGATTCACATCCGGCTTTTTTGCTGTTGAGTTAAAAACAAAGCGGTCTTGTATTTAAAAACTTCACTCTATTGTTTCTATTGTTATCGCCACATCTGCTTCAATCTTTTCTTCAAGATCATACACGGCATTGGTAATCACCGCTTCACCATCGTTCACAAAAACACTGATCTGGTTCGGATTCACATACACTTCGATTTCAAATCCTTTCATCTCCGGTGTCTCAAATTTCACTCTGTGATTCGGATATTTTCCAAAAAGGCAGCTTCTGTCCGTACAGATTTTATCCCCTTTTCTGGAAATCACATATCCTCCGACATCTACTTTATCCCCATCCTCCAGGGAAAATCTCAGACGATATCCACTTTCGTCCGCCTCAGATGGTGCAGAGATTTCTTTTGTATATGCCGCCTGAACATTCGGATGAACGCGAAAATAGATATGATTTTCTTTTACTTCTACAACACGTGGAATACACATCATTCCCTGCCATTTCCCATCCACCGGCTCCGGCATACGAAGCCACGCAGTCAGGATTCTTCTTCCCTCCTCATCGAGGGTGCTCTGTGGTGCATAAAGGTCTGTTCCATAATCCAGAAACTGATATTCTTCCGGCAGTTCCATCGCACAGGTTTCTTTATCAAATTTCACCTGCATACAGACGGTCTGTGCATCCTCTGCTTTTCCGTCTTTAAATAACTGCATCGGTGAAAAGATTACTACCTGCCTGTTATCTACTTCAAAATAATCCGGACATTCCCACATCCAGCCGAAGTTTTCTCTGGTTACAGAATTCGCAAATTTCCATTCTTCTCCATCTGTACTTGTAAAGAACAAAAGTTTTCCCTGTTTGTCTTCAATGGTGCTTCCAAGTACCATGTACCATCTCTCACCGTCTTTCCAGACTTTCGGGTCTCTTGTGTGGCGTGCATCTCCGATCCCCTCATCATGAATGACTGGAATCACCGTCTTTTTGTCTTTAATATTATCAAAATGAAAGCCATCTTCTGAAGTTATCTTAAGCTGTGCGGAAACAAAATGTTCATCCACACACAAATTGACATCCTCTGGATTTTCTGTAAGATAATTCACACCGGTATAATACAGCTGCAGTTTGCCGTCTTCTTCAATGGCGCTTCCGGAAAAACATCCACTCCGGTCATCTGTTTTGCTTGGAAACAGTGCAATCCCCTGTTCTTCCCAGTTCACCAGATCTTTGCTGACAACATGTCCCCAGTGCATCCGTCCCCAGCGCGGCGCATACGGGAAACACTGGTAAAAAAGATGATACATACCTTTGTAATATATAAAGCCATTCGGGTCATTCATCCAGTAGTCTTTCGGTTTTACATATATTTTCTGCATATTCTACTCACTTTCTATTTTTCTATGAATGGACTGATTACTTCCATTGCTTTTTCTGCTTCAGTGCCTTCTGCATGAATTCTCAGATCAACCGCTTTGGACAGATCCACGCTGAAAATTCCCATGATTGATTTTGCATCAATCACATATCTTCCGGACACAATGTCTACATCACAGTCCAGACGCGTCACAGCATTGACAAAATCTTTTACTCTTTCTATTGTCCCTAAACAAATCTTTACTTCTTTCATTATCAACGTCACTCCTATAAATAATTCATCTCAGTTTCTTTATCAAAGAAATGAATCTTGGATGGCATAAATACAAATTCAATTTCATCTCCAACCTGGCTGATCTCATATTTAGAAACTCGTGCAACTGCCTGGCAGCCTCCGAACTGGAAGTACAGGTTATTCTCATTTCCCATGACTTCTGTATCTGTGATCACAGCTTTCATTTTATTTTCTTTATAAAGTTCCAGGTTCTGTCCATCCATTTTGAGATCTTCTCCACGGATACCAAGTGTCATCTCGCCTTCTTTACCATTCAGTTTCTTAAGAATAGCTTCCGGCAGCATCAGTTTATTTCCGTCTTCAAATGTTACTTCGTTTCCTTTTAAGGTAACATCAAAGAAGTTCATCTGCGGGGATCCTATAAATCCCGCAACAAATTTATTTACCGGATGATCATATAATTCCATTGGTTTTCCAACCTGCTGGATCACGCCCTCTTTCATGATAACGATACGATCAGCCATAGTCATGGCTTCAACCTGGTCATGTGTAACATAGATCGTCGTTGCACCCATTTCACGATGCAGCTTGCTGATCTCCGTTCTCATGCTGACACGAAGTTTTGCATCCAGATTTGACAGTGGCTCATCCATCAGAAATACCTTCTGATTTTTTACTATTGCACGTCCCAGTGCAACCCTCTGTCTCTGACCACCGGAAAGATTCTTCGGTTTTCTGTAACGGAATTCCTGCAGTCCCAGGATATCAATTGCCCAGTCTACTTTTTTCTTGATCTGGTCTGCTGGCATCTTCATGTTCTTCAGCCCGTATCCGATATTTTTTTCTACGGTCATATGCGGATACAGGGCATAGTTCTGGAATACCATCGCAATACCACGGTCTCTCGGTGCTGTCTCGTTCACTCTTTTGCCGTCAATATACAGATCTCCTTCTGTAATCTCTTCGAATCCGGCAATCATACGAAGTGTTGTGGATTTTCCACATCCAGACGGTCCTACAAATGCGATAAATTCTTTTTCTTCTATATTAAGATTAAAATCATCTACTGATTTGTGTTCTGCTCCTGCATATTTTTTTCCGATATGTTTAAATTCTATAAAACTCATAATTCATTAACCCTCCTTGGAACCAGTTGATGTTACACCTTCTACAATCTGTTTGGAGAACAGTGCATAAATAATAATAACAGGGATTGTGATCAGTGTGATTACTGCAAGTGTCTGTCCCATTGTTGTATTGTCATTGGATGTTATGGAGTTCAGACCAATCTGCGCGGTCAGAAGATCACTGGATGTAAATACAAGTGACGGCCAGAGATAGTCATTCCATACTCCAAGGAATGTAAACACACTGACAGTTGCAACGACTGTCTTTGACATTGGCAATACCATGGTAAAGAAATATTTTACCGGACTACAGAAGTCAAGCTGTGCCGCCTCATAAACATCATCCGGCAGACTTACGAAAACCTGTCGGAACAGAAAGATATTAAACGGATTCACGATCATTGGAAGTACATATCCAAGCACGGTATTCAGTAGTCCTGCTTTTGCAATGATCAGAAAGTGTATCGTGATAACAGTTTCTGTCGGTACGATCAGAAGCATCATGATGATCAACAGCCACTGGTCGCGGAATGGAAAGTTAATCTTTGCAAGTGCATAGCCTGCAAGTCCGTTGACAATAACCCCAAGTACAATCAGCAGTGCCGCATATCCCAGAGTATTAATCATGTAACGAAGGAAATTGGTATCTGTCAGAATCGTAATATAGTTTTCAAAATAATTTCCATTTAAAGCAGGAGGAATAAATGCTGCTATGGAATTCATATCTGCTGTGATCGCTGCATCTGGTTTAAAGGAGTTTGCAAGCATCCAGATAACCGGAAACAGGAAGAATACAGAGAGTAGCAGCAAAACAACTGCCAGAATCCAGTTAAATGTTTTTTGCTTTTTTGTTAACATGTTTTTTCTCCTCCTTTCCTTTGGTCAGTACATTCTGTATGATCGTCAGGATAACAACAAATATTGTAAATACAATTGCCATTGTTGATGCAAGTCCCATCTCCCAGTTCATTGTGCCGGTTTCATAAATGTCATATACAAGTGTGTATGTTGAGTGATCCGGTCCTCCACCTGTCATGACCATCGGCTGTACCAGCATACGGAACGCACCGATTGTAACCGTGATAAATACAAACACACAAAGTGGTTTCAGTTCCGGAAGTGTGATGTCTTTAAATTTCTGCCATCCACTTGCATGATCCATCTCTGCTGCTTCATAAAGTGCCGGATTAATATTCTGAAGACCTCCGAGGAAAATGATCATCTGATATCCTACACCCTGCCATACACTCATGATCGCGATGGACGGAAGCGCCTGCTTCGCACTGTGAATAAACGGCTGAGCGCTGATTCCAAAATGAGCAAGCAGTGTATTTAAGATTCCCTCCGGACTGTAGATGTCCATCCAGAGTGTAGATACAACTGCCAGAGACATGACAACAGGGATAAAAAATGCTACTTTAAAATATTTCTTGCAATGCGTAACTTTGTTGATCGCAAGTGCCAGAACAAGTGCTCCGATACACTGGCAGGGAACGATGATAATTACAAATTTTACCGTGTTAAAAAATGATTTTACAAATAATTCGTCTTTAAAAATGTTTATGTAGTTTTCCAGGCCTACAAAATGTGTCATATCCGGATTCAGTGCAAAGTAATCGGTAAAACTGAACACCAGTGTCAGCACCATCGGCAGAAATAAAAACAGCGTAAGAAGTACCAGTGCCGGGCCAAAGAAAGCCATTCCTAAGATTGATTCTTTTTTCTTCATTATTCTCTCGTATAACGTTCCAGTTTCGCGTTAATCCTTTCTACAGATTTATCCAGTTCTGTCTGTGCATCCTTGCCGCCAAGTCCGACACTTTCAAGTGCCTGCTGGAAGGATGTACTTACCTGTGGATATACAGGAGTTTTTGGTCTTGGGTGTCCGTATTTACTCAGCTGCTCGTACAGTGCTTTGTAATTTTCGTCTGTCTGGAATATATCGATCTGATCAAATGCCTTATATGTTGATGGGAGTGATTTTGCTTCATTCCAGATTCTTACACCACTTTCCACACCACTCATCCATTTGACCAGCTCTGTTGCACCTTCAATATTGTCTGTTTCTGAAGATGCTGCAAATGCCCAGGAGCCTGTCGGTGTATATCTTTCACCATCCCAGTCATCACCAACTACATAAGGTGCAACGCCAAGATTCACATCCGGATAGTTCTCGTAGATTGTGTTGACTTCCCACGCACCGTCAAATTTGAAGGCTGCTCTTCCACTTTCAAACAGATTCTCGATTGGAGCTTCTGACATATATTTGTTCTCTACAATCTGATGGAAATAATTCATAACCTCAACGTTTTTCTCTGAATTAAAATATCCGTCTACAGTCATTCCATCATCACTTACCAGATTGCCGCCATTTGCCCAGATGAATGGGGCATAATAGTAAATACTGGCTTCACCTACCGGGAAAGTCATATCAATCGGATATCCCTTCTTCTCATCCATTATTGGCTTCAGTTTTGCCAGAATATCCATAAATTCCGTTCTTGTCCATGGATGGTCGGCATCCGGCACTTCAATCCCGGCCTCCTCAAGAATATCTTTATTGTAATAAAGACCTACACTGGATTCCATAACTCCAAGTGCATAGAGCTTGTCATCATAAGTTCCCTGCTCCAAAATGGATTCCAGATACTCGCCCCTCTCCTCCTCTGTCAGGTCTGCCAGAGGCTGGATGATACCGTTCTCTGCATATGCAGCAACATTCGGTCCGTCCAGTGTGAGAACATCCGGAAGACCTCCTGAGAGCACCGATGAATTTACCTTATCTGAATAACCGCCTCCACTGTCATTTCTCGGAATAAATTCAATATCTGCGAAATATTTACCATTATATTTCTCATTAAAGCTGTCTACAGATTCCCTGTAAACCTGTCCTTCCAGAGTATCCTCAATACTGTGGACCCAGATGGAAAGATACTGTTCGCCCTCATCATATCCTGCCACATCGCCGGGCTTTACTTCTTTTTTCTGACATCCTGTAAGACTGACTGCCATAGCCAGACCGGCAAGAAAAATCAGTTTCGCTTTCTTCATGTGCTCCTCCTTTTCCCTGTGCTCATTCTACGTTACCGGTAAAGTTACCGGTTACTTTATGGTTTGATAATATCACAGCAATGCTATCAAGTCAACCATCATATGCGATTTCATTGCTTTATACAAATTTCATATCTCCACTTTGTAAAGTTTTTACAAAACCGGTTACTTAACCGTTTCTGTTGATTGTTTTCATTGTTCTGTTTTGAAATTTCTGCTATACTGTTATCATAAAAGTAATTGACTTCTCACTATAACATGGTAAAATTTTATTTTATCGAAAGGAACCTGATATGGGTAAAAAAAATATAACTTTCAGTGACATCGCAAAATATACCGGTTTTTCCAAAACAACCATTTCCAGATATTTTAATAATCCGGACTCTCTTACCCTGGAAAACCAGCAGATCATTGCGACTGCTCTTGAAAAATTAAACTATAAGGAAAACAAAGTCGCGAGAATACTCGCGAACGGAAAAACAGAGTTTATAGGAATCATTATTCCGAACCTTTATATGCACTACTATTCAGAAATCTTGAATCAGATACTGAAGACCTACGACTCTTTCGGATATAAGTTTCTCGTATTCACCGGAGATGACCACGAATCAACCGAACGAAAATATATACAGGAACTTCTTGCATACAAAATTGAAGGCATGATCATTCTGAGTCACACAATTCCTTCCATAGAACTTGCTTCTTATAATATTCCAATCGTAACGATCGAGCGTGAAGATCAGTATGTGAGCAGTGTCAACACAGACAACTATATGGGTGGTGTACAGGCAACCAGTCTTCTTGCCAAGACAGGTGCCGATATCCTGATCCATATCAATGCAGATATTCCCAAGCAGACACCATCCTATGAACGTATTCGAGGATTTTCTGATATCTGCAAGGAATACAACATTCCTCATGAAATGATTCTTACGGATACCGGACATACTTATGATGAAACATCCCGGATCCTTAAAGACCTTCTTGAAACAATTGATACGAAGTACAAAAGAAAAACAAAAGGTATCTTCCTTCCAAATGATACCTTTGCCAATATTATGCTTAATCATCTGATTCAGAAGTATGGCTGTCTGCCTGATGATTACAAGATTATTGGTTTCGATGACTCTCCCGTTTCAAGAGAAGCAATCATCCCGATCAGTACTGTTGGGCAGCAGATTGATAAAATTGCTTTATCTGCCATGGAACTTCTGAATGAACAGATTGAAGAACGCCATAAAAGAAAACCAACTCTGTCTGTCGAACCAACGCATAAAATCATTCCGCCAATTCTTATTAACCGAAAAACAACCCTTCCTGTTGAACGCTGAACAACAGGAAGGGTTGTTTTATCTAAACATCTTAACTTTATGCGTTTCTGAAACGGCTTAAAAATTCTTTTGTCAGTTCTTTCTGCGGATTTTCAAAGATCTGCTGAGACGTGCCTTCTTCTACGATGACTCCATCACCCATGAAGATCACGTGCTTCGCCACATCTCTGGCAAATGCCATCTCATGTGTAACAATGATCATCGTCAGACCGTCTTTTGCAAGTGTCCGCATAACTTCCAGCACCTCTCCGACCATCTGCGGATCCAATGCGGAAGTGGGCTCATCAAAGAGCAGGATCTCCGGTTCCATCGCAAGTGCTCTCGCGATCGCAACTCTCTGCTTCTGTCCGCCGGAAAGCTGTTTCGGTTTCGCATTAATATACGGTGCCATACCAACTTTTTCCAGATACATCATCGCATTTCTGTACGCTTCTTCTTTGCTCTTTTTCAGGACTTTTTCCTGTCCGACCGTGCAGTTCTTAAGAACAGTCATATTGTTAAAGAGGTTAAAGTTCTGAAACACCATGCCGACCTTTGAACGGTATTCAGGAACGTTTACATGCTTGTCCATGATATTTGTTCCGTGATAACGGATCTCACCGCAGGATGGTGTCTCCAGAAGATTCATGCAGCGAAGCAAAGTGGATTTTCCGGAACCTGACGGTCCGATGATGCAGGTAACGTCCTTTGGTTTTACAGAGAAATCAATATCTTTTAAGATTTCGTTGTTTCCGAAGGATTTTCCCAGATGCTGTACTTCAAGGATTGTCTCACTCATTCTCTGTCATCCTTCCTTTCTCTGTAAGAATACATACCGCTGGTATGTGTCAGTGTATCCGCTGTGGCCAGATCGTAGTTATCCGGTCCGTCCATCTTGTGTTCCAGCACACGCAGGATACGGGAACAGGTAAAGGTCATGATGAAGTAAATGATCATCGCAATCGTGAAGGATTCAAAGTATGTATAGAGTGCACCCGCCACACCTTTGGTCGTATAGAACAGTTCAACTGTACCGATAATGGAAAGTACGCATGTATCTTTGATGTTGATGATCAGGTTGTTGCCGATCTGTGGCATAATATTTCGAAGTGCCTGCGGAAGAATGACATTGATCATGGTCTGTACATGTGTCATACCGATTGCTTTTGCACCTTCTGTCTGTCCCGGATCGATTGAAAGGATTCCTCCACGGACAGTCTCTGCCATATATGCACCTGTGTTGATCGACACGATAAAGATTGCCGCAAACCACATGGACATATTGATATTAAACACAGCCGCACTACCGAAGTAAATAAACATCGCCTGTGCCATCATCGGAGTTCCACGGAAAAACTCCACATAGCAGGCAAAAATAAATTTCACAATTTTAATCAGGATCTTTTTGGCTGTTGAATCATTCTTATCAACCGGGATCGTCTGCACGATACCAACGAGAAAACCAATGATGCATCCAAAAAGCGTTCCCACCAGCGCCAGCCACATGCTGACTCCGGCTCCCTTCGCAAAAGAAGGACCATATTGCTGAAGAAGATAGATGATTCTTCCCCCAAAACTCTCAGGCAGCATTTTGCTCCTCCTTTATGATTCGGAAAGTGGCTGTACAGAAATAGCCTCATCCATCATTTTATTGAAATCATCCTCTGTCATCTCACTTAAGACACCGTTGATCGCATCTTTAAGTTCATCGTTTCCTTTTTTCAGGGAAATACCAATGTTGATATCTTCATCAGATACTTCAAATTCTCCGTCTGTTCCTGTGAAATCAAGAAGTTTGAAATCTGGATAAGCTACGCATGCTGCTTTTCCTGTAGGCATATCTGTTACAACCGCATCACATTTGCCGGCTTCAAGCGCTACCAGCATAGCCGGTGCACTTTCCTGTGCAGGAAGGATGTTGCCATCCGGAATCTGCGGCAGGCAGGAATCATACCAGATCGTATTCTGCTGAGATGTTACTGTTGCTCCTTTGAGGTCTTCCACGCTTGCTGCATCTTTGTAATCACCGTCATTTTTAACAAGAGTGATGATAGATGCATAATAGTATGGATCTGTAAAATCAACCATCTGCTGGCGCTCTTTTGTGATAGACTGTCCTGCAATTACACAGTCAACCTGTCCGGACTGTACAGCCGGTACAAGAGAATCCCAGTCAAGTTTTACGATCTCAAGATCATATCCGAGTTCATCGGCAATCTTCTTTGCCATCATAACGTCATATCCATATGCATAATCGGAACTTCCGGAAATCTGGACAGCACCGTTGGAATCGTCCGGCTGTGTCCAGTTATATGGTGCATATCCGCATTCCATTGCAACTTTCAGAGTTTTCTTGTCATCTGCGCTAACGCTCTGTACTCCAAATACTCCACATGTCATGGATGCTGCCACTGCAGCAACTGTCATCATTCTCCACATTTTGCTCTTTCTCATTTTCGTTTCCTCCTGAAATGTATATTTTTCATCCATATGTCCTTTCGGAACATATCACCATAAGTGAATCGTTCCAGAATTTATCTGAAACAAAAAAAGAGCGCACGGAACTATTAAGTGCTCCGTTGCGCTTTGTCTCATTTTAATACTTAATTTATCGAAAGTCAAGAAAAAAAGCAGTTCCCGAAGGAACTGCCTTTGCTCTTTATTTATGAAGGTCTTCTTACAGAAAGGATTGTTCTGTAAGTAGCATCATTGCTGATCTTGATACCATCTCTGGAGTTAGATGCATGTACGATCTGTCCGTTACCCATGTAGATTGCAACATGTCCACCATAGCAGATCAGGTCGCCCGGCTGAGCATCTGCATAGGAAACTTCTGTTCCCCAGTTCTGCTGCTCATAAGATGTTCTCGGAAGGCTGTAACCAAACTGTGCATAAACGCTCTGTGTAAATCCTGAACAGTCAGCACCTCCTGTAAGGCTTGTACCGCCCCATACATACGGATTACCAACAAACTGTGTTGCATAATCTACGATTGAAGAGCCTGAGCCTGAACTGGATGAACTGCCGGATGAAGAGCTTACACTGTCAGGATCAACTGTGTTGTCGCTGTCGATTACGTTACCGTATTCATCATACTCCACACCATCATCACTGCTTGTCACTTCGCTCGGATCTACTTCATTGCCCTCTTTATCATATACGGTGTCACCGTTTTCTGCAGCTTCATCTGCATCTACTTCATTGCCCTCTTCATCATATACCGTCTGATCTTCCTGCTGTGCAGCTTCTTCTGCTGCTGCGGCGGCAGCGGCTTCTGCTTCTGCCTGACGTCTTGCTTCCTCTTCAGCTGCAATACGTTCTGCCTCAAGCTGTTCAATCTCTGCCTGCTGTTCCTGAATCAGGTTTGCATACTCATTTGCCATTTCCTGTGCATAAGCGATTTCATTATCACAGTCTGCGGAGTTGGCTTTCTTTGTATCGATCTGAGTCTGAAGATTTGCAGATTCAGCTTCATATTCCTGTTTCATGCCTTCCAGTTCGGATTTCTCCTGCTGGTACTGATTTCCGAGATTTGTAACCTGTTCAATCGTATTGGCATATGTCTCAAGGCTCTTTCTGTCGTAATCATACATCTTCTGTGTATATTCTGCTTTTGTCAGAAGATCAGAAAGATTATCTGCACTCATCATCATCTGGAACCATGCTTCGCTTCCACCTTTTTCGTACAGATACTGGATACGCTGTTTCATTGCTGCGTACTGTTTGTCTTTGGCATTCTGTGCTTTCTGAAGATCTGCCTGTGTCTGTTCGATATCAGCCTGTTTATTACTGATATCTCCCTCTAATGTCTGAATGGAAACCATGACGTTTACAAGATTTGCATCCAGTGTATTGATTTCATCCTGTAACTGCTGCTTGGCAGAATAAAGCTGATCGATCTGGGCATATGTTGCATCAAGCTGTGCGCTTGTTGCTGCCTGTTCCTCTCTCAGTTCATCTTCTCGTGACGCGCTTACGCTGACTACCTGTGCTGCTGTCATCATTAACGCCAACGTCAGGCAAACAATTCGTTTCTTCATGTTTCTCACCTCATAATCTTAATTGCTATATTCTGTAACATTTACGAAATATCTCTTTCAAGTTCTTATACATATTAACATATAGTTTTTACGATTGCAAGAGGAAAACATTAAAAAATTTAATATTTTGTAACATTTATTAAAAACTCCGCAAGAAATAAAGGAGTTTCCATATTCCGGAAACTCCTCTGTAACATTTCTTTCTTATTTAATTAGAATCCAAAAAGGATTTTAAGAATCTGATCGGCTGTCTTGCTTTTGAATCCATCCGGATCAGAAAGTGTACTGTTCCATCTCATGTAGTTACCACGACGAACAAAGTTTCCACATGCCGGGCGATATTCGAATTTTTTGTAACCGGCATATCTGGTCATATATTTTCGTGCCAGTGTCACCGCCTGGCTGTCAGATTTACCTTCCGGAGTACTGGTCCCCGCAATCTGCACACCTGCGTTTGGTGTGGAGTGTACGATCACTGCGCTCTTATCGGAACACTGTCCGAGAACAATCCATGTATGTCCGTCATCGTATCCGATATCTCCGGGATAAAGCTTCCAGTTTTTCTTTGAGAGATAATTCTGATTTACGTATGTGCCCCATTTCAAAGTATTCTTATAGTAGGAACCGATCTCTCCCGAAACAACTGTATATCCATATCCGACATTACTTCTTGTCTGCATGACCTGATATGCTGCCCAGCCTACAAATCCGGAACAGTCGAGGCCCTTTGCTCTGTTAGTCTCGCTCAGATCACGGTAGTTGTTATAATTGTAACTGCTGCTCTGACCGAGGTAAAACTTCTGCCAGTTTGATTTCACACCCTTCAGCGTGGAATCATACCAGCCACCGCCCCAGATATAAAGTGCCTGTCCAACCGGCCGCAATGCACCTGCCAGATAATTCTTAATGGTCTTTGTTCCGGTCTGTGCCACCGGCTTCGGATCATTCTTAAAATATGAAGTATCTACCGCAGCATTGTCTGCTTCGCTACTGCCGTCATATATCAGCACACCGGTTGAACTAAACTTGTAACTGATACCATCGATCTTCTTTGATCCGGTAACCATCTTAAATGTCTTTGTATCAAAATAATATTTGCTTCCGTCAATCGTTACCCAACCACCTGTTGCAATACCTGTACTGGTGTTAAAATAGTAAGTGCTTCCGCTGATGGTTTTCTTACCTGTTGCCATGACGCCATTCTTGGCAAAATAGCGTTTCTTTCCTTTCGATGAGGTCATCCAGCCGGTTGCCATACGATAATATTTCTTACGGAAATATCTGGTGTATCCCTTTGAAGATGTAATAAATCCGGATTTTGCAGCTCCAGTCTTACCATCGAAATAATACTTGTAGCTACCGATTTTCTTAAGTCCGCGGTACATTTTGCCATCACTGCCAAAATACCACTTCTGGTTTTTGGAATTCGTCATCCAGCCGGTTGCCATTGTATACTTCCTGGTATCAAAATATCTGTAAAAATTCGTTCCGAATTTTACGAAACCACTCACTGTAAAGCCGGTCTTCTTATTGAAGTAATAATATTTGCCGGCAATTTTATTAAATCCGGTATACATCACACCGGTTTTCTGGTCAAAATAGCGTCTTCTGCCTTTCGACGAGGTCATCCAGCCTTTGTAAAGTGCGCCGGTCTTTCTGTTCAGGAAATATTTCTTTCCTTTTACTGTGACCCAGCCTTTTGCTTTCTTTCCATTTTTATAGTAAAATGTCTGACCACCCACCGTTCGAAATCCGGTCGATGCAGCCTGTGCATCTACGGTCGTTGCCTGAAATGCAAAGCCTGCTGCAAAAAGCATTACTCCTAAAAATATGCCCGCGATCCATGACTTTTTGCATACCTTTCCCATACCCATAACCTCTTTCTGTAAACAAATATGTTTGTATTTTTTACAATCTTGTTACAATATTATGTAGGTATTATATCTCATGTTTATCTTTCCGTCAACAAAAAATATAAAACACTGTAAACAGTAACGTTTTATGCACAAAAAAAAGGGCAAAGCCAATGGCTTCACCCTTTTGTAATATTTCACTTTTTTCTGCATAAGTATCTTTCTGATCAGAATTAAAGAAGATGTTTTCTTAATTCTGCGCCGTCCAGTGCACTTAAGTATGCCGGTGCAACATCAAATACAGTCTTGCATCCCTTCTGACCTTCCTGATTCATGCGGTATGCCGCTCTTGCATAGGCAGCGATAACGGATGAAGTAAATTCCGGGTTGGAATCAAGTTTCAGGCTGTACTCGATCACATGGCTGTTTTCATCGTTCCAGCCGGTCTTTCCGGTACGGATTACAAATCCACCGTGTGGAATACCGCTGTGATCACGTTTCAGTTCTTCTTCGGAAATGAAATGTACGGTTGTGTCATATTCATCAAAATAGTTCGGCATAGTCTTGATCTCTTGCTCGATACGTGCAAGATCAGCACCTTCCTCTGCCACTACGAAGCACTCTCTTATGTGTTTCTGTCTGGTAGTGAGTTCCGGATTCTGTCCGCTTCTTACCGCTTCAAGCGCAGCCTCAACCGGGATCGTGTACTGTTTGCCGTCTTTGACACCATCGATGCGACGAATTGCATCGGAGTGTCCCTGACTTACGCCTTTGCCCCAGAATGTATAATCTTTACCATTGGTCAGGATTGCATTTGCATACATTCTGTTGAGGGAGAACATTCCCGGATCCCAGCCTACGGAAATGATTCCGACATGATTACTCTCGGAAGCTGCTTTATCTACATTTGCAAAATGCTCCGGGATTCTTGCGTGGGTATCAAAGCTGTCAACAACGTTGAACCACTGTGCATATTTCGGGGTCTGAACCGGAAGATCTGTAGCACTTCCTCCGCAGAGAATCAGAACGTCAATTTTATCTTTCATTTTTTCTGCTTCATCTACATGATATACTTTTGCTGTATCTGTAAGAATTTTTACGGATGCAGGATCACGACGTGTGAATACGGCAACAAGCTCCAGATCCGGATTGTGTTTGACTGCACATTCTACTCCTCTGCCAAGATTGCCATAACCTAAAATACCAATACGAATACTCATTATGATTTCCTCCTGTAATACTCTTCCTTTTGCTGTTCTTTGATGCAATAACACTTTAGCACAGCAATACATCCATTATAATAATATCACTCTTATAAAATGTCAATTTCTTTTATGACAGGATTTCGATTTTTTCACTCTGACTAACAGCAGAACATGCCGCCTCCCGGGCAACACAGATTACAGACCATGTTCGCCAGACACAGCTTCATACAGTAATCACTGCCATCCGATGGCATGCCGCCGAATGGATTCTGCTGTTCCTGATACCAGCTTCCTCCGCCTTCCAGTCTCTGAAGGAGCATCCGGTACTGCATATTATCCGGCTCCATATTGACTGCTGTACGTGCATCGTTCATTGCGTTCACATTATTTCCAAGTCCCATATTCGCCATCGCCGACAGATAATACCACTGCCCGTTTCGCTGACTTAAGGAGGAAAGCACGTTCATCGCCTCCTGAAAATGTCGGCTCTGGATGTAGTTTGCCGCTGCCTGTCTGCGGATGGCCTCCTCATCCTGATACGTCCTCCGGCTCTGACCGCCAAATCCTCCAAATCCATCATAGGAATTGTAATTTCCGGAAGTTCCGTACTCTTTTTCTTTCATGATCTGCTCGTAAGCCTGCTGTACTTCTTTAAATTTCTCTTCCGCCTGCGCTTTATTCGGGTTGTTGATATTCGCATCCGGATGGTATTTGCGGCTGAGCTTACGATACGCTTTTTTAATTTCCTCATCTGATGCATCTCTGGAAACACCCAGCACACTATATGGATCAAACATGTTCTTTCTCCTGTTCTTTCTTCCGTTTCCCGGAAACTGTCTCAAATCTGCACCATACTCCGGAATACAGGATATTCCGAAGAATATCGGTATATTTTATAATAGGAAGTTTCTCGAATTCCCGGCAGGTTTCTGCCATCATCATCATAAGCATACTCTTTACCCGGTCATCAAACCCTTTTATTATATAATCTTTTGAAAATGGATTGTAATTTCCTTTTTTGACATCCTCTTCCACATCATCATAGGCATCCAGCAGATAAATAAACTTGCCGAAATAAAATCCCATACGCCGAAGAGTCGGTTCCCATACATCTTCTCTGTATGCAAAGATTTCTGCCATGATTCTGCCAAAGCAGCCGGATACGCGATCGATGTCTGTCGCATTTTCTTTTTCAAGTTCGGACAGTTCATCCAGACAGGATACAATCGTCTGCACCTTTTTGCTCCAGAGTTTTTCGCTCTTCTTTTCTTTATTTTCCAGCAATTTGCCAAAAACAAGTCCCGGAATACTTCTCTCATCATTCCAGTCATCTTTGCATTTGTAATAAGTCAGAAAAATATTCATATCCGCAGCATATTCAGTAATTGCATTTTTTCTGACCGGCTGTCTGCGCACCGGATGTACGATACAGCGCGTCGTTCCTTTCTTTGTTGGCGGCTCATAAAGTCCGCTGAGCAGAAGGATCACAAAGGTCATATCATAAGTTAACGTAATCTGTCCGCTGAGTCCGTAGCGCTCTTTCAGCTCCCTGCACAGTCCGCAGTAAAAAGAACGGTACATATCGAAATCTTTGAATTTGATCTCCGGTTTATTCATTACCACATATCCAAACACTGTGTCGCCTCCTCCCTGTCACGCTGACCTGTTTTATCAGCTTCTTTTAATAAATTTCGTATGGCATTTCGGGCATTCAATCTCAATCTTGCCCTTTCCTCTCGGAATACGGATCTTCTGACCGCATCCTGGGCAGGAATAAATATGATGTGTCTTTCTCTGATTCATCATACTCTTTTCTCTGTTGAAACGCTGTCTGAGCTTTGCAGTCGCAGCAAGATATTTTTCATTTTCCTGGTATCTCTTCTGGATATCTCTGGAAAGCATGCGGTAATATGTATACAGCAGCACCAGAAGCCCAACTGTATCAAGAAGTGCGCCTATTCTGCTTCCGCTGCGGAAAAAAATCGAAAGGATGATCGCAACAAGTGCCACCCCCATCGTAAAACGCGCAAATGCATCTACTCCATAGCGTCCCTGCATAAATTTGTTAAACTTGTCTCTCATCTAAGTCCTTCTTTCTTATGACCTTTTGCCTTTATGTGATCTGTTTCTGCTTTATATTTTCTCTGATTATTTATCATCACATACCTGGAAGATGTAGAATTTCAGGTAATAGGATTCGTCGGAAGACCACAGGATCGGGTGATCCGGTGCCTGTGTGCGGTATTCTACCTGACGGAGTCTCTTATGTGCACTTCTTGCGGCCTGACCGATTGTTTTTGTAAACAGTTCATATTCCATAAAATGGGAACAGGAACAGGTTGCCAGAAATCCGCCGTCTTTTACCAGTTTCATTCCACGAAGATTGATCTCACGGTAGCCTTTGACTGCATTTTTGACAGAGCTGCGGGATTTTGTAAATGCAGGTGGGTCCAGAATGACCACATCGTACTTTTCTCCCTCTTCTTCGAGCTTCGGAAGCAGTTCAAAAACATCTTCGCATATAAATTTTACGGTTTTATCCAGACCGTTCAGTTTCGCATTTTCCTGTGCCTGATGAACAGCAAGCTCAGATGCATCTACTCCTGTTACTTCTTTCGCTCCGGCGATTCCTGCATTCAGTGCAAAAGAACCGGTATGTGTAAAGCAGTCCAGTACCCTCGCATCTTTACAAAGCTTCTGAATCGCAAGACGATTATATTTCTGGTCAAGGAAAAATCCTGTCTTCTGTCCGTCTTTGATATCGACCTGATATCTGACACCATTTTCCTGAATTTCGACAAGTGTCGGAAATTCTTTCCCGATAAATCCTTTGTACAGTTCCATACCTTCCTGCTTACGGACTTTTGCATCACTTCTCTCATAAACACCGCGGATCGTAATACCGTCTTCCGCGATAACTTTCTTAATAAGATCCAGAATCAGCTCTTTCCAGCGATCGATTCCGAGCGCCAGAGACTGTACGACCAGAACATCCTCAAACTTGTCAACCACAAGTCCCGGAAAAAAATCCGCCTCGCCAAAGATCACGCGGCAGCTCGAAGTATCCGTAACCTTTTTGCGGTATTCCCATGCATTCCTCACGCGCTTCTCAAAAAAATCTTCATCAACCTTCTGATTTTCATTTCTTGTCAGAAGACGAACGGTAATTTTGGAATTTCTGTTGATAAAACCTCTGCCGAGCGGATATCCGTCAAAATCATGTACAAGTACAATATCTCCATTTACAAAACTTCCCATGACTGATGCGATCTCATTGTCAAAGACCCACATTCCACCAGACTTCAAAAATCGTCCCTCTCCTTTTTTCAGTGTAACCACTGCCAGACCCATATCTTATCTCCTTTCGGAACTTTTTTCTTTTTCACCCATTTATACTTTTTTTCGCTAAAAACTTCTTTTATTTTATCACAGTCATCCGGGAATTTCCACTTTTTCACAGTCTGTTCATAGAAGAGAACAAAGCGGACAAGTCCCCTTCAAACTCCCTGCATCCCTCAATCTTTGATGGACTTGTTACGCTTTGCGTGCCAGATGCAGTCTGCTTTAGCAGACATATTCCTCTTGCATCTGGTCACATCCTCGCGGAGCGTTTTTGCTTTATTGGAAAATTACTGAGTAATTTCCTATAAAGCAAAAAGGGATGCCGAAGCATCCCTTAGAAATCTGACCTGTAAAGCTGATATTTTATTCTGCATATTCCTCTGTGTAGGAACCATCTTCTGCAGTTGCATCATAAGAAGTATCCTCGGAAGCAGCCTGTGCTTCTGCAGTATCTTCTGCAGCCTCTGCCGGCTGTGTCTCCTGTGTATCTTCACCGTAAAGTTTCACGAAGAAGCTCAAAGTATCATCATACATTTTCTGACGAACTTCTTTGTCTGTACTGTAGAGGATATCATCTTCTGCCGGATCTGTTTCTGTGCTGAAGATAGTCTTTAATTCTTTATTAAGCATGTTCAGCTCCTGAGACAGGTAAACTTCTGTTCCGTCCGGTACATAAGAAGTGCCGCCGTCTTTCAGAACTTTCAGATATGTCTCAAGTACTTTCCGGCTGAGTTTCTGTGCAACATCCTGATCCAGTGTTACCGGTGGCTCTGTCACGCCTTCTACTACGGACTGAAGTGCCCCAAGATCACCTTCATACTCTCCCTTACAGAACTGTTTTGCCTGATCAAATTTGATTTTGGCCTCTTCTGAAAGATCATCTGTGTTTAAAGCATCCTTCGTATTATCTGTGGATTCATCTGTTCCGTCACCTGTGGCCGGTGGGATTTCTTCTGTGGAACCGTCTGTTGTTCCGTCTTCGCTTTCATTCGGTGTCTCTTCTGTAGTTCCGTTCTCAGTGGTGCCGTCTCCGCTGGCATCCGGAATATTGTCGGTTCCGCTGTTGTCATAAGAATCTGTATTTTCGGTCTGGTTGGTATCTGCACCGGTGTCCTTCGCAAGGTTTGCATCTTCTGTGGAAGTCTGTTTTACATCATCACCAAGTGCTCCGCTGTCAACGTTCTGTGTAATGTCCTCTCCTTCATCCACTGCATCGTCATCAGAACTGTCATCAGAAGAAGTTCCGTTCTTGCTGTCTTCGAGATTCTGCTGGATATCTTCCAGAGTTTTCTTCATTTCCTGAATGTCATAGTTCTGCTGTGCGATCTGCTGCAGAAGGGAAACGATCGTATCAAGTTCATCCTGCGTTAAAGTAACACCATTCTGAACAGCGATGTTATTTACGATATTGTAGATTTCATCAGCATTCTGGATATTGTCACCAATAATCTGCAATTTCGCCTGATTGATGATATTCGTTGCATTGTCCTGTCCAACCTGCTGTGCAACATCACCTGTAACAACGACTTCTTTCGCTGCCAGGTCTTTCTTTGTAGAATCAAGTTCCTGTCCGCTTGCGGATTCGTATGCTTTCATGACACCGGTAAGCGCACCTGTACCGGATACTTCATACGGGCATGCTGCAACAACTTCGCAGTTGGTAACACCTGCTGTGGAAAGTGCTGTCGCGATCATATTGCAGGTCACGTAATTGAGGTTTGCAGTACGTACTTTAATACCGCCTGACTGGGTAGGCTTTACGTAAGCACAGCTTAAAGTTCTTGTTCCGATCTGCTCACTCGGAACATAATTACCGAGAAGATTACGCTCATCCTGATTCGTAACAGTGATGACCTGTACCTGGCTGGAATCTGCCTTAAAATAGTTCATCATTGTATTCTTCTGATCCTGAGTAAGGTCTGCACCGAGTGTTACGACCTTTGTGCCGTCAGCCATCGCCGGGATCGGAGAGCTGACTGCCAGGCACATGCTGCAAAGTAACGCAACCATTATGTTTCTTTTCTTCATATCTTCATCCTCCATATTCTCTTCACAGGAAAATACCCTCTGCTTCCTGCGATTACATATCTTTTTATCGAGTACATGTATTATAACACAGTTCTACACATAGTTGTATTTTAAATTTTATTTTTTTCGAACAAATGTTTTATTAAAACTCTACAGAACTTCCAGAAACACCTGCATGGTACCGCCGCAGACAAGTCCTTCTTCCTCTGCCTCGGAAACGGTCATATCTACCTTAAAAATCTTTCCGGTCCGGTCCCCGTCGTGAATCATACGCAGACACTGATGCTGCACTTCACTTTCCATGCAGCCGCCGCCGATCGTCCCAACTAATGTGCCGTCGGCAAGGACCAGCATTTTTGTCCCGATCTCTCTCGGCGCCGATCCCTGTCTTTCAATGATCGTTGCAAGTGCCATTCCATTTTCTGCCTTCTTTCTTCCGGTCAGGTATTCCATCAGTTCCTTTTTGTAGCCGCTTGTTTTGCGCAGACTGTTCTTTTCATGAATGAGTTCGGATACAATAGATATCGCAATTTCTTCAGGTGTCTCTGCATTGATCGGCATACCTACCGGCGTATGGATCTTATCCAGCAGTTTCCAGTCGGTTCCTTCTTCTTCCATCTGTTTCTTAAGAAGTGCCGCACGTCCACGGCTTGCCATCATACCGACATAACAATGTGGTTTTTTCAGTATAATATCCAGACATTCCTTATCATACCGATGTCCCCTGGTCACGACCAGAAAATACGTATCTTCTCTGTCCGGGATCTGAGCAAGTCCATGCTCAAAACTGTCACAGATCACCAGATGTGCCTGCTGTTTCAGTGCTTCCCCAAATACTTTCCGGCCATCGGACTCTGTGATCCGGCTCTGTTCTGCCTTGGCAATTTCTTTTAATTGTTCATCCGGGATCGCACCGTCACCGTACGCTGCGATGAGTTCTCCCTCCGAAAGGAAATATCGGCTGCCACTGTTTTCCCCTTCAAGCACCGTAGCCAGAATATTGTTTTTCTGATTCTGATATTCTTCTATTTTTTTATAAAATTCAAAAAGCTCCATGTTTTCCCCCCGTGAACTTTTTTCTGTTTCTTTTATCCACAAAAGTATAACACTTCCCATGTCTTTCCTGCAAGGACAAAACCGGAGATCTGCTTTTTTACAACAAAACATGCAGATACATCTCACATGAAATATACCTGCATGTCATAAAAAAATTCTTCCTTATTATATTGCTTTGTGATAAAGTTCTGCAATATCACGCTTATGAGAAGATCTCGGATTGACTGCAATATTTCCGCTCTTCATCGCATCATCTGCCATGGCATCCGAAAACGGCGAGGCCGCTGTAGAAACATATGCCTCTTCTGCATGAATAAATGCGTCAATTCCACATGCTTCCGCCACAGATGCCGGCGCAGATGTCAGAAGTTCCGGATCCAGTATCGCATAAGAAGGAAAAAGTTCATAACTGAATACTGTCAGTTTATAATCTCTGCTGTGATCTGTGATAACCGAAAACGCCGTGACCTCCGAATCGGTGCCTGCTGTCGTCGGGATTGCAATAAGCGGGATGATTTTTCCGGGTACTTTATGTGCCCCTTCATATTCTGTAATACTGCCACCGTATTTTGCAGTTACACCGACTGCCTTGGCAACATCCATCGGAGAACCGCCGATCATAGCGCCGAAAGCGATCACAAGAATATCCCATGCACTGAATACTTTATCAAATTCTGATTTTTTCTGTCCCATAGACTCATTCCTCCCCGCTTCCGAATTTTCTTCTGACAAGTTCCTCGATGTAATCTGCTGTTCCCTCTGTTCCAAGATAAGAGCTGTCTATCAGGATATTTCTATTGTGACGGTCACCACGGTTGCTTCCTGTCAGTGCCAGATGACGTTTGTGATATCGTTTATCTTTTTCCAGAAGCAGAATTCCGGCATCCTTCTCTGTAAGATTATGGCTCTCCATAATGTTGTGGATTCTTACGTCATCCGGAGCGTAGATAAATGCCCTCAGAAGATTGATCTTATCGGAATCTTTGAGAATATAATCCGCTGAACGTCCGATGATCACACAGTTTTCCATGATTTCTTTTGGTATTCCGACCTCTTCGATGATCTCGTCCACGAGTTCACGATTATAAAATTTGATATTGAGGTCTTCTGCTATTTTTCTGCCTATGGCATTACCTTTGGCTCCGTATTCACAGCCAATTGTTATTACCAGATGTCTCATATCGATTTCCTCTCACACGAATTTTGTTATTCATTTCCTCTTAACAGAAAAAGCGCGCGAACCACTCATTGATGATCCGCGACGCCCTTGTCACTTTTTCTTTCTTATTTATTTTTCCAGGGATTTGATCGTATCTTCAATGATCGCAACCGCTTTGTCGCAGTCTTCTTCTGTCACGATAAGCGGCGGAATCATACGGATGATATGCGCTCCGATCGCTGTGATCAGAAGTTTGCGGTCCAGGCAGCCGTGTTTTACATCTACACCACCGATCGTATCATCAAATTCCACACCAACCAGAAGTCCCTGATGTCTTACCTCTTTTACATGTGGAAGTTTTTCCCGATCATTCTGCACTCTTATTGCTGCGCGAGGAAATCATCCACATTGATTCCTGTAAATGAGCGCAGTATCGGGAAATATCTGCGTTCCGTTGGTTCCTTTTCCTGCGTATACCAGATACCTCTGAGTCCGCTTTCCCATGCACCTTCTATATCTTTCTTTACATTATCTCCGATGAATGCGCATTCTTCCACCCGGACGCCTGCTTTTTCTACACAGAGTTCAAATAAATGGTAATGTGGTTTCTCCACGCCGGCTTCTTCACTGGTAACCATAAAATCAATATAGACCTCCGCACCGATCGCTTCGAGTTTTTTGTACTGGATATAGGCCGTCATATCTGTACCGATTCCGATGCGTATCTTTCTTTTTCTGAGTTCCATAAGGAAATCCAGAACCCCCGGATTTGGTTCTATATGCTGAAGAAATGCATCCCAGTAAATATGGTACATCTTCTGCACATGCGGAAAAAGCGGTTTTTTCAACAGTTCCATCATACATTGCAGACGCAGCATACGGCTGTGGAGCGCAGCGGTATCTGTACCGATCCTGTTCGCCATAATATATCCTGCTTTTCTGTAATACTCCTGTGTCTCTTCTTCTGTTATGCCGAATGTTTCCCTGCAGTAGCCTTCCAGTGCTTCCATGCCGTAAGCGTGATTCGCATCATAGCTGTATAATGTATTATCCAGATCAAAAATAACTGCTTTTATCATATGCTTTCCCCTTTTCTGTTCCGATGTTTCTTTCAGACATAAATCACCTTCCGATGCCGTCTTCTATTTTCCATGATAATCAAGGAAAAAGCAAGTGCAACAGGCTTTCTCACTGCCGGTATTTTTATATACATGGTCCTGATCAGTCTCAAATTTAAATATCTGTTCTTTCTGAATGCAATAACTCTGTCCGTGGCATTACAAGGCGGCAGTCTTCTCTGGGCGGCTGGATCAGCTCCTGAAATTCAATTCTGAGGCCACTTGTAATCTTACCAAGTACGCCAAGAGAGGGATTGGCCGTCCCTCTCTCAATCTGCGCAAGCATGCTTTTGCTGACTCCGGTCTGTTCTGCAACCTGATCCAGACTCATGCATTTTGACTTTCTTATTCTTTTTAAATTTGCCACTACATTCTTTGACAGATAATCCATACTTTACTCCAGAATATGTTCTCTTCCCATTGAGATGATCGTCCGTACATGATCATCTGCAAGAGAATAAAAAATAGATTTTCCTTCTCTGCGGTTTTTCACCAGTTTATTCTGTTTCAGAATACGAAGCTGGTGAGAAACTGCGGATTGTGTCATATTCAGTACTTTCGCAAGATCGCAGACACACACTTCTGATTCAAATAATACAAACAAAATACGGATACGGGTAGAGTCTGCAAATACCTTGAACAGATCTGCCAGATCATACAATTCTTCCTCGTCCGGCATGGTCTCATTTACGATCTTCAGAAGGTCTTCATGGATTTCCTGACATTCACAGCTTAATTCTTCTCTTTCTTCTGTCATATATATCTCTCTTTCTTTCAACCCATCTTTGTAACCTGTAGTTACAATTTCTTTACAAAAAGGGTTCTTATCGCGTTCAGGACAGCAATTACCATAACTCCGACATCAGCAAAGATTGCAACCCACATGTTGGCAATACCAACTGCGCCGAGAATCAGGCAGATAACCTTGATACCGATTGCAAAATAAATATTTTCATAAACAATACGCATGCATTTCTTCGCAATGCGGATTGCTTTGACGATTTTTTGCGGATCATCATCCATCAGGACGACATCCGCGGCTTCGATCGCAGCATCTGAGCCAAGCGCTCCCATCGCAATACCGATATCGGCTCTGGAAAGTACCGGTGCATCGTTGATACCGTCACCAACAAAGGCAAGTTTTTCTTTCGCTGTCTTTTTTGCAAGGAGTTCTTCTACCTTTGTTACTTTATCAGCCGGAAGAAGTTCACTGTATACACGGTCCACACCCAGTTCACCGGCTACCTGCTGTGCAACTTTATCGATATCTCCGGTCAGCATGACTGTCTCTTTGATGCCGTGTTTCTTAAGATTTGCGATTGCCTCTTTTGATGTCGGTTTCGGCACATCAGCGATCAGGATATGTCCTGCATAAGCACCATTGATTGCCACATGAATGACCGTTCCTACCTGATGACATTCGACTGCCTCTACTCCGATACGTTTCATCAGTTTTGCATTGCCGACTGCCACAGAAACTCCGTCTACTTTTGCGGTAACACCATTTCCACTGATTTCTTCTACATCTGTTACACGATTCTGATCAATTTCTTTGCCATAAGCAGTTTTCAGGCTGCGGCTGATCGGATGTGTGGAAAAGCTTTCTGCAAGTGCGGCATATTCAAGAATTTTTGCTTCTTCCATAGTATTATGATGCACACCGGCAACTTCAAACACACCTTTTGTCAGAGTACCTGTCTTGTCAAATACAACATATTTTGTCTGTGCCAGTGTTTCCAGATAGTTTGATCCTTTGACCAGGACACCGGCATTGCTTGCACCACCGATTCCCGCAAAGAAACTGAGCGGAATACTGATAACAAGTGCACACGGGCAGCTGATTACCAGGAAGGTCAACGCACGGTAGACCCACTGTCCCCACTGCGCAGGATTGTGGAAGAAAAGAAGATTTACAATCGGCGGCAGTAATGCAAGGGCAAGCGCACCATAGCAGACTGCCGGCGTATAATATCGTGCAAATTTTGAAATAAAGTTTTCGGATCTGGATTTACGGGAACTGGAATTCTCGACAAGTTCCAGAATCCTGGATACAGTAGATTCACCAAACTCTTTTGTAGTACGGATTCTCAGCACACCTGTCATATTGATACATCCGCTGATGATCTCATCTCCCGGTTTTGCATTTCTCGGAAGACTCTCACCGGTCAGGGCACTTGTATTCAGAGTTGTACTTCCTTCAATGATCACACCGTCGATCGGCACTTTTTCACCCGGCTGTACTACAATCACGGAACCGATTTCTACTTCATCCGGATCAACCTGTTCCAGTTTGCCGTCTTTTTCGATATTTGCATAATCCGGACGGATATCCATCAGTTCACTGATGTTGCGACGGCTTTTGCCTACTGCATAGCTCTGGAAAAGTTCACCTATCTGGTAAAAGAGCATAACGGCGATTGCCTCATTATAATCTCCACTCTTCTCATAAACTGCCAGTCCGAAAGCGCCGACTGTGGCAAGCGCCATCAGGAAGTTTTCGTCAAACACCTGACCGTTTTTGATTCCTTTGAAAGCTTTTTTCAAAATATCATATCCGATTTCCAGATAAATCGCCAGATAACAGATGAATCTCGGAATTCCTGTAATCGGAATGAAATGCAGAACGACCAGTAGTACCGCTGCTATGATAATACGTGTCAGCATTTTTTTCTGCTTTTTATTCATCTCTTTTCTCTCCTTTTCGAAAATCGCCCTGCTGCAGCCGCAGCAGAGCAACCAGATTCATTCTTATAAATAAATTTCGCAGTCGTCTTCAACCTTCTTGCAGTTCTTGAGAACTTCTTTCATAACACTCTTCGGATCCTGTCCTTCTTCGAATTCTACGTTCATTTTCAGCATCATAAAGTTTACGGCTGCATCCTTAACACCTGCAGTGTTCTTTGCTGCTTCTTCCATTTTGTTTGCACAGTTTGCGCAGTCAACTTCGATTTTGTAAGATTTTTTCATAGTAGGCTTCTCCTTTTATATGCTTATTCTTTTCTTTCGTTCTCTCATATGAACAATCATTCATATGTTTGATTGTATTATAACATGCCGGTCACATATGTCAATATATTTCCGATAAATTTTCAAGAATATTATCAGATATTTGGTTATGCGGAGCGTTTTTACGTTATTGAAACATTTCGCAGTAATTTTCTATAACGTAAAAATTCCCGGAATATCAGCCAGATACTCCGGGAATTTTTTATTCTTTTACAAGCAGGGCCACTGCTTCCGTCCATACTGTTTCACAGAACTGATCTACGCAGCATGCCTTTTCCAGACGATAGCCCGCTGCAAGAAATGCCTCCAGGTCACGTGCAAGACTGGTCGCCTTACAGGAAACATATACGATACGGTTCACACCGTAGGAAAGAATCTTCGGCAGTGCTTTCGGATGAATACCATCACGCGGCGGATCCAGCACGATCACATCCGGCTTTTCCGTCAGGTCATCCAGAACTTTCAGAACATCGCCTGCAATGAAACGGCAATTATCCAGTCCGTTCAGCTTCGCATTCTCTCTTGCTGCTTTTACAGCATCCTCTACGATCTCGACACCAATCACTTCTTTTGCCACCGGTGCAAGAAGCTGCGCGATCGTACCGGTTCCGCTGTAAAGGTCAAATACCTCCATACCGCTGGTGTTCTGAATGTATTCTCTTACAATATTATAAAGTACTTCCGCCGCCAGGGAATTCGGCTGGAAGAAAGAAAAGGTACTGATTCGGAATTTCAGTCCGAGCAGCGTCTCATAAAAATAATCCTGCCCATAAAGGATCTTTGTCTCATCACTCTGTACGACATCTGAAAGAGAATCGTTGAGAATGTGCATGATACCGACAATTTTTCCTTCCAGCGGAAGTGCAAGAAGCTGCTCCTTCAGAGGTTCCAGATCATATTCCTCCTGTGTGGTCGTGACAAGATGTACAAGAATCTCTCCGGAAGTCACACCACGGCGCAGCATCAGATGACGGAGATAGCCTGTATGCTGCAGTTTCCTGTAATAAGAAGCTCCTTTTTCTCTGAAGAACTCACGTACGCAGATCAGAATGTCGGTCATATCCTTATGCACCAGCTTACAGTCATCTGTATTCAGAATATCATACGTACTGCCTTTCTTGTGCAGTCCCAGAGAAAGCGGTCCGTCTTTGTACTCATCTCCAAAGGAAAATTCCATCTTATTACGGTAACCAAACTCAATCGGACTTCCATGGATGCCTTCCCATTCGAAATCCGCCAGACCGTTCTCATCTACCTGACCGCCCTGTACCAGTGCATCCTCCAGAAGTTCTCGAATCTGTGTTTCTTTCATTGCCAGCTGATTCTCATAAGACATCGTCTGATACATGCAGCCGCCACATGCCGGAAAATTGCTGCACACCGCATCTCTTGTCTCAAGAGGAGATTTTTCCAGAACTTCAAGGATTCGTCCCTGCGCTCTGCCGGAACGTTTTTTCTGGATCATGAAGCGTACCTTCTGTCCCGGGATTCCATTCTTGATCAGCACTTTCTGATCGTCAATACAGACATACCCCTTGTTCGGAAAGTCTACCTTTTCTATTATACCCTCGTAAATTTCACCTTTTTTCATTATATTTATTCCTTATCTATATCTTTACGTGCGAAGCGTACTGCCCTGCCAGAGACTGAGCAGTAAAACAGCCCCGGTTATCTGCCGGAGCTGCTGATTCATGCTACTCTTACTCTTCTTCGTCCTCGAAATAATCATCAAAGTCATCATCGAAATCTTCTTCGAAATCCTCCAGATAATCCGGAGCAAAGAAACGATATACTGCAAACGCAATACCTGCTACTGCTGCAACAGCACCGATGATCGCCAGTACCCAAAGGACTGTATTTTTTTCTTTTTCGTCCTCTTTTTTCTTTAAGGCAGCAAGTAAATCTTCAATTTTTTCGTTCTGTAATAAATTATTCAGACTCATGATGGGCACCTTCCTCTCGCTCAAACTCATTTTATAAATTATAGTATACCACTAATTGCTTCATTTTACCATATCTTCTCATAAATTTTCGCTGATGCTCTCACTATCATCGTTACCTGTAAACAGTGACCCATCATCATTCTTTACTTCTGATACACCGATTTTTTCTCCCAGATGTACTCTCGTCTCGATTCCCTTTTCGGAATTAAGGAGGATGTCCGGATCCGGTAATACACGGTCTTTCTGAGTCATCAGTACAATCGTCGAGCCACCGAAAGCAAAATTGCCTTTTTCTTTGCCTCGCTTTACTCTGCCCCGAAGCGGAACATTCTCGATTCTGCCAACCATCAGAGCACCGACTTCCATCATAAGGACCGTGCCGAAATTGACAGTTTTAAGCAGCGCATATTCTCTTGTATTTTCTTTATAGATCGGATAAACATCGTTTGCCACCGGATTGACGGTGTGCAGCGCACCATCAATGTGTACTCTCCTTGATTCAAAACCATCATCAATATAGATGTATCGGTGATAATCATCTACGCAGAGCCGGAATACCCAGAGGCATCCGCCTTCGTAACGCTTCGCAAGTACCGGATTCTTCAGAAGCTCCACAACCGTATACGGAGTATGTTTGATTTTTACCCTGCAATTCTCATCGATCGGATATACACTCACACGGCTGTCGCATGGACTTACAAAATGTTCCGGAACCATACTGACCGGTCGCGCGCCTTCACGGATCCTTCTTGTAAAAAAGTCATTGTACGACCAGAATTTTCTCTTCTCATAATCCCGCATGTCGATTCCGGCATGACGGATAAATGCCGGTACTGCCAGAGCTGAAAGGCGGGAATCAAGAATCCTGCCGCCAAGCTCAGATAAAACCGGATTTACCAGTGGCTTCAGCAATGCCCTGCCAAATGCACAGCCGTACATCTTCTCAAGAAAACAGTCCTGCCCGGAATCGTTTTTGTAAATATTTCCCTGTCTGTCTGCTGTATAGCTGCTCACGGAGCCACTCCTTTCAGTTTTGTCACAACACCATGACGAGCCCACCATGCTTCCTTATAGAAAAGAATAAAGAAGACTGCTACTGCCACAACCGAAACCAGAACAACCAGTTCTTTATTTGTCGGTTTGCGGAAACGGAAATTAAAAATAAACAAAAATCCAACGATCAGCATTGCCGCATGAAGCAGCCCTACAAAATAACGGAAACCCGGAAAAAACATAGATGCCACAAACAGAAACGGCATGATCACAGCCATTGATGTGATCGGAAGTCCCTGATAGTATTTACGGTTTTCGCTTGTCTCACTCTGTCTCTTTGCTTCCATTACATTAAAATATGCCAGACGGATCACACCAGCCAGACCATAGAACGCAAGTATGATAACGCTGTAGAACTTGCACATGCCCAGCTTGTATCCAAGAATGATCGGAAAAATTCCGAAACAGACAATATCACAGAGAGAATCTATCTGAATGCCGAAGGATTTCTCGTCGTCTGTCCTGTCTTTCTTTGTTCTCGCTATTTTTCCGTCAAACATATCACACAGTCCGGAGAATGCCAGACAGAAAACTGCTATCGTAAGTTTCCCGTCAATTGCGCAGAACATACCCACTATTGAAGAAACAAGACTGATATATGTAACAACTACCGTATAATCATAAAATCCTATCATTCGTAACTCTCCCTCTCTTTGCTGTCATGCTCCTGCCCGATCGTAAGCTGTGCCACGATGGTAAAAAGAGCACTGATCAAAAGCTCCCCATAATAACCAAGTCCTCTGCAGAGAACCATTCCCGGCAAAAGCAGTGTTCCAAAAACCGGTGCAAAAATCGTCAGAAACAGTGTTTCACTGATTCCCATACCTCCCGGAAGGGGAAGCATATCAACAGAAACAGAAATCACCGCCTGCAGAAACAACACCGTCCAGAATCCCGTGCCTGACAGTGAAAAAGATCTGTATACAAACCAGGTCACCGCAAACATTGCCATTCTCTGTACAAAGGTAATCCCAATTACGTTTGCGATCACTTTTGAATGAGTTTTGAGATACGCCGCCGTATCTCTGTATGCATCCATAGAGTCTTCCAGCTTCTTAAGTCTTCCGTCTTTCCTGCGGAGAATGTGAAGCTTTTCCAGTATCTTAAGTCCCCATACCATAAAGGTTCTTGCAAGGAGCGGATGAAATACCAGTATTGTCATAAAAGTCACACAGAAAATATTCAGTGCAAGTCCAAGATAAAATACCGGAAGTATCCCCTCAAGATACTGATGAAGAAATCCTCTTCCAAATACCGCCACACCGATTCCGATCACAACAAGCACCAGTTTGTATGTAATCGTAATGATCATAAGAATCACGGCGGATACCGGTATGGGTATATTTTTCTTTTTCATGTAGTATGCCTGCATCGGCTGTCCGCCACTTGCAGACGGTGTAATACAGCTGAAGAAAAAACCTACCGATGAAAAAAGAAAACAGGTTCTTTTTTTCAGTTTGATTCCATACGAACGCATCATATACCAGATAATGATCGATTCACCCCAGATAAAAAATGCGACCAGCGCAAGCCCGGGTGCAAGCCAGCGCTTATCTGCACTGCGTATGGCATCCATCATAGATTCAAGATCTTCTCCATGAAACACTCCGTAGATTGTAAGTGCAAATACAACCACCAGAAAGACTCCGTTGAAGATCACTTTTTTATTTTTTTTCATAAGCAGCTCACCCTTCTGTCAGCCTGCGAATTTTTTGTTCGATCCTGCTGCCAAATCTTTCGTATATCCTGTAGAGATCTGTCTTCCTTCCGATGAAGAAGCAAAATTCAGCAAGAAGGATTCCGCCTGCCACGTCTACGATCACATGCTGCTTCGTAAGGAGTGTGGATGCAAACACCAGAACTGCAATTACCATGGACATCCTCTGATACCAGCGCGGAATTTCTTTCCTGCCACGGATTCCCAGATAACAGAACCAGCTTACCAGACAGTGGATGGACGGAAACAGATTGTCCGCCGCGTCAATTGAATACAGCCACAGAGCTGCCTGATTCCACAAACCGCTCCCTGTGATCAACGGTCTTGTATTTGTCGTTGGAAATGCAAGAAAAAACACAAGGCAGACACATCTTGATATAAAATCTCCTGTAAAAAACTGATAGACGCTGCGCCGATCCTGCCTTGCAATAAGAATGTAATTGACGGCCCAGAAAACATAGCATCCAAAATAGATCACCAGAAACTCCGGGACAAAAGGGATGCTTCTATCCACATCTGTCTCGATATTGTGGTGATACCATCCGCCTGCTATCATTCTTGAGCCGGAATAGACAAGACAATTAAATACAAAAGAAAATATAACCGGAAAAACTCCATAAGCAGGGAGTATTCTCGTGAGACCTTTTAAAAGATTTTTCATGATGTACTCCCTTCGTTTTTCATATAAAACAGTATAGCATTCCCTGACGGATGAAGCAACTAAAGTACGAAAACATTAAGAATTCTTAAGAAAAAAGTTAGATTTTTTTCAGCTTTGCAAATGCTGCAAACATTTTTTTCGTACCAAAGCGGTCAAAATCTACGGTAACCTCATAATCTCTGCCGCCTTCTACGATATCTTTAACAATGCCGACACCGAATTTGACATGACGCACGGTATCACCGACTCCGTAATCAAGCGAATCCGCTTTGGTCACTTTGAAGTTCTGTGGCTGAAATGCCTTCGTATGGAAATTCTTCTTCATCTGAAGATAACTGTTCAGTGAAGATTTCGTCTCCGGCATCTTCGGCTTGTGTTCCTGCACAGTATGTCCGAGTTCTACCAGTTCACGCGGAATCTCCCGCACAAACCTGGATACACGGTTATACTGCGTCTCCCCACGTACCATACGCTGCTGTGCACTGGTCAGGGTCAGCTCCTTCATGGCACGGGTAATGCCTACATAACACAGGCGACGCTCTTCTTCCATGTCGGAAGGATCTCCTGAAAAGATACTCATGCTGCCCGGAAACATCCCGTCTTCCATACCGGCAAGATAAACATACGGAAACTCCAGTCCCTTTGCACTGTGAAGCGTCATCAGAATCACATAATCCTGATTTTCATCAACTGAATCAATATCCGCGATCAGAGCGATTTCCTCAAGAAAGCCGGACAGAGTCGCTTCACGTTCTTCATCCTTCATAGCTTCTTCATAAGAAACTGTCTTCGAAATCAGTTCATCAATATTTTCGATTCTTGCTCTTGCCTCATCAGTATCCTCGGCTTTGAGTTCATCCACATACCCGGTCAGGTCAATGATCTCTTCAAGAAGTTCTGACACAGAATATGCCTGTGCTTTGCTCTTTAATGACTGGATAAAAGTTACAAAGCCCTCGATCTTTGACAGGCTTCTTCCGATTGACGGAACCTCCTCCGCCACACGAAGGGCATCATAAAAACTGATATTCATCATATCCGCATAATCCTGCACCCTGCCGACAGTCGTTGCACCGATTCCACGCTTCGGTACATTTAAGATACGTCGTACGGCAAGATCATCTGCTGCATTGTCTACAGTCTTTAAATAACACAGAAGATCTTTGATCTCTTTTCGTGCATAGAAGTTTACACCACCGACGATCTTGTACGGGATATTCGCAAGCAGACATTTTTCTTCAAAAAGGCGTGACTGGGCATTTGTACGGTAAAGCACCGCGCAGTCATGATAATCTGCCGCACCTTCACGGTGGCGCTTCGCAATATCACCCACAACATATTCTGCTTCTTCATAGCCGTTCATAAACTGACGGAAATGTATCTTCTCCCCTTCCGGGTTCTCCGTCCAGAGAGTCTTTTCTTTACGCTCAGTGTTGTTGGCTATCACACCGTTCGCTGCATCAAGGATATTCTGCGTAGAACGGTAATTCTGCTCAAGACGGATGACTTTTGCATTCGGAAATACTCTCTCGAATCCCAGAATGTTGCCGATATTGGCTCCGCGGAACTTGTAAATAGACTGGTCATCATCACCTACTACGCAAAGATTTTCATATCTGGATGCAAGAAGGCTTACAAACTTAAACTGGGCAGTATTCG
The DNA here is from genome assembly GCF_014297355.1 of Blautia intestinalis. GTDB lineage: Bacteria > Bacillota > Clostridia > Lachnospirales > Lachnospiraceae > Blautia_A > Blautia_A intestinalis. Next base: position 324,395 of record NZ_JACOQE010000001.1, on the reverse strand, counting down.
TGTCCTGATACTCATCAACCATGATATATCGGAACCGCTCCTGATAAGTCTGCAGTACATCATCGCAGTTCTGAAACAGCTCAACAGTTTTTACGATCAGATCATCAAAATCGAGCGCATTATTTCTTCGAAGTGCTGCCTGATATTCACGATAAACCTGAGCTGCTCTTTTCTGATTGAAATCTGCTCCGGCATTCATCTCCATCTCATCCGGATTCAGAAGCTCATCCTTCGCATGGGAAATCTGCGCCAGAAGTGCGCGTTCCTTAACTTTCTTTGTATCGATGTTCATCTTGCGGCAGATTTCTTTCATCAGGGTTTTCTGGTCATCTGCATCATAGATCGTAAAATTATTATCATAGCCAAGGCGGTCGATGTGACGTCTCAGAATGCGCACACATGTAGAATGGAAAGTGGATACCCACACACTGCCTCCGCCGACATTGCCTGCGATCCGGTCGACACGCTCTCGCATTTCGTGTGCAGCCTTATTTGTAAATGTGATCGCAAGGATATTCCACGGATTGATTCCCTTCTCCGCAATCAGATATGCGATCCTGTGTGTCAGTACTCTGGTCTTTCCTGACCCTGCTCCTGCAAGGATCAGAAGCGGTCCTTCTGTATAGAAAACCGCCTCCTTCTGGCGGTCATTTAATGTATCGTATATGCTCATCAGATTTCTCCTGTCTCTCATTAGTCAGTTCTGTATGTCGAACTGATGTTTTCATGTCTTCTGTTATTATACATGAAAGCCTGTACGGGGTAAAGGAATTTTAAAAAAACCATTTACAAGTAGTATTTGAAACTATATAATAAAGCATATAGGTGTCAAATCACCATTCTGCCTGTCTGAACAGGCAAAGGAGATGAATATATGTCAGTAAATACAGAATCTATCATCCACAATATTCTGGAACGCGTCTCCGGAATCGGCTATGTGAAGCCAGAGGATATTCCGAATATAGATCTTTATATGGATCAGGTAACCACCTTTATGGAAGCACAGCTTGCACATTCAAAGCGTTACAAAGATGATAAGATCCTCACCAAGACCATGATCAACAACTACGCAAAAAATAATCTGCTTCCTTCCCCCGAGAAGAAGCGCTATTCCAAAGAGCATCTGCTGGTTCTGATCTTTATCTACTACTTTAAAAACATTCTGTCGATCAACGACATCCAGACACTGCTCGGACCGCTGACCGACAAATATTTTAAATCAGATGAAAATCTAGATCTCACTTCTATCTATACAGAAGTGTTCAGCATGGAAAAGGGCCAGATTGAGGCACTCCAGAAAGAGCTTCTGGAACGTTACGAGATCGCTCAGGGTACTTTTAAGGATGCACCGGAAGAAGATCGGGATTTTCTCAAATTATTTTCCTTTATCTGTCTCTTAAGCTTTGACGTTTATGTCAAAAAAATGCTGATTGAGCAGATGATCGATGATCTTCGCGCCACGACCGATTATGATCCGAAACACAAATCAAAAAAATAATATGCAGAATTTATCTTTCATACTTTCCGCAATAAAAATTACCTGCATCACTGCAGGTAATTTTTATTTACATATCCGTATTTTCCAAGTCGTTCAGAGTATACTTTCCAATAGGTACTGTCACTGGAATCTGCGATCTGTACGATATCTCCGGTATTCAGTCTGCCGATCTCATTCGCATCATCATATGCCATCTCGCTTCGAAGAGCAAGATATCCGCTTGTTACCTTGACTGTCTTGCGGATCACCGGATTACGGTCTACAAGATAATCCTTATTGACATATCCGCCTTTGTCAAAGTCCGGTGCATATACCAGCCAGTAAGTATCATCGCTGGTATCTGCGATCTGGACAATATCTCCGGAATACAGTTTCGCAATCTCATTAGATGATTTAAAAGCTTTTGCATTACGAAGTGCCAGGTATCCACTCTGCACACTGACTGTACATTCATATGAAGAGTTTGCCAGATACTTGCGGTTCACATATCCGTACTTATCATACTTCGATGAATATACATACCAGTAAGTACTGTCACTCGCATCTTCCAGTTCCACGCTCTCGCCGGTGTAAAGCTGACCGATCTCATTCGCATCCCGGTATGCTTTCTCTGTACGAAGTGCCAGATATCCGCTCGCAACGGTCACAGTGTACATATTCGACAGTTGTGTACCGACATCAACTGCCTTCGGCTCTGCCATAACCGGTACAGAAACCACAAGCGTAAGCATCAGTGTCAGCAAAACTCTCGTGATCTGCCTGATCCATGTGTGATTCTTTTTCATAGTGTAGCCCCCTTTTTCTTTCGAAGGACTCTGAACCGTCCTTGTCAAATTTTTTATTATAGTATATCATATATGAAGTTATTTCTGTAAAATAAATTCATCAGGAGGATACAAAAAATGCGAAAATTTTCAGCCATTTTTCTCGCCGGATGCCTGCTTCTTTTACTTCCGTCCACAACCTGGGCTTCTGAAGAAACCACTTATGAAAGCGAGCAGGGACAGGCCATGATCAAGGCTCCGTCTTCATCTGTATTTGGCAGCGGAGATTCCACTGATTCAACCGCTGATTCTGACAGTTCTGATTCTGATAATTCAAAAAACACCGGAGATACCGCTTCTTCCGGAATTGACTGGTCTGCAGCCAACACTGCCTCCCGTGCTTCTTCCGATAACTCCGGATTTACCGTATGCATCGATCCGGGACATCAGGGCAGCTGGGTTGATATGAGTGCCCAGGAACCGATGGCTCCCGGCTCTTCTCAGACCAAAAACAAGGCAACGACCGGCACCACCGGCAACTATTCCAAAGTTCCGGAATACGAAGTAAATCTGCAGGTATCTCTCGTTCTTGAAAAGGAACTGACTTCCCGCGGATATAAAGTCGTCATGACACGCGAAGACAACGATAAAGCGATCAGCAACAAAGAACGTGCGGAATTTGCCACCTCTGAGGATGCAGATATCACCGTCCGCATTCATGCAAACAGCGACAACAGCGCATCCGCTGCCGGAGCACTTACTATGGCACCGACCAGCGCCAACCAGTATCTTGATACAGACCTTATCGAAAAAAGTAATACTCTGGCCGAATGTATCATAAACAGCTACTGTTCTGCCACCGGACTTGCCAACAAAGGTGTGATCTCTGCTGACAACATGACCGGTACCAACTGGAGCACTGTACCTGTTGCGATCCTGGAAATGGGATTTATGAGTAATGAAAGTGATGACATGTATATCACCGATACTTCCCACCACGAAACAATGGCTAAAGGAATTGCCGATGGAATTGATGAGTACTTCAACATCGTTGCATCTGATCTCACCGGATCAGGAGAACATCTTTCCGATCTGACTGATACACTGGAAAAGACTTATGTCGATCCACTTGAAGCAGCTAATGAAACCTGGGCAATTGCTGCCATGGATCTGAGCGACCATGCTTACAGTACTGTAAATGCAGAAGTATCCATGCAGTCTGCCAGCGTGATCAAAGCTTTCATCATGGCTGCTGTCTTCGATAAACTTGTTTACGCCGATGGAGCGACGGAACCTTCTTCTGATTATGAAAGCAGTCTGAAGTCTCTCCTGCCCCAGATGATCACAGTGAGTGACAACGATGCTGCAAACAAGCTTGCACGCAGACTTGGCGGCGGGGATTTTCAGAACGGCGCATCCGTCTTAAATGAATTCTGTCAGGAACACGGCTATACATCGACACATCTCGGGCGGGAATTTCTCGCTTCCAACCCGACCGATGATAATTATACAAGTGCATCCGACTGCTGCCGTCTCCTGTCTGACATTTACAGCGGAACCATGGTAAACGCAGATGCTTCCGCCGACATGCTGGCACTTCTGAAGGCTCAGACACGTACCGGCAAAATCCCATCCGGCATTCCGTCCGGTGTGGATACCGCCAACAAAACCGGCGAACTTTCTGCAGGTGACGGTCTCGGCGCAGTCGAAAACGACATCGCGATTGTTTTTGATAAGGAGCATCCGTATGTTCTCTGTGTGCTCTCAAACAACATCCAGAACAATTCAAGCGCACAGGAAACCATCAAAAAAATTTCCGCGGATGTCTATCAGTATATGACCTCCCGGAAATAAAACAACTTCTGAATAATTCAGACAGACAATAGAAAAGGAACAGGTTATCGGAGTTTACATTGCTCCATAATCTGTTCCTCTTTTTCTTATGTGATCTTTCTTTGATTATGTCGTTTATTCTTCTGTCTTGCCTTCTGCTTCTTTTTCTTTCATTCTGGCAAATACCATCTCATAACCGTCGTTTCCGTAATTCAAAGAACGGTTTACACGGCTGATCGTCGCGGTAGATGCACCGGTCTTTTCAGAAATATCCAGATATGTGCGCTTGTCTGTCAGCATCTTTGCAACTTCAAAACGCTGTGACAGAGAAAGAAGCTCGTTAATCGTACATACATCCTCAAAAAATGTATAACACTCTTCTTTATTCTTCAGACAAAGGATTGCTTCAAATAAATGGTCAACCTCTTCTGTTCTGATTTTTTTACCCATGATCCCTTCTCCTTTGGTTCCATTTTGTTTTAGTCTTATTTACTGATCTGTGTCTTATTCCGTATACATCGTATTTTAACACTTTAACATGTGAAAAGCAAGAACTATTTTAATGCGTTAATATACCCCCTCAACGCATTCACAGAATGATTCACAACCAGCTCCTCCGGAAAATTCAGTTCTTCCAGAAGTCCTCTTGCCGCATCAAATTCCGCAATGTGTGTATCAAAATGTGCATCACTGTCCATCACTACCGGGACCTGATATTTCATACAGAATTTAAGCATCTTTACGTCATTTTCCCTTGCATTCTGCCGAAATGAATTCGGTACAATTGAATGATTGTTTACTTCCAGAATCTTACCATATTCCTTTGCCCCCTGTACGAGAGCTTCATAATCTACCTCATAACGTCCGTCATCCGGATGTCCGATAATATTGACATATGGATTCTTCATCGCATTCAGATATGCACTTGTATTTTCCTCACGTGTTCCCGGCTTCATGCACGGCAAATGAAGGCTGGCAATTCCGATATCCATTCCCCGAAGTTCCGCCTCATTCAGATCGACTTCCCCCTGCGGATTCAGGATATTCAGTTCTGCTCCCAGAAACAGCCGAATACCGTAAAGTTCTCTCGGAACAGTTTTCAGATTATGAAAGTAATAATTATGGCAGGTTCCCGGCATCATCGGTGCATGTTCTGTAATTCCCAGAATCTCAAGTCCCCTGTCCGCTGCTGCTTTTGCCATTTCGCGCAGCGTATTGTATGCGTGGCCGCTTGCAATTGTATGTGTATGCAGATCCATCACGGTTTCGTATCTCATTTCATCTGTCCTCGTCTTTCTTATATGATATCCTTTTTCATTATTGCGCATATCTGACAGTATACTACCTTTTTTTCATTTTGTAGATACTCTGTTGAATTTTTTATCCGTCTCAAGTATAATAAGAACAGATGTACGTATTTATGTAATAGAATGGAGGATCTTTTATGGATCTGTTTGAATATGCCAAATCAAAAACTCTTGACCGTGAATCACCTCTGGCTTCCCGTCTTCGTCCGACGACGCTGGAGGAAGTGGTCGGTCAGGAGCATATCGTCGGCAAAGACAAATTATTATACCGTGCTATCAAGGCCGATAAGCTGACTTCTGTCATCTTTTACGGCCCGCCCGGCACAGGCAAGACAACCCTCGCCAAAGTCATCGCCCATACGACCAGCGCCAATTTTACCCAGATCAATGCCACCGTTGCCGGCAAGAAAGACATGGAGCAGGTCGTACAGGAAGCGCAGAATAATCTCGGGATGTACGGACGCAAGACCATCCTTTTTATCGATGAGATCCACCGCTTCAATAAAGGACAGCAGGATTATCTTCTTCCTTTTGTAGAGGACGGAACGATCATTCTCATCGGTGCCACGACCGAAAATCCATACTTCGAGGTCAACGGGGCTCTTCTTTCCCGTTCCATCATCTTTGAACTAAAAGCATTAAGTACCGAAAATATCCGTACTCTGCTTCTCCGTGCTGTCAACGACTGCGACAGGGGCATGGGCAATTACGGTGCCGTGATCGACAATGATGCCCTTGATTTCCTCGCCGATATGGCAGGCGGTGATGCAAGAAGCGCATTAAATGCTGTTGAGCTTGGCATCCTCACCACCCCAAAGAGTACTGACGGACATATCCACCTGACACTGGAAGTTGCTTCGGAATGTATCCAAAAGCGCGTTGTCCAGTATGACAAAAAAGGTGATAACCACTATGACATCATTTCCGCCTTTATCAAGAGTATGCGTGGTTCCGATCCGGATGCTGCAGTTTACTATCTTGCCAAAATGCTCTACGCCGGCGAAGATATCAAGTTTGTTGCACGGCGTATCATGATCCTTGCCTCCGAAGATATCGGAAACGCAGACCCGCAGGCGCTTTCTGTCGCAGTTGCCGCAGCACAGGCGGTCGAACGTGTCGGCATGCCGGAAGCACAGATCATTCTCTCTCAGGCAGTCACCTATATGGCATGCGCCCCGAAGAGTAATTCCGCAGTCAATGCGATTTTTGCCGCAATGGATTCCGTAAAGCGTACACGCACGACCGTACCGGTTCACTTACAGGATGCACATTACGGCGGTCACGAAAAGCTCGGCAAAGGTATCGGTTATAAATATGCCCACAGCTATCCGAATCACTATGTCGACCAGCAGTATCTCCCGGACGAAATCCAGGGAGAGCGTTTCTATGAACCGGGAAACCTCGGCTATGAGAAAGAAATCAGAGCTTATATGCACAAAATTAAAGGCAGGGAATGATTCCCCGCCTTTTGCTTATCATTACTTACCCTTCTCATTACCTGAGAGACTCAGATCAGTTCGCCCATCAGGTTCTCATAAATCTCCTGGCTCTTTTTCGGCCAGTTACGGCAGATAGCCTGTGCCGCTTCTTTTCCCGGAGCTACCAGTGTCAGATCCAGAACCGTCGATTCTTTCTCAATGATCTGACAGCGCACTGCATGTGCGCCCTGTGGTGTCGTATAATAATCTGCCGGTGTCAGGATGCGTTCCTGTCTCTGTCCGCCATGACTTTGCAGATATTCTTTTATTTCATTTTTGATTTCTCCGGACAGCTCCTTCTCAAAATAAGAAAGCGTCTTCGCTCCTTCTTCCGTCAGTTCGTAATAGGAACTGTTGGAGATCGTACGTTTCCGGAGTAATTCTGTTTCGGTCAGCTCCGAAAGTACCTTTTGCAGTTGAAAATAATCCGTGTATTCACGGTCAAGTATAAATTCTGAAATCTGAGAATTTGTCAGTGTTTCCTTTGCATGTTTCGCCATATATAAGACGATCAGCTTGTACGTTGTAAATGGTTCTGCCATTTCTGTCACCTCTTTCTCATACTTCTCATACTGTCTGATGTCTGAACTGTCTGCCCTGCCAGCTTCCCCGTATCTTCATCTCATGATGCAGAAGATTCAAAACTTCTCTCTTACGGCTTGCCCACAGAGGCGCGATCAGAAGATCCGCCGGTCCGTCTCCCGTTATCCTGTGGATCACGATCGAAGGATCCAGATGTTCCAGACATTCAATCAGCAGATTCAGATATTCTTCTCTTTCGTAAACATGAAACTTCCCGGCCAGATAATCATCCGCCAGATCCGTCCCGCGAAGTACATGCAGCAGCTGCAGTTTGATCCCCTGTATATCCCTTCCATTCAGATAGTCCATCGTCTTAAGGATATCCGCATCAGATTCTCCCGGAAGTCCCAGTATCGTATGAACGATAACCTGTATTCCATGTGATCTGAGCCGATGTACTGTCTCCTCAAAACAGGAAAGCGGGTATCCTCTTCGGATATAAGCAGCAGTCCGCTCATGTATCGTCTGGAGTCCCAGTTCGATCCACACCGGCTTGATCTGATTAAGCTCATCCAGAAGGACAAGCACCTCATCCCCGATACAGTCCGGTCTTGTCCCAATGGACAATGCTACTACGGAAGGATGACGGATCGCCTCCGTAAAAATCTTTCGAAGGTATTCGACCGGTGCATACGTATTCGTATATGCCTGAAAATAAGCAATATATTTGTGGATCGGACGCTTCGCACGAAGCATCTCGATCTGACTGTCAATCTGATCGGTTATGGAAAGTGCCGCATCTGCTGCAAAATCACCGCTTCCTCCGGCACTGCAGAAAATACATCCCCGGCTTCCCAGCTTACCGTCCCGGTTCGGACAGGACATGCCGCCATTCAGAGTTACTTTGTAGACTTTTTCACCAAACATCTGCTTAAGCATATAGTCCAGAGAATGATACGGCTTGCCATTCCAGTTTCTTATACTCTGCCCTGCAGCCGTTGTTTCACTCATACAGACTCGCCTGCACTTTCCTGCTCGTCTTCTTCTTTTGGCATATAGTTGTCAAAAATCTTCACAAGGAAAAAGGAATTACAATATGCGATCAGTGCAAATCCCATAAGCAGAAACAGTACAAACAGTGTCGACTGTATCTGATAACTTTTCACAAGCAGAAGCAACAGCGGGCATGCAGCAATAAGCACCATGACAACCGTATACGGAAGATGACGGACTGCCATAAACAAAGCATTTTTGATCGTATTTTTGATTGTGTTATAAAATCTGGCAAGCACCGGATATACATACAAAAATAAGATAAAATAAATCAGCACAAATGCCATAAAGATAACCTGAAAGATCTGTCCGGCTCCTCCCTGCATTGCTTTTGACACATTCAGGTCTATATAAAGGACCACACCGATCAGCAGCATGATCAGATTAATGATCGTTGCCTGTTTGAAATTCTGCTTAAAAGATTTAAAAAAGCTTCTTACAATGTAAGCGTCTTCGTTACGTACCATTTTCAGTGTCACATAGTACATGGCCGTGATCGATGCACCTGCGGTAATGACCGGAATACAACAGATCACACAGATAATATTCAGAATACACAGATCCGCCACCTTACTCATAAACCTGAAAAATGTATTGTTCATATCAAAAATACGTCCCATGTGTATCACTCCTTTAGTTTTTTCCCCGGATAACACCGGTCTCTGATAAACAGTATAACGAAAATCTCCCCAAAAAGCAATCAAAACCCAAACAGTTGTTTTCTGTCTGTAATACTCTCAGAAAGCTACGGCATGATCAGTTCATCTACCGTGACAAGCTCATACCCTTTTTCTTTCAGACTGTCCGCAACTTTGAGTGCTGCTTCTACTGTCGTCTTATATTCATCATGCATCAGAATGATAGCTCCATCTTTCACCGTTTCCTCTACGGTCTTTATGATCTGTTCCGTATTCTGTACCTTCCAGTCCAGCGTGTCAATCGTCCAGAATACCGGCATCATCTCCACACGCAGTTCCAGATTCTTTTTCCACGCCCCGAACGGAGGCCGCATATACTGCGGATATATTCCTGTTGTTTCATAGATCAGGTTGTTCGTTTTTAAGATTTCTTCTCTCGCTTTTGCATCACTCAGTTTATCAAGCTGCACATGATGATACGTATGATTCCCGACCAGATGCCCTTCCTCCTGCATACGTCTCACCAGATCCGGATTCTGCTCTATCTTTTCACCCAGAAGAAAAAACGAGGCTTTGATATTTCTTGCGCGCAGTCCGTCAAGCAGTACGCTGGTATACCGCGCATCTGGTCCGTCGTCAAAGGTCAGCGCGGCTTTCGGATGTTCCATAGACTGTTCTACCAGACAGATCATCCCCTGCCCTGCTATATTTTCTGCGATCGCTCTTGCGGAAGTACACCGAACTTCCGGATCTGTACGCATCCAGCCGACAGCCAGCACAACTGCCACAATCAAAATCAGTAAAACACATACTTTTCTTTTTTTCATTAAGGTTCCCGGGCTTTCTTCGATTTTCAGATTCAGGCTCTGTTCAGTATATGAAAGAATGCGCAAAAAAAGCACTGAAAGCTCTTTCAAAAGCCCCCAGTGCCATTTTCTTTATTTATTCAACATAATCTTAAGCTGTGCCTCGATCGCATCCACACATTTCTCAAACCCAAGCTTTCCGCTGTTCAGGCAGAGATCGTAGTTTGTCGCATCGTTCCAGAGTCCACCGGCAAATTTACGATAATACTCCTGTTTGCGCTTATCATCTTTGAGAAGAAATTTCTCGACATCTTCTCTTGAGCCGGAAATCTTCTCAGAAGCCTTCTCCACACGAAATCCCCAAGGCGCATGGATGAATACGCGCAAGGTATTCGGACGATCTTTAAATACATAGTTTACGCAGCGTCCTACGATAACGCAGGATTCTTTTTCCGCGAGATCATTCACTACCTTAGCCTGATAATTAAACAGGTTTTCATCAGAGATGAAGTCCTTGCTGCCCGGCTGATGCAGACCACCTTTGTAAATGCTGTCTTTGCCTCCGAAGAGAGAGCCTCTGACTTTGTCTCCCGCTTCAACTTTACCAAAAAGCTTCACGTCTATTCCGCTCTCATCAGATGCCATCTGAATGATCTGTTTGTCATAAAAAGAGATTCCCAGACGTTCTGCCAGCATTTTACCAACGGTACGTCCACCGCTTCCATACTGTCTTGCGATTGTGATTACAACCTGATCCATATCCATTCCTCCTTATTCTCCCAGATATGCTTTCTGGACAGATTCATCATGAAGCAGATCATCTGCTTTTCCTTCCAGAGTGATACTTCCTGTCTCAAGAACATATGCTCTGTCAGCAATGGAAAGGGCTTTTTTTGCGTTCTGCTCAACCAGAAGAACGGTTGTGCCACTTTCACTTACTTCTTTGATAATGTCAAAAATCTCATTTACAAAGATCGGAGACAGACCCATGGACGGCTCATCCATCAGAATGATCTTTGGTTTGCTCATCAGCGCACGTCCCATTGCAAGCATCTGCTGTTCACCACCGGAAAGTGTACCGGCACGCTGTCCTGTACGTTCTTTCAGACGTGGAAATCTCTTATATACCATTTCAAGACTCTGTGCGATCTCATTTCTATCTTTTCTTGTGTAGGCTCCCATCAGAAGGTTTTCATATACAGACATATCTGCAAAGACACGTCTTCCTTCCGGTACGTGCGCCATCCCCATCTCAACAATCTTATGTGCAGGTGTCTTTGTAAGTTCTTTGCCTCCAAAGCTGATGCTTCCTGCTTTTGCCGGAATGATTCCGGTCAGTGTCTGCAGTGTCGTTGTTTTACCTGCTCCGTTTGCACCGATCAGTGCGATAACTTCTCCCTGTTCTACATGAAAGGAAATCCCCTTCAATGCCTGGATGACACCATAATAAACCTGGAGATCTTTTACTTCCAACATTGACATTTGATCTTCCTCCTATTCTCCCAGATATGCAGTAACAACTGCCGGATCTTTCAGAACCTTCAGTGTTTCGCCCTGTGCAAGCACCTGTCCGAAGTTCAGTACGGTTACTTCTTCACAGATACCTCCAACCAGTTTCATATCATGCTCGATCAGAAGAATGGTCATACCAAAATGTTTCTGTACAAAACGGATAGTATCCATCAGTTCCTGTGTTTCATTCGGGTTCATACCTGCTGCCGGCTCATCCAGAAGAAGAAGTTTCGGATTGGTAGCCAGTGCTCTGGCGATCTCGAGCTTACGCTGCTTACCATATGGAAGATTTCCTGCAAGTGTATCGGCTTCTTTGTCGAGGTCAAATACCTTAAGGATCTCCATTGCTTTTTCGTTCATTTCTTTTTCTACTTTGTAATATTTCGGAAGTCTTAAGATTCCGGTCAGTGTAGAATAAGAATGATGGTTGTGAAGTCCGACCTTAACATTGTCAAGAACCGGCATATCCTTAAACAGACGGATGTTCTGGAAAGTACGTGCGATACCGGCTTTATTGATCTCGATCGTACTCTTTCCTGTGATATCCTGTCCATCAAGCTTGATGATACCTTCTGTCGGTTTGTACACACCTGTAAGAAGGTTGAAAATTGTTGTTTTACCGGCACCGTTCGGTCCGATCAGACCATACAGTTGACCTTTTTCGATGGATACGTTAAATCCGTCAACCGCACGAAGACCGCCGAACTGGATAGCCAGATGATTTACCTCTAACATTGCCATAGTTAAGCTGCCTCCTTTTTGTTCTTAGTGCCTCTGATTTTTTCCATGACACGAGCTCTCCAGTTTCTTGCTGCCGGTGCCCAGTTAAAGAGCATCATAACGATCAAGACGATCGCATAGATCAGCATACGGTAGTTTGCAAATCCACGGAGAAGTTCCGGAAGTGCATAGAGGATGATCGCTGCGATCATAGAACCTCTTAAGTTTCCGATTCCGCCAAGCACGACATATACCAGAATCAGGATAGACATATTGTAGTCAAATCCGGATACCTTTAACATAGAAAGGTTATGTGCATAAAGTACACCTGCAACACCTGCAAGAGCTGCTGAAATTGTAAATGCAAGAAGTTTGAACTTCGTCACATCAATACCTACAGATTCTGCCGCAATACGGTTATCTCTGGTCGCCATGATCGCACGTCCGCTTCTGGAGTTTACAAGGTTCTGCACGATGAACAGAGTAAGCAATACCAGAATGATTCCGATCGGAAAGAAATAATGCTTTACGTCTTTATAAAGAGCACCTGTTCCTGAAATACCAAGTGCACCTTTGAGAATCTGTTTGCCGCCTGCTACAAGCTTGAGATTTGCAGAACTTGTTGCAACATGAAGTCCGTTTTCATCAAAACCGACATACAGGATATTGATCAGGTTTTTGATAATTTCGCCGAATGCCAGCGTTACGATTGCGAGGTAGTCACCACGAAGGCGAAGTACCGGGATACCGATGATCACACCAAACACCGCTGCTACTGCTGCACCGATCAGAATTGCCAGAATAAATCTCGGCACCTGCGGGATATCACTTGCAATGTGAGAAAATAATGCACTGGAATATGCACCAACACACATGAATCCTGCATGACCAAGGCTCAGCTCACCGGAAAAACCTACAACCAGATTCAGAGAGATTGCCGCAATCGTATAAACACAAAGCGGAACCAGCAGACCGGTAAGAAGTCTTGAGAGGTTTCCTGTTCCGGAAAGAATCTCTACGATCACAAAAATTGCGATTACAATTCCATAGTTGATAAAATTGTTTTTTGTTGTTTTGTTCATTGTTTTTTTCATTCTGACCACCTCTTATACTTTCTCCTGGATGTTCTTTCCGAACAGTCCGGTAGGCTTTACAAGAAGTACCACGATCAGAACCGCAAAACAGATCGCATCCGCAACCTGAGAAGAAATATAGGCTTTACCGAAAATCTCGATCACACCGAGAAGAATACCGCCGACCATAGCTCCCGGGATAGATCCGATGCCACCAAATACAGCTGCTACGAATGCCTTAATACCAGGCATGGCGCCTGTATATGGAGTCAGTGTCGGATAGGTCTGACAGAGAAGAAGTCCGGCAATTGCTGCAAGTCCGGAACCGATTGCAAATGTCATCGAAATTGTCGCATTGACATTGACACCCATAAGCTGTGCTGCATCACGGTCTTCAGAAACGGCCTGCATGGCACGTCCCGGTTTTGTCTTCTGTACAAAAAGCATCAGACCAGCCATAATCACAATACAACTCAGGATTGTTACGATCGTAATTCCCTTAATAACAAGCTGTCCGTCAAATAAAGACACAGATGGTACGTCAATAACAGTTACAAAACTCTTGGCATCTGCACCGAAGATCAAAAGTGCCAGATTCTGAAGCAAATAGCTGACACCAATCGCTGTGATCAGTACAGCCAGGTTGGATGACGCCTTACGAAGCGGACTGTACGCTACTTTCTCGATCACCATACCAAGAACGGTACAGAAGATTACAGAAAGTGCAACGGCCAGCACCGGAGACATGCCTCCTCTGGTAACAGCGGTAAGGATCACATATGCACCGACCATGATGACATCACCATGAGCGAAGTTCAGCATTTTAGCGATACCGTATACCATTGTATACCCCAGGGCAATAATCGCATAGATACTGCCCAGGCTGATTCCATCTTTTAAATAGGATAAAAAACTCATAATGCACCTCTTTAAATAGTTGTCATATTAGCGCAAGAAAGGGGGACAGTCCTGTGATAACAGGCAACCGTCCCCCGTCCTCTGATTACATTATTTTAATTTGATTATTCCATTTCTACGTAAGCACCGTCCTGGATTTCGAAAGCTTTTGGCTCTTTATCGCACTCGCCGTCTTCTGTCCATTTTGCTTTACCTGTAAGACCATCAAGCTCAACACTCAGCATTGCCTCAGACATAGCTGCGCTGATGTCTTCGTTGGACATATCCGGTGTGATCTCAGCAGCATCTGCTGCTGCTTTCATTGCATAGAGTACATCATATGTATCTGCTGCAAACTGGTTCGGAACCTCATCCTTGTTAGCATCTTCGTATGCTTTAACGAATGCCTGAGTTTTCTCATCTTCTGATGTAGTAGAGAATGGTGTCAGAAGCATAACGCCTTCTGCAAGAGATGTATCGAAGTTTTCTACTCCAAGAATACCATCCATACCGTCTACACCGAATTTCTTAATGTCGTCCATACCTGCATCATGTGCCTGCTGAAGAATCAGAGCATTGTCTGCATAGTAGTTAGGAAGGAACAGAAGTTCTGCACCGCTGTCTTTGATTTTCTTAAGCTGTACAGAGAAGTCTGTGTTGCTGTCTGCTGTGTATGCTTCATCAGCTACAACTTCCAGACCGTTTTCTTCTGCTGCTGCAACGAACGCATCGTTGATACCTGAGTTGTAGTCTGCGGATGAATCATAGAGAACTGCTACCTTTGTAGCAAGACCATGCTCACCGATGTACTGTGCGGATTTTGTTCCCTGTGCCGGGTCTGTGAAGCACATACGGAATTCGTTGCTTCCTGCTGTAATACTGTCTACTGCTGTTGCGGATGGTGTAAACAGGAATGTGCTTTCTGCTGCTTCTGCTCCGACTGCAATACAGGAACCGGATGTTACAGTTCCGCAAAGCATCTGCATTCCTTTGTCAAGAAGGTCATTGTATGCATTTACTGCCTTCTCCGGGTCAGCCTGATCATCACCTGCGTCAAGAATCTCTACGTTGTATCCGTTGAATCCACCGTTTGCGTTGATTTCTTCTGCTGCAACCTGTGCTGCATGGTATACACCAAGGCCATACTGTGCGTTGTCACCTGTCATAGGTCCGATTACACCGATCTTGAATGTCTCCGCATCATCCGCAAATACAGCCGTCGGCATCATTGCTGCTGTCATGGCTACTGCCGCTGTTACAGCAAGTACTTTTTTCATATTTTTCATAATAAGATCCTCCTATCCTATAATCAGCTCGCTTTACTTTCATTTGTTAAAGCTTTAATGTAGTTGATTATAGCATTCAGCATCTACGATTGCAAGCAAAATTTTAGAATTTCTTTAGATTTTGTTTATTCAGCAAAAACTACTGTCTTTCTTATGCGGACATTTTTAGTTATAAAAAAACCGCAGCCCGATCATGGAACTGCGGTCTTTTATTCATATAATCAACTATTATGCAACTGCTTTTTTAGCGATTTCAGCAAGTGCTGCAAATCCTTCTGCATCGTTTACTGCAAGTTCTGCAAGCATTTTTCTGTTGATGTCAACGTTTGCAACTTTCAGTCCGTGCATCATCTTGCTGTAGGAAAGTCCGTTCATTCTTGCTGCTGCGTTGATACGAGCGATCCAGAGCTGTCTGAACTGACGTTTTTTCTGTTTACGTCCTGCATAGGAGCTTGCAAGTGCTCTCATTACAGACTGTTTTGCTACTCTATACTGTTTGGAACGGGCTCCTCTGTAACCCTTTGCCAGTTTTAATGTACGGTTATGTCTTTTCTTTGCGTTTAATCCGCCTTTAATTCTTGCCATTTCTTATTTTCCTCCTGTTCGTCTTCCGATATCGTCCGCTGCTTATTATAAATACGGCAGTGCTTTCTTAATGTTCTTAAGGTTTGTAGAATCTACAACAGTAGCTTTTCTCAGATTTCTCTTTCTCTTCTGAGATTTCTTTGTTAAGATATGGCTCTTGTAAGCTTTATTTCTCATAATTTTTCCGGTTCCGGTTTTTTTGAAACGTTTTGCTGCTGCTCTACAGGTTTTAATCTTAGGCATAATAAAATCCTCCTTAATTCGTGGTTCTGTTTTTTATTTTATATTATCATAAATATGTGTGTGAAACACGTTATCTCTGATAACTGCTTAACGCTTTTCACTGAGGAACATGGTCATGCTTCTTCCCTCGATCTTCGGAGCTTTCTCTACGACTGCGATGTCTGTGAGAAGTTCTGCAAAATCATCCAGGACATGTTTGCTGCTTGACATATGCGCCATCTCTCTTCCGCGGAAACGTAATGTAACTTTTACGCGGTCTCCCTTGGAGAGAAATTTTCTCGCTGCATTGACTTTTGTCTTCAGGTCATTGGTATCAATGTTAGGAGAAAGACGTACTTCCTTGATGTCGATTGTTTTCTGTTTTTTCTTAGCTTCTTTTTCCTTACGGGAAAGCTCATAACGATATTTACCGTAGTCGATAATCTTGCACACCGGTGGTTTTGCCTGTGGCGCGATCTTTACAAGATCAAGTCCGGCCTCCTGTGCCTTTGCAAATGCTTCTCTGGAAGACACGATACCGAGCTGTGCTCCGTCCGGTCCGATCAAACGTACTTCTTTGTCTCTGATCTGTTCGTTAATCATTAAATTGCTAATTGTAGTACACCTCCATACCTGTAAATGATAAACCTGACTCTCAAGTCACCCTCTGCGTTTGCGAAAACAAAAAAGAGTATGGACAGATTCCACACTCTACTATATCCAGACGCACAAAAATCATGTGACGTCTACAGCATTCACTGCTGTGCTGCGATATATAAACCCGAGCCGCATCAATGTGTGCGCTGAGGTGAGAGTGTAACTCTGCTTTGTTTTCTTCACGTACTTATATAAGATATCATGTCTTTTATATGATGTCAAGTTTTTTATTATATTATTTTTTGTATTATTTTTTGTATATTTTTCTTCGACCTGCAAATACTACTCTTTGCATGGATCTTTATGATTATGTCATTTTATCGATCAATAAGGAGGTTACAAGCATGACTATTCTGAACTGTTCTGCAACAAAATGTATTTACAACGATAACAGACTCTGTTCCCGCGGTGATATCGAGATTACCGGTGACAACGCACACCGTGCAGATGAAACAAGCTGCGGAAGCTTCCGCGACCGTACGACAGCTGCCATGCAAAACAGCGGTACCGAACACTGCGGCTGCGAAAAGATCAACATCGACTGCAAAGCACAGGAATGCACCTACAACAACAAATGTAACTGCACCGCCTCTGCCATTGATGTAGCGGGATGCAGTACCGATGGCTGTAACGAAACAAAATGCAGCACCTTTGCCTGTAAATGCTGAAAATCAAATACCATGATGTAATGCCAAAAAAGAGACGCTGCTGATACAGCGTCTCTTTGTCTGTCGAATTGATTTATCTGTTTCTTAAGAAATCCGGAATCTGGATGTCCTTTTTCTGTACAGTGCTGGTCGGAACTTTACCTGTGTAAGAACCACTGTTCATAGTCGGAAGGCTGAAGCTTGGCATAGTCATATTGCCGGCCGGTGCTGCAGAACCTGTTGTGGATTTACGTACGGTAAATGGTGTCGTATTACTTCTGCTTCCAAATGGAGTTGTCTTTGCTGTTGTGTCGGATAATCCGGTAGCAATAACTGTGATTCTTGCATAATCTGCAACAGAATCATCATACATGGCACCAAAGATGATGTTTGCATCTTCGCCTGTCAGTTCCTGTACATAGCTTGCTGCATCGTTTGCATCCATAAGAGAAATATCACCGGAAATATTGATGATAACATGAGTTGCTCCCTTGATGGTTGTCTCAAGAAGCGGGGAAGCTACTGCCTGCTGAACAGCTTCCATGGCTTTGTCGTCTCCTCTTGCTTCTCCGATACCGATATGCGCAATACCTTTATCTGTCATAACTGTCTGTACATCGGCAAAGTCAAGGTTGATCAGTGCCGGCAGATTGATCAGGTCTGTGATGCCCTGAACTGCCTGCTGCAGAACTTCGTCTGCTTTGCGGAGTGCTTCCGGCATCGTTGTACGGCGATCTACAATCTCCAGTAATTTGTCATTCGGGATGACGATCAGTGTATCAACAGCTTTCTTCAGATTTTCGATTCCGGAAAGAGCATTGTTCATACGTGTCTTTGCTTCGAAACGGAAAGGCTTCGTAACAACACCTACGGTGAGGATTCCCATTTCTTTGGCTGCTGCTGCGATTACCGGAGCAGCACCTGTACCGGTACCACCTCCCATACCACAGGTAACGAATACCATGTCAGCGCCTTCAATCAACTGTTTAACTTCTTCTATGCTCTCCTCGGCTGCCTTCTGGCCAACTTCCGGCTGTGCGCCTGCGCCGAGACCCTTTGTAATCTTTTCACCAATCTGAAGTACTGTTGGAGCCTTGCAAAGTGTCAGAGCCTGTTTATCAGTGTTTACACCAACAAATTCAACTCCTCCGATGGCTTCTTCAACCATTCTGTTTACTGCATTATTTCCAGCTCCGCCCACGCCGATTACAATAATCTTAGCGGAGGACTCAGCTTCATTCGACATAATCTCTAACAATGTACTTCCTCCTTTATTTTCCTGACATTAGCGTATCAGGCTACATATAGATATATCATATATTTTTTTTTTGAATTAATCAACCACTATTTTGGTTTTTTTATACTTTTTTCACGATTATTCGCCATGTATAGCTATTCGTAATCACTTTCATCTGAGTATCCGGAATCCCATCCATCATATTCTCCATCAGACTCATCGCTGTAGCTGTCATCTTCCGAATAATCCCGGTCTTCATCCGAGTTATCGCTTTCAGACTCATCAGAACTGTCTGTAGAATCCGTACCGCTGCTTCCCGCATTGTCCGGCATCGGTCCTACATAATTGCCGTCCCGGTCATACTCGCTGACACCGTCGAAGCCGCCGGATTCGTTGTAGCCGCCCTTCCAGTCTCCGAAACTGTCGATCAGTTCCTGTGTCGGTTCTGCGCCAACGTAGTTCAGATCCGCGTCATATTCACCGGAACCTGTATAATCGCCTTCTTCATCATAGCCGCCGATCCAGTTTTCTTTTGCATAATCGAGCTCTGTCTTCGGTTTCGCTCCGACGTATTTGCCATTCTCATCATATTCACCGTCACCGGTATAATCGCCATTCTCGTCGTAACCGCCTGTCCAGTTCTCGGCTGTCACTTCTTCCTCTTCCTTCTCAAAGGTAACGGTCTTGGAAGATTCCGTGATATTCTCCATATGAAGGATTCCCTTCTCACCGGTGATCTGCGGAAGGATCGCGATCGTTCGGTTCATCTTATCTTCCAGATAGCGGTCCTTTCCCAGTTTTACCGTAATGTCGCCGTATATCAGATTAATCGAGTAATCTTCATCCAGCTCAATGTAATCCGGTATCATATCATTTTTTGCAAAGATCGTAGATAACGCAACTGCTGTATTCAATACCGCATCCTTGATCGGAAGTTTCTCATTCATAACAGTTTTCTTGACGGTAATGCCCTCGAAATACGGCACATCTTCATCTCTCGTCCTGCTGCTTTCGATAAATTTGCCATTACGGTCAAAATAAATATAACTGTC
This sequence comes from Blautia intestinalis, assembly GCF_014297355.1. Taxonomy (GTDB): domain Bacteria; phylum Bacillota; class Clostridia; order Lachnospirales; family Lachnospiraceae; genus Blautia_A; species Blautia_A intestinalis. The sequence goes on along the minus strand of NZ_JACOQE010000001.1, from coordinate 304,608 downwards.
AAGATACGGAATACAGCCGACCACATTTTTTTCTTTCACACCGATCACGATGGAATTTCTTCCTGAACGGCTGACGGAATACGATTCCACATACGGCACATTCTCCACTTTTGCTTTGGAACATGTAATCGGTGCCAGTATCGAATTCGAGGAAAAAGCCCCTGTCAGAATCATTTTTTTCAGCTCTTTCTTACTGTAGTGGGTATTTTCCATAACTTCGACATGCGTTACATGAAAAAAAGAAAAGAAAAAAATAATCCCGGCGAGCAGAATTACCCCAACTGCCAGCCCGGTCTTTTTCGCTGCACTTTTTGTGAATTTAATTTTTTTATAATTGGATGTTCTCATAAAAAACAGTACCTATATCCTCTGTTATCAAACCGCCTAATTTCTTAAGGTCGCCGCCTATGTCCTCATATCCGCGCCGGATAAAAGAACATCCGCGTATCACTGAACTTCCCTCTGCTGCAAGCGCCGCCACCAGAAGTGCCGCGCCTCCTCTGAGTTCCTCTGCATAAACACAGTTTCCATGCAGTCTTCCTCCACAGACAACTGCTGTGTTTCCGTCCACCCGAATATCTGCGCCCATTTTGCATAGTTCATTGCAGACCTTAAAACGATTTTCAAATATATTTTCTTTTATTATGCTTTTACCGGGAACAGTTGCCAGAACCGCCAGAAGCGGTGACTGCAGATCTGTGGGAAATCCCGGATAGACCTCTGTCTCCAGAAACGGAAGGGAAAAGCGCACCTGACTTCCGTCCGCTATTAGTTTACCACTGTTCCATTCATATTGTCCACCCATTTTCCTATATACTTGAAGGAAGGCATCCAGTTCCCCCTCCGGTGCATTCTCGATCACGATGCGTCCTCTGGTAGCGGCGGCTGCACAGAGATACGTACCGGTCACGATCCGGTCCGCCGGAATCTGCATCTTCGTACCGCAAAGTTTTTCTGTTCCCTCGATGCAGATACACTCCTCTCCTGCTCCTTCAATCTTTGCCCCCATTGCATTCAGGAAACGGCAGAGCCATACGATTTCCGGCTCTCTGGCACAGTTTCGAAGAGTGGTAGTGCCTTTTGAAAGCGCCGCACACAGAATTGCCTGTTCTGTTGCTCCGACGCTCTTCTTTGAAAAAACAATTTCCGTCCCGCAAAGCTTTTTACAGGATACCATTATTTTTTTCGCTTCTTCTTTTATTTCCGCCCCAAAACACCTTAATACATAAAGATGAAGATCCACCGGCCGCTTCCCGATCACACAGCCGCCCGGATAGCCGATCTCTGCCCGCTGATTTCTGGCAAGGATCGGCCCCAGAAGAATGATTGAACTGCGCATCCTGCCGCTGTATGTTTCCGGTACATGACTTCCGTCCGCATGGGTACAGTCCAGATACAGATCATGATCTTCCCACCACGTTTCTGCCCCCAGCGCCCGAAGAATTTCTTCCATATAAAAAACATCCGTGATTCGCGGACAGGCTTTCAGTACACTGATGCCACGATAAAGAAGCGCGCCCGACATCAGCGGCAGCACCGTATTTTTAGAACCCTGAACGGTTATATTTCCATGAAGACATTTTCCCCCGATTACGTGAATTTCATCCAACCATTCCACTCCCTCAGGGACTCTTACTGATATTATATGCAAAAAGACCAGATCCCGTTCATATCCAAGCGGGGTCTGGTCTTATGAAATCAATATTGCAACTGTTCAGTACCTTTACAGTTACGAGTCAAAATGCATTCCGAATCACCTTTGGTGATAGCATTTTGCCTTGTCACAGCGATCACAAGTTTCTGACATATTCTTTAAACATATCTCCACGCTGTTCATAATTGTCAAACTGTCCCCAGCTTGCACATGCCGGTGAAAGAAGAACGGCATCTCCCGGATTTGCCTTTTCTGCACATACCTTTACTGCCTCTTCAAGATTTTCACATAAGATGCACGGACATACGCTGAGGCGCTCTGCTGCCGCCTTTATCTTGTCACGTGTCTGGCCGATCAGCACCAGATAACGCACTTTGCCGTCGAACGCATTCAGCCATTCATCATAGCCGGAACCTTTGTCATAACCGCCGCCGATCAGAAGTGTCGGGCGGTTCATTGCCTGAATGCCTTTGATTGCAGCATCCGGATTGGTTCCCTTGGAGTCATTATAATATACAACGCCATTTTTCTCTGTTACATATTCGATACGATGCTCCACTGCAGTAAATTCACAGATGCTCTTACGGATGCTTTCCACCGGAACACCTGCGTAATATGCCATTGCAGATGCAGCCATGACATTTTCGAAATTATGCTGTCCGAGAAGTTTGAGTTCTCCGGTACGCACCAGCGGAATCTCTTCTTCGGAAGTTTTCAGGATAATCTGATCACCATCCAGATAAATTCCCTCTTCAAGCCTGCGTACACTTGAGAAATATACAACCTTAGGAGTAATATTCCGACCAAACTCACGAAGAACCTGATCTTCATAGTTCAGGATACAGAAATCGTCCGCTGTCTGATTCTTAACGATCAGTTCTTTTACACGGATGTATTCTTCCATCGTATGATGTCTGTTCAGATGGTCCTCTGTAATATTGAGGATTGCACTGACCTTCGGTGCAAATTCTTCGATTGTCTCAAGCTGAAAACTGCTGATCTCCGCTACTGTCGTAGTATTATCCTGCATCTCCAGTGCTTTGGAAGTATATGGGGTTCCGATATTTCCGACAACAAAAACGGACTCCTCTGCATCACCCATGATCTTGCCAAGCAGCGCAGTTGTCGTCGTCTTACCGTTCGTTCCGGTAATTGCAAGCACTCTTCCCTTACCTGTGCGATAAGCAAGCTCGACTTCTCCCCAGACCGGAAGCCCCTGCTCATAAAAGCTCTTTACAATCGGGATATCGGTCGGTACACCGGGACTTAATACAACCAGATCCAGTGCTTTTCTTACTTCTTGCGGAAGCTCTCCCGCATATACTCTGATATCTTTACAGTGTTTTACTTTATGTACTACAGCCTCTTTGTCGAGGTCTGCATTTCCATCATAGATGACCGGCTCTGCACCGACCTGTCCGAGAAGTTCGGCTGCACCGATCCCGCTTTTGCCGGAACCGAATACAAGCACCTTTTTTCCCTGCAAATTCATAATAATTCCTCCTTGTGACATTTACATTGCCAGAAGTGCGATCAGACACATAACTGCGGTGATCACAGAAAATACGGCAACGATTCTTGTCTCTGACCATCCACACAATTCAAAGTGATGATGGATCGGCGCCATCTTAAAGATACGTTTTCCGTGAGTCGCCTTAAAATACGTAACCTGGATCATAACGGACAGTACTTCTACAAGATAGATCAGTCCGATCAGCAGGATAAACAACGGCATCTGCATCATGTAAGCAGCCCCCGCAACAAATCCGCCCAGAGCCAGAGATCCTGTATCACCCATGAAAACTCTTGCCGGATATACATTAAACAGAAGAAATCCCATCAGGCCGCCGACTACTGCTCCTGTTACCGGTTCGATACCGCTTCCGATACCGATGGAAACAACAGTAAAGAAAACTGCAACGATCAGCGTTACACTGGATGCCAGACCGTCAAGTCCGTCTGTAAAGTTAACACCGTTTACAGTGCCTATCACAGCAAAAAAAAGAACCGGGATCGCCAGCCAGCCAAGATTAAGATAATGGTTCGGCCAGAACGGGATACGCATCGCAAGATCCACATTTGTATAGTTCAGTATATAATATACAAAGATTCCGGTTACAACGACCTGAAGACCAAATTTCTGCCATGCCAGAAGACCATCAGAACGTCTCAGGACCACCTTGAGATAATCATCCAGAAAACCGATGATACCAAATCCCAGTGTCAGAAACAGTACCGGAATCACATTCGGATAATCCTTTGCATAAAACAGGGTCGTCACTACGGCTGCAATCAGGAAGATCACACCTCCCATGGTCGGAGTACCTGCCTTCTTCAAATGTGACTGTACACCTTCTACACGCTCCGTCTGTCCCATCTTGAGTCTTCTCAGAAACGGGATGACGATCGGTCCCAGAATCACGCTGATCGCAAATGAGATCAGTACCGGGAATACAACTTGAATATTCATCCTCACACCTCTTATCATTCTTTCGTTTTTTATCACGTTTGATTATAAGGCTTTTACATGGATTTATCAACCCTCACGTACCGGACTGTCTGTGATTTCCACTGTTTTTTGCCGGTCGATTCCAAGATATGGAAGTACATTTTCAAAAATGCTCCTGACGACCGGCGCCGCGATCGTGCCTCCATAATAGATTCCCTGCGGATCATGGATGATGCAAAGTGCCAGTATCTTCGGATCATCGGCTGGTGCAAAACCAAGAAACGAAGAAATATAACGGTTTGCGCTTCGTGGAAGTGTCTGGGAAGTTGCAGTCTTACCTCCGATCCGATATCCCTCGATCGCAGCATTTTTGCCTGAACCTTCGGATACAACTTTTTCCAGTATCATACGCACGGTCGCTGAAATTTCCTCCGGCAAAATTCCCGTCTCCACCGGATATTCAAGTTCTCTGACTGTTTCTCCTCCCGGACTCTCAACCGCCATGCCAAAATGCGGAGTGATGCGACGACCTCCATTGATCAGGGAACTTACAGTTGTTGCAAGCTGGATCGGCGTAATCTGAAATGACTGCCCGAAAGAAACAGTTGCCAGCTCCACTTCACCCATATTTTCCATCCTGTGCATGATCGTACCTGCTTCCCCCGGAAGGTCAATTCCTGTTTTCTTTAAAAGGCCAAACTGTCGGAAATAGCTGTAATATTTATCTACTCCGAGGCGCAGTCCCACCTCAATAAACACAGGGTTACAGGAATTTTCCGCTCCCTGCACAAAATTCTGTGCTCCGTGTCCCCGCCGGTTCGCACAATGGATCCGCCGGTCTTCTACCAGCTTATAGCCCGGACAGTAAAAAGAATCATTGACAGAAACAACACCTGCCGCAAGCCCTGCGGACATCGTGATGATCTTAAATGTGGAACCCGGTTCATATGTATCGTTCAGACAGGGATTCCGCCACATCTGATTGAGCAGATCCTGTTTTTCTTTTTCACTCATTCCATCAGTACTGACATCTGTATTCAGTGTAAACGGCTCGTTCAGGTCAAATTCCGGCACATTGACGCAGGCATAAATTTCTCCGTTCTGCGGATTCATAAGCAGGATCGACACGCGTTCTGCCTGCTTTTCTTCCATGACTTTTTTTGCTGCCTGCTCCGTATATTCCTGAATACATGCATCCAGGCTGATCCGAAGATTGTATCCCTGCTGTGGTTCTTCTCTGTTTTCACCGATTCCGTCCAGTTCAATCCCACGTGCATCTGTTGTCGTCAGAATCTTGCCTGCTTCTCCTTTCAGGATTTCATCATACTCCACTTCCAGACCGATAATACCCTGATTATCACCGCCGGTAAATCCCAACACCCTTGATGCCAGACTCCCAAACGGATAATAACGTTTGTAGTCTTCATCCACTTTTATCCCGGCAAGTCCGGCATTTCGTATCTCGTCACCGGTCTCTTTCTCCACATTTGTTTTAATCCGCTCGATGGAAGAAACTTTTTCCACCCTTTTGCGTACAGTTTCTTCCGATATCCCCAGTTTTTTCGTAAGCAGGCGGATGATTTTTTCAGGATCTTTTATCTGACTGTGTATCACCGAGACCGTACATACCGTTTTGTTCGCCGCAAGTACTTTTCCGGCCGCATCCAGGATCTTTCCTCTTGCAGCCTTGATATCACGCTCTCTCTCATGCAGATCCTCCGCTTTTTCGTAATAATAATCCGAGCGGAATCCCATCAGATAGACCAGCCTTCCGATGAGTCCCACTGTCATCGCCATGCAGAGCAAAAAAACGATCCATACTTTTCTTTTGTGAAAAGTATAATTTTTTTTATAAAATACATTCTTTTTTTGCACAAAAAATCCCCCGGGCAATGTCATAATAATATATGACACATTCCTGGAGGATACTTCTGTTATTTTATTTAGTCAAGTCCGGCTTCTTCGTTCGTGATGCCTTCACTTTCCATATCGTTGTTTTCTGTTGTTTCGGATTCATCCTCTTCAGGTGGTGCCGGTACATTTGTATCAGAGATTGCCTCTTTCAGTGTGTCTCCGGATGATGAATCACCTGTCGAAGTGATAATGTGTGTAGATAAAATGTACTGACCATTGTCGTCAAGCTTGTGCTCTCCGTTGTCATCCAGCAAATAACCGTTCTCATCGATACGGTTTCCTTCCAGATCCACGCGGTTTCCGTTTCCGTCTACCAGATTTCCCTGCTCATCCACACTGCTTCCGGATACATCCACCAGATTTCCCTTAAATTTTTCCCAGAGTTCTGTCTCAGGCACACTTCCGTCTTCGGATTCATCCGGAGTGACATTCAGGTACGAAAGAAGTTCTGAAAGAATACCCTGTGCGATATACTGTGGATATTTACTGTCTGCCTGATCTTCTGTGTTCGGTTCATCTACAACGACATAGAGAAGTACCTGCGGATCATCTACCGGTGCAAATGTAATAAAAGAAACCAGATATTTACCGTTTCCTCGCGGAAGTTTTTCCGCGGTACCTGTCTTACCACCGGAGCTGTAGCCCTCTACCTTGGATGTCCGGCTGGTACCTTCCTGCACACTGGCTTCCATGTAAGAACGGATATCTGCGGAAATCTCAGAAGATACAGTCTGTTTCATCAAAACCGGATCGATCTTTTTGACCGTGGAACCATTGCTGTCACGAATTTCTGTTACAAGATGCGGCTGATAATAGGAACCGCCGTTGATAACCGAACACATCGCATTGATCTCCTGGAGCATCGTACAGGTAAATCCCTGTCCGAATGCAGAGCAGGCAAGCTCAGTCTCTCCCATTGTTTCTTCTGTATGAATTACACCGGATCCTTCATTCGGAAGATCGATTCCCGTACGGGATCCGAAGTTAAATAACGTCTGTGCTTTCAGGAACTGCTCTGTTCCCATTTTTGCTGCAATCTGCATCATTGCATCATTACAGGAGTTTGCAATTACATCTCGGAGAGCTTCTGTTCCATGTGCATCCGGCCATACCGCACACTTGATGTACGTATCACCATTTGCACCAAAAGTCTGTCCACCGTCACAGTTGAATGTATCTGACTCGGAAATCTTACCCTTTTCAAGTGCTCCTGCCATGACGATCGGTTTTACTACTGAACCCGGCTCATAGGTCTCGGTAATGCAGAAATTGCTCCACATGGAGTTCAGTGCTTCTACCGTCTCCTCATCATTCATCGCGGCGATTTCTTCTTCACTGTGTTTACCGGACAGATCACGCGGATCATTCAGATCATAGCGGTCTCCGCCATCCATGGCAATGATTTCACCCGTCGAAGGCTTCATTGCGATCACACCGATGTTCTTGGCTCCCATTGCAGTTTTAAATCCGTTGACATATTTTTCAACAATCTGCTGTGCACCGACATCCAGTGAAGTCACGATACTCTGTCCGTCTTTTGGATCGATGATCGTCTGCTCTACATCGGAATTGTCATTGATATATCCATACTGGCGGCCGTCAGCGCCCATCAGAGTACTGTTGTAGTAGCTTTCCAGACCTACATCGGCAATGTCACGTGCCAGAGTAAATCCGACTGTATCACATGCAAGATCATTAAAAGGATACGTACGAAGATAATCTTCTTCAAACCATACGCCCTTGACATTGCTGCGCTCTGCTTTCTGTGCATCTGAAAGCTCGCTGTCCTCTCCCGGTGTCTGGTAATCTTCAAACGCTTTCTTTTCATCCATGGAAATCTGTTTTTTGATGATCTGGTACTGGCTGTTTTTTGTATCTTCCGCTGAAAGCTTCGAACGAATGTCTTTTTCATCCAGTCCGAGAACATCCACCAGTGCCCTCACGGTAGGCTCTGCATAATCCTCATCGGAATTGACAGTTTTGCAGTCAAGAATCACATTATAGACCTTCCGACTTGTTGCGAGAATATTGCCATTCCGATCGTAGATGTCACCACGTTTTGCCGGAAGCACGTTGCTCTCGTATTTCTGCTGTGCCTGTGTCAGCACCTGTTTCTTGTATTTTTGCCCGCTTGTGGCATTAATATATGTAATCCGCCCCAGCAAACAAACTAAAGCTAGTAACACTACTGCGAATAGTCCTACTAGCTTTCCTCTCATCAAGTGATTAATTTTTTTCTGAGGTTTCCTGTGATTCCTCTGTCTGGTATTACTCAAATTCTCACCTCTTGTTTAATGCACATCCTGATACTGTCTTACATAACTGTTACTCGGCATACTGTATGTCTTTTTCTGGTCATCTGTCGGATAATTCATACCCAGACGGCCGATTGCGAGTTTTTTGATGGTGTTCAGGTCTACATCCGAAGTCACCTGACTTTCGTATGCATTATTATCTTCTTTTACCTGCGATAATTCTGTCTCCAGAGCTGCGACAGTCTTCATTTTGCCTGTAAGATCTGATTTGAGCTGCAGATAATTCACACAGCAAAAAAGTACTGCCACACTGACAACTGCAAGGAACAGTACAAAACCACGTCCCATACTCTTTGCTTTCTCTCTGTTTCTCTGTGCCTCCAGACTGAGCTGACGGGATTTCTCTGCTGCACGTTCCTCGCGGACACGTTTGGCTGTCTGCACTCCTGCTGTCTGATATTTTCTTGCAGGTACTTCCTGAAGTCTCCGTGCGGCATTTCCGTCCACGTACATTCCGCGGACATTTCCTGCGTTTGTTCTGTTTTTTCTGGATGTGACCGCTCTGTTTGTCCTCTCCATCTCTGACTCACAACTTTCTATCTAAATTACTTCTTACTTCTATTTTTTATATCTTCGCTCAAAAATCCTCAGCTTTGCACTTTTTGATCGCGGATTTTCTTCCATCTCGACCGCACTCGGCAGGATTGGTTTTCTTGTAATGACTTTTCCTTTGGATTCCTTACCACATACACATACCGGGAAATCCGGCGGACATGTACACGGATTTTCATTTTTGCGGAAAATCGTCTTTACGATCCTGTCCTCCAGGGAATGGAAAGTGATGATGCAGATTCTTCCGCCATCATCAAGCAGATTGATCATACCATCCAGGGATTCTCGAAGGACATCCAGTTCACGGTTCAGTTCGATTCGGATTGCCTGGAAAGTTCTCTTTGCAGGATGCCCTCCGGTCGCCTGAATCTTCATCGGAATGGACTGACGGATAATCTCTGTCAGTTCTCCGGTTGTCTGAATCGGTGCCTTTGCTCTCGCAGCCACAATATGCTTCGCAATATTTTTTGCAAATTTATCTTCTCCGTAATCACGAATGATCCGGTAAAGTTCTTTTTCGTCGTAGCCATTGACAATGTCAGCGGCTGTGCGACTCTGTCTCTGATCCATTCTCATGTCAAGCGGTGCATCTACCCTGTAGGTAAAGCCACGTTCTTCGTTATCCAGCTGATAAGATGAAACTCCCAGATCAAGAACGATTCCGTTGACTTTCTGAATACCCAGATTCTTAAGTTCATTTACCATGTAACAATAATTGCTGCGAATGATCGTCACCCTGTCCTCATAGGCAGCCAGTCTTTCACTCGCAGCAATTATCGCATCTTGGTCCTGATCTATGCCAATAAATCTCCCCTTGGCAGAAAGTCTCTGACACACTTCACTTGCGTGCCCCGCTCCTCCCAGAGTTCCATCCACGTAGATGCCATCCGGTCTGATACTCAGACCTTCAATGGTTTCATCCAGTAATACAGATTTGTGTTTAAATTCCATATCCGTCTCCTGTGGGATTTCTTTCCGGCGTAATGCTCAGATGATGATACCCATATCCTGCATTCCCTCTGCGATACTGTCCATATCATCATAATCGCAGTTCTCGCTCCACTTTTCTTTGCTCCAAACTTCAATGCGGTTCAGATTTCCGGTAAGTACAACGTCTTTTTCCAGACCAGCAAATTCCCGTAACGTCTGTGGTACAAGGATTCTCCCCTGCTTGTCCAGTTCACAGTTCGTCGCACCTGCTACAAAGAAACGTGTGAAGGTTCTGGCGTTTTTATTTGTAAGTGGTAAGGCTCTGAGTTTTTCTTCAAAGGCTTTCCATTCGTCCATCGGATAAATAGAAAGACAACCATCAAGTCCCTTGGTCAGTACGAACTCTTCTCCCAGGAGTTCCCTGAACTTGGAAGGGATGATCAGACGCCCCTTCGCGTCGATTGTATGATTGTATTCGCCCATGAACATTTTACTCACCTACTCTCTCAGATACGATTCTCCCCTTCGTATCCTCGGATGGAAACGGTGGAATCTGCCACATTCCCTCCATCTGCCACCACTATTCACCACTTTCTACCACTTATATTGCCATTCTACCCTATTTACCCCTAAATTACAAGTGGGAATCGTAGATTTTTTCCAAACAATTCAGTACTTTGAAAGTTATATTTTGATTCTGTTACAAAAAAAAGCTCCCCACGTCATAAACATGGAGAACCTTTTGCTCATTTATTCAGTTTGATCATGATCCGGTCCAGTTTCCGGCTGAGCGGAAGCTGCTTCTGAAGATCCTTCCTGCTTTTGATCTTCCTGTTCAGTCTTCCCTGAAGGCTCCGGAGCCTCCGGCCTGTCCAGGATTTCCTTAAATTCATCCTGAATACTTTCAAAGTTCTGAACATCCGTAAGTCTGCTTCCATCCTTCTTTTCGTCCGGTGCATATGCCTCCTCTCTCCTGCGACTGCGAAGTGCATTACGCTTTCTGGAGAGGATATGACGTACCAAAGCCGTCACTCCGCAGACCAGAAAGAGCACTGCAGATACAAGAAGGGAAACGGATATTTTAGTTCCCGGAATATACAGGCTGTCTGTACGGAGCCATTCGATTCCACATTTGCCCAGTCCATATCCGGCAAGATAGCACAGGAAGATTTCTCCCTGAAAACTTTTTCTTCTGCCAAGGATCAGAAGAACGATCAGCAGAAGAAGACACCAGATACTCTCATAGAAAAACAGCGGGTGTACCTGTATAAAAGGTTCATCAAGTACCATCACCAGATTGTCCCGCATCTGTTTGGTCACTGCGCTGCTGTGAACTGATTCCAGTGGAATCTGCATTGCAAAAAGACTGTCTGTATACTCGCCAAAGGCCTCTCTGTTAAATGCATTTCCCCATACACCTATTATCTGCCCTGTCAGCAGTCCTATACTGACAGTATCTGCCATTTGCCCAAAAGAAACTTTACGTATCTTACAGTAAATAAATCCGGCCAGTGCACCACCGAAGATCCCACCATATATTGCAAGTCCGCCCCCACGGATATTAATGAGATCTGTCCACGGCTTTCCGCTGAAAGACTCCCACGAAAATGCAAGATAATACAATCTCGCACCGATCAGCCCGCCGATCAGTGAGACAAGTACCATTCCCAGATAGAGATTCGGGTTTTCTTTATGCTTTCTGACCTGAAGCATGATAACCGCAAGTCCGAGAAGCATTCCAACCGCAACCAGTATCCCATATACTGTGATCTCAAATCCGAAAACCGTAAACGACTTATTCATCCCCTCAAAGTAAGCACTGATATTAGGAAATCGAATTGAAAGATTCATAAAACACCTTCCCTTATTCCGGATCTTAAACAAGATCCTTTATCTGTGATCCATTATACATTGAATCTGAACAGTATCACATCTCCATCCTGCACGATGTATTCTTTACCTTCCATACGTACAAGACCTTTTTCTCTTGCACCTGCATAAGAACCACAGTCAAGAAGATCCTGATAATTGACAACTTCTGCCTTAATGAATCCTCTTTCAAAGTCTGTGTGGATCTTACCTGCTGCCTGAGGTGCTTTTGTTCCGGTTTTGATCGTCCACGCACGTGTCTCATCTTCTCCGGATGTCAGAAAGCTCATCAGTCCTAGAAGGCTGTAACTTGCTTTTACCAGTTTCTCAAGACCGGATTCTTTCAATCCGAGGTCTTCGAGGAACATTTTCTTTTCGTCATCATCCAGCTCAGAAATTTCTTCTTCGATTTCTGCACAGATTACGAACACTTCGCTCTTCTGCTCTGCTGCATATTTTCTTACTGCCTGTACATGAGCGTTGGATTCACCGTCATCTGCCAGATCATCTTCACTTACATTTGCGGCATATATCACTGGTTTCCATGTAAGAAGATTGTATGTTCCCATCCATCCTTCTTCATCCTCACTCTCAAGTTCCATAGTGATTGCCATGTTACCGTCTTCGAGATGTTTCTTAACTTTCTGAAGGAAATCAAGCTCTTTGGCAGCTTCCTTATCCATACGTGCTGTCTTGGTTACTTTTGCAATTCTTCTTTCAAGAATTTCGATATCAGAGAAGATCAGCTCAAGGTTGATTGTCTCGATGTCGCGAAGCGGATCAATGCTTCCGTCTACATGGATGACATTCGGATCTTCGAAGCAGCGGACTACATGTACGATTGCATCCACTTCACGGATATTTGCAAGGAACTGGTTACCGAGGCCCTCACCCTTGGATGCGCCCTTTACCAGGCCCGCAATATCAACAAATTCGATAACAGCCGGTGTCACCTTCTTAGAGTGGTAAAAATCTCCGAGCAGTTTCAGTCTTTCGTCCGGAACAGTAACCACACCGACGTTTGGGTCGATGGTACAGAACGGATAATTTGCGGATTCTGCTCCTGCTTTTGTCAGTGAATTAAACAGTGTACTTTTGCCTACATTTGGCAGTCCTACGATTCCAAGTTTCATTTTCTATATTTCTCCATTTCGTATTTTATTATTTTAAATTCATACTTTCACAATTTTATCACACACCGGAAAAAAAGTCCATATCTCCCTCTGTCAGGGTATCAGTCTTCTTTCAGAATAGGTTGCTGTTCCCTCCGTTCACAGCAATCTGGTCAAAATCCATTAACTCAGAATAAACTTACGTATGATCTCTGCCACACCATCATGATTGTTATCATGTTCGGTAACATAATTTCCATATTCCGCAATGCCCGGATATGCATTACACATAACTGCACCAATATGAGCAGCCTTCAGCATTTCAATGTCGTTCTGCGCATCCCCTGCTGCGACGGAATTTTCGATCGGTACCCCAACATAATCACAGAACCATCTGACCGCAAAGCCTTTTGAAATACCTTCCGGTACGATTTCCTGATAACGGTCATTTGAAAAGAAGCTCTGTACTTTTCCGGCCAGCGGTGCAATGACCTCTTTCTGGAATTTCAGATTTTTCTCTCTTTCTTCGCTGGTAGTAAGTGCAATAAGTTTATAGGGATCTTTCGGCACTACTTCCTCTGCACTTGCCACGATCTTATACGGAAGCCGGTTCACTGCAGCATACTGCTTTAATTCTTCCGTTTCTCTGACACAGAGGATTTCCGTATCATTGTATCCCTGAATATGCAGGTCGCGTTTCAATGCTTCGTTTATAATATCAACCGCAATTTCCCTCGGAAATGTTTTGCCGTAAACTGTTTTTTCATGATATGGATCATATATCTGCCCGCCATTGAAGCAAATCACATAACAGCCTTCCTTGACAAGTCCTGCTTTCGCTGCACAGGCCCGGGCACTTGCAAGCGGCCTTCCCGTGCAGACCACGATCTTGTGTCCTTTTGCGAGGGCCTCATCGATAGCCGACTGATTTCCCGGGGTAACTTCTTTTGCATCGTTTAATAATGTTCCATCCAGATCTGTAAATAAAACTCTTATACTCATTTTTTCAAATATCCTCGTATCTTTTCTTCATTCATCTGTTCGCCTATGACGATCAGTACATCCTGTCCCGCTTCCAGCGGGTGCATCGTCAATTCATGGGCAGTCGCATTTAACTCCTGCCATATATCTTCGTCTTTCAAAAATCCCTTGATGCGGAAGACCTGTCCGCATTCCGGATCTTCAAAAATTTTCCTTACTGCTTCTTTGACTTTTATCGGAGAAATTCCTTCGTCCATCAAAAACAGTGACTGGAAGATCTCGTCCTGATCTACATACATTTTTTCATAATCTTCTACCTGATAACCGGATTCTGAGATTTTTTTGTAATCATTTTCGGTAAAATCTTCCCAGTCACCACAAATCACTTCATCTTTCAAAACTCTTTTGCAGTGTATTGTCTCTAAGGCACGGTTAATATGTGCCACCGTATCCTTTATCTGTTCCTCTGATGCCAGCTGTGTACGGCTCAACAAAATACAGCCTGCATTTGCCGCCTCCGATGCCAGAATATAATCCGCACCTTCTGAAAGTTTTTCTTCCAGACATGCATCCACCACGGTAATGACATTTCCGATCTGATACCATTTATCCAGTGGTTCTTCGTGCAGTGCATCAAAAAAATCATCAACGTCAAAGATTCCGGACGGTTCGATCAGCACACGGTCATATCCGCACATTCCCATAGCAATAAGCTTTGTGCGAAAACGTCTCCGGTAACAGTCTTTATCGCATCCGCCTGCAACCATTTCCAGCTCGCAGTTTTCACCTTCCAGTTCCCGAAGGAGCATCATATCTACATTGATTGCGCCAAAATCATTTTCCAGTATACCGATATTCTGCCCCTGTTCCATCAGGTAACGTGCATATTTTTTGATAAATGTAGTCTTTCCCGATCCGAGAAATCCTGTGATCAGATCCACTTGTACCATATTACGCCTCTTTCTTAGTCTCTTAAGTTTATATCTTTATCTCTTCACGGATTTTTTCGGCAAACTTCCTATGTCCTTCCTCTGTGAAATGCACACCATCATAAATGGTCGGAATATCCCATCCACTTGCATCTGTAAAAGCCACACCAACACGACGTGCGATTCTCTGATATTCTTTCCCAAGATTACGGGATTCCACAAGAAGTTCCGGGCGATCCACCCACGCTCCTTCTTTCATGGCCGGTGGTGCGATCAGTCGAAGTTTCATTTTACGGCTTGCAAGCCCTGCTTCTTCCATAAGCCTTTTCAGAAAACGTTCCATACGCTTCGCCACATCAACAGCTGTAAAATCCGGATTTTCGAGCAGATCATTGCTCCCCAGCATTACCCAGAGCCATACCGAATTCGGCCGTCGGTGCCAGTCACGCACCTGGTCACAGGCAAACTTCACCGTACTGACCGTATGCGGAATACTTCTTCCGTTTACTCCGTGATTCTCAATTTTCCATTCTGTTTCTGCATCCAGAATTCCAGTCCAGCATACATCCTTCGGATATCGCCCCTCCATCTGGTCATGTGGATCATAACCATACGTATTTGAATCTCCATAACAGATAATTGTTCCCGGCATATTCTCCCTCTTTTCCTAATGGGTCATCCCAGCTGTCTTCCCAGTATTTTTAATTTTTCCCGTCGCTTGCGGTAATCCGGCAGTTCCTTTTCGACTATTGCCCAGAAATGCGGCGAATGATTCATCTCTTTGCGGTGCGCAAGTTCATGAACAACTACATAATCCAGAAGTTCCGGCGGCATCAGAAGCAGTTTCCAGTTAAAATTCAGGTTTCCGGCCGAACTGCAGCTTCCCCACCTGGTCTTCTGCTCCCGGATTGTAATGCGGTTATACGTAACTCCCATACGCTTTGCAAAATATGCTGTACGCTCCGGAAAAATTTTCTTTGCCCGTAGTATACCATCCCGCCGTTCTTCTTCTGTAATGACATGCACCTGTTCCCTGTATTTTTCAGCTTTTTTCTGCTGTGTCCTGATCCAGTCTTCATGCTCCGTCACAAATCTTTCGATTCTGTACTTTGCCAGACGAAGCGGTGCGCGAACTACCACGCTGCCATCCGTTTTTATCTGAATCGTGAGTGATTTTCTTCCGGAACGTATCAACTCGTATTCTGTCAAATCTTTCTCCACTCCGTTCTGTCATCAGTCTCTTGTCATCAACATCAGAAGAGATTTCCCGTCAAAAGACACAACGGCTTCTTCCGCTTCGATTTCATTGCTGACAGTAAGCCCACTGTCCGAAACTCTGAGATGATAGTGGTCTAACGGATACTTAACTCCCACAAGTGTCAGTCCCGGCATATCACCCTCAAGAGAAAAGAATGACACATATTTGCCAAACTGTTCCTTTTTCTTAAGTACTGTACCGCTCTCAACCAGTTTCATGTAATTCCACTGATCGATCAATGTAATATCCGTGCCCCGCTCTCTGCCGAGCACCAACAGTCCGAAATTTGCAAGCAGATGGTCGATTCGATTGCCGGTCGCTCCAAAAATCGTGATATTTTTCGCCCCTCTGTCAATCGCAAAATTTACTGCAGACTGCGTATCAGAATCATCCTTTTCCGGTTTCAGACGTACGATCTCCGTCTCTTTCAAACTATCCAGATACTTCTCTCCTGCTGCAGAAAGACTGTCAAAATCTCCGACTGCTACATCCGGCACCCAATCTGTTTTGATAAAAAACTCCACACCTTTATCTGCTGCGATCAGGCATACATTTTCTTTTTTATTTTTCTGTAAAAAATCGAGGGCAAAATCTCTCTGGATATTGCCCCCGCTTACGATGATCACATCTTTCATATTGTTCCTCAATCGATTCTTTCGCTGATCTCTTTCATCTTATTCTGGATCTTATGCACATTGGACTCCAGATCACCGTTGAATACATAAGAACCTGCAACAAGAATATTAGCTCCTGCTTTCATAGCAGTTTCAAGCGTTTCATCATTGATTCCGCCATCTACCTCTATATCCACATTCAGCCCTTCTCTGTCAATGATTTCTTTCAGTTCCTCAATCTTTTCTGTACATTCTGTCAGATATTTCTGTCCACCGAATCCCGGCTGTACCGTCATGATCAGTACCATGTCCACATCTTCCAGAAGGTGACTGATGTCATTAACCGGTGTAGCAGGCTTGATGGATATTCCGACTTTTACACCGGCATCCTTGATCAATTCAATTGCCCTTTCAAGATCTTCACAGGCTTCTGCATGTACTGTGACAGAATCCGCTCCACATTCTACGAAATCCTGAATGTAGCGCTCCGGTGCAGAAACCATCAGATGTACATCAAAAAACATTCTGGATTCTTTGCGGATTGATTTGATCACCGGCATTCCGAATGAAATACTCGGAACAAAATCTCCATCCATTACATCAATGTGAAGCCATTTGACTCCGGCCCTTTCAAGAGCCTGAATCTGTTCTCCCAGACGGTTAAAGTCTGCGGACAAAATTGAGGGGCACAATCGATACTCCATTTAATATCTCCTTTTCTCTTTTAATTCTTCATATAAACTAAGATAATCTTCATATCGGATGCGGCTGATCTTTCCGTTCTCGAGTGCTTCTTTTACTCTGCATCCCGGTTCATGGATATGCCTGCATCCCTGAAATCTGCATTCTTCATCGTATTTACGAAACTCCGGAAAATAATCTTTCAGATCCTGTTCTTCCATATCTGTCAGATACAGGGAAGAAAATCCCGGTGTATCCATAAGAAACGTATTTTCTCCGACAGGAATAACCTGCGAGTGACGCGTCGTATGACGTCCTCTTTTCAGTTTCTTACTGATCTCGCCCGTCTCCATCTGTACCTCACCCTGTAAAAGATTGGTCAGTGATGATTTTCCGACTCCGGACGGTCCGGCAACTACAGTTGTCTTTCCTTTCAGAATCTCATGAATCTCCTCCAGTCCCTCCTTTTCGAGGGCACTGGAAAGTATCACATGATAACCGCAGTTTTTATATGTTTCATAAAGTTCTGTCACTTCCTGCTCCGACGCAAGATCTTTTTTATTAAAACAGATCACCGCCGGAACATCCGACTGTTCCATCATGATCAGGAAACGGTCCAGAAGCATAAAATTCGGTTTTGGATTTTCCATTGCAAAAATCACAAATGCCTGATCCACATTCGCCACCGCCGGACGTATCAGAGAATTCTTACGTGGAAGGATCCTGATCAGATTTCCGGTGTGTTCCTGTTTATCCAGAACTGTGATCTCCACATTATCGCCTACCAGTGGTTTCTGGTTATCTTTACGGAAGATTCCCTTTGCCTTACATTCATAAAGCATCTCATCCGCTCCGTATACATAATAGAAACCTGCAATTCCTTTTATGATTTTTCCCTGCATGGATTACTCGGCTTTCTGGAATGAGATCGGGTACTGTCCAAGCTGCTGGTAAGTACCATTTATCTGCTCAGAAACATATAATGTACCGGCGCTGACTCCCGGTGCACCGGTGATATCCAGTGTATATGGGAAAGTAAGTTTCTTTCCGTCCACAACCTGTGTAGATGTCATCTCTCCATTTACTTCCTGGATCAGCTCCAGACGAATTGCTCCGCCCTGATAACCGTTCGGTGTATTTAAAGACTGTGTGCATTTCCATACTTCGCCGTTTGCCGCAGCTGCACTCTGCTGTGCACTTGTATCTGCTGCGGACTGTGCAGATGCTGTATCTGTTGTCTGTGTATCTGTCGCTGCGGTGGAAGCTGTGTTATCTTTCTGTGCACCCGGTGCTTCATTGCCGCTGCTGACTACGATCGTGATCGGCTGATCCGGATCAGCTGCTGTATCTGCTTCCGGACTCTGAGAAATAACTTCTCCTGCTGCCACATCTGTGCTCTGCTGCTCTGTCACCTGAACATCGATCCATTTGCCAAGTGTGGTGATCGCATCATTTTCTGTCATACCGACTACACTCGGCACTGATACACTGTTGCCATAATCAAGACCACGACTGACAACCAGAGTTACTTCATCACCCGCACTTACACTGCTTCCTGCTTCCGGTGTATAAGAATCTACATATCCCGGATTTACCAGCGGATAACCGCTTCCGTCATCTTCACTGTATGCTTTCTGAACATTCACCGTAAGTCCGAGATCTTCCAGTGTCTGCTGCGCATCCACTCCGGTCTCTCCGGAGAGATCAGGCATCGTTACAGCCTGCTGTCCCTTACTGATGTAATATTTCAGAGTTGTATACTGTTCAACTTTTGTTCCTGCCGCAATATTCTGAGAAGAAATGCGTCCTTTTTCCTGTGTGGAACTTTCTTCGCCCATCATCTGCTTGCCGAGTTTTTCTTCTTCAAGAAGTGCAGTAGCTTCTGCTTCCGTCTTTCCTACCAGATTCGGAACAATTACCATTCCATCCTCATCTGTCGATGCATCTGTGTTCTGATCGGTCTGTGAAGTATCTGTACTACTGTCACCGCCTATGATGCCGGCTGCTTTTCCGATAAAGAAGATTGCCGCAACCAAAATAGCCGCACCTGCAAGAAGTGCAAGAATCGTAAGGCCCCTATTCGGTGCTTTATGTTTCTTCCTGGATTTTTTATCAGAGGAACGTTTACGGCGATGATCATCTTCATAATCTTCATAATCCGTATCGTATTCCTCGTCTTCAAGCTGTGCAATGTCTGATGTACGTTTCTTCGGACTGTGTTTGATTTCTCCGAGTTCTTCGTCAGAGATCACAACTGTCTTTGCCTCATTATCAACAGAGGACAATTTAACAAAATCCCCCTGTGGTTCGATCAGGGAATGTTTCAGGTCTGCAATCACATCTTCCATTTTGTCGTAACGGCGATTTACACTCTTCTGCGTACATTTCAGAATGATCTGCTCAAGGCTGTATGGCAAATCTTCCGCATAAACACTCGGCGGAACCATTTCTTCCTGAAGATGTTTGATAGCGATTGCCACAGTCGTATCTCCGTCAAACGGAACACGTCCGGTAACCATCTCATATAAAGTAATACCAAGTGAATAAATATCACTCTTTTCGTCGCTGTATCCTCCACGTACCTGCTCCGGTGAGCTGTAATGTACAGATCCCATAACATTAGAACTGATGGTATTGGAAGATGCCGCTCTTGCGATTCCGAAATCAGTAACCTTGACCTTGCCGTCTGTTGAAATAATGATATTCTGCGGTTTTACGTCGCGGTGTACGATTCCGTGATTATGTGCGGCTTCCAGCCCCATTGATACCTGAATGGCAATGCTGGTCGCCTCTTTAATAGAAAGTTTGCCTTTCTTTGCAATGTATTCTTTCAGCGTGATGCCTTCGATCAGTTCCATTACAATGTAATAAACACCTTCGTCATCCCCTACATCAAATACATTGACAATATTCGGATGTGTCAGTCCCGCAGCTGCCTGTGCCTCGCTGCGGAATTTACGGATGAATGTAGTATCCTCCCGAAATTCCGGTTTTAACACCTTGACCGCTACAAAACGGTTCAGCTTATGATCTTTTGCCTTATATACATCGGCCATTCCACCGGTGCCGATCTTCCCTAAGATTTCATAGCGCTCTGCTATGATCATTCCTGTTTTTAACATTTTTCCACCTCATTCGTGAATGGTTCTACCAGTATGACTGCTATGTTATCCTTACCACCGTTCCGGTTGGCTTCTCTCAGAAGTCTTTCACCCTTCTGCGGCAGTTCTTCTGTCTGGTTCAGTATGATTTTTTCGATTTCACTGTCTTCTACCATATTGCTCAGACCATCGGAACACATAAGGATCGTACTGTCCGGTTCCAGTTTCAGGTCAAAAAAGTCAATATCTACGGTGCGCTCTGCACCAAGTGCTCTCGTAATAATATTTTTATCCGGATGATTTCTGGCTTCCTCTGGTTTGATCTCACCCATGCGGACCATTTCCTGTACAAGGGAGTGATCTTTTGTTACCTGATGAATCTCACCCTGTACCACATACAGACGGCTGTCTCCGACATTGGCCACATAAGCATAATGTCCCACGACCGTGCAGACTACCATAGTCGTACCCATTCCCCGTAGATTTTCATCACTTCGGGAACGGTCCAGAATCTCCGTATTTGCAGTCTCAATGGCATGACGAATCACTTTGATTGGGTTGAAATCCGCGTCTCTTCGAATCTCGTCCACTAAAGTCTGAACTGCATGTGAGGATGCATAATCCCCTGCATTATGTCCGCCCATTCCATCAGCGACGACAAACAGATTCGGAAGATTTCCAACCGGGTTTTCGGAAACGAACACATAGTCCTGGTTCATTTTCCTTCTCTGGCCTACATCCGTAGCTGAATATACCCTCATGTCACTTCTCACTTTCTGTTTTTTCCATGTATCTTTTTCTTAGCTGCCCACAGGCACCGTCAATATCGCTGCCCATTTCCCTTCTAATAGTACCATTAATTCCGCATTTTTCAAGATTTATTTTGAAATTCTCCACAGCCTGACGGGTGGAACGCACGAAAGAACGCTCTCTCACCGGATTAACCGGAATCAGGTTTACATGGCAGTTCAGACCTTTCAGCCGGCCCGCCAGTTCCTGTGCATTTTCTTTGCTGTCATTTACCCCTGCAACCAGACTGTACTCAAAAGTGATCCTCCGTCCTGTCTTGTCAAAATAATATCGGCAGGCATCCAGAAGTTCATCTACAGAATATTTGTTGGCGATCGGCATCAGTTCCCTTCTTTTTTCATCGTTCGGTGCATGAAGCGATACTGCAAGTGTCATCTGGAGCTTTTCATCTGCCAGCTCATAAATTCTCGGAACCAGCCCACATGTAGATACCGTAAGATTTCGCTGACTGATATGGATTCCTCCATCTTCGGTCAGAATATGAATAAATCTGAGAAGATTATCATAATTATCAAGCGGCTCACCGGTTCCCATCACCACCACATTGGAAATACGCTCTCCTATGGAAGTCTGTATCCGGTAAATCTGATCCAGCATCTCCGACGGAAGAAGATTTCTCGTCAGCCCACCGATCGTAGATGCACAGAAGCGGCAGCCCATACGGCAGCCTGCCTGAGAAGAAATACAGACGGAATTTCCGTATTTATATCGCATCAGGACACTCTCGATCATATTTCCATCAGAAAGGCGGAACAGATACTTTCTGGTTCCATCTACTTTGGAGGTCTGAACATCCAGTTCTTCCAGAACTGTGATGGGATAATCTTTCAGCTTTTCTTTCAGGCTCTTCGGAATATTTGCCATTTCATCATAGGAGGTAACAAGATGCTCATGCAGCCAGCCATAGATCTGCTTTGCGCGGAACGGCTTTTCACCGATCTGCACCATAAGCTCTTTCAGCTCCTCCATATTCATTGATTTGATATCTGTCATAATTATTTCCTTCTGAATTTTGCAATAAAGAAGCCATCAGTTCCATGTACACCCGGAAGCAGCTGCAGATAGCCCAGTGCAGTCGTCTCAGAGCGAAGTTCTTCCGGAATACAGTCATCTATGCTTTCAAGCTTAAATGGATGGTTATTCATAAACCACATCATATTTTCTTCATTTTCTTCTTTTGCAATCGTACAGGTACTGAAAATCAGTACTCCGCGCGGTTTCACATACTCTGCCGCCTTATCAAGGATCGTTCTCTGGAGAATGACCAGTTCATCTTCTTTCTGGGCTGTAGAGCGGTATTTGATCTCCGGTTTTTTGCCTATCACACCATAACCGGAGCATGGTACATCTGCAAGAACAATATCTGCCTTACATTCGGATTCTACATCAAACAGTGTGGCATCCTGCACTTTTGCCTGCACATTGATAGAACCTGTTCTCTGAATATTTTCCTCGATCAGATTTACCTTGTACTGACTGATATCACGGGCATCTACTGTACCAAACCCTTCCATCTTATCACCCATATGAAGGCTCTTGCCACCCGGTGCGGCACACATGTCAATGACATAATCTCCTCTGGACGGATTTGCAATCTCCGCCACAAGCATGGAACTTACATCCTGTACAAGGATTTTTCCCTGAATAAATGCATCCAGCGCCAGAATATGGTTATATCCGGAAATACGCTTTGCATAAGGAAGATACGGAGCCGGTTCGACGGTAACGCCCTGACTTTTCAAGCTGTCACAAATTTTATCAACAGAATTCAGATATGTACGGCAGCGAATCGTTACCGGTTTTTCCCTAAGGAAATCTGCAAGCATTTTTTCGGTAATTTCCTCGCCGTAATCTTCCAGCCAGCGATTTACAAGCTCCTCCGGCATGGAATAACGAACGGACAGATAACGGACAAGATTCTCTTCTCTTGAAGGATATTCCAGTTCGTTCATCTGTCTCGCCGCAGTTCTGAGAACTCCGTTTACAAAAGGTTTCAGATTATAAAAGCCTTTTTTCTGTGCAAGTTTTACTGCCTCATTACAGACAGCACTGTCCGGCACACGATCCATGAATTTCATCTGATAAATGGCACTTCGTAAGATTTCACGAATCGGTGCTTTCATTTTATCAACAGGAATTTTCGAAAAGGAATTAATAATATAATCAATCAGTATTCTGTATTCCAGTGTTCCCTCACACACTCTCGTGATAAAAGCTCTTTCCTGTTTCGGAAGGAACTGATATTTGGAAAGTGCATTGCGGATCGCAATATGACTGTGTTCGCCCTCTTCATTGATCTGAAGAAGAATCTCCAGTATCATCTCTCTTGTATTAATTCCGCTAGTCATCCCTTCTTCGTCCTCCTGCAAGTATCAAAAGTCTTAAAAGCTGTAATATGGAAGCTGCCAGCGCTGCCACATAAGTCATTGCAGCTGCAGTCAGTACCTTTCTTGCCCCGCGTGTCTCGTCTGTTCCGAGGATTCCGGTACTCTGCAGCATCTTTAATGCACGTGAGGATGCATTGATCTCAACAGGAAGTGTCACAAGCTGAAACAGTACTGCCAGTGAAAAAAGTACAATACCTGCTGTCACCAGCGGACGGATTCCTGAAAAAAGCCCGATCAGAAAAAGCGGCCAGGAAAGTGTACTTCCAAAGTTTGCCACCGGAACGATCGCACTTCGAAATTCAAGCGGTGCATAACCGATTGCATGCTGAATGGCATGTCCGCATTCATGGGCGGCAACACCCACTGCCGCCAGTGAAGTCTGGCCGTAAATATCTTCCGAAAGACTTACTGTTTTTGTCCGCGGATCATAATGATCCGTCAGACTTCCGGAAATTGCACGCACATGTACATCTGTGATACCGGCTGCCTGCAGAATTCTTTTTGCTGTTTCCGCACCGGTAAGTCCGGAAGCACTCCGTATTCTCCTGTAATAAGAAAAAGTACTCTTAAGCTTCGCAGATGCAGTAAGTGACAGCAGCATTCCAATGATCAGAAGCATATAAGTCCAGTCGAATCCGTAATATCCATAACCATATCCATATCCGTACATTCGTATCACTCCTTATGATCTTTCAGCATAGTCCCCTCTGTTACCTGGCAGCCGCGAAGAAAAGCATCCGCCTCCATCCGCTTCTTGCCTTCCAGCTGTACTTCTTCGAGAATCAGCTTGTCTGTTCCGCAGGCTACATGAATTCCCTTTTTATCCACACCGATGATTGTTCCCGGTGTCTCTTTTCCACAATTTCCACTTTCGACGGAGCATTTCCACACCTTCAGTGTTTTGCCGTTCAGGAATGTATAAGCACTTGGCCATGGATTCATTCCACGCACCAGCCGCTCCAGCTCTGCGGCACTCTTTGTAAAATCCATCAGTCCCATTTTTTTACTGATCATTGCCGCATACGGCGTCGGGCTTTCTTCCGGCTGCTTCGTATAAACTGCGGTTCCATCCACGATAGACGGAATTGTACGGATCAGAAGTTCAGCGCCTTCCTCTGCAAGTTTGTCAAACAGACTTCCGCCTGTTTCATCTTCTGCCAGCGTAACGACTGCCTGAGAAATCATATCTCCCGTATCCAGTCCGACTCCCATTTTCATGATCGTCACTCCGGATTCCTTTTCTCCATCGATCACAGCCTGCTGGATTGGTGCGGCTCCTCTGTATTTCGGAAGAAGCGACGCATGGATATTCAGGCATCCGTATTTCGGCATATCCAGGATCGTCTTCGGAATGATCTGACCAAATGCTGCAACTATGATCATGTCCGGAGCAAGTTCTTTTAATGTTTCTACAAATTCCGGATCACGTACCTTAAGTGGCTGATAGACCGGGATCTCATGTTTCATCGCTTCTTCCTTGACAGGAGTCGGCAAAAGTGTCTTTCCCCTTCCTTTTGGTTTGTCGGGCTGTGTTACCACAGCGGCTACCTCATATCCGTTTTTTACAAGTGCGGCAAGTGGCGGCACTGCAAAATCCGGTGTTCCCATATAAACAATCTTCATATAATAGTCTGCTCCTCTTTTCTCCCGTTATGCACGGGTCTGCCTGTAAATACCTTCTCAGTCTTCCTCGTCATAGCTGGTTCTGTGCAGTTCACCTTCAACCAGATCGGTATACATTTTTCCGTCGAGGTGATCGATCTCATGACAGAATGCACGTGCCAGAAGTTCGGTTCCTTCATAGATTACTTCATTCATGTCCTCATCCATGGCTTTTACTTTTACATAGTTTGGTCTTGTCACCTGACCGGCCATTCCCGGAACACTTAAGCATCCCTCATCACCTGTCTGCTCTCCGGAAGTTTCCAGAATCTCCGGATTGATCAATATAATCGGGCCTTCTCCGATATCAATTACAACGATACGTTTCAGGATTCCGACCTGCGGTGCCGCAAGACCAACCCCCATTGCCTCATACATTGTATCAAGCATGTCATCGATCAAAGTTACGATCTTCGGTGTTACTTCTTTTACCGGTCTGCTGATCTTACGCAGAACCGGATCTTCTTCTGTTCTGATTACTCTGATTGCCATTTTTATTTCTTCCTCTCTTTTTTATCTTATGCTAATTGCTACTTTCTAACTCTAAGTGTAATCAAACTGTATATACAGTCTTCTAAATCCGGAATTTAATTCAATGTATTTTTCTGTTTTATCTTTGATATCCTGCAAAATGCGTTCATCCCGGTGCTTGAGATACAGAACCTTACGGTAAATATCATTTACTTTTCCAACCGCCGCATATGCAGGCCCGATCACAGGAATCCGATATCTGGAAGCAATCCGCTCCACAAACTTTGCAAGATAATCCATCCCCTGCTCCAGAAGTTCTTCGTTCTCACCCGATACCAGTACAGAAAGCATGTGCGCTGCCGGCGGATAATCCATCAACATGCGGTATGCCATCTCCTCCTGATAAAAAGCCTCATAGTCCTGCGCCGCCGCGGTCTGAATGCTGTAATGATCCGGATGGTAGCTCTGAATGATTGCCTCACCCGGTTTCGTTCCACGCCCCGATCTGCCGACTGCCTGTGTCAGAAGCTGAAACGTCCTCTCCGCACAACGGTAATCTGCTGCATTTAAGGAAAGGTCCGCAGCAAGCGCTCCTACCAGTGTTACGTCCGGAAAATCGTGTCCTTTGACGATCATCTGCGTACCGACGAGGATGTCAGCCTCATGCGCTGCAAACGAAGACAATATCTTTTCGTAGCTGCCTTTTGCTCTGGTCGTGTCATAGTCCATACGAAGAATACGCGCTTTTGGGAAATTCTTGTGCAGAACCTGTTCGATCTGCTGCGTTCCTGCCTTAAATCCTCCGATATAAGGCGAACCGCATACCGGACATTTTTCCACCCGTGGCTGTTCATATCCGCAATAATGACAGACCAGTCTGCCGTTATTGTGCTCCGTCAAAGCCACATCACAGTGCGGGCATTTCAGGACTTCACCACAGGAACGGCAGGAAACAAATCCTGCATACCCTCTCCTGTTCAGAAAAAGAATTGCCTGTTCCCCACATTTCAGCCTGTTTTCGATGGCTTTTCTCAGGCTGCGGCTCAGAACTGAACGGTTTCCCTCCCGTAATTCTTCTCTTAGATCTACAACACTCACTTTCGGAAGCGGCCGGTCTTCAAAACGCGCATCCAGCTTTACAAGCCGGAATTCACCGTCTTTCGCCTTCGTATAGGCTTCCAGCGACGGTGTCGCCGAACCCAGGACAAGGCGGGCATTTTCCATCTGTGCACGGTAAAGTGCAGTCTCTCTTGCATGGTATCTGGGGCTGTTTTCACTCTTATAAGACTGCTCATGCTCCTCATCTATAATGATAAGTCCCAGATTTGAAAACGGTGTGAATAACGCCGAACGCGGTCCTACCATGATCTGGATCTCACCTCGCTTGGCTCTTTTGAACTGGTCGTAGCGTTCTCCGGCGGACAGACGGGAATTCAGTACGGAAACCTTTTCACCAAACCAGCCGTAAAATCTCCGGACTGTCTGGTAGGTCAGCGCAATCTCCGGAACAAGCACAATAACCTGTTTTCCCTCATCGATCACCTGACGGATCAGTTTCATATAAACCTGTGTCTTGCCGCTTCCGGTGACTCCATGAATCAGAACCGGCCGGGGAGGGTCTGCTTTCCATTCTTCCTGAATCTGGTCAAAAGCTTCCTGCTGCGGTTCTGTAAGAATTGAAAGTTCCTCATGCGGAATGTTCGCCCCGTCTACAGTCATGCGGTAAACTTCATCCTGCACAACCTGAACAATTCCCTCATCCGCAAGCGGACGAAGAACAGAGGCAGTCATACCAAATTCTTTGGATGCTTTTGTATAATCGAGTTTCTTTTCCTCAAGAAGCGCACGCACAAGCCTTGCCCTTGCCTTACATCGTCCACTCTCCAGCTTCCCTGCAATTTTTTCCGCCTCTTCTTCGCTGACGTTCAATATGATATATCGTTTTTCTTTGGCTTTGACCTTTTCTCTCACGGGGAGAACGGTTTTCAGTGCCTGAACCATGGTGGAACCATACTGGTTTTTCATCCACGCGGCAAGCGCGATCAGCCTCTCCTCCGTAGTTTCTTCACTGCTGCAAATACCCGTAAGTTCTTTCATACGTGATGTATCAAATGCCGGTGTATCTGAAAGACCGATCACATAGCCCTTTCGTTCATGGTTTCCGTTTCCAAAAGGAATCGTCACCACCATTCCCACCTGCAGTTTGTGCTGCAGTTCTTCGGGAACTTTATACTGAAAACTGCGGTCAACTTTTTCGTGGGATATGTCCACGATAATATCCGCATAAGTCATTTATTTTTCTGCTCTTTCTTTATCCTCCTGAAGGATTTCTTCAATCAGTACTCTCTCATCCATCGGGTATTTCTTACCTTTGATCTCCTGATAATCCTCATGGCCTTTTCCTGCAAGAACGATGATATCCCCCGGTTCTCCGTGGTGGATCGCATATGCGATTGCTTCCTTACGGTCGCAGATCTCGACATATTTGCCGTCTGTCTTTGAAATACCAATCTTAATATCATTGATGATATCCTGTGGCTCCTCATATCTCGGGTTATCGGATGTGATGATCGTCAGATCTGCAAGTCTTCCGGAAACTTCTCCCATCTCATAGCGGCGGGATTTTGCACGGTTTCCTCCACATCCGAACATACATACCAGACGGTGCGGATGATATTCACGAAGTGTCGTCAGAAGGCTCTCCAGTGCCATCGCATTGTGTGCATAATCGATCATCAGTGTAAATTCATCAGATACTTTGATCATCTCAATACGGCCTTTTACTCTTGCAACTTTCAACGCCTTAATGATGTTTTCCTGCGAAACATTGAAATGACGGCAGATTGCGATTGCAGTCAGAGAATTGTAGATGCTGAATTTACCCGGAATATCGATTTCAACCGGGAATTCCATCAGACCTTTGAGCTGATAGGAAATTCCAAGATAGCCTCTGCCACCTACCATATGTGCATCCTCAGCCCGCAGATCTGCCTCCGGAGAAAATCCGTAAGTCTCAAGTGTGCAGGTATGTCCCTCGATGATTCTTTCGAAGTGTTCATCATCGCGGTTAACGATTCCGACTTTGCACTGACGGAGCAGCATAGATTTGCATCTTAAATAATCGTCAAAATCCTTATGCTCATTTGGCCCGATATGGTCCGGCTCAATATTGGTAAAAATACCATAGTCAAAAACAAATCCCTGTGTACGGTGAAGCATCAGCCCCTGTGAGGAAACTTCCATAACCACACAGTCACAGCCGGCATCTGCCATCTTGCGGAAATATTCCTGAACCAGATAAGACTCCGGTGTCGTATTGTGTGCCGGAATATGTTCCTCTCCGATGATTGCTTCGATTGTTCCGATCAGTCCGACTTTGTAACCGGCATTTTCCAGGATAGATTTTACCATGTAAGTTGTTGTTGTCTTTCCCTTTGTTCCGGTAATTCCGATAGTTTTAAGCTCTTTTGCCGGATGACCGAAATATGCTGCAGAAATAAATGCCATCGCATAACGGGTGTCTGTAACTTTGATCACTGTTACATCTGAAGGAGCCTCAACTTCTTCTTCAACGATCAGAGTTTTTGCACCCTTTTTGATGACATCCGGTACAAACTTGTGTCCGTCCACAACCGCACCGCGGATGCAGATAAACAGAGATTTTTCTTCTACTTTGCGTGAGTCATACACAACGGTAGTGACTTCCTGTTCTGTACTGCCCTGACAGCAGATATATTCCAAACCTTCTAATAGTGTTGATACTTTCATATTTTCCTCCTCTGCCTCGGGATATATGTGATATTTGTTCCGTTTCTCCAAACGGATATATTCCATTACAGCATAGCACAAGTGCATTTTATTTTCAATGTGGCAGAATTTTTTCTTGCTATCTCCCACTTCCGGCTGTATAATAAACCCGTAAATAAAAACAGGGGAGCTGGCCTTAAGCCGGCTGAGAGGAAACTTCTTGGTTTCGACCCTTAACCTGATTTGGATAATGCCAACGTAGGGATATACCGAATGCCCGGAAAGATTTTCCATTTGGATTTTCTTTTTGCTATCAGACAAGTTGAGAAGGTACCTGCGCGGTATCTTCTTTTTTGTTGCCATCTATCCTCAGGAAAACAGGAGGTAATCATGAACCAAAATGAAACAACATCAACCCAGAAACTTGCCATTGCCGGAGTTCTGACCGCAGCTGCCGTTGCCGGAAGTCTGATCAGCGTCCCGGTTGCCGGAAGCAAATGCGCTCCCGTCCAGCATATGGTCAATATATTTGCCGCCGTCATCCTCGGTCCGTGGTGGGGTGTCGGAATCGCGTTCTGTGCAAGTCTGATCCGTAATCTGCTCGGCATCGGAAGTCTGCTTGCTTTCCCGGGAAGTATGGTCGGTGCCCTGTGCTGCGGGCTGATCTTCCGCTTTACCGGTAAACTTGCTCCTGCCTGTGCTGCCGAAGCACTCGGAACCGGCATTCTCGGCGGACTTGCCGCATACCCTGTCGCAAAACTGCTCATGGGACTCGCGCCGGCAGGATTTACCGTGTACATGCTTCCGTTTTTTATCTCAACCTTCACAGGAAGTGTCCTTGCTTTTGTACTGCTTCGCGTTTTTGAAAAAGGCCAGATACTTCACATAGTCAGGAGATAATCTATGCCACATGTCACTGATATAGAAATCATTTTTCAAAACATCCGTCGGAAAGCGCCCAAAATCCACTGCCTTACCAACCCGGTAACCATGCAGGATGTTGCTAATCTTCTTCTGGCAGCCGGTGGAAGTGCCGTTATGGGACAAAATGAAAAAGAGGCTGCAGAGATCACCGGCTTCTGTCAGGGAACCCTCTTAAACACCGGAGTTCCTGATGAGGCCAAAATCAATGCCTGCATCCTTGCCGGAAAAAAAGCCAATGCTCTCAGGCATCCCGTTGTACTGGATCCGGTAGGTGTCGGAGCCAGCGCATTTCGCCGGGAAACCATAAAAAACCTTCTTGCTCAGGTGCACCCGGATCTGATCCGCTGTAATCAGGAAGAGGCTGCCGTCCTCTGTTCTCTTTTTTCTGACAGAACTTCTCCCCGTTCTCATGGCGGAGTTGAAAGTGCCCTGCGTCTTACCGAATCAGATGTCTGTTCTACTGCGAAACAGACCGCAAATCTCTTTCGGACAACTGTTCTGATCACCGGTGCTATGGATGTTGTCTCTGATGGAGAAAACACGCAGCTTCTCACAGGCGGTGATTCCAGAATCTGCCGCATCACGGGCGGCGGATGCATGCTTTCCGCACTCTGCGCTTTGTTTCTGTGCGCCGCTGATTCCCCGTTTGATGCAGCCTGCGCTGCCGGAACTCTCTGGAGGGAAGTCGCTTGTTGTGCCGGCCGGCGGACAGATGCCACCCATGGCGGTATCGGAACTTTCCATACACAGCTTTTTGATGTACTGGAAGAAAAAATTTTTAATACGGAGACAGATCTATGAAAATCAATGCCAGACAATTAAATTTATATGCCGTCACTGACCGGAGCTGGCTGGAGCCCGGAGAGACACTTGTTACTGTCACAGAAGAGCTTCTGAAAGCAGGTGTTACCTGCGTACAGCTTCGAGAAAAACATATGTCCGATGAAGAGATTCTGAAAGAAGCTTCCCTTCTGAAAGACCTGTGTGACCGTTATCAGGTTCCTCTGATCATTAACGACCGTCCGGATCTTGCCAAAAAAGTCGGAGCCTCCGGTGTTCATGTCGGTCTTTCCGATATGGGAATCCAGAAAGCCCGTAAGCTTCTGGGAGAGGATTTCATCATTGGCGGAAGTGCCCATAATGTCGAGGAAGCACTTGCTGCCGAAGCTGCCGGTGCTGATTATCTCGGATGCGGTGCCGTCTTTGGAAGTACGACCAAAACGAATGTAACACAGCTTCCTGTTGAAACTTTAAAAGCAATCTGTAAGGCTGTAAAGATTCCGGTCGTTGCGATCGGCGGTGTAAACAGCGACAATCTTCCGCTCCTTGCCGGAAGCGGAATTGCCGGAGCAGCTGTCGTCAGCGGACTTTTCAAACCGACAGACAAAGCTGCTGCCGTCAGACGTTTTCTGTCGCAGCTAAAAGCGATATAGCGTTTAAACATATCCCAATATGATAAGGACAAAAATATTATGAAAACCGTATTAACAATTGCCGGCAGTGACTGCAGCGGTGGTGCAGGTATCCAGGCCGACATCAAAACAATGATCATGAACGGTGTTTACGCAATGAGTGCGATCACCGCCCTGACCGCACAGAATACAACCGGGGTTTACGGCATTCAGGAAGTATCTCCTGAATTTCTCGATAATCAGCTCGATTGTATTTTTACTGATATTTTTCCGGATGCAGTGAAGATCGGCATGCTCTCTTCTTCTGAGATTATGTACCACGTGGCTTCCAGACTGCGTCAATATCAGGCACGCCACATCGTTCTGGATCCCGTCATGGTATCTACCAGTGGTCATCGCCTGATGAACAAAGATGCGGAAGAAACGCTCCAGAAAGAACTCTTTCCACTTGCAGAAGTCATCACACCAAATGTGCCGGAAGCAGAAAATCTCACCGGAATACAGATCACGGATGCTGCATCTATGGAAAAAGCAGCGCATATGCTCTATGAAAAATTTCATGTTTCCGTGCTTCTGAAAGGCGGACACTGCATCAATGATGCCAACGATCTTCTTTATACAGACGAACATGGTATCTGGATGCGCGGTGGACGCATTGATAATCCAAACACCCACGGCACCGGCTGTACGCTCTCAAGCGCAATTGCCTCACATCTAGCGAGAGGTTTTTCACTCGAAGAATCTGTGCGCCGTTCCAAACAGTATCTGACCGAAGCCCTGAGATCGCAGATGAATCTCGGTCATGGTTCCGGTCCGCTTGATCACACGCTCGGACGAATCAAATAACAATAATCCACCACAGGATTTATCGTCTCTCAATGCAAACACTTATCATTTACATAAAGGAGAAATATTATATGACAACTTACACAACACAGATGGATGCAGCCCGCAAAGGGATCGTAACTCCGCAGATCAAAACCGTTGCAGAAAAAGAACATATGCCGGTTGAGAAATTGATGGAACTGGTCGCAGAAGGTAAAGTTGCGATCTGTGCCAACAAACACCACACCTGTCTGAATCCGGAAGGTGTCGGCAGCATGCTCCGCACAAAGATCAACGTAAACCTCGGTGTCTCCAGAGACTGCAAAGACTATGATATCGAAATGCAGAAGGTCATGAAAGCCGTTGACCTCGGTGCAGAAGCAATCATGGATCTTTCCAGCCATGGTAATACACAGCCGTTCCGCCAGAAACTTACTCACGAATGTCCTGCCATGATCGGAACCGTTCCGGTATACGACAGCGTCATCCACTACCAGCGCGATCTCTCTGAACTGACCGCTCATGATTTCATTGATGTAATTCGTCTCCATGCAGAAGACGGTGTAGATTTCGTTACACTTCACTGTGGAATTACCAGAAAAACCATCGAGCAGATCAAAAAACACAAACGTAAAATGAACATCGTAAGCCGTGGCGGAAGCCTTGTCTTTGCATGGATGAGCATGACCGGCGAAGAAAACCCGTTCTATGAATACTTCGATGAGATCCTTGATATCTGTGAAGAACACGATGTTACTATCTCACTCGGTGATGCCTGCCGTCCGGGATGTCTGGCTGATGCCACGGATGTCTGCCAGATTGAAGAACTTGTCCGCCTCGGCGAACTTACCAAACGTGCCTGGGACCACAACGTTCAGGTTATGGTCGAAGGTCCGGGACATGTACCGCTTGATCAGGTTGCGGCCAATATGAAAGTTCAGCAGACAATCTGCATGGGTGCTCCTTTCTATGTACTTGGACCTCTTGTTACTGATATTGCTCCTGGTTATGACCATATCACGGCTGCCATCGGTGGTGCCGTTGCAGCCATGAACGGTGCAGCTTTCCTCTGCTATGTCACACCTGCCGAGCATCTTGCACTTCCGAACGTAGAAGACGTAAAACAGGGCATCATTGCTTCAAAAATCGCAGCACACGCTGCCGACATTGCAAAAGGGATCCCACATGCCAGAGACATTGATGATAAGATGGCAGATGCACGCCGTGTCCTCGACTGGGATGCACAGTTTGCATGTGCGCTCGATCCGGAAACCGCCAAAGCGATCCGTGATGACCGTCTGCCGGAAGATGATCACAGCGATACCTGCAGTATGTGTGGTAAATTCTGTGCAGTCCGCAGCATGAACAAAGCACTTGCCGGTGAGCACATCGACATCCTTTAATTTCTGTCGATAAACCAGATCAATCTAATAATTTCACATCCGGCTGCGGAGCCATCCGACAGCCAGCACAGAACCGGGGATCATAAAAAGCCACAGAAGAGGCTGATATGGATCTCCGGTTTTTGGATGTGTGGATGCCGGCATGCTTTCCGCCTGCTCACTTCCCGTTGCTCCATCAATATCGGAGGTTGTCTCTTCCTGTTTTGCCTCTTCCGATGCCTTTACCTGTATTTCAGACTGCGCAATCTTTGTCTGCTCTCCTGTTTCCAGAGTTGTCACTGAAACTTCATTGACCAGATTCTGGTCTTCCAGACTTTCCGGCAGTGTCACGACCGCCTCCAGGCCGAAAGCTTCCCCGGGTGCGATCTGCTCAATCCTTGCCTTTGTTTTGGCCTTATTTAATTTTACCCCTGTTTTTTCCAGAAATTTCACCGGCACATTTCCGAGCTGAAAACGCTCCGTCGTAACAATCGAATGCAATGTGCGCTCTCCGGTATTTCTGATACAGATCAGAAAACGGATCTCATCCCCCGGAACTGCCATGGAACGGTCTGCGGTTTTGGCAACCTCAAATGCAGCCTGCAATGCCTGTATCTGCGTCACCAGCTCTGTATTTTTTACGATTTCTTCTGTTTCCTCAGTCTCATTTTCAGCAGATATTTTGCCGGCTGTTGCTGTCAGCTTTAATGAAACGGCAGTTGTCCTTTCCTCCGGCAGATGCACCGTCAGATACAGAGTCTTTGTTGCACTCATCTCAAGTTTCTCTATATATGCAGTATTTCCCACCGCATCTTCTGCACCTTCCGACCACTCTCCGGACAGACCATTCTCTGAAAAATTGTAGCTGATCCTCAGATCCTTAAGGTCGCATCCCCCTGTGTTTTCGGCAGTTATCGTATATACCAGATCACTTCCTGCCTTGACTGTATCGTCCTCTGACTGAACTGACAGGCTCAGATCTGCCTGTAAATTTGTATCTGTATCACCACTGCTATCGGAAAATGAATCCGCATTTTCATTTTCCGAATATAGATTGTCCGAAATTTCCTCTGAATCTTCGCTTTCAGTCTGCGGCAATGCATTATCCGGGAGTTCTGCTTCGTCCAGAATTTCTTCCTCATTCGGAAGTTCAGTCTCATCAGTAATGATATCCACATCCGAATTTTGCATTTCATCTGTAAGCACATCTATCTGATATCCGTCCTTCTGTCCTTCATCTGTTTCAAAGACCGCCTCCGCCGCATAAACCGGTGCCTCCTTCCACATATATCCGCTTCCCGCCGACATCCCGACAAGGAAAACTGCCATACCTGCCGCCGCTATTTTTCTCATTATTCTGTTTTTCATAAAAAACTCCTTTTCACTTCAAAAATCTTCTGTCAAATAGTTTCAAATAATAAAACACCGGCATTGTTCCTCAGCCCATAGGCATTTCCCCTTTCACTTTGCATTCTTCATGGGATCATTGTCGAAATGACGATTGAAAGTTATGAATTTCAAAGAACTGAAATTCAGATAAGCACACTTTAGCACGTTTCGGTCCAGACTACAAGAGCCTGTAAAAATTAAAGAGTTTCTTTAAATTTTCTTTAGAAGTTTTATTTTTCTTTTAGATTTAGTACACAGTTTAAACATATTTCCTGCTTATAATAGGTATTGGATAGATGAATAACCACTCTCTATCTCCCCCCTCAAAAAGTTAAGGAAACAAGCCGCCTGCGTACAGGCGGCTTTTCCTTTGCTCATTTCATTCATTTACTTTTCTATGGTAATGCTCCATGTATTTTGGTATTCGCATCCACTTTCTAACCGAAGCAGATTCGGCTGTGTCTCCAGATCTTCTGTGATTCCTTTTCGGGATGGCAGAGAACTCCACGGCTCTATGCAGACATA
The DNA here is from genome assembly GCF_014297355.1 of Blautia intestinalis. Classification (GTDB taxonomy): domain Bacteria; phylum Bacillota; class Clostridia; order Lachnospirales; family Lachnospiraceae; genus Blautia_A; species Blautia_A intestinalis. The sequence continues at coordinate 268,715 of NZ_JACOQE010000001.1, read as the reverse complement.
GTTTACTTCCATTTTCGGCCAGTGCCAGATTCCGAGATATTTCATATCCTCATAAACCACCCGAATCTTCCGGCAATCTTTTTTGCTCTCGATCACAAGGCTTTTCGGCATCTTATCCAAAACGATCGCATCTCTGTCAAACAACCCATGCTGCAACGGCAGATAACGATCATCAACAAGCGGCACCGGCACCGTATTTTCCGTCACAAAACAGTCATCTGACAAAACCACCTGGCTCAACTGCGCATTTTCTCCAAAATCAATGCGATAATCTTCAAATGCCAGTCCATCCGCAATCGGCACGCAGAATCCCGGATGACCGCCAATACCGAAATACATCGTCTTTATATCTTTATTTCTGACATAATATGTAATCTGAAGCGTATCTTCTATCAGTTTCCAGCAAATATCCAGTTCAAACAAAAACGGATAACACAGCTCCGTCTCCGGTGTATTCTGAAGCCCGAGAACCAGCTCGTCTTCTTTTTTCTCCACCAGATTCATCTCCATATATGGCAAAAATCCATGGATATCCATATGATACGTCTTTCCCTGATAACGATACTGTCCGTCCGTCATCCGCCCGATATACGGAAAAAGATTTGGCCCTCTGTCCGTCCATGAATCCGCATCTCCCTGCCACAGATATTCTTTTCCTTCTGCATCCTGTATAGAACGAAGCTCTCCTCCTTTTGAGGAAATTTCTACAGATAATTTTGAATTACTGATTTTATAATTCATACTGCACCCCCTTATTTTCTCTCAGTATAGCACGTACGCCACAAGGTTTCCAGTTGCCTGTGAACAGTGACGGTTTCTATCTTTTTATCTTAATTCCATTGCAATTCCGGTTCTATTCTTTTATAATAGAAAATTATAGAAAACAGCTTCATTTACAGCAAAAATGAAAAGAAACGAGGAATCCATATGAGCGAAAAAACAGTTGTTGTTGCTCTTGGCCACAAAGCCCTTGGCACAACACTTCCTGAGCAGAAAACGGCTACCCGTGAAACAGCAAAAGCAATTGCAGACCTTGTTGAAGAAGGCGCAAATGTTGTCATTTCTCACAGCAACGGACCACAGGTCGGCATGATCCATACCGCAATGAATGAATTCGGAAAAGCACATCCGGACTATACCTTTGCTCCGATGTCTGTATGCTCTGCCATGAGTCAGGGTTATATCGGCTATGACCTTCAGAACGCGATCCGCGCAGAATTACTTTCCCGCGGTATCTACAAGCCGGTTGCAACTATCCTGACACAGGTTGTCATCGATCCATATGATGAAGCATTTGGCGAACCGGAAAAAATCATCGGACGAGTTCTTAATTCCGAAGAAGCTGAATCCGAAGAGGAAAAAGGTAACTTCGTTACAGAGACTGCCAAAGGTGAATACCGCAGAATCCTTGCAGCACCTAAGCCGCAGAAAATTATCGAACTCGAAACCATCCGCACTCTTGCAAATGCAGGACAGGTTGTTATCGCTGCCGGCGGCGGCGGAATCCCGGTTATGGAGCAGGGCATCGACCTTCACGGTGCAAGTGCCATCATCGAAAAAGACCTTGCCAGTGAGCTTCTTGCAGAAGAACTTGATGCAGATACACTTCTGATCCTCACCAGCGTCGAAAAAGTCAGCCTCAACAAAGATACAGACAATGAGACTCTGCTGGATACTGTTTCTGTGGACGATGCCAACAAATATATCTCAGAAAATCAGTTCGCTGCAGGTTCCATGCTTCCAAAGATCGAAGCAGCCGTATCCTTTGCATCCAAAGGCAGCGGTCACCGCACTATCATCACCGACATCGCCCATGCAAGAGACGGTTATCGTGAAAAAACAGGTACAATCATCAAATAAACAGCATTGGAGCTACATACATGGAACTGAAAAACCGAACTTTATCTAATTTTGCAGAACTGGTAGAATCCGGCGAATGCAAGAAATTCCGGGGACGCCTGAAAGTGGGTGTCGACCTTGGTACTGCCAATACAGTCCTTGCCGTTGTCGATACGAATAACCGCCCGATCGCAGGTATCTCCGCACCGTCTCATGCGATTCAGGATGGTGTGATCGTAAACTATTATGAATCCGTCCAGCTTGTCACCAGACTCAAAGCAGAACTGGAAGAAAGACTTGGTGTTGAGCTTCCTTATGCCGCTGCCGCAATCCCTCCGGGAGTTTCCGAAGGCAGCGTCAAAAGCATCGGATATGTTCTGGAAGGTGCCGGATTTGAGGTCACCAATATCGTAGACGAGCCAACAGCCGCTGCTGCCGTGCTGAAGATCACCGATGGAGCCGTTGTCGATGTCGGCGGCGGTACAACCGGCATCAGCATCCTCAAAGATGGTCAGGTCATCTATACAGACGATGAAGCAACAGGCGGCAGCCATATGACTATGACCGTTGCCGGACATTACCGCATCCCATACGAGGAAGCCGAAGTCCTCAAGACCACTCCGGAAAAAGAAGACGAAATCTTCCCGGTCATCAAAGCCGTAATCGAAAAAATGGCTACGATCACCGAGAAATTTCTCCACGGATATCAGGTTCCGGCGGTTTATGTCGTTGGTGGTTCCGCAAGCTTTCGTGAATTCACCACTGTATTCGAAAAGAAGCTCGGCCTTCCGGTCTACCGCCCGGTTCATCCGCTTCTCGTGACACCACTCGGCATCGCTTATTACTGCGACCTGCCGCCGGTAACACCTAAGAAAAAATAACGCCAGCAAAAAGGAGCATATCAATTTCATGATATGCTCCTCATTATTTACATTCATTATTTACATTTTACATTGATTTTCTTTCGGCAATTTCTGCCATCTTCGCTTCATTCAGTCGTGTATCACCATGCACACGGCTGTAGGAAAGATAGCCATTCATACGATCGATCTTGGTCAGGTTGCGGGAGCCGCATACCGGGCAGACGTCCATCTCAAGTTCCTGATGACCGCAGTCGTCACAATATGCCAGAGAAAGATTGACTCCCTCATAATATCCGAGGTCCATTGCTCTGCGGATCAGTGTCCGGATGGCTTCTTTATTGTAGCCGATCGGATAACGTACATACTGGATCTTACCACCATTACAGAGTTCCCAGAAGCGTCCTTCCAGATCCTGTTTCTCGATCGGAGTCACATCCTCTGTTACATGGCAGTGGAAACTGTTGCTCACATACGGTCTGTCGGATACGCCTTCTACGATTCCGTACATCTTGCGGAACTGCTCAACCTGCAGACCGCAGAGACTCTCAGCCGGTGTGCCGTAGATTGCATAGAGGTAACCATCCTCCTGCTTGAACTGGTTTACCTTGTCGTTGATATATTTCAGTACTTCCAGCGCGAACTGACCGTCCTCACGGATAGATTTGCCATTATAAAGCTCCTGCAGCTCATTCAGTGCGGTGATACCAAAGGAAGCTGTCATCGGTTTCAGAAGTTTGCCAATCTTTTCGTTCGGTTTCAGATGTCCGCCATAGAAACCGCCCTCACAGTATGCCAGTGGGTTCGTGGATGCACGCATCTGACCCAGGTATTCATACGTACGGATATGCAGGTTACGGATCATCTGTAAATAGAAATCCAGCACCTCATAAAAATCTCTGCTCTCCGCTCTTGCTTTTGCAAGGATCATCGGAAGATGAAGGCTGACCGCACCAATATTGAAACGTCCGACAAATACCGGCTTATCCTGATCATCTGCCGGATACATGCCGCCCCGCTCATACCATGGGCTTAAGAAAGCACGACACCCCATAGGACTGATCACCTTGCCGTACTGCTTGTACATGCTGGCGATATAGCCTTTACCGGTAAGAGAAAGCCAGTCCGGATACATGGTCTTTGCAGAACAGTCTACACCGGCCTCAAAAATATCTTCACACGGTTTTCCCGGTCCGTGAAGGTTTTCATCATAGAGGAAAACAATCTTCGGGAACAGTACCGGTTTCTTGTGACCTTTCTTGCCCTGTCCGCCCTTGTGCACTTCAAGAAGAGAAATATTACACATTTTCTCGAACTGACCTGTTCCGAGACCAAGTGTCACGGTGACAAACGGATAGTCTCCACGGGAAGAACCTACGGTATTGAGCTTGTACTCAATTCCCTGCCATCCCTGGTCAAAGTCTCTGCGCACCTTATCCAGTGCATACTCGATTGCTTTTTCTTCTCTGCCGCTCCAGCTCTCATCGGCATATTTCAAAAATTCACTGATATATTTGTCATAGCTCTTCTGTGCATAAGGTCCGAGGATCTTATCCACTTCCGGTACAGTAAATCCACCATACTGCTGTGCCGCTGTACTTAAGATGATATCTCCCATAACATCAAATGCGGTATCCAGAGTCTTCGGTTCGTTGTACCAGACATTTCCCATCTCAAATCCACCACGCAGGACTGCACCCACATCAAACAGACAGCAGTTCATCGTATCCAGACGTGCAGACTGGTCATGAATATAAATATAACCGTCCTTACATGCCTGCAGTTCATTGCGGTTCATAAAGAATTTTCTGTAAAGTTCCTTATTCAGTTCGTTAAAGATCAGGCTTCTCTTTGTAGCTACAAGTGCACTGTCTGTATTGGCATTACTCTTGTCACCGATATAACGGATTGCCTGACTCTTGGTATATACATCATCCATCATATGGATGAAATCAAGTTTGTAATTGCGGTAATCACGATAACTCTTGGCAACTGCCGGGTTTACACGCTCCAGAGCGCCTTCTACGATATTGTGCATTTCCTGGATCTCAATCTCGTTTTTGCCGAGGGAATCTGCATGCTCCTGCGCAAAACGGCAGATAAAATCCCTCTCCTCCTGAGAAAATGTATAAAGAATTCGTGCAGCTGACTTGTTTACCGCTTTCACTATTTTCTGTGGATCAAATTCTTCTCTTGTTCCATCTTTTTTGATTACATAGATCATACCTTGTCTCTCCTGTTTGCTGCTTTTATGAGGTTTCTTGCTCCCCATTACTTTCTCCCCATATATTGTGTCGCATATGAGAGTATAACACAATATCATGTAAAATAAAAGAGCAAATTTCAGTTTTTATTGTCTGAAATCTTATCAAAAAAGAATCAGTTAAAACACTATTTCAGTTTACCCATTCCATCAGATAGATGCTTGCATTTGGATCATCTTCGGACTGTACCTCAATCGTATCACCCTCATCCAGCATCACAAGCAAAGTGTCATCGCCTGTTTTCAGCGGATAACGCTCTTTTTTCGTTCCGTCTTTGGAAGTAACTACAACCACTGCTTTCTCATCAATGGTATAGATTCCGTATCTTCCTGCTTCGATCTGCACACCTGCTGTTACCGGACCATTCCCGGCTGCAAGTGAATAAAACATATATCCATTATCATCCTGCTCGGCAGAAAAATATGTATCCAGCTCTTCGGTATCTGTATATGTATTCCCACTGTCCGACTGGCTGTTCACAACATCCTGAATCATGTCTTTAAAATCGCCAAATGCCGGTGCAAGTGACATCACAAGAATAAAAAGTATCCATACCCATACAAATTTCGAACGTTTCTTCGGCTTTCCGGTGTATCTCTCCGTCGTTCCGGCAGTATTTCGCGACGCAGACATCTTCTGCATTGCATCCTGACGGATCTTTTTCTGCTGCTCCTGAATTGCCTGTCTGGATACAGTTGTCCGGCCGGCCGCACTCTTCGCAGCACCGTTCATTCTCTTCGGTGTGTCCTGCGGTCTCTGCTGCTCGCGCATGATCTTACGCGCCTTATCAGACGCATGCCGGTAATGATCTCTTCGGCTTTCATTCAAATGATATAAAATCTCATCGTTACGGTACGGCATACCACAGTCTTTACATCTTCCATTCACAACAGATCCGTCACATAAAGGACATCTCATAGACAACACCCCCTCATCTTATCGCTGTATGTATTATTGTAGCCTTTTTCCATAAATCTTACAAGGTTAAAATTGCAATCCCATATTTTTCTTGCTATAATGTTTCTATTAAATTTGAGGAGGCTATTATGGAACAAATCAAAATTCCTGCCGGCTATCATTCAGATCTGAATCTGCATGATACGCAGGTTGCAATTAAAACGGTCAAAGACTTTTTCCAGCAGACTCTGGCTCAGAAGCTCAATCTTCTCCGCGTTTCTGCTCCGGTTTTTGTATCCCCGTCATCCGGCCTGAACGACAATCTGAATGGTGTGGAGCGCCCGGTAAGCTTCGACATCAAAGGTCAGGATGAAAACGCTGAGATCGTACATTCCCTTGCAAAATGGAAACGTTATGCACTTAAGAAATACGGTTTTGCTCATGGCGAAGGACTTTATACAGATATGATCGCGATTCGCCGTGACGAAGATCTGGACAACATCCATTCTGTATACGTTGACCAGTGGGACTGGGAGAAGATTATTACTAAAGAAGAACGCACCATGGAAACTCTGATCAACACCGTACGTTCTATCTACAGTGTTCTTCGCAAAACAGAGAAATACATGGCTGTACAGTATGACTATATCGAGGAAATCCTTCCGAAAGAGATCTCTTTTGTTTCCACACAGGAACTGGTTGACATGTATCCGGATCTCACTCCGAAGGAAAGAGAATACAAGATTGTCAAAGAAAAAGGTGCAGTCTTCCTTATGCAGGTAGGTAAGACCTTAAGCAACGGTGAACGCCACGACGGACGTGCCCCGGACTATGACGACTGGGAACTGAACGGCGACATTCTCGTTTACTACCCGGTACTGGATATCGCTCTTGAACTTTCTTCCATGGGTATCCGTGTAGACGAGGAAGCACTCGACCGCCAGCTCACAGAGGCAGGCTGCGATGACCGCAGAGAACTTCCATTCCAGAAAGCGATCATGAACAAAGAACTGCCATACACTATCGGCGGCGGAATCGGCCAGTCCCGTATCTGTATGTTCTTCCTTCGTAAAGCACACATCGGCGAAGTTCATGTATCCCTGTGGCCGGAAGAAGTCACAGAGACTGCTGCGGAAGCAGGCGTAAATCTGCTGTAATCAGTGCATAAGCCGACAATTTGCCATAAGACCGACTTTAAAACAGTCCTTCTATAGTAAGTTTTCACTAAATTTTAATATTTGAATTATTGACAGATGGGTACCTTCATACTATCATATCAGTAGCAACTGACCTGAACATTTATCAGTGAACATACAAGAAAGACAGAGGTACCAACTGTGAATATTTTATTTTTTCTGACACCGAAAAGTGATGTAGCCTATATATTTGAAGACGAAACCCTGCGACAGACTGTTGAAAAGATGGAACACCGTAAGTTCTCCTGCATCCCGATTCTGAATAAAGAGGGACAGTACACCGGAACGATTTCCGAGGGAGACCTCTTATGGGGAATCAAGCTTCTCAATATCAACAGCACGGATCTCAAAGAAATGGAGAATATTTCGATCATGGCGATCCCGAGACGTGCCACTTATAAGCCGGTACATGCCGATGCAGATATGGAAGACCTGCTGGACCGTGCCATCAATCAGAACTATGTTCCTGTCGTCGATGACAAGGGATCCTTTATCGGAATCATCACCCGTAAAGAAATTATCAAATATTGCTACAAAGAAATGAAAAAATTAAGCGCCCTGCATGAAAAGCAGGATACATCCAAATAATAAGAGAAGCCGGTTTCCCATCTATTCATATACATCAGGAAATCGGCTTTTTTGTATCCGGATTTAGTCCGGAATTACCGGTACAGCATCTGCCGGAATCGGGCATACGAATCCGGATTTTGTACGTTTTTCAAACTCTGCTCTTGCCTCATCCAGAAGGCTGTGATCTTCAAACAGATCGATTGCAGTCGCTGCAATCACTTTACCCGCATGGATTACTGCTTTGTGTCCAATCTCGGTGCAGTCACAGGAAACATTCTGCCAGCTGTGTCCCGGGCATCCGTTCGGCCATGCTGCTACATGGATCTGTGCCGTCGGTGTCAGCCAGCTTACATCACCCACATCGGTAGAACCGGCATTGAACGCATCCTTCTGATAGAGTGGTGCAAGGAATGCATTCATTGCATGACCATACTCCTTCTGCATCTTTTCTACCGCTTCTCTTGCCGCCTCATCGTTTTCGGCTGCCACTCCCGGAATTGCGCTGTGATCATAAGTTTCTGCCAGCGCATCCGCATATTTATTTTCTTCTTCGGTATACTGCGGAACACCAAGCTCCTCAAAGTTTTTATAAAGAACGCGCTCCAGTGCAAAATTACTTACCGTGTCTGCCAGACCATCAATAAATTTTTTCTCAAAAGTCGTCTCTGTCATAAGAGCCGCACCTTCGGCAATCTTGTCCACACGTTTCTGAAGCTCCACAGCTTCTGCCACATGATTGGAACGCACCATATATAAAACGCTCGCCTTTGGCTGTACAACATTCGGACTGCATCCGCCGGCATCTGTGATTGCATAATGGATGCGCGCCTTACTGCTCATATGCTCTCTCAGGAACTGTACCCCGATATTCATAAGCTCCACTGCATCAAGGGCGCTCCTTCCCATCTCAGGTGCTCCTGCTGCATGAGAAGCCGTTCCTGTAAACTTGTACTGCGTCTGAATGCAGGAGTTTGAAGAACCGGTTGCTACCTCATTGACATCTTCCGGATGCCAGGTAAGTGCTGCATCCAGCTTTTTCCAGAGACCGTCACGCGCCATAAACGCTTTTGCCGCGCCACCCTCTTCACCCGGGCATCCATAAAGAATCACAGTTCCTTCCATTTCATTTTTTTCCAGATATGCTTTGACGCCAAGTGCCGCCGCAAACGCACCGGCGCCCAGAAGATTATGTCCGCATCCGTGACCATTGCCGCCTTCCTGGATCGCTTTACGCTCAATCAACCCGGCTTCCTGTGAAAGTCCGGAAAGTGCATCATACTCTGCCAAAATGCCGATATACGGACGACCATGTCCGTAGGATGCTGCAAATGCAGTCTCGATATTACAGGTTCCACGCTCCACCTCAAATCCCTCTTTTTCCAGTGCTTCGCAGTAAGCGGCAGCGGATTTGAACTCCTGCAGGGAAAGCTCTGCAAATTCCCATATTTTATCAGCGATTCCTGTAATAAGGTCGCGCTTTTCCTCAATTGTCTGCAATGCAGACTTTTTTTCTGCTGTCATAGTATCGTACCTTCTTTCTGTAATAAAAAAGGCAATCAGAGTTTTCCGGTCACCTTTCTCATTCTTTCTTATTTTATGATGAAAATGACGTGCGAACAGTAACTACAGCACCTTAGATAAAAATTCCTGCAGACGCGGATTCGTCGGATTTTCGAAAATTTCTTCCGGTGTTCCATCTACAAGAAGCTTACCGTCTGCCATAAAGAGTACACGATTTCCTACCTCACGTGCAAATCCCATCTCATGTGTTACGACCACCATGGTCATACCTTCTTTAGCAAGCTCTTTCATAACATCCAGAACTTCACCGACCATCTCCGGGTCAAGGGCAGAAGTCGGCTCGTCGAACAGCATAACTTCCGGCTCCATCGCAAGCGCTCTTACAATTGCCACACGCTGTTTCTGACCACCGGAAAGCTGGATTGGATATGCATTTGCACGATCGGCAAGACCAACACGGTCCAGAAGCTCCAGCGCTTTTTTCTCTGCGTCTTCTTTTGAAACACCCTTTACCTTCATCGGTGCAAGTGTCATATTATCCAGGATTGTCATATGTGGAAACAGGTTAAAATGCTGGAAAACCATGCCCATCTTCTGACGGAGGCTGTCGATGTCCAGTTTTACTTTCCTGCCGGAAGCATCAACATATTTTTTCTTTGTGATATCTACGCCGTTAAAAATAATCTCGCCGTCTGTCGGCTCTTCAAGGAGGTTCAGACTTCGGAGAAAAGTAGATTTACCGGATCCGGACGGTCCGATCACTACCATAACATCACCTTTATTAATATCTGCGGTTACACCATCCAGAGCCTTGATCGCGCCTCTGTGATAATGTTTCTTAAGATTTCTTACCTGAATCAGACTATCGCTTGTCGCCATGGCTCATTCTCCTTTCGAAATATGCAATCAGTTTGGAGGTCGGGAAGCACAGACAGAAATAAATTGCTGTCGCAACGAGCAGTGGCTCAATGATAATAAAGGTTGCTCCCTTGACTGCGTTTACGGCAGACATAATATCCTGAACACCGATGGTGTAGGTAATTGCAGATTCCTTGATGATAACAACAAACTCATTTGCGATCGCCGGAAGGATATTTTTGAGTGCCTGCGGAAGAATGATATAACGCAGGTTCATAGTCTGGGAAAGCCCCAGAGAACGTGCAGCTTCTGTCTGTCCCTGATCGATAGACTGGATTCCGGCACGGATGATCTCACAGAGATATGCGCCGGAGTTCATACCAAGTGCAACAACACCCGGGAAGAAACGGTTGAACTTAATAAATCCAAACATCTGGAAAGACGGAAGATCGATCATTCCGAACACACCGTAGTAGATGATAAAAATCTGTACCAGTACCGGGGTGGAACGAAGGATTTCCACATAAGCAGTTGCTATAAAAGAAAGGGGATTGAATTTGGACAGCCACACCAGCGGTCCTCCCTCTCTCAGATGTCCATTACGGTCTACCGCAAGGGCACGGAACGGACGAATGTTTGACATACGCATCAGCGCAAGAATCAGCGCAAGTACAAAACCGATGGCAACCGTAAACATTGACAGCAATACGGTTACAAGGAGGCCCTGTCTGAATAACTGTGCATATGGGGCAATTTTGCCAAAATTGGATAATTTAATAAAACTGTCCATAAAAACTCCTTTCATGATATCGTTAATTCTTATGTATTATAGCAGAAAATAACGGACAGATAAACAATAATCCTCTGTTACAGGTTATTTTTATCCACCATATAAATATTACCTTTGAACGGCAATATGGATTCCTGCCACCAAACGGGCAGGAATCCATTATTTATACCAAAGTATGCGAGAGAAGCAGCCAGTGGCGGGCTCTCTGTATCACTTTATATGACTCAAAATCGGTCTGGATTATTCAGCGTCGTCTGCTTCCGGAACTGCGCCGTTTGCGTCCAGTGTTCCTTCATATGTCTGACCTGCTGCAAGCTCTGTTGCATCTGCAATGAATTTGTCCATGGAACCATCATCAAGAGCATCTGCGATTGCTTCGTTTACAGCTTTGAGAAGTTCTTCATTTCCTTTACAAACACCGATTGCAGAACCTTCTGTATCATATGGTACGTCGCATACGATTTCAAGATCCGGATAGTTTTTCTGATAGCTTTCTGCTACAGCTGTCTCAATGAATGCACCATCCATTTTACCTGTCAGAAGCTCTGTGATAAGGTCTGTAACCTTCGGCAGAGGTACGATGTCTGCATCCGGAGTATTTTCGTTTGCAAGATCAAGCTGGATAGAACCGGTCTGTGCTCCGATAGAGTAATCTTTGTTGTTTGCATCTTCAAGAGTCTTGAACTGATCTGCTTTGTCTTTTACTGTAACGAAAGACTGTCCGCCCTTGTAATACAGATCTGAGAACTCCATAGCATCTGCACGAGCCGGGTCCGGTGAAAGACCTGCCATGCCAAGGTCAACGTTTTTCTGTGAAAGCTCGCTTAATACACCGTCGAAGTCCATCGGAACTACTTCCAGTTCCAGTCCCATCTTGTCTGCGATGTACTGAGCCAGATCCATATCAAATCCGGAAAGTGTCGGGTTGCCATCTTCGTCGATTGAATAGAATTCATATGGTGCGAAGTCCGGGCTTGTTGCAACTGTAAGCTTACCATCTGTAACAGTCTCTACCTTATCATCAGCCATTGCCGGAACTGCCATAGAAACAGCCATAACTGCACCAATCATAATTGCTGTAATTTTCTTTAAGTTCATCTTCTTTTCCTCCTCGATTTTTCATAAGAATATTTATGCATGAAAATGCATAATTTCTTTTCATTTTCCTTATTGTATCACACTATTTCAAAATTACAAGTAATACTTTCTTTTATAAGTATACAAATTTTTTTATGCATTCCCTTTTTACCTTGTTAAAACGCCCAAAGTCTTATATAATAAGAAATATTCTTTCATATTTTATTGTGTTAAATTTCTGTTGTTCTGGAATTTTGGCTGTCACTATATTGACAGATATAAGGGGGACTGCTCTATGGGAATGAATCAGACACCCGCATCCGAACGGGTACATATCAGTTTTTTCGGAAAAAGAAATGCCGGAAAATCAAGCGTCATCAATGCCGTGACCGGGCAGGATCTCGCCATCGTTTCGTCTGTCCGGGGTACAACAACTGATCCCGTATATAAGACCATGGAACTTCTGCCGCTTGGCCCTGTCATGATCATTGACACTCCCGGGATTGACGATGAAGGAGAACTTGGTGCACTTCGCGTCCGCAAAAGCTATCAGGTACTGAATAAAACCGACATTGCGATTCTGGTTGTCGACAGTACGACCGGTAAAGGTGAAGAAGAGCTTGCTCTGATCCACCGCTTTCACAAAAAAGGAATTCCATATCTTGTCGTATATAATAAAATTGACCTGCTTTCCGGCGAAGAAATCAAAGATCTTGCCATGTCCGTCCGGCCAGGTGAAGTTCTGGTCAGCGCCGCAGATGGCATGAATATTCAGGAATTAAAAGAAAAAATCGCCACGCTGAAACCTGAGGACACGCATAAATATCCGCTTCTTCAGGATCTGATTGAGCCACTGGATCTCGTCATTCTTGTTGTCCCAATCGACAAAGCTGCACCAAAAGGCCGTCTGATCCTACCGCAGCAGCAGACGATCCGCGATATTCTGGAACGGGGAGCGCTGTCTCTCGTTGTGCGGGATACCGAGTTAAAAAGTACTCTGGATCATTTTCTGACGCAGGGTGTCTGTCCGAAGCTGGTTGTTACAGACAGTCAGGTTTTTGCCCGTGTTTCGAAGGATGTGCCTGAAAACATCACCTTAACTTCGTTTTCGATTCTTTTTTCAAGATACAAAGGTGAACTGGAAACACAGCTTGAAGGTGTTGCCACACTTTCTTCCATTCAGGATGACGACCGCATTCTGATTGCAGAGGGCTGTACACACCATCGCCAGTGCGGAGACATCGGAACCTGCAAGATTCCGAACTGGATTCGGAACTATACAGGAAAGAAACCTGTGTTTGAATTTACTTCCGGCACGGAATTTCCTGACGATGTTTCTTCCTATAAAATGGTTGTTCACTGCGGTGGCTGTATGCTGAATGAACGCGAAATGAAATATCGCATTGCCTGCTGCCACGATCAGGGTGTGCCGATCACAAACTATGGTCTTTTGATCGCGCAGGTGACCGGAATCCTGAAAAGGAGTCTCGGACCATTCCCGGAGATGCAGAAACTTGTTTAAGGTTTATTTATATTCCGTTTCTAAAATGACCAGGAAAATTTTAACTTAGTTTCACAAAGACATAACATTTTGGGGTTATACTGGAAACTCGTAAGAAAAAAGGGAAGTATTATATCAGGGAGAATATTAATTTAAATAGGAGGATTTATTTTATGAAATTTACAAAAATGCATGGTATCGGCAACGATTACGTATATGTGAACTGTTTTGAGGAGGCCGTCTCCAATCCGTCTGCCGTCGCAAAATTTGTCAGTGACCGTCATTTCGGTATCGGTTCAGACGGCCTGATCCTGATCAAACCATCCGACATCGCAGACTGCGAAATGGATATGTATAATCTGGACGGTTCTCAGGGCGCCATGTGCGGAAACGGCATCCGCTGTGTCGCAAAATATGCCTACGACTACGGCATTGTCAATAAGACAAGTATTTCCGTTGCCACAAAAAGCGGAATCAAATATCTTGATCTTACTCTCGGCAAAGATGGTAAGGTTGCCCTCGTAAAAGTCAATATGGGCGCACCGATTCTGACTTCCAGACAGATTCCTGTTGTTTCTACCAAAGAACAGGTAATCAATGAACCTCTGCATGTGGATGGCGAAACTTACCATATCACTGCTGTCTCTATGGGAAATCCTCATGCGATTGTATACATGGATGAGCTGAAAAACCTTGACATCGAAAAACTCGGTCCGAAATTCGAAAATCACATTAATTTCCCGGATCGTATCAATACCGAGTTTGTAAAAGTCATTGACCGCCACACCCTGCAGATGCGTGTCTGGGAACGCGGTTCCGGCGAGACACTTGCCTGCGGTACAGGTGCTTGTGCAGTCGCTGTTGCATCCACCCTTAACGGACTGGTAGATGAAGACAAGCCGGTTACCGTAAAACTGCTCGGCGGCGACCTGCAGATCCTGTGGAACCGCCAGGAAAATCTCGTATACATGACCGGTCCGGCAACTACTGTGTTTGACGGGGAGATTGATGTATCTTCTCTTGAAAAATAGAATAAAATTTTATATACTTTCTTAAACAGGTCATATCATCAGGAGGCAGTTGAATGAAGTATAATTTACCGGACAGAGTTTTTCGGGAACTCTCTGCACTGGCCCGTAAATATTCAATTACAAAAATCATTCTGTTCGGTTCCCGTGCAAGAGGAACAAATACCGAAAGAAGTGATATTGACATAGCTGTATATGGTGGAAATTTTGAAGATTTCTATTGGGATGTTAAAGAAAAAATAAATTCTCTTTTGATTTTTGATATAATTCAGGCTGATTCTCAGATTTCAGATGAACTGAAAAAAGAAATTAAAAAGGACGGTGTCGTAATCTATGAAAAAACTTGATAATTTTTCAAATTGTCTGTCCATACTGAAAAACGCTGATTTTAAATTAGCCGAAACTAATGACATTTATCGTACAGGCATTATCGGCCAATTTAATTTATCTTTTGAACTTGCATGGAAAGCTCTGCAGGAAATTATGAGACTACATGGTGTACAGGGCTCTGATCCCGGTTCTCCAAGAGAGATTCTGCAGCTTGCTTATAAAGTTGGCTTTATAAATGATTCGTCTGTCTGGCTATTAATGTTAAAGAAAAGAAATACATCTGTCCATATATATAACGAAGCTGAAATTGATGAAATGATCATGCTGATACGCGACAGTTTCCTGCCAGCTTTTACCGATCTCGAAAAGACTCTGCAATGCAAACTGGCAGAAGCAGAAAGTGACTGGGATTAATGGAACTCTGATTATTTTAGAATAATTCTTCACAGAACGGCTGTGCTTCAGCTCCCCTGCCCCCTCATTCATGAGGGGATAAGGGGTTTCTTTTTTATTATTCAAAATGGCAACATTAGATTTTCAAAAGCTATTAGATTATACCAATAGCTTAGATTCGTATGCTTCAAATAAGAAAACAGCAGGATTCTTCTCACATATGGAGCAGATATCCTGCTATTCTTATAATTTTTATGAAAAATATTTCTCTTTGATGATCTCAACCGGCATTTCTTCTCCGGTCCAGAGTTTAAAAGAAGCAGCTCCCTGATACAGAAGCATGTACATACCGTTTCCGGTCCTGCAGCCGGCTTCTTTTGCTTCACGGAGAAGTCTTGTCTCCTGCGGATTATAGATTACGTCAAATACAAACAGATCTTTGTGGAACATGCTTGTATCTGTGATGATCGTTCTGTCTACATTCGGCGCCATACCTACGGAAGTACCATTTACAAGGATCGCACTGTCTGCGATGGATGCACGGAGGATTTCCGGATCATCGAAATCATGCAGAGTAACTTTGCACTCTGTCCGTTCATTCAATTTGGCAACAATTTCTTCTGCTCTGCTGAAGAAATTGTCTCTTACATTGAATACATTGATCTCAGCTACACCATCCAGTGCGGCCTGTACAAGAATTGCTGTTGCAGCTCCGCCGGCACCGAGAAGTGTCATCTTTTTACCGATGATGTCGACACCATTTTCGGCAACCGCTCTCATAAATCCAACGCCGTCTGTCGTGTAAGCTGTCAGTACACCATTGTCGTTGACGATCGTATTACATGCTCCGGAGATCTCGGATGCAGGAGATACTTTGTCAGCAAGTTTGCACATGATGTTTTTGCCCGGCATGGTAATGTTCCAGCCTCTGGCTCCCATTGTGCGAAGTCCCTGAACAGCTTCCGGCATTTTATCCTCCGGTACGTCAAATGCAAGATATGTATAATCCAGCCCGAGCTGATCGCATGCTTCGTTGTGCATTTCCGGGGAAACGCTGTGTGCAACCGGGCTTCCAAGTAAACACAATAATCCGGTGTGTCCTGTGATATGTTTTGACATAATCCATTTTCCTTTCCGCGTGTAAAAATTGGGCGATTTCCTCTCGCCTGTACATGTGGTTTATTATACACGATTTAAAGTGATAAAGCAAGGCTGCGTTTTATCATGTTTCGTTATGACAGATTTTTGGCATTTGGCACAAAATTACATTCCCTTAAAATTTATCCGGCAGTTGCTTACAGCAACGTTTTCAATACACTCAACACACCGTCTTCTGCATAAGACGGGCATACGGCTTTTGCTGCCATGCGCACTTCTTCTCTGGCATTTGCCACTGCATAGCTGAATCCGGAATCTTTCAGCATCGCGATATCATTGATGTTATCCCCAAAGGCGCAGGTTTCTTCCGGCGATATCCCCAGATATTTCTGAAGAAAAGCCACTGCACTTCGTTTGTCGGCTCCGAGCGGTGTTCCGTCCATCCATTCTTTTCCGGCCGCTGCAAGATTTATCTTGTCTTTCCAGTATGGTGTAAAAACCGGTGCACACAATTCTTCGCATCGTTCCTGATGATACACTGCGATCTTCATGATCTGCTCACCTTCAAGATGCATCATATCCTGAACCTCACGGATATCATATCCATAGGAATCCCTGAGCCAGCGGAACATCTTGCTTTTGGAATCTTCTGCAAAGCATCTGTCTGGTCCCGAAATAAAATAATCACATTCCGGCAGCTCTGTCTTAACCATTCTGGCCATGTTCTTCCAGATCTCGTCCGGCAGTGTATGGATTTTCAGTATTTTTTCTGAGGTACGAATCAGCGTCCCACCATCTGATACAAAAAAAATCTGGTCCTTTACCGGTGCAAAAAGCTGACTTTCACTGCTGTACTGTCTGCCGGAGCATACTGCAAAGTAAATTTCCTTTTTTCTCAGTTTCTTTATAACATCCATATACTCCGGATTGATTTCCAGCGTTCCATCCTTTACCAGAGTACCGTCTACATCACTGACGATAAGTTTTATCATTTGAATTCTCCTATTATTCAGATTACCATCCACTTCTTTTACAGATAATATGCCATATTTTCATTCATATAACAATATATTTTGTCCGTTTTTCCTTCATGGCAGAAAAAAACCGCGCACCGGCTTCATGTCAGTGCGCAGTCCTTATGGATTTTCACGACTCAAGGGAGAGTCTTCAAAAATATGTTCAGAATCTGAGATTACTTAGATTCCAAGTTTTTCTTTCATGTAATCTACCGGTGTGTCTTTTCCTGTGTAAAGTTTGATGGCAATCAATGCCTGAAACAGCATCATGCTCATACCATTGTAAACTTTTTCGCATCCGGCTTCTTTTGCCTGTTTCATCATAACAGTTTCGCGTGGTGCATAAACAGTATCTGTTACGATCAGATCTTTCTTGAAGAAAGAAGTATCCGGGATGTTGGAAAGGTCTTCCAGTGGGTGCATACCTACACCTGTTGCATCACAGAAAAGATCTGCTGCGTGCATTTTTTCTTTGAGGAGATCATGATCTGCAAGATCATTCATAGTAGCCTTGCAGTTTGTGTTTTTGTTGATCAGATCAACGATTTCTTCTCCACGGCTGTAGAATTTATCTTTAATGTTGAAGATTTCAATCTCTGCGATTCCGTCAAGGGCACCACGTACAGCGATTGCAGTTGCAGCTCCGCCGGTTCCGATCAGAACCATCTTCATTCCTTTGAAATCAATGCCTTCTTCTTTGAGTCCCTGCCAGTATCCCATACCGTCAGTGTTGTAGCCTTTAAGCTTTCCGGTAACCTGTCCGTTTTCATCACGCATGTTTACAACTGTATTGATCGCACCACATAATTTTGCTGCTTCGTCAACTTCGTCCAGATATTTATGAACAACAGTTTTGTTTGGCATGGAGATGTTGGAGCCGAGCATTTTGAGAGCGCGGATACTCTGAACAGCGTCTTTCAGGGAATCGTTGTCTACTTCGAATGCAAGCTGAATAACGTCATCACCGTTTTTGTCGTATGCAAGGTTGTGTGTTGTCGGTGACTGTGTATGACGGATCGGGTAAGCCATTAATCCTACTAATTCTGTATGTCCTGTTACGTTTGGCATGATTTTTTCCTCTTTTCTTTATATTTATGAAAATCGCTGCTTTCTCATGTTTGAGCGGGATCCAAGTTCAAATGTCTTGCCATGCAAGCATGACCGACATTTGAACCTTTTCTCCCTTGATATCATTTATTCAAGTGGCTCTAAGTGCAGGTATCCCTGGGATTCCAGCACGTTCAGGATTGCACGGCCTTCCATGGTTCCTTCCATAATACGGCGGGCACGTACGGAATCACCGATGGTGTATACATAAGTGTCTGTATCCTTAAATGCTTCTTCAAGTTCCGGAAGCACCGGGTTGTTGGAACGCATTCCAAGGCAGTTGAAGCCAAGATCGAATTCCATATCCTTAATCTGTCCGTCCGGAAGTTTTACAGTAAATGCATTTTCTTTTACTTCCTGAAGTGCTGTGTTTACATATTCCTTCACGCCATATTTGTCATGTGTTTCACGCATGGAGCATTTGGTGATCGGGTCTGCAAGCATACCAATCTGAGGAAGCATATCAATGATCGTACATTCTGCTCCGCGAGGTGCAAAATATTCGATTACATCAAGTCCTACGGATCCGCCGCCGACAACAACGACTTTTTTGTCCTTGCATGCTTCATCCGGGTATTTGCCTGCATTCAGGTTGTTGATCATATCAAAAATTGTAGCCACGTTTCCAGCCTCGATGTTTTCTTTGAGACCTTTGATCGGTGGAACAAGCGGTACAGAACCGGTTGCATTTACAACGATGTCCGGCTTAAACTGTTTTACTTTTTCGACAGTTGCTTCTGTATTCAGGAAAACATAAAGATTTTTCAGTCTGGCAGCGCGTGCTTCCAGATATTTCGGAAAATCTTTCATACGGGTCTTGCTCGGAAGGTCTGAAATAAACGTGGAGAGACCTCCAAGGTGATCCTTCTTTTCCAGAACGAATACGTTGCATCCGACTTCTGCCGCTGTACATGCAGCTTCCAGCCCCGCTGTACCACCACCTACAACTACAACATTGCAGTTTTTGTTAACTTTGAGTGCTTTATAAATATCGCCTTCCGGTACAGCCGGGTTAACTGTACAACGGATCGGACGATTTACACCGATACGGTTTCCGGCACATCCCACGTTACATGAGATACATTTACGAATAATATCTTCCTCGCCATTTTCTACTTTTTTTACCCAGTTCGGGTCTGCGATAAGACCACGTCCCATTCCGACGATATCTACGTCGCCGCTCTCGAGAATTTTCTCGACAACTTCAGGATCACGGTAGTTACCTGCATTGATAACCGGTTTCTTAAATTTATCTTTTACGGCTCTTGCCATATAAGATCTCCATCCATCCGGAAGATAGTTGGAGTCGATCTGATACTGAAGAGATGGATTCAGACCGCAGGAAACATCGTACATATCAATAAACTCATCGATATACTCCAGATATTCCAGTGTATCTTCCAGAGTATTTCCACCCGGTACTCTCTCTTCTGCAGAGATACGAACGATGATCGGGAACCACGGTCCTACATTTTTACGTACTTCTTCAAGTACCATACGCGGGAAGCGCAGACGGTTTTCTACGGAACCGCCGAACTCGTCTGTTCTCTTATTATAATAAGGAGATATGAACTGGCTCATCAGATAGGAATGTCCACAGTGAATCTCGATTGCATCAAATCCGATTGCCTGAACACGCTTTGCAGCCTCTCCATATTTTTTAACAGTTGTAAGGATTTCTTCTTTTGTCATCGGACGCGGTGTTTCGCCGCCGGCTTTTGTCGGGATGTTCGAAGAAGAAACTGTTTCCATTCCGGTTCTTGCTGAAGATGCGGAAGCACCGGCATGGTTTACCTGAATTGCGACTGTAGCACCATTCTTATGAAGGTTTTCTACGAGCTGATAATAGCGCGGCATAAAGCTGTCGTGATCAATACGGATCTGGCTTGTACCATTGGATCCTGCCGGATACTCGATGTTTGCATTCTCGAGAATGATAAGACCTGTGCCGCCTTTTGCACGGAGTGAGTAATAATTCATATGACGGTTACTCATCTCACCGCTTGTCTCACCGTAGTTGGTTCCCATTGGGGTCATTGCAATACGGTTTTTGATAGTTGTTCTTTTAATTGTGATCGGTTCAAAAATCTTTGGGTATTCACTCTTCATGAAATTATCTCCTTATCAGTAAGTAACATTCACAAATAACATTCATAAACTCGAGTGGCAATCCTTTGTTTGTGACACAATTATCATAACTCTTTGTATTAAAAATTAACAATATCTTTCAGATAAATTTTTGATACGTTTTCGGTATCATTCGCATCTTCATCCTGCTGTGTCTTCATATATTCAATGAAACGTTCAACTGCCGGCAGCCGGTAACGGTCTTTCATCCAG
The DNA here is from genome assembly GCF_014297355.1 of Blautia intestinalis. GTDB lineage: Bacteria > Bacillota > Clostridia > Lachnospirales > Lachnospiraceae > Blautia_A > Blautia_A intestinalis. Next base: position 248,030 of record NZ_JACOQE010000001.1, on the reverse strand, counting down.
AACATAAATACCTGACGATAGATTTCCATTCCCTTCAACCTGTGGATATTGATTCCCTCTGACTGCTCCAGAATATCCGTCCTCGGCATCAGTGCAATTCCGAAGTTTTCTCTTACAAGTGACACGATTGAATATTCATCCGGACATTCTACAATCATATTTGGACTGATCTGATACTTCTTATATAAATATTTCACATAAGTCCCCATCCAGGATTCCTTCTCATAGCCTATCACCGGATAATGATTCATCTCTGCAAGCGGTACTTCACGAATACCGGCAAGTGGATGCTGTTTCGGTGTAATGATGACAAGCTCCTGTGCACTGAGTGGAAAAAATTCCATGTCATCTTTCTTGAGATATCCTCCAAATCCGATATCAAGCTCGCCGGTACGCACCTTCGCGGCAATTGCCGGTGTATGATTCTGCCAGAAATTAAACACCACATTTTTGTTTTCTTCTTTATTTAAAAATTTTCGTACTTTATGTGGAATATAATGCCCCGCAAGCGGAAAAATATAACCGATATCAATCTTTCCGCCATCCGAAGAAAGCTCCTGCATCTTACCTACTGCCACATCGCAGTCGCCCGCGATCCGGTCTGCATGCTCCAGAAAAAGATGTCCCGCTTTTGTCAGAGTCACACCTCTGCCTTTCTTTTCAAAAAGAGATACGCCGAGTTCACTCTCCAGTGCCGCCATGGAACGGCTCAAAGACGGCTGTGAAATATAGAGTTCTTCCGCTGCCTGATGATAGTTTTCCAGTCTTGCTACTTTTTGAAAATACAGAATCTGATTCAGTGTCATTTTCCTCTCCTCCTGTATACGATCTCCCATATTCCGGCAATTCCCCGTATTACCTTTTTCTGATTATTATACCACACCACCATCAATGCATTCAATGCATTAGTTTTTCCCTTTAAAAGCATTAGACCACATGCATTGTACCTGTTAAAATACAGTTAAATGTTATTTTTTTAACACAATTTATCACGGCATTTCTAAAGTTTGTGACTGAACCCAAAGAAAACCGAAATCACTTTTTAAGAAAAGGAGAACAACATGAACAAGAAATATCTGCCAAGTGCATTGATTTTGTACTTGAACTACTTCATCCACGGCGTTGGATGCTCAATTCTGGGACAGGCAGTTATTAAGGATGCTCTTGCAGGCGCATGGGGCGTTGAGGCAATGGCAATCACAGCAATCTCTGCTGCACTCGGTCTCGGCCGTCTGATCGCCCTTCCATTTGCAGGACCTCTTTCAGACAAACTCGGCCGCCGCATTTCCACAGCAATCGGAAGTGCTTCCTATGCAATTTACCTGATTGGTCTTGCACTTGCATTTAATGCAGGCACAAACGGTGGTTACACCATCGCTTATGTATGTGCAGTCCTCGGTGGTATCGCAAACTCCTTCCTTGATACAGGTATCTACCCGGCAGTTTCCGAGATCATCTACAAAGCGCCTGGCGTTGCAACTATGGGAATCAAATTCTTCATCGCAATCGCACAGATGCTTCTTCCATTCGTACTTGGCGCTACAGTAGCTACAACAGCTTCTGGACTTACTTCCTACAACCGCCTGTTCTACGGATGCGGTATTATCTATATCGTACTTTTTGTACTGGTATTCCTGTTCCCGCTTCCGGATGCTGACCAGAAAGCAGCCGGCAAAAAAGAAGGACTTATCGACAGCCTGAAACACACACATTTCTCTTTCGAATCCATCGCAATGATCCTGATCGGATTCACATGTACAGGTACTTTCCAGTTATGGCTGAACTGTGCACAGAACTTTGCAAAAGAAAATGTCGGCTGGGCTGATCCGTCCATCATGCAGACATACTACTCTGCAGGTACTCTGATCGCACTTGTAGTAACTGCACTCCTTACAAGAAAAATCAAAGACGTTCGTTTCATCGTTATCTACCCGGTTATCTGCCTTGCAACTCTGATTGTTGTTCTTACAGGCCAGAGCCAGACACTGATGATCGCCGGTGCATTCATCATCGGATGGGCAGGCGCAGGCGGACTTCTTCAGATTGCAACATCCGTATGCAACATGTTGTTCCCTAAGATCAAAGGAACTGTTACAGCACTTGTTATGATTGCATCTTCTCTGTGTAACTACACAATCCTGACAGCAGCATCCAAAATGCAGCCTTCTCAGGTTATGCTCATGAACATCGTACTTACTGCAGCAGGTGTTGTACTTGGTCTCTTTGTAAACATCCGTTACAAAAAAATGGTTGCTCTTGCTGAAGCAGACAACTAAAATAAGATCAGGGTGAAAATTCAAAAAGAAAGGAAATCATCATGAATACAGTTAAAATCCGTGACATTGAGATTGGTGCAGGCGCACCGAAGATCATCGTTCCGATCGTTGGTGTCACAAAAGAAGATATCATTGAAGAAGCAAAAACATTTGATTCTATTCCGATCGACGTTGTTGAATGGCGTGTAGACTGGTTTGAAGGTGTATTCGATTTTGCAAAAGTAGAAGATGTTCTGAAAGACCTTCGCGAGGTTCTTGGAAGCATTCCGCTCCTTATGACTTTCCGTACTTCCAAAGAAGGCGGCGAAAAAGCTATCGAACCGGAAGCTTATGCTGAACTGAACATCAAAGCTGCACAGACCGGATATGTAGATCTCGTTGATGTTGAAATCTTTACCGGAGATGACATCGTAAAAAAAATCATCGACGGTGCTCACGCAGCCGGAGTCAAAGTCATCGCTTCCAACCATGACTTCTTCAAAACTCCTGCAAAAGCAGATATCATCTATCGTCTCCGCAAGATGCAGGATATGAACGCTGATATTCCGAAGATTGCAGTTATGCCTCAGAATAAAAAAGACGTTCTGACACTTCTTGCTGCTACAGAAGAAATGACCACAAACTATGCAGACAGACCGATCATCACCATGTCAATGGCAGGTACCGGCGTTATCAGCCGTCTCTGCGGTGAAGTATTCGGTTCTTCCATGACCTTCGGTGCTGCAAAGAAAGCATCCGCACCGGGACAGATGGGAGTAAATGATCTGAATACAGTCCTTGGACTTCTTCACAGCGCAATGTAATGCAGCTATAATTACTTCTTGAAAATACCGGTATTTTTATTTAAAATAAAAGTACTGGTATTTTTTATAACTGTAAAGCGTTAAACAATTATCCGCATAAAAATATCTATACTTAATTTTTAAGGGAGGTCCTTCATGAAAAAATCACTTCACTGGCTGGACGAGAACCTCGAAGAATTTATCCTTGTTCTTTTCCTGATCGCCATGACGCTGATCATGGGTATTCAGGTCTTTTGCAGATATGTTCTTGGCATGTCCCTGTCCTGGTCTGAGGAACTTACCAGATACCTCTTTATCTGGTGTGGATTTTTGAGCGTCAGCTACTGCAGCAAAAAATGTCTTTCTATCAAGATCGAGCAGTTCGTTGCGATTTTTCCCCGTCGTGGTAAAGCTTTATTCAAAGTAGTCAACCATACTTTTGAGCTGATCTTTTTCATCTATATGATTCCATTTGCATGGTCTTATATGATGTCTTCTGTTCACAGTGGACAGCTTTCACCTGCTTGTGGTATTCCGATGTATTATGTACAGGCAGCACCGCTTGTCTCCTTTGTTCTGGTTGCCTTCCGTGTCCTGCAGCGCTGGGTCATCGAGTTCCGTGTTGCACGCGGCGAAAATGTATTTGATCCGGCTCATCCGGAACGCAATACTCCCGTGTCCTTCATCCAGGCAAATGCCGAATCACTCGGCGAAAATGCGCTGGAATCCGGTATCGACAACCGTATCAATACCATCAAAAATTCGAATGAGGAGGAACGCTAATGCCAGTCGTAGTTTTATTTATTATCTTTGTAGCCTTACTGGTCATCGCAGTTCCGGTATCCATCACTCTTGGGATTACAGCTGTTCTTCCGTCCGTGTTTGATCCGTCCTTTACTGTCGGTGCCAAATATCTGATCCGTGCCATGTTCGGCGGTCTGGACTCTTTCCCGCTCCTTGCGGTTCCGATGTTTGTCCTTTCCGGTATCATCATGGCAAAAGGTGGTATTTCCAAAAAACTGTTTGATGTTTTTGCATACTTCCTCGGAAAATTCACCGCAGGTATGCCGTGTGCCGTTATCGTCACCTGTCTTTTTTATGGTGCGATCTCCGGTTCTGCTCCTGCAACTGTTGCCGCAGTCGGAAGTATGACGATCCCGATTCTTACAACTCTGGGATATGACCTTACGTTTTCTACTGCGATCGTAGCTGTAGCCGGCGGTCTCGGTGTTATCATTCCACCGAGTATTCCGTTTATCATGTATGGTATGGCTTCCGGTGCCTCTGTCAGTGATCTGTTCCTTGCAGGTATCATCCCGGGACTGATGATCGGCGCACTCCTTATGGTTTATGCCATCTATCACTGCAAACGCTACGGTGAAGACAAAGAAAAGATTCACAGCGAAGTACAGATGCTTCACGACAAAGGTCTTCTGAAGGTTCTGAAAGAAAGTTTCTTCGCCCTTTTAAGTCCGGTCATCATCCTCGGATGCATTTATACCGGTGTTGCTTCTCCGACTGAAGCAGCCGTTATCTCTGTATTCTACGCACTGATCATCAGCCTGTTTGTATACAAGAGTATCAAGATCCGTGATATCTGGCCGATCCTTGTAGAAGCAATCCGTACCTTTACACCGATTCTTTTCATTCTGGCAGCATCTACCGCCTTCTCCAGAGTCCTTACTCTGATGCAGGTACCACAGACTGTCAGTGAATTTATCCTGAACAACTTCCACAGCCCGGTTGCGATCCTGCTGATCATCAACGTATTCCTGCTGATCGTCGGCATGGTCATGGATACCACACCGGCAATCCTGATTCTCACACCGATCCTTCTGCCGATCGTAGAAGCCATCGGAATGGACCCGATCCAGTTTGGTGTTATCATGGTTGTCAACCTTGCGATTGGATTTGTTACTCCGCCAATCGGTGTCAACCTGTTTGTTGCAAGTTCTCTGACGGATGTTCCGGTTATGCAGATTGCAAAGAAAGCCATGCCAATGATCGCATTCTTCCTTGTTGCACTCCTGCTGATCACCTTCATCCCGGCAATTTCTATTGGAATCTTATAGGAGGAAAGACATGAAAAAATTTACTACAGCTACTACAGACATAAAAAAGCGTCGCATCCTCCGTGTAGTTCCGGTGCTGGCAGCTGCCGGTATCTTAAGCGTTGTTCTTACCGGATGTGGTTCTTCCGATGAGGAAGTGCAGCGTTATTCCTGGCCACTGGCAACTGCAAGCCCGGAAGATACGGTCACACAGATTTTTGCAGAAAAATTCGCTGAGGAAGTTTCCGACTTAAGTGATGGCAAAATGAAAATTCAGGTATACGCAAACTCCACGCTCGGAGGCGACCGTGACCTTCTGGAGACCTGTTCCGACGGTGATATCCCGTTTGTCGTACAGAATACAGCTCCACAGGTTTCTTTCATGAGTGATCTGGCAGTCTTTGACCTTCCATGCGTGTTTGATTCTCTGGATGACTGCCGTAAAAAAATCGATGATCCGGAATTCTACAGTCTGATCAGTGATGTTTATACGAACGGCGGTTATCATCTGCTTGGTATGGCAGATCAGGGATTCCGTGTTATGAGTACAAATAAAGCTGTCAACAGTTTCGCAGATTTCAAGGGTCAGAAGATCCGTACCATGGAAAACAGTTATCATCTGGCATTCTGGAAAGCGCTTGGCGCAAACCCGACTCCTATGAGTTTCAGTGAAGTATATATCGGTCTGCAGCAGCACACGATCGATGCGCAGGAAAACCCGTATGAAGTTATTGTTTCCAACAATCTGTACGAGCAGCAGGATTACGTCGTAGAGACGAATCATCTGCCGCATCTGATCTCTCTGATCGTCAATGATGAGTTCTTTAAAGACCTTCCAGAGGATGAGCAGGAAATCATGACGGAGGCTGCACAGCTTGCCACAGAGTACGCAAGAGAACAGTCCGACGCACGAATCGCAGATAAGATTGCGACGATCGAAGAAAGTGGAACACAGATCATCACACTCTCTGACGAAACACGTAAAGAGATCCGTGAAGCAGCAAAAGGTGTGTATGAATCGATCAGGGAAGTGATTGATCCTGCAATCTATAATTCTTACATGGATGGTATTGAAGAATAGTAATATAGTTCCAAAAAAGTAGTATCCTGTCTGATTTCTACAGGCGGTTTCAAAAATTCGGATATACTAAGGAAAGAAAATCCTACAAAAAACGTCCATCAAAATGCCAAACTCGCTTACGCTCAAACAGTGTCATTTTGATGGACAAAGTAGTATTTTATTTCCAAAGTATATCTTCGAATTTTCTCAAGGCCTGCATAACCCAGACAGGATACTCTTTTTTTACTGTATTCCCCTTCTCCCCCCACATAGCAAATTCAGGTCTTCCTTTGACTATCACTTTCTGATTCTCCGACTCTCGTTTTCCCCTCTGAACAGTATTCAAATACATAGTAAAAGCGTCTCGTATCTGATTTACAGGACTTGAAAAGATCTGTTCGAAGTACTTAGAGAATAAAAGATTACATTGCTTCGAAAAATGACACTGTCTGAGCGATAGCGAGTTTGTCATTTTTCGGAGCGTTTTTGTAAGCTTTTCTTCTCTTAGTACTTCCAGATCTTTGAACCGTCCTGACAGATCAGATACGAGACGCACTTTCTTACATTTAACACTTTCAGATTTCTAAAACTATCTGGAGATACCAGCCATGTTCCGCATTTATACACCGACTGCAATCTCACTTCACATTCAGATATACATCCTCTCTTGTGTGGAATCCTCCATCTATGATCACTTCATCCAGATTCTCCGCGGTCACTGCCACAGGTGTGATCTTATAATACGGTATCTCATTCGAACCGTCATTGAAAGTCTCATTAACGGAAATCCCATTTTCTTCCTTACTGATATCCTCTCCGTTTCCGAGTCTGACGGCAAGTTCTGCCGCCGTTGAAGCTTCCTGCTCGATTGGTTTGTACACCGTCATTGTCTGGGTACCTTCCACGATCCGCTGGCATGCTGCAAGGTCCGCATCCTGTGCTACAACAGCCACCTGTCCGGCAAGACGGTTCTCTGACAGCACTTTTACCGCCTGGCTTGCAAGGTCATCATTTCCACACATAACCCCGACAACATCATCCGTAACCTCCAGTCCTTTATTTACATGTGTAGCCGCCAGCTCTGCCAGCCAGTTATCACAGTACCCACTGTAAACTATATCCAGATTACTGTCTTTTAAGGCTTCTTTAAAGCCCTTCTCAACTTCCTCTACATTCTTATCAGTCGGAGACCCGTAAATGGCAAAGATATTTCCACCATCAGGGCAGGCTTTGATCAGAGATTCTCCCATCAGCGTTCCAACCATCTCATTGTCGATCGTGATATACAGGTCTGCATTTACATTAGGTGTGATTCTGTCATAGCAGATAACATAAATCCCCTTGCTCTTTGCTTCTTTCACAACATCATACAGTGCGTCACCGTCAATCGGGATGATTACGATCACATCCTTCTTCTTCTGGATAAAATACTCGATCTGAGAAATCTGCTCATCCACAACACCGCCGGCGACCTGCACATTTACTTCTGCCCCCAGCCCCTGTGCTGTCGATACAAACATATCGCGGTCACGCAGCCATCGCTCAATAACAAAAGAATCAAAACTCAGCCCAATCTGAAGTTTATCAGCTTCTTTTGAATCCTCACTGGCAGTTTCCTCTGTTCCGGTTCCGCATCCGGTCAGAAGAATCAACACCAACACTCCAATTATCAGAAAAATACCCGTTTTTCTTTTCATTCCCCATACCTCGTTTTATATTCACTTGGTGTCATATCCGTCTGTTTCTTAAAAATTCTGCTGAAATAGTTCGGATCTGTATAACCACTCCGTATTCCGGCTTCCTTGATACTGATGTCCGGTTTTACAAGAAGTTCCTTCGCTTTTTCAATACGGATCTTCGTCAGATATTCAATAAAATTTTCACCGGTCTCTTCTTTAAAAATCTTACTGAAATAATACGGACTGATATTCACAAGGCCTGAAACATCGTCAAGTGAAATATCTTTACTGTAGTTTTCCTGAATATACAGCATTGCTTTCTTTGCTACGGAATTGGACCGTTCTTCCTTCTGATCCCGGATTGCCCGGCAGGCATTGACCATTTTATCAAGGAACCATTTACGGAGTTCTTCATAGTTTTTGCAGGCCATCGCCACATCCAGATAGTCGCGGCGATAACTGAATCCATAATTGACTGCGCCCGCCTCAAATGCTTTCTTTTCGCCCCAGATAATATATTCCAGTACTTTCAGACGGATGTTGTTCATGTCCTCCGCATAATGCGCCAGCATCCAGTCAAAGAACTCATTCATCTCCTGTACGCATTCCTTTTCTTTCCCTTCTTCCAGATAGCGAAAAATACTTTTTTCCATTTCTACCGGAAATTCTTCATCATATACACCATTCTGAGAAAGGTCTTCAATATGTATCACGCGGCTCTTGCTTCCGTTCAAAGCACGAAGTGCCTCACGGTAAGAGCGCTCCATTTCCTGCATTTCCCGCACCCTTCCGATACCGATTCGGAATTTTGCCTCAATCCTTCCCTCAAGCTTCGAGATCAGACTCCTCGAACTTTCTACAAGGTCGATTCTCTCCTCATAAGGCTTTGCCGAAATCGGACACGGAACAACGATTGGAATACGGTTGGACATGATAGAACCAACTGCACAGGAAAAATAAGATTTCACAATATCCCGAATTTCTCCGTAAAATTCCTGTGCTTTTACATTCATACCGATCGGGCTGACCAGTCTGCCATTCTCATAAGACTGACCAAACTGCAGGATCATGACATATCCCTGACTGTCTTCAATGTCCAGAAGCTGCTGGTAATAATCTGCCGCCTGCATTTCCTGCTGAAAAAGCAGGCTTCCGACAAAACTGCTCTCCACAACCGGAATGACCGTCTCCAGTTTTTCCTGAATCTTTAAGAGATTGCTTCTCTGATTTCGTTTTGCATCAACTTTTCCGATTGCCTCCTCTACAGCCGCAATAATCTTTGCTCTGGGTATAGGTTTCGTCAGATAACGTTCTACGCCCAGATCGATTGCTTCTTTTGCATAATCAAATTTGTCATATGCCGATACTACATAAAACAGTGCTGTGGTATTAAATTTTCGTATCTCCCTCATTGCCTGAATACCGTTGATTCCGGGCATATGAATATCCATAAACACCACATCCGGATGGAAAGTTTCGGCAATCTCTGTAACTGCCCTTCCGGTCTTTGCAGTCTCAACGACACATTCCTCTCCAAATGCACCGGCTATGACACTTTTGAATGCTTCCAGCATAATTCCCTCATCATCTGCTACCAAGATTCGATACATACTCTCATTTCCCCTTTTGCTTACCTTCTGTTGTCTGATTTCTATTCTCCGTCTTTTGGAATCTCCGTGTCATCTTTTTCAACAGGAATCATAATATGAACCGTAGTTCCGGTATCCGGGCCATCACTTTCAATCGCAAAAAACTCTTTTTGTTTATAATAAAGCTGCAGCCTGTCGATTACATTTCGAACCGCAATTCCTGTAGAAAAACGATCTTCATTATCCTGTGAAGCACTGCCTGACATTACTTTTTCAATCATTTCTTCTGTCATTCCGGCGCCATTGTCACTGATCGTAATATCCAGCATATCTTCATTCTGATGAATCGACATCCGGATCCAGCCCGTTTCCATACAGTCATGAATGCCATGCTGCACCGCATTTTCGACCAGTGGCTGAAGAATCATACTCGGAATACGAATATTTTCGATTCCTTCATCTACTTCTTTGATATAGGTAATATCTCCCGCAAAACGGACATTCAGAATATAAATATAGTTATCAACGGCCTCTACTTCTTCCCAGAGCATCGCATCTTCTTCCATCTTGCGTACATTATATCGAAAAAAATCTGCCATTTTTTCCAGAAAAACACCTGTCTTGTCCGCATCTCCCATCATGGCAAGCTGCGCTCCTGCATTGAGACTGTTAAACAGAAAATGCGGGTTGATCTGTGCCTGCAGATATTTGAGCTGTGCTTCTTTAAGATGTGTTTCCATAAGAAGCTCCCGTTCTTTCATCTGTGCCTGACGCTCCATACTGTCTTTCAACTGATCGATACTCTGGCGGATGCTTTCCAGCATCTGGTTAAAGCTTCGGGTTACAATTCCAACTTCATCCTCTACCACAACCGGAAGCTGCGGGACATTTAAATTTCCCTTCGCCACTTCATGTGCCGTATTGGACAGTGCGGTAAGCGGCCGGATCATGTTGCGTACCAGAAGTGTCGTTACCACGAGGCCAAGTGCATAAACCACCAGCATGACCGCGATACACAGTTTGTACAATACATTCATCGCCGATAAAAGGAGCTGATAGTTTGCAGAGTTCATCTTGAACCGCAGATTATTCAGCTTATAGCTATACGAATTGATATATTCATACAGTTTATGTTCATCCTCATAGGAGGTCTTGTACTTCTCAACATTTCTGCCTCGCTTTGCCTGTACCGTTTCATTTGTCTGATCCAGATAAGTTTCTGACATCCTTCGGATGTTTTTTTCAAGCATTTTTGCTTCATTATCCAGATTCCGGTCATTCAGGTCTTCGAGCAGATTCCTGTAATTCTGTTCATAGCGGTAATAATTTTCCAGCGCCTGCGAACTGTTTGTATTCAGATATTCATAAACGGTACTTTCCACCTGTTCAATAGAATCTGAAAGCTCATTTATAGCCGTATTGCTGGAAAAAACCGCATCAATTCTTCCCACCGCCGTACGGATCTGGGCAAAAATAAACACATTGATACCAAGCGCAAAAATCAGGACCAGAAGCATAACACCACTCAGTCTGGTCTGTATGGAATTTTTTACAGCGGAGAATTCTTTTTCATCTTTCATTTCTCATCCTCCGTCCTGTATTCCCTGGTGTTGTCCTTCGTAATCACATGCTGGTCAACACTATAATAGTTATTGCTATGTCCAAAAGATATATATTCGTCCAGTGCATTGACACTGTACCTTCCGATTTCTTCCATATCAAGAGCAATTGCAGAAGAAATAATTCCCTTATCGATCGCATTCAGGGTTACATTAGAATAATAATATCCGATTACTTTTACATTACCAACCTGATTATAGTCTACCAGTGCCTGACAGACACATTCTGTTACAACCTCATCCATACAGACAATCACATCCGGAAGGCTTTCATCACTGACAAACATATCCCGCACAAATTCTTCTGTATCAAAGTCTGCACTGCTGTCCACACAGTATTCCGTCAGATCTACCGACTGTCCTGTTTTTTTCCGGGATTCCAGTTCTTTTTTGACCTGAGAATAAACAAGATTTGTTTCCTGCGTTTTTGAGCTGGATGTCGATAAAAACATCACACTTGTAGAACCTTTATCTTTCAGCATCCCCTGAATCTGTTCTGTATAGGCACTTCCCATCTGATAACTGTTCAGTCCGACAAAGCTGATGCGGCTCGTCGCAGTATCATCTGTCATAACTGTAACAACCGGGATTCCATCCTTCAATGCCTCTGTGATCAGATGCTGTTCTTCTTTACTTCCGTCCGCCTCCAGAATGATTCCATCCACTTTTGAGGCGATCCCGATCTTAAGGCAATCCGCCTGCGAGTATCCATTCATCTGTTCCGGAGAGAGCAGTTCCACATATGCATCTTTGCTTTCTGCTTCTTTTGAGGCGCTTTCATAGACTGACTGCCACATGCCGGTATCCTTATCGTTGGCGATCATCAGATAATGCCGCTGGTAGGCTGTAGCACGCTCTCCTTCTCCCAGCTCGACCCGATCCAGATTTTTCTGAAAATAGATCCAGATCCCCGAGAGAAAAAAGATACACCCAGCCAATATGCAAAAGATTGTCAGTGTAGATTTTTTCATAGTTTCCATTCTTTCTGATTATTTTTCTTTCTATCAGTGTATCACATTTTTTCTGATACTTCAAAAGGGCCATTGCGCCACACGCAATGACCCTTAACATTCATCTGATTTTCATTATCCATTCTTTCTGTTGGATAATACATCGAATACAACTGCAATCAGAAGTACGGCACCTTTTACTACGTACTGCCAGGAATCACCGATACCCATGATTGACATACCCATGTTGATGACACCAAGAAGAAGAGCACCGATTACTACACCGCCTACAGTACCGCTGCCGCCGTATGCGGAAGCACCACCGATGAAACAGGAACCGATTGCATCCATCTCAAAGGATGTACCTGTACTACCGTTTACAGAACCTACACGTGCTGCACAGAGAAGACCTGCAAGACCTGCAAGAAGTCCCATGTTTACGTATGCAATAAAGTAAACTTTGTTTGTATCAATACCGGAAAGCTGTGTAGCTTTCTCATTACCACCGATTGCATAGAAATAACGTCCGAATGCTGTTTTGGATGTAATGAAACTGTAAATCAGGCAGATTGCAACTACCCAGATGAACATAACGGAGATACCTTTGTACTGGAACAGTTTGTAGCAGTACCACAGGATAACAACTGCAATGATCACTGCTTTGCTGTAATCAGAAAATGCTGTATTCTGACGATAGCCTTTTTTCGCTTTGTTTGCTCTGGAACGAATAACATTAAAGATTACATAAACAGCTACTACAACACCAACGATCAGTGCGGAATAGTTTGCAGTATCATCAAGTCCAGGAATGTTGATATAAGATGTAAATACTTTCAGGAAATCTTTGTCCTGAATAGATACAGTCTTGTTATCCAGGATCAGACGTCCGAATCCACGGAAGATGAACATACCTGCAAGTGTTGTGATAAATGGAGGAATACGTTTGTAACCGATCCAATAACCCTGCCATATACCTACCAGAAGACCAACTACCAGACAGATGAGGATTGTCAGGTATGGGTTCATGCCTTTGTTGCTGATCATAACAGCTGCAAGACCACCAACCAGACAGATAACAGCACCTACAGAAAGGTCGATGTTACCACCTGTTAAGATACATAACAACATACCACAGGCAAGGACAAGTACATAACCATTCTGAAGCATTAAGTTTGACATGTTCTGTGCATACAGAAGTCTTCCGTTTGTCAGTCCACAGAACAGGATAAATACGATCACCAGTGCAATGACCATTGTATATTTTCTTAAAAAGTCTTTTACATTAAATTTCATTTTCTTACCCCTTTCCCGGTAGAAATTTCATTCAGCCGCCTTACTTTTTATTCTGCTCCTGCATGATCGAAGCCATGATACGTTCCTGAGTTGCCTCTTCTGCAGTAAATTCACCTGCTATACGGCCCTCACTCATAACATAGATACGGTCACACATACCGAGAAGTTCCGGCATTTCGGAAGAAATCATGATAACTGATTTTCCTTCTTCTACCATTTTGTTGATCAGGCAGTAAATATCATATTTTGCACCTACGTCGATACCTCGCGTCGGCTCATCCAGAATAAGGATATCCGGCTCTGTAAACATCCATTTACCAAGCAGTGCCTTCTGCTGGTTACCACCGGAAAGGTTACCTATCTTCTGCTCATTGGAAGGAGTTTTGGTTCCCATTTCCTTTGTCATCTCATCAGCCATATGCACTTCCATATCTGTGTTGATGATGCCTTTTTCACAGACTTTGGAAAGTCGTGCAAGAGTTGTATTAAAACGAATGGATTCTCCGAGAATCAGTCCGTTTGTCTTACGGTCTTCTGTTACATAAGAAAGTCCGTGACGGATTGCCTCCTGCGGATTTTTGAGATTTACCTTCTCGCCTTTGATATAAAGTTCTCCGGAGATATTGCTTCCGTAACTCTTTCCGAATACAGACATTGCAAATTCCGTACGACCTGCACCCTGCAATCCTGAGAAACCGACAACCTCTCCTTTATGTACTTTACAGGAAATACTGTCATCGACAATTTTTTCCGGATAAAGCGGATGGTGAACCGTCCAGTTTTTAACTTCCAGCATAACTTCGTTGCTGACTTTATGCTTTCTTGACGGATAACGGTCATCCATGGAACGGCCAACCATACCTTTGATGATGCGGTCTTCACTTAAATCATCCACACCTTTTGTCAGTGTCTCGATCGTAGTACCATCTCGAATGATCGTACAGCGGTCTGCACAGTAGATGATCTCATTCAGTTTATGTGTGATGATGATAGAGGTCAGCCCGTTTTTCTTAAATTCCATCAGAAGATCAAGAAGCATTTTTGCATCTTCATCATTCAGGGAAGAAGTCGGCTCGTCAAGGATCAGAAGTTTAACCTTCTTTGAGAATGCCTTTGCGATCTCTACCAGCTGCTGTTTACCTGTTCCGATATCTTTGATCAGTGTCTGTGCAGATTCATGAAGGCCAACCTGTGCCATATGTTTTTCTGCTTCACTGTATGTTCTGTCCCAGTCAATGCTGCCTCTTTTATTCTTAATCTCGTTTCCGAGAAACATATTCTCTCCAATAGAAAGCAACGGAATCAGCGCAAGTTCCTGATGAATGATAACAATACCTTTTGCTTCACTGTCATTTAAGTTTTTGAACTTACATTCCTCACCTTCATAGGTAACGGTACCTGTATAACTTCCATATGGATACTGACCACTTAAAACGTTCATCAGTGTGGATTTTCCCGCACCGTTTTCACCGATCAGCGCGTGAATCTCTCCTCGCTGGACTTCAAGATTTACATTGTCCAGAGCTTTGACACCGGGGAACTCTTTTGTAATGTGATCCATTACCAAAATATTGTCTGCCAAAATGGCGCCCCCTTTCCAAAAAGAGGGCGGGGCTTTTCACCCCGCCCTTAAAATTCAAGTTCTTATATTTTTGATATCTATCTGACTCTGCTCAGTCATCATTCTGCCGGATGAAGGTATCCGTCATCGTCCTGTGTATAGTATCCTGTGTCAACAAGTTCTTCTTTCAGGTTGTCCTTAGTTACAACTGTAGGAACAAGCAGGAAGGATGGGCATTTATGTCCTTCGGATGTTTCATAGGATTCTGTATCATATGCACAATCGAAATCCCATTTGGAGTTTGTGATCAGAGAATCATCAATTGTGTCACCTTTCAGCATTGCTTCTGCAAGGTCAAGAGTAACAACTGCTTCGTTTGCAACTGCTTTGTAAACTGTCATGGACTGTTTTCCATCAACGATGTTTGCAAGGTTAGCTTCGTCACCATCCTGTCCTGTGATCAGAACGTCGTTTTTGCCTGCATAGTCAGATTCGATAGCCTGTGTAACACCAAGTGCTGTAGAGTCATTGGAGCAAAGAGCTACATCAAGCTGTGTTCCGTCTGCATAGTAAGAAGCGAGGATGTTCTGCATTCTTTCCAGAGCTGTCTGTGTATCCCATGCTGCTGTTGCTACGGAATCGAAATCAGTCTGTCCGGAAACTACATTCAGTGTGCCTGCATCCAGATACGGTTTCAGAGTGTCATAAGCACCGTTGAAGAAGTATCCTGCATTGTTATCAGCCGGGTCACCTGCTGTGAACTCGATGTTGTAGGTTTTATCACCTGCATTGTCAAGATCCAGAGTATCAATTACGTACTGACCCTGCAGAGTACCTACTGTATAGTTATCGAAGGAGATGTAGTAGGAAACTGCATCGGATTTGATCAGACGGTCATAAGCGATAACCGGGATTCCTGCATCTGCTGCTTCATCCATAACTGTGTTAAGTGCTTCACCATCGATAGCTGCAACTACCAGGAGGTTAACTCCGTCGGAGATCAGGTTCTGGATATCATTTACCTGACGGTCTGTTTCATTATCAGAATATGTCAGCTCAACATCGAATCCAGCTGCCTTAAACTGTTCTTCCAGATAAGAACCATCTCTGTTCCAACGCTCCAGAGACTGAGTCGGCATTGAGATACCGATTTTTCCGCCTTCGGCTGCTGCATCATCTGCAAATACAGGAACTGCACAGGATGTGATTGCCATTGTTGCTGCCATTGCTAAAACTAATTTTTTCTTCATAAAAGAAACCTCCCATTTTTGTTTTCGCTCTTTAGCTATTTCGTATAGCTTTTTGATGAGATTATAATACCATATGGATATTTTAAACAAAATGGACTGTTTTTTGATGCACCATTCAATTTTTGCGTTCAAAAAAATCCAGACGACACGCGTCTGGACTTTTTGGAGATCTGCTTTTTATTTTATCAAATTTGTGCTATTGACACCGCACAGGATATTCTCAACCAATATATCTCTGTATGTTACTTACTGTTCACTCTGTGAGTCAAGTGCACGAAGTCTGTGTACAAGTTCTTCACAGATCTCAAGCTTATCCTTACCGTCTGTCTCGATAACGATATCAGCTGCTGCCTGATATTTCTCACGACGTTTTTCCATAAGGTCACCAATGAAAGAAACATTCTTATTTCCCTCGAGAAGCGGTCTGTCATGGTTGTCTTTGACACGGTTTAAGATTGTCTCCGGTTTTGCGGTAAGAAGAACGACACGGCCGTTTTTCTTCATCTCAACTACATTGCGCTCTCTCATCGGTACACCGCCACCGCAGGAGATGACCACATTGCTCCTGGACTGCATTTCAATAAGAAGTTCTGTCTCAAGATTACGGAAGTATTCTTCTCCATAGGTCTCAAAAATATCGGAGATGGACATACCTTCTCTCTCTGCGATGATCTGATCCATCTCTACAACTTCCATTGCAAAAACAGTTCTCAGGAAATCAGAGATCGTAGATTTTCCGGCTCCCATAAATCCGATCAGGACGATATTGTAATCAAACAGCTTACGTGCCTGAATTTTTTTACTGTTTCTGGTAATTTCTTCAAAAACAGCTGTCACCTCATCTTTATGGCGTTTGCCTTCCATTCTGCGGTTCAGCCATTCTCTCTGCTTCGCTTCCTGCTCCGGCTGCAGGATCGGAATATCATTTGCTTCTTTGTAAACCATGATATCTTCTACGATTCTGTTACGCATAAGAAGTGCATCCAGAAGAATTTCATCACACTGTCCGAGACTTTCTCTGAGTATATCCAACTGATTCATATGTATCGTTCCCTCTCTTATAAACAAATTTATCGTTATTATAACAGCTATTTAGCGCGTTAACAATATAAAGTGGGGATTTTTCTAAAAAACCTGAATTTTATTCTGCATTCTTGAGTGCTTCACCCATCGGTACCCGACGAATCCTTCTGTATTCCAGAAGTGCAACGATACCATAAGTCACAAACCCGGCGCCAAACATCTTCACATAGATCATCGGATCGATCCACAGTGCAATCCAGCCGGAAATACTCTGCAGCATCATCTCTCTGAAAAGAACTTCCATGATCGTTGTCTCGATCGGAAGGCTGATAAGCAGACAAAGGATGACCACCAGGGATGTTGACAGAATATAAAGCCTGCTGATCTCTCCATTCGTATAACCCAGAATCTTTGTCATAGAGATCGACTGGGCATTTTTTTCGATAATGATCTTTGATAACAGATAGATCAGGATCATATAGATTGCGATTGCAAATACATTGACCAGTCCCATCATACTTCCCATAGAGACATTGAGCTGTCTGGAAATCTTGGTCAGTGCGTCCAGATCGATCACAGAACCGATATAACTGCTGTCAATATCCGTAATCTCCGAGTTACTGAAATATCCGCTGAAATAGTCATCGTCAAAATCAAATGTCTGATTCAGTTCTTTCTGCGACATAAAGATACAGAGACCACCGTTGTAATCATAAACTCCGCCTATTTTGAAGCTGTACTCATCATCTTCATATTTTTCTTTGAGTGTGATCGTATCACCGGGTTTCAGCAGGAATTTATCTGCATAAGCCTGCGAAATATATACACCATCTGAAAAATCCGCATCAATATACTTGCTGTCATCATGGATGCCATACAAAGTAACCTCTTCACTCTTATATTTACCCGGCAGTGTATTCAGAGAATACGCACTGAATTCTTCTGCATCTTCATTGTCCGTCTCTGTATCATGAGAAAACAACAGCATATCCAGCATACCTTCCAGTTTGTTGCTTCCGCCCATCACACTGACCGGCACGGAAAGCATATACTGATATTTCGCAAGCATGTTATTCTGGATTTCCATCTGATAATGATCCAGAGCCGACGGAAGCAGAAGTCCGAACATCAGAAGCAGGTTTGCAAAAATAATTCCGATACAGAGTACCAGATAGTTACTGATGTTCTGAAAGATCACGCGAAGACGGAATCTGCTGAAGATCTTAAGCTTTGGACTTAAGTAAAGAGCTCTCTTCTGCTTTTTTGCAGACAGATCCCTTCGCAAAAATTTGAGTGGTGAAAGTTTCAGTTTCTGGTGCAAAATTGCATAATTGACTGCAAACATAATGATAACCGGAACAACAGTCGTCAGAACAAACGCTTCTGCATTCCATATCGTCTTATATGTCGGCAGGCTGTAGCTTCCATAATACATGTCGGCGCATACATATTTGAATACAGTATAACCCAGAATATTTCCAACCAGAGCTCCCGCCAGCGTTACAATAACCGGCAATGTCATATAATGACGAAGCAGTTCTCCTCTGGTATATCCGGAAGCCCGGAGTGTTCCGATCACACCGGCTTCCTTTGCGATCGTGTTGCTGGTCGTAATTCCAAATACAAATGCCATAATCACAATAATGATATAAAGAAGTATCGCGATCATCGCCTTGTCACTTCCCATGTCATCACCGGTAAAAATAATTGCCTGGTTCTGATACTGTGGCACAAAGCTTTCCAGCGTAACAACTTTACCCATTGCTTTCATCAGGTCTTCGGAAACTTCTTTTTCCTCAAGCTCTGTCTGTGGTTTTTCATTATATATCCACGCATAATTATACTGTAGTTTGTCCTGATTCAGAGTATCAAACTCTTCTTCTGTCACAACACCGACACCGAATTTTACGGAATCAAACATCGTGTCGCTGTTGTTCTGAAACAGACAACTGTAATCAGACAAAGCAACCAGACCAGTGATTTTCCAGCTCTTCTCGCCGTCATCGATCGTGTCTCCGACTTTCAGCTCATTATTGTCTGCATACATACGGTCGATTGCGATCTCACCTGTCTTTTCCGCAAGTTTGCCTTCCATCAGGCAGACTTTGTTGACATCTGTACGGTTCTTAAAGAAACGCATCGTACTGCCATTTGAAAGAGAATCTTCTATATAATAGTTCTCATAGACTTTGACGCCTTCTTCTTCGATTGCCTCTTTCTGTCCACGATACAGACGCTCTCCGAGACGAAAATTGCCATCTTCGATATTGTATTTCTCAAAGCCTTCATTGTATGCATGAATCATACTCCCATCTGCAACCAGAAAACCAGAAACCAGTCCGATCGTTGCAACCATCAGAATAAAGACTACCAGATATTTTCCGAATTCTCCCTTAAGCTCACGGGGAAGCCTTTTTCTCAGAGGACTTTTCATACTATCGCCCCCTTACCATTCAAGATCCGTCGCAGGAATCTTATGTTCATTCTGATAATTCTTACGGATCATACCGTCTCGAAGCTTGACCACACGATCTGCCATATCTTTGATCGCATCATTATGCGTAACCATAACGACCGTATTTCCATATTTCTGATTAACAGTTTCGATCAGCTTCAGAATTTCCTTGGATGTATTGTAATCAAGCGCACCTGTCGGTTCATCACAGAGCAGGATATCCGGATTCTTTACGATAGCACGGCCGATTGCCGTCCTCTGCTGCTGGCCTCCGGACAGCTGGTTCGGAAGTTTTCTCTGATGTTCAAAAAGCCCCAGTGTATGCAGAAGTTCATCTACGTCCAGAGGGCGGTCACTTAAATATGCTCCGACTTCGATATTTTCACGCACAGTAAGATTTGGGATCAGGTTGTACATCTGAAAAATGTAGCCCAGATGCTTTCTTCGGTACTGTGATAATTTCTTTTCTTTCATATCGGCAAGTCGTTCTCCCTCAATAGAGATGCTGCCATCATCGGCACTTTCGATTCCGCCGATAATATTTAAAAGCGTGGACTTACCGGAACCGGACGGTCCCAGAAGAACACAGAATTCTCCTTTTGCAATGTCCAGATCCAGACCACGCAGCACATCCACTTTACTGTCACCTGAACCAAATGACTTTTTGATTCCTCTTATTTCCAAAAACATATATTTCTCCTTTTCCCCTTGATTTCTGACCGTTTTTAGTTAGTCGCATCTATACTTATGTTAGTTCAGGCTATCTTGTTTGTCAAGAATATTTGTCCGAACTAACTATTTTCGAAAAAGAGGTACATTTTTTCGTACATAAACATTACGGAGTAATTTCTTATAACGTAAAAATCCGGCTCTGCCAGAAGCAAAGCCGGAAAGTATTTCATATTATTTACATTAAAAATCCCATGATCCTCTCTACCACAAACACCGCTGCACACGCAAACAATGCAACCGTAAGAAGGCTCTTTTCACGATAGGCTGCAATCAGCGCCACGATCAGTCCTGCGGCACCGGAAATAATGCCGCCTGCTGTTGCGGTAAGGATCGCCGGAAATGTCATCGCCGCAAGACAGGCATACGGCACATAATATAAGAAAGATTTTACATAAGAACTGGTGATCTCCTTCTTAAAAAGTACAAGCGGAAGCATACGTATCAGGTAAGTCACACCTGCCATCACCAGAATATAGATATATACATTCGGTTTCATATCAGTCTGCCTCCCCCTTTTCTTCGATCGGACAGAAGTATGCTGCAATTCCTGCCACAAGTACGGTTGTGATAATAATCACAAAACCGGTTGATACTTTATTCAGTACAGGCACAGTCGCAAATAAAGTACTTACTGCCATAGCTCCGATCACAACACCAAGCACGGCACGGTTCTTCTTTGCCGGTGGAATGATAACTGCAAGGAACATACCATAGATTGCGACGCTCAGTGCGCTGACCATAAAATCCGGAAGCAGATTTCCCGATACGGCACCGGCAAGAGTTCCGAGTGTCCATCCTGGAATTGCCACACACATCACACCATAATTATACCATGGACTGATTCTTCCCTCCTGACTTGCACTGACACCAAAGATCTCGTCAGTCACACCAAAGGCAACTGTCAGACGGTGACCGTTTGACACACCCTTTTCCAGTTTCTGTGAAAGTGAAAAAGACATCAGACAGTACCGAAGATTGATGACCAGCTGAGTCAGTGCCATCTCCCATAGGGAACCACTGGCAGCAATGATCCCGATACCCGCAAACTGACCTGCCGATGTCAGATTGGTAAGAGAGATCAGTACCGCCTGCAATGCACTTAAGCCCGCCTGTATTGCCATAATACCAAACGTAAAAGAGACTGCAAAATACCCAAGTCCGATCGGTATTCCATCTTTCAGTCCCTTCTGAAAAGCGGATTTATTCATGACGGTTTCAGCCCTCCAGAGAATTTAATACGCGGAATCCATTATTGCTCAGCACATTTTCAGTTACAAATACATCGTCTGTCTGAAGGATCATGATCGGAAGACTGTTTCCTCTATGATAGGATGTATAAATATAATCCAGATTTACATTACAGTTGCCAAGTACCTGCAGTACCGTGTTCAGTCCGCCGACTTCATCCTTGAGATCTACGGCAATAACTTCTGTCACACGGTTCATATATCCGTTCTCTGTGAGGATTTTTTCTGCCTCGTCTGCCTGGTTTGTCACCATACGGAAAAGCGCAAATTCCGGCGCATCAAAGCATGCGAATCCATAAATATCGATTCCCGCCTCTGCCAGAAGATCGGTTACTTTCTGAAGACTTCCTGCTTTATTTTCAATAAATACGATGTTCTGTTTAATCATTATTCTCTCTCCTCGTCCCTCGCATAAAAATTAGTCTATATTGCATAATATACCAATGAATATCATTATACTCACGTTTTTTCTAAATGTAAACCTTTGCAGAAACATTACGGAGTAATTTCCTGTAACGTAAAAAGGTCCCCGTGAAGCACTCTTGCCTCACGAGGATCTTTATTCTTTCATTAAGTATTATTTCCTTATGCTTATCCACACAGCGGATCAGGCATCCAGCTCTTCATCCACATATTTCTGGATATTGGATGCATTTACATATTTCTTAAGGTGTTCACCATCGGTAATAACCAGCGTCGGTGCCTGCATGATTCCAAACTGGCGTGCCATATCAGGATTTTTCTCTGCATCGATGATCTCGAGGTCTTCGCCTTCCAGCATCTTCTTTGCCATGCGGCAGTTCGGACAGGTACTTGTAGTAAACAGGTATTTATGCGTTTCCAGCGGCTCGATCTTTACATCATCGTCAGTCAGTGTCACCATACTTGTATGAACTTTCTTAAGTTTGGAATGAAGCACATCATATAATGTACGGTTCTTGTATTCCTGTGCCTTCCCGTCGTTCCAGTTCTGTACCGGACGGTAATATCCTGTGATACGACTGTAAACTTCTGCTTTCTTGCCGCATTTCGGGCAGGTAAAATGCTCACCGCTTAAATAACCATGCTCCTTACATACAGAGTAGGTCGGAGAAATCGTATAATACGGAAGCTTGTAGTTCTCTGCGATCTTACGTACAAGAGATGCCGCAGCTTTCCAGTCCGGAAGTTTCTCACCGAGGAATGCATGGAATACAGTACCGGACGTATACAGTGTCTGAAGCTCATCCTGAATATCCAGTGCATCAAAGATATCGGAGCTGAATTCCACCGGAAGATGGGAGCTGTTGGTGTAATACGGAGTATCACCCTTGCTTCCTGCGGTACGGATATCCGGCCAGCGTTTACGGTCATGTTTGGCAAGGCGGTATGCAGTGGACTCTGCCGGAGTTGCCTCCAGATTGAACAGCTCACCCGGATATTCTTCCTGATAATCAGAAAGACGGTTACGCATATGTGTCAGTACTTCTTTTGTGAATTTCTGCGTACGTTCATCACTCATATCACAGCCAAGCCATGCGGCATTCAGTCCGGCTTCATTCATTCCGATCAGGCCGATAGTTGAAAAATGATTGTCAAAACTTCCCAGATAACGTTTGGTGTACGGATAAAGTCCCTCGTTCAGGAGTTTCGTGATGACCTCTCTCTTGATGTGAAGGGATCTCGCAGAAATATCCATCAGACGATCCAGTCTGCGGTAAAACTCTTCCGGAGTCTTTGACTGATATGCGATACGCGGCATGTTGATCGTTACGACACCAACGGAACCTGTGCTCTCTCCGGAACCGAAGAATCCACCGCTCTTTTTACGCAGTTCACGAAGATCAAGACGGAGACGGCAGCACATGCTGCGGATGTCGCTCGGTTTCATATCGCTGTTGATATAGTTGGAAAAATACGGTGTTCCGTATTTCGCAGTCATTTCAAATAACAGACGGTTATTCTCTGTATCGGACCAGTCAAATTCTTTTGTGATGGAGTAGGTTGGAATCGGATACTGGAATCCACGTCCGTTGGCATCACCTTCGATCATGGTTTCGATAAATGCCTTATTAACCATATCCATTTCTTTCTTACAGTCCTTGTACTTGAAATCCATATCCCTGCCGCCAACGATTGCCGGAAGCTCTGCAAGGTCATCCGGAACCGTCCAGTCCAGAGTAATGTTGGAAAATGGTGCCTGTGTACCCCATCGGCTCGGTGTATTGACTCCATAGATAAATGATTCAATGCATTTCTTTACTTCATGATAGCTTAAGTTGTCCACCTTAACAAATGGTGCCAGATAAGTATCAAAAGAAGAAAATGCCTGTGCACCGGCCCATTCATTCTGCATGATGCCGAGGAAATTGACCATCTGATTACACAGTACACTCAGATGCTTCGCCGGTGCGGAAGTGATCTTGCCCTCGATACCGCCAAGGCCTTCTTTGATCAGCTGTTTCAGAGACCATCCTGCGCAGTATCCGGTCAGCATGGACAGATCATGAATATGGATATCGGCATTTCTGTGCGCATCTGCGATCTCATTGTCATAAATCTCGGAAAGCCAGTAATTTGCAGTTACGGCACCGGAATTGCTTAAGATCAGTCCACCGACAGAATAGGTTACGGTGGAATTTTCTTTTACACGCCAGTCTTCAACCTTTACGTAGCTGTCTACAATCTCCTTGTAATCAAGAATCGTAGATTTCATATTGCGGATCTTTTCTCTCTGCTTGCGGTAAAGGATATAAGCCTTCGCCACATCACTGTAGCCTGCCTGGATCAGAACATTCTCCACACTGTCCTGAATATCCTCCACGGTCACCTTGCCATCAGTAATCTTATTCTGAAAATCTGCGGTCACACGGAGTGCCATCAGATCGATCATATCCTTGCTGTAAACTTTCTCTTTGGCGTCGAATGCTTTATCAATCGCTGCAGTGATTTTTGACATCTGAAATTCCGCGATTTCACCATCACGCTTAACTACCTGAAACATACTTAAATCAAACCTCCCTCTACTGCTGCATCTGTATCTATTTACGACCACATGTTCCCATGTGATTTATGCGCTGTAGGCCTATTGTAGCAAACTCTTCCCGTTTCGTCAATATACAAAAACACCATATATTGTGTTATTTTATCTTTTCCACAACTATATGGTGTTATCCAAAAAACTTTTTTATTTGTATTTTCAGTGACTTTCAGGGAGCACGGAAACGAAGATTTCCGCAGGAACACGGGCTTTTACGGCGATTCCGTCGGCTGTATATTCCTCCGAAAGAAGGCTTCCGTATTCACGGATCAGCTGAATTTTTCCTGCCTCTTTATAAGAAAATAATTCTTCCAGATAAATCTGACTTTCAGCAAGAATTTTTGCGAGAACGTCTTTTAATTCTTCCAGACCTTCGCCGGAACGGGCAGAACATTTTACAGTATAATCTGCCTGAAGATCCCGGATCCGGACATCTTTTACCTTATCCTGCTTATTCAGAAGAGTGATAATCTTCTTTCCGGTTGCACCAAGTTCACGAAGAGTCTCGTATACCGTGTGCATCTGAAGCTCAGCCTGCGGATTTGACGCATCTACGACGTGAATAATATAGTCAGCATACTTTGCCTCCTCCAGCGTGCTTTTAAAGGCTTCTACGAGGTGATGCGGAAGCTTCCGGATAAATCCGACGGTGTCAGTCAGAAGTATCTGCTGCCCATCTTTTAATTCCAGTACTCTTGTCGTCGGATCAAGTGTCGCAAATAACTTGTCTTCTGCGAGGATTCCGGCTCCGGTCAATGTATTTAAAAGCGTGGACTTTCCCGCATTGGTATAGCCGACAATCGCTGCCGTCTTCAGATTTCCGCGGCTTCTTTTGCCACGGATCAGTTCCCTGTGCTTCTCAACCTGAAATAACTCGGCTTTCAGTGCTGAAATTCTGGTTCGGATCAGACGTCGGTCTGTCTCCAACTTTTTCTCACCCGGACCTCGCGTGCCGATTCCGCCGCCAAGTCTGGACAGAGATTCACGTAAACCTACAAGACGCGCTGCACGGTAACGGAGCTGTGCAAGCTCGACCTGAATCTTTCCCTCACTGCTCACTGCACGCGCCGCAAATATATCAAGGATCAGAAGTGTACGGTCCATTACTTTGCAGTCCAGTTCACGCTCAAGGTTATTGAGCTGTGCCGGTGATAGTTCATCATCACAGATCACGCCATTTGCGTCATATGCCTGAATAAGTGCCGCAATTTCTTCAATCTTACCTTTGCCGATGTAAGTTCCGGGGTGGACAGCCTCACGATTCTGGATCACTTTTGCCACGGTTACTGCACCGGCGGTCTCCGCCAGTTCTTCCAGTTCGTCAAGAGACGCAGCGACATCTTCATCTTCACTGGTCTGTACGCCGATCAGAATGACCCGTTCCTCAACATCATTAAACTCATAAAACCGCATACTCAGCCTCCGTTTCTCGACTGAAGGAAAATAAGCTCTTTGGATGCGTTTTCATCATCCGGAAACATTTTAAGATATTCCTGTATCTTACTTAATGCCGTAGCAAAATCCAGTTTTTTCTCATAGACCACAACTTCATTGTACAGAAGATCCTGCATCTCCTCTGTCGAAGCATCCGCAAGACCATTTGTAATATCTGTCAGCGCATTGTCGTAATTGCCTTCATCGATATCACAGAGCGCAAGACCGTTGTAGCCTTTTGCTGAAGAACTTCCCTCCGTCTCAATATACTGCTGGTACATGGCCCGTGCATTGGCAGTATCTCCCTGCGCTTTATAAACCATACCGAGAAGCAGGATTCCCTCGGTACTCTTTTTGTTGACTGCTTCTGTCAGCTCTTTCTTTGCATTGCTGTAATCCTGCATATAGTAATAAGCTTTTCCGCGGTCGCAGTAATCGTCTGCAGTTTTGGCCTCTGTCTTTAATGCAGTTTCCAGATAACGTGTACCGTCTGCCTCCATGTCTTTTTCAATATATGCCTCGTAGATCTCGATTGCCATCTCATAGGACGTATCGGCATTGTACGCATCAGTAAAATTAGAGGATGCCTCATCGTAAGAATCCATGGCAAGTGCCACACAACCAGTCAGATAATACGTATCTGCATCCATCGTGTAATCTTCTGCGATGGTCTGGCAGTCTGCCATTGCAGCATCAAAAAGCTCTGATTTCAGCTCTGCGGTCGCACGGTAAGCAAGCATGTCCTTTTTTAATGTTTTGCCCGCCTTTTCATCATTCAGCCCACTGGTAAGGTAGTCGATCGCATCCTGATAATTACCAAGATGAAGGCATGCAATACCCGCTCCGCGATACGACTGCGCACTTTTATATCCGGCAGTAATTGAAGACTTGTAACCTTCCAGCGCATAGTCATAACTTCCCTGCTCAAGGTCTGCCACAGCCTGATCGTAAGTCTTCCTGTCCTTCCCTCCGCAGCCGGTCAGCATCAACATGCAGAGACCGGCTGTTCCCATTGTTATAATTCTTTTTTTATTCATCAATATCCTTTATTCTACAACAAGTCCTTCTTCTTCCATGACACGTACTACGTTATTTACGTGCTCTGCACAGATTTCTTCTGTTCCGGCTTCTACCATGACACGGATCAGCGGCTCTGTACCACTCTCTCTTACAAGAATATGTCCTTCTGTACTCAGTGCTCTTGCAGCTGCCTCTACTGCTTCGACAACCTTCGGGTTTTCTCTTGCAGTCTTCTTATCAGCTACACGCACGTTGCGCAGGATCTGCGGATATACTTTCATCTCTTTTGCAAGATCACAGAGAGTTGCCTTCTGCTCTACGCAGGCTTCCATGATCATAAGAGAAGTCAGGATTCCGTCACCGGTAGCTGCATAACGGCTGAAAATAATGTGTCCGGACTGCTCACCACCGATGCTGTAGTTGTTTTCGAGCATATTTTCAGCCACGTATTTGTCACCTACAGCAGTCTGCTCATAGTTGATATCTTCACTCTCAAATGCTTTATAAAGTCCCATGTTGGACATAACGGTCGTAACAACAGTATTGCCGTTTAATTTGCCCTGAGATTTCAGGAATTTACCACATACATACAGAATCTTGTCGCCGTCAATGATATTTCCCTTATGGTCTACGGCGATACAGCGGTCTGCATCTCCATCATAGGCAAAACCGACATCCAGACCATTCTCAACCACATATTTCTGCAGTACTTCGATATGTGTGGAACCACAGCCACGGTTGATGTTGGTTCCGTCCGGCTCATTGTTGATCACATAAGTTTTTGCACGGAGTGCGTCAAATACACTCTTTGCGATTGCAGAAGAACTTCCGTTTGAGCAGTCCAGTCCGACTTTGATGTTTTTGAAGTCACGGCACGGGATAGAGATCAGGTAACCGATATAACGGTTACGTCCGGAAGCAAAGTCTACAGTACGTCCGATATCTTCGCGTGTTGCATATGGAAGATCTTCAATCTTACCATCCAGATATGCCTCGATTCTTGCCTCTACTTCTGCTTCGATCTTCTGTCCGTTGCCGTTCAGAAGCTTGATTCCATTATCGTAAAATGGATTATGGCTTGCAGAGATCATAATTCCACAGTCAAAATCCTCTGTGCGGACTGCATAGGAAACGCTCGGTGTTGTCGTTACGTGAAGCAGATACGCGTCTGCTCCGGAAGCAGTCAGACCGGCAACCAACGCATATTCAAACATATAACTGCTGCGTCTGGTGTCTTTGCCGATTACAATTTTGGCTTTGTGTTCACGACCATAATACCAGCCAACATATCTGCCGACTTTGAAAGCATGATCTACTGTTAACTGTATATTTGCTTCCCCACGAAAACCATCTGTTCCAAAATATTTGCCCATTATTTTCCTCCTTATCCGCGCATATCTAATGCGTTGTCCTGCTTATTTGTAAAGATCAGCCGGATAAACTCCTTTTTTGACCAGTTCAGCAAAAGCCTCTGTCACAGAAGCCTTGTCTTCCTGATAAGTTACACCGAACCAGGTGTCCCTGCTCTCCAGTACATCGACAGTTGCTGCTCCCTTCTGGATCAGCTCGTCGATCATAACCGGAAGAAGGTATTCTTTCTTAATATCTTCTGGCTTCAGATCCTCAAGAAATTCAACAAAACCTTTTTCCAGTGTATCCATAAATGCCGGAGTAAGTCCCCACATATTCATGGAAACCAGGCTCTTAACATCCAGTTTCTCTACTGTACCGTCATCGCTGCGTGTTTCAGCGCCTTCAGCAGTCTTAAAGATATTATGTGTCTCTGTAACACCTGTCAGTGCACCATTTTCGATGTGGCACACACCACGTGTAACACTTCCGTTATCACTCAGTGTGTTTCCAAGGCGGAATCCTGCCATACAGATATGGATTTTATCATCCTGCGGCTGTTCCTGTACCAGATATTCATGTACTTTTACATATGCTTCCTTTCCATAGTAATCGTCTGCATTGATTACAACAAAAGGCTCATCCAGCACTTCCCGTGCGGCAAGGACTGCCTGGCCGGTTCCCCATGGTTTGGTACGGTCTGCCGGTTTGCTGAATCCATCCGGAAGATTCTCAAGTGACTGGAATGCATATTCTACTTCTGTGATCTTTTCGATTCTTTCTCCGATGACACGGCGGAATTCTTCTTCCAGATCCTTACGGATAATAAAGACAACTTTATTAAATCCTGCCTCCAGCGCGTCATGAATGGAATAATCCATAATGATCTCACCATTCGGTCCTACCGGTGCAAGCTGCTTGATGCCCTTTCCGAAGCGACTTCCGATTCCTGCTGCCATGATTACCAATGCTGTTTTTTTCATGTAAATTCCCTCCTGTTACATAGTGTAAATATTTTCCCACATCATTTACACATACATATTACATTCTTTTACTGTTCTTCATTTAAAGTACTGAGTTTTGCTGCCTGATCCGCTGCAATCAGACTGTCGAGTATCTCATCCAGATCTCCGCCGAGAATCGCATCCAGACGGTGCAGTGTCAGTTTGATACGATGATCCGTCACACGACCCTGCGGAAAATTGTAGGTACGGATCTTCTCAGAGCGGTCTCCGGTACCGATCTGGCTTCTTCTCGCTTCTGCCTCTGCATCATGCTGCTTCGCAAGTTCCATCTCATACAGACGGGAACGCAGAACTTTCAGCGCCTTATCCTTATTTTTAAGCTGTGATTTTTCATCCTGACAGGAAATTACGATTCCTGTCGGGATATGTGTCAGACGTACCGCAGAATCTGTGGTGTTGACACACTGTCCACCGTTTCCTGATGCACGGAACACATCGAATTTGCAGTCATTCATATCCAGATGGAAGTCAATCTCCTCTGCCTCCGGCATGATTGCAACGGTGCAGGTGGATGTATGGATACGTCCGCCGGATTCTGTCTCCGGAACTCTCTGTACACGGTGCACACCACTCTCATATTTCAGTCTGGAATATGCGCCCTGCCCCTGGATCATAAAGGTAACTTCTTTAAATCCACCGATGCCGTTCTCATTGAGGCTCATCATCTCTGTCTTCCAGCGACGTGATTCTGCATATTTGACATACATACGGTAAATCTCCGCTGCAAACAGGGCTGCCTCATCTCCGCCGGCACCTGCACGGATCTCAACAATAACGTTCTTGCTGTCATTCGGGTCTTTCGGAAGAAGAAGAATCTTTAATTCTTTTTCCAGTTCTTCCACACGTTTTTTTGCATCAGAAAGTTCTTCTTTCAGCATTTCACGCATTTCTTCATCCTTTTCTTCTTCCAGCATCGATAAGCTGTCCTGAATGGTTTCTTTATTTTCTTTGTATTCTTTATAGGTATCTACAATAGGCTGCAGTTCGCTCTGTTCTTTCATCAGCTTCTGAAAACGCTCCTGATTGTCAGTCACTCCCGGTTCACCAAGCTCATTCAGAACTTCCTCAAAACGAACAAGCAGATCCTCTAATTTATCAAACATCCTGTTCCTCCTGTATTTACTTTTTCTGTCCGATCACAACTCTGTCCAGTCCTGCCAGATCCTGTATCACTTCTACATTGATAAAATTATCTGTCTTCATGATTTTCGAAACGGACTCTCCCTGATCACAGCCGATCTCATACATCAGCCAGCCGCCCGCTCGCAGATATTTCCCTGCCTGTGCGGTGATCTCTCTGTAAAAAAACAGTCCGTCCTCTTTCCCGTCCAGCGCAAGCACCGGATCATGGGAACGCACCTCCTCCATAAGCCCCGGAATTTCTCCCGACGGGATATAGGGCGGATTCGAGATAAGCATATCATATTCTGTGACTGTATTTCCACTGTTTTTCTTAAAATAGCCACCGGAAAACAGATCACTCTGCACAAATTCTGCACGATCTTCAAGCTGCAGGTGTACTCTGTTCTGCTTTGCAACAGCAAGTGCCCCCTCCGATATATCCACACCGGTTCCCACTGCATCCGGTCTCTCCATCAGAAAACTTAGTAAAATACAGCCTGATCCGGTGCACATGTCAAGAATCTTTGGCGCACGGCATTCCTTCAAATGAGTAAGTGCCGTTTCAACCAGTACTTCCGTATCCTGTCTTGGCACAAGCACACGCTCATCTACGCAGAATTCATATCCCATAAAATAAGCCCTGCCGGTAATATGCTGCAATGGAATATGCTGTGCACGTTTGGCACACATCTCCAGATAACGTGATTCTGTCTTTTTATCCAGCATTTCATCCATATGTGCATAATACCAGGCACGGTTGATATCTGCCGCATACTCCAGAAGAAGCCAGGCGTCCAACCCGGCTTCTTCGATCGCGGCCGCATCCAGAAGATGTATTCCATCCTCCAGTACCTTTTTATATGTCCGCATGTTCTTCTCCATTATTTTCTTCCGGGTCAACCCAGTCGAATTCTCTTTTCAGGTAATCTTTCCAGTCAAAAACCGCTTCAACTGCCTTAATTGCTACTTCAACCATATCGGCAGTCGGTTCTTTCGTTGTCAGCTTCTGCATTGCAAGACCCGGTTTGCTCATCATGTCTGCAAATTTCGTGTCGGTTCTGCCGGCCCACTGGATGATCTCAAAGGAAATACCGGATACGACCGGCACCATCAGAAGACGTCCGAAAAGACGCACCCAGTAAACCGGAACAAGTACAAACACAAAATGAAGGCAGATACTTACCAGCATGACCAGAAACAGAAAGCTTGTACCGCAGCGTTTGTGCTGTCTGGAACTTGCCATAACGTTTTCGACCGTAAGCGGAAGTCCGTGTTCCACACAGTTGATACACTTATGCTCTGCTCCATGATACATAAAAGTTCTCTGGATATCCTTCATTCTGGAGATCAGGAACATATACCCAAGGAAAAGCGCAAGCTTCACAAATGCTTCGGCAACCGTCACTCCGAATTCGGATGCTCCGATCCTGCGGAGAAGACTCGCCAGTGCATATGGCAGCAACATAAATGCAGCTATGGAAAATATGATTGAAATTGCCACTGTTATGTAAAGAAGCCACTGAAACTGCTTCGCTTCTTTGGCTTTCTTTGCGGAAAGTTCTTCTTCGGAAAGTGCTGCATTTTTTGCTGCTTCTTTCTCGTCCTCCTCATCTCCTGCAATCTCTGCAGAATACATCAGGCATTTCGTACCGACAACCAGACCGTCCACAAAACTCACCACACCGCGGATGATCGGCCATTTCAGAAATCCTGCTTTACCGAAGGTACATTTATAGTCTTCTACTTTTATTTCTATTTCTTTATCAGGGCGGCGCACTGCAACAGCATATTTGTCCTTATGCCGCATCATGATGCCTTCCATTACCGCCTGACCGCCGATATTCGATGGTTTCATATATCACTCCATAAAAATATATTATATTGCATACTTTGCCAGAAAAGCAAAGACAGGCTGAGATTTCCCCAACCTCAACCTGTCTCTTGTTTCGTTATCTTGTCTGATTATTTGTTTAAGCCGTATTTCTTGTTGAACTTATCAATACGTCCGCGAGCCTGAGCTGCTTTCTGCTGTCCTGTGTAGAATGGATGACATTTAGAGCAGATTTCTACATGGATATCTTTCTTAGTAGATCCTGTTACGAATGTGTTTCCGCAGTTGCAGGTTACAGTTGCCTGATAGTAGTTCGGATGGATTCCTTCACGCATGATTTTCACCTCTCTATAATTCTTCTATTTTCTATTCGTATTAATTTGACGAATTTACTATTTCGCAGCTTTCTGATTATAACATACTGAAATTGCAAATGCAAGCTGTTTATAAAAATTTCTGTTTTTTTGCCGTCTGTATAAATTCAGCATTGTTTTTGGTACGTGAAAACATGTTCAGAATCTGTTCTACTGCATCTTCTGCCTTGAGGCTGTTGAGTGCACGGCGCATGTTGTACACAACCTCCTGCTCGTCCTTTGTCAGGAGCAGATCTTCACGTCTCGTTCCGGATTTCTGGATATCGATTGCCGGAAAAACTCTCTTTTCCTGTAATTTACGATCAAGTACAAGTTCCATGTTACCGGTTCCCTTGAATTCCTCGTAGATAACATCGTCCATCTTGCTTCCGGTATCGACAAGTGCTGTCGCAAGGATTGTCAGACTTCCGCCTTCTCTCATGTTACGGGCTGCACCGAAAAATCTCTTCGGCATATGAAGCGCTGCCGGATCAAGACCACCGGACAAAGTCCTTCCGCTCGGTGTCACGCAGAGATTGTATGCTCTGGCAAGTCTGGTGATAGAATCAAGAAGGATTGTTACCTCCTGCTTATGCTCTACCAGACGGCGCGCACGCTCAACTACCATCTCAGAAACACGTCTGTGATGCTCCGGAAGCTCATCAAATGTAGAATAAATAACTTCAACATTATCCCCCTGGATTTCTTCCTTGATATCGGTAACCTCCTCCGGACGTTCATCAATCAGCAGAATAATCAGGTGCATGGACGGGTTGTTTTTAAGGAGTGACTTCGCAACATCTTTTAAAAGCGTAGTCTTACCTGCTTTTGGCGGAGATACGATCATTCCTCGCTGGCCCTTACCGATCGGGCTTAACAGATCCATGATACGCATTGCAACTGTACCGCCCGGGCGCTCCATACGCAGACGCTCATTCGGGAAAATCGGAGTCATATCTTCGAAATTATATCTCCTCTGACCCTCACTCGGAGGGAAACCATTGATAGAGTTTACATAAAGAAGTGCACTGAACTTCTCACCCTGCGTCTTGATGCGGATACTTCCCTGTACGATGTCTCCTGTCTTTAAGTTAAAACGTCTGATCTGGGATGGAGATACATAAATGTCATTCTCACCCGGCAGATAATTGGCACAGCGGATAAATCCATAACCATCCGGAAGTACTTCCAGAATGCCGTTTGCCTTCTCGCCACTGTCAAGCTGGGCTGTCTCCGCCGGATTTTTGTGGGTATACTCTGTACGTTCCTGATAATTCTTTCTTTCTGATGTATCATAAGAAGCACGCGATTCCCGGACACGGTTTTCTTCTTTGGCGGGCTCTTCCTGTCTGTATTCTGTATTCTTAGCTTCAGCACTGCCTGAAGATGCCTTTTCTTTTTCGTCTTCTTCGAGCATGCGCTCTATCAGTTCCGGCTTTCTCAAAGTAGAAATTCCCTTTAATCCTCTTGCCTTTGCAAGATCTTTTAATGTAGCAAGGGACAACGATTCATATTTTTCTCTCATATAAAAATCCTCTCAGTCTTTTCAAGGCCTATTTATTTGATACCAGTTATTCAGGAATATCTGTCTGACTCGACATGAATTTCAGAATGCCAAAAGAAAACTCTGAGAGAGCTTTCTTTTGGATACTTAAGAATATTTTATCACAACTTGAAACTTCTGTCCAGCAGATAGAGTATGTCTCGGGATTTTGCCATATTCATGGCAAAACACCTCGCGGAATATTACGTGTAAACAGTAATACTTTAGTGGAGCAGATTACCTACGATTCCATAAGAAACCACATACATGATCACGGTCGCCATGATCAGCCCACAGAAGATCGCAACAGATGACTTCTTGATATCGACTTCCAGAAGGGATGCGATCAGAGAACCTGTCCATGCACCGGTTCCCGGAAGCGGCACTCCCACAAACAAAAGTAAACCCAGAAATTCATATCGTTTGATCTGGTCACTCTTTCCCATGGCACGTTTTTCCAGTCTTTCGATCAGTCCGCGGAAAATCTTTGTTTTTTTCATCAGTTTGAAAATCTGACGGATAAAAAGCAGGATAAACGGAATCGGGATAATATTTCCAATAATACAGATCGGAATGGCTTTTGCTGCGGATACTTTCAGAAGTGATGCCGCCAGAAGCCCTCCTCGAAGCTCCAGAATCGGGATCATGGAAATGATAAATATGACCATCTCCCTTGAAATGTGCTGTGACAGGTTATCCGTAAACCAATGAACTAAAACTTCCATAAATTCTCCTTTTTGAAATACTCTTTTACGAAATCAAGGAAAGTCTGCATTTCTTTTCTTGTTCCGATTGTAATGCGCAGGTGGTTATCTGTTCTTCCACCCGGAAAATAACGTACATAAATATGCTGTTCGCGCAATGCCTGAAACAGCTGTTTGGCAGGACAGTTCGCATGAGAAACAAAAATGAAGTTGGCTTTGGAATCTTCAAAAGAAAAGCCAAGTCTTTTCAGCTCCTGCTTTGTCCATTCTCTTGTCTCTATGATTTTATCACAGGTCTTGTGAAAATATGCCTGATCTTTGATTGCCGCCACACCTGCTTCAATCGATGTGCGGTTCATCGTATAAGAGTTGAACGAATATTTCACATCATTCAGGTAAGCAATCAGTTTCGGACTTCCCATTGCAAATCCGATACGCATGCCTGCCATGGATCTTGATTTGGAAAATGTCTGAACGACCAGCAGATTCTCGTATTTATCGATCAGGGAAAGTGCTGATTCTGTACCAAAATCTACATATGCCTCATCTACGATCACGATCACATCCCGATTATGAGAAATAATTTCTTCTATCTCATCAAGCGGCAGGGACACACCGGTCGGTGCATTCGGATTTGGAAAAATGATGCCGCCGTTTTCGCGGAAATAATCTTCTTTCTTTATATGGAAGTGTTCGTCCAGTTCCGGCCGTTCATACGGAATCTGAAACAGATCAGCCCATACATCATAGAAAGAATACGTAATGTCCGGAAAGAGGATTGGTTTTTCACTGTTAAAAAATGTCAGAAAGCTCATTGCAAGCACATCGTCTGATCCAACGCCGACAAACACCTGCTCATCTGAAAGACCATATTCACCTGCGATTGCATGAACCAGATCCTTTGCGACGGGATCCGGATAAAGCCTCAGTGCATCTGTTTCAATATTTTTAAGCGTCTCTGCTACCCCCGGTGCCGGTGGATACGGGTTTTCATTTGTATTTAATTTGATCATATCCTGCTGATTCGGCTGCTCCCCCGGTGTATACGGAACTACCCTGCGGATATTTTTTTCCCAGTTGTTCATTCTAAAGTCTGTCCCTTCTTTATTAAATCAGATGCGTGCAACACCCGTTCTTCCGGCAGCCTCTGCAACAGCTTTAGCTACTGCCGGTCCGACACGCTTGTCAAAAGCCTTCGGAATGATGTTGTCCGCACTCAGCTCTTCATCACTGATCAGTGCCGCAATTGCTTTTGATGCGGCAATCTTCATCTCTTCATTGATATCACTTGCCCGCACATCAAATGCACCACGGAATACACCCGGAAATACCAGTACGTTATTGATCTGGTTCGGGAAATCAGAACGTCCGGTTGCCACAACCTTCGCGCCGCCTTTTTTTGCTTCATCCGGCATGATTTCCGGTGTCGGGTTTGCCATTGCAAATACGATTGCATCATCTGCCATCGTGCTTACCATCTCCGAAGTTACGATATTCGGTGCAGATACACCGACAAAAATATCTCTGCCTTTCATGGCAGTCTTCAAATCGCCGTGCAGACGCTCTTTGTTTGTGATCTCTGCCATTTCTTTCTGTGCCGGATTCATCCATTCTTCACCCGGTGCAAGAATACCATTACGGTCAACAAGAACCACATCACCGATTCCAAGTTCAAGAAGCAGACGACAGATAGAAATACCGGCGGAACCAGCTCCGTTGATTACAACCTTTGCCTCGGAAAACTCTTTATGTACATAACGAAGTGCATTAGTAAGACCGGCAGCCACGACGATTGCAGTTCCGTGCTGGTCATCATGGAATACCGGAATGTCACATTTTTCTTTCAGTTTCTTTTCGATTTCAAAACATCTCGGAGCAGAAATATCTTCGAGGTTGATACCTCCAAAAGATCCGGAGATCAGATAGATTGTATTAACGATCTCATCAACATCATTGCTCTTGATACACAGAGGAAAAGCATCAACATCACCAAATGCTTTAAAGAGTGCGCATTTACCTTCCATGACCGGCATTCCGGCTTCCGGTCCGATGTTGCCGAGTCCGAGGATCGCGGAACCATCTGTAACAACCAGACACAAATTCCACCTTCTGGTAAGTTCATAGGATTTATTAATATCTTTCTGGATTTCCAGACACGGCTGTGCTACACCCGGTGTATAAGCCAGCGAAAGATCTTCTTTGTTTTCTGCCGGTACACGTGTAACGACTTCGATCTTACCCTTCCATTCTTTGTGTAATCTCAGTGATTCTTTTGCGTAATCCATTTTATTTTTCTCCTGTATATCCCTGCGATTTATTTTGCTGCATTTCATCTATGCATTTCTCAATTGTGTCCATGTGTTCCGACATGCAAAGCTCTGCCAGCTTGTCATCATTATTTATGATAGCTTCCACAAGTCTGTGATGCTGTTCATCAATTTCAGCGGCCGACTTGTTTTTCCGCATGATATATTCCCGCGTTCCTGAAATAATATTATCGGTAAGCTGGTCCGCTGCTGCAAGCACACTGTAGATCATCGGATTATCTGCAATCTTCGCAATCTTTGTATGTAATTCTTTATCCAGCTCACCCCGACGAATCTCATCTTCCGTAGAATCTATCTGTGTCAGGATTCTGAGAAGTTCCGCAGCGTCAAGTGGTGTGCATTTCCTTGCCGCAAGAATTGCCATTTCTCTCTCCAGTGCTGCACGGAGCTGCTGATTCTGTCTGAAATAACTGTTATTCAGCTTAAACAGAATTGATAACGGCCCGATCAGCCAGCTGTCAAGATCATCCGCTATATAATTGCCACCGCCCGGTACCGGTTTGATGATTCCAAGTAACTCCAGCGCCCTGAGCGCCTCACGTACTGCCGGTCGAGACACTCCCATCGTCTCTGCCATCGTTCGTTCTGCCGGAAGTGCATCTCCCGCTTTCAGACGCCCGCTCTGAATATTGTCTGTAATCTGATTCAATATTCCGTTAAACGTCCGCTCATCTCCGATTTCTTTAAACATATCCCCACCTCCTGCATTCTCTACTAATATATCATTTCCGGCAGTTGTCGGCAAGTCTTCCATCGTGTTCCAACTGGATTCTTTTACGGTTGCTGTTCACTCCGTTCACAATAACCTCTTATGTACATTTTGTGTTTTATTTCTAAACTTTTTCTATATTATATTGACAAGTTGAAAAAAGAACGCATAATGGAAGTAGACATTATTTTTAAGTAAGGGAGATTATCTTATGAAAAAAAGAAACATTTTGCTCTTTTCAGCAATTGCTGCCGCATCGATCACTATGGCAGGCTGCGGTTTCTCCGCAGAGGATCCTGCTGACAGCCAGGCTGTAACCATAACTCCAGAAGCAGAAGTCACCGCTACACCGGCTCCTACAGCCACACCGGCTCCTACAGCTACACCGGCCCCGACCGTAACCCCTGCCGCTTCTGCTGATGGCGCTGCTGCAGGCACAACAGCCGCTGACGGAACTACAACCGATGGAACTGCATCCGATGGAACCACTTCTGCAGACGGCACTTCCACTACTGACGCTTCCACGGGAACTGACACCGGTTCTGATTCAAGTGCATCCGGCGCAGGCGCATCCTCAGGAGATGCTTCTTCCGCTGTTGGAAATTCTTTCACTTCCTTTATGGATACATACGGTTCCCCGATTGAATATGAGCCGGCATATGATGCAAACGGCAACGAAGTAGGTGGTGTTTATTCCTACAACAACTTCTCCGTTACAACAGACTTCACATCCGGAAGCGAAGTTGTAACCGCAGTTGATTATTATTGATTTTAACCTCAAAAACCCCTCACTCATTACTGAGTGGGGGATTCTTTTTTCTTTGCTTTTTCGTATTCTTTCAGTTCTTTTAGAGCTTTCTCACCCTGCGGATAAAGAATGATGATATTAAAGACCGTCATCAGTCCGATTCCGACATCACCCAGATCCCACACAAATGTATAAGCCGCAAGACCACCGATAAACAGCATCACAAGCGCAAGTATTTTGTACGCAGTCTGTGAAGCCAAGTTATCTCCGAAAAGATATGCAACATTGCTTCTCGCATAAAAAAGGATGCCCAGAAACGTCGAAAAACTGAACAAAAACAGCGTCGCCGCAATAAAGATCACACCAAAACGGCCAAGATGATGTTCCATTGCTGTCTGCAGAAGATCCATTCCGGAAAGTCCGGTAACTTTATCTTCCGGCGCAAGCAGCATGATAAATGCTGTACAGCTGCAGATCACGATCGTATCCACAAATACTCCGAGTGCCTGTACCAGTCCGGCTTTGACCGGCTGGTCACATTCTGCCGCTGCTGCCGCACACGGAGCAGATCCGGAACCTGCTTCATTCGAAAACAGTCCACGTTTGATTCCATTCATAAGGACTGCGCCAAAACCACCCGCTGCTGCCTGTCGAAGTCCAAACGCTTCCTCGAAGATCCTTGCAAAAACCCCCGGCAGACTTCCGATATTCATCACAATGATCAGAATCGTGATTGCAAAATAACATACCGCCATAACCGGCACTACCATATCCAGGATCTTAACTGTCGCATCTTTACGAAGCACGATCACAGCAGCCACAGCAACAAGTACTACCGTCGTATAGATCGGCGGAATTGAAAATGCATTTTTTAAAGAAGAAACAACAGAATTGCTGATCACCTGACTGATACCGCACCAGCAGATCAGACCGGAGATTGCAAACAACACGGAAATCACTACTTTGTTTCTCTTTTTCTTCTGTTTTTCTTCTACATATGCATGAATATAATATGCCGGACCGCCTCGGTAACCACCGTACAATGGGTCTTTTTCTTTGTATAGCTGTGCCAGCGTCGCTTCAATAAAAGCCGTCGACGAACCGATAATTGCCGTCACCCACATCCAGAAGACCGCACCGGCGCCGCCTGCTGAAATCGCCGCAACAACGCCGACCAGATTTCCCATACCGACACGGGTTGCCGTCGAAACGATCAGTGTCTGAAATGAAGACAGACTGTTTTTGTCTTGTTTCTTCTCAACCAGTGCCTGCACCATATCCGGAAACAGGCGAATCGGCAGAAAACGCGTCCGAACCGTAAAATAAATTCCTGTAGGAATCAGTAATATAATCAGAAGCGAAATCCCCAGAGTGCTGCCGCCCGGCAGTGGAATCTGCACCAGATCTCCCCACAGAAAACTATATACTTTCTCTATCAAATTAACGATCATACTTTAAACCCTCTTCCATTTCTCACAACATCCGGGATACATGCTGCTCACGTCGTCTACAACAGCCTGATTCCCGGACAGATACCATAATAGTATAGCTCATAGTAGCCTATAAACACAAGCACTTTTAGAGTTTAAAGTCAAAAATATTAAATGATCTGATCTTCTACCTTACAGCACCGAATCCGATTGATTTGCCAGATTACTTGACGGTTCTGATATATTTGTTTATAATAAGTTTATCTGATGGATTTTTATTCAGATACTTTTAATTACATACGGATTGATAACAGGGGAGCTTGTACAACAGGCTGAGAGGAAGTTTACAACTTCGACCCATAACCTGATTTGGATAATGCCAGCGTAGGGATGCGTTAGATGAGATTCAAAAAAATGTATTCGGACCAGATTACTGCAAGTATAACCGGTCAGTGACATTTCATGATCTCCTTTGTTTTCAATCGAAGACGAGGGAGGTCTTATTTTATGTTTAACTTTATGGTTACAAGCGAAGGTGGCCTGACAACAGCCGGATATGCCATCGCGATCATCGCAGGAATTGTTTTGTTTCTGGCTGCGATCTGCTTTGCAGGCAAGCACTCTGAAAAGCACAAACTTACCACCAGACAACTTGTATTTTGTGCTGTAGCAATGGCGCTTGCTTTTGTCACTTCTTATCTGAAGATTTTTACTCTGCCATGGGGCGGAAGTGTTACTCTGTGCAGCATGCTCTTCATCGTGCTGGTTGCTAACTGGTACGGTGTTGGAACTGGTATTACAGTCGGACTTGCTTATGGAATCCTGCAGTTTATCCAGGAACCATATGTGCTTTCCTTCTTCCAGGTCTGCTGTGATTACATTCTTGCATTCGCCGCACTTGGTGTTGCAGGATTTTTTGCAAAACAGAGCCATGGACTGCTTAAGGGATACATTGTAGCAGTTATCGCAAGAGGTGCATTTCACGCACTTGGCGGATATCTGTACTGGATGAGCTACATGCCGGATAACTTCCCGAAATCACTGACTGCGATCTACCCGATCGTATATAACTACAGCTATCTGCTTGCTGAGGGAATTATCACTGTGATCGTGATTTCTATTCCGGCGGTTTCCAAAGCATTGGCACAGGTCAAGAAAGCGGCACTGGGTACTTCCCTGTAACCCGTCAATGTATATTGATATTTCTCTTCTCAGATTTGCTTCACTGAGACCCGTTTTATATTGAATTCAAGAATGCCGAAGCATTCTTGTTGCGAGAGGTGGGAGCCATTTCACATCTGATATATGGAAGAGTCAACGGAACGACCTTTGTATCCGACATTATGCATTGGAATACAAGAAAACTACAAGGAAACTTTACGCCAGTCCCCTTGCACCCTCTGGGCATAAAACATAAGTAATTCTTGGTTCATCAAATATGAATTGTATAGAAAGATAGCGGGATCCTTCTTCTGTCGTATGAAGAAGATTTCCCGCTATTCTTTCATTCTATGGGTTCGGTTGACTCTAACACAAACTTTGACAATTTTGACCATCTAATTTCAAAGCTTGTATTGACTCTCATTTAGGCAAATGTAATCCAAACCATCCATTTTTCCCAGATTTATGTACCCTATCCTAACTTACCTATATCATGGTCATCCAGTTTACTCAATTTCCGTTGGTCTCCTGCCAACTTACTCATTTCCCGGTCATTTCCCCACACAAATTTAGTGAACTTCCGCCCAGCTTACTCTTCTCCTGGTCATTTTTCCTTTCAACTTTCTTATTTTCCAAATTCAAGAATGCCTCTGTAATCCTGCCGGAGGCTATATCAGATGGGAAGGATTGACTCCCATCTGATATATAATTCTTTTATACAAAAGGATTATAGA
Source organism: Blautia intestinalis (assembly GCF_014297355.1). GTDB lineage: Bacteria > Bacillota > Clostridia > Lachnospirales > Lachnospiraceae > Blautia_A > Blautia_A intestinalis. The sequence continues at coordinate 205,953 of NZ_JACOQE010000001.1, read as the reverse complement.
ATCGTCCAAACTTAATAGTTACCATCAGGCTCACCACCAAAAGCACCACACCCAGCCCGAGTGCTGCAAAATCCCGTGTGGCAAATGGTCTTCTGGTATACCAGGTACGTTTCTTATTCTTTCCGAATCCACGAAGTTCCATGGCATTGGAAATGGTGTCAATCCGGTTCAGGCTCGTCAGGATCAGCGGAAGCAGGATATTGACCGAGTTTTTCAGTCGTGAGAAGAAATGCTCATTCTTGCCGAGTTCCACGCCTCGCGCCTGCTGCGCCTGACTGATACTGTGATAGTCTCTCTGAATATCAGGGATGTAACGAAGTGCGATTGCCACAGAATATCCTACTTTATAAGAAATTCCGATACTGTTCAGGCTCGCCGCAAATTCACTCGGATTCGTTGCCGAAATAAATAAGATTGCTACCGGCAGTGCCACAAAATATTTCAGTGAAATATTCAACATATAAAACAACTGTTCCGCCGTCACATCGTATCTCCAGAAAAGATGACAGAGCACATGTCTTGTTCCATACAGATTCGTTCCCTGATTCGGATCAAATAAGAAAATGAACAAATTATTCAGGAGCAGGAAGACCAGCATAAAGATCATCATAAAACGGACTTCCCTGTATTTGATTTTACTGAGCTTGAATGCCACAAAACTTACTGCGAACAGCCCAAGCAGCACCCATATGTTGTATGTGATCATACTTGCGAACGTGAACAACAGGAAAAATGCCAGCTTCGTGGTTCCTGTCATCTTATGTACCATGCTGTCGCGATCCAGATAATTCAATACCGTCTTAGCGGCCATGCTTTCGCACCTCCCTGTCTTCTCCGATAAATCTTTCTACAAATGCTTCCGGCGGTGTGATCTCACACTGATTTGCCAGCGTAAACAAACTCGTTTCTTTCAGTGCTGCTCTCTCGATCAGTTCCGGATCACACAGAACTTCCGAAGCTCTGCGATCCGCAATCAGCTGTCCATCTGAGAATACCAGTGCACGCGGTGTGTACTCCAGCATCAGATGCATATCATGCGTAATCATCACAACCGTCACGCCACGTTCATTCAACTTACGCAAAAACTCCATGATTTCTGTGTAATGACGGAAATCCTGTCCGGCAGTCGGTTCATCCAGAATGATCAGTTCCGGATCCTGCACCAGCACACTTGCGATCGTCACACGCTTTTTCTGTCCAAAACTAAGCGCCGATACCGGCCAGTTACGAAACGGATAAAGTCCGCAGATTTTCAGTGTATCTTCTACCTTCTGACGAACCTCCGCCTCAGGCATCCCAGCCTTTTGAAGACTCAGCGCCACCTCATCATAGATCATAGTTTTGGAAATCATCTGATTCGGATTCTGCATGACATATCCGATATATTTTGCACGGTGACGGATATTTTCTTTCAAAAGATCTTTACCGTGAAAGGTAATTTCCCCGGAATCCGGATCTTCAAATCCACAGATCAGCTTTGAAAATGTTGATTTGCCGGCACCGTTTCGCCCCACAATACTGACCATCTCGCCCTTGTCAATCGACAGACTGACGTTTCGAAGCGTCTGCTGTCCCTTCGTATATCCAAAACTTAAATGTTTCACTTCCAGAAGTTTTTCGCGCTCCCCTGCATCCTCCGGAAGCGGCTGTGCCTCAAACCATTCTCTCAGCTTCTTACGATCTCCCTCATTCAGCACAACAGAATCCACATGCGCCGGTTTCTTTTCTTTCGTAATGTCAATTCCCGCATAACGCATTGCAGTCACATAAAGCGGCTCGCGGATACCGTTGTCACTGAGCAGACTTGTAGAAAGAAGTTCATCCGGTGTCAGATCCGCAAGAATCGTTCCGTCATTGACCAGTACGATACGGTCCACATTACGCCAGAGCACGTCCTCAAGGCGATGTTCAATGATCAGAACCGTCGTGTCTGTTTTTTTCTGAATTTCATCGATCAGCTCGATCGCCTGCTTGCCGGTTGCCGGATCAAGGTTTGCCAGTGGCTCATCAAACAGAAGGATTTTGACCTGATCGACCATAACACCCGCAAGGCTGACTCTCTGTTTTTGTCCGCCGGACAGCTCGTGCGGTGCATAATCCAGATGGTTTTCGATTCCGACAAGCTCTGCGGCATGACGGGTGATCGCATGCATTTCATCCTGAGGCGTACAGCTGTTTTCCAGAGCGAAAGCAATGTCTTCACCTACTGTCAGTCCGATAAACTGTCCGTCCGGATCCTGCAAAACAGTTCCCACGTGGGCAGACAGCTCAAAAATACTGCTGTGCGGTGCATTCACACCATCCACGGTCAGCGTACCTTTGCATTCTCCCGGATTGGAAAAAGGATTCAAACCATTAATGCATCCTGCCAGTGTACTCTTACCACTGCCGGAAGGTCCTGCGATCAGCACCTTTTCACCCGGATAAATATCCAGATTGATTCCTGTCAGTGTAGGCTTCTTCTGCGCCCGGTACTGGAATGAAAAATCTTTGAATGAAATAACAGGGGATTTTTTTTCAGTCATTTAAACACCTCAAAATTATATTATTACAATAAAATAATCCAAAAACAACAGCATAGAAAAAGCCTTTTCACAAGCCATAAAAGCTAGATGAGAAGGCTTTGTCATCATATCTTATTCCTGATCAAGGGAACCTTTCTTTGCAATGGTCTTTGTGTATGCCAGAATCAGAAGTCCGCCTACAATCACACCTGTAACTGTGTTGGAAACTGCGGCAAATACACCCTGAGCAAATACCTTGTTTGCAGGCTCTGCATAAATAAGGATGTCAAGTACCGGAGCTACAACTACCCATCCGATCACATGTGCGATCACGTTGGAAACTACGAATACAGCAACTTTACCTTTACCGAATTCGCCTTCCTGAACGTTCAGTTTCTTTGCAAACAGGCCGATAACCACACCAACAAATGCGGAAGTGATTACCCAGCTCCACCACGGGCTTCCGCCCCATGACAGGTCGATCAGTGCATGACCGATGAAGCCGATCAGACCGCCTGCTACCGGTCCGTACATTGCAGCCAGAAGTGCAAGTACTGCATACTGAAGGCTGATGTTTGTGTTCGGTACCGGGCTCGGTATTGCGACAAAACGTCCCAGTACAAAGAACAGTGCTGCGCCAATTCCGACGGCAACAACGGTTTTGATACTGCTGTTGTTTTTCATGATTATATCCTCCTCAAAAAGTACATGTTCTCCGGTCATGCCGGAGACAGTGATAGTATAAGTCTTTTATAAGGTTTTTGTCAATGGATTCCAAGGGCTTCTTTTGCAAGTTCATCTACCATGTCATTATATTTATTGTTGGAATGACCTTTTACTTTACAAAATTCAATGTGTACCTTTTCTTTTGCCTTTTGATAAAAATCACGATACGCGATCGTACCCGGTTTGTTGGCTTTCCAATCACCGTTGCACCAGCTCGCGATTCCCTGATAATCATGATATATAATAATAGAAGGAATTTTGTGATCCAGTGCATACTGCATCGCAGCTTCGCTTCCTTTGATCTCACCTGCTACGTTTCGCATCTGTGCAAGCTCCGGGTCTGTCATCTTCTGAGAAAATTTTTCCTCTTTTCCATTGATCAGGACGACCATACCATAGGAAAATTCTTTTGTTCCCGCATAGTAACTTCCATCTACATAAATTTCGACTGCGTCGGAATCTCCGTTCCGGACATCACCGGAAGCTCCTGAATCTGCCATATTTGCCGCTGAATCGCCACCTATTTGCCTGCTCGCCGCAGCTTCAGCATCGATTCCCAGATACTCTTTCGCTTCCGCCTCCGTTCCAAAGCTTTTGTATATCGCCCCGGGATACCCCATTACCTGCTTTTTGCATTCATCCCAGGTAAGGAACATCCCGGTCTTTCTGCCCTGTCTTACTGCATAAAATTTCTTCTTAGCCATGCTGCCTCCTGCATAATTTGATAGCGTAACTGTTCAGCACCCTCTCAGTTACGATAGTTCTATTATACCTGCCCGCCAAAAAAACACAACAAAAAAGAAGACCACTCCGTCTCCGGAATGGTCTTCTCTTTATTACATGATCCAGTCTGAACCAAATACAGTCTGAAAATTATTCAACAACTGCGATTGCTTCTACTTCGCACAGAACATTCTTCGGAAGCTGTTTTACTGCAACACAGGAACGTGCCGGTTTGCTTGTGAAGTATTTTTCATAAACAGCATTAAATGCTGCAAAATCAGCCATGTCAGCAAGAAAACATGTTGTCTTTACAACATTGTCAAATGTAAGGCCTGCTTCTTCGAGGATAGCGCCTACATTTTTGCAGGACTGCTCTGCCTGAGTCTCGATCTTGTCACCTGCAACTTCACCTGTTGCCGGATCAACCGGGATCTGACCTGATGCAAATACAAAGTTTCCTACAACTTTAGCCTGAGAATATGGTCCGATTGCTGCCGGAGCCTTTTTTGTTTCAAGAGTTTTCATGATTAGTCCTCCATTTTTCGTTTTTCTCATCTTAGCACTGATCTTCAGCACAGTCAATGCAGGTTCTGATGAATATCCGCAAATTTTCTTTACTTATATGTTTTCAGTGGCTTTCCGCCAAAACATACCTTTTGTATCAGTTCTGCACCACGTTCCAATTCCTCTTTTTTATATCAGTTTTCCTCTCTGAAATTGCATCGCCTGCTGCAGGCGCTGTTGCTACCTGCTTTATGGTGTCTGTTTTTTAACTATTTTTATTTCATAACCAAGCGCATCCAGAATATTACTAAATAATTTTAATGAAGGAACATGTTCGCGCTGTTCAATTCTTGATATCACCTGCTGTTTGTTACCTGTTATTACAGCCAGCTGACTCTGAGTTATTCCTTCCTGTTTCCGTAAACTGATCATCTCTCCGATCAGCTTATATTCTGCTCTGCTTTCTTCCCATGTCTTTTTAAATTCAGGAGAATCAGTACATCTTTGTTCAATTTCTCTGCTAACATTTATTTCTTTAAATGCCATCTTCTTTTCTCCTCAGATAATCTTTTTATTTAATAATCTTCCTAATTCCTTAGCACGCTTTTTTATAATATTTTTATCCTTTTTTCTGTCTGGTTTTTCTGTTTTCGACACGCATGCAGTAAATAAATATTTTCTTTGTCCACTGTCACATAAAATATACGATTATGTTTTCTGAAATAGACTTCATATATTTTCTTTTCCCAGCGCTTAAAAAATATTTCTTCAAATTCATCTTTTTCTATACATTCCAGAACGGATAGTGCATCAATTCTTTCATCTTCTGTAAGGGAATCTATATATTCCATAATTAAATCTCTTCCAGTCTCTGAAAAATAACTATGTACTTTCATTCTGTAGTCCCTTCTATAGTTTCTTTAGCTCATTTTACAACAAATATGTTGTATTCGTCAAGATATCTTTATATCTCTTCAGGTAAATCCTTCCGGAAAATGCGATATGTGGCAGATCATAGAATTGGCTATGAGAAGGGCAGATTGGCCGATACAGTGGATCGGCGACGATGATTTTTGCATCCTTCAGATAGTTTTCCGCTTCTTCCTCGCCTTTTGTGATATGGTCAGCTGGTGCAAGAAGTCCTGCGTTTGTCTCCAGCGGGCAAAGTACGCGAACCGCTTTTTCATATTTTTTCTCAATTGCAGCTGCCAGTGATCCCATTGTCACAGCTTCACCGATAAGTGTAATTTCCGGCGAAGTTGACAGGCGATTCCGAAGATATGGAATTTCCGGTTCATCCTGACCGCCTGATGTGGATTCTTCCTCAGATGATTTTTTCTTTTTATTTGTATTGTTCGTCACCTGTTCCAGCGCCATTACAAGATCTTCTGTAAAATCACCAACCGGTGTGCCGATAACATATGGTGTACCGAATTTTTCTTTTAGTATTTTTGCAGTCTCCAGTCCCACAGATGATACGACAAGATTAACTTCTGCTTCTGCCGCATGACTTAAATTTTCCAGCGAATCTCCCATTGCCCAGATTGATGTTACCTGCCATCCGTGCTTTGCGAGAATTTGTTTCATGCAGTCTGCGTTTTGCTGCGGGCCGAAGTCAAGAGGAGTAACTCCGAGAAGATTGAGTGTATGGGAAGATCTGCCTGTTGATGTTACATCAGAGATGTCAGTTCTTGTTGCACCTGTTACTTTTGCTGCGCCACTTGGTTGCACAAAGCGTTCTGCTATCTTTGCCAGCGCAAGCCCGGCACCGTACGTATAATCATGCATCCCATTTGTCGGGATTGCAAATGCCGGGATTCCTGTTTCTGTCTCAATTACCTGTGCAATTGCCGGAAAATCTGTCCCATTCATAAATGGAATCGGCGAACCGGCAAGTGCAATAAATTTCGGTTGTAATTCCCGTGCAGTCTCCTCAATATCCCTGATAAACTTTGCATCATTTCCCATCACGGCGTCAATCTCGGTCAGTCCGGAAATGTAGATCAGGCTGTCCTGTTCGTACCAGCGGATCTCATCGTGAGTATTGTAAGTAGAATTACAGCCGGACGGATCGTGCATGACTACCATGCCGCCAAGCTCGTAGAGTGCGGAACACACTCCAGAAACGTCCGCTGTATAAACCGGTATGATTCGATATGACTGTCTCATATACAGCTTTCGCACCCCCATCCTTTACGTACAACCAGATCTTCCGTATCTTTTTCTTCAAGAAATGCTTCTGTCATCATTTCCGCTGTCCTGCGGATTCCGTCAAATCCCCAGAGACCACCGCCCTGCACCATATTAACGAAGTTTTTACTTCCCGTAAACCACGCTGCTTTCTGTCCGATGGCGAGGATTTTTCCCTCAGTTTCTCTCGGAATAACACGCATCTTCGGATGGATCGTAGCGCGTAACTCAAGGTTCGGACAGTACGTCTTCAGCCAGTCAAAAGCTTCTTTTTCCTCCGCGCTGATACTGTCGAGATAGATTGTAGTTACGTTAAAATCATGTGTAAGAAGCAGTTTTGCCAGTCCGAGCGGTCTCGGATGATACAGATAATCCAGAGCAACCGGGGTGTTGCCGATGATAGATTTTGCATGTTTAAGAGCATCTTCACAAAGAACAATCTCCCGTTGAAAAAATGCTTCAATATTTTCGGAACTCATACAGCTTTCTGTATTCCGTGAGCTCTCTCCTTTATCATTTTTTTCTGCATTTCCGACTGAGTTTTTCACTGTCTCTGCAAATGTCCGGATCTCTTCTTTAATTTCTTCATAATCAAAACTTCCCGGCAGATACAGATGTGTACGCTGTAATCGTCCTGCCAGCATCTCTGCACCGTATTTTGCCGGAGGATAGCAGGAAATCAACATTTTTCCACTGCCAAGTTCCTGATACTCTTCCCAGTTTGTACAGGCCGTAAGCTCTTTTAATGTATATCCGCCGGATCTCAGCAGACGTTTAATATCGCAGGTTTCATCCAGTGCAAAATCGCTTCCGACAAGGGTGACGACTTTTTCATCCGGTGACTTTTTTTCCACCGGATCATATAATGCTTTTCGCAGTTTCTGGTCCGGTGTCAGCCCATGTTTCTGCATGATCGGATCCATAAAACAACGTACAAAAACAATTTCCGGAAAACGGTTTTCCAGTTCTTCGTATACCCTGTCCAGATCACATCCGAGAAAATGATGGAGACAGACTGTAAAGAGTAATACCGCTTTTGGTTTTTCTTCTGTTTTATTTAAAACATCGGTCACACCTTCGATCGTAACATCCTCGAGATTTCCGTTCAGAAGATTTTCTTCTTCTACAATTACAAAAGAAAAACGGCCTGCCGCGTTCATTTCCGCCGCTGTGAGCACCACCCCGCGCATACAGTTGTCCGCACAGACATAAATCTGTATGGCCTCGGGCATCAGCATCCCGGTATGTACGATATTCCAGTTGCCATGTACCGGTGAATTAAATTCCAGCCCGAGCGGAAACGGCACAGGAAGTTCAGCCTCACCGATCGTCGTGACTGCACCCTCCGGATTTATTTCTCCGCCGATTCGTTTCAGCATAACCCATCCTCCCTGCAGATTTTCAGGATATTTTCTGTCAGTGTACGGTACTCCTCTGCCATCTCACTGTCCGGATAGCATTCCATCAGCGTTTTTCCCTGTTCTTCCGCATCCGTGACAAGTTCGCTTCTGGTAAGTTTTCCGACAACAGTTGTCTCAAAATCATCTGCCAGTTCCTGTACTTTTGCTTCTTCCCGTTTGACATTGCGCCGGTTCAGAATGATGCCTCCGAGAGATGCATAGCCGCGGTTTTTGAAGTTCTGCACTGCCATGGCGATGTTTGCTCCGGCATGGATCGCCATATTTTCTCCGGAAGTGATGATAAATACTTTATCGGCATAACCTTTTCGCATTGGCATGGAAAAACCACCGCAGACGACATCACCAAGAACATCATAGAGAACAATGTCCGGTTGATAGATCTCGTATGCTCCTGTTTCTTTCAGCTTCTCAAGAGCTGTGATGATACCTCGTCCTGCACAGCCAAGTCCCGGTGTCGGGCCGCCTGCTTCCACGCAGATCACACCCTGATACCCGATCATAGTCATGTCTTCTAATTTTAAATTCTGTTTTTTTTCATTATACAGATCAAGTACTGTGTGCATTTCTCTGCCATGACGCAGCTGAATCGTAGAATCCGCCTTCGGATCGCAGCCGATCTGCATCACAGTCATGCCCTTTTCGGCAAGGGCTGCTGCCACGTTGGAAACGGTGGTAGATTTACCGATTCCGCCTTTTCCGTATACTGCAATTTTAATCATGTTTTTCCTCCGTATGTGTGATCACATTGGAATATGCGGTCTTGGTGGATACGCCTTTCAAACGGCCGATTTTTCCGGAAAGGGCACTGATGATATCCTGTGAGGCATCAATGGCGATGCTGATGATGCTGATTCCTTTTTCGCGGTACGGGATGCCCATGCGGCCAATGATGTGATCTCGGGCATCATAAAGAAGCTGGTTGAGGGTTTCGATGGAATCACTGTTCTCTACGATAATGGAGATTACTGCTACTCGTGTATCCATATGTTATCTCTCCTTAAAATTTATATCTTGTATGTCTTCACGCCCGGACAGGACAGTCTTCCTGACACACTGCAATTTCTGTTCGTCCCGTGCGCCTGTTTGCTGTCATTCGCACAAACTCGGCTGCGCCTCAGACAGTGTGCTCGGTGACAGCAGCTGGCACGGTCCTCTCGACAAAATTTCCGTTTGCCGTCAGTCAAACTGTCCTGTCCGGGCGTTTCGAAGTCTGTTTAAATTTGATAGAATATAACAATTCAGCAGGTATTTTGCCCCACAACTATGCGAGTACTGAACAGTCACGAGAGAATACTTGAACTGACAGTTCTGCTGCTGTTGATAGATTTTTATCTGCCGCAAACATATATTTCACGATATAGCGCCCTGAACAGAAAAACAGGATTCTCCTGACGGTAAACGGAGATTTCGTCGTGAATTACGTGTTAGCTGCTGCCACCGAACGCACTGTTTGAGGCGCAGCCGAGTTTGCGTGAATGGCAGCAAATAAGCGCACGTAATGAACAGAAATCGCAGTGTGTCAGGGAGCCTGTTTGCTGTCTCAGGGCAGATATTCTATAAATATATCTTTTTCCCCTAACTCAACAGATTCTCGGCAACAGTTCTCCGCCCGGCTGTGGGAGCAGTGCCTGCGTTCCAATCTCGGTGGTCATGACCACTTTGCCTGGCTGATCCGCGGTGACTTCTCCGATGATTGCAGCGTCTTTGGAATACGGACACTGACGGAGTGTTTCGACAATTTTTTCTGCCTCAGCTTTTGGTGCCATGATCACCATTCGGCCTTCGCAGGCAAGATAAAGCGGTTCCAATCCGAGCATTCCGCAGACACCTTTTACTCCCGGGGCAACGGGTACAGACGCTGCATCCAGTCGGATTCCGACATTGCTCTGTCCTGCAATCTCATAAAGAACAGTTCCGACCCCGCCACGTGTCGCATCCCGGATCACATGCAGATCATGTGTCGTATTCATCACCGCTTCAACTGTCTTCCAGAGCGGTGCACAGTCACTCGTGACATCTGCTTCAATTCCGAAATCCTCTCTTGCAAGAAGGATCGTGCAGCCATGCCTTCCCACATCACCGGTTACAATGATCGCATCTCCCGGCTGTGCAAGAGTTCCACCTACTTTTACACCAGCTTCGATCTGACCCATTCCGGTCGTTGTGATAAATACACCGTCCACCTGTCCTTTACCGGCCACCTTCGTATCACCGGATACAATATGTACGCCTGCTTCTGCTGCCGTTTTTTCCATTGCAGCCGCGATTTCTTCCAGTTTTTCCATCGGAAATCCCTCTTCAATGACAAACGCGCAGGTCAGATACAATGGTTTTGCTCCCATACATGCAAGGTCATTTACCGTTCCACAGATAGAGAGTTTACCGATATTTCCGCCTGGAAAGAATGCCGGTGAAACAATAAATCCATCTGTTGAAACAGCCATTTTGCCAGCCGGCGGTGTCAGAACTGCCGCATCATCAGCAGTCAGATCCGGATTTGCAAAATGCGCTGCAAAAATCTGCTCGATCAGTTCAGAGGTCTGACGACCGCCGGCACCATGTGCCATCGTTACTGTTTTATCTTTTAAACTGCTCATAGGATTATCCTCTTTTCTTAATATTGGGTATCACCATATGCATAAAATGCCGAACATGCTCCTTCATTCGAGACCATACATGCACCTACCGGATGCTGCGGGGTACAGACCTTGCCGAATACTTTGCAGTCTGAAGGTTTACATTTTCCCTGCAGGACATCTCCACATCGACAGGCCGGATTTGCCTTGCCCTGAATCGGTGGAATATCATATTTCTTTCTCGCGTCAAATGCACTCCAATCTTCTTTCAGACAGACACCTGACCCCGGAATCACTCCCAATCCTCGCCATTCGCTGTCACAGGCTTCGGTCATTTCATCGGTAAGCTGCTGTGCCTCCCGGCTTCCTTCTGCTTTTACCACTCTCGGATAACAGTTTACAAAAAACGGTTTTCCTTCCTGAAATTTCACCAGTGCAACCGCCAGCGCGGTGAGAAGTTCCTTCGCTGTAAATCCGGCAACCACACCACTGACACCATCTTCTGTCAGCTTTTCACAGAGTTCTGTGCCTGTTATTGCATTCACATGTCCCGGATAAAGGAAAATATCTGCACTTCCTTTTAAAGCTTCATATGCCTGTGGCATAGTCTTGTTTGCCATCAAAAGTGAATAGTTCATAAGCCCGTCTTTCTTCGCTTTTTTTACAGAAAGACACTCTGCCGGAGTGGTCGTTTCAAAGCCCACCGAAAGAAAAACCACCTGCTCCTCCGGATGTTCTGATGCATATTTTTCTGCATCTGCAGGAGAATATACGATGCGTATCTTTGCTCCTTTTTCTCTTGCTCCTGCAAGGCTCATCTTCGTTCCCGGTACACGCACCAGATCGCCAAACGTACAGATTGTCACGCCTTTTTCCAGTGCAAGCCAGATTGCTTCGTCAATAAATCCGACCGGTGTCACACAGACAGGACAGCCCGGTCCTGAGATCAGTTCGACCTGCGGTGGCAGAAGTTTACGGATTCCAAGGCGGAAAATTTCATGTGTATGTGTCCCGCACACTTCCATGATCCGTACTTTCGGACCATCATAATTTTCTATGATCTCTCGCGCTGTTTTCTTTTTTTCTTCTTCCATTACAGCAGTTCCTCCATAAGCTGATCGGTCTCATCTTCATCTTCGTCTGTGATCTTTGCGATTGCCACACCGGCATGAACCATTACATAATCACCCGGTTCCAGATCTTCCAGAAGCTGTGCAGAAACCTCTCTTTTGGCACCTCCGGCATCTATTACTGCTGTTCCGTCACTTATTTTTACAACTTTTGCTGATAATCCAACACACATGTTAAAGCCTCCCTTTATTTTTCTCCAAATATTCCATCGCATACACCGCCTGTCCGAGTGCGATTCCGCCGTCATTTGGCGGCACAAGCTGATGTTTCAGCACCTCAAATCCCTGATCTTTAAGTCCATGATCTGTCAGCTCCAGAAGCAGCCGGTTCTGAAAAACGCCGCCGCTCAATGCCACTTTATTGCATCCATTCTGCTGCCTGATCTGTACACAGGCATCGATGATCTGATAAGCAAGTTCCTGATGGAAAAAGTATGCCAGTCTGCCTGAATCTTCACCATTTAAACGACGATTCATGATTTCTTTTATTAAGGATTCTGTATTGAGCAGTAACCTGTCACTTTCCAAAATTCGTTGCTTACTCTTTTCAGGTAATGTTTCCTTATACCCTTCCGCGGCAAATTCCAGTGCCATGGAAGCCTCGCCTTCGAATGTAGATTTGCTGCAGATTCCAAGTATCGCACTCACGCCGTCAAACAACCGCCCGGCACTTGTTGACATCACAGCATTGATCTTACGGTCTGCCATGGTAAACTGCACGTTTGCTTCCTGCTTCGTACAAAGAGCTAACTTTTCTATTATTTCAGCAGCCTTTTCTCTGTCTCCTGTTATTCCGTAGACCAGTGAAACTGCAATCCTCCATCCCTCTTTCGAAGATGCATCGCCGCCGATCTGCAAAAACGGCATCACACTCCCGGTTCTTTCAAATCCATGCAGATCTGCCAGAAGGATTTCACCTCCCCAGATGGTTCCGTCTGTTCCATATCCGGTACCGTCAAAAGAAACTCCGATCACCTGCTCCGCACAGTCATTTTCTGCCATACAGGAAAGAATATGTGCATAATGATGCTGAACCTTCACCACCGGTAATCCCAGTTCTTCGGCAACCATTACCGAATTATATTTCGGATGCATATCACAGCATACGATTTCCGGCTCGACCTCCAGAAGTGTTTCCAGTCGACCGACCGTTTCCTGAAGTGCTTTCACTGTACGCAGATCTTCCAGATCTCCCACATATGGAGATGGATAAAAACGGTTATCCACACCGATGCAAAAAGAATTCTTGAGTTCTCCGCCAATGGCAAGCACCTGTCCCCGGTATGGTGTGGATACCATAAACGGCAGCGGTGCATATCCTCTGGAACGGCGGATCATGTATGGTTTATCCTCGTAAAAATCCATCACTGAATCGTCTGCGCGAATGCGTATCTTACGGTCATGTGACAGCATACAGTCGCAGAATCCGGACAATTCTGTCTCTGCCTCATGGTCATCCCGGCAGATTGGTGCACCGGAAGTATTGCCACTTGTCATCACCAGAAATTCCGGCATTTCGATTCCGTCATCATATGTAAAAATCAATAATTGTACCGGTGCATATGGGAGCATTACTCCCACCTTCGGATTGCCCGGAGCTACCGACGGACAAAGGATTTGAGCATTTTTCTTTTTATCAAGGAGCATAATCGGCTTCTGATGTCCATCGAGAATCTTCCCCTGTTCTTCAGATACTTCACATTCTTTTTTTACTATTTCCATATCTTTGGCCATCACAGCAAAAGGCTTCATCGGTCTGCGTTTGAGCTGTCGCAGGCGAATGACTGCTGTTTCATTTGACGCATCACAGCAAAGATGAAAGCCTCCGATTCCTTTAATTGCAACGATTCCTCCATCTGCGATTGTCTTTCTTGCAAACGTGATCGCATCCCTGCCCCGCTCACTTCGTCCGATCAGATAGACCTCCGGTCCACAGTCGTTGCAGCATACCGGCTGTGCATCGTACCTTCTAGTCTCCGGATCATGGTATTCACCGGCACATTCCGGACACATCGGAAACTCTTTCATACTTGTCCGTTCCCGGTCATAAGGAAGCGCATCCAGAATAGTAAGACGCGGTCCGCAGCAGGTACAGTTGATAAACGGATGCAGGTATCTCCTGTTTTTCGGGTCAAACATTTCTTCTTTACATTCTTCACAGATTGCAATGTCCGGTGAAACAAAAATTTCTCCTTTTGTTTTTTCACTCTCGATAATGTCAAACTGTGTATAAGTCTCAGACTCTTCTACGTTTTCCACATTTATCTTCAGGATTGCCGCCCTCCGCGGTGGATGATTCTGAATATCTGAGATAAATCCTTTTACTTTTTCTTCTGATCCCTGCGCATAGATTTCCACATAAGGCCCTTTGTTACTGACATTTCCCCGAACGCCCCATGACATTGCATGACGGCTGACAGTCGGTCGGAATCCTACCCCCTGTACGATCCCGTAGACCCGGATCTGTCTGGTGATTTCCTGGTTCATATGCTCACTCCCACCTGTCAAATTTACACTTTTCATTCAATGTCTGCCATCTCAGACAAAACCAATTTTCTGTCTGATTTTTATTCCGGCAGTCAGAATTCAACAGGTTTTTATTTACTGTTCTATTGGTTTTTTATTGTTTATCTGACACTATATCAGTTTCCCGGACACCGCAAAATGCCTTGTATTCACAAATGTTCCATCAAATTTTGGTGTCATCCGATCCATACATTCGTCTGCAAAAATAATATCAAACTCACCATTCTGCACCAGTTCTATGTAGGCATCTTCATCACGAAGAATCACATCTCCATCTGCCTGAAGTTCTTTTTTCATCATAAACCAGCACGCCGTCTGAATCGCCTTTGCGCCTCGTTTCAGCAGTTCTTTTCGGATAGAACCGGCAATCACCTGCTGGTGCACGACAAGTATTCTTTTACCCGTATAATCCATCTCCGGAAGTAAATCTTCCACCAGCGGATAATAAATTTCATATGCTGTTCCGAATGTTTTTTCCAGATATTTTGCTGTCGCAAGTGCTGCCGGAGAAACTACGATATTTTTGCTTACCGAGGACACTTTTTTTACTTCTTCAAGTCCGTCTCCCATGCAGTAGCAAACCGCCTTCTGCCCATATTTTCGCTGAAACAGCTCCCGTATTTTATCCGCGGCAGCAAGGTCACTGACATCCTGCGGTGTCATTCCCAGAACACCGATTTTATGCTCATCCACAGGATATTTTTCTACTGCAAAAGTCTTAAAAAGCTCCAGAAAAGCTTTTTCTTCCCCCTTATCATAGAGCTCCATTCCATCTGTATCCACAGTGAGAACAGGCAGATTCATTTTCTTTTCTGTCATGCGTCTGAGTGCCAGATAATCCGTTGCAATCACAGCCGGAACCGGTGTTCCGATCACTGCCGTAAAAGCAGCATCCACTTTCTCTGCCGCATCCGCGAGCTTTGCCACAAGGCGGTCATCGCGCCCCAGAATGGCATCCATATCGCGAAGTCCTGCACTGAAAATCGCACTTTTCTGTTCGAACCATCGTGGCTCGTCGAAACCACAGACATTGCCGGTACAGCCTCCCGCATCGCAGATCACCACGATACCACCAAGTTCAAAAAGCACCGATACCGCACCGGACTGATCCGGTGCAAACGGTGTCAGATATTTCCGAAGTCCTCTCATTCTGCCACCTCCTTAAGTGCCTCAAACAATCTTCTCACCCCGGCAAATCCGAACGGCTGCTCATCCTGATTCCACATAATTCCCGGGCATCCCTGATGGTAATAAAGCGCATCCTTTCCTATGGTAATATTCACCCCGCTCTTCTTCGGATCATAATAGAGCATGGTCGGCTCCATATTGGAAAATACCTTTGTATCCGGGCTTAACTCGGCAATATGTTTCATATAAACAAAGTTCTCTATCGTGATTGTTCCATAAATTTCCGGTACTTTGAATCCATATTTCAGAAGTGCCAGTGCCATTTCAAACGGATCACCGTTCATACATTCACCGACTGCAAAGGATGCATCCGGACGAACCTTACGGAAATGTTCCACAGCCTGCTCTGCCTCCCTGCGGTATGCATCTGTATCAAAAGCAACTCCCAATACCGAACCGAATGCCTGATACTGGTTTTCTATTTTATCAGTCTGATACAGCCGCCGGAGTTCAATAAACGGTATCCTCAGGCGCTCATGAAAATCCTCTGCCGCGGCTCTTGCTTCCTGATGAAGAACCAGATTGAAATTCGCCTCGGCCATGGTTTTGTATTCATCAAAATCCCGGCATCTGGAAATCTCATGAATCGTTTTTATTCCTGCACTGTGCAGCAGCTCATACAACTCACAGTCATCCACGAGCGGTGAAAAAAATCCCAGAAGATTAACGACATTTCCCTTTTTCTTCGCCGGTTCGAGAAGAGAATATAATGACTGCCGTACATGCACCATCGGCGGTTTTCGCCCTTCACGAGTCAGTGCATACATATAACACGGACGTACCGGAAGTCCCGCCCGTTCCTCTGCTTTACGACAGACACGCTCCATATCGGTACCGAGCAGCGCGTCCACACAGGTAATGCAGATCATAACAACTGAGGGCTTTTTCTCAAGTCCCGCACAGACCTCTTCAACTGCCTTCGGAATTTTTTTGAGATGACGTCCCGTTACAATGTCTGTTTCATCCATCATCAGATAAAAGAATCGATTATCATATTCACGCATGGAGCTGATCAGAGATGTATTCCGTCCACAGCAGCCCGGCGCCACGATCAACATAATCGAATCCGGAATAGCAAGCCCGGCACGCTTTACACCAAATCCTTCCGCTCCCGGCGAGTTAAAGGCAAGCGTTGCCGGTGAACTGTAGATCAGATGCATATTTGACTTAAACTGATCCGGGATATTCTCTTTACCAGAATCATTCAATTCTTTTACTGTACAATAATAGGCCTCTCTCATTCTTCTTCCTCTGCTTTCAGAAGCATTTCTGCCAGATCAAAAAATCTCCGACTGATTTCAGAATCTTCATCTCCCTCGATCACGGTCTTACCCTGATCCTCCCAGCGAATAATTTCGTCACTTCTCGGTATCTCACCTACGATCGGGATGTTGCTTTTCTGTGCAAATGCCTGTACTTTTTCTGTTTCATTTTCTACGTTTCGATGATTCAGAACAATACCGAAAACCCGCGCATAACTCCGGTCTTCGAAGTTCCGTACTGCACTTGAAATATTATTTGCCGCATATAATGCCATCTTTTCACCTGAGGTCACGATGAGAACTTTTTCTGCATATCCTTCACGGATCGGAGCTGCAAACCCGCCGCAGACAACATCACCGAGAACATCATAGAGCACGACATCCGGCTGATATGTTTCGAATAATCTCAGGTCTTCCAGCAACTGAAAAGTTGCAATGATTCCTCTTCCGGCACACCCAAGTCCCGGTGTCGGTCCACCGGTTTCGATACAGAGTACCCCACCGAATCCTTCTTTCGAAATATCCTCCAGAGTCTCCGGTTCTTCGTCCTCCTCACGCATATAATTCATGACAGGACGAAGCGGTTCTCCGCCAAGCAGATTGATCGTTGAATCTGCCTTCGGGTCGCATCCGATCTGAATGACTTTCTTTCCCATGGATGCGAAAGCCGCCGCCAGATTAGAAGTCACGGTTGATTTTCCGATGCCTCCCTTTCCATAAATCGCTACTTTCAGCATTTGTAAATACCCTCCTCCTAAAAAACAGCTCTTACAGATTCCACCCGAAAAACCTTCCCTTGCATTCTTTGGTATACAAAAGGACTCCTCCACCGTCAGGGTAGAGAAGTCCTGTAAATGTCACTGTATTATTCACTCGCAGTAACCTGTAAATTTCACATAAACACCTATTCCCGCTCGGATGATTCCTTGCCGTCAGAGTCTGTTCTGTTTTCATTCTTTTCTTTCTATTTTACGTTTTTATCTGACTTTATTGTACTTTACAAAAGCGCAGTGAGTCAACGCTAACAGGTATTTATTCTGTTATTTTATCATAACAAACCGGCTGCTTTCATACAAACCTGTCAATTATAACAACCCCGCAAACAACCTCATAAACAGCTGTCCCAGACGAAGATATGCGCTGCGTCCGCTGCAGTATTTTTCGGTAACATCCCGGCACTCTTTCATTGTCTCCTGCAGATCATTCCGGATATTCAGAACTGCATCACAGTCTGCCATAAAGCAGCCGTTTTCAAAGTGATGATACAGACTTCGATAGTCCAGATTGATTGTTCCACAGGTCGCCATACAGTCATCAGCGACGCTCATTTTGGCATGGCAGAAGCCCGGACTCCACTCATAAATGCGTACTCCGTCTTTGACCAATTCATGATAAAACGATCTGGTGACACTGTATACCAGCTTTTTGTCCGGAATTCCGGGAGTAACGATCCTGACATCCACGCCCCGTTTGGCGGCAAGTGTCATTGCGTGGGCCATTTCATCCGTGATGATCAGATACGGTGTCATAAACCAGCAATATTTTTCTGCCTTATCCACCATGCTGATATAAACCTCTTCACCA
Source organism: Blautia intestinalis (assembly GCF_014297355.1). Taxonomy (GTDB): domain Bacteria; phylum Bacillota; class Clostridia; order Lachnospirales; family Lachnospiraceae; genus Blautia_A; species Blautia_A intestinalis. Next base: position 187,619 of record NZ_JACOQE010000001.1, on the reverse strand, counting down.
ACCTGCTCATCATCCAGTGGACTGTCCGCATATGGCTGAATAAAACCGGTCTGTTGGGCTTCATATGGATATTCCGGTAAAAACTGTGCGAAATCCATGTCGTTTTCATCCTTGTCACTGATTGCATTCCACATCTCAAGAAACGTCACTGTCAGGGAACGTACCGCATCCCCCTCCAGACGGATTCCGGTATCCTTCCACTGACCATACGGATGTGTCAGATTAAAGTACTCATTTGCCAGATTATATCCACCGGTAAATCCGACTTTACCGTCAATAACGGTGATCTTACTATGGTCACGGTTGTTCAGAAAGAGGTTTAAACCGGGCATGAACGGATTAAAAACCCGGCAGCATATTCCGACTGCTTCCATCTTTTTGATGAAATCTGTATTAATAAAACCAATTGATCCCATATCGTCATAAAATACTCTGACTTCCACACCGGCCTGTACACGCTCTTCCAAAACATGCTGAATCCTCTGCCAGGCCTCGGCATCCTCAATCGCATGATATTCCATAAAGATAAATTTCTCTGCTTTAGCCAGTTCTTCAAGCTGTGCCTCCAGTCCCTTCAAAGCCTCGTCATAATAAGTTACATCTGTATTCTGATATACAGGGTAACGGGCATTTCTCTGTATATATGAAGAAATATTTCCCGCTTTTGGGATTGTATGCTGTAATTTTTCCTGAATCTTATGATTCTTCGGAAGCAACAGTAAAAGCCGTTCATCGATATCTTTATAACGTTTCCTCATCTTACTCGTACCGCCGTTCAGACCAACCATCAGATACAATGTAAGTCCCATAATCGGAAATACCATAATCAGGAAAATCCACGGCATCTTGATCGTCGAGGTAACCGGAGATGCATACATATTTAAAATGACAATCAATCCCAATATCCTTGTACACAGGTTGATTGCCTCTGCGTAACGATTCAGTCCTGTAAACAACAGTAAAACAAATATCGCTTCCAGTAAAATGCACACAACTGAAAAAACAAGCCTGGTTACACCGTTTTTCGTTTTCGCTCTGCCCTCAAGCGTCGTATCCTTCATAAACTCCACTCCCTTTTCTCTGACAGTTCATTTTTATGATTGTGATACACATCATAGCACTTTATGACAGAATCGCAAACACAGAAAACTTCAGGGAGAGCTACAGCCCTCCCCGAAAAAATACATTCTATTCTTTTACACTCAGACGCACCAGTGCTCTCTGCAGTTTTGCAGATGCCATCTTATATTCCTGGTCGGTGAGGCCGCCTTTGGCGATCATTTCTTCGGCGCGTTTTTTTGCCGCCTGCGCACGCTCTGCGTCGATATCTTCTTTCCATTCCCATGTGGTAGCAAGAAGGCGGCAGGTTCCGTTCATCACAGAGAGCATTCCACCGATGCAGGCCGCTGTCCGTCTGGTTCCGTCCTCCATGACTACGCTGGCTTCGCCCATACCAAGGGCAGTGCAGAAATTACAGTGTCTTGCAAGAATGGCAAGATCACCGCCTACACTTCTGCAGACCACGCGCTCCACATCTCCTTCAAAAAGAAGACCGTCCGGTGTTCCGATCCGTAAAGGGAAGGTACTCATAAGACACCTCCTTTACTGCTTCTTAGCTTTTTCAAATACTTCATCAATAGTGCCGGCAAACAGGAAACAGCTCTCCGGAATGTCGTCACATTCTCCGTCAAGGATCATCTTGAATCCTCTTAAAGTTTCTTTCAGCGGAACATATTTACCAGGCATACCGGTAAACTGCTCTGCTACAGAAAAGCTCTGAGACAAATATCTCTGTACCTTACGTGCACGGCTTACCGTACGTTTATCGTCTTCAGAAAGCTCATCCATACCCATGATAGCGATGATATCCTGAAGTTCTTTGTAACGCTGAAGCACTCTCTGTACAGATCTTGCTATCTCGTAATGCTCGGTTCCGACAATCTCCGGTGAAAGAATACGGCTTGTGGAATCCAGAGGATCTACTGCCGGGTAAATACCCTGACTGGAGATCTCACGGGAAAGTACAGTTGTCGCATCCAGATGTGAGAATGTCGTTGCCGGAGCAGGGTCTGTCAAGTCATCGGCAGGTACATAGACAGCCTGTACCGATGTGATGGAACCTTTACGTGTAGAAGTGATTCGCTCCTGTAAATTTCCCATCTCTGTTGCCAGTGTCGGCTGATATCCTACTGCGGACGGCATACGTCCGAGAAGTGCAGATACCTCAGAACCAGCCTGTGTAAAACGGAAAATATTATCAATGAAAAGAAGCACATCCTGATTCTTCTCATCACGGAAATACTCCGCCATGGTAAGTCCTGAAAGTCCGACACGCATACGTGCTCCCGGCGGTTCATTCATCTGACCGTAAACCAGAGCTGTTTTGTCAATAACTCCGCTTTCTTTCATTTCATTATAAAGGTCATTACCCTCACGGGTACGCTCTCCAACACCGGTAAATACAGACAGACCACCATGAGCAGTTGCTACGTTGTGGATTAATTCCATGATCAGGACTGTCTTACCTACACCGGCACCACCGAACAGACCGATCTTACCACCCTTTGCATAAGGGCAGATCAGGTCAACAACTTTGATGCCAGTCTCCAGGATCTCCGTTGCCGGCATCTGCTCTTCATAAGAAGGTGCCGGACGATGAATAGACCAGCGTTCCTTTGCTTCCGGAGCCGGCTGATTGTCTACAGGCTCTCCGAGAAGGTTAAATACTCGTCCCAGGCAGACATCTCCTACCGGAACTGTGATCGGGCCGCCGGTATCTACTGCCTTCGTGCCCCGGACAAGACCGTCGGTAGAGTTCATGGCAATACATCTTACGACATCGTCGCCAATCTGCTGCGCTACCTCGGCTGTCAGCTTTGCGCCGTCTGATTCTATTTCTATGGCATTGAGAAGAGCCGGGAGTTCGTCGTGCGCAAAGCGGATATCCAGAACTGGACCGATGACCTGTACTACTTCGCCAATGTGTTTTTCACTCATGTTTTAAGTCTCCTATGATATTTTAAAGCCCTTCCGCACCTGCAACAATCTCCGTGATCTCCTGCGTGATGCTGGCCTGTCGTGCCCTGTTGTAATACAGATTGAGTTTATCGATCATCTCTTCTGCATTGCTGGTCGCAGCGTCCATGGCCATACGTCTGGCTGCAAGTTCACTGGCAGTACTTTCGCACACACCGCCATAAACCAGACCCGCCAGATATTCCGGAACGATGGCATCAAACACAACCTCCGCATTCGGCTCGTAGAGAATCAGATTTTTCGTGTCTACTCTGCCGCCGCTTTCTTCCCTGATATCAGTCATTGGAAGTATGGAAAATACATCCGGCTGCTGGGAAAGCATTGATGTGAAAACTGTATAACACAGTTCAATATGCCCAAACGTTCCTTTTCGGAATTCTTCACAAAGCATATTTGCGATCTCAAAACAGTCCGCAACCGAAACATCTGCAATCTCTGCGAAACGGTCTGTCAGGCATTCAATGCCCCTCTGTCTGAAATACTCAACTGCTTTTTTGCCAATCGGCAGAACCATATAGTCTTTACCTTCCGCTGCTGCTTCCAGACATTTAAAAAGGTTTGCATTATATCCGCCTGCCAGGCCTCTGTCACCGGCAATCACTACATAACAGTAACGGGGATTGGATGACTCTCTGGCATATACGGAGGAAAAATCAATATTTTCTCTTGAAATGTCTTTTAGTGTCTCATGCAGCTCTGTAAAGTACGGACGGCAGGTTTCTGCACGTTCCTTTGCCTTACGCAGTTTGGAGGATGCTACAAGTTCCATGGCCTTGGTAATCTGCATCGTACTCTGTACGCTTTTGATACGCAGCTTTACAGCTTTCATATTTCCAGCCATATGATCATACCCTCCTAATCACATTATTTTTCAGGTCTTGTATTCAGGAAATTCTCTGTATATGCTTCCAGTACCTGACGCAGTTTTTCTTCGGTCTTCGGCTCAAGTTTGCCTGTGGAGCTGATCAGCTGCATTACTTCAAGTCCGGCAGCATCTGTATCAAGATACGTATACAGTCCTGTTTCATATGCATTGACATCCTCTACCTTTACTTTCTCAAGGATACCTTTGGTAACTGCATACAGGATCGCTACCTGCTTTTCTACCGGAACAGGTGCATTCTGGCTCTGTTTCAGAACTTCCACGATACGTGCGCCCTGTTCCAGACGTGCCTTCGTATCAGCATCCAGATCAGATCCAAACTGAGCAAAACTCTGCAGCTCACGATACTGAGAATAAATCAGTTTCAGAGTACCGGCAACCTTTTTCATTGCTTTGATCTGCGCATCTCCACCAACTCGTGATACGGAAATACCAGGGTTTACCGCCGGCATGATACCGGAATGGAAAAGTTCTGTTTCCAGGAAGATCTGTCCGTCTGTAATGGAAATTACATTTGTCGGAATATAGGCAGATACATCGCCTGCCTGTGTTTCAATGATCGGCAGTGCTGTAAGTGAACCGCCGCCATGTTCGTCGTCAAGTTTTGCTGCACGTTCCAGCAGTCTGGAATGCAGATAAAAAACGTCACCCGGGTATGCCTCACGTCCCGGTGGACGACGGATCAGAAGAGAAAGTGCACGGTAAGCAACCGCATGCTTACTTAAATCATCGTAAATGATCAGCACATCTTTTCCTTTATTCATAAAGTATTCACCCATCGCACATCCTGAGTACGGAGCAATATACTGCATCGGGCTGGATTCAGAAGCCGTTGCCGCTACTACGATGGTATAGTCCATCGCACCGTTTCTGGTGAGATTTTCTACCAGTGAAGCAACTGTAGAACGTTTCTGTCCGATGGCTACGTAGATACAGATCACATCTTTACCTTTCTGGTTGATGATCGTATCTGTCGCAATCGTTGTCTTACCGGTCTGACGGTCACCAATGATCAGCTCACGCTGTCCACGACCGATTGGAATCATGGAGTCGATTGCCTTAATACCGGTCTGGAGAGGCTGATATACGGAACGTCTTTCGCAGATTCCCGGTGCTTTCGTCTCTACCGGTCGAAATTCTTTTGTATCAACAGGTCCTGCACCGTCAATCGGCTGTCCCAGAGCATTTACTACTCGTCCGATCATTGCTTCACCAACTGGTACAGACACAACCTTGCCTGTACGCTTTACGGTCTGACCTTCACCAATATTTTCATCGGAGCCAAATATTACGATAGAAACACTGTTTTCTTCAAGGTTCTGTGCCATGCCGAAATTTCCGTCTTCAAATTCCAGCAGTTCACCCGCCATACAGTTTACGAGTCCACTGGCCCGGGCAATTCCGTCACCAACCATCAGGATCGTACCTGTCTCATTCTGCTGAATGGCATTTTCATAATATTTTATCTGGCTTCGGATGACTTTGGATATTTCTTCAGGTTTTAATTGCATGTGTCCATTCCATCCTTTAACATTTTATAGCTTCATAGCCTGTTATCGTTTGCTATTACTTTTTATTACACCACTACTTCATTCAATTTTTTTGTAATATCTGAAATACGTCCCTGCACTGTTCCGTCAAGCTGTCTGCCTTCCATCTCTACACGAAGACCGGCAAGTACGGTCGGGTCTGTTTTCTGTGTCAGATGAATCTTCTTACCGCTGACTTTTTCAAGTTTGGCGCTCAGCGCTTCCATCTGGTCATCTTTTAATTTCACTGCGCCGGTGACTACCGCTTCCACAATTCCGTGGTCGGTATTATACCGCCGTCTAAATTCCTCGCAGCATCCGGCAAATTCTCTTAAGATTTTCTTTTCGCACAAAAGCTTCAGAAAATTCAAAAGATACAGTTCTATCTGTCCGCCAAATGCCTCGTCCAGCATCTTTATCCGCTCCTCCAGCGGAATTGCCGGCTCTCCCAGTAATTTCAGATATTCTGGATTTTCCCGAAAGATCTGTCTGATTTCATTCATCTGCTCCATGATCTGTCCATCGAGCTTTTCCTCGGCAGCAAGATCATACAGACTGCCACCATAAACTTTGGCAGCTTGTGTCATGATGCCTCACCTACATTCTCAATAAAATCATTAATCAGTTTCGTGTGATCCTCTTCATTAATTTCGCGCTCGATTACCTTGCCGGCGATCTCAACAGCCATACCGCCAATTTCTCCCTTGATCTCATTGACAGCTTTACGTTTCTCCTGTGCAATGTCTTTCTCTGCCTTTTCTTTCATGGCAGTTACCTGACTGGAAGCTTCTTTGAGCATCTCTTCGCTCTGAACAGCCGCTGTTTTCTGTGCTGTCATCACGATTTCATTCGCCCGTTCTTTTGCTTCCTGCATATTCTTTTCGTACTCAGCTTTCATGGCCTGAGCCTCTTCTTTGGCCTTCACTGCATCCTGGATCTCGGCATCGGCTTTTGCCTTACGCTTGTCCAGCATTTCATTGATCGGCTTAAAAAGGAAACGTTTGATGAGATACACCTGAATAAAAAGGTTGCAGATCGTCGCTATAAAATTCCAAGGCACAATTCCTACTAATTCCTGTACCTGCATGTTTGTAACCTCCTATTGCTGCCGCCTGATCTGTCCGCTGCAGCCTTCTGCCTTTACCTTATATTCTCGATCATCCAAGGAAATTCATGAACATGCCCGGTGCTATGAAGATAAGAAGAAGACCGGTTACAAAACCATAAATACCGGTTGTCTCTGCGATTGCACAACCAAGAAGCATAGTAGATGTAACATCACCTTTGCACTCCGGCTGACGTCCGATTGCTTCCAGCGCACTTGCAACAGCATTACCTTCACCAATACCAGGGCCGATACCTGCGATCAGCGCACATCCAGCTCCAATTGCACAACCTGCTAATGCGATACCTTTTGCCAATAACTGAAAATCCATAGTAAAATCCTCCTGTAATAAATTAATCATCCGTAACTGTTCAGTACCCTCACAGTTACGTTATCCCTTGTTTCTGCGAGTGCCCCGCACTCAAAATCCCTAACCTTCTTCTGCAGCATTCGCAATGTACATAACTGTCAGCATACAGAAAATAAATGCCTGCATAATTCCTGAGAACCAGTCAAAATATACAGATAAAATTGCCGGCACACCTACATCAAGAACAGGTATCTGTGACAGAACATCACCCACAAGTCCCGGGATCAACCCCAGAAGTGCGGAACTTGCCACTGCCAGCGCCCCATAGATCAGGCCATTGATAACAACACCGGAAAGAATATTTCCGAAATGACGGCATGCCATGCTGACCGGTGTTGCCAGTTCGGAAAGAATATTAAATGGTGTCATAACCGGAATCGGCTGTGTAAATCCCTTTAAGTAACCGCCAAAACCGCTGGTCTTGATTTTCTGCGCAGTGATCATGATAAATACCACAACCGCCCACGCTGCTTCTGTAGACAGATCTGATGTCGGGCTTCGAAGTCCGACAAGGCTGATCAGGTTTGATACAACACTTGTTGCGAAAAGTGCTGCAACAAATGGAATCATGTATCTGAATTTCTCTCCCATGTTACCTATAACGAATTTGTTCGCCTGTTCAACCAGAAGCTCTGCTACTGCCTGCCGTTTGGAAATATTTTCTTCTTTGAGATCATGTGTCAGCCAAATACACAAACCTGTGATCAGAATCATAACGATCCAGCTTATGATCATGGTCTCGCTGATTTTTAACTGTCCCAGAACCGGCAGGTCAATGGGTAAAGTGAAAAATATCCTTGCCCCATTAATATCCAGTTCCATACATTCACTCACCTCCCGTCTCTTTCTGATTTTCCCCTCCTAGTTTGCTTTATGAAATATCCCCACAAATTTCAGTCCCGTTCCCGGAAACAGAAGTGGAGCAATTCCCGCTACAAATTGAAAACACGGAGCAACGATTGCAGCGATCACCCATAGAATCATCATCATAAAACGCTGCGAGTAGCTGGCTTTGAGCTTCATCCTCGCTGTCCCCTCATCTGTGGCTGACGCAGCTTTCTGTACTGCAAGCCCCATCAGAAAAAAATTCAGGACTGCGATCATGCCGCCACCGATACCTCCTAAAATTACCGTATAATCAAATGGTACTTTATCCGGCATTGTGTAATGAAGTATCGCAAACAGAATCCACATCAGGATCAGTCCTGCTCCTGTGATCATCACGACCCTCTTTGTTTCCTTCTTTACTGCCGGCTGCACATTTTCCAGTAAACCACTCATAGTTTCCATTCCTTTCATTTATTCTGTCCTTCATTTAGATGTTTATGAATGTCTGTTAAAATATATTTTTTTACTTTTTGATTGTTTCTTGTTCTGTCTGTTTACAGAAAGATAAAATTTATATGCCACAGTAGCTGATCCGCCCATTCCGAAGAAAAATCCAGGGATGTAGATCCAGCCGCCCACACCTGTCTTTGAAATAATGAACCAGCAGAGCGCCAGACACAAAAGAAGTGGTGTGATAAATGAAAGTCCCAGCTGGGACAGCATTGTGACATTACGCATGATCTCCGACCACTGTTTCAATATTATTCTCCTTTTTTACCAATATTTGTCTATATTTTCTTTTTCGCATAGTCAAATATTACCACAGCAAGCTCAAAATCTCAATGCATTTGTATAATTTATTCAAATAATTTTGTTTTCCTCAAAATATTTTTGTTAGAATTATAACATCTTTGTTTTTTGAATGTCAGGATTATAACATAAGGCTCCATCCACAGTCATGGTACAAAAAAGAGATTTTGTCCCAAAATGGAACAAAACCTCTCTTCTGTAACTCTGTTTTATTTTCTTATTCTTACCCGATTTTTATGATACATACATCCCATGAGCCAAGAGAAACTTCCCGGTGTTCCTCATCTGCTGTACCGAGTACTGTACTGAATTTCTCTGAAACTTTAATTATTTGCTCTTCCCATGCATAATTCAGGTAAAAGCGAATATTTTCACCTTTTTCATTTATGCCCTCGCGGACGATCACCGGAAACTGTTCCGGCGCTGCCGCATGGATTCCGTTCTCTCCCAGAATCCGGACAAATAACTGCTGCAGGTACTTTTCTTCAAACATACATCCGATATACCACGCTTCACCTTTGCCATATGCATGACGCGTAACCGCGGTATATTTTTTCCAGTTTGAATGCTGATATGACAAAACAGTTTCCGCACCTTCCGACATCAGAAGTTCCATAAAATGTTCCGCCGCCGGCGCACCGCTCTCAAATCCGGTCAGAGTCACATTTTTCGGAAATGTAAACTGTTGATAATATATGCCAAACACTTCGTTTAAAATATGTGGCTGTCTGTCCTGATATACTTTTACATTTTCATTGGCAAAGGCTGTCTTGAATGTAGCGATCAGTGTGCCTCCGTGCATTGTATAATCTTTCAGACACTTCAGGAGCTTTTCATCAGCCACGTACATTGCCGGCAGGATGACTGCCTTATATTTTTCGATATCCGTACTCTCTGAATAAATAATGTCACACTCAATATTCATTTTATAGAGGGCATCATAGATCCAGCGTACCACATCGTTATATCTGATTCCATTATTTCCGGCAGCGTCCGCTTCGATTCCGAACCATTTGAGCGCGGTCAGAGATTCATTATTCACCATAATTGCAGCTTTATTATTTTTCTTAAAGCCAGACAGAACGGGAGATAATTTTTTAAACTCATTTCCTATAATACATGCCTCGCGGTAAACGGCATTTTCTTCCATATCATGGCTCAGAAGTCCCCGCCAGTACGTCTCAAAAGAATTATGAATGGAATGCCAGTGCCAGTACATGACGCCAAGTGCTCCTGCTGCCAGATGGCTGTATGCCTGCAGGCGGAGCTGCCCGTCATACGGAGTCCAGCCCGGATATCCCTGTGCTTCCGTTTCCAGCACAAGGTAGTTATCGTTTTTCAGGGAGCGAATCAGATCCCCGCCAAAAGCGATTTCAGCACCTGTAAGTGTATCCTGTGTCGGATGATAAATATCCACACCGGCAAGTGTCAGGTGCTTCGCACATTTAAAATGATCTACATCCGGCTGTACACCATAGGAATAGCCACGCCATTCAAAATCCAGATTGTGGGTGATAAACTGATCTTCTCTCTTATATTCTGAAACAATCTCTGCCTGCCAGCCAAGGAACTCCTCAACAAGGCTGCGCTGATATTTTTCAAACTCCGCACCAAGGCTTCCATTGATTGTTCCGCGCACATCAGGAAAATCTTCCCATGCATTGATCCGATTGCTCCAGTAATCCAGCCCAAACTCATGATTCAGTGCATTAAGATCGTTGTTGAATTTTTCTCTAAGGTATTTGACAAAACCAAGCTGAACATTTTTACCCGCAGTTCCGTAATATTTCGTTTCATTGTCAAGCTGGAATCCGATCACACATTTTCGGTGTGCCGAAACTTCCATCAGTTTACGGATCACGCGTTCCGCATAATAGCGATAGACCGGATGTGTGATATCCATAATCTGTCTTGCACCGTAAATGCCCCGTCCTTTGACAGTCTCTGCAAGCACATCCGGATAAGCTTTCACCATCCATGTCGGCACCGCATAAGTCGGAGTCCCAATGATGACGTTGATTCCCGCTTCTTCCATCGCATCCATCACACGGGTCACATGCGAAAAATCAAAGACACCCTCCTGCGGCTCGCATGTACTCCACGTTGATTCTGCAATCCGAATGGTGTTGATCCCAGCCTTTTTCATCATGGCAACATCTTTTTCAAGCCGGTCATATGGCATATATTCATCGTAATATGCTGCTCCGTACAGTAATTCTTTCATTGGTTTCCTGTCCCTCTCTTTTTTATTCCTTAGTTATACTTTAACATAGTTGATCGATATTTGACATTATTTTCTCTGAGATTCAGGATACTATTTCTATTTTGCCCTTTATTGTCAAGAACCTGATTTTTATATATAATTGTTTTATATCATTTTCAGGAGACGATCATCATGCAGAATCAAAACAATACAAATCCCATGGAAACGGGAAGCATCCCAAAACTACTGGCGCAGCTGGCGATCCCTGCCGTTGTCGCACAGGTCATCAACCTGCTTTATAATATTGTAGACAGGATATATATTGGGCATATTCCGGGGATCGGCGCGGCTGCCCTCACCGGTGTCGGGCTTTTTGCACCAATCCTTATGCTGTTAAATGCCTTTGCCATGCTGGTCGGTTCAGGTGGGGCGCCGCGTGCTGCAATCGCTATGGGAAAGAAAGACCATGATACGGCAGAAAAAATCGTCGGTAACTGTTTTACTTTGCTGACAGGGCTTGCCGTTATTCTGACGATTCTCTTTTACATAAGTGCACCAACCTTATTAAAACTTTTCGGTGCAAGCAGTGCAACCATGTCCTATGCCACAGCTTATGCAAGAATTTATATTCTCGGAAGTTTCTTTGTACTGATCGTACTTGGTATGAATCCTTTTATCACTACACAGGGATTTGCAAAGATCAGTATGATGACCACCGTCATCGGTGCTGTGATCAATATCATCCTTGATCCGGTTTTTATCTTTGTTCTGGGAATGGGAGTACGAGGTGCCGCACTTGCCACGGTACTCAGTCAGGCAGTCGGCGCCATCTGGATTCTTCGCTTCCTGACCGGAAAGAAAACAATCTTACGATTAACGAAAGAAAACATGCGTCTCGAAGTTCGTGTATTCGGTCCGTGCCTTGCACTCGGTATTTCAACATTTGTCATGTTGTCTACAGAAAGTCTTCTGTCGATCAGTTTCACAAACAGTCTTTCCCGCTACGGTGGGGATGTAGCAGTCGGTGCCATGACGATCATCACAAGCATCAACCTGCTTGTAGCAATGCCGGTTCAGGGAATCTGTCAGGGTGGGCAGCCGATTATCAGTTACAACTATGGCGCGGACAAGCCGGAACGTGTCAAAAAGGCTTTTTTCACGCAGTTCTGTGCATGTGTTGCTTATACCTTTACATTCTGGGCTGTGATCATGCTCTTCCCTCAGATATTTGCTTCTATATTTACTGCAAACAAAGAATTGGTAGAGTATTCTTCATGGGCGCTGCGCATCTATATGGCTGGCATCTTTTCTACTGGTTTTCAGATAAGCTGCCAGCAGAGTTTCATGGCTCTCGGTCAGGCAAAGGTCAGCCTGCTGCTTGCCTGTCTGCGAAAGATCATCCTGCTGATCCCGCTGATTTTTATCCTGCCGCACTTCCTGCCGGATAAAGTCTTCGCAGTCTTTCTCGCAGAGCCGGTAAGTGATGTCCTTGCCGCCGCCGCGACCACGATCACGTTCCTGACACTGTTCAATTCAATCCTCAAAAAAGAAACGAAATAACCCCCTGTAAGAAAAATCACATAGATATCAAAGGAGACCACAATGAATCATACAAATATAACAAATTTTTCTTCTGAATCATTATCTCCATCTTCTGATAAAGCAAAATTCCCTTCTGATTTTGTATGGGGAGCAGCTACCAGTTCCTATCAGATTGAAGGTGCTGTAACAGAAGACGGCAAAGGCGCACACATCTGGGATATTTTTACCAGAGAAGAAGGCAGGATCTTTGAAAACCATACCGGAGAAATTGCCTGCGATCATTACCATCACTTTAAAGAAGATGTAAAACTGATGAAAGAAATGGGCATTCAGGCATATCGTTTCTCCATCGACTGGAGCCGTGTCCTTCCGAATGGCTTCGGTACCGTCAATGAAAAAGGGATTGCTTTTTATAACGCTCTCATCGACGAACTTCTGAAAAATGATATCGAACCTTACGTCACTTTATACCACTGGGAACTGCCATATGAACTCTACAAAAGAGGCGGCTGGCTCAATCCGCAGATTGTAGAATGGTTCGGTGATTATGCGCGTCTCGTTGCGGAACGTTTCAGTGACCGTGTAAAAAATTTCTTTACTTTAAACGAACCACAGTGTTTCATCGGCCTCGGCTTCCTGACCGGAGATCATGCTCCCGGTGTACAGGCCCCGCTGCGTGATACTTTCGAGATGGCACATAATGCTCTGAAAGCACACGGCAAAGCTGTACAGATGCTTCGTGCCTATGGCAAACAGAAGCTTTGCATCGGTTATGCCCCTACTGCATCTATGTGCTATCCTGCAACAGAATCCGCACAGGATATTGAAGCTGCAAGAACCGCCTTATTCTCACTTCCTGCTGATAAGCAGAACTGGACCTGGAACGTTTCCTGGTGGTCCGATCCGGTCTTTTTCGGTCAGTATCCGAAAGAAGGCCTCGTAAAATATGAAAAATATCTTCCAAAGATCACGGATGAAGATATGAAGCTGATCTCCCAGCCGATTGACATGTACGGACAGAACATCTACAACGGTCAGTGCGTCCGCATGGGTAAAGACGGCAAACCGGAGTTTGTAAAACGCTATGAAGGATTCCCGAAAACCGCTATCGACTGGCCGGTGACACCGGAATGCCTCAACTGGGGACCGCGCTTCCTCTACGAAAGATACCAAACACCGATCTACATTACCGAAAACGGACTGTCCTGCCATGACGTTGTTTCTCTCGATGGCAAAGTACATGATCCGAACCGTATCGACTTCCTCGCAAGATATCTCGGTGAATTAAAAAAGGCAGCTACCGCTGCCGATATCCGTGGTTATTTCCACTGGTCACTGATGGATAATTTCGAATGGTCAAAAGGTTACTCTGAACGCTTCGGACTTATCTATGTAGACTACCGCACACAGCAGCGGATCATGAAAGATTCCGCTTACTGGTACCGTGACTACATAAAAAACAACGGTGAAATTTAATTCCGCCCCTTAAGAAGCTGTTCAATTTTTGATACAAACAGGTCAAATGCTACATTATTCCTGCCACTGTTGATCATAATATCTGTTTTTGCTCTTGTTGGCTTTACATACAGATAATGCATCGGTTTTACGGTGGCAGGATACTGTTCAATGATTCCATTCAGGTCTCTGCTCCGCCTTTGTTGAAATGGAACAACTGATTTTTATCTCCTCAGTATGGATATGAACAACTGATTTTCCCTGTTTAGTTATATCTTTTGATTAGATTTGTTTCCGTTTTAAACTTATTAACATGATACGGTATTTCTATATGTTACTTCTTTTCCTGAATCTCTAACAGCTTTTTCAGACGTGCAACTTCATCCTCAAGCGTTTTCCTTTGCTTTCTCTCATCTGCTACTCTCTTTTCAGCCTCAATCCTTAACTGTTTTTCTTCATCTGCCCGCTGTTTTTCTTCATTTGCTCGCTGCTTTTCTTCATCTGCTCGCTGTTTTTCTTCATCTGCTCGCTGCTTTTCTTCATCTGCTCGCTGCTTTTCTCTTGCAGTATTTCTTTTTAAAGCCCCAATATCTATTTCGTCCATATTCTCAAACAGATATCCCATACCATGACCTCCAATCTCGCCTATGATGTTACTGGCTTCTTCGTTCGGTACTTTCAATTTCATCAGTAATGACCATAATATTTTCTTGTATATCTCTTTTATCTCATCTGGTGCATTTCCATAAACAGACTCCACCATTTCCTCCGAACCCTTTCTGAACTCCGAAAGATCTTCCTCTGTCTGTATCTTATTAATCAGCATCACCAGTGACATTTCATCATGTTTTTTGCTGAGTTCTTCATTTGTATATTGCCTCACACTCACTACCTGATATGTAAAATCCGGGATGTATTTTTCCATTTCTTCTGAAAATTCAATGCGGTCTTTCAGATTCAAATCTGCAGTCCATTTCCATTTTCCCTCATAATATACAATCGGAATAATCAACGGATAGCGGAAATTTTTACGTCGGCTACTTCCTTCCTGGATTTTATTCTGAGTCGCTTTATACTCCTGCCAGATCACACACATGTACCGAAGCAACTGCATTGCCACATCATAATCAATGTCACTCTTGTGCTCGATCAATGACAATACGTATACTTCTCTTTCTATGATACCATCTGCTTTGCGGATATATACTTTCTTGATCGTGTCCGACTCAAATTCCACACCCAGAAATGCCTGATATTTCTCTGATACATCCTCAATATCCTCCGGCATCACATTTGACAACAACGGAATATTTGTGTAATTTCTCAGAAACTGGCTTGTCAGCCTGTTATTCTTAAAAATCTCCCGACTGTTTGCATTTCTCACATGTATTTCCGGCTGGTAGCTTGCGTTCTTTTCTCTTCTGTCCTGTGATGCTTTTTCCATTTTGCCTCCTAACCGGAAACAAATCACAGATCAAAAGATTATTACAGTCTTATTGTAACATGTACTATTTTCATCAACAAGATAACTCACACACTTTATAAAAGTTTTATATCTTTGATATATACAATCCAATAATCATTAGCCTGCAGTCTGCCAAGTGGAAATGCTAGGTTCATGCGGATTGCACATGGATGCAAAAATTATCATTCCTGCGGGAGACTTTGTGCTGTACATAGTACCCCCCACCCCACACTTTCATTCGGGTACCGGTCAAACCCGGGCAGGGGCTGGGCACCGCGGCGGAGATATGCCTTCACTTTTTCGCCCCAGAGAAAAGGATCGTTTCCTCTTACAATTCCCCATTCCATCATCAATGCTGCCGCCCCTGTCACAAACGGCGTCGCAAAAGATGTTCCCGTCACACCTGTATAGCCGCCTCCAACCGACGGTGCAAGGATGTCGACCCCCGGCGCGACCAGATCAGGTTTTGGATAAGGCAGGTTTTCTCCGCCCCGGCCGGTAAAATCAGCAAATGCATTTAACCTCGAATCATATGCCCCTACTGTGATCACTTTCGATGCAGTCGATGGAATCGTCAGGGTTTCTGCCGCAACCGGCCGGTAAAATCCTGTCACAGGATTCAACACATTTCCGCCCGGAAGCCACAGATTATAATTTCCTTCTCTGATTCTCCTGCCCTGCAGATGGATTTTCCAGATACCTGAAGTGAGATATGTTCCCGTTGGGAGAAAATCAACGTAGATCTCCTGTGTTACCTGAAAAGGTCCCGGTTTTCCATAATAAACCAGCAGCTCCGTCTCGCCTGCCCGATATCTCTGAGTACCGATTCTCTCCGACAGAACCGGTAAATTTTCTCCCGAAGGTGTCTCAAGAAAAATTTCAATTTCATCTGCATAAGCTTTCCATAACTGCAGGTTTAACGTCGTCTCATAGGCTCCTATGCTCATCTCCACGATCTCGCTCTGCCCTTGCTGCAGTCTTCCCGCGGTATGGATACGGTCATTTCCATTGTTTCCACTTCCCACGCAAATGACAGACCGCCCCACGTTTGCCACGTTGCTGATATAAGTCTCCAGAAGCGAATCCCCCTGATGTGTTCATTATAACTAGGGGAAAATTACTGTAAAAAAATTTGCAGTCTTTACACTGCCTGTTTTTCTACCGGATAAGGCGACTGATACTTAAATACAATATCAATGCTCTTATCTCCATTCACAACAATTTTTTCAATCAATTCTGTCACAATTTCTCTTGTCACTTCGGATAATGTTCCATACTTGATAAATTTCTCTATCCAGTTTTCATAAGATTCTTCTGCCTCTCCAAAGCTGTCTTTCTCTTGTTCTGCCAACTGAATCTTCGCCCTGATATCTTTATCCTGCTTTTCATATTCTGCCTTATAGGAGAGATATTCTTCTTTATCCAGAACACCATCTACATAATTTTCGTAAGTTTTCTTTTTATACTTTTGGACAGCCGCAAGTTCTTTTTGTAACCGTTCAATCTGCTGGTCTGCTTCTGCACATCGTCTCTGCACCTCCTTCTTCCTATCTGCTACTTTTAATATTTCATCCTTATCACTTTCTTTCAGTGCCAGTTCCGCTTGTCTTTGGATTTCATTTTTTACAATAGAATCCAATACTTCTTTTTTAATGAAATGAGAATAACAAACTGTGTTTCCTTTTTTGTGATAGGTACCGCACTCATAACCGTCCCGACAAGTAACCCTCTGGAAATTATATCCGCAATCTCCACAAACAATAATTCCTGCGTATGGATTTACCTTTCTCACTTCGCTATTAAATCCCGGTGTCCGTGTTCTTTTCTTCATAAGTTCCTGTACCTGCTCAAAAGTATCTTTGCTAATAATTGCTTCGTGCATTCCTTCCACAATATACTGCTGTTCCTCTGGAATATATTGATACTTTTCCACTTTATAGGATATCTTTTCTGATTTATGCTGTACCATAGCCCCTGTATAAACTCTGTTTCGCAAAATTACATTGATCGTAGGATATGCCCAGCCCTTTGCACCCGCTTTTTCTAATGCATTGGCATATTTCAATCCCTGCACCTTTCTCTTATACTCTGACGGTGTCAGAATTCCTTCCTGATTCAGTTTCTTTGCAATACCATCCCTGGAATATCCTTCCAAACTCATATAAAAGATTCTCCGTACCACTTTAGCTGCTTCTTCATCTACAAGAAAATGATGCTTATCTGCCGGATCTTTTACATATCCATATGGGGCAAACCCAGACATAAACTGTCCCCGTTTCTTCTGGGCGGTCAATGCACCTCTGATTTTCTTAGATATATCACGACTATACATATCATTAAACAACGTCTTAAACTGTGCCAATTCTTCATTACTGTGATGAACAGAATCCACGCCATCCAAAATTGCAATATAACGCACACCCAAAGATGGAAAAACACGCTCAATATAGTTACTGGTTTCAATATGTTCACGCCCAAGCCGGGAAATATCTTTCGTAATAACGCCTTGAATTTTCCCTTTGTAGATATCCTCCATCATCCGCTGAAATTCCGGTCTATTCGCAAAATAAAGCCCCGAATAACCGTCATCAATATAAATATCTGCGATTTCCAGATCCTCTGATTTAGTCACATACTCACGAATCAGTTTCATCTGATTTTCAATACTCTCACTAACTTTATTCTCTCCATCATCCTTCGACAGACGACAATATACACCCATCTGATACATCATATCACCCCATCTTTCTCAAGTATTCTATCTGGTGAACTCTCTACTGAAGCAAACTTAAAATATATATCTATTTTCTGCTCTGGATATACATAAATTTTATCAACTAACTCCACAAGCGCTTCTCTGGTAAGCTGCTTTACCGTTATTCTTCTGCGATTAAAGTGCTCCAACCATATCTTTGTTTCATTGACCGCCGCCCGCTGCCTTTGCTCTTCATGGTTCAGTTCTGATAATTCTTTTTGATATTTCTGATTCTCTGTTTCATACATCTGTTTTAATTCCAGATATTCCTCTTTGGAAAGTACTTCATCCATAAACTGTTCATATGCTCGTTTCCGGTATTCCAGATTTCTTTCTATTTTTGCCTGCAATTTTGCAATTTTACCATCCAGTTCCGGCTGTTTCTGTCTGATCTGAGTTTCCAGATTCTTCATATCCATCTTCATCTGTTTCAATTGCTGGTTGATTGCAAATACAACCAGTTCATCCAGCTTTTCAAATGTAATATGATTCAGCTCACAGTAATTCTGCCCCTGCTTCTGATGAAAACCACACATATATCCGTCATAGTCTTTATGAGATGCCAGATAACGTTTTCGCATGGCTGTTTTACATTTCCCACAAAAGAGCAGTCCCACATATTTATGTGGTTCATTGTTTTTATCAAAATAGGAAACTCTGCGCCCCTTTCTTATTTGCTGAACCCTATCAAACTCTTCTTTAGAAATGATTGCCTCATGTGCATCCGGCACCAGCTCCATTTCTTCCAGGGGAATTGCCTTTTTGTATTTCAGCTTATAAGACGGTCTTTCATGTTTCCGAATCACAACCGCCCCAGTATAGACCGGATTCTTTAAAATTCCACTTACAGTAGACGATGTCCACAGACCTTTTCCCGAATCCCATACATAATTGGTTTTTAAAACTTCCTTTTTATATTTTGCGGGACAAGGGATTTCATCTTCATTCAAAGTCCTGCAAATAACCGTACAGCCAAATCCATTTTGATACATTCTGTAAATTCTTCGAACAACCTCGGCTGCATAAGGATCAATTTCCAGATGATTATGAATTGTTTTACTTTTCACATATCCAAAGGGGGGCTGTTTCGGAGTATATTCGCCCATACTTCTTTTGGTCTGAATCGTTGTCTTAATCTTTCTGGATGTATCTCTCAAATACATATCATTCAGCAAAGTTTTTATTTCTAACATTTCATCATAAGTTCCAACGGCTGAATCATAATTATCCAGAATCGAAACAATCCGAATCTGTTTCTCCGGGAAATATTTGCCTAGATAATAGTTGGTATCAATATGTTCTCTTCCAAGTCGAGATACGTCCTTAAAAATCACCATATTGATAACACCAAGCTCAATATCTGCCAGCATCCTCCGAAATTCAGTTCTTTCAAAATTACTTCCAGAAGCCCCATCGTCTACATAAACTTTTTTCTCTGCAATATCTTTATTCTCTGCAATATAATCTCTTGCCATCTGAATCTGAGAGTGAATACTATTGCTGTATTCACCCTCTTTATTTTGCTCTTCAATGGAAATTCGGCAATAAATTCCTGCCTGATACATTCTATCCCTCTTTTCATCGGTCTTGCGTAGTCATTGTCTTTAATTGTCTTTATTTTACAACAAGAACTTAAGAAAATCAACCTGCAATTTTTCGTTCAGTAAGATTCTGAATGCACTGGATCAATGTCTTTTCCCCATTAAAATGCACTCGAATCTGATATCCTGCATGTTCATAGCTTACATTCTCTTTTTGGATTTCTTTTTTTGTATCCAGAACTTCTACAGAATCAAATAACGTATTCATGCTATATGCCTCCTTCAGCATACAGTTCTCTCTACATCCTATGCCGGCAGGATTGTACAAAAGTTCTGTATGAATTGAATTCGGCTTTCGAAAGCCTGATTACATTCTAAAATTATTCTGCACCAATCACATTGAATTGAAATTGACCGCAGATTGAGTTTTTAAGATTCATTTTCTTCCTATACAGTATCAATTCCTATTGTCCGGAACATTTGTTCGTGTTATAATAAAAAGACTTTAAGAATATAAAACACGAAAACCAAAGGAGGGATTTCTGTTGGAACGATGTGATTTTTCTTCTATTAGCACATGCCTAAAAAATCAAATCAGTGAAAGCAATCAGATGAACCAACCTGATTTTTTATACGAATTATTTGAAGATTTTATGAATGATCCGATAAATGAAGATTTTTCTATGGATAATGGTCTAATTTGCCGCTGGATAACCGGACAAGCAAAAATCAGTCCCAAAATAACCTCATATTATGCAAAACCCAGCAATCAGAAAAAACTGGCAACAACCATTCAGCGGAACTTACTTCCCTTAATGGCAGACTGCAACATGGTTATACAGGACATTTACACGTTATTCATACAGGACGATACGATTTCGGATACAAAAAAGCAGGAACTTGTATCTCTATATAAACCTTCTGATTCAAGGCTGTTGTTTTTAGCAAAAGTACTTTCTTTTGGTATGGAACGGCAATTTATTAAACGTGATACAAGAAATCAAAAACTGATTGCAGGAGGTGTTCTATCTCCGATTGTTCTGGATTACATTATGGACAGCGAAGTCCCAAAACCATGCCGTCATTTTCTAGGAAGAGAAGAAGAACTGGATGAACTCCATACTTTGTTTGAAGAGAACCGACATATATTTCTTTATGGAATTGCCGGAATTGGAAAAAGCGAGCTTGCTAAAGCCTATGCAAAGCAATACAGAAAACAGTACACCAATATTCTCTATATGGAATACACCGGTAATCTATATCAAGATATTGTAGACATGGATTTTATTGATGATCCACCAGAAATCAGTGAGCAGGAACGTTTTCAAAGACATAACCGTTTCTTACGCTCTTTGAAATCTGATACACTGCTGATCATAGACAATTTTAATGTCACATCCA
This sequence comes from Blautia intestinalis, assembly GCF_014297355.1. GTDB lineage: Bacteria > Bacillota > Clostridia > Lachnospirales > Lachnospiraceae > Blautia_A > Blautia_A intestinalis. Next base: position 166,696 of record NZ_JACOQE010000001.1, on the reverse strand, counting down.
CACAGGACAGTTGCCTGTCAGTCGTATTAAAATACCGTTGCCGGGTTTTATTTACAACCAGAAGCCAACTGTCTGAATACTGTAGTTTTCAATTAAAAGAACTGAAAGATATACCCACTCTTTTTCAACTGACATCTGTATTTTATTCAGAAGCAGAGGAAAACCGGGCAATCGTAGAAAAAATCATAGAAACTGTACACTACCATACTTTTGCTGTCGAACTGGCAGCCAAACTTCTGGAAAATGGAATTTTAACTCCAGAGCAATTATTGATAAAACTTCAAGAGGAAAAGGCTTCTCTTCATAATGAAGATAAGATTAAAGTAATGAAAGATGGTCAGAGCAAAAAAGCCACCTATTACAACCATATCCATACCCTGTTTTCGTTATACTCCTTATCACGGAAACAGCAGGATATTATGTGCAATATGTGTTTTATGCCTTCATCTGGTATTTCTGCCCGTATATTTTCCAAATGGCTGGAGCTGCCTACTTTAAATGACGTGAATGATCTGATCGAGACAGGTTTTGTACAGTCAAGTCTCCGGCATACTATTTCTCTGCATCCAATGATTCAGGAAATTGCAGTTTCCGAGACCGCACCTTCTGTTACAAGCTGCCACACGTTATTGGATTCTCTGCAAAAAATATGTTTGATGCATGGCATTGAAGTTAGCTATTATAAAAAATTATTTCAAACAGTAGAAAACATCATGCTTTTCATTGAAAAGGACGATATTCCCCAATACCTGTTATTTTTAGAAGATGTTTTTCCATATATGGAGAAGTACCACTATCAAAAGGGTATGAAAAAAATCATCCAGGAACTACAGCATTTTATAAAAGCAAATACTTACGGGACTGCATCTGACCGTGCCTTACTATTGGATTATCAGGCAACTCTGGAACCCAAAACAGAAAAAGCGATAAAATTAGAAAAAGAAGCACTTGCTCAAATAAAAGAAACCACAAAAGAAAATGCCCACCTGGTTTCCAACCTCCATTCCAATCTTGGAGGGCTTTACCGAATCAACGGACAACTTGATCTCGCTAAAAGGCACATGAAAATGGGTATCTCTCTTTTACAACAATACCAGCTTCTTTATACTAATGACAGTATTCCTCAGATTAATAATTATGCTGTCCTCTTAATTGAAATACAAGAACCTGACCTTGCCCTGTCTGCTCTTCAGAAATTAGCACAGATTATCAAAGAATATAATTCAAACCACTGTTTGGATTATGCCCAGGTACAGGAATCCCTTGGAAGTATCTGCCTGATCACTGCAAATATTTCGCAAGCGAAAACCCATTTTAAAAAAGCCTTGAAAATTTATGAGGATATATGGGCAGACGAACCCGAATTGATTGAAGAAAAATATCAAGCAATTCAAGAATTGTATCCACAAGCTGGAATTGCTCTGGCAAAAAGTATTCTTCTCACCAAGCACTAACGGTTCCTACAAACACTTGTAAAATATATTGCCTCAATAATGTAAACGCCTAGTTTTGAGATACACTCCAAGACTAGGCGCTTGTCCATTTCCATTTTTTCTTAGACATGGAGCGTTTACATAAGGATCACTTTTCTTTTTTTGACACTTTTCGCTCCTCCTATCTCAAATTTTTTATAGTCTAGGTATATTGCCTTCATCAATGCCTGAGAACTTGTAAATATGCTCCTCTGCTTGTTCAATATGTAATAAAAGCAAATGCTCCGCCTATAGTGAATTCTCCTTTTATTATAAAAAGCCCACTTAATATATATAATAACGCATTTACAACCGTGTCTATTACTACAACACTGACAGTACTATATTCATCTAGCATTGCGTTCTTTTTATATGAATCCATCAAATCTTTTTGCAGACCTTCAAATTGAGATTTTTTTACCTGAAACAGATTCCAGAGCTTCATTTCATGAATTCCATTTATACACTCGGCAAACCAACTCATAAACTTTCGTTTATCCTCAATCCACTGTTCAAACACTTCCCGTTTCTTGTTTGCACAATAGGACACTATTATAAATTTCAGTGGAATAATTGCTTCTATCAATATTGCTAATTTCCAGTCTAATAAGGACAGCCCAACTACTCCTCCTATTATTTGGAGAATTGATGATATAGAAAACTGAGTAATCTGATCCACAACAGATGACACATTATCAATATCCATACCAATTGTATTTATAATCTCTGCACTTCCTCTTTCAGCAAAATACTGTATTTTCATCCTATTGATTTTCCAGTAAGTCTTTTTATAGAGAGAATGTGTAAACTGATTATGTACATTTGAAAATAATTTTGTTTGGATTATATTTAACTCTTGCTGGGTTAAAGAAATTATTATTAATATAACAGAAAATAAAAGAATGTATTTCATGTTTTTCTGCAATATACCACAATCTGTTATTTGTCTTATAAGCAGTGGGTGTATAAACGTTATGAATGATGAACCCAAAAGGCAACAGATAATCCCTGGAAAATACTTTTTATATTCACACAACATTTTACAAATTCGATACCATGTTTTCCCATTTTCTCTCATATCCAATTGCCATCCTCACTATTCGTTAAGCAAAATATTGACAAACAAGCTCATATATATCCTCTATATTGTAAGTTATTCCTATTCGATCTTCTGCATACAATTCATACATATTATTTTTACGCACAATATACATATCTATATCTGATGCCTTACTACTTTCAAATATTTCTTCCTCTTGATTCAAAAGAATAATATCAGGTTCATAAGCTATATATACTGTATAAAGGATATCGTTCAATGACTCATTGGAATCGTCATAATATTCTAAAGGAATTACATTTTCATCTAAAGGATTTTTCTGCAGATTTATTGCGTAATAACCGTTCTGACTAAACATCACTTTTAGCTGTATCATTTCCTCGTAATCTAAATCAATACCGGCAATTACCGGTATCTCTATATTGGTTTTATCCCTTATTACATTTTCTAGTATATCCGGATAATCAGATTTATGCGTTGCTATAGTCATCAAAAAGTCCATAACATCATCAAATCCTGCTGTGGGCTTTCTGTTTAAATATGTAGCAATATGTCCAGTGACAACAGGAGCCGCATAACTATTGGCTTGATTTACGATCCCATTCCACGAAAAATTTGCTATAATAGAATTCTCAATATTATAACCTTTTTGTTCTTGAAACAGAATTTGACCATTTCCCAAAAGACCATAACGATCCTGCCTGACACCAAAAACACCTGGATATGCAGCTGGATAAGTCTTTATATTTCTGTTATGATATGCTGCTACTATAATCGCATCAGCATCAAGTAATCTTTTTATTTGAATCCATAAGGGTTTAATATCAAAATAATTGATTGTTCCAAGACTCATGTGAATTAACTTTATTTTATTTTGAATACACCATTCCAAAGCTTCCAGCAAAACTGTGATCTGTGTTGTTCCTGCAGAGTCAGTCACATTCAAGTCCCATAATTCTATATCACTACATATGCTTGTGATAATTCCGACGCATACAGCGCCATGGAATGATTTATCGTCTTTATACTCACTTGGATCGCATTTAGAAGCCAAAAAAGATTTATGAACAATCCTTTGATTCCTGTTATTTCTCATATGATAAGGTATACCGTTATCAATCAATGCGAGCTTAATCATTTGCACTATTCCTATTCTTACCTGTTATATATCCAAGCCAAATATCGCATATTTATTATTCTCATGATAAACCTTGTAATTCTATGGTCAATAAAAATTCAAGTGTCGCTGAACCCTAATATGCTTCTCCAATCACACTGCCATCATAAGCATTGATCACATAAGAAAGCTCCTGTAGAGAATTTCCACCAATACTTTCCCTGACAGTAAAAATCCATGCTGGAACCAACCATGCGTGTTTCGGCTCCTGATAGGCTGTGGTATAAGTATACTGCAATTTTGCGTTTACCACATCATACTCCAGTGCGGTAGTGTCGTTGGCAGACTGGCCTTTTCCGGAATACCAATAAAAAATCTGATCTGTCAGCTTTGCCTGTATTTTTTCAAAAGGCAGAAGCTTTGTATTTTCCGTCACCGTACAGACTTCTTCCGATATCCCATCCCATTTAAAATATTTAATTCCTTCCTCTGTTATCAGAATAGAGATTGTTTCTACCTGGAACGGAGGCACATAACTATCCACTGTTTCTTCCGCAACCACGCCATCAGGAACTGAAGTAATACCCTCTACACTTTTCGAAAAACAATACAGATATCCCGGTAATCCTCTATCCAGATCTCCCTGCCACAAAGCATCACTACCAAGTCCCAGACCATTGCGCTCTGAACATGCGCCATTCGGGAACCACACGGTACGATCAGAATCTACAAGGCCCATTCCATCGATACCTAAATCCTCTAAAACTTGTTCTGCCTGTTCCTTTCCATCTTCCTCTGTAAAGGTGATCTTGTCCATGCACTTTCGATACGCATCTGCCAGTTCATGAAATTTCTCTGTATAGCCGTTGGTATCCATGCCAAAGCTACTGTAATACTCACTCTGCATTTCCTCAGTTTCTATTGTTTCTTCTTCTATAAAATTAGAACCCTCCATCCAGAGAAAACTACTGTCATTGTCAATTTCCTGATTATACCGCTCTGCTTCTATATATGCCTTCCTGTCCTCGCCCACATCTGCAGTAAAATAATCCTCTGTATCTGTGTTTTCCAATTCAGTACTCATCCAACTCCGTGCCGCTTCCACACCGTGATCCTCTGTTTTTTTTTGAAATTTTATCTCCATCTTTTCCGGTGCAGACGCTTCATCCGGTGCAAGCTCCATCCCCTCTCGGGTTGCGTTTTGAATCCCTGCAATCGATGTAGAATATGCTGATTGCAAGTAACTTCCTTCCTTGCTGGAAATCCTGTCTAACACTTCCTGATACGCATCCTTTGTCACCATCTGTGGCATATATAGTTCCTCACCGTCCGTAAAATAATCAATCAATCCATTCAGTTCTTCCTGCGTTAACTCGTGATTTTGCATCTCTATGACTGGAAGATTGCCAATGCTTTGTTCGCCCAACTTAATATCTGCCTGGATAACCACACGGTCGTTGCTTTTCTTTTCTTCAAATTTCCAATGCGTTGGAACATTTGTCTCTCTCTTTTCTCCTTTTTTAAGAGGTTCACAGACAGCCGCCTCGCTAATCCCATCCACTTTGCTGACTACCGAACTCTCCTCTGGTGTTTCCTGACAGCTGGAAAGAATAATACACAACGCACCTACCATAATTGCTAGAACACTTTTTTTCATTTTTCCTCCATATATCTTATAGAATTGTCGCTTTTTCACGAAACTTCAATTATAAACTCTTTAACTTATAAATACCTTCCTGACACTATTAACGTTTTCGTATATTTTTTAGAAACAGACTACCTTATTTATTTTAATGTATAAGGCAGTCTGTTCTATGTACTAGTAACTATAACTTGTTAGTACATTACGCTATTGTCATTACTAATAACCACTCTTGAAGCATCCGCATTATGCTGAGATAACCAAGTCGCAGCACAATATGAACATGGGCAACCACATCCACAAACGCACCCAAAAGACTCAATCGTGTTCCTGTTTTTCTTCATATTTTTGTTGAGTTTCTTCGGTGTTTGAATGCATTTAATTAATACCTTTCCCATATTCTTTCCCCCGTATTTTTATTTTATCTGCGTCAGGACACCTGCATCCATCTCACAGATCGTATCGCAGAGCCATTCGATCTCCAGCATGTTATGTGCTGCGATAAGAATAGTCTTCCCTCGTTCCTTTAATCCCCGCAAAAGCTCGCAGACCTCTCCTGCCCCCTGCTTGTCCAGACCATTAAAAGGCTCGTCCAATATCAAAAGCTCCGGATCTTCCATGATTGCCTGTGCGATACCAAGACGTTCACGCATTCCAAGAGAATACTGTCCTACCTTCTTTTTAGACAGAGGATCAAGCCCTAGGGCACGCATCGTCGCCCTCACATCGTCATCGGAAATACGGTGTTTCAGAGACGCCAGTCTCTTTAAATTCGCAAAACCGCTGAGATCCAGAAAGAAGCCAGGGTTTTCAATGATAATGCCTACGGAATCTGGAAAGTCCAGCTCCTTCCCGATCTGTTTTCCCCCTACGAGCACTGTGCCGCTCTCAGGTTGTAAAAATCCACAGATGCATTTAAACATTACGGTTTTCCCTGAACCGTTAAACCCCATAATCCCATGAATCTTCCCTTTTTCAAAATCATGGGTAATGTTCTTTAATACTTTTTCTTTTTGAAAGGATTTTGTCAGTCCCTTCAACCTGATTGCATATTCCATTTTGCCCTCCATTTATTCGTTTGTCTGCGTAAAAGAGAAATTATAGCCCTTAATTCGGACGGCTGACAAGCCGATCAGCGCTATGATTAATATTGCAAATATGAACATGCTCATCCCGATCCCTGGCAGGTAATCATAACCAAAGCTGTGCATGGGAAAGGTAGCTTGGTTCAACGGAGACAGCCAGCCGCAGAACACGTTCGCCCTATATTCCTGACTTTCTGTAAAATGAAACAGTTTCCGGAAAACATCTGGGTTCAGCAGGAGCCCATACAGACTGACTGCAAAAGCACCGATCACCCCTGCCATATTTCCCGCAGCCAGATTTAAAAACAACATGAGAACTGCGATAAAAAGAGTATATAAAAGTACAAGTCCAAACACTATTGCTGCGCACATATAAGGAGTTGAGCTTTCCATTGTTTTTATGGAAACAGGAACGGTTATGCTCTCCCCACCGCCATAGCCCAACATTGCCGCTGTTTCGCTCCACACATTTCCCGTAAAGGAAAAGGGAGCTCCCATAATTCCAAGCATCACAGCCAAAAAAATATTATAGATCACAGTCGCCAGGATCACATAGATAATCTGACCCGCAAGCCATATCTTCCGTTTTGTGCGTACAAGCCAATACGGAGTTGCCTGACTGATAAATGGCATGTCCGCAAAGAGCAGGATTAAAAGCAGGGAGGACAGCATAACAGAGGATGCATCCCCATATGTCCAAATAAACGGCTCGAATACCTGAAGGATTGTCTCATATTTTATCGCATGGGAAATAATCTGATCCGACAGCATCAGACATAATATAGCTGCCAAAATAAAGGTCATCCAGATCCTCGGACTTTTTTTCCATCCATAGAAATTCTGGCCTGCAATCCAAAAAGCCTGTTTAATATCACGCATACCGCAACCTTCTTTCTATTGCGCACATAAAGATCAGTGCCGTTAAAAAACTTCCAACCGCTAATATAGCAATGCAGAAGATATCATTGTAGTAAATAGACGCCGCCCAATAGCGGGGACTCAGAAAGAATGCTTTTTGATAGTAACGCTCCTGAAATACGGTCAGGACATAATAAAGAATAAAAGGAACGGCATAGGACATATAGCGATTTTTTGTTATGACAGCCGACGTACCGCCAATTAGCGCCCAAAAAGCGCCATTTAAAAACAATCTCAGAAAGCTTACCGCCGTTCTGCCCACAAGCACTGCCATCTCATAATTTCCGTCAATCAGAGAAGGATACTGACCGAACCTCAGTATACAGATTACAAGAAGGAACACCATGGCTAAAAAAGCTGTCAAACCTCCGGAGACCAACAATCCTGCTGCTTTTCCTACGAGATACTGTTTTCTCCCTGAACGGATATAACTGAACAGAAAAAAACGACTGTGCAGCTCAGCCTCCGTATTCTCTCCACCCGCAAAAGCAACGGCAATGGGAACAAACAGAAGCATATTAACGCTGTTCATACAATAGGTGTATGCTACGAACCAGCCTGGTCCTTCTGCAGATCCGCCTGCATTTATGATCTTCTGCAACATCTCATGCTCAGACATCAGGGTAGCCGAAACGATTAGAAAAATCCCCAAAATAAAGCGAATGCTTCGAATATTGTTTTTTATGTCCGTTGCCAACACATTTCTCATACGCTTTTCTCCTCACTTCAAACAGCTATAGACTTGATTTTTTTATTTTTATAAAATCCTAGTTTTTTGCAATAATATCACTATTTGTATAAAACTACACTCCTTATCAAACAACAGTTAAGGACTTGCAAAAACTGTTGTTCCTACTGAAAGCATTGCAACAGCTGTAAAAATTGATAATATTTTAAATTTTCTATTATTCTAAGTTCTACAAATACATAAGCCGCCAGTTAAGTACGATTAGTTTTATTATAATTCAATAAATTCCATCCAACTTTCCACATTTTATTGTACAATTTTACCATTTATATAATAACATGTCAACATTTAATGAACGTTTATAACAAAAAAATGCAGGGCTATAAAAAACTAAAGAAATTGCTCTATTTTACAAAATTATATCCTATTTTTCAATTCCAACTCAATTTTCCCTCAATGTCTTTTTCCTCCAACTTTCGTATGCTTATCTCACAGCAAAGCAGTACCACACCGGTACAGCCTGCTGAATTAATCAATACGAAAATGGAGGTGTTTTTTATGCGAGAACTCAGAAACACAAAAATCATTGCTGTAGATCACGGCTACGGCAACATGAAAACAGCAAATACCGTCACACCAACCGGAATCAAAGCCTATGAAACAGAACCCATCTTCACCGGGAATATTCTGGAATATAACGGCATTTACTACCGGATTGGCGAAGGACACAAAGAATTTATCCCAGATAAAGCTATGGACGAAGAATATTATCTTCTAACTCTCATGGCGATTGCAAGGGAACTGAATGTCTTTTCCATCCGTGAAGCAGACGTTCATCTGGCTGCCGGGCTTCCTCTGACATGGATCAGAAACCAGAGAGAAGATTTCCGTTCCTATCTGCTCCAGAATCCAGAAGTCCATTACCGATTTAACAGCAAAGAGTATCATCTCCGTTTTGTGGGATGCAGCCTTTACCCGCAGGGATATCCGGCTATCGTAAACCGACTTGGAGATTTCAAGGGGACAAATCTTCTTGCAGATATCGGCAACGGAACCATGAACATTCTGTATATCAATAATAAGAAAGCACAGGAAAGCCGGTGCTGGACAGAAAAGTTTGGCGTAAACCAATGCATGATTGCCGCTAAAAACGCTGTTCTGGACAACTTCGGAGTAAAGATTGAAGAATCTACCGTAGAGCAGATTCTGCGGTTTGGAACCGCTGACATTTCAGCGTCTTATCTGGATTGTATTACTGCTGTTGCCAGACAGTATGTCACAGATATTTTTGCCACGCTCCGCAAATATGAATACAATCCTGGCCTGATGCGCCTGTATGTGGTCGGAGGCGGTGGATGCCTGATCCGTAACTTTGGAGCGTATGACAAATCACGAGTTACCATCCTTGATGATATCTGTGCCACTGCCAAAGGTTATGAATCTCTGGCTTATATGAGCCTGAAAAGGAGGGGATAAGCCATGCAGAACCATATCCGCAACACAAACCTGCGATTTAATCTGGACAAAGACCAGCAGCGGAGAGCCTGGGAATATTTACAGACGATGGACAGACAGAATTTTAAATCTTACAGCCAGGTAATCTCCCTTGCACTGGTCGATTATTTTGACCGCTACTACCGCACTCAGGCTGATCCCTATCTGGAAACAAGGGAACGGGAAGAACTTTTTGTGAAACAGATTGTAGAAGCAGTAGAACACAGCCTGAAACAGTCATTGCCGATTTTTCTGTCCGGGCTGACTGCAGGCATGTTGGAAAGGGAATCCCCCATCAGGATGCCCTTTCCAGCTCCTGAAAAAGAACAGCCGGATCGTGATATAGACTGGGATTTTCTTGGAGAATAAACCATTGTGATTGGAGGTGAACACATGACGGACTTTCTGACAGCAGACACAAGCCTGCCATCTTATATGATGTTTCCCCGTTTTCTTCTGGACATGGAAATAAACGAAACTGCCAAAATGCTTTATATGATCCTGCTCGACCGTGCAAGGCTTTCCCAGAAAAATGAGGGCTGGTCAGATACAAATGGTCATGTGTTCCTCTACTTTACGATTGAAGCACTGGCAGAAGTTCTCCACAAAAGCCAGATGACGGTGAAAACTGCTCTGGCAGTACTGGAAAAACAAGAGCTTATCTTCCGAAAACGGCAGGGACCCGGACACCCTAATCGGATCTATGTAAAAATCCCGAAAGAAACCCTCAGCAATACAGACAGAATTCTTTCCTCAAGACAGACAGAAAACTGTCCTATTGACAGACAGGATTCTTTCCCTGATACAGACAGAAAACTGTCCAGTAATAAGAAAGAGATAAAAAAGAACCATTTAACAATAAGAGGGAGTAAAGAGCCACGCTCACCCTATGGAACATTTCAAAATGTTTTTCTGTCAGAGACGGAGCTGGAAAATATCCGGCAGACAATCCCTGACTGGCAGGACTATATGGAACGCTTATCCGGTTATATGGCTTCTACCGGAAAGCAATACCAAAACCATGCAGCTACCATCATCCGTTGGGCAAGACAGGATCATCCTGTTTCCCGGCAACGAAATTATGAAAGTGAGGAATACGAAACATTATGACAACATTTACAGAAAAACCAACAGCTATCACACCAAACAGAGAGCTTCAGTCTGATGAATATTTTAACGAAACAAATCACCTGATCTACTGTTCCAAATGCAATACGCCAAGACAGTGCAGGCATGAATTACAGGGAAAGGTTCTTATTCCTTCCATCCGCTGTAAGTGCCAGCAGGAGATCTTTGAACAGGAGGAAGCCCAGAGAAAACTTCATGAAAAGCAAATGGAAATAGAGCATCTCAAAACCAGCGGCTTACAGGACAAATCACTTTATGACTACACCTTTGCCAAAGATAACGGCAGCAATCCGGAAATGAAACTTGCACACAATTATGTAAGTAACTGGGAAGAGATGAAAGCAAACGCTTCCGGACTTCTCATCTGGGGCGATGTCGGTACTGGAAAATCTTTCTTTGCAGGCTGCATTGCCAATGCCCTTCTGGAAAAAGGCGTCCCGGTACTGATGACCAACTTTTCCCGGATTCTGAATACCCTTACCGGAATGCATTTTGAAGACAGGAATCAGTTCATCCACAGCTTAAACCGCTACAGCCTTCTGATCATTGATGACCTCGGAATTGAACGGAACTCTGACTTTGCACTGGAACAGGTATTCAATGTGATTGACAGCCGTTACCGCAGTAAAAAGCCCCTGATCATAACAACCAATCTCACTTTATCAGAGCTGAATAACGCCGCTGATATCGCACACAAGCGAATTTATGACCGGATTCTGGAGAGATGTGTTCCCATCCGTATCAATAACCGGAATATCCGTCAGGACAATGCAACAGCTAATTTAAAAAAAACGAAAAAAATTCTGTTAGATAATCACACTTCAAACCAGAGTTGAAACAAAGCAGCATCGCACAATAACTATTTTTCACTGACAGTAGTACTACTTTCTTTTCTTATTTATCACCAGAGACATGCCACTGTCAGTTATCTAAAACTATAGTACTAAACCACAAGATTTTAAAACTAAATCGCCCGGATACGGGCATAAAAAGGAGGTGCCAGATATGGCAAATAAAAGAATTATGACACCAGAAGAAAAAGTGCTTTTACAGGCAAAACACAGACTGGAAGAAATCGAAGCAAGAAACCGTAAAAAGGAACGTAATGCCAGAACACGCAGATTGATTCAAGAAGGAGCGATTCTGGAAAGCATTGCTCCACATATTAAAGAAATGGATTTAGATACCCTAAAGCGGGAGCTGATGCTCCGGCTAAGAGGAATGTAAATACACAAGTTCTACTCCCGAAGGGCGCACTTACTCACCACCCGATAAATCGGGCGGTGGTATCCCCTACGGGGCTCGTGCGCTCTGCCGAGGGCTATCCGCTGTTGCAGGCAACATCGAAAGGAGGTGCCAGATATGGCAATTTATCATATGCAAGCCAAGGTCGTCAGCCGTGGTTCCGGGCGGTCTGCTGTCGCTGCATCTGCTTATATGAGCTGTAGCCGCATATACAATGATTACGATGGCATCCAGCATGACTACACCCGAAAACATGGACTGATCTATCAGGAAGTAATGCTTCCCCCTATGGCTCCGCCTAAATGGAAAAACCGGGAGCAACTCTGGAATGCTGTAGAAGCTGCTGAAAAAACAAAAGACAGCCGACTGGCAAGAGAATTTGTTGTCGCACTCCCTATTGAGTTGGATAAAGACAGCAATATTTCTCTTCTTCAGAATTTTATTCAAAAGAATTTTGTAGATATGGGAATGTGTGCCGATTTCGCCATTCACGATACAGATGGTCACAATCCCCATGCACACATTCTACTTACTGTCCGTCCATTAAACGAAAACGGAACATGGCAGTATAAAACCGAAAAAGAATATCTATGCATCAAAGATGGAGAGGAAAAGGGATTTACTGCTTCTGAATTTAAGGATGCTCAGAAAGAGGGCTGGGAAAAACAGTATCGTTATAAAGCTGGGAAAAAGAAAGTATATCTGACTCCCTCGGCAGCACAGGAGAAAGGTTATGAACGTATCGACAAACATCCAAAAAGCACCCGGTATGGCAGACAAAACCCGATTTCCGAACAATGGAACAGTGAGGAACAGCTCTGCCTCTGGAGAGCAAACTGGGCAGATGCCGTAAATAAAATGCTTGCCCTTAATCAGATAAATGCCGCCATTGATCACCGCAGTTTTGCAGCTCAGGGAATCACTGAACAGCCAACCATCCACGAAGGCTACATTGCCCAGAATATGGAAAAGAAAGGCATGATAGCAGACCGGTGTGAAATCAACCGTCGGGTTCGTGCGGATAACAGAATACTACGGGAATTAAAAACACAGATAAAAAAATTGGTTCAAGCTGTCGAAAAATCTATTCCGGTAATTGCAGAAACATTAGAAGCAATCCGCAATCATATGATTTTTACACAATATCATTTACTTCATAATGAAATGCAAAAAGAAGTGATCCATGACTGGATGCAGCATTTTCGTCCTATCCTAAATAAATATGATACCATTAAGAAAAAGCTCAAAGCGAAAGTTACTGAAAAGAAAGAACTAAATGTGCAAAAAAGTAAAACCAGTATTCTAAATCCTTTCCAGCATATAAAGTTAAACCAGCAGCTTACAACCGTAACAGAAGAAATCGAGGAACTGAAATCTGCCAAAGAACAGCTGCTGTTTCAGGCTGAATGCTCCACAGAGAAAGATATGGCGAGCCTTTCCAGAAAATACGACCAGATGGATAAGAATCTGGATATTCTCGATTCTCAGGATATGGCTCTCAAAGAGCAGCTTGAAAAAGATGCTGTCGCTTTCCAAGAGGAAAAACTCCGGCCTAAACCAGAGCAATATACAGAATTACTGGATGCCAGAATCCAGATACGACCTACTTTCCGAGAGAAACTGATTGAGCAGCTCAAAGGTACTTTTGGTGAATATTATGACTATCACTATCGTGATATCGCAACCCATGAAGTGGATGATCTCAATATGGAAGATCCCTATAGCTTCTCTCATCGTACCTGGGAACTTGAATATCAGAGGAAACAGGAATTGCAAAAAAAACATCCTGTTCAATCCAGGCAAAAATCGCACAACACAGAACTATAATGTTTAAACTACTAATATAAAAAATATCCCGTTTTCTCAAAACAGTTATATTGCTTCATCCCAATAATTCACAAACTGCTAACCACCGAGCAAAAGTGAGGCACAAAGTGCGTAAGCATAATTTGATTTCTTTCCGCTTACGCACTCTCTTTTTATCTTGAGCAAAAAATTCCTACTTTGTAAAGCCAACAAATGGGGTTTGGGGGGCTCCCAAAGTGCGTTTGGATATCCAAACGCTATGCTTGCAAAACCAGTTCCACTAATTTCCCTCGATACTCCCTTCTTCTAAAATCAATGATAATTATAACATTGCCAATTTTGTAAAGTAATAATCAACTTAAAATATAGACGACAAACAATAAAACCATGATACTGTTACAAAAAGCAGTAGCATGGTTTCTTTATATTTCATTATAGATTTTCTCTATCTATCATATTTTCTATTGTTTCTGAGAAACAACACTCTTTCAAATCAATACTTTTGTCCATCTTCACAAGATTTGTATATTTCTCATCTGTATAGTGTTTTGATATTACAGCAAATACTTTATATGTAGGCTGTGCTGTTACATCTCTGATGTCCTTTTTCAGCAATGTGTTCGGTACATTTAATTTCGTATTTTTATCTTTTACGAAGCCAATACAACCACATATATTCCCGGCAGCTTTTTCTGTATATAATTTCGGTCCTCGATCTGTAAATTCTCCTATCATTGTTACGTTTTTCTTAATAAGCATCATACGTTCCAATATATCCAATTTTTGCCCCGTAGAGCCATCTTTTGCAAAAACAAAATCATTTTCTGTTAATCGCTTATCCAGGCATTTCTGGTAAAAATGAATTGCAGAAGCTGTCTCTTTTTTATTCAATCGAACTCCTGTCAAATGTAAAAAATTGTATCTATGGAAAACAACTTCATATCCCTGTACAGATGACAAAATCTTATTACTTTCCTGTAATTGCTTATTCACCTCTTTCGGTAAGCCATATAGGAACAAAACCTTCTGATCCTCAAGATGTTCTTTATATAGTTGTGCCGCTTTTGTCATAATCTGAATTGCACGTCTTTTGTCCATAACTTAATCCTTATCCCATAAAATTTAGAGAAGGGAATGTTCACGCCGCAGCACTAAACATTCCCTTCTCATGGTTGATTTTTCCGTTGTCTGCCAACCTCCAGCACCTTCGTCTGGAAAATATCAGGTTTTTCCGTTGCCTGCCAACCTCCGACACCTTCGTTCGGAAAACGTATCAGATTTTAGGTGTCAACCCACCGCTGATGCACAGCTTTTCTAATTACATTTTACACGAACTATGTGGAAAATGCAATTACAATTTTATCTTATGATGCCCTGCTACATTTTATACACTATTTATCTTACATTTCATTCTTGATAAATTATCTCTTTATCCACAATCTCCCTCGCACATACTTGTATATTGTTCATTCTTCCTATCCATTCCAAGACATTTTCCACCTTTAGCTGTTCTGTAATGCCTTGTGCCTGTTTCATCTGTTCTACAAGTCTTTCAAAGCGTTCCTGTGCCTGTTCTTCTATATCAGCCAAATAACCATTCAGCCTGCCGCTTGTAAGCATATTCAGATATAGCAATCTGCGGTATTCCTTCAAATACCGCAAATGTCTTTGTCCCCATACACCGACAACCCTTTGTTCTTCTTCCTTCGGTAAGGTAAGAGCAGGGATAAGATAATCCCCATGTCTGATATAAGTACCGCCCATCTCTTCAAAAATTGTTTTCTTCATTGTCTGTTCTACCTTTCTTATCGTTCTCTATTCATAGATTTTCTTTACGACCGTTCCAATTTTACAGTAACAATAATTCTTCAATTTTCAGTTCACATTGCCCCTCCCGAAGAAGTATGATAGAATAATTCTATTAAATTGAATCGGAGGTGCCACATGGCTATCAGTTCCAACAATATTCAGGTCTATACTACTTTGTCCAAAGAACTGGTTGCTGAGATTGATAAGGATGCAAAAGCGAACTATCGTACACGTTCCCAGCAGATTAACATGATCCTGACCGAGTATTATAAGACTCAAACAACAACCAAACATGAATCCGAGTAAAACACTGAATTGCCTGAAAACACAGGAAATATCAGTGTTTTCTTATGTTTTCCCTTAATTATAAGGTTCATGTGAACCATAATTATTTCCAAAACTGATATTGATTGCAATCGGCTTCCCCATTGCGGTCGCCTGCCGCACAAGATAGTCGATTCCTTCCATCAGCTCCGTCGTCCGCGGAAAAGAATTTGTCCCTGCATTTCCCATCTTCACAACAAGGATTTCACTTTCATAAGCCACACCCCGATTCACACCCTCCGATACTGTCCCATTTCCCGCCGCAATTCCGAGCACTGCCGTTCCATGTCCACTGACATCTCTGGATGGAACAAGGCGCCTACCTTCGGTTTCCCCAAGTGCAAGCGCCTTATCAATTTCTTCTTTCGTATATTCCGTTCCTTTTGTGTAGCCTTTCGGAGGATTTCCGGGTATGCTCTGATCCCACAAACGTAAGATCCTGCTGCTGCCGTCCTCATTTCTGAAATCCGGATGAAAAAAATCCACTCCCGAATCCACCACACCTACAAGGATTCCTTTGCCGGTCAAACCATTACTTCCAGCCTGTACCGGCAGGATACAGCTCGCCTCTCTCGCCTGAAAAGTTTCAAAATACAGTCGTTTAGGTTTTTCAATAAATTCGATCCGTTCTCTGTCAGAATATGCATCAATTTCAGACTCCGGCAGAGTGACTACTGCATATCCTCCGAGAAGTGGCACTACCTGAATATCCTCACCGGTCAGCACACTTTCCGATCCACTGTATTTTACGATCACGTCCCACATTTTTTCTTCAAGATCAAATCCGACATTCAAATTCTCAGACTTTGTCCGTTCCTCTGGTGTTGCATCCATTGCAAGATTCAAAAGATTATCAATTTTCTGATCCGGCATAACTGATCCATTCACTTAAATACTTACTTATATAATACACGATGTCTCATAATGTTATTCTTTTACAAAGATTTTTCATTACCGCGCATACATAACAAAACATACTACAGCATCCCTTTTTCTCCCGGTTCTGGTACTCGGATGGACAGTAGTCGGACTTTTTGCCGGTGCTCTGATCTGTCCGTTTCTTCAGAATACAGCTGCACTTGTCAAAGTAACTGTTGTTCTTTGCTCCGGTGGTTACGCGGGTCTGATCGTTGGATTTTTCGGCAGTATCTTCTCCATCTACAAAGGAGTTGTAAAACTTCCTTATACTGTTGCTTTTTTGTCATCTGCTTTTTCAAACAGTTTCTTAACGCCCTGAATTGCAACCAGTACACCAAGGATCAGCAGTAATACCGCAAAAACAAGCTGCAGAGTATTTCCAAGATCAAGACCTGTTGTTACAAGTGCTTTGGTAAGTTTTGTGATGGTCATGCCAAGTGCTGTAAAGGTAACAGCCATCATGAATACCATCGGGATCCAGAGCATGCAGCCCTGACGTTTTGTTTTCTTTAAGAATACGGCGCAGGCTACAAGTGCAAGTACGGATAACAACTGGTTTGCGGAACCAAACAGCGGCCAGATTTCCGCATATCCAACTTTTGTAAGCAGGTATGCAAGTACCAGAGTGATGATTGTTGCAAAGTATTTGTTTGTTACTACTTTTAAGAACGGACTCATGTTTTTCTCATCTGTATCGGAGTCAAGGAAAAATTCCTGAAATGACAGACGTCCTACTCTGGCTACAGAGTCAAGAGATGTCAGTGCAAATGCTGATACTGCAAGGTTGATCAGTGTAAATACAAGTGAATGCGGCAGACCTACTACAGAAAGGAAGTTTGCGATAGCTCCTGCAAAAATCTGCGGCTGTGTTGTAAGTCCCTGTGCTGCTGCCTCTCCGTTGGCAAAAGATGCAACTGCAATCAGTGCGATAACGGCAAGCATACTTTCCATAAGCATGGCACCGAATGAAACAGGAAGCATATTCTTTTCATTTTTGATCTGTTTGGATGCGGTACCTGAGGATACCAGTGAATGGAAACCGGAAACTGCACCACATGCGATTGTTACAAACAGGATTGGGAACATATACTGTCCGTCTACGTTAAAGCTTGTAAATGCTTTGAGGTTGCATGAAGGATTTGCTACAAAAACACCGATGACCGCACCGACGATCATAAAGATCAGCAGATAGCTGTTCAGATAATCACGTGGCTGAAGCAAAGCCCATACCGGAGCGACACTGGCTACCAGAATGTATGCAAAAATGATAATATGCCATGTTCCAAGGCTTACATATATCGGAAATTTAAGTCCGAGCACGATTGCCACTACAAGTAATACAATTGCAACTGCTGTATTGATCCATTTATTAAACTTTGTATATTTAAGGAAAAATCCAAGTGCAGCTGCTTCCAGAATGAACAGCATGGACGTTGTTGCAACAGCTCCGTTTGCTGCTACCTTTGTCAGTTCTCCGGCATCGTTTGCAACAAATCCGTTAAAGGTTCCTGCTACAACATCTGCAAACGCGGCAACAACCAGGATGCAGAACAGCCAGCAGAATAAAAGGAATAATTTCTTTCCTAACTTACCGATATACTCTTCAATGATATAACCGATTGTACGTCCCTTATTTTTTACAGATGCATACATAGATGCAAAATCCTGTACTGCTCCGAAGAATACACCACCAATAAGGATCCAGAGTAAAACCGGAAGCCATCCGAAGATTGCTGCCTGGATTGGTCCGTTGATCGGGCCTGCACCTGCGATTGACGCAAACTGATGTCCGAATACCACATTTGTATCCGCCGGTACATAGTCAACTCCGTCTTCCATTTCATATGCCGGAGTTTTAGCTTTTGGGTCAATGCCCCATTTGTTTTGGAGATAACGACCATACAGAAGATATGCTCCACCGAGCACTACAATGGCTATTACCATCATTAAGATTCCACTCATAATCTCTGCCCTCTTCTTTCTTATGTAGTAATTTATATTTGCTTCACAGATATCTCCTGTTCCACAAAAAAACGCCTCTGCTATCCTTTCGGATAACAAAGGCGGAGTCTTCCGTGGTGCCACTTTGTATTATCATATTTATCACTAAATACAATCTCTTACTGCTGTCTGTATAAACAGCCTCTTCTGTAACGTGAAGACTACGTCCCAGCTTACTCAAACTCTTTCTTATTCAGTGGGATGCTCCCGGGTGATATCACAAAATACTTTCTGCCGCTTCTCAGCAACTGCGGCTCTCTGTAATCCGGTTTCCTTTTGTGACCTGTCCTGATCTATGCATTTCTCTTTTTTATTTATCTAATGTTTTACTCCTTTTTTCCCAAAACATCAACCTCATTTCCGAATATATTTCACAGTTTTACTCATATTTTTTTGTGCATATTGTATGTGTCCGAGCATCAACTATCGCTGATTCGGCCTGGTCTGGCGCTCATTTTCTCTGATCTGGCCCCTCTCGGCATCGGAAGTTAAGGGCTTCCTCATGACCGATGCTCATTTCCTCTGATCTGGCCCCTCTCAGCATCGGAAGTTAAGGGCTTCCTTCTGACCGATGCTCGCTTTCTCTGATTCGGCGCATCACGGCATCGGAAGTTAAGGGCTTCCTTCTGACCGATGCTCATTTCCTCTGATCTGGCCCCTCTCAGCATCGGAAGTTAAGGGTTTCCTCCTGACCGATGCTCATTTCCTTTGATCTGGCTCCTCTCGGCATCGGAAGTTAAGGGCTTCCTCATGACCGATGCTCATTTCCTCTGATCTGGCTCCTCTCGGCATCGGAAGTTAAGGGCTTCCTCATGACCGATGCTCATTTCCTCTGATCTGGCCCCTCTCGGCATCGGAAGTTAAGGGCTTCCTCATGACCGATGCTTGATTCCCCTGATTCTGCCGTTCCTAGCATCGGAGTTCACTTGCTTCTTCACATCCCGATGTTCCCTCTCTCTGCTTTCACCCCAGCGCCACATCCAGGATCATCATCAGCGAAAATCCAACTGCAAAGAAAATGGTACCGATATTCGAGTGTTCTCCGGCGGACATCTCCGGAATCAGTTCCTCTACCACCACATAGAGCATCGCCCCCGCCGCAAAACTTAAGAGATACGGCAGTGCCGGCACGATCAGTCCCGCGGCCATGATTGTCAGTACTGCGCCGACCGGTTCCACGATTCCAGACAAAACGCCTCCCGCAAAAGCCTTCATCTTGCCCATTCCCTCAGAACGAAGCGGCAGGGAGATAATTGCGCCCTCCGGGAAATTCTGGATTGCGATTCCAAGCGACAATGCAAGAGCGCCCATCAATGTTATGTGTGCATTTCCGGTCAGATACCCCGCATAGACAACACCAACTGCCATTCCCTCCGGAATGTTGTGCAGCGTTACAGCAAGAACCAGCATGGTTGTTCTCTGCAGATTACTCTTCGGTCCCTCTGCTTTATCAGTTTGTTGATGCAGGTGCGGAATAATATGATCCAGAAGAAGCAAAAAAAGCACACCCGCCCAGAATCCGGCTGCCGCAGGAATAAACGATAATTTTCCCATCCCCCCGGCCTGCTCGATTGCCGGAATCAGAAGACTCCACACAGATGCAGCTACCATAACACCTGCTGCAAAACCTGTCAGGCACCTCTGCACCCACTGGTTCAGATCCTTTTTCATAAAAAAGACGCAGGCTGCACCGGCCGATGTCCCAACGAACGGAATCAATATTCCGTAGAACATATTCATATCCATATATATCCTCCATATTTATAATATCTTATGCACAGTGACACTATTTGCTTTATGTTAGTTTATTCTAACTTTATTTATGAACAGTATAACAATTTTATATATCTTACGCAATTGCTTATCCTTTAATGAGAAAAAATATTGACAAGCCATTCTGCATTTGTTATAGTTGGAGCAATTAAGTTACGTGAGGGAGTAATTTGCACGAACGTGTGATTTGTCAACATACTGGTACCTGTACCTGGCAAATCTTAATGAATGAGACTCATGTATGTCATGTTTTATATACAGATTCTAATCTGTATTTATTCATGGCATACGTGGGTTTTTTTGTGTATTCAGATACTTTCTTAACCAAAAGAAGAAGGAGATATCATTATGGCACTGTTTATTGAATTATTTTTATTAGGTGTTGGGCTTTCCATGGACGCCTTTGCCGTCTCTGTCTGTAAGGGGCTCGGAATGAGAAAACTCAATAAAAAGCAGGCTCTGATCATCGGTCTTTATTTCGGCGGATTTCAGGCGCTCATGCCGCTTATCGGCTGGCTTCTTGGCAGTCAGTTCCAGCAATATATCACCAGTATTGACCACTGGATTGCTTTTATTCTGCTTGGCTTCATCGGTGGCAAGATGATGGTCGAAGCTGTCCGTGAATGGAATGAAGAAGAAACCGTTGAGGTTATGGATGCACCGATCGACCACAAAAACATGTTCGTTCTGGCTGTTGCCACCAGTATCGATGCACTTGCAGTCGGAATCACATTTGCCTTCCTGAACACTCCAATTATTGAGGCAATCACAATTATCGGAATCACCACTATGGTTCTCTCTATCATCGGTGTGATCGTTGGAAACTTTTTTGGAGGCAGGTACAAAAGTAAGGCGGAATTTATCGGTGGCCTGATTCTGGTTCTTCTGGGACTGAAAATTCTCCTGGAGCATCTCGGAATCCTGACTTTCTGATAAACACGATTTTCCACCGGTCAGATTATTTAATACAATAATCTCTTTGTTTTCGTAATTTCATTTGTTCATTTCAGTCACAGCTACTTGACATTTCCATATAAAGCGTTTATTATATTAACATATTTATTTGGTATGTTTGTATGATTTATTCAGTTAAGGAGTGTGATCTCATGAATATCTTATGCTTTGGCGATTCAAACACCTGGGGATACAGACCCGACCGAAAAGGCCGTTTTGATGAGAATACAAGATGGACCGGCCTTTTGCAGCAGAAACTCGGGCCCGAATATCATATTATAGAAGAAGGACTTTGTGGAAGAACGACCATCTTTCAGGATGAACTTCGTGAAAACCGCCGCGGACTGGATATGGTTGGCGCTACGGTCGAGATACATAATCCGATTGATCTCATGATCATCATGCTCGGAACCAATGACTGCAAAAGTCACTATCGCGCATCTGCCAGCCTGATATCCAAAGGTCTTGATCAGGTAATCCGCAAGGCACGTCAGAATGCCTCGCAGCATTTTGACCTGCTGGTGATCTCCCCGATCCATCTCGGACATGGTGTCGGCGAACCCGACTTCGATCCGGAATTTGACGAAAATTCTGAAGTTGTTTCCAGAAATCTTGCCGCTGAATACCGCAAGGTTGCACTCCAGAATCATGCTGCTTTCCTGAATGCCGCAGATTATGCACTGCCGAGTATCACTGACAGAGAGCATCTGAACGAAAAAGATCATGCGGCACTGGCGGATGCGATCTATGACAAAATCGTTGCACTCCAGAAAGGGCTCTCGAACGTAATCTGAGGAGCTGCCAACGGCAGCTCCTCCTTTTTTAATCCTGTTTTACATTGAATGCTTTCATTCCAGGATATACTGCGCTTGCGCCAAGTTCTTCTTCGATGCGGAGAAGCTGATTGTATTTGGCAACTCGCTCGGAACGGCTCGGCGCACCGGTCTTGATCTGGCAGGTATTGAGTGCGACTGCAAGGTCAGCGATCGTGGTATCAGCTGTTTCACCGGAACGATGTGAAGAAATTGCAGTGTATCCTGCTTTGTGTGCCATCTTGATTGCTTCCAGTGTCTCGGATACGGAACCGATCTGGTTGAGCTTGATCAGAATTGCATTACCTGCACCAAGTTCGATTCCCTTTGAAAGTCTTTCGGTATTTGTTACAAACAGGTCATCGCCGACAAGCTGTACTTTGTCGCCAAGTCTTGCGGTAAGCTTCTGCCAGCCTTCCCAGTCTTCTTCATCCAGTCCGTCTTCGATGGAAATGATCGGATATTTGTCACAGAGTTTTGCCCAGTGCTCAATCAGCTCTTCAGATGTATATTCTGTTCCGGCCTTCGGAAGTTTATAATAGCCTTTACCTTTTTCGCTCTTCCATTCGGAGGAAGCTGCGTCCATCGCGATCTTGAAATCTTTGCCTGGTTCGTATCCTGCTTTCTTTACTGCCTCGAGAATTGTCTCGATCGCTTCCTCATCCGATTTCAGTGCCGGTGCAAAACCACCTTCATCACCAACGGATGTGGCAAGTCCGCGCTCTTTCAGGATGGATGCCAGCGCATGGAAAACTTCGGCACACCATCTTAAGCATTCTTTAAAAGAAGGTGCACCGACCGGCATGATCATAAATTCCTGTACGTCCAGTCCGGATGACAGCGCATGGCATCCGCCGTTGACAATGTTCATCATCGGTACCGGAAGACGGTTGCCGGACACCCCGCCAAGGAAACGATACAGCGGAATCTCAAGTGCGGTTGCGGCTGCTCTGCAGCATGCGATAGATACGGCAAGAATTGCGTTTGCTCCAAGTTTTGATTTGTCTTTTGTTCCGTCTGCTGCGATCATCGCTGCATCAACTGCGTAAATATCACTTGCATCCAGTCCTTCGATTGCTTCATTGATCACAGTGTTGATGTTTTCAACTGCCTTCTGCACACCTTTGCCGAGATAGCGTGCTTTATCTCCATCACGGAGTTCCAGAGCTTCGAACTCACCGGTAGATGCGCCGCTCGGTGCGGTTCCTCTGCCTACAGTTCCGTCCAGCAGATAAACTTCTGCTTCGACTGTCGGATTTCCTCTGGAATCCAGAATTTCTCTTCCTGTTACTTTTTCAATTTCAAGGTACATGACCATTCCCCTTTCTGCTGCTTTTCAGTCCGGACGCCGGTTCCTGATCGATACCGACATCCGCCTGATTCATTTATACGCGAGTTTTATTAATCTAACTCTTTAGTTAGTATAGACTAATTTCGTTAGCCATGCAAGATTTTTGTATCAATATAATTGAGAAGATAAATCAGTAACAAAGCAGCCAGCAGATGCACGGCAAGGTTACGATTCCGCAGAGCGTTGTGATAAAAACGCCCCCGAGTGCATATTCTCCATCCATTCCTGACGCGTTCGCCATCATCACAACCGCAGTCATCGTCGGCATTCCGGTAATCAGTGCCATTGCAAGTCGTATCTCCGCACTGACCGAAAAAAATCCGAGAACAAAGAACATCAGGAGCGGTGCAAGCAGCATGCGCACAAGCACAATTCCATACAGCGAAAGCTCTTTCAGATATTTTTTCATCGAAAGCTCCGCAAAAATACCGCCTATGTAGATCATCGCCAGAGGAGATGTTGTGGCACCGATTTTCTGAAGCCCGATATCGAGAAGTGCCGGAATCCGCACACCCGTCAGCATCAGGAGCATCCCGATCAGGATTGCCACTGTTGCCGGATTGATCAGCTTCTTCAATTCAAAGCCACCGCTTCCGGTTGGTGTTGTGAGCTTCACACCCAGCGTCCAGAGCATAAGCTGATCAAAGACCATAAATACAGAAACGTACAGAATCCCATTTCCCGGAAAAACACTGGAAATCACCGGGACTGCCATGAATCCGATATTTCCGAACAGCATCATCGCCTGACAGATTCCGGCGCGGTTTTCGGACAGATGAAAAAATTTCGTCATGCCGAAGCTGACCAGAAACATCACGACATAGAATCCCGCCGCGATCAGCAGGATTGACCAGGAGCCGGTCAGAATTTCTTTGTTTACACCATCGATGATATTGATAAAGATCATGACCGGCAACGCCATTTTGATCACAAATTTTGAAATGGGCTCCAGTGTTTCTCTGTTGAGTACCTTTGTTCTGACAAGTGTCACGCCCGCCAGAATATAGATTACAAACAGTCCGATCTGTTGAAGCAATATCTCAAATGTAGTCATTGGACACACTCTCTTTCTTTCTGGAAAGGATCAGGATCACGACAAACGTGAGCATCTCAGAAGCAAGGAAAGACAGCCAGACTCCGTTCATTCCAAGTATTCTGGAAAGTACGATCGCACAGAGTACAATGGCGATTGCTCCACGCATCAGAGAACCGATGATTGCCGGACGCGCATTCGCTGTTGCAGAGAAATACGCGACAAGCATGATATTTACTCCGGCAAACAGAAATCCGAGGAAATACAGCTGCAGGCCGGTATGTGCGTATTGCAGTAGCATGGCATTATTTTCGCTGTTAAAGATCACAACGAGCGGATCTGTAAACAGCCAGATCAGAGCGATCATTACGATTTCTATCGTAATCGTACTGTTCATGCCCCAGCGGAGATATTTTCTGACATGCTCACTTTCTCCCCTGCCGAAGCTTTCACTGATCAGCGGCTGCGCGCCCTGTGCAAGGCCATTGAAAATGCACATTCCGACAATGGAAAGATTCGCTACGATTCCATAAGCGGCCACACCAACGCTGCCTGCGAGTCCAAGGATCAGCATATTAAACACAAATGCGATCACGGCGGAAGAAATTTCTCCCACAAACGCGGATACACCGAGCTGACAGCATGAGATCAGATGTCGGACAGACATTTTCTTCCATTTGAATCCGATGTGACATTTTTTTCCAAAATAATGCAGCATGCAGACGGACATCGTAACGATCGGACAGAACGCTGTTGCAAGTGCCGCTCCGGCAAATCCAAGACCAACCGGAAAAATAAAAATATAGTCGAAAACGATATTCCAGACACTGCCGGCAAGAGATCCGGCCATTGCGATTGATGTTGCATTGTCATTTCGGGCAAATGCCGTGACGGAATAATTCGACATAAAAAACGGTGTTCCTATGAGGATGATACGCAGATAGGTCTTGCCGAGTGCAACGAGTCCGTCATCCGCGCCGAGCAGTGCCAGACATTTATCGGGAATAAAAATTCCGAGCAGGACAAACGGGATGCTGATCAGGACGCTCCAGGCAATTGCCTGTGTAAAATAATAATCTGCTCTTTCACCCTTTGCTTTGCTGATGCCATATCGGGTCGCGGAGCCGATGCCGATCATCGAACCGATCGCATAGATAAGACCATATACCGGGAGAATCAGGTTGAGAACCGCCAGACCATCCGCCCCGGCATAGACGGAAATAAAAAAGGTGTCTCCCAGAACATAGACGGAAACACCGATCATGCCCGCAACACTCTGAAATACATATTTGGAAAATCGTTTTAACATTTATAAATCCCTTTATCTTCTTTCAATTTTATTAGCTTTTCCATTATAAAGAAGATTCTGATAAAAAACAAGAAGTCCCGGGGAATAACTTATACTATTCAATAGGGAGTATTCCGCGAGGCGTTTTGGCATGCATTTTGACTCGTAACTGTGAGGGTACTGAACAGTTACGAAATGATTTGTTATTTCCTTCCAAGCTCCCAGAATGCCACCGCGCTCGCTGCTGCTACATTGAGAGAATCAACACCATGAGACATCGGAATTTTCACTGTGTAATCACAGTCAGCAATTGTTTCTGCCGCCAGACCATCCCCTTCTGTGCCTAAAATGATGGCAAGCTTTTCCTGCGCATGAAGCTGCGGATCATCAATGCTGAAAGAATCATCCCGCAGTGCCATTGCCACGGTTTTGAAGCCGAGTTCCCGAAGAATGTGCATACCGGTATCCGGCCAGGATATTTTTTTATCAAAATAAGTCCATGGGATCTGAAAGACAGTTCCCATGCTTACGCGGGAAGCACGGCGGTAAAGCGGATCACTGCATCCACTGGTCAGAAGGACGGCATCCATGTGAAGTGCCGCCGCTGAACGAAAAATCGCTCCGATATTGGTTGGATTTACAACGTTTTCCAGAATTGCTATACGTCTGGCATTCTGGCAGATTTCTTCTATGGACGAAAGCGCGCGTCGTCTCATCACACAGAGCATTCCCCGCGCCAACGCATATCCGGTCATTTTGACAAGTGTCTCATATTCTGCCGTGTAGACCGGAATTTCCGGAAAACGTTCCAAAAGTTCTTTTGCCTCTCCTTCAAGATCTTTGTGCTCGACCAGAAACGAAACCGGCTCGTAGCCTGCGCTGCATGCGCGCTCGATCACCTTCGGGCTTTCTGCAATAAAAAATCCCGGGGCCGGTTCGTTATATCGCAGAAGCTGAACTTCTGATGTCCGCGCATAAATATCCAGCTCCGGTGCGCTAAAATCATTGATTTCTATAATATTCTTCACGATGCTCTCCTGTATTTTATTTATTGTCAAATGTAATATTACGAATCATATCCCGGTTCAGTCAGCGCTCCAGATCAGGTGACACTTCGCTGCAAGTTCCTGTTCTTTTTGCTGCGCTTTGTCCGGCTCATCCTGATAATCCCAGAGAGCAAATGCCTCTTTTATATTTTCCGGATCTACATAATAAACATTTTCGATACCGGTCGGCAATGAAGTTTCATCAGTAGCTGTATCCGGCAGGCGGTCATGTGCCTTCTGAAACTCATCAAGATCAAACATTAGATTCTCTGCATCCTGTGCAGATGGGTAATTTTTACGTATCCATGCCGTCTCGGAAAGCATGTAAAACATGTTTTTCTGGTCCACGGATAAGATAGCTGTCTTATGTCCGTCCGGATCAATTTTGCTGTAAATTTTTCCATCCCTTAAGGTCATTCCGGCATCTTCCCAGGATATATAAGTCTTTTTGTCATAATACCAGTAATGCCCGATTCCACTCGCAAGCAGCACAAGTACTGCTGCTAAAATAATGGAAATAATACGTTTCCGACGGATACGTCTGCGGATTTTTTTTAATGGTGCAATCTCAGTACGGTGGTCTGAATTCCTCTCTGCATTTTCTGAAACAGTCCGCAACTGATTCTCCTTTTTCATCTCATCCAGCATTTTGCGGCAGGCGGCACACTCTTTCAGATGTTTTTCTACAAGCTGTCTGCTGTCCTCACTGACCATATCATCAATATAAAGCGGAAGCAGATCTTCAATAATATTACAGGTGATTTTCATCGTCTAATTCCTCCCTGATTTTTTTGCATGCGCGGTGATAAGTAACTCTCGCCCAGCTTTCACTTTTGCCAAACAGATCTGATATATCACTAAATGACAGTTCTCCAAATACCCGGAGGGAAAAGACTTCTTTGTACGGTTCCGAAAGTTTATGCAGAACTTTGTGGACACGAAATGCCGTTTCTTTGTCCGAAAAATCCTGAATAAAATCAACAGAAAATACCTCTTCCGCAAATTCATTTTGTGCTTCCGGCACGTATTTTTTATTCTTTTTCAGATAGTCATAATATGTGTTTTTGGAGATCTGGCAGAGCCATACACGCAGGTCACATTCCCCTCTGAAATCGTCGACTTTTTTCAGTGCTTTGAAGAATGTCTCCTGTGTAAGTTCCTCTGCAATGTGGGTATTGTGTGAAAGCGAGAGCAGATAGCGGTATACGACTGTGAAGTATTTTTCGTATACTTCCTGAATATTCAGCATTTGTTTCTCCTCTCTTTGTACTCTTGTCCTCCTTCACATATATGACGATATATGAGATAAAAACGTTACAGATTTTTCATAATCGTCCGGAACAGCTCTGAGATCTCAACCGGCTTCGCAACATAATCATCCATTCCGGCGGCAAGTGCTGCCTGACGGTCTTCTTCAAATGCATTTGCGGTTATTGCAATGATCGGAATTTTCGCCCGTTCATC
Source organism: Blautia intestinalis (assembly GCF_014297355.1). Classification (GTDB taxonomy): domain Bacteria; phylum Bacillota; class Clostridia; order Lachnospirales; family Lachnospiraceae; genus Blautia_A; species Blautia_A intestinalis. The sequence goes on along the minus strand of NZ_JACOQE010000001.1, from coordinate 138,268 downwards.
CGGAAGTTTCCGAATTACTCCCGTTGCCTGATAGCCATTCATATTTGGCATCTGAATATCCATCAGAACTGTATCATAATAGCCCACCGGAGCATCCTTTAACATATCGACCGCAATTTTTCCGTCTGCGGCAAGTTCCACTTCTGCCTCTGCGTCCTGAAGGATCGTCATGGCAATCTCTGCATTCAGTCCGTTGTCTTCTGCCAGAAGAAGCCTTCTTCCTGCCAACGATACATTTTCCGGCTGTTCTTCCATCTGCTGCTGCAATTCTTCCTCCGGTACCTTTCTGCATGAAATTTCGACAGTAAAACAGGTACCTTTCCCGGATTCACTTTCTACAGAAATGTCACCATTCATAAGATCTACAAATGATTTCACGATATGAAGTCCCAGACCTGTTCCAATAATACCACTCTCAGAGGAACTCCGCTCACGCGTAAATGCATCAAAAATATGTGGTATATATTCTTTGCTGATACCGATGCCATTGTCTGACACACGGATTTGCAAAGTCATAAAATCATCCTGAACTGACGGTTTTTCTTCAATATCAAGGACTATTTTGCCACCCTCCGCTGTATATTTCACTGCGTTACTCAAAAGATTCATAATGATCTCTCGGATTTTCAGGGCATCGCAGTATACGTTTGCATGCCGGATATTTACATTTCTGTTTACAGTCAGCTGCTTGCGTGAAATCTCTCTGTCAAGAAGGATATCCAGTGTCTCCTCAAGCTTCATCAGATTCCACGGAGCTTCATTCAGTGTCTCTTTACCGCTTTCAATACGTGCAATCTCAAGCACATTGCCGATCAGCGCAAGCAAAAACTGGCTCGCGCCTTTCAGCTTTTGCAGATAGTTTGTTGCTGCTTCTTTTTCACCCCAGTGTGCTTCCATCAACTCCGCATAACCAATGATCGCATTCATTGGTGTACGCAGATCGTGAGACATTGCAAACAGGAAAGACGATTTCGCACGACTTCCCTCCTCCGCACGGCGAAGGGCATTTTTGAGCATCACCATATCAGACACATCCACAAACGTAGTAAGTACTGCCCTCTCTCCCGTCGGAATGTGGACAACTTTGCTTTTGGCAAGTGCATGACATTCGTTTGCCTTACCCTTACCGATAATGCACTCATAATCCACCATATCATCTTCATTTCGAAGCTTTTTCAGTTGATTGAGCACATCCGAATCCGGATAATAAACCTGCCTCAGAAGCGGTCCGAGCTCCCTCTGTGCGGCTTCGACACTCTCAATCCCATACATTCTCAGCGCCTCTGCATTCATATGTATGACCTTGTGTCCCGGCATTGTATATGCAAGGACACCGCAGTTTTCTATATCAAGCAGTTCTTTATAATAAATATCCTGTCGCAGTTTTTCTTTGCGCAGAGAATCATTCAGTTCTGCAAGACGTCGCTCTGCCTCTTTTTCTTTTTCAATACGCACTGTCTCAGAAATATCCTGATGTATTCCGGTGACAGCCACATATTCTGTCACCGATGTGTCTCTCGCACCACCGCAGCGTACAAACATCTCTCCGGATACCGGATGAATATAACGATAAACGATTTCCGTCCTTACCTCTGTAAGCTTATCCGAATACTCCTGAAACAGCTGCATGTCTTCCGGATGTATACGCGAACGGTGAAATACAAATCTCTCTTCCGGTGTGATATCTCTGTCGATTCCAAGCAATTCATCCATCACTTCATCCGCATAAAATCTCGGTGGCTTTCCTTCTTCCATTTCCACACACCACATTCCCATTTGGGATGCACGCAGAATTTCTTTTGTATTGATCTTTTCCCGCTGCTCCATAAACAGCCCTCCCATATCTACTTTCCGACTCATTTTTTCAGAATCTGTGCCATTACCTTAAACAGCATATTCATATCTACCGGTTTGGAAACATGTGCATTCATGCCGCTTTCCAGAGCTTTCTGCCTGTCTTCTTCAAATGCATTGGCAGTCATGGCTACGATCGGAATGTCAGCCCGCGCATCATCAAGATTACGAATCCGCTTTGTTGCTTCATATCCGTCCATCTCCGGCATCTGGATATCCATGAGTATCATATCATAATAATCCTCCGGCATCTTTTTCAACATTTCCATACATTGTTTTCCATTCGCAGCACGTTCTGCTTTCAGACCATTTTCTTTCAGAACTGTCATTGCTATTTCTGCATTCAGCTCATTATCCTCGGCAAGCAGCACTCTTTTTCCCAGTATACTGTCTGAAATCTTCTCTTTTTCTTTTTGCTTCTCTTCCAGGATCTGTTTCTCTGAAGCAAGCTCAAATGGCAGAACAACGTTCATCTTTGTTCCGCATCCAAGCTGACTTTCAACTTCAATCGTGCCTCCCATCATATCGATCAAAGATTTTACAATTGGCAGTCCGAGACCGGTACCTGTCACTTTACTCTCTGTGCTTGTATGCTCACGTGAAAACTCTTCAAAAATATGAGGAAGATATTCTTTACTCATGCCGATGCCATTGTCTTCTACAATAATCCTGTAAGCTATATAATTTTCTTTTTCAAATGGTTCTTCTTTAACACTTACGGAGATCTTTCCGCCTTCCGGAGTATATTTCACAGAATTTCCGATGATATTGATAAAAATCTCCCGGACTTTTGTCTCATCACCAATCACATATTTATGTTGTATATCTGTTTCACATGAATATGTAATGAACTTCTTTTTCACTCCCGGCTCAAAAACATCTGTCAGAGATTCTATCAGCTCCGTCACACATCCGACTTCTTTTTTCAGAGCCAGTTTGCCACTTTCGATCCGTGCCATCTCCAGCACATAGTTGATCAGTGACAGAAGGAAATTGCTGGAACTTTTGATCTTGCCAAGATAATCAATTGCTTTATCCTTTTCATCTATATGTTTTTCCAGAAGCTCCGAAAAGCCAATGATTGCATTCATCGGAGTGCGGATATCATGGCTCATATTAAAAAGGAACCGTGTCTTTGCCTCGTTCGCATTTTTTGCTTCGAGAACAGCTTTTTCCAGTTCTTTTTCATGAAGCGCATCTCTGTAGCGTCTCATTTTGAATTGCAGATATATGATCATTACAATGAAAGCTGTCAGCACCGAAATGAGCAGTCCCCAGAGTTTCTGAGTCATTGTCACCCATCCGTTTTCCGGTACAATCTCAAAATACCAGGTATCATTCGGAACTGTACATGCAACCTCCAATGTATCTGTTTCCTGTAAATTGTCACACTGCGCAATTACGATTTTTTCATCGTCCGTTCCTTTTTTCCATATCTGATAGTGATATCCGGCATTTTCCAGTTGATCCAGGTCCATTTTTTTGATAAATTTCTGCCAGTCTATAACAAGAATAGAAAATCCCCAGAACTTCTTACAGCCTTTGTCATCCATTCTGTATACCGGGTCAAAAAGCAACACACCGTTTCCTCCCTGCACCAGTTCAAACGGACCGGCAATCGTATATTCTCCGCTGTCTCTTGTCAGACGCGCTTCCTTTTTTCTTTCCGGATTTTCAATCAAGTTCAGCCCGATCACATCCTCATTTCCCTCCATAGGATATATCTGCGAAACGATTCCGTCTTTTGCAATTTCATGGACTTTTATGATATTATCTTCATCCTGCATCAGCCTGGATAATGTCGCAAACTGTTTATCACTTATCGTCAGACCTTCTTCTATACTCTTTTTGACCAGATCTGATTCCGCAAGATAACGGTTCAGCTGAACTTCAATCCTGCTTATTGTGGATTCAGCCGTATATGCAGCCTTTAGTTTCTCCCTTTTTTGCTGATTCTGATTTACCAGAAACGTACAGCCAAGCATCAGAAGCAGGGTAACCAGAAAAACAAGCCCGGCTCTGATTCTTATAATTTTTTTATCTTTCTTTTTATCCATAAATAGTTCCCTGATATTGTTTAGTTTGTAGTCTTTCCAGTCTCTTGGGCACTGACGATTTTTCTTATGTGGAGTAGTTTTCTTATTGTAAAACCACAGAAAAATAATAAAGTCATGTATTTTATTCAGTTTCTATATTTTTATGCAGTGCTGATAAAATCTTTTCTTCATTGATCGGCTTTGCAATATGTCCGTCCATTCCCGCATCCAGGCACTTGTGAATGCTGTCCTCTGATGTCTGGGCTGTCATCGCCACGATCCGGACAGTCTGTGTATCCGGACGTTTCAATGCGCGTATCCGCTGTGTTGCCTCATGACCATCCATCTCCGGCATCATCACATCCATCAGAATGACATCATAGCTTTCTGGTTCTGACGCTTCAAATAATTCAAGCGCTTCTTTTCCGTTCCATGCTTTGCTGACAGTCGCACCGAGGTCTGTCAGATAAAACTCTGCAATCTCCATGTTGATCTCATTATCTTCTGCCAGAAGGAAATGCATACCTGCCAGCGGTTTTTCTGATGATTCGTTTCTTTCTTCTTTCTGTATCAGTACATCATTTACCTTAAACGGCAGGCGGAATGTAAAGGTACTTCCCTCACCGTGAACACTTTCGACGTCAATACATCCACCCATTTTTTCAAGCAGTGCTTTGACGATCGACATCCCAAGCCCGGTTCCCTTATAGAGGGTGCGCGCATCATTTTTTTCCTGTGTAAATGGCTGGAAAAGATGATCTCTAACAAACTCTTCACTCATTCCTATTCCGGTATCCACAATCTTGAATTCATACCATACAGTCGTGCCGTCACAGGAAAGCTCCTCGGCATACGTATCAATGCTTCCGTTTGGTTTGTTGTACTTGATCGCATTACTCAGAAGATTCAGCATGATACGGCGCAGCTGCAGGGAACTTCCACGCAGTGCGGTATGCTGAATGTTTTTTCTGAGTCGGTGATGTGTGATTCCTGCCTCAACCAACTGTGCATCTACCAGTGCTGCAACCTCATCCATCAGTTCACTCATATCAAAAGCATCTTCTTCAATTTCAAACATACCGGCTTCCAGCTTGCTCATATCCAGTACATCACTTACCAGTTCCAGCAGATGTCTGGTTGAAAGCCGGATCTTTTCGAGGCTGTCATCGACCTTTTCCCAGTCATTGCGGTTCTTACGGATGATATCCACCATTCCCATGATACCGTTGATCGGAGTGCGGATATCATGGCTCATACGGTTCATAAATTCCGTTTTTGCTTTGTTTGCAGCATCTGCTTCTTCAAACGCTATCTGCAGACGCTCTTTTTCCTGCTGCTCCTTCTCGTGGAAATCTGAAGTAATTTTGAACAGGATGATTCCATGCACAACCTGACTTTCTTTATCTGTCTTCGCATCGTATACGGTGTCTCTGGACATCAGGACAGTCTTTTGTAACCAGACTGGATGTCCGTTTTTTCCTGTCTCACAGTATTCCACCGTGATCTGTCTCGATCCGGTCGCAAAACGCTTCAGGATTTTAAACGAAGAATCCACGATTCTGTAATTCTCCAGTGTGTCTTCCGTAACATACCGGCTTCGTCCGCTGCAGTAATCACTGTAAGAGCATGGAGTCTGCACATCATTGTCAAAATCTTTCGCATCTGTATGATAATAAGTGCTTTCCAGACGGTCATTCGTCAGATCAACCGTATAAACCGCATGCGCCGTCTGCAAGAGCGCCTCCGCATAATTACCATTTTCAACAATAGATTGCTTCAGCTGCTCATAATAACGGTTCAGACGCGTTTTCTCAACCGCAGAGTTCTCATTCTTAGTCTGAAATGGCTCAAATCCAAGAATAAAATGATGCAGTCTGCCGTCCTCGGTCCTGTTACCGGGCAGTACCGTCATTCTTCCCCGTCGAACATTTTTGTCTCTTTCATACTGATACAGCAGTTCAATTTTCTCGTCTTCCTTCAGATGTTCTGCCAGATATGCAGTCTGAAGTTCCATACGCATTGTCTTACGGTTCTCATCTGTCCCCAGTTCCTGAATGATCTGCTCAACCGCACCGGAATAGCTGCCATCTTCCGCAAGAAAAAAGCCCGAACTTGCTCTCAGCACATAATACTGATCCAAAAGCGCGTCACAGTAAATACAGTCAGAAAACTGATATCCCTTCTCCGTGATTTTTTCAAGGATGCAGATATTCATCCTTTGTTTCTCAGCCGCCTCTTCCATCTTTGCACGGTTCTTGTCGATGTACATATTTTTGTCGGCAAAGCGGAACAGCTCCCGCATCGTGCTTCCCTCAAAATCACTGGAAAGCGCATAGCCCGCCGCATAGCTGATCGGCATCTCCGGATGCTGTCTGGAATACTCAGCGGACTGCTCACGGATCTTCTTAAGACATTCGCGCACACCTGTATGATCCAGCCCCTTCAGAACAGCAATAAATTCATCACCGCCGTCACGTCCTGCAAAAAATTCATCCGGAACTGCCTTTCGGAGCTGTATTGCAAAGGAGCGGATGTATTCATCACCTTTGTCATGACCGAGCGTATTGTTGATCGTCCGGAGATTATTCATATCAAATACGCACATGGCAACCAGTTCTTCATCCGGGATCGGATTTGGATCATTGAGGATTTCCTCACATTTGTTTTTGTTCGGAAGCCCGGTTGCCTCGTCGAGGTAGACTTTTTTCTGTAGTGCTTTATTCTGGGCAGCAAAACGGACCGCTTTGATAAGTTCTGCACCAATGAGCAGGATCAGCCCGAGAATATCCACTATAACAACTTTTTCGAGGTAATCCAGCGCCGTTGCCTTACGCTGTGAATACTCTTCAGAAAGTCCGACTGCCTCATCACAGAGCCGGAAAAAAATCTCGCTTTTTTCGATAATATCTGTATTTTCATATCCCTTTTCACGGACAAGAAGTATCTCATCCCGAAGCTCTTCAAAATATCCTGCCAGTTCATCCATTTTCCTCTGGAATTTCTGATCATCCAGACATACAAAATTGAGTTCGTCGCTACCGTTTCGAAGTCCTTCTATATAAGAAGAAATCGTCTGATACATTTTGTCCTGCGGTGTCCCTGAAATTTCAAGTTTTACCATTCGCTGCGTGCCACCGCGCACCAGACCCGCGTAATTTACTACACGCGCTGTTCCCTGAATCTTGCCTACCATGGACATGATTGCAAAAAATAATACAATCAGAATAGTCGTAAGAACCATCATTGCCGTGCGCAAGAAAAAGGTCTGCTTTTTCCCTGTTATCTTCATACTGTACCCATCCTGCCAGTAAACAATTTTGGATTGCTGTAACTGCTTTTACAGTTTTAACTCTTATTTTCACACTTATGCTCATTATAGCCGATTTATCTTCTTTTCTCAACCTGGTTCTGCCTGTCGCTGCATAATCTATTTGACTACAAAAACCCGCAGCTTTTTAGCATCTGTAACTTCAAAATCCGCATGTATACTTTATATAATTTTCATCCTATTTTACGGCTTTTTCATTGCTTTTTGCACAACGACCTTTTATAATAAAAATTATCAATTACCACATAAATCTTTATGGAGGGAACATTATGAACGAAGAACTTTTTAACGAAGCAGCGAAATCAAACGTCCTGACAAAAAAGCTGATCGATCAGCTTCAGGAAAGCATGACCTACAGCAGTATCTCCTTTATCAACTGGACTATTGAGGTTCTGACACTGATCAAAAATCGCCTGGAGCGCGGTGACCGAATCACAGATGAAGTATCCGGAGAAGTTTATACCACAAAAACCTTCCAGAAATTTGTAAAAGAGAATTTCTCTTCCTACATCGCCAGCCAGGTTTTTAAAGAAGTCATAAAACCGGAGAAGATCTACTTCTCACTGAAAGCATGCGACGGCGGCTACAGCCTGATTGCGGCGGATTCCGACAGTGAAAAAACTTATGCCTGGATCTCCAGCCTGAGCAAACGATTCTCTCTTGTTGAGATGATCGCAACCGGTGTCGTTTATGTCAAAGATGTACGCACCGATACATATCAGCCGTTTATTTCCGGCAATGGCAAATACTGCCGTTATGACAGAGAAAAAGGAATCCTTGCAGAGATCTGACCTCCACAGGAATTCCTGCTGTAAATCAATATTTACAAAATACAATCTCAGTCGGGATCTGAACCCTGACTGAGATATTTTTATCTTCCCGTAATTCTCCCGATTCCATAGGAAACAAGAAATACTGCAATATCCACTGCTACAATCGTAGAGCCAACCGGTGTTCCGGCAAGAATAGAAATCAGGATTCCGGCCGTTGCACTGAGTACGGACATCACTGCCGCACTGATCGTAACGGAACGGAAGGATTTAAAAAGTCGCATTGCGGACAGCGCCGGAAAGATCACAAGCGCTGAAATCAAAAGCGAACCGACCAGATTCATTGCAAGTACAATGATCACTGCGATCACAACCGCGATCAGCAGATTGTATGCATTGGCTCTCGTCCCCGTTGCTCTCGCAAAATTCTCATCAAATGTCACTGCGAAAATCTTATTGTAAAACAGAATAAAAATCGCTACAACCACGATGGAAAGAATCGCACACAGCCATACTTCGCCTTTTGTCAGGGTCAGAATAGAAGTCGAACCAAACAGCGTACTGCAGACATCCCCTGAGATATTCGGGCTTGTCGAAAAAAGGTTCATCAGAAGATAACCGATTGCAAGCGCTCCGACGGAAATCATCGCGATTGCCGCATCACCTTTGATCCTGGTATTCTGTCCGGCACGAAGAAGAAAAATCGCACATACTACCGTTACCGGAAGAATAAACAGCATATTGTTTGTAATATTTAAGACAGATGCAATCGCCATCGCACCAAATGCCACATGAGAAAGTCCGTCACCGATAAAGGAAAATCGTTTCAGTACTAGCGTCACGCCAAGAAGCGAGGAACAGAGCGCGATCAGAACACCGACGATCAGTGCATACCGAACGAACGGATACTGAAAATACATATGAAGTGTTTCAAACATCTTATTCGTCCTCTCCTTCCTGTCCGGTAAATGCTTTGCCCAGACTGCTCTGCAGATACTGTTTCTTCGTTCCGAAGAAGCAGTGTTCTCCGATATGAAGAATATGTGTCGCATATTTAACTGCCGCTGCAATATCATGTGAGATCATGATGATCGTAATTCCGTCTTTTTTATTCAGGTCTTTGATCAACTGATACATTTCTGCGGTCACACGTGGATCCAGACCGGACACCGGCTCATCGAGAAGCAGGATTTTCTGTGCAGCACAAAGCGCTCTTGCAAGAAGAACTCTCTGCTGCTGTCCGCCGGAAAGCTCACGGTAACAATGATCCGCAAGATCCTGAATCATCATTTTTTCCATTGCTTTCTGTGCGACCATTTTTTCTTCTTTGTTATAGAAAGGACGCCATCCGCACCGGCTCTGACACCCGGAAAGTACGATTTCACGGACAGATGCCGGAAAATCTCTCTGCACCAGTGTCTGCTGAGGCAGATAACCGATCTCGTTTTTCTTTAATCCATCACCAGGCTCAATGCTTCCGCTGATCGGCGGCTGCAAATGAAGTAATGTTTTCATCAAAGTAGACTTACCGGAACCATTTTCACCGACGATACAGAGGTAATCACCTGCATCAATGGAGAAATTCAAATCTTCCTGAATTGCCCGGTTGTCATATCCCATTGTAAGATTTTTGCATGTAAGCTGTGCCATTCTTGTCCCTCCTGTCATGGACAGTTTGTTATTTCAAATGGACAGATTTTGTCCCTGTCCGATCGTTCTCTTAGTTCAGCACCTTCTTCAGAGTTCCCAGATTGTCTTCCATCACGGAAAGATACGTTGCTCCATCTGCAATTTCTTCTGATGTGATCGACTGCATGGAATTAAGCTGTAAGATCTTCTGATCTTTTGCTCTGGTATTCTCAATAACAGTCTGTGCAATCCGGTCATCGGATTTTTCCATCGTCAGCACACTCTTAACTCCAAGTTCATCCACTTTTCCTGCAAGAAAAGTAACTGTCTTAAAGCTTGCCTCAGATTCTGCGGAACATCCCGAAAATGCCGCATAATAATTCAGTCCATAATCATCTACCAGATAGCGAAATGGAAAACGATCCGCAAAGATCAGTGTTTTCTGCTTCGCACTGTCGACTGTTTCCTGATATTCTTCGTCCAGCGCAGAAAGTTTTTCTTTGTAAGTTTTTGCGTTGGACTGATAGATTTCTTTATTCTCCGGATCCATTTCTTCAAGAGTTTCCGCAATCGCATCGCAGATCACTTCGGCATTTCTCATAGACGTCCAGACATGCTCGTCATATTCCTTTTCTTCCTCATCTTCATGATCATGGTCGTGGTCGTGATCACTTTCCTGCATGCCCTCAACTGTTTCCTCTTCTTTGATCGAATCACCAAGGACTTCCATCAGATTAATGGTCTTCATATCTTTGTTCTGCGCGGATTCCAGAGCATCCTCGATCCACTGGTCAGATTCACCGCCCACATAGATCAGAAGGTCACAGCTTGAAACCTTCATAATATCCTTGACCGCCGGCTGAAAGCTGTGGAGATCCGTACCGTTATCAAGGAGCATAGTCAGGTTCACATCATCTGCCCGGTCACCCAAAATGACTCTTGTCCAGTCATACTCCGGAAAAATGGTTGTTACAATGTTCAGTTTTTTGTCTGTTTCTTCTGTCGTCTTTGCTTCCGCTGTGTGTATTCCGGCAAAAGGAATACTGATGCTCATCACGCCCAGCAGAATTGCCAGCGAACCCATGATCCATTTTTTCATTTTCTGCTCTCTTTCTTCTATATAAAGACACTTCTGCCGAATCGAATCAGCAGGTACAAATCTATCTACATACCATCCTGTCACATTATCGTGCTTTCATATGTACAGTCTCTGATGCTTCATCTTCCACACTTCTGCACTCTTCACAGATACCATAAAAAACAGTCCTGCACGGATCCATCCGAAATCCGTGGCTGTCCATCAGATGCTGCTCCAGTTTAACCACATCCTCGCAGTGAAGATGGATCAGTTTTCCACATTTTTCACATTTGCAGTGGAAACAGGAGGTCTTGTGGCAATGCTCATCTGCCCCGAGATATTCAAAACAGGCACTGCTCGTCCCATCTACGTTGTACTTCGCAACCATCCCCTGCTCTACCATCTTTTCAAGGTTGCGGTAGACAGTCGTTGTCCCAATCGTAATCCCCTGCTCTTTAAAAAAACAACAGACATCTGCAACCGTTACATGTGTCCCTTCTACGGTCTGCAGATAGGACAGGATCTGTTTCATCTGCTTTGTCTGATAAGGCGCTTTCGTTCCCATAATAGCTTCCTTCCACCGGAGTTTCCGGCAAATAAATCTACATTTTATACTTTATACAAATTGAAAACCGTTTTCATATTATAGCACATTCTGATTTCGTGTCAATATGAAAACGGTTTTCATTTTACTTTTTTTCAAAAAAATCTGCCCGCCATAAAAATGCTTATCCACACTTTCATATCGGACAGATATTATTTATCCACTATATTCTTATTCTTCCACTTTCATCTCTCTTACGATCTTACGAAGCTTCAGAACCATGGACGGCGCTACGGAAAGCTCATCCAGTCCCATGCGTACAAACTGCTCTGTCAGAGTCGGATCTGCACCAAGTTCTCCACAGATACCTGCCCATTTGCCACACTTATGCGCATTGTCCACAACCATCTGGATCATGCGGAGAAGTGCCTCATGATGCGGGTTATAAAACTCGTCGAGTTTTTCATTCTGACGGTCGATCGCCAGAGTATACTGTGTCAGATCGTTGGTTCCGATACTGAAGAAATCAACCATCTCTGCAAGTCTGTCACTGATGATCGCTGCTGCCGGAGTTTCGATCATGATTCCCTGTTCCGGAATCTTATACTGAATTTCCTGCGCTTTCAGTTCTCCTTCCACTTCTGCAACGATCTCGTAGATACGTTTTACTTCTTCTGTAGAAGTGATCATCGGATACATGATAGAAAGATTTCCATATACGGCGGCACGGAGAAGTGCACGAAGCTGTGTCTTAAAAATCTCCGGCTGTTTCAGACAGATACGGATCGCACGGTAACCCATTGCAGGGTTGTCTTCATTTCCGAGGTTAAAATAATCTACCTGCTTGTCAGCTCCAATATCCAGTGTACGGATGATCACTTTCTTTCCTGCCATCATCTGCACTGCCTGCTTGTATGCCTGGAACTGTTCTTCCTCTGTCGGGAAATCATTTCTTCCGAGATACAGGAATTCACTTCGGAACAGTCCGATTCCGCCGGCATCGTTTTCCATTACATAACCGATATCGCCAACACTTCCGATATTTGCATAGATATTGATCTTACGGCCATCCAGAGTAATGTTTTCTTTGCCTTTGAGTTCCTGAAGAAGTTTCAGTTTTTCTTCTTCTTCCTGCATTCTGGCTTCAGTCTGTGCTTTGAGTTCTTCATCCGGCTCAAAAGTCACTTTTCCCCCAAAACCATCTACAACAGCAGTCATTCCGGTCTGAAGTTCTTCGAGATCCATCTTCACACCAATCAGTGCCGGAATGTTCATCATACGTGCAAGGATTGCGGTATGAGAGTTTGTAGAACCATGAACTGTTACAAATGCAAGGATCTTGTCCTTATCCATCTGTACAGTCTCACTCGGGCTTAAATCATCTGCAACGATCACAGACGGTTCAATCGAGCTTAAGTCCACATCTCCCTGACCACTTAAGTTGCGGACAAGACGCTCGGAAATGTCCTTAATGTCCGCGGAACGTGCTTTCATGTAATCATCATCCATGGAAGCAAACATTTCTGCAAAATTGTCGCCGGTAACTGCAACTGCATACTCGGCATTGACCTGTTCGGTGCGGATCATATTCTGGATTGCTTCCAGATAGTCCTCATCCTCCAGCATCATCTGATGTACTTCGAAGATTGCCGCACTGGCCTCTCCGACTTCTTTAACCGCTTTGTCATAAAGTTTCTGAAGCTGCTCCTGAGAAGCTTTCAGTGCCACGTCCACACGTGCAGCTTCTGTCTCTGCGTCTTCGATTCTGGTACGTTTTACCTGATAATCATTTTTCTTAAGAACCACAACCGGTCCCATTGCGATTCCCTTATATACAGATTTTCCCTGAAAACACTGCATTTCTTATTTCCTCCCTGAATTCACATCTGCAAATAAAGTAAATATGAGTATTCCGGTGAATTATAAGTTGTTTTCAAAGAATTCCTTCAGTGATGCAACTGCTGCATCTTCATCAGCGCCGTCTACGGATACTGTTACAGTATCGCCCTGTTTTACACCAAGGGACATCAGCATCATAAGCTGTGTCAGTTTCTTAGTTTTGCCATCTTTTGTGATAGTGCATTCAGACTCGAATTTTTTGGCTTCTTTTACAAGAAGTCCGGCCGGTCTTGCGTGGATTCCCAGTTCGTCTTTGATTGTGTACTCGAATGTTTTCATAATTTTATCTCCTTTTATATTATATTTTATTTTTACTCATTTACATTAGTCTCAATCATTCTCTCAAGATGCATGGCGAGGTATCCGATCTCTATATCCGGTACCGGAAGTTTCAGGCTTTTTTCCATCTGACGGCAGATACGTTCTGCTGCCATATACGGTCCCGGAAACTTCACAGACATATATTCATTCAGATTCATTTTGAGTTTCTCGCCATGAATCGCTCTTGCAACCATATAACGTACATGGTTCATCAGACGATTATAGCCGAGAGACATGACATCGATGGAATTTCCTGTTTCCTTCTCGACCAGGGAAATACATTCTCGGACGGTTCTTGCGATTTCCATTGCCTGAGAGACATTTTCGTCTACAACTGCGGCATGTACATGAAGTGCAATATATCCGATCTCATGGTCATCAATCTCTATCTGCAGTTTTTCCTTAAGAAGCTCCCGGATACAGGATGCCACCTTATATTCTTTATAAAACATGACACGGATGTCATCTGTCAGAGGATTGCTGATCTGCTCACCATTCTGCACACGGCGAATTGCAAAATCAAGATGATCTGCCATGGTAAAAAGTATCGTGCGGTCTACTTTTTCGAATTCTTTTTCTGCCCGACTCAACACTTCATTCGCAAGCTCGAGACAGAGCGGCGAGACGGATTTGATGATATCTTTGGCGTCACCTCTCTCCGTCATCTCCTTCAGAGAATAAGCCTTTGCTTCTGTGGCAGCCGACACGGTCTGTCCGACCTTTTTGCCAAAAGCCACACCTTTTCCCATAACCAGACATTCCTGATCATTTTCGTCCGAAATTCCTATAAAGGAATTGTGATTTAAAATCTTTGCTATCCTGTACAACATCCGTATCTTTTCCCCATCCGGGCGGTTCTTACTGAAGAACCTCGATCTCGAAAAGTGGCTCTCCGGCTTTGACCTGACCCTCATTCAACAGATGGATTCTCTGGTTATCCTCCAGTTCTGTACAAAGAACAGGAGAAACAATAGAAGGTGCATTTTTTCTCAGATAGTCGAGATCCAGTTTCAGCATCGGATCTCCCTTCTTCACTTCCTGACCACTTTCTACCAGTGCCTCAAATCCCTCACCATTTAATTTAACAGTATCAATTCCAACATGAATCAGCAGACTGATTCCGGATTCTGTTACAAATCCAATTGCATGTCTGGTATCAAAGACAAAGGCAACTTCTCCGTCTTCCGGAGCGCGTACATACGGATCTTCCGGTGTAACCACTGCGCCGTCACCCATCATTTTCTGGGCAAAAGCCTCATCCGGTGCAGTTGCAAGATCTGCTGCCACACCTGTGATCGGGCTTGAGATCACAATGCGGTCAACGACTTTGCGCTCAGCTTCTTCTTTCTGTTCACTTTCCGGTACTGTCTCAGAAGTTTCTGCCGGTGTTTCCAGAGTATCCGGTGCTGTTTCCAGATAGTCTTCAAGATTTGATTTGATCACAGTTACATTCGGTCCGTAAATGACCTGCACACCAAGTCCCTTGTGTACGACGCCGGATGCACCTGTTGCCTTTAAGATACCATCATTTACCAGAGATGCATCCTTCACAGTGCAGCGAAGACGTGTTGCACAGCAGTCTACATCGTTGATGTTTTTCTTACCGCCAAGGCCTCGTGTGATTGCCTCACTGACAGGATCGGAAAGCACCTCTCCGCCCTCGCCGTTCTGTGCTTCTCTGCGGGCATTTACATCAGCCTTTGTATAAAGCTTGATTTCGACATCATCATCTTCACGACCAGGAGTTTTGAAATTGAACTTTTTGATCATGAATTTGAAAATGAAATAATATAAGAAGAAATAAATAATACCAACCGGGATAACTCTTATCCAGCTTGTCTTTGCATTTCCCTGAAGAATACCAAACAGGAAGAAGTCGAGGAGACCGCCGGAGAAAGTCAGTCCTACGGCAATATTCAGCATATGTGCGATCATGTATGCCGTACCTGCCAGAACAACCTGAACAGCAAACAGTGCCGGAGCCACGAAAAGGAAGGAAAATTCCAGCGGCTCGGTGATTCCGGTTGCCATACATGCAAGTGCTGCAGACAGAAGAAGACCGCCTGCTGCTTTTTTCTTCTCAGGTTTTGCACACTGATACATAGCAAGTGCCGCACCCGGAAGACCGAAGATCATGAAAATGAACTCTCCGGAAAAGTATCTTGTCGCATCTGCGCTGAAATGTGCAATATTTGCAGAGTCAGCAAGCTGCGCAAAGAAAATATTCTGACCGCCCTGTACCATCTGTCCTGCTACTTCCATCGTACCGCCAACGGCTGTCTGCCAGAATGGCATATAGAATACGTGGTGCAGACCGAACGGAATCAGTGCACGTTTGATCAGACCAAAAATCAGTGTTCCCACATAGCCGGAGCCTGTTACCAGACCGCCCAGAGCGTAAATTCCGGTCTGAACGACCGGCCATACAAAGTAAAGAAGGATTCCGACAAACATATACACGATCGTGGAAATGATCGGTACGAAACGGGTTCCTCCAAAGAATGACAGCGCATTCGGAAGCTGTATCTTGTAGAATCGGTTATGCAGGGCTGCAACTCCCAAACCTACGATAATACCGCCAAACACACCCATCTGTAAGGACTGAATACCGCAGACAGAAGTAATCGTTCCTTCCAGAACGTTTTCTGCGATCTCGCCATTATCAAGGATCTGTCCTGTGATTGTCAGCATCGCATTGATTGCTGTATTCATTACAAAAAATGCAATTACTGAGGATAAAGCTGCAACTTCTTTTTCTTTTTGTGCCATACCAATGGCAACACCAACTGCAAAGATCAGCGGAAGGTTATTAAATACTGCACTTCCTACACTGTTCATGATCACAAGCAGGGAATGAAGCAGCGTTCCGTCGCCCAGGATCTTTGTCAGTCCGTATGTCTCGATCGTCGTTGCATTTGTGAAAGAACTTCCGATACCAAGAAGAAGTCCGGCTACCGGAAGGATCGCGATCGGGAGCATAAAGCTTCTTCCTACTCGCTGTAAAACACTAAAAATCTTGTCTTTCATTTGAGACTCTCCTTCTGTATATTTTTCCAGAAGTGAGTACATATAAAAGCGCTTTTTAACCGGTTTTTGTACAAAAAAAGGCACTAATATACATAAACACTCCTTGTTATGTATAGTTAATGCCTCCTAAATCGAGTTACACACTACAACCAAACAAAATATAACATGGTCATTAAGTTTTTGTCAACCCGCTCTTTTTGTAATTTTGTAGTTTTTATGATGTTTTTTTATACCTTTTATGCATCAGTATATTTCGACTGCAATCCAAAATTTTCACCGGTATAATATGCAGTCTCTTCTCATTCTTCGAGGAATGCAAATGGTTCTTCATCTTTGAGAAAGTGCATCAGCATATATGCACACATGATTGCCACTCGCTCTTCTTTGAGGATTCGTTTCACTTCATTGCGGTCTGCCAGGACGACTTCAATTTCTTCTGTATCTTCCTGTGCTTCCTTGCTGATCTCACCGCTTGCATATCCATAAACTGTCGCGCATGATTCGTCAGTCATACCAACCGTTGTAAAGTATGGTTTTTCAAATGCCGGATTGACTTTCAGAGGTTCGAATTTCAGTCCGGTTTCTTCATACATCTCACGAACAGCTCCCTCATGAAAATCTTCGTTCGACTCGACAAGCCCTGCCGGGAATTCATAAATATAATCACCAAGTGTATAGCGGTACTGGCGCACCAGAACGACTTTGTCTCTTTTTTCTCCGTAAATGCTGTAGATAATTACACCGTCCGGATCATTGCGCCCGGTCTTAAGTTTCAATGAAGGTACATCATTTGCCCTGGATGCCACATAATAGGATACCGGAGTGTTGTGTACGCTGGTAGCATCTACATGATACAGATTGACAAAACGATTGTCGGTCATTTTTTCTACATTATGAATCTTTCCCATAAGGTTTCCTCTTTTCTGCATGAAGTATACCATGCATCTTTGTAAAACAGCCTGCAGCCATATAAAGATACGGTCTGCAGGCTGATATGATCAGTCTCCTTTAAGGATAACACGGATTCTCTTATAAATAAAGAATACGATTACGGAAGTGAGGGTGTATTTAAATAAGTTAAACGGAACGATGATCAGTGCCACGAAACCGAGAAGGCTGTGTACAGAAGAATTGACTGCAGCTCCCATTTCAATAAATGCTTCAATCGGCATTCCAAATGCTTTGCCATATGCCGGAAGAAGTACAAATGCATTCATCAGGCAGGCTGCTGCTGTTGTAAGGAGCGTTCCTGCTGCCATTCCGAGTACAGCATGTTTGCGGCTCTTTGTGTGATGCAGTCTGTAAATCAGACCTGCCGGCACTACAAATGTACATCCGAAAATGAAGTTTGCTAAATCACCAACTCCTGCTGTTACTGTCCCCATTGTTACAAGGTGTACCAGAACCTTTACAACTTCAATCAGAATACCTGCTACAGGTCCCATGGCAAATGTCCCAACCAGTACCGGAATCTCTGAGAAATCCAACTGGTAAAAAGATGGTGCCAGGAACGGGATCGGAAACTCAATATTCATTAATACTCCTGCCAGCGCGCCCAGCATTGCGATCTGTGTGATCGTTCTGGTGCGGCTTCTTTCCATTACGTTTCCATTTCTTAAAACCTGTTCACTCATACTTGTCTCTCCTTTGAATTGTTCTTTTTTAAAAGAAAATTCTACGCTATGCTTTAGAAAGATTCTGTCTGTTGGCTTTCTTATGCATAAAAAAATCCCGGAAGTTTCTTCCCGGGATAATGAGCACGTATGAATTATTCGTGTTCTTCTCTCATCCAGACTTTACTGTCGGTTCCGGAATTCTGACTTGTGATCAGTCACCGGATCAGCCGCTTTACGCGGGTCGCGGACTTTACCGCCGGTAGGGAATTCTGATTTGTATTCAGTCACCCTGCCCCGAAGAATTTTCTTTTACATGACTGTATTATATATCTAACTTTATGAGATTGCAATATAAAATTGATGAAAATCAGTATATACAGATATAATTTTCCGGGAATTATATCTGACGGAAGATGCCATCCATATGCAGGGAATGTGATACTGCTGCGTTTTCTATTCCGTGCATGCGCTTATTTGCCACCAGCCGCCCAAACTCGGCTTCGCCTCAGACAATGGGCTTTAATGGTGGCAGCTTGCCTGCACGTCATAACGAAAGCCTCACAAGCATCCCATATCCTCTGCACATAGATGGCATCTTTCCTGTGTTATTTCAGACACTCATTCTTCCTCTATATCTGATTTTCACTTTTCATATTGCAATGGTGCCCACCGGGGCGCGCCCCACGGGAATCCCCAGCTTCACCCGCGGCAGCGCCGCTACCTCAGATAAAGTCCGATGAGGTGGAATGAAAGTTAAAAACTCCAGCCAAGGGATTTTATAAGCCTGCTCTGGTACTGTCTCGCCTGAAGAACTTCGTGAAGGTTCCTGGTCGTACAGGTTTTTGCGTTGATACAGAAAATGCTGCTGTCTGAGCGTCAGCGAGTTCAGCATTTTCCGTATCGTTTTTAGCAAAGTTCTGTACACCATGGTACCTTAGAAGTTCTGAATTGAGACAGATCCAGAGAAGGCTCTACACATTCCCCTTCCTGGAGTTCATTTGCTTCAAATTCCCCTCACCGGGAATCCTTTATCCTATCTTTCTTCTCGGAAATACGGTAATCCGAGCGCTGCCGGCGGCTGATGTTCCTTCTTCTTTCGGAAGCTTGTAAATACAAGCACAATGATCGTTACCACATACGGCAATGCCTTAAATACCTCCTGCATGCTTCGTCCCAGTCCCGGGATATAAAGATACAGAATATACAGTGCTCCGAAAAGGAATGCACCCCAGATTGCATTCAACGGTTTCCACAATGCAAAGATTACCAGCGCAACAGCCAGCCATCCGCGGTCACCAAATCCATTGTCGGTCCATGTTCCACCGGAATATTCCATGACGAAATAAAGTCCGCCAAGACCTGCAAGACCTGCGCCGATACATGTAGACAAGTACTTGTATTTGATTACATTGATGCCTGCCGCATCCGCAGTTCCCGGATTTTCCCCAATTGCACGAAGGTTCAGTCCCGCTCTTGTCTTAAATAAGAAGAAAGACAGTACAACTGCCGCGATCACACAAAGATATGTCATAAAACCATAATTAAACAAAATATCACCGATCACCGGAATCTTTGAAAGTCCCGGGATTTTTGCCGTATAGGCACTTCCGGTCACTTTTACGGAAATCTGTCCGACACCACCTGCAAGTTTGGAAATAGAACCACCGAAGAAGTTACCAAACCCTGTACCAAAGATGGTCAGTGCAAGACCGGTTACATTCTGATTTACACGAAGCGTGATCGTCAGGATACTGTAGATCAGACCTCCGATCATAGCGCATGCAAATGCGCATACAAAAGAAATCAGTACACCTATAAAAGCATTTGGATCCGGATTGTCTTTTTCATAAAGGAAAGCTCCCATCAGTCCGGCAATACCGCCCATATACATGATTCCCGGAATACCAAGATTCAGGTTGCCGGATTTTTCTGTCATAATCTCCCCAAGCGCACCATACAGAATACAGATGCCCTGGACAATTGCTTTTTGAATAAAAATTATCAGTACACTCATTGCATCTACCTCCTATTTTTTCGCACGCTTAACTCTGTAATTGATAAAGAATTCTGCACCGATCAGGAAAAACAGAATGATACCGAGGATAACATCGGATGCATTCTCATTCAATCCATACTGTGTTGCAATCTGTACCGCACCCTGATTCATAAATACAATACCAAAAGAAACAGCCACCATAATAAAAGTATTAAATTTGGAAAGCCATGCAACAATGATTGCCGTAAATCCACGGCCGCCAGCTGTCGCAGTGGAGATTGTATGACTTGCACCACTGACAATAACAAATCCGGCAATACCACAGATTGCACCGGAGATTGCCATAGTACGGATAATAACTTTCTTTACATGAATGCCTGCATATTTTGCAGTATTTTCGCTCTCTCCGACTACTGCGATCTCATAACCCTGTTTGCAGTATTTCAGGTAGATAAACATACCGACCGTCAGGATCATAACGATCAGGACATTCCATCCATATTTCTGTCCGAACAGTTCCGGAAGCCATCCTGCCTGAGTAGTCTGGTTAATGATACCAACTGTGTTGGAACCTTTTGGATTTTCCCAGAAAACGATACAGTATGTAACAACCTGCATGGCAACGTAGTTCAGCATCAGGGTAAACAGAGTTTCATTTGTATTCCAGTATGCTTTGAACACTGCCGGGATCATTCCCCAGATCATACCACCGACTACACTTGCAACAAACATCACGATCAGAAGCACTACCGGAGACATTTTATCCCCCGCATAGATCATCACTGCTGCGGAACATGCTCCACCAATCAAGATCTGACCTTCTGCACCAATATTCCAGAATTTCATTTTGAATGCCGGTGCCAGACCGATTGCGATACACAGAAGCACCATCGTATCACGGATCGTCTGCCAGATACGGCGCTCGGAACCCATTGCTCCGTCCCAGATTGCCTTATATACATCCACCGGATTCATTTTGACAAGTGCTACGATTACTGCTCCACACACAATCAGTGCAAGAATCAGTGCTATAAAGCGAATCAGAAGTCTTTCCTGCCATCCGGCTTTATTTCTTCTTTTGCTTACCTGTAAGAAAGGTTCTTTATTCATTGACAGCCCCTCCTTTTTCATGTTTCGTCATGAGAAGACCGATTCTCTCTTTTGTTGCAGTCCTTCCGTCAACCACTCCGCTGATTCTTCCGCCACAGAGCACTGCAATACGGTCACAGAGTTCAAGTACCACATCCAGATCCTCGATGACACAGACTACAGCCACGCCTTTTTTCTTCTGCTCATTGAGAAGCCGATAGATGACATGAGAAGTATTAATATCCACACCTCTGGTCGGGAATGCAACAAGAAGCACCTTCGGGCTCTGCGCGATCTCACGGCCAACCAGAACTTTCTGTACATTTCCACCGGACATCTGACGAACCGGAGCTGAAATACTCGGTGTCATAACCTCGAGTGCATCTTTGATCTTTAATGCAAGCGCCCTCGGTCCCTTACGATCCAGAAATGGTCCTTTTCCATTGCGGTAGCTTCGAAGCATCATATTGTCGGTCATATCCATGTCTCCGACAAGTCCCATACCGATACGGTCTTCCGGGACAAACGCAAGACTGATTCCTGCTTCATTAATAGAAATGGAATCCATTTTGGAAAGCTCCATACTTCCGCCATTGTCATCCAGCAGACGGATTGAACCGCTTTCCACTTCCTGTAATCCGGCAATTGCTTCCAGAAGTTCCTTCTGTCCGCTTCCTGAAATACCTGCAATACCGAGAATCTCGCCTGTATTGACCGAAAGCTCAACATCATCCAGCGTTTTTACATCATCTTTGTCTTTGCAGTTCAGCCCCTCGATCACCAGACGTTTCTTTACATTTTCCGGTTTCGGACGCTCAATATTCAGATCGACCTTAGCGCCAACCATCATCTCGGAAAGGCTCTGCACATTTGCAGCAGCAGTCTCTACCGTATCAATATACTGTCCTTTTCGAAGAATTGCCACACGGTCAGATAATGCCAGCACTTCCTGCAATTTATGTGTAATGATAATGATCGCACATCCGTCATCACGCATATTACGCAGAATATCAAACAGACGGTCTGCTTCCTGTGGCGTCAGAACGGCAGTCGGCTCGTCAAGAATCAGGATTCTCGCACCACGGTACAACATTTTTACGATTTCTACAGTCTGTTTTTCTGAGACAGACATCTCATATATTTTTTTGGAAAGATCCAGATCAAACCCATATTTGTTTACCAGTTTTTGAATATCTTCCGTGATTTTTTTCATATTGAGTCTTGCCCTGCCCGGCAGTCCCAGTACGATATTTTCGGCTGCCGTCAGCACATCTACCAGTTTGAAATGCTGATGTACCATACCGATTCCCAGTTCGTAGGAATCTTTTGGTGAACGGATCGTTACTTCCTTTCCATTCACAAAAATATGTCCCTCATCCGGATAATAAATTCCGTAAATCATATTCATCAGAGTCGTCTTGCCGCTTCCGTTTTCACCTAAGATTGCAAGAATCTCTGATTCTCTCAGCGTGAGATTTACATGATCATTCGCCTGGACTGATCCAAAACGCTTGGAAATATCCTTAAGTTCAAGTGCATAAGTTTCTCCCACTGTCATTCCCTCCTTTTATCCCAGTCATAAAGTCATTCCTTTATGGCCTGATTTCCATATCACAAATTGTCATATGTGCAAAAGAAACCTCCATATCCAACCGGAGGAGATTTCCTTTACACATATAACAAGAATCAGCAGACGCACCACCGGCGCCTCCTCTATATACAATTCAAAAAACGGAGCTGCTGGCAAGCAGCTCCGCCTGTTCCAAAGTCTTATTCTGTGATGGATGTGATTCCGTCGATTGCTATATCAAATGCCGGTGCAGAACCATACTCTGATTCATGGAAATATCCGTCAGAAATGTATTCTGTATCACTGCCGTCTTTCTTATAGGTAGTAAGTTCTTTGCCATCTACGGTGAATGTAGAAGTATCAAATACATGAAGAGATCCGTCTGCAAGTGCATCTTCAACTTCTTTTACTTTTTCATCTGTTCCTTCTGCTACAACTTTCTCATTGAGTGGTGTGATCTTGTCAGCGCCATCGGAGAATCCTTTGCACCAGTCAGTGTCGATTGCTGTTCCGTCAAGCATGCACTGTACTGCATATGTGTAATATACACCCCAGTCCATAGATGCGGATGTAAGTGCTTCATTCGGAGCAACGGATGTCATGTCGATGTTGTATCCAACGCAAGGAACGCCTGCTGCTTCACATGCTGTAGGAGCACCTGTAGTATCTGCATGCTGGCTGATCAGGACACATCCGTCAGAAATCAATGCATCAGCACATTCTTTTTCGAGGTCAAAGCTTGCCCAGCTGTTTGTGTATTTAACTTCCATAGTTACGGATGGGCATACGCTCTTAGCACCAAGGTAGAAAGAAGTATATCCGGAAATAACCTCTGCATATGGGAATGCACCAACATAACCCATCTTGCAGTTATCTTCTGTAATTGTGCCGTCTTCGATCATCTCATTCAGTTTGAGACCGGCTACAACACCGGATACATAACGAGCTTCATAAATATTTGTAAAGTAGTTATGCATGTTGGAAAGTCCGCTTGCTGCTGCCTGAGTTCCTGTTGCATGGCAGAACTGTACGTCCGGATACTCTCCTGCTGCTTCAAGGATATAGGTCTCATGTCCGAAGCTGTTTGCAAAAATGATCTGGCATCCCTGATCTGCAAGGTCTGCTGCTGCATCGTAGCATCCTTCGTCTTCACCGATCAGAGTTTTTTCGATAACCTGTGAATCATCAAGTCCAAGATTTTCTACCATCTCATCGATACCAGCCATATGTGCAGCTGTATATCCTTCGTTTTCATCACCGATGTAGATTGCTCCGATCTTTAAATCTTCTTTTGCAATGCCTGCACCACTTTCACTGTCATCACTTGCATATACAGGTGCGGTCATCGTAACTGCCATTGCTGCTGCAAGTCCAATTGCCAATGCTTTTTTCATCTTTCTTTCCTCCATTTTCTCCTCTTACTCCTGTTACCGAACAAAAGAGGCACAACAATTACTGTTACGCCTCTTTGCAAGTGCTTTTACTATACATGTCATTTTGTGAATTGTCAATAAATTCAAGCAAAAACATACTATTTATTTGACACCCTAATTTTTTTTGTATATTTATAAGAAAGGAATCCGCAAAATATATTCGCTTTATTCATTTTTCCATTCCGTTTATGTTGATTTTGAGTTATTTTCTTTATTACTTCTTGACTTCTTCGCGTTAAAGCGTTATACTTTAAAAAGTTAATTCGATTCGAACGTGAATCAACAATACAGGAGGACTTAAAATATGAAAAAGCAGATTTTAGCAGGCGTTCTGTCTGCAACAATGGTAGTTGGCATGGGTGGTGTCAGCGTATTTGCAGCAGATGATGCTGACGATAAAACTTATAACATCGGTATCTGCCAGCTCGTACAGCACGAGGCTCTGGATGCTGCAACACAGGGCTTCAAAGATGCCATTACAGAAGAACTTGGCGACAAAGTAACATTTGATGAGCAGAACGCACAGGGTGATTCCAATACCTGTTCTACTATCATCACAGACTTTGTTTCCGATAATGTAGACCTGATTCTTGCAAACGCAACTCCTGCTCTTCAGGCAGCTGCAGCAGGTACAGCAGATATCCCGATTCTCGGAACCTCTGTTACAGAATACGGTGTAGCACTTGACCTTGACGATTTTGACGGAACTGTTGGAAATAATATTTCCGGTACCTCAGACCTTGCTCCACTTGAAGATCAGGCGGCAATGCTTAACGAGCTCTTCCCGGATGCCAAAAATGTCGGACTTGTTTACTGCTCCGCAGAAGCAAACTCCCAGTATCAGGTGGATACAGTAAAAGCAGCTCTTGAGAAATTAGGTTATACCTGTGAATACTATGCATTCTCAGATTCCAACGATCTTTCTTCCGTAGCTACAACAGCTGCTACAGAAAGTGATGTTATCTACTTACCAACAGATAACACCGTTGCATCCAACACAGAAATCATCAATAACATCTGCCTTCCGGAGAAAGTTCCGGTAATCGCCGGTGAAGAAGGTATCTGCGAGGGATGCGGTGTTGCCACTCTTTCCATCAGCTATTATGACCTCGGTGTTGCTACCGGTAAGATGGCTCTGAAAGTTCTGGTAGACGGTGAAGATATTTCCAAAATGCCGATCGAGTATGCACCACAGTTCACAAAAGAATACAATCCTGAAATCTGTAAAGAACTCGGAATCGAAGTTCCGGATGACTATGTTGCAATCGGTGCAGACGCAGAAGAAGAAACTTCTGAGGATGCTGCAGATGCTGCAGACGATACAGCAGAAGAAACAACTGAAGAAGCTGAATAATTTTTCTCATAATTAAGCCCAAAACACAAATTTATACAGACAGCGGGAGAGGAATATCCTTTCTCGCTTTCTGTGTCGTCAGGAGGAATCACAAAATGAATATTCTTAGCTTAATAAACGCACTCCCGGGTGCAGCCGCGCAGGGGCTGATCTGGGGAATCATGGCGATTGGTGTCTATCTTACCTTTCGTATTCTGGATGTTGCCGATCTGACTGTTGACGGTACCATGTGTACCGGCGGTGCTGTCTGTGTCATGATGCTGATGAGTGGTCATAACATCTGGGTATCTATGCTTGCCGCTACCGGAGCCGGAATGCTGGCAGGACTCGCAACCGGAATCTTTCACACCTTTATGGGAATCCCGGCAATCCTCGCCGGAATCCTGACACAGCTTGGTCTCTACTCCGCCAACCTCAAGATCATGGGCAAGGCAAATCAGGCAGTCAACGGAAACAAATACAATCTTCTTGTTTCCCTTCGTAATGTAAAAGGTGTTCCATTTTATCAGAATACCATTCTGATCGTTGCTGTTTTTGTCGTCGTACTGATTGCAATTCTCTACTGGTTCTTCGGAACAGAACTCGGATGTTCACTCCGTTCTACCGGATGTAATCCGAATATGTCCCGTGCACAGGGAATCAATACCAACGTATGTAAAGTACTCGGCCTGATGATCTCCAACGGTCTGGTTGCACTTTCCAGTGCACTCCTTGCACAGTATCAGGGATTTGCCGATGTCAACATGGGACGTGGAGCAATCGTTATCGGTCTTGCTGCAGTCATCATCGGTGAAGCAATCTTCGGACGTATTTTCCGCAATTTTGCACTTCGTCTTCTGAGTGTTGCATTCGGTTCTATTCTCTACTATCTGGTACTTCAGACAGTTATCTGGCTCGGAATCGACACTGACCTTCTGAAGATGCTGTCTGCACTTGTTGTAGCTGTCTTCCTTGCAGTACCTTACTGGAAAACAAAATATTTTACAAAACCTACGAAACGTGGAGGTAACAACTGATGCTTGAGCTGAAAAACATATATAAAACATTTAATCCGGGAACCATCAATGAAAAAGTGGCTCTGAACGGTCTGAACCTCACACTGAATGAAGGTGATTTTGTTACCGTTATCGGTGGTAACGGAGCCGGTAAATCTACCATGCTGAATGCAGTTGCCGGCACATGGCAGGTCGATGAAGGACAGATCATTATCGATGGTATCGATGTCACCAAATTATCCGAACACAAAAGAGCCGCATATCTCGGTCGTGTATTCCAGGATCCTATGACCGGAACTGCTGCTACTATGGGAATCGAAGAAAACCTTGCTCTTGCAAAACGCCGTGGCAAAACACGTTTACTAAAACCGGGAATCACAAAGAAAGAGCGTGAAGAATATAAAGAACTGCTGAAAGTTTTAGGTCTCGGACTGGAAGACCGTCTTACTTCCAAGGTCGGACTTCTCTCCGGTGGACAGCGTCAGGCACTGACACTTCTGATGGCTACACTGCAGAAACCAAAGCTTCTGCTTCTGGATGAGCATACTGCTGCCCTCGACCCGAAGACCGCAGCCAAGGTACTTGAAATCACAGAAATGATCGTCAACCGTGACCATCTGACAACTATGATGATCACTCATAATATGCAGGATGCGATCACACATGGAAATCGTCTGATCATGATGATGGAAGGTAAGATTATTCTGGATATTCAGGGCGAGGAGAAAAAGAAACTTACCGTGAGAAATCTGCTGGATCAGTTTGAGAAAGCAAGCGGACAGGAGTTTAGTAATGATTCTGCTCTGCTGAGCTAGGATAAGGGAGTAAAAAAAGATTTAATTTACGCAACTTATAAAGATGTTGATAGTTCACGCAACTTATAAAGATATATGATTTTTCAACGGCTTCATCATCTGGAAGTACTAAGGAATAACCCGAATGTTAAGTGCATTCATAAAAATCACAAACTCGCTGTCGCTCAAACAATGTGATTTTTATGAATAACACATTCGGAACATTCCTAAGAGCTTCCGGGATGATTGCAGATGTTGAAGAATCATATATCTTTTTTGTTGCTGTGGAGTAAAACAACTTCGTTTTATGCTACATTGTTCTATATGTTTCATATTTTCTTTATTGCAATTTTTGTATTCGATTCTTTTTTTATCTTATTTTATCCTACTCAGCTACCTCCTGCCAGGAGGGTACCCGGACCGCGCGCCGTTCAAAGCAATCTATAATAGGATAATTTCGGTGGCGCGCTGCACTGCTTCCATCCCGCGCACAACTGCCAATAGCGCTGTCCAGGACGATGGGGATTGCTGTAAAAAGCGATAAAATAAAGAAGGATCTGCAAATATTCGCTCTATGACCTATCGTAATGAGAAGATGCTTGTGCAGGTGAAATGTGTATTGGTTTCAGAAACATCTGCAAGAGTCCATAGAAATACTTGATTATATCCTGGCTGTGTTATGGAGCATAAAGTGCAATGTTTGAGCCGTCAGGCGAGTTTTGCACTTTTGATCCATGTATTTAACAGACGGGAATAATCTTAGTATTTCTGGACGATGAAGCCGTTTCTGAAATCAATGCACATTCATCCTGCACACCTCATCCTCACACCCAGTCATGAGCAGCGAATATCTGCCGATCCTTTATATACTATTTACTTTGTTTTACTTAATCCCCTTCATGGACAAGCTGATTCTCTTCTTCTTCATATCCACTCCAAGTACTCTTACATCCACCACATCCCCAACGGACACTGCCTCAAGCGGATGTTTGATATATTTCTCACTCATCTCGGAGATATGCACCAGTCCATCCTGATGAACCCCGATATCCACAAATGCCCCGAAATCAATGACATTACGGACAGTTCCCTTCAGGATCATGCCCTCTTTGAGATCTTTCATATCAAGTACATCTGTGCGAAGTACCGGTTTCGGCATTTCATCACGCGGATCTCGTGCCGGTTTTTCCAGTTCTTTTACAATATCGCGAAGTGTCGGCTCACCGACTCCGAGCTCTTCTGCAAGCTTCTTATAGTTCTTGATCTGCTTTGAAATACCACTCAGTTTACCACCCATAATATCTTCCGGTGTGTAGCCAAGCTTTTCAAGAACTTTCTTTGCTGCCTCATAGCTTTCCGGATGCACACTTGTCGCATCAAGAGGATTCCTGCCTCCGGTGATGCGCGCAAAACCTGCACACTGCTCAAACGCTTTCGGTCCGAGTTTCGCTACTTTGAGAAGCTCACGACGGCTTTCAAATCTGCCGTTTTCTTCACGGTATGCAACGATATTCTTAGCAATCACTTTACTGATGCCGGAAATATATTCCAGAAGGGACGCAGATGCTGTATTCAGGTCCACACCGACTTTATTTACACAGTCCTCAACTACTCCACTTAAAGCCTCGCCAAGCTTCTTCTGGTTCATATCATGCTGATACTGACCGACACCGATAGACTGCGGTGTGATCTTAACCAGCTCTGCAAGCGGATCCTGCAGACGTCTTGCGATCGAAGCCGCGCTTCTCTGTCCTACATCGAAATTCGGGAACTCTTCCGTTGCCAGCTTACTTGCAGAATATACAGACGCACCTGCCTCATTTGTGATCACATACTGTACCTTCTCAGGAATCTCTTTGAGAAGTTCTACAATGATCTGTTCAGATTCTCTGGATGCAGTTCCGTTTCCAAGAGAAATCAGAGATACATTATATTTTTTGATCAGTTTTTTCAGAGTTTCCTTTGCCGCGCGGATCTTTGCATCGTTTGTCGGCGCAGTCGGATAAATAACTGTTGTATCGAGAACCTTTCCGGTCTCATCTACAACTGCCAGTTTACATCCTGTACGGAATGCAGGGTCCCATCCGAGTACCACTTTGCCGACAATTGGAGGCTGCATCAGAAGCTGTTCCAGATTCTTGCCAAATACATGAATTGCTCCGTCCTCTGCCTTTTCAGTCAGGTCACTTCGGATCTCACGCTCAATTGCCGGCGCGATCAAACGTTTGTAACTGTCCTCTACAACTTCACGGAGAACCGGTTTTGTAACCGGATTATCTCTGGTGATCACCTGTTTCTGAAGCCATCCCATTGCCTCGTCTTCCGGTGCACTGATCTTGACAGTGAGCATTTTTTCTTTTTCACCACGGTTCAGCGCAAGTACACGATGTCCTGCAAGTTTTTTAATCGGTTCTTCAAATTCATAGTACATCTCATAAACAGAAGATTCCTCAGGATTTTTGGCTGCAGATACTACAGTTCCTTTGTCCATGGTAAATTTACGGAGATAGATACGGTAATCTGCTTCATCAGAAATATGCTCTGCGATAATATCTTTTGCGCCATTTATCGCATCTTCTATCGTTTCCACACCTTTTTCATCGGACAAAAATGCCTTTGCCTCTTCTTCAAGAGATTTATTTGTCATCTGAAGCATAATAATATTTGCCAGTGGCTCCAGACCTTTTTCTTTTGCTATGATTGCACGTGTACGACGTTTCGGACGATAAGGACGATAAAGATCCTCAACGACTACAAGTGTCTGCGCATCCAGAATCTGTTTTTTCAGTTCCGGTGTCAGTTTGCCCTGTTCCTCGATGCTTCCGAGCACCTGATTTTTCTTGTCTTCCAGATTACGAAGATATGTCAGTCTTTCGTGAAGTGTACGAAGCTGTTCATCATTCAGAGAACCTGTAGCTTCTTTACGGTAACGGGAAATAAAAGGAATTGTGCAGCCTTCATCAATAAGTTTGACAGCTGCCTCCACCTGCCATTTTTCTACTTTAAGTTCTCTGGTTATGACCTGAATAATGTCCATTGTATTCTCCTTTATGTCTCACTGTAAAATGTATTATTTTGCGGCTCTGTACCAATAAGCTCCATATAAAAAACTGTCTCACTCATATAAATATACGGGAAGAGCCAGAGAAGACCGATATACATCGAAAAAAGCGATAAAATCGCCAGCGGAATAAAACTGAGCATCATCAGCCAGTATTTCAGGATATGTCCTCTCATCAAACGTGCACTTGTTTTCAGTGCTTCTATTCCGCCCATTTCCGGACTGTCTGCAAGCAGACAGAAAGTCAGCATAAACGGGCTCGTCAGGATTACCTCCAGAACAACTCCAACCAGAAGCATCACAAGACACAGCTCGATCCATGCAATCTGCTCTGCTTCCGTGTTTCCTGCTTTCACTATAAATGACACGTAGTAAAATGGCAGCTGCGCCACAGTATTCAGAAGTGAAAGAATAAATCCTGCCACCAGCACCCGATCCGGTCCGTTGTGAAACAGATAAAGAAGGTTTCCTAAGGAAACCTCCCTGTCACGAGCCATATTCAGAAGCATGTAGCTGTATCCTGCCCGAAAGACCATGGCAATCAGTGAAAAGACAAATACAAAGACCTGTCCTGCCACCATTGGCCATAGTGTGCTTCCGGGAAATAATTGTATGGAAAGTATATTTCCGATAAAAGTTACCGCGCCAACTGCGAGTACACCGGCAATTGCAGAACCCCAGTGTCCACTGAGGTTCATTTTTGCCTGTTTTTTCCAGTATTTTATACTGCCGTTCATAAAAACTCCTTTTCAGCAGTTTTGAAAAAAGTTCTTCCGTTTTTATTCGTGATGAGCTGTTACGGAAGCAGCTTTGTTGCTGTCTTCATCTTTGTTAAACCAGAATTCCACATAGTTTCTGATCTTCGCATCTTTATTCGGATAAATTCTTAAATAATCATCATTTTCTTCGGAAATGTAACCTTTTTCATCTGCCCTTTTAATAAGCTCTGCCTTGTCCGCTCCAAGTGTAATATCTCCGGAAAGTTTCATTTCAATGCTTTCCGGATCATAAGTTGCGAAAGACAGTTCTCTGACAAAACAGTTCTCAAGAGCCGTTGCATTTTCTGTCTCGTTATAAACAGAAAAATGAATGCTCTGATTGTTTTTCATCATATCAATAAATGCAATTCCGCCGCCCTCTACATACGGAGTGTCCTCTGCATCCTGGATTTCCCATCCGTTTGCTGTAAATGCAGATACCGGTGCCGGAAGACTGTAAAGATCTCCCATGTATTCGACAGCTGTATCCAGCATATCGTCACCAAGCGCTGTCGGTGTTTCATAAGAAGTAACAATATCCGGAACTTCATCGCTGACTGTTCCCTTATCATAATCTTCCGGTTCCTCAAAGTTTCTCAGATCTACTTCTTTCAGAGTATTGTCATCTTTATATACAGAAAGTTCTACTTCCTGATAACTATCCTTCTCATAGGTTAATTTTGTATAAAGATCGCCTTCGTATGTGTCACTCGGTTCTCCATATGCAGCTTTGATGTCATCAAGTGTGGCTTTGCCTAATTCAAGACCGCCCGGAAGCTTCACAGAAACGGTACTCAGATCAATATCATATGAGCCATCCACCGTGATTCCACCGATCAGACAGTCTTCCAGTCCTGCTTCGTTGATTCCAAGGTTTATCACATCTGCATAAACACTGCTTGCACCCTTGTTAAACGTCATCAATCCATAAGAATTGGTGGATACCTTTGTATCCGGATCTTCTCTTGAACTCAATTCCCACCCCATATCAGTAAACGCCTGATATGTCATAGGAAATTTCATTATCTGACCGTCAAACTCCATGCTGAAACTGTAGATGTCATCTCCCAGCCCCTCTGCGATCTCAGAATCAGTCGCTTCTCCTGCTGCTTCTGTTGTTTCGGCAGCCGCTTCTTCTGTCGCATCTGCTGCAAATGCAGATACCGGTGCCATCATCATGCATGCTGTCAGTACCATCGCTAATGTTTTCATTTTCATAAGTAATTGCCCCCTGTGCTTTTTATTTATTTAATCTGCTGAATCAGTCCGCAAGATTAAAAACATCATGTACAGCGTTCATTGCCCTTACGCCGTCTTTTTCGTTGATCAGAACGGTGACACGAATCTCGGAAGTAGAGATCATGTTGATGTTGACTCCTTCATTGTAAAGACTTTCAAACATCTTAGCTGCTACTCCGGGATTGCTCATCATACCTGCTCCGACGATAGAAAGTTTCGCAATATTTCTTTCGGCATGCAGTTCCTGATAGCCAAGGCGTATTTTGTGTTCTTCCAGTGCTGCCATCGCATCATCCAGATCTTTGCCGTCAACAGTAAAGGAAATATCCTTCGTGCCGGCACGTCCGATAGACTGCAGGATCACATCTACGTTGATATGTTTTTTGGCAAGTACATCAAATAATTTAAACGCCACACCCGGCACATCTCTAAGTCCGATCACGGCAATTCGTACAGCGTCTGTGTCAAGAGCCACTCCGCTGATCAGCATTCTTTCCACTGTTACTTCCTCCTTTACGACAGTTCCTTCACTGTTATTCAGACTGGAACGTACCACCAGCGGTACGCCATATTTTTTCGCCATTTCGACAGAACGGTTATGAAGCACACCGGCTCCAAGCGTTGCCAGATCCAGCATCTCATCATAAGTGATTTCTTTCAGTTTGCGTGCATTCGGCACTTTTCGCGGATCAGCAGTATAAACGCCATCCACATCTGTATAGATCTCACATGCATCTGCATGAAGGGCTGCTGCCAGTGCAACGGCTGTCGTGTCGGAACCGCCTCTTCCAAGCGTTGTATAATCGTCGTATTTATTGATTCCCTGAAAACCTGTGACAACTACGATCTTGCGGTTTTCCAGTTCTCTGCGGATACGCTCTGTATCAATTCGTTTCAGACGTGCATTGCCGTGTACACTGGTCGTATGCATGGATACCTGAAATGCATTCAGAGATACCGCCGGTACTCCAAGCTTGTCAAGAGCCATTGCCATCAGTGATACAGACATCTGCTCACCGATTGTAAAAAGCATATCCATTTCTCTTTTTGGCGGTTTTTCGTTGATATCTTCTGCCATGGTGATCAGCTCATCAGTGTATTTTCCCATTGCAGAAAGCACAACCACCACGTCATTGCCTTTTTTGTATTCTTCTACGCATCGGTTCGCAACATTGTAGATTCTTTCTTTATTCGCTACAGATGTGCCGCCGAATTTCTTTACTATTAACATAGCTTCCTCCCGGAATTATATTTTCAATCCTTTACACGGATCATGGTAATTACATTACCATTTAATTTATGTACCTTTTCTTCGTATGTACCCTGCTTCATGCATTCTGTGATAAATCCAAATTCGCCCGGAAGATTTTTAAGGTTTACGATCTGCACATTGTCAAACACGGTTTCCACCTGCTCTACCGTCGTACCTTTGACACGTACAAAGAATCTTCCTTCGACTTCATCCATTGTCATAAGCTTCAGCGGACGGCTGGACCAGTTTGTCATGATATTTCTGTGAAGATGTTTTGCTTCATCCACAACATCTGCAACAACGGCGCTTGCTGTAGGAAGCTTTCCGGCTCCGCTTCCGTAAAACATCGCATCACCGAGCACGTTACCATGTACGAAAACTGCATTGAATACATCGTTTACACTGTAGAGCGGACTGGTCTGACCTACAAGGAACGGTGCAACCATTGCATAAAAAGAATCATCCCCGATCTTGCGGCTCGTACCGAGGAGTTTGATCGTCATACCAAGTTCTTCGGCATACTCCATATCTTCCGGCGTGATCTTTGTGATTCCCTCAGTATAAATATCCTCATAATTGAGAAATCTGCCATATGCAAGAGAAGACAGGATTGCAATCTTGCGGCATGCATCATAACCCTCAACATCCGCGGTCGGATCTGCCTCTGCATAGCCTTTCTGCTGTGCTTCTTTCAGAACTGCGTCAAATTCTGATCCTTCTGTCGCCATTTTGTACATCATGTAGTTGGTCGTTCCATTCAGGATACCGGTGATCTCATCGATTTCATCTGCTGTCAGAGAAGAATTCAGCGCACGAATGATCGGAATTCCGCCACCGCAGCTTGCTTCAAATAAGAAGTTGATGTTCTTTGCGCTTGCAATCTCCATCAGCTCCGGACCATGCTTCGCAACCAGAGCTTTGTTTGATGTGCAGACACTTTTGCCTGATTCAAGTGCACGTTTTACAAAGGTATATGCCGGCTCGATTCCGCCCATAACTTCGACTACAATATCGACTTCCGGATCGTTTGCAATAATCTCATAATCATGTACGAGAACCTTTTCGACCGGGTCACCCGGAAAATCTCTCAGATCCAGAACATATTTTACATTGATCTCCGCGCCTGCGCGCTTATTGATGCTTTTGTGGTTTGTGTTGATGACTTCCACTACACCGCTTCCAACTGTACCGTATCCTAATACCGCAATATTTATCATGTCTTCCTCCTGTGTAATATGTTACAGTTCATAAATTTTATCTATTCTCTACCGAGTATCTTCAGATAATGGATTCCTTCCTGACTCTCAATTTCTTCTATCATGGCTTCCGCGTCACCCTCGCCCGGCAGAATATCCACACTGAGCGTGAGCGTTGCGATTCCATTGATCGGAATACTCTGGTGAATCGTAAGAATATTTCCATGGAAATGCGCTATGGCCTGAAGGACTACAGACAAAATTCCCGGCTCATCATCCATCTGAATGATAAAGGTGATCGTCTTTCCTCTCGTTTCTTCATGAAACGGAAAAATATCATCCTTATATTTATAAAAGGAGCTTCGACTGATCCCGGTCTGCTCTGCTGCTTCCTGTACCGTACTTACCTTCTCGGAATCCAGTAATTTCTTTGCCTGTACAACTTTCAGCAATACCTCCGGAACTGCCCGCTCCCTGACTACAAAATACTTTTTCTTCTGTGTTGTTTTTTCCATTTCCAATTTCCTGCTCCTGTTGAATCCACATTCTTTACAGTATATACCCCCGCGGAGATATGTCCGTTTATAAGAGACACGTGTTCTCCTACGAGGGATATATTACCATATTATGCCCGCTTCTGCAATGGCTTTTATGAATCCTGACAGGCTCCAAGGCTGAATTTATTATTGTTCAGCCGTTTTCTTTGACAGTGCGATCCATTTCAGATATGCATTGATGAACGGATCGATCTCGCCGTCCAGAACAGCATCTACATTACCGGTTTCTTCACTTGTTCTGTGATCCTTTACCATCGTGTACGGCTGCATTACATAGGATCTGATCTGATTACCCCATCCGATATCTGTCACTTCACCACGGATACCGGAAAGTTTGGCTTCTGCCTCCTGCTGTTTCAGAAGGAACAGCTTTGCTTTCAGCATCTGCATGGCTTTGTCTTTGTTCATGTGCTGTGAACGTTCATTCTGGCACTGTACTACGATTCCTGTCGGAAAATGCGTAATACGGATCGCAGATGAAGTCTTGTTGATGTGCTGACCACCGGCACCACTGCTTCGATAAGTATCGATACGGATGTCGTCGTCATTGATCTCTACATCCAGATCTTTCTTGATATCCGGCATAACGTCGCAGGATACAAATGAGGTCTGACGCTTACCGGCTGCATTAAACGGTGAAATACGTACGAGACGATGTACACCCTTTTCGGATTTCAGATAACCATAGGCATTTTCGCCATTTACCTGAAAAGTAACAGACTTAATACCGGCTTCATCACCATCCAGATAATCCAGTACTTCCATGGTAAATCCCTTACGGTCTACCCAACGGCTGTACATACGGTAAAGCATGCCGCACCAGTCACAGGCCTCTGTGCCGCCTGCTCCTGCATTCAGCTTGATAATTGCATTTTCGCTGTCGTATTCTCCGGATAATAATGTCTTAACACGGATGCTGTCAAAGTTTTTCTCAAATTCATCCAGCATCTCCTGAATCTCCGGAATGATCTCCGGATCATTTTCCTCATAGCCCATCTCGATCATGGTTTCCATATCTTCCATCTGGCTCTCCAGACTGTGATAAATCTCCATGTCGTCTTTCATGCTTTTGAGTTCTTTCATTTTTTTCTGGGAAACTTCTGCGTCATCCCAGAAATCAGGCGCTTCCATCTCACGCTCTAATTCTTCAACCCGCTGCTCTTTGTTAGCGAGGTCAAAGTGAATCCCTCACTTCCACTAATGGTTCTGTGTATGTTGCAAGAATGCTCTTGAACTGATCTAATTCAACCACAGCTTCACCTTCTTTCTATAATAATCATAGTAACTGTGCAGTGCTTTCTGCTGAACAGTTATCAAAAATACAATAACATAAAATCCGTTATAATTCAATCTTTTCGAGGTCTTCCGGCACATACAGACTGCCGTGGAAATACTTCCTGCCTTCTTCTGTATATAATTGTTTACGGCGGGCAATATTTTTATCCTCGGTGTGATAAAGTATCAGATTTTTTACGCCAAGCTGTTCTGCGAGTTCACTGGCATCTTTCGCTGTGGAATGATGCTTTTCATATGGATGGAACACATCCGCCTGGTCATACAGGCAAAAAGCCTCGTGAAGCAGCCATTTGCTGTTTTCGGCATATTTTTTCTCACATTCATTGTATGGTTCGTCACCACAGCAGGTCAGTTTTTCACCGTTTCCCATGTCCATGCAGAATCCGTATTGTTTGGCCTTTGTGGACCGAATGTCAAAAAATGTCACCTTATGTCCCATAAGGGTACGCTCCTCACCGTCATTTACCACAACCAGATGAAGACGTTTGCCGATAAAATCGGTCAGTTTCTTTGGATAAAGCTGCTCTGCCATCTCTTTAAGCAGACCGATCACTTCATCGTGACCGTAGATCCATGCTTCTCCTTCATACTGTCCCTGTTTCATATGCTGGCAGATCATGCGGATCATCCAGACAATTCCCATCAGATGATCGACGTGCTTGTGAGTCACAAAAATCTCTCGCATATCCTGCCAGGCAAAACCGGCCTGCTTCAACTGGCGAAGCAGAGTGTTTCCACCGCCGCCGTCAACCAGCAGATGTTTCTCCCCATCCTGAAGCACAAAGCAGGTGTTGTAGCATTCCGTCACCATTGCATTTCCCGTTCCGAGCATTGTTATATTCATGGAAATTCCTCCTGTGTTTGTTGTGTTGTAGTGTCACGCTAAAAGCCTCCATTATGATACCATAATATAGAAAGAAAAGGAACAGCCAGCGCTGCTCCCTATTCTGAAAAGTGTGTTAAAAATTACTATTACGAAAAACTATATGGTTCTACTTGCAATCCGTACTCTTTCATCAGTTGTCTGCGATAATCCTTATCTGTAAATGCACGCTTCATATCTCCCATTCGCTCATCATTATATAAATGTTCATACAAGATATTTACTAAAGTTTCCCGTTGCCGTGTTTCATCTTCTATTATTTCTTCAAGACCTTTACACATATTACAGCCTCCCTCCTGTCTTAATTCTGATTTAAGTTCCTGTAGTTTTTTCATATCGGACATCACACATATCAGATCATATGCATCTTCTTCAAGACTGAGCAGTCCTTCTCTGTGCTTCTCTACATATTTCTCTAATTGTTGTTTGTTCCCATCATTTTGCAGAAATCCGAAAACTTCTCTGAGGTCAGTAGTAAATTTTTCAACATCAGAAAAATTCCGTACTTCTATCAGATTAATAGAATAATCCTTCATTTGCTTTTGTATATGTAACGGGCAGACTTTCAGATCTGTAATCTCTTTCAGGCTTTTTGCTCCATTCCAGTTATCTTTCCCAAAATAGATAACGATTGTAAGAATTGGTTTCAGCCTGTCAGATTCTTTAAATTTTGATAAAAATTCTCCGTGATCTGCCCATGTCTGTTTTTCTCTTTTGTGTTTTCGCTCAATGTCTTTCCATTGTAAATAATAGCCGTTTGCATCTGCATTGATCACGCGCACCGGCATCACATAACTGATATCTGACTGATTCTGAATGGATATGATAATCGGTATCTTCTGTATATCGTTATCAGCATTCTTTACATCGTTTTCTTTTCCAACTGGAATCTTAGCTTCAAAAAGAACATCTGTAATATTTACATTTGTCTTCAATTCCTTATCGTTCCACCATGATTTTGCCAGTATCGGATTCAGCTCAGAAACATCCTGCGGGCTTATGATTTTATTTCCACCATACAGATACACATTCAGCAGATCGGCTATCCGTGTTTTATCTTTAAAGTAGTTGATTGAAGGAATATCCTTTTTTGCCATCACACCTCTCTTTCTGGATATGCGTTTTAAGAACTTTTTGTTCTTATTTTAATTATACGAACTTCACTATAAAAATTCAATCTTTACATATCCTTCTTTACATTAATTTGAGATTTTCGGCTGAAACGCCAGATCAAAAGATAAATAAATGATGTGATTATTTTAGCATTTCTGCGTGTGCGAGGCAAGAAAAAAGTTTGACAAATTCTGTCTATAAACGCAGGACTGCTTTTATAAACGAAAAACTCCATCATATACGAAATCTCTTTCATATATGATGGAGCTTTTATTGTTTTGTTACTTCTTAAATTATTTTACGGTAATCTTCACCTTAATTTTCTTCTTTCCTGATTTTACAGTAATAACTGCTTTTCCTTTCTTTTTCGCTACTACTTTTCCTTTTTTATCAACGGTTGCTATCTTCTTATTCGAGGTAGAATAAATTACCTTTTCCTGGCTGGTGAGCGGAGAAATAGATGCTTTTATCTGGTATTTCTTTCCCTTCTTTAAAGATACGTTTTTTTCTTTCACACTGATCTTGGAAGTTTTTACAGTTCCTTTTTGCACCTTGACTTTTGCCTTCAACTGCTTTCCACTTGCCAGCGTCACCGTCAATGTTGCCGTTCCTTTTTTCTTTGCAGTAATCTTTCCACCGGATGAAACCGTAAATACCTTTTTATTACTGCTACTGTAGGATTTGATATAATCACCGGTTGCCAGACCAGATACTTTCAGCACATTTGTCTTCTGACGTTCTTTTAATAAAATACTGTTCAGATTCAGAGAACCTGTTGGTACTTTCACCGTTGGTGCATTTACCGTTCCCCCATTTGACCGTTGCTGTGTATCCTTTATATTTACTCTGCAAACTGCTTGAACATTATTTATTTTACTTGTCGCAATAATATCTACACAGCCTTCGCCTTTGGCAGTTACAAGACCACTTTTCGATACTGTAGCAATTTTTTCATCGCTACTGGACCATGTGACTGATTTATCTGTCACATTTATCGGAGTAACGTCTGACGCCAATTGCACAGTGTCCCCAACTGTATGTAATTCTGCATATTCTTTATTCAGGCACACTTGTTCTTTGTCTACTACTTCAATTAACTTTCCCCAAGAAGCACGTATTTTCCCAGTTTTAATGTTCAAGGACGCAAGCCATGTTACACCCACCGAGTTAGGTATTATTTCATAATTCTCTACTTTTGCGATATCGGATTTAACCGCATACGTAATATAATAAGGTTGCTCTTCCTTCGGACTAAGTTCGTCCAGTAAATAGTTATTTCCTCCCTTCAGCAATACAATACGTTGCACTTTTGTCATATCGTATACATCAGTCCAGTTCATTCCCCTTATTTCGTTTTTGTTTCCAGATTCATCTTCTACAATCAACTTCAAGCACCACAAATCATATGTACTTTTTCTCGTTATTTCTTGCGTGTCAAAAGTAAACCTATGAATTTTTTGCATACTGTAATCTGTTTCATATATTGTATGCGGATAAACCACTGAATCATTAATAAATTTTACTTTCGTCTTGCTTTTATCTGAAACTTCAACTTCATAGGAAATAATGCCATCTCCCACATAATCAAAACTAACTTTTACCTCTGGTCTCTCAGTATCAATTGTAATATCCGCATTTCCGCTTCCGATTTTAATATTCTGACCCTGTGGATTGGTATCTAAAGCCCAAACATCTACTGTCTGATTTCCAGTCTTTTTTGTATTTATCACAGCATCAAATCCATGGAAATTTCCCACTCCCCCAAATGCCTTCTCTACATCCGGTCTCTCCTGATCTGCTGTAATTCTCTGAACAAATTCACCGCCAATATAAATATCTATTGAGAGACTACTATTAACAGTATCGGGATCAAATGCCCATCCTCTTACATAGACCGCCTCATCTCTGCCTTCTATAATATCTACATTTCCAATCGGAACTTTATTGCTTTGTCCGGCAGTTTTAAATGTTTTCTTATTTCCATAATATCTTTGACCACCAAAATCAGCAAACATTTGATATGTATAGTTTCGTCCCGGAGATAATGTCACTCCCAGCTCAGTTTGCAAATTATAACTAATCTGCATGTAATTATAATTTACAGATGTTCCCTCTGAACTCTGGTGAATCAAATTACCTGCATCATCCCAAATACTGACTCCCGCTCCAGTAAACTGAACGCGCTGACTCACATCAATCTTTCCGTAAATGCATGCATTCGTTTCTGTAACGTTGTCCTCCCATTCACTCCATGAAGTACTGATTCCACTGTCAACGGCTCCACCTCCATTGCCATTGGATCTGTAAACATAGCAACTTAACCACGAACTATATCTACTTAAAGGTTGTGGACTGTTAAAAGGCGTCGAGTCAGAGGAATCATCGCAATAAAGTTGACCTGTAGCTTTAGATTTTTCATTATCAAGATATACATAATGTCCTGGGACTTTTACTATAGTATAGTACCCTGCATTAATATTAAACCAAAGTTGATTTGCATCAGAATTCCAGTTTCCCAAATACTCTAAATTTTTTCCTTTTTGACTTGCATATGCTGTTGGCGCATATCCTGTTTTCAATTGATAGGTTGTTTCCTCAGCGTATCCATTATTTCTTTCCCATACAAAAAAGGAGTCGGGATTAAATGTTGACGAACGGTCAACGCCTGTCTCATACAATAATTTTGCCTGTGCAACTACCGCACATCCCCACTTTCTCATATAATAGTCATCAGACTGACATTGATTCCAATATCTCCAATTGCTATTATAAGACGCATACATTTCTATTGCGTCTTTTTCTCCTGCATCGAACGCATCCGTATCTGAACTTTCTTCTATTTCAATTTCCGAATCACTTTGGAAAACACTACCATTATTAGAGTCTGAATCTCCAAATTCTATTTCCGGATCAGTGTCTCCATCAGCCTCCATCTTTAAAGGCTCCTCATTGTCTTCAGAATTTGAATCCTCAACTCCCGTCTCTCCTGAGATCTCCGTTCCATCTTCTCCATCTATACTATTTCCATCATCCATAATAAACTCGAAATTTATATCATTCTGTGCACTTGCCTCTACAATCAATGCACCACCTATCTGTGTAGCAAATAATGACATTGCCATTCCAAGCGAAAATAATACTCTTGTTATTTTCTTCTTCATCTGTTTTCCCCCTTGCATAGTGTTTTTTCTTTAATTTACCACATCTTCTCCCTCATTTTTCGCTCTCAACATAAACAGACATATCTACGTACATAATTAGCAGTTAATCCCCATTTTGCGCTAAAGAAAGGAGAAAAGGAACAGCTCGCGCTGCTCCCGCTCTCCGGAAAATACATTTTAAAATTTTGCAGTTTTATTTGCACTCTTGTACTGCCAGTTATAATACGTGCTGATGCGATAACGAACTTTGTGTGCATTAACAAATCTGAAGTTCGACATCCTCCATGAGCTTT
This sequence comes from Blautia intestinalis, assembly GCF_014297355.1. Classification (GTDB taxonomy): domain Bacteria; phylum Bacillota; class Clostridia; order Lachnospirales; family Lachnospiraceae; genus Blautia_A; species Blautia_A intestinalis. The sequence goes on along the minus strand of NZ_JACOQE010000001.1, from coordinate 96,126 downwards.
TCAATTTTTTCAGTACCTTTTTATTTGACCCATTATAGTTGCAACGAATCACCTGCGCCTGTTTCAAATCCTGAGAAACTTTTACATAATAAACTCGTTTTCCTGTAAATTTTATGCCATATCCATAACCGAGATTTTTGCATTTTCTTGAAGAAAGATTATACAGACAATACCGATTAGGCCCTACATCTGTTGCCTCATGTATATAAGCAATTGCATTTTTTCCTCTTCGCTCTATCAGCTTAAGGTTATTCCTTTCCTTCTGGAAGCCTTTCTTTCCAATCGTGTATGTATATGTATTGTAGTATAAACCTGAACTTTCAACACAAAAATACAGTTTCTTCCCATAACTTAGACTATAACTTATTCCTGCATCTCCGTCATAATTCATACTTGCAACAAGTTTTCTTCCATAACTGGTTTTCAAATATAACTTACTGTTATTTTTATATTGCGAACTCAAAGAACTTTCTGTCAGATAAAATGTTTTTCCATTTGCACTGATTGTAGTTGTATTTGAAAATGCCTTCACCGGCTGCGCGCCTGCTACAAGAAAGAATAAAAACAACCCTATTCCTAAAAGCATCCCATAGTGCAAAATTTTCTTTTTCACTGTGTTCATGTATGTTTCCTCCTCGTTTTATCCCTGATTTGCTGTCCATTTAATATATTTCATTTTCTTGCAATATTTATTGTAGTATTTATAATACCTCTTTTTTGAAACTTTTTTACCATTTAGATATCTGTAAATTGGCTGATACCCGTTTATATTCATTACCATTCCTACATAATCTGACAATGTTGCTACCCGATACATCTTACCTTTTCGTATCTTATACACATTACGTGAAACAGTTCTTGCATTAATCGTAGCTGTAATTGTAAAAGTATTTGTCTTTTTGTTGTAATAAACACTGGGACCAACCCATGAAGTAGTCTGTATCACTCCTAAAACTTTGACTTTATTTTTGTATATTGTTAAAATAAGCATCTGCCCCTGTGGCAAATAAGCAAGATATTCCGGAATCCCATCTGCATTTAGATCTTTTTTCATCCACATTGACATATCTGAACAATAAATCCTGTGTATATCTACCTTTTTTCCCGTATCATTATAATTCCATCCGGAACGCGCACGCAAATCATCTGTAATTTTCATTCTTTTAGGATGAGAAATCCATTTATTCAATGCATTCGAATATAATTTATCTACTTTTCTGGATGATAACTTTGCCGCCTGAGCATTGTTAAGCTCCATTGCCGGAACACATAACGCAAAAATCAATAAAAATATCATTACCTTTTTTATCATTCTTTTCAAATTTTCCATAGCCAATCCTCCCATATAATCTTTTCTTTTAGTTTACCACATATTTCCATTTATTTTCACTCTCAACATAAACATATATACTTGCATACATAATTAACCGTTAATCCCAATTTCACGTTAAAAAAATGCCCACGCTGTAATAATTCTTAATATGTCGCAATATGCAACAACTTGACGAACGATTTTTCTTGTTTTTCAAGTATAATATGTGCTATATTTTCATTACTTAAATTTCTATGCCTATCAGGGCATTCTTACAAGTTTCATTTCTGAAACAAAATTCTCCAACTTACACTACATGAAAGGAAAATGTCTATGCCAACTAAACTTCAACAATACTTCCCTATGATCCGAAACAAACACGATATCTTAAAAGAGATTGATTCGAATGTAAAACTCACGGAAAAATTCTATTGTCTGAAAGAACACCAACGGCAGGAGTTTCTGGATTTCTGCTCAGGAGCTCGCGGTGTAAAAATGTTATATGATTCCTTTTTTAAAGAAATTATGAATCCCAAAACTGTACCGGAACGGCTGGAAAATTTCTTAAGTGTCTTGTTGCAAAGAGAGGTAAAAATTGTAGAAGTTCTACCGGGAGATTCCAGTAGAATAGCAGATGAACAGTCACTTCTTATCATGGATATTGTAGTCCGTTTTGAAGATGGTACTTATTGCAATGTGGAAGTACAAAAAATCGGTTATGCATTTCCAGGTGAACGAAGTGCCTGTTATTCCTCTGATCTCCTGCTACGCCAATACAAAACAGCCCGCAGTCAGAAAAAAGAAAAATTCACATATAAAGATGTGAAAGGTGTTTATACGATTATTTTAATGGACACAAGTCCCGGAATATTTGCTGAATTTCCCAATAAATATGTACATACATTCCATCAGGAATCTGACACCGGTCTCAATATAGATCTTCTGCAAAATTATATCTTTATTCCACTTGACATTTTCCGTGAGAATGTACAAAATAAAGGTATCAAGAACAAATTGGACGCCTGGCTTGCATTTCTGAGTATGGACGAACCAGAACAGATTATTGACCTTATCACAGTCTACCCAGAATTCAAAGTCATATATGAGCATGTATACAATATATGCCGGAATGTGGAGGAGCTTATGGGAATATTTTCAGAGGAATTAAAAATTCTTGACCGCAATACCGTAAAATACATGGTAGACCAAATACAGGAAACTATTAATGAACAGAAAGCCCAGATTGCCCAGCAAAAAAATCAATTAGCAGAAAAAGATCATCAGATGCAAAAATTATCTGCTGACATTACTATGCTAAAAGAGCAGCTTCAACTACTTCAGGCAAAGGACTTATAAAATATCCCAACTGTCCAATCCATATTAACACGGATAAACAAATACACTCCATCGTATACGAAACCTCTTTCATATATGATGGAGTTTTTTCTTTGATTTTCCACAAAATGGGCTGAAACTGTGCTATAATATTTCTATTATTTGATCAGAGGTGCCTATATGTTAAAAATTGCCATATGCGAAGACAATTCTATTCACTGCAAACAAATCCACGACCTGACCTGTTCCTGTCTTCAGGCGGCATACGACGTTGATATTTATACTTCCGCGGATGATTTTCTTGCCCGGATCACTGATCAAAAATGTCCTTACCAGATCGTTCTGATGGACATTGAGCTTGATTCCGGAGATATGTCCGGCATTCATCTTGCCGAAAAGATCAATCTTTCCAATTCAGAAACCCAGATTATTTTTATCAGTCAGTATCTTCAGTACGCCTCAGCTGTTTATGAGACAAACCACGTTTATTTTGTCAGCAAACAGCAAATAGAAGAGTATCTTCCCAGGGCGCTTTCGGCTGCCTGTCGCAAGTTGTCCGAGCTTCACCGGCAGTATTTTTGTTTCAGTTATCTTTCTCGGGATTACCGCATTCTCCGTTCCGACATTCTGTATATGGAACGCAAACTGCGAAATACCGAAATACATACAAAATCTCAGATTTACTATTGCCGCGACAAAATCCAGGATCTCATCGATCAACTACGGCCTGATTTCTGCATCTGTCACAAAAGCTTCGCGGTCAATATAAATGCCATATATACCTTAAGTCATGCCGGTATTGAGCTTTCTGACGGCACGCGCCTTCCTGTAAGCCGTAACTGTTACCAGTCAACCAAAGATGCCTTTGCGCAGCTGCTGCTAAAAAGTCAAAACGAGGACCTGTGATGTTAAAGAATCTGGCATTTACAATGCTCACTGCGGTATATTATTCCGTTATTCCTGTATATTGTTTTATGCAGCTTTTTTCCTGCACGGACAAATTCAAAATTTATATTCACGTTTTAGCATCCTTCTTTATTCTGTGGGCGCTTCAATTTATCAAGTTGTATGAGCATGCCTCCGAGGCAACGACTCTGTCGCAGTTATTTATCTTTCTTAATGTATTTTTCCTGTTCAGAGGACCGGTAAAACAAAAACTTCTGTCCTATTTTATCTTTCTTCTCACCGCCATATTGACCGAAATCCTGTCCATAAATATTTACATACAGATTTACAACCATTTCTTTCACCAGCCTGCATACACCGCCTCAAATATATATTCACTTTGCAGTTTCCACGAAAAGCTGATGATACAAATAATGATTTTTTCTTTTGGCTATTTGTTTTATAAAAATATTTTCTCGCTCTTAAAGAAGTGTATTAATTATTTAAAATTCTCTTTGTTACTGCTCATTACTCTGCCGATTATTCATCCCCTGATTACAACAGAATTTACGCAGTATTACAAATTCCAGCAGAGTCTTATCCCCGTTCTTCTGTATATTATTTGCTGCTGTATAACTTTCCCGTTGTTTATACATGGGCTTCATTTATTCAAAAAAGAGCAAATTGCTTTCAACCGGAATCTTCACAAAATGGAGTTGCTGAAACAGCAGATGGAAGTGTCGGAAGAAATGAAACAGGAATATGTCAAAATACGGAAGTGGAATCACGATATAGAAAATCATCTGCTTTCTCTGGAGTATCTCACACGCACCCGTAAAGCAGATGAAGCAGAAAGATACTGTTCTTCCGTATTACTTAACAGTTCGAAACCTGAGGAGCAGCCCTCTGCCTGCATATCTGTCAGTCAGGAGGATTCTGTATTATGAGAAGAAAAATAACTTTCATTATTTCTTTAATCCTTTTTCAGATATTTTATCTTCTGTCACACTATACCGTACAATACCTGAATCTTTTTTTCTTACTGACATGTCTGTCCGCACTTGTCGTCTGCTACAATCTGTACCGGCTCCTGATGCAGATTTTTATCGGTCAGAAAACAGAAGCGGAACTTAACCTGCTAAAGAAACAGCAGGCTTTAAACGCCGAACACTTACAGTTAGTAAAACAGCAGGAAAACGACCTGCTCAAAACACAGAAACAGTTTACCGAAACGCTGCATACTGTCCGGAACCTGCTGCACACCGGTAATTGTGAAAAAGCAGAAAAACTCATTCATGAAACTCTTGAGACATTCCAGCGGGAGCGTTTTCATCCCTATTGCGAGGACAATCTCATTCTTGCCATTTTGGAATCCAGGCGAATGCTCGCAGAACAAGCCGGTATCCACGTAGATTACCAAATCTTTCTTCCTGAAAAATCAATGATTCAGCCTTCGGATCTGAGCAGTGTTCTGTTTAATATACTGGATAATGCGATTGAGGCCTGCCGTTCCTCTGAGGATTTAAAAAAAAATCTGTCCCTGTCACTGACAACTTCAAAAGGCTTTCTCTCGATCCTTGTCAGAAATACCAAAGATCCTCAGATAGTATTCAACCACAGTACCACCAAGAAAGATTCTGTTTATCATGGATTAGGACTTTCTATCATTGAAGATATCTGCCGCAAATATGACGGAAGCTGGCAGTGGAACGACTGCGGAGACACTTTTGAATCAGTCATTCTTCTTCGCTATTGCTGATACAAAACAAAAATCTCCGGAATCCCAATCTGTTTTTCGCACAGATTAAAATTCCGGAGATTCTTTTTATTTATGAATTATTGTCATGAGAAAAAACTCTCTGCCACGCTCATATCAGCTACATATCCAACACTTCCGGTCATATAGATCGTATCGTCATCTTTGATATCGATCTGGATTATGCCGCCCGGCTGATTTACGTTGATGCGGCTTTCGGTCAACCCCAGTCTGTATGCTGCAACGGCTGCTGCGCAGCTTCCTGTACCGGAGGCTTTGGTGTATCCGGAACCTCTTTCCCAGATTTCGATGTCCAGGTTTCCGCTGTCGATTCGTCTGCAGATCTGAAGATTCATTCTTTCCGGAAACTCATCCGCATTCTCCACATATGGTCCAAGATCTTTTGCAATCTCAGGGCTGACTTCATCCATAAAAATAATACAGTGCGGATTTCCGACAGTCAAACAGGTTGCCTTGTAATCTTTCTTATTAAAAGTGAAAGTTTCATTAATGACTTCACGGACTTCTCCGGTAACCGGAATCTCTCTGGAAATAAAAGATGCTTTGCCCATGTTCACACGAAATTCTGTTGCACGGCTGTTCAGACATTCTACCTCAACCGGACCGGACAGCGTTTCAATGCTGAACTTCTGCTCTTTCACATATTCATGATCAATCAGATATTTTGCAAAAATGCGGACACCGTTGCCACTGATTGCAGCTTCGCTTCCATCAGAATTATAGATATGGACACCCATTTTTCCGTTGATCTCGACCGGTCCGTAAAGCACACCGTCCGCGCCAAGCCCGAATCCTCTCTGACACAGGAGAGCAATCTTTTTTCCCTGAAGCTGTACACGGTTTTTATTTGGATCGAGTACCAGATAATCATTACCAAGTCCCTGATATTTAATCATTGTAATGCTGTTTTCCATGACGAAACCCTCTCTTTCACAATATACGCACCTTTTTCTACAGTATATAGTTTTGTTTTTACAATGTATATAGAATAAAATGCTTGTTATATTGCAAAAAATGCGTTCATCTCCCCTAAAAAGCAATTGGAAAATTCACCCCCTCAACTTCAGGACCATTTTACCTTCGCCTTCTTAACTGTCATGGTATAAACTTTATCACAGCGCAGACGAAACGGATATTTCTTTCTTGTGACAAGGCAAAGATTCCTGTCAAGATGTGCACGCTGCATACTGCAGTCAAGCATTCTCCAGCTTTTTCCGTATTTCACTTCGCACCATCCATGAAGAGAAAGCGGTGCCGCCGGTCCTCGCGCAGTCACGCCTCCTACCGCTACACGGCTGTCATAACCGAGTACACGCGCAATATATGCCATCGTAGATGCATAATAATAGCAGTCTCCACGATGACGGCTAAACATATATCTCGCATAAGAAGACAGATTTTTCGCTTTCGGCGCACGATTTGTCATTCCGAAATACGGATAAGTCTGCAATGCCCTGTAGCAGACTTTGAGACGTTTCGCCCTGCTGTCTCCTGCTTTTGAATTTCTCATTACAAAATCAACTGCCTGGCGGATTTCTCTCGTGTTTACCTTTCGCCCGGTCTTATCCACATAATAATATCCTTTTGCCTTTGAACCCACGATTTTATTCGTGACCGGTTTGTTATTCTGATAAACTTTTCCATCGCGGATCGTGATCCTGGGCGCTGCCGGAACCGATACCGCCATACTCGTCACAAGCAACATAAACGTAAGCAAAACCCTTATGATTTTTTTGCTTAATTTTCTTCTCTTTTCCATTTCCATATCTCCCTGATAAAAATCAATATTTTTCTAAATCTCATGATATAATACCACTTTTCTTTTTACAAGAATTTTTCTATAATTAAAACAGATGCAAAAATTATTTTTTCCGGGAGGATTTCCATGGATTATTCGCAGTACACACTAGAAAAAACAGGTTATCTCAAAGAAGAATTCCGTCTGTTCCACATCAATGACCGCACAGACCGTGAATTTTCTTACCATTACCATGATTTTCACAAGATCATCGTCTTTCTTTCCGGAAAAGTCACCTATCACATTGAGGGAAAAGCCTACCATCTCAAACCACGGGATATCCTTCTGGTCAGTCAGGGCGCGATCCACAAACCGGAAATTGATCCGTCCGTTCCATATGAGCGTTACATTTTCTGGATCCGCGACGACCTTTCCATGCAGGAATTAAATACCTGTTTCCAGAAAGCAACTGACCGCAGTTTTAACCTCGTCCGCGTAGACTCTGCTGTCCAGGAACATCTCCGTGATCTTCTGCGTGAACTTGAAAATTCCATAAAAAATCAGGACTTTGGTGATGAAATACTCAGCAATGCTCTTTTTACGCAGTTTATGGTTTATGTCAACCGTATTTTTCTGCAGACCAGCGCCATCCCTGACCGCAGATCTTATTCTTCTGATTCTCAGGTTGAACAGCTTCTGAAATATATCAACCGTAATCTAACCGAAGATCTCTCGATTGACCGACTCTCTGAGAAGTTTTTTTTCAGCAAATATCATATGATGCGAAAGTTCAAAAATGAGACCGGATACACGATCCACAACTACATTACAAGTAAACGTCTGCTCCTCGCGCGTTCTCTGATAAATGAAGGGTCTCCGGTCATAAAAGCCGCGCAGATGAGCGGTTTTAATGACTATACGACCTTTGTACGCTCTTACAAAAAACAGTTCGGAAATGCCCCTTCTCATGTCTGATTCTGTCGATGTATCTCGAACGATTTACCCGTCTATATACTTGAAGTCTGCCCGTGTCCAGTATATAATAAACGCTATTCAAAAAACATGAACATTCATGGAGAAAAATTATGATAAGAATTGCAGTTTGCGAAGACGACTATGTCTACACCGAAATAATCCGATCGATTCTGCAGTCATGTGTCACAGTACCTTACGAGGTAAAATTTTTTTCATCCGGTACTGAATTTTTGAATACGCTTACTGATCACGGCTGCCCTTATACGCTTGTAATTACAGATATCGATCTCGGAGCTCAATCCGTCAACGGAATTACCGTTGCCAAAAGAATCAATAAGATAAATGGCGATACACAGATTATTTTTGTCAGTCAGTATCTGGAATTTGCTTCTGACGTTTACGAAACTTCACACCTCTATTTCGTGAACAAGGAAAAACTCCTTGAATACCTGCCCAAAGCTTTGACAGCCGCCCACGAAAAATATGCTCTTCGTGGAGAACATTACCTTTATTTTCAGTTTTCCTATAAAGAATATCAGGTTCCGCAGAACGATGTTCTTTATCTGGAACATATTGCCCGACAAACCTGCATTCATACAGCAACTCATGTTTATTCCGCAAATGAAAAGCTGCAGGATCTTCTGAATCGTATGGGTTCACAGTTCTGCTCCTGTCACAAAAGTTTTGCTGTAAATCTTTATCAGGTCAGGACACTCCATCATACCTGCATCACCCTGCGAAACGGCGTTTCCGTCCCGGTCAGCCGTTCACGCTATCCTCATGTACGGGATGTTTTTGCCCGCCTTACAATGCACAACGGAAAGGAGAATTTCTATGGATAATCTTAAACAAAATATCCGCAAATGGAACCACGACATTCTGACTCATATGATTGGAATCACTTATCTCATGGACATGCAGCGATATCCGGAAGCCGAACGCTACTGCGAGAAAATTCTAAACAGTCTCTCCTCATTTTCAGAGACCTTTCGAACTCGCGCCACATCCCCTGATCCGGATAGTGTAAGTGAATCCCCTGTTCCAACCGATTATCTTCCTGAGGGATTTATCGAATATCAGGAAAAACTTCCGGCAGAAATAACAGCGTTCCAGACGCTTCTTCAACAAAAGAAATACCCGGAGGCACATTACAAACTTCATCTTCTTACTACAGAATTTGACAACAGGCGGCCTCAGCCCGTACCTGCAGATGATATTATTAAAAATATCGTAGATGAGGTCAGGAACTAGTATATTTCTGCTATTGAAATAAATTCATAATTATTACATTTCTTCCGGATTGCAGTATTAGCAAATAAATGCTATTATAAAACCTACTATTGATTTTTTATGCTTTGAGGTAAATATAAAATGCAAAACCGGAACAAAGGATTTACACTTATAGAACTTATAGTTGTTGTTTCCATTCTTGCAGTTCTTGTCGGGCTGCTCGCCCCGGCTTATTCAAAATATATTGAAAGGAGCCGGGAATCTGTTGATCTTGCAAATGTCCGCTCGGCATATGATGAGCTGATGATAGAAGATGCAACAGAAAATCAGACTACAACAAAAGTTGTACCACTGAAACAGAAAATAGCTGGCTGGCAGTCTATGAACACAGTATCAATTGGCGGTATTTCTCATACTAACGGCGAGGGGGACACCGAGCACTGGATAGGTGATCCGGTCAAGGGAGGAGTATGTGAAGTTTCTCTCACTGAAAACGGTGTTTTGTTTAACTGGAAAGGTGGAAGTGGGAACAGTACAGAAAAATATTTCTTTGATATTAACGAAAATCTGGATGAGCCAATACAGAAAAGTGGGGTCCTTGACGAATTGATCAAAGCCAATAATAACTACTTCGAAATCGATTCCAACTGTCCAAATTCCTCTATGCTTCCCTCCGTGCGTTCTAAGATTAAAAAAGACAGTTTATTAAACAATGGTACCTGGGCATATCTGGGAAGCGCCTCTAACAAATCTAAGAGATATTTATTTTGGACTTCCGTACATACAGATACTGTGGGGGCAAATCGAACAATCCCCGTTATAATAAGTACTGCTGATAACAAATTTTATGTTTCCGAAACAACCACGGCTGTCCGAAATAATAATAGTTCCAAATATGTGACCATCGCAGAGCATCTTACTTATACCAATCATCAGCAGCTTATCAATGCCGGTACAAAATACGATACTCTGAAAGACGCATATGACGCATATGCAAAACTGGTTACTGAAGGCAAATACCAGGATTATAAGGACACGCTCCCAAAATCATAATTAATAAAAGAAGCTCGTAAAGCCGCAAAATAAAAAATTTTATTTGACATATCCGGTTATTGTTGTAATCAACGAGACTTTTACCAATCATTTTTGATGTGGTAGAAGTCTCTTTTTTTGTTCTATGCCTTTATCACAGGAAAGGAGATCATATGGAATATCTGTTATTGATTATCGGTCTCACATACAACCAAAACTTTGCAAACTACCACCACATAATTGCAATCTTTCAGATAAAATGTCATAATTATGACATACAGATTTTTCTCTGTATACCGTTTTTACCCTTTAAATTCTTACATAAGGAGGACTGAATTTCATGGAATTTCAGAAAGTACTTGAAACAAGAAGATCGGTTCGTAAATACGATCCGAATGTATCTGTCACCAGAGAGCAGATGGAAGAACTGATTCGCGCCGCACAGGAAGCACCCTCATGGAAAAACTCCCAGACCGGCCGTTATTACTGTGTTTTATCCGAAGAGATCGTTAACAAAATCCGCAAGAATTGTCTTCCGGGCGCAAGAAATGCAGAAAAATCCGAACATGCTGCGCTGATCGTTACCACCTTCGTACATAACCGCGCAGGTTTCCAGACCGACGGCACACCAGATAACGAACTCGGAAACGGATGGGGATGCTACGATCTCGGGCTGCAGAACGCAAACCTGATTCTCAAAGCTACCGACCTCGGGCTTTCCACCCTGATCATGGGGCTCCGCGAAGCTGACAAACTGCGCGAAATCCTCTCCATCCCTGAAACAGAAACCATCGCAGCCGTTATCGCAGTCGGCAAAGCCGCCGAAGAACCGACCCGCAAACCACGCAAAGAGATCAGCGAAATCGCAAAATTCTTCTAATATTAAAACACATGCGCAACCTACAGACTCAGCGTGGCTTCCATGGTTCTGACTGCACATCCGACAGACTCAGCGTGGCTTCCGTTGTTCTGGCTGCACATCCGACAGACTGGCGCGTCGCGCGGTTCACCACCGGCTGAATATAAACAAGAACACCCTCCATATATTGAATGAACAGGTAATTTACCGGATGCTTTTAGATACTGGCAAAATCCACTGCCTACGGTGACTCATTCTCGAAGGATCTCCTGAGAGAATGTATAGTCATAGTTGGCAGTTAGTTCGCCAGATCGTTATCCGGTTACCTGTAAATCAATATATGGAGGGTGTTCTGTCTTTATATCTTTATCATGCCTTCATCAGTTTACGTCCACAGCACTGTTTGTACTTCTTGCCGCTTCCGCACGGACACGGATCATTCGGATAAACCTTGTCCTCTTTTCTCTGAACCGGTTTCTTAACCGAAGTATCATCCTTATTCGTTCCTGTAACCTTCGCTACCTGCTCACGCTCAATCTTCTGCTCTACATGAACATGATACAGCATACGAACCGTATCCTCCTGAATAGCGTCGATCATGTCGTTAAACATCTTGAACGCTCTCGTCTTGTACTCAACAACCGGATCCTTCTGGCCATATCCTACAAGACCAATACCCTGACGAAGAAGTTCCATATCATCGATATGATCCATCCACTTGCTGTCGATAGATTTCAGAAGAACTACTCGTTCCAGTTCACGAAGCTGCTCTGCTTCCGGGAACTCAGCTTCCTTCATCTCATAAAGCTTCACTGCCTCTTCCTTCAGCTGCTGTTTGACCGCATCTTTTCTCTTGCCCTGAACCTTCTCAGTCGTAAGAGGCTCGATCGGAATGATTGAAGTCATCATAGGATTGAACTCATCCAGATTCCAGTCAACAGACTCCACCTCATCGGAGAAGCACATATCTACTGTGCTGTCTACAATATCTGTGATCATCTTGTAGATGGTATCACGCATATTCTCACCATCCAGCACCTGACGACGTTCTTTATAGATGATCTCACGCTGGTCATTGTTAACCTGATCATAATCCAGAAGATTTTTACGGATACCGAAGTTGTTGAACTCGATCTTCTCCTGTGCTTTCTGGATTGCATTGGAAAGCATCTTATGCTCGATCTGCTCATTCTCGGCAACACCCAGAGAAGTGAAGACCTTCATCAATCTCTCAGAACCGAACAGACGCATAAGGTCGTCCTCCAGAGAGATGTAGAAACGGGATTCACCCGGGTCTCCCTGACGTCCGGAACGTCCACGGAGCTGATTGTCAATACGTCTGGACTCATGACGCTCTGTACCGATGATCTTCAGACCGCCGGCTTCTCTTGCCACATCGTCCAACTTGATATCGGTACCACGGCCTGCCATGTTGGTTGCGATCGTAACAGCACCTGCCTGACCAGCCTGTGCAACGATCTCAGCCTCAAGCTCATGGAACTTCGCATTCAGTACATTGTGCTGGATACCTTCACGGCGAAGCATTCTGCTGAGGAGTTCAGAAGTCTCAATTGTGATCGTACCGACCAGAACCGGCTGCTGCTTTGCATGTGCTTCCTTAACCGCCTCAACAACTGCGTTGAATTTTTCTTTCTTTGTCATGTATACGGCATCTTCGAGGTCTTTACGCTGTACAGGTCTGTTGGTCGGAATCTCTACAACGTCCATTCCGTAGATATCACGGAACTCTTTTTCCTCGGTAAGAGCTGTACCGGTCATACCGCCCTTCTTGTCATATTTGTTAAAGAAGTTCTGGAATGTAATGGTTGCAAGAGTCTTGCTCTCTCTCTTGACCTTAACATGCTCTTTTGCTTCGATTGCCTGATGAAGTCCGTCAGAATAACGACGTCCCGGCATGATACGTCCGGTAAATTCATCAACAATCAGAATCTCATCATCTTTCACAACGTAATCCTGGTCTTTGTGCATCAGATTGTGTGCACGGAGTGCCAGTGTGATGTTGTGCTGAATCTCAAGGTTTTCCGGATCTGCAAGGTTTTCGATATTGAAGAATTTCTCAACCTTCTTGACACCCTGCTCAGTAAGATTGACGATCTTGTCCTTTTCATTTACAACGAAGTCACCGGTCTCGACAACTTCCTCTCCCATGATGGCAGCCATCTTTGTCATTTCGTGACTCGCTTCACCACGTTCAAGCTGCTGTGCAAGGATATCGCACACTTCGTAGAGCTTTGTGGACTTGCCGCTCTGTCCGGAAATGATCAGAGGTGTACGTGCCTCGTCGATCAGGACGGAGTCGATCTCATCGATGATGCAGTAGTGCAGATCTCTCTGTACCAGCTGTTCTTTATAGATAACCATGTTGTCACGAAGGTAATCAAATCCCAGTTCGTTGTTGGTTACATAAGTAATATCACATCCGTATGCTTCACGGCGTTCTTCCGGTTTCATGTCATTGAGTACCACACCGACAGTCAGACCAAGGAATTCATGAACCTTACCCATCCATTCAGCATCTCGTTTTGCCAGATAGTCATTGACGGTTACGATGTGAACGCCCCTGCCTTCCAGTGCATTCAGATATGCCGGAAGTGTGGAAACAAGTGTCTTACCTTCACCGGTCTTCATCTCGGCGATACGTCCCTGATGCAGGATAATACCACCAATGATCTGTACACGGTAATGCTCCATACCAAGAACTCGCTTCGCACCTTCACGTACTACGGCGAAAGCTTCCGGAAGAAGATCATCCAGTGTCTCTCCCTCACCCAGACGTTTCTTGAACTCTCTGGTCTTGTCTCTCAGCTGTTCATCTGTTAATTTCTGCATTTCCGGACGAAGAGATTCTGTCTTCTCTACAAGCGGCATAATACGCTTTACTTCATGCTCACTTCGTGTTCCGAATACTTTTTGAAATAAATTCATATCAAACTCCTGTTTCTATATTTATTCTGATCACTTTTATATACGAAATCATCCGTATTTACCCTATTTAAGAAATCCCTACTATTTTACCACTTTCCACCGTATAAAACAATGAATATTTCTTAAATAAAGTGTGACCACCTCATTGCCTGGCATAAAATCTCCGCCCTCGTTCGTCAGCACTAACTTTTTCTTGTCAAACCTCTGTTTCATGTGCTATGATAATCAGCGAACTACTGACTTGATTTTGAAAAATGAAAACTCGGGGGAATTCTCTTTGAAAAAAAAGGAACTGACTTTTATCATCGGCATCGTTGTTTTTGCCCTGATTCTCTGGACTGGCATGTACTTTATCCGACGCGGTCACTATGGGACTGTCCAAATCACGGTAAACGGTGAAGAATACGGCATCTACTCCCTTGCAAAGGATCAGGTGATCCGCATCAATGATACCAATGTATGTGAAATTAAAAACGGAGAAATCCACATGACGGAAGCCAACTGTCCGGATCACCTCTGCATGAAACAAAAAGCGGTCGACAGTACAGGCGGTACAATCGTCTGCCTGCCAAATAAGGTTGTTATAGAGGGGGAAAAGGGGGACGCCTCTGAAGATGATTCCCCTGAGTTTGATACTGTTGTCTGAATATAAAGGATGTCACATATGAATCAGAAAAAGCTTTCATATCTCGGCCTTTTTGCCGCAGTTGCTATCATTTTCGGTTATGTAGAATCACTGATTCCTTTTTTTGCAGGAATCCCGGGAATGAAGCTTGGACTTGCCAATCTGGCAGTTCTTTTTATACTGGAGAAATATACATGGAAGGAAGCCGCGCTTGTTTCCGTCGTCCGTATCATCGTGATCGGATTCATGTTCGGAAATCTGTTCAGCATTCTCTACAGCCTTGCCGGTGCGGCACTCAGTCTCACCGTCATGACACTCATGAAGAGGTTTTCCGGCTTCAGTCTTCTTGGCATCAGTGTTGCCGGAGGTGTTTCCCACAACATCGGACAGCTGATCATCGCAAGTCTCATCACTATGACTTCCGGACTGATCTACTATGCACCGGCTCTTCTGATCTCCGGTGTCATCACCGGGCTTCTGATCGGAACCCTGACGAACGAAGTTTTAAAACGAATCCATTTCTAAATAAAACATGCAGAGTACTGATAGTCATAATCAATACTCTGCATCAATTTTATTGCAAATCCCTGACTGTATAGGTATTCTTCATCAGTTCAAACCGGTCTTTCATCCCTGATGTCAGATAAACATTCTTATCCTCATCCACAAACGCTGCATCTGCATCGTATTTATCCAGAAGCTTTAACGCGTCTTCCATCCCCAGTACAAAACATGCGGTAGAAAGTCCATCCGCCAGTAATCCACTGTCACAGATAACTGTAACAGAGTCCAGGCCGTTCCACACCGGATATCCCGTCTTCGGATCTAAAATATGATGATAACGCTTTCCATCCTCCATAAAATATTTCTCATAGTCTCCGGAGGTAGAAAGGAACTCGCCTCCGTTCAGCGTGATCGCACCGAGATAATCTCCCTCTGTATCACGCGGATCAGTCAGCGCCACCTTCCAGTCGGAGCCATTCGGTTTCTCGCCGTACGCCATTACACTGCTGCCGCCAAGATTCAATATCATTCCGGACACTTCGGTCTGTGTTTTCAGAAAATCCGCGACCACATCGCAGCCGATCCCCTTTCCTGTCGCCCCGAGATCAAGTGTGGCACCCTTTTCCAGTGTTACCTTATCTCCGTCCAGAGATACTTTCTCGTATCCGGCATCTTTCAGAAGTTCGTCCAGCTCTGACTGTTCCGGCACATGTGGATTCTCTCCGTCAATATCCCATAAACGTATGATCTTGCCTATCGTCGGATCAAATGCTCCGCCAGAATCCTCCGCCAGCTGAAAAATCTTCTGCAGGTAACCGGCAAGTTCATCGGATACTTCTGCCGTTTCACCGGAAGCTGCATTTAGCTTCGCGATCTGCGAATTCTCATCAGTCCATGAAAGCAGTCCTGTCTCAATTTCGCGGATCTTATCACCGACAGTCTCATTCAGATCCTTACCTGTTGTATACAGTGTCTCTGAGACGACTGTATCCATTGCAAAATCAGTATTCGTATATTTCTGTATATCAGCGTCTGCCATTACAGGCACCGCGGCCAGCACCAAACTGCTCACACCACAGAGCAGACTGGTCACAACCTTCTTTTTATTCCTCATTTTTTCTCCGTTTCCCGGTCCTTCACCGGTCCAATCTGTATATTTTTACGCGGACAGGTCACTTCACAGGCATGGCAGCAAATACATTCTCCCGAAAGTGGGGTATCTCCGTCAATTTCCAGATGCGCCGGGCATCGTTTTTTGCAAAGGCCACATTTCGCCGGGCATTTCCCACGGTTTCTGTGAAAAAGCGCTGTCGGCAGTATCGGCATCATTGCAAAAACAGCCCCCATCGGGCAAAGGAACTGACAGAAGAAACGCTCCTGCGTACACATCCCGATCAGAATAAGAATAAGAAGTACGATTCCGATCTTATAGGAAGCATTCGGAAGTTTTCCGGCAGTCAGCATGGAAAAAACATCCCAGGGGCTCATGCCCTGAAGCTTTGCATACCATCCGGTCAGTATGGAAAGCAGCAAAAAGGCCAGAAGAATATATTTCACTTTCTGAAGTGCCCGCACCACTTTTTCCGGATAACCATGGCGCCCCTTTTTATGAAAAATCTTCTGCCGGATAAAAAGTGTCAGCTCATACATGGCATCACCAAGCGAACCAAATGCACACGCATATCCGCAGAAATGCCTTCCAAACAGGATTGTAATTACAAGAAGCACACCTGTCACATCAAGAAAAGAATTCCATGTGATCGGCTGATGTGCGGCAAGTGCCTGAAAAATTGATTTAACTCCTGCAAATGCCGTGGAAAAAAGTGCCGGATAAAAAATGAAAAACCCAAGCTGTATCGCAGTCCGGATCAGCCGGACCTTTCTCTGCTTCTTTTTCATTCGTTTTCCGCCTTTCCAAGGGCATCAATAACAGCGTTGATAATACCGGTTGAACTGAATGTAGCGCCTGATACAGTATCCACGTCTGTGCTCTGTGCAGATATGATCGAGCTTATCACACTCTGTGCCTGGGAGAGATATGTAGAATCTTCACCTGATGCACTTGTCACCTGAATATCTGTAATCTCATCGTCTTTTAATGTCACCTGAACCTCGATCGCTCCGCCGAATCCCTGTGCGGAACCGGTGTAGGAACCGTCTTTGTAGAAGTTTTCGGAAGCATCTGTAGCTTCGCTGTCTGCTGCATCTTCTTTTGATGTATTCTCTTTTGCGCCGGTCTCTGCCTGCGCGTTTGCATTTTCCTGATTTTGGGCTGCTTCCTCGAGAGCGGCCAGAATTTCTTTCTGCTGCTCCTCAAGTGCGTCCACACGTTTTTCAACCTGTGTAAGCTCCCGTGTCACCTGATCCTGCGTATCTTTTTTCTGCATTGAATTATAGCCTATTACTGCTGCCAGAATCAATAGAAGACACAAAACTCTCATACAAAAACTCTGGTATTTCATTCCATTTTCTCCTTTTGCGCTTAAAATATAACAACTTACTGCCGTTTTGCCTGACTGAGGGCATTCTGAAATGCCTCAATGATTCCATACGAAGAATAGGTAGATCCATTTACTGTATCAATGCCTTCATCTGTCTGTTTTCCCATAATCTGACCATAAATCCCATTCCATGCATCTGTAAAATATTCTTCATCATCCTCTGTCGTATAAGAAGCAGATGTAATCTGACCTCCCGCAACAGTCACAGTTACTGTTACACTGCCCGGACCATAATTTCCTTCCCCACTTCCAGTGTAGGTTCCGTCTACATATTGTCCAGCTGGAGTTTCTGCCAGTGTCGGGGTTGCTGTCGGGACAGGATCCGGTGTCGGGGTTGCTTCAGGTGCGGTCGTCGGGGTTGCTGTCGGAGCAGGGCTTGGTGTCGCTGTCGGCTTTGGTGTTACAGATGGAGCCGTCGTTGGTTTTGGTGTTTCCGTCGGCTCTGGTGTTGCTGAGATCAGCGCTGCTTTCAGCGCTTCCTGTGTTCCTCCGATAATTCCTTCTGAGGAAAAAGTTGCTCCATTCACTGTATCGATTCCGTCAGCGGTCTGCTTCTCAAGGATTGCCGGCTGGATAACTCTCCAGGCTCTTCTGAAATACGAACCTGTATCACTGTTTGTGTTACTCAGTTCTGTGATCTTTCCATCTTTTACTGTAGCAGTAATTGTTACAATGCCTGAGTAGCCCCTTGCGTTTCCTGTGTAAACGCCATCTTTGTATTTCACGGTCGGCGTTGTCGGTTCTGGCTGTGGAACTGCGGTCGGCTGCGGTATCGGTGTTGTATTTACTGCTGCTTTTTCCAGTGCTTTCTGCACAGCCTGCAAAATACCATTTGAGGAAAATGTCGCCCCACTCACTGTGTCCACGCCATAGACAGCCTGTTTCTGCAAAATTTTCGGCTGTATCTTCTGCCATGCTTTGTTAAAGTACTGTTTTGTATCTGTATTTGTATTTGAGATTGCAGTTATTTTTCCATTCTTGATCATGACGGTTACTTTTACCAATCCATCAAACCCTTCAGCCTCTGCCGTATATGTTCCATCCTTATAAGTAACATTTTCTGATGGCTTTAGAATTTCAACCGGCTTCGTCGTTTTATTATTTGTTTTATTATTTGTTTTGTTATTCTTCTTGTTTGTTTTTGTCACTTTAGTTTTACTGTTTCCAGCTTTGGAAAGTGCATTCTGGACGGCCTGAATAATACCGTTTGAGGAATACGTAGCGCCACTGACCGCATCTACATTCGGAGTCTGCCCTGCCAGCATTTTACTGATGACACCTTTTGCAGATGCAAAGTAAGATGGTGTCTCTCCGGATGCATCTACTATATCAATTGCTGTAATTTTCCCGTCAGCAACTGTAACCTGCACGGTAACTGTTCCGCCAAATCCTGTTCCACTTCCCTGATAAGTGCCATCCTTATATCCGTCTTTTGGAACCGATGTGGTCGGAGTCGTAGTAGAGCCCTGTCCCTGACCGGAAGCTTCTGCTGATTTCTCCGGAAGTGCTTTGGCCTTGCCTGTCGTGATTCCTGCTTTTTTCTTTTTGCTCTTTTTTTTGCTGCCCGTCTTCAACAGACTTTCTTCTTCATCCGCGTTCTCCGGTTCACTAAAGTAAGCCGAAGTCAAAAGACTTTTCAGCTCTTTTGATTCAACGATCTTATTTTCTGCTGCCTGAACCGTTTTCTCATTTTTCAACTCACTTTCTGTCTGCAGCCCCGCCGATGCGACTGCGATGATTACTGCTACTGCAGGAAGGAGTTTTATCAGATTCTTTTTATGCATTTCATTTACCCCTTAACATACAAAAGAAGGGGCAGTTATAAACAGCCCCCGTTCTCTTGTATATTTTTTATAAAGGAATTATTTTACAGTTACTTTGAATTTCTTTGTAATTCCATTGCATTTTACTGTAATTGTTGCAGTACCTTTTTTCTTTGCTTTTACAACGCCCTTGCTGCTGACTGTTGCAACTTTTTTATTGCTGCTCTTGAATGTTACTTTTGAAACTGGTGCTGCCTTTACTTTAATTGTAACCTTCTTGCCTTTTTTCAGTTTCGCAGAAGCTTTTGTAAGCTTCATAGTTGGTTTCTTAACTGTGATCTTAACAACCTGTTTGTGGTTTCCAACCTGAACTGTAATATTTACTTTTCCAGCTTTTTTCGCTTTTACAATACCATTGGCACTTACAGTAGCTACCTTTTTATTGCTGGATCTGAATGTCGCATTTCCGGTTACTCCGTCTTTCGCAACATTAATCTTTGTAGTAGTTTTTGATTTTGTGTAAATAACTGAACTGTCTGCTTTTGCTGTGATCGACGGGTTCTTAACTGTTACAGTGAATGTTGCAGAAACTTTTCCAAGCGCTGCCGTGATAGTTGCTCTTCCCGCATTCACGGCTGTTACAGTACCTTTTGCATCTACAGTCGCTACTTTTGCATCACTGGATTTCCATGTAATATCACCTGTCAGATTTGTTGTTGCACTCAGAGTAACGGCTGCACCACTGTAAAGTGTTGCTGATGTCTGATTCAGTTTGAATTCTGCTTTTACAAGGCTGTCGATTGCTTCTCTTAAGTGACCAATCTGCTCTTCAATTCCATACTGGGTCTGATTTGCGATATTAGCCAGCATGTCTTCGCATTCTTCCAGCTCGTTTACAAGAGTATCCCAGCTGTCCGGTGTGTAGTCTGCCTCTTTAAGTGCTTTTGCTTCCGCAATAATATTTTTTAGTGGTGTGGAATCTGCATCGCCTGCCGATTTTGCAATATTTTCGTCTGTTGCCTGAAACCTAAATGTATAATCGCTGTATCCCAGACCGTAAACGGTTACTTCCCAGTATCCTGTTCCGTCAGTATCTGCCGGAAGTTTGCAGCGTACAGAATCTGTCAGGCCAAGCTGAATACCGTGGAATTTGTGCATCCAGTTGTCTGCCGCAAATTTTGTACCATAGCTCTGAAGTGCATTGCTGTATGTATCGTCATCACCATAATATGTCCATTTTACAGCCTGCATTGCACCACCGAGACCGCCATAGTTGCCTGTAAGGTCTACACGGAGGAATTCACCGTAGCTACCGCTTCCCGGCTTCATTTTAGTCGTAATGCCATCTGCTGTTTTCAGCGCTTCTCCCTTAAGGCCGGAAGTTGTTCCGTTTGCTCTTGCGCTGAATGTAAATCCATCAGCTGTCTTTGTCGCAGTCTTAAGTCCGTTGGTATTTGCATTGACTTCTGCTGTTTCTTCATAAGCACTAAGATTGTTTTCAGCATAACCGCCAAACAGTTTTTCGCCGTTTTCTACTACTTTAAATGCCTTCTTGAATGCATCATAATCTGCTGTTTTTACTTTAACCGGAATATATTTCAGACCGGTTACTGTATACTCAGCGACATCTGCACCGTTTATTTTTCCTTTACTGCAGGAAACAGTGTTTCCGTCTGTAAGAATCATTGTTGTTTTGTCTTTCCATCCGGCAAGTTCGTAAGATTTTCCATTCACATCGTAAACAGTTGCCATTGTCTGGAAACTTCCTCTGTGGAGACCATGGTTTGCAGTTGCTCTTGTGACAGCATCAAAACCGCCCATATCACTTTCGCCACGTCTGTCTTTGTCCTCAGAAGCTGAAGTATTTGTTGCTTCGTATACACCCTCAGATGCCCAGAACTGATCCCATGTAAGTCCTGCGTATACGTATTTGTATTCACCGGAATCCTGTGTAACAGTTCCTGTAACTGTATTAAATCCGGATGCTGTCAGCTCTATTTCGTAGCTTCCGCCGTCGCCCTTTGCAAATACGGCAGCATTGTTTACTTTTGCATCAAAGTTTACAGCACCTGTGCTTTCATTAAATACTGACTTTGCAATTTCACTGATATTGGCTTTTCTTCCGCCAAGTGCCTGACCGTCAACCTTGATAGCAGTGATGTTTTTGATATAATCTTTTACTTCATAGGTAGTGGAACCATTTGGGTCAACCTTCACCAGCTTGTTGTTCTGGATAGCAAAGGTAACCTTTGTATCATCTGCACTCAATACGATCGGTACTGTGATGTCTTCATAAGGAGCTGCGGAGCTGTCTGTAAAGGTAAGAGTATAAGTACCTACACCCGTCTTCGCAAAGACACCTCCGTATACTGATAATACTTTTGTTGAATCATCATATGTATAATCATTGTAGCTGCCTTCACTGAGCACCTGTCCGCCATACTCTACAGAGGTCAGTTTGTAACTGCTGCCTTCCGGCACATTATAAGTCAGCTGTACTTTGGTCGGTGTAAATGTATTGTTTGTATATACAACCTTCTCTTCCGGTCCGGTGATTCCCTGACCGTCTGCAAGTTTGTATTTGCAGAGAAGATTTGTCGGAATAACAATATCCGCACCATCTTTTACAAGGTAAGTGATCTTTGTAATTGTTTTTCCTTCAAGGCCTGCGCTGCGTTTACTGTCGATTGTATTCTTATGTGGTTCAACGAAACCATCCTTTACAGCAAATGCAATCTCACCTGTACGAAGCCACAGATTCTGAGAATGTTCCATTCCATATTTTTCACCGTCAGATGTTTCAAAGATAACACCCATCATATTTGCTGTTGTTGGCTGATCTGGATTGTTGTTGCCAAATTCCACGCTGACCTGATAGTTTCCCCATGGAGAGGATGCAGTGATGGAAGATTCAACATTCAGTTCTTTTGTTTCTGTAGTCATTGCTGTCAGTGTTCCGTCACCATTCAGGATTTTGTATTCTCCTGAGGCAGGTGCTGTCTCACTTACATTCTCGAGACTGCCTGCAATCTTAAGGAGCTGATTGGAGCAGCTTTTCCCTTCTTCAATTGCTTTCTTTGCATCATTATAGAGGCTTGCCGGAACTGCAATATTAACGGCCTTAATTCCTTCAAGAGTCACGCTTCCGTTCTCTGTGTTTTCTGTATAATAGGATGTATCATATCTTTTGGATTTGTTGTTTGTGCAGCTTGTAACTGCATCATACATACCTTCATCGCGATAACCTACTGCTGTCACAGGATCTGCTGCATCTAACTGCATTGTCGCATTCTGCGCTACATCATTCATTTCGCCATAAAAGAAATCGGCATATGGAATATTTGCTGTGCCATATACAAAATCACCGGAAACAGCGTCTGCCTCATCTTCTGCGCTGAAAGCACCCTCATCAGCCTCTGTGCCAAAAGCATCTTCAGCCTCTGTATTTTCTTCTTCATCGACAGTCTCAGCATCTTCTTCCTCTGCATCTTCGACTGTAACATCTGTATCGGTATTGTCTGCTGCGGCATCCTCATCTGTGATTTCCACATCACTTTCTTCGTCTTCTGCATTTTCATTCAGAATCATATCCTCATCTGAAAATTCGGCTGCAAAAGCTGCAGATGGCATCCCTGTCATTGCTACTGTAGCACTTAAGATAACCGGTGCAATTTTCTTTAACAAATTCTTGTTAGCCATGTTCTTCCTCCTCTTTCTTTTCCGTTAGTTTCTTCTAACCTGTATTTTTATATCATAAAAATTTTTCAATGTCCATATTTTCGTTAGCTTTTTCTAACCACATAATCGACTTTTTTTCTCAATTAAATTGTAATTGATAATATTTTTCATGTATAAACAGTACGAAATACACTTGTTATTTTCATTTAACTTTTCTGTAATATAAATTCTCCGCACATTTTTCACATTACGGAGTAATTTCCTATAAAGTCAAAAAAATCTGTCTGACTTCCATTTAAATTAAAGGAAATCTGACAGATCTCGAATCTTATTTTTTATTCAGTTCATAGTAAAAAATATACTGCTGCATGATGCCTCTCATGCCACGATATCGCCGGTTCGGGAACCCTCTCTTATAATGCTCATCGAGCACCTGGCGGATATGCGTATCAATCGGAAATGCATCCATATGATGCAACGCAAACAGGCAGATGCAGTCCGCAACCTTTTCCCCCACACCACTCAGCTTCAGAAGCTCCTGCTTCGCCCGAGAGTAATATCGGTACTGATATATCCTGTCCAGCGAGATTTCTCCATTCAGAATACTTCTCGTCGTCTCCACAATATAACGCGCCCGATAACCCATCCCAAGACCACGCAGATCGTCCTCCGATGCTGCCGCAAGTCTCTCAGGGTTCGGGAACGCGTAGTACTCTTTTTCTCCGGAGATTTTTTTCTCTCCATAAGCCTCGCACAGCCGTTCGACACAGCCACGGATTCTGGAAATATTATTCTGCTGTGAGATCAGAAACGTGATGATCATTTCCCACAGATCCTGCTGCAGAATACGGATGCCGCTCCCACACTCAGCCGCGGCACTCAGATAAGTATCTCTGGGATTTATTTTTGCTATATAGCTGCTGTAATCCGCATCAATGTCAAAATATGGCACCCAGTAACAGATAAATTCCATATCGCTGCAGTGGAAATTTACAATACCGCCGTCCTGCGTCATTTTCAGGTACTGATCTCCGGCAATCAGCTCATACGTATTTTCTTCTGTCTCGTACATCCGAAAGCACTGTCCGGACTGACAGATTTCTTTCAGGCTGAAATTATCCAGCTCTACTGTAATCATTTGTTTTCTCCGTTTCCCTTACATCTGATGGCGCACTACCCGGTACTCATCTCCGTTTCGGTAATACGGACATTCCTTGTATTCTGTACTGATAAAACGATAGTATTCGTCTTCATCCAGGTTTACATCACAATAATAGCTCTCACTGTCCTCGTCATACACATAATTCGCACAGTAATCGCAGCTCGTTGCCTTTCCGCTCAAAAGTCTTCCTCCATGAAACCGCTTTAGTCTCTTTTGAAAATATCGCGGGTATAAACTTTATCTTTGATGTCGTCCAGACACGTATCGTATCTGTTGGCAATGACTGCCTGGCTCATCTCTTTAAACTTCGCAAGGTCATTCACTACACGGCTTCCGAAAAATGTACTGCCGTCTTCCAGTGTCGGCTCATAAATAACAACCGTAGCTCCTTTTGCCTTGATACGCTTCATAACACCCTGAATAGAGCTCTGACGGAAGTTGTCGGAATTGCTCTTCATGGTAAGCCTGTAAACACCGATCACGCATTCTTTTTCACAGTCTGCGCTGAAATCCCCGCGATTATAATAATCATAATATCCTGCCATGTGAAGTACACGGTCTGCAATAAAGTCCTTACGTGTACGGTTGCTCTCTACGATTGCAGACATCATGTTCTGTGGTACATCTGCATAGTTTGCAAGAAGCTGCTTCGTATCTTTCGGGAGACAGTATCCGCCGTAGCCAAAGGACGGGTTGTTGTAATGGCTGCCAATTCGAGGATCCAGGCAGACACCGTTGATGATCGCCTGTGTATCCAGTCCCTTCATCTCCGCATAAGTATCCAGCTCGTTAAAGTACGATACACGAAGTGCCAGATAAGTGTTGGCAAAAAGCTTCACTGCCTCAGCCTCTGTAAATCCCATAAACAGTGTATCAATGTCTTCCTTGATTGCGCCCTGCCGGAGAAGTGCGGCAAATGTATGAGAAGCCTCTGTAAGATGAGCATCGTCTTTGTCTGTGCTGACAATGATTCTTGACGGATAAAGGTTATCATAAAGTGCCTTGGATTCTCTCAGGAATTCCGGGCTGAAAATAATATTGGAAGACTGATATTTCTTACGTACAGACTCGGTGTATCCAACCGGAATCGTGGATTTGATAACCATGACTGCATTCGGATTGACAGACATTACCAGCTCGATCACCGCCTCAACTGCGGATGTATCAAAGAAGTTCTTACGGCTGTCATAATTGGTCGGTGCTGCAATGATAACAAAATCTGCATCTTTGTATGCGGATGCACCGTCTGTTGTTGCTGTAAGATTCAGTTCTTTTTCTGCAAGGTATTTCTCAATATAATCATCCTGTATCGGGGATTTGCGGTGGTTGATCAGATCAACCTTCTCCGGTATGATGTCTACTGCATGTACTTCATTGTGCTGTGAGAGCAGAACCGCAAGTGATAAACCTACATATCCTGTACCTGCGACTGCTATTTTGTATGATTTCATAATTTCGCCTTCACTCTCTTATATATATTTATTTCCAGATCTTCCACGGTGCCTCTCCGCTCTGCCAGAGCTCTTCCAGCAGATTTTTTTCACGGAGTGTATCCATGCACTGCCAGAAGCCTTTGTGCTTATAGGCATTTAACTGTCCCATGCGCGCTACCTGCACCAGAGGGCCTTTCTCAAAGTTTGTATCATCACCCTCGATCAGATCCATGATAGAGGGCTCCAATACCATAAATCCGGCATTGATCCAGCCGCCGTCTTCTTTTTTCTTTTCTTTGAAGTTGGTGATCATTCCGTCTTCTTTGATATCAAGGATGCCAAATCGTCCACCCGGCTGGGCGGCTGTGATCGTTGCCATCTTCCCGTGTGAACGGTGGTACTCCAGAAGCTCTTTGATGTTGACATCTGCAACACCGTCCCCATAGGTCAGCATAAATGTATCATCATCAAGATATTCCCGGATGCGCTTGATTCTGCCGCCGGTCATAGTATTCAGCCCGGTATCTACCAGTGTCACCTTCCATGGCTCCAGCACATTGTTATGCACGATCATTTTATTTTCCTGGGTGAAATCAAAGGTAATATTGCTGTTGTGAAGATAATAATCCGCAAACCATTCTTTAATGACATGCTGCTTATATCCACAGCAGATCACAAATTCATTAAATCCATAAGCAGAATACATCTTCATGATATGCCAGAGAATCGGTTTCTCCCCGATCTCGATCATAGGCTTTGGTTTCAGATGGCTTTCTTCGCTGATTCTGGTACCAAAACCACCCGCTAAAATCACAACCTTCATATAGTTTCTCCAATCCGTTCGTTACATTGTACTCAGTACTATTATTCTAATACAAAGCAGGCAAAAAAGAAAGCCCAACGTTAGCAGAAGCCAAAAGAAAGCCCCCACAGCTTCCGCCATGAGGGTTTCCTGAATGATATTATTTATCCTCGATCCATTTCACAATCACATCTTTGTCTACCTGCAGTACCTCTGCGATCTTCTCCACCGGAAACTTCATTTTATTCATCACTACTGCTGTTTCCTTTTTTCCGGCTTCTACCCCCGCCTCGTATTCTGCCTTTCGAAGCTTCCGTTCTTCTTCCTCTTTGTCGTACTCGAATATACTCATCGCGATAACCTCCGATTTGTTTTTTCGAAGAAATTCGGGCAGGAATCACGGAACATGTTGTTCTTTTTCTTTTACCACTTCGAACTTCTGCTTTGATTTCATACTAGCATTCTTTCCCTTTTTATTCAAGGCATTTTGGGCAACGATTTTCGACTTTTTTGTTTCTCGCATATATGTTTATTTTACTGTGATCTTAATTGTATATTTCTTATTTCCGGACTTCACAGTAATGGTAACTTTACCTTTTTTCTTTGCTTTGATCACACCGGATTTGCTGACGGTTACGATCTTCTTGTTGGAAGCAGACCATGTAACCTTCTGCACACTGGTCACCGGTGACAGTACGGCTGCAAGTTTCAGGCTCTGTCCACGTTTCAGTGCTGCACTCTTGCCCTGATTCTTTCCGGTTGCTGTATTTGTAACCTTGATGGACTTCGTTGCAACTGCTGCCTTCTGAACTTTTACCTTGAAGCTTGCTTTTTTGCCACTTGCAAGCTGTACCGTGATCATTGCACTCTTTCCTGCTTTCAGGCCTTTGATCTTGCCATTCTTAACGGAAACAACTTTACTGTTGCTGGACTTCCATGATTTCACACGGTCTCCTGCACCGGTTGTAACCTTCACGGTAAAGGACTGTTTTACTTTCAGCGGAATCGTTCCTTTGACATTGAGAGCAATCGTTGCCGGAAGTTTCGCTACAGATGCAGTCTCTGTCTTACCACATACACTGCAGCTGCGCTGCTGAACACCTTCTGCAAGAACTGTGGCATTCTTCGTCACCTTCCATCTGCTCCAGTCATGACCGGGAGCACTCTCCAGTGTAGTACTTGTTTCACCATGAGCTTTACATTTTCTTACAATTTTTCCGTCTGTAGTACAGGTCTCTGGAATCCGTTCACTTACTTCCCACTCGCAGGGAACATCCCCAACCTTGAGAATAACATCTTTTTCCAACGCTACAACATAAATCTGATATGTATTACCAGCTTCCAGATATGCTTTCTCCGCACTGAGACATTTCTCTGTTTTGGAGTCTATAACATCTATATAAGCATTCGTTGCACTGAAGGAGTAATATCCGGACTTATCCGGGATGAATCTGCGAATTGTCTGGTTTCCAGGTGCAGTATCCAGTTTTTCTTCTGTACCAAACTCCATCTTCAGAACATCATTCCAGTCAGCAGCCTCAAATGTTACATAAATCTGGCGATCGCCCATGCTTACCGGTACACGGCAGAGGTCTTCATTTTCCCATGTATAACTGCCATTTTGTTTAAACCCCATGCCCTGTGAATCTGTCTGTCCGAAAGCAATTGTTTCATCATCACCCTCTGCATAAGATGCAGTGATTTCCATTCCCCTGAGGGAAACCCATGCTCTGTCTCCAGGCAGTAACGTGGTCTGTTCAGGACGTTTTGTCATCTTGATGGATTTCAGTGTTTTCACTTTTGTAAGATTTAATGAAACCTTCCTGCCTCTTTCACTGACAACACCTACAATGTATTTTACACCCTTGGAAACGCTTACCTCGCCCCTTTCCATATTCCAATGATCGAAGCACGAATCAAGTTTTCCATTTTCATATTTATACCAGATTTTCACAAATCCTTCTGAATCACCGGAATAATCTCCTACATTCCACTTAAAATAATATTTACTTGCTTCTTCCGGACTAAAACTATACCATTTTTTCTGAAGTTCACCTGCTTCTAATTCATGATTTCCCAGCTCCAGTGGTGTAAGGCTGTCATAATCCAGCTTATTAACTGTCAGATCTGTATGCGTATTTACTGAATTGTCAGAATCCTGTTCCTCTAGCTGTAACATAAAATGGATTCTGTACTTTCCGGCAGGAAGTACATTTCCTATCTTGTCCCAGTCAATCGGAGTTTCTTTTTCTCCGTCAACAGCACATGTTTCTGAATAAACTGCATGCCCCTGCTTATCAGATACCGTATTTCCAAACTCTGCTCTGAGCGTATCTGTTGTACCATCTTTATATGTCAGTTTAAGGAGCCCCGGCATATAACTATACCGCCACAGATTGTCAAGGCCTTCTATCGCAGCCGCAGACTCTGAAGTATACTCAACAGACGTAATATCCGACTGTGTTTTGATTTTCATAATGGCATCTTCATTTGCATCACTGTTCAGACTGCCTCCATAAAAGCCTATATAAGCAGTCTGCTGCTTTTCCTGATACCAGTTACTGCTCTCATAAACAGAATAACTGTTTTTACCATCGTCTACATACACTCTATAGTTTGAATCACAGGTATCCATATAATAGTTTCCTGCTGCCGGAGCTTCAAAACTATAATAAGCAACCCCCTGAAGAGGGCTCTCTGCTTCTGTATCCTGATTCAGATTTACAGGGCCTTTATACAACGGAGATTCACTCATCTGCTTTATACTGACTCTATATGGCTCACTTACAATATCTCCGCAGGTAAATTTCATTGTGTAAGTTCCCGCCGCCAGTCTGCTTCCAAGACCATATGTATTCCCATCGGCCACCTCTAATGTAACTGTGATCTCCGTACCATCTGTTGTATAACTATCCCTTAAACTAACCTCTTCATAGTTAAACTGACATGTTCTTACGGCATCTCTTCCGCCTGTATATGTAACCTCCAGATCAGCAGATGTATAAAATGGAATCCCCGCAACACCATCCAAAAGAACATTCGTTGCCGATACAGACTTTACTTCGTCATCCAGTACAGCAATCTCATCCCCCGCACTGAATACATCTTCCGGCGAAGCTTCGTCCTCTTCCTGAACATCGATCCCGGTGTCTTCGCCCTCGGTATCCGCGGATTCCTGCAGTTCATCGGTAATTTCTATGCTTTCATCTTCGGATGAATTCTCTGAAAGCACCCCACCGTCTTCGGTTTCAGCGTCTGTTTCCACTGCAGCTTCGGGTGGTTCGTCCATAAGCTCTACGCTTTGTTCCTGCACTTCTTCAGAAGTAAAATCTGCTGCATTGACCATCATCGCAGTGCTGTCATACTTGTTACAGTCATAGCTACTGCCAGCAGCAATGCCAGTTTTTTCTTCTTCATGCATGTGCCCTCCTTATAGAAATTTTATGTCGTAATTATATAATTTCAGCCCGTCACTGTCCATGATTTCCACACTTTTTTTACATTCTTTCGACAAACTCAGAAAATGCTGCATTATTCCCGGTTTTTTTATGTTCATGAACTTAAAGCTAAAGAAAGCCCCCACAGCTTCCGCCATGAGGGTTTCCTTTCATGAAAACTGATTTATTTTACTGTGATCTTAATGTTGTATTTCTTGTTTCCGGACTTCACAGTAATGGTAGCTTTACCTTTTTTCTTTGCTTTGATCACACCGGATTTGCTGACAGTTACGATCTTCTTGTTGGAAGTGGACCATGTAACTTTCTGCAAGCTTGTTACCGGTGTAAGTGCAGCTTTAAGTTTCAGGCTCTGGCCACGTTTCAGCGTTGCTTTCTTGCCCTGATTCTTGCCGGTTGCTGTATTCGTAACCTTGATGGACTTCGTTGCAACTGCAGGCTTCTGAACTTTTACTTTGAAGCTTGCCTTCTTACCGCTTGCAAGTTGAACAGTAATTGTTGCGCTCTTTCCTGCTTTGAGGCCTTTGATCTTGCCATTCTTAACAGAAACGTATTTCTTATTGCTTGTCTTCCAGGAAACAACTCTGTCTCCCGCACCCATTGTAATTTTTACGGTAAAGGACTGTTTCACTTTCAGCGGAATCGTTCCTTTGACATTGAGGGCGATTGTTGCCGGAAGCTTCTTTATGGAAGCAGTTTCTTTCTTACCACATACACTGCAGGTACGCTCCTGTGTTCCCTCTGCCAGGACAGTTGCCTTTCTGATCACCTTCCATGCAGAGAAGCTGTGTGCCTTAGTTGCTTTGATGGAACGCTTTTCGACTGTTTTGCAGACGCCGCAAACGTGCTGCTGCTCACCATCAGCGCAGGACGGCTTTTTGATTGTTGTCCATGCACCCCATTCATGTCCGCGTGCACTGTCGATCATTGTAATTGTATCACCATGAGTTTTGCATTTCTTCACAACTTTTCCATCTTTTGTACAGGTTGCTTCAACTTCTTCAAGTACTTCCCACTGGCAGGCACCTGTAAGAACTTTTATGGTTGCAGTTTCCTTCGGATTTGTTACATAGATATAAACCCAGTAAGGTACACCCTTTTCCAGATAAGCGCGATCCTTAGTCAGACCTTCCTTCGCACTGGAGTCATAAAGCTGTATCCAGCAATTCTTGCCGCTGAATGAATAATATCCGGATTCAGAAGGTACAAATCTGCGAAATGCCACATTGTTGGCTGTTGACACTATATTTTCTTCTTTTTCAAGTGTCAGTGCCGGAACATCATCCCAGCTTGCGGCCTCAAGATCAAAGGATGCCTTATAGCCACCCATCTCGACCATTACTCTGCAGATTTTATCATTTATCCATTTAGTGGAATAAATATCGAATGTCATTCCCTGTGAATCAGTTTTTCCATATACAATTTTTTCCACAGAGCCATCCGTATAAGTTGCTTTAATCGTCATTCCATCAAGAGAAACACGACGAAAATCAGAATTTCCCGGAAGCACGGATGTCTGATCAGGTCTTTTTTCCACTTCAATGGATTTCAGAGTTTTTATTTTTTTAATCTGAAGAGTAGATGTACTTGCATCTTCATCATAATGCCAGTTAACCTGTACTACATAGGTTTGACCTTTTTGCAGATAGCAACTTGCCTTTCCGGCTTCTAAATATGTCTGACTCATCCATTTTCTCTCTAACTGCCATCGATTTTCGTTGCCGTTATAGGCACCGTCTATTGTATATATATCAACACCTAATGAATGGGTTCCGATCATCTTACTGTCAAACCGGTAGGTTCCTGTTTCCGGTGCTGTAAATCTGTAATATTTCCTCTCTGCTTCATCTTTAAATGGCATCACCTCTTTATTAACTGCAAGCTCGTCAAAGGAAGCCAGTGCCGTAATATTAATCGACTGCTGGCCGATATCCTTCCAGTCACTCTCTCCTGTTCCAAGATACCTGAAAGATATCTGATGCTTAATTGCCTTTGAAGCATAACTGGTGGATTCGTCTTCCTTATGAGTCGTATCCCACTGATTTCCATACTCATCTGTGCCCCATAACCTTTCATAGATCTTGGATGATCCATCCTGATAGGTTATCTTTGTATTATAGAAGTCGTACAGATCATCAAACAGCGTACAGTCAGATGCCTGATATTCATCCTTCAAAACCAGTTCGATATTTTTGATTGTTTTTATTTCAACCTTCCGGAAAGATACTTTGAAGCTTCCTCTTATGTAATCATCCGTCTCCTCTTCCCGAAGTTCAAATTTATAGGTATATTTCTTTCCATTTTCAAGCTTCCAGGTTAACGCATCGGATGAAGTTGTTGTTATATTATCTCTATTATCATCACGATATAAAGAAGTTGAAACATAGGCTTCATCATCACTGATATCACTGATATCTACTCGATAATATCCATCTGTCGGAGGTGTAAATGTTGCAGATACAACATCTCCCACATTTGCAACTATTATCTCTTTTTCGGACATTCCATCTGTAAGCTCAAAATCCTTTGTCGTTTCTCCTGTCGGTTTGTCACCCGGATCTGGATCCGGAATTTCTTCAGTTTTTTTGGACACTGTAATTGTGGTGTCAAAGTATGGCTGAAGCTTGATCACGCAGCTTTGTCCTGCTGCAAGTTTCAATTCTTCAGAAAGACCACATACATACCAATCCTCATCTTCGGCATCATAAATATATGCTGTTCCTTCTATTTCCGCTTCGCCGGACAGCACATATGTTCCCTCTTCATCTGCTGTAAAGGTGTACAGTGCCTGATTCGTTGCTTTTACATCTGTTTTTTTGTCCTTTTCTAATGGAGTAAACGCTGACATTTTTTCATTCAGCAAATTGACCTTAATGGTTATTTCAGTTCCTGTCAGAGCTCCCTCTATATCACTCTCATCATCATCTGAATCTGCGTCTACAAGACATGGGCGAATATTCCATGTACCCGGTTTCAGACTACTATAAGAGTAAAATCTGTTATATTCAGCTTCACCATCCAGACATCCTTCATATTCTATTTTATATCCATCGAATGTCTCGTTGTTTGAAACTTTTTTTGTAGTGCCGTCACTGAAGGTTACTGTTGTTTCCAGCTTTACATCTCTGAAATCATCAATTTCTTCTATGTATTCTCTGTTCTCCAGCAGCTTTGTCTCAATCTTTACAGGTTCTGCAAGAAGCTTTGGTGTGACCTGCAGCTCCTGATAACAATCCTCTGCTGAAATTCCAAAATAATATGTAGTTTCGGCATTCAACGTTGCATATACAGAATACAGATTATCATAATAATTGCTCCAGCTATTTATCTGCGTATATGTACCGTCTTCATTTTTCGTTGCTAATTTTACGCTTCTTACTCCTGCGTTAAAATTCAGCTCATACTTGCCAGAGTTCTCCGGTGTAAAGGAAACAATCATCTGAGAACCGCTATTTTTCACAATACCGGCATTGTCTGCTTTGAGGTCCGCTGTAATTTCCGGTTCTACGACAGCAACCGGAATAGAAGCCACTTTGATTCCATTATATGAAATTGTATAGGAATAGCTTCCAGCCGAAAGATTTGACGTATCAACAGCATTACCGTCCGAATTTTCAAGCATATATGACAGATCATTATCATAATCCTCATATCCCATGGAAACAGCCTTTGTTGTATCATTGTCAAAGACAACGGTTCCCTTGAGTTTATCCAGCCTGACATCGTCAAATCCTTCTGTAAACGTCATCGGATTCGGTGAATAAACAAGATTCTTCATCTCAACAGCTACTGGTTCTTTAGTGATATTCAATGTAACAGGATTGTCCGTTGCAGACTTGATTCCTATAACATACTGTGTACCTTTTATCAGTTCAGAATTGCCATCCTCGATACCCCAATAATTGTCGTATAGTACAGGTTTTCCATCCTCTATACGATACCATTTTCTGTCAAAGCCAGTTGAATTTCCATTTCCCTTTGCAGACTGCCACTCAAAATGATAATATCCGTCTTTCCATGGTGTAAAGCGGTACCATTTATAATATGATCCGCTGGCAGCGATTGCATTGGAATCTTTTGTCAGTTCAGGTAAGCTCTTGTAGTCCAGAGCCTTCACAGTGAAGGTGGTTTCTGCTGTTATATCAGTTTTTGAATCATTGTTGTCATATAATGTAAATTTTACTTTATAGTTGCCAGCCGGAAATGGTCTGGCTTCATAATTCTCCTCATCATACCGTTCAAATTTAGTTTCTGACTTATCCGCATTGATCGTGTATACCTCATTGTGTATATTGTATCCGGATGCAAGCCGTAAAGTGCTATCCCAGGTTGGTACGATTTCTTCTGTTCCGCCTTCTTTATCTGTCAGTCTCAGTCTGCCGGGCATATTTTCCCACACAGTCGGATTCTCCAGGCCGTCTATCGCACTGTCTGAATCTGCTACATAAACCATAGATTCCATGTCAACTATCGGTTTTACTGTAACACTTACAGTTTCTTTATCACTGTCGGAATAGTTGCCGCCATAGAAACGCAGATAAACTCTGTCGTCCTTTTTCAAATCAGTCCAGGTCTGTCCAGCATAATAAACAGTTCCTTCACTATTTACTCTATAGACAGAAAAATCTGATTTACAATTTGTCATGTAATAATCACCATCTGCCGGTGCTGTAAAGCTATAGTAAGCCACGCCTTTGCGTGGTGTACTTACCTCTGTCGTTTCATTCAGAGACAGACTTCCTTTATACAGGGGTGAGTTCGTGATATCATTTGCATCCCTGATTGTCACTGTATATGGAATACTTTCTACTGATGCTTCCTCTTCCCCATCATTCTTATACACAAATTTCATTGTATAAGTGCCCGCATTAAGATAGTCTCCCAGAGAATATTCCTGACCATCTTTTGTCAGAGAAACGCTTATTGAGCCTATATACCCGGAATCATCATATACACTCACTTGCCTATCATTATAGGATAATTTTGTTGAAATAACCGTATCATCTGCAGATTTAACTGTCAGATCTGCATACGTATAAAAAGCAGTCCCTGCAATACCCTCCGTCAAAACATCCGAGGCTTCTACACTTAATACCTTCTTTTGTACTATCTGCACATTAAATGTGCCTTTAACGTCTTCACTAAGCATCCTCGTGCGGTAATAATAGGTTTTGCCTGCTTCTAAATTCCATTTCAGACTGAAATTAACACCCTTGTTACCGTCATCGTTCTCAGCTATGCGGTCTCCTGTAGGGTCTGTACCGTAAAATTCCACATACGTATCAAACCTTCCTGTAGAATAAATTTCATATCTTCCTGATTCTGCAGGGGTGAATTTAAACCAGACTGTTTTTCCTGCTTCAACAATTTTTACCGGATATACCTCACCCAGTGTCATCTCTGTTGCAGATACTTCAGAATTGCTGTCTCCAAGGTCACCCTCACCTTCATCGATTCCTGTACCGGAATCTCCATCCGCCTGCACAGAGATTTCGCCCTCTGCTCCAAACACATCCTCAGCAGAGGAATCTTCTTCCTGAATGTCGAGCTGGGTATCTTCGCCTGTTTCTTCCGGTTCTTCGGCAATTTCTACATTTTCAGCTTCTGATGAGCTGTCTGAAAAAGCCCCCCCGTCTTCGGTTTCAGCGTCTGTTTCCACTGCAGCTTCGGATGGTTCGTCCGTAAGCTCTACGCTTTGTTCCTGCACTTCTTCAGAAGTAAAATCTGCTGCTGTGACCATCATAGCCGTGCTGTCAAGGCTTGTCACTGTCATGGCCGCAGCCAGCAGCAACGCCAGTTTTTTCTTCTTCATGCATCTGCCCTCCTTATAAATTTTATGCTCTAATTATATCTCTCAGATCTTGTCATTGTCCACATTTTTTCACACTTTCTTCACACTTTTTTGTACCTGTTGTTACTGTCTGCATAGCACTGTTACACAACTTTTTCCATAAATACTGGTTCTGGCTCTTCCGGCATCGGAAATGCTCATACACACCATTTTCCGTTGCTTTTTCCCTCTGGTTCTGGCCCTTTCGGCATCGGAAACGCTCATACGCACCACTTTCCGTTGCTTTTTCTCTCTGGTTCCAGAATATTTCAGACTATAACGCAAAAAAGCTCCACCCGGTAGTATTCAGAATTTCCAGATACCTGTCACGGATGGAGCTGTATGATTTCTTTATAAAATTTTATTTAGCGGCTGCTTTTGCTGCTTTTTCAGCCTTTTCTTCTGCCCAGAGCTTCTCAGCTACCGGCGCCCATTCTTCTGCATAATGTAGACATTTGCCACAAAGATGCTCTGCTGTCTCATTAGACTGAAGGTCTGTGGAGTGTGCACCGGATTCTTTTACGATACGCTGCAGAATCTCCGGATTTTCCAGCATAGGGCACGGACGAAGCATATTGTCATTAAACGGCTGATTGTCATGATACGCCATGAACAGCGGCTGTTTCAGAATCTCAAGGATCGTATTTTCATGGATATTACCATTTGAATAGTGAATGAATACACATGGTTCTGCATCACCGTTTGCATTGATATGGAAGTAGTTTCTTCCTCCGGCGATACATCCGCCTACAAACTCACCGTCATTCTGGAAGTCCATGGTAAAGATTCCCGGTCCATGTTCCATGTTACGGATCTCTCTTACACGGTTCTTTACATAAATTCGCTGCTCCGGATTCAGGAGCAGATCAACAGATGCTGCATTTCCAACCGGCATATAATGGAAATACAGTGCGTAACGGCATCCTTTCTCTACAAGCATCTGAATGAAATCTTCGCTTGTAACGCTCTTGTAGTTGGCGCTTGTGTAGCAGATAGATGTACCGAATACAAGGCCGTGCTCTTTCAGAAGATCCATTGCATGCATAACTTTGTTGTATACACCTTCGCCACGACGCATATCGTTGATATCCGGTTCACCCTCAACGCTCAGTGCAAGGAAGAGGTTTCCTACTTCCTGCATCTGTTTGCAGAGTGCTTCATCAACAAGTGTACCGTTTGTGTAAGCAAAGAATACACAGTCGTTATGTTTTCTGCAGAGTTCGATGATATCTTTCTTTCTTACCATCGGTTCACCGCCGGTCATCATATAGAAATAGATACCGAGCTCTTTACCCTGTGTTACGATGGAATCCATGTCGTCGAAGGAAAGATTCAGTTTGTTTCCGTATTCTGCTGCCCAGCATCCTGTGCAGTGCAGGTTACATGCACTGGTAGGATCCATCAGAATGATCCACGGGATGTTACATTTATGTATTTCTCTCATCTCGTGAATGGTCTTTGTTCCATTATAAAAAGCCTCAAATCCAAGGTTCATCAGAGTTGTCTTCAGAACATTCGGATGAAGATCCTGAACCATGGATGTTACATAACGGTTTAATGTATATTCCGGATTACAGGCAACTTTTCTCAGGTAATCCCAGTTTACGCCCTTTCCAAAATCTTTTAAATATTTCTCAGCAGTATCGATCAGTTTTTCATATGCCGCTTCAGGATTCTTGTGCACCTGAGCGACTGCATAATCAGCAACTCCTGCAAAAACCTTCTTTGCTGCCGCATGTTTAAGTTTGTTCATTGGTATTTCCTCCATCTCTGGCAATCATTATTTTTATTGTCTACATTATATTCAGATTCTGTTTCTGTTTTCAATGGACAAAAAAGGGTCAGTGGTAAATTTCCCCACTGACCTCTTCTGTAAAACGAGTTTTCCTTTATTTTACATAATATACATAGGAATCCTTTCTCGGTGCGGCTTTCGGAGCCGGACCGTCCGTATAGCCGAGTACACAGTGACCGATTCCCTCGTAGTCGCCCTCGATTCCAAGTGATTTCAGAAGTTCTTTGCCTTCTTCACTTTCAAATTCTTCTTTTGCTCTGTGGATCCAGCAGCTTCCGATTCCCTGTGCTTCTGCCTCCAGCATCAGATTTCCCATGACAAGACTTCCGTCATATACATATGTAGGTCTGCTCTTATCTGCAAGTACGATCAGTACAACCGGTGCGCCATAAAAAGGATCACTGTTTACGCCCATGACCTTTGCATTCATCGCAGAGAGTTTATCACGGAGTTCTTTATTTGTTACCGCAATGATGATCGGTGACTGCTTGCCCATACCGGTTGCCGCATAGGTTCCTGCTTCGATGATTTTTCCAAGTTTGTCCTGCGGAACCATGTCACTCTTGTATTTGCGGATACTTCTTCTGCTTTTGATTGTTTCCAGTACGTCACTCATGATAGATACCTCCTGATTTTATAAATTTATTAGTGTTTCAAAGGGAATCGTCCCTCCGAAAAGATCCAGCGCACTTCCGACCGTCACATCCAGCCGCCCCTTGCCGTGTTTTCTGAGGAGTTCGATATCTTCCATACTTCCTATCCCTCCGGCATAAGTCACCGGACGGTCTGTATATTCCGAAAGCAGTCCTGCGAGCTCTGTCTCAATTCCGTTTGCTTTGCCCTCAACATCCACTGCGTGGACAAGAAACTCGGCGCAGTGGCTTCCAAGCTCTTTCATTGTATCAAGAGTCACCGGAACATCGGTAAATTTCTGCCAGCGATCAGTTACAATAAAATACTGATCGTCTTTTTTGCGGCAGCTTAAATCCAGTACAAGATGCTCTGTTCCAACTGCCTCTTCCATCTTCTGTAGATTTTCCCAGGAAAGTCCGCCGTCTTTAAACACATAGGAGGTCACGATCACATGGCTCGCACCCGCCTCAAGGTATTCTGCCGCATTGCCCGGACACACACCACCGCCAATCTGCAGTCCCTTCGGATAGACTTTAAGAGCTTTTATTGCCTGCGCCCGCGTTGCCTCATAATACTCTGAATCTTTCCCATTCAGCAGAATTACATGCCCTCCCTTCAGCCCTGCTTCTTTATACAGTTCTGCATAAAAAGCGGCATCCTGCTCAGCAACAAAGTTTTCTCTTGCCTGATCTCCGGCATCCTTGAGACTTCCACCGACGATCTGTTTGACCTTGCCATTATGTATATCAATGCATGGACGAAATTTCATAATTCCAATACTCCCTGTCCGACAGAAACAGGAGCCGGATTCACTTCGGAACCCGGGCTTCCCGTTTATCTGCGTATTTCATTTCTCTGATGCTATGATAATATGAAATCCAGTTTCATGCAAGTATTTTTGCTTTA
Source organism: Blautia intestinalis (assembly GCF_014297355.1). Lineage (GTDB taxonomy): Bacteria > Bacillota > Clostridia > Lachnospirales > Lachnospiraceae > Blautia_A > Blautia_A intestinalis. The sequence goes on along the minus strand of NZ_JACOQE010000001.1, from coordinate 56,950 downwards.
TCAAATTACTACGATAAATCATTTATCATCCTTTACTCTCTCAGAACAGCTACCTCAAAGTTTCATACCACCAATACTTTTTATTCTCTTCCATCCACAACGTCTCCTACAGCGTCACCGACATCTTCTACTGCATCTCCGACGCCATCTCCAACTGCGCGGACTCCGTCGCCCAGATCCTGTGCCACGGTTCCATCCTCCGCAGTTGTTCCATCCGTTGTATTATCTGTTGTTCCGGCACCCTCCGTACCTTCAGATACAGTATCTCCATTGTCGATTACTGCATCATCTGTCATGTTTTCATTGTCTGTCGCATTATTGTCTGCATTATTTTTGTTATCGTTGTTATTTTTATCATCTTTATCTGCATTCTGATTTTCATCTTCCGTCGTCGTATTGGTGTTGTCATTATTCTCATTCGTGGTATCAGCCTCATCTGCTGCCATATTGTTGTTTCCGCAGGCTGTAAACACACTGAGTGCCATAATAAGTAATACTCCTGTCAGAATCTGCTTTATTTTTTTCATTTCCGTCTTCTCCTTTACCGTGTTTTTTACTTGTACTGATAATATGTACAAAATGGCAAAATCCTACTCTGGAAAAAACTGGTGTTTCATGGTAAACTTTAAAAAGATTTTTATATAAAAGAAGGGTATGACAAATGAAAAAGAAAAGAAACTTTTTGCTTCTGATTCTCGCTGTACTGTTTATCGGACTTTTCGCAAGCTCGACAAGTGTCTCTGCTTTTTCTCTTCCCAAACTGCAAAACGCAGAGTCCGGACAAATTGTACAGCGCGGACACTACTACTATTATCGCTACACAGACAAAACCTATGCCAGAAATCAATATTTGCGCATTAACAAAAAGCTCTGTTATTTCAATAAATCCGGCAAGCGCTGGCATGGATTTCACAAAGTGAACGGTAAGAAATATTACTTCGGCACAAATGCCCAGGGGTATCTCTATCGCAACCGTCTCTTCCGTTATAAGGGTTATTACTACTATGCCTCAAAAGACGGATCCATCGTCACCGGATGGCATACCACAAAATCCGGCAAAACTTATTATTTTGATTCCACCGGAAAAGCTTATACAGGTCGCAAACGTATCAATAAAACCAACTACTATTTCGGAAAAAATGGTGCTCTGGATCACTCCGGACTGAAATATAACCTCTCATCAGACTGTGCACTTCTCATCAATGCCGACACAGGCAAAGTGCTCTACAGCAAAAATGAAAATCTGCGTCATGCAAATGCAAGTACCACCAAGATCATGACCTGCATCCTTGCTCTCGACAACAGCAGCCTGAATGATAAAGTAACCTTTTCCAAAAAAGCTGCCGCTGTCGAACCATCCAAGTTATATGCAAAAGCAGGCGAAACCTTCTATATGCGTGACCTTCTTTATTCATTGATGGTTCCTTCCCACAATGATACGGCCATTGCGATTGCAGAACACATCAGTGGTTCCACTTCCGCTTTTGCCGAACTTATGAATGAAAAGGCCCGGGAGCTCGGCTGTACGAATACACACTTCGTCACACCGAACGGTCTGGATACCGGACTGAATCACTATACAACCGCATCGGATCTTGCAATCATCGCACGCTATGCGATCAAAAATCCGACATTCCGAAAACTTATCAACACTAAGCGTTATTCCTTTAAAAGTCTCAATACAAAGCGTAACTTCACTGTCGCAACAACGAATGCTCTCCTCGGAAAGCAGGCCGGTGTCATTGGTTTAAAAACCGGTGTAACTGACAAAGCCGGATATTGTTTCGTTGGTTTATGTCGTTCCCGTAAAGGAAACACCTACATCTCTGTCACATTGGGCGGACCTACTTCTGCCGCACGCTGGCGAGATTCCAAAATTCTGCTCACTTACGCATACAAAAAAGGTTAATGCAGAAAACCTGCCACCGGCATCTTCTGGCATATAAAAAATCCCCCAAATCTGTACCTGATAAGATATAGATCCGGGGGATTTATTTGTATAAAAATATGTTAACCTTCGATCACATCTGCCATATCATAGCGTCCTGCCGGTTTGCCAGCAAGGAATTTGGCTGCTTCGATCGCACCCTTGCCGAAGATAGCTTTTGAGTATGCGGTATGCTTGAACTCAATCACTTCATCCGTACCCGCAAAGATTACTTCATGTTCTCCGACAATCGTACCGCCACGTACTGCAGAAATACCGATTTCTTTATCATCTCTCTGCTGACGTCTCTGGCTTCTGTCATATACATAATGATACTGGTTATCCATTGCCTCATTCAGACTGTCAGCCAGTGCAAGAGCTGTACCGCTCGGTGCATCCAGTTTCAGACGATGATGCTTCTCAACGATCTCCATGTCAAATCCTGCAGTTGCAAGAACTTTCGCAGCATCCTGAATCAGCTTCATCAGAGTATTGATGCCAAGAGACATGTTTGCTGATTTAAGAACCGGAATCTTCTTTGCAGTCTCTTCCACTTTTGCAAGCTGTTCTTCAGACAGCCCTGTCGTACAGAGTACTACCGGAAGATTGCGCTCTACGCAGTAATCAAGAAGCGCATCCGCTGCTTTTGCAGAGGAAAAGTCAATCAGAACATCCGCTTCTGTCTTGCATTCATGAATATCTGTAAATACCTGGTAACTGGTATTGCCCTTGTCTGTGACATCGATTCCTGCCACAATCTCAGCATTTGCGTCTTTTTCTACAAGGTCTGAGATCACCTGTCCCATATGACCACAGCATCCGTGCATGATGATTTTTACCATAATTTATTGTCCTCCTGCGTATGTCTTTATGCCAGTTTGATACCGAAATCCTTCATTGCTTTGATCAGAGTTTCTTTGTTACTTTCTTCCATCTCGCAGAGCGGCATACGAAGAGGTCCTACATTCATTCCCATAAGGTTGAGTGCAGTCTTGACCGGAATCGGGTTTACTTCGCAGAACAGTGCGTTGATCAGCGGAATTGCATCGATCTGGATCTTAGCTGCGCCTGCAACATCACCTTCCATGAATTTCATAACCATATCATGTGTTTCCTTCGGAGCAACGTTGGAAAGCACGGAAATAACACCAAGGCCGCCAAGTGAAAGGATCGGCAGTACCTGATCGTCGTTTCCGGAATACAGTTCAAGATCTGCACCTGCAAGAGATACTGTCTTGGCGATCTGAGAAAGATCTCCGCTTGCAGCCTTCAGACCAACGATATTCTTGACATTCTTAACAAGTGAAGCTACTGTTGCCGGCTGGATATTGCATCCTGTACGGCTCGGTACGTTGTACATGATGATCGGTGTCTCCGGAACTGCATTTGCAATTGCAGTGTAGTGAGCGATCAGACCTTTCTGTGTAGCTTTATTATAATAAGGAGTTACAACAAGCAGTGCATCTGCACCATAAGACGCTGCTTCTCTGGACATCATGATCGCAGTCTCTGTACAGTTGGAACCTGTTCCTGCAATGACCGGCACACGTTTGTTTACCTTATCGATTGCGAATTTGATTGTCTTTAAATGCTCTCCATGAGTCATCGTTGAAGATTCACCTGTGGTACCGCAGATAATGATTGCATCTGTGCTGTTTGCAATCTGGTACTCAAGCAGTTCTTCGAGTTTATCGTAGTTCACCTTTCCATCATCATACATAGGTGTAACGATTGCAACACCTGCACCTTTAAAAATTGCCATTAGAACTCCTCCTTCATTCTTCTGTAATTTATTGTATTCATTCGCCGTCAAGCGGATGAGTTTCTTCCGTATTTAATGTAGTAATCATATCTACGTAAGGTCTCAGCTCTTCCGGAAAATTCCAGCCCGTCATTACGATATGCATGGATTCATCTTTCTGCTTCAGTATATCAATGATCCCATCCACTGTCGCAATCCCACAGTCCAGAAGTCCAAGAATCTCATCCAGTAACAGAAAATCACATTCCTGCGTCGCGATTACCTTACGTGCAAAATTAAGACCATTTAAAATGTTTGACTTCTCTTCAGCCTTTTCTTCCTCTGTCAGGTCTTCATAACAGCAGTCTCTCTTCTCAAAGCGAAAAATCTTGAAATCCAGATTGTCCACATCCTGCAGAAAATCAAGTGAATGTGTCTCTCTTCCTTTCAGAAACTGGATCACGATCACGCTTTTGCCCTGCGTTGCCACACGGAGACTCTGACCGATTGCCAGAGCGGTCTTGCCCTTACCGTTTCCGCAGTACACTTCTGTTAATTCTTTTTCCATAATACTTCCTCTTAATGTTGATAAACACCGCCTCAAAGGGCGGCACGCATATAATTCGCATTATTGGTTTTATCTTACCGCAGTTCAGCCAAAAAAGCAATACCTGAACTTCTCCGTCCAGATTCATCTCTTCTCTATACTTTCTAATCAATATATTCCAGTTTGCTTACAGATACTTCATAAGCGATCCGCCGCTCTGTCTGATTTTCTCCAATCCGCTTCATGTACTCACGGCTCTGGATCCTTCCCCACAGAAGTACATGTCCTCCCACTGTGAAGGCCGAAGCATATCGCGCATTCCTGCCCCAGCAGATACATGGTATGTAATCTGACTTGCCATATGGACGGTTGACTGCAAGAAGCATATCCGCGATCTCTCTTCCGAGAGGTGTCCTTCTGTATACAGGCGGTTTGCAGATATAGCCATCCAGAAAAATCTGGTTCAGTGGAACTGTTTCCTCGTCCTCTTCCACAAATTTCAGTTCTCTTGCAAATACAGAAAGGACAAGCCGGTTATGTTTCTCTTCATGACGGTTGTACGAACGGAACTGTCCCTGAATCTCAATATACTCACCGGTGTAATCCTGCGTCACATCCAGAAGTCTCTCAGAAACCATGACCGGAATCCGGTCCTCGGAATCACTCAGTCTGCGCACAAGGATTTCCATTGTATAAAAGCCCTCGCCAAAGACCTGATGACTGAATGTAAAGCCTGTATCAATTTTCCCCATGATTGATACCTGATTGTTTTCGATGATTTTGTCTGCCATAATGTTGTTCTCCTTCCTCTTTGGGTATTTTGTCTATACTAGACTATGAACACCCTGCAAGGTTTAGAACCAAAACTTTAAAATAAAAAAAATTTTCAGGATTTCCTTGTAATCTGCGAAAAATGTGGTAAACTGAAATACCGTACTATGTAAAAAACACATTAATATAGAAGTAATTAAAGAAAGGATTTCGATTTTATGAATACCAAACGCGAAGACGTACGCAACGTTGCCATCATTGCACATGTCGATCATGGTAAAACCACTCTGGTAGACCAGTTACTGAAACAGAGCGGTGTATTCCGTGAAAATCAGGAAGTTCAGGAACGTGTCATGGACTCCAATGATATCGAACGTGAACGTGGAATTACTATTTTATCCAAAAATACTGCTGTCCATTACAAAGGAGTCAAAATCAACATCATCGACACACCTGGACATGCTGATTTCGGTGGTGAGGTAGAACGTGTTCTGAAAATGGTCGATGGCGTTATTCTTCTCGTAGACGCATTCGAGGGAGCTATGCCGCAGACCAAATTCGTACTTCGTAAAGCACTGGAGCTTGATCTCCATGTCATCGTCTGCATCAACAAGATCGACCGTCCGGAAGCACGTCCGGAAGAAGTTATTGATGAAGTTCTGGAACTTCTCATGGATCTGGAAGCATCTGATGAGCAGCTTGACTGCCCGTTCCTGTATGCATCTGCAAAAGCAGGCCATGCAGTTCTTGACCTTGCAGATACACCGGAAAACATGGCTCCGCTGTTTGAGACCATTCTGAAATATATCCCTGCACCGGAAGGTGATCCGGACGCTGACACACAGGTACTGATCAGCACCATCGACTACAACGAATATGTCGGACGTATCGGTGTCGGTAAAGTAGAAAACGGTAAGATTGCTGTCAACCAGGAACTTACTCTTCTGAACCATCATGACCTTGACAAACGCAAAAAAGTCAAGATCAGCAAACTTTATGAATTTGACGGACTGAACAAAATCGAAGTAAAAGAAGCATCCATCGGTTCCATCGTAGCTGTATCCGGTATCGAAGATATCCATATCGGTGATACCCTCTGCGGCGGTGACAATCCGGAAGCAATCCCGTTCCAGAAGATTTCCGAACCCACTCTTTCCATGAACTTCATGGTAAATGACAGCCCTCTCGCCGGACAGGAAGGTAAATACATCACTTCCCGTCATCTTCGTGACCGTCTGTACCGTGAGCTGAATACAGATGTCAGCCTTCGTGTAGAAGACACAGAGACTACCGAGTGCTTCAAAGTTTCCGGACGTGGTGAGCTTCATCTGTCCGTACTGATTGAAAACATGCGCCGTGAAGGTTATGAATTTGCAGTAAGCAAGCCGGAAGTTCTGTATCATATCGACGAACGCGGTAAGAAACTTGAACCAATGGAAATCGCTTATGTAGATGTTCCGGAAGAATTTTCCGGTACAGTTATCCAGAAATTAAGTGAACGTAAAGGTGAACTTCAGGGAATGAGTACTGCCAGCGATGGTTCCGTACGTCTTGAGTTCCATATCCCGTCCCGTGGTCTGATCGGTTTCCGTGGTGAGTTTCTTACCTCCACCAAGGGTACCGGTATCCTGAACACCACATTTGACGGATATGCACCATACAAGGGAGATTTCCAGTATCGTAAGCAGGGATCTCTGATTGCATTCGAATCCGGTGAGGCAGTTGCTTACGGTTTGTTCTCCGCTCAGGATCGTGGAACACTCTTTGTAGGCCCTGGAGAAAAAGTATACAGCGGTATGGTTATCGGACAGAATGGTAAAGCCGAAGACATCGAACTGAATGTCTGCAAAACCAAGCATCTGACTAATACACGTTCTTCCTCCGCTGATGAAGCTCTGAAGCTGACGCCTCCAAGAGTTCTCAGTCTGGAGCAGGCAATTGAATTCATTGATCAGGATGAACTTCTTGAGGTAACACCGGAAAGTCTCCGTATCCGTAAGAGAATCCTTGATCCCAGAGAAAGAAAACGTGCCGCTTTCCGCAAACAGTAATTTCTCTGAGCAAAATCAATACAATATTTTAGAGCGTACAAAACCCCATGAGCAATCGCCCATGGGGTTTTCTTTTATATACCTTATTTATCATTTACATTTTTATTAATGTACTCATTAATCCATTTATTGACTTTATCACTGACAGAAGGACTTGATTTCTTCTTCGCCTCTTCTTTTTTCTCATGAAATTCTTCATTGTACTCCTGAAGTATGTCTTCCCGCTGATTTCGTTCCAGCCCACGTGCAGTAAGCTTACGCACAATATCATAAATAACACCAAAGAGCGGAACCGCGATCACCATACCGACAATTCCCCAGAGACCTCCGAATAAAAGGATGGAAAACAATACCCAGAAACTGGATACACCCGTTGTATTTCCGAGAATCTTCGGTCCGATGATATTTCCATCAATCTGCTGCAGAATCACAATAAAGATCAGGAAATACAGAGCATCCCACGGATGAGTTCCCAGAAGCAGTAATAATGCACATGGGATTGCACCGATAAACGGCCCGAAAAACGGAATAATGTTCGTCACTCCGATCACAACACTGATAAATGCAGCGGATTCAAATCCCAGCAGAGTTGTTCCCGCAAAGCAGATCAGACCGATGATCGCAGAATCAATGATCTTGCCGACAAAGAATCCATTAAACATCTTGTCTGTATAACGAACCTCTTCTTCGATGATCTTCGCCCATTTATTCGGAAAAATACCATAAAGCAGAAGCTTCGCCTGTGCGCCGAACAGTTTGCGGCTTGCAAGAAGATATACTGCAATCAGGAATCCAAGAAACATATTCTTGAATACACTCAAAACCTCGATCAGCTGTACGGTAATATTGTTGACAATTCCCTGAATCGTCTGCATCGTACTGGAGTTGGCACTCAGGATATCATTCAGCCCGCTTTCAATCTGAGATGAAAAATGATTAAAAAATTTCTGCAATTCCGGCTGGTCTTTCAGCAGTTGATCGATCATATGATTCGCATAGGAAAGTCGTGCCGGAAGAATACGGATAAGTCTCACTGTACTGTCCCATACCTGCGGAAGGATCAAAATGATCAACAATACCACAACGGTCACAGCAAAAATAACCGCAATTGCAATAGACAGAAATTTCATTCCCTTTTTCTGCTTCTCTGTCGCATTCGGAAACCATTTCAGAAAGCGTTCATCCATCCGGTTGCACATCGGTGCAAGGATATAGGCGATCAGTGCGCCGTACAGGAACGGTTTCAAAATGTTGAATACTACCCGGATACCCGCCACAATATTTGTACTTTGATTCAGGATATACAGGATTGCAAATCCAAATGCCAGAACGGCAGCGCCTGTGATACCAAGTTTCACGTATTTTGTGTTTTCATTATGTTTCAATAATCATGCCTCCTGAAACTATTGCTTCTTTTTCTTATATATAACCAAAAAAGTCAGTATATAAGTTCTCTGTTTATATTAACATTGTCATTGGTATTTATTGTAACACCCATATCCTGCCACTTGCAATACATAGATTCTTAATTTTGTTACAATATTTCTCCTGTTATTAAAGCAACAGCCCCGGCATCACGTTCCTGTAACGCCGGGGCTGTCGCTGCTTATAATATTTTTATGGAAGAAACAGAAAGCTTATCCTGCTTATTTACCGTAGTATGATTTCAGATAGATTTCTTTCAGCTCTGCGATCAGTGGGTATCTCGGGTTTGCGCCGGTGCACTGGTCATTGAAAGCCTGTTCACTCATCTCATCCAGAGTCTCAAGGAAGTATTTTTCATCTACGTTGTAATCTTTGATCGTAGGTTTGATCTCGATGATCTTTTTGAGTTCTTCCAGTTTCTCCAGAAGTTTTTCAAATACTTCATTGTCGTCTTTTCCTGTCAGTCCTACGAAGCGACCGATTTCTGCATAACGAGCCAGTGTCTTCGGATACTGATACTGTGGGAAAGTACCCATCTTGGTCGGAACTTCTGCTGCATTATAACGCATAACATCTGTAAGTACCAGAGCATTTGCGATTCCGTGAGGAATGTGATGGAAAGCACCCAGTTTGTGAGCCAGAGAGTGGTTTACTCCGAGGAATGCATTTGCAAATGCCATACCTGCCATGCAGGACGCGTTTGCCATATGGTCTCTTGCCTCTACATCATTACCGTCTCTGTATGCTCTCGGCAGATAATCAAATACCAGTTTGATGGCACGAAGTGCAAGTCCGTCTGTATAGTCAGATGCCATCATGGAAACATATGCCTCGATCGCATGTGTCATAACGTCGATACCGGAAGCGCTTGTCAGTCCTTTCGGTGCGCTCATCATGTTATCTGTATCTACGATTGCCATGTCAGGCATCAGCTCGTAGTCAGCCAGCGGCCATTTGATTCCTGTTTCTTTGTCTGTGATGATAGCAAAAGGTGTTACCTCAGAACCGGTACCGGAAGATGTCGGTACGGCGATGAAGTACGCTTTTTTACCCATTTTCGGGAATGTGTAAATTCTCTTACGGATATCCATAAAATCCATTGCCATGTCATCGAAATCTGCATCCGGGTTTTCATAAAGAACCCACATGATCTTACCGGCATCCATTGCGGATCCACCACCCATAGCGATGATGCAGTCCGGCTCGAATGCGCGCATTGCTGCAGCACCGGCTCTTGCAGAGGCAAGGGACGGATCTGGTTCTACATCAGAGAAGCATGTATGCACGATTCCCATCTCATCAAGTTTGTCTTCTATTTTCTTTGTGTATCCGTTCTTGTAAAGGAAGGAGTCTGTAACGATGAAGCAGCGTTTCTTGCCCATTACGTTTTTCAGCTCATCCAGAGCAACCGGCAGGCAGCCTTTTTTGAAATAAACTTTTTCCGGGGTTCTCATCCAGAGCATGTTCTCTCTCCTCTCAGCAACAGTCTTGATATTGATCAGATGTTTTACACCAACGTTTTCGGATACGGAGTTTCCTCCCCAGGAACCGCAGCCAAGTGTCAGGGACGGAACAAGTTTGAAGTTGTAAAGATCTCCGATACCACCCTGGGAAGAAGGAGTATTGATCAGGATACGGCAGGTCTTCATGGCTGCTGCATGTTTTGCCATTTTTTCTTTCTCATTTACATTGATGTAAAGGGAAGATGTATGTCCGTATCCGCCGTCTGCAACAAGCTGTTCTGCTTTTGCAATCGCCTCGTCAAATGTTTTTGCCTTGTACATGGCAAGCACCGGAGAAAGTTTTTCATGTGCAAACTCTTCGCTGATATCTACAGATTCCACTTCACCGATCAGGATCTTGGTTTCTGCCGGAACTTTTACACCTGCCATCTCAGCGATCGTAGCCGCTTTCTGTCCGACAATCTTTGCATTCAGTGCGCCATTGATCAGGATTGTTTTTCTTACTTTTTCGATTTCGTCTTTCTTAAGGAAGTAGCATCCTCTGTACTGGAACTCTTCTTTTACTGCTTTATATACACCTTCCAGAACTGTTACGGACTGTTCGGATGCACAGATCATACCATTGTCAAAAGTTTTGGAGTGGATGATGGAGTTTACTGCAAGACGTACATCTGCTGTATCATCAATGATGACCGGTGTGTTTCCTGCACCAACACCGAGTGCTGGTTTTCCGGAGGAATATGCAGCCTTAACCATTCCAGGACCGCCTGTTGCAAGGATAATGTCTGCTTCTTTCATTACCATGTTGGTAAGTTCCAGGCTCGGTACGTCGATCCATCCGATGATGCCTTCCGGTGCGCCTGCTTTGACTGCTGCTTCCAGAACAACTTTTGCAGCTTCAATGGTGCTTCCTTTTGCACGCGGATGTGGGCTGATAATGATTGCATTTCTTGTCTTCAGCGCGATCAGAGTTTTGAAGATTGCGGTGGAAGTCGGGTTTGTAGTCGGGATAACTGCTGCGATCAGTCCAATCGGTTCTGCGATTTTCTTGATTCCGTAAACCGGATCTTCTTCGATCACACCGCAGGTCTTTGTGTTTTTGTATGCATTGTAGATGTATTCGGATGCATAATGGTTTTTGATGACTTTATCTTCAACAATACCCATTCCTGTTTCTTCCACAGCTGCTTTTGCAAGCGGAATACGTGCTTTGTCAGCGGCAGTTGCAGCGGCTTTGAAGATCTTGTCAACCTGCTCCTGTGTGTAAGTGGCGAAAAGTTTCTGTGCTTCTTTCATCGCAGCAATCTTTGCTTCCAGTGCTTCCGGAGTATCAATGATTGCCGGGATGTGGGTTTCTTTCTTTGCCATTTCTGAATCCTCCTGTTTTTCCTCTTATGATATGATCCTTTTGATTTAGTCCGATAAACAATTCTGTTAATTGATTAACGTTAATTATTTATCAATGATTGGTATGCGCTTATTATACGGGTTCGTTAATCATTTGTCAATCTTCATTTCGTCAAAAAATTACCCAAATTATTTCAAATATCTTCTCTCTTTTTCTATAGATTCTACAAATTGAAATATCAGGTATCTATTTCATATCTCGATACCCATAGTCATTTTTGTCATATTTTTCCATATGCTTTCATACATTAATTGATGGGAAACGGAAATAAGAAAGTCGGTGATTCGCCCTTACTTTTCTTATTTAACGTTGATTTAACGCAAATCACTTACAGATTTATTACAGAAGGAGTATTTTTATGGGAACCTGCAATGCATTACAAACAGCTGAAATTTATACGAATGAAAATTTTACGTTAATACAGTTAGAGGAAGAAAGACAGAAATTGAAGAAGAAAGAACTTTTAAAGACTATGCTGACTGATGGAGAATTCAGCATCAAAGGACAATGCGTCATCAACCTTATGATGACCAAGCTGGAAATCATCAATACTTTTCTGTTGATGAAATATAACCGGAATTTTATTCAGATGACGACCGGAAGGCTCAAAAGCTATGACAGCGTCTGCAAAAAAATGCAGAAAAAGGGACTGGATCTGAATTTTTCACAGGCACTGGAAAAAATCAATGACCTGATCGGTGTCCGCGCCGTTTGCTCTTATGTAGATGATATTTATAAAGTTGCCGAACTGATTGAAAAGCAACAGGATATCCGTATCCTCAAAACAAAGGATTATATAAAGGAACCAAAGAAGTCCGGTTATCAGAGCCTGCACCTGATTCTTGAGGTTGCCATGCCTTTTCAGAATGAAAGTCAGTGGATCAAAGCAGAACTTCAGCTTCGCACTGCTGCCATGGATTACTGGGCAAATCTCGATCATCAGCTTCGTTATAAACGTGGTCAGAAACAGGCCGCTGTCATCAACGAGGAACTGCAGAGATGTGCTTCTGTTATCTCCGAACTGGATCAGAAAATGCTGGACATCCGCAAAAGAATTGATAAAATCTGATCAGTGGGCGCGCTGCCGGTGCCTCCTTTATATGCAATGTCAAAAAACGCAGGGGCATGACATCATCGTCAGCTCCTGCGTCTTTTGTATCTCTGCCTGCATGACAGTTCCGTTTTTACTCTATTCCGCAACGAAATGATACAGCCTGCTCTGGAAATCTCCTCTGAAATCTCTCATCAGAAATCCCACTTTCATCAGCATTTCACCGGTGTACACTTCGTCTGTGCCTTCCAGACGGTAAGTTTTGTCCGGATCAAATCCATCAAGGTAGATTCTGCGGCTGTGCACATTTGCCTGTCCAAGCACCTGTACATACGTTACCAGTACCTCGGAACGGTCTTTTGCCGCCGACGCCCAGCAGTCATACAGATGATTTTCTCTGTAGGATGCAATTCTGAAATAGTCTCCCTCACGGATCAGATCGTGATATTTGTGATACATCTGTGTCTGTTCCGGAATCATATTTCTCTCTTCTTCTGCAATCTTTGTGATATCCAGTTCATAGCCAAATGTACCGGAAAGAGCCACATGACCTCTCGTCTTGAACGGTGTCACCCTGCCTACTATATGGTTCGGACAGTCACTGACGTGCGCGCCCATGGCAGACAGCGGATAAATCAGCTCTGTTCCCTCCTGAATCATCAGGCGCTCGATCGCGTCAGTATCATCAGAGCACCAGATCTGTGGGCTGTAATACAGCATTCCCGGGTCAAAGCGTGCACCACCGCCGGAGCAGTTCTCCAAAAGAAGATCCGGGAAGTCTGTCACCAGACGCTCCTGCAGTTCATAAACACCGAGTACATATCTGTGGAAAAGCTCCTGCTGCGCATCTTCGGCAAGATAAGCACTTCCCATATCACTGAGCTGACGGTTCATGTCCCATTTAACATATTCGATATTGGCACTTCGAAGAACGGAAGCCACACACTCATATACATAGTCACGTACTTCCCTGCATGACAGGTCAAGTACATATTGATTTCGGCTCTGGGTTGCCTCTCTGTTCTGAATCTGAATTGCCCATTCCGGATGTTTCTCATAAAGATCTGAATCCGGAGAAATCATTTCCGGCTCGAACCAGATACCGAATTTCAGACCGATCTTATTGACCTGATCGACCAGATTCTTCAGACCGCCCGTAATCTTTTTTTCATTAACAAACCAGTCACCGAGAGAACTGTCGTCGTTATTTCGATGTCCGAACCAGCCATCATCCATGACAAGCATTTCGATTCCGCATTTCTTTGCCTCACGGGAAATATCCAGAAGTTTTTCTGTATTGAAATCAAAATAAGTTGCTTCCCAGTTATTGATGAGGATCGGGCGTTTTTTGTGATTGTATTTACTTCTGATTATATGATTTCTGTAGAAATCATGATAACTCCTGCTCATCTGACCAAGACCTGCCCCTGAATAAGTCATGACAACTTCCGGTGCCTGAAATTCTTCGCCCGGTGCAAGCGCCCATGAAAATTCTTCACTGTTGATACCCATGACCATACGCACAGAATCAAACTGTGACAGTTCTGCCTGTGCAAGGAAGTTTCCGGAATATACGAAATGCATCGCATATACACGCCCCTGTTTCTGCGTAGTTCCCGGCGTCACAAGTGCGATAAACGGATGCTCCTGATGACTGGATTCACCTCTGGCAGACTCAGCGCTCTGTTTGCCGTAATGGAGCGCGCACTGCTGAATATGGCGTTCTCTCGCCCATCCGCCATGAAGAGAAATCATTTCAAAGTCTTCATTGTCCATATCCAGACACGCACTGTAGATTTTCTCGATGCGCACTTTCTGACTGCCATTATTGACTACTCTGGCGCTTCTGGTCAGGATATTTTCTTTTTCAAAAACAGAGTAAGAAAGAATCAGCTCCAGTCCAAGCACCTCATCGCGACAGTGGATATCGAGTGTTTCTACCTCATCTTCTGTTCCGAAAGAAGCCGGAAGTCCGCTCAGTTTATGTTTGCCTTTGTAGATTTCATGAGAATGATAAAAGAATTCACTTCCCATGCATCCGTGACTGTCACGGATGTTGATACAGCTTTCTCTGTAACCGCCCACACCGCCTGACGGAAATTCTTCAGGGAAGAAATCAAGAAACATGGCTTTTTCCCTTTTGTTTACGGAAGGTGTAAAAGGATGCTCCGCCATACGCAGAAGATAATTATCTGCCGGATGGTTCAGCCTTTCTCCATAATAAATATGTCCGAGATATCCTTCCGGTGAAAGTCCGATCAGATATGTACTTTTTGCTGTGTCCAGCTTGAAGATCTTTTTATTTTCATCAAATGAAATCGCCATGAGGTTCCTCCCTTAATTTAGTTCAGACCAAATTCTGCTGCAAGCTTCTTAAATTCCGGCAGAGAATTCTGAATTGTGTCATAGGATACACAATATGCCAGTCTTACATAACCCGGGCATGCAAAAGAGCTTCCCGGTACCATCAGAATGTTGTATTTCTTTCCGGCTTCACAGAACTGCTTTTCGTCTGCGACCGGAGATTTTACGAACAGATAAAAAGCTCCCTGCGGTTTGATACACTCGAAACCGCATTCTTTCAGTCCGTTGTAAAGTGCCAGACGGTTGCGGTCATAAGCAGCCACATCCACCTCTGCGTCCACGCATTTCTGGATGACTTTCTGCATCAGCGACGGTGCATTGACACTTCCGAGTACACGGTTGGCGATTGCTGCTGCCGTGATCACGGTCGAACTGTCCTCAAGCTCGTCCGGGATAACCAGATAACCGATACGTTCACCCGGAAGTGACAGAGATTTGCTGTAGGAATATCCTACAACTGTATTCTTGTAGTATTTTGTCAGATACGGAACTTCCACACCATCGTATGCCAACTCTCTATATGGCTCATCAGAAATCAAATAGATGACGGAACCAAATTCCTCCTGTTTCTTCTCAAGGATTGCTGCAAGTTCTTTGATCGTCTCTTCGGAATAAACGACACCCGTTGGATTATGTGGTGTATTTACGATCACAGCCCGGGTGTTGGCGTTGATCTTTTCTTCCAGTTCTTTCAGATTCGGCTGGAAAGTCTCGGTATTCGGAGAGATTTCCACAAGCTTGCCGTCATAGTTACGTACATATGCACCATATTCCAGAAAATACGGTGCAAAAACGATCACTTCCTCATCCGGATTCAGGATCGTCTTGAGGATGACATTCAGTCCGCTGGCAGCACCAACGGTCATGATCAGATTATGTGCAGAAAAAGCGGTTCCGAAGCGGCGGTTCAGAGACTGCGCAATGGTCTCTCTGACATCCTCAAAACCAGCATTGTTCATATATCCGTGAAGGACTGTCGGTTCCTCGTTATTTACGAGATCAATGATCGCCTCACGTACACAATCCGGTGCCGGAACACTCGGATTACCAAGACTGAAATCATATACTTTATCTGCGCCGTATTTTGCACGGAGACGGTTTCCTTCCTCGAACATCATGCGGATCGCTGAGTTGTTCTGGACAAAAGGTTTCATTTTTTCTGCTATCATAATTGTGCCTCCTCTAATTTTGTTTCTTTTATATTATTTGCGATACCCACGGATTGTTCCGTGCTACGCACTCTCACAATCCTACCCTCTATTCGCATATCGCGGGATTTCATCCCACTTTTATGCTCATATCGGGGCGGGTCCCAAGTTCTTACATCCACTTATGAGCAAGCTCATGTGGATTTAGAACTTTTGACCCTGGTATCTTATTTCTTTTTACTGTGCCCGAAAGATATCCATCCGACAAGAACAAGCATCGCAATACCGATGATCATCCACGGAACCAGATAATTCATTCCTTTCGGCCGGAACATATCATAGTACCCTTTCAGGTAAATAACCGCAACAACTGCCGGGATCACCCAGAGCATGTAATTTCTGATAAATTTCGGAAATTTCAGTCCTGATCCTGTGTTGGCTTCTTTGATAAAATTGTCCCATCCCCATCCATTCTTCGATGCACAGAAAATGACGAAAACTACAGAACCAAGCGGCAGGATATTATTGGAAATGATAAAGTCCTCAAGATCCATGATGTTGGTTCCTTCACCGAGAATCTGGATACCGGACCATGGTCCGAATCCGAGGATTGCCGGCATGGAAAGAATGATGATCAGTACAATATTAAACACAACTGCCTTGTTACGTTTCCATCCCCACAGATCCATTGCAAAGGACAGGATATTCTCAAATACAGCAATGACCGTAGACAGTGCCGCAAAAGACATAAACAGGAAGAACAAAGCTCCCCAGAGTCTTCCGCCTGCCATCTGGTTAAACACGTTTGGCAGTGTGATAAATACAAGTCCCGGACCTGCCCCCGGCTCTACACCAAATGCAAAACATGCCGGAATGATGATCAATCCAGCCATCAACGCTACAAATGTATCAAGGATCAGAATATTGACACTTTCGCCTGCAAGCGTACATTCCTTACCCATGTAGCTTCCGAAGATTTCCATCGCACCGATACCAATGCTTAATGTGAAGAATGCCTGAGAAAGTGCACCGAAGATCACATTTCCGAGACCTGCCTCACGGATGTTGTCAAGGTTTGGCACCAGATAAAATTTCACACCTTCCATTGCACCGTCAAGTGTCACAGAATGAACTGCCAGCACAACGATCAGTGCAAAAAGACAGATCATCATCACCTTCGTGATGCGCTCGATTCCGTTCTTAAGTCCAAGTGAACATACTCCAAATGCAAGAAGAACTGCTGCGATCATCCAGCCGGTCATAGTACCTGTCGATGTCATCAGATTGGAAAAGAACCCACTGACCTCATCAGAAGATGCTCCACTCAGCTTACCGGTTGCCATAACATAACAGTAATACATCATCCAGCCGGCGACCATGGTATAAAACATCATCAGCATATAGTTACCGATCATTCCCATATAACTGTATTTATGGAAATTGGAACCCTCCGGCTCCAGTTTGTGAAATGCTCTCGCTGTACTTAATCTGCTGCTTCGTCCTACAGCAAACTCGCTTACAAGGATCGGCAGACCCAGCAGCACCAGAAATACCAGATAGATCAGGATAAAAGCTGCCCCGCCATATTTTCCTGTCATATATGGAAATTTCCATACGTTTCCAAGCCCTACGGCACATCCTGCGGAAACCAGAATAAAACCAAGTCTTGATCCAAATGTTTCTCTTTCCTTCAAAAAATTTCCTCCTCTGTTTTGCCATAACATACTTTGATCGAAGTTGCTTTTTATTTCAATTCGTAACTGTTCAGTACCCTCACAGTTACGAGTCAAAATGCATTCCAAATCACCTTCGGTGATAGCATTTTGCCTTATAGGTCTCGGGATTTTGGCAAAAAACATGCCAAAACGCCTCGCGGGATACTACCTTCTGAATAGTTACTTCAATTCAATCTTTTTCATTATAACACAGGGACAGTCCAATGTGAACTGTCCCTGTCGGATATCAGGATTAACTTTTCTTTTACATATCATATCACGTCATCCTGCGTATATTCTCTTTTATTTGCTGTACAGATAATTGCCGTTTGACGCATCATCGATATTAGATGCGTCAATCCATTTCGGCTCAAGCAGAACATTTTTTTCTACAGAAGCCGCCTGTGCCGGATCTGTAGACATAGCCCGTGCTGCAGCTATGATCGTCTGATAGCCGATATCATATGGATCCTGTGATACGGTCCCAAGCTCCTGTCCGTCCGTGATTGCCTTCTGCTGTACGCTTGTCGCATCTACACCTACCATAACCGGCGTATTTTCTCCTTTATCCAGTCCAAGATACATATCCGCCACATCTTCATTGGTACAGAATACTCCATCCAGATCCGGGTAACGCCTCAATACATCTGCCATTGCCTCTGACATATCATTGACCTTATCGGTATATAATTCACTTACAATTGAAATTTCCTCGTAATCTGCCAGTGCTTCCTTAAATCCTTCGACACGTTTCTGTGAGCTCTCCGTTTTTTCCTGTGCAGAAAATACTGCAATCTTACCTGATTCTCCGATTGCATTTACAAGTTTTTCTGCTGCAAGCTTACCTGCATATGCATTATCTGTGCCACGGAACGCTGCTACCAGCTCATCGTCACTGACATTGGAATCAAAAACTACAACCGGAATGCCATTCTCACTGGATGCCTCAAGCTGTGCCTGACAGGATTCAATATCTCCGGCTGACATGCACAAAACGGTAGGATTCTCTGCAATTACCGCATCGAGCGTATTAACCTGAGTTTCAATATCCTGCTCATCCGAAGGGCCCTCGAAAGTCATAGAAATTTCATCATCGGATGAAAACTCATAGGCTTTATTAATATCCTTAACTGCATCTTCCATTCCCTGATGGACAAGTTTCCAGTATTCTCCATCTGTAGCCTTGCTCACAACTGCAATTCTGCTGCCAGCCCCGAGTGTGATCGAAGTATCAATCGCAGCAACTCTGTCTTCCTCTGTAGTGTCGGTCTCTTCTATAATCTCTTTCTGCTCTTTATCACTTTCAGACAGTTCATCTTCGGCCTGCACATCTGAAATAAAATTACCAAAGCCGCCCATCTTACCATTCTCGCCTGCCGCTACGACTGCACCGGCAAGAAAAAGCACCGCAATAGCTGCTTTTTTCATTGTATTTTCCTCTTTTCTACTATAAAATTTACACCAATGCGATTCTTTTCTACATTATACACATTTTCATTTTTCCGTCTATAGATTTCATAGTTTTTTCATTTTTTCGGAGAAAATACGGCAATTTCACTATATTCTGATTCAGATATTTGGGAAACCTGCAAAACATTCTCCTTTCGGAGTTACCTGAAATTCCAGTTTCTTTCCTGTGACCGGATGTCGGAACACAAGATGACAGGAACACAGTCCCAGCGGAAGTCCTGAAGAATCCTCCGGATTATATTTCCGGTCTCCGAGAAGCGGCATTCCGGCATGTGCCATTTGTACCCTGATCTGATGATGGCGGCCTGTTCCAAGCTGTATCCTGACCAGAATTCTTTTTCCGGTCGAAGTCCGCTCATCTGAAACTTCATTAAGTACTTCATAATCCAGAACTGCTTTTTTTGCCCTATCGGTTTTTGATGTAACTACTGCAGACGTATTTGTTTTTCCGTCTTTCTTCAGATAATCCTCCAGATGTCCCTGCACATTCTCCGGTTTCTGATCTGTTACGGCAAGATACTCCTTCGTAACGCTTCCTGATGTGATCTGACCTGTCAGCCCGGCAGCCGCCCTTTTGTTTTTTGCAAAAACAAGCACCCCTTCCACCGGCTGATCCAGACGATGAACGATCCCCAGATATGGCATTGTCCCCGGATTTTTTGATGCCAGATAATTTTTCAGAGTGCTTTCCATATCTGGTATCCCGATTCTCGCACTCTGCACAGCAATGCCTGCCGCTTTGTGGCAGACAATGATTTCTTTATCCTCATATAAAATCATATTTTCTATATTATTCCACATAAAAAAACTCTCCTTTAGTGCTTACCGCACTTTCTATGGAGAGTATAACGTAAAAACTATCTTTACACAACAGTAAGACGGTCATCACTTTTTCTTATAATTAACTTCTCATAATCTAAAATGATGACCGTCTTAACAATCTTCGCTATTCAATTTTAATTAACCTCTTTGTTCTTTCAAAACTTATCGTCTTGTTTACTAATTGAAATCCTTGATACCTCTTTTAGTATACTTCATTCAATTATCTATATTTAGTTTTTATATTTATTAATTATCTTTTTATCTGATATTGTGTCTTTTGGTTTCTTGTAATTTCCTGCTCATAAACGAGATGATTTTTATCATTCGGTTCATTTAGAAAGTTGATAGAGTTTAAATTATAATTTACGGATTATAATTTAATTTAGAAATATGAAAGTATCTTTTCCTTCTGATTAGAGCAACCCCAAACTTAACTGCTTAAATTTCGAACTGTTTTCATCGGGAATAAGACCCCATTGATTTCTGATGTAATATCTTTTGTGAGAAGATATTCTTCTGATGCAAAGCTTCGATTCATATAACTCACATCATCTGGATCTCAACTTTTAAAAATGTTTCTTTACACATTTCTAAAATTCTTTGTATCAGGTTCGTGACAGTTATTCAATATGAGTGATCGATTCTATGTACCTGTAATACTTTTTGTATGATTCATTACTTTCGGAAAGTCCTGTTCACCAGGTAATATTTTAAATATTTCTTTCGAATGTTCTGTAATGATCGGTATAAATAATGGATAATTTATGTATCAGGTCTTTCTTGCAGGAAACTCAATCTCTGTCACTTCTCATATTGATATGATGTGTGGCTAGTGTCCCAACGGTATCACCTTACCCTTTCTTTTCGATTTCATTCCTTTCATGTAACATTTATTTATACTATGAATTGAATGATTTTTTATTTTGTTTGATTTGTTTTTCTCTTGTTTTCTTTTGATGTCATTATAATAGCACCGTCCAGTGCATTTGTCAACACATTTTTCGATTATTTTTCAAATAATTTATTTATATATATTTTAGTTTGTATTTATTTAGCTATTTTTATATATTTTATATTAATTTCTGATAATTTAAGCAGATCATAAAATTTATATCAACTCCTAATGAATCCTTACGTCTAAAATGAAAGAATGCATACCTGTGTCTGAAAACGAAATCTTACAATGATCTAAACGAGCGAAATTGAACTTTCGGTCATAAAAAATGAACGCTTGTATTGACCTGAAATCGCAAAAGTTGTATCTAAGTCATAGAAAATCAACGCTTTCTATGACTCACAAGCGCAAAAGTATTATCTAGGTCATAGAAAATCAACGCTTTCTATGACTCACAAGCGCAAAAGTTGTATCTAAGTCATAAAAAGCCGGAAAATATCATGACCGAAAAGACCTAAAGTAATATTCAGGTCAAAAACTGCAGCTTCTCTGTTCAGATGTCAAATGTATGTAGTTGACGGATCAAAAATAAATGAATCAGATTGTCGAAATACCCGCCGCCTTTCCTCCCCATACTAATAAACAGACAGGACGCCATCCATACAGAAACCTCAAATACTCATGAGTACTGCGTTATGTGATACATGCTTAGCTTCTGCCACCAAGCTCGCTGTCTGAGCGTAAGCGAGTTCGAGCGACTGGCAGATCATAAGCGCATGTATCACATAGCAGACGCAATGGTATTTGCGGGGCTGTGTGGATGGCGTCCTGTCGTCTTTATAGCAATATATATTTATCCTCTGTTGTAATTAATCAGACAGCCTTTCAGGATGATCTCACGCTCATCGTCAGTCAGTTCACCCAGAGTTACCTGGAACTCTTTCAGGCCTTCTTCTTTTACTACATAACCTGTGATGCTGTCAGCCTTATCTGCAACGGCTTCTCGAACCTCAGGGAAGAACAGATAATCTCCGTTCGCAAACGGAAGCTCTCCCTGTGGAATCAGGAATGGAAGCATACCCCAGTTGATCAGGTTGGAGCGATAACGCTTCGTTGCGTATTCATTGGCAATATTTGCCCATCCGCCAAGAACCTTCTGACAGGAAGCTGCCTGCTCACGCGCAGAACCATCACCAGGTTTTACTGCAAAGATCGTACTTCCGATACCGATGTTTTCTTTGCTGATATCTGCAAACTGTTTCTTAATAGCTTCCATAACAGGCTTCAGTTCCGGTACTGCCTCTGCCGGACATTCTCCTGCCTCCAGAGCTTTCTGTGCTTTCTGGATTTCCTTTGCGCGTCCAACGTATGCCGGATCTTTACGGGACAGAGTAAACTCAGCCAGTCCAAGCGGGTTGGAGCGGAAGGAGGAAGTTTCACCTGACGGGATCAGCTCATCCGTTGTTGTAACCGGATCATGAATCTCAGATACAACCTTCAGCACAAGATTGTCTGCAAGTGCAGGCATCTTCGGCCAGTCTTTGATGTTTGGTCCAAACTGGATCTCCACGCTCGGATCTGCAACACCCTTACTGTCAAAAATACGGTTCTCATAAATCGTCTTGTCGAAGAAGTATTTCTGATGTGTATAGTTTCCGTCAAATTCTTCTGCGGAAGTCAGGAAACCTTTGTTTGCTGCTGTTGCTGCGATAGATCTTGCATCCATAAGAGCAACAGAAGAAATCTGTCCGTTCTGAACTTTGGAGCCTTCACGGTTCGGGAAGTTTCTGGTCGTATGACGGATACTGAAGGCATTATTTGCCGGTGTATCGCCTGCGCCAAAGCATGGTCCGCAGAATGCAGTCTTAACAACAGCACCTGTCGCAAGAAGGTCTGCAAGGACACCGTTTCTTGCAAGTTCCATGTATATCGGAGTACTTGCCGGATATACGCTGAGTGTAAATGCATCTGATCCGATGCTTGCGCCCCGAAGAATGTCAGCTGCCGCACAGATATTTTCAAAACCACCGCCTGCACATCCTGCGATGATTCCCTGCTCTACATAAAGCTTTCCGTCGATCACTTTGTCTTTCAGAGTATATGGAACTTTGCCATCAAGGCTGATCTGTGCTTTCTTCTCAACATCATCCAGAATATCGTAAAGATTTGCTTTCAGTTCATCAATGGTATAAGTGTTGCTCGGATGGAACGGCATTGCGATCATTGGTTTGATCTCACTTAAATCGACTTCCACGCAGCCGTCATAATAAGCTACTTTACCTGGTTTCAGTTCTTTGTAATCTTCTTTTCTGCCATGGATCTCATAGAATTCTTCAATCTTTTCATCTGTCTGCCAGATAGATGAAAGACATGTAGTCTCTGTTGTCATAACGTCCACACCGATACGGAAATCAGCGCTCAGTCCTGCAACACCAGGTCCTACGAATTCCATAACTTTATTCTTTACATAGCCGTTGGCGAATACTTTGCCGATGATTGCAAGTGCAACGTCCTGCGGTCCTACTCCCGGACGCGGTTCCCCTTTCAGATAGATTGCCACAACACCCGGCATATTGATGTCATATGTCTGGGAAAGGAGCTGTTTTACAAGTTCTCCGCCACCTTCACCCATAGCCATGGTACCAAGCGCACCATAACGGGTATGGCTGTCTGAACCAAGGATCATCTTGCCGCCGCCTGCCAGCATTTCGCGTGCAAACTGGTGGATAACAGCCTGATGAGGAGGTACATAAACTCCGCCATATTTCTTCGCACAGGTCAGTCCAAACATATGGTCATCTTCATTGATTGTACCACCAACTGCACAAAGAGAGTTATGACAGTTTGTCAGTACATAAGGAACCGGGAATTTCTCGAGTCCTGATGCACGTGCTGTCTGAATAATACCAACAAAAGTGATATCGTGAGATGTCAGCTTATCAAATTTAATCTGGAGCTTTTCCATATTTCCGGAAGTATTGTGTGCTTCAAGAATTCCGTATGCCATTGTATTTCTGGCCGCTTCTTCTCTGGATACCGGCTGATTCATACTGCCTTCTTCAACGATGTCATGACCGTTCACCAGATAAACGCCACTGTCGTATAATTTCATTAACAACTCCTCCATTCATAAAAAATATGCATCCTGTATTTTGTAACGATGCAAAATATATTTCCATTAAGCTTACTGTTCACTCCGCTCATAATAATTATTATACTTTATCTCGCTAAAATCTGCAATGAATTTTCTTTACATATTTCTTTACTTATCTGCAAAGAATGGCTATACTGATTTAGAAAATATTTCTGACAGGAGGCAGCTATGTTTCGTTTATGGGGAAAAATGTGGGAAAGTAACCACTTAATAAAAGATATTGTAATAGATGATGATTCCGAAGATACCAGAACTCACAAGATTTTTCATGCATTGCAGGAGATCTGCTATGAATTCGACCTGGAAAACCCGATCTGGCTTGACAACAATATTGCTGATTTTAAGCGTCATTCCAGAACCAGGTTTAACCAGGACAGTTTTATAGAACATATTTCTTTTGATTATCTCGAGATCCAGGTGATTGAAGAAGACTGATCATACGATCCACTTCTTCAATACCGGAATTTTCTTTATGATCACTACCGCCCCAAAGCTCAGCGTAAAGATCAGTACGATCACGATCGGTATTGCTATAAATGTATTACTGATCATCATACTGTCAATACCTGCTTTGTGGAGAAGTGATCTCACCAGCACATGGATAAGAAAAATTCCGAATGTGCAGCTTCCGACAAAGCAGATCCTTTTTTCCTGCTTTTCATTCCATTTGATCTTTGAAACATGATTTTTGAAAAATAAAAATACAGAACTGCCCCACAGAAAGGCCGCAATAGTGTAATTCTCATAAAATTTCTGTACATCCGTTCCTGTCTGCTGTGCCCTGATATAACAGAGCAGGATGGCCGCACCGATTGACAGGATTCCCAGTATATAGATCAGTTTTT
This sequence comes from Blautia intestinalis, assembly GCF_014297355.1. Classification (GTDB taxonomy): domain Bacteria; phylum Bacillota; class Clostridia; order Lachnospirales; family Lachnospiraceae; genus Blautia_A; species Blautia_A intestinalis. The sequence goes on along the minus strand of NZ_JACOQE010000001.1, from coordinate 32,153 downwards.
CGAGCTTTTTGGATACTCCATACTGATACAGATAGTGTCCTGTGATATAATATCCGACAAATCCGGTAACCATCTGCGGCTGCACGGTATTCAAAAGGTTCATCACATGTTCTCTGCACGGTATCGGAAAAGCTTTGACCGTATATGGCAAAAGCTTAAACAGCAGGTACAGGAGGATCATATACTCTTCCCATTGTTTCCCGTTCTTACTGTTGACAATCTCCCAGAGCATTGGCGTGATGATAAGAAGTCCGATCAGCATCGGCAGATACCACAGATGAAAATAGGGATCTGATATCATAACCAGAAAGCGCTTGAAAAAAGCAACTGATCCGAATTTCAGGCTTTCGTTTACCAGACTGCGATAGAGCGCATAAAACACCTGCCAGAATACATATGCTACTGTAATCGGCAGAATATTGCGCATCCAGAGCTTTTTAAGATTCCATCTCCGTTTACGGTCAAGATACAGACAACCGCTGATCATCACAAAACACGCAACTGCAAAGCGGTTGATTCCATGGTAAAAATTAGTTACTGCCCATACAGATGTATTTACCGGCACATCACGAAAATGCTGCGAAGCCGCATGAATACCGATAACACCAATGCACGCAAAAATACGAAGCAGCTCTATCCAGATAATTCTTCTTTTGTTCATTTGTACCTCCAGATTTCTCTGTGTTTATTCCATAAATTCCCGTATGATCTCACGCATGATTTCTTCTTCCTCAGGACTCAGCATTTTGCTGAAATGGCTCCCGGTAGCTGCTGTCTGGCGGATGCTGGATGCGATTCGCTCAACCATTTCTTCCCTGAGAACCGGATCTGTTTTCTGCGCCGTCTGCTGCGGTTCATATTTACGCGCTGTGGGTGGATTTTCCCTGCGCGATCGCGCCTGAAGGATATAATCCGCCAGGGAATTTGTCACCAGTTCTTCTTTGTACGAAAAGTCCAGCGCCTGACGCAAGATCAGAAGCGCAACCGGAACTGCCGTACCGATATACAGATACTGCAGCGGAAGTCCTCGCTCCGATCCGAGTTTCGTAACAAAAAAAAGCGACAGCCCCAGGCATGCTGTAGATAACAATGAAGGAATCCAGACCAGAAGATTCATTCTGTTCAGAAGCTTATCCCTTGTTTTCCACAGATTCAGCCATTTTTCTCTCAGGTTCGTTGTCGCTTTTGTCTTTCGCATGGTTCTTCTGTAAGTAAGGTGTACTGCCAGCATCCCTACTCCTCCTGCTGTTCCGAGAACAGCCATCAGATAGAGCAGTATATGCAGATTCATGATTCGTTCCAGCATAAGCCCTCCTTGTTTTACAGTCTGTGAACAGTTATCCGTTAAACACATTCTACACCTCTTAAGGCCTGTATGGAACAAAAATCGTTCGTCAAATTCCTGCAGAATTTTACATCTTTTCCAGTGCATCTACCACTTCTTCAAACTTCATAAAATGAGACGCCTTTACGAGAATCGTATCTCCTTTACGGACATATCCTCCAAGGTTCTTAAGAAGAGATTCTCTGTCTTTTTCGTAATGTACTTCGAAGTCCGGATCTGCTTTGCGTGCGGCTTCTGCAATATGTAAGGAAAGCTCTCCCACACAGATACAGACATCAATACCACATTTTGCAGCATGCTCTCCGACTTCTTCATGCAGAGAAATCTCATTCTCGCCAAGTTCTCCCATGTCTCCGAGGATTGCCACTCTTCTTCCTTCTCCATCATGAAGTACATCCAGAGAAGCTTTCATAGACATCGGGTTGGCATTGTAACAGTCGTCAACAACAAGGAAATTCTCTGTCTCAATCATCTTGAAACGTCCACGGATCGTCTCCAGACTTTCAATACCTCTTTTGATCTCCTCGATCGTAAGTCCGTAGATTCTGCCGACAGCAGCTGCTGCAAGCGCATTGTAGACCATATGGATGCCCGGTGTCGGCACCAGTACATCAAAAGCATCTTCGCCCATATGAATGCGGCAGGAAACGCCTTTCAGCCCCCTGCTCACGATCTGGTCTGCATAAACATCACGCTTCGCATCCAAACCGAAAAATACCGGTTTCACACCATGATAGCCCTCAACCGTTGCCAGTTTATCATCATCCCCGTTCAGTACAATATGACCGCTCGGCTGCATGGACCGGAAGATTTCTGTCTTTGCTTTGAGAACTCCATCTCTGTCACCAAGATTTTCCAGATGACAGGTTCCGATATTTGTGATCACGCAGGTATCCGGTTTCGCGATCCGGGTAAGTCGTGTCATTTCTCCAAAATCACTGATTCCCATTTCCAGAACGGCGATCTGATCGTCTTCTCTCAGACGGAATACGGTCAGTGGCAGTCCAAGTTCGTTATTAAAGTTTCCCTGTGTTTTCAGGGTACGGTATTTTTCTTTCAGTACAGATGCGATCACTTCTTTCGTGCTGGTCTTGCCAACGCTTCCGGTAATTCCGATTACCGGAAGCTGAAGCTGCTGCAGATAAAATTCTGCAATGTCTTTTACTGCCTGCAGAGAAGATGTAATCTGAATATAAGGATAGTCTGCATCCGAAAGTTCTCTCTCGGAAAGTGTCGCAAGTGCACCCTTCGCCATGACATCCGGGATAAAACGATGTGCATCAACGCGCTCTCCCACAATTGGTACAAACAGACAGTCCTTCTCAATCTTACGGCTGTCTGTGGTAATTGCAGAAACTTCACAGTCGAGAAGCGCGTCATCGCCATGCCAGGTTCCGCTGCACACCTCTGTAAGATTTCTTAAGGTAAGATTTTTCATTTATTTTTCCTCATTCGTACTTTTTCATTGAAACTCTGATCAGTTCTTCGCACAGCGTTGGATAGTCCATACCAAGTACTGCTGCCTCCTGCGGGATCAGACTGGTAGGTGTCATTCCCGGAAGAGTGTTTGCCTCGAGACAGTAGATTTTTTCATCTTTTGTTACGATGAAATCAAGACGGCCATAGCTTTCCATTTCAAGTGCGTGATAGCCTTCTACCGCATATTCCTGAAGACGTCTGGTCAGTTCTTCGGAAATCGGTGCCGGACAGGTTTCTTTCACTGCGCCCGGTTTGTATTTATTCTCATAGTCATAGAATCCCTGAACCGGAACGATCTGTACAACCGGATATGCTTTACCATCCACCACCGCAACCGTATACTCAGTACCCTCGACAAATTCTTCTACGACAACTTCATTTTCATAGGTAAATGCTCCATCCAGAGCTTTTGTATAATCAGCCTGATTATCTACAATATAAACACCAATGCTGGAACCTCCACAGCATGTCTTGACTACAACAGGGAAATCCATGCCAAGCTCCTGCAGTGTCTCCACGCGGTCTTTTTTCTTCATGGCTTTGCCGCCCGGTGTCGGTACACCGCGCATCTGGAACATGGCTTTTGTAACACCTTTGTCCATCGCCATCGCACTGCTGAGATAGCCTGTTCCGGTATACAGAATTCCCATCAGGTCAAATACAGCCTGCAGTCTTCCGTCCTCGCCGTTGGATCCATGCAGTCCGAGGAAAACAAAATCCGCTTTCTTACAAAGTTCCAGAACATTCGGTCCGAAAAATTCTTTCCTGCTCTTTTTTAACTCTTCGATATGCGGGTTAAAACTCTTGATGTAGGAAACTGCCTGCTCTACATCATAGCTTTCCGGAAAAGGATCTGCCCAGTCTACATTCTCCAGTCCGCAAAAAACATCGACGAGAATTGCCTGATGATTTTTCTGACGCAGCGCACTGCAGATTCCTGTGCCGGATACGATTGAAACATCCCTTTCTGTACTTGTTCCCCCTGCTAATACAACAATTTTCATATTATCACCTCTCCTGAAACGCAAAAACCGCTGCAAAGATCCCTCTCAGAATCCCTGCAGCTCCTTTGCTGTACTGGTTACACTGTTTTGTCTTTTCGTAACTGTTCAGTACCCTCACAGTTACGAGTCAAAATGCATTCCAAATCACCTTCGGTGATGGCATTTTGCCTTATATGTCTCGGGATTTTGGCAAAAAACATGCCAAAACGCCTCGCGGGATACTACCTTCTGAATAGTTACGTCTTTTCACAGTTATGATCACTTATATATGACAACCGGTATTCCGGATTCTACTGTCTGATAAATTGTCTGTGCCTGTTCCTCAGGTACAGCTATGCAGCCTTCTATACCCGGCGACGAATCCGAAAATACGCTGGTTCCACTGCTTTCATCATCACTTCCGAAAGCTGCGATATCCGCGTCATCTGAAAAGTCATATCTCGTTACATCCAGACCTGCTTTTCCATATATGCCGGTTTTGTCTGTAAATGGCATCCAGAAATTTACTGTTTCACCAGCCCCGCCGCCGGGTACTGCGGAAGATTCTTTTTCTCCCAGTGCATATATACCGGTCGGTGTGCTGCTGTCTGCCACCAGCCCGGTATCCACCACCGGACTTCCACTCTGATATAATACCATTCTTTGGGCACTCAGGTCAATTTCAATATAAGAATATCCTATATCATTTATCTTTCTGCTGGATGCTTTCTGTTCATAAACCGGTTCCCGCACCTCAGTTTTTTTCTCTGTGATGTCTTTGTACAGTGCATCGGCTTCTTTTTGCCGGTCGATCACCCATCCGTAATTTCCACCGGATACGGTGATATCTCTGTTATCGTATGTAGAGAATGTCCGTTCTGTACCTGCCGTATCATATTTACCGGCAAGCTCCGCCACATAAGCAGCTACTGCATCCTTACTCACGACCAGATTATCATTTTCATCTCTGTCAAGCATGCCCTTTATCACAGAACGATCTACTGTCTCCTTGCGGTCACTGAAATCATAAGTCACCACAACATCGGTCAGATCATTCATCTGCTCACAGTCCTTAGTAAGATCCGATGCATAGGCTGTCGGGTTGATATAACAGCCGTCTTCTTCCAGATCTGCAACTGTACGCCCCGTCTTAACCGCATCGGAAATATCTTTTGTCAGTTTTTTATAATCAATCTTTGTACCCTCAATCTCAGGAACGACTTCAAAACCGTCCTCCAGCTCTCTGATGTATGCATCTTCCGGTTCTACATTATTCTGAAGGCACTTCAGGCTGTCGATCTTCGCCTTAAACAGATCTTCGTCATACGATACCGATGCCGGCAGTTCATAAGTCTGCTGCTGGCTGAATGCGAGAAACCAGATAAAACGATTCTGATCATGAAGAAGCTTTCTTACACTTCCATCTGATGTATATTGGAGATTAATTTCTTCCGCCGTGATTCCTTCCTGCCCGTCTCCCCTTGTACGGACTGCAAGTGCATAAACTGCAGTCTTTTGTTTCAGAAGATTTTCGGTCTCGTCCTCAGTCATGTAAGAACAGTTAAAACCATTCACCTGTGACCCTGGAAGAAAGTGACCGGTAAAATAGTATACACCAAAAAAGTAGGCGCCTGCGGTAAGCAGGAGCAGTACAATGATTAAACCGATCAGTAGTTTTCTTCCTTTGTCCATACTCTTGTTTTCTTCCGTCATGGCGCCTCCTTAACGTTCGTGGCTATGAAATTTTATTATTGCTGTTCAGCTCAGAGTTTATTCTGCCAGAAGTTTCTCTACGCTGGCAAGTTTTACGCAGACAACGAAAACCTTCGCAGCCTTTTCCAGCTCATCAATTGGCGGGAAAGACGGAGCAATACGGATATTGCTGTCTTTTGGGTCTTTGCCATATGGGTAGGTAGCTCCTGCTCCGGTCATTACGACACCGGCTTCTTTTGCCATTGCTACGATTTTCTTTGCGCATCCCTCCATGGATTCGAAGGAAATGAAGTAACCTCCCTTCGGAGTTGTCCATTCTCCGATTCCGAGTCCGCCGAGTTCTTTCTCGAGAGTTGCCTCTACCATTTCAAATTTCGGACGGAGGATTGCTGCATGCCTGCTCATGTGTGCATGCACACCGTCAAGATTCTTGAAGAATTTTACATGACGGAGCTGATTCAGTTTATCATGTCCGATGGTCTGTACTGTAATATATTTACGAATATCATCAAGGTTTGCTTTTGATGCAGCTAACGCAGCGATACCGGAACCCGGGAAGCTGATTTTGGAAGTTGAAGTAAATTTATAAACCATATCCGGATTGCCGGCTTTTGCACATTCATCCAGAATCTCAAGCAGGAAATCCTGTTCTTTTTCGTCATCATAAAGATGATGTACGCTGTACGCATTGTCCCAGTAGATACGGAAATCCGGTGCTGCCGGTTTCAGACGTGCAAAACGTTTTACGGTTTCTTCGGAATAGGTATATCCCTGCGGATTAGAGTATTTCGGTACACACCAGATACCTTTGATTGCCGGATCTTCGCTTACAAGTTTCTCAACCATATCCATATCCGGGCCTTCCGGTGACATCGGCACATTGATCATCTCGATACCGAAAAATTCTGTAATCTTGAAGTGGCGGTCATATCCCGGAACCGGACAGAGGAATTTTACTTTATCCAGTTTGCACCATGGAGTATTTCCCATAACACCATGCGTCATAGAACGTGATACAGTATCAAACATAACATTCAGGCTGGAGTTTCCGTAAATGATAATGTGTTCCGGATCTACTTCGGAAATCTCTCCGAGAAGACGTTTGGCTTCCGGAATACCATCCATAACACCATAGTTACGGCAATCAACACCAGTCTCACATCTCAGGTCTGTACTGCTTGACAGAACATCCATCATATCCATGGAAATATTCAGCTGATCAACTGACGGCTTACCACGTGACATATCAAGGGCCAGTCCCTGTGCCTTAATTTCTGCATACTGCTGATCCAGCTCTTTCTTGAGAGCCTGAAGCTGTTCTTTACTCATCTCACTGTATTTCTGCATATTCGTCCTCCTCGTGCCGCTTCCAGAATCCTGTCCCGGCAAAAATTCTTTCATCTTAAATAGCTTTTTGATCTTAAATTATTATCCCGTATATTTTAGTATTGTAAAGTACTGCTTGTCAAGCCCCGCCGCCTCTCTATTTATAAAAGTTTTCTCAAATCAAAGTGATAAAGTGCGAATTTGAACGAATTTCCGCAAAATGTATCGTCCGTATACCCGAAACTACATAGTTTTACTTGCGGAATCGTCACGATTCACCTATACTGATGAGATAGAGATATTTTACTATATAAATAAGACTATAAGAAAGGTTATCATATATATGTGGATTGCAAATGACTGGAAAGAATACGAAGTAATTGACACTTCCTGCGGCGAAAAGCTGGAACGCTGGGGAAAATACACGCTGGTGCGCCCGGACCCACAGGTTATCTGGGATACCCCGAAGGTAAGCCGTGGCTGGAAAAATATGAACGCCCACTATCACAGAAGCAAAAAAGGCGGTGGAGAATGGGAATTTTTTGATCTGCCACAGCAGTGGGATCTTCATTACAAAGATCTGACCTTCCATCTGAAACCATTCAGTTTCAAACATACCGGACTTTTCCCAGAGCAGGCAGTCAACTGGGACTGGTTCGGAGATAAGATCCGTAAAGCAGGACGCCCGATCAAAGTTCTGAATCTTTTTGCCTATACAGGCGGTGCGACTCTGGCTGCTGCCGCCGCCGGCGCACATGTTACACATGTTGATGCCTCCAAGGGTATGGTCAACTGGGCAAAAGAAAATGCGGCTGCATCCGGACTCACCGAAGCACCGATCCGCTGGCTGGTGGATGACTGTGTAAAGTTTGTAGAGCGTGAGATCCGTCGTGGAAATCACTACGACGCGATCATCATGGACCCACCATCCTATGGACGTGGACCAAAGGGCGAGATCTGGAAGATCGAAGAAGCCATCCATCCTCTCATTAAACTGTGTGTGCAGCTTTTAAGCCCGAATCCGCTGTTTTTCCTGATCAACTCCTATACGACAGGACTTGCTCCGGCTGTGCTGACCTATATGCTCGCAACAGAGCTTAAGGATTTTGACGGACATGTTGATTCTCAGGAAATCGGACTTCCTGTAACATCCAACGGACTGGTGCTGCCATGCGGTGCATCCGGAAGATGGGAAGCAAAATAGAATATTTTAATTCTTCTGAAAATTAACAATTTTTATCATTATTTTCTTGAATCTGCTGATACACAGAGATATAATACAGTTATCAAGAACATATCAGGAGAGGTGAAAATAATGACGGAAGAACACCCAAACGATACTCTTCCCTACACCTGTACTCCGGCCTATGACCGCAGCAACTGTGGGAATTGTGTCTGCGCCACCTGTTATGAACAGGAATTCTGCAACCGCTGCAGCTCCTGTGAAAATCTTTCCCGTAAGAAAGAATCCTGCAACAGCTATGAAGGCGCATATTGCTACTAACAAAAAAGATACTGACCGCTTTTTTAATTGTGTCAGTATCTTTTTTGTGTTCTTAAACTGTTTTCCGTTCTTTCGGGAAGGTCATGGTAATCTCGCTTCCCTTGTCTATTTCACTGGCCAGATCCAGAGTTCCTCCCAGGAAACCTACACCATGTTTTACAATAGAAAGACCGAGACCGGTACCTCCGATTTCTTTGGAGTGGCTCTTGTCCACGCGATAGAATCTTTCAAATACGCGCTTCTGATCTTCTGGCGGGATTCCTATACCGTTATCTTTGACTCGAATCTCTACCTGTTCGCCCAGATCACGCAGATGAATACTTACTGTACCGTCCTCTTTATTATATTTGATTCCATTATCGCAGAGATTATAAATAATTTCATCCAGAATCGGACGCACGCTGTACAGCATCGTTTTATCCCCGTCAATATAAAAATGAACGTTTTTCTTATCAGCAATCTCTTTCAGTCTCCCACACACATCTCTGACAACCTGACAAACATCCAGCTCTTCCCAGTCATACGGAGTTTCTCCCTCATCAAGCTGAGACACCCGGATCGTATCTTCAATCAACGCGATCAGACGCTGGGCTTCATCATATATTCTGCCTGCAAATTTCTGTACATCTTCCTGTCTGACCATACCATTTCGGATGATCTCTGCAAAACCGGATACTGCAGTCAAAGGCGTCATCAGCTCATGCGAAACATTTGCTGAAAATTCTCTGCGAAGCTGTTCACGTTCTACCTTTTCTGTCTCATTGATCAACAGAAGAACCGCACCTTCCACCCGTTGTTCTCTGGTAACAGGGTTCGCGATCATCTGAATAACTTCACCGCCCAGATGCAGGCGCACACTTCCATGCTCTCCACGCAGAACCTGTTCGATCATAAGACGGAATTCTTCACCACGATTCAGCGAATAAACGCATTCCCCAATCCTTGGTTTCTGCATCTGAAACATTTTCCATGCACTGGAATTTCCCGACAGGATCATTGTATAACTGTCGATCACAAGGAGACCTTCCTGCATGTTTTCTGTAATGATCGTAAACTCTTCCTGATTTCGTCTTGCAGCTTCCAGCTGACTTCTGATCTGTCTGTTCTGCTTATATATCTTACTTAAAAGAGGGCCTACTTCTTCATAAATCTGATTTTCCTCCGGATGCTCAAGATCTACATTATTGATCGGCTCCACAATTTTATTTGCCATATGCATAGACACAAGACCAGCCAGTATCAGCATCACGACTGCAATACCGATCATCGGCGGCACCATCTCCATAAGAAGCACCCATACCGAAAACTGCGTACTGGAAACACGGAGCACTGTATTGTCTGAAAGGCGCAGTGCATAGTATATCGTCTTCTGTGACAGTGTTTTTGAATCACGTTCTGCACGTCCGCTTCCTGATTTCAACGCTTCCTGAATTTCTTTACGGTCACTGTTATTTTCCATAGAAGAAGCATCTGCCTGATTATCATAAAGAACCGTTCCGTCCTCTGCGATATACGTAATACGGTCATCTTTTTCTTTAATCTGATTCAGATAATCCACACCGTTCTGTTCTACTCCATATGCCAGATATGATGCTTCTTTTCCCAGTTCTGTATTGATCTGTTTGCCGAAATGCTGATAAAGGATTGCCATCACACATGCAATCCCAAATATCAGCACAACCACTGCCACCAGTATATTTGATTTAAAAATTTTCTTTGTCACGTTATCAGCCTCCCATTTGGTGCTCATTGTTTCTGTGTTCGCCTGTAATCGCATACTCGACCCACTCAGCAATATTCACCGCATGATCTCCGATTCGTTCCATATATTTTGCAGTCATCAAAAGATCCAGTCCTGCTTTTGCATCCAGATTCTGGTACATCAGCTCTGCCAGTTCCTCTTTGATCTGATTAAATGCATCATCAACCTGATCATCATCATTGATTACTTTTCGGCAGAGTTTCAGATCACGTTTTACAAAGGCATCGACACTTTCTGTAACCATGTTGACCGTCATTTCTGCCATCTTTCCAATCAATGGAGGAATTTCAACGTGTTTCTCATCAATATACTTTGAAAGGTCTGCAATATCTGCTGCCTGATCTCCGATTCGTTCCATATCTGAGATCATTTTCAGTGCTGCGGAAACCTCTCGTAAATCTCTTGCTACCGGCTGCTGGTGGAGCAGGATCCGCATACAGAGATTCTCAATCTCACGTTCTTTTGTATCAATTTCTCTGTCTGTCTCAAAGATTGCTTTAATACAATCCTCACCCCGGATTGCTTTATTAGAAAGAGAAATTGCTTTTTCGCAAAAGCTTCCCATCGTGATAATCTGCACATGAAGTGCTTCAAGCTGCCGTTCGAAATGCGTTGCCATAATCAACCAAACCTCCCTGTAATATAGTCCTCTGTTCTCTTGTCTTTCGGCATGGAAAACAGAGTATCTGTATCGCTGAATTCTACAACTTCTCCCAGAAGGAAGAATGCTGTTTTATCAGAAATTCTGGTCGCCTGCTGCATATTATGCGTAACGATCACGATCGTATATTTTCCTTTTAGTTCCATTGCAAGCTCTTCGATCTTTGATGTAGAGATCGGGTCAAGTGCAGATGTCGGCTCATCCATCAGAAGCACTTCCGGCTCAACTGCCAGTGCTCTTGCAATGCAAAGTCTCTGCTGCTGTCCACCGGACATACCCAGCGCACTTTTCTTTAATCTGTCTTTTACTTCGTCCCAGATTGCTGCATCGCGAAGAGATTTTTCTACGATTTCATCCAGTTTGGCCTTGGATCTGATGCCATGTGTTCTCGGACCGTAAGCTACATTATCATAAATACTCATCGGGAACGGATTCGGTTTCTGGAATACCATTCCGACTCTTTTTCGGAGAATATTTACATCCATGTCACTATAAATATCTTCTCCGTCAAGTTCTACTTTTCCGGTAATCTTACATCCCTCAACAAGGTCATTCATTCGGTTCAGAGACTTCAGAAGAGTTGATTTTCCACATCCACTCGGTCCGATAAAAGCAGTTATTTCTTTTTCCGGAATATGCATATTGATATCATGTAATGCATGAAAATTCCCGTAAAAAAGGTTCATATCTTCAATAGAAAGTTTAATATTATCACTCATGTTTCGTTATCCTTTCGCGATACGTTTTGCCACCATACCGGACAAACTGTTAATCAGTAATACAAATAACAGGATCACAACCGCAGTTGCAGATGCCTGATTCATGTGAAAGCCTTCACTGGAAAGTACATACATATGAAGTGCCAGTGTACGGCCGGACCCCATCAGATTCGGTACCTGTGCAACCGTTCCTGAAGTGTAAAGAAGAGCTGCTGTTTCACCGATGATACGTCCGATTGCAAGGATGATTCCTGCAAGGATTCCAGGTACTGCAGACGGCAGCACGATCGTAAAAATCGTACGAAGCTTGCCTGCTCCCAGACCGAAGCTTGCCTCTCTGTAAGAATCCGGAACTGCTTTCAATGCTTCTTCTGCGGTTCTCATAATCAATGGAAGAACCATGATAACCAGTGTACACGCACCGGCCAGAAGTGACATTCCCCAGTGAAGTGCTGTTACGAAAAACAGCATACCAAACAGACCATATACGATAGACGGAATACCTGAGAGTGTCTCTGCCGTAATACGAATAACCTGTACCAGTTTATTGCCTTTTTTTGCATATTCTACAAGATAAATTGCTGCGAAAATTCCGAGCGGTGCAGCAATCACCAGCGATAAAGCTGTCATGATAAAGGTATTGATCAGTGATGGCATAAGAGATACATTGTCGGATGTATATTCCAGGCTGAAAAGATCCGGTGTCAGATACGGAATACCTTTTACAAGGATATATGCTACCAGAAAAAGAAGTACTGCAAAGGTAACTATTGCCGCCCCGATCGTAAGGAGTGCAAGTACTCCTGAGCCAGGATGACGCAGATACGAACGAATGCGGTCTGCTGTTGATGTCTGATTTCTTTTTTTCATATGTTCCACCGTCGGTTCAACTACTGCTGTATTAGTTTGCATTCTCTGACCTCCTGTTCAGTAAAGAAAGACTCAGGTTGATGATCAGGATAAATACAAAAAGTACAACTCCTGTTGCAATCAGTGCTTCTCTGTGAAGTCCGGTTGCATAACCCATTTCAGTTACGATATTTGCTGTCATTGTACGAAGACCTTTGAGTAAACCTGCGGGCATTCTTGCCTGATTTCCGGCTACCATGATCACCGCCATTGTCTCACCGATCGCACGACCGATTCCGAGAACTACAGCTGCCAGAATACCGGATTTTGCTGCCGGAAGCATAACCACAAAAATACTTCTTTCTTTTGTTGCCCCCAGTGCAAGTGAACCTTCATAATAGCTTTCCGGTACACTTCGAAGAGCGGATTCAGTCGGTCCGATAATTGTCGGAAGAATCATGATTCCCAAAAGAAGGGATGCTGCCAGCCAGCTTGTACCGGTTCCTCCGAATGTGTTTCGAATAAGCGGTACCATCAGTACAAGACCAAAGAAACCATAAACTATGGAAGGAACTCCTGCCATCAGTTCAATTCCGGATTTCAGCGGACGATAAATTTTCTGCGGACAGTAGCGTGCCATAAATACAGATGTAAGTAAGGCAATCGGTACACCCACCAGAATTGCGCCGCCTGTTACATAAATACTGGCAATGATCATCGGGAAAATTCCAAATTTGTCATTGGATGGTTTCCAGACTGTTCCGAGTAAGAATTTCAGCGGTCCGATCTTGGCAATCGCCGGAATTCCATTGGCAAACAGGAACAAACAAATCAGAAATACTGCCAGGACTGAAGCACAGGCAGCCACCATAAATACAATTTTCATGGCCTGTTCTTTAAATCTATTCATACAGGACTCTTCCTCTCTCATAATTATCATCGGATGCGCACCGCCGGCACGTCCCTGATATGTAATGCAGGACATACACGAAGCCCGGTGACCCGGGCTTCATCTTCTGTCGTTTTGTATCGGTCTTACTTATTTAGCCAGATCTTCCCAGTCTGTTGTCTCACCTGTGAAGATTGCTTTTACCTGATCACTGGTCAGCTCATCAATATCATTGTCATTGTTTACTACAACTGCGATGCCGTCTCTTGCAATTTCAGTTGCTGTAAGATTTTCAGTTGTTTCTTCGTCTTTCAGTTCACGGGATGCCATACCGATGTCACAGATACCTTCTGCTGCGGATGTGATACCTGTTGTGGAATCGCTCTGCTGTACTTCTACTGTGATCTTGCCACCGTTTGCTTTTTCATATGCTTCTTTCAGTTTTTCCATAACCGGTGTTACAGAAGAAGAACCTGCAACTACGACTTTACCTTCTGCATCACTCTGCTCATATGCTTTTGCATCATCTGCTACTTTGATGTATCCGTTGTCTTCCACGATCTGCTGTCCGTCGGAGCTCAGAATGTAGTTTTCGAAATCTTTTGCTGCATCACTGAGTTTGTCAGTTGTTATGATGTTGAATGGACGGGATACTTTGTATGTATCATTTGCCACGTTTTCTGCGGATGCTTCTGCACCGTCAATCTTTACTGCTTTTACTGTATCATTCAGAGAACCAAGGGAAATGTAACCGATTGCATTCTCATCGCCTGCAACTGTTGTCATCATAACGGAAGTGCTGTTTGTGATACTTGCATCTTCTGTTGTCATATCAACTTTTTCATCACCCTGTTTTTCTTCGATTCCGAACAGTTCGATGAATGCTCCTCTTGTTCCGGATCCGTCTTCACGGGAAATTACATCAATAGTTCCGCTTGCTGCGCTTGCAGTTGCTGCAAATGCGGTTGTTCCGATAAGTGCTGCTGTAACGATTGCTAAAAATTTTTTCTTCATGATAAAATCTCCTCTTTATTTTGCTATATTCAATTGTTTTCCTCATTGACAAGTGCAAGTATAAGGGCGAAAAGTAAAATGCATAATCATAACACTGTAAAATGTTTGTAAAAATGAATTTATATTTTGACAGCATAACGCAAAAAAGCTCCTCAGACAGCCTTGTTAATTGCCGTCCGGGAGCATTTATATGCTTTTTGTTATTATATTCTGTTGTTGTATTTTATACCATACCGTTTACGGTTTTGTACTTGTAAAGCATCTCTGCGTGGTTCTGCTCTTCTACCTGAATGTCTGCAAGCAGCTTGCGCACACCACTGTCGCCAAAAGCAAACACTTCTGAATTATATTCTCCGGAAACAAGCTTTTCTGTCGCAATACAGTCAGTTGCCAGAAAAGCATCCTGCTGTTTGTCCTCCAGAGAACTCATTGCAGTATAAGCAGCTTTCGGCTGATAGTCCCTGCCGTCACTGTCGTTACAGTTACACTGCGGAACTTCTCCGCGAAGTACACGATCCAGAGATTCGTAATGTTCTCTTTCTTTCTGCTGCAAAGTCTGAAAAAGATTTTTCAGTTCCGGATCTTTTGCCTGTTGCGCATATCTTCCGTATTTTTCAATACAGCTTTTTTCCTGTGTCTGTAAGTCCTGAATCGTTGTGCGTTCTTTTTCTTTTAATATCATCGTATCCGCTTCCTCTCTTTTTATTTGCAATACGGTGATAGTATCTGGAAGAAAACGGATTTTATGCATGATTTCGGAAATCTTTTTATAAGATATTTTTCAGTCCCGCAAGCTCATAGATGATATAATCAGCTACTTTTCCACCATTATTTTGCCGAATGGCACTTTTATCCCCAGAGTGCACAAACCAGCATGTGGACATCCCGTAAGCCTGTCCGCCTTCAATATCTGCGGTCAGGGAATCACCGATCATCATGCATTCCGATGGCAGAACATCCGTAAATTCTTTCATGCAGCCGTCAAAAAACTGCCGGCTGGGTTTATCCGCCCCAACTGTCTCAGAAACAAAACAGTGTGTAAAATATTTCAACATATCCGCACTTTTCAGACGGTTGATCTGCTGATCATAAGGACCGTTGCTTGCAGCACAAAGGCAATATTTCTTCTTATATAAATACTTGAGAATATCTTTTGCCCCCTCTTCCGGGACTGCACTTAAATGAAGAAGCCTGCGGAATTCTTTCTCCATCTCCACACCGTCTGCGGTAAGTCCGAGATGTCGGAGCACCGTCTGCCAGCGCACATAAAAGAGGTCGTCCATCGTCAGTTTCCCGAGTTCGATCCGACGCCAGATTTTATTATTTTCTTCTTTAAATACCGCAAACATTTCCGGACGGTACTTAAGTCCTGCTTTTTCAAAGCACAGATTCATCGCCCATGCAGCACCTGCATCAAAATCCAGAAGTGTATTGTCTATATCCAGAAAGAGGACCTTTATCTTATGATCCATGTAAATTCTCCTTTGTTTTTTGTAACCCCTCATCATTTTTCAGTTTAAATGCAGTAAGATACCTTTATGATCCAGAAGACAACCGGAAGCATCGCCTGTACAGTTCTGCTTCACAAACACGAAACTGTACTTCAGGCATAATTTTTACCGGTTGCACTTCTGTTCTTTTCTGCTAAAATAGACTTAACGGGTCAGGTTTTCCTGGCCCTTAATTCAATTTGCAGGGGGAATTAATAATGAAAGAAAAAGGAAGTAGTTTTTCCGGCTCGATCGGTTTCGTTCTTGCCGCGGCCGGAAGCGCCGTAGGTGTGGGAAATATATGGCGCTTCCCATATCTCTGTGCGAAAGACGGCGGTGGTCTGTTCCTACTGGTTTATCTGGTACTGGTGCTTACCTTCGGATTCGTTCTGCTCACAACAGATATTGCGATTGGGCGAAAAACCAAGAAAAATGCACTCCGGGCGTTTGAAGCACTCAAGCCGAAATGGAAGTTTCTCGGTAAACTGACATTTCTTGTGCCGGCATTGATCATGACATATTACTCTGTCATCGGTGGCTGGATCACAAAATATTTTCTTACCTATATTATCTCCGATGGAAAAGATGCCGCAGCTGACGGGTATTTTACATCTTTTATCACCTCAGACATCGCACCGATCGTATTTATGCTTATTTTTCTTGCACTGACCGCATGGGTCGTATATCGTGGCGTAGAAAAAGGAATCGAGCAGTTTTCAAAGATCATTATGCCTGGCCTGATTTTACTTATCCTGATCATCGCAATCTTTTCACTGACGCTGACACACACCGATACAGACGGAAGTGTCCGTACAGGTCTGCAGGGACTTGCTTTTTATGTAACGCCTGATTTCAGCGGTCTTACCGTGAAGCGCTTTCTTGAAATTCTTCTGGATGCCATGAGCCAGTTATTCTTTTCTCTGAGTGTTTCCATGGGTATCATGATCACTTACGGATCCTATGTAAAAAATGAAGTCAATCTGAACAAGGCGACCAACCAGATTGAAATTTTTGATACGGGCGTTGCTTTTCTTGCAGGAATGATGATCATTCCGGCTGTATTCGTATTTCTCGGCACAGACGGCATGGCTTCCGGACCAAGCCTGATCTTTATCTCACTGCCCAAAGTCTTCAATGCCATGGGATTCCTCGGCCGTCCTGTCGCAGTCGCGTTCTTCCTGATGATGGGCTTTGCGGCGCTGACATCCTGCGTTTCCGTCATGGAAACTCTGGTTGCTAACTGTATGGAACTTTACCATAAACCGCGCAAAAAAATGTGCGGTGCTGTCGGTATTTATTCGCTGATCACCGCAATTCTGATCTGTCTCGGATACAACAAACTGTACTTCGAACTTAGCCTTCCAAATGGTTCCGTCGGACAGCTTCTTGATGTCATGGACTACATCAGCAACAGCTTCCTGATGCCGTTTATTTCTCTGCTGACCAGTATTCTGATCGGCTGGGTAATCGGACCTGACTGGATCGTCGGAGAGGTAGAACGAAATGGCGAGCATTTCAAACGTGCCGGTCTGTACCGTTTCATGATCCGCTATGTCGTGCCGGTCGTAATGCTGATCCTGTTTCTTGTATCCACCGGATTCACAGATCTGGTTTTCTGAAAAAAGTCCCCCGGGCAATAAACCCGGAGGATTTTTTCAGACTGTAATTTTGAACCAGTCTTTTTCTTCAAATTCAACAACTGTGCAGTCATTTGCGTATGTACATTCCGGAAGAATGATCATCGCATGAAGTTCATCATTGTTAAGCGGAAGTGGACAGAGATGCCAGATTGCCGCATTGATTTTTACCATGTATCCTTTCGGCACGATAAATGCTTTCGTCAGTTCCGGAACAGGTGTACCGCCGGATGCCGGTGCAACATGAATGATCATATCATCATCCAGTGCCACAATGCCTTCCCATGTCGTTGTATGATATTCTGCCATTTTGACAATTCTGTCGTCCTTACGGACTGCGATCGGAGAAAATGCCATGCTGCCTACACAGGTTCCGGAAATGCGGTCCGGATAAAACTTATGGATTTCTCCTGACAGCGGATATCCCTCCGGTTCTGTCATATTGCAGAATGTGCCGTATGGTGCAAAATCTGCTGCGTTGATCTTGACTGCTTTTACTTCTCTCATTGGAAAAACCTCCTCTTGTTCTGTAAAAAATCCCCATTGATATTTCAATGCATTTAGTATAACACATTCCTTTATTTTTTTGCCAGTGTATGTTCGTATATTTCCCTGTCATAATCTTTAAATACATTGAAAATTACTTTTTTTACGCTGGTTTCTTTTTGTAAAAATTCTCTCACTGTCCGAACAGCAATCTCGGCTGCGCGTTCCTTCGGGAAATGAAATTCACCTGTGGAAATGCAGCAGAATGCTACGCTTTCGAGATGATTCTGCGCTGCAAGTTCGAGGCAGGAACGATAACTTTCGGCAAGCAGTTCACAATCTTTCTCCGTCACTCTGCCATAAATGATCGGTCCTACCGTATGCAGGATATAACGACACGGCAGATTATATGCGGCAGTGATCTTCGCCTGCCCTGTCGGTTCCTCATGCCCCTGTGCTTTCATCATCTGTGCGCATTCATAGCGAAGCTGCGCACCTGCAAAGGTGTGGATGCAGTTGTCGATACACTTGTGATTCGGTGCATAACATCCGGTCATTCCACTGTTCGCCGCATTGACGATCGCGTCACAGCGAAGCGTAGTAATATCACCCTGCCAGAGATAGATTCCCTGCTCGACCGGAGTGAGATCAGCAAGCTCTGTGATGCCTTTTTTCTCTGTCTCCTCTTTCAAATACTCATCCTGAATCTTCAGAAATTCTCTGCTGAGCACCTTCGGTGCACGTACATTAAGAAGTCCACGAAGGAGATCCTTCTGCCCCTGTGAATCTTCCGGAATCGAATAATTGCTGTATTCTTTTTGCTCGTTTAATAACTTCTGGATCAGATATCTTCTTCTCTCACTCTGGTTCATGCTATCACCTCTTTTATTCTATTACAGTCTATGCCAGATTAGCCGGTCCGAACCCAAGCGGAAGAAGTTCTTTTAAGGTAAAGACATCATATTTATCTTTGCTGACAGCCAGAATGATCTTAAATGTTTCCGGATCACAAAACTCCATCATTACCTGTCTGCACACACCACACGGGGCCGCATACTCTGTAAGAACCCCCTCCTTGCCGCCAACAATACAGATAGCATCAAACTCTTTCACCCCTTCGCTGACTGCCTTAAAAAAAGCGGTTCTTTCCGCGCAGTTTGTTGGAGTATAAGCTGCATTTTCAATATTGCACCCTGTATAATACCTTCCATTCTTTGTCAGAAGTGCCGCTCCCACATGGAAATGTGAATACGGTACATAAGAATAATCCAGTTGCTTAATTGCCAGATCAATCATTTCTTCAATCTGTTTTTTGTCCATGATTCTGCCTGCCTTTCTGAGTCTCTCTGAATCGTCCGGTTTTATTTTCTTTTTTCCTGTTCTTTATCTGCACGGATCAGTTCACGAATTGCCTCTACTGCAACTTTAATTGCTTTGTCCGTGTCATGCACTACCGGATTTTCCAGCCCTGATTTTTCTCTTTCCTGATTGGCAATCACAAGGAAGCAGGCTCCCGCACGTACTCTTAAGTAATTTGCCACAACAAACAGTGCCGCAGATTCCATCTCAGAAGCAAGACAGCCTAGACGTTTCCAGGCTTCCCATTTATTTATCAGTTCATAGCTGACAGGTTTTACCTCTGGTTCATGCTGACCATAAAATGAATCTTTAGACTGTACTACTCCTGTATGAAATTCACAGTGTTCTCTCTTTGCACCTTCCACAAGCGCATTGATCACTTCCAGATTTGCCACTGCCGGAAATTCAATCGGAGCATACTCTTTGCTGGTACCTTCCATACGAATAGAGCCTGTCGCAACAATCACATCGCCGCTCTTTACTTCCGGCTGCATTCCGCCACATGTTCCTATGCGGACAAAAGTATCCGCACCACAACGATAAAGTTCTTCCATTGCAATTGAAGCTGACGGACCGCCGATACCTGTAGAAGTCACACTTACCTTTACACCATCCAGTGTTCCTGTATAAGTTACATATTCTCTGTTGTCTGCTACAAAAACCGGATCATCAAAATACTCCGCGATCTTTTTGCAGCGTTTCGGGTCTCCCGGCAAGATCACGTAACGGCCGACCTCTCCCTTTCCCACCTGAATATGATACTGTTTGCTTGCATCTTCTGAGTAATTTTTCATGTTCGCTTCCTCCTTTTCCGGTTGATAAGAACAATCATTTAATCTATATTAAGTATAAATGCCATTGAAAGCTTTTTCAACCATTCCTCCATCATTTGTCGCAGAACCACCGATTGTTATAGAAATATCATGGAAGCCTTTATTTAAAGCATCCAGAATCATTTCACCTGTTCCATAGGAGGTTGTATACCCCGCTCAAACAGCAATATGGCATATTATTATTCCGTGGATAAAATTATTGTCAAATAAAAAAGAACGGAAGTATTTTGAGGCGTACCTCAATTTCCCAATACTTCCGTTCTTTTTATTGTCTTTACTGTAATTTAAACTGTACATATACCGGATCATGGTCTGAATAAGAATAACCGGTATTGATATTTTCATATTTCGTACATTCAATGTTGTCAGAAACAATAAAACCATCCAGGGTGACCGTATATGTCTCGCCCGGAATATATTCCATATCTGCATTACGTGCACTGTCCCACAGGGAAGCACGCTCTTCATCACTCAGCTGGTCAATACAGAAAGAAAAATGATCCGGAAGTTCTGCTCTCGGAAACGGATATGCCCATGATTCTCTCTCTGCGGAATCGTCCTCAGCCGCCTTCAGATCATGGTTAAAATCACCTCCACAAAGCACATAATTACCTGCATCGTATTCTTTCTTCATATCTGCCGTAAGCATCCGGATCTGGCCTTCCCGGATCTCGTCACTGTTTCCATACGCAGACATATGAAGTTCAAAAATCACCAGTTCTTTTCCGTTGTCAACCGGAACGCGAGAGATGCTGTAGCAGCGGTCCAGATCAAAAAACTTGCTGAAAGAAGTGGATACCGGGAAACTCCTTCGCAGAGAATCCGTCACCGGATATCTGGAAAACAGAGCAAGCCCGGATTTACTGCTGCCATGCGGCTGTGTAAAAGGATAAAACAGAAACGCAGAATCGTAATTCTGTGCAAATACGCAGTCATAATCTGGCATACAGTCTTTCAGAATAGAATATTCATTCACGTGATAGCTTCTTGTAGAATCCAGATCCACTTCCTCGATCAGTGCAAAATCCGGATCATAAGATGTAACCAGATCTCCGGCTCCCTGAACTGTCTCTAGAACGCTGTCTTTACTCTTTGCCCAGGAAGATTTCCCGCCATCCATAAAGAAGCTGAAGTCCGGCGTGTATGCTCCAAAACCAATGTTGTATGTAAGCGCAGAATACTCTTTGCCTGTTGTAAGTTTCGCATCTGCCTGCTCCACGCGGGACTCCACCTCAAGCGGCAGATTGTCTTCGATTCGATGATAGCTCGCATAAAGATAAATAAGATATGCAAGAAGTACAATTACAAGAATGCTAATGATGATACCAATGATCTTAAAAAATTTTTTCGCTGTTTTCATGGTTTTATCCTCGTTTCCTCGTTATCCACAGAAATGTACATGTAAATATGATTCCTTTTACGATTGATGTCACGGAAAGTGCCCACCAGATTCCGCTGAGTCCGATCAGACCACCCAGTATGATTGCAAGTGGAATTCTTGCGCTGGTAAAGGTAATACTAATGATACTGCAAAGTCTCGTCCTGCCTAGTCCGGACAAGGCCCCGACGGTCGTCAGTTCCACGCACATAAAAGCCTCGCTGAAACCAATAATCACCAGATAGCCGACAGCCGTTGCGACTGCTTTCGGTTCATGAAAAAAGATATCTGCAATTGCCTGAGGAAAACAGATAAATACAAAGCTGATCAGCAGTCCCCAGATACCTACCGTCCACAGAGACGCGCGATATCCTTTACGGACACGATCCATCTTTCCGGCGCCATAATTCTGTGCAATAAAGGCATTCAGCGCTGCCGCAAAACCATCCGCCGTATTCCATGAAATAGATTCGATCTGTCCGCCGACTCTCTGCGTGGCAACGGCTTCGGCACCGTAGGCAGATACCATTCGCGTCAGTACCATGGAAATCGCACAGTAAGCCATACCCTGAATTGCAGTCGGAATGCCAATCCTGCAGATACCACTGAGATATTCTTTTGGAATTTTCGCCGTCAGACTGATGCCTTTTAATACATTCTCTTTCTTTTGTATGAACACACCAAGGATCATAATCGTCATAACGATTGCCTGAGCTGTTACTGTTGCGATTGCGGCGCCGACCACTCCAAGCTTCGGAAACGGTCCCGGTCCGAGGATCAGCACAGGATCAAGTATCATGTTTGTGACAAGTCCGATCAGATTTGCCAGAAACGGTGTCTTCGAATCACCCTGTGCCGTATACAACCCTGTCATTGTCAGCGTCAGAAACGAAAATACGATCAGACCACACGCAATCTTTGTGTAAGCTAACGCTGCGGTCTGTGCCTCCGGATCCGTCAACTGAAAAAATCCGACCATCTGCCGTGTAAACAAAAGCGAAATAACCGCGTATGCCATTCCCATAAGTGTCGCAAGCTGTACTGCTGCCTGAGCAAATCTATGTGCTCTGTCACGTTCACCGCGTCCGATGCACTGTGCTACCTGCACCTGCCCACCCATTCTTGCCATAGCTGCCAGTCCCTGCGAAAACCAGGTAAACATACCGCCGACACCTACTCCGGCAACTGCCTTCGACCCAAGAAGTCCAATCCATGCCATGTCTGTAATATTATATAAGGTCCCGAGAAACGAAGAAGCCATGATCGGAATCGCCAGCTTCGTCAGTGTCTTCAGAATAGGACCTTTTGTTAAGTTTCCTTCCATTCTCTTCCCTCATCCGTTTTTATTCATCCATCCAGTACTCCTATTATACATGGTTCATGTTCCATTTTCATTATAATTCTGCTAATTATATAATTTCTTTACGGCAACAAAGCTGGTCAGATTTGACTCCTGACCAGCACACAAAACATATCATTTATTAGTCTTTATCCATTCCACAATTACATCTTCATCTACCTGTAGCGCCTGGGCAATCTTCTCTACCGGAAACTTCATTTTATTCATCATTACCGCCGTTTCCTTTGCTTTCTGCAATTCTCCTTCTTTTATTCCGGCCTCATATTCTGCCTTTCGAAGCTTCCGTTCTTCTTCCTCTTTGTCATACTCGAATATACTCAATACTTAGAAGCTTTATCTTTTTCTATGGGAATATCCATCTTTTTGCATTTCCTCACATAATCTGTTTATAAGATGGCTTAACATGAACATCATTGTTTCATATTTCATAAAAGACATAATATTCTGATCACACAGAAGTTTCAGTTCTGGCTCAAATTCATCATCGCTGCTCCAGAATTGTAATATTACACTTAACTCCTGAAAAACCGGCAATTTGTAGCCTACATCTGATTTACCAAAGGGCACACCGCCAAGTTTTTCACATGCACGTGCAAGTTCTGGTTCCTGATGATCAAATGTACCTTTTATGCTGTCAAAAATATTATTTCTTCCAAATGTGCTTTTCAGGCTACTTAATGAATCAATAGAGACATATTTTTTAAATGCAAGTGCCGGTTCTCGAGATAAAATGTCATACAATGTCATTGCTTCATTATAATCGGCTTCGGTACCATCATCGGCTCGCAGGATAATCCCATTTTCTACATTAATAGCATAGTCTCTTGCTATAAAACGGACATAAATATTTTTTGCATTTATGACAAGATTCCATTTTTCCGCTGCCAATACAAGATCTTTCTGTGCAAAAACATCTCGCATTCGGTGTTTCATAATCTCATAATTAGATTCTCTTTGCATATTTCTTTCCCCATAAATTTCCGTCAGCTGCCAAAAACTCACACCACGTTTTATTGTGATGTGAGTTTTTAACGTTTATTTATACTTCACCGCTGTTCCGTAAGCAATCACCTCTGCGGCACCGGACATGACCTGTGAAGATCCGTACTTTACACCGATCACTGCATCAGCATCCATCTCTTTGGCCTCGTCGACCATACGCTTTGTGGCAATCTGTCTTGCCTCGTTCAGCATCTCCGTATAACCGACGATTTCCCCGCCGACCAGAGTTTTCATACCTGCCATAAAATCTCTGCCGACATTTTTTGTCTGCACAACTGTTCCTTTTACAATTCCAAGTGGCTCAAAATCCACACCCGGAATATACTCAATACTTAGAAGCTTCATCCTCTTCTCCTCCTTCGATCTCTTTCATTCTTCCTGCAAGTGCTACGAGTGTTCCCACAATGATCACTGCCGGAATCCCTGCTATAAGCAGAAGCATTCCCAGTGGGATCGGATCCTGTGTGTTTGCCCAGAATACGATTACGATCGTAATCAGCATAAGCAATATCATAACTGCCGCACCTATGATCGCCCCGTTTCTTTTTTTCTTATGGACATCCATTTTGTTTATATCCATAAACTTTGCACCTTCTTTCTCCATCTGCTCAATTTCTTCCAGACAGTCCTCCGCATTGAGAGAATCCAGTGACCGGTGTTCCAGAATCAGGCGTTCGCAGATATCCTGCATTTTCGAAAGACCCTCCTTACGGTGTTCCAGTTCTTTCAGATGCTGTTCGAGGCAAATCTGCAGGCTTTTCTTTTTTTCGAAGAGAGCTTTCATTTCTTCTATGGAAATATCCATCTTGCGGAACAGTTTGATTTCCATAAGCCGATCGACATCTGCCTGATGATATTCCCTGTACCCGTTTTCTGCACGTGCTACATTGAGTAATCCCTGCTCTTCATAAAAACGGATATTTTTTCTTGTGATTCCAACCAGCTCTTCCACCTGTTTGATTTTCATACTGCTACCTCTTACTTTTCTGACAGCCCCGGAAACCATTCACGTCGCTGTCTGTATCTGTTTTATACAGCTTCCATAAGGTGGAAGGTCAAGTGTTTTTTCAAATTTCTTTATTTTTGTATATAAATATGCCGCTTTCTCTGAACCACTGCTATTTGTCACTCTTTAATATTGTGACAATGGATGCCAGCAAAAGGAGCATCGGATAAAAAAGCTTCGGCATAATCTGAAAAGCAGAAATTTCACTGCCCAGCTCATTAACTGCCGAAATTGCCACGAGCATCTGTGCACCATATGGAATGATTCCCTGAAAGATACAGGAAAATGTGTCGAGAATTGACGCTGTCTTTCGTGGTGTAATGCCATACTCCTGTGCCATCTCTTTTGCGATCGGATTTGCCATCACAATTGCAACTGTGTTGTTTGCCGTCGCAATATCCATCGCACCAACCAGAAGTCCCATGCCAAGCTGCCCGCCTTTTTTGCCTCGAAAAATCTTGTGAATCCATCCAAGCAGCGCATCAAATCCACCATATTCACGAATCAGGGCACACATCGCCGCAACAAGAATCGCTACCATGCATGTCTCAAACATTCCAGATACACCAGAACCCATGTTTGTCAGAAGTTCCACCGGGGTGATATGTCCTCCGGCAAGCATGATAACAGCTCCTGACACAATTCCGGTCAAAAGAACCACAAATACGTTGATGCCGATAATTCCACCGATCAGCACCAGCACATACGGAAGCACCTGAAGCAAATGATAGGACTGCGTGACATGTCCTTTTATTTCTGTCTGAAAAGAAAGAATAAGAATCACGGCCAGTGTTACGACCGCCGCCGGAAATGCGATCCAGAAATTTTCCCGGAATTTATCTTTCATTTCACAACCCTGTCCGTTGCATGCCGCAATCGTCGTGTCGGAAATAAATGAAAGATTGTCTCCAAACATTGCTCCGCCCATAACCGATGCCACACAAAATGCAAGATCAAAACCAGACGCTTTTGACACTGCTGTCGCAATCGGTACCAGAAGTGTAATCGTTCCAACTGAAGTGCCCATTGCCACAGAAACGAAACAGGCCACGACAAATAATACCGCCACGGAAAATCTTGCCGGAATCAGTGTCAGCATGCAGTATGCCACACTTTCCGCGCTGCTTCTTCCTACTACGCCGACAAAAGAGCCTGCTGCAAGAAAAATCAGAAGCATTGTGATGATATTTTTGTCCCCGACACCACGTGCCATAAGCTCCAGTTTTTTATCAAAATCTACTTTTCGATTCTGCAGGCATGCGACCAGAATTGCCGCAAGAAACGCAACAACAATCGGCACATTATAAAATCCCATCGGAATTTTCATTACATATTCAAATAAGATACCCAGCCCCAGATACAATACAAGAAATACCCCGATCGGCAGAAGTGCAATGGCATTGCCTTTTTCTTTCTTCATTATCAAAATTCCCTCCTCCATTTAGTAAAGTAAAAAAATATGGGAAGTCTAAGCTTCCCACATAGAAATCTTTATCTCTGTAATTATAATAGGTTATTTCACCACTCCTGTCAATTACAATCCCAGAACCCTTACCCAAAATAATTTAAGTGTCACCGTTCACAGCAACTATATATCCTATAAAATATCGTGTGATTGATTCCGAGTAAATTTGCCACCTGCTGTTGGTTAATAAATTCTCGTTCCGTTTGTACGACATATTCAAATATCTGTAATACCGGTCTAAATATATTTCCACACAACAGAAAAAACCTGGAAACCTTACGGTTCCGGGGTATCTTACGTTTGGACACAATGTACCTTGCGGTACTCTATATATAATTAGTTATTCTTACTCAATAACTGTAGCAACACGTCCTGATCCTACAGTACGTCCACCTTCACGATACTTTAATCCCGTTTTACCCTGCATTTTTTATGTTTTTCTATCCAAAATACAGTGAAAAATGGCTGATTTACATGCTCTATTTTTATTTGCCTGATTTCTTGGCACCGTTTTGGCACCGGAAACTCTGGTCGAAAAAATTCTTTTTTACAGTTGCCCTACTCTCATCTGTCAACTTCATATTGCGCCGACAGTTTCAGGCTGTTATAATCAGAATATGAGTGCTACCATAACGGTAGGCGGTTAGTCCTTCAACAGAGGGACTGTGGTCTACACTCCGTTACGGTCGGTGCTAAACGAGTGCCACCGGCACTCAGCACCCCTCTGATTACATAGAAACCCGAAAGGGAATCCACTGGAAAGGAGGGCTAAGCCATGAGTATTGTTGATTTTATAGCTGTGGTTAGCTTCGGCTTAACCTGCTTTAGTATCGGATATACACTAGGCAAAGATAATCATAAACCACAAAAATAACCGCCCGGTCTGCAAACTAAGCGGTTATCTTTGATATCTTAATAGTAAAACGGACTAACCGTCTATCGGTAGCACTCTTTTTCTATAATCATATTATCACGCATCTGTGAAAATGTCAAAAAGTTCTTTTTCCATAGTATGTAATACGAATTTGAAAATACTTATAAGCCGAAAAAATACACCAGTACCAGCTTGATCACAGCAGCTCCACCAAAAGCAACAACTGCAGTTACAACTAATTGCATAGGTTTTGGGAAATTTTCGAACACAAAAACTTTCCTACTCTTGCTCCGCACCTTGCTTAAAGATCCTGTCGTAAATGCTGCCATCATTATGACTGACACAGATACCAAGGTCTCACAATAGCCGGCAAGCTTTCCTAACACATCATTATACATATATGCACCTGTTTCATGCAGAATCCAGTATAGAACCAATGCACAAACTCCCATGACACTTTGGAGCTTCATTTCCTTAAAAATCTTCTCTTTCTCTGTAGTTGCATAATCTGACATTGTTTTAGCAATTTTTCTTTCTTCTTCGTTCATCATCTCGCTTTTCCTTTCTCCACTGATAATCTCAGGAATGCTGATATCATAATAATCTGCAATATCCACAAGAATACTGATATCCGGCATATTGTTTCCGCTTTCCCTTAGTTAAAGATATGAACCCTCTTTATCAATCTACTTTTCCAATAAATCGGTAGTATATCTCTATTTCCTGTATTCTTTCGTTCTCCTCATTCGTTGTTGCCTCATGAATAAGGATTTTTTCTATCATTGCATTTAATAATGGTGCTGTCAGTTCCTTTGGTACGGAATACTCCTTGATTAACTCAATCCACTTTTCAGCACCTATCATATCCTGTTCCATTTTACTTAATTCTTCTCTTAGGTTGGTTATCTGCTGTTCCAGTTCTATCTGCTCTTTTTGATATTTCCCCGACAGCATGATGAAGTTTCGTTCCGTTATCTTCTCACAGGCTCTATCTTCATACATTTTCGCAAATAAACGGTCAATCTCATTTTGTCGGTTCTCGGCTTTCCTCAAGGCACTTGCCTTTTTCTTCTTTTCCCGTATTCGCTCTGCATTGCCGACTTTCTGTATCTTATGCAATACCTTTTCTTCGTCCTGCTGTACTGCCTTAGCCCAATACTGCAATCGTTCCAATACAGCTTGATACAGCACGTCATAACGAATGTAGTGCATAGAACAATTACCTTTACCAAACTGCCCGTAGTAACTGCAAGCATAATAACTATACGGTGTTTTATTTGCCTTATTTGTCGCAAACCTCATAGACCAACCACAATCCGCACACTTGACAAGCCCTGCAAATATCGGCGTTGCCTTTTCCTTTGTCTGTCTACGCCTTGATTTTATCTGCTCCTGTACACGATAGAACACTTCCTTGTCAATAATCGGTTCATGCGTGTTTTCTACTCGAAACCATTCGCTTTCGGGTTTTCGTACTTTCTTCTTGCTTTTGAAAGAAATGGTTGACTGTCGATTATGAACGCTGTTCCCGATATAGACTTCACTTTTCAATATCGCCTTTACATGAGCAATCGTCCACTCATAACGCTTGCTTTCGGGCTTTCCCTCAAAGATATGAGCAAAAGTACCATACCTTGTAAAATTCAGCCAAGACGCTGTCGGGACTTTTTCTTCTCGCAGTATTTTTGTGATTTTTGCACTTCCGTAACCTTGATAAGCTAGGGAAAAGATTTTTTCAATAATCCATTTTGTTTCATCATCAATCAACAGTTTCCCTTTGATGTCGGGGTGTTTCTTATATCCTAACGGAGCATAAGCCCCATAATACGCACCCTCTGCAAATTTTGTCTTAAACGCTGATTTCACTTTACGGCTCGTATCTCTTGCTACCCATTCATTGATGATGTTCTTAAATGGTGCAATCTCACTTTCGCCTTTTTCGCTGTCTACACCGTCGTCAATCGCTATGTAACGGACATTATGGCTGGGAAAATACAATTCAGTATATTGCCCTGTCATAATATAATTTCTGCCAAGTCGTGATAAGTCTTTTGTTACAACACAGTTGATTTTTCCTGCCTCTATATCCTCAATCATTCTTTGAAAGCTCGGTCTTTCAAAATTTGTTCCCGACCAGCCGTCATCAATATATTCATCAATCACATTCAAATGATGTTCTTTTGCATATAGACGCAACATACTTCTTTGTGTGGTAATGCTGGAACTTTCGCCCTGTAATTCATCATCTCGGCTTAACCTAAGATAAAGTGCAGTATTGTAAATCTGTTGTTTCATTGTCAGTTATCCTCCTTTATAACTAACCCGTGTTTACAATACCTGCTTGCAAGTAAAGTATAACACGGGTACTTTTTGTCATTCAATCTATTTCTTACAACTGCACCGATTTTATGCGATTGTCTGCTTTGCTTTTTCCAACATGACATCCGTTAGAAGTTCTTCCATTGTCTTTCCCTTTTCGGAAAAATGCTCTTTTACAACAATCTTTGTCTTTCCTCTGTTGCCAATGCCACACTTGCCATTTTTCTTTTGAATTGTTTTTACAGCATTATCAATAACACATACCCCCTTTCTGTAAAATCTTTCTAAGCAATTCAACGGCTTTTGTCATAGCCCACAGGAGTTCCACCTCTGCATAGTTCTTATGTAGCCGTACCCATTGCGTGCGACGCTCTGAACGCTCAAGCTGTGGCTGTACGGGAGTATCATTATCTGACAGCACAGGTCATAGCGATAAAAGAGGACAAGTCTTTTACAAGAACACAGATAGGTTATCGCTCGCTTTTGCAGGGGAAAGGTCATGGCGTATCTGTTTCAACGGCTCGCTGTCTGTCAAACGTATTGAATTGCTTTATTCAGTTGTCAAAGAACGATTGAAAGAAGAAAATCATCTTTCCTATATACCGCGTTGGAAAAGAGGAGAAATGTAACTAAAATTCAAAACTTTTTCCCTTTTTCACTACTATCTGTACAGCAAACGTCCATTTGCTAAGTTGAAATAGAAAAATTTTAACTTCTTTTCATGCACCATATAGGGATAGCAAGTATCGGTTTGCTAAGTTGATGATGAAAAAAGATTGTTTTTCTTTCCACGCCCTAACTCCCCATACACTACCGTTCCTGCCAAAAATGGAATGAAAGATTTTCTTTGCTCCATATAGGGAACGGAAACTACGGATTGTTAAGTTAAAAATGAAAATAGTTTCTTCTTTCACACCATATAAGGACAGCAACCACCGATTTGATGACCTGTTTTCAAAAAAAGTTTCGATTTTCTTTCCTCGCACCATATAAGGAATAGAAGTCTTATTTTGTTGCAGGTTTTTCAAAAAAATTTCAATTTCTTCTTACATTCCGTATCTGTACACCAAAGGAAGATTTTATGACCTTATTTAAAAAGTTAGATTTCCTTTCCTCGCACCATATCTGTACACAAGTAGCCGTTTTGTTGCAGATTTTTTGAAGAAATTAAAAAATACCGTCATTCCTTTGTGGAACAGCGGTATCTTTCTCAATCATATCTGCTATATCTGTTGTCATTTGTTTGATTTTTAATTCCTGCTTTTCTGTTAGTCTTGTATGCCTGTCGATTTCTTCCAGATACTTTGCTCCTGTTTTCTTTTCAATCTCTTTTATCATCAATAAAGAGGGCATGACCTGTCTTTCTAACCAGCGTTTTGTTTTATCCATATTGACAGCAACAGGTGTCATAATAAATGGAAGTGAAGTCGTTACATTATCTAAAAATATATCCCATAAAATATAATCGGGAAAATCTATTTGTGTGAGGATAAGATTTGCTATGGTCTGTTCGGGATTTCTTGAAAAAACAAGTTGTTCTATCGTTTGTTCTGCTTTTCCATTTTTCAAACGAATTTCAAAGCGGTTCTTAATGTCTGTTTTTATGCCCTTGCTTTTTTGTTCCTTTTCTTTTTCATACAAGCAAAAGTAAATAGAACTACTCTTTGAACCAATATAAAAAGTTTTTGCAGTATCTCCATTTGTACCCGATAATTTTCCGCTGTCTACTGCTTCATGGGTTCTTGAACGTTTCCATACCTTGTTGGCATAATAGCGTTCCCTTAGAATTTCTATATCCAGCAATCCGCCCATATCATTGATTGCTACCCCCCTGTTAGATAACGGGGGCTTTGAACGGCTCGCAAGCTCGCCGAACCGCCGAAGCGAACCGCCCCCTTGCAAGCATGGCGGAAAAATCTTAAGGATTTTCCCGCCAACGTGGTCGGATCGCTCCGTCGGTTTAACAGCTTTTCTGTTTCTCTCTAGTTATCTACGCATATAAATCAAATCGGTTATTCCGTTATAAGTCTGTGTTTTACAAAGCCTTAACTTTATTTCCCTGTCTATGTTGCCCAAAAGACGAACCCCATTTCCTAACAGAGTAGGAATAACAGAAATGTAATATTTATCAATCATATTTTTGCTTACCAACTGCTGAACAAGATTTGCTCCGCCACAAATCCAAATATCCTTTCCTGCTTCTTGTTTTAGCCGTTCCAATAATAAAACAGGATTTTCACTTGTAAAATGAATTTGTTGGGAAGAATTGCACTCTTTATGTGTTAATACATAAGTTGTAAATTTATTATATACCCATTCTTGCGGAGAAAGTTCAGTAACAACCTGATGAGAAGTATTCCACCCCATTAAGACAGTATCTATATCTTTGGTAAGCTCGGTTCCCATGAGTATTCAGTTGAATAGAGTGCTTTGTGAAGATCTGCAACATACTTTTCTTCACCTTGTCTATATGGTCTGATTGTAAAATTCATTATAGCATCCTCCACCAACTTACGATTGAGATTTCACCTGTTTTAAGAAATTTAATAACTGTTATATTTTATTATTAAATTCTTCGCAACCCCTTGAAAACACTGGATTTGTCGCAGGTGAGCTTTCCCTTATTATTTCCCTTGTGTTATATCGTCCCATCAGTGTTTATGCACTCTGATAAGGGCAAATACAAGGGCAAGAAAAATC